>JAUIJE010000011.1 GCA_030431455.1 bacterium | reverse complement strand
GACCGCACCGGCACAGCCGGCGGTGACCGCCCCGGCCCAGCCCGCCCTCGACCCCTATCTCGCCGCCCCGCGCGCGGTGACCGAGCCGCCGTCCGCGCCGGTCTCCGACCCGCCGGCGCCCGCCGCGCCCGCCGCGCCTGCCGCGCCTGCCGCGGCCGCGCCCCCGGCCGCCGGCAAGAGCCAAGCCCAGATCGAAACCGAGCGCCTCGAGCGCGAACGGCTCGAGGCGGCGCGGGCCAAGGCCCAGGCCCAGGCACAGGCACAGGCAGCCCAGCCGCCCGCGGCGGCCGCGGCCGGCCGCCCCGCGCAAAACACCGGCCCCAACCCGTTTGGCCAGATGACGGTGACCCAGGCCTTTTATGCCAAGGACATCCAGCAGGCGGTCCAGGCCGGGGAGCTGGACCAAGAGATCTACGACGAGCAGTTCAAGTCCAAGACCCCGATGGTGGTGGCCGCGGCGGTGGCCGTGGGTTTGGTGCTGATCGTGGGCGGCGGCTTTGCTGCCTATGCATTGTTTGGCGGGGGAGACACCCCGGCCCAAGGGGACCCCGCCGCAGCCACCGGGGACGCCGGGACCACCGACGGCGACGCCGGCCCCGCCGACGCCGCCACCGGCGCCGCAGACAAGACGGTCGACGACGACAAGACGAAGGCGGGCGACGACGACGCCAAAGCGTCGTCCAAAAAGAAGAAAAAGAAGAAGAAGAAGAGGCGGCGGCGCAAGAAACGCTGAAGCTCAGCCACACGCCCCGGTGGGCGCGGCCGCCGCGTCGGCGCCACCCACGCTGGTCTCAGGACGACGCCGAAGACGCCCGCCGCTCGGCCGCGGGCCACAATGCCTCGGCCCGCGCCTCGAGCGCTTGGGCCGCGACCGCGAGATCCCGAAACCGATGGCGCGGCTTTTTGGCCATCATCTGGGCCACGATGTCGGCCACCCCCGGCAGCCGCGCGTCGAGGGTGATGGCCAAGCGCGGCGGGTCCGCTTTTTTCGCCGCCAGGATCTCATCGGGGCCGAGACCCGGCGCGAACGGGGGCGCGCCCGCGAGCACCTCGAACAGCGTGGCCCCGAGCGCGTATTGGTCGGCGGGGGGCCCTTCGCGTCCGAGGAGCTGTTCGAGACTGGCGTACAGCGGGCTGGTCAACACCTGGCCCCGGGGGGTGACGCCGCGGTCGCTGACCCCCTTGGCCGCCCCCAGGTCGATCAATGTCACTGTGTCGTCCGCGGACACAAAGATGTTGTCCGGCTTCACGTCCCGGTGCACGTAGCCCGCGGCGTGGAGCGCGTGCAGGCCCCAGGCGACCTCGGCCGCGGCGTGCAACACCCGGTGGGGGGTGGCCGCGAGCTCATGCAGGGGCATTCCCTCGACCACGTCGAGCACGAGATAGCGCCGCCCCCGGTGCTCGCCGTCGCCGCGATAGCCCACGATGGCGTGGTGGTGCACCGCCTGCACCGCTTCGATCTCCCGCTCAAAACGCGCGCCGAACCCGACGTCGTCGACGAGGTCGGGCACCAACATCTTGAGCGCGACCCGGTCTTGGTTGCGGGTGTCGAACGCCTCGAACACCTGGCCCATGCCCCCCTCGCCGAGCAGCCCGGTCACGCGGTAGGGGCCGACCTTCTTGGGCACCCGGCGCCGGGCCCCGAGGTGCACGCGCACCCGCGAACACAGTTCGGCCCCGTCCACCGGGCGGGCGCAGTAGTCGTCCGCGCCGAAGCGAAACATGCGAATGATGCGCTCGGGGTCCTGCTTGTCCCCCAGCACCACCACCGGCAGGTCGCGGCCCGCCTCGCGCACGTCGTGCAGGAAGTGCAGCACGTCGACGTCGCCGGCGGCGAGACCGAACAACACCACGTCCGGGGCCTGCGCCCCGAGCACCCCCGCGAGCGCGGCCTCGACGTCGACCGCCACCTCCACCGCCCAGGCTTCACCGGCGAGCGCGTCCCGCACCGCGGCCGCCACCGGCGGGTGGGGGTCGTACACCAGGACGCGGGGCGACGAGGCCATGCCGGGTTGTAACCGACTTTGGCAGCGGGCCAAAGCGTGGCACGGTCACGCCCATGAGCCTCGGGCCCCAAAAGGGCCGAACCGCGGCCGGGCGCCTCGACGGGCCCGACGTGTTCGTGTCCCGGCACCGCCAAGCCCCCGTGGGCCGCGCCCTCGACGTGGGGCTGGGCACATCCCCCGACACCACCGTGGCCTTTGCCCGCGCCCTGCGCGCCCGGTGGCCGGAGGTGGCGGTGGTGGGGCTCGACAATGTCCCTGCACGGGTGGACGCGGCGCGCGGCCTCGCCCCCGGGGTGCAGTTTGTGTGCGAGGACTTGTTCGCGGCGCCCACCGGGACCGGGTTCGATGTGGTGCGCGCCATCAACGTGCTGCGGTCGTTCCCCCCCGCCACCGCCCGGGCCGGGCGCGCGCAGCTGTGGGCCCGGCTCCGGCCCCGGGGGTGGCTGCTCGAAGGGTCCACGGACAAGGGCGGCGACTGCGGCGCGTTGTACATCGTGCCGAAAGACGCGCCCGCCCGCGAGAGCCGCCTGTTGCTTTTCTGTGACGAGCGCCGTGGGTTTGCCCCGCGCATGTTCCGCGGCGTGCTCCCCCAAGACCTGGCCCGGGGGGGGCCCATACCGTGGCTGGCGGGGTGGTTCGCGGACTGGCAGCAGGCCTTCGACGACGGCGCGGACGCGGACGCCAGGGGATTTGGCCCCACCGGCGCCCGGCTCATCGACCGGCGCGGGGACACGCGCGCGGTCGATCTCCGGCCCTGGGGCGGGGGGCTGGCGGTGGCCGTCCCCGAGGGCGCGCCCCCCATCGACGGGGTGCGCTAAGATGGGCGCATGCTCGCTGCGCCTTCCCGCCTGGCCGGTCTCCTGGTGCTGCCCGCGATCGCGTGCGGCACCGCAGGGGGGTTCGATCCCGAGCCCCCCACCTTGGGCAACTGTGAATACCCGGCGCACAACGGGGCCATGGCCCTCGGCGAAGCGTTGCCCCCTTACGCCTGGCCGTCGGTCCAAACCGCGGCCGGTCCCGACGGTGAGCTCGACCTTCTGCGCGCCTACTGCGACGAGGACGCCAACCGGGCGTGGAGCCCGTTCGACCTGCTGCTGTTCGTCTCCATCCCCGCGTGGTGAAGCGCGTGCCGGACGCACACCGGTTCGGTGGCGGAAGTGGAAGAAGAGATTCTCGCCGAAGGAGCCCAGCTGATTTGGGTGCTCGAACAAGACCAGAACGCCCAGCCGGGGACGGCGGACACCTGTCTCACGTTCGTGGCCGGCCGGGGCAGCGATGCGGGCTTGTGCGTGGGCGACGCCGAGACCGAGCCGGTGGCGGGGGTGTTCGACGAGGCCCCGTTTGCCACCGGCCGGGGGTTCGACATGATCGTGCGGCGGTCGGACATGGAGATTTTGTTCGTCACCGACCACGGGACCCCCGCGGGCAACGACAACCTCACCGGCGCCGAGATCCTCGATGCTGTTCGTGACCACAAGCCCTAGGGGCCCAAACCCTCGCGTACGATCGCGGGGACTGGAGAGAACCATGCGCTGCGTCTTGTTGATCGCCCTGTTGCTCCCCGCGGTGGTGGCCACCACCGGCTGCGAGAAGAAACGCCAAGAAGTCACCGAAGAGATCGGGTCGCAACCGAAGAAGGTCGTCGACGCGATCGAAAAGAAAACCCAAGAGATGGTCGAGCAACGCGCGGCCGAAGCGGACGAAGCCGCCGACGAGAACAAAGACGAAGGCGGTTGGTAGCCCCTCGGTCAGACAAACATCCGGATGCGTTTTTCCGGTTGCTCGCCGCTGCGCTTGTCCGCTTCGGCGTTCTTCAGCAGGCGGAAAATGTGCGGCCCGAGCACGTCGGCGTCGGTGGAGATCAATGACTCGCCGCCGAAGCTCTGCACCGCGTCGGACTGCATCTTGAGGATGTCCGCGTCCTGCTTGAGCACGTAGAGCGCGAAGGGTTTGATCACTTTGGCCAACACCTTCTGCGCCCGCCGCAAGGGGGTGCGCAGCGCGGACATGCCGAACACCCGGGTCTTGCGCTCGGACAGCGGCGTCAGCACCGCGGTGGTGACCAAGTGGGTGTCGTCGCCCAGGGCGTACTCGACCTGGGTCACCGACGGCAAAAAGAACCGATCGTAGTGCGTGACCACGCCGCCCCCGGGGGCGAGCACGCGACCGAGCAACCCGGTGGGCGCGGGCTCGCCGATGTACTCGGCCTCGGCGTGATCGCCTTTGCGGCGGATGACGACGTCGATGGGGTGGCGCCGCGAGGACTGGCGGAACAACCCGCCGTGCAGAAACGCGGTGTGGGGCACGTCGAGGGCGTTCTCCGCCACCGCGTGGATGGTGCCCTCCATGTCGATCTGGCTGCGCACCTTGACGTAGCGGTCATCGTCGAGAAACGGGAACACAAACGGCTCCCGGGTGGGCTCTGCGTCGGCCTCGGCGTAGACCCAGATGTAACCGTCGCGCTCTTGGGCCGCGAACGACGGCGCCCGCCGCGCCTTGGCCTCGGCGGTGCCGTCCAGACACGGAATGAACCTGCACTCGCCGGTGCGGTCGAACTGCCAGCCGTGGTACGGGCACTCGATGCGCCCAGCCTTCACCTTGCCCTCCGACAACGGCACGTTGCGGTGGGGGCACCGGTCGAGCAGACAGGCGACCCCCGTCTTGGACCGAAACACGACGAGCGGTTGGTCGAAGAGCGTGACCGACAGCGGCTTTTGCTTGAGCTCGTCGCTGCGGCACACCACGTACCAGTCGTCGGTGACGCGCACGAAGCTCGTGCGCTCGGTGGGCAACTGAGGCAGGGCGCGGTTCATGCGGTCAGGGTGACGTCTGTCTGTCCTGGCCGCAAGGGCCCTTCACCGACACGTCGCGCCGGGCTCAGGCCGCGGCGCGCTCGTCCCCCGCCTTGTCGTCGTCGGGGGGCGCGGGCGGGGCTTTGCGCTTGTCGGCGCGCACGACCTTTGCCTTTTTGGGCTTGGGCCCCGCGGCTTTGTCGAGCTTGGGGGCCTTGGGCACCTTCGGCAGCTTGACCTGGGACAGCGTCGCCTGCAGCTCCGGCTTGTCCGCGGCGAACACCTTGGCGTAGTCGAGGGCGCGACCGAACAACACCGTGGCCGCTTGCTCCTCGGCGCGCAGGTCGCGGGTCAGGTCCGCGAGCTCGGCTTCGAGGGCCCGGGCGCGCTCGTGCATCTGGTGCAGGGCATCGACCTGGCGCTGCAAAATGGCGGCATCCACGTCGGGAAACGAGACATCGGACAACGATTGGGTGTACGTCTCGAGCAACAGCTCCAGACCGGCGGGCAGTGGATTTTGGCTCATCGCGATCTCCGGGTGCGGGTCACTGAACATCTGTTCATACCTCACGGTCCGATCCGCGCGCAAGATGTGATCGCCCCGACCGGCGCAGCACCGCCAAGCCGGTGCCCGACAGCACCAACCCCGCGCCCACCACCGTGAGCCACCCGGGCCGGTCGTCGAACAAGACCAGGCCGAACCCCGCCGCAAGCGGCAGCTGGATGTACCCCACCGCGGTGGCCTGCCCCGCGGGGACCCGGGCCAAGCCCGCGGTGAGCAGGATTTGCGCGCCGAGGGTGATCACCCCGACGCCGGCGAGCAACCCCCACTCGTGACCGTGGGGCATGACCCCCGCGCTCGACGCGGCCCACGCCGCCGGCACCAAGGACACCATCGCGAACCAGAACACGATCACCATCGGGTGCTCGCGCCCCCCGAGCGCGCGCACGACGACGTAGGCCGAGGCGGCCGACACCGCGGCCAACAGCCCGAACAGCAAGCCGGGCACATCGATGCCGGCCCCGCCGAACAACACCGGGGGCCGCGCCACGCACACCACCCCGGCGAGCGCGACGACCAGCCCCACCCCGAGGCGGGCATCGATCCGCTCCCGGATGGTGGCGGCCGCGAACACCGCGGTGAACATCGGGTTCAAGAAGTGGATCGTGGTCGCCTCGGCCAGGGGCAAACGCGTCACCGAGTAGAAATAGGCGAACAACCCCACCGTGCCGAGGACCCCCCGGGCGAACAACAACCGGCGGTGGGTCCCCAGGGGGCCAATGCCCTTGAGCAGCAACCACACCAGGGCCGCCCCGCCGATGATCAGGGTCCGGGCCAACACCATCAGGGTGCTCGGCAACCGGACCCCCGCGAGCTTGACCAGCGCGGTCATCATCGAGAACAGCACCGCCGCCCCGACGAGCATCAACAGCCCGGTCGCGCGGGCGTCCTTGGACATGCGGCCCGGTAGCAGGCTTCGCGCCCGGGCGGAATTGTGACTCAAAAGCAGAAAGCCGAGAAAAAATCGGATACCCTGCTCCTATGCCCATGCTCTCCCCGGGGGTCCTGCTGGTCGACGACGATGAGCGCATGCTGCGCAGCCTGCGCCGGGTGCTCGAGCGCGGCGGCTTTGGCGTCACCGTCGCCCCCGATGGGGCGGCCGCCCTCGATCACCTCGCCCACCGCCCGTTCGAGGTGGTGGTCACCGACGTCACCCTCCCGCGCATGAGCGGGCTCGAGCTGCTCGAGGAGCTCAAGCGGTCACGCCCCGATCTGCCGGTGGTCGTCTACACCGGGCTCCCCGACGCGGACACCTCGGAGCAGGCCCGCCGCGGCGGGGCCTTGATTTACCTCGTCGAGCCGTTTCGCCCCCGCGAGCTCGTCGACGCGGTCACCGTCGCGGCCCGGCATGGGGCCTTGGCCAAGACCCGGGTCGACGCCGCCCGGCTCGTGCCCCCCACCCCCGCCGGATCTCAGACCTTGGGGCGGACCCACGCCCGGCGGGCCCGCCTGCTGGCCGCGCTCAATACAATGTCCCTGCATCAGCAGCCGATCGTGACCTGCGCCGACGACGCCCTGCTCGGCCACGAGCTGTTCATGCGCACCGACCACGCCCCGTTCGACCAGCCCGTGCCCCTGCTGCAGGAGGCCGCCGCCCTCGGCGCCTTGTCCGCAGTGGGCCGCACCTTGCGCGAGGAGGTGGCGGCGCGTCTGCACGACACCGATCCCGCGCACCTCTGGTTCGTCAACCAAACCCCCCAGGACCTCGAGGACCTCACCCTCCTAGACCCCGCCGCGCCCCTGACCCGGCACGCGCGCCACGTGGTCCTGGAGTTCGCCGACTGCGCCGCGCTCGCCGCGGTGCCGCACCTCGACCAGACCGTGGCCGAACTTCGGGCCCTCGGCTACCGGCTGTGTCTCGACGACGTGGGCGCGGGCTTTTCCAGCCTCAACGCCTTCGCCGCCCTCGCCCCCGAGTGGATCAAAGTCGACCTCCACATCACCCGCGGCATCGAGCGCGACCCCGCCCGCGCCGCGTTGGTCAGCACCCTGTGCCGGCAGGCGCACGAGCTCGGGGTGCTCGTCATCGCCGAGGGGGTCGAGTCCGCGTCCCAGCGCGCCCTGCTCGCGGACGCCGGATGCGACGCGGTCCAGGGCTACTTCATCGGCGGGCTCGCCCCCTGCGCCCCCTGTGACCGGCGGGGCCAAAGCGGCATCTGAGGGGCATGAAGCCGCCTCCGCCCGCCCCCGCCGATCGCCTCCACCCCCTCAACCAGCGCCCCGCCCCCTCGTCGCCGCGCCACGTCCTGTACTGGATGGTGGCCGCCCGCCGCACCCGGCACAACTTCGGGCTGCAGCATGCGTTGGCCCGGGCCGGCGAGCTCGGCCTGCCCCTCATCGTGCTCGAGCCCCTGCGCATCGGTTACCGGTGGGCCTCCGACCGGCTGCACCACTTTGTCATCGACGGCATGCACGACAATGCAGATGCATTCGCGGACACCCCCGTGGCCTACCACCCCTATGTCGAACCCCAGGCCGGGGCGGGCAAAGGCCTGTTGGCCGCCCTGGCCCAGGACGCCGCCCTCGTCGTCACCGACCTCTACCCGTGCTTCTTCCTCCCCCGGATGCAGGCCCGCGCCGCGGCCCTCCTCGACGTGCCCCTGGTGGCGGTGGACAGCCTGGGCATCCTTCCCCTGTCCGCGTCGGATCGGGTGTTCACCACCGCGGCGTCGTTCCGGCGCCACGTGCAAAAGACCGTGGCCCCCCACCTGCGGCGCTTCCCCCGGCCGGTGCCCCTCGACGGGGTCGACCTGCCCCCCGCCCGCATCCCCGACGCGGTGCAACAGCGCTGGCCCGCCGCCGATCAGCGCCGGCTGGCCCGGGACCGGGACCTCTCGGACCTCGCCATCGACCACCACGTGACCCGGGCCCCGGTGTCGGGGGGTGAAGGCACCGCCCGGGCCGTGCTCGACAGCTTCGTCACCCGCCGCCTCGCCGCCTACGGCGACGACCGCAACCACCCCGACCGGGACGCGGCCAGCGGGTTGAGCCCCTACCTGCACTTTGGACACGTGTCCGTCCACGAGGTGATGCGCGACCTGTTCGAGCGCGAATCGTGGTCACCGGACAAGGCCGCGCCCAAAGCCAACGGGGCCCGGCACGGGTGGTGGGGCATGAGCCAAACCGCCGAGGCCTTCGTCGACGAGATCGTGACCTGGCGCGAGATCGGCCACGTGTTCTGCCACCACCGGCCGGACGACTACGACCAGCTCTCTTCGCTGCCGGAGTGGGCCCAAAAGACCATGCACCAACACCGGGACGACCGCCGCCCCCACGTCTACACCCTCGCGGAGTTCGAAGCCGCGGCCACCCACGACGACCTGTGGAACGCGGCCCAACGTGAATTGGTGGATACCGGCCGCATGCAGAACTACCTCCGCATGCTCTGGGGCAAAAAGATCTACCACTGGACCCGCACCCCCGAGGACGCCCTCGCGGTGATGATCGAGCTCAACAACAAGTACGCCCTCGATGGCCGTGACCCCAACTCCTACAGTGGCATTTTCTGGACCTTGGGCCGGTTCGACCGCGCCTGGGGCCCCGAGCGCGAGGTGTTCGGCAAGTTGCGCTACATGACCTCGGACAGCACCCGCAGAAAGCTCAAGCTCGACCGCTACCTGCAGGAACATGGGGCCGGGGGCCAAGCCGCGCTGCTTTAGATGCGCACTAGTCAGACCGCCCCGCGTCGTCGAGCCGCTCCTTGAGCAGCTGGTGCCAAAACCGCAGCGAAAGGTCCGCGGCATCGACCATGTCCGCCAACGCCAACCGCCCCACCCGCAGGCAGGTCTGGCCCTCGTCCTCGCTGAACACCACCTCCCCGGCCACCGACTCGCGCAACCGGTCGAGCAGCGGATGGGAGAACGCCCGCCGGGGCACGACCAAAAACCGCACCAGGCGCTCCAGGGCGCCCCGGCGCCGCACCGCCAAGGGCGGGACCGGGGCCTCGAGTTGGAGACGGCAAAAGTTGGCCGGGAGGTCTGGGCCCGCCGCCCACAGGCGCGCGACCGCCCCCGGCCACTCAGGCACATTGGCGGTGGTGACCAGGCCCCCGTGCCCGGCCCCGAAGTCGGTGCCAAAAAAACTCGTGCGATCGTTGAGCGCGCCCACCAACCGGTTGAGCAACGGCCGGCCATCGCCGAACACCTCCTGGCCCACCGCGACCTCGACCATCGCCTGCAAACACTGCTCGAGGTGCCGCAGCCCCTCGATGTCGTCGTACGAATCGTCGGACGCGGCCACCGCGAGGTCCACATCCCGCCCGTAGCCCGGCCCCGCCGGCCCCTCGTCGTCGAGGACCGCGCCAAACACCCGGCCGTCCAACCCCTCGAGCGCCCGCAACAACCCCGCGTGCGCCCGGGCCCGGGTCAGCAGCTCGTCAAACGCCGACGTCGCGCTGACCTTGCCCCCCCACACCGGGACCCGCTGCGAACTGATGAACAGCCCCATGGCCGTCGGCTGGGCCTGCCCGTGCAACACCCACCGTCGGCCGGTGGGGTTGATGAAGGGCGCCCACATCGCGGTGCGGGCTTGGTTCAGTCCGGGGTATTGGCTCTCGCGCACCTTGACCGTGAGGTGGCCGAGCGCGTAGGTGAACGTCGGCTCGACCGCGGTCGGCACCCGACGCGCCTGGCGCACGCGCAAAAACTCGGACAGTCCCCCGCTCATCGCTCCCCGTCGCTGAAAGAGGCTGCACGCGGCGCCTTCGATTGAGATAACCCAAGTGCGACCGCGAAGAACAGGCCGAGGAGCGATCATGCCAAGCGAACGTTTCGAATTCACCGGGTCCCACGACGATGCCCTCCACGCCCGCGTCGAGCTGCCCGACGGGCCCATCGTGGCCACCTGTGTGTTCGCGCACTGTTTCACCTGCTCGATGCAGACCACCGCCGCGCGGCGGGTGACCCGGGCCCTCACCCGCCACGGCATCGCCACCCTGCGGTTCGACTTCACCGGGCTCGGCGGGAGCGAGGGCGACTTCGCAAACGCTGACTTTTCGTCCAACGTCGAGGACGTGCTGCTCGCGGCCGAGGCGTTGGCGGCCCGGTACCGGGCCCCGGCGGTGCTCGTGGGCCACTCCTTCGGCGGCGCGGCCGTGCTCGCGGCCGCCCACGGCCTGCCCTCGGTGAAGCTGGTGTGCACCATCGGCGCCCCCGCGGACCCGGCCCACGTGCGGCACCTGTTCGACGACAAGCTCGACCAAATCGCCGACACCGGGAGCGCCCCGGTGGAGATCGCGGGCCGCACGTTCACCGTGACCAAGAAGTTCCTCGACGACATCAGCGGTCAACCCCAACAAGACCGCGTCGCCGCCCTGGGCCGTCCGCTGCTTTTGTTTCACGCCCCCGGCGACGAGACCGTGCCCTTCGCCCACGCCGAACAGCTGCAGCGCTGGGCGCCCCACGACGCGAGCCTCATCACCCTGCCCCCCGCCGCCGATCACCTCCTGACCGACGAGCGCGACGCCGAGCTCGTGGCGGACATGATCTGCGCCCGGGTGCGCCGCGTCCTCGAAGACGCCGCGCCCGACGACACCGCCGCCCCCGACCACGAGGCCCCGGTGGTGGTCCACGACAACCACCGCACCCCCTACGGCCAGGACATCAGCGCCGGGGGCCACCCCTTGTCCGCCGACGAGCCCCGGCACGTTGGGGGGCAGGACAGCGGCCCTTCGCCCTACCAGTTGCTGCTGGCCGCGCTGGGGGCGTGCACGTCGATGACTCTTCGCATGTACGCCGACCGCAAGCGGTGGCCGCTCGAGCACGTCGACGTGTCCCTCACCCACAAGAAGATCCACGCCACCGATTGCGCGACCTGCGACGAGACCCAGGGCAAAGTCGACCGCATCGACCGGGTGGTGCACATCACCGGCGACCTCGACGACGAACAACGCCAACGTCTGCTCGAGATCGCCGACAAGTGCCCCGTGCACCAAACCCTTCACCGCAAAAATGAGGTCAAGACCGTGCTCGGCGACGGCCCGGCCCCAGGTCACCCATGAGCGGCGCGCGTCCCCGGGTGATGATCCTCGGCGGTGGGTTCGCCGGGTTGTTCGCGGCCCAGCGCCTGGCCCGCGCCCCCGTGGACGTCGTGGTCTACGACCGCACCAACCACCACCTGTTCCAGCCGTTGCTTTACCAGGTGGCCACCGCTGCCCTCGCCGCCCCCGACGTGGCCAGCCCCATCCGCCGGGTGCTCCGCCGCCAAAAGAACGCCACCGTTCTCCTCGACGAGGCCACCCGCATCGACCCCGGGGCCCGGGAGGTCCACTTCAAAAAGAGCGGGCGCCAACCCTACGACCACCTCATCGTCGCCACCGGAGCGCGCCACACGTACTTCGGCCACGACGAGTGGGAACAGCACGCCCCCGGCCTCAAGACCCTCGAGGACGCCTTCAATGTGCGGTACCGCATCATCTCGGCGTTTGAAGAGGCCGAGCGTCTGGGGGGCGGGCCCGAAGCCGCCCCCTGGCTGCGGTTCGTGGTCGTCGGGGCGGGACCCACCGGGGTCGAGCTCGCGGGGGCCATCGCCGAGATCGCCCGCAAGACCCTGACCCGCGACTTTCGCCGGTTCAGTCCCGGCTCGGCCGAGGTCATCCTCGTCGAGGGCGGCCCCCGGGTGCTGCCCGCGATGGTGGAGCGGCTCAGCGACGACGCCGTGTCCCAGCTCCAGCGCCTCGGGGTCGAGGTCCTGCTCGACACCAAGGTCACCGCGGTCGATGCCCGGGGGGTCGACATCGACGGCGAACGCATCGACGCCCGCACCGTGCTCTGGGCTGCGGGCAACCAAGCCTCGCCCTTGGGCCGGGACCTCGGCTCCACCGATCGCGCCGGCCGGGTCAATGTCCGCCCCACCCTCGAGGCCAACGATCACGACAATGTCTATGTATGCGGCGACCTCGCCCACTTCGAACAAGACGGGGCCCCCGTCCCCGGGGTGGCGCCGGCCGCGTTGCAGATGGGACGCCACGCCGCGGACAACATCCGCCGCCAGGTCGCGGGCGAGAAGAAGCGTCCGTTTCGGTATCTCGACAAAGGCACCCTCGCCACCATCGGCCGCAAGAAAGCGGTGGGCCGCGTGGCGGGGCTCAACCTCACCGGCACCCTGGCGTGGCTCGGTTGGTTGTTCGTGCACCTGATCTACCTGGTGGGCTTTCGCAACCGGGCGGTGGTGGTGTTCGAGTGGGCTTACTCCTATGTCACCTACCAGCGCTCGGCCCGGGTGGTCGTCGACGCGGGCGGCGGCGTGGTTGACCCGCGCGCCCCGGTGCCCAAGTCTACAGAGGGCACCGCAGCCCGCGAGACCACTTGATGCTCCGCTTTACCCTGTTCCGCTTTCCCATCACCGTGCGACCCGGCCACTTTGTGGTCGCGGCCCTGCTCGGCTGGCCGCGGACCGCGCCCGATGCAGATTCATTGGTGGTGTGGGCTGTGTTCATCGTCACCGTGTTCGTGAGTGTGCTGTGGCACGAGATCGGTCACGCGGTGGCCATCGCCGGCTACGGCGGTGAGCCCCAAATCGCGCTGTACGAGATGGGGGGCATGACCCAAGACGTGAGCAGTCTCCGCGTGCGCCCGGGACAGAGCATCGTCATCAGCCTCGCGGGACCGGCGTTTGGCTTCGCCCTCGGGGGCCTATTGTGGGGGTTGGCCTTGGCCCTGCCCACCGACCTCGGGGAGGTGGGGCGGGCGGTGTTGCGCAACGCGCTTTTCGTCAACATTGGCTGGGGTGTGCTCAACCTCTTGCCCATGCTGCCGCTCGACGGTGGCCATGTGGTGAGGTCGGTGTTCGAGAAGTTCACCAGAGGCAAAGGCACGCGCCCGGCCGCGGTGATCACGGTGGCCACCGCGGTGGTGGTGGTGGCCGGTGCGCTGTACGCGCGCATGTTCTTCGCCGCCTTCTTGTTTGGTGCCCTCGGGGTCCAGGCCTTCCGGCTGCTGCGCAACCACGGCGAAATGCTCGACGACGAGCGCCTGGTCGAGCCGCTGCAAGACGCCCTCGAGCGCCTGGGCGAGGGAGACGTCGACGAGGTGGCCAACACCGTGTTCCGTGTGATGGAGCGGGCCAAATCCGAGCCGGTGAAGAACGCCGCGGTCGAGCTCATGGCCTGGGCCGCCCTGACCCGGGGCAAACTCGACGAGGCCCGCAAGATCGCCGCCGGCCGCACCGACATCGAAGAGGGCGACGACAGTTTGCTCGACATGGGCATCGATGCCTACGGCGACGACCCCGCCGATGCCTATGCACGGTTTTCGTCCCTGGACCGCCCGGTGGGCGAGCTGCACCCCGCCGCGCGCCGGGCCGCCTTGTTCGCGGCCCTGCGCAGTGAGCCCGCGGGTGCGGCCACCGCCCTGTTTGCGGAGCAGGCCGGCCCCGGGGACGAAGCGCTATACACCGCCGCGGCCGAGCGGCTGCTCATCGACGGCTTCGCCTACAAGGCCCTGGACTTGGCCGAGGCCCGCCTCGCGGCGGGGGTCCAGGACCCGGCCCTGGCCGAGGTCGCGCACAAAGCGGCCGCGTTTGATCACGACGCGGACAAGGCCGCCCACTACGCGAGCTTGGCCGAGACCTGGCGCGCGGCGGCCGGCGCCGACCAACCGGGCCGCGCGGCCGCCGACGAGGCCGACGCCTGAGCTGGTGTCCAGCGACGAGACGCCCGAACGGGCGCTCGCGGGCATCGACCGGCCCAGGGCATATCCACCGTCGATCCCGAGCTGATCCCGCGCCTTGTCGGACCACGACACCTCCTGCAAAAGCAATGGGTGGTCATCAGCGACCACCGCCGCGCTCCGCAGCCTCGGCTCCGGCAGAGGTGACTGGTGGTCTTCGATGAGCGTTCGGGCGATCACGCTCGCGTGCGTCGAAAAACCTCGTCGCAGTTGCCGGGCAGGAGACAAGCACACCGTTGTGACCGCCGACATCGAATCTATGGAGAGCGGGCCCGACCGCCCGCGGACGCGCCGTAGTACCGCCCTGGAGTCTCGCCCAGCTCCCGCTTGAACGCGGCCACAAACGCGCTCGGGGTCTCGTACCCGACGAGCAGCGCGACCTCCGACACCGGGCGGTGTTCGCCCAAGAGCTGCAGCGCGCGCAGCAGGCGCACCCGCAGACGCCACCGCCCCAGCGTGAGCCCGGTCTCGTCGACAAAGTGCCGCTCCAGGGTGCGCCGGCTGGCCCCCGCCCGGCGCGCGACCTGGTCGAGGTCGAGATCCGGCTCGGCATCGCTGAGCAACAGGGCCGCCGCCTTCACCGCCCGGGCATCGCGCGGCTGGGGCAAAGACAGCGGCGCCGAAGGCAGGGCGGTCATCTGGTCGAGCAATGTCCAGGCAAGCCGCCGCTCGGCCGGGCGGTCCTTGCGCAACAGGCCGTGGCCCGTGGTGTACACGATGAGTTCGCGCAGCAGGGGCGTGACCGCCACCGCCCGCGTGGCTTGCCACAGTTGGGGGGACAGGGACGGCGCGAAATAGACCGTGCGCACGTCGACCACCCCGGTCATCTCCACCCGGTGTTCGGTCCCGGCGGGGACAAACACCGCGCGGTGCGGCGGGGCCACGAACACCCCGGCCGCGGTGTGCACGCTCATCACCCCCCGCACGCAATGGCAGAGCTGCCCCCAGTCGAACGTCCGCCGCGGCAGGTGCAGGCCCGCCGGGTGCACCACGCCGTAGGTCCGCACCAAGGTACGCGCTTCCGGGTCGGGCGCCCGGCCAGGCTGTCGTTTTTGCGACATTGATTGTCATTACGTCGAAAGCACGACACCCGGCAAGGGCCTACGGTGGCCGCTCTTCTCAACCACCGGAGGACCCGATGCCCAAAGCCCCGATCGTTCACTTCGCCCTCAACGCCGATGACCCCGCGCGCGCCCAACGCTTCTACGGTGAGGTGTTTGGCTGGACGTTTGAGCCGTGGGGGCCGCCGGAGTTTTTTCATGTCGGGCAGGACAACCAGACGGTGCAGGGCGCGCTGCAGAAGCGGCGCGCCCTCGGGGGCAAGAACCTCAATGGGTTGGAGTGCACCCTGGCGGTGGAGGACGTCGACGCGGTGGCCGCGGCCGTCGTCGAGCACGGCGGCACCATCGTGATGGACAAGGCCACCATCCACGGGGTCGGCGACCTCATCTTCTTCGAGGACCCCGAGGGCAACATCCTCGGGGCGATGCAGTACCATGTCGAGCCGTGGTGGTGACCCTCAGGCCGACGCCGCCGACGCCACCTTCGCCACCTTCGCCGGGGCCACCGCCACCGCGAAGGGATTGGGCACGGTGGGGGTGTCCCCGGCGAGCTCCGCGGTGAGCTCGTCGAGGCCGGCTTGCAGCTCACGACGGTACCGCGCCACCAGCTTCTCCTCGGCCTCCTCGAGGGGAAGGTGTCGGTAGTCGTTGACGAGGATGGGCGCGAGGGTCCGCACGTGGGCCACCCGGTCGGCGACCGGGAACGGCATCATCGCCCGCAGCCAATCCCAGAACCGCCCGGTGAACAGGTCCTGCCGGATGCGCTTGAGGCTCTCCGCCACCTGCTCGAGGGTGAGTTCGTCGGTGCCGTAGCAGCGACGGGAGAAATGGTAGGCCCGGCGCATTTCCTGAAAGCGGCGGTTGCCCGCGCGGTACCGCTGTTCGCCATTTTCCGCGGTGCGCCTCACCACCCGCAGCCGCTGCTCGATGGCCACGATGCGGTCCGCGGGGTGACCGCGCGACTCCAGCCCCAGGTCTTCCTCCAGCCCCTCTTGGAGGGCGGTGAAGAACCGATCCTGCAGGTCGAAGAAGTTCTCGTCGGTCACAGGCGGCAAGTCCACATCGTGGGCCGCGGCCTGCCGCGCCAACAAATGTCGTTGCAGCGCGAAGAAGCGCTCGCCCACGTCCCCGGTGGTGGGGGGCAGAGACAGCCGCGCCTCGATGAGGTCCATCTCCCGCCGCAGGCCCCGGGACGGGTCTTCACAGAAGCGGTACCGGTAGGCCAAGGGCACGATGAACACATCTCGGCCGTCGTAGCGCTCGTCGTCAAAGCAGGTCAGCGGCAAATGCGCCACCCCGGCGAACACCTTCTGCACGGTGTGCCCGGTCCAGCCCACGTCACCTTCGGGATGGATAAAGACCCCATCGCCGCGCAAGGCGGCCTTTCGGGAATAGCGTTTGCCGCCTCCCCCGGGGGCGTTGGCGATGAGATTGTGGCGCAGCCAGATGATGCGCAGCGGTCCGTTGACGAGGTCAAAGCCCACCCAAAACGCGAGCTTCCGGCTGATCATGCTCCCCACCGCGTGGCCCATGAGAAAATCGGTGAAGAACTCGGGGTGGTTGGGGGCGATGAACGCGGCGGTGTCCTTGCTCGCCGCCGCTCTCGCCCGCGCCAAGTGGTCGGCGGGGAAATCGATGCCGCGCATGCGAACGCCGCGGAACCAGGGAAAGATGTCGAGCCACCGGAACAACGGCGCGAGCAGTGGCATGCCGGAGAAGCCGAGGTGATGGATCAAAAAGCGCGTGATCCACATGAGCACCGGGTTGGCCCGCGGCTCCTCGTACACCTCGCCCGCCCGGGCCCGGCGCACCTTCGCCTTTTCGCGGCGCGTCATGCGGGTGACGTCTGCGGTTTTGACCAGTCCGGTGGTGTCGACAACCTTCACGCGTTCTCCTTCGTGCGAAGAAGAATGCGCAGGGCGTGCCAACGGATTTGCCGTTTGTTTTTCAGGGGGTGTCGACTGATCCAAACACCGACCTCACACCGAAAGAAGCGGCAAGACTGGCACACCGAGGCGCTTTGTACACACCCTCTGGCTTTTCGCCGGGCCGCCGGGGGCAGTATGGTGGGCCCCCATGGCAGACGAGACCGCTCCCCCCCACGACCTGGAAGGCAAGACCATCGTCGTCACCGGCGCCACCCGGGGCATCGGGTCTGCGCTGACCCATGACCTGCTCGCCCGGGGGGCCAAGGTCTACTGCGTGGTGCGGGATGCCGAGCGCGCCAGTGCACTCAAGGACGAGTGGTTCCGCCTGACCCACAACCCCGAGTGTCTGGTGGTGGGCGCAGACTTGGCGGACATGGGCCAGGTGCGCGTCGCGGCCGAAGAGATCGGGGCCAAGGAGGAGTCGCTCTACGCGCTGGTGCACAACGCCGGGGCCTGGCCGACCACGAGGCGCGAGACCGTGGACGGCTTCGAGACCACAATCGCGGTCAACCACCTCGCGCCGTTTCTGCTCACCCACCTGCTCGTCGATCGCTTGGTGGCGGGCGCGCCGGCGCGCATCGTGTCCGTCTCGTCGGCGGTGCACACCCGGGGCGCGATCCACCTCGATGACCTTCAGCTCGAAAAGTCGTTCAGCGGCCGGGCCGCGTATTGTCAGTCCAAGCTCGCCAACGTGCTGTTCGTGCGCGAGCTCGCCGCCCGCCTCGCCGACAAGGGCGTGACCGCCAACGCGGTGCACCCCGGGGTGGTCAAGACCGACCTCGGCCGCGAAATCCCGCGCATCATCCGCGCCGCGGTGCGGCTGTTCTCCGTCAGCCCCGAGGACGGGGCCGCGCCTTTGGTGCGGCTGGTCACCGACCCGGAGCTCGCCAATGTGTCTGGCAAGTATTTCCATCGCTTCGAGCAGCGCGAACCCGCGCGCCAAGCCCTCGACGAGGACATGCAGAGAAAGCTCTGGGACCTCTCGTGCGAGCTGCTCGGTCTCGCCCCTGACGCGATTTAGCGCGTCAAGACCTCGACCGCCCGGGCCACGCCCGATTGCGCCGGGGGTCCGCCCACCCGGGCCGCCTCGTCGGCACAGGCGAGGGCGACGCGCAGGCTCTTTTCCAATGCCTGTGCACGCAGCTTGTTCTTTTTGAGCGGCGGCCCCCCGATGCCCAGGGTGTGGACCCGGCGCCCCCAAAAACCCTGGTCCACGCCGTGGGCCACGATCACCATCGGCTTGCCCGCGAACAACGCGGCGTGGGTCGTGCCTGCGCCCCCGTGGTGCACCACCGCCGCACAGCGAGGAAAGAGCCGTTCGTGGGGGGCGCCTTCGATGACGAACACGTCGTCGCGATCGCTGTGCACAGTTTTCTCGCTCCAGCCTTGGGCGAGCACAAAACGCCACCCGGTCCGCGCCGCGATGTGCTCGAGCATGGCCAGGGTGCGCGCCGGGGTCACGTCCGCCATCGAGCCAAACCCGACGTAGATGGGCGCGGGCCCCGCGTCGAGGAACGCGACCAGCGCGGGGTCGATGTCCTCCACCGCGTTGTCGAGCACGAGCGCGCCCACGCGGTCGGGACGCGTCATGTGCGGGTTTTTGGCCAACACCTCGTCGAGGTCGCTGGCGGTGCCGTAGAGCCGCTCATCGAACGCGAACAGGCCCCGCTCGGGCAACACCTCGAACACCGCGCGCGCGGGGGGGGCACCGAGGCGCACCCGGTGCGGGTTGATCAAAGGCAGCCAGAGCCGACGCAACAACACGTCGGACAGGTGCCACAACCCCACGTTGAGGGGTTGGGGCAGCCCCTCCCAGGGAATGAACATCGGCGGGTACTCCCGCGAGGGGAACAGCAGCGGCGCGTAGAACACAAAGCTGCTGGCACAGCCGCGCGCCAGCGCCACCTGCGGCCCGGCCGCGTCCGCCCCCGCGCACACCACGTGGTCGGTGTCCCGGCCGATGACGTCGGCGAGCACGTCGACGGTGGCGGCGAGGTCGTCGCGCCACACCTCGGTGAACGCGCGGAACACTTTGACCGTGCCGAGCCCCTTCTTGAGCTGCTCGTTGATCCAGCCTTGGATGTCCCGGCCCGCGCCCACGAAGGGCACGTCTTCTTGCGCGGCGCGTTCGGCGAAGGTCGGGGCCGCCACCAATGTCACTTGGTGCCCGGCGGCGCGCAGCCCCTTGGCCAGCGCGAGCATGGGGTGCACGTCCCCCCGCGACCCGATCGCCGACAGCACAAACTTCACCGCGCCCCCTCCCGTTTCGGCCGGCACTGTACCCGCCGAAGGCGCACGCGCGCTGGGGCGGGCAAAATCGGACGCCGGGCCACCCCCCGGGTGGAGCTCAGGCCGAGACAGCCTCGGTCTTCGAGCGCGTGGGTACTCTTTGGTTTTTGAACGCAGGCCCACCCACTGTGGGTGGGCCGGACCCGGCCACCCCCGCCGCCTCGCCGGGTGTACCCCCGCCGTGCCGCATTGCCTGCCGCTTGAAGTTGTTGGACGCGTCTTTCTCTACATCCGGAATCCCGGCCGACGAGTTGCGGCCCTCCCACCTATCTATCCAATTTTATTTACCATTTTTTCTTTTGACGCCTCGGGATCGCTCACCTACATGTCTAACCCTTACGTGAAGGTTAAAGTTGTCGGAGCCCCGGAGCTTCCCATGACCCAATCCGCCGAACTGTCCGGCCTCAAAATCGGCGACCTCGCCCGCCTCACCGGCAAGACCAGCCGGGCGCTGCGGCTGTACGAGGAGATGGGTTTGCTCACCCCGAGCGAACGCAGCGCGGGCAACTTCCGCCTCTACGATCAGACCGCGCTCGAACGCGTGCAGTTCATCTCCTCGCTGCAGGAGCTCGGCTTTTCCCTCGCCGAGGTCTGCGACTTCATCCAGGTCGCGGCCGAACACGACGTGCCCAAGACGGTGATGGCCCATCTGCGCGGCCGCTTCGCCACCACCCTCGACGACGTGCGGGGCAAACTCGAGCGGCTGCAATCGCTCGAACGCGAACTGCAAGGCGCCCTCGCCTACCTCGACAGCTGCCAAGGCTGCGCCCTCACCCACGACGGGCCGTCCGCGTGCGCCGCGTGCGACACGCAACGCCACGACGCGCCCAAAATCGTACGCGAGGCGACGCTCACCGCCGCGGCCCAACATTCCCATCCGGTGTCTTCCGACGCTGTGTCCCTTGAAGAAGGTGTGTCATGAGCTCCGCCACCGTCGACGAGGTCGTCTCGAAAAAATACGAGTTCGGCTTCTTCACCGACATCGACGCCGACGAGGCCCCCCCGGGGCTGTCCGAAGACATCATCCGGTTCATCTCGGCGAAGAAAAAAGAACCCCAGTGGCTGCTCGACTACCGGCTCAAGGCCTACCGGCATTGGCTCACCCTCGAGGAGCCCCGTTGGCCCAAGGTCGACTATCCACAGATCGATTACCAGGACGTCATCTACTACTCGGCCCCCAAGCGGCCCGAGGACGCGCCCAAGTCCCTCGACGAAGTCGACCCCAAGCTGCTCGAGACCTACGAGAAGCTCGGCATTCCCTTGCACGAGCGCGCGGCGTTGGCCGGCATCGCGGTGGACGCGGTGTTTGACTCGGTGAGCGTGGCCACGACGTTCAAAGAGACCCTCAAAGAAGCGGGCGTCATCTTCTGTTCGTTCTCCGAGGCGGTGCAGGACCATCCCGAGCTGGTGCAGAAATACCTCGGCTCGGTGGTCCCCCACACCGACAACTTCTTCGCCGCGCTCAACGCCGCGGTGTTCACCGATGGGTCGTTCTGTTGGATTCCCGCCGGGGTGCGCTGCCCCATGGAGCTCTCCACTTATTTCCGCATCAACGCAGCCAAGACCGGGCAGTTCGAGCGCACATTGATCGTGGCCGAAGAAGGCGCGTACGTCTCGTACCTCGAGGGCTGCACCGCGCCCCAGCGCGACGAGAACCAACTGCACGCCGCGGTGGTCGAGATCGTGTGCCAGAAAAACGCCGAGGTGAAGTACTCGACGGTGCAGAACTGGTACCCCGGCGACGAGAACGGCAAGGGCGGCATCTACAACTTCGTGACCAAACGCGGGGCCTGCCGGGGCGACAACGCCAAGATTTCCTGGACCCAAGTCGAGACCGGTTCGGCCATCACCTGGAAGTACCCGAGCGTGATCCTCCAGGGGGACAACTCCGTGGGCGAGTTCTACTCGGTGGCGGTGACCTCCAACATGCAACAGGCCGACACCGGCACCAAGATGTTGCACCTCGGCAAGAACACCTCCAGTACGATTGTGTCCAAAGGCATCAGCGCGATGCGCGGCCAGCAGAGCTACCGCGGACTGGTCAAGGTCAACAAAGGCGCCGAGGGCGCGCGCAATTACACCCAATGCGACAGCCTGCTCATCGGCGACCGCTGCGGCGCGCACACCTTCCCCTATATCGAGGTCAAAAACCCCACCGCCCAGATCGAGCACGAAGCGTCGACGTCCAAGGTGTCCGAAGACCAAGTGTTCTATCTGCGCCAACGGGGCCTGTCCGAAGAGGACGCGGTGAGCCTCATCGTCAACGGTTTCTGCAAAGAGGTCTTCCGCCAGCTGCCCATGGAGTTCGCGGTGGAGGCCCAAGCCCTGCTCGCGGTGTCCCTCGAAGGCGCGGTGGGCTGAGCCCGATTTTTTGTTCTACCGCCCCGCGACCCTGGGGCGTTTGTTCAGAGGCATTGTCATGTTGTCCATTCAGAATCTGCACGCCGAAGTCGACGGCCAACCCATCCTCAAAGGGCTCACCCTCGAGGTCAAACCCGGCGAAGTTCACGCCATCATGGGCCCCAACGGCTCGGGCAAATCCACCTTGTCCAACGTGCTCGCGGGCCGCGACGAATACACCGTGACCCAAGGCTCGGTGACGTTCCGCGGCGAAGACCTGCTCGACAAAGCCCCCGAGGAGCGCGCGCAAGCCGGCGTGTTCCTCGCGTTCCAATACCCGGTGGAAATCCCGGGGGTGGGCAACAGCTATTTCCTCAAGACCGCGGTGAACAAAAAGCGCGCGGCCGAGGGCAAAGAAGAACTCGACGCCAAAGGTTTCCTCAAGCTGCTCAAAGAAAAGATGGCCCTGCTCGAGATGGACGCGAAGTTCAAATCGCGCGACCTCAACGTGGGCTTTTCCGGGGGCGAAAAGAAAAAGAACGAGGTCCTGCAGCTCACCATGCTCGACCCCGCCCTCGCCATCCTCGACGAGACAGACTCCGGCCTCGACATCGACGCCCTGCGCATCGTGTCCAAAGGCGTCAACAGCCTGCGCGACAAAGAACACAGCTTCATTGTCGTCACCCACTACCAGCGCCTGCTCGATCACATCGAGCCCGACTTTGTGCACGTGCTCAAAGACGGCCGCATCGTGAAGTCGGGGGACAAGTCCCTCGCCCTCGAACTCGAAGCACAAGGGTACGCCGGCATCGCCGACGCCGCCTGAGGACACGACATGCACAAGGCCGCGACCCTCACCGAACTGTCCCCGCACAAAGCTGCCGCCCCCTGGCTCGGCGCGCTGCAACAAGCCGCGCTCGACCAGGTCAAAGCGACCGGCCTGCCCACGAAAAAGGACGAGGACTGGCGCTATTCCGATCCCAAGGCCTGGCGCGAGGGCACGTTTGTGCCCGCTCCGTCGCCGGGCGCCGACGAGACCTTGCTGCAGGGTGCGCGCCTCGATGCCGCGGGAGTCGAGCTGGTGCTTGTCAACGGGCGGCTCGACCGCGGAAAAAGCCGCGGGCTCGATGCGGCCGGTCTTTCTGTGACCAGCGTGGCCGAGGCCGACGCGACCTTACGCCCGGTGATCGAACAGGCCCTGTCCTCGTCGGAGAGCGCTCGCTCCGATGCGTTTTTGGGGCTGAACCGCGCGCTGTTTGATCAGGGCCTGGTGCTGCACGTGACCGCGTCGCAAGAGGCGCCGGTGCACGTGCTGCACATCAGCGACGCCCGCGACGCGGCCGCGCTGAGTTCGCCCTTTGTGCTCTGCGCCGTCGACCAAGGCGCGCAGGTCACATTGGTCGAACAGCACGTGAGCGCGAGCCACGACCAGACCTTTGCCAACGCCGCCGTGCACGTCGCGCTCGGGGCCGGGGCCCAGCTCGCGCACCATCTGTGGCAACGCCTGTCGGACACCACCCAGCTCGTGCACACGGTGTGCGCCGACCTCGACGCCGCGGCCCAGTACAGCCTCGTGGCCCTGCACCTCGGGGCCGGCTACGCCCGGTCCTTCGTCGAGGCCCGGCTCGGGGGCGAACAAGCCGAGGTCCAGTACCATGGGCTGCTGCTCGGCCACGGCCAGAGCCACCAGGATGTGCACAGCGCGTTCGACCACCGGGTGCCCCACTGCACGTCCCGGCAAATGGTGAAGAGCATCCTCGGCGGCAAGTCGCACGGGGTGTTCAACGGCAAGGTCATCTTCCGCGAGCACGCGCAAAAGAGCGACACCGCCCAGGCCAATCACAATCTCTTGCTCAGCCGTGACGCGGAAATCGACACCAAGCCCGAGCTCGAGATTTACGCGGACGACGTCAAAGCCAGCCACGGGGCCACCGTGGGCCAGCTCGATGACGAGCCCGTGTTCTACCTGCGCAGCCGGGGCCTCGATGAACCCACCGCCCGCCGGCTGCTCACGATTGCGTTCGCGCAGGACGTGCTCGAACACATCGGGGACGAGGCCCTGGACGCGTTTATCCACCCCCTCATCGACGCGCGGCTCGCGGCCATGCTCGACGAGGTGACGGCATGACCGTGCCCGCGCAAAAGACCGCGTTCGACGTGGCCCGGGTCCGCCAGGACTTCCCCGCCTTGTCCCAAAAGGTGCACGGCCGGGACCTGGTGTTCCTCGACCACGCGGCCTCGAGCCAAACCCCGACCTTCGTGGTCGACGCGCTGGACCAGGCCTACCGCCACGACCGGTCCAACATCCACCGCGGGGTGCACACGCTGTCGCAACGGGCCACCACCGCCTACGAAGCGGCCCGCGGAAAACTGCGCAGTTTCATTGGTGCGGCCCGCGAATCCGAGATCGTGTTTGTGCGCGGCACCACCGAGGCGATCAACCTCGTGGCCCAGACCCATGGTCGCCAAGTCGTGCAGGCGGGCGACAACATCGTGGTCAGCGTGGTCGAACACCACTCGAACATCGTGCCCTGGCAGATGCTCGCCCTCGAACAGGGCGCGGAGCTCCGCGTGCTCGACGTCGACGAGGCCGGCGATTTGCGCCTCGACTTGTTGCCCAGCCTGCTCGATGCCCGCACCAAGATCGTCGCCCTCGGCCACGTGTCGAACGCCCTCGGCAGCGTGCACCCGGTCAAAGACATCATCCGCACCGTGCGCCAAGCGTGCCCCGCGGCGGTGTTGCTCGACGGCGCCCAAGCGGTGCCGCACCTGCGCGTCGACGTGCAGGACCTCGACGTGGACTTCTATGCCTTCTCAGGCCACAAGATGTGCGGCCCCACCGGCATCGGCGTGCTCTATGGCAAGCGGTCGCGGCTTGAGGCCATGCCCCCCTGGCAAGGCGGCGGCGACATGATCGAAAAGGTGAGCTTCGCGGGCACGACCTACGCGGCGCCGCCGAGCCGGTTCGAGGCGGGCACGCCCCACATCGCGGGCGGCATCGGGCTCGGGGCCGCGGTCGATTATCTGCAGCAGCTCGATTTCGACAAAGCCATGGCCCACGAGCACGAGGTCGTCGCGTACGCGGTCAAGCGGCTGGCAGAGGTGCGCGGGCTTCGGCTCATCGGGACCCCGAAGGCGCGGGCCGGAGCGGTGAGTTTTGTCATCGACCAGGACGGAATGAATCTGCATCCGATGGACATCGGCACGCTCCTCGACAAACAAGGCATCGCGGTGCGCACCGGTCATCACTGTGCCGAGCCGATCATGGAGCGGTACGGCATCTCGGGCACGACCCGCGCGTCGTTCTCGTTCACCAACACCTTGGCCGAGGTCGACGCGCTCAAAGCCGCGCTCGATCTGTGCGTGGAGATGCTGGCATGACCCGTTTGAGCGTGATGAACGAAAAGGCGCCAAAGCCGCAGATGCCCACGTTGCGCCACGGCGATGAGCCCCGGCCGTACGACTACGCGCCCGACGAGAGCACCGACAAAGGCCGCATCGAAAAGGCGGTGGTCGAGGCGTTGTGCGGGATTTACGACCCGGAGATCCCGGTGAACATCTTTGAGCTCGGGCTCATCTACGGCGTGCACGTCGACGACGAACACCGGGTGAAGGTCACCATGACCCTCACCGCGCCGAACTGCCCGGTGGCGCAATCGTTGCCCGAAGACGTGAAGAAGCGTGCCGCGGCCGCCGAGGGCGTGACCGACGCCGAGGTCGAGGTCACCTGGTCCCCCCCGTGGAACCGCGGGATGATGACCGAAGAAGCGCTGCTCGAGCTCAATCTGTAGAATGACCAAGACGCTGGGCACGACGCGTCCGGCACGGCACGAGGACACGACATGAGTCTCATCGGCATTTCCCGGAAGAAAAAAGACCCCGCGGCCGCGGGACCGGTGCACGTCGAGGCCGACAGCGTGTTCATCACCGAAGCGGCCGCCGACCACCTGCGCAAAAAAGCTGCAGAGGAAGCACAACCAGACGGCGTGTTGCGCATCGGGGTCAAAGGCGGGGGCTGTTCGGGCCTGTCCTACCATTTCTCCATCGAAGCGGGCCCCACCGAGCGGGACAAGGTGTTCGCCCAGCACGGGGTGCGCGTCATCGTCGACCCCAAGTCGCTCACCGTGCTCGGCGGAATGATACTGGACGCGGACTTGGCCCTCGGCCGGTCGGGCTTCCTGGTGAAAAACCCTCACGCCAAATCCAGCTGCAGCTGCGGCGAGTCCTTTTCGATCTAGGGCGCACCCGGCGCATCTCCAAGATCAAACACGCCGTGCGCCCGGTCTCGCGGCGGGACCCGAATCGCCCCCGGACGGGAAGAACTTTTCCCGCCCGGTCCCGTTCTCCTCTGCACCAGCAAAGGAGCACGGGATGCGCAAAATCGGGAAAAACCTCATTGTTTTCGGGATCTTGTCCGCCTTGGCGGCCTGCGGCAACGACGCCGCCACCGCCGTGGCCAGCGCCGACGAGGCCGCCCCGGGGCAAGAGCTGATGCAAGAGCCGCCCCCCCCCGAGGCGGTGGACAGCCCCGACAAAACCCCCCGCGGACGCGCGGGGGCCCTGGAGAAAGACAAGAGCGGCAGCCGCTCGGCCGCCCGGCCCAAGAAGGCCGCAGGGGGCCGCCGCGGCCCGCCCGCCCAAGATCCCGCCGCCCACAGCGGCATCCTCGCGTTGCGCGGCGAAGACGGCGACGGTGTGGCCGCGGTGTTCAACACCGCGAGCGCCAAGCGAGAGCGCACCCCCGCGCCCGGTGTCACCGGCGGCACGTTCCAGAGCGCGGGCGTCAACCCGGTGGTCAAGACCGCCGACGATCGGCTCTCCACGTTTGCCATCGATGTCGACACCGGCAGCTATCACTACAGCAAGAGCATTCTCGAGCGCGGCCAGCTCCCGTCCCCCGCCGCGGTCCGGGTCGAAGAGTGGGTCAACGCTTTTCACTATTCCTATGCCGATGACGACCGCGCCCCCTTCACCGTACACACCGCCGCCGCCCCCTCGCCCCTCGACGGGAAAAAGCACCTCTTCCGCGTGGGCGTCCAGGGCCGGCGGCTGGACCGGGACGAGCGCAAGGCGGTGCATCTCACGTTCCTCGTCGACGTGTCCGGCTCGATGTCGGACGCCAACAAGCTCCCTCTGGCCAAACGCGCGATGAAGGAGCTGGTCAAGAACCTCCGCGACGACGACCGCATCGCCATCGTGACCTACGCCGGCGCCACCGGCGAGGTCCTGCCCTCCACCTCGGCCGCGGACAAGCGCACCATCTTCGCCGCCATCGACAACATGAAAAGCAGCGGCGGCACCAACATGGACTCGGGCATGACCCTCGCCTTCCGCAACGCGGGCAAACACCTCTCGGATAAAGTGCACAGCCGGGTGGTGGTGCTCTCCGACGGAGACGCCAACATCGGGCGCACCAGCCACCAACAGATTCTCGAGGCGGTCAAAGGCTATGTGTCCGAGGGCGTGACCTTGTCCACGGTGGGGTTTGGCCACGGCAACTACAACGACCACCTGATGGAGCAGCTCGCGGACGCGGGCAATGGCAACTACAGTTACATTGACAGCGAGAGCACCGCCCGCCGGGTGTTCGGCACCGACTTGGTGCAAAACCTCGAGGTCATCGCCCAAGACGTCAAGATCCAGGTGGACTTCGACCCCGCGGTGGTCGCCGACTACCGGCTCATCGGCTACGAAAACCGCGACCTCGCCGACGCCGACTTCCGCAACGACAAGAAGGACGCGGGTGAGATCGGCGCCGGACACACCGTGACCGCGCTGTACGAGATGACGCTGAAGCCGGGTGCGTCCGCCGACGCCACCGTCGCCACCGTGCGGGTGCGGCACAAAAAGCCGCGCGGCCAACGCGCCACCGAGCGCGAACACCCCTTCGTCCGCGGCGACGTGAAGGCGCGGTTCGCGGACCTCGACGAGGACACCCGCTTCGCCGGCGCGGTGGCGTTGGCGGCCGAATACCTGCGCGGCTCGCCCTACACCCCCGCCGGCGCCCTCCGCCGGGCCGCCGACCTGGCCCAGGCCGCCACCGGGACGCGGTTTGCCGCGGAGCGGAAAGAGTTTGTGGCCGTGGTGCAGAAGGCCCAACACAACGAACGACTCGCCCAGCGACGCTGAGCGTGAAGATGCAGCGAGATGGGGGGTCCCTCAAAAATGCGACGCTGCCCGTCGAACGCCCTAAAAGACGGACAGCGCCGCAGAGGGAGACACACACCGACAAGAAAATGATCTCTCTGCCGTCGTGTTGAAAACAACGTACATGTGCTCTGGTGTCGTTTGGCTGAAAGGGTGCTGAAAGCGCCGCGGCCGCATCTCGATGCGCTCGCGCGTGCACGGCTCAGAGGTCGCTGCAGTCGACCACGCGCACGTCGTACGCGATCACCGTGCCCTCGACCTCGACATGGTAGGTCTTGCCCACCTCGGCGGCCCAGCCCACGGGGTTGAACGCCAGGGCGTTCGCGCTGCCGAACCCGGGGTCGAGGTCGCGCACCGCCACCGCCAGGCTCTGGCCGCCCTCGGTCACGGTGACGCTGCGCCCCGCCAAGTCCACGGTGTCGCTGTGCACCGACCACCCGGTCTCGTCCATGGTGCTCCCGTAGGCGGCGCCGGCGGCGCGGGGGAACACCCCGGGGGTCGGCCACGCGGTCCACGCCACCCCGGCGTTGGCGGTGCCGTTGAGGGTCCACATGCAGGAGTAGTCGTCGGTGGAGCCAAAACCCGTGGGCCCAATGCCGTTGGACAAAATCCAGCGGCGGTGGCCGAGGCTGGTGCTGTTGCCCACCCCCGGATCGAGCATGTACAGGCGCACCGCGTCCACCGCGGGGGTGCTGGCGACGTTGGAGTTGGCCGCCCCGGCCAAAGCGTCGTCGGAGTAGCAGGGGGCGTCGGGCGTGGGCGCGTGGGTCAGCCCGCCCCCCGCTTGCCCCACCGCGTCTTGCAACAGCGCGCAGGCTTGGGCCTGTTGGTTGCGCACCTCGTCGGTGGCGAGCGCGGGCAGGCCGGCGAGCCAGCGGTACAGGTTGACCTGGGCGAGCGCCCGATCGCGCCAGGCCGCGTCCATGTCCGCCCCCGCGCAGGTGTCGACGTCCCCCCCCCAGGTGCCTTCGCTCAAGTCCGCGGTGTCGGCGTTGAACCGCGCGCACACCGCGGCGACGTCGCCGTCCCCGTCGCCATCGCCGTCCCCATCCCCATCCCCATCGCCGTCCCCATCCCCATCGCCGTCCCCATCCCCATCGCCGTCGCCGTCGCCATCGCCATCGCCGTCCCCATCGCCGTCGCCGTCACCGTCACCATCGCCGTCGCCGTCGCCGTCACCATCGCCGTCGCCATCGCCGTCGCCGTCACCGTCGCCGTCGCCGTCGCCGTCACCGTCGCCGGACCCATTGGCATTGTTGAAACCGACCACCAGGGTGCATCCCCCGAGGCTCCACAACAGGCCCAAGAACAACCACCAACGGGTCATGGGGTCATTTTCCCCGGCGCGGGCGGGTTCGGCCATCGGGCGTTCTGCCCGGCCCGGTCACGCCAGATTTACGTTTAATATCAAGGGTTTGCGTCAAACCGACCCGTAGTACGGGTTGGTCCCGGCCGCGTGGTCGGTGGTGTCGACCAAGCGGGTGATGCTCGGCAACACCTGGGCCACGCGCTCTTTGATGCCTTGCTCCAGGGTCACGCCGGCCATGCCGCAGCCTTGGCACCCGCCGCCCATCAACACGTACGCGGTGTCGCCGCGCAGGTCGAGCAGCTGCACCGTGCCCCCGTGCGCGGCGATGCCGGGGTTGATCTCTTCGTCGAGCAACTTCTCGAACTGCTCGGCCCGCGGGTCGGTCCAGCCGGCTTTGAGCTTGTCGTTGACGAACTTGAAGCCGGCCCCGAACTCGGTGTTCACAAAATCGATGGTGGCCCCGTCGATGACCAAGGCCGAGAACCGATCCACCCACAGCGAAAATCCGTCTTTGTCGAGGACAAACGCCCCCGCGGGCTTGTCCTGCGCATCGACCACGTCGAGTTCGTACTCCGCGCGGGTGGCCCCCATGCGGCGGGCTTTGACCCGGATGCCGAACGGCCCGTCGCCGTCCTCCTCGGCCAGCGCTTGCACGAACTGCGCGCGGGCTTCGGCGGTGACGTCGATGGAGGGCGCGGGGATCTCGTCGGTGGACACGATGGGCTCGCTTTGTGCGGGAGGTTTTTCGGCGGGGTTGTCGATCTTAAAGCCTTGGCGCTCGTCGGTGGTCACGAAGTCGACGGTGACGCCTTGGGCCCGGCGCGCCGACTGCCGATCGATCAACAACTGGAACGGCCCGATGTCGAGCACGAAGTCCCCTTCCGCGGGCGGCTCGAACGCCAGCCCGTGGTCGAGGTCGCGGCTGATGGTCATGCGCAGGGTCTCGGGCTCGTCGCTGGCCCGGGAGGCCATCACCGCGTCCTGGGCCCGCACCGTGAACGTCACCGTGGGCGTCTCGGGGGGCGCGAGCACCTCGACCCCCGCCGCTTGCAGCGTCGAGGACAGCTCGCCGGACTGGTGCATCTGGGCCACGATGTCGGACCCGCCCACAAACGCCCCCCCGACGTAGAGCTGGGGGATGGTGGGCCAGTCGGCGTAGGTCTTGATGTTCTCCCGGAGCGCGTCGTCGGCGAGCACGTTGACGGTGACGTAGCTGTCGAGCAGCTCGTCGAGGATGCCCACCACCTGGGCGGAAAAACCGCACTGGGGCGCGGCCCGGGTCCCCTTCATGAAGAGCACCACCGGGTGGCCATGCACGAGGGTGTCGATTTGGGTGCGGGTGTTGTCGTCCAGGGGGGCCATGCGCTCGCTCCTTGCGGGTCGCATGCGTTATAGCGACTCGAACGGGGGAAAAAAGGTGGTGCCCATGGATGTTCACGAGGCTCTGTTGTCCCGCCGGACGGTGTTCCGCTACCGCGACCAGGCGGTGCCCGACGACGTGCTCCAGCGCGCGCTGGAGGCCGCTCGCTGGGCGCCCAACCACCGGCTGACCGAGCCCTGGCGGTTTTATGTGGCCGGGGCCAAGACCCGGACCGCCTTGGGGGAGGCGGCCGAGATCGTGGCCCGCCAAAAGGCCCGCGACGCCGATCCCGCCGACCTGCCCGCGATCATCGACAAACAGCGGCGCAAAATCACCGACCTGCCGGGGTTGGTGGTGGTGGCCCAGGTCAAAAACCCCGATGACGCGTTCATGGAAAAAGAAGATTACGCAGCGGTGAGCTGCGCGATTCACAACCTCGTGTTGTCGTTGTGGGCGGACGGGGTCGGCGCCCAGTGGTCGACGGGGGGCGTGACCCGCCACGCGAAGACCTATGAGATCCTGGGCATCGACGCAAAGGCATTGGAGATCGTGGGGTTCATCAAGATCGGGTTTCCCGATGAGGTGCCCACGAGCAAGCGGCGGCCGCTCGACGAGGTCACCGAACACCTCCCCTGAGTCGGGGTCGGTGCCGGGCACGCCCCGGTGGGCCCGGGCCCGGGCGGAGCCCACCAAAAGGCCGGCCGCGCAATCCCCGTGGTCGACGCCGGCCCCGCGCGGGCGTCGTTTTGTTCTGCCCGCCAGGCTGCTAGCGCGTGGTCATGACCGTTGACATCGACGTCCGCCGCACCCAGACCGCCGTGTACATGTCGCTCGGCCGGCTGCTGCGGGGCATCGAGGACACCATGGGCCGGCTGTTCGCCGAGCAGGGCCTCGACGACGTCACCCCGGCCCAGGCCAACGTGTTGCTGCTGTTGATCGAAGCCGGCCGCCCCCTCACCGCCCGGGAGGTCGCGGATCGGTTGTCGCTGTCGGCGGTGACAGTGCACCGGTTCGTGCTCGCTCTGCACAAAAACGGGTGGATCAGCCGCACCCCGCACCCCCAGGACGGCCGCGCCCTCCTGCTGGCCCCGACCGAAAAAGTGCATCAACGGCTGCCGGACTTTTTGAAGGTGGTGACCACGATGCTCGACACCGCGTTCGCCCACCTCGACGTGCCCCAGACCAAGACCCTGCTCGAGACCGTGCGCACCGCCGACGACGCGCTGCGCGCGATGGATCACGGCGGCGGCGGCTGAGGCCCCGACCGGGGCGCGGTCACTTCACCCCGACGATGTACGCGAGCCACGCGGGGTCGGCGTCGCCGTCTTCTTGTTTTTTGTACTTCCCGTTGCCGTCGCCGTCCTCGTCCGACTGCTCCCAGTAGACGTCGGTGCGGCTGTAGCCCGCCTCGAGCATCAACTCGCGCACCTCGGGGATGCTCCACATCCGCCACGGGTACGAGAACGCCTTTTTCAACTGGCTCCCGTCGGGGAACGCGAAGTGAATGTGGAAGAGATAGTCGTGGGTCACGGGGTTGAACTTGTGTTGATCCCAGATGTACGTGAACCCGTTGTGCGGGGTCTCTTCCTCGCGGTCGTCCTCGTACACCTCGTGCCCGCCGAACATGTCGCAGGCCAAGATGCCGTCGTCGGCGAGGTTGTCGAGGGTGGCTTTGAAGTAGTCGCGCAGCTCGTCGCGGGTCTTAAAAATGAAATAGGAGAAGTTCATCGCGGCCACGATGTCCGCCTTGGGGGTGGCGGTGTCGAGCACGTTGCCCTCGACGACGTGGACGCGCTGTTTTTGGTGGTCTTTGAGCTCGGTGAGGTTGTTGGCCGTGCCCCAGGCGATGGGCTCGGGGTCGAGGTCGATGGCCCAGGCTTCGCGGTCCTTGTCGCCCTTGACCCACTCGCAGCTCACCGCGTAGGTGCCGCCGAAGTCTTCGCGCAACACGCGGGCCTTCTTGCCCCGGGTCTTCTTGTAGAGCTTGCGCAGCAGCTTGACCTCGGCCTCGGGACACTGCACCGACTGCTGGTAGAGGTCGTATTTGTCCGCCTCGTCGGCGAGGGTGGGCCGCTTCTTGGCCGGTGCGCGTTTGGCCTTTTTGTCCTTCTTGCTCTTTTTGCGGTCTTTGCTGGACCGCTTGCGCTGGCTGCTGGTGGAGGCGTCGGAAGTTTTTTCGTTGTCGCTGGCCGCGGTCTTGTCCATGTCGCCGCCTCCCGGGCCGGTGGGCCCTCAAGAAAGGAATCGCAAAATCGGCCCGTTGCATCGGGCAACGCAGGTGCCGCGTCAATGGCAAAGCCCCGAATTGGGCAACGAAATCTGAGGGTTGATCACGTGTCCTACATTGTGCTACACAGAGATCAACGCGCGCCCACGCCGACGGAAAGGCGATCAATTTCGGGGCCGCCGAGGTTTAGTCATGTTTGGGAACAACTGGCGTTTTGTCTCGGAATCCGAGACAGCGCAGGGGTTTCTTTCGTTCGCCATTTTTGTGGTCGCGCTCGCCCTCGCCCAGCCCGCGTGGTCGACCGAGAGCCGTGGTCCGGGCCGCCTGCACGATGACGTGATCAGCGCGGGGCCGCACCGCGGGGCCGCGCTCGCGCGGGACGGCGCGCGCCTGTTGATCGTCGGGGGCGAAGGCCCCGACGGCCACGCCGGCACCGTGCACGTGTTCGACGCGCTCACCGGCCAGACCCGCGTGCTCACCGACGAGCTCACCCCGCGGGCGCACCCCGCGGTGGTGGTTTTTGACGACCAGCTCTTTGTGCTGGGCGGCGAAGCCGGGACGGGGGCGCTCGACACCGTCGAGAGCGTGTCGCTTGTCGACGGGGCGGTGACCGCCTGGCCGGCGTTGCCGAGCCCGCGCACCGCGGGCCGCGCGGTGATGCACCAAGGCCTGCTCGTCGTCGGCGGGGGCGATCACGGCTGGGGCCCGTTGGCGGTCAGCCACGTGTTCGACCCCGCGCGGGGCGAGTGGTACCAAGCGCCCGCGGTCGAAGGCCGGTTGCTCGGCTGGCAGGTGCAAGGCGACAAGCTCCTGGCCCTGACCGAGGGCCGCGGGGGCGAGGTCGTGCGGCGCCGGTTGTCGATCCGCCAGCACGCGTTTGTTGGCGACAGCGCGGTGCGCACCGGGTGCGAGCGCTTGGTGGTGCCCGTCGGTGAAGCGCTGTTCTGCGTGGGCGGCGACGGGACCGCGCGGGCCCTGGGCAAAAAGCTCCAGCCGCTCGGCGACTACGGCGTGGTGCACATCGGCGCGGTGGGCGCCGGGGTGCGCTTGTTGGCCGGGGTGGCGTTTGTGGATCTGGACGGCCAGGTGCGCTGGCTGCGCAAGTCCGCACGCTGAGCGCGGACCCGGGAACAGGGGCGCCAACCCCTGAAAAATGCTCCCGTTGTCCAGGCACGGCAAAAACAAGTTGGGTACACTTCCACACAGAAATGGTGTGGAGGATGTCATGCGGAGTTGGGCCTCGGCGACGTTGTTGGCGGCGTGCCTGCCCTTTGTTGGGGCGGTGCTGGCCTGCAGCGGGGACGCCGGCAACGGCGACAGCGGCACCTTGGGCGACGGCGACGGGGACGGAGACGGAGAAGACGCCGGGCCGGTCTCCTGTGACGGCGCGGCCGCGGGCGAAGGCATCGAGGTGGGCAAGTCCGGCCTCGACTTCGAAGCGTTCGCCCCCGGCGAGAAGCTGCGCAGCTGGATTCGCCCCCAGGGGGGCATCGGCACCCGCATCAACGTGCGCATCCTCGGCTTCTCGGAGGAGACCGATTTCGCCTCGCTGTTGACCGAGATCTTCCTGCGCCCCACCGGGACGGGCGCCCCCGGCGCCGTGGGCGGCGATTGCATCGACGGTGGGTGCAACACCGGCCTCGGCTGTTTTGAAGACACCTGCCGCGTGCTGGTGACCGACCAATCCTATGGCATGTTCCCGCGCGACTGCCTCGACGATGGCTCGCTGCACGTGCCGGAGATGTCCATCCTCTACAAGATCGGGCTCAGCCTCGACGACCTCGACGGCGAGATGGTCGACGTGCGAGAGACCATCACCCCCGCGGGCGGGGTCGGGGTCTCGACCACCACCGAGCTCGAGATCGAAGTCGGCGACTTTGTGCAGCCGTCGTGGTGGGACCAATGAAGGCCCAGGAGCGTGCTGTGATCGGATCGAGAGCCTCCCGCTTTGTGTTCCCCTGTGCGGTGTTGTCGTCGGCGCTCGCGCTCTGTGCCTGCCCGGGGCAGCCCGGGGGCGACGGAGACGGCGATGGCGACGGTGACGGCGACGGCGACGCGGTGTGGAGCGAGACCCTCGACCTCAACGAGAACCTCTCGTTGTCCGGGGTGTGGGGCACCGGCCCCGACGACGTCTTCATCGTGGGGGGCGACGACAGCCAGGGCACGGTGCACCACTACGACGGGAGCGACTGGGAAAAGCTCAGCGGCATCCCCGACGTGGGGCTGCTGGTCTGGGCCTACGGCTTCGGGCCGGACGACGTGTACGCGGTGGGCGTGGGCGGCGGCATCGTGCACAAGACCGCGAACGGGTGGGAAGAGATCGACAGCGGCACCGACCTCGACCTGTGGGGGGTGTGGGGGGCGGCGACCGACGACGTGTGGATCGTGGGCGGTGACGTCGACGCCGGCGACCCGGTGCTGTTGCATTGGGACGGCTCGACCATCACCCCGGTTGTGATCCCGGCCGAGCAGAATCCGCCTGGCGCCCACGCGCTGTTCAAGGTCTGGGGCATCGGCGACAAGGTGTTCGCGGTCGGCCAATATGGCGTCATCCTCGAAAAGCAGGGCGACGACTGGATTTGGCTCGATGCCGGGGGCGAAGCCGACGACGACTTTGTGTCCCTGTGGGGCACAAGCGAATCCAACATTGTCGCCGTGGGCGGCCGCGGCAACGCGCGCATCGCGCACTACGACGGCAGCACCTGGACCACCATCGCCCCGTCCGGGGTCAGCGGGCTCAACGCCTCGTACATGGACCAGGACGGCTATGCCCACATCGGGGGAACGTTCGGGATCGTGGGCACATTTGATGTCGCGGCCGAGGAGATTTCCTACGAAGACGGGGGAACCATGTTCGACATCCACGCGATGTGGGGAGACGGAGAAGGCCGCGTGTACGCGGTGGGGGGTAGCTTTTACCCCGCCAATCACCGGGGCGTGGCCCTGGTGCGGGAGGAACGATGAACACCAAATCCATGCGCATGTTGGGGGCGGGAGCCCTGGTGATGGTCATGGCGTGCGAGGACGCCTGCCCGGTGCAAGAACCGGTGCTCGACCACGGCCCCATCGCCGAGAACGTGATGGCCCCGCTGGGCGAGATCGTGCCCTACGCCACCGACGAGCAACGCGAGATTTTTGAGCACGGCCAAGAGGTGGCGCTGCACCGCTTCAGCCTCGCCGAGGGCCTCGGCCCCGCGTTCAACGTGACCTTCTGCGCCAGCTGCCATGAAAAGCCGGTGCTCGGCGGGTCGGCCGGCCTGTACCGCAACTTCTTCCTCGGCGGCTTCCGCGCGGAGTCCGGCGCGTTTTTCCCCACCGAGTCGGCGGGGCGCGCCGGGGGCGTGGTCCGCATGTACGCGTATGACAGCAGCGGCGAAGTCCCCGCCCGCCCCGCGGTGGCCGAGAACATCAACACCGTGGCCCAGCGCAACCCCATTCCCTTTTTCGGGGTCGGCCTGCTCGCCGAGCTGTCCAACGAAGCCATCCTCGCCAACGCCGACCCCGACGACGCGGACGGCGATGGCATCTCCGGCCGGCCCAACTACGACCAAGGGTTCGTGGGGCGGTTTGGCCGCAAGTCGCAGACCGTGTCCATCGAAGGGTTCATCCGCGGCCCGGTGTTCAACCACATGGGGGTGACCACCGACCCGCTCACCGAAGCGCAACGCGCGGCCCTGCCCGTGGACAGCTCCGGGGGCGGCGACGTCGACGACGGCGAGGGCCAGCCCCTGCGCACGGGGCAGCGCGCCCTCGCGGCCACGCTGCAAAAGTTCGCCCAAGCCGCGGCCCCGGCCGCGCCGCTCACCGACGACGACGGCGTGCCTGACCCCGAATTGGTGCCCAACGATCTGTTCGACCTCGTGAGCTTTGCGATGTTGCTCGCGGCCCCGCCGGTGCAGCTGGTCAACGACGAGACCCGGCCCGGCCAACAGACGTTCGACGCCATCGGGTGCAACGCGTGCCACGTGCCGCGCCTGACCGGGCCGCGTGGCCCGCTGCCGGTGTACTCGGACCTGTTGCTGCACGACATGGGCGAGAGCCTGGCCGACGGGCTCGACCAGGGCGAAGCCACCGCCAGCGAGTTCCGCACCCAGCCGCTGTGGGGCCTGGCCGCGGTGGGGCCGTACCTGCACGACGGGCGCGCCTCCACCGTCGAGGAAGCGATCCTGATGCACGACGGCGAAGGCAAAGCCGCGCGCGACCGGTACGCGGCGTTGTCCGAGGACAAGAAGCAGCAGCTGTACACCTTTTTGATGTCCCTCGGCGGCGCTGACCAGTTCAGCCCCGGCCTGCTGCACAGCGATTACACCCCGCCGGCCGCGGGGGAGTACGGCGGCCCGATGCGCGACCTCGACGACGAAGAGCAGGCCGCGTTCCTCGAGGGCGCGCGCATGTTCGACCGCGAGTTCACCTTCGCCGAGGGGGTGGGCGCGCCGCGTTTCAACGGCGACAGCTGCCGCGCCTGTCACTTCGAGCCCACCATCGGGGGCTCGGGCCCGCGCGGGGTGAACGTGATGCGACACGGCATCATCAACGGCAACGACGAGTTCGTGCCCCCGCAGGTGGGGACCATCCTGCACAAGGTCACGCGGGTGCACGGCAGCGCCAACCAACCGGTGGCCGACGCCAAAGTGTTCGAACACCGCAACACCCCGCACCTGTTCGGCCTCGGTCTCATCGACGCCATCGCCGACGACGTGATCATCGCCAACGCGGACCCCGAAGACCTCGTGACCCCCGACGGCATCTCGGGACGGGCCGCGATCCTCGACGGGGGCCGGCTCGGTCGGTTCGGGTGGAAAGCCCAAGTCCCGAGCATCGCCGAGTTCGTGCGGGACGCGGTGATGGCCGAGCTGGGCATGACCCTGCCCGCGCAAGAGGGGCTGACCTTCGGGGCGATCAACGACAACGATGAGATCCCCGACCCCGAGATGACCCTCGACGAGGCCAACACCCTGTTGAGCTACCTCGAGCTGCTCGGGCCCCCGCCGCGCCAGACCCCCGAGGACGCCGACGCCGCCGCCCGGGGCGAAGCGTTGTTCGAGACCGTGCAGTGCGCGGCCTGCCACATCCCGTCGCTCGACGGGGCCACCGGCCCGGTGCCGCTGTACAGCGACCTGTTGCTGCACGAGACGCTGCCCGACACGATGTACGGCATCGAGGACAGCGCCGCGGGCATGCGCGAGTTCCGGACGGCACCGTTGTGGGGCCTGTCCCAGACCGCGCCCTACATGCACAACGGCGCCGCGGACACCATCGCCGAGGCCATCGAGATGCACGCCGGGGAAGCCGCGGCCAGCCGCGACGCCTACGACAACCTGAGCGCGGGCGAGCAGGACGACCTGCTCATGTTCCTGTCCACACTCTGACGTGCGCGCGCCGCGCCGGCTGACCTGGGCCCGTGCAGGGGCATTGTGGGCGGGGCTGTCCGCGACCTGGTTCGCGGGCTGCCCCACCGGCACCGGCCCCGCCGAGCCCGAGCCGGTGGCCGAGCCCGAACCCAGCGCCGAGCCCGAGCCGGCCCCGGACGATTTTCACGACCCGCTCTCCACCCCCGAAGAGCCCACCGTCCTGTTGTCCAACTTCACCCCCGCCGAGACCTGCGGCAACTGCCACGTCGAGCAGCACGCGCAGTGGCGGCACTCGACCCACGCCTACGCGATGGTGGACCCGGTGTTCCGCGCCCTGGTCCACGAGCGGCAAGTGGCGTTCGCGGGGGCCCAGGACCAGTTCTGCACCCAATGTCACTCCACCATCGGCACCCGGGGGGGCGAGGTGGTGGACAACTTCTCGTTCGACAACCTCGGGCCGGTGGCCCTCGACGGGGTCACCTGCGAGGCCTGCCACAAGGTCACCGAGGTGGTGCGGCCCTACAACGCCGGGCACCAGCTCGAACAATACAGCCCCATGCGCGGCCCCCTCGCCGACCCCTACCCGAGCGAGTTCCACGCCAGCGTCGAGACCGACCTGCTCGGCACCGCCCCCTTCTGCGGCAGCTGCCACGACGTGATCGAGGTCTCGGGCCTGACCTTGGAGCGGCCCTACGCGGAGTTCAAAGAATCCCCCCGTGGCCTCGACGGAGGGCGGTGCTTGGATTGTCACATGCCCACCTACGACGGGCCCGCGGCCAAGGACCAACCCGCGCGCACTGGCCTGCGCGACCACAGCTTCATCGGGGTCGACACCCCCCTGGGCGACAACTTTTTCGCCACCCCCGACGACAAGGCCGCGCACCGGGCCCGGGTCGAAGCGCTGCTCACCGACGTCTGCAGCCTCTCGCTCCAGACCGCAGACACCGTCAGCCAAGGCACGGTCATCGACCTGTTCGCCACCGTCAAGAACGAAATCGACGCCCACAACCTCCCCACCGGCACCACCTTCATCCGCCAAATGTGGCTGGAGGTCATCGCCACCGACGACACCGGCCAGGTGCTGTTCGAGACCGGCACCCTCGACGCCAACGGTGACCTGCGCGACTTCTGGAGCGAGCTCGACAAGTACGGGGACAACGACCTCGTGAGCTACTCCTCGCGGCTCATCGACCTGCTCGGCACCCCGGTGCTGTTCCCCTGGGACGCGACCGAACACCAGAGCACGAGCCTCTCGCCGCTGTACGAACGCACCAGCACGTTGTTCATCCCCACCGCCGAGGCCGCCCCCGGGCTTGTCACGATTTCGGTCCGGGTGCTGTTCCGCAGCCACCCGCCCTACCTGCTGCGCGCCCTCGCCCTCGACGAGTACCTCGACGAGCTGGTGGTGCACGAGCTCGCCTCGGCCGAGACCGAGGTCCTGGTCACCGCCGCCCCATGATGCGGGCCCGGGCGCGGTCTGCGGGCCTCCTCGCCCTGACCCTGGGCGCGGCCCTGCCCTGGGCCGCGTGCCGCGACGAGGCCGAAAAGCGTACGCCGCTGTTTTCGCCCCAAGCGCTGCAAGGGCTCGCCGCGGCCCGGCTCACCACGCCCCCCCCCTGCCTGCCCCCCCTGGCCGACGCCGCGCCGGTGGTGGTGCGCACCGTGCTCCGGGTGGGCCAGACCGTGGACCGGTCGATGGCCGAGACGGTGCTGCGCCGGCTCGCGTCGGACCTCGCCCGGGTGGGCGTGGCCCTGCGCTTTTCCGGCCCGGCCTGGCGCGTGCCCGAACAGCCCGCGGTGCAAAACGCCCCCGACGACGAAGCCCTGCGCGCCCTCGACGGGGCCCGGCGCCACTTCGTAGACCGGGACGAGGCCGACTGGGTGCTGGTGCTGTTGCACAAGGTCGTGGCCGGCGACGCCAAGCTCGCCCGGTCGCTGCCCGACATCGATGGGCTCACCCTCTCGGCGGTGGGCTGCGACCGCGCCCTGGACGGCGACGAGCGGTGTGACCTGCTCGCGCGCATCGGGGGCGAGGGCCAGGCCCCGGTCTCGTTTGTCCGGGTGTTCCCCGGGGGGGACGACATCGCCACCCACGAGTTTGGCCATGCCTATACATTGGAGCACGTGCCCGGCCCGGACCTGGTCATGAACCCCGCCCGCGCCCCGCCCGGCCACGGCCGGGCCGAAGGCTGCGCCCCGGGCTTTTCCCCGGCCCAGGCCAAGACCCTGCGGGGGGCCCTGCCCGGCGGCGACAATGACCGCGCCGGGGGGTGAGGGCCGCCCCCCCCCAAGCAAAAAAAACGCGCCCCCGGAGGGGCGCATTTTTCTTGCTACCAAAGCGCGTGGCTATTCACACATTTCGAAACAATCGAACTGCGTGTCGGTGCGCAGACACATCTCGCCGGCCCGGGCCGGGAGCACCTCTTGCCAGGTGTCGTCGAGGGCGCGCCATTTCCACACGTCGTCGGCGTTGCCGCAGTCGGTCTTGCCCATGGAGGTGAGCACCCCGGGGCAGGCGTCGTTGGTGGAGTAGACCAACACGTGACCTTGGCGACGCTCCGGCGCGGTCTCGTCCACCACCGTGAAGTCGGGCGGGAAGTCGCAGGGCCCGTTGGCGGGGCGGTTGTAGGTATCGCCGATTTGCAGCGGGGCCCAGCCGTTGGTCATGGGGTCGAACGCCCACATGTCATTGGAGTTGCCGAGGTTGGTGGCGTCGTGGCCGCCGAACATCAGGTAACGGTCGTTCTCGATGTCGTAGACCATCTCCGCCCAGAACCGAGAGTTGGGCATCTGCACCCCGGTGCCGTCGTGCAGCTCGGTCCACTCGTTGGCGGCCACGTCGTAGGACCAGACGTTGCCGAAGGGGCTGGCCACGAAGAACGCGTCCTCGTCGTCACCGCCGTACACCACCACCCGGTCGCGCACCGGGTCGTACAGCGACGCGGTCCACAGGCGGGGCTCGGGCAGCGGGGCCGCGGGGGTGAGCTCGGTCCAGGTGTTGGTGGTGAGGTCGAGTTCCCAGAGGTCGTTGTTGGACACGAACGCCAGGCCGTTGGTCGAGGTGTTACCCCCGAACACGTAGAGCTTGGTGCCGGTGGCGTTGACCACCATGGTGCCGTTGACCCGGCCGGTGGGGCCGTTGCCGGTGGTGGCGAGCTGGGACCAGGTGTCGGTGTTCACGTCGAGGGTCCACACGTCGCTGTAGTTGGTGTAGGGGTTGCCGGCCACCGCGCGGAAACGACCGCCGAACAGGAGCACCTGCTCGTTGGCGGGGTCGTAGGCCATCATGTGCCGGCTGCGAGGGTCGGGTTGGTCGAACACGCCGCCGATGGGTTTCCAGGTGCCGCACTTGTCATAGTACGCCCAGGTCTCGGCGATGTAGTCGTCGGCGCCGGGCGCCGGTGTGTTGCACTGTTGGGGCAACAGGTCGGTGCCGCCGAAGATGATCATGCGGTCGTTCTTCTGGTCGTAGGCCCCGGTGAGCTCGCCCCGGAACGTGGGCCGGCCCTCGTCGGGGCAGTCGGTGTCGAGCTGACAGGCATTGGGATCGCCGTCGCCGTCGCCGTCGCCGTCCCCGTCACCGTCGCCGTCCCCATCGCCGTCGCCGTCGCCGTCGCCGTCGCCGTCGCCATCTCCGTCCCCATCGCCGTCGCCGTCGCCGTCGCCGGTGTCGCTGGGGCAGGCGGTGACCAAAGACAGCGGAGCGGCGCACAGGACCGCGCTCGCAAACAAGCAGACCATTCGTTGCATCATGAACCTCGATTCGGTGTCAGCGTCGTCAAACTCGAAGGCCCGCCGCGCGAGCCCCCACAGAAAGCTGGTGAGAAAACTGTAAAGCGGTCAGGTCCCAGCGTCACCCACCCCGCCATCGGACCCGCCCAACCCCGCGTCATCATTGCCATTTCCGCCATCCGCGGGGGGCCCGGCGTCGGTCCCCCCGGTGTCCGGTCCCGCGATCTCCTGCCAGCGCACGGTGGGGAAGTGGTTCTTCTCGGTGTCGTCGTCCAGATAGAAGTCGATGACCTCGGCCTTGTAATAGAGCCCGCTGGCCGCCCGCACGATGTACACCGTGCCGTTGGGGTACAGAATGTGACTGCCGGCATCGTAGTCGTACCAGGGGAATTGATCGGACATCACCGAGTCGGGGAAGCTGTCCCCGTCGCCGTCGGGCTCCGCCTGCAGGAAGGTCCGGCCCTCGCCCACCTCTTGGATGTCATCAAACGTGAGGGTGTCCTCGACCGCGATGGCCACGTTGCCCATGCCCCCCGCGCCCCCGTTGCCGAGGATGTCGAAGCTGGTGAACTTCAGGTCCCATTCGGTGGAGTCTTCGGGGGTGGCCGGCTCGACCGGGAAGGGGTTGCCGAAGGCGAAATACACCGGGTCGGTGGGAAAGGCGTACACCCGGGTGGTCGTCGAGCCATCGCCGTTTTGGGTGTGGGCCAAGATCGGCCCGTCGTAGACCCAGTCGCCGTCGCCGTCCCCGTCGCCGTCCCCGTCGCCGTCCCCGTCCCCGTCGCCATCACCCGCGACCTCGTCGAGGAACGCCCACTGCATCACCAAGTGGCCGGCCCCGCTGCCCGCGGCCCCGCTCCCCGCGTTGCAGTCTGATTGGGCCGTTTCGTCGTAGTAGTGGGTCATCACCCACTTCAGCGTGCGCCCGTCCTGCAGCCGGATCACGAACACCTGCCCGCTCATGGCCAAGCACCCGGTGTACTCGTAGTACTCGCGCAACACGTTGCCGTAGTCCCGCTCGTTGACGGGGTCGCCGGCCTCGGAGTCGGCGCGGAACGCGCAGCTGTCCTTGAACTGCTCGTCGAGGTCGAAGGCCCCCGAAGCGGGGGCGGCGTCGACGTCGGAGAACGCCCCGCTCACCTTGGCCGCGGCCACGCAGCTCGGCCCGTTGGAGCCTCCGTTGAGCCGAACGATGTAGCGGTGAAAGGCGATGTCCCAGTCCATGGAGGTCAACGCCGCGGCGTCGTCGAGGTCCACGACCTCGAGGCCATCGTCGGTGAACTTCGCGTACAGGTAGGACTCGCGGGGATCGGCGGTGATGCCGCCGGAGGTCGCGTCCACCTCGCTCTTCACCGCCGAGAACCCAAACGTGTTGGTGATGGTGCCGGAGTTGAGCGTGCCGGTGGACAAGCTCAGGGCGTCGGTGAGCTCGTCCACGCAAGCCACATCGGTGGGCTCATCGCACGTCGCGCTCGGCTCGGGCTCGGTGCCGGCGTCGCTCCCGCCGGTGTCGTCGGGGCAGCCGGCGAGCACGGCGGAGGCCAACAACGGACAGAACAGGGCATAGCGGGTCACAGAGCGGGTCATACGAACATCCAGGCGCAGGGGTCAGGGCATGTCAGTCGGTGGGCGGCAGGGCGTCGAGGCCGGTGGCGTTGTCCTCGAAGGTTGCGTTGTAGAGCGCGGCCGCGGAGGAGAGCCGAATCGAGGGATCGGGCCCGTCCCATTCGAGGGCAAACGACCAGGTGTTCTCGGTGGGGGGGACATTGGGCGGGCGGGCCGCGGCCATGGCGCTGGCTTCGACCTCGAGGTCGGCGGTGGCGAACGACACGTATTGAACCTCGCCGGGGTCGGGCATCGGCACGGTGACGGTCTCGGCCTCGACCTCGTCGGTGGGGATGGTCTTTTCCCCCGCGTCGAGGGTGCGGATGGTGTAGGTCACATCGATGCCCGCGCTGGGGTCGCCATCGGACGCGGGGGCGATCTGCATGGTCACGAACCGCTCGAGCCCGTCTTGCACAAAGAACACGTCATCGAGGGCGGTGAAGCCCGGCCCCGCGAAGCGTGTGCCCAGCACCCGGCCGGCGGTGGGCAGGTCGGCGGCGAACCGCGCGTAGTCGAAGGTCGGGTCGTCGAAGTCGGCGGGGGTCAAGGTCGCCAAGTCGTCCAGGCCGGTGGGGTCGGGCAGATCGGACAGCCCCAACGTGGTCTCGTAGGTCGCGGCGTACACCACGGGGTCGCCGGTCCCGTCGTCCACCTGGTTCAAAAAGAGGCCGGGACGGGCGACGACCAGGGGGCCGGTCTGCACGAAGAACCGGTAGATGCGCAATTGCATTTGCCAGCTGTCGTCGGTGCCGCAATCCCGCTCGGCCCCGGCGAACAGGTCGATGCAGTACGGGCCGTCGGACTTGATGTTGGGGGTCGCGACCTCGGTGGGCGCCCCCCAATCGGCCCCGTCCCAGACCGCGTACGAAAACGTGAACACCCCGGACTCGGCGGTGTCGGGGTCGTAGTACGAGCTGAGGGACACCGCCGCGAACGCCGACGGGTCGTCCACGCGGTCGTCGCGGATGATGTACGCCTGCTCGAAGGGCGTGAGCACGTGGCCGGCGGCCTCGTTGTAGGCGTACCAGTCGCCGCCCACCGCGTGCCGGTCCTGGCCGAACGCGGTGAAGTCGATGGGGCCGTGGTCGGTCTCGCCCTCCGGCTCGGGGGTGTCGGTTCCGCTCGGGCAGCCCAGGCACACGCCGAGCGCGAGCACAGACGAACAAAACACAAGCCGTCGTGTCATGACGAAATTCTCCCCAAATCGATAATGATTGTCAATTTCACCAAAAGCCCCCTCCCCAGGCGGCTCTGGTGGAGCGCTACCCGAACAGCACGCCGCCGTAGCGCATGAAGAAGATCACCTCGCCCGAGCCCACCGACAGCATCCACACAAACAGCATGAACCAAGAAAACGTCGCGTGCCGCCGAAACCAGGTCTCGCGGCCGTCCTTGATGTCGATGACGCTCAAGACGTAGAGCACCGCGAGCCCGAGGATCATGACCAGGGACAGGGTGCCGTGGAGGGCGAAGAAGATCTTCATCCCGGTGGAAAGCTCGACGCTCTTGTCCGCCTCTGACGCCCGAATGGTCATGTAGACGACGTTGACGCAGATCTCGAACGCGATGGTGCAACCCATCAAGATCACCGGGAGCGGCTTGCCCCGCAGGTTGCTGATGATGCAGTACAGCACGCTGAGGGTGACGAGCACCTCGGAGCCGGCGCTGAACATCGAAAAGAACGGAATGGATGCAGGTTCGACGGCTTCCATGGGTCCCCCTAGGTTCGCTTGCGCGGGCGGTAGGCCCACAATCCGTGAAAACAGACGCCGATGATGATCGCGACCGACGTGACGAAGTGCAACAGCCAAAGGACCGACCCGTCGGTGAGGTCCCAGAAGTGGCCGTACAAGCCGGTGAGCGCGGTGACGCACCACAGCACGACGACCGCGATCCCGGTGTAGCGCGAGACCTTGGCCTTCTTCATCCGCCAGGTGCGGGCGAGGTGGTTGATCAGGTACAGCAGCGACACGACGATGGCGATGTCGCCCGACGCGTCGTGCACGATGACCATCTCGCGCTGGATCGCGGCGAGCGTCGTCGGGTAGGCGTACGTGCCCGTGGCCGTACACGCGGCGATGAACACCAAGCCGCACAGCACCCAAAGGTACTGCCGCGCCCGCTTTTCACGGTCTTCGCGCGCAAGAGCCATCGCTGTCCTCCCCGGCGCATCCTTTCCCGGCCGCTGCCCAAAACGCAAGTCAGCGGGGCGGCGGCCCCGGGTCGCGGCCTAGAACGGCAACGAGAAGAGCGCGCGGCCCGCGGGATAGAAGGGCCAGGGAATGCTCAACATCAAGACCACAAACGACAAGCCGAAAAATAGGAGCGCGGTCTTGTGCGTTTTCTGGTCGGTGTCCGCGCGTTTGGCCCGGGCGCTGCCGATTGTGGCGAGCACCAACGCGATGATCATGCCGAAGGGATGCTCGACGACGAAGAACCGGATCGCGGACTCCTTCATCGCCGCGCCCATGTCGGAAAACGCGGCCTTGGTGATCGGCGAGAGCGCCACGTACAAAATGAGCCCGACCAGGAAGTTGAGGTGCATGCTGGCCACAAACACGATGTTGCCCGTGCGGTGCACCTGCTCGACCGGTTTTTGCTGGCTGTGGCCTTGCCACGCCCGGAAGATCGCGTGGACCGCGGCGATGACGGCCACCCACCGCACAATGGAGTGCAAAAACAAAAACGCGCTGTAGATCATGAACCCCTCCCCGCGCGGGAGTTAACGAACCGGTCCGCGGGGTCCAAGCAAAATCCATGGCGCGGCCCGAAAAGGTCCGCCGCACCGCTCGACAGCCGCGCCTGCAGAGGCCACAAGCGCGGCATGCGCTGTTTGGTTTTGTCTCTGTGCACCTTGTTCGCCCTCGCGTCCGCCCCGGGGTGGGCCCAGGCCTCGCAGCCCGCGCCCCGCGAAGGGCCCGCGTCGCAACCTGCGCCCCGCGAAGGGCCCGCGTCGCAACCTGCGCCCCACGAAGGGCCCGCGTCGCAACCTGCGCCCGTGCACGCCCCGGCCCCGGTGGCGGCGGCGCCCGGGCCCGCCGCGCCCGCCGAGCCCGCGGCCGACGACGACACGTTCGGCTCGTTTGTGGGCATGCTCCAGAGCGCGCCGGTCTCGGCCACCGCCGGCGGCTACTCGGACAGTCCCGGCCCCGCGGACAGCGCGAACGTGTTGCCCTCGGGGGCGGGCTTGTTCCATTTTGCGTTGGCGCTCTCGTCGACGCCGGACGCGACATTGTTATTGCAAGCCGCGCAGGTCGACGCGCCCCAGCTGCGGCTGCGTTTCGGGGTGTTCGATGTGGCCGAGGCCACCGGCGATTTGGTCTACACCGTGGACACCGACGAGGGCGGCCAGGTGCGCGCCCGGGTCTCGCACCTGTCGGTGGGGGGCCGGGTCAAGCTCCTCGAGGAGGGCGGCTTTTGGCCGGCGGCCGCGGTGGGGGTGCGCTTCGGGTTGCCCCTGGACACCCTCGAGCTGCGGCACTCGGGTCTGATCGCGCAGACCAACGTGCAGAAGACGCTGGCCGAGCGCCTGACCCTGACCGGCAACGCGCTGTTCACCTATGACGGGCTGACCGAGCGCTTCGCGTTCGGCGGGGCGATGGCCGCGTCGGTGTACGTGGGGGCGGGCATGTCCTTTTTCGGGGCCGGCTCAGGCGAGCTCGACCTCGACCTGATGGGCAACATCGCCGCCCACGGCGGGGGCGCGTACGACGTGGGCTCGTTTTTGCGGCTCGACCTCACGGTGAGCTCCGAGATGTGGCCGAACCTCGGCGCCTGGGGCGTGCGCACCGGGGCCACGGTGTTCTTCGACGGGTTCTGAGCCAGGCCGGGAGGCCTGACGCGCAAATTGGTACAAGGACAATCATGACCCAAGCTTCGTTCACCGGCACCGAACAATATTTGGCCTCGCCCGAGCTCACCGCCGCGGTCGACGTCGCGGTGGCCTTGCAAAAGCCGCTGCTCATCAAAGGCGAGCCGGGCACGGGCAAGACCGTGCTCGCCGAAGCGGTGGCCGAGGCCCTCGGCCAAGAGCTCCTGACCTGGCACGTCAAGTCGACGACCAAGGCCCAGGACGGGCTTTACCACTACGACACGATTCAGCGGCTCAACGACGCGCGCTTTGGCGAAGGCGATGTCAAAGACATTGCCCACTACATCAAGCTCGGTGCCCTCGGGCGCGCGTTCTCCGCGGACAAGCGGGTGGTGTTGCTCATCGACGAGATCGACAAGGCGGACATGGAGTTCCCCAACGACTTGTTGCACGAGCTCGACCGGATGAGCTTTCACATCCCCGAGACCGGGGAGACGGTGACGGCCAAAGAACGCCCGGTGGTGATCATCACCTCCAACAATGAAAAGGAACTGCCCGACGCGTTTTTGCGGCGCTGCGTGTTTCATTACATCGCGTTCCCCGACGAGGAGCTGATGGGCCGCATCGTCAAGGTGCACCAGCCCGACGTCGAGGACAGACTCCTGCAGCAGGCGATGCTGCGCTTTTACAAGCTGCGCGAGATTCCCGAGATTCGCAAACGGCCGAGCACCAGTGAGCTCATCGATTGGATCGCGGCCCTGCGCCTCGGGGGCCTGTCCGCGAAGGACATCGAAGAGGCGATTCCGTTCCTCGGGCTGTTGCTCAAACGCGAAAACGACATCGAAGCTTTGACCCAGCCGCGCCGGCGGCTCGGGCGCTATTAGGGGATGGCCAGCGGTGTTCCTCGGCTTTTTGTACGCCCTGCGCGAACGCGGCCTGAACGTCGGGGTGAACGAATGGCTCACCCTCGTCGAGGCCCTGGCCAAGGGCCACGCCCGGAGCCAGCTCGGGGCGTTTTATGCCCTGTCCCGGGCGGTGATCGTGCACCGCGAGGGGGACTTTGACCGGTTCGACGCGGCCTTTGCCTCGTACTTCAAAGGGGTCGAAGGGTTCTTCGCCCTCGACGACGAGCTGATGCAATGGCTGCAAAATCCCGTGCTCCCCCCGCTGCTCAGCGACGAAGACCGGGCCGCGCTGGAGGCCCTCGACCTCGACGAGCTCAAGCGCATGTTTGAAGAGCGGCTCGACGAACAGAACGAACGCCACGACGGGGGCAACCGCTGGATCGGCACCGGGGGCACGAGCCCCTTCGGCCACGGCGGCACCCACCCCACCGGGGTGCGCGTGGGGGGCGGCGGGGGCGGACGCAGTGCCATTCAGGTGGCCGAGGACCGGCGGTTCAAGAATCTGCGCACCGACCGCATCCTCGACACGCGCCAAATCAGCGTGGCGTTGCGCCGGTTGCGCAAGCTCACCAAACGCGGGGTGGCGAGCGAGCTCGACATCGACGAGACCGTGGACGAGAGCGCCCGGCAGGGGGGCGAGATCGAACTCGTGTTCAACCCCCCGCGCAAAAACCGCATCAAGCTCATGCTGCTCGTCGACGTGGGCGGGTCCATGGACCCCCACGCGGATTTGTCCGAGCGGCTCTTCTCCGCCGCCCACCGGGCCAGTCACTTCCAGGCGTTCGAGGCGTTCACGTTTCACAACTGCCCCTACGAGACCCTCTACACCGACATCTCGCGCGGTGTGGGCGAAGCCACCGAAGACGTGCTCAAGCGCCTCGACGAAAAGTGGAACCTCGTGTTCGTCGGTGACGCCTGGATGAGCCCCTACGAGCTCACCCACGTCGGGGGCGCGATTTATTATGGACAGCAGAACCGCACCACCGGGCTGCAGTGGCTGCAGAAGCTCAAACGCAAGTGCCCGAAGTCGGTGTGGCTCAACCCGGAGCCCGAGCGCATCTGGGCCGCGGAGTCGGTGACGATGGTGCGGCGCGTGTTCGACATGTTCCCGCTGACCGTGGACGGGCTCACCGAGGCGGTGGACACCCTCCGCGGCGCCCGCGCGCACGATTGAACCCGCGGTCAGATCAGTGGCATTCTGACCCCATGGCGTACCCCTCGGTCTTGGTTCGCGCGCTGTTCGGCCTGTGGGCCGGCACGCTGCTGTGCACGTCTGGTTGCTCGTTTTTTCTGCTCGGCACCGACGGCACCGGCGTGCCCGATGCCGGGGGCGACGGGGACGGCGACGGTGACGGTGACGGTGACGGTGACGGTGACGGTGACGGTGACGGTGACGGTGACGGTGACGGAGACGGAGACGGTGACGGGACGCCCGACGGCGGCTTTTCAGGACCGTCGGACGGCGGAGCGGTCGACGCCGCGTCTTCAGGCGACGGAGATGGGGACGGGGACGGCGACGGGGATGGCGGCGTTTCAGGACCGATGGACGGCGGAGCCGTCGACGCCGCGTCTTCAGGCGACGGGGACGCGGGGGTGATCGTGATGGTGGATGCGGGCCTGCCGCCTCCCGACGCGGGCCTCGACGCGGGCCTCGACGCGGGCGTCGCGCCTTGGCACGCCGACGGCATGAACCAGCGGGTGCGGGTGGCGCTCGACCCCACCGCCTTGCAGGGCACCAGCCTCACCGCGTTCCCGTTGGCGGTGACGATTCCGGTGGCGCATCCGGCGTACGGCTTCGTCGGGCAGGGCATGGTCGCCTACACCCTCGACGGCACGCTGTGCCCCCTCGAGGAGCGATCCGTCGACGGGGACGGCGCGGTGGTGTGGGTGCGCACGGACCTCGATGGCGCCGACCCCGCGCCGGGGTGGTGGCTGTATTTCGACGGCAGCGCGCTGGTCAACAACCCCGCGGCGGTGTGGAACGACCACCTCGCGGCCTGGCACTTTGACGAGCCGGGGGGAAACGGTGACTACCCCGACGTGGCCGGCCAGATCACAAACATCGCGGGCCAGGACACCAACTTCGACGGGGACGAGGACACCGGCGGCGTGGTCGGGCGCGCGATCGCCTTCGACGGGGTGAACGACAACCTCCTGTCCGGGACCGACCAAACCCTGGACGTCGCGCTGGGCGACACCAAGACCTGGTCGGTGTGGTTTCGCACCAGCACCGTCGCCAACGGGACGCGCTACCTCTTGCACAAAGAGGACGCGTGCCGGGGCCTGACCTTGGCACTGTTCGACGGCGGCGTGCGGGCGGCGTTGATCCAGGATCCCAACGGGTGCAACAACCCCCCGTTTGTGCACGTGACGGTCAACACCCCCTACGCGGACAACCAATGGCATTTGCTCACCGCGACCTATGACCGCAGCACCGCGCACAACATCCGGCTGTTCTTCGATGGCGCGCTGATCGGCACGTCGATGACGGTCCCCCAGACCGGGGCCTCGTCGGGCAACTCCCCGTTGCGCTTCGCGACGAATTACAACGGAACGGGGTACTACTTTGCCGGGGCCATGGACGAGCCGCGCCTGCGCGATGGCGCCCTGCCCGCGCGGTGGGATGCGTTGCGGGTGGCGGCGGAGCGGAATGGGGCCGTCTCCCTCGGCGAGGTACAGAACAAGCCGTGAGGCTGGTGCCCCACCCCGCGACGTCGTTGAGCGCGGCCGCGGCGGATGGGACACTCTACGGGGTGCGGCGGATGCGCTCTTTGTCCAGAATCGTGTTGATGGTGGGTGTGCTGCTCGGCAGCGGCTGCTCGTTCTTTCTGGCCGTGGACGCCGGCCCTGACGCCGGCGTGGGCGATGGTGACGGCGACGGCGACGGCGACGGCGATGGAGATGGTGACGGGGACGGCGACGGGGACGGCGACGGGGATGGTGACGGCGATGGTGATGGTGATGGTGATGGCGATGGTGATGGTGATGGTGATGGGGATGGGGATGGGGATGGGGATGGGGATGGGGATGGGGACGGCGACGGCGACGGCGACGGCGATGGCGATGGCGACGCGTGTGTCTTGGTGTCCCTGTCATCGGCGGGCGCCACGGTGTGCCCCGACGTCAGTGGCCCCGGGCAATGCCTGGCAGGGTTCGAGGGTTTGGAGACAAGCTGTGACGCGTCTTGTCTCGCCGCGGGCCTGCGGTGCCGCACCGCCTACGCCCACCAGGCGGTGGGCGACTGTGCCCCGGCCCAAGTGATCGGCTGCGACGACACCGACGGGCCGTCCCGGCTGTGCCTGTGCGAGGCCCCGGCCTGCGGCAATGGGTTGGTGGAGGCCGGCGAGGACTGTGACGTCGGCGACCTCGGGGCGTACAGCGAACCGGACACCTGCATACAGTGCCAAGCGGCCCCGGATGTGTACTGCCAAGGCGAGCCCTCGGTGTGCGCGTCGACGGTGGGGATGGGGTATCACCAGTTCCCCAGCAGCGAACTGCCCACCCTCGGCGACGTCGCCAACCTCCCGGTCGGCATCCCCCATTGGGTGTTCTTCGCCCCCTCGGACGGGGCCCCCTATGGCGACACCAACGACAACCCCGAGGGCCGGGGCATTGAGTTTTCGTCGTCGTTGCGGGTGCTGCTGGTGGGCGATGCCCGCGCGCCGGCCCGCTACGCGATCAGCGCGGGACAGAACAGCTGCGATGGCCCCTGCGAGGTGCTCGACATCACCCAAGGCGCGAACGTCTCCGTGGTGGGCATGCGGTTGCGCACCGGTCCGGGCTTCAACGCGCGCGACATCGTGCACATCGAGGGCACCAACAGCCGCGGCACGTTCGACCACGTCGAGTTCGGCCCCGCGCGGGGTGACGGGCTCGCCATCGACGTGTCCAACGACGGCGCGCTCCGCCTGTGGCGTTCGATGGTGCACGACACCGACGGCGTGGCGCTCGACACCCTCGACGTGGACATCGCGGGGGTGTCCTTTTTTGACAACAGCAGCAACGACCCCACGCTCGACTTTCAAAAGGGCGGCTCTGGCAATGTCATTGTCCGCAACGTGGGGTTTTGGAACAACGACAACCAGGACGGCGGCTCGGAAGCCCACGCCCTCCGTTGCGACTCGGGCGCCATCCTGGTCGAGCGCGCGGCGTTGGCCTTCGGCGCGGCCAGCACCGACCAGCCGTTGAGTTCGGGGTGCATGCTCGCCGACAGCGTCATCGAGGGGGGCGCCAACGGGGGCACCGGGGTGCTCGCGGCCGACCCGCAGTTTATGCCCGGCACGTTCCGCGGCCTGCACCTGTCGCTCAACAGCCCGTGCCGGGGCCACGCGGCGGCGGCGGCCAGCGACCCCGGGCGCGACCTCGACGGCGACGCGTATGTCGACAGCTGCGGCCCGGACGAACCTGTGCCCTGACCCCGCGGACATCACGCCCCCCCTGCCCACGGCCTGCGGTATGGTCCGGGCCATGGCCGACGTCCGATCCGTGCTCTTGTCCCAAGACCGCCCGCTGGTGGGGTTCGATGTCGCCGGGCGCGCCCACCCGGCCCCGGACGCCATCGCCCCCTACGACGACGAGATGCAATCTCATTTGGCGCGGCTCGGCCGCCCGTTGCGCTGGGCCTGGGGGCGCGACGCCGCGGCCCTGGACACCCTCCGGCGCCTGGTGGCGGCCCAACTGACCTTCGATGGGCGGCACCCCTTGGCGGTGTTGCCCGAGGGGGCCTGGGCCGCGTCCGACATCGTGGCCGAGACCGGGGCCCGGCGCGTCCTCGTCGTGGGCCGGCTCGAGCTCGTGGGCGCGGCCCTGGCCGCCCGCGACCTCGACGTCACCGTGTGTGCGGCCGACCCCCGGCACGTGGTGGGGCTCGAGCCGCTGCTCACCATTCACCCCGGCGCCGCCTCCGCCGCGCTCCCCGCGGACTGGATCGGGCGCTTCGACGCGGTGCTCGTCGACAGCGTGGCCCTCGCCGCGGCCCACACCGCGCCCTTGCAGCGCTTGGCGCAGCTGTGCACGCCCGAGTACGGCCGGCTGTTTGTGCTCGCCCACCGCCAAGAGGGGTTCGCGCTGCGCTTCGACCTCGACGCCTGGGGGCTCGAGCCCAAGGGCCTGCACAACGACGTGGTGCCGCGCCTCACCCCCAGCCTCGAGGTGCCGGACGTGTTCTGGGACCTGTGGGAGATGGCCCCGCAGGCCGCCGCGTTCGCCCCCCGCACCGACCGCGCGCTCGACGACGCCGAGGCCCGCAAAGAAGAACCCTCCGCGCTGCGCATCGCGTGGGGCGAACAGATCCGCGGCTTCGACGGGGACGTCACCGCCGCCGCCCTCGACGCCGCCCTTGCCGCGTGGTGCGCGGACCTCGACCCCGGGGCCACCCCCGCCGCCTTCACCGACGACCATCTGTTGCGCCGGCACCTCGCCTCCCCGCATTTCGGTGACGCGCTCTTGGCCGCGGACAACCAGCACCGGGTGGTCACCCTCGCCTTCACCCACTGGTCCCCGGGCCCTGCACAAGCATTGGCGAATCTCGTCCGGGCCCACGGCCCGACCCGGCACCGCTTCGTCGACCCCACCAAACCCCCGGAGCAGGGACTCGTGCCATGACCGAACCCCGCCGCGTCTACCTTCGCGCCATTCGGCCCACCAACCTGCAGGAGCTCGTCGACCTCATGAGCGTCGACGATGTCTGGCGCAACTTCGACTTCGTGGCCGCCCCCCGCATGGACACCGGCTACCGGCTCGCCCTGGCGATGAAACACTGGGGCGGCTGCTACATCCACACCACCGACGACGACCGGGTGGTGGGGGTGATCATCCTCGAGGGCGACGGCCGCAAAATCACCGACACCGCCGAGGTCGACATCGCCATCACCGACCCCTCGGTGCGGGGCCAGGGATTGTCACTGCAGGCGTTGTGGTGCTTGTTCGACGATTGGCTGCTCGGCGAAAAGGTCGCGCGTTTTCATGCCTGGGTCGACGCCAGCAACGGCGCCAGCCAGGGCATGATCAAGGCGATGCGCATTCCCGTCATCGGCGACGGCACCCGGCGCATGTCCGATGGGCGCGTGCTCGAGGGGGTGTACATCGAGATGGACAAAGCCCAGTGGCAACGCGTTCGCGACGAATTGGGCACCAAGCTGAAGATTCCCGAGACGCCTTACGTGATGGCCTAGTGTCCAGCGACGAGACGCCCGATCGGGCGCTCGTCGTGGCCGTGGCGAGCGCACGCATCTATGATTTTGAGATGCACGCTAGGGCTCGGGCAGACCGGTCCAGCGCTCCCCAAAAAATTCATGGGCGAACACCGGGCGGGTGTAGCCCCACCGGCTCTTCAAGAGCATGTCGAGGGCCATGGCCTCGGGCCGGATCTCCTCGGGAGAGGGGTACATCACCGCGTGGGTGGTCTTGCGTTTGCGGTCGGTGCGAAACACCACCGCGCGGTCGCGCTCGTCGAGCAGGCGGGCGGACATCGCGTCCCCCGCGTCCACGCCCCCCACCTGGGCGACCTGGTGGCCGGCGGAGACCCAGGCCCCGGCCAAGTCATCGGCGGTCAACCGGTTGAGGGACAGTCGGCCGGAGCGACCTTGGATAAAGCCCACCATCGGCCAGGGGAGCTCTTCGTAGGTCACGTCGATGTCGGGCATGGGGGCGTCGGGCGCGATGGGCAACGCGCCCTCTTCGCGCCCGATGACGATGAGATCGGATTGGTAGTCGACCTCGGAGAACGCGTGGCCGTAGTAGCTGGTCATGATTTCGTGAATGTCGAGGATGCGACCGGGCAGCGTTGAATACACCTCGTGGAAGATCCAACGAGACTGTGGATAGCAGGCGCAAAAGACGTGCCCGCCCGGCTTGGTCACCGCGAACGCCCGGCCCAAAAAGACGGTGAGGCAGTTCTGGTGGGAGATGGGATCGGTGAACGCCGCGTCGAACTGGCCGGCGATGTTGTCCGGGAGGGGGGCGAGCAGGTTCTGGTGGACGAGCTCGATGTCGGCGCCTTGTTCTTGGGCGAGCACGCCCTCGAAGCGCAACAGGTCGTCGTCGATGTCGAACACGGTGACGCGGTAGCCGTACCGAAACAGCGGAATCGCGAGCAGGTCGTCGTCGCCGATGAGGGCGATGCGCGCGCCCTGGGGCACGTGGGTGCGGATGGTGTGCAGGCGGGCGATGGCGCTTTGGGGCAGGCACGAGGTCTGGCCGTAGATCGGCGCGAACATCTTGCGACGGGCGTGCATCTCCACCAGGTCTTCGAGGAGCTCGGCCTCGGGGAGGCCCCGGATCTTCCAGTCCTCGGACGCGCCGACGGCCACGAGCTGTTTGCGCGCGTGCGGGTCGACGGGGTCGAGGCCCGGCTTGGCGATGCCGAGTTCGACCAGGGCGCGCCCGCCCTCGGTGTCGGCGGCTTCGTCGGGGGCGATGCCCTGGGCCACTTGGGTGAGCAGGTCCCGGTGCACGTCGTCGACACTCCCGGCGGAGTCGTCGTCGAAGGTGCGCAGCAGCAGCGGCTTGCCGGCGTGGGAGAGGTTGGCGTAGACCTTGTTTTTGAGGCGAAAGACCATGGCCGATGCTACCTCAGCCGCGGCCCGGAGAACCAACGATGCCGGGTTGCGGGGGCTGGTGCGACTGACTACCAGGCGCCCATCGCGCACGGCGCGCAACAAGGGGGTAGCGATGCGCAATCTGATGTGGACCGGGGGCATGGTGTTGGCGGTGGCGGTGGCGGGCACCGCGTGCAAGGACCCGACGGAGGGCAAAGCCAAGGCCGCGGTCGAGGACGTCGCCGAGAACGCCACCGACAAGGCCCCGACCGGGGACAAGGCCGCCCCCGCCGGCGACGCGGCGGCGACAAAATCTGCTGCGGACCTCGCGTCCGCCGAGGACAAGCAGGCCCTGGCCGCGGGCAAGACCTTCGGTCCCGACACGGGATCGAGCGTGGGCTTCGTCGGGAGCAAGGTCACCGGCAGCCACGAAGGCAAGTTTGAGAAATTCAGTGGAAAGCTGGCGCTCAAAGACGGCAAGCTGCCGCAGGCGGTGTCGGTGGACATCGACATGGGCAGCGTGACCACCGACGCGGACAAGTTGACCAAGCACCTGCAGACGGGCGATTTTTTCCAGGTCGCGCAGTACCCCACCGCGACGTTCTACTCGACGTCGATCGAAGAAGGCGGCGACGCGGGCGTGACCCATGTGATCAACGGGCATCTCACAATGCGGGGCGTGACCAAGAAGGTCTCGTTCCCGGCCAAGGCGACGTTCTCGGACAAGCAGATCGAGGTCTCGTCGGAGTTTTCCATCAACCGCAAGGACTGGGGCATCGTGTACCCGGGCAAACCCGATGACCTCATCCGCGATCAGGTGCTGCTCAAGCTTCACATCGTGGTGCCCCGGTGAGCGAGGAGCAGCCGTTCGACCTGCCGCGCACCGGCGAAGAGTTTCAGATCCCCAAGCGCAAGACCGCGGCCCGGTTGTTCGTGGCCGGGGTCGAACCGCAGGACGGGTATGTCTTCCTCGCCGAGGTGGGCGAAAGCTACGCCGGCCCCGAGCGGCCCAGCGATCTGTTGCGGCGCAAGCGGTTCATCGCGTTCGAGCGGGCGGATGGCCGGTTCGTGATGGTCAACGGCCGCAACGTGCTCGGCCTCACCGTCGACGCGGACACGGAGTTCTCGATGGAGTCGCTGTCCACCGAGGACCTGGCCGGTGACTCGGCCACCAAAAAGAACCTTCGGCTTCAGCTCGATTCGGGCGCGGAGCTGACCGGCACCATCGTGTACCTGCAGCCACATGGTGCGCAGCGGGTGATCGATTTCTTGAACCAGGACGCGTCGGAGGTCATCTCGCTCCGCGACGAGGAAAAAGCGCACATCGTGCACTTGAACCGCGTGGCCACGATCGAGATCGTCCCCGACGAAGGCCCCCGCGAGTAGGACGCACACATGGCGCGCATTGATCCTCTGGTCCGTCACCTTTTCGAGTTCGGCGCCGACGCCATCGGGCTCGGCTCTGGCCACAAGGTCATGCTCGTCGCGGGGGGGGCGCGGCGCCCGATCACCGCCGCGCCCATGCCGCTCAACCAGGTGGAGTCCATCCTGTCCGAGATGGCCCCGGCCTCGATGCTCGGGGACATCAACAAGCCGGGCAAACACGAGTTCACCTACCGCGCCCCCGACGGGACGGTGGCGGTCGAGGTCCACCGCGCGGTCAACGAGCTGCGCATCGTGGTGCGCCCGGCCGCCGACACCGACCCCGTCGAGGAAGACCCCGGCGAGGGCTTCGACAGCCCCGGCCTGCCCCAGACCGGCGCGACCGAGATCCCCGACGAGATCAAGGCCATCCAGGTGGTGAGCCGCCAGGACGCGATGGACAAGATCGAACAAGCCGCGCTCGACGCCGGCCAGCTCGGCGGCGGCGGGGCCCCACCCCCGCCGGTGGCGAACACCCCCGCCCCCGCGGCCGCGGCCCCCACCACGGTCAACCCCAGCCGGCCGGACATCCCCTACGTGACCCCGGGCGACAACGCGCCCATCGACACCTACTTCCGCCAGCTCGTCGAGCGCGGGGGCTCTGACCTCTACGTCTGCTCGGACAAGCCCGTGATCATCCGCCGGGACGGTGACCTCGTCCGCCTGGGGGACAACAGCCCGCTCAATCCGGGCCAAGCCGAGCACCTGCTGTTCGGCATCACCCCGGTCGAGTACCGCCGCGAGTTCTACGCCGCCAACGACGTCGACTTCGCGTACGAGATCCCCGGCTTGGCACGGTTTCGTTGCAACATCTTCCGCGACCGCCGCGGGGTGGGCGGGATCTTCCGCCAGATCCCGTCGAAGATTCTCAGCGCTGAGGACCTCAACCTGCCCAAGGCGGTCCTCGACATGTGCAACCTCAACAAGGGCCTCGTCGTCGTCACCGGCCCCACCGGGTCAGGCAAGTCCACCACCCTGGCGGCGATGATCGACTACATCAACCGCACCCAATCCTCACACATCATCACCATCGAAGACCCCATCGAGTTTGTGCACGAGGACAAGAGCTGCGTCATCAACCAGCGCGAGCTTCGCACCCACACCGACTCCTTCAAAAACGCCCTCCGGGCCGCCCTCCGCGAGGACCCGGACATCGTGCTCGTGGGCGAGATGCGTGACCTCGAGACCGTGGCCATCGCCATCGAGACCGCCGAGACCGGCCACTTGGTGTTCGGCACGCTGCACACCAACACCGCCCCGTCGACGGTGGACCGCATCATCGACCAGTTCCCCGCTGACCGGCAGGCCCAAATTCGCACCATGCTGTCCGAATCCCTGCGCGGGGTGGTGGCCCAGACCCTGCTCAAGAAGAACGGCGGAGGCCGCGTGGCCGGGCTGGAAATCCTCGTGGTCACCCCGTCGGTGTCCAACATCATTCGCGAGGGCAAGACCTTTCAGCTGCCCTCGATCATGCAGACCGGCAAGTCGATGGGCATGGTCACGCTCAACGATGCTTTGGTGCAGCTGATCAAGGCCGGCACCGTGACCAAAGAAGAAGCATTGGCCAAAGCCGTCGACAAGAACGACTTCAAGAACACGTGCCGCCGCAACCAGATCAACCTGGATTGACCCGCGCCGGCCCCGGCTCAGTCGTTGACCACCGAGGTGGGGAACAACTGTGAATAGCAGGCCAAGAATACGTCCGCGGGCCAGTGCGGCCCGTCGGCGCGATCGAGCCGCCCCCGGTACAAAAGGTCCAGCCAGACCACCCCGGGGTCATGCCCCACGAGGGCCCGGCTCTCCTGGATGAGAAAGTGCGCCACCGCGGCCGCGGCTTGCCGGCGCCACCGGCCCGGGTGGCGCAAGGGGCAGATCAGGGGGCGGACGCCCGCGTCGTTTTTGTGCGCGGGGCGGGGGCGGTCGTCGGGGCGCGGTGCGGCATGCCCCCCTCTACGCGGGGCGGCCGCGGGCCCGATCCCCCGGGGGCCGGGCAGATCAGGCCGCGGCGCGGGCGTGGGCCGCGCGCAGCAGCGGCTCCAGGACCGACGTGAACGTGGCCGCGGACGGGTTGTAGATGCAGATCCACCCCATGTGGCCGTAGTGGGGGTGGGGCAAGATCTCGTCGAGGGCGTGGAAATCCGCGTTGGTCTGGACCACCCCGTCGTGGCTGACCGACGGCATCGCGCCGAGCAGCGCGCGGTAGGCCACGGCCCCGAGGCCGAGGTTGAAACGGTACACGCCGGGCCGACCAAAGCAGAACGCGTCGTGCTCGTTGTCGTCGGGGGCGATGGTCGCGAACGGGAGCTGGCGGCCTGGCCCGTGGTAGTACATGCGGAAGCCGTGGCTGGGTTCGCTTTCGATGCCGGGCAGGGCGAGGATGTGCGCTTCGAGTTCGTCCGGGGTCATGGGCGGAGCTTAGCGCCCTGGGGCCCCCGGACGGGTGGGTGTCCGGGCGCCAAAAGCGGCCCGGGCCTGCTAGATGGAGCGTACCGCGTGTGGGGGTTCTATGTTGATTAAAGATAAACAAATTCGGGCACTTACCGACAAGCTCGAGCGGGCCGAGGCCCCCCGGATCGACGATGCCAACCTGATCGACATCCTGGCCGCGGTGGGCGACTTCTCCGACTTCTGGCGCAACGAAAACGAGATGCGCGAAAAGCTCAGCGCGCCGGGCATCACCCGCCACGAGCAACTCGAGCTTGTGCGCGAAGGCATGGACTCGGCCGAGCGCGGCGATCTCGAGCGCATCCTCGACGAGAGCGGGTTTTCCATGACCGCGTCGGCGAAGAACTTCCTTGAGGCCCTGGTCGGCCGCGCCCCCCTCGACGAGGACCAGGGCCCGCTGGAGCTCACCGCGGACCAACGCAACGGGTTCGTGGGCCGCGCCGAGGCCGGTGACGTCATCGAGGCCATCAACCTCAGCGCCGCCCCCCTCGCCCGGCTTCACCTCGACAACACCACCGAGATCGCCCGCGCCGACCAGTTCGGGAAGTTCGCCGGGACCCTCCCCGACGTCAAAGAGGGCGACATCGTCCGGCTCCGCACCCGCAAGGCCGACGGCACCGTGTCCGACTGGGTCACCATCCGCGCCACCGGCCTGTCCCCCGAGGACACCCGCGAAGCCCAGATCAACCTCGAGCGCCTCGACCTCGTGGCCCAATCGGGCGGCGGCATCGAGGTCACCCAAAACACCGCCCGGCCCCTGACCGAGCCCGGGGCCACCGTCCGCATCACCAACGCCCGGACCGGCGAGCGGTTCGAGTTTGTCGCCACCGACGAAGGCGCCCTGCCCGACGGCTTTGCGCTCCGGGGACGCGCGGGGGACGAGTTCAAGGTCGCGGTGAGCGACGGCCACTGGAACCTCTCGTTCGCCAACGTGGCCGGCGTGCTCAAAGTGCCCGGCGGCGACAATGGTCCGGTGGGCGTCGACGTCGAAGACCCCGCGGCCCAAAAACGCCACCTCAAGCCGGACGGCACCAACCGCTACGAGAAGGTGCGCTACACCGGCCCGCTGTTCGTCGACGGACCGTCGGCCTCGGACGTGCGCCAAGGCGCCATCGGCAACTGCTACTTCCCCTCGGCGATGGCCGCGGTGGCGTACACCGACCCGGGCATCATCGAGAACATGATCCGCGACAACGAGGACGGCACCTACACAGTGACATTCCAGAATGTGAGCTGGTCGGGCGCCACCGACGAGGTCGAGATCCTCATCGACGCCGACCTCTACACCCGGTCCTGGGGCGGCCCGATCTACGGCGTGGCCCGCAACGGCAGCAACAAACCGGACAAGATGGAGCTTTGGTTCCCGCTGATCGAAAAAGCCTTCGCCAAGTGGAAAGGCAGCTACGAGACCATCGGCGAGGGGGGCGTGGCCGGCAAGGTGCTCGAGGCGGTGACCGGCAAGTCCTACGACTACCAGTTCATCAGTCCGTCGAGCAAAGACCTGGTGTACCGGCGCATCGCCGAGGCCGCGGAAAAGGGCTGGCCGGCCTGCGCAGGCACCCACGGCAAGGACCGCGCGGAGCTGTACACAAATACCGGGGTGTACGCGAACCACTCGTATTCGGTGCTCGGGGTCGAGGAGGAGGCGGGCGTCCGGTACGTCAAGCTCCGCAACCCCTGGGGCCAAAGTGAAGCCGGCAACGACGGGCAGAACGACGGGTTTTTCCGGTTGGAGCTGGACAAGTTCGTCGAGCTGTATGGCAACCTCGCGGTCTGCCCTGCCTGAGAGGTATTGATGGCCATTCCCCCCGATCCCATCGACGAGGTCATGCCCGACGTGCGCTGCGTGGTCATCGGCGAGGTGACGCACATCCTGGAAAAGTGGAAACAAGCCCCGTTGCCCAAGGGGGAGGACGGGGCCGCGGATGTGCCCGGCGAGCTGGCCAAACAGAAGGTGCGCCTGAAGGTGGCCGAGGTGTTGTTCGGCGACCTCACCGCGGTGGGCGACGAGATCGAAGTGATCAAACCCGACGGGGACTACGTCCTGCGGGTGGGCAACCACGGCCCGTTTCTGCTCGGGGACCCCATGGCGCGGCTGTCGAGCCCCACCATCCTCGGCCGGTACGGGCCGGACAGCTATCGACGCGACGTGATCGAAGCCGCCCTCGCGCGCGGCTGATGTTCGACGACGACGTGGCCGTCACGGGGGCGGGGGCAACAGCTCCGCGCAGGTCATCGCCATCTCGGTGCCGTTCCACACGCACACCTGGGGCTCGATGGTGTCCGGACAGTCTTCGCCGGTGACGCACTGGTCAGACGGGTAGCGGCACTGGAACCCGCCGACCTCGGTGCCGCAGGTGGTGATGTACGGCACCGCCCAACACGCGCCCCCCGGCGCGGCGTCGCAGTCCCCGTCGTTGCTGCACCCCATGTCAATGCACGTGGCCACGCTGTTGCCGAACGCGCCCGCGGGCACGCAGGTCTGGCCCGCGCCGCAACCGGGCCCGTCGGGGCCGCACGCAGGGACCAGGCATTTGTTGTCCAGCGGCGGCGCGGGACCGCCACAGTAGTCGTAGGCGTAGTCCACGCACAATCCTCCTGCACCACAGTCCGCGTCCGCGCAGCACGCGTACTCGCCGGGGGTGGTGCATTCGTTGCGGAAGGGCACGATCCAGATGTCGACACAGTACCCGATGGCGTTCGGGTCGCCCGCGGGGAGGGTCACGCAGGCTTGTTCGGAATTGCAGTCCATCGGGCCTTGGCATCCACGGTCGCCGGAAGAAGCCGCGTCGACGGCTCCGCCGTCGGCCGGTTCTTCCACGCCGCCGTCCGGCCCGTCCCCATCACCGTCGCCGTCACCATCTCCATCCCCGTCGCCATCTCCGTCCCCGTCGCCAGAGGAAGCGGCGTCGACGGCTCCGCCGTCCGCCGGCTCCTCCCCGCCGCCGTCCGGCGACCCGTCGCCATCACCGTCGCCATCACCGTCGCCGGGCGTCGTCGTGGGACAGCCGCCCATGGACGCGCCGAGCGCCAACGCCAACACCATCCCCCACGTGCCAAACCACCGCGTCATGTGCGTGCCTCCTGGACAGAGTGTGCCGCAGGCCCGCGCCCGCTGCACCCGGCCCACGAAAAAAGGGGCCCTGGGGCCCCTTCTTTGCCAGACCGCGACGGGTCAGCGCTTGTTGATGTCCACGAACTCACGCACGGTCTCGCCGGTGTAGATCTGGCGCGGACGCGAGATGCGCATCGCGGGATCGTCGCGCATCTCTTTCCAGTGCGCGATCCAGCCGGGCAAGCGGCCGAGGGCGAACATCACCGTGAACATGTTGGTGGGGATGCCCATCGCCCGGTAGATGATGCCCGAGTAGAAATCGACGTTGGGGTAGAGGTTGCGGTCCTTGAAGTAGGAATCCGACAGCGCCACCTCCTCGAGGGACTTGGCCACGTCGAGGAGCGGGTCTTTGACCCCCAGCTCGGCGAGCACTTCGTCGCAGGCTTTTTTGAGGATGCGCGCCCGGGGATCGAAGTTCTTGTAGACCCGGTGCCCAAAGCCCATCAGGCGGAAGTCGCTGTCTTTGTCCTTGGCCAGCGCGACGTACTTTTTGTAGTCGTTGCCGTCGTTCTTGATGAGCTCCAGCATCTCGATGACCTTCTGGTTGGCCCCGCCGTGCAGCGGGCCCCAGAGGGCGCAGATGCCCGCGGCGATCGACGCGAACAAGTTGGCTTGGGAGCTGCCCACCACCCGCACCGTCGACGTCGAGCAGTTCTGCTCGTGGTCGGCGTGGAGGATGAGGAGCTTGTTGAGCGCCGACTCGAGGACGGGGTTGACCTCGTAGGGCTCGGCCGGGACCGCGAACATCATGTTCACGAAGTTCGCCGCGTAGGAGAGCTCGTTGCGCGGGTAGATGAACGGCTGGCCGATGGACTTTTTGTACGCGAACGCGGCGATGGTCTTGGCCTTGGCCAGCAAGCGCACGATGTTGAGCTCGACGTCCTCGCCGTCACGCCCCTCGGGGTAATATGTGGAGAGCGAACACACCATCGACGAGAGAATCGCCATCGGGTGCGCGGTCGGGGGGAAGCCCTCGAAGAACTTCTTCATGTCTTCGTGGATCAGCGAGTGGTAGGTGAGGTCCTCGCGGAACTGCTCGAGCTGGTCTTTGGTGGGCAGCTGGCCGTTGATCAGCAGGTAACAGACCTCGGGGAACCGCGCCTCCTCGGCGATGTCCTCGATGTTGTAGCCGCGGTACCGCAGGATGCCGGCCTCGCCGTCGATGAAGGTGACCGCGCTGGTGCACGAACCGGTGTTGCCGAAGCCGGGGTCGAGCATGATGGCCCCGGTGTCCTTGCGGAACTTGCCGATGTCGATGCCGACCTCGCCCTCGGTGCCGGTCATCACCGGCAGCTCGGTGGTCGTGCCATTCAACTCGAGTTTTGCGTTCGCCATCATTCACCTCCCAAGACAAAACCCCCGAGGGTCGGGGGATCACACCGCGAAAACCTACCTAGTTCTGGCCACTTGGCAAGGGCCTCGGCCGATCGACCGACCCGAACACACCCCGTGGTCGACGGGCTCAGGCCGCCGTGGGCTCGGGTAGGGATGTGATTTCGTGGGTCTTTTCTTCCTCGAGGCGGCGAATGGCACGGTGGGCCAAGCCGGCGATGACCGCGTCCGCCGCCATCGCGGGCACGTCGAATCCATCAAACGGCGCGGGCAACACCAATGTCCCTCCGTCGGTGGCGATGTCCGCGGTCAAGGCCGCGGCCGCGCCCGCGCCGCCAAACGCGCGGGTGGTCAGCGCGATCCAATTTTCGGTGGCCCCGACGGTGAACAGCCGACGGAACGAAAACCGCTTCTCCCGCACGTCGTCGAGCACCGCGAGTGCCATCGGCAGGGCGTTCTTCAGCGCCACCCACTCCACCGCGAGGACCGCGGCGTCGATGCCGGGCAGAAGCTTCAATGTCTCCACCGCGGCGGCCAGGCCGGCGATGTTGCGCACGCGGCGCAGGTCGCGAAGGCGGTGGTCGGGAGGGGCGGTTGGCATGGTCGTCCTTGTGTGCAGAGGTGTAAAAAGCGTGGGCACGCGCGGGGGCCGCGACAAGCGGCGGAGGGCACCGAACGATGAAAGCATTTGAAATTACTGGGAAATTCGGCATCGCCCAGGTGCGCGCCCGCACCGTCGAACGCGCGCCTTTGGGCGCGGGCCAGGTCCGGGTGCGCATGCGCGCCAACAGCCTGAACTACCGCGACCTGATGATGATCGAAGGACAGTACAACCCGCGGCAGCCGCTGCCCTTGGTGCCGCTGTCCGATGGGGCGGGTGAAATCGTCGAGGTCGGCCCTGGCGTCACCGAACGACAGGTGGGCGATCGGGTGGTGGGGCTCTTTGCCCAGGGGTGGCTCGACGGCGACTTCAACAAAGATCACCAACGCCACACGTTGGGGGGCCCGCTCCCGGGCATGCTGCAAGAGGAGGCGGTGCTCGACCAGCACGGGGTGTTTGTGCCGCCCGCGCACCTCGACGACGCCCAGGCCGCGACCTTGCCCTGCGCGGCGTTGACCGCCTACTCCGCGCTCGCGGTGCTCGGGGACGTCGGGCCGGGCCAGACCGTGCTGTGTCTCGGCACCGGCGGGGTGTCGATGTTCGCCCTCGCCTTTGCCAAAGCATTGGGCGCACGGGTGATCGTCACCTCCAGCGCGGACGAAAAACTCGAACGGGCCCGCGCCCTCGGCGCCGATGAGACCATCAACTACAAGGCCGAGGCGCGGTGGGACAAGATCGCCCGGGACATGACCGACGGGGTGGGCGTCGACCACGTCGTCGAGGTGGGCGGGGCCGGGACCATCAACCTGTCCCTCTCCGCGGTGCGCCCATCGGGGCGGGTCTCGCTCATCGGGGTGCTCGCGGGGGGCGACAGCCAGCCCAACCTCACCCAGGCGTTGATGAAACAAGTGTGCGTGCAGGGGGTGTTCGTCGGGCACCGCCGTGGCTTTGCCCAAATGTGCCAACTGATCGAGGCGCACCAGATCGTGCCCCAGGTCAGCGCGCACCATCCCGTCGACGAGGTCCAGGACGCCCTCGGGCTGATGAAACGCGGCGGGCACTTCGGCAAAATCTGCCTGACCTGGTAGCGCCCGGTCAGGCGCCGGCGAGCAACGCGGCGAGGACCTCGTCGAGGGTGCGTCCCCTTTGCAGCCCGGACACCGCCTGGGCCGCGAGGTCGGCGACCCGCGCAAAATGGGGCGCGGGGTCGACCCCGTCGAGCACGTGCCGGCAAGCGCCCACGATCACCGCCCCCGACGAGGACAGCGGGTCGGGCACCACCCGCACCCCCCGGTCGACCAGGGCCCGGGCCACCGCGGGGTGGGACAGCATGTTGTTGGCCCCGCCCACCACCGCCCGGGCCCGCACCACCCGCGCCCGCGCGTCGTCGAGCAAGCCCCCGCGCGCGCACGGGCTGAGCACGTCGACGGGGGCGGGGTAGAAACCGGCGCCGTCCAGGGCGTGGCCCCCCGCCGCCCGGGCCACCTCGCGCGCCCGGCTCTCGTCGAGGTCACAGACGTGCCCCGCGGCCCCCGCGCGGACGAACCGCGCCAACACCGCGCCGCCGATGTCGCCCGCCCCCTGCACCGCCACCGAACCGGGCGCGTGGCCGTCGAGCGCGGCCACCGCACAGCGCCACACCGTCTCGCCCACCGCGCGGGCCAGCGACCCGTCGTCGTCGACATGCACCGCTTCGAAATGTTGTTGCATGGCGCGCAGGTCGGCGGGGGTGGTGCCCAGGTCGCCCGCGGTGTGCAGGCGCCCGGCGAAGGGGGCCAGCTTTTGGCCCAGGGCCCCGAACGCCGCCGCCCGCGTCGACGGGGCCGGGGTCCGCACCACGATTTTGGCCCCGCCCACGGGGAGCCCGGCGAGGGCGTTTTTGAGCCGCATGGCCCGGGCCAGCGCCCGCGCGTCGTCGAGCGCGGCCGCGGCGTGCGCGTACGCATGGGTGCGCGTCCCGCCCGCGCACACCGGCTGTCCCCCGTCGTCGAACACCAACACGGCGTCGAGCCCCGCGGCTTGGTCTTGCAGGGGGACGACCTCGACCCCCATCAGCTCGCCTGGCGGCGCGGCCGCAGCAAAAGATCGTGCACCTGCACGTCGGGGTGTTGGCCCACCGCGTACAACACCGCCTCGGCCACGTCGGCGGCGCTGAGCACCCGGTATTGCCCGTAGGTGTCCTCGGCCGCGGCCTCGCTTCGGTGGTACTTGGCCGCGAACTCGGTCTCGACGAACGCCGGGCTGATGCTGGTCACGCGGATGGGGGCGTCGGCGGCGTGCAGCTCTTGGCGCAGCGACTCGGTCAACGAACGCACCGCGTATTTGGTGGCCGAGTACACGCCGCTGCCGGGGGGCACGCGGTGCGCGGCCATCGACGAGATGTGCACGACGTGGCCCTCCTCGGCGCCCCGGTCGAGCATCGCTTCGATGGCGCACTGGGTGGCGATGCACAGGCCGAGCACGTTGACCTCGAGCATCTCCCGCCACAGCGCGGCTTGGCCGGACATGAGCGGGCTTTTGTGACCGAGCCCGGCGTTGTTGACGAGAATGTCGGGGCCGGCGGCGTGCACCGCGCGGCGGATGCTGGCCTCGTCGCGCATGTCCCCGACCACGGGGGTGAAGGCGAGGCCGAGCTCGTCCGCGAGGGCGACGAGCCGCTCCTCCCGCCGGGCGAGGCCGAAGACCCGGACCCCGGCCGCGACCAAGGCGCGGCTCACCGCCATCCCAATGCCACTGGATGCGCCGGTGACCAGGGCTGATTTTCCGCGCCAACGGTCGAGTTGTGCCATCGCTGCCTCCGCTCGAAATTGCCGCCCGACTATGCCATGACGGGCGTCGTGCGACGGAGGTGGTGATGTTCAAGAAGATTCTGGTGGCCAACCGCGGTGAGATTGCGATTCGGGTGTTCCGCGCGTGCACCGAGCTGGGGATCTCGACGGTGGCGATCTACTCACACGAAGACCGGCTCTCGATCCACCGCTACAAAGCCGACGAGGCGTGGCGGGTGGGCACCCCGGGCAAACCGCGCGAGGCCTACCTCGACATCGACGCCATCGTGGCCCTCGCCCAAGAGCGCGGGGTGGACGCGATCCATCCGGGGTACGGGTTCTTGTCGGAGAACCCCGATTTCGCCCGGGCCTGCGAGGCCGCGGGCATCACCTTCATCGGCCCGCCCCCGTCGGCGCTGGACACCCTCGGGGACAAGGTGAGCGCGCGCAACCTCGCCATCGCCGCCGAGGTCCCGGTCATTCCCGGCACCGACGAGGCCTTGCCCGACGCCGCCACCGCCCAGACCTGGGCCGGCAAGGTCGGCTACCCGGTGATGCTCAAGGCCGCGTTCGGGGGCGGCGGTCGCGGCATGCGCCGGTGCGACTCGGACAAGGAGCTCAAAGAGGCGTTCGAGGCCGCGACCCGCGAGGCCGCGGCGGCGTTCGGCCGGGGGGACATCTTCCTCGAGAAGTTCATCGAGCGGCCCCGGCACATCGAGATCCAGGTCCTGGGCGACGGCGAAGGCCAGGTGGTGCACCTGTTTGAGCGGGATTGTTCGATCCAGCGGCGCAACCAGAAGGTGGTCGAGGTCGCGCCCGCGGTGGACCTGCAGGCCGAGACCGCCGCGGCGTTGTACCGGGACGCGTTGAAGGTGGCCCGGGCCGCAGGGCTCAAAAACGCCGCCACCGTCGAGTTTCTCGTCGAGCCCGATGGGCGCTACTACTTCATCGAGGTCAACCCCCGGGTCCAGGTCGAGCACACCATCACCGAGCTCATCACCGGGGTGGACATCGTGCACGCCCAGATCCACATCGCCAGCGGCAAGGCCCTGTCCCACCCCGACATCGGCATCACCGGCCAGGACAGCATCGAAAAGCGCGGGGCCGCGATCCAAGCCCGGGTCACCACCGAGGACCCCCGCAACAACTTCGCCCCCGACACCGGGCGGCTCACCGCCTACCGCTCGGCCGCGGGCTTCGGCATTCGCCTCGACGTGGGCGTGGGGGGCGCGGGCTCGGTGGTCACTCCCTACTACGATTCATTGCTTGTCAAAGTGACCGCGTTTGGCCTCACCCACGAGATCGCGCGCAAAAAGCTCGCCCGGTCGCTGCAGGAGTTCCGCATTCGGGGGGTGGCCACCAACCTGCCCTTCCTCGACAACATCATCGCCCACCCCACCTTCCAACAGGGCAAAGCCGACACCGGGTTCGTGGCCCGCACCCAGGAGCTGTTCAACTTCCCCCGCCGAAAGAACCGCGCCACCCGCATGCTGCGGGCCCTGGCCGAGACCATCGTCAACGGCCCCCCGGGGGTCGAGGGCAAGCCCACCCGGCCGCGGGTCACCATCCAGCCCCAGCGCCCCCCGCGGTTGCCCGCGGTGGGCGGGGAGGACTCGTTCAAGCGCATCCTCGACGACAAAGGACCCGCCGCCCTCGCCGACCGGGTCAAGGGCACAGACCGCCTGCTCATCACCGACACCACCTTCCGCGACGCCCACCAGTCGCTGCTCGCGACCCGGATGCGCACCGACGACATGGTGCGCATCGCCCGCGCCACCGAGGCGCGCCTCCCGGGGCTGTTCTCCCTCGAGTGCTGGGGGGGCGCGACCTTCGACGTGGCGTTCCGCTTCCTGCGCGAAAACCCCTGGAGCCGTCTGCGGGCCTTGCGCCGCCGCATGCCGAACACGCTCCTGCAAATGTTGCTGCGCGGGAGCAACGCGGTGGGCTACACCAACTACCCCGAGAACGTGGTCCGGCGCTTCGTCCAGCTCGCGGCCGAGGACGGCATCGACGTGTTCCGCATCTTCGACTGCTTCAACCAACTGCCCGCGATGCGCATCGCCATCGACGAGGTGCGCCAGGCGAACAAGGTTGCAGAAGTGTCGATCTGTTACACCTCGGACCTCCGCGACGAGAGCCGCCCGCTCTACAACCTCGACTACTACCGGCGCAAAGCCGCGGAGGTCTGTGAAGCCGGCGCCCACATGGTGGCGATCAAGGACATGGCCGGGCTGCTCAAGCCCGGGGCGGCGGAGGTGCTCGTCGACGCGCTCAAAAAAGAGGTCGACGTGCCGTTGCACATTCACACCCACGACACCTCGGGCAATGGGGTGGCGATGTTGCTCGCGGCCGCGGGCGCGGGCGCGGATGTCGTCGACGGGGCCCTGGCCTCGATGTCGGGCCTGACCAGCCAGCCGAGCCTCGATGCCCTGTGTGCGTCGCTGGCGGGCACGCCCCGCGACCCGGGCTTCGACGCCGAGAACATGCAGGCTCTCTCCGACTACTGGGAGGCGGTGCGCACCTGGTACGAACCGTTCGAGTCGGGCCTGCGCGCCTCCACCGCCGATGTGTACCGCCACGAAATCCCCGGCGGGCAGTATTCCAACCTGAAGCCCCAAGCCCTGGCGGTGGGCCTTTCGGAAAAGTGGAACGACGTGCGGGAGCGTTACCGCGAGGTGAACTTCGGGTTCGGCGATCTCATCAAGGTCACGCCCTCGTCGAAGGTGGTGGGGGACTTTGCCCTCTGGCTCGTGCGCCAGGAGATGACCTTCGATGAGTTCATGCAATCGAGCGAGACCTTCGACGTGCCGCAGTCGGTGATCGGCTTTTTTGAAGGCGCCATCGGCATCCCCGAGGGCGGGTTCCCCGACGAGGTCCGCCAACGCGTGCTCGGGCCCCAGGCCGCGCCCGCTCCCACTGAGCCGGCCGCGCTGTCGATGGAGCCGTACGATTTTGAGGCGGGCCGCAAGAAGCTCGAGGCGCTGTCGGACAGCGAGGTCAGCCCCGAGCTCGAGGTCAGCCACGCCCTCTACCCCAACGTGATCGAGAACTTCCTGCGGTACCGCAACGAGTTCGGCGACACCGCCCCGCTCGACACCGAGACGTTCTTTTACGGGCTGACCCCCGACCGCGAGATCACCGTGAGCATCGAGCCGGGCAAGAGTCTGGTCATCGAACACCGGGCGGTGGGCGCGCTGCGCGAAGACGGCAGCCGGGAGGTACACTTCATGCTCAACGGGCAGCCCCGGTCGGTGGTGGTCGTCGACAAACACGCGGGGGTCGAGGTCGAGACCCGCGAAAAGGCCGACCCCACCAGCCCCGACCAGGTGGGCGCGCCCATGCCCGGCAACGTGCTGTCGGTGGCGGTGCAAGCCGGCGGCTCCGTCGAGGAGGGCGACGCGCTGATGGTGCTCGAGGCGATGAAGCTCGAGACCACGGTGCGCGCGCCGCGGGCGGGCAAGATCGGCCGGCTCACGGTCAAGGCCGGCGACAAGGTCGAGGCCAAAGACCTGCTGGTGGTGTTGGAATAGCCCATGGACTTCGTCGCCCTGCCCCCCGGTTCGAGCCTTGTGCGCGACGAAGCCAAACACCGGTCCTGGACCGTGGAGGTCGGGCCCTTGTCCGTCGGGCGCACCCCGGTGACCCGGGCCGACTACGCCCGGGGCCTCGGCCAGCCCCCGCCCGCCGTCGACGGGGACTTGCCCCAGACCGACGTGTCCTGGAACGACGCGGTGGCGTTCTGCAACCGCTTGTCACAGTTGGACGGCCTTTCGCCCTGTTACGCCGGGCCCATCGAACGCGAGTCCGCGCACGTCAGGTGTGATTTCTCTGCCGACGGGTACCGCCTGCCCACCGAAGCGGAATGGGAGTACGCCTGCCGCGCGGGGGATGTCGAACCGCGCTACGGCCCCCTGGACGACATCGCCTGGTGGCGCGGCAACAGCGACGACCGGCTGCACCCGGTGGCCCAAAAGGCCCCCAACGCGTGGGGCCTCCACGACACCATCGGCAACGTCTGGGAATGGTGCTGGGACGTCTACGACCGCGACGTCTACGGCTGGTGCCGCGTGTTCCGCGGCGGGGGCTTCGTCGACAAAGAACGCGGATGCCGCGCGTCCTGCCGCCGCAAGAGCCACCCCACGTTTCGCATCGACGACCTCGGCTTCCGGCTTGTGCGACGAGGCTGAGCGCGCTGGTGGCGCAAACCGGCGCCGGCCCGTACGATGGGGCCTGGAGGAACCGATGCACAACGTCGCCGCCATCGTGGCCGAGGGCAGCTTGGCCCGCCTGAAAGAGCTCGCGCGGTCTCTGGCCGCGGCCGACATCGAGACCCGCGTGCTCGCCCCGTCGGACGGTTGCCTCAACCGTTGAGGCACCAAGTACCGGCTCGCGGTCGCGGGCCCCGACGTCCCGCGCGCCCACGCGGTGCTGCACCCTGACGACGGCATCCGCGTCGTCGACCACAACGCGGCGGAGATCGTGTGCCCCGCGTGCCAACACCGCTTCGCCCCCGGCCCGCGCGAGTGCCCCGACTGCGGCCTGTTCGTGGGCTGACGTTCGTCGGCTGGCCGCGCCCTAGCTGTCCCGGCCTTTGCGCCGAACGTCCCCGTCGCGGCGGGTCACGCCGGTCTTGTCCAACCACTCGAACAGCGGGATCGCGTGTTTGCGCGACAGGCCGCCCCCCAGCGCCTTGAACTGCGCGGTGTCGAGCACGTCGTGGGCGGTGAAGTGGGCGCGGACGCGGTCGGCGAGCCCGGCCAGGGCCCGGTCCGAAAAACAGAGGTTGGACGCGAGCTGCACCGCGGCCCCGGTGCGCTTCAGCTCGCTCAACGCGTCCGCGAAGGTCACGTCGTCGAGCCCGGTCTCGCCGCGCCACTCGTCGATGAGCGGCGGGGTCAGGCCCGCGCGGGTCAGGACCGCGCCCGCCGCCCCGAGCGCCTTGTCCCGCCGGGGGTCCGCGGCCCGGGCGGGGTCGAACACCCGGCCGTCCTCGACCCCGAGCGCCCCCTGCGCCACCAGCCGGTCGAGGGCGGGGCCGCACAAATCGCGCGTGGTGGCGGGCAAGGCCGCGGCCAGGTCCCCCGGGGCCGGGCCGCGCAGCACCGGCCGCTCCTGATGAAACCGCGCCACGTCCTCGGCGAGCTGTAGGGCCACTGGTTCGATGATTGCGCAATCGACGAATCGGTCGTTCGCCCCCCGCGCGAGGCGCCCCGCGTCCACCAGCGCGGCCAGGGTCGCGGCCAGGTCCAACCCGCTGGGCAGGCGCGCGGCCAGGCTTTTCTCGTCGAGACCGTCGGCCCGGGCCTCGGCCACCAAGGCCAAGACCTGCTCGGTGGCGTCGTCCCCGGCCAGGGCCCGGGCGGTCTGTTGCCAGACCTTGAACGCGCCCTTGAACGAGGGGGGCGCGGGGTCGAGGACGCGGCCGCCACCGAAGGTGGCGGCGCCGTGGGCGCCCGGCCGGCGCATGACAAACCGCTGCCCGGGCCACACCGCGCAATGTTCCTGCAAAACAAAGCGCACCAGCCGACCGCCGGCCGCGTCCTCGGTTTGTAAAGGCACGACCCGGGCGAGCACGTCGTTGGTGGCGAGGCTGAGCGAGACCTCGGCGTTCTCGGCGGGGAGGTCCTCCCCGTCGAGAACCGTCACCGCCGCGTGCAGCGCGGCCGACGCGGTGACCGCGCCTTGTGTGCACAGCACCGCGCCTCGGTGCACGTCGTGGTGTGAGACCCCGCGGAGGTTGACGGCCAAGCGCACGCCGGCTTCGACCTGGTCCGCGGCTTCGCCGTGGACCTGCAAGCCGCGCACGCTCACCGCGCCCGCGGCCCCGGGCACGAGCCAGGCGTCGTCGCCCACCGCGAGCGCGCCCTGGACCAGGGTCCCGGTGACCACCGCGCCAAAGCCGGCCTTGGAAAAGACCCGGTCCACCGGGAGCACCGCGCCCCCGGTCGCGGACCGGGCGGGCAGGTCGGCGGTGAGGTCGGCGATGGCCGCGCGCAACGCGTCGATGCCGCGCCCGGTGGTGGCGGAGGTCACGATCACGTCCGCCCCGTCGAGGAACGTGCCGGCCACCGCGTCCCGGAGTTCGGCGGTGCACAGCTCGAGCATCTCCTCGTCGACGAGGTCGGCCTTGGTGATGACCAACAGCCCGCGCCGCACCCCGAGCAGCTCGCAGATGGCGAGGTGCTCGCGGCTCTGCGGCATCATGCCGTCATCGGCCGCGACCAGGAGCATCACCGCGTCCAGGCCCGCCGCCCCCGCGGCCATGGTGCGCACAAACTTCTCGTGCCCGGGCACGTCCACAATGCTGATGCGCGTGCCGCCCACGTCGAGGGCGGCGAAGCCAAGCTCGATGGTGATGCCGCGGGCCTTCTCCTCCGGCAAGCGGTCGGTGTCGACGCCGGTCAGGGCCTGCACCAGGCTGGTCTTGCCGTGGTCGATGTGGCCGGCGGTGCCGAGCACGAGGTGGGCGTGACCGGTCACGCCGCCTCCGGTCGACCGAGGTCCACCACCGCCGCGGCCAGGTCCTCGTCTTCGGTGGCGAACACCGTGCGCAGGTCCAGCCACACCTCGCCGTCGTGCACCCGGGCCACCACCGGCACCCCCCGGGCCCGGAGGCGCGCGGTGACCGCGTCCGCCGCCATGCCCACGTCGGCCGGCTGCAACCCCAACGCCACCGAGGGCAACGTGGTGGTGGGGGTGCTGCCGCCCCCCACCCGGGCCCGCGACGCGCGGAGGCCGAGCCGCGGTCCCCCCGCCGCGGTCACATGTTGCTGGATCGCTTCAGCGCGTTTTTGCAGCCAAGCCTCGTCCGCGTGCAACATCGCGTAGAGCGGAATTTGCGCCGGGTGATCGCGCCAGAGGCGCAGCGTCTCGACCAACGCGGCGAGGCACAGCTTGTCGGGCCGCATGGCCCGCATCATGGGGTGGCGCCGCACCCGCTCGATGAGGTCGGCGCGCCCCACCAGGATGCCGGCCTGGGGGCCGCCGAGCAGCTTGTCCCCGGAGAAACAGACCAGGTCCGCCCCCGCGGCGATGAGCTCTTTGATCGGCCGCTCGTCCGGGCACCCGGGCAGCCTCTCCAATGCCCCTGCACCGGCGTCGACCATCACCGGCACCCCCCGGTCCCGGCCCACCGCCACCAGGCCGGGCACGTCCACCTCGGCCACAAAGCCGACCACGTCGAAGTTGGACCGGTGCACCTTGAGCAACAGCGCGGTGTCGTCCCCCGCGGCGTCGGCGTAGTCGCGCGCGTGGGTGCGGTTGGTGGTGCCCACCTCGCGCAACACCGCCCCGGACTGGGCCATCACATCGGGCACCCGAAAGCCCCCGCCGATCTCGACCAGCTCGCCGCGGCTGACCACCACCTCGCGGCCCGCGGCCAGCGCGGCCAGACCCACGTGGACCGCGGCCGCGCAGTTGTTGACCACCACCGCGGCCTCGGCCCCGGTGAGCCCACAAAGCAACTGCACCGCGTGGCCGTGCCGGCTCCCCCGCGCGCCCGCGTCGAGGTCATACTCCAGCGCGCTGTACCCGGCGGCCACCGCGGTGGCCGCGGCCATCGCGGGGATCGCCAACGGGGCGCGGCCGAGATTGGTGTGCACGATGACCCCGGTGGCGTTGATCACCGGACGCAATGTGCCTTCGGCGGCGGCGAGGGCGAAGACGGCCCGCTCGACGAGGTCGCGGGCATCCAACCGCCGGCCCCCGGCGAGGATGTGGGCGCGGGCGGAGGCGAGCAGGGTCTGCAGGGCACGCTTGACCCGGCTCCGGCCGTGGGCCGCGCACAAGGCGCTCACGTCGTCGCGGTCGAGCAACGCCCCCAACTGGGGCAGGCCGCGCAGGGCTTCTTTCTGCTCGGGGGTCATCGCCCGGGTGTAGTATCAGAACACGAACTGTTTGGGTCCCTCGTCGGGACATGAGGAGCACATGGCGAAGAGCGAGGTCAAGTTGACCGCGACCGTCAGCGGCGGTGGTTGAGCGGCGAAGATCGGGCCAGGGGACCTGGCTCACGCCCTCGATGACCTGACGGTGTCGCGCGATCCGCGCGTCCTGGTTGGCACCGACGTGGCCGACGACGCCGGGGTCTACCTTCTCGAGGACGGGACCGGCCTGGTGATGACGGTGGATTTTTTCACCCCCATCGTCGATGACCCCTTCGCGTTTGGCCAGATCGCCGCGGCCAACGCGTTGTCCGACGTGTACGCGATGGGGGGCGAGCCCTTCAGCGCGCTGAACATCGTGTGTTTTCCCCTCGCCACCCTCGGCGTCGACGTGCTGAAGCAGACGTTGGCCGGCGGTCAATCGATCCTCGACGAGGCGGGCGTGGCCCTCGTCGGCGGCCACAGCGTGCGCGACGAAGAGTTCAAGTACGGCTTGAGCGTCAATGGCCGCGTGCACCCCGAACGCATCTGGCAAAAGACGGGGGCCCGCCCCGGTGACGCCCTGATCCTCACCAAGCCCCTCGGCACCGGGGCGGTGGCCCAAGCCCTGAAGAAGGGTCTCGCCAGCGACGCGCAGATCGACACGATGGTCGCCTCGATGACCACCCTCAACCGCGGGGCCAAAGACGCGGTGTTCGAATCGGAGGTGCACGCCTGCACCGACATCACCGGCTTCGGGTTGCTCGGCCACGCACGCCAGATGCTCGCGGCCGGGGACATCGATTTTGTGTTTTCGCTCGACGACATGCCCTGGCTCGACGGGGCGCTGCAGTTCGCGACCGAGGGCGTGTTGCCCGGGGGGCTGAAGCGCAACTGGGAGGACGTCGCCGCGGTGGTCGATGTCGACGACGCGGAGCGGCCGGCGGTGCGCCTTCTGTGTGATCCGCAGACCTCGGGGGGCCTGTTCATCGCCATGCCCGCCGACGAGGCGCAGGGCGCGTGCCAGGCCATGCAGGAGGACGGCATCCCCGCCGTCGTCGTCGGCGGTGTGCGCGCGGGCCGCGGCCGCCTCGTGGTGCGGTGACATTTTGCCCTGGTCGCGCTAAAGCGGCGTCATGAATTGTCCCTCGTGCGGCGCCGGGCTCGAATGGGAACAGCGCTTTGCCCAGGTCACGGTGTGCGGCACCTGCAAGAGCGCGGTGGTGATCGACCAAGGCGCGGTCCGCATCGCCGGCGAGATGGCCGCCCTCGCCGAGCCGTCGGGCCCGCTGCACCTCGGGGCCACCGGGCGCCTGCGGGACCGCCGCTTCAAGGTCGTGGGCCGGGTGCGCTACGGGTACAAAAAAGGGTTCTGGGACGAGTGGTACCTCGTCGAGCCCGACGGCAAGACGTTCTGGATTTCGCAAGACGAGGACAACTTCACCCTCAGCCGCCAGGCCAACAAGAAGCTCCCCGCGGGCACCTTCGAGCGGGCCGATCCCGGCACCCGCATCCCCATCGGGGCCGACATGATGATGGTCCAGGAGCGCGGCACCGCGACCTGCGAAGGGGGAGAAGGCCAGCTCCCGTTTTTGGTGCTCCCGGGCGAACAGACCCCGTTTTTGGATTTGGTGGCCGGGGCCAACCGCTTCGTCACCGTCGAGTTTGACGACGAGATCGCCCGCCTGTTCGTCGGGGTCCACATCGGCCGCAATGACATTGAGGTCGACTTCGAACAGGCCTACCGCGACCGCAGCTTCGCCCCCGCGTCCGCGGCGGGGGGACGCGCCCGACATCAGGTCACCGGCGACGACACCGCGTCGCTCAACTGCTTTGCCTGCGGGGGCGCCCTCGACACCAGCCAAGCCGTCGACGGGCGGGTCAACTGTGAATACTGCGGCACGGTCAACGATCTCACCAGCGACCGGCTGACCTGCCCCGCCTGCGCCACCCACGTGCCCCTGGTGGCCGGGCGCGCGGTCCACGCGGTGGTCTGCCCGAGCTGCCACGAACAGATCGACACCTCCGGGGCCGAGCCGTCGCTCCTCGGGGAAAAGGGGGGCGCGGCGCTCGGCGGCGGCCCCACCGTGCCCCTGCGCCTCGGCAAGGTCGGCCAGCTCCGGGGCACGCGGTACGTGGTCACCGGCCACATTCGGTTCATGAGCCAGGACGCGTGGGGTCGCTACCTCAACGACGAGTTCATGCTCTTTGCCGAGGACGAAGGCTACCGCTGGCTCACCCTCGAGAACGGCCACTGGAACCTCACCGACGAGCTCAAAGAGCCCCCCCCGCCGATGAAGACCTATCGCAAGGCCGCGTCGAAGGGCCCGGGGGGCCGCACGTACAAGTACTTCGAGGGCGCGGAGGAGACCGCGATCTGGGTCAACGGCCAGCTGCCCTACATCGCCAAGGTCGGGGACAGCCATTGGTACGACGACTGGATCGCGCCCCCCTACGTGCTGAGCGGCGAGCGCACCGACGACGAGCAGGAGTACTTCCTCGGCGAGTACATCCCCCCCGACGAGGTCCAGGAGGCGTTCCGCATCCCCGACGAGGAGATGCCGCGCCCCATCGGGATCGCCCCCAACCAACCCTCGCCGGTGTCGCCCCTGTGGCGGGCGGTGGGCGTGGCGGGGATGCTGTTCGCGGTGCTCAACCTCGGGCTGGTGCTGTGGTCGTCGTACCTGGTGGGCAAGCCGGCGGCGACGTTGTCGGTCGAGGCCGACGACTACAAAGAAGAATACTTCACCGAGCCGTTTGCGGTCAGCAAAGCGGGGCTGCTCGAGGTCCAGCTGTACGCCAACCTGAGCAACGGCTGGATGGCGGTGGACGGGGCGTTCGTCGACGACCAAGGCCAGGCGGTGGCCGACTTCTTCACCGAGTGGGAGTACTACTCGGGGTACGAAGGGGGCGAGCACTGGACCGAAGGGTCCAAGAGCAGCTCGGCCCTGATCAAGCTCCCGCGTGCAGGAACATACCAGCTGTTGGTCAAGGGCGAGGCCAGCCACCAGAACCAAGTCACGATCAAGGTCGTCGAGGGCGCGGTGATGTCGCGCTACTTCGCGATCCTGGCGGTGGTGTTTGGTCTGTTGGGGTTGTTCGGGATCGGGCGCGGGCCCGCGTTCGAGAAGAAGCGGTGGGGGGACGATGACGACGACGACTGACGGTTCACGTCGAGGAGGCCTCTGATGATCCGGTTCGCGCTGGTGTTCGGCCTGTTCTCGGTGCTCACCGCGTCTGCGCTCGGCGCGAGCATCGCCGGGATCGGGGTGGCCTCCTCGTACGCGGAGAAGATCGACGTGCGCGAAGGCTCACGCCGCCGGGGCCGGGCGGGCACATTTTTCTTTGTCTCCCGCCGCACGGTGGGGGGTGGTGGATATCGAGGCGGCAAGTAGCGCCGCCGAGGAGAAGCGATGCCAGAACAAATCGTGAAGGAGCTTTGGGCCTTGGTGCCCACCGTCATCTACTTCATCGTCGGCGCGGCCCTGTTCGGGGTGAGCGTGATCGTGATGGAATGGCTCACCCCGTTTTCGATTCGAAAGGAGATCGAAGACGACCAGAACACGTCGCTGGGCATCGTCATCGGCTGCGCGTTCATCGGTTTGGCGATCATTCTGTCCGCCGCGATTCGAGGCTGACGCCCGGTGGAGCCCACCCCCGCGCCTGAGGACCGGCCCGACCTCGCCGCCCCTTTGGTGGCAAGCGTGTTCGTGGTCGCGACCTGCGGCCTGGTCTACGAACTCGTGGGGGGCACCCTCGCCAGCTATCTACTCGGCGACAGCGTCACCCAATACTCCATCGTGATCGGGCTGTTCTTGTCCGCGATGGGGGCCGGGGCCTGGGCCTCCCGGTTCGTGCAGGACCATTTGCTCACTTGGTTTGTGGGGCTCGAGATCGCCATCGGGCTCGTGGGGGGCACCACCGGCCTGGTGGGTTTTGTCACCTTCGCGTTCACGGAGTCGCACGAGACCCTGCTGCTGCTGTGGCTGTTCGCGGTGGGGGCGATGGTCGGCGCGGAGATCCCCCTCGTGGTGCGCCTGGTCAAGAACCGCTCGTCGCTGCGCGAATCGGTCTCCAATGTGCTCGCCGCCGACTACATCGGCGCCCTCGCCGCGTCGATCGCGTTTCCGTTCGTGCTGCTCCCCTTCTTCGGACTCGCCCGCGCCGCCCTCCTCGCCGGGGTGTCCAACCTTGCCGTGGCATTGGTCCTGCTCGTGGCGGTGGCGCCCCAAGGGTTTGGCCGCCACCGCCGCACGCTTTTGTTCAGCGCCACCAGCGGGCTCGTGCTCCTCGCCAGCCTGTTCCTCGCCGCCGAGCGCCTGACCACCTCCCTCGAAGAGGCCCTCTACCAGGACGAGATCCTGTACGCGGAGAACACCCGCACCCAGCGCATCGTGATCACCCGCTGGCGGGACGACACCCGGCTGTATCTCAACGGGCAGCTGCAGTTCTCCACCGTCGACGAGTACCGCTACCATGAGCTGCTCGTGCACCCCGCGATGCGCAGCCACCCCGCTCCCCGGGACGTGCTCATCCTCGGCGGCGGAGACGGCATGACCGCCCGCGAAGTGCTCCAACACCCGGGGGTCCAATCCGTCACCCTCGTCGACCTCGACGAGCGCATGACCGAACTGTTCCGCGACCAGCCCCTCCTGCGCGAGCTGAACCGCCGCAGCTTCTCCGACCCTCGGGTGCGGGTCGTGCACCAAGACGCCCTCTCCTTCGTCGAAGACGACCGCGGTGCCTACGACGTCGTGCTGATGGACCTGCCCGACCCCTCGGAGCTGTCGCTGTCCAAGCTCTACTCCGACGCGATGTTCCGGCTGATTCAAAAACGCCTGCGGCCGGGCGGGACCTTCGCCACCCACGCCACCTCGCCCTACCGGGCAAGGTCCGCGTTTTGGTGCATCGTGTCCACCGTCGAGCACGCCTTTGCCGAGCGGCCCGGCGTCGAGGTCACGCCCTACCATGTGCCGATTCCCTCGTTTGGTCAGTGGGGGTTCGTGGTGGCGAGGCCGCGGCGCGCGGACCCGGTGGCGTTCGACGGGCTCGCGACCCGCTTTCTCACCGACGCGGTGTGGCCCACCACCCTGGTGTTCCCCCCAGACATGTCCCGCCCCCAAGGCAGCCCGGTCAACCGTCTGAGCGACCCGGTGCTCAGCCGCCTCTACCGCGACGACTACAACCTCTACTTCAACTGACGTGCGCCTCCCCTGGCTTCCCGCGGTGCTGCTGGTCGTCGTCCTCCCCGCGGCGGCCACCCCCGCGTCGGACCGCAGCGACCACCAAGGCGCCTCCGGCCGGCTGCGCCCGCTGATCCCGGACGAGCTGCCGGAGCGCCCCCCGCCCGCCCCACCGCCGGCGCCAGGACCGAAGCGGGCCGCGCGCTGGGCCGACGCCGATGCCGTGGCCTACAGCGCGGGCGCCGGCACAGTGTCATTGTGCGAGACCGCCACCATCCCCCTCAACCTGCTGCCGGTGGTGGGACCGGGGGCCGCCCTCGTTACCCAATGGTTCTGCATCATTCCCGCGGCGGTGACCGTCGACTACATCGCGATTCACCACGGCGGACGCGACGCCGCGTTTTGGCAGGCGGGCCTGGCCCTGGCCGCGTCCAAGGCGTTCTCTGATCTCACCGAGCTCCCCTGGGTGGTGAGCTTCACCACCACCACCATCAGCGCTGGGCTCGTCGCGGCCGCGACCTACGTCACCGGGGGCCTCGACTTCCTCCCCGCCGACGTGCCCGAGGCCTACCGCCCTCTCGCGATCACCGGCTACATCACCGGCACCACCGCCCTCACCGCGTTCCTCAACGTGGTCCGCGACTTCATCGCCTGGCGCATCTACACCCTCAGCTACGACCTGCTCACCGACAAGCTCCCCCCCAAAGACAACTCGCACCTCGAGGACGCCTACCTCGACAAGTCCCTCAACCCGTTCGAGCGGGCGTTCTTGCTCGCCGCGCTCACCGAAGGCGTACAGCCCGATTTTTCGCTCTGGCACATCGTGCCCGTGGTCGGCCGGTTCGTGCTCGCCTACGACCGGGCCGACCTGTTGCGCCACCGTCTGCGCCGGGTCTCGAAGGACACCTTCCGCGACGACCGCGAGGTGTTCTTGCCCATGGACGCGGCGATCTTCGCGGTGTTCGGACTCGACTGCGGCTTTGGCGTGCTCACCGACGTGGCCCTCATCGCGAGCGCGGGCATCTTCTTGCTCGGCACGTCGCTGGTGCTCACCTACGGGCCAGCCGCCCTCGGCACCGGGGGGGTGGGCCGGCTGGTCGCCGCCCTCGGCACCGCCGGCCTGTTCGCGTCGTCGGCGGCGGTGTCGTTGACATTGGTGCGCGAGGCCCGGCGCGTGGTCGGCCCCGCCCTCGTCAGCCTGGCGTACGGCCCGGTACCCGATGCCTGGATCGACGCGGTGCGTGACGAGCTGACCACCGAGTGACGGGCCCGCCCGGCCTGCGCACGCGGCTCGGGTACTGTAGGCTAAGGTGGGATAGGATTTCTCGTCGCTGAAACAACGCTGAAAGGCCCGCATCCCCGCGTTTCGGTCGGGTTTGCCCCTGCTACCGCTGTCGGTCGGAGGGGATCTCATGACTCATCGCTCTTTGTTGCTCACGTCCTTCGTCCTCGGGGGCATCCTCGTCAACGGCTGCAACTGCGGCAACGAAGACCTCGGCCGCCTCGCCGAGGCCCACATCGTCATCGCCTACGAGGACCAAAAGAGCCCCGACCTCGAGCGCCTCGACATCGCCTTCGGCGCCACCGAAATCGGCACCACCGCCCGGCGCGACTTCGTGATCCAAAACGAGGGGGGCAAGGACCTCGAGGTCGGCGACGTGCGCATCGCCAGCCACCCCGACTGTCCCTCCCCGTCGAGCGCGTTCCGCGTCGACGCCCCCGCCCTCACCGACTCCGCCATGCGCTCGGTGGTGGTGCCCGGCCGGACCAGCGAGACCGACACCCCCAAGGAGGAGACGGTCACCGTCTCGTTCAACCCCACCGACGGCCTGCCCGCGTGTGCCGCGGTGGAGGTGCACAGCAACGACGAGGACTACCCGGTGCGCGTCGCGCTGTTCACCGGCCAAGGCAACGCGGCCCAACTCTGCGCCACCGTGCTCGACGTCGACTTCGGCGAGGTGTTGATCGGCGACACCGCCACCGACACCTTCCACCTCGAGAGCTGCGGCACCCGGCCCATCACCTTGGTGGACATGACCCTCAACGAGTGGTTCCCCCCCTTCGAGGCGGCCCTGCCCGCCTTCCCCCTGACCCTGCAACCCGGCGAAAGCCTCGACCTGCCGGTGTCGTTCTCCCCCGAGCAAGCCCTCGCCTACACCCACGCCGCGGCCCGGGCGGGCAGCATCCTCGTGATCAGCGATGAGCTGGTCTACACCTTGAGCCTCAGTGGCATTGGGGTTCGGCCGCCGAGCTGCAACGTCTCGGTCAACCCCTCGCTCATCCAGTTCGGCAATGTGATCGAGACCCAGACGTCCACCCAGCCCCTCATCGTGCGCAACATCGGCGACCTCGACTGCAACATCACCGATGTCAGCATCGTCGCGCCCGCGGGCAACTTCTCCCTGCAGAACTTCGCCCCCTCCGCCCCCGCCGTGCTCGCCCCCAACGACCAACTCACCGTCGACGTGGTGTTCGCCCCCACCGCCGCCAACGGCGCCGAGAACGGCATCATCGAAGTGCACTCCGACGACCTCATCAACCCTGTGATCGAGGTGCCCATCGAAGCGAGCTCCATCGACCTGCAGCCCTGCGCGCTCACCGCCGTGCCCACCGCGGTCAACTTCGGGCTACAAGCCCTGGGCGGCACCTACCAACAACAGCTCGTGCTCACCAACGTCGGCACCGAGCAGTGCTTGGTCAAAGACATTGTGTTGTCCAACGGCGCCGACAGCTACACCGTCGAGGCCCCCATCTTCCCCATCCTCGGCGCCCCGGTGGGTCCCGGCGACACCCTCACCGCCAACGTGTTCTTCACCCCGCAGACCTCCGGGCTCGCCCCGGGCATGATCGACGTGGAATACAAAGAGTTTGGGTTCGGCAATCCCGACCAGACCCTGCAGGTCCCGGTCAACGGGGAGGGCCTGTCGCCCAACATCTGTGTGGTGCCCGACGCCCTCGACTTCGGCTCCGTCTCGGTGGGCAACGTCTCGGAGCAGTCGTTCTCCATTCAGAACTGTGGCCCGGTGGACCTCGAGATTCGGGGCTTGACCTTCACCCCCGGCACCCACCCCAACTACATCTTCCCCAATGCCCCTGCGGTGCCCTTCACCCTCGCTCCCGGGGACGCCCAACCGGTGGCGGTGCAGGCCGCCCCCACCAACCAAGGGGTGAGCCTCGCGGGCCTGGCCATGTACGGCGCGGTCGACGTGCTCAGCGCCGACGAGAACAACCCCGCGGCCAAGGTCAACCTCACCGCCAACGCCGGGGTCTGCGCCGCGGGCCTGTCCTGCACCCCCCTCGACGTCAACTTCGGTCCAGTGGACTTCGGGCTTGAGCTGCTCCGGTCGGTGAGCTGCTTCAACCCCGGCAGCGCCACCATCAACACCGCGGCCACCATCGATGCCCCCTTCGAGATCGTGTCCGGGCCCTCCACCGTCGCGCCCTTCACCTCGGCGGTGTTCGTGCTGCGGTATGAGCCCTCGAGCTTGGGCGTCCAGACCGGCAACTTCTACCCCGGGGCCAACGACTGCGAAGGCAATCCCATTGCCATCTCGCTGGCCGGCCAAGGGCAAGACGGCATCCTCCCCGCCTGCCCGTCCCCCACCGTGTTCCAGCCGGAGGTGGTGTGGCACTGGGAAGGCGACGGGGCTTTGCCCAATTCCAAACAGGTGTGGGTCACCCCGCTCATCACCCGCCTCGAGGACACCACCGGGGACGACCTGGTGACCCGCGAAGACATGCCGCGGGTGGTGTTCATCTCCTTCGACTCCGCCGACTCGTCGTTGATCCTCAGCGGGGACATCGACAGCGTCAACGATCCGGTGCCCGGGGTCCTGCGCGCGGTGGACGGCGCCAACGGCACCGAAGTGTGGACCAACACCGAGGTCACCCTCAACAGCTCGGTGACGCCGGTGGCGGCGGACATCAACGCCGACGGCTACGTCGAGATCATCGCCCAGAAACACGTGTTGCTCGAGGGCTACTCAGACTTCGAGAACGGCCCGAAGATCAAAGGCAAGTTCAGCCGCGGCAACCTCGTGGCCTTCACCCACGACGGCCAGCTGCTGTGGGAGAGCGAACAGTGGACCCGCAACAGCGAGGAGATTGAGGACACCGGCGGTCTCGCGGTGGCGGACATGGACGGGGACGGCCTCGCCGAGATCGCGGTGGGCGACCACGTGTTCGACCACAACGGCAACCTGAAGTTCAAAGGGGGCACCGGCACCGGGTCCGCCGGCCACGGCCCCATCTCGGGCTTCGCCAACATGGACGACGACCCCGAGCTCGAGCTGGTGTGCGCGGGCTCGGTGTACAACCACGACGGCAGCGCCCTGTTCGCCCGGGAAAGCACCGACATCATCGTCGGCACCCGGCCCATGGACGGGGTGTTCGCGGTGGGGGACCTCGACCAGGACGGCTACAATGAAATTGTCCTCAACAACGGCCAGCTCCAAGTGCTCAACGGCCAGACCGGCGCCACCATCGCCGGGCCCATCACCCCGCCCATCCGCATGAGCGACGGGGACGAGTGCGAACCCCCCGCGGACCCGGAGAGCGATGAAGACTGCAATCCCATTCCCACCAACCCCGCGATCATGGACGTCGACGGGGACGGACAGCTGGACATCGCGTTCGCCAACCAGAACATCATCCTCGCCTACGACCGCAACCTGAACGAGATTTGGCGCAAGCCGATCAGCGACCAGACCGGCGCGTCGGGGCCCATCGGGTTCGACTTCGAGAACGATGGCATGGTCAACGTGCTCTACTCCGACGAAGGCACCGTGTGGGTCTTCGACGAACTCGGTCAGCCCATTTACGACGCCAACCGGGTGAGCGTGACCATGATGGAGACCGCCTCCATCGGCGACGCCAACCTCGACGGGCACGCCAACGTGGTGGTCGGCTCCAACGAGCCCATGCTCGGCACCGCCGATGGCCTCGACATGTGGCAGAACACCACCATCAGCTGGCCCCACTCGCGCCCGATGTGGAACCAGCACGCCTACGTCGAAGACCTCATCGGCGAGCTGGGCACCCCCGTGCTGCAATCCAATGCCATGAAGTCGCTCGACGGGTGGCGCATCAGCCGGCCGGCCTGCTACTAGGCGTCTCAAAATCGGCTGCGCCGCTTTCGAGCCGGGCCCTGTTCGCGGAGCCCGGCTCCGCCGTGGGTCTGCTCGTTCGGCGTGCAGGGCCGCCTCACCCCCTTCGAGAAACAGTGCCATTCGGGTCACGCGGAGACGCCGGTGCGCGCTGGTGTCCGCGCGCGGGCTACTCTTCGGTGGTGGGGTCTTTGACCCGGCGCCACTTGTGGCCGGCGTGGGTGACCACATCGGTGGGGGTGTTGTCCTCGACGAAGGCCGGGCCCTCGAGCCGGGGGGCGTCCGAGGCCTGGGCGGCGTCGGCCAGGATCGACGAGATCACCTCTGGGACGGACACGCCGCGCTCCCGGGCCATGTCGCCCAGGCGCCGCATCACCGCGACATCGACGACCACGCCGATGCGAATGTCCGAGGTGTCTCGCATGCCCTGTCTATAGCGCACGCAATCGCGGGCAAAAGGCCTATCCCACGCGGTGCGGTCGGGTCAGGCCCCCGCGCGCGGGGGCGTCGTCGTCGGGGGCGGCGGGCACCAGCAATCCGCGTTTTTTGGCGCGTCGCAAGCGGTCCGCCCAACTCTCGTCGGGGGTTTGGTCCATGTCATGAGGTACCGCGCTGGCCTCAGCCCAGCGAGTTTTTGACCGATCGCAAGGCGGGCACGTCGAGGCCACGGGCCTCCGCCTCGGCCCACGCCTTGTGCAATCGATCCGCCGCGGTGCGGCCTTTGGCCGGGTAGTCGGACAACGCGCGCATCGCTTCTTTGACCGGACCTTTGGCGTCGTGGCCCGCGGGGGCGCCCGGGCCGCACAGCGCCGCCCCCAAACGCGCGGCGTCGTCGATCACGGCGTCGACTTGGGCTTCGTCCCGGTCAAGCCAGGCCCCGATGGTGATCGGATCGCGCAGCCCCAGCGTGTTGATGGCGAGAATAAACGCGTACTTCTCGATCAGCGCCGCCGCCAATGCCGTTGCATCGGGCAGCTCCCGCGCGGGCACGTCCAGCGCGGCGCACCACTGCACGAAGTCCGCGGCGTGGGGGCCGTGGGCCTCCGACGCGCGCGCGACGCGCACCGGCTGGCCCGCCTTTTTCGCCAGCCACACCACCGCGACGGTGGCCTCGGCCAAGCCGAGCTGCTGCAACCCCGGGGGGAACAGCTCGTTTTGCACCACGATGGCGTGGGCCCGGCGCGCCGGGGGCAACCCCCGGGCCACCTCGGGGAGGGCCTTTTCCGGCACCGCCACCAGCACCGGGGCGTGCTCGGATGCAGTTACATCTTGGATGGACGCACCGCGGGGCACCGGGTGCACCACCGTGCCCCGCTTGAGCGCCCCACCGGCAAAAAATCGGCCCAGCTCACCGGGCCCGACGACGATCAGCTCGGTCACGCCACCTGTTGCCGCTCGGGTCGACCGATGGCAACCACGTGCTCGAACAGCCGGGCGGTGAGCGCGGCTTCCGCGAAGCGCGGATCGAAGCTCGCCCGGTACGAATACCCGTCACAAAAACCCATCAGCGCGGCCGCGGCCGCTTCCGCATCCATGCCGCGGCGGAGTTCGCCGCTGTGGGTGCCGGTGGCGATGACGCGTTCGATCACCGCTTGCTGTTGGTTGTACAGGTCCTTCAACTTGCTCCCGACCTTCTCGGCGGTGCGCGGACTGCGTTGCGCCACGCCCAAGGCCTGGATGTTGAGCGAGACGTTCTCCGCGGTGCGCCCTTGCGTGCACGTTCGAATCACCGCGGCGAGTTGGTCGACGACCCCCGCCCCGTTGCGTTCGATCTGCTGGAGCTCGCGCAGGCAACGCTCTTGCTCGACGATCACCATGTCGGTGAGCAGGTCTTCTTTGCTGTCGAAGAACCGGTACAGGGTGCCTTTCGACACCCGCGCCCGGGCCGCGATGTCGGCCATCTTGATGCCATCAAGACCCGTCTCACGGCAGACCGCGCGTGCGGCTTCTAAAATCGAAACGCGCTTTTCGTCGAGCGCGTCTTCAGTCAACGGCGGCGGCATGATCACCCCCCAGTGTCATTCGCGTTTGCGTGTTGTTCATGCGGTGCCCCCACACCAATCGAATCAGCGCGTCACCACGATCTGGTCCTTGTCGAACTGGACGCGCACAATATCTTCCTTCTTTACGCCCAGAGAGTCGATGGGCAAACGCAAGAAAGGCCCGCCCCCGTTCTGCAACTGTTGCACTTTGTAGGATCGGGTCTCCCCCGGCTGGGGGGATGACCGGCCCCGGCCGATGGGCCCGATGTTGGCCGCCACCCAGCGCTCGAACTCCGCCACGTCCTCGTCGGACTCCTGCAGGCGCTTCACCGCCCGCCGGATGGTCGCTTTGCTCACGTTCCCGGTCTGCCACTGGCGCTCGACGGCGGACACGCCCTCGAGGAGATAGGCCAATTGCACGTCTTTGTAGGAGACCAGGGTTCGTTTTCCATTTTTCATGCTGGCAAACCTAGGCTTCGTTCGATCCTGTGAACCCGGTGGATTCTCGGTTGGCGATCATGTTGACCGCTGCTGGGCCGATTTCGGATACAATAGCAGCTCACCGTGACGCGAAAAAATATAAAGTATTGCGGGGGGAGAACCCTCGCTTTGTGTGTGTATGTCCCGGAATTCACTCGGCTCTTTCGTTTTGTGGTCGAGTTTGATGATGATGCCCGGGCATGATCGCGCTCATCCGACACGGCCAGGCCAGCTTTGGCGCCGCCGATTACGACCAGCTCAGCCCGCTCGGGGGCCAACAGTCCAAGAAGCTGGGGGCCGCCCTCGCCCGCTGGCGCCGCCCCATCGAGGTGCTGATCGCCGGGCCCATGAAACGCCACCGCCAGACCGCGGACGCGATGCGCGAAGGGGCGGCCGGGGCGCTGCCGGAGCTGGTGTTTGACGAGGCGTTTGCGGAGTTTCCGGCGTTTTCCCTCGTGCGGCGCTTCGGGCCTGCCCTCGCCTCGACCGACCCGGTGATCGCGGCCGGCTTTGCCGAAGGCGGGCACAGCGACGCGTTCAAGCGGGCGGTGTTCCGGGTGATCGAGCTGTGGGCCGAGGGGGCGTTCGACACCGAAGAGCTGGAGAGTTTCGCCCGGTTCGAGGAGCGGGTGCGCGAGGGGCTCGACCGCGTGCACGCGATGAAGGGCCAGCGCGTGGCGGTGGTGACCTCGGGGGGCCCGGTGGGCGTGGCGGTGCGCGCGTGTCTGGAGATTCCGCCCGGGCGGGCCATGCACCTCGCCTGGTCGGTGGTCAACGCCAGCGTGACCGAGTTTGTCTACCGCGGCGGCCACCCGATGCTGTTTCGCTTCAACGCGCACGACCACCTCGACGACGAGGACGGTCTCATCACCTTCGTGTGACCCGGGCGCCCCCCGCCGGCCCGAACCCGGATGCGCCGGGCGCTCCTGCGCGGTAGGCGGGGCCATGGATTTTTCGATTCCCGGCCCCTTCCAGCAAAAGCTCGCCTCCTGCCGCACCCTCCTCGACGAACACGTGCTCCCCCTCGAGCCGCGGCTGTTCTCGGAGGGCTACTTCAAGCTCCAGCCCGCCCTCGACAAAGCCCGGGACGCGGTCCGGGTCGCGGGCCTGTACGGCCCGGTGTTCCCCCCCGAGCTCGGGGGCGCGGGCCTGTCCCTCAAGGAGCTCGGCCTGCTTTCGAAGGTCATGGGCCGCTCGCCCCTCGGCCACTATGTGTTCGGGTGCCAGGCCCCCGACGCGGGCAACATCGAGGTGCTGCACGAGCACGGGACCGACGCGCAAAAAGAGCAGTACTTGGCCCCCCTGGTGCGCGGCGACATCCGCAGCTGCTTTTGTATGACCGAGCCGGACAACGCGGGCTCCAATCCCACGGTGTTGTCGACGACCGCGGACGAGACCGACGACGGCTGGGTGCTCAACGGCCACAAATGGTTCTCCACCGCCCACGACGGGTCGCGCTTCGCCATCGTGATGGCGGTGACCGAGCCCGAGGGACCGCGCCACGGCCGGGCCTCCATGTTCATTGTGCCCACCGACGCGGACGGCTTCGAGCACGTGCGCAACATCCCGCTGTTCGGCCACGGGGGCGAAGGCTTCTTCTCGCACAGCGAGGTGAAGTTTCACGACGTGAAGGTGCCGAAGGACGCGCTGCTCGGACCGCGGGGGGCGGGCTTTCTGATCGCCCAGCAACGGCTCGGCCCGGGCCGCATTCACCACTGTATGCGGTGGCTCGGCATCGCCGAGCGCGCGCTCGACTTGATGATCGAACGCGCGGCCACCCGTTCGCTCGGCGACGGGGTGCTCGCGGACAAGCAGCAGGTGCAGATGTGGATCGCGGAGAGCAAGGCCGAGATCGACGCCGCCACCTGGTCGGTGCTCGCGGCCGCGGACAAGGTCGAGCGCGAGGGGTTCCGCGCGGCCCGGGTGGAGATCTCCGCGATCAAATACCTGGTGGCCAACATCATGCTCGGGGTCGTCGACCGCGCGGTCCAGGTCCAGGGCGCGCGGGGGCTCACCGACGACACCGTGCTCGCGTTCTTCTACGCCCACGAGCGGGGGGCGCGCATCTACGACGGGCCCGACGAGGTGCACAAACTCGTGGTGGCCAAGAGCCTGCTGAAGGGAGCCCGGGCATGACCGACGTGCGGGACCAGGCGGGCGACGTCCGCGACGGCGAACAGCTCGACCTCGACCAGCTGCTCCCGGTGCTGGAGCGCGAAGTGGGGCTCACCGGCCCCGCTCGCTTGTCACAGTTTCGCCGGGGGCACTCCAACCTCACGTACCTGCTCGCCTACGAGGACGGCCAGGAGTTTGTGCTCCGGCGTCCGCCCTTCGGCGTGTCCGGCCAAGGGGCCCACGACATGTCCCGCGAGTGGCGGGTGCTCGACAAGCTGCACCCGGTGTGGGGCAAGGTCCCGCGCCCGGTGTTCTTCTGTGACGACCACGACGTGCTCGGCTGCGATTTTTATCTCACCGAGCGGTGCCAGGGCGCGGTGCTGCGCAAGAAGCTCCCCGACGGGGTCGCGGGCGATCCCGACCAAGCCCGGGCCTGGTGCGAGCTGTTGGTGGATACCCTGTGCGAACTGCACGCCATCGATTGCGACGCCGCGGGCATCACCTGGGGCCACCCCGACGGGTATGTTCAGCGACAGGTCGAGGGCTGGACGGGCCGGTACCAAAAGGCCCAGACCGACGACATCGACGCGATGAACGCGACCATGGCCTGGCTCGCGGACAAGCTTCCCGCCTCCGCGGCGCCGGTGCTTTTGCACAACGACTACAAGTTCGACAACGTGATGCTGGATGCAGATTCATTGTCGAAGGTGGTGGCGGTGTTCGACTGGGAGATGAGCACCCGGGGCGATCCGTTGATGGATGTCGGCACCATGCTCAGCTACTGGGTCCAGGCCGATGACCCGGCCCCGCTGCACGAGGCGCGGTTTGGGCCCACCCACCTCCCGGGGGCGATGACCCGGCGCGAGCTGGTGGACCGGTACGCGGAAAAGACCGGGCGCAACGTCGACGAGATCTTGTTCTATTACGTGTTCGGCCTGTTCAAGACCGCGGTGGTGACCCAGCAGATCTACGCGCGGTTCAAGCGGGGGCTCACGAAGGATCCGCGCTTCGCGATGATGCTCCAGGCCACCCAGCTTTTGAGCGGACTGGCCCAGGGGGCCATCGCCCACGACAAGATCTAGCCGGCCCGGCGGAAAATTTGCGCGGCCCGGTTGGCGGCGGGACCCTTCTTCGTTGGAGGGTTTTTTGCGGTGAACGAAGGCGTCGTCGACCTGGGAAAAAAGCTGGTCACCGGACCGCTGTTCACCATTTCCGGAACCCCCATCGACGGGCCCACCCTGCTCATCGCGGTGCTGGTGCTCGTGCTCACCAACCTGCTGGCCAAGTTCCTCGGCAACGCGGTGCTCAAAAGCGAGCTGCTCAAGAAGCTCCAGGCCCCGAGCGCGCGGCTCATGACCGAACGGCTGGTCAAAGGCCTGGTCTGGTTTCTCGGCTTCTCCATCGCCGTCGGCACCCTCGGCATCGACCTCGGCGCGCTGTTCGCCGCGGGTGCGGTGTTCGCGGTGGGCGCGGGGCTCGCGTTTCAGAACGTCGCCCAAAACATCGTGGCCGGCCTGCTGCTCATCTTCGAGCAAACCATCAAGCCCGGCGACATCCTCCTCGTCGAGGGCACCCTGGTGCGCGTCGACGAGCTCCGCCTGCGCGCCACCGTGGGCCGCACCCTCGACGACGAGAGCATCATCATCCCCAACGCCACCTTGGCCAAGGACGTGGTGCGCAACTTCACCCTCACCGACAGCCTCTACCGGCTGCGGGCCCAGGTCGGCGTGTCCTACACCTCCGACCTCGAGCTCGTCGACGAGGTGCTGTACCAGACCGCCCGCCAGTTCCCCGCGCGCACCAAGGAGCGCGACCCGCGGGTGTTGTGCACTGGCTTTGGCGACAGCAACGTCAACTTCGACGTGTCCATCTGGACCAACGACCCCTGGTCGTCGCCCATGACCCTCTCGAGCCTGCGTCGCGAGATATTCAAGGCTTTGCGGGAACACGGCATCACCATCGCCTTCCCCCAAGTCGACCTGCACGTCGACCAAGTGCTGCTCGAGACCTTGGCTCGTCCTGAGCCACGCGAGCAGCCGCCGTCGATCCCGTCCTAGACTTGTCTTCTCCATTGGTTGGGTCGATGGGTGCTCGGTGGGAACAACGTCTCGGTACTTTCGCGTCGCGGTCGACGGCCCGGTCGCCGCGATCTGGCGCACCCCGACGCCGTACGCGCGGCTCGAGGACGTCGCGCCGGCGTTCGCCGCGTTGATCGAGCTTCCCCGCCGCCAAGGGGTACAGAAGTTCGTCATGGACCTGCGGGACGTGGCCGGGCGCAACGATCCCCGCTTCGAGCAGGCGGTGAGCGGCCCCCGCGCCGCGCTGTACGCCGCCTACGAGCTGGCGGTGGTGCTGGTCAGCTCGCCCATCGGTGCGCTGCAACTGCAGCGGCACGCCCGCGAAGACGGGGTCCACAATGTGCTCGTGGTGGCCTCGGTGCCGGCCGCGGCGGGGGCGGTACAGATGGCGCCCCAGGCCCTGCAGTCCGCGTTCGACGCCATCCGCACGCCCCTCGGAAATGCCGCCGATTCGCGCTAGCGTGGACGTCGTTTGGTCGACGTCGATTCGGAGTTGTGCGCATGCCCGCTGGTGGCACCCCTGAAAGCCGAGCCCTCCCCGCGGAAGACGCGTACTTTGGTTGCGCTCTCGCCCCCCGGGTGTTGATCGCTTGGCGCTCGAGCGTGCCCTATGCGGCACTGGAGCACATCGCGCCCTCATTCGACCGCCTCACCGACAAAGCCCTCGACGGGCACGGGCGGGTGCTGCTCGACGTCCGGGACGTGGCCGGCCGCAACGACCCCGCGTTCGAGCAGGCGATCAAAGAGCCGCGCTCGCGGCTGTTCCTCACCGCGGAAAAGGTCGTGCTGTTGAGCCAGTCGCCCACCGGCGCGCTGCAGTTGCGCCGGCACGCCCGGGAGAGCGGGGCCGGCCACGCCACCGTGGTGCACACCGAGGAGGACGCGGCCGCGCTCCTCGAGCTCACCCCCGAGCACCTCAAAGCCCTGCTCGCCCTGGCCAAGGCCGCGACCCGTCCCAACGCGTCGTAACGCGCCTCAGCCCGCGTCAAAAATCGAGCGTTCGTCCTGGAAGCTCTTGAACTCAAGAGCATTGCCCGAGGGGTCGCGCAGGAACATGGTGGCCTGCTCGCCGGCTTTTCCCGCGAAGCGAATTTTGGGCGCAAGCAAGAACGCCACCCCCGCGGCTTGCAGGCGATCGCGCAGGGCGTGCCAGTCGTCCCAGGGCAGAATCAACCCGAAGTGGCGGGCGGGCACCTCGTCCCCGTCGACGTCGTTGTGGGCGGCGGCGTCGGCCTCGTCCACCAGGTGGGCGGTGATCTGATGCCCCCAGAAATCAAAGTCGATCCAGCGCGCGTCGGTGCGCCCCACCGCGGCCCCGAGCACCTCGGTGTAGAAGCGGTGGGCGGCGTCGAGGTCGGTGACCTCGAACGCGAGGTGGAAGCGGGGGCGGCTCACGGGAGCGGCAGCTGCGACAGCTCGACCATGCTGTCGCGCACCTCGGTCATGAGCTCGTCGATGTCGCGGTCCTGGGTCGACACCGGCGACCCGAACGCCACCCGGCATTTGCGGTTGTAGGTGACGTTGAAGGTGTCCGCGGGCACCGCGTCCCGGGTGCCGGTGATCCACGCGGGCACGATCTCCATGCCGAGGTCGCGGGCGACGTGGAAGCCGCCCTTTTTGAAGGGGGCGAGCTCCCCGCTGCGGGACCGCGTGCCTTCGGGGTAGACCCAAATCGACACCCCGCGGTCGAGCTGCTTTTTGGCCTCGTCCATTTGTTTGATCGCTTCGGCGCGATTGCCCGCGCGGGACACGGGCACAAAGCCAGAGGCCACGAGCGCTTGTCCCCACACCGGGAACTTCTTGAGCTCCTTTTTCATCACCATCCGGATGCTGTGGCTCGACGAGGCGTAGGCCGCGGGGATGTCGAGGATCGACGAATGGTTGGACATGAACAGGTAGGGCCGCGTGGGATCGAGCAAGTGATTGCCCACGGTGGTGAGCTCGGCGTTGCCGGACGCAAAAATCTTGCGCGCCCACCAGTCCATCAGCTCGTCACACCGCTCGATGGTGCCGTTGCCAAAGAGACTGGACCACAGAAACCGCGAGCTGATGCTGAGCGTGTAGTACACCGCGCGATAGCACGGCATTTTGCTCACCTTCTCGGGTGCCTGAGGGTCGTAAGGAAAAACTTCCACGGGATGAGAAACCAGTGCCGCGCCGTCCATGGGTCCGAACGCTAGCGGGCTTCTGTCATGGGATCGTCAGCAAAAGGGTTTCCTGTTATTTTTCGGGCATTTAGCACCCGCCAGTCCATGGTCCGGCGCCACAGCGGGGGCACCAGGGCGAGCATGATCATCACCGGGTAGCCCGCGGGGAGCTGGGGGGCGCCGTCGGTGTGCCGCAGGATTTGGTAGCGCCGGCCGGCGTAGGCGTGGTGATCGGAATGTCTCTGCAAACCGAACAGAATCCAGTTGGTGACCATGAACGACGCATTCCACGAATGGCGAGGTTGCACCTTCTCGTACACCCCGGGGGCGGTCTCGGCGCGGAGCAAGCCGTAGTGCTCCACGTAGTTGACCGCTTCGAGGAGCAAGATCGCGAACAGGCTTTGCGACAAGAAGTACACCAGCAGCCGCGGGCCGCCTGACGCGCCGCCGTACGCGAAGAGCACGGCCATGATCGCGAACGGGGCGGCCACCAGCCAGATCATGCGGTTGTGCAATGACAATGCACGGCCGCGCGCCCGGCGCACCCGCGCGTTTTCGATGCGCCAGGCATGCACAAACTGCCCGGGGATGGTGCGGAACAAGAACCGCCAAAACCCCTCGCCCAAGCGGGCGGTGGCGGGGTCCACCGGGGTCGCGACCCGGATGTGGTGCCCGAGGTTGTGCTCGACGGTGAAATGACCGTAGCTCACGCTGCACAACAAAAGCCGCGCCCCCCACTTCTCGGGCCAGGTGTTGCGGTGGCCGAGCTCGTGGGCGACGTTGATGCCCACCCCGCCGTTCATCAGGCCGAGGGGTACCCCGAGGAGCGCGGCGAACCACAACGGCGCCGCCTCGCGGTCGATGCGCCACATCGCGTAGGTCATGATCCCGAGCTGCACCGGCACCCACAAGAGCAGCAGCGAGCGGAAGTACCAGCTCGCCTCCCGCGCGGGCTCCTCTTCGGCGGGCACGTTCTCGGTGTCGAGGCCGATGAGCTTGTCGAGCACCGGGACGATGGCGAACGCGACAAGCATGCCCGCGCCGCGAAACACCCCGCCCATGTTGGTGAGCACGAACAGCACCGCGGTCAGCCCGAAGGGCAACAGGTACCCGAAGTCTTTGGCCCGCCATCTCATGCGAAGAGTCTAACGCAGTGCGCCGCGGGCGGGGCGGGACGGGCGAAGCACCGCCAGCAGGACCAGCCCGATGCCCTCGAGCACAAACGGCACGATCAGCTGATCGGGCCAGCCGCTGCGAAACGTGGCCACGACGCGGCCCACCACCTGCCCCGCCACCAGCAACATCACCACGTCGCCGAGGAGCGGCTCGCGCCGGCGCCAGACCGCCCAGGCACAAAGCGCGGCCTGGGCGAGCCACAACCCGACATAGACCGCGTGGAACTCGCTGTGGCCATCCGCCCCGTGAAGCGCCTGCCCCAACCCCGCCGCCGTCTGGTCGGGGTCGAGCAACGTCATCACCGCGACCACCACGAACACCGCGCCGGTCAACCCCAACACCACCGCCCGCCCCGTCGCTCGGTCCATGTGCGCCTCCCCAAGAAGCGTACCGCGCCAGATCCATCGTGATCGGCCCCGGGCGCGGGCTCGATCGCGCGGCCGCAACTGCGGCCGCCCGCGAACGGATCTTCTACATGCTGCGCGTGTTGTTTTTGTCCGACACCCACCTCGGGTTCGATCTGCCCGTCCGCCCCCGCACCGACGACCGTCGACGGGGGGTGGACTTTTTTGAGAACACCAGCCGGGCCCTCGACGTCGCCATCGCCCAAGGCGTCGACCTCGTGGTGCACGGGGGCGACGTCTTTCACCGGAGCTGCCCGCCCCCCGCGGTCGTCGACCGGGCCTATGAGCTGTTGTTGCGGCCCGCCCGCGCGGGCATCCCCACCGTGGTGGTGGCGGGCAATCACGAGCGCGGCCGGCTCCCGCCGTCGTTGCTGTTTCACCACCAACGGCTGTTCGTCCTCGACCACCCGCGCACGCTGTTCATGCAATCAGCGGGGGTGAAGCTCGACGTGTGCGGCTTCGGCTACCACAAGAACATCGCCGAGGTCTTTCCCTCCTTGGGCGCGTGTTTCGCGCCGCCGCGGGCGGGCCCGTCGGTGCGCTTGATGGTGTTTCACCACGCGGTGGAGGGCGCGACGGTGGGGCCGCACCACTTCGTGTTTCGTGATCGCGAAGACACGATCAACGCGCACGATTTGCCGGTGGGGTTCGCGGCGTTTTTGTCCGGGCACATCCACCGACGACAGCGGCTGGACATGCCCCACACCGGCCCGGTGCTGTACCCGGGGTCGGTGGAGCGCACGTCGACGGCCGAGCTCGGCGAAGAGAAGGGCTTTTTGGTGCTCACCTTCGTGCCCGACCGAGCCGGGGGGCGGCTGGTCGACGAGCGGTTCTTGCCGCTGCCCACCCGGCCCTTGGTCAGCCGGCCGGTGCCTCCGGGGCTGTCGGGGGACGCGTTGCGCGGCTGGCTCGATCACACCTTGTCACAGTTGCCCCCGGACGCGGTGGTGCAGCTGGTGCCCGAGAGGGACATCCCCGGCTTGTCCCAGCTCGTGCGCGACGTCGCCCCCGCCACCATGACGGTGAAGGCACGCCGCCCCGCGTGGATGACGGCGCGGGCTCAGTCCTGACAGGTGAGGGTGACCTCGAACGGTGAGGGGTCGTCGCCCTTGTCGAGAAAGATGCGGGCCTTTTCCAGGGGGCGCCACCACAGGCACAGGTTGTGGGCTTGGCGCAACAGGCCGAAGGGGTAGCGGGTCAAGTTCGCCCGCGGCTCGACCAGCTCGTCGAGGGGGAAGCGGTAGTGTTCGCTCCGGGCCAGCACCACGTCCTGGACCTCGTCGAGCAACGCCTCGGCCTCGAGAATCTTGGCGTCCCCGGAGTCCTGGCCTTCGATGACGTCGAGCACGCCCCCGTAGAGCAAGGCCGCGAAGCGCAGGCGCAAGGTGAGCACGTCCACCGCGTCGCGGAACTCGAGGCACGCGGTCTGCGATGACGGGGGGGCGGCTTCGCAGAGGGCGCGGACCCGCTGGCGCAAGGGGGTGAAGTCGTCGACGGCGTGGGCCAGGGCGTCGACCACGTCGGTGCGGTACGCGTCGCGGGCGGCTTGATCGTAGTCGTTGCGCAGCACGCCGAAGGGCACCGGGTGAGGGTGGGTCTCGTAGCCGGCCACGTACCCGATGTCGTCGTGGGCGTCTTCGCCGAGCACATACCCGGTCAAGCGTTGATCGAAGAGGTAGTCGGTGGACAGGTCCATGTATTCGGTGAACAGCTCCGCGTATTCGTCCTCGCACCCGGGGTAGGAGGTGGCGATGTGGTCGACAAAGGTGGAGAGCTGGGCCTCGGGGAAAAAGAGCATGCGGGCGGTGAGGTAGTCGATCATCCAGTAGTTCCACTCGTGGCCGCTGGAGTACAGCACGTGCCCGTCGAGGACGGGCAGGCCCGCGGCGGTGATGTCGCGGTACAGGCCTGAAATGTCGTTGTGGCGGGACCGAATGAACTCGGAGAAGAAGATCGGCACATCGATGTCCGCGCTCACCCAGTAGGCGCTCTCGGGGAAATACTTCACCGGCCGTTCGGGGAGTTCTTGGAGGATGTAGTCCCGCTGCATCGCGAAGGACTCGTGCTCGTACATCGCCCAGTCGCGGTAGAGGTCGTAGAAGTACACGGTATGCACAGTTTGTACGAGGCGCTCGTCGGCGGTGCCGGGCACGTGGTAGAAGTAGATGGGCTCGCCGTCGATCTCGGTGTACAGGTCCTCGTAGTTGCCGATGTGGTTCTGGGCCCCCACCTGCACCCCGAGCGGGTCGAGGCGGTCCACCGCGAAGTTGAGCATCTCGCGCAGCCGGTACACGTCCACCGCAAAGAACTCGCCGAAGGCGAACTCGACCACGTCAAAGTCACTGGCGGTGACCTCGTCGAGGCTGGCAGTGAGCTCGGCCTCCCACTCGTCGGCGTCGCGCACAAACGCGTACTGCTGCTGCAGGCCTTGCCCGTCGTCGTAGAGCTGACCGACGAAGCCCATGCGCACCCCGTGGGCGTGGGCATAGTCGATGATCGCGTCGAGATGGGGCCGCAGGGTCGACCAGTCCGCCAACGCCAAATGGTAATGTTGGATGAGATTGGTCCCGGTCATCACCGCCCAGTCGATCACCCGGTGGGCGACCTCGAGGTTCTGCGGCGACGGCTCGAACCACGCGGTGTAGTACTCGGTGGGGTGCAGCAGGTGCAGGTGCAGGCCGCGCTCGGCGAAGGGGCTCTCGCGGGTCTCGTCGACGTCATCCGGGATGTGCAGCACCGAGCGATCGGTGGCATGCACGAACTGCACCTCGAGCGGGTGAAAGTAGCGCAGGCCCAGCTTCTCCAAAAATGCATAGGCACCGTACATGAGGTCAAAGGGCCGTACCGCGCGGATCTCGACGACGTTGTCCGCGGTTTGGGCGTGGACAAAGCCGTGGGCGGGCACCGCGTCGGCCTGCTCGGACAGGACCAGGTAAAGCGTGTCCGGGTCGTCCCCCACCGCGCTCACCGTCGCGAACGCGGCGTCATCGGCGGTCACGGTGGCGACCAACCCCCGCAGGCGGTCCAAAAAACCCGGCGGGAGGCTGAGCGCGGCGGGCACCACCAGCGCCAACGACGAGAACGTCGCCGCCGGGACCACGGGGTCTGCGCAGCTGACCAGGGGGGGGTCGGGCTCGGGCGCGTCGGCCCCGGTGGGACAACCCGGCACGCACGCGACAACGGGCACACAGAACATCAACACACGACCGATCATGGACGGAGGGTAGCAGCCAGCACCGCCGGCCCCCGTGGGTGGCACCGCCGGTCTGGTCGGGTTTGGCCCTCGCCCAGACCGCGGCCGGGAGCGACCACCTCGGTTGCCAACGCCTCGGCCAGCGTTCACCCTGTCGCCATGGACGAGATGGGCTACCCCGACCCTGCCGCCCCCGGCCGGCGCCTGCTGGGCCTGCTGGCCGCCCGCATCGTCGAGGACGGAAGCCCCGCGGGGTTCGACGGGGCGCTGTGCCTCGGGGTGGACGGCGAGCCGCCGCTTTGGTTGCTCGTCGAGGTCTACAAGACCGGCCCCACCGCACTGCGCTTCGTCGAGGGCGGCCCGGCCCCCGCCGACAATGTCCTGCGCGGTTCGGCCGGCGCGTGGGAGGCCGCGTTCGCCGGCCAGGCCGCTGATCCGCCCCTCTCCGGTCGAGGAAATGGCACGCTGATCGAGCGCGTGTTCAAGCGGTTTACCGAGACCAAGAACTGGCTTTCGATCCGCGTGGGCGACTGAGACCACGGCACCGGCCGACAACTTTCCGGCCCACGGCATACAATCGGGCATGGGCATTCGACGCGCCACAACGCCAGCCGGCCGCCCCCGCGCGCGGAACCAGAAGCTCTCGCCCACCGTGCAGCGAGACGGGCGCACGCTCGACCGCAAACTCCTCGCGAGCCTGCAGGCCGCGGTCGACCCGTCCACCGGCCGCCTCCACCCCGAGACATTTCTGGAGCGCGCGCTCCCCGCGTTGACCGACGCGGGCCGGGCCACCGCCGCCGAAATCAACACCCTCGTCTACGTCGCCGAGCGGTTCCCGCTCACCCCCGCGGTCAAGACCCTGCTGGCCGCCACCCTCGAAGACCTCGGCGCGGCGGTGCCCGCGGCCCTGTCCGTCGGGGGCGCGGCGACGATGCGCCTCGACCACATGGAGGCGCCGTCGTCTCCCGGCCCCACCACCCCCGCGCTGCCCGGCCGGTCGGCGCTGTACCAAAAACGCGCCGCGGGCGACTTCATCGCCGCGCTCAAGACCCTCGACGGCATCGAATCCCAGGCCGCGCTCCTGAAAAAGCTCGGCCGCATCCCCAGTGTCGTCCGGTGGCGCCAAGCCGCCGGGCTCGACGTGCAGGCCCTGCTCCACACCAACGTCCGGGGACCGGCGGCGGCGGCCCTCGAGGCCCAGCTCCACGAGGCGGTGGCGCAACGCGCGATGGTCGAAGCGTTCGGCCCGATGGGCGACCTGCTCTACCTCAAGGATGCACAAGCATTGGGCTCCCGCACCGCCGCGATGAAAGCCGAGATGCAGGCCATCGACGCGTTTCGCGCCGGGCTGGCCGAGACCGCGGACATCGATGGGCTGGTGGCGCTGGCCAAGCGCTACGCCCACCGGCCCCTCACCGCGCAGTGCAAAAACGAGCTCGTCAAAAAGCTCATGGACACCCCCACGAAGGACAACGCCAACTTCGCCGCCGCGCACGAGGCCTACCAAATCATGGCCGCCGCCCACGACGCTTATGGGTCGGACGAAGTCGGACGGGAAATGGCATTGGTCGCCCTGGGCAAATGCAACCCCGACCCCGGGGTGTGCCTGAAGGAATGTCTGCGCACCGTTCGGCAACGCGCCGGGGTGGAGGGCGGGCGCGCATATTTGGACAAGGACACGCTGGCGAACAGCGACCGCCTCACCGCCGAGCTGCTCGCCACCACCGGGAAGCAGTACCGCAACCTCGCGCAGCGGCTCCAGCGATCCGACGACCCCCACGTGCTCACCCCCGGGGTGCGGGAGACCATTCTCGTCGAGGCCGGGCTGTCCCCGGGGGCGGTCGTCGACAACCAGACCCTGGCCCAGCACGCGCTGGCGGCGGCGGGCAAGTATTATGAAGCCGGCTTTGCCCTCAACTTCGACCCCTACCCCGGCACGGTGGCGATGCAGATGCAGATCGCCGCGGGCGACGTCGAGGGCGCCCGGGCGATGGCCAAGCTGGTGCAGGTCGCCCTCGACCGCCAAGGCGCGGGCGAGAGCCGGGACTACTGGACCCTGGCCACCCAGGTCGAGGTCGCGACGGTGACGGGTGACGTCGAGAACCTCATCCGCGCGTTCCCCCAGATGCTGCAGCAATGCAATGTGGCTTGGAAGCTCGAGGTCAGCCTGAGCGGACTCGAAAACCTCGTGTCGTTGCACCGCGGCACCGACCAAGAGGTCCTGGTGAACGAAATGCTGACCGCCATGCGCACACGCTTGGGGCAGCTGAAAGACAAGGCGGCGGCGATGGCCCGCGCGCCGGGTCCCACCGACCGGGCCCGCATCGAGGAGAAGGATGCGGCGGCGCTGACCCGGTTGGCCGAGGACGCCAGGGTCCTCGCGGTGTCGTTCACCCCCTCCGCCGAGGTGGCCCGGGACCCCGCGTTTCGCGCACGGCGGGCCCGGGGCAGAACGTTCATGGCGCAGACCGCCGACCTCCGCGCCATGGCCCAAGCCCAGGCCGACGGCGTGGTCATCGGCGGCAACGTGGCCTACGGCGGGCAAATCCCGGACATGTCGGTCACGCGGCACACCGTCCGCGTGTTGCGCAAAATGATGGGCGAATGGGGCATCGACCGGGCCCCGGACTTCGCGACGTTCAACCGTATGGTGAACGCCAAGCTCAACGACGTGCTCCACCTGCAGACCCCGGATGGCCGCCGCCCCCTCGAGGACCTCAAGAGCAAAGAACACAAGGTGCTCGATCGCTTCGACAAGGGCCGCTTCGAGCTTGCCGACGTCGGCCGGGACGGCGGCGACTCCCGCACCGACCTGGTGGCGTTGATGTCGTTGGGCATCGGGGACTGCCGGCCCACCGCATTCGCCAAACAGTTGATGTTCGATGTCTGGCAGCACGACCGGGTCAAGACGTTGATGAGCGAGGCCCTGGACAAGGGTCGGGGGGGCGACAGCGCCGGGCAGGACGCGCTCGTCGACGAGGCCCAGACCTTGATGCGCCAACAGCTGCGGGTCATCACCGTGGGCATCGAAGCGCCGATCCAGATGAACGCTCTGTACGACATGAAAACCGACCCAGAGGGGCGCCCCCTCGTCGACGAAACGGGCACGATGCACGCCATCGAGAACCACACGTTCAATGTGTTGGTCGAGTTCGATGAGCACGGCGCGCTCCGGGACGAAGTGCTCGCCGCCGATGCGTTTTACCAACACGTGTACCCGCTCGATGGCCAGACCCTCAGCCTCGAAGACCTCACCGCCGACGCCTACTTCGACGTCGACAAGATGGGCATCGCGGCCAGCGGGGGCGAACCGTTGCCCTTCCGCATGAAGCCCTCGCCCTACTCCGGCGCGCTGCTCAAGCACGACGCGGTGGGATCCTGTGACGTCTTTTTCGCCGGGCTGCCGGTCGCGCCCCCCACCGCGGCTTCGTTTCTCGACGTCGACGACGAGATTCACGCGGTGGCGGTCGGCATCGGGCAGTTCGCCGCCGACGCCCGCCCTGGCTGACGCTCCCCCTGGACGGCCGAACCCTCTGCCCCAAGGTGCCCCCGCCTTGTCACCATTGGCGGCGCACGCTGGCTCGTCCATCGACCAGCCCACACCCAAGTTCACCATCGACGGCTGATCACCGCCCCCCCCGTGGGGCCCTGGGCGTCTCCGTCGGTCGATGGCGGCCACACCGATGCCGAGGGGCCGGTGGCCTCATGGGCCACGCCCCCCTCTTGTGCACACCTCGGGGCGCCCACTGAGCCGTTCGCCGGAGTTGTTAGGGTGGCGCATGGCCGGCCCCTTCACAAATCTTGATGGCTCCACCAACCCGCACGGCATCTCGACGCTGCTCAAGTGGAAGCTCAACCTTCACGACGAAACGCGCCCCAAGAGCCCGGCCACCGGGGTGGCCGTCCCCGCGGTGGACAACGACGGGCGTGACCTCCGGAAGGCCTTGATCGACAATGTCACTTGGATCGGACACGCGAGTTTTCTGGTCCAGCTCGGCGGCACCAGCGCGCTCATCGACCCGGTGCTGTCCCCGACGCTGTCCGGGGTGGTCAAGCGCAACGTCGCCCCCGGGTTGACCTACGCCACCCTCCCCCGCCCCGACGTCGTCGTCGTCACCCACAACCACCGGGACCACATGGACATGCCCACCCTCAAGGCGGTCGCGCCGGGGGCGGTGTGTGTGGTGCCGCTCGGGCTGGGGGCGTCTTTCCGCCGGGCCGGCTTTGCCCGGGTGGTCGAGCTCGGCTGGTGGGACACCGAACAAGTGGGGGCCATGACCATCACCTTTGTGCCCGCCCAGCACTGGAGCCGGCGGGGCCTCAACGACCAGAACAAGACGTTGTGGGGGGGCTACGTGCTCGCCCACGACGGGCTCGCGGTCTACCACTCCGGGGACACCGCCTGGTTCGATGGATTCCGTGACATTGGCACACGCTGCGGTCCCATCGAGGCGGCGCTGTTGCCCATCGGGGCCTACGCGCCGCGTTGGTTCATGAAGACCCAGCACATGAACCCCGAAGACGCGGTCCAAGCCTTCTCTGCCCTGGGGGCCGAGCGTTTTGTGGCCATGCACTGGGCGACGTTCAAGCTCACCGACGAGCCCCTGGACGAACCCCCGCGCCTGCTGCGCGAGGCCTGGGCGCAGGCCGACCTGCCCGACGACCGCCGGTTGGTGCCCGCCATCGGCGAGACCCTGCGGCTGTAGGGCGCGCGCGGCGTGCCTGGTGGACGCTGAGGCGGCAAGCGGCGAGCAGCCGGGGATGGGGGGGCGCCGCGTTTCGCTTGTCACGTTTGCCTTGGGGCGGTCGCCATGCTGGGGACCGGCGGCGGTTGTGCCCCCTACGCCATCGACGCCTCGTTCGCCACCTTCGTGGGTTTTCTCGACGAGGTCTGACCGGGCGAGACGCCGGTGGCGCTCAACCCGGCGCGAACACGCGGCGCCAAAACCCCAACGCCGCGGCGGTGGCCTGCGCTTTGACCGGCGAGAGGTACACGTCGAAATGGTCGCCGGGGATGTCCACCACCTCGACGCGGGGGGACCGCGCGGCCACCCCCTGGACCGCGGCGTAGGGCACGAAGCGGTCGTCCCGCGACGCGATCAAAAGCACTGGGCAATGCAACTGCTCCACCGCCGCGGCGGGGTTGTACTCGTCGTAGGTCAGGATCGAACGCGCCGCGATCTCATTTCTGTACGTGGCGCTCTGGCCCTGTAGACGCTGGGCCGCCTTCAGCGCCCCGTCGTCGGGGATGTACGCGAAGCTCCCGCTCGGCCCGATCGCCGGCACCATCACCGCGTCGTCGTGACCCATCGACCACAACAGGTCGCCCCACGCGGTGAACACCATGCGCAGCGCCCAGCCCACCCCCACGTCGACCGCCTCCCCATCTTGGCTCGTGTCCACCAACGGCACCTGGCCCACCACCCCGACCACGTCCGTCCGCTCCTGGGCCAACAGCAGCACGTGCCCCGCCCCTTGGCTGCTGGCCCACAACCCGAGCCGCGCGGGATCGATGCCCGGCTGGCTCTTCACAAAGTCGATCGCCGCCCGCCAGTCGTCGAGCTGCCACCACGGGTCCACCAACTGCCGGGGGCTGCCACCGCTGTCCCCAAAAAAGCGATAGTCGAACACAAATGATGCATAGCCAGCCTCGGCGAAGGCCCGGCCCACCTCGTCGATGACCAGGTCTCGGGTCCCGGCCATGCCGTGGGCCATCACCACCACCGGCGCTGGTCCACCGGACCCGGGGCGAAAAAGCCAACCCGCACAGCGGGTGTGGCCGCAGGCAAACCGCAGGTCCTCGCGCACCACCCCCGACGGGTAGGTGACGGGCACGCCCGCGGGCGCGGCGGGCTGGGGCATGGACGCGCACCCCGCGGCCAGCGCCGCGACCAAGGTGACCCCGGGGATCCCATCAATCCATCTCATCGCGCTTGTCCTCCGCGGGGTAGGCCCCGAACCGCAACATGCGAAACACCCCGTCGGCGCGGCGGAGCGCCTGCTCGACGAGGGTCCGCGCCACCCGGCGGGACGACCGCCCCAAGAGCGGCAACAGCGTGCTCTCGAGCCCCGCCGCCACCGCCCACACCGCCTCTCCAAATGTCTCTGCATCCACCCCCGGCCGCAACCGGCTGAGGTCGGCTTCGCGCATCAGCCGTTGGTGCAGGCCGCGCATTCGCTCCCGGCCCCGTCGGTGCGCGGCGGCCGCCACCTCCGGCGGGGCCCGGGTGGTGGACTCGAGAATCACCCAGAACGGCCGCGCGTCGTCGCGCATCATCCACGCCTTGGCCCGGGTCCAGTGCACGGCCCGCGACAGCGGGTCCCACGGCGCGCTCCGCATCGTCTCGTCGAACGCCCGCTCGATGTCGTCGTAGACCTTGTCCAGCACCGCCTCAAACAGCCCCGCCTTGCTGCCGAAATGGTGAAACACCAAACCCTTGGCCACCCCCGCCCGCTGGGCGATGTGGTTGGTGGACGCGTCCGCGAACCCGCGTTCGGCGAACTCGCTGAGCGCGGCTTCGAGGATGTCCGCGCGGGCTTTGTCGGGGTCGCGGGGCTGGGCCATGTTGACCACATGGTCAACTGTTTTGACCACCTGGTCAACTGGGCGGTGCCGCGCCCGCCGCGCGCGGGGGGCGGGCGGCCCAGACCCGAAAGAATGGCTTCGCGCCGGGCTTGACTTTTCCCGAACACTGTTCAATAAAATCGGCATGGGACGCAGACCGCGCGCGGGAACGAAGGCACAGGGCCGCTGGGAAGTGGTCCAGGTGGCGCGCCAGATGCTGCGTGATCACGGGCTGGAGTCGTTTTCGCTCCGCGCGTTGGCCAAAGCGGCGGGGTTTTCGCCCGCCGCGCTGTACGAGTACTTCGACAACAAGGCCGCCATCGTGGATGCGGTGCAGGACTTGGTCGACGTCGAGCTGTCCACGGCCCTGCGCGAGGCGGCGGAGAGCGAGCCCCCCGGGCGGCGGCGCGTCACCGCGGTCTTGCTGCGGTACCTGGCGTACGCCAAAGAGAATCGTGAGGAGTTCTTGGTCCTCTTTTCGCGTCTGGGGTCGAAGGCCCAATCGCTGCAGGACAGTCCCCACCAGCCGTTTCAGGTGTTGATGGCGGCGGTGAAAGACGCGGAGGCCGAGGGCGACCTGCGCATTCGCGACGGCATGCCCCTCGAAGGCGTCACCTACGGGTTGTGGGCGGCCGCGCACGGCATGGCGATGCTCCAGGCCACCTATCTTCAGACCTTCGAGGCGGATTTTGACCTCGTCGACAAATGGATGTTGATCGATTTTTTGCGGGGCTTGCGGCCCTGAAGTTCGGCGGTCGACGACGTCGACCGGTTGTGGGGGGGACACATGCGTTGGCTGCTGTTGGGCATCTGGCTGGGGGCGATGGTGGGGTGTGGTGACGCGCCGGCCACCGCCTGGGCGCAGGCGGACACAGTGTCGAACGTGCGCGCGGGGTAGGAAGGGACGTTCGCCTTTCATGTGGCATTGGTTCCCCACTGCTACAGTGGGCACATGAGAGGTGTGGCCGCATGGGCGTTCCTGATGTGTGGCAGCGCGGCGGCAGCGGCGCCTGCACCAGACGGGATGGTTGACTCCCAGGTCGCGCCTGGGGTGTCCATCGAGCTCGCCCACGCCGATGTCATCGAACATGCCTTGGCCGACTGGCTGCGCCGCCACCCCGAGCGTCTCCCGCGGTTGGACGGGTTGTCGATTCGGCTCTCGCCGCCGCCTGCCGCGCCGCATGACACCCAGGGGGTGTACCTCCGCTTGCCGGGTGGGCGTTGGCGGGTCGAGCCGCTCGATTGGCGGCGCGCGTGGCCCGTCGCCGCGACGTGCACGGGCGCGTTGCTCGTCGCGGCGTGTCCGCCGGTCACGATTCCGGTCGTTCTCCTCCGGTACGCGTGGGAGCTGCGACGCGATCCGTCGTCGTGGTCGCGCGACCCCAATCCGTTCTGGACGATCAGGTACGCGTGCGAAGACAGCGCGCGGTCGCTCCTGGCGTGTATGGTGTGCGCGGCCTGCCCGGCCGTTCCGGTCTTGTTCTGGGGCCATCCGCATGCGGCGTTCGGGTGGTGGACCATGCTCGGCCCGGTCTCTGCGGCGACGACGCTGCTGCAACCCTGGTGGCGCGCGTTGGCTCAGCGGGACGCTCTGTTTGATGCCTTGGACGCTGCGTTCCCGGCCCCCCCGGTGCGCAGCGCGCGCGAGCGGCAGATGTCTTACTGACCAGCGGCGATGCCTGCAGACGTCCGGCCCGGCCCTCGCCGGACGCGGCCCCCTCTCGTGCTGAAAACCAAGCCGTTGACCCCGGTGGTGTGATCGTCGACGGTGGCCGCGGAAGCGCGTCCGGTGCTGGTGCCCGGCTTGGTCTTCAAAACCAATGTAGGGGGTGAGAAACCACCTAGGCGAGTTCGAATCTCGTGCGCTTCCGCCGGAAACCTGTCGTGCGGGTTTTTGGCGGAAGCGCCCGGGTGAAGAGCGCGCCGTGCCCCCAGGGCCGACCAGCATCCACCACCCTGATCACGCGCCGAACGCGAACGTGAGGGGTCTCGTCGACCGCCCCCGGGTGGAACGACACGCGGACTCAGTCGGCCCGGCTGTACACAAAAGGATAGGTCACGAACACCTGCCCCCCGCCGCGGGGCTTCGGAAAGCGCAGCCGCCGGATGATGCGCAGGCTGCAGCTCTCCACCTTTTGGCCGGCGCCAACCGGCAGGGTGTTCTGTGCGGCCTTCGCCGACGAGACGTTGCCGGTGCCACCGATGACGAACTCCAGCGCGATCTTGCCCGCCAACGCGGGGGTCTTGGCCAACTCTTTCTCGTAACAAAACCGCAGCTGTGCGTTCACGCGGCGGACCGCGCGTTCGATCTCTTCGCGGCGGAGCGCCCCCTTGAACGTCACCTTGCCCGCCCTGACCCGGGCCGCGCGTTTCTGTGCATTGGCATTTTGTCCCCCCGTGCCCCGCCCGCGTCCCCCGATCCCGAGGTCACCCCCCCGCGAGCCCATCGACCCACGCGGCGCGCCCAGGCCCAGCTGTCCCCCGCCGACATCGCCCAGGTGGGCACCGCCGAGGCCCCCCAGCGCGTTGTTGATGCCGGGGCCAAGACCATTCGCCCGGCCCTCGTCCGGCGTCAGGCCGAGGGCTTTGAGAGCGTCAAACGCGATCTTGCGGTCGCGTTCGCGCTTGGCCCGATCGTCGAGCACCCGCTCGTCGGCGTCGAGCGCGGCGCCTTGTTGAAACGCCGTTCCCGCGAGGGCCGGGTCCGTGGTCAGGAACATTTCGCCGCGCCGGCCGCGCGCCGGCCAGTTGACGATCAGCTGCTGCAACGAACCGCTGCGCTCGTCGACGAGCACGCCGACGTCGCCGGGGGAAGGGGTCACGGGCATCACCAGCCAACGGGTGCCCGCGCGGTAGGGGAAGACCCCCGCGGCGGCGAGCCGGTCAGGGTCGAGGCCGAGATCGTCTGGCTCGAGCAGCACACCGACGCGGCCGGCGGACGCACCGGGCGGCGCATCCGCGGGCCGGGCCGCCTCGATGCGCTGCAGCCAAGCCACCACGTCGCGGGCGGGGGTGTCGGGGCCGGCGGCGAGCACGACGCGTTCTTCGGCGTCGAGGGTGGTGGGCAGGTCGGGCGCGGCCCCGGCGGTGACGGGAACGACCCGGACGCCGTCGGCGCTCTGTTGCGGCAGGCCCGGCGCGCGCGGGAGTGGACCGGGCGCCCCCCGGGTGAGGTCCTGGCGCGTCAAGTCGTCGACCTCGACGAGCTCGGCGTAGCTGCGCTCGTCGGCGCCCAGGGCAAACCCGGTGAATAAAACCCCGGCGGCGGCGACGACCGCGCCGCCCAGGGTCCCGAGCCGGCGCACGGCCAGCAGCGCACCCATGTGTTTGCGCTGGGCCACGAGCAGCGTGAGCCCCAGCAAGAACACCAGACCGGTCGCGAGGTGCATGCCGAGCTGGCGCGCGGCCGCTTGGTCGAGCGCGTCTTGGACCCACGCCACCTTGGCCTCGCGCGCCTCGAGCGCGGCGTAGCCTTGGTACACCTCGGCCCGGGCGAGCTCGACGAGGGCCCGGCCGAACGCCCAGGCCCCGAGGGTGCCCCCGACGAGGAACAACAGGGCGCCCGATGCCTTGTGCGCGTCCCCGCGCGACGAGCCGCCGAGGAGGTTCAGCGCCCCGAGGGCGGCGACCGAGAGCAGGCCGAGCCCACCCCCGGCGAGCCCGTAGATGAGCGTTTGGGCCGCCTCGCTGGCCCCGGCGAAAAAGAGCACGAACCGGTCTGCCCCACCAAAGCCGAACAGCGCGGCGTGGATCTTGGTGTGGCCCGACCAGTAGCCCATCGCGCCGGAGCCCACGACGATCAGGGGGCCGAACAAATAGAGGGCGAGGGGGGCGGGGTCGTCCTTGTCGACGACGTTCGCGATCACCACCAGCGCGCCCTGGACGAGCAACGCGGCGGTCACGACCAGCATGTAGAACCCCCCGCTGCGAAAGGCCTCGTTCAGGCCTGAGAGGCCGCCGCCGATCACCGCGACGGTCACCGCGACCGTCACCGGAATGCTGAGCAGCGCGGCGATGAGTGTGCGGACGGCGTTGTTCATCGGACCCCCTTGTGCGGGCTTGGTGCCACGACGCGCGCCAGACAACCAGGGGGCCGGGCGACACCCCACCGGCGGCCGGTCTGGTGGCGCGCCCGATCCGCTACCCTCCAGACATGGCCGACGGCATCCACCACCCCGTGCTCGCGCGCCTCATCGACGCGTCGATGCGGCCTCTGCAGAAGTTCCGCCCCCGGGTGGTGCCCGGGGCCCGCGGCGCCGTGCTCGAGGTGGGCGCGGGGACCGGGCTCAACTTCCCGCTCTACGCCCCCGGCCTCGTCACGTCGGTCACCGCGGTCGAACCCGACCCCGCGATGCGCCGCCGCGCCCAAGACCGCCCGTGCCCCGTGCCCGTCACCCTCGTCGACGCCACCGCCGAAGCGCTCCCCTTCGACGACCAACAGTTCGACACCGCGGTGCTCACCTTCGTGCTCTGCACCGTGCGCGCCCCCGCGGAGGCCCTCGCCGAGCTGCGCCGCGTGTTGCGGCCCGGTGCCACCGTGCTGTTCGCCGAGCACGTGCTCTCCGCCCACCCCGGCGCGGCCCGCTGGCAACACCGGCTGACCCCGCTGTGGCGTCGGTGCGCGGGCGGCTGTCACCTCGACCGCGACGCCGGCCAACACCTGCGCGACGCGGGCCTCGTGCTCGACGACGAGCACCGCCGCGGCCCCGCGTGGAGCCTCTCGCCCGTTCACTACGGCCGCGGCCATTTTCGCCCCTGACCGCGCGCGCCGACGGCCGTGTATAGTCCGGCCCCTGGAGGCCCCATGCGCGCGTGGCTCGGAATCGTCCTTGTCTTCCTCGTCGTGACCAGCCCCGCCCGCGCGGGCGCACCGAGCACCTCTGCCCTCGCCGCGTTGTTGGCCGAGACCACCCACGACGACAGCCAGCTGTTCAACGTCGCCCCCCTGGGCAACCCCTGGACCCTCGACCCCGCGAGCCAGCAACCGAAGTTTGACGCCGACAAGGCCTTCCTCAAGACCAAGCGGGCCACGCTCTCCTCCGGCCTCAGCGGGGCGCTCATCGATTTTGAATACCGCCGCAGCAAGGGCAAAAAGAAGACCCCGCTGCCCGCGCTCTCGGCCCCGATGCTGGCCCCGCCCGAAGCCGCTGACCACTGTCAAATCGCCGCCCGCGTCCGGGTGCCGGCCCAGCCGGTGCCGGTGCGCGTCGACTGGGGCGAAGTGGCCTTCGTCGTCGACGGGGTGGCCCGCCGGGCCGCCCCCGACTTTGTCTCCGAGGTGGCCCAAGGCCTCGCCCTCGCCCCCCAGGTCGCGCCCGCGGGGGCCGCCCTCGACGAGACAGTGTTGCTGCAAGGCGCGGCCAACCTGTGTGACGAAATCCTCCTCGGGGGCCAGACCCGCACCATCGAGCTCGCGGTGCCCCTCCACCTCCCCGAGCAGGACGCGGTGCTGCGGCTGTCGGAGACCTACACCGCGGTCCCCCTCGACGAGCGCCAGGCCTTGCAGTGGCAGCTCCTGCTGGAGCGCCACCCCCCCCGGCCGCGGTACAAAGAAAAGCCCGCGGTGTTGGCCAAGTTCCCCGAACTCGACCGCGTCGATCCCCCGCCCTACCCTCCAAGAACATTGGCGATCGGGGGGGAGAGCTGGTTCCCCTGGGCGGTGCTCATCGGGGCGGTGGCCCCGGTGTTCGGGTTTGGCCTCGGCGCCACCACCGCCGCCGCCGCCTATTGGCTGCTGGCCCCGACGGTGTCGGCCACGCCCTCGCTGGCGGTGGCCATTCCGGTGGGCATCTTTCTCGGGGGGGTGCCCGGGGTCGCGGCCACCACCCCCATCTTCCTGTTCGCGGCGTTGGTGGATTTCTTCTTTTGGTACGACGCGCGGCCCGAGATGCGCGCCACCGACGAGGACATCAAGACCTACAACGTCGCTCACGCCGCCTACATGGTGCGCCGGCAAGCGGCCAAGGACCGCTACAACCAAGCCAAGAAGGAATACCGCGACACCGAAAAAGTGTGGAAAGCGGAGCTCGAAGGCCGCGCGTTCTGGATCGCGTTCGAACCCGTCCTGCAGCAGCATCAGCTGTCGCTCCCCGATGACGGGGGCGAGGCGGCTACAGGCTCAAATTCACCTCAAGCCCCAAAAAGCCCCCCACCGCCGGCCCCCCGGTGACCGGGTCGGACACGACGTAGAAGCGGCTGAGCATTTGCAGGTAGCTGAAGAACAGCGTCATGCGCCCCTCGGCCAGCAGGGTAAAGCCAGGCCCAAAAAACGCTTCTTGGAAATAGTTCTGCACCCCGGACTGGCTCACCGACAACGTCCCGCCGAACAACAACCAGCTCACGCTCAGGCCGCTGGTCAGTCGCCCGCTGTTGCCGCACACCTGGTTGGTCTGGCTGCAGCCCACGACGTCGGCGGGGAACTGATCGATGCCCTCTAGGAACACGTTGATGTACGGCAGGTACGAAAACGACAGGCGGTAAAGGTAACCAAAGCTCGCCGGCGCCTCGGCGTAGGCTTTGGATACGTTGTTGCCGATGAGCCGGTCGCGTTCGATCACGTACATCTGGTCGAAGTACCCGGGCACGTAGCCCGGTCCAGCGACATTGCCCTCGGCCTCGAAGCGGAACCGGAGTTGGCCGGCCTGGGCGTTGAAGCGCGCCCCGGCGTGGGCGCCCAACCCGAGGCGGCTTCCGGGGCCCACCGGGTGAAACGGGGTCCACAACATGTTGACGTCGACGTACCCGATGATTTCACTGGTCCCGCGCTCGATGGCGACGAACTCGTTGTCCCACCCCACCGCCGCGATGGGGCGAAGTTCGTCCCCGGGGGTGGCGGCCACGTCAAAGGGCCCCCGCGCGACTTTGAAGTTGTTGTCGGTGATGGAATAGGGCGCGACCATGTCCCCCGCGAATGACACTGCAGTCTTCCATCGCGTGTAGGGCTCGGCGATGCGGTCGTGATCGAACTCCACCGGCTGGGCGCGAATCTGAGAACCGTACAGCAAGGTCAAGGGCCGCAACTCGATCCGGCCCGCGACCAAGGTGGCGGGGGCGAGCACGTCGGCGATCATCGCCTCCATCTTGAGCGTCCCGGTGCGCAGCGACAGGTAACCCCCGGGGCGCCGGTAGCTGGTGTTCGGGCTGTTGGTGAAGTTGCGCACCAGCGTGCCGTGGCCCATCGAGGTGGCGATCACGCCGAACTGGACTTCGTACGAGTCCTGAAAGCCGCCGCCGAACACGACCTGGGGAAGGATCGGCCACAACCACGCCCAGTAGCTCGCCGCGCCCGGATCGGGGGCGCCGTCGGGGGTGAAATAGACCGGGGCGATGCTGTCCGCGTCGTCGATGCTCTGGTTGCCGGCGCAGAACGACAGCCATGGCGCGGGCAGCTCGCTCGACGCGCACACAAAGGGAAAAAGCCACTGCAGCTTGAACCGGCCCGGCTCTTCCCGCACCGGGTCAAACTCGGGGTTGACGCTCCCCGGGCCCGCCGCGGACAAGTTGGCGCGCTGCACCGCCCCGACGTTGCCCACCGAGACCGGCGTGCCCGCGCGGGCCACCGTCGACAGCCCAAGCAGCAGCCCCCAGACGGCCCAGCCCGAGCCACAATGTGTACGCAAGCCGACCACGGTCGGGCTCACCGCATCGGATCGTCGCTGTGGTCGAGCTCGTCGTCGTCGTCGAGGGCGTCGCCCGATGCCGCGGGGGGAGGAGGCAACGCCGCGGGCTTGTCCCGGGGCACAAATCGGTTGCCTTGCTCGGTCTCAATCTCGCCATCCGCGGGCGGATCCTGCGGCGGCCCGCCCTCGGGGAGCGGCACGGTGTAGACCTTCTTGGCCCGCAGCGGCGTGCCCTCGACGCGGTAACATTGGTACAAGAGCTTGTCGTCCATCCACACCACACCGTCGACGAGGGCGTCATAGCCGGGGCCGGCTTTTTCCACCGCGTCGTCGATCGCCGACTTCATGTTGGGCACCCCCACGAAGGTGATGGTGCAGTCTTCGCCGGTGATCCGGTTGGGGCCCTTGTCGGCGTGCGACACCAACATGCTGTTTTTGGTGGAGATGATGGTGAAGTCGGTGACGCGCCGGGCCCCACACCCCAGGGCCGCCGACACCCCCAGCACCAACAACAAGAGTCGAACCATGCGATCGGACATGTGCTTCCCCTCCGAGACCGCGCGAATCTGCAAGCGGACCCGACAAAGGTCAAGGCACGACTTTGCTCGTCGAGCGGGCCGCGCGTTAGGCTGGCCGCGTGTACCCCGCCTTGCTGCTGTTGTCCCTTGCCCTGCCCGCCGCCACCGACGGACCGTCGCCCCCGGTGCGCGCGCTGGCCGCCAACCGCACGTTCGAGTTGCTGCCCGCGCCCGCCCCCGATGGCGACGCGCGGCTCACCCTGCGCGCCGCCGGCGCGCTGTTGGGCCCCGGCCGCCTGATCGAGATCTCGGTCGCCGACATCGACATGGCCGCCCTGTTCCGGTTGGCCAACACCCCCGTCGAGGAGCCCTTGGTGCGGGCCGCGCGCGAACAGCTGGGGGTGCCCATCGACGTCGAGGACCTGTGCTTCTTCCTCGACGACGTCATCGCCCAGAACGTACACGCCACCGGCCGGGTGGTGCTCACCCCGTTCACCGCGCGCAACGTCGGTGTCCTGCTGCACCCCGACGATGTGTACCCGACCAAGCGGGTTCGCCGTCGACGGGTCACGGTCCCGCGACAATACGGCGACGAGTCCACGGTGGTCATCGAGCCGCCCTTGGAAGACACGTTCGAGCCGGCCCCCGACGGCGCCCCCCTCGGGCCGGGCTGGTACGAACGCTACAAAAACCCCACCACCGAGGACGGCCACTTCACCGCCCTGGCCAAGGCGCGTCCCCGAAGCGACTTCGCGGCCCGGGCCCGCTCCCTCGTCGAGCAGCTCCGCGCGCAGGGGGCCACGGTGTTCATCGACGCCAGCTTTCGCTACCGCGAGCGCGGCTATCTCATGTACGGCGCCTACTGGCTCGGCGAAGCGAACAGCGCCCGCCAGGTGCGCCAGCGCGCCCGCAGCCTCGACCGGCTGCAGCGTCGTCACCGTTTGAAGGTGGACATCCGCTGGCAACACCCCGACGGGTGGCGCGCCACCCAAGAGGCCGCGCGCAAGATGGCCGAGGCCTACCGCGTGGTCTACGCGACCCGCCGGGGCGCGCTGAACTCCAACCACTACGACGGGGAGGCCATCGACATCTCCGCCATCGCCCTGCCGCGTGCATTGACCCTCAAGGCCCCCGACGGCCAAACGCGGACGTTCGATCTCTCCGCCCCCGCCCAGTCCCGGGACCTCAGCTTGACCCCCGACCTCGTCGAGTGGATCGAAAAACACTTCCGCCTCCAAAAGAACCTGCGCGACTATCCACACTGGAACGACGCCGACGCCTAGATCGCAGCGACGCGCCGCCCGATCGCACCCTCGTCGTGGCATGGCGAGGGCACGGCGTCTTTGATGAGGAGATGCGCTCGGGGCCGGCTACGCCGACCCGGGGAGCACACCCACCTCGACGACGTCGTCGACGGGGCGGTAGCCGATGCGCGGGTACAAGCGGTTGGACACCGGGTTGGCCAAATCCGTGAACAAACAGGCGAAACGTTTTCCCCCGTCGAGCAGCCGCTGGGTCAACGCCGCGGTGGCGCGGGCCGCGTGTCCCTGGCCCCGCTGCCCCGGGGGGGTGTAGACCGGGCCCACCCGGGCGCCGTGCTCCGAGTGGGCCGCCACCCCCACCAAACACGCGGGCCGATCCTGCGCATCACACCACAGGTGGACGTCACCCTCCTCGAGCCGCGCGGCCATGAACCGCACGAACGCGTCCTCGCCGCCCCCCATCGCCTCGGCCGCGAACGCCCGCGACCACGCCGTCACCACCGGCACGTCCCCGGCGGCGGTGCGGCGCAATGTCCCTGGAGGACCATCCGGGGCGCGCACCGCGTCGGCCACGAACACCCGGTGGCGCCGGATCACCCCCGCGGGCTTCGCGTGGTGCGCGGCGAGATGCTGCGTCCACCGCGCGCCGTCGGGCCCCGGCCCGAACACCCGGTTGGGCCACGCCCCGCGGCGTTGCAGGTCCTCGACCACCAGGGCCTCGGCCGACGTGGACAGCCCGCTGACCATCAACGTGCCGCCGGGCAACCACAACACCGCGGCCACGTCTTCGCCCTGCTCCTGCACCAACCGCGCGTAGCTGCCGTCATCGTCCCGGGCGTACTTCCACCGACGACAATGACCCAACATCATCGTGTGCCGCGCTTGCTCCGACCGGAACAAGCGCTCGACCCGCGCGACAAACGCCGCCGGCGTGGACAGCGCGAGCAACCTGGTCGAGCCCGGCGAGGGTGTGCTCATCCAGCGACATTACCATCTCGGCACGATCGGTGGGCCGCGGCGGCCCCGCCTGGGCCGTCGCCGCCTTGGGGGGCGGGGGGTCGAGCCCTTCCAGGTGTCGCTCGTCCCGAAAGAACCGATGCGCCGCCGGCGAGGCACGGCGCAACGCGGCGGGGTCGAGTTTGTACAAAGCAAACGCGTCGGCGAAGGACTCCTCCACACTGAAGTGGCCGTACTCGGTGATCGCGTCGTCGACGGGCACCACCTCTGCGAACGCTCGCGCGATGTCCGAGCCCTCTTCCAGCGCGGCCTTCACCCGGCGCGCGTTGTGTTCGAGCCGACGACGCCGGGCTTCGAACCGCCGCAACCGGTGGTTGTGCTCGGCCACCCGGCGGGCGAACTCCCGGGGCGCAAACGCGGCGCGGTCCCGGTTGAGCATCGCCGCGGTGCGGTTGATGTCGTCCTGCTCGGCCACGAGGGCGTCGTATTCCCGGCCGATGAGAAGCAGGTTGCGGCGGGCGATGGCGTGCCCCACCTCGTGGACGATCACCATCGTCGACATCGGGTGCGGGTCATCGGGCTCCCCGATGAAGCGCCCATCGTCGAACCCCTCGAGCCGGTCGTAGATTTCGATCCACCGGTTCCGACCGTCCCAGGTGTACAGGCCCCCGATGATCAAGTTGGGCGTGCGCGCCTGAACCTCGGCCGGGGCCGCGTGCTCGTGGCGAATGGGCACGTCGAGCAACACCGAGCGCTCGGTGGGGGACAACACCGACAAGGCCTCGCCCAGGGTCTGCAACTCCACCTTGGTGAAGGCGCGGTTGACGTTCTTGATCTCGCCCACGCCGAACCGGCGCCGCATCAGCGGCGAGCTCAACGCCGGATACCGGTACAGCTTCGTCACCGTCGTGGGCGCGGTGTAGCGCAACGTGCCGTCGAGTTCGAAAAACACCGTGATCGCGTCGCGGGTCTCGCCGCGGCCGGTCAACACGTCGTGCTCGCTGCCGGGCACGCCCCACGCAGCCTGCACCAACGCCTGGGCAGTGTCGCGGGACACCATGCGCAAGCCGTCCTGGTCGTCGGGGGCCGCTGCCGTCCACACCTCGAGGTCCACCCCGGTCGACGACACCATCACCAACCGCTGAATGCCCCGCGCGGCAAAGAGGTCGACCAACGCCGCCGGTCGCTGGGCGTCCCCCGCCGTCACCGCGCGCCAGCCACCCGCTTGGATCACCGGCCGCCACGCCGCGTAGCTGAGACCGGTCGCGCCGGTGCTCGTCGTCGAACAGCCCCAAGTGGCGGCGGCCAACACCGCCACGCTCACCATCGCAAAGGTTCGTTTCATCTCGCACCCCACCCGCTGCGACGTCCCTCGACCAGAAGTATTCCCCACGCCCCCTGCTCCCCATTGATCCTGGTCACCCCGTGGGCCAAGTCCGGGCGATGCAGTTTGGTTCGTGGTTCGACATCGCTGACGGCGCCTGGTCCCCCAAAGCACCGACCGGTCCGTGTGCGATCCAAGTGCGGCGGCGCGACGGACTGGTGTCATACCCGCGGGGGCGATCGGCGATGGTGCTGTACGCGTACTCGGCCCGCGGGGTGGCCCACGCGCTGTCCCAGCTCCTGCCGACCGAAATGAAACACCCAGGCTCATTGGGCCATGGCCCCCTGCTTGTGCGTTGGTCTGTCGACGGGGACGCGGCTGAATTTGCGATGTTGTACGAGCAGTTTGTGGCCCGATTTGGGGCCTCTCCCGTGCTGGAGCCAGCGTAGGCGACCATCCGACATCGGGTGCGGGGCCGCATGCCGGTATACTCGCGTCTATGCGTTTGTGGGCTGGGGTGTTCGGGGTGTGGCTTTTGTGGGGTGCGGGTTGCGATCGTGATGTCGCCGATCCCGATGCCGCCCCGTGCAACGACGATGCAGATTGCGGACGGGGCAACGAGTGCCGTGATGGACTCTGCACCACCGCCGTGTTTGGCGACGGAGACGGCGACGGTGACGGTGACGGTGACGGTGACGGAGACGGGGACGGAGATGGAGACGGCGATGGAGATGGAGATGGAGATGGAGACGGGGACGGAGATGGAGACGGTGATGGGGATGGGGATGGAGATGGAGACGGTGATGGTGACGGTGACGGAGATGGCGACGGAGATGGGGATGGGGACGGAGATGGCGACGGCGACGGGGACGGAGATGGCGACGGCGACGGAGATGGGGACGGAGATGGCGACGGAGATGGGGATGGAGATGGGGATGGGGACGGAGATGGGGACGGGGACGGGGACGGCGACGTCTGTCCCCCGGACGAGCATGACGGGGGCGACGGTGTGTGTGTTCCGCTGGGGACGTGTTCGACCGGCTATGCACTGTTGTACGCCGACGCGGACGGAGATGGCGTCGGCGCGGGACCGCAGCTGACCACCTGCCAAGCCCTGCCCGCGGCCCCGGGCTTTTCCGCCGTGGACACCGACTGCGCTCCCCAAGACGAGAACCTCTGGCGGCTGGAGACGCTCTACCCAGACAACGACGCCGACGGCTATTCCGGCAACCCCAACCCGGACCAGTGCATCGGGGACGTGCCGGCGGGCACGACCCTCGTTCCGGTTCCGCCGCCCCGCATTTCATTGGAGTCGGTGAACGCCGAGCAGATCTCGTTGCCGGGCGGGGACAACTGGGACGACTTCTACGCGCTCAGGTCCCTCGACGGGTCGGACGCGGACGTGGGCTTGGAGGCGGCCACCCCCGCAGACCCCGACTGCAGCGACTATTTGTTCATGCGGAACTTCGAGGTGTTTTTGCCCCAGACCGCCAACCCCGTGGGGGTCCGGGTGCACATCATCAAGCGGGCCACGTTCGCGGGCGGCACCGGGGTGTTCGACGGCTCGGTGCGCCTGGTGGTCGGCGGCACCCCCGTGGGCGACGATCGCGCGTCTCCGGACGGATGGCCGGTGGCTTTTGACGACGTGGTCTACGGCGGCCCCGCCGATTTGTGGGGCGCGGGCCTCACCCGGGCCGACATCATGAACGGCCAGTTCGGGGTGGCGATCTCAGCCTGCAACCAATCGTCCGATTCAGGTCAGGCCGAGGTGGACTGGATCTGGATCGAGGTCTTCACCGACGAAACGGACAACTTCGACTGCAACGACAACGACGAGAACAAGTGGTCGACCCGCGGCTTTTTCACCGACGCGGACGGGGACCGCTACACCGTGGGCAGCCAATCGTTCTTGTGTGTGGGCGGGAGCGTGCCCACCGGGTTGCGCGACCATTCCTACGGCGCCGACTGCATGGACAACAACAGCAGCGTGCGGCCCAACCAAAGTGACTGGTTCACCACCGACCGGGGGGACGGCAGCTTCGACTACGACTGCAGCACCGACGAGGAACTCGAGCCTTTGCACAGCTCGACCGCGTGCCTCTGTGACGTCGCCGACGGCGCCTGCCTGGAGGACACGTTCGTGGACGAACCCGCAGGAACGGAGTGTGGCGCCCCCGGCGAGACCTTCACCTGCGAAGGCACGTGCCCGGACATGTGTGCCCTGACCCCGCAACCGGCGGTCGTGCGCTGCCATTGACCAACCGCCTCATCGACGGCGCACCCGGCGCCGCAGCAACTGGTGGGCGGGGTTGAACAACGCGCGGTACGCCAACAGCGCCGTCCCCACCACCCCCAGCGTCGTCGACACCGCGATCAAGAACATGATCACGATCTGGTACCGCACCGCCAACAGCGGGCTCGCGCCCCCCAGGATCTGCCCGGTCATCATCCCGGGCAGACTCACCAGACCGACCACGGTCATGGTGTTCAGAATCGGGATCATGCCCCGGCGCACCGCGTCCTGCAGGGGCTCCCGGGCTGCTTCCCACCGCGTCGCGCCCAGCGACAGGTCGAGCTCGATGCGCTCGCTGCGTTCGGCCACGACCTCGAGAAAACTGTCCAAGCACAACGAAATCCCGGTCAAGCTGTTGCCCAACAACATGCCCAGCATGGGGATCAGATACTGGGCCCGCCACCAGGGCTCGGCCCCCACGATGCCGGCCACCCCGATCACCACCGTGACCCCCGCCGCCAATGCCAATGTCACGGTGCCCGCCCACGCCGCGCCCGGGTAGGTCCGCGTGGACCGGGTCACCGCGGCCCGGCCCGCCAGCGCCACCATCACCGCACACACCGCGCCCACCGCCCAGGCCCGCTCGAGGGCAAACACCTGCTCGAGCACAAAACCCACCAGCAGCAACTGCACCACCGTGCGCACGCTGGCGATCAGCAGCTGCCGCTCGAGGTCGAGCCGCAGCGCGAGGCTGGTCACGCCCGCGAGCACGATCAAGGCCGCGGCCCAGACCAAGTCGAGATTTGTCAATGCAATGGCACCGTTCACGCGCCGACCTCCAGCCGCGCGGTGGCCAGCCGCTCCCGCTGCCCGGGATCGTGGCTCACGAGCACCACCGCGCCCCCCGCGTCGACGAACGCGCGAAGCCGCGTCTCCACCCGGACCACCGCGTCCTCGTCGAGCGCGGACGTGGGCTCGTCGAGAAACAGCGCCGCGGGGCGAAGCAACAGCGCCCGCACCAAGGCGAGACGCTGTCGCTCGCCCTGGGACAGGTGCTCGGCGTCGACCGCGAGGTCGTGCTCGAGGCCCAACCCGCGCCACTCCGTTCGGGCCCGATCCGCCTCGTACGCGTCTGGGCTGCGGCCAAATCCGAACGCCCGGCGCAGGTTGTCCTCGACCGAGCCGGGGCACACCACCGGCCGCTGGGGGACATAGACGTGCCGTCGCCGAAACGCCGGCACGTCGTCGACGGGACCGGCCTCGGTCTCGACCGCGCCCGCGGCCGGCGGGTCGAGCAGGGCGAACACCCGGAGCAGACTGGTCTTGCCCGATCCCGAGGGCCCCTCGACGGACAACACCGTGCCCGGCGCCACCGCGAGGTCGAGACCGTCGACGAGCACGCGGCCCGGGACCGCGACGCTGAGGCCACGGGCGCGCAGGGTCACAGCGGGGGCAAGCCCAACGCCGCACGTTGGGCGGCGCGGAACACGCGGTGTTGGGCCAAGCTGTTGTGCCCCCCGCCGGGCACGGTGGTGAAGGTGACCGCGCGGCCCGCGGCGGTGAGGCGCTCGGCCAAGCGTTGGCCGGACCGGTAGGGCACGACCTCGTCGGCGGTGCCGTGAAAAATGAACACCGGGCAGCTGACCTCGGCCAGGTGAGCGGCGTTGTCGAACCGATAGGGCGACAGCGCCCGCACCGGCAGCCAGGGAAAGTGGGCCTCGGCCACGTCCGCGAAGTCGACGAACGGGGTCTCGAGGATGACGCGGTCGGCCCCGCCCTGTCCCCCGACGTAGGACGCGATGCCCGAACCGATCGAACGGCCGTACACCCAAAGCGGCGCCCCCGGGCATCGGCGCCGGATGTGGTCACGCGCGGCGAGGCCATCGCCGAACAGGGCGGCTTCACTCCGCGTGCCGCTGCTTTTGCCGAAACCGCGGTAGTCGATCATGAACACCCGCAGGCCCTGCCGCGCGAAGTCCGCGCCCACCTCCCCCCAGCTCCGCAATGAGCCTGCATTGCCGTGGAAGTACAGCACCACCGGGGCGTCGTCGGGGACCCCGCCCGCGGGGGTGAACCACATGCCGTGGATCGCGGCCCCGTCCGGCCGGGACAGCGTCACCTCCTCGGTGGGCACCTCGAACCGCAGGACCACGTCCGGGGCCAGCGTCTCGGGGAAAAAAACGAACTTGTCGGCCAGCCCGGTCCACATCGGAACCGAGGAGACCACAACCACCGCCGCCCACCAAGCCTTGCCCCTGCGCGTCATGGGGGGATGATACCGGGGCCATGACCGCGGTAAGACCCAGACATGGCCGGAAAATCCGCCCCCCGCACCCCCGCGTTGCGCTTTTTGGACCAGGCCAAGGTCCCGTACACGCTCCATGTCATCCCGTACGTCGACCGGGGGGGCACCGCGCACACCGCGGCCACGCTGGGCGTCGACGAACACATGGTGATCAAGACCCTCATCTTGGAGAACAACCAAAAGCGCCCGCTCTGCATTCTCATGCACGGCGATCGCGAGGTCTCCACCAAGCAGCTCGCGCGGCACCGGGGCGACAAGTCCATCGCCCCATGCGCCCCCGCGGTCGCCCAGCGCCACAGCGGCTACCAAGTGGGCGGCACCTCGCCGTTTGGCCTTCGCAAACAAATGCCACTGTACGCCCAGACCTCGATCCGCGACCTCGACGAGCTGATCATCAACGGCGGAGCGCGCGGGGTGTTGGTGCAGATGCGCGCCGCGGTCCTCGACGCGCTGCTCGCCCCCACCTGGGTCGATGCCGCCCAGGCGCCCTGACCGGGTCCGCGGTGTCGTTGTTGCCCGCACATGGCGGCGGCGCCGGCGTCAGATCCCTGACACCGGCCCACACGATCTGGCTCGGTTTGGGACGCAAACCTGTGAATCCACGCACGTTTTTGCTGCGTCAGAGAAATGACGCTGCAATGGGGGCATGAGAACACGTTCGATCCATGCCGCCGCCATCTGTCTGGGCCTGCTCAGCACCGCCGAGACCTGCACCGACGAGGCCGGCACCGCCGCGCTGCTGGAGACGTCGGTGGGGGTGGGGTCGTCGTTTCACTACCGGATGGACGTCGCCCCCGATGACACCATGTTGTTGCATGGGGCCACCACCGTGGCCCCGGGCGACATCGACGCCCATGTGCAGACCATCAGCGCCGATGGCACCATGTCGCTGGACATGATGCTCTCGGGAACGGTCAGCGGATTGGACGCGGGCCGGGGCGCGGCCTGGCACCCCGACGGGGACATCCTGGTGTGCGGGGGCCTGCGCAACGCGTGGCACACGGACATGTACGTGACCAAAATGTCGCGCAGCGGTGCGGTGCGCTGGACGACGTGGTTCGCGGGCACCGCGCCTTCCAACGACACCTGCTACGGGGTCGCGGCCAACCCCGCCGGCGAGGTGTTCGCCACCGGCGCGATCCGCAACACCGAAGGCGCCAACTCCAACGGCTTTTGGGTGGCCAAGCTCTCCGCCGACGGCGCCATCCAATGGCAGCACGTGCACGAGACGCTCGAACACGAGACCGGGTTCTTCGTCGCCCCGGGACCGCACGGCGCGGTCACGTTCGCGGGGTACCGCAACACCGCCACCGAAGGGCAGAACGCCCTGCTGGTCCACTACGACGCCGCCGGCAATCTTGTTTGGGAGACTGAATACAATGTCCCTGGGGTTAACGGGAAGGACTTCAGCTCGGACCTGTTCGCCGACGCGCTCGGTGGCATTTACCTCGTCGGCCAGCACGAACCCGAGGCCGGGCTCACGCGCAGCTACATCCAGAAGCGGCGCGCCACCGACGGGAGCGTGATCTGGTCCACCGATTTGGCCAGCGACCTCGGCAAGGTCGACGTCCGCAGTGGGTTCCTCGCGTGCGGGGACGTGTACGTGGCCGGCACCGCCGATGCTGGCGCCGGCCACCATGTGCTCTATACGCGGCGGCTGGCCACCGTCGACGGACAGACCTTCGCCGAAGACACCGCCGACCTGCTCGGCGGCCACCGCGCCCTATTCGTGGCCCGCCGCAACCCCTCGGTGACCTGCCCCGATCATGTCGCGGTCGCGGGCTGGGTGTTGGGCGACAACGGCCAGCAAGCGATGTGGGCCAAGGTCGACGTGGACCTCGTCAACAATGAAGGGCCGCACCTGCCGTCGGGGGCGTTGCCGGTCGACTCCGTGCTGTTCTTGATCGATCAGTACCAACAGCTCGCGACCGACCCCGCCACCGGGGACGCGGCGGAGGAGTTTTGGGACGCCATCGATGACCTCGCCAAGGCCCTCGACAAAATCCGCGACGGCAAACCACAGCAGGCGCTGGACCGCTTCGACGAGGTCCTCGAAGAACTCGAGGAAGCCGAAGAGGATGGCTTCGACACCAGCGTGCTCCGCGCGGCGTTCGCGGCGTTCGCGGTGGACCTGTTCGCGGCCATGGTCGACCGCGCGGGCTTGATCATGAACGTGGACAACCCCGACCTGCTCGAGGCCCGACAGGTGTTGTCCGCGGCGCAAGACTGGGTCGCGGCGGGCGCGTACGAGTTGGCGATCGAGCTGGCGGAAGACGGTGCGCAAGACCTCAAAAACGACGTCGTTTACGAGGGTGACTTCTGCGACGGCACCGAGACCGAGTACGCCGCGCTGGTGTGTGCGCTGACCGACCTGCACACCATGACCGACGGCCTGCCCGCGGGGAGCGCCCAGGCCTCCGCCCTGTCGGAGGTCGCCACGGCCGCCGCGCACATGGTGCGTTTCGACCTCTGGGAGGCGGTGCACCGGCTCGATCACGGCTTCGACCATCTCGAGGACATCCCGGGCGACATCGCCCCCGCACCCGGGACGTGGACCGAGACCATGGGGCGCATCGCGCGCCGGTTTGTCGACGACGCGGCGTTGGTGGTCGGACCCGGCCATCCCGATGTGCTCGAGGCCGAAGAGCATCTCGCCACCGGCGATGCCGCCCGCACCGCCACGCCCCCCGCGTACGGGGACGCGGCCGAGGCCTACCGCAAGGCCGCCCAACTTGTCCGGCCCTGACGGTCAGTCGCAGGGCGCGGCGCTGTTGCCGCTGCTGTTGACGATGCCGCCCACCGTCCAGCCGCTCACCACCGGGTCGATGACGCATTGGGGCAGAGCGGTGTTGCCGTTGACGCTGACATCACCGCTCACCACCACCAAGTCGGCGAACTCGAACACCGTGAGCGCGGGATTGTCTTCGAGCACAAAGTCGTCGGTCACCGAGACCAAGCCGTCGATCTCCGCCGACTCCAACAGGGCGTTGTCGCGGACTTCGTAGAGCCCCCCGATGCTGGCCAACGACCACCCACCGAGCTCGCGGAGGTTGGGGTTGCCGACCACGCTCACGTCGTCGGGCGCCAGGGAGAGCCCGGACAGACCGCTCACATCTTCCAAGCTGTCGTTGTTGTCCACCTCCAGCCATCCCCCGATGCTGGTCACCGCGGACAGGCCATCGAGATCCTGGAGCAGCGCGTTGTTGCTCACCGTCAACGCGTAGCCTACGTCAGTGACATTGTGGAGACCGTCGAGGGTGACCAGGCCATTCATGAAGTTGATCGAGATGCCGGCGAGGGTGGTCTCCTCGAGGCCCTCGAGCCCGGCGAAGCTGGTCAGGCCCGGCGCGAGGTAGGCGAACACGCCCGCCACCGTCTGCAGACCCTCCAGGCCAACCAGCGAGGTCACGTCCCCGGTGATGGTCAAAAACCCGTCCAAGCTGGTGCAGCCCGCCAAGGCGGCCACGTCCGCGTCCTCGTCGATGGTGAAGTCCCCCACGCACGCGCCCTGCGGCGCGCCCGGCGCAAACGCCGCCGACACCGTGATCCCCTCGACCACCCCGTCGAAGGTGTCGTAGGCGCACAGAATGTGATCGCCAGCGGCCAACACCTGCACCCCGTCGATAAAGTGCGTGGTCCCATCGTCAAACTCGATCTCGGCGTCGTCGACGTCGCTCGCCCCGGGGCTGAACAAGCCGAGGGTCAGCCAAAAACAAGCCCCCTCGTCCTCGCACGCCGCACTCACCGTCAGCGTCCCCGGTTCGTCCACGGTGAACGAAAAGCAGTCCACGTCCCCTTCGGGGGACAACGCGAGCGGCAGGTCCACCACCGGCAACGTCACCGCGAGCGGGGCGTTCAGCCCGCCCGCTTCGTCGATGTCGCCGTCCCCATCCCCATCCCCGTCCCCGTCTCCATCTCCATCTCCATCACCGTCCCCGTCGCCATCTCCATCTCCATCACCGTCCCCATCGCCGTCGCCGTCCCCATCACCGTCACCGTCTCCATCCCCATCCCCGTCACCGTCACCGTCGCCGTCACCGTCCCCGTCCCCATCCCCGTCGCCGTCCCCGTCGCCGTCCCCGTCACCGTCGCCGTCTCCATCACCATCCCCGTCACCGTCGCCGTCCCCATCACCGTCGCCGTCCCCATCCCCGTCGCCGTCCCCATCCCCGGTGTCCATGGGACACGCGGTGATCGCCCCGGTGGCGAGACCCAAAACGACGACAATCGAAAGATGCAAAACCGTGCGCAACATGTGGACTCCTCTGACCCGGACGATCCGACGCGCATCGTTCGTCGACAAGGGGGCACGAGCGCATAGACTGCCCGACGTGACCCGGGTCGCATCCCCCTCCCCTCTCCACCGGCTGGGCCATGTCTCCGCGACCCTGGGCGTCGAGGTGTTCGTCAAGCGGGAGGACCTGTGCGCGCCCGGCTTTGGCGGCAACAAAGCCCGCAAACTCGCCCCGCTGCTCCGTGCCGCCCAGCAGCGAAACGCGACGGACCTGGTCACGGTCTGCGCCGTCGGCGCCCACCAACTCGCGGCTCTCGCCCACGAGGCAGTGCCATTGGGGTTCGAGGTGCACGCGGTGCTCGTGCCCGCGCCGCACACCCCGCGCGGCGAAGCGTTGACCCGCTATGCCCTGGCCGGGGGCGTCCAGGTGGTGCCCGCGTCGTCGGAGACGCACGCCACCGCGCGCGCCGTCGCCACCTTGGCCAGGCTTCGCGCCACCGACCGCCGCCCGTTGGTGGTGCCTCCCGGCGCCACCGACCTGCGCGGCCGCTCGGCCCGCGCCTACCTCGACGCGGGCCGCGAGGCCTTGGGCCAAATCGACGCCCGGCCGGGCGAGGCCGAGCCCATCGCCGAGCACGTGTGTGTGCTCGGCTCGGGCGGCACCTGCGCCGGCATCTGGGCCGCGGCGTGTGAACACGCGGGCCAGGGATATCCCCCGGCCCGGGTCCGCGGGGTTCGTGTCTATCCCACCGCCGCGATCAACCACGCGGTCCTCTACGCACAAATGTGCCAAGCGCTCGGCCGGCCCGTGCGGCCGACTTGCCCCTTGGTGTTCGACGATGGCGCGGTGGGGCGTGGCTATGGCTGGCCATCGCCCGAAGGGGACGCGGCCATCGCGCTGTTCGCGCAGGATGGGGTGCGGCTTGACCCGATTTACACCGCCAAGGCCGCGGCCGCGCTCATCGCCGCGGCCCGTACAGTCACATTGCAGGGCCCGGTGCTTTTTTGGCACACCGCGCCCGGGCTCGAACTCGACGCGGTCGACCTCGGCGCCGCGCTCCCGGCGGATGTGACCGACGTGTTCGCCGGCTATTCGACGTAGATCGCGTTGCTGTAAATCCAGACCCAGTCCGCGGCGTCCTCGTCGTCGAAGCGCCAGACCAAGAGCAGCTTGGCGTCGGCGCGCAGGGCTTGGTGGAGATGATAGGGAATCATGCGCACCTCGGCCCGGTAGGCCCCCGGCGCGTCCGGGGTGTACGACAGATCGCCGTCGCCGCGCGCGACCTCGGCCCAGCCCTCGTCGGTGGCGCGCAGAATGCGGGTGGTGAACACCGGCTGGGGCGCGGTGGGGTCGAGGTTCTGAATGGTGGGCAGGGTGAGCTGAAAGACCGCGCCCTCGTCGAGGGCCACGGTCTCGCCCATCTCGTGCACGGTGCCGCCGGTCTCGGCCCGGTAGTCGAACCCCACGGGGTAGCCCAGGTATTCGAACGCCCCGTACAGCCGGCCCGCGGCGAGGGCGGCCTTGAGATGGGTGTCATCGTAGGTCCCGTCGGCGGCCGGCTCGACGAGCAGGTGATTGGAGAACATGCGCATCATGCGCCGGTAGCTGTCGATGCGTTCGCCGTCGGCGGTGATGGTGGGCAGCGCGTTGCGGTGACAATCGGTGCCCATGGTGGTGACTTTTTTGTGGCCCGCGGCGAGCACCTTGGACCACTTGGACAGGTAGCGGTCGTCTTCGCTCACCAGGTGCAGCGCGAGCAGGTCCGGGTGCGCGACCTCGGGGTCCCCGTCGCCGATGCGCAGCAGGACCTCGAGGATGTTGCCCACGTTGAGCAAGGTATTGGCGTGCAGGTTGAACATCTCGAACCCATCGATGCCGGGGTCCGCCAATGTCTCTGGGGTCTCGTCCTCGGTGTGCATGAGCAACACCAATGCCCCTTGATCGTGCAGGGTCCCGAGGGCCGCGGGGTCGCGCGAGCCGTACAACGCGCGGCGCGCGGCGCTGTCCCCGGGCACGTGCCCCTCGAGCCCCACGGTCAACGTCTCGCCTTCGGTCCCGGCGATGATCAGGCCCGGCCGGTCACAATCGCCGACCCAGTTGGCCACCGGGCCCGCGCCCCGGTCCACGAGGGTGTCGCCCCGGGCCGGGTCGTACAGCAGGGTGTCGGGGAACGCGCCGTCCGCGAAGTGGGTCGGGTGATCGCTCAAGAAGACGAAGTCGTGCCCCGCCTGGCAAAACCCCCGGCGAAAGTCGTCGAGGCACACCGGGTCGCGCTCGCCGTTGTCGAGAATCGGCATGTCGTCGCACGCGTCGTGGGAAAACACCGAGTGGGCGTGGATCAGGCCCCGCCGGTCGAGCAGGCCCCGCACCGTGGCCGCCTCGGGGGTCGGGTAGCTGACCTCGGGGGTCCACACCGGGGGGCCGGCGGGGGGCGGAACCTCGGGGGGGCACCCCGCGGCGAGCCCGCACACCACAACCAACAGGCCAACCGGCCCGCGAACAAAGGGGGAAGACATGGGCGCTCCTTGTGGTGGTCGTCCCACCGCGCCCGCCATCGTGCAAGGGGCGGCGTTGACGCGGTGCAGCAGCCGCACACCATTGTTGTGTCCGGACACCGACGCGGTAGCGTGAGGGTCGATGCACGACGAAGACATCTTTGCCCGCTACGAGGACGAGCCGGCCCCCTTGCTGCCCATCTTGCACGCGTTTCATGAGCGCGACGGGCACGTGTCGGACGCCGCCATCCTCGCCATCAGCGAGCGGCTGCGCATCCCCAAGGCCGACTTGTTCGGTACAGTGACATTCTACCACCACCTCAGCCGGACGCCGGGGGGCCAAGCGCGTCCCCGGGTGTGTGACGGCCCCGTGTGTTGCCTGCGCGGGGCCGAGACCATGCGCGCCGCCCTCGACGGGGAGGCCATGCCCTGCTCGGGCCGGTGCGATGACCCCGTGCCGGTGCTGTTCGGCAACGTGACCAAAGTGGGCCCGAGCAATAATGCCCTCGAGGCGCGAAGCTCGCCGTTGCCCCCGCCCGCCCGCGGGACCGAGTGCGTGTTCGCCCACATTCGCGAACCCGGGCGCGCCACCCTCGACGGGTACCGCCGCACCGACGGGTACAAAGGGCTCGAAGCCGCGCTGAAGCTCTCGCCCGATGCCGTGCTCGACCTCGTCAACCAATCGGGCCTCGCCGGCCGGGGGGGCGCGGGCTTTCCCACCGGGCGCAAATGGCGCGCGGTGCGCGAAGCCGAAGGCGCACGCAAGACCATCGTGTGCAACGCCGACGAGGGCGAGCCCGGGTGTTTTAAAGACCGCGCGTTGATGGACCACGATCCCCACGCGCTCATCGAAGGCATGGTCATCGCCGCCTACGCGACGGGGGCGCAGCTCGGGTTCATCTACCTGCGCTATGAGTACCCAGAGACATTGCAGGTGCTCGAGCGCGCGTTGCGACAAGCCCGCGACATGGGCCTTTGCGGCGACGACATCCTCAACCAGAACTTCGATTTTCACATCTACGTGCGGCGGGGCGCGGGCGCGTACATTTGCGGGGAAGAGACCAGCCTGCTGAACTCCCTCGAGGGCAAACACCCGTTCCCCCGCAACCGGCCGCCGTACCCGGTGACGTCGGGGTTCGAAGAGACCCCCACCGCGGTGAACAACGTCGAGACCTTGTGCAGCGTGCCGCCCATCCTGCACCGCGGGGCCGAGTGGTACCGCGGCCTCGGCCACGGCGAACACGCCGGCACCAAAGTCATCTCCCTGTCCGGCGACGTACAACGGCCGGGCAACTATGAAGTGCCGATCGGCATGTCCCTGCGCACGTTGCTGCACGAGTGGGCCGGCGGGCCGCGACCCGGTCGCACGTTCAAGGCGGTGACCATGGCCGGCCTGTCCGGTGGGTTCATCGGGGGCAAAGACCTCGACGAGGTCACCCTCGACGAGCCCTGCCTGCGTAGCAAGGGCAGCTTCCTCGGCGCGGGCGGCGTGATGGTGTTCGACGACTCCCGCGACATGGTGGAGACCGCGCGCCAGGCGATGTCGTTTTTTGCCCACGAGTCGTGCGGGAAGTGTTTTCCCTGTCGCATCGGGACCCAGCGCCTGACCGAACGGCTGGCCGGCGACGCGGGCCCGCGTTCGTTGCCGCAATGGACCGAAGAGGTCAGTGACATTGGGGCGACGATGAAGGCGACCTCGGCCTGCGGCCTCGGGGTGGCCGCGCCATTGGTCACGGACTCGTTGATTCGGTATTTTGGAGACGAGCTCGAAGCGAAGTGGGGCGCGTCATGAACAAGCCGCTCGATCAGCGCATGACCATCGACGGCCAAGAGGTGATCTTCGCCGAGGGCGAGACCATCTACGCGGTGGCCCAGCGCAACGCGCGCTCCATTCCCACCCTCTGCTACGACGACCGCTTGGAGGCGTTTGGCGCGTGTAGGCTGTGCGTGGTCGAGGTCGAGGGCTACCGCAATCCCGTCGCCTCCTGCACCACCCCCGCGAGCGCGGGCATGGTGGTCACCACCAAAAACGCCACCCTCGACAAACACCGCAAGACCCTGCTCGAGCTCGTGGCCTCGGAGAACCCGCCCGACGCCGACGTCTCCCCCCTGCGCGGCAAAGCCTCGCAGGAGATGACCGAGCTGTTCACCGAATACGGCGTGACCGGCGCGCGCTTCGAAGGCAAAAAGTCCGGGACCTCACGCCCCGACGACGACAACCCCTTCATCCTGCGCGACTACGACCGCTGCATCTCCTGCTACCGCTGCGTGCGCGTCTGTGCCGAACAAGAAGGCGACTTCGCCATCTCGGTCATGAACCGCGGCTTCTCGACCCAAATCACCACCGAGTTTTCCGGGCTGCTCAAGGACTCGGACTGCACCTTCTGCGGACAGTGCGTGCAGACCTGCCCCACCGGCGCCCTCGCCGACAAAAAGGCCCTGCGCTTCGCCGAGGACCCCGCGCCGGTGAAAAAGACGCGCTCGGTGTGTGGCTACTGCGGCGTGGGCTGTTCGGTCGACATCATGACCAAGGGCGGTCGCATCGTGGGCATCCAGCCCGCGTTCGACGGCCCCGCCAACGAGGGCGCGCTCTGCGTCAAAGGCCAGTTCGCGTTCGACTTCGTGCACCACACAGACCGGCTCACCACCCCCCACGTGCGCAAAGAGGGCAAACTCGTCCCCGCGAGCTGGGAAGAGGCCCTCGACGTCGCCGCCGAGGGTTTTCTCAAAGCCAAGAACCACGACCGGTACGCCACCTATGCCATTGCATCGGGCCGGGCCCCGTCGGAGAGTTCGTACCTCACGCAGAAGTTCATCCGGGCCAACAACGGCACCCACTACGTCGACAACTGTTCGCGTGGTTGACACGCTCCCACTGTCGCCGGTCTGGCGGCCACCATTGGACGGGGCGCGATGAGCAACCCCCTCGCGGACATGGAGCTCCCCGAGGTCATTTTCTGCATTGGCACCAACATGACCGAGTGCCACCCGGTCGCGGCCACGCGCCTGAAAAAGGCCATCGCCCGCGGGGCGAAACTCATCGTGGCCGACCCGCGGCGCATTCGCCTCGCGGAGATGGCGGACCTGTACCTGCCCCTGCAGGTGGGCACGGACACCGCGCTGCTCTCGGGCATGGCCCACGTCATCGCCCGCGACGGGCTCGTGGACTGGGACTTCATCGAGCGCCGCACCGAGAACATCGAGGCCTATCTCGAACATCTCGAGCAGTTCACCCCGAAGAAGGTCGCGGCCATCACCGGGGTGCCCGCCGACGACATCGTCGAGGCCGCGCGCTGGTATGGCAGCGCGGGGGCGGCGGCGATTTTCTATACCCTCGGCATCACCGAGCACATCTGCGGCGTACAAAATGTGCAGAGCCTGTCCAACCTCGCGCTGCTCGCGGGACAGGTGGGGCGGCCCGGCACCGGCATCAACCCCATGCGCGGGCAGAACAACGTCCAGGGCACGGGCGACTCCGGGGCCTTGCCCAACAACTACTGCGGCTTTCAAAGCGTGCTCGAGGAAGGCCACCGGCGGAAGTTCTCGGAGGCGTACGGCATCGAGATGGACGCCGAAAAAGGCGTCACCAAGGTCACCGCCCTGCACAAGATCCTCGACGGTGAAATCAAGGCCATGCTCATCGTGGGCGAAAATACGGTGGCCTCGGACGCCGATCGCGAACACTGCGAAAAGGCGCTCAACGCCCTCGACCACCTCGTGGTGCTCGACTTGTTCATGAACGAGACCACCGCGCTCGCCGATGTGGTGTTCCCCGCGTCGAGCTGGGGCGAGACCGACGGCGTGTTCGTCAACACCGAGCGGCGCCTGCAGCGCGTGCGCCAAGCGGTGGCCCCCAAAGGGGCCAAGCCGGACTGGTGGATCATCTCGCAAATCGCGCAGCGCATGGGCACCGCCGGGTTCGAATACGAGAGCGCCAAGGACGTGTTCAACGAGCTTTGTTCGCTCTCGCCCATCTACGCGGGCATCGACTGGGACATGATCGAGACCGGGCAGTACCATTGGCCGGTGCCGTTCAAGGGTCACCCGGGCACGCCCCGGCTGCACGAAGAGCGGTTCCCCTCGGGGCGCGGCAAGTTCGTGCTCACCGACTACGTGGCCCCGGGCGAGGTGGTGTCCAAGAAGTTCCCGGTGTGGCTCACCACCGGCCGGCGGCTGATGCATTACCATACCGCGACCATGACCGGCCGCTCGTCGGGCATCGAGTACCTCCAGAAAGAGGAAGAGCTCGAAGTGAACCCCGCGGACGTCGAGGCCTGGGGTCTCACCGACGGGGGCAAGGCCCGGGTCGAGAGCCCGCGCGGTCACGTCGACGTGCGGGTCAAAGCCACCCACCGCTCGCCCACGGGCACGGTGTTCTGTTCATTCTCGTTTTCGGAAGTGCCCATCAACGACCTCACCGGGTCGGGGTACGACCCGGTGACCGAGACCGCGGAGTTCAAGGTCTGCCCGGTGCGGGTCACCCCCGCCTAGGCCGCGTTCATCCCGTGCGGACGAAGCGGCGCGCGGATTGATTCACGACAGATCACACACGCGCCGCGCCGCTCACGGTGTGAGCGCGGCGCTCTTTTGGGCACCGCGGGCGCGTCCTATTGCTCGCACCTATGCACAAATCACTCACCCCCCTCCTGCTGCTGCTCCCTTGCGCGCTGGTGGGCGTCACCGCCTGCGGCCAGCCCCCGACCCTCCTCGACGGGGCCAGACCCATCGACCCCTATCCACTCGAAGACACCCCCGCGGACTGCACCCACCTCCCCGCGCTGTGCGGGCTTCCCCTGGTCGATCTCGGGGGCGGTGCGGACAAAAACGCCCAGCATCTGGTGTTCATCGGGGACGGCTACGAGGCCTATGCGCTCGACGAATACCGATACGCGGTGCAGCTCTTGCGCGCCGGCCTCACCCATCACCCCCGGGTGGTGATCGCGGACCACCCCGACCTGTTCCACTTCTGGCGGGTGGACCTCGAGAGCCGTTCGCCGTTTGTCGACGACGACGATTGGCGCAACACCCCCCTCGGGGCCCACCTGCGCGAGCCCGAGATGTGCGGGGGCCGCCGCTTCATCGCCACCCTCGACGACCGGGTCTCCCTCGCGGTGCGGGCCGCGCGCACCGCCGACGGGGACTTCCCGCCGTCGACCCAGATCACCCCGGTGGTGCTCAGCCGCCGCTCCGCGGGCACGGCCAACGCCGACGTGTACGGCGGGGTGCGGCTGTCCTCGCGGGATGATCTGAACACCCTGCGCCACGAGCTCGGGCACGCCCTGTTTCGGTTGGGCGACGAATACGAGGAGTTCACCACCTGTGACGAGGACGGCGCGCTGGGCGTGCACGGGCCCCCGCCCCCCCTCACCGAGTTTGCCCTCCTGACCCGCCCCAATGTCACAGCATCGGACGGCCCGGACAAGTGGCGCGGCCTGGTCGACGGGGCCGAGCCCGGGGGCGCGCGCTGGCCCTGCCCCTTCCACCCCACCCCGGACTGCCTGATGCTCGGCACCAGTGACGCGCTTTGCCCGGTGTGCGCGGCCACCGCGGCCGAACACATCGCGTTGATGCGCTGCGAAGCCGATGCCCAGCCCCCCGCGGCCGCGGTCCACCACACCTGGACGGTCGACGCCGGCGGCTCCCATCTTGTCCTCTACGGCGCCGGCCACGACGAGCGCGGCCCGGTCGAGGTGGTGGGCTGGACCACCCCCGATGGCTCCGCGGCGTTCACCGCCGGGCCCTTTGCCGTCATCGACCTCGCGGCCCGAACCGCCGGCGATGTCATCACCGTGACCGTGCGCGACGCCGCCGGCCACGAGACCGTGTCCCCGCCGTTTTTGATTCCGGACGCGGCGTTCCCGGTCTTGGGCGACGTCGAGGTCGGCCCGCTTCAAAGCGGCGGCTTTTGGTTCTCCGCGCGCACCGGGCCGCACGGCTGGGTGGTGTTGCGCGGCGTCGACGACGAGACCTGGCTGCGCGCCGACGCGTCGGGGGTGGTCGAGGCCTTGCTCGGCGGGCCCGGGTTTGTCCCGCCGCGCCAGGTGGTCGCGCACTCACAGGACCGACGGGCCGCGGGCCCCGCGCAGGGCTTCGCCGCCGGGGCCTGGGCGCCCGCCGCGCCGGTCGAGCTCCCCCCCGTGCAGTTTGCCGCCTTGTACGTGGCCAACACCCTCGCCGTGCTCGAGGACAGCAAAGGCGAGCCGTTCACGCTGCTGCGCGAAGTCGCGCCCCGGCTGGTGCTGCGGCCCCTGGTCAGTACTTGCAGCGACATTGTGCGCATCTCGGTGCGCCAGGGCGATCACCCGGCGGGCACGACCACCGTGCGCGACCGAACCCGGGTGGGCAACTGCGCCGACTGGGGCGAGACGTTCGTGGACGTGCCGGTGGTCGTTGACCTCGTGCCCAGCGACGCGCCGCTGCGTTTGGTCGTCACCGACGCCCTCGGCCGCACCGTCGAGCACGACACCGGCTGGGTGCCCGAGGTCGACGCGGCCCTGCTGTACACCGCGGCCATCGACGACGGAGCGTTGCGCCCGTTTTCCGTGCCCAGCTCGGCGGTGTGGCTCGTGGAGGGCGGCGCGGTGCGCGAGGCCCCGGTGCACGTCGGCGCTGGCGGATCCGCCCAGCTGTTTCCCGCCGCGCTCCCCCCGGCCGGCCAGGCGGCGGTGATCGCGGCGCACCCCACGGTGGGGTCCGGCGTGCCCCGCGCCCGCACCACGTACATCGAACAATGGGACAACCTGCCCCCCTTGGTCGTCGCCGCGCCCGGTGGCGCCCTGGTCCTCGACGACGGCGGCGCGGTCCTGCTCGTCGACGGCACGGGAACGCTGGCGGTGCCGTTTCCCGACGACACCCCCGCGTGGTTCAGCCCCGACCCGCTGCCCGCGGTGCGCGATCTCGCCGGCAACCACGCGGTGGTGGTCACGCTCCCCCCGCCCCCCGCGGTCTGGCCCGCCGACCGATGTGGAGGTGAATCATGAGCCGCGCTCTCGCCGTCACCTTGTCGTCTTGTTTGTGCGCCGCGGCGTGCACCCCCGGGGCGCCGCCCCCGGCCCCCCGCTACGTCGGTCCGGGCGCGCCCGGCGACGCCGTCGACGAGGTCTGTGAGGTCCGCAGCCCGGTGCCGTCGCTGCCGTCGGTGACGTTCGACCTGCCGGTCCCGCCGGTCGGGTGTGGGGCCCAGACCCGGCAGTGGTCGATCTCGTTGCCGGTGTTCGTCGGTGGGCCCGCCCCCCAGACCGAACAGCTCCGCTTCGATCTCGAACAGACCGCCCACGCCGCGGGCAGCCAGTGCACGGTCGAGGTGCGCGCGGTGGCCTACCGGCTCAAGGCGGGCCAGCGCGTCGCGCTCGAGCCCTTCGAGGCCGACGTCTGGCTTTGCGCCGTGCGCATCGAGAGCGCGTTCGCAGACCAGCTGCAACCGTCGACCGCGGTGCTCGACGAGCTCTCGGCGGGACCGGAGCAGGTCCCGACCGTGCTCGCCCCCGACGAGCCGGGGGCCCTGCTGCCGATCACCCGCCCCGCCCCCGGGACCTGTCCGCCGCGGTACGACGGGGCCGCGGTGCACGTGCCCGGGTTCGACCACGGCTACACATTGCGCTACACCATGCCCACCGCGGACCTGGATCGCCTGGTCCTCGACGGGTCGGTGCGCGTGGCCTGGCGCGTGCGTGTCCCGGATTGACCGACCGTGGAAGCGGGGGGGCGTCGACTCGATAGGCTGAGCACAGGAGGGGAGCATGACCGACAACCAACCCACCGGCGCCGAGCAGCGCGCTCACCCCCGCATCGACCTCAAGCTGCCGGTGCAGTTCGAGTTCGACGACGAAGTGTTCGACGTCCAGTCCGTCAATGTCTCTGCGGGGGGCATGCTCGTCGAGCTCGATCACGCGCCCCCCGAGCAGATGGCGCTCAATTTCCGCATCTGGCTGCGCGACGACGACGACCGGGACGAGCCTTTGGAGCTCAAGGGCACGGTGGTCCGGTTCGGGGGCGGCACCATCGCCATCCGGTTCGATCGCATGGACAGCTACGCCGCCGAGCTCGCGGCCCTGGAGCGCTACCTCACCGACCACGAGCCGCCCGCGGGCGAAGAGGCGCCTGCGTGACCGAAGCTGGGAGCGAACGGCGCCGACATGAGCGGTTCCCCATTCGTTTGCCGGTGACCTTCGAGTTCGCCGGGACCCTGCACGAGGTCACCTGCCTCAATGTCTCTGCCGGCGGAATGTACCTGGAGACCGCCGACCCACCTCCGCTGCGCTCTTCGCTCTCGTTTCGGGTGTGGCTCGGCGACGCCAATCTATCGGCCACGCGGTCCATCGCGCTGCGCGGGACCGTGGTGCGCTTCGCCGGTGGCGGCATCGGCATTCAGTTCGACACCGCGGACGACTTCACCCTCGAGCTGCTCGAGCTCGAGCGCTTCTTGGCGCATCACTGATTTTCCCTAGCCCGCGAGGGCGGCCTTGAGCTTTTGGGTGCGCACCCGGAGCGCGCGCAGGGCGCGGCCGAAGTGGTGGTACGCGGGGGTGCGGCTCTGGTCCGATTTCGGCTCGTAGGGGCCGGTCTGGTAAGGCACATACATTGTGCGGCGGAACGACGCGGCCCCGACGTGGGGCGACTGTTGCACCCGGTGCCACAACCGGCCGTCGTGCACGGTCATGTCCCCCGCTTGGGTCTCCACCGCGATCTCGTTCTTGTCCACGCGGTGGTCGACAAAGTGGGCCTTGCCGAACGCCATCGACCAGAAGCCCTGCTTGTGGGTGCCGGGGATGAGGCGCAGGCCGCCGTTTTCTTTGGGGCAGTCGGTGAGGTGGAGCCCGAAGTTCAACATTTGCTGGGGCATGCGCAGGTAGAAGAGGTCGCGCAAGCCGTCGGTGTGCCAGCCCAACCGTGGATAGGCGGAGCCGGGCTGGTTGATGTTGGTGTTGATCACCACCCCGTCCTTTTCGCGCTCTCCGACCCGGGCGTCGTCCCCCACCAGGGACAACAGCGGCCGGAACCGCCCGTCGCGCACGATCTCGGAGATCGACGGCGAGAACACCGAGGTAAAACAAAGCCGCTGGATCCGGTGGCCCCGCTCAGCGTCGTCCCCGATGAACAGGGGAATGCCAAACACCGACCGCCGGCCCTCGTCCAGCCATTCCCGCTCGATGCGGTCCGCCTCGTCGTTGATGGTCTTGACCTCGTCGGGGGTGAGCACCTGCTTGAAGTGCAAAAACCCGTGTACGTCCATGAACCGGGCTTGCTCCTCGGTGATGGTGTCCTCGAGGGTGAACTTTCGGTTGAGGTCCAGGGGGTCACTCATGTGGGGCTCCAGAGCGTGGCCGCGGCGGGACGCCGGGCACGAGAATCATCCCGCGAGGGGCAACAGCCGCTTGGCCACGGCCACGAGGTGCGCTTCCACCGCGTCGTGGGCCGCGGCCAGCCGGTCTTCGAACTTGCGCTTGTCGGGGGCGGCTTTGATCACCTCGACCAGCTCTTCGTTGTCGTATAGGGCATAGCGAATGACGAGGTGGTTGAGCGACAGCAGCGTCATCCGGGTCTCGGCCTCGCTCAGCCCCGTCATCGCCGCGAACGCGGGCGCGCCCTGCTCCAGCATCGGCAACAAGAACGAACGTCGGGTGGACTCTTCGGACCGGCCCTGCTCGAACACGGTGCGCATCAACAGGCGCACCGCCTTCTGCTCGCGCACCGCGAAGCGGTAGGTCGCCTTCATCACCCGTTCGATCAGCTGCTGCGGATCGCTGACCTCGTTGACCAACGGCAGCAGCTCGTCGCGCAGCACCGCCATCTGGGCCACCATCGACTCCACCGCGCGCTCGTACAGCTCCGCCTTGGACCCGTAGTAGTGGTGCACGGTGGCGAGGCTGACCTCGGCCCCCCCGGCGATCTGCCGCATGCTGGTGCCGTCGACACCCTGATTCGAAAAGAGCACCCGCGCGGTGTCGAGGATCCGTTTGCGCGTGGCGTCTGCGTCTGCTCCGACTGGTCTGGCCATGATCCGACAATAATCGGTCAAGCGATATATTTCAATCGTCTCGCCCCGCAAAACGGCACGCTGTGCGGACCAGATGGGTACCCGCTGGTCAGGGTGTCAGGCCCACGGCGGGCCACACCGCGCTCAGGCCACGCTGACGAACACCTTCTGCACGTCGTCGTCGTCCTCGAGCTTTTCGACCAACGCTTCGATCTCCGCGACCTGCTCGTCGTCGAGCTCGACCGGGGTCTTGGGGTGCCACTCGATGCCCGACGACACCGGCTCCAGCTTGCGCTCCTCGAGGGCGCTCTGCATCGCGCCGAACTGCTCAAAGCCACACAAGAGAATGATCGCGGGGTCGCCGTCCTGGGTCTCGCCCTCGGCCAACTCCTCGAGGCCGTGGTCGATGAGCTCGAGCTCGAGCTCGTCTTTGTCGAGGCCCTCGGCCTTGAGGGTGAACACGCCCAGCTGGTCGAACAAGAACGCCACGCTGCCGGAGTTGCCGAGGGTCCCGCCCCCCTTTTTGAACGCGGTGCGCACATTGGGGAACGTGCGGGTGGTGTTGTCGGTGGCGGTCACGACGAGGACCGCGACCCCGTGGGGGCCGTACCCCTCGTAGATGACCTCTTTGAAGTCCTCGGTGTCGTTGCCCTTGTGCGCCTTGTCGATGGCGTTTTGGATTTTGTCCTTGGGCATGTTGACCGAACGCGCGTTCTGCACCGCGCGCCGCAGCGCCGGGTTGGCGTCGGGGTCGGGGCCGCCGGATTTGACCGCCATGGCGATCTGGCGCCCGGCCCGGGTGAAGGCCCGGGAGTCGCGCAGGCCGCGCTTCTGCATCGCGATTTTGCGGTTTTCGAATGTTCTGCCCATCGTCTTGCCGTCTTGCTGCTGAGGTTTTGGTTGGAGAACGAGGATACCGCACCCGGCGGGCGGGGGCCGGTCAGTTCTTGAGGCGGTCGGAGAGGGCGCGGAGGGCATCCCAGCGGGGATCCACCCAGCGCTCGGCCTCCTTGCGGGCGTGGTCCATGGTGTCGGACACGCACGGGCTCGGGCTGTCGCTGGCCGGGTCCTCACACGTCGGGTGGGCGGGCAGCTCCAAAAACGCCTGCTCCCGGAGCACGGACACCACGTCGACCCCGGTCTCGGGGTAGAGCACGAAGTCCTCGTCTTCGGTGAGGTTCGCCGCGTATTCGTCGTCGTCGTCGTCGACGGTGTGGGCTTTGAGGTTGTGGGGGTCGAGGTCGACCGACTCCCCCGCGAGCAGGTCGGCCCGCCCGGGGAAAAGCCGCAGATCGATGGGCATCTCGAGGGTGTAGGTCACCGGCTCGAGGCAGCGCACACAGCTGTGGGCCACCGGCCAGGTGACCTCGCCGCGCAGGCGCAACAGGTCGTCGGTGTCCCGGGTCAGGAGCAGGTCGACCCGGGCGTCGCCCGCCCCCCAAAACCCGAGCTCGGCCCCCGGCTGGTGGCCCATCACCTCGTGCAGAAACGCCTGGGGCAACACCTCGACGATCGGGCTGCCGTCGAGGTCGATGTCCACCGGGCGCACCACCAGGTCGGTGCGCACGCCCCCGGGGGCGCTGTCGTCGGGCTGCACGCGCCCGGTGCGGCCATCGCGGTCGAGGCCCCGCTTGTGGGCGCGGGCTTGGGCGTTGCGGATCGATTTGGTCTTGTCGGCCATCGGACGGTTTCTAGGGCAAAGGGGCGGGCGGTGGTACACCTGTCGGCGCGAAATGCCGACCGACCGAGAAGCCGAAGTGGTGCATTGAACGTTGTGAACCATGTACCGTCGAACCCTGGCGCCGCCAATCCCGGCGGTGGTTGTGAGGCCGCACCCCATGTGTCACCAAAAAGCAGGTTGGGAGTCGCAACGGTGACAAGAAGAGATCACACCCTGCTCCTCGCGGCGCTGCTGTTCGCGGGGTGCGCCGGCGACGCGGTGGACGTCGCCCCGGGCCTCGCCGCCCGCACCACCTACGCCCTGTCGGGGCCCTGCCCCACCGACCCCACCGCCCCCGCTGAGTTCACCGGGGAGATCGATGGGTTCTCCGTCGAGATCACCGGGCCGGGCATCAACTCCGCGATCACCGCCGCCGGGGGCACCGACAGCCTTCGCATCGAGGAGATCCCCGCGGGCGACAACCGCACCATCGTGCTGTTCGGCGAGCTGTCCGGGGCCAAGTTGTGGCGCGGCATCCGCACCGGCGTGACCATCGCCGCCGACCAAGAGACCAGCGTCAACATCCTCCTCGCCAAGGTCGCGGACCTGACCTGCGCCCGCAACCCGCAGTTCGAGCCGTTGGCCTTCCACACCGCCACCGTGCTGCAAGACGGGCGCGTGCTGCTCACCGGGGGCGCCAACAACGAACGCGACTGCGGCGCCAACCGCTGCCTCGAGGCGTCGAGCTTCGCCGAGCTGTACGACCCCACCCTCGGGCAGTTCACCCGCATCACCGGCGCGCTCAACCGCAACCGCATGTTCCACACCGCCACGTTGCTCGACGACGGGCGCGTGCTGATCGCGGGCGGCACCAGCGACGCGGAGATCGTCGCGGTGGACGGCACCAACCCGTTCCCGATCCGGCCCACCAACGTGGTCAGCCTGGTCGAGGTGTTCGACCCCACCACCGGCATGTTCACGAGCATGGGCGACGACACCGTGCCCCGGGTGTTCCACGCCGCGGTCAAGATGCGCGACGGCCGGGTGCTGCTGTCCGGCGGGGTGCCCGGGGTGCCCGGCGATGGCATCAACAGCCTCCACAACGCGGAGAACACCACCACCGTGTGCGACGTGGGCACATTCTCGTGCAGTGGCTTTGCCACCCTCAACAAAGCCCGGGCCGGCCACGTGAGTTACATCGACGACAACGGCAACGTCATTGTGTGGGGCGGCTCGGTCGACCTCGCCGCGACCCAGGGCCTCGCCGGCTACCACATGGAGGTCATGCGCACCGGCTCGACGGTGTTCGAAATGAACGAGGTCGCGGGCATGAGCAACAACCGCAACCTCTTCTTTCACGGCGTCACGCAGTACCATCCCACCCGGGTGCTCAGCGCCGGGGGCTTGGTGCGCGATGAGACCGGGACGTTCACCCTCGCGTCGACGTCCACGGACGCGACCAAGGGGCCCGTCTACGTACACGACACCACCGCGGCCCAGGCGCCAGGGGGCGGTCTGTCCACCGGGGGGGACGCGGCCAACCCCTGGTCCCTCGCGACCTTGCGCTTCTTCGCGGCCAGCGCCCCCCTCACCGGGCGGCGCGTGCTGATGTCGGGGGGGTTCACGAGCTTGGAGTTCGCCCCGTCGTCGGGGGTCTCGCTGTTCGACGAGGGCAGCCTCTCGGTGGGGCCGCTCTCGGTCGGGGGCGAAGACCGTTCGTTGCGCGAAGGCCGCGCCGGTCACCGCATGAGCGCCATCGGCGACGGCACCGTGGTCATCACCGGCGGGCTCACCGGCACCGTCGACGCCCGCGCGCCCAACGGCACCGGCGAGGTGTTCGGCGACCCCATCGCGCCGGAGGTGGGACAATGACCCGCGCCCGCTGGATGCTGTGGCTGCTGTGCAGCGCGCTGGCCGCGGCCCCCGCCCTGGCCCAAGACGAGCTGCCCGACGGCGACGCCGACCTGCCCGACGGCGACGGCGACGAAGGGGTGTCCGAGCCCGAGGACGACGGCACCGACGAAATCGACGACGACATCTTGGTGCCGGCGGACCCGGACGAGGAAGACATCGCTCCCAGCCGCCGGCAAAAGGCCCCCGAGCCCGCGCCCCCCGCGGACGAGCCCGAAGAGGACACCCGCCGCATCCTCGGCACCGACGACGACCCGCCCCCCGCGCGCGACGGCAAACGCCGCATGATCGGCGACGTCGACGACGAGCCCGCCCCCGACGACGAGGCGGTGGATGACCGGCGGCGCGGCCGCGACGACGACGAGCGCGACGACCGCCGCCGCCGCCGCCGGGCCCAGGAAGAAGACGAGACCCCCCGGGCGTTCAGCGACGGGGGCTCCACCAGCAAGCTCAAAGGCGACGACGAGGACGAAGGCCTGTCCCCCACCATGCTCACGATCATGGCCGGCGGTGGCGCGGCCTTGGCGGTGGCGGTGGTGGCCGCGGCGGTGGGCACAACCATCGTGACCGGCCCCTGGGTGCTCGGCCTGTGGGACCTGCCGCCCATCGTGGCCGGCGACCCCCAAGGCACGGTGGTGATCGAACCCCAGTGACGCGTGTGATGCGGCTCCGGCCCCGCGGGAATCCCCCGCCGGCCCGGCGCCTTGTGCTTGCCGACGGGCGGGCGGCGGCTCGCTTCCGCGGGCGTCTGCGCTATGGTCCGCGACGGTGACGCCATGACCGAAGACGACGACCAGCAAGCCCCCCCTCCCCGTTCCGCCTGGCGGCTGGTCAAGCGCATCCTGGCCGGCACCGCCCTGCTCGGGGCGTTCGGTCTCGGCACCGTGCTCGCGGTGTTCTTCATCCTCGCCCGCGACCTGCCCGACCTGCACTCACTGGCCGACTACCACCCCGCCCAGACCACCCGGGTGTTCGACGCCGACGGCAACCTCGTGGCCCGGCTCTACAAAGAGCGGCGCACGGTGCTGCCCATCGAGCGCATCCCCGCCCACGTGAAGAACGCGTTCCTCGCCGCCGAGGACGCGTCCTTCTATTCCCACGAGGGGCTCGACTACGGCGCGTTGTTCGCGTCGGTGCTCAACGAGGCCAAGGTCAAGGTGTTCGGGGGCAGCCGCCGCGGGGGGAGCACCATCACCCAGCAGACGGCCAAGACCTTCCTGCTCTCGTCGGAGAAGACCTACACGCGCAAGCTCAAGGAGATGATCCTGGCCAAGCGCATCGAGGACGAGTTCACCAAGGACGAGATCCTCTTCCTGTACCTCAACCAGATCTACTTCGGCCACGGCGCCTACGGCATCGAGGAGGCCGCGCGCACCTATTATGGCAAGGGGGCGGACAAGCTCACCCTCGGCCAAGCCGCCGCCCTCGCCTCGGTGCCCAAGTGGCCCAACCGCATCAACCCCAAAGGCGACCTCGCCCGCCTCGACCAACGCCGGACCTACGTGCTCGAACAGATGGTCAACCACCAATTCGCCACCGCCGAAGAACGCGCCGCGGCCCTGAAAGAACCTCTGTACACCGACGTCGAACGACCGCCCTACCTCGACGTGGCCCCCTACTACACCGAGCACATCCGGCAGGTGCTCACCGACGAGCTGGGCTCGGAGATGCTGCTCACCGGCGGCCTCACCGTGTACGCCTCGCTCAAGGCCCCGCTGCAGGACGCGGCCCAACGCGCCACCCAAATGGGACTGCGCGAAGTCGACAAACGCCAAGGCTACCGCGGCCCTCTCATCCGCCTCGACCCCGACCAAGCCCGGGGCTTGCGCGAGAGCCTCGAGGCGGTGCGCCAAAAGCGGTTCAACGAGAAGACCACCCCCGAGCTCGCCGACGCCGACCGCCTGAAGGATCGTCCGGTCTGGGACCTCAGCGACCTCGACAAGGCGGCGCTGCAGAGCGACCCCCCAAACGCCTTGTCCGCGGTGCGCACCGTGCGCCTCGAGGAGGACATGATGCTCGCCGGCGTGGTCAAGAAGGTCGACGGCGCGAGCAACAAGGCGGTCATCGACCTCGGCACCGTCGACGGCACCCTCAACCACGCGGGCATGAAGTGGGCCCGCCCCTACAGCCCCACCAAGTGGACCAAGGCGTACCGCAATGTCACTGATGTGTTCAAGGTCGGGGACGTGGTCCTGGTTCGCACCGACAAACTCGTGACCGGAAAGAAGGACAAACAAGGCCGGACCTTGGCCCCCTGGGTCGAGCTGTCCCTCGAACAGATCCCCGAGGTGCAGGGCGCGTTCGTGGCCATCAACCCCCACACCCACCGGGTGGTGGCGATGGTGGGCGGCTACGCCTACGACCGCTCGAAGTTCAACCGGGCGCTCCAGGCCAAGCGCCAGCCCGGCTCGTCGTTCAAGCCCTTCATCTACGCCACCGGGATCGAGACCAAACAGTTCACCCCGGTGGGCTTTTACGACGACGGCGGCTCCCGCCTGATCACCGACGCCCCCAAGGTGTACTTCGACCGGTGGACGGGCAAAAAGTGGAACCCCAAGAACTCGGGCGGGCGCTACCGCGGCGACATCACCCTGCGCACCTGCCTGACGTTCTCGGTCAACACCTGTTCGATCAGCATCCTCGAAAAAGTCGGGGTCGAAGAGGTCCACAAACTCGCGGAGAAGGTCGGCTTGCTCACCGACGACACCCCCTTCCCGAAAAACCTCACCCTCGCCCTCGGCACCGGTGAGGTCTACCCGCTGTCGTTGGTCAACGCCTACGGGGTGTTCCCCGCCCGCGGCCGATGGTCCCCGCCGGTGTTCATCGAGAAGGTCAAGGACAACGACGGCAAGGTCCTGTACGAACACAAAGACGTTCCACCGGTGCAGGTCATCAGCGAAGGCACCGCGTTCATCATGAGCCAATTGATGAAGAGCGTGATCGAAAATGGCACCGCCACCCGGGCCAAGGTCCTGGGCAAAAACGTCGCCGGCAAAACCGGCACCACCAACATGGCCCGGAGCGTATGGTTCGTGGGCTTTTCCCCCGAGCTGGTGGCCGGCGCCTACGTGGGGTTCGACAACAACGACGCCATGGGCCACCGGGAGTACGGCGGCAAAGCCGCTTTGCCCATTTGGTTGCGCTTCATGTCCGCGGCGCTGTCCGGCCGGGGCGAGGACGACTTCGAAACCCCCGCCGGGGTGGTCAAAAAGGCCCTCGATTCACGCACCGGCCTGCTCGCCAGCGCGAGCCAATTGGGCCAAGCCGACCCCGCCCCCGGTCTGCCCGCCGCCGACCTGCCCCCCGACGAGTCCACTGGCAGCGACGACCCCGACGTGCTCCCCCCGTCCGAGGAGGGCGAACTGCCGGAAGGGGTGTACGAGGAGTTTTTCCTCGAGGGCACCGCGCCGGTGCGCACCGCCGAAGACGCCGCCCCGCCCCCGCTCGAACTGCTCGAGATGGGGGGCGGACTCGGGCCCTGACCGCGGGCGCCAGTGGCGCACGGGCTGTCTCAAGTTCTTGCGCCCCGCCGAGCGGCAAGGCAATGTCAGTACATCTGTCCACGGTCATGTCTGGAGGTTTGCATGTTGCGCAAACACATGACCGGTCTTTTGGTAATCATTCCCTTGGCTTTGGGTGCCGGCTGCCCCGGCTGCCCGTTGATACCGGACCTCGATCCAATGCCCGAGCCGGATCCTGATCCCCCACTCCCGATCGAACAACGCTGGGCAAGACTCGATGACGCGCTGGACGCGCTCGAAGACGCCTGTCAGCCCCCCGAGCCCACGTTCTACCTGGAGATGGAAGGCGGCACGATCCCCGCGCGCTTCGTGCCCCCGGTGCCCCAGGATTGGGATGTCTACGCCTTGGGGCCACTGGGGGCCACGCTGGTGGAACAGCTTCGCGCCGGCTGGCGTGCCGGCCGCGCCGACCCGTTGGTGACCCCCGATGAGGCCGAGATGGATGCGTGTGCAGAGGCATTGGAAGCGGTGGCTGGCGATGCGTGTGTCCACCGCCAGCCCAACGACACGCCTCTGCAGTCCTGCGATCCCCAGCTCCTGTTCAACGGGACGGTGCCGGTGGGCGAGACCTGCACCAGTCCGCTCCAATGCCAGGACAGCACCTGCGTGAGCGACGGCGCGCTCGCCGAGGACTGCGGGACCTGCGTGGTGCTGCTCGACGAGGGTTCGCGGTGCGACCTCGACACGGAGTGTGCCGCAGGGCTCCGCTGCCGGTCGGACCTCGACGACGCCCCCACCTGTCGAGACTCCGGTTTTGTCGGCGATGCGTGCCCAGAATACACGTGTGATTTGGGCAACACCTGCTTCGAGGGCACCTGCACCCCGCTGGCGAAGGAAGGCGAATCCTGCGCCGACGTCCCCTGCGACCCCAACCTGGAGGTGAAGCTCTCCTGCGAGGACACCGACAATGGCCCCAGGTGCCAACCGGTTGTTCGCGGTGAGGCGGTGGGCGACAGCTGTCACCCCTACGCGGTCGCGGCTTGCGGTGCGCTCGGCGTCACCGGACTGCTCTGTGTCCCCGGACCGGACGACACCGGGACATGCCAAGCCATCGCGCTCGTCGAGCTCGGGGCGCCATGCACCGATCTCACCCCCGAGGGGGCGCCCAAGCTCTGTCGTGGGGGCCTGTCCACCACCTATTGTGACGGCAGCCCCGTCGGCACCGGGCTCTGCACAAAACGCAACGGCGAAGGCGAGCCGTGCACGTCTGCGTGGGGATGCGCCGACGGCACCTACTGCGCGGAACAAGACGACCAGACACTTGCCTGCGAGCCCCTCGGCGCCGAGGGCGAGACCTGCCAGAACCTGTACGGCTGCGAAGCCGGGCTGAGCTGTCTTTGGCGTCCCGACGGCGAACCCGCTTGCCAGAGCTTCGGAACACAAATCGAGAGTTTCTACGCGGACTTCTGCGGTTACTGACCGTCGGCCCGCGACGAGGTTTGTTAGGATATCGCCATGCGCGTGTCCGTCCTCGTCGCGGGGTGTGTGGTGTTGGCCGGGGCCGGGGCCGCGTACGTGCTGCGCCCCCAGCCCGCCCCCGGCCCCGCCGCGCCCGTGGTGGTGGCCTCCCCCGCGGAGGTCACCGCCCCCGCTCCCGCCGACCGCGCCGCCCCGCCCCCCGAGGTGACCAAGGCCCGCGAGCAAGCCGCCCGGGCGGTACAGGCCAAAAACTACGCGGAGGCCCGCGCCGTCCTCGAGACTGCGTTGGCATTGTTTCCGGGCCAGTCGGTGCTGGCCCAAGACCTCGTGGTCGTGCTCCAGCGCGAGGCGGTGGACGCCCTGCGCGACGGCCGTCTCGCCGCCGCGTCGCGGGCGGTGGCGCGGGCCCGGGAGCTCAGCCCCGACGAGCCCGCGGTCAACAAGGTCGCGGCCCGGGTCTTCCGGGCCCAAGCGGGCGAGACCGATGACGACGACAACAAGCGCGCCCTCCTCGATCAGGCCCTGGCCCTCGACGCGGACAACGGCGCGCTGTGGCAAGACAAGGCCCAGGTGTGCGAGCGGCTCAACGATCTGCCCTGCGCGGTGAGCGCCCTCGAGTCGCTGCAAAAGACCGAACACGGCGAGCACCTGCGCGGGCTCTCGGACAAGATCGCCCGGCTCAAGCAGCAGCTCAGCGTCGAGGGGGCCTTTCGCGGGGTCGAGAGCGACCATTTTGTGGCCCGCTTCGAAGGGTACGGCACCGAGCAGATCGCGTGGCGGGCGCTCAACCGGCTCGAGCGCGCGTACTTTTCCATCAATGACAAGCTGGGGCGCAAGCCCGACCAGCTTGTCACGGTTGTGATCTACACCGGCAGCCAATACCAGACCGCGCTCAACGCCCCCGATTGGTCCAACGGGCTGTACGACGGGAAAATCCGCGTGCGCGAGGGGGACGTGCTGGCCGCGTCGGACGCGTTCGACGACGTGCTCGCCCACGAGTACACCCACGCCCTCATCGCCCAGACCGTGCGCGGTCATCTCCCGGGTTGGCTGCACGAGGGCTTGGCGGTGGTGCACGAGCCCCACCACGTCACCCGCGACACGGTGTTGTCGCGGGCCGCACAGAGCGACCAGTTGCTGTCGTTGGCCGCGCTCGGCCCCCCGTTGTCACAGATCGCCGACCCCACCACCGCGCGCCTGGCCTACGAGATGAGCGAGAGCCTGGTGCGGGCGCTCAAAGAAAAACAAGGCTCGTTCGGCTTGACCAAGCTCCTCGACGCGGTGAACGAACGGCAGGACTTCGACGCCGCGTTTCGTGAGGTGTTCTACACGGGGCCGGAGACCTTCTACGACCGCTGGCGCGACGCGCTGTAGGTGTCCGCGCGGTTGCGGTGTGGCCCCCCGTGGGTCAATCTGGCGGGACGCACGGAGGCGTCGTCATGATTCGTAAGTATATGTTTTTGCTGTTCTTTCTCCTCGGCGTGGGCGGTCTGCCCCCCGCCGTGGGCTGCGACGGTCCCGTTGGAGACGGAGACGGAGATGGGGATGGCGACGGCGACGGGGATGGTGACGGCGACGGGGATGGAGACGGAGACGGGGATGGTGACGGCGACGGGGATGGAGACGGAGACGGCGACGGGGATGGAGACGGCGACGGGGATGGAGACGGCGACGGGGATGGAGACGGCGACGGGGATGGAGATGCGGGTTTGTGTGCGGACACCGGCGGCACCTGGGACCCGACCTCGTGCGGCCATTACGATTGTGGCCAGGCCCCGCCGTGCGACGCGATCATTCCCGGCTGCGACTGCGGCCCCGACAGCAACTGGGTCGAGGGCCAGGGCTTCCTGGTCGACAATGAGTGTGCAGACCTGACCGATGAGCAGCTCTGCGCCGCCACCGAAGGCACCTGGGACCCGACCTCGTGCGGCCACTACGCATGCGGATTGCCCCCCGCGTGTGCGGCGGTGATTCCCGGCTGCGACTGTGGCTTCGGGCGCACGTTTGCCGATGGCACCGGGTGCGCCGACGACGCCACCTGTCCGATGGATGCGGAGGCCCGCTGCACCGCCACCGGCGGAACCTGGGACCCCACCTCCTGTGGCAACTACAGCTGCGGGGTCGCGCCCGATTGCCAAGCCATCGTCCCCGGGTGCAACTGCGGATTCGCGGCCAACTACGACGACACCGACGGCTGCGTGACCGACCCGGGCTGTCCGCTCGACTAGCGCGCATCAGGCCTGGAACGCCCCCACCGAGGTGCGCACCGGTTCGGCCGAGGTCGTGCGGTCGCCGCGGGTGACCATCACCGCCCCCTCTTGCACCAGGATGGTCCAGTCCCATTTGGGAGCCACGTCGGACGCGAGCTCCTTGACCCAGCGGCTGTCCAGCCGCCAGACCGTGACCTGGTCGGCCTGGTGCACCTTTTTGGACTTCCACTCGCGGGACAGGGTCGCATCGTCGCGGTCGGTGATGACCGCGACCTCCGCCGCGGCCTTGCTCGCCTTGTGCAGTCGCTCGGCCGAGGGGGCCCCCACGTCCACCCAGAGGGCAATTTGGCCGTCAAAGCCGGTGACGTGGACGGCCGCGTCCTCGACGGTGGACAGGCCGCGGCCGAAAGCGATGCCCTCCTGGTACAACAGGGCATAGCCGAGCACCCGCAACACCACCCGCTCGGCCTGCTCAGACGGGTGCTGGGCCACCCGCAGGTCCAAAGACTCGTACACCCCCCGGTCAATGTCCGAGAGCTCGACGTGGACGCGCAGGACTTTCGCGGTGAGGGCCATGGGCCGCACCGTGCCACCCTGCACCGGCGCGGGCAATGTCGTTCAGTCGGTTTCGAACACCAACGTGCGATCCCCTACGGCAATCTCGTCCCCCGGTTGCAGCACCCGGGGCGCGCTGACCCGCTGGCCGTTCAGGTAGGAGCCGTTGGTGGTCTTGAGGTCCACGAGCACATAGCGCCCCCCTTTGGCCACGATGCGCGCGTGCCGCTTGCTCACCGCGCCACTGCCCAACACAATGTCATTGCCCGCGACGCGGCCGATGGTGTTCTCCAGACCCAACCGGACCACCTGCTCCCCCCCGGCCCCCTGGACCCGCAACCGGGCCGGGCGCACGCTCCCCGCCTCCTCCCGCAGAGCCTCGGCGGCGATGCCTTGGGCCTTGCGGTCCGACACGTGTTGGGCCCCGTGGCTCATCTTCATGCCCATCTGGACGCGGCGGAAGTTGCGGTAGTCCTCGACCGAGGGCTTGGTCTCGTAGCCGAGCACCTCGTCGACCAGCTGCTCGTAGGCCTCGGACAGGCGCGAGCCGTCCTGGGCGTCGTGCCCCTCGATGGCCTCCATCTTGGCCATCACCTGACGAAGCGCCGACGCGGCCCCGTCGAAGTGCCCCGCGTCGGCCAGCTTCCACCCCGCGGCCCGGGCTTCGTCCGCCTCGGCCAGCACCACTTCCACCCGCGCCTCCCGCACCGGCACCGGGTCCCCCGGCCGCACCCGCACCGACAGGGCACAGGGGACCTCGTGAACCTCCGCCCCCGGCACCGCGCGGTACCGCAGAGTCGCATCCAGCAACATGTGCTCGCCCCCCTCCCGGGGCGCGTTCACGTTCAGCCGCAACACCAGCGCTTGCTCGTCGTGGGCCAGGGCATCGGGCAATGCCAAGCGCAGCCCATCGGCCCCGAACCGTGGCGCGGGCGAGGCCACAAACGCATCGATCTCGACCCCCTCCCCGGGGCGCAGCGTCAATGTCACTTGATCGGCCACCACCTCGGCCTGGGCCCCCACCGCCCGGGCGATCTCCGCCGCGCACTCCACCGGGTCGGCGATGTAGGCGTATTGGCCGGCGCCGGCTTCGCTCATCGCGTGCAGCACCCGTTCGTTGTGGGCCGGTCCATAGCCGAGGGTGCTCACCGCCATCGACGCGCGGTACGAGGCGACCACATCGGCCAAGTCCTCGGGGCGGGTGGCCCCACGGTTGGGTTCGCCGTCGCTGAGCAGCAACACCGCTTGCCGCTCATGGGTCTGCCGCACGGGCATGACCCCGGCCGCGGTGCGCAGACCGGCCTCGATGTTGGTCCAACCAAAGGGGGTCAGCCGGTGCAGCCGGCCGGTCAAGGTCTTCACCAACCCCGGGGTCACCGGGGCCGGGCTCTGCAGCACCGTGGCCTCGTCGGCGAACAGCACCACCCCGGCCTGGTCTTGCTCCTCGAGCAAGCCGAGCAGCCGGGTCATGGACGCCACCACCGCCTCGATGGGCGGGCCCTGCATCGACGACGACATATCGATGCAAAACACCACCGTGAGCGCGGGACGCTTCTCCGCCGCGGGCCCGGCCAAAAGCTTGAACACCGCATGGCCGGTGGCGTCACCCCCGGTCCGAACCGCGTCCTGGTCGAACAGCGAAACAATGGATAGCGGCGGGGACGTGGACATGGGACCTCCTGGGGGCACCCATTGTATCCACCGCCGCCCGCTCCCCGCCCCGGCGGGACAGGGGCCGGTGTCGCGGGACCGGCCCCGGTGTGGGAGCGCGCGTCAGTTCGGCTGGAACCGCCGCACGTTCATCTCGATGCCGTGGCGGGGCCGCAGCGTGATGGTCGGCTCGGGGTCGATGACGTAGCCGGGCACCAGCTCGAACTCGAGGGCCCGGACCAGCATGGGCAGGATCGTCATCATCTCCATGAGCGCGAAGTTCGACCCCACGCACATGCGCGGCCCCGCCGCGAACGGCAACCAGGCCATGCGATGCCGGCCCTCGCTTTGTTCGGGGCTGAAGCGGTCGGGCAAGAACGCCTCCGGGTTCGGCCAGAACTGCGGGTGCCGGTGCACCAGCCAGGGCGACATCAGCACATCGGTGCCCTTTTTGATCGGCTGGCCCATGATCACGTCGTCGTCCAGCGCCTCCCGGGAGATGAGCCAGGCCGAGGGATAGAGCCGCAGCACCTCGTGCACCACCCGCCGGGTGGTCTCGAGCCCCATCACCGTGGCCGCGTCGGGGTCACGATGGGGGCTCTGCGCGTCGAGCTCCGCGCGCATCCGGCCCACCACCTCGGGGTGGCGCGACAACAGCATCAAGCCCCAGGACAGGGCGTGGGCGGTGGTCTCGTGACCGGCCAACAGCATGGTGAGCACCTCGTCTTTGAGCTGTTGATCGTTCATGCGCTCGCCGGTGTCTTGGTCCTCCGCGTCCATAAACATTTGCAGGAGGTCGTCGCGCGGGCCGCTCTTGCGACGCTCGGCGATGACGTCGGCCACGACGTTGTCCAGCACCGCCTTCACCCGCCCGAACCGCACGTTCTGCGGGGTGGGCATCGCCTGGGGCCAGAGGACGATCTGGTTGCCGCGGGCGTTGGTGATGCGCAATGCCTCTGCAGCAGCTTCCCCCACCTCCTTGGCCTGCTCGAGCAGGTCGATGGAGAAGAGGGTGTCCCCGGCGATGCCGAGGGTGAGGCGCACCATCTCCTCGGCCATGTCCACCGACGTGCGCAGGTCCTGCACCCGGGCGATGGTCTCGTGGGTGCGGGCCACCATGCGGCCCTGCAACGACGCAATGCGTTTGCGATGAAACGCGGGCGAAGCCAGGCGCCGCTGGCTCAGCCACGACGACGTGTCATTGGTGAGCAGCCCGTTGCCCACCAGCCGCTTCATGCGCCGGTAAAAGAAGGGCCGCCCGTAGTTGGTGTGGCGGTCTTGCAGCACGTGCTTCACCCCGTCCGGATGGGACACCAACAACGCGGACCGCACGAGATCGATGGTCACCAAATCTCCGTGGGTGCGGAAGGCGCGCTGGAGCACGGCCAGGGGGTTGTCCCTGAACTCGGACAGGTGGCCGAGCGGCCCGCTTTTGGCGAGCCGGGGAATGGGTCCCGCCGGGACGACCGGGGCCTCGGGGGAAGAGGGCGCTTGGTCAGGCAACAACATCGGATCCTCCATACCGGTGGTCTCCTACATGCCACCGGTCTTCTACATACCGTTAGTATGTTGTATACTCATGGCATGTCAGCTGGCAAGTCGCGCCGAGATGTCTACGCGGATCAGACCCGGGAGGCCCTGGTGGATTCGGCGGAAAAGCTATTTGGATCAGAGGGTTATGCGTCGACCCCCCTGGGCGTGATCTGCGAAGACGCCGGGGTGACCAAGGGCGCGATGTACCACCACTTCAGCAGCAAACAGGAGCTGTACGAGGCGGTGTTCGAGCGGGCGTGCACGCGGACCATGGCCGACATTGTCCGCGTGCTCGGCGATGCCGCCGGCGAGGCCGATCCCTGGGCGCGCACCCTGGCCGCGCTGCGCGTGTGGCTGCGCGCGATCAGCGACGACGACCAGGCCCGCCGGGTCATGACCGAGGCCCCGTCGGTGCTCGGCTGGGACCGGTGGCGGGAGCTCGACCAGGAGCGCAACGCCCTGATCGTGTCGGACGCGATCCAGTTCCTCGTCGACGAGGGCGTGCTGGCCGACGTCTCGGTGCCCACGGTGTCGCAGCTGGTGTTCAGCTTGCTCGTCGAGGGCGCGATGATGATCGCCCACGCCGACGACCGCGACGCCGAGCGCGCGCGGGTCGAAGCCGCGTTGGTGCGGATGGTGAGCGGCCTGCGCCGCTGAGGGGCTGCCGCCCCGGATCACGGGGCGTTCGTCCGGCGCGGCGGTGCCGCTCGTTCCAAAGGGTCTCGCGAGGTGTGTCATGCAAAAGCTGTGGTCGTCGCTGTTTGTCCTGAGCCTGGTCTGTGGTCCCGGCGCTCTGTTGCCGGGGTGTCCCGGGACCGTCGGGGACGGGGATGGTGACGGCGACGGCGACGGAGACGGAGACGGGGATGGAGATGGCGACGGGGATGGAGATGGAGACGGCGACGGAGATGGCGATGGCGACGGCGACGGAGACGGCGACGGCGACGGAGATGGCGACGGTGACGGCGACGGGGATGGAGACGGCGATGGAGATGGAGATGGAGATGGAGATGGAGACGGAGACGGCGATGGGGACGGCGATGGAGATGGAGACGGAGATGGCGACGGCGATGGAGACGGGGACGGGGACGGCGACGGCGACGGAGATGGAGATGGAGATGGAGATGGAGACGGCGACGGAGACGGCGACGGAGACGGAGACGGCGATGGCGATGGAGACGGAGACGGGGATGGCGACGGAGATGGCGACCAGGCGTTTGTGCAGGTCGTGAGCGGGTATCGCCATGCATGTGCATTGCGGCCGGACGGCACCGTGTTGTGCTGGGGCTGGTCGCGCGAAGGGCAGCTCGATGTCCCCGACGGCGAGACGTTCAGCCTGCTCGACGCGGGCACCAACACCACGTGTGGCCTATCGGACGTCGACGGCACGATTCATTGTTGGGGCCAGAACGACTACGGCCAAGCCGAGCCGCCCCTGGGCAGCTATGTACAAATCACCATGGGCAGCCAGCACGGCTGTGCCCGAGAAGTGGACGGCGAGATCGAGTGTTGGGGCCGGAACCAATCCGGGCAACAGGACATCGCGTTCGGCATGTACGACGACGTGGCCGCGGGCTCGGCCTTTACCTGCACCCTGGATGCGCAAAATGGCGTGGTGTGCGTGGGCAACACCGCAGGGCAAGGCAATGAACCTGCAGGGACCTTCGTCGACATCGAGGCCGGCGTGGCCCACATGTGCGGGCGCAAGGACACCGGCCTGGTCGAGTGCTGGGTCAACAGCACCCCCGGCAATGCCACTGTCCCGGGCGCGATCTTCCAGACCGTGTCCGCCGGCACCAACCACACCTGCGGCATCAAGAACGACGACTTTGTCGCCTGCTGGGGACAGAACAACCTCGGCCAGCTCGACGCCCCCAACGTGCCCTTCACCCAACTCGACGTCGGGCTCGACAACAGCTGCGGCATCACCGGTGGCCAAGTCCGCTGCTGGGGCGAAAGCCAGGCCGCGGTCAACATCGGGCCCCACGAGACCTTCGTGTCCCTCGCCGCCTACGACAAGACCTACTGCGGCGTCGTCGACGACGACACCGTGCGGTGCTGGGGCTACAACACCAGCACCGCGGCCACCGCGCCCGCGGGCACCTTCACCCGGCTGGAGATGGGCGAAAACCACGGCTGCGGGTTCCGCACCGACGGCGCCCTGCACTGCTGGGGCGAAAACCAACAAGGCCAGCTCGACATCCCCGCCGGCCTCGCCTTCGACGCGTTCTCCCTCGGCAACTCCCTCACCTGCGGGGTGCGCAGCGACAACGGCGAGATCGAGTGTTGGGGCTACAACGCCGACGGTCAGGCGTCGGCCCCGCCCGGCGTGTTCCAGGACGTGGCCGTCGGTCACCGGCACACCTGCGCGCTGCGCGACGACCACACCGTCACCTGCTGGGGCAACAACCAGTACGGACAAAGCGACGCGCCCACCGGTACCTTCCTCGAGGTCCGGTCCAGCATCGACTTTTCCTGCGGGGTGCGCACCGACCACACCGTCGACTGTTGGGGCTACAACCTCTACGGCCAGACCGACGCGCTCAACGGCCTGTTCGATCGCGTGTTCGTCGGGGGCCAGTACGCCTGCGGACAAAAGACCGACGGCACCGTGCAGTGCTGGGGCTGGAACGCCAACGACGTGCTCGTCGTGCCCCCCGACAGCTTCGTGACCGTGGCCGCGGGCGAGACCAACCCCTGCGGGGTCCGCGCCGACGGCAGCGTGCGATGCTGGGGCGGGACGGCCATCGAGCTCCCTTGACCGTCGGGCCGCGGGGTATGCTCGGCGGCGATGACGTGGGCCATCGATGGTTACCTGACGTTCGATGCGTTGAGCGTCGCGCAATGCGACGCCGCGGTGGCCGAAGTGCACGGGCTGCGACGGGAGTGGACCCGGCGCGCGCCGTTTCGGCCGGTGTTCACGTTGGGCGCCCCCGCGTACTACGACGGACACAAAGGGGCCGAGACCTACCTGCGCCTCGCCGCGCTCACCAACCACCTGCTGCAAGAACGGTTCGCCGAGATGTTCGCCACCGTGGGCGAGCTGCTCGCGAGCTTCCTCGGCGAGCCGGTGGTGTACGACCCGCGCGTGGCCGTGCCTGGGTTCCATGTGTTCCAGTCTCATCCCGGCCTGACCCAGCCCCTGGCCAGCCGACACTTCGACCTCCCGTACGAACAAGTGCCGTGGGACCGCCCCGTCGACACCTCCCGCGCGTTCTCGTTCACCCTGCCCTTGCGCCTGCCCCGTGACGGCGCGGGCATGTACATGTGGGACCAAACCCACGGCGAGCCCGAGGCCGCGCTCGACCCGGAGCCGATTTTGGTTCCCTACCGGGTCGGCGAGCTGGTGGTGCACAGCGGGCACCGGCTGCACCAGATCGCCCCCTTCGTGGCCCACCACGAGGGCGACGAACGCGTTTCGTGGCAGGGGCATGCGGTTTTCGTCGACGGGGCGCACGTGCTGTATTGGTGACGAGCCGGTGGCCCCGCCGACCCTTGCCTGTGGCCGGGGTTCGTCCCATATTGAGGCGTGGAGGAAGCGTGGATCCGGTGATCATCACGTGGCTGTGGCTCGTGGCCGGGCTGTTGCTCATCGGTGGCGAAGTGGTGCTGCCAGGTTTGGTGTCGATTTTTCTCGGCATCGCGGCGGTGTTGGTCGCGGGTCTGCGGTTTTTGGGTTTGGTGGAGAGCCTGCCCGCCTCCCTGGGGCTGTGGATGGTGTCGTCGGTGGCCCTGGTGCTTGTGTTTCGCAACCTCGCGAAGAAGTGGCTGCCCAATGAGACGTCCCGGGAGAACATCGACGAGCGCACGGAGAACTACGGCAAGATTGTCGACGTGCTCGCGGACATCGATGAGGAGTCCAGCGAAGGCCGGATTCGTTTTCAGGGCACCGAGTGGGCCGCCCGCAGCGTCGAGGGCACGCTCAAAAAGGGCGACAAGGCGCGCATTGTCTACAACGAGAACCTGCTCTGGATCGTGGAAGCGGTCGAGGAGGTCAAAGAACTGGAAGCGGACGGACGCGAAGCGGTGACCGTTCCCACGCACCGGGGGGAATCATCGACGTCGGGGTCTTGAGCGACCGCGCGCCGAGGAAAAGGAAGAGGGGTCTATGTTCTGGTTGGCACTGTTTGTGTTGATGGTGATCTTCTTCGTCAAGCAGACGTTCATCATCGTCCCTGAGCGGGAAAATGTGATCAAAGAGCGGTTCGGGAAGTTCGACAAAATGTTGATGCCCGGTTTTCACTTTTTGGTGCCGTTCGTGGACAAGGCCGCGTACCGGCAAGAAATCCGCGAACAAGCGATCGATGTCCCGCCCCAGATGTGCATCACCCGGGACAACATCCAAGTCGAGGTGGACGGCATCGTGTACCTCAAGGTCATGGACGCGGAGAAGGCAAGCTATGGCATCGCCGATTACCGCGCCGCGAGCATCAACCTCGCCCAGACCACGATGCGGTCGGAGATCGGCCGGCTCACCCTCGACGAGACCTTCAGCGAACGCGAAGAAATGAACCACAACATCGTCAAGGAGATCGACCGGGCGTCGGACCCCTGGGGCATCAAGATGATCCGCTACGAGATCATGAACATCTCGCCCTCCCGCCGGGTCATCGACACCATGGAGCAGCAGATGGAAGCCGAGCGGCAAAAGCGCGCGGAGATCACCCAGTCCATGGGGGAGAAGGAAGCCAAGATCAACATCTCCGAGGGCCAGCGCCAACAGGCGGTGAATCTCTCCGAGGGCGAACGCGCCCGCCGCATCAACGAGGCCAAAGGTCGCGCGGAGGAGATTCGCCTGCTCGCGGACGCCTCCGCGGAGGGCATCGACATGGTGGCGGAGGCGATCCAAGCCCCCGGCGGCCACGCCGCGGTCAAAATGCAACTGGTCGAACAGTTCGTCGATGACTTTGGTGAAATCATCAAGGGCGCGGACGTGTCGGTGGTCCCCGAGGGGCTGGCCAACATCAAGGGCTTTTTCCAAGGCGTGAACCAGGTCGGCGAGACCATGGGCGAGAAGTAGGCGAGGAGGACGACATGGGTGTGATGGACGGCATTGGCCTTTTTATTTTCTTTCTCATCTTCCTCACCGTGGCGGTGCGCTTCGTGCGATGCATCCGGCTGGTGCCCAACCGCAAGAAGTTCATCGTCGAGCGGCTGGGCAAATACCACCAGACCTTGGAGCCCGGCTTTCACGTGCTGATCCCGTTCGTGGACCGGGTCGCGTTTATCCAAGACCTCCGCGAGGAGAGCATCGAGGTGCCGCCCCAGGAGTGCTTCACCAAGGACAACGTCAAGGTCGAAGTCGACGGCGTGCTCTACATCTCCATCCAGAACGCGGAGAAGGCGAGCTACGGCGTGACCGACTACCGCACCGCCGCGATCTTGTTGGCCCAGACCACCACCCGGTCGGTGATCGGCAAGCTCGACCTCGACCGCACGTTCGAAGAGCGCGACGAAATCAACCGCGAAGTGCTCAGCACCCTCGACGAGGTGGCCGAGACCTGGGGCATTCAAGTCCACCGCTACGAGATCAAGAACATTGTGCCGCCCAACACCGTGCGCAACGCCATGGAGCGCCAGATGGCGGCCGAGCGACAACGCCGCGCGCTGCTCGCCCGCAGCGAGGGCGAAAAAATGTCACTGATCAACGACTCCGAGGGGGCCAAGGCCGAGCTCATCAACACCTCCGAAGGGGAAATGCACCGGCGCATAAACGAGGCCGAAGGCCGCGCGGAGGAGATTCTGTCCATCGCCGAGGCCACCGCGGAATCGATCATGAAGCTCGGCGCCGCCTTGGCCCAAAAGGGCGGGGCCGAAGCCGTGCGCCTGCGCCTCAGCCAGGGCTACCTCACCCAGCTGCGCACCCTCGGCCGCCGCAACACCAAGGTGTTGCTGCCGGCCAACATCAGCGCGGTCGATGAGCTGCTCAAGTCCGTGGGCCTCGACGCCGACGCCGCCGAAGCCGAGGCCAAGGCCCTCGAGGCCGAAGCCGCGCGTTTGCCCCCGCGGGAAAAACGCGCCCCCCGGGTGCGCCGGGAAGCGGCCCGCGCGGCCCGGCTCACCACCGCGGTGCCCCCGCCCAAGCCCAAGCCCAGCGCCGCCGAGGCGGTGCCGGCCATGGCCCCCCCCACCGCCGAACCGGTGGCCGCCGGGATCGAAGACTCGTAGAGGCTTCGCGCGGTTTTGACGCTGTACCCGGCCGCCCACGAGGCGGCCGGTTTTGTTTGCGGGTGTGCCTAGCCGGCCCAGGATTGGCGGACCGCCCGGGCCCACAGCGCGAGCAACACCTCGCGGTAGGCGTCGTCTTTCTCGACCAGGGCCACGTGCCGCGGCAGCCCGAACTGCTGGAAACACTCGCCGTGGGTCGGCGCGTCGTGCAAGTTGAGATAGACCTCGGCGTGCGCCCCGCCGTCGTCGAGGGTCAACTTGCACACCCCCCAGTTGAAGCTCACCTGCACCGGGGCCCCGAGGTCGTCGTCCTCGTCGGCCAAGGGCACCCCCAGCCAAGCCGAGAGATGCAGCAACGCCGCCTCGCCCATCTCCCGGGACGGGGCCACAAACTGCGCGGCCAAGGAGGTCGCTTCCCAGTCGCGGCCGGGCACCGGCAGCGCCATCTCCAGGTCGAGCCGCGCCCCCTCGCCGAACTGCAGCGCGAACACCCCGGTGACCATCCGACACAGCGGCGCCAGCTCGGTCATGGGTCCTCCGTCGACGACGCGGGCGGCGCGAGCACCCGCCACACCCCGAGGCCGAGGGCGCCGAGCAGGCCGAGCCCCACGAGCAAGAACTTCCCCGCCGCGCACCAGTAGGCGATCAACACCCACTTGGTCTCGATCAGGCCGCGCAGCACTTGGAACAGCGCGAGGTTCTCGGTGGCGTCGAGCAGCGCCGCCACCCACTGGGCATAGGCGAGCGCGAACGCCCAGCGCGCCACCCGCTCTTCGCGCCCCCGGGCAAACCGGGTCACGCCGGCGGCGATCGCGGTGCTGTAGGCGACCAAGAACAGGTAATCGAGCCCGAGCAAAAAGCCACAGAAGAGCTGTCCGCGCGGCCCCCACAGGTTGAGCATCTCTTGCGCGGCCAAGGGCGTGCCCGCGAACTCGAATGACACAATGCCGTTGGGTGCGAGCAAGGTGTCGCGCAGGGGCTGGTCCAAAAAGTAGATCGTCACCATCAACACGCCGCACAGGGAAGCGGCGGAGGTGAGCCAACTGGTCAGCCGTTCATCGTCGAGAAAATCGAATGGGTCGCGAAACACGCCGTGACCCTAGCGCGCTGGTGCCTGGTGCCAAGACCGGCCTCAAGGGTCCGCGGCGGCGTCGAACCGGGCGATGCGTTCGGCGGTGGGCGGGTGGCTGGACAACCAGGCCAACGCCCCCGCGCGGTCTCGGCCCCCGGCGTCCCCCAGCTTGCGCATCATGGCCGAGAAGTCGCGGGGGCTTTGGCCGGTCTCGCGCATGAACGACAGGGCGAACGCGTCCGCCTCGCGCTCGTGTTCGCGCGAGAACGAAGCCTGCGCGTAGACCGTGGGCAACGCGCTCAGCACCGAGGCGAACTGGCTGGCGTCGCCGAGGTAAAGCCCCACCAGGAGCGCCACCGACGAGCTCTCCAGGGCCATGCGCAGGCTGTGGCGGTGGTGCACGTGGCCGATCTCGTGGGCGAGCACGGCCAACACCTCCCCGTCGTGCGCGGCCAGCGCCACCAGCTCGTCGGTGACGATCACGGTGCCATCCGGGAGCGCAAAGGCATTGGGCAGGTGTCCCAACCGGCGAAACACCAAGCGCAGGGGAAGGCCCGGGTACGCCGCGGCCTGGGCCGCGAACCCTTCGCGCAGCCGGGCCTGCGTGGCCTCGTCGAGCTCGGACGGGGTGAGCAGGCCCTGGTCGAGGACATCCAAGGTCCCGGCCCCCATTTGGTGGGCCACATCGTCCGGCACCTGCATCGCCACCTGTCGCGCGGTGAAGGGGATGCCCCACACCACCCCGGCCGCGGCCAGCCCCAGCGACCCCACCGCGGCGATCAGGGCATAGCGGAGCTTTGACTCCAGCCGGTGCCGCCAGCGGCCGGCGCGGCCGCGGCCGAGCCGCCGGGCGAGGTCGTCCACCGCGTCGTTGTCGGCGACTTCACACTTCGCGCCGTCGTCGAGCCAAAGCGCCCGAACGGTGTCCCCGAGCCGGTTGTCGATGCGCACCTCGTCGGCGGCGACCTCGCGCTCGACCCCCGGCCCCTCGATGCGCAGCCTTTGACCGGGCCCCAAGGTCACGGTCACGTCCACCCCCCGGGTGGACGTGCCGTCGAGAAAGTGCGCGCGAACCGACCAGGTCATCCGAAGTCCAGATCGAACTCGCCGAGGTCGGCGGCGGCGTCGCCGAGCGCGCCCCCCGCGGCCTGGGGCCGGCCCGCCTCCGCGAGCAACGGGCCTTGGGCCTGCAGGAACAGGTTGTCGAGTTGGTATCGCACGGTGCGCACCTTGGCCCAGGGATAGGCCAGCCCCAAGCTCAGGGCCACGCCGAGGATGTTGGTGACCTGGAGGACCAAGACCTCGCGAAAGGTCTGGGTCGACTCAAGCCGGTGCCACCCAATGTCAATGCCCCCCCAGAAGAGGTTGGCGATCTTGGCCTTGGTGTACGACGCCGGCACGATGAGCAGGACGTAGACCAGGGGAATCATCACCAACGTGGCCCCCATGCTCGCCACCGGATGCGCGCCCCCCTTGGCGAGCATGGTCACCGCCAACGTGCCCCCGAACCACACCAACACCAGCGGAATCGTGACAAGCGCGGCCATCACGAACGCCATGAAGTAGTCCCCCGCGGTGCTGCGGAACCGGAAGGGCAGATTGCCAAAGCGGTGCCCATCCACCGCGAACTGCGACACCCGCCACTGCATATAGGGCATACCCAAACCGCAGGTCAGGACGTACACCAAGCCCCCGATGAGATGGGCCATGTAGCTCTCGGTGGCCCCGGCGACAAAACCAAACCGGATGTTGCGGTAGGCGGAATTGCGCGCGTTGAAGCGCAACGAACGGGCCATCACCCACGGCGTGGCCAGCAACATCGCGAGCCCCAAGAAGGGATAGACCCGCGGGGCCAAGAACTGGCTCGCCACCACCAGCGCGAGCACCGCCACCACCAGAAGGCGGCCCTTGAGAATCGCCACCGGCCGGGCCAGGTAATCAAACGTCGCCCCGTCGAGCCGGGTGTGTCGGTAGAAGTACTGCTTGGTGCGCACCTTGGCCCACGCCGAATAGATGCCAACGGTGAGCACGGTGAGCACCGCGTTGACGATCCAGATGCGGAAGTATTCGCCGGCGGTGCCGGAAAAGCTGAACGGCAGCACATGGCGGGATTGCACCTGCGGCCCCGGCTGAACGGAAAAACCCGCCGGAGACGCGGCGTGCGCGTCGTGAGAAGTCGTCATCTCTCTACCCCCTGAAGACGCACCTCACGCTAAACATGGCCCGCGTCGGGGGCAAGGCGACGGGGGTCGATCCCGCGGGCACAAAAAAAAGACCGCGTCGGTGCGCGGCCTTTTCTCGGCAGAAGGGCGGTCAACCCGCCGGGTGCGGGATGGGCACGCCGTCGAAGCCGTTGGCATTCAGCCACATGTGCACGAGGATGCTCACCACGTAGCCGACGGCGATGATCGGCGACCACTTGAGGTGCGCGCCGAAGGTGTAGACCCCGCGGGCCTGTCCCATGAGCGCAACCCCGGCGGCGCTGCCGATGGAGAGCATCGAGCCGCCGACCCCGGCGGTGAGGGTCACGAGCAGCCACTGGCCGTGGTCCATGTCCGGGAACATCGTCAACACCGCGAACATCACCGGGATGTTGTCGACGATGGCGCTGAGCACGCCCACGCCCGCGTTGGCCCAGGTGGGTCCCATGCCGTCGTAGGCGAGGTGCGAGACCGAGCCGAGGTAACCAATGGTGCCAAGCCCCCCGACGCAAAGAATCACGCCGTAGAAGAACATCAGGGTGTCCCACTCGGCTTTTTCCAGACGCTTGAAGATGTCGAACTCTTCTTCTTGCGCGCCTTCGTGGCTCATCGCCTCGAACGGGTTTTTGGAGGCCACCGTGTGTTTGCCCGACGGCACGCCCACGGATTGTTCGCCCCCGGCGGCGGCGGCGGCTTTGCGCTCCGCCTCGTGCTCCTTGTGGGCGCGCATCTTCAGCACCCAGCCATACAGCTTGAGCACCCCGAGACCGGTCATCATGCCGAGCACCGGGGGAAGGTGCAGGAAGTTGTGGAACGACACCGCCGACGCGATGGTGGCCAAGAACAGGCCCACGACGACAAACGCCCCCGGCTGCAGGGTCATGGACTCGGAGAGGTCCTCGGGTTTGGCCTTGCCGATGACGAGGCTCATCACCGCCGCCGGCACCAACCAGTTGACCAGCGACGGCAGGAACAGCTCGAAGAAGCCGCCGAAGGGCACCACCCCTTTTTGCCAAACCATGAGGGTGGTGATGTCGCCGAAGGGCGAGAACGCGCCGCCGGCGTTGGCCGCGACCACGATGTTGATCAACGCCACGACGAGGAAACGTTGGTTGCCGACGCCGACGCTCATCGCCACCGCGCCCATGAGCAAGGCGGTGGTGAGGTTGTCGGCGATGGGGGAGATGAAAAACGCGAGCAGGCCGGTCATCCAGAAAATGCCGCGAAGCGAAAAGCCTTTGTTGATCAGCCACGCGCGCAGCGCGTCGAACACCCCGCGCTCTTCCATGGTGTTGATGTACGTCATGGCCGCGAGCAAGAAGAGGAACAGCTCGGCGTACTCGAGGATGTTGTGACGGACCGCGTGCTCGGCGAACACCCCGAGGGCGTGCTGGGTCGCGGGGTCGGTGGCCGCTTCGGAAGCTTGGTGGTAGCGGATGCCGATGGCGGCCCAGATGAGGCCCGCGGCGACGAGCACCGGCTTCGACTTCCGCATGTGGAGGTATTCCTCGCCCATCACCATCCCGTAGGCGAGGACGAAGATGGCCAGCGAGAACACGCCGACCCACTCCGCGGTCAAATCGAGTTGAACGCTGCCGCCGCCGGCCGACTCCGAGGCCATCGCCACCGTGGCAAAGCCCAAGGACAGGAAAAATCCGACGAGGACGGCGACTTTGGTGCGCGCGAGGCGCTGCAAAGGCGATGGTGTGTTCACGGCTTCCTCCGTTTGGCCCGGCCATGCCACATCTTTTGTCCGAGGAAAGGGGTTTGGCCTGTCTTTCGCCATCGTCACGGGGCCCGCGATCGCGAAGACCGCGCCCCCCCTCGGCGGGGCGGCGCGGCCTAGGTCGCGTATCCGGGACTTATCGACGACCAGGCCGGAAGGTGACCTGGGCGCCCACGGTGGTCTCGGCGCCCTGCTGGGTCACCGTGGCCCCCGCGCGCACCGTGCCCGCCTTGTTCTGCACGCCGGCCCCGACGCTGCCGCGGATTGGCTGCCCGCTGGCCGCGCCGACCTCGGCCTCGAGGTAGCCGAAGTCATTCTCGGCCCCCACCCGCAGCTGCGTCGCGAACGTCGCCGGCTCGCCGTCGCCGAGGGTGTCCTGGACCTCGCCCGACGCCTCCAGGAACGCCTTGTCGTCGGCGCCGCGCACCGAGACCGCGCCCTTGGCCCGGAGGTCGCCGTCGTCGTAGAGCACCTCGCCCTCCAGCGCGACACCCTTATCCGCGTACGCGCCGGTGGCCCCGGCCGCCACCGCGCCGTTGTCGTAGGTCGCGACCACCCCGGCCGAGCCGTGGGGGCCTTCGATCGCCCCCACGCCGTAGGCGGTGCCCTCTTTGGTGTCGAAGCCGGCCGCGCCGGTCAACGTGGTGTCGCCGAGCTCCTTTTGTGCAATCACATTCCCGGACGCGCCCTCGTTGTCGATCGCGCCGCCCCCGCTGACAAAGCCGGTGCCGTCTTGGCTGGTGTGGTGGCCGTCGACGGACGCCGCGAACTTGCCGTTGGTGTTCGCCTCGCCCTGGAATGTCGAGCCCCCCTGGGGCCCGGTGTGCGACGTGGTGTTCTTCAGCGTGGCCCCGTCGTTGTTGACGTCGAGGGTGGTGTCCGACTGGGTGCGCCCGTCGTTGCTCTTGACGTCCAGGGTCGTGGTGCTCGCCACGTCACCTTGGGTGTTCACGTCGGTCCGGTTTTGGAACGCGACGTTCTTGTTTTGCAGTGACACCTCCGAACCCGCCTGGCCCACGACCTCTGGTCCGTCGGGCCCCATCGAGACGTCGGCCCCCGCGTACACCGCGGCCCTCTTGTCCCCGGACTTGTCCTCGGTCGCCGCGGTCACGCCACCGGTGGCGACCAAGGTCTTGGTCGCTTGGCAGTAGCGGAGGGTCGTGGTGGGTTGCACGCCCGACGCGTCGCTCAAATCGGGGGGCGTGCTGCACCCGCCCGACTCGAATGTGTCTGCAGGCAGCGCGTTCTCCGCCGCGGAGGTGGCGGCGGAAGTGGCCGCCGCGGCCGCGGTCTCGGCGACCTCGGCCGGAGCCACCGGCGGCGCGGCGGGGACGGTGGTGGGGACGGTGCGGGTCGAAGTGGCGCCAACGTTGGACATGATCTGTGCTCCTGGTGTGGGTTCAAAAGTGAACTGCAGAACACCAACGCAAAGCCCGGGCCCATCTCGCGACTTTCCCTAACCACCTGTTTTTATTGACTTTTGTTCATTGAGTGGGCGTGACCCCGCCCACGCAACGGTCCCTGCAAGGACCGGCTCCAGCGGCCTCGTGGAATGTGCATGTCCCACCGACCCGGTTGCGCGCACCGCATGTGCACCCATCACGCAATGCCCCGCAATGCCCCTGCACCCCCCTCCCTGCAGGGTCACCATCCGTTCCCGAGCCCCAGATGTAGAGCCCAGCCCCACCGCCCGACTCGCTCGAGCGCGGACGCGCCGCGAGAGCGAACCACGAATGTGGTGAGCGGAGCTTGGTCGCGTCCGTTAGAGCACATCCGGCACATCCCAAAACCTCAACACCGTTGCATCCGTAGGATGCAAGCCCGCTGCGACGGGCCGGAGGCCCTTGGAGCAGGGCAACGCTTCGCGTTGCTGAAGCCAATCCTACGGATTGGCCACGACATCTGGGGGTGAGGGCCGACTCGGCGAGCTGGCGAGCCGTGAGGCTCGAGGGGGGATGGGATATCCCCCCTGGAAGGCTAGTACTGCCCGACGGCCCGGATGAAGAAGCCGGAGTTGTCGGTGTTGTTGCGGTCGAGTTCGTTGTCGGTGAAGCGGGTGAAGTTCCACCCGATGCCGAGCCGGAAGTAGGGCACCGGGGCGTACTGCACCTCGAACAGCGTGCCGTGCTCGAGGGTGGCGGCGGTGATCCCGTAGAGCAGGCGGTACTCCACCCCGAAGTCGATGTCCCCGGGGATGTAGGGATTGATGCCCAACGACCGAATGGTGCCGAGGGCGTGCCAGTTGATGCGGTTGATCCACAACACCGTGAACGCGTGGGCCCGGGGCAAGCTTGGCACCAAAGAGCTCGCGTGTTTGAACGCGACCTTCTCGACGAGCTGGAACTTCCAGGGCAACTCGAAGATGGGCTCGACGCTCACCGCGTGGGCCGAGTACTCCTCGGACAGGCCCTCCTTGAGGCTCAGAGGCCGCACCTCGACCCGCCGGGACACCTTGGCCCACAGGCTCATCCAGTCGTGGGTCACCGGGCGATAGGACAGGCCGAGCAGGCCTTCCTCGAGGTGGGCTTCGCGCATGCCCAAGGTGAGGTCTTGCGCCAATGCCACATTGTAGCGGGCAAGAATGCTCATCGAGGGGGTCGCGGCCCACTGGAAGTTGGTCATCGACAACGCCCAGAGGCGGTCACGGCCCCCGCGGTCCTCGTCAAAGTTGTCGTAGCGCAGCTCGAACCGCTGGGACGCGCGCACGTTGTTGCGGGCGTACTCGACCCCGAAGCTGAGGGCGTCGCGCGACCCCGCGCCGTACAGGTAGTCGCCGCCCCCGTTGGCCCCGGGCATCGCGAAGAACGTCCCGTCGGTGAACGCCCCCGGCGGCGGTGCGCCCTGCGCGTTGGGGGTGACGTTGCCCCCGAGGACCTGGGTGCGCTCGTACCCAAAGGACAGGGCGAAGCCGAAGGGCAGCTTGAGGCGGTTTTTCATGCCCACCACGCCCCGGCTTTGTTGGCCGGAGAAGCCGGACTGGAGCTGGTACTCGGCGTAGGTCTTGGACGCCTCGGACATCTGCTGTTCACCCCCGATGACCGTCGTCGAGGTGAAGCCTTGTTGGGTCATGCCCAGGCGCTCGTTGGCGTACACCCGGCTGTTGTCGTTTACCTTCCAGCTCAGACCCAATGCGGTTTGGTTCTCGCCGTTCCAGCGGATCGACTCGGTGGCGCTGAGCTGCAGGGTGTCGGTGAGGTTGTAGCGGGCGGTGGCGTGGGTGACCAAGTGGTCGTTCCAGCTGTCGAACTGGGTCGATTCCCCGCCGAGGAAGATGACCGCGCCATCGGCGGACACGATGACCTCTTGGCGAATGCCGAGGTTGAGGTCTTTGAACACCTGCCACTCGAGCTTGCCCGCGACCACGTTGTTCACGGTGAAGCGCGGCTGGGGGTTTTCCGGGCCGTAGGACCCCGAGTCCCAGGTCAGGCCCCCGCCGTACTCAGCGCCGAGCCGGACGACGTCGAACAGGATGCGTTCGTAGGAAAGGGTGGCAAGCTGCCGATGCAGAAGCCGCGCGTTGGTGACGTGGGGGACCTCGGGAATCTCGGCCACGATCCCGTCGTAGCGGAGCCGGAGCAGGTCGTTGTCGGTGATGTTCCAGCGCAGCTCGCTGCCCCATTTCCATTGGCCTTGCTCGACGATGGACGCGCCGGCGAAAAAGCCCGGGCTCTGGCGGTGGAAGTAGGCCCGGACCAAGCCGTCTTGGGCTTTGCGCCCCACGAGCTCGCCGAACTGGTATTGGCCGTCGACCTTGACCGCCCAGCCTTGCCGCTGGGGCGCGAACACTTGGCCATCGCGCAGCACCGGCCCGTCGTCGAGCTGCTGCCCGAGCCCGCGGTAGGACAGGCCGCCGTCGTAGGACACGAAGTTGCCGGCATCGACCGATTGCGACCAGGCGAACTCACCTTTGACGTAGCTGCCCTCGTCGAGGAACGCCTTGGCATGAATGCCGAACAACTGGTACGCGGGCGAGCCGTCCTCGCGCGATTCGTACACGTACCCCGCCCCGACCTCGGCGTGCCCGAACAGGGTTTGTTTGACCTGGCCGCCGGCGGCCCACCCGCTGAACGCCTCGAAGCCGTCGTGGTCGTACTCCACCTCGACGTACACCCGGTGTCCGGCCCGGGTCTGGCCAAAGTTGTGGTTGGTCACAAACGCGTAGTCGGCGTACGCGGGGATGGGCTCTTTGAAGATGACCCGGCCCTCGCCGTAGCGGATGGTGTAGTCGAGGTTGCGCTGTTGCGGGGCCCGCGCGATCTCGGCCCCGGTCACCGCGTCCCGCACGATGAACGCGATGCGTTCGCTGCCCTCGATGACGTTCTCGTGCCGCAGGTAATACACCGCCCCGCCGGTGCCCATGAGCTCGACCCGGGCGTGCCGGTTGCTCGAGGCCCCGCCCGCGCCGAACACCTTGGCCTGGGTGCGCCAGGGATCGTGCTCGGGGGCGCGGAGGTTGTCGGTGTCGGTGCGGTCCCAGCCGATGCCCCCGGACCAGCCACGGTCGAGCACCACCTGGGCGCCGTAGCGCGCGCGGGTGTAGCGCAGCAGGTCGCCCCCCTCGAGGGTGGTGCGCAGGTTGCCGACGTAAATCTCGGACTGGTCGGCCTTGAGCTTGAAGTAGAGCGGGTACATCGCCTGCGCGTCCTGCCACTCGACCGAGCTGTCCCCGTAGACCGGGTAGTAGAGGTCAGGCTCGAACACATCGCGCACGAAGGTCTCGTCCGCCCACCGCCGGGTGTCGACGTGCAGGGTCAAATCCAAATCACGGAACACGTAATCAGACTGGAGCTGGCCCTTCACATACGCGACCCCGCGCCCGTACACGAAGTAGTCGCCGATGGTGTAGGAGGTGTACCGGCCTCGCTCGTCGAGCTGGGCCCCGTCCTGGCCCACCGCGGTGTCGGCCATCATCAGCAAGAACCACCCGTTGGTGTCGACCTCGATGAGCCGGCTGATGCGCCCTTTGTTGCCCATCTTGTCCTCGGCCTCGATGACCAACTCGCTGGTGCCGTTCTGGAACTTGACCAACGCCTCGAACCGGCCCTCCTCGTCGACGGGCACTTCTTTGCCCTGGATGCGCACCACGTTGCCGAGGGCGGTCTGGCCCCGGATCACCATGTGGCGCGCCTTGATCACTTCCCCTTCTTTGGGCAGGTCGACGCTCAGCTGCATCGCGGGCACCGCGCCGCGGCTCGGCCACCAATAGGGCGCGACCCCGCCCTTGGCGTACGGCACGGGCTCAGTCGGGTCGGGTCCGGTTCCGCCGTCGCCGCCGCCGGGCCTCACCCCAGCGTCGCTGTCCACAGTTCCGCCATCGCCCCCGGGCACCCCCGCATCGCCCCCTGGCCCGGCGTCGCTTTGCCCGGTTTGGCCCACCAACAGGGCGCCCGCGTCGCCCGCCGGCCCGGCGTCGCCGGCCGCGCCCGCGTCCGCGCCGCGCGGTGCCCCCGCGTCGGGGCCCTGCGGGCCCGCGTCCGGTCGATGGGCTTGGCCCACCAAGGTCGCGAGCACGCCCGCGTCCGACGTCGAGGTGGGCGGCGCGCCGGGTCCCTGACCGGTCACGTCGACCGCGGGGCGGTTGGCCATGGCTTGTTCGAGCTGGGCGAGCACCACCTCGGGGCGGCCTTGCCACACCCGCTTGGGCTCCGGCCGGAGCCGAAGCAACGCCCGGGCCCCGCCGGTGGTGCGCACCATGAGCGCGACCTCGCCGCTTTTGCTGCGCGGCACCTGGCCGGTGAAGGTCGCGGGCCCGGTCTGGAGCGGCCGCCCGTTGGCCAGCACCCGGGCGAGCTCGTCGGTGCCGGCGTCCTCGGCCCGCGGGGGCTGGCCCACCAGGATGAGGATGCGGCGGTTCTTTTTGCGGGTCCGGTCGTTTAGGTTGGGACGCAATGGTTCTGTATCGCCGCGCGGCACCGCCTGCACCCGGGCTTCGGGCACACCGGCGCGAATGAGCTCTTGGCGCGCGGCCTCGGCGCTGACCTCGGTGCGTTTCATGCGCGAGGCGGCCGGGCCGCGGTCGTCGGTGTGCACCACCACGCGGATGGGCGCATCCCCGGCCACGAGGTCTTTGGCCTTTTTGCGCAGGGTGCGCTTGGTGCGGTTTTTGAGCCGACCGTTGTTGAACGCGCCGTCCTCGATGGCGAGCACGGTCTCTTCGTCGGCCACCGCCGCGTCCGGTCCCGCCGCGATCACCGGCAGGTCGGGCGACACCCCGACGTCCCCGCCCAAGGCCTCGACCACGAGGCGGGCCACGTATCGTTTGTTGGTGTCGGCCACGAACTGCCCGCTGTCGTCGAGCCCGTCCCAGCTGATCTCCTCGGCCACGTCGCCGGTGCCGGTCCACAGCCGCACGACCTTGGTCGGTGTCTCCAGCGGCTTTTTGCGCCCCGGGCCCTCGACCACCGCGCGGCCCGCGTCGGCGCCCTCCGGTCCCGCGTCCGCGCCCCCCGGCCCCGCGTCCGGGGCCGCGCCCGCGTCCGGCGCCGGCCCCGCGTCGGCGCCGATCACCCGGTCGGCCTCGTCTCTGGCCGCGGCCGCCCCCTCGGCCGGGGCGGTGCCGGTCACGACCGGGAGCTCTTCGAGCAACCGCACCGTCCAGGTCAGCACCCGCACGTCGTCGGGCACCTGGGGCAACAAGCCCAGCTCCACCTGTCCATCGCGCAGCACCGCCAGCCCGCGGCCTTCGGCGTCCTTCACCCGCGGGGCCAGCCGAACCTTCAGGAGGTCCAGTGACTTTGCCTTGTCCCGCCAGGTGACGTTGCCGTCGGCGAGGCCCCCCTGGATCGGCTCCTCGAGCTGGTCGTCCGCCGCGGCCTCACCCGCCGCGCCGATCCCCTCTTCGCGCACCGTGCGGCGCAGCACCGTGCGGCCACCGTCTTTGCTTTTGACCTCGACCACCAAGACCGACCCGATGTTCACCTCGCGGGTGACCTCGACCACCATCTGCCCCGGCACCAGCGGGACCTGGTCGCGGTTGACCAAAAACTCGCCGGGCCAGGACAGCGGCAACACCGGGGCGTGCTCCTTTTTGTCCTCGACCACCTTGAGCTCCACCCGGCGGTTCTTCTTGCGGTCGTTCTGGCGCAGGTTGGGCACCAACGGGAGCGCGTCCCCTTCGCCCATCGGGACCATGCGATCCTCTTCGATGCCCAACGCGAGCAACGCCTTGACCACCGCCGCGGCCCGGCGTGACGTGAGCGCGGCCGCAGCCACATTGCGCTGCCGGTCGACGTGCACGTGCACTTCGATGGGCGCGTCGGTCTTGAGCAGCGGCTCGATCTGCTGCTTGAGGTGGGCGATCAACCGCTTGGTCGGCTTGTCCCCCCGGTAGAAGAGCCGGCCGCCCACCGCGTCGATCTTGCTCGCGAAGGTCTCCTGCTTCTCCGCGCTCTCGGCGGTGAGCGCCCCGTAGGCGACGCCGAACGGCCGCTCGGTGCTGCTCAGGGTGTCACCGCCCTCGACGGTGACGGACAAGACCGCGCCGTAGCGGGCCCCGGCCTCGAGGAGCAACTGCCCGTCTTTGTCCTTGCCGTCCCACAGCAGCTCGTCGGGCAGCGCGCCCTCCCCCGCGAACACGTACACCGGGGTCGCGACCCAGCGCGGGCCGGCTGCTTTGACAGTTGCGGAATCGTCGGCGCGGGCCCCCGCGTCACCGGCCGCGCCCGGGCCCGCGTCGGGTCCGGGCGTCTCCGCGGGCCCGGCGTCGGCTCCCGCGGCCGCGGCGTCGGGGCCCGGTCCGGCGTCCCCCGCCTGGGCCGCGGCCGCCGCCACCACCTGATCGGCCCGCCGCGCGAGCAGGTCACGACCGGGCTTGCGGCCGGTGTTGTCGACGGGGTCGGCCAACACCTCGGGGACTTGGTCGACGAGCTGGTCGCGCTGCACGGTGAGTTTCCACCCCACCACCCGCTTGGCCACGTCGGCCCGGGGCACAAACGCCAGCCGGGTGGTGAGCGCGCCCTCCTGCGGCGCGGGCAGGTTCTGCCCGGGGCCGCGCCCGAACACTGGGTCTTGGCCTTCGAGGGCCACGCCGAGCTGCACGCTCCCCACCGCGACATCCTCGCCGTCGATGACCACCCGCCGGTCGGACAGCTCGGAGCGCACCGTGACCTCGCGGGTCGGCGTGGGCGGTTCGTCCACCCGGTAGGCGTCCTCGTTGATGATGATCGACGTCGGCCCCGCGATGCGGTCAAACGTACAGCGCACCGGGAACGCCACCTGGGCGGGCAGACCCGCGGAGATGTAGAAGTTCTCGCGTTCGTCCTCGACCATCTCCGCGCCGGGGGGCAGCGTGTTGGTGTCGACCTTGGCCAGGTGCATGCCCGGCGGAATGCCGGTGAAGTGCACCTTGCCGGTGATGTCCGCGTCCGCGTAGTACCCGGTGTCGAGGTAGACCCGGGTGCCCCCGAGGCCCACTTCACCCTTGTCCTGCCAGCCGTCACCGTCGTCGTCACAGTAGACCTTGGCCCGCAGCGTGCCGAGGTCGAACAGCGGGTCGGGAATCACCCGCACCCGGGCCCGGGCGGTGTCGGTGAGCGGCACCTGCCCGTCGGCCAGCCGGAGCGCGGCGCGGTTCTCGGCATCGCCGAACTTCGCCCCCGGCCCCACCACCACGTGGTACCGCAGCTCGTAGCTGACATTGGGCCGCAGGTCGAACGGACCAAACACCAACTGCTGCCCTTCCCGCGACAGCCCCGGGGCCTCGTTGACCCGGCGGGCTTGGCCGCGGCTGTCGGTCTCGATGCGTTGCAGCAACCAGCTGTCCACCAGCCGGAACCCGGGCGGCAGGGTATCCACAATTTGCACCCCCCCGTCACCGGTCCGGCTGATGCCCGCCCCCGACGGGTTGTCGATGCGCACGGTGTAGGCCACCAGATCACCCACGCTGAGCTTGCGTTTGTTCGCGGTCTTTTGGATGCGAAGCGCGTCCCGCAGCGAGTCGAGGGGCACGTGGTTGTTGAGCACCGGGGGCGCGTCCTCGGACAGCGAGAAGCGCAAGAAGTACCGCGTGCTCTGCCCCTCGGTGGGCACGCTCTGCGCGACCACCCGGCCATCCGGCGCGGGGGTGGCGACATCACCGAAGGGATGCTCGGGGGTGACCTCCCGCTCGGGCGCGATCGCCCCCGAGGGGAACGAGAACAGCACGCTCTCCGGCTCCACCCCCAAGCGGTAATCGCCCGGCCGCGGGTCGAACCGGTAAAAGCCCTGCTGGGTGGTGAACTGGCCCTGCTGGCCGTCGAGCAGCTCATCGGGCGGCACCAGCGCGTCGTTGGTCAGGTCATCGTCCCCGTCGTCGCGGTACAGGAACACGCGCGTGCCCCGCACGGGGGTGAACGTGCTCGAGCGGTACACCACCCCCGAGGGGTCGATGCGCAGGTCGCGGTCCTGGACGTCGCCTGCGGCGATCTCGCCCACCGGCCACGACGCGAACAGCGCGCCCCCGTCGGTGCGGGCCTCGATGCGGTAGACCCCCGCGGGCAGCGGCAACAGCTGGAACACGCCTTCGCTCGACGTGACCGCGGTGCGCACCGCGTCGGAGCGTCCATCGCGGAAGGCCAGCAGCTGGAAGTTCTTGGCCCGCACGTCCGTGTCCGCCTCGAACGTCCCGTTGCGCTCCGCCCCGTCGACAAACGCAATGCCACTGACCGCACCGGTGCCGTCCATCAGGCCCACGGTGAGCTCGCCCCGGCCCACCGGGAGGTCAGCGCTGACCTGCCCATCGAAGGTGGTCACGGTGGTCTCGGACAGGATGCGCACCTGCTCGCCGATGGGCGTGTCCGGGTCGACGCTCAACCCGGGGGGCAAGGGCAGCGCAAAGGTGTCCCCGGGGGCGAGGTCGTCGGGCAACGAGGCGGGGCTGACCCGCAGGGCCCGTTGGTTGGCGTCGAAGGTGAACGGCGTGCCCGCGAGGGCGGCTTCGTCGACGACGATGCGCGCAGACAGGCTCACCACCAAGCGGTTGACCCGCACCGACTCGGCGCCCTGGTTGAGCACCGCGGTGCTCCCGGCGAGGGCATCGCCGGGCAGGAGCACGCCGCCGTCGGCGTCGCGCAGCACCGTGGTGTCGTCGTCGATGAGCAGCGCGCGGGTCCCGGTGATCGGCACCACCGTGGCCTGCGCCCCCGGGGCGCCGGGGTTGGCGTCGGTGAGGGTGGGCAGCAGCGACGACGCGCTCACCTCGCCCTGGTTGACGATGGCGGCGGCAGACTCCGCGGTGACCGAGAAGGTGACGAGCATGCCTTCGCCGGCCTCGAGCCGGTCGCGGCGCACCTCGACCCGCGGCGGGTTGGGGAAGAAGGTCGCGGCGTCGCCGTCGTTGGCGTCGGTGACGGGGGTGCCGTCGACCGCGATGGTGCCCGGCACGTACAGCGCGGTGTCGTCGATGGCGTCGACGATGAAGACGTCCTCGGCGAAGTCGGTGCCCGCGTTCTCGACCGCGATCTGGAACGTCACCGTGCCCCCTTGGGCCACGGTGGCGCTTGACGCGGTTTTTTGCGCCAACAGCAAGGGGCCCCCGCCCACCACCGAGGTGGTGGGGTCGCCGAGGATGAGGGGGGTCAGGGGGTTGTCGGTGACCGCGTCGGGGGCGCCGTCCGCGGACAGCAACGCCTGGTTGCGAATCTCGAACCCGCGCACGGTCTCGGCGTGGACCCGGACCTTGAAGCGCACCTCGACCGACCGCTGGGCGTCGACCTCCCCGATGTTGTAGCCGTTGGCCAGGGGGGCATCCCCGGTGTCGACCACCGGCACCCCCGCGATGCGCAACGTGCCGGGGATGAAGACCGTGCCCGCGGGGGCCGGGTCCTGCACAATCACATTGTCAGCCCGCGCGCCCCCGTCGTTGATCACCTCGATGGCGTACTCGAGCACGTCCCCGGGCTCGACCAGACCGCCGTTTTCATCGAGCACGGTCTTGGTCGAGGTCCCGAGCCGGGGAGCGCTGTCGACCACCAATGTCGCGGGACCGATCTCCCACTCCAGGCCCTGCGGCAACGCCAGGGCCGAGGTCACAAACGCGCTCACCGGGATGTTGGTGCCGTCGGGGATGACCTCGGCCACGGCCCCGGTGGCGGTCAGGCTGACCCCGTCGCCGGGCAACAGCACGAGCAACTCAGGAACATTGGACGCGGTCCAGCGCATCTCGGTGCCCTCGGGCGAAAGCACCCCGTTGGGGCTCTCGTCGAGGCGGAAGAACGAGGGGATAAACGGGATGCGCACCACCACGCCCTGGCCGGCTTGGCTGCCGGTGTTCTGCACGTTGAGGTCGACCCGGATGCGTTGCCCGGGCATCACCTCGGACACGATGGGCGCACCGGTGTCGGCGTTGAACAGCGCGATGGTCCCGCCATACTCCTCTTCGGCGTCGATGTTGCGGTCGGTGGGGTCGGCGTTGCCGGGGGCCGCGGGGTCGTCGGACAGCCGGGGCACCGCGAGCTCGGTGGCGGCGAGCTCGGCTTGGTTGCGAAGCAGCTCCCCGCCCACCGCGAGGGGGTCGATGGTGCCGCTGAGGGTCAGGGTGGTGGTGCTGTTGGACGGCACCGTGCCCACCGTCCAGGTCGCCTGGCCGCCGGCGATGGTCCCGCCGGTGGCCACCGCGTCAGTCAGGCGCGGGGGCAAGATGTCGGTGACGACCACGTTGGTCGCGGCGCCGGTCCCGTTGTTGCTGATCAAGATGTCGTAGCGCACCTGGTCGCCGGGCCGCACCGACGTCGTGGGCGAGGTGAGATCGGTGAGCACCTTGGTGAAGGTGAGGATCGGGCTCTGCACCGTGACGCGGGTGGCGTCGTCGACCGCGGCGGTGGCGGGGTCATCGGTGGGCACCGGCGCGGGCAGGTCGCGGGCGTCGACGAAGGCCTGGTTGTCGATGTTGGTCCCGTCCGCGACCCCGGCGCGCACCTGGGCGATGAACACCACGCTGACCTCGCCCCCGGGGGCGACCTCGACGAGATCGGCGTTGGTCGCGTCGGTCCAGAGGATGGTGTTGCCCGCGAGGGTGCCGCCGTTTTGAACGTCCACCACCTCGAGGTTGGCCGCGTCGATGGTGTCGGAGATCTCGACCTCGCGGGCCTGGCCGTTGCCGCCGTTTTCGACGGTGATGGTGTACTCGATGAGGTCGCCGGGCTGGACCAGACCGCCGTTGACGTCGACCGCCACCTTGCGGCTCTGCGACAGCTCGGGGAACGCCTCGACCAGCGCCACGGTGGGGTCACCCGGCACCGCGGTGTCCGGGTCGTCGGACAGCACATCGCCCAGCTCGGCGGTGTTGACCGTAGACTGGTTTTCGATGCTCAAGCCGTTGGGCGCGGCGTCGTCGATGTTGGCGGTGAAGCTCAGCAGGTGCTGCTGGCCGGGGAGCAGCGGGGGGACGTTGGCGGACAGGGTGTTGCCGGCGAGGTTGAGCCCGGGGCCGGGCACCACGTTCACAATGCCGTTGGGCACGGTGTCGGTGAAGGTGCTCGCGGCCATCGCCTGCGAACCCGACGCGGTGATGGTGAAGAGGTACGTCACCGGATCGCCGGGGGCGACGATCTTGCCCCCCGCCGCCACCAACTGCTTGGTCACGGTGAGGCCGGGCACGGTCTCCACTTCGAAAGTTGTGGGATCGTCGAGGGGCGCGGTGGTGGGGTCGTCGGACAGCGCCGGGGTCCCCCCGTCGTCCTGGGCCACGGCCTGGTTGTTGACCAGGGTGCCGGCGGCGGTGCCGGCGAGGATGCGGGCTTCAAAGCGCAGTTCGATGGGCGGGTCGCCGGGGTTGAGCTGGGCCAAGCCGGGGACCGCGGGCGAGGCGAACACCACGTTGCCGGCGGCGAAGATGCCCCCGGTGGAGCTGGCCACGAATTCAAGCTCGGCCGGGAGCGGGTCGACCACCACCACGTTGGCCGCGGGGGCGTTGCCGGTGTTTTCGACGTTGAGGACGTATTGGATCACGTCGCCCGGCTCCGCGGGGGCGCCGTTGACGTCGACGAACACCTTGGACAGCGTCGACAGGTCGCTGTTGGCCACAATCGTGAGCACCGTGGGGTCATCGAGCACCCCGGTGGACGGGTCGTCTGAAGGGTTGGGCGCGACCAAGCCGTCGGCGGAAATCGCCGCTTGGAGCGAGACCAAGGTCCCCCCCGGCAACGGGAACGCGATCTGGGCGTCGAAGGTGATCGTGACCTGCCCGCCCACGGGCAGCGCGGCCAGCGCCGCCAGCGTGCCCCCGTCGTAGTGCAACAGGCCGGGTGTGACCTGTCCCCCGGGTGCGCTGGTGATGGTGAGCGTCGGGGGGAGCGGAATGTCGACGGTGGTGTTGTCCCCATTGGCATTGCCGGTGTTCTCGACCACGAGCTCGTACCGGACGAGGTCGCCGGGCGCGGCGGTGTCGATGACCGCGCCCCCGGAGTCGAAGCTCTCCAGCGTCGACGTGGCGAACAAGGGCCCCGAGACCACGGTCACGCGGGTGGCGTCCCCGGGCGCGGGGGTGTCCGGGTCATCGGACAAAAACGGTGCGCCGGGGATGCCTGGCTCCGCCGGGGCCACCGACGCTTGGTTGTCGATGGACGTCCCGTTGGCGGTGGGCACCACCACGTCGGCCGAGAAGCGCACCGTGACCACGGTGTCGATGGCGACGCTGGCCAACGCCGGGGTCGTGCCCGGGTTGTAGGTGAGCGTGCCCGCGGCGAACACGCCCCCGTCTTGGGGCACGAGGTTGGTCAGGCTCGGGTGGATGGCGTCGGTGATGGTCACGTCGTCCGCGGCCCGGTCTCCGATGTTCTCGATGGTGATCTCGTACTCGAGGGTGTCGCCCGGCTCGACGGGCGCGCCGTTGGCATCCGTGACCCGTTTTTGCACCACCAGGTTGGGGAAACTGGTCACGGTGAACGCGGTGGGGTCGTCGGCCGCGGCGGTGGCTGGGTCGTCGGACAGCACATCGGGCAGCTCCGCCGAGGCCAAGGTCGCCTGGTTGAGCACCACAATGGCATTGCCGAGCGGCCGCACGATGTCCGCCTCGACGAACAGCGTCACCGCTTGGCCGGGCACCACCGAGGCGAGCGCCGGGGTCGTGCCCGGGTTGTACGTGACCACGTTGCCGGCCACCGTCCCGCCGTCGGAGACCGTGACATTGGTGAGCTCGGCCGGGAGGGGGTCGGTGAGCACGAGATTGGTCGCGTTCTCCGTGCCCGCGTTGGTGAACGTGAACGTGTACCGGATGCGGTCCCCGGGGTTGAACACCCCATCCCCGTCGAGGTCGGTGAGCGCCTTGGCGAAGTCATCGAGCACCGGGCGCGACTCCACCAGCAAGGTGGTCGGGTCGAGGGCCACGGGGGTGGTCGGGTCGTCGGACACCACCCCCGCCGCGTCCGGCGACTGGGCGGTGGCCTGGTTGTCGATGGTGGTGCCGTCGGCGAGCGGGAAGTCCACGTCGACCCGGAAGCGGACCTCCACGGGGTTGCCGGGCAGCACCGCGGCCAACGCGGGGGTGGTGGCCTGGGTGAAGCGCACCTCGTTGCCGACGAGCAGCCCACCGTTGATGGAGTCCACGAAGGTCAGGCGCGGGTCGAGGGGGTCGCGAAGTTCGACCGGGCTCGCGGGGGCATCGCCGGTGTTTTGCACCGTGAGCACGAACTCGACGCGCTCGCCGGGCAGAAGCGGTGGGCCGTTCTCGTCGATGAAGGTCTTTTCCAGGGTGAGCACCGCTTGGCTCTCCACCGCGAAGTTGGTGGGGTCGTCGACGGGGGCGGTGTTCGGGTTGTCGGACGGGATCGTCCCCGGCACGTTGGCCCCGGTGGTGAACGCTTGGTTGCTGATGAGCGTGCCGTCCTCGAGCGGGGTCACGATGTCCGCGTCAAACTCGAGCACAATGCTGTCCCCGGGCGGCAACGCGCTGAGCGTCGGGTGGGTCACATCGTTGAACACGACTTCTCCGCCGAGCAACTGCCCCCCCGCGGGGAACGCCACGTTCACGAGGTTGGCGGGCAACGTGTCGCGCACCTCGACATCGAGGGCGGCCCCGTCACCGGAGTTGAGCACGGTGATGCTGTAGCGCACGGTGTCGCCGGGCCTAAACGGCGCGCCGTTCAGGTCGGTGACGAGCTTTTGCACGTCAACGATGGGGCTGGCCACGACGGTGACGTTGGCCGCCGCGGTGGTGAACGGCTGGGCCGGCGCGTCGGCCGAGACCGTGGCCAGGTTGGGAATGACCGTGCCGTTGGGCGTGCCCGGCCGCACCCGGGCTTCAAAGCTCAAGGTGACATTGGCCCCGGTGGCGAGGGGGCCCACCGCCCAGCTCACGTCGGGGTCGGTGAACGTTCCGCCGCCGGCGACGCTCACAAACTCGAGGTTGGGATCGAGGGTGTCGGTGACCACCAGGTTGCTGGCCGCCACCGGGCCGCTGTTTTCGACCACAATGTCATAGCGCAGCACATCGCCGGGCCGGACGTCGCCGCCGTCGAGGTCGGTGACGAACTTCTGGCTGGTGGTGAACACCGGCCGCGCGAACACCTCCAGCGGCGGGCTTTGCACCGTGACCAACGACGCGGGGTCCTGCAGGGGGGTGAGGGTCGCTTGGTTGACGAGGGTGAAGCCATCGGGGGCGGTGGGGGCCACGTTGACCTGAAACACCACTTCCGCGGTGCCCGCGGCGAGCACGGCCACGGTCCCGTCGATGCGCCCGGTGCCGTTGGCGCCCCCCGGGTTGCAGTTGGCGAAGCCCCCTGCGCTGACGCTGACCACGGTGCAGCCCTGCACGTTGGCGGGGAGATCGTCGCCGATGGTGACGGTGAGGGGCACGTCCCCGGTCTGGTTGACGGTGATGGTGTACTCGAGCACGTCGCCGGGAATCGTGGGGGGGCCGTCGAGGTCGATCACCGCCTTGCTCGAGGTGGTGATGTCGACGCTGGTTTCGACGGTGATGCGGGTGGGATCGCTGGCCCCGGGTTGCGCGGGGTCGTCGGTGAGCAGCGTGTTGGCCCCGTGCACGACGTCGGCTTGGTTTTCGATGATCGTGCCCGCGGGGGTCCCGGACCGGATGTCCGCGGTGAACAGCAAGTCCACCGAGCTGTTGGCCGGCACCGTGATGTTGGTGACGGTGAGGGTGTTTCCGGCCGAGGCATTGGTGGCGCCCGGCGGCAACGCCACCACCGCGAGGTTTTCGAGGTCGCCGGGCAAGGTGTCGTTGACGCTCACCGAGGTGGCGGGGGCATCGCCGGTGTTGGGGATGCGGATGGTGTAGATCAACGAGCTGCCGGGGGTGGCCATGCCGCCGCTGACCACGGCCACGGTCTTCTCTGGGGTCTGCACCTCGGCCGCGAGCACCGTGGTGTTGGCCGGGCCGAAGATGTGTTCGGGCACGTCGGTGGCGCGGACCGCGCCGAAGTTCGCCAGCACCGTGCCCCCCGCGACCCCGGCGTCGATGGTCACCGAGAACGTGACTTGGCAGGACCCGCCCGGCGCTAGGTCACCGAGCAGCAGCCCCCCGGGGGGGTTGAGCAGCGGGCTGGTGCCGGCCACGTCCGCGGAGTTGACGCCGCAGGTGTTGGTCGTGCTCGACGGCACGTAGCTCAGGCCGGCGGGGAGATTGTCGAGCAGCCGCACCCCGAGCGCGTCGTCGGCGCCGCTGTTGGCCACCGTGAGGGTGTAGGTCAGGGTGTCGCCAGGCGACGCGGTGGTGTTGTTGACCACGATGGTCGTGCCCGGCCCGTCGAGCTGGGGCGCGAGGGTCTCCAGCGACAACAGGGTAAAGCCGAGCATCACCAACTCGCCGCTTCCGCCCGGGTCGGGAATCGGCGCGCCGGGGTCGCCGTTGCCGACGAGGCCGTCGCCCGAGCCCACGGTCATGGTCAGGGTGGTGTCGCCCACCCCGAGCACCCCGAGACCGTTGGGCCCGAGGTCGAAGGTGTCGATGTCGATGCCCGGGTGCGGGCCCCCGCCCCCGTTGTCGGAGCCGTTGAACACGTTGCCGGAGGGATTGACCGGGTCCGAAAGCCGCGCGGTGCCGCCGCCCCCGCTGAGCTCGATGAAGTCGGGACAGCTCGGACAAAACAAGGTCGGTCCGATGGCGATGTTGTCTTGGGGGGGGTTGCCGAGCTGGTTGTCCCCCTCGAGGCCAAAGAACGTGAACTCGACGAGGGCGTCCTCGCCCACCAAAAACGAATCGAGCACGAACGGGGGGGAAATACCGGTCGAGAACGGACCGTTCTGTTCGTCGACGGCGAAGAACGCGTCGTGCAGCACGAGGTCGCGCACCACCGGGTGGGTGGGCGATTCCCACATGATCACCAACGCCCAGCCCGCGAACATCGCTTGGCATGTGCCGGGGTTGACCGCGCAGTTGCCGGGCATGGCCTGGACGTCGGCCACCGTGTAGATGCCGCCGGCCCCGCCGGCGCCGAGCTGTTGCAGAGGAAAGGTCACGTCGCGGCGGCAGGAGAAAAACGCGTTGCCGCTGACCACCCGCTCGGTGCAGCGCGAGATCGCCGAGGCGGGCTCGCCCGGGAGCAGGGTGTTCACCGAGAGGTCGTTGAGGAAGGTGCCGTCGGGGAGCGTGAAGTCGACGTCGGGGTCTTCGCCCAAGATCGTCGACGAGCCGGCCCAGAAGAGCGTGGCTTGCACGATGGTCGCGTCGGGATCGACGGTGCCGAGGTTGGCTTGGGAGCCCCCGGGGATGAGCGCAAAGTTGGTGGTGCCGTCGTGCAACATCAACGTGTTGCCCGCGGCCTGGGCTTGGCCGTTCACCGTCGTGGAGAACAGCAACGCCGGCGGCTCCCCCTCGGACAGGGCAGACGCTGGCGCGCCCCAGAGCGCGAAGCTGCACAACAATGAAAAAGCGGCGATGCGGCGCAAGACGGCGGCGGTCCCTTCGCGGGCAGATCGCGGGGACATTACCGCCGCCTCGTTTTGCCGCGGGCGACAAAACCGGCAGATCTCACCTGTCAGACACCCACGCTCACACGAGCACATCAACCCACCCGGACCGGTGGACGCGGTTCGACGCCCACACCAACTAGGCATGATACGGGCGTTTGGAAATTCTCCAAATTTGCGCCGATCTGCAGCTCACCTTGGCATCTGGTGCCCGGCTCATCCGGATAGGCAAACCTTTTCAAGGACTTGGCGCGGCCGGAAATTGCCCTCGCCCCGCCAGGTGATAGCCTTTTGGCAACGCCCGTCCCCAAGGGGTCCATCATGTTGCGCTCTTGTTCCACCGTGGCCGCCACGGCTCTGTTGTTCTTGTCCTCCGCCTTCGGTTGCGCGTGCGACCAACCCATCAGCGGCGAGGACGCGGGCGAGGTGCCCGACAACACCTGCGTGGTCGACCTCGACTGTGGCGACGATGAATTCTGCGACAACGGCAGCTGTGTGGTGATGGGCGATGGCGATGGAGACGGGGATGGCGACGGAGACGGCGACGGAGACGGCGACGGAGACGGAGACGGAGACGGCGACCCCGATGCCGGGCCCGCGCTCCTCGGCATCCTCGACGCGCTCCCCAGCACCAACATCGAGTTCGGCGCGCAACGCCTGGGCGAGCCGGTCGAGCGCATCGTCACCTTGATCAACGTCGGCACCGCCCCGCTCACGGTGCTGCAGGTCGTGCTCGACGACAACCCCACCGGGGAGTTCAGCGCCGACCCCACCGGCGCCATTAATTTGACGCTCGACCCCCAAGACACGCTCCAGGTCGCGGTCACCCACACCCCCGTCGACGGCCAACCCGACCTCGCCAACCTCAAGGTCGTGCACACCGGCGACACCGACGGCTTTTTCGAGATCGAACTGTTCGCGGAGTTCAAGGGGGCCTCCGAGCTGTCCATCACCGCCGACGCCACCCTGCTGTCCCCCAACCTCACCGACCTGCCCCTCGGGGGCGTGCCCGTGGACTCGACCCAGAGCGTGACCGTCTACGTCCGCAACACCGGGTCGCCCGACTCCGTCCTCACCCTCACCGACGTCACCGTGACCCCCCAGAGCGCGGGCTTCGTGGCCCTCCACGACGACATCGAAACCGGCTTGCTCCCGAGCTACACCGGCACCTGCCCCAACGGGGTCTCCGACTGCCCCTTCGACGCCGACGACTGCGTCGCCGGGGTGTGCGTCGACGACCAGGGCCTCCCCATCGAGACCTTCCCCATCACCATCGAGTACTACGCCGCGGGCCTGGTCAACTCCTTCGCCATCCTCACCATCGAACACGACGCCGGAGGCGAAGCCGAGCAACAGTTCGACATCAACCTGTCCGCCTCGGGGGTATCGGGCCAGCTGCTCGCCACCCCGGGAACGGTGACTTTCCCCGCCGGCTACATCGGGTTCACCACCGAGCAGACCCTGACGATCTCCAACGTCGGCGGCATCACCTCCACCGTCACCGGGCTGGACCAGACGGTGGGCCCCACCAGCCCGTTCGCCATCGTGCATCCCTACACATTGCCGACCGCGGTCGCCTCGGGCGGTGACATCCAAATCGACGTCACCTTCTCGCCCGTCACCGTGGGCTATTTCGAGGACACCCTCGAGGTCACCACCGAAGATGGGCAGGTGTTGCCGGTGGTGTTCCAGGGCACCTCTCAGCTCCCCCCCAGCATCATCGTCGACGACGCGGTGGACTTTGGCGGGGTCTATGTCGGCACCACCCAGTCCATTCCGCTCTCCATCAAAAACGGGGGCCCCGGCATCCTCGACATCAACGACATCGACATCACCGGCCCCGGCTCGGCCCTGTTTGGCGTCAACCCCTTGTCCTTCCCCGACCCCCTCGATCCCCTCGCCGACCCCAACGACGACAACCCGAGCTTCACCCTCACCGTGAGCTACACCCCCCAGCTGCCGCTCCAGCCGTTCGATGATGAAGCCACATTGGTGATCTCGTCCAACGACCCCGCCACCCCCACCGCCACGGTGGCCCTCACCGGCGAACGCGCCCAGCCGGAGATCGCGGTCTTTCCCACCAGCCTCAACTTCGGCGTCGTCGACCTCGGCACCACCAGCGCCCCCCTCACCGTCAACGTCAGCAACGTGGGCCAAGGCCCGCTGGTGATCTACGACCTGACCCAGCCCCCCGGCTCGCCCTTCACCGTGACCCCCTCGTCGCCGCTGCCCGCCATCGTCGACTTCGGCGGTCCCCCCCTCACGTTGTCCATCACCTTCACCCCCACCGAGGACGGGGCCGCCGCCGCCGGCCTGGTGATCAGCAACAGTGACATTCTCAACCCCACCCCCTCCATCAACCTGCTCGGCACCGGCAAGGCGTGCGACACCCTGCCCGGCACCACCTATGCACAAAATGCCGGCGTCTGCACCTACACCTGCAGCACGGGGTTCGTCGACCTCAACAACGACCTCAACACCCCCGGGTCCAATGGGTGCGAATACGCCTGCACCTTCATCAACAGCCTCGACCTTCCCGAGGGCGGCCCGCCCTACACCGACCAGAACTGCGACGGCATCGACGGCGGCATCGCCGACGCCATCTTCGTGTCCCCCCTCGGCTCGGACGCCACCGGCGACGGCAGCATCGGCAATCCGCTGCGCAACATCAGCACCGCCCTCACCGCCGCCGATGTCTCGGGCCTCGATGTCTATGCCGCGGGGGGCCAGTACACCGAGAGTTCCACCATCTACCTCGACAACGGCGTGTCCCTGTACGGCGGCTACAACGCCAACAACTGGGGCATCCGCAGCGTCACCAACCTGACCGACATCGTCGTCAACAATGCCACTGCGGTGCGCGCGATCTCCATCGCCGCCCCCACCTATCTCGATCACCTCGCCATCACCGGGCTCGACTCCACCAGCGGGTCCGCCTACGGCATCCGCGCCTCCAACAGCGACGGGCTCATCGTCCGGCGAGCCACCATCGAAGCGGGGTCGGGCCGCAACGGCAACGCGGGCAGCTCCCCGTCGGGGACCGCGGCCAACGGCGGGAGCGGGTTGGTCGGCCAACCCGGCTGCGAAGACTCCGGCGGATTCTGTTCGGGGTGCAGCCGGCCCAACGGGGGCGCCGGCGGCTCGTCGTCGTGCGGCAACGTCGGCGGCGTCGGCGGACGACCGGGCAAAGGCGGCGGGGTTGGATCCGGCGGTGGCGGTGGGGTCGGGCCCGGGGGCAACGGCGGCCCCGGCACCCCCGCGGGCCACGGCAACTGGAACACCCCGTCGACGTACTGGGGCGCCAACGGAACCAACGGCGGCGCAGGCAGCAACGGCGCGGCCGGTTCGCCCGGCTTCGGCAGCGGTGGCTATTCACCGTCCAACGGCAGCGGCGGCGGGAGCGGGGCCGCGGGCGGTGGTGGCGGCGGCGGCGGCGGCGGCGGCGGCGGCAACGACAACTGTGACAGCTACGGCGGCGGCGGCGGCGGCGGCGGCGGCGGCGGTTGCGGCGGCACCGGCGGTGGCGGCGGTACCTCGGCGCACGGGTCGTTCGCGATCTACGCCTGGGGCTCGGACATCGAAGTGGTCAACTCGACGCTGATCACCCGCGGGGGCGGCGACGGCGGCAACGGCGGCAACGGGCAGTTCGGCGGGTCTGGCGGGGTCGGGGGGTACAACACCGGCAAGACCGGCGCGGGCAACTATTGGAACAGCTCGGGCGAGCAAGACGACGGGTCCAACGGCGGCCGCGGCGGCTACGGCGGCAGCGGTGGACGCGGCGGTCATGGGGGCGGGGGCGCCGGCGGCCCCTCCATTGGCATTTTTTACAACCCGGGCAGCGTGCTGTCGCTGTCGGGCAACACCTACGTGCTCGGGGCCGCGGGCGACGGGGGCAACTCCGCGGGCAACGACGGACCAAACGGCATCGCGGCCAACACGTACCAGAACTGATCGCGGCCGCGGTGGGGTTTGGCTGTCCGCGACAGGTCGGATTCCGTAATATTTTCGGTCACTTATGCCGCTGCCCACAATGCCGGCGGGGCGTCGCAAGGTGATACACTGCGGGTACTCCTTCCTGAGGGACATGCGCCTATGAATACAGCCTGGGGATCGCTGTGCCGTTGCACGCTTTTGCTTCTGCTCGTCAGCCTGGCCGGTTGCCAGTGTGGCGGCCCGGTCGATCCAGAGGACGGCGGCCCCGACGGCAGTTGCGTGGTGGACTTGGACTGCGACGACGGCGCGTTCTGTGTCGACGGCGACTGTGTGGGACCGGGTGATGGCGACGGGGATGGAGACGGCGACGGGGATGGAGACGGCGACGGGGATGGAGACGGCGACGGGGACGGCGACGAGGACGCGGGTCCCGAGCTGCTGGGCATTCTCGACGCGCTCCCCAGCACCAACATCGAGTTCGGCGCGCAACGCCTGGGAGAGCCCGTCGAGCGGGTGGTCACCCTGATCAACATCGGCGACGCCCCGCTCACGATCTTGCAGGTTGTCCTCGACGACAACCCCACCGGGGAGTTCGCCGCCGACCCCACCGGCGCCCTCAACCAATCCCTCGACCCGCAGGACACCCTCCAGGTCACCGTCACCCACACCCCCATCGACGGACAACCCGACACCGCCTCGCTCAAGGTCGTGCACACCGGCGACACCGAGGGCTTCTTCGAGGTCGAGCTGTTCGCAGAGTTTAAGGGGGCGTCCGAGCTGTCCGTCACCCAGGACCCGACGCTGCTCGACCCCAGCCTCACCGACCTCAACCTCGGCGGGGTCCCGGTCGACTCCACCCAGACCGCCACCATCTTCGTGCGCAACACCGGGTCACCCGACTCGGTGCTCACCCTCACCGACGTCACCGTCACCCCCCAGAGCGCGGGGTTCGTGGTGACCCACGCGGACATCGATACCGCGATCCTCGGCAGCTACACCGGCACCTGCCCCAACGGGGTGTCCGATTGCCCCTTGAGCGCCGCGGACTGCACCGCGGGCATCTGCGTCGACGACCAGGGCCTTCCCATCGAAGCCTTCGCCATCACCATCGAGTACTATGCAGCGGCATTGGGACAATCCTTCGCCATCCTCACCCTCGAACATGACGCCGGGGGCGAGCCGGACCAACAACTCGACATCAACCTCACCGCCACCGGCGTGTCCGGCCAGCTCCTCGTCACCCCCGGGACCATCACCTTCCCCTCCGGGTTCATCGGGTTCACCGCCGAGCAAGACGTGACCATCCAGAACATCGGCCTGCTCACCGCGCAGATCACCGGCCTGGACCTCGCGGTGGGCGCGAGCGGCCCCTTCGAGCTCGACTTCCCCTATGTGCTGCCCACCTTCATCCCCGCCGACGGCAACATCGAGGTCACGGCCCGGTTTTCGCCCACCACCGTCGGCTACTTCGAAGACACGTTCAACATCACCACCGCCAACGGCGAAGTGCTGCCCGTCATCGTCAACGGCAACGCCAAGCTCCCCCCGTCCATCGTCGTCGACGACGCGCTCGACTTCGGGGGCGTCTATGTCGGCACCACCCGCTCGATCCCGATCACGATCAAAAACGCGGGGCCGGGCGACCTCAACATCAACGACATCGACATCACCGGGGCGGCGGCCGCTTACTTCGGGGTCAACCCGTTGTCGTTCCCCGATCCCCTCGACCCCCTCGCCGACCCCGGCGACGACACCCCGAGCTTCACCCTCACCGTCAGCTACACCCCCCAGTTGCCGTTGCAGCCCTTCCCCGACCTCGCCACCCTGGTCATCTCGTCCGACGACCCGGCCAACCCCGCCGCCACCGTCGACCTCTCGGGCGAACGCGCGCAGCCGGACATCGCGATTTTCCCCACCAGCATCAACTTCGGCGAGGTCGACACCGGCACCACCAGCGCGGCCCAGATCGTCGAGGTGTCCAACGTGGGCCAGGGCCCCCTCGTGGTCTACGGCATCAGCTTGCCCGCGGGCTCGCCCTTCACCGTCACCCCCTCGACGCCGTTCCCCGCGGTGGTCGACTTTGCCGGCACCCCGCTCAGCTTGTCCATCACCTTCAGCCCCACCGCCGACGGCGCCGCCGCCGCGGGGTTGGTCATCAGCAACAATGACATTCTCAACCCCACCCCCTCGGTGAACCTCCTCGGCACCGGCAAGGGCTGCGACGCCCTGCCCGGCACCACCGTGGTGCAGAACGCGGGGGTGTGCACCTACAGCTGCGCCCCCGGCAATATCGATCTCAACGTCGACCTCAACACCCCCGGCTCCAACGGATGCGAATACGCCTGCACCTGGACCAGTGACATTGACCCACCCGAAGGCGGCCCGCCCTACACCGACCAGAACTGCGACGGCATCGACGGGGTCATCGAGGACGCGATCTTCGTGTCCCCGTTGGGCTCCGACACCACCGGCGATGGGTCCTTCGGCAGCCCCCTGCGCAACATCAGCACCGCGTTGGCCGCCGCCGACGCCGCGGGCCTCGACGTGTTCGCCGCGGGTGGGCAGTACAACGAATCCACCACCATCTACGTCGACAACGGGGTCTCCCTTCACGGCGGATTCGACGCCAACAACTGGAGCGTGCGCAACGCCACCAACCTCACCGACATCGTCGTCAACAATGCCACTGCAGTGCGAGCGATCTCCATCTCCGCCCCCACCTACATCGACCACGTGGCCATCACCGGGGCGGACAACCCCACCGGCTCCGCGTACGGCATCCGCGCGTCCAACAGCGACGGCCTCATCGTGCGCCGCAGCACCATCGAAGCCGGCACCGGCCGGGCCGGCACCAACGGCAACGCGCCCGGGGGCACGGGGGGCGACGCCGGCGACGGGGCGCTGGGCCAGCAGGGGTGTGAAGACGGCTTCCAGGTCATCGGCGTGGGCTGCAATGAGTGCAACGCGCCCCAGGGCGGCGCGGGGGGCACCTCCCAATGTGGCAACGTCGGGGGTCGCGGGGGCCACGCCCGGCGCATCGACGACGACGGTCTGCCCGGGGTCGCGGGCACCGGCCCCGGCGGTGGCGCCGGGGTGGGCACCCCCGAGCACCAAGGCAACTGGAACACCCCGTCCACTTACTGGGGCCAAGACGGCACCGACGGCAACAACGGATCCAATGGGTCTGCAGGGTCGTTCGGCTTCACCAGCAGCGGGTACAGCCCGGCCAACGGCACCGGCGGCAGCGGCGGCACCAACGGCGGCGGCGGCGGCGGCGGCGGCGGCGGCGGCGGTGGCGACAACGACTGCGGCAGCTACGGCGGCGGCGGCGGCGGTGGCGGCGGCGGCGGCTGCGGCGGCACCGGCGGCGGCGGCGGCACGTCGGGTCACGGCTCTTTCGCCATCTACGCCTGGGGCTCCAACGTCGAGGTCGTCGACTCGACCTTGATCACCCGCGGCGGCGGCAAGGGGGGCAACGGGGGCGCGGGCCAGCTCGGCGGCGTCGGCGGCGTGGGTGGACACCGGCCCACCGGGAGCACCGGCGCGGGCAACTACTACGGCGGCGGCGGCGAGCAGGACGACGGGTCGAATGGCGGCCGCGGTGGTTGGGGCGGCGACGGCGGGCGCGGCGGCCACGGCGGCGGCGGCGCGGGCGGTCCCTCCATTGGCATTTTTTACGACAACAGCAGCACGCCGTCGTTCACCGGCAACACCTACCTGCTCGGGGCCGGGGGCGGCGCGGGCACCTCCCTGGGCAGCAACGGCCCAGCCGGCATTCAAGCCAACACCTACCAGAACTGATCACGCCGCCTGGCCCGCTCCCGGTCACGCGGGGACGAGGCCGGCACCGATGAGGATGCCCCGGGCCACCGCCCGGCCCTCGTCGATGTGGGCCACCACGTGGGTGGGCACCACCGGGCGCGCGGCCCAGAACACCGCGGTGAGCGCGCCCCGCCAGAGTTGGTTGGGCACCACGAACACCACCGCCAGGGCCAGCACCGTCGACCGCTGGTTGAGCTCGGCGATGAATTGCCCCGCCAACCGACGCAGCGCGGGGTTGGGCCGCACCTGGGTCTCGGAGAAGTCGATCACGGGCACGTAGCGGTGCCCCTCGTCGAGAAACGCGCGGAACGCGTCGAGGAAGCGGCCGATCTGTTCGTCGTGGACCACGGGGGGGAACCAACAGTGCACCAACGGAAACGCGCTGCGGTCGAGGACGATGTCGCCCCCGCCGATCACAGCAATGCCTCGCTGGCGATGAACTGCGCGACCTCCAGGCCCTCGTCCAGCGACGACACCACGTGGGTGGGGGCCCGCGGTTTGGCCACCCAGAGAATCGCGGTCATCGCCCCGCGCCAGAGCGCGTGGGGGGTGACGATGATCGCGGCCGCCGACAACTGCCGGGGCCGCGCGTTGAGCCGCTCAATGAAATTGCTTCCGATTTTGCGCAGGCGGGCGGTGCTGCGGATGCGGGTCTCGGTGAAGTCCCAAATGCCCACGAAGCGTTCGCCCCGCTCGAGAAACGCGATGTAGCGCTCGAAAAAGTCGTGTACCTCGTCCTCATCGAATTCCGAGGGGAATCGACAACGGACCACCGGCAGCCCGGTCAGGTCGAGTTCGATGCGCACGTCTAGAGTGTAACCATGGGCGCGGGTCGCGTGCCCGTTCTTGGGCCGGCGGCTCAGCCCGGTGCGGTCATTTGCGCTTGCGGCGCTTCTTGGACTTCTTGGCCGCGGACTTGCCGTTCTTGTGCATGTTCTCGAGGCGCTTTTTGGCGTCGGCGGACAGGGGGCTTTTGGGGTGGGTCTTGATCAGCTCCTGGTAGAACACCGGGGCCTCGGGAAAGCCCAACTCCTCGAAGATGCGACCGCTCTTGTACAGCGCCCCGTCGTGTTTGTTGCTCGCGGTGTCGCCGATGACCTCTTGGTACGACAGCAGCGCCTTTTTGAACTTCTCTTGGGCGCCCTTGGACAGCCCCCCGTCGCTCTCGCGGGGCAGGGCCATGGCGAGGGCGAAATGGGCCTCGCCTTTCCAAAAATAAGCATTGTCTTTGAGCTCGTTGTCATCGCCGTGGCGGGCCAGGAACAGGTCGAACGCCTCGGCCGCGGGCTCGTACTGGCCGTCGTCGTAAAACGCCTTGGCGAAGTCGTAGAGGCCCTTTTTGTCCTCTGGGATGGGCTTGTCCCCGATGGTCGAGCCCTTCTCCGGCTCCACCATGGGGGCCGCGGCCGCGGTCTGCACCTCGATGGGCGGCCGGGCCAAGATGTCCTGCACCGTCTTGGTGGTCTCGCCCAGCCGGTCGCGGGTCTCGCCCAACGCGAAGCGGGCCTCCTCCAGCTCGCCGCGCAGGATCTGCAGCTCGGCGATGACCTTTTCCATCTGCACGCCGTTGTCCGCGTCGGCTTGGCGCAGCGCGGCCAGGGTCTTTTCGAGGCCGGCCACGCGGTTCTCCATGGACGTCAGCACCCGCACCTGGGCGTCGCGATCCTGGCTCTGGGCCGCCTTCATCTGCTCCAGCTCGGTCCGGAGCTGGTCCACATCGGAGCGGAGCAGGTCGCCTTCGGACTTGGTCGTCACGCACCCGGCCAACGCCACCACGAGGCCGAACACCAACATTGCCGCCAACTTGCGCATGGGTCCTCCGATGGCGGCGACCTTAGCGCCCACCGACAAAACCACAAGATGCCCCGCAACAACCTCGCGAAAGATCGGACGATTCCGCGGGCTTGGCTTGCCCGGACAGGTCCGCTCCGCTACGACCCCCTGACGGTCGAAATTTTGTGTCTGCCGTCCACAGGAGCCCATGCCCGGCACCGATGAAGACCTGTCCGCGGTGACCCCCACCGACCCTGGCGCGCCCGGGGCGGGCAACGTGCTCGGCCCCGCCAACGCCCGCGAGAGCGAAGCCCCCGGCAATGACGAGCGGTACACCGAGGACCCGGGCGAAAAGCGGGTGCTCGGGTTCGAGCCCATCCTCATCGGCCGCATCGCGCGCCTGTCCATCCCCGTCATCATCGGGATGATCACCCAGACGCTGATCAACCAGATCGACCTCGCGTTCATCGGTCGCCTCGACGACGAGACCGCGGTGGTGGCGGGGAGCGCCGCGCTCGTTCCGGCGCAAATCATGCTCTGGGCCATCGGCGGCTTTTTGAGCGCCATCTCGGTCGGCACCCAGGCCCTGACCGCCCGGCGCTGGGGCGAAGGCGACGCGAACCAGGCCGGCCGCGTGCTCACCAACTCCGCCACCGTGGCCACCATCGCGAGCATCCTCGCCACCGTCGTCGCTTACAACATCGCCGGACCCCTGTTCGCATTGAACAGCGAAGACGCGACCATCCGCGAAGTCGGCACCAGCTACCTCGAGATTCGTTACCTCGGCCTGTTCAGCATGGTGCTGATGGCGTCGTACAAGTCGTTTTACGACGGGGTCGGCCGCGTCCGCATCCACATGACCATCGCCATCGTGATGAACTTGGTGAACGCGGTGCTCAACTACTTCCTCATCTTCGGCAAAGCCGGCTTCCCCCAGCTCGGGGTCGATGGCGCGGCGTGGTCGTCGGTGATTTCGTCGGTGACCGGCATCGTGTTGATGGTGGGCTGGTCGCTGCGCAAGTCCGACCGCAAGGTGTTCCGCGTCTACAACCTCCGCAACCTCGACTGGGGCATCGCCAAGAGCGTGACCAGCCTGTCGCTGTGGTCGGGCCTGGCGATCTTTTTTGCCATGACCGGCTTTTGGATGTTCTTCAAGATCGTCGAGCTCGGCGCCGAGGACGTGCGGGTGGCCAAGGCCGCCGCCGGGGTGGTCACGTCGGTGGGGCTCATCTGCTTCATGACCTGCATCGCGTATGGCACGGCCACCGCGACGCTGATTTCGCAGTCGCTGGGCGCCAAAAAGCCCGACCTCGCCTATCGCTACGGGCTGCAAAGCCTGATGGTGATGGTGTTGTTCATGGCCGGGCTGGGCGCGCTCACCGCCATCTTCCCCGAACAGATCGTGCAGATCTTCGTCAAGTCCGAGCCCGGCGCGACCGAGTTGCTCAAGCAAGAGGTCATCGCCACCGCCGCGCGCTCGTTGCGCATCTGTTCCATCGGGGGGCCGATGGCTGCATTTTCATTGGTGACGGCCCAAGCCCTGTACGGGGCCGGCGAGAGCCGCTTCGTGATGATCGTCGAGGGGGCCTTGCACTTCACGTGTCTGGTCCCGGTCGCCTACCTGTTCGCGGTCACGTTCGAGCTCGGCCTGCTCGGCTGCTGGCTGGCCATGGGCGTGTACGGCATCGGTCTCATCTCGGCGATGGGCTGGAAGTTCTTCGGCAAGAGCTGGACAAAGACCGTGATCTGACCGTCCGCGAAGGCGCAGGCCCCTTCGAATCCGCCACAGGGCGCTGGCCGTCGGATGCGGCGTCGTATGCAGGGCCATTCCGAACGCACGGCTCACGCCACACAAAGCGTCGCCACGCCGCTCGCCCAGAGGTCGAACACCGTGCGGCGACCCCGATCGAGCTTCCCCGGTGCATGGGCATTGCGACAGCCCCACGGCCTTCGGCGCCGCACAAAGACCTACACCGACACACCTCGCCCCGCCCGCCGGGGTGCCGTCCAATCAGTCAACTGTTCGATTTCACTCGACAAATCGTGCCAGTGCGACCCGGGTCTCACACCGGATCACAAGCCCGCCCCGAAACCTTCATCATGCCCCCTCCCGTGACCAACCACCGCCCCGTCACCACCACCCCCGCCCCCGCGAACCGACAAAGCCAAGCCAAGAGCTACCGGCCGGCGCCGGACCTCGACCGCGTGGACCGCACCCCGCTGCGGCGCGACCACCAAGGCCAGAGCGTGTCGGACGTGCAGCAGCTGCTGCGCGACGCCGGCTACGACCTCGCGGTGGACGGCAAGTTTGGCCCCCAGACCGACCGCGCGGTGCGCGACTTCCAACGCACCCACGGGCTCGAACCCGACGGCCTCGTCGGCCCCCGCACCCTCGGCCAGCTCCGGCCCACCGAGGCCCCCGACCAGGTGCAGAACGCCCAAGGCCAACGCGACGCCCAGCGCTCCGTCGGCAATGACACTGCACCAACCGCGCCCCAAGCCGGCGCCGCGGTGCCCGACGGGGCCCAATCCGCCGGCAGCCTGCAACAACAGCAAGGCGTGCCCGTGCGCGTGGGCGGCGCCCCCAGGCCCAACCCCGACGCCGCCCCGGCGCCGGCGACCACCACCCCTGCCCCAGCATCCCCCAACCCCGCCCCCGCCTCCGATCCCACCCCCGCGGCGACCAACCCGCCGCCCGCGGGAGAGGTCGACACCGCGGCCCGGGATCGCCTCGTCGAGCAGACCATCGCCCGCGGGGTGGGCGGCCGAGACCGCGCCGCCTTCGACCTCGTCGAGCGCGCGAACATGGGCGCGGAGAGCGGCGGCCGGCCGGTGTGGTCCACCGCCCCGACCACCGCGGGCTACCCCGCGGCCTACGGCCAGGGCCAACTCAATGTCACTGAACATCTCGGGGAGTTGCGCCGGCTGTCCGGCTCTCAGCTCGAGTCCCTCGGCACCTCCCGCGCCGAGGTCGATCAAATGCGCGAGCGCGCCGAGGCCACCGAGGGCTTCTTCGCGGTGGCCACCCGCGATGACCCCCGGGGGTCCCAACTGCGCAGCTCCGGCCTCAACCAAGAGCAGGCCCGCGACCTCCGCCAACTCGTGCGCGACGGTGACTTCGACACCGCGGTCGAGCGCTACGAAGGCGCGTTCCAGGAGACGTCGGGCATCACCGACCAAGGCGCGTTCCGGGACATGCTCGAGAGCTCCGTGGTCCAACGGCCCGAACTGCGCCGGGAGTTCCGCGACACGTTCCGCCAAATCCACGGTCGCGACTTCGACCCCGCCAACCGCCGCAACAATGAAATGGCAGCCACCGTCGAGGCCATGCGCGAGCGTCACCCCGAGCTCAACCGCTTCGCCGAGCTCACCAGCAACAGCTCGACCGGCTTTTACCTCGGCACCGCCAACTTCAATGAGCTGGCCAAGGGCTGGGGCCACCGCTCCGCCGCCACCGTGGCCGGGCCTGACCGGACCCGGGAGCTGATCGAAAACGGCGCCGCGGTCACCACCGCCCAGCGCCACGTGCGGAACTTCACCCGGGCCCGGCGCATCGTCGACGCCGCGGGCATCTCCGGCGCCGAGCGCACCCGCATGATCGGTCGCGTGGCCAGGCAGTACCATGGGGTCCCGGGCACCATGACCAACAACTTCATGCGCGACGGCGAGCCTCGCTACACCGACGAGCAATCGTTCCGGCGGGCGTGGGACCAGCACCTGTCCAACCCGCGCCGCGCCGCGGGCGACCGGTCGTTCACGCGCAACTTCGATCGGCTGTCGGGCGACTGACGCTGGGTCCAGCCACGAGACGCCCGATGCGCGCTTAGAGGCCGCGCTCTTCGATCTTCTCTTTGAGCTGGGTGAGCAGCTTGGTCACCAGCTTGAGGGTGCGCGCGTGGGTCATCGCGGTCATGTCCCCGTCGGCGGCCTTGCCGTCGGCCCAGCGACCAGCGTCCTCGAGCCCCCACAGAAAGGGGCTGATCGCGCGCAACAACTCTGCGATCTCGCCCCGGCCCTCCTGGGAAATCTGCGACGGCGTGCGCTTGGTGCGCGGGTCGGTCACCGGCTCGGGCTCGTCGAGGTCGAGCAGCGGGGGCAAGGCGGGCTTGGCCTTCTCCGTTCGTGCCCCGCCCTCGTCGAACTCGGCCGCGATTTCGCCGAGCACGTCCGAGGGCAAATCGAGGTCAAAGCCGGAGCGCGGGGTCTCCTCCGAGAACCCCCCGAACGGTGACTTGCCGAGGGAGCGCGGGCTGATCGCCTTGGTGATGGGCTCGGACTCACTGGTCTCCGACAGGCTCTCGTTGGCGGTGTGGGCCGCCCCCACCGTGGACACCGGAGGTGGCGCCACCTGTGACGCGGTCGCGGTGGCTTCGGGCATGCGGTTGATCGCGCTCAGCTCCTGGGGGTTGAGCGCTTGGGTGCGGTCGTCGTCGACGATGTGGGGCGCGCAGTACGGCTGCAGCGCCGACCACACCTCCGCCCGGTCGGGCAACGGCAACGGCAACACCAACGACGCGCCCTCGGCCTTGGCCCCCTGGATCGCCCGGGGGTCGCGGCCGTGGGTGGACACGTACACCACAGGAACATTGGGAAACCGCATGCGGATGGCGGCGGTGAGCAGGCGCCGCCGCTCGGCGTCTTCGGCCGGCCCGCACAGCACCGCCCCGGTGGGCTGGGCGCTGATCTGGTGCATGACCTCGACCCCCGAGTTGGCGATGCGCACCCCGTAGCCGAACCGGCGAAAGGCCGGGAACAGCTCAAACCCCATGGGGTCGAAAAGCACCAGATCGGGCCGCACCGAGGTCGGACTCTTCACGTCCGGCCAGAGGTCGCTCAATCCCACCCCGCTTTTGGGGCTGGTCCAGGCCTCGGTGTTGTCGAGCGCTTCGATCTCCACATCGAGCTCAAAGCTCTTCTCGTCGAAGTCCCCGAGGACCGATTCTGTCGGCTCCTCCCAATCGGACACCAGTGCACTCCTGTTGGCGTGGGCGACGCCTCGCGCTGAGTGTCCCGGGGTTTTTGGCCTTTGGCAAATCCTCGTCCCGATCTCCGGCGCTTCGTGGCCCCCGGTGCGCCCTTTGCGCTTGGGGATGGAGCACAAATCACTACAATGTGCGGCGTGCGCGATTATTACGAGGTCTTGGGCGTTCGGCGGAAGGCCACCGAGCGGGAGATCAAGCAGGCCTTCCGGCGCTTGGCCCGCGAGTTCCACCCGGATGTGACCGGCGATGACCCCGTCGCCACCGAGCGGTTCAAGGAAATCACGGAGGCCTACGAATGCCTCAGCGACGCCCAGAAGCGACGTCGCTATGACCTGTTCGGGGCCCCGGGCGACGACGGGGGCTCGCTGTTCGATGGCTTCGCCGACGTGTCCGGCGCGGTCGATGCCATCCGCGACCTCTTTCGCCGCGGTGAAGAAGACCCCGTGCCCGGGGAGGACCTGGAGATCGACGTCGACGTGCCGTTCCGGACGGCCTTCGAGGGGGGCAAGGTCCCGCTGGTCCTGACCCCCCGCGGGGGCAAGGCGCAGACCCTGACCATCACCGTGCCCCCCGGGGTCGACAACGGGTCGCGCCTGCGGCTGCGCGAAAAGGGCATGGCGGGCAAAAAAGGGGGGCCCCCGGGCGACCTGTTTGTGCGGGTGGAGGTCGAGGACGATCCGCGCTTCTTTCGAGACAAAAAGGACCTCTACGTCGAGGTCAAGGTCCCGCTCAAGGACGCCCTCGTCGGGGGCCGGGTCGAGGTCCCGCTGCCAGACGGGTCATTGACCATGACCGTGCCCCCCGGGACCCAGGGCGGGCAGGTGTTTCGCCTCGCCGAGAAGGGGTTTGTGGTGTTGGGCAAAAAGGAGCGCGGCGATTTGTTCGTGACCGTGCAGCTGCGGGTGCCCAAGAAGGTCGGGGCCAAAGCCCACGCGCTGATCCAGCAACTCGACGAGCTACTCGGCGGATTCTGACCGCCGGGCGCGCCAGCCCTCAAAGTCTTTGCGCACCGCGTACAGCGACGGCACCAGATACAGGGTGATCACGGTGGCGAACAGCAGGCCCCACCCGAGCGACAGGCTCATCGGGGACAACAACGCGTCCCGGCCGCCAAATCCGTAGGCGGTGGGCATGACCCCCACCACCGTGGTCAGCGACGTCAAGATCACCGGGCGGAGCCGTTCGGCCGCGGACCGCACAATGTCATTGACCTCGGTCTGGCCCGACCCGCTCAGGGTGCTCACCATCACGATGCTGTCGTTGACCACCACCCCGGACAGGCCGATGGCCCCCAGCAAAGCAAAGAAAGACAGCGGCATCCCGTGGGCAGCGAAGGTCCAGATCACGCCCACGTACCCGAGGGGCACCGCGATCACGATGAACAGCGCCTGCAACACCGAGCCGAACAGCAACGTCACGATCATGAGCATGCCCACCAACGCCATGGCCGCGACGAAGGGAAGCTCACCCAATGTCTCTGCGCTCTTCTGGGCCTCGCCCCCGATGCGCACGTGAAGCCCGGGGCCGTTGAGCGCGGGATCTGTGAACAGCTGGGTCTGCAGCAGGGTCGCCACCGACCGGCTGGTCTGGCCGCTCCGGTCGTCGATGGCGGCGGTGACGGTGGTGGTGCGCACCTCGTCCATGCGCTCGATGCGGGCCACGCTGTGGCGCTCGGCCGGCGACACCAGGTCGCGCAGGGGCACGAGGAAACCGGCCCGGCTGCGCACCGGCATGTCCAACAGCCCCTCGAGGTCGCGGCGCGCGGCCTCGGAAAAGCGCAGCCGCACTTTCTCGACATCGGACCCGGTGCGGATCTCGGTCACGGGCACGCCCACGAACGCCCCCTTGAGCGCGCGCACCACCTGGTCGAGGTCGACCCCCCGCTGGGCGAGCTTGTCGAGGTCGGGGCGCAGGTCGATCTGGGTCAGCCCGGTGCGCTCGTCGACCTCGAGGTCGGTGACGAAGGGCAACCCGTTGAGGTAGTCCATGACCCGTTTGGTGGCGGTCCGGCGGCGGCGCTGGTCGTCGCTCTCGATGTGCACCGTCACCGGGCGGCCGAGGGGGGGACCGATGCGTTGGGCCTCGAACACCAGGTGCGCGCTGGCCGGCGGTTGCAGCTTGGCTTTGAGGGTCTCGATCCACTCCGCCGCGGTGTGGTCCCGGTCCCGGGTCAAGAACACGTTGACGATGGCTTCGTTGGCTTCGCGCCCGAGGTTGGAGGAGTGTTGGAGGTTCTTGTGGCCCACCCGGGCGGTGGTGCCCTCGAGGTCGGTGCCCACCAAGTCGGGGATTTGGGCCTCGACAAAACGCACCGCGGCCTCGGTGCGCAACAGGGGCGTGCCCACGGGCATGAAGATCTTCACGTGCACCGACCGGGCGCCCTCTTGGGGGAACATCACAAACGACATGAACAGCTTGGCGAACACCATGCTGGCCACGAACAAGACCACAAACGAGCCCACGAACAGCCGGCGGTGGCGGAGCACAAACGAGAGCGAGCGCATGTACGCCCCCTCGAGGCGCAACAGCCAGGGGGGTTTTTCGTCCTGTACCCGCGCGGCCTTGCCCTCGTCGGAAGACACGTGGGCGGGGAGCAAAAAGAAACACTCAAACAACGACACCGAGAGGGCGAGGATCACGATGGTGGGAATGGCCCAGGCGAACCGGCCGGGCAGCCCCCCGATGGCGAACATGGGGGAAAAGGCCATGATCGTGGTCAGGCTCGAGGCGATGACCGGCAAAGCCATGTCATGCGCGCCCCGGGCCCCGGCTTCATTGGGGGATAGCCCCTGTTCGCGGTGGTGGGCGATGCGCTCGGCGACCACGATGGCGTCGTCGACGATGAGGCCGATGACGAGCACGAAGCCGGCCATGCTCACCACGTTGACGGTGATGCCCACCAGAGGGAGCAAAGCCAAGACCCCGAACACCGCGAAGGGAATGCCGAACGCGACCCAGAACGCGATGCGCCGGCTGAGAAAAATCACCAGCACGATCAGCACCAGGACAATGCCCCCGAGACCGTTCTGGCCCACGAGTTCGAGCCGCTCCCGGGCGAGCTGGGAGCCGTCGTTGAAGGTGTAGACCGCGACCCCGTCGGGGAGGTCGAGGTGGTCGAGCACCGCGTAGAGCCGGTCGACGGTGCGCATGATGTCGGCCGACGCCCGCTTGCGCACCACCAACGAGACCCCCGACTGGCCGTTGCCGTGCACAATGAGATTGCGATCGTCGTACGCGGGCACCACCCGGGCCACGTCCGCCACCGTGATCCGGCCCCCGTCGGGGGAGACCCGCACCACCGCGCGCTCGACGTCGGCCACGGTCTCGAACCGGGTCACGAGCACCACCTGTTTTTCCTCGGGAAAGCTGTGCAGCTTGCCCCCGGTCTCGGTGCGGTTCTGGCTGGAGAGGGCGACGAAGACCTCGTCAAAGGTGATGCCCAAGCCCTGGGCCCGATCCGCGTCGAGCAACACGTGGAGCTCGGGATCGGAGAAGCCGAGCTCGACCACTTCGGACACACCCTCCTCGCGCTCGAGGGTGTCCTTGAGGCGGCGCCCGAGGGGCACGACCTGGGCCTTGTCCCCGGCGAGAAAAATCTCGAGCGCGGGCAGACGCGCGGGGTCGAGGAGGTGCACGCGGGGCGCGGGGTCGAGATCCGGGGGCAGCCCGGGGGCGGCCGCGACCTCGCGCCGAATCTCGTCGACGGTCTCTTTGACCTCGGCTTCGGAGTACCCGTCAAAGATCTCCACGGTCACGAACGAGAGATTCTCCGAGGACGTGCTGGTGATTTGACGGATGCCGTCCACCCCCGCGAGGGCGCGCTCGATGGGGATGGTGAGCTTCTTCTCCACGTCGTCGGCGGAGGCCCCGGCGAGCACCGCGTTGATCACGCAGTAGTTGAGCGACGTCGCGGGGAACCCTTCGCGCTGGGTCCGGCCGACCACGAACAGACCGATGCCGAGCACGGCGATGACGATCATGTTCACGAGCAAATGTCGCTGCAGGAAGAACCGAATCAGCGCGTTCATGGCGCGCCCCCTCCGCGGGTGCGGCCCCTCACTGGACCCCCGGCCCCACCGGCGCGTCCAGCACCGGCTCCGCGGTCACCGCGGCCCCATCGGACAACGCGAACAGATCGCTCACCGCGACCTGTTCGCCCTCGCCCACCCCATCGCGAATCTCGACCCGGTCCCCGTTGGTGACCCCCACCGTGACCGCGCGCCGCCGGGCCACGCCCTGGTCGATCACGAACACCACCGCTTGCTGCCCGTCGAGCAGCACCGCCGCCGACGGCACCGACAGCACCGACCGCGCGACCTCTTCGTCGGCGAAGTCCACCTGGGCGGGCAGGCCGGCGGCGATCGCCCCCTCGGCGTTGTCCACCTCGAGCTCGACGTCGAACAGCCCGCTTTTGGCGTCCGCCAACGGCGACACCGAGAGCACCGCGGCGGCTTTGCGCAAACCCGCGGCCGGGACCAACACGCTGGCGGTCTGGCCCACCGCGATCGCCCCCGCCTCGTGGCCGCGCATTTGGACCAGCACGCGCACCTTGGCGAGGTCGACGACCATGAGCAGCACCCGCCCGGGGGCGACCTGGTCCCCCACGTCCACCGCGCGCCCGGTCACCTCCCCGTCGTGGGGGGCGCGGACCTTGGTGTCCCACAGCGCGCGGCGGGCGGTGTCGAGCTGCACGTCGGCCTGGGCCAACCCCGCCGCGGCCTTGTCGACCTTGTAGCGGGCGGCGTCGACCTCCAGCGAGGGGAGCGCGGCCTTTTGCAGCAGCTGCTGTTTTCGTTCGAGGTCTTTTTGCAGCCAGCCGAGGTCGACCTCGAGGGACGCGCGGGCGGTCTCGGCCGCCCGCAGGGCCAAGCGCTGGCGGGACGCGTCGAGCTCGAAGAGCACCTGGCCGGCCTTGACCCGCTGGCCGTTGTCGACGAGCCGGCGCTCGACCTTGCCCGCGGTCTCCGGGGTCACGGCGGTGACCTGCCACGGCCGCACCGTGCCCCGGTAGCGGCTGCGCATGGGCACCCCGGCGTGGACCGCGGGGGCGGTCTTGATCGTCAGCACCGCCCCCGGGCTTTGCGGCAAGGGCACGGGACGCTCGGCCGGCGCCTGGTCACAGGCGGCCAATCCCACAATGATCCCCAACCATCCGACGCGGCGCACGGCTGAAGGCTAGCCGCCCAGCCCCCGGGAACACAAAGGTTTGACCCTGCGGGCCCCGCCTGCGGCCCCGCCTTGTCGACGAGGAATCAACTGTCTAACAGCCCCCATGGCGGGTCGGACCTACATCGCGGTGGCGGGCAACATCGGCGCGGGCAAGAGCACGCTCACCGACTTTCTGTGCCGGACCTACGGCGTACAGCCGTTTTTCGAGCCCAACGAAGACAACCCCTACCTGCCGGACTTCTACGCGGACATGAAAAAGTGGAGCTTCCACTCGCAGGTGTATTTCCTGTCTCACAAGTTCCGCATTCACCAAGACCTCGACCAGACCTCGGGGGTGGTGGTCCAAGACCGCACGATTTTTGAAGACGCGGAGATCTTCGCCACCGCTCTGCACCAATCGGGAAAAATGACCGAACGGGACTTCAAGACCTACAGCGAGCTGTACTCGACCATTTGCCGCGCGATTCGCCCCCCGGACCTGATGATCTATTTGCGCTCGTCGATCCGCACGATCAAAAAGCGCATCAAGTTGCGCGGCCGGGAGATGGAACAAAACATCCCCACCGCCTACCTCAAGCAACTGCAGAAGCTCTACGACGACTGGATCGCGCGCTACGACCTCGGCGAGGTGCTCACCCTCGACACCGATCGCCTCGACTACATGACCGATCTCGTCGACCGCATCGACGTCATGGAGCGCATCGAACAGTTCGTGCCCGGGGCCAAGGAGCGCCGCCAAAAGGCGCGCCCCGCCTACGCCCGGCGCTGAGTCATCGTCGCCGTCTGGGGCGACCGCGGCGGGGGGCTTTTGTGCCCGGCCCCCCGGGCTTTTTCTGCGGTCCCGCTCGTCCCTTTTGAGGTCTTTGGCGGGGAGACTTTGGCCCCTCGCCCGCGGGGGCCTTTTTCGCCTTGTTCAGGAACGTTCGGGTGACCTCGGCCACCGCCTCGGCCGCGCCTTGTCCCGCGGCCGCCAGCAATGTCTCTGGAGGCGGCGCGGCCACGAACGCCCGGCCCCCGGACGGCTTGGGGAAGCTGATCAACAACGCGTGCAGGCCGATGTGGTGGGGGCCGAGACCCGACGAGGTCGCGCCGTATTGTCCATCGCCGACGATGGGGTGACCGACGTGGGCGAGGTGCACGCGGATTTGGTGCATGCGGCCGGTGACGGGGTGACACAGCAACAGGGCCGGGTCGCCGGGGGTCAGCCGGCGCAGGTGGGTGAGCGCGCGTTGGCCCTGGTCGTCGACGGTCTGGGTCGCGAGGGGGCCCTTCTTGGCGTCCGGGGTATCGACGCGCAACAGCCGCGCGTCCACCGACAGCTTGGTGAACGACACCGCGCCCTCGACGAGGGCCAGGTAGCGCTTGTCCACCAGGCGGCGGCGGAACGCGTCGGACAGGGCCTGTTGGCCAAAACGGGTCTTGGCGAACACACAGCAGCCGGTGGTGACCCGATCGAGGCGGTGCACGGGGAGCGCGGGTTTGCCCAGATGGGCGTTGACCTGGTCGAGCAGGGTGGGCTTTTTCGGCCCGCGGCCTTTGACCACCAGCGTGTCCGCGGGCTTTTGCACCACCAGGTGGTGGGGGCCCTCGTCCAGCACCCGCAATGTCACCGCATGGCCTGGCGCAACAGGACCTCGACCGGGACCTCGACGAACGCCGCGCCCCCCGACGCACGGGGGAACAGCCAATCCTGGGCCTCGGCCATGACGCAGGCCGCGAACCGGGAGTCCGCGCTGCCGTCCCAGCTGGTGTCGGTCACCGCGCCGCTGGGATCGATGCGCAGCACCAGCCGCTCCCCCGCGCCCTGGGGAGCTTTGCCCACCTTGGTGCACCCGCGCACGGTGTGGCCGTAGGCCAACACCACGGTGCCGAGCTGGCGCGCGGGCCGCCCCGACGAGAGCTGGGTGGGGGCGGCGGGCTTTTGAGGGGTCCCGGTCAGACTCTCGAGGTGTTTGCGTTGGGCTTTGGGGCAGTTGTTGCCCATGCGTTTGCACCGGGCGAGGGCGGCCTGGGCCAGCTTCTCGGCCGCGTTGTCCGGGGGCGCCCCGCCCCGCGTCCACAATGTCAATGGACGAACCAGGGGAACCTCGGCCATGCCGCTGTAGTCGACGTAAAACATCGCGCCGAACAGGCAAAAGAACGCGAACGCGATCATCGACACAATGCTGAGAAACCCGCGACCACCCATGGGCCGCAGGCTAGTCCCCTCGTGCTCGCTCGTCGACCCCGCCCGCCGGCGGGCGCGCGGTCAGAACGACGTGGTGAGGATGAGCGGAATCTCGACCTCGGTCTCTTTCGAGGCCGAGGGGAACACCCAGCGTTTGGCCCGGCGGTTGATGCACGAGCCCAAATCAGAAGCATTGGTGGGGCCGTGCGCGATGCGCGAGGACTTCACCTTGCCGTTGGTGGCGATGACGAGGACGAGGCGACGCTTGGCGGTGTTGAGTTGGCCGCCGGCGTTTTTGGCCGCGCTCTCGATGCACTTCTGAATCGATTCTTTGTTGTTGGTGACGACCTTGCTGATTTGTTCGCCGGTGAGCTCGCTGCCCGAGACCGCGATGGTCTGGGCCGCGGGCAGACGAACCTTGGGCCCGCTGGGGCCGTCGCGGCCACCGAGCAGGCCGCTCACCCCGGTGGACTTGATGCCGCCGAAGTCCGCGTCGGCGGCGCCGTCTTTGCGCGCCACGCGGCCGCGGCCGTCGGGGCCGCTGTTGAAGGCACCGTCGAGGTCGAGGTCGTCGGAGCTGCCCCCGCCCCCTTGCGAACGCTCGTAGCGGCGCTTGAGACGCTGGCGCTTCTCGGGCGGACAGCCGTCGCCGGCGAGCTTGCACCGCATGTAGGCGGCTTCTTCCTCGCTCATTTCGCCGGCGATGTCCTCGAACTTCTGCAGCTTGATCGCGGCGAGCTTCTTTTCGTCCCCCGCCACCGACGCGATCTTCTCGTTGACGGTGGAGAGGATGGGGATGCGCACGGTGCCGGTGTAGTCGAGGTAGCCGAGGGCCACGAGGGCGAGGGTGGCGACGATGGCCACGATGGCGTAGGTGCGGTGCTTCTTGTCGCGGTTGTGAAGCCCCGCGTTCATGATGAACACGCGGGTGCTCTCGCGGGGCGCGCCCTCTGCCAATGGGGCTGCAGGGGAGGCGCCGGCCACCGCCGCGAACGGGTCGTCCTTGGGTGAAGCCGCGGGCTGGAGCGGACCGAGATCGCTCTGGCGCTGCTGGCGGTGGGCGTCGAGGCTGACCACCTCCGCGCCCCGGTCGTCCTCGGGGGGCGGGCCGGGGGGCGACGACGGGGTCTTCACCGGCTCTTCGGTGAGGTCTTTGAAATCGGGCAGCTCGCGCAACCGGGTCCAACCCGCGAGGTCCTCGTGCCAGCAGTACGAGCGCTCGTGGATTTTGCCCTCGCGGAAGAACCGCACGACCTCGTCGTGGCTCATGGGGCCGTGCTGTTTGCCCTTGATCGCCACGAACCATTCGATGTTGGGGCGGGCCGGGGGCACGCTCTTGCGCGCGCCCATGTCCACCTCGGTCCGCGGCGCGGGCCCGCGAGAGCCCCCCGCGGCGGCCACCGCCACCGCGGATTCCGCGCCCTGTTCACGCACGACGATGATGTTGCCGCAGGTCTTGCAGCGAACCTTGAGGACCTTGCCCTTCACCTTCTCGTCGCTGATGTTGTAGCGGGTGTGACATCGGTCGCACACGAACTTCATCTGGGTTCACCCCGATCTCTCTGCGTCTTCACAAACTGTGGGCCAGGGATCTCCCCGATCCCCGACAGTGGCCCACTGTACCAACGGACCGCGGGCGGGGTCGATCTTGTTCCCGTTGGAGCCGCTCGGAAAATGCCTACATCCACCTGCATCGGTCACCCGTCGGTCAGTCCGCCTCTTTCACCACCACGTCGTAGCCGGCGATGGTCATGCCCCGGCCCCGCAGGCGCGCGACCAACTCGTCCACCCGGCCGAGGACCGCGCGCCGGGCGGTGTCGTCCCCGACGGTGAACCGGGCGAAGAGTCCATCGTCACGTTTCTCCAAGATGAGATACAGGCCGCGCAAAACGTCCTCTTTGAACAGCAGGTGGATCTCGCTCCGGCCCCCCTCGGGTTTGCCCACGAGCACGACCTCGACCATGTCCTCGATGTGCCCCTGGGCCGCGGTCTCGGCCGGGCCCGGCGGCGGCGGGGGCGGCGGCTCCTGCACGATGGCCGCGGGGGGCCGCATGATGCCGGCCCCGATGGCGAACTCCTGCAACGGCTCGTCGAGGGACGCGGGCGCAGGGGCCGCTGGTGGCCCGAGCAACCGGTCGAGCGTGGCCTCCGCCAAAGGGTAGCGGCGGGCCGCGGGCGCGCGGGATGCCCCCGGCCGCGCGGTGGGGCCGAGGCCGGCCACCGGGGTGGGCACCGCCTCGGTGGTGGCGGCGAAGGGAAGCTCGTCGGTGAGGTCCGGGGCGAAGCCGATGGCCAGGCTCTCGTCCGGGCCGCCGGGGGGCGGCTCCAGCGACAGCCCGCCGGTGCCGGGCGCGGCCTTGTCCTTTTTGTCCTGGGGCTTGTCGTCCGCAGCCATCGCGACCTGGTTTAGCGCTGTCCGCGGACAAACGCCAAACCCCGGCGGTGCGATCAGAGGTTGACCGCGGCCCGGCTCGGCGACGAGAATCCCGCCGCCCGTGGACACCGCCAACATCCCCCAAAGCGACGGCGCGCTCGACCGCCGAATGGTCGCCACCGACCTGTGGCCGCGCCGCCTGCTCGAGCGCCGCGAGGGCGACACGGTGGTGTTGCCGGCCAAGGTGTTCTGGCCCCGTCACATCGAAGATGTGCAGCGCGTCATCCAGGCCGCGCGCGCGCACGGCTGGCCCGTGGTCCCCTATGGCGCGGGGTCGGGGGTGTGCGCGGGGGTCTCGCCCACCGACCGCGCGGTGGTGCTCGACGTCAAGCGTCTCGACGAGCTGCGCATCGATCCGCTCCGGCGCGAATGCTGGGCCGGCGCGGGGCTGATGGGCGAACGGCTCGAGCGGCAACTAAACGCCCGCGGCTTCACCCTCGGCCACTTCCCGTCCTCGATCTATTGCTCGACGGTGGGCGGCTGGGTCGCGGCCCGCTCCGCGGGGCAGCTCTCGTCCCGGTACGGCAAGATCGAGGACTTGCTCCTCGGGGTGCGCGGGGTGAACGGCCGCGGCGACATCATCGAAGCCCACCTGGACGACGACCGCACCGGCCCGGCCGCGTTGCGGTTCCTGGTCGGGAGCGAAGGCGCGCTGTGTGTGTTCACCGCCGCGCGGTTCCGCATTCACCCGGTGGCCGAGGCGCGGTGGATGCGCGGGTTTCGGTTCGACGTGTTCGAGGATGGGGTGCGGGCGTTGCGCACCGTGCTGCAGCGGGGCCACGCCCCGAGCGTGCTGCGGCTGTACGACCCGCTCGACACCCTCGTCGCGGGTGGGCTGGCCGCGGCCGACGACGCCCCCGATGTGATCGAGGACGGGCCGATCTCGGCCGCGGGCCTCGAGCGCTCGGGCAAAGAAGGGGACGACGAGCTTTCGGTCACCGACCGCATCGCCGAGCACCTCGACCGCTTGGCCCTGTTCGACAAGCCGCGCGCCACCCGGCGCATCGTCGGCGGGTTCATGGGGCGGCCGCTCATCGCCAACACCCTGATCGACCGGGTGCTCGGCCACGCCAAGCTCATCGTCGGGATCGAGGGCGCCCGCGACGACCTCGAGGTCCGGGCGGACAAGCTCAAGGCCGCGCTCATCGCCGCCGGCGGGCAAGACGCGGGGCCGGCCCCGGGGGCGAAGTGGCTGCTGCACCGGCACCGGGTCTCGTACAAGATGGCCCGGGCCTTCGCCGCGGGCGGCTGGGTGGACACCATGGAGGTGGCCACGTCCCACGACGGGGTGGTGCCCCTGTACCGCGCGGTGCGCGAAGCCCTGCGCGACGTGGCCATGGTCATGTGCCACTTCTCGCACGCCTACGTCGACGGGTGCAGCCTGTACTTCACGTTCGCCGGGGGCGGGCACGCCGGCAACGGGCCCCGCTCGGCCAAGGCCCGCTACGACGCGGCCTGGCGCCGGGCCCTGCTCACCGTGAAGGCCCACGGGGCCACCGTGAGCCACCACCACGGGGTGGGCCGGAGCAAACGCAATGCTCTTGAACACGCGCCGGGCGCGCGCGCGGTGCTCGACGCGCTCAAGCGCGCCCACGACCCGGACGGGATCTTGAACCCCGGCGTGCTCGGGCTGGGGACGCGATGAGGCGGCTGACCCTGGACGACATCGCGCTGTGTTTGCGCGCGGGGGAGAGCGCCGCGGTGCTTTTCGATCCCGCGCAGGTCACGGTGGTGCCCGGCGACGCCCCCTGCACCACCCAGTCCGCCGACCAGTTGCTCGACGTGGACGCGGGTCTGACCATGGCCGAGCTCACCGAGACCGCCCGGGCCGCGGGCTACCGTACCCCGTTGTCGCTTTTGCCCGACGGGCTGCGCGTGTTCGAGCTCGGGTGGCGTTTCCCCTTCGTGGCCGAGGCGCTGTTTCACAGCGTGTCGGCGGTGACCTGCGACGGCGAGCCCCTGCACAGCCCGCGCGCCCCGCGCAGCGCGGTGGGACCGGACTTGTTGGGGGCCGTGCTCGGGCCCCATCCCCTCGCGGTGGCCACCCGGGTGCGGCTCCGGGCGATGCCCCAGTCACATTGCCAGCGCACCACCCACCGGGGGAGCGCGGCCGAGCTCGCCGCCCGCCTGTGCGGGCTCGTGCACAAGGGGGCCGCGCGGTGGGCGTTGCTCGACGAGGGTGTGCTCCACGTGGTCGGGGTCGGCACCGCCCAGGCCCCGGCCCTCGACGCGCTCCGGCCCCCGCCGATGTCGGGTCGCGCGGTGTCCGGGTCCGACGCCCTCGCGCTCGAACAAGCCGCGCGCACCGGCCGGGTGTTGGCGTTTCCTTATCTCGGCCGGGCCGGCGTGTTGCGCACCGACCCCGGCCCCGCCGTGGGCTTGGCCCTGCCCGCGGCGGCGGCGGCCACCCTGGTCGCGGCCACCGCGCAGGAGGGGGCATGAGCGACTTTGTCGAGGCGGTCAAAAAGCCCGTCACCCTGTGCGCCTATTGCCCCAAGCTGTGCCGCTTCACCTGCCCGGTGTCGGAAGCCGAGCGCACCGAGACGTTGACCCCCACCGCCAAGATGACGCTCCTGTACCTCGCCTCCGAGGGCCAAGCCGCGCTCGACGACGACGACGCGGCCCGGGCCCTGGAAGCCTGCACGGGGTGCGACGCGTGCCGCGAATACTGCGCCCACGACAACCCCGTGTCCGAGACGCTCTTTTTTGCCCGGGCCGAGAGCGGCACCCCGCGCAGCCAGGCCATCGCCCAGAGCTTCGCCGACACCGGCGACAGCAAGGGCCGGGACGCCACCGCGGCGTTGGCGACCGTGCCCACCACCGACAAGGCCGCGCTCGCGTACTTCCCGGGCTGTATGCGGCTGTTCAAAGAGCCCGCCCGCATGGGGGCCGACCTCCAAGTGCTGTCCCGGGCCGCGGGCACCGAGGTCAAGGCCTGCGCCCTGCCCGCACAGAAACATTGCTGCGGCTATGCCCTGTATGCCGAGGGCGCGTACGCGGCCTGGGAGGCCCACGTCACCGAACTGGCCGAGGCCCTGTCCGGCTACGACACCATCGTCACCCCCGACCCCGGCTGCGCCTACGTGCTGTCCGACGTGGTCAAGGCCCGGGGGCTCGACGTGAAGCTGCCCGCGGTGACCACCCTGGTGGAGTATTGCGCGGACAATACAGGACCATTTGCGGGGGTGGCCCGGGATCGCGCCGCCGACGGCCGGCGCGTGGTGTACCACGACGCGTGTTACCTCGGGCGCAAACGCGGGGTGTACGAGCCGCCGCGGGCCCTGCTCGAGACCGCCCTGGGGGCGCCCCCGGCCGGGTTTACCCAGTGCAAGGCCGACGCGATGTGTTCGGGGTCTGGCGGCCTGTACCCGATGTCGTCGCCGGAGCACGCCAAGGCCGCCGCCCGCCGCGTGCTCGACCACGACGGGGACCTCGGGGACGCGGTGGTGGTCACCAGCTGTCCATCCGCCCGGCGCGGCTTCGAACGGGCGGGGGCCACGGCGCTGGACATCACCGACGTGCTCGGGGGCGAGGAGGGGAACGATGGCTGACGGGCCTTTTGTCTTCGTGGTCAATCCGCGCTCGGCCGCGGGGGCGACCCTGCGACGGTTCGAGCGGTTGCGGCCGGTCATCCGCCGGGTACTGGGCGATTTTGACGTCAAGCTGACCCAGCGCCCCATGCACGCGCCGGCGTTGTGCCGGGAGGCGATCGACGAGGGGGCCAAGGTGGTGGTGGCGGTGGGCGGGGACGGCACCGCCAACGAGGTGCTCAACGGCTTTTTCGACGCGGACGGCGCGCGCCGGGGGGACGCCGCCCTCGGGGTGATGGTCTCGGGCACCGGGGGCGACTTCCGGCGCACGTTCGGGTGGAACACCGACCCCGAGGAAGCGATCGAGCGGCTCAAGACCGGCGCCCCCCGCCCCATCGACGTGGGGCGGGTGACCTACGTCGACCACGACGGGGCGACGGTGCAGCGACATTTTCTGAACATCGCGAGCTTTGGCCTGTCCGGGGCCGCCGACGACGTGGTCAACCGGACCCCGAAGACCTTCGGCCCCACGGTGTCGTTTGTGGCCGGGACGCTTCGGGCGTTTGCGACGTTCAAGGCCCAACCCGTGAGCCTCCAGCTCGACGACCAGCCGGCGATCGAGGAGACGGTTCAGCTGGTGGCGATGTGCAACGGACAGTTCTTCGGCGGGGGCATGTGGATCGCGCCAGACGCGGACCCCTTTGACGGCACCCTGTCCATGGTCACCATCGGCGATGTGTCCAAGAGCTTCTGGCTCAAAAATGCCCCCAAGGTGTACTCGGGGCGCCACACCCGGCTGCCCGGCATCACCGTGCGCAGCGGGCGGACGCTCCAGGCCACCCCCCGGGGGGACACGCCGGTGTTGCTCGACATCGACGGGGAGCAGCCCGGCCGGCTGCCCGCCACCATCGAGGTGCTGCCCGGCGCGGTGCCGTTGGTGGCGTAGGGAAGCGTAGACAATTATCTCACCGCGCAACGGCTGACCGCTGGTTCCGAAGTTGGCGATGCCGCCGGAAAGTGTGTTTGAATCAGGTGCGTACGCGCCGCGTGCCGATCTGTGTGCGCAGAGGAGACGACCCTGACCGCCCGGGAGCGACCAAGATGGTGAGCCAAGCGCTGGGGCTGGATGGGCTGCAGCTGACCCACGTCACCAACGAAGGGGGAACGCGCGGGGGGCCGTATTTCCTGCGTCGCGGCGTGAGCTTCGTCGGGCGCGACGATGACAATGAAGTTGTATTGCCGAGCGAGCTCGTCTCGCGACGTCACGCCAAGCTCATCGTCACCCCCGCGGGGGTGACGGTGCACGACCTCGACAGCCACAACGGCGTGTTCCTCAATGGCAAGAAGGTCCGCAGCAACCCGGTGCAGCTCGGGGACCGGCTCTATTTCGCCGACTGCTGCCTGCGCGTCGACCCCCTGTCCGGGCCCGACGTCGAGAACCTCTCGCTCGACGAGAGCAACCTCGAGCGGCGCCCGATGTCCGGCGAGGCCGACCCCGGCGACAGCCAAGCCACCCAGAACCTCGCGGCGTTGATCAAAGCCACCGATCTGCTCACCGAGCCCGACCTCGGGGCCGCGCTGAGCATCGCCCTCACCCTGTGCCGCGACCTCACCGACTCGAGCCTCGCCCAGCTCGTCACCGTGGCCAAAGACGGCACCCTGTCCACCGCGGGCGAGCTGCGCGCCACCGACGAGGCCGAACAACAAGTCAACTGGCCGGTCATCCGCAAAACCATCGACGAGTCGGTGGTGCTCTTTTCCAAAGACTCGTCGGTGGACCCGGTCATCCCCGGCGACATCCTCTCCGCCGGCGACGGTGGGGCCCTGATGTGCGTGCCCATCATCAGCCGGACCAAGCTGCGGGGGGCGATTTACCTCGCCCGCCCCTTCGCCGGGAGCGGCTTTTCCGATCGGGAAGTGGAGACCGTGAGCGCGGTGGCCCACATCCTCGGCACCCGCATGGACCAGCCCACCGGGAGCGACGCCACCCAGGTCCGGGTGCGCACCCCGGCCGACACCGAAGAGGGCCGCCCCGCGTCCGAAGACCTCAGCGCCCTCGACGCCGAGCGCCAACAACTCAAGGCCCGGGTCGACGAGCTTTCCAAAAAACTCGTCCGGGCCCAGGACGCAGACAACGAGCTCAGCACCCTCAAGGCCGACGTGCAAAACCTCAACCGGCTTTTGCAGGACCGCAGCAACGCCCTCGCGGACAAAGCAAAAGCATTGCAAGACGCCGAGAGCGAAATCGCCCAACAACGCACCGAGCTCGCCGCCCTCAAGAGCACCCACAACGAACACCAACGCGTCCACGACGAGCTCGCCACCACCCGGGCCACCGTCGCCCGGCTGGAGGACGAAGGCCGCAAATCCTCCGCCTCGGCCGAGCGCATCGCCCAAGAAGCCGACGCCCTCCGCAAAGAGCGCGCCGAGCTCGGCGAAGAGATCGACCGGCTCAAAGCCCAGGCCGCGCACGTCCAGGAGGCGATGGTCAGCAAAGCCGACCTCAAGGCCGTCCTCGACGACAACCTCCCCGCGCGCACCGCCGACCGCCTGTTGTCCCAGGCGGTGGGGCAGGCCACCGCCCCCGCCATCGCCCGCGAAGAACACGTGTGTGTGTTCGCCTCGCTCAGCGGCTTCGACGCCTGGAGCGACGGGGCCGATGACCCCACCGTCGTCGGCCAGCTCAACTCCTTCGTCAGCGTGGTCGCGACCTTGGCCGAGCGGTTCTCCGGGCGCGTGACCGCGCGGTTCGGCTGCGGCCACCTGCTCCTGTTCGCCCCCGACGACAACGGGCTGAAATCGGCGCTGTCGTTCGCCAATCAACTGGCCAACAAGATCCCCCGCACCGCCCAGACCGGGGTGCAGGCGGGGGTGCACATCGGCCGCATGGGGGTCGGGACCTTCGGAGAAGGGGACCGGCTCAGTGACATGGCGTTCGGCGAGGGCATGGCCGTGTCCCGGGGGGCGGCGGACTACGCCGAGGCCGGCACCGTGCTCGTGACCCAGGCGGTGCAAGCCGCGTTCGGCGCCGACGGCGCCACCCTGTTTATCCTCAAGGGCCCGCACCTCATCCGCGGCTTCCAAAACCCCGTGAACATCTTCCAACTCTCCCCGCAGGCCTTTTTGTGAGCGAACTTCCCCGCCAGTTTGGGCCCTACACCCTGCTGAAGCTCCTCGCCAAAGGGGGCATGGGGGAGATTTTCCTCGCCCGCACCTCCGGCTTGTCACATTTTGAGAAGTATTACGCGGTCAAGAAGCTGCTCAAGAAGTTCACCCGGGACAAGGACGTGGGCGCCCGGTTCGTCGACGAGGCCAAGCTCGGGGCGCGGCTTCAGCACCCCAACATCGTGCAGGTCTACGACCTGGGCAAGATCGGTGACGAGCTGTACATGGCCACCGAGTTTGTCGACGGCTTCGACCTCCGGCGGGTGCTGCGCTTCTGCCACGAGAAGAAAAAGCGCATCCCCCTCGACATCGCCTTGTTCATCGTGCGCGAAGTGCTCAGCGGCCTCAGCTATGCACACCGCCAGCTCGACGCCGAGGGCAAGAGCATCAACCTCATCCACCGGGACATCTCCCCCCAGAACGTGCTCGTGTCCTTCGAGGGGGAGGTCAAGATCATCGACTTCGGGCTCGCCAAGTCCACCCAACGCAGCCAGGAGACCCAGGCCAACGTGCTGCTCGGCAACTTCGGCTACATGAGCCCCGAGCAAGCCCGCGGCCACAAACTCGATGTGCGCACTGACGTCTACTCCAGCGGGGTGGTGCTGTTCGAGCTCGTGACCCGCACCAAACGTTTCGTCGACGAAAACCCCCTGCGCTTGCTCGAGATGGTGGCCCGCCCCACCCCGGTGCTGCCCTCCGACCGCGTCTCCGACGTGCCCCACCGGGTCGACGACATCTATGCCAAGGCGACCGCGCCCAACAAAGAGGACCGGTACCAGACCGCCGAGGCCTTCCGGCAGGACGTGACCTCGGCCCTGCACCGGCTCAACTCCCAAGCCAGCCGCGAGAACCTCGCGCAGTTTCTCAATCACCTGTTCCTCGGGGGCCAAGCCCCGCCGGCCCCGGACAACGACCTGCTGGACAAGTCGGTGGCGATCCAGGTCCAAGACCTCCACGCCCATGCAGAAGCATTCCGGCGGACCAAAGAACAAGACGCCCAGGATCGCCGGCTGTCGCACTACGACGACGACGTCCCCCAGACCGGCAGCCACAACCTCATGCGCTCGTGCCGGGTGGGCGACACCTTGACCCACGCCGAGCTCACCGGCGAACCCCTCGAAGAGGTCACCGACCCCAGCCAAGCCGCCGCCCCCCCGCCCCCCGCCCCCGCCCCCGGACTGCAATGGGACAACCAGGCGGTGGTCGATCCCCAAGCCGCCGAGACCCACGTCTACGACTCGCCGCCGGTGTTTCAGGGGCAGAGCGACGAGGACCCCTTCGCGCCGCCGCAGCGCGCGACCCTGCCCCTCGAGAACATCACCCCCGCGGCCATGCCCGACCCCGACGATCCCGGGGTGCTGATGGCGATGCCCCCCACCGACCCGGGTTCGATCACCACCCCGCCTTCGCCCGCCCAAGCCACCCCCCAGCCCGGCTCCGCCCGCGCCCTGGCGTTGGACGCGCTGCCGGTGCCGCCGAGCAGCCCGCGGGCCCGCCAAGAGCTCGGCCGCGGCCCCACCGAAGAGCACGCGCTGCCCCCCGCCGACGACAGCATCGTCGACGCGGCCGCGGAAAAGAGCAGCAGCGGCGAAGCCACCGAGGTGTTCGCCCCGGCCCCCGGCCCCGACGCGCCGCCCCCGCCGCAGAAGGTCCGGCCCGTGCCCGCGTCGTCCGGCGGGGTGGTGATGAGCGAGATCGGCGCGCCGGTGCGCCCGTCCCCGCCCCCCGCGGCCCAAGCGCCCAGCGTCGTCGTCGACGGCATCGAGGCCGAGGAATCCGACGTGGTGTTCTCGGACCACGCGATGAACGCCGAGAGCCTGATCATCGACTTCGACGCGTCGGACCTGTCCGACAGCGCCGACGGGGAAGCGGAGGGGGCCGAGGCCACCGTGCGCATGCCCCCGGCGAAATCCAACGTGAGCACCGACCCCGCCGGGGACAGCGCGGCCTCGGACAGCGGCGAGCCCTTCATCCGGCCCGCGGCGCGGCCCAAGATCCCCACCGTCAAACGCCGGGTGGTCAAAGACATCAAGCGCTGAGCGCGCGCGCGGCTATTCGGTGACTTTGACCGCGATTGTCTTTTTGTCCGTCACGCGCTGGCACCACGTGTCCGAACACAAAAAGAAACTCAGGCTCGCCTCCACCGTCTGGGCGCCGGCGGCGCGGCCGGTCATGCCCGTCGACAGCTCAGGGCTCTCGGCGTCCTGTTGTTTGGCCTGCTTGCGGCCGAGCTTGTTCTTCTCGGTGGTGAGCCCCGCCGAGGTGGTGAGTTTGACCTCGAGGGGGGCTTGGGGGTGCACCTTCAGGCCGTTCTTGGCTTTGATGTGCACCACCAGGGTCCCGCTCTGGCCGACCTGGAGCTCGGCGGTGGTCTTGGACACATCGATCTCGTAGTCGTCTTTGGTCGGGGCTTTTTTGTCCTCCGCCGCGGCCGGCATCACCAGCAACAGCGCAGTGGCGGCGGCGAGCGCCCGCAGGCTCTTGGCAACCGTCGTCATCGTTCACCTCCCAGATCGGCCGGGGCCGGCCCAGCCACCCAAGGTGGGACGGCCCGCGCGGCCGCGCCCTTCACCCGGTGGGGTGACCCTAGCAAAATCTCCAGTATTTTCAGCACTTTGTTGCGCCTCCTGGCCCCCCGATCCCCGCCCGCGCGGGGGCCCGGGGCCAATTCCACCAACTTGCCAGGCCGCATTGTAGGGTGCGGGCATGGGCCTGTTCGGCGAAATCCGACACGACATTTCCCGGCTGTCGGAGATCGCGCAGGTGATGACCCGGCACGGGTTCGGCCCCACCTTGCGCAAGGTCCCCCTCGTCTCGCGCATGATTCCCGGCGGGCAACAACAAAGCCCGGTGCCGGCGCCGCAACGGTTCGCGCGGATGCTCGAGGAGCTCGGGCCCACCTTCGTCAAGCTCGGGCAGATCTTGTCCACGCGCAGTGACATTTTGCCCCGGGAGTTCACCGACGAGCTGAGCAAGCTTCAGGACCAGGTCCCGCCGTTCCCCTTCGACGAAGTGCAGGCCCAGATCGAGGAGGACCTCGGGGCCCCCCTCGCCGACCTGTTCGATGACTTTGATGAAAAGCCCCTCGCCTCGGCGTCGATGGCCCAGGTGCACACCGCGGTCCTCGACGGAGAGCCGGTGGTGGTCAAGGTGCTGCGCCCGGGCATTCATGAACAGGTGCGCGCCGACGCGTCCATCCTCGTGCTCCTCGCCCAGCTCCTCGAGACGTTGGTGATGGAGGCGAGCCAATACCGGGTGGGGAGCTTGGCCCAGGAGTTCGAAGAGGGGCTGCGGGGGGAGCTCGACTTCTCGCGGGAGGCGGCCAACCTCAAGACCTTCCGCGCGTTCAACGAGGGACGCGAGGGCGTGCACGTGCCGTTTCTCGTCGAGGAGCGCTCCTCCCGGCGGGTGCTGACCATGGAGCGCATCTTCGGCCAGCGCATCACCGTGCTCGCCGACCGCGACGACCCCGCGGAGTCGGCCCGGGTGGTGGAGCGGCTGGTCAGCCTCGGCTATGACCATTTTTTCGTGGACGGCATGTTCCACGCCGATCCCCACCCCGGCAACGTGCTCATCACCGACGACGGGGACATCGCGTTCATCGATTTTGGGCTCGTGGGCCGGGTGTCCCGGGCCACCCAAGACCGCTTGCTCATGGTCCTGATCGCCATCTCCTTGCGTGACGCAGATACATTGGCACGGCTCTTGGTGCGGGTGGGGGACGTCGACCAACGCATCCAGCTCGCCGCCTTCCGGGACGCCATCTCGCGCCTGCTCGACCGCTACCTCGACCTCAGCCTCAAAGACGTCAACGCCTCCGCCGCCCTCGTTGACCTCCTCGACCTCGCGTCGACGTTCGGGGTGCGCACCCCGCGGGAGTTCGCCCTGTTGTCCAAAGCCTCGGTGGCGATGGACGGCATCATCCGCGCCCTGCACCCCGACCTCAACCCGTCGTCGACGATGATCGAGCGCTCCCGGACCCTGCTCCTCGAACGCCTCGACCCCCGCAACCTCCAAGGCGGTGGGCTGCGCACCGCGCTTCAGCTCGGGGTGCTCCTCCAAGAGCTCCCCCTGCAGATGAACCAGACCCTGCTCGACCTCGAGCGCGGCAACCTCCGCATCCGCATGGCCAGCGACGAGCTTCAGCGGTTGGAGCGGGATTTTCGCGGGCTGGGCATGACCATTTTCTCGGGGCTGATCGCGGCCGCGTTCGTGCTCGGCGGCATCTACGCCATCGCCCAATTCGACCTCCGGCTGTTCGGGGTCCCGGTGCTGCCGATCGTGTCCTTTGGCATTGCGGGCTTCTTGTTCTTCGTCGCGTTCACCTGGTTCTTGACCGGTGGCCGGGTGCCCAAACTCTCTGCATCTGCATTGTTGTCGCTGTTCAGTTCCCGCCGCCGGGACGATGACCGCCGCTGATTTTATTCCCTCGGCCGGCCAAAACCTTCCAGCGTCAAAAAGCAAGCCCTAGCCCGCGTTTTTCTTGATTTTTTGCCGTTTTGATCGCAACGTCTTCCCGGCTCAGGGCGGAATGCCCAGGTTCGGGGTTGGGGACAGCGAAGAATTTCACATTGTATTTCAAGGACTTAGCTCGACCCCCGAGAAGATCCTATGCGACAAAAAGTACATATCGGAAAAACGACCTCGGTTCGGAAAATTGTCATTGAAAACGGGCAGTTGGACCGATTCGTGGAAGCCTTGAGCATCGAGGACCCGCTGGTGGTCAGCGAGAAGGCCGCGAAGGCCGCGGGCCTCACCGGGCGGCTGCTGCCCAACATCGCCGCCGGGAGCCTGGGGGACTACGAGTCCGCCATCAACCTGCTGGAAATCAAGCCCAAGCAGGTGCTCCACTCCAAAGAGACGGTGACGATGTTTGAGCCCCTGTGTGTAGGGGACGAGGTCACGGTTTCCACCACCATCAAGAACTTGTTCGAACAGCAGGTGGGCGGCAACCCCATGGGCTTCGCCGAAATCGAAGTGCTGGGCACCGGCAAGCGCAGTGCCATTGTGTTCGAGGCGGAGCGGGTGGTCGCGATCCGGGGCGGATTCCCCCGGCGCTGATGTGGGCCGGCGCCGCCGGACCCTCGAGAAGAGGCATATATGGCCAAGCAATACTGGGATTTCATTGACATTGGCGAAGCGGTCACCCCGTTGACCAAGCCACCGTTGACCCGCGTGCAGATCGCGAAGTACGCCGGCGCGGCCCAGGACTACAGCCCCCTGCACATCGACGACGAGTTCGCCAAGACCGCCGGCTACGGCGGGGTCTTCGCCCACAGCGCCATCTCGTTGGGCTTCGCCCTCGAGGCGGTCACGGGTTGGGTGGAGAACGGCCGCATCCTGCGCACCGAGGCGAGCTTCCGCAAGCTGGTGTGGCCGGGCGACATCCTCACCTGCAAAGGCGTGGTGGTCGAAAAAGAAGAGGTCAACGGCGAGCCCCGCATCCGCATCGACGTGTGGTCCCACAACCAGAACCACGACAACGTCATGCAGGGCAAGATCACGGTGGTGATGTGGCGGGACGACAAGGACGAGCGCAAGGGCAAAGCCCTGTGGCCGGCCCTGTCGCCCAAGACGGTGAAGACCGACCGCAACGCCGCCCTGCTCGAAAAAGCCATCGCCGAAGCCGAGCGCGCGGCCCGCGAAGAGGAAGAGCGCGAGAAGGAGGCGGCCCGGCTCAAAAAAGAGCAGGAAAAAGAACGCCTCCGGGTGCAAAAAGAGCGCGAGAAGGTGAAGGCGGAGGCGGCCAAGAAGAAGGCCGAGGCCGAGCGCCAAAAAGCCCTCGAGAAGAAGAAAGCCGAGGAGGCCAAGGCCAAGGCCAAGGCCAAGGCGGCCGAAGAAAAGCGCAAAGCCGCGGAAGCGAAAAAGAAGGCCAAGGCCAAGGCGGCCGAAGAAAAGCGCAAAGCCGCGGAGAAGAAAAAGGCCGACGCGGCCAAGAAGAAGGCGGACGCGGCCAAGAAAAAGGCCGCGGCCAAGAAGAAGGCGGACGCGGCGAAGAAGAAGGCCACGGCCAAGAAAAAGGCCACCGCCAAAAAGAAGCCCACGGCCAAGAAGAAGACCGCGAGCAAGAAGACCACGAGCAAGCGGGCGACGAGCAAGAAGAAGCCCACCGCCAAGAAGAAGACCTCGAGCCGCAAGACCTCGGGGGGCACGCGCTCTCGTCGGAAATAGCGCGCCGTCGCGCATGCGGGACACCGGGCGATTTCGCCCCATGTCCATGGATTGAGGCCAAGGCCTGGGTGTTTTCGCCCAGGCCTTTTCTCTTCAGGGCGCCCCCCGACGGCGCGGCCACGGTTGGTCCCCCTCTTGCAGTGGGGGGGACATGGGCAAGGCCAAAGACGTACAGTCTCATTGTGTACACTGCGGAGAGCGGTCGTTCGGCGCGACCTTCTGTTGCGGGGGCTGTGAGGCCGCCTACGGGCTGCTGCACGACGCCGGCCTGACCCGGTACTACGACCTCTCCCCCGACGGGGCCCCGCGGCCGGACGGCGACCAGGATGCCGCGCTGCCCGCGGACGTGGAGCGCGCCCTGGTGCCCGCGGCGGACGGCATCGATGCCCAGCTGCACATCGAGGGCATCCGCTGCGCGGCGTGTGTGTTCGCCATCGAAGGTCTCTACGACCGCGTGCCCGGCAAGCTCGACATCGCGCTCAACCCCGCCACCGGCAACGTTCGGCTCCGGGCCGAAACCGGCGCGGACCTGACGACCTTCGTCAAGGATTTGACGACGCTGGGCTACCGGGTCCGGGGCCAACAGAGCGCGGGCGAGCCCGCCGGGGCCGACCCCCTGCTGGTGCGCGCGGGGGTCTTGGTCGCCATCGCGATGAACGTGATGACCTTTTCCCTGTCCGCGTACTTCGGCCTGTCCGCGGCCGAGCACCCGACGATCTACCGCGTGTTCGGCCACGCGAGCTGGGCCCTGGCCACGGTCTCGACCGTGATCGGCACCAAGCTGTTCTGGGTCCCGGCCTGGGTCGCGCTCAAGCACCGGATGGCGAGCCTGGATGTGCCCATCGTGTTCGGCATGGTCGCGGCCTACGTCGGCAGCGTGGCCAGCTACCTCGAGCACGGGCTGGACCGGGCCTACTTCGACACCCTGTGCATATTCATTGCGCTGATGGTGCTCGGCCGCGCCTTGTCTGGCCGGATGATCGAAAAGAACCGCCGGGCCCTGTCCGAAGACGCCCCCCTCGGCGCCCTCGACGTGCGCTGCCTCTGCGACGGGCAGGTCACGTTCGTGAAGGCCGATGCCCTACGCGCGGGGGACGAGCTTTTGTGGGTGCCGGGCGAGATGCTCCCCGTCGACGGCCGGCTCGTGGACGGACCGGTCACGGTGTCGCGGGCCTGGCTCACCGGGGAGAGCGTGCCCGTCGAGGTCGCGGCCGGCGATGACGTGCCCGCGGGCACGCAGTTGAGCGCCGACCGCGCGGTGCGGGTGGTGGTGCGCGGTCACGCGGGGCAGTCCCGCTTGGCCCAATTGCTCGAGCCTGCGCCCCGTTCGGCGCGCGCGGCCGGGCCCGGCTGGTGGGCCACCGCCTACGTGGTCGCGGTGGTCGCGTTCGCCGGATTGGGCTTTGGTCTCTGGACGTTCTTTGTCGACGGGTGGCGCGGGCTCGACGTGGCGGTGGCGGTGCTGGTGGTGACCTGCCCGTGTGCGTTCGGCATCGCGGGGCCGCTGGCCGACCAGCTCGGGGTGCTCGCCCTGCGCAAAAAGGGCGTGCTCGTGCGCGACATGTCACTGTTTGCCCGGTGCCGTCACATTGTGAACGTGGTGCTGGACAAGACCGGCACCGTCACCGTCACCGTGCCCGATGTGAAAGACCCCGACGCGGTGCGCGCGCTGCCCGACGAGGACCGCGCGGTGCTGTTCAACATGGTGAGCCGGTCGAACCACCCCAAGTCGCGGGCCCTGCTCGCGTTGTTCGCCCCCGGTGACGTGCCCCTGTGGCCCGACTGCGTGGTCACCGAACAAGCGGGCCACGGGCTCCGGTTGCGTCACGATTCTGACACCGGACCGGTCCACGCAGAGCTCGTGCGCGACGGATCTGACCTCGGCTTTTTCCGGGATGGGGTGAAGCGCCTGTCCATTGTGTTCACCGAAGGGCTCGCGTCCGGCGCGCAGGATGAAGTCGCGCATTTGCGCGCCATGGGGCATCGCGTGGTGCTGCTCAGCGGCGACGAGCCCGCGCGCACCGCCGCGGTGGCGGCGGGCCTCGGCCTCGGCCCAGAAGACGCACGAGGCGGCCAGAGCCCCGAGGACAAGGCCGCGCATATCGAACAGCTCGGGGCCGCGGGCACGATGATGATCGGCGACGGGCTCAACGACATTGCCGCGCTCACCGCGGCAGGATGCGCGGGGGTGCCGCACACTGATCGCACGCAACTGCCGGCGCGCGCGGATTTTGTGTCGATGCGGAAAGGCATGGTGCCCATCGCCCAGGTCCTGACCACCGCCGAACGCGTGCACCGCGCGCGGGCGGGTGTTTTCGCCCTCGCCGGGTTCTACAACGTGTGCGTTTTGGCCCTGTCGTTGGCCGGGTTGATCACGCCGCTGCTGTGCGCGGTGTTGATGCCGGTGAGCTCGGTGGTGTTTGTGCTGCTCACGGTCGCGCTTTTCCGGCGCGCCGCGCCCGACGCACGCGGCTTGGCCCCAATCTTGAAAACCAGCGGGTCACACCCTGCAGAAAGGTTCGCCCCATGAATGCCCTGTTGCTCACCCTGTTCGTCAGCGGCGTGCTGAGCGTGCTCGGGGTGCTCCTGTTCGCGGTGTTGATGCGCGGCAAGGTCACGGACCACGTCGACCGCATGGCCCTCTCTCCGCTGTGGTCCAACGAGACGCTCTCCGCCGCCTCGGCTCCCTCGAATCCTTCCCATCCAGAAAACGAGTCTGCACATGTCTGAGCCTCGAACCATCGAGATCGAATACGACGACAACAGCGTTCGCCACTTCCTGCTCGCCTCCGTGGTGTGGGGCGCGGTGGGCCTGCTTGTCGGCATCACCATCGCGGCCCAGCTCGCCTTTCACGAGCTCAACTTCGGCCTGCCTTGGCTCACCTTTGGCCGCCTACGCCCGCTGCACACCAACGCGGTGATCTTCGCGTTCGTGGGCAACATGATTTTCGCCGGCATCTACTACTCCACCCAGCGCCTGCTCAAGACGCGCATGGCCAGCGACGCCCTGTCCAAGCTCCACTTCTGGGGCTGGCAGCTCATCATCGTGTGTGCTGCATTGACATTGCCGCTGGGCATCACCCAGTCCAAGGAGTACGCCGAACTTGAATGGCCCATCGACCTGCTCGTGGTCGTGGTGTGGGTCATCTTCGCGGCCAACTTCTTCTGGACCCTGGCCAAACGCCGCGAGAAACAACTCTACGTCGCGATCTGGTTCTACATCGCCACCATCGTCACCGTGGCCGTGCTCTACATCGTGAACAACCTCGCCCTCCCCGTCTTCACCGGGGTGAAGTCCTACAGCGCCTACGCCGGGGTCCAGGACGCGCTCGTCCAATGGTGGTACGGCCACAACGCGGTGGCGTTCTTCCTCACCACCCCCGTGCTCGGCATCATGTACTACTTCTTGCCCAAGGCCGCCGAGCGCCCGGTCTACTCCTACCGCCTCTCCATCGTGCACTTCTGGGGCTTGGTGTTCATCTACATCTGGGCCGGCCCGCACCACTTGCTGTTCACCGCGCTCCCCGATTGGGCCCAATCCATGGGCATGATCTTCTCGGTGATGCTCTGGGCCCCGTCGTGGGGGGGCATGCTCAATGGCCTCCTCACCCTGCGCGGTGCTTGGCACAAATTGCGGACAGACCCGGTGATCAAGTTCCTCATCGCGGGCGTGACCTTCTACGGCATGGCCACCTTTGAAGGCCCGCTGCTCTCGATCAAGAGCGTGTCCGCCCTCGGCCACTACACCGACTGGATCATCGGCCACGTGCACAGCGGGGCCCTCGGCTGGAACGGGTTCATGGCCGCGGGCATGTTCTATTGGCTGGTGCCGCGGCTCTGGGGCAAACCGCTCCACAGCAAGTCCGCCGCCGACTACCACTTCTGGATCGGCACCTTCGGCATCCTGTTCTACGCCATCTCCATGTGGATCAGCGGCATCACCCAAGGCTTGATGTGGCGCGCCGAGACCGCGGAAGGCGCGCTCCTCTACCCGAACTTCGTCGAGACCCTGATCGCGATTCGGCCCATGTACATCATGCGCCTCGTCGGTGGTTCGATGTACTTCGTGGGCTTCCTGATGATGATTTGGAACATCACCATGACCATCCGGGGCAGCCAAAAAGTCACCGCCCGGGTCAAGGTGCTCGACGTGGTGCCGCAGGCAGTGGTGCCGTGGGGCCGGATTCTCGCCGACCGCTCGATCGCCCTCGCCCTCGCCGCGGTGGCGGTGGCGGTGCTCTACCTCGCGGCCGAGATCGAGCTCGCGGTGGCCTTGCTCGCGGTGGGTGGTGCCCTCACGGTGTTCATCTGGGCGACGTGGGCCCGGGGCGACGACAGCCACAGCCGCTTCCCCCTCCACGCGGTGCTCGAAGGGCGTCCGCTCATCTTCACCGTGCTGGTGGTCATCGGCATCCTCATCGGCGGCATCGTCGAGTTGGTGCCGACGCTGATGGTGGACAAGGCCGTGCCCATGACCGGCGCGATCGCCACCCCCTACAAGCCCCTCGAGCTGCACGGCCGGGACATTTATGTGCGGGAAGGCTGCTACGTCTGCCACAGCCAGATGATTCGGCCGTTCCGCTCCGAGGTCGTGCGCTACGGGCCGGTGTCTGAGGCGGGTGAGTTCATCTACGACCACCCGTTCCAGTGGGGCAGCAAACGCACCGGCCCGGACTTGCACCGCATCGGCGGGAAGTACCCGAACCTCTGGCACTACAACCACATGAAGGACCCGCGCTCGACGTCACCCGGCTCCAACATGCCCACCTATGCCTGGATGGAAGACAGCGAAGTCGACTTCGAGGACACGGTGCTGAAGATGAAGGCGATGAAGACCCTCGGGGTGCCCTACACCGCCGAGCAGGTCTCGCGCGGCGCGGAGGACGCCAAAGCCATGGCCCAGGCCATCGCCGACGACCTCAAACAAAACGGTGGCGTCGAGGTCAACCCGAACTCCGAGCTCGTGGCGCTCATCGCCTACCTCCAGCGGTTGGGCAAACACCCGCCGATGGAGACCGCGGACAACAAGGCCGCGCAGGTGACCCCCACGCAGACCGGTGACGGCGCGCTGGCCATGACCGGCGACAACTGTGGAAAGGACGGTGACGCATGTTCCAATCGTTGATCGACGCCGCGAGCATCACCGACTGGTCGGTGCTGGGCATGATTTGGTTCATGTTGGTGTTCAGCGCGGTCATCGTCTACGTCCTGGTCAAGGGCAAGACGCTGGAGTCGGACACCCGCCACCTGCCCCTCGAAGACCTGGAATCTGAATCTGCACAAGGAGGTTCGCTGTGAGCGCGGAACCCAAAGCCAAAGTCAACGTTGTCGACGACGACACCGGCCACGAATACGACGGGATTCGCGAGCTCGACAACATGCTCCCCGCCTGGTGGCTGACGACCTTCTGGGGCGCCATCGCCTTCGCGGTGGTGTACTGGGGCTTTTACCAAACCACCGGGGCGGGCATGTCCTCTGCAGAAGCATTGGCAGAAGAGATGGCTCAAGCCCAAGCCGCGGCGGAGCAGCGCGCCGAAGAGCTCGAGAAGGCGGGCAAAGCCCCCTGGAGCAACGACGCCAACCTCGTCGCGCTGGCCCAGGACAGCGGCGCGATGGAGCGCGGCAAAGCCACCTTCGAGGCCAACTGCGCGGCTTGTCACAAAGCCGATGGCAGCGGACTCATCGGGCCCAACCTCACCGACCCCTATTGGATCCACGGGGAAAAGCCGACCCAGGTGTTCAAGACCGTGGCCGAGGGGGTCGTGGTCAAAGGCATGCCCGCCTGGAAAGACCAACTGGGCATGACCTCGAGCGCGGAGGTGACCGCCTACGTGCTCACCCTCAAGGGGCAGAACCTCTCGGGCAAAGCCCCCCAGGGCGTGGACGCGCAGGGCACCCCCGCGCCCACCACCGCCCAGAACTAGGAACACGCCGTGGCCAAGCCTCCTGCCCCCACCCTGAGCAAGCTCGCCGTCATCAACGACGACGGCTCGCGCAACCACGTTCATCCCGCCGACGTCAAAGGGCGTTTCAACCGGGTCAAGCCGTTCGTGCACTTTGTGCTGGTGGCGATTTATGTGGTGTTGCCCTGGGTGAAGGTGGGGGGCCGCCCCGCGGTGCTCGTCGACATTCCCGCGCGTGAGTTTTCGTTCTTCGGGCTCGTGTACAACGCGCAGGACTTCTACCTCGCGTTCTTCGTGCTCACCGGCATCGGCTTTTCCCTGTTTCTTGTCTCGGCCTTGTGGGGCCGCATCTGGTGCGGCTGGGCCTGCCCCCACACCGTGTTCTTGGAGGGCTTTTACCGTCGCGTCGAACGCTGGATCGACGGCCCCCGCGAGGCCCGCATCAAGCTCGCCAAGGGTCCCTGGACCGCGGAGAAGGTTCGCAAGCGCGTCCTCAAGCACGGCATTTACATTGTGCTGTCGCTCGTCATCGCCCACATCTTCCTGTCCTACTTCGTGAGCCTCCCGCGGGTCTTCGAGATGGTGCGCCAAGCCCCCGGCGAAAATCTCACCCCGTTTTTGTGGGTCACGGTCATCACCGGCATCATCTACTTCAACTTCTTTTGGTTCCGCGAGCAGCTCTGCCTCATCATTTGTCCCTACGGCCGCCTGCAGTCGTCGCTGGGGGACAAGGACACCTGGATCATCGGCTACGACACCCAGCGCGGCGAGCCCCGGGGCAAGAAGTCTGACCCCAACGCGGGCGACTGCATCGACTGTCGACGGTGCGTGACGGTGTGCCCCACCGGCATCGACATCCGCAACGGTTTGCAGATGGAGTGCATCGGCTGCGCGAACTGCATCGATGCCTGCGACGAGGTGATGCTCAAGATCGGCCGGGAGCCGGGCCTGGTGCGTTACGACACCTACCGCGGCCTCGAAGGCGAGACGCGTCAGTTCTGGCGTCCGCGGGTGTTCGCCTACATGTTCTTGGGCGTGCTCGGCCTCTCGGTGGCGACCTACGTGTTCAGCCACAAGACCTCCTTCGAGGCCAATGTGCTCCGGGTGACCGGCGCGCCCTACGTCATCGATCAAGACACATTGCGCAACCAGATCATGGTGCACGTGATCAACAAACACAGCGAGGACGTGACGTTCCTGCTCGACCCCTGCGACGGGACCCCGGGCGTGCGCATCACCATGCCCCAGCGCAAAGTCACCCTGAAACCCCTCGCCTCCCACCACGTGCCCGCGGTGATCGAGACCCCACGCACCGGGTACAAACGCGGCGCGGTCCAGGCCTGCATCGACGTCACCGACGTCGCCGCCGGCTCGGGTCGCCAGCTCACCATCGAGGTGCTCGGACCATGAGCGAAGCCATCGACCCCCTCGCAGAGAAGCGCGCCCCCATCTCGCCCTGGGCGATGTTCACCGTGGCGTTGCTGTTCATCGTTGGCGGCCAAATCGTGTTCTACGCGGTGGCGTTTTCCCTCGGCGCCGACCCGCTCCCGCCCCCGGCGGCGTCGGCGGCGCCCGGGGCCTCGGCGACCGACGCCGCCGGGGCCACGGACCGGCCGTGACCGAGGTCCTGCCCGCGCCCTTTGTCCAGCTCCTCGGCATCGGGGTGTTCTGGATCAGCGCCCACTGCGTGGGCATGTGCGGGCCGCTCATCACCGCCCTCGACGTGCCCGGGGCCCGGGGCGGCCGCCGGCCAATGTCGGCGGTGGGCCGGACCTTGAGCTACCAGGCCGGCCGGGCCTTGATCTACGCCGGCTGGGGCGCACTTGCAGGCACATTGGGCAAGGCCGCCACCGCGGTGTTCACCACCTCGGGGGCGTTCATCGCCGGGCTTCTGGGCGTGTTCTTGCTCGGGTCTGGCCTGCGCCGCTTGCTCCCCGCCCGGCCGATGCCGGTGGCGCCGGACCCCGGCTTGATCCAGCTCGGGCGGGGCGCGGTCACGGGGTGGGCCAAGCTCAAGCGACAGGCCCTCGACCTGGGCCGCGCCCTGCTCCAGGCCGCGCAGGGCCAACACCCCGCGGTGCTGGGCATGTTCATGGGGTTTTTGCCCTGTATGGTGACTGCATGGGCATTGGGGCTGGCCGCCCTCACCGGGTCCCCGGCCTGGGGCGCGCTGTTGATGGTCACCCTGGTGGTGTTGACCTCGCCCATGCTCGTCGGGGTCTCGCTGGTCTCGGTGGGGGTCCTGCCCCGCCTCGGGTCCTGGCTGCGCCGCGCCCAGCCCTACACCACCGCGGTGGCCGGTGCTTGGATGCTGCTCATCGCCGCCGCGGGGGCGGGCCTCATTGACCACGCCCACGCGACGTTCTTCATCGGCCCGCGCCACTACATGGTGATGTTCTGGTGAGCAGCCACCACCGGTGGTGGTTCAAATCGGGCTGAGGGAGAAGTTCACCGAGACCTCGGCGCCCGCCCCGGTGCAGAGCACGGTCACGTCCCGCCGCCAACCACTTTCGAACGGCGCGGTATGCACCATATCGCAGATGGTGTCGTCGGGATTGAACGTGCCGTCATTGTCGACGAGGTTGACGTCGAACGAGATGACCTCGCCCCCCTGGGGGCGAACGTCAACGATGGCCTCGGCGATGGTGCCCATCATCGGCCAGGACTGGCCGGTGGGGATGGAGACGTCTTCGCCCGAGGGCTTGTCCATCAACGTGACCGTCTCGGTGCCGGTGACCGCGACGGTGCCGTACACGTCCAGGGCCCCGCCGGCATCGCCCCCCGCGTTGTCCACCCGGATGTTGTTGAGCACCACGCGCACCTGTTGGCTCACCCGCTCACACTCCTCTTGTTCGTATTCGCTGGTGAAGGACAGTCGCGCGGGGGCGTTGTCGTCGAGGTAGGCGAGCTTGTAGGCGATGGCGGCCCCGGGGCTGTCTTTGGAGTAGTCGCCGCCTTGGGCGATGAAGGCCATGAGGTTGTCGAACCCGTTGATCGCTTGGGCCGCGTCGTTGCCCGAGCCGCCGAGGATGTAGGCGGTGATGTTCGTGTTCTCGAGCATCTCTTGGTAGGTGAGCGAGACTTCCCCGCTCACGGGCACGCCCCCGCGGTAGGCAAACTCCAACGCGGAGCGCATTTCCTCGGCGGAGTAGTCGCTCTCCATGGTGAAGATCACCATCCGGCCGTAGGTCACCGACGAGACGTAGACCGGGGGGTTGTCGGCCGCGATGTCGCCCGCGAGATCGTCGACGGTGACGTCCTCGGCGAAGAAATCCGCCGCCGACGCGGGCTGGTCGATGTCGACGGTGTAGTAGGCCTGGGTGAAGCGGACGATCTGGCGGCTCTTCACGGTGGTGTCCGAGAAATTGAAGCTCGCGGAGATCTCAGCGATTTTGCCCGGCCACGAAAGCCCCGCGCCGAGGGCGATGGCCATCTGCTCCTCGGAGTGCACCAGCTCGATCTCGGAGTAGATGTTGGCCGCGGTGGAGCCATCGACCTCTGACGACAAAATGCCGTTCAAGGTGTCGCGGTAGTTGGACAGCGAGGGGCTCTCCATGGTTGCCGACGGGGCGCCGTTGAGGTTCTCCAGGGACACCGAGATGGTCAGCGGGGTCCGCGGGTGGATGAGGGGGATGAAGGTGCCGGTGTAGACCGAGTCCCCGCGCACGATCGCCCCCGGCCACAGGGCGGTGGAGTTGGCCGCGTAGGCCACGACCTCGTCGTAGGCCTTGGTGGTGGTCGCCTCGCGGGTCACGCATTGGTAGTCGCCGGTGTCGTAGGGGGCCGAGGGCTCGCCGAGATCGGTGGCGGGATCGGCAAACGGCAGCCGGCCGGCGTCCGCGACCAGCGCGTTGATTTTCTCGGCGCGCTCGGTGTCGATCCCGGGGTCGTCGGTGGGGCCACAGGCCAAAACAAAAAGCGCGGCCGCGGCGAGCGCCGCGGTCGTCGTGGGTTGGATGCGCATGGTTCTCCCCTCCGTGGGCATCATGGGTGTGAGTGTTCGGGTGGTGTAGCACTTCTGCTTGGCCCGCGGGCAGCTGGGCGAAATCCCCCAGCGTTGGGCCCCCAAGCCCACCTCGACCGGCCAAGACCTCGCTTAGACCGCATGCCCATGCGGCCCCGGGTGGGCCTGGAAGTTGCTTTTCCGGGTGCACACCCCCGTTCGGGAGGACCCATGCTGGCCCGCGACATCATGACCCAAAAGCCCATCACCGTGCAGCCCCAGACCCGGGTGCGCGAGGCCCTCGAGATCATGATGAACGAGGACATCCGCCACGTGCCCGTGGTCGAGGGCAACCGCTTGGTGGGCATGGTCTCGGACCGCGACCTGCGCCACCTCGCGTTCCCCATGTTGCTGCAGGACACCGACGCCACCCCCGCGCTCGCGCAGGCGGTGGGGGACACGATGAGCGGCGGGGTGGTGAACACCACCGCGGACGCCGACGTGGACGATGTGATCGACCTCCTGCTCGAACACAAGGTGGGCGCGCTCCCGGTGGTCGACGAAGCCGACGGCGACCTCGTGGGCATCATCTCGTACACCGACGTGCTGCAGGCGGCCCGAGGCCGCATCTGAACCAACCGGGGGGACCCATGTCGCACCAACCCATCGCCGTGGCCGAGGACAAAGACCCGTTGCGCATGTTGCTGCGCTTTCATGGAGAGCTGCGGCGCACGCTCAAGGACCTGCACACCCTGGCCCGCATCGACGACGGGGCCCGCCGCCAAGCCGAAGCGATCCGCCTGTACGCGGTCCTGGCCCACGACGTGCCCCGCCATGACCTCGACGAGGAGGTGAGCTTGCTGCCCCGGCTCGGGCGGGTCAAAGGACCCGAGCGGCTGACGCGCATGATCCGGACCTGCCGCGGCATGCACGAGAGCATCGAAGAGGAGCTCGACCAGGCCCTGCCGGTGCTGCGCGCCCTCACCCAGGGCATCGCCCCCATCGAGCCCGGCGTCATCGAGCACATGGCGACCCGGCTGGACGGGTTGCTGGTGCCCCACCTGCGCCTGGAAGAGGAGGAGATTTTTCCCCACGCCCGGTTGCTGCTCGACGCCGCGACCCTGGAGACGATGGGCGAAGAAATGCTCCGGCGCCGCGCGGACAAGCAGCGCGGCCACGCCCGGGCGGTCGAAATCTACGCGGAGCCTCCGCTTTGAACTGAACCCAAGGTTTGATCGTGTCCAGTAACGTTGCCCAACAACTGCCGCCGCAAAGTCCCGCCCCCACCCCGGTCCCCGACCGGCCGCGCAACCTCGCGCCGGTGCACGCGGTGATCCCCAAAGAGTGTTACGAAAACCCCACCGCCCGCGGCCTGCTCGTGTTCGGCCGGGACGTGGCCCTGTGGGGCATGGTCGTGGCCGCCATCGCGCTCACCGACGTGTGGTGGCAACTGACCGGTCTCATCATCCTCGCGGGTTTCATCGTGTGTGGGTTGTTCGTGCTCGGACACGACGCGGCCCACGGCGCGCTGTTCAAAAGTGAAAAGCTAAACCGCCGGGTCGGCATTTGGGCCATGCTCCCGTCCCTGCACGCGTACACCCCGTGGGCTTACGGGCACAACCGCATCCACCACGGCCACACCGTGCGCCAACAGTTCGACTTTGTGTGGCACCCGCTCACCGTCGAGGACTACCGCGCGATGGGCCCGCTCAAGCGCCTCCGCACCCGGCTGGAGTGGTCCCTGGTGGGGGCGGGGCTGTACTACGGCCGCGAGATCTGGTTCAACCGCATTCTGCGTTGGGAATCGCCCGACCGCCTCAAGAGCATTGTGAAGAAGGACCGCCTCTATGTGTACGCGTTCCTGGCGGTGGTGGCGGCGGTGACCATGACCCTCGGCTGGCTCACCTACGCCACGTGGTGGGGCCCGCTGTGGATGTTCGCGAAGGTGTTCGTCCTGCCCTTCATGGTCTTCACCCACATGATCGGGTGGACCGTCTACGTGCACCACATCCACCCCACGATTCGCTGGTGGCCTCGTCGAGACTGGAACCCCTACAAGGGCCAAATGGACGGAACCACGGTGTGGCACGTGGGCCCGGTGCTCAACTTCTTCTGGCACAACATCTTTGTGCACATCCCCCACCACGTGGACATGCGCATCCCGTACTACCACCTGCCCCGGGCCGCCGACGCCATCCGCGCGGCGTTCCCCGACGTGCGCGAGGTGCCGCTGTCCCCGCTCGACTACGTGCGCACCACCGCGGCGTGCAAACTCTACGACTTTGAAGAAGGCCGTTGGCTCCCCTACGCCGCGGCCGACACCCGACAAGGCAAGGTGGCCCATGCCTGACGACCCCCGCCCCAACCCCGCCCCCAGTGGCATTGATTTGCTGGTGCAGGACCACGAGCTTCTGCGCCAGGTCCTGCGCGAGCTCGACGACGCCCTGCAAGGGTCCAACAAGGACCGGGCCGCGGCCGCGCCCCGGCTCCGCCACATGTTGCGCTCAGAGTTCTTGTGGCACGAGAACGACGAGGAGGTGTTCTTTCACCCCGCGGTGATGCGTCACGCCACCCACCACAAGGTCGACGTCGCGGAGCACGTGGTCAACGGTGTGCGCTGGCACGATCGGCTGGACAAGAGCACCGAAGAGGTCACCGCCATCGTGGCCCGGTGGGAAGAGGACAAGGGCCGCGCCCAACCCCAGGACGCGACCGTGGTCGGCCGGTTCGTGCGGCAGATGGAGCACCACTTCGCATTTGAGGAGAGCGGCCTGTACCGGCTGGCCCGCGATCTGCTCGACCCCGTCGCCGACGGGGAGCTGCACGACACCCTGGCCGCGGTGCGCCTGGCCCGCCAACAACAAACCACCGCGAGCAAGAGCCGCTTGCCCGCCTGATCGCTGACGCGCCGTCGTCGGCGCCGATGCCAAAAGCCCCGCCAACCGGCGGGGCTTTTTGTGTGGCGTGGGACGGCCCCCGCCGGGGCTACTCGAGCAAAGGCCGGACCGCCGCGAGCACATCGATGATGCTCAGCATGCCCACCAGCTCCTCCCCGTCGACGACGGGCAATGCGCCAAAGCGGTGCTCGAGAAAAATATCCACCACCTCGGCCAAGGACGCGTCCGAGGGAATGGACACCACGTCGGTGCTCATCAACCCCTCGAGCTTGCAGCTGTCCCCCTTTTTGATCAGGGCGGCGCCGGGCGCGCCGTCGGCGAGATCAGCGTACAGGTCCTTTTCGCTGATCATGCCCACGAGCTTCTTGCCCCGCATCACCGGGAGGTGGCGGACCTGGGCCAAGCCGAGCAGCACGTAGGCTTCCCCCGGCGTCATCTGCTCCTCGGCACACATCGGGGCCGGGGTCATCACGTCCCCCGCGCGCTGCGGCGTCGACGACCCGCCGCTCACGAGGCCCCGCCGCGCGGCCGGGTCACCAGCACCGGGACCGGGGCGTTGCGGATCACGTCCTCGGCCACCGAGCCGAGCACCACCCGGGTCAGACCTTTCTTGGCGTGCGTGCCGGTGACGATGAAGTCGACCTCCGCGCGCTTGGCCTCCTCGATGATGCTCGGGGCGGGCTCGCCCATGGTGGCTTCGCAGCTGATTTGCAGGTGGGGCGCTTTGGCCCGCAGACGGGCCGCGACCTTCTCGAGCTCGGCCTGCAGCTTCTGCAAGGTCTGGAAGGTGTGCTCCCCGTTTTGTTGGCCGGGGGGCACGTTCATCGGCGGCTCGACGTGAAACAGGATCAGACTGGCGTCGAGCGAACTCGCCAAGTCGACCGCTTCGTCGGCCGCGGCGTCACCAAACTTCGTGAGGTCATGGGCCACAAGAATCTTCTTCATCACCGTCTCCTGAAGGGGCAGTTTACGCGGTATGAAGCACTTGGTGTGCCAAATCCGCGCGCGCTGCCGGACCGTGGTCGTCGGGCGTGGGCGCGCGGGGCGGCCCATCCCGTGTGTGAGATGGCCCAGGAGAGTGTTGTGACCCACCCCATGGACGAGCTGCTGGCCTACGTCGCGTTCGGTGACGAGGACGCGCGACATCTCACCGCGGCCCGGGCGGCGGTGGAGGGCGATTTTGCCGCCGCGACCCGCGAGTTCTACGACGCCATCGACGACAACCCGGGGGCGGCCGCGGTGTTGCGCGACGAGCAGCAGCGGGCGCGGCTGGAGCGGTCGATGCACACCTGGCTGCACGAGCTGTTCACCGGCCCGTACGACGCCGCCTACCACGACCACCGGCTGCGCATCGGTCGCACCCACGTGCGGGTGGGGCTGGCCAACCAGTACATGTTCACCGCCATGAACGTGCTGCGGCGCGCGCTCAGCGCGTCGGTGCGCCAGCGGGTGGCGGTGGCCGACCACGGCGCGACCTTGGACGCGCTGCACAAGATCCTCGACGTCGAGCTCGCGATCATGCTCGGCACGTACATGGAGGAGCGTCAGCGCGCGGCGATCGAACGGTTCCGGGATGTGATCATCTCGACGCTGCCGGTGTGCGTGATGCTCCTCGATGCCGACAACCGCGTGCTCGCCTCGGCGGGGCCCAAGCCGTACTTGCTCAGCCACAAAGACCCCACCGGGATGGTCGCGGAGGAGGCGCTCTCCGAGGGGTTCGTCAAGGCCACCACCCTGCCCCGGCTGCTCGGGGACGCCCGCGTCACCGGGCAGACCCAGGTGTTGCCGCTGGTGACCCTTCCAGGGGCATTGACCCGGTCGCTGCGGGTCACGGTGGTGCCGGTGGAGCACGCCTCGGCCGACGTGCTGGTGCACATCGAGGACCTCACCGACGTGGTGGAGGCCGAAACCAAGATGCGCCAAAGCCAAAACCTCGCGCAGCTCGGCGAGATGGCCGCGGCCATCGCCCACGAAATCCGCAACCCCCTGGCGGGGATTTCAAGCACCATCCAGGTCATCGCCGACGGGCTCGACGAGGGCGACCGCCGGCGGGCGATCCTCGGCAAGGTCCAAGAGCAGGTCTACCGCCTGGGCACCCAGGTCGGCGACCTGCTCAGCTTCGCGCGGCCGGTGACCGCGCGCCCCGGCCCGGTGGTGTTGAGCAATGTCTGTGCACGGCTGGAGGCCGAGGCCCAGCTCGAGGACGACCAGACGTTGGTCGTGTCCGGGGATGGCCAGGCCTACGCCGACGACGGGCTCTTGGCCCAGGTCCTCACCAACCTCGTGCAGAACGCCCTGCAGGCCGGCGCCCGGCGGGTGGAGGTGCGCCTCGCCGACGGGCACATCGAGGTCGAAGACGACGCGGGCGGCATTCCCCTTGAGCTGCAGCAGCGCATCTTCCAGCCCTTTTTCACCACCAAGACCCGGGGCACGGGGCTGGGGCTGGCGGTGAGCGCCCGGTTCCTCGAGACCATGGGGGGTCGCCTGTCGCTGGGGCGAAGCGACGAGACCGGGACCCGGTTCGACCTGGACCTCAAAGTGAACGCCCAGTCACCCGAGAAAACACCGCTTCTGGGGTGACATCGCCGGGTGGGTGCGTAAGGTCTGGACAGGAGGCGCACCATGGCCCGGGTTTTGGTTTGTGACGACGAAGAGCTCATCCGTTGGTCGCTTCGCGAGCACTTGGAAAAGCACGGCTACGACGTCGAGGTTGCTGAAGACGGCGAGAAGTGTCTCGAGGTCATCGGCACCTTCGCCCCCGACGCGCTCATCCTCGACCTGAAGATGCCCAAAAAGGGTGGGCTCGAGGTCCTGCGCGAGGTGCGGGCCCGCGGGCTCGATGTGCCCACCGTCGTCATCACCGCCCACGGCGGCATTGAGTCCGCCATCGAGGCCACCCGGCTCGGCGCGTCCGGGTATCTGGCCAAGCCCTTCGACCTTCGCGAAATCACGCTGCAGGTGGCCCAAGCCCTCGAGAAGCGCCGGCTGCGCGACGAGGTGCACTACCTCCGCAACGAGCGCACCGCCCAGTATGACCGGATCGTGGGCAAGGCGCCGTCGATGCAGAAGGTGTTCGACATGCTCAAGCGCCTTGAGAGCGTCGACGCCCCCACGGTGCTGATCACCGGCGAGTCCGGCACCGGCAAAGACCTGGTGGCCCAGGCCATCCACCGCAAAGGCCCGCGGCGGGACAAGCCGTTTATGGAGATCGACTGCGCGTCCTTGCCCGAGCAGCTGATCGAGTCGGCGCTGTTCGGCCACGAAAAGGGCAGCTTCACCGACGCCAAGGCGACCAAGCCGGGCTTGTTCGAGGTGGCCCACGACGGCGTGGTGTTCCTCGACGAGATCGGCGAAATGCCACTGGAGATGCAGGCCAAGCTCCTGCGCGCCCTGGAGAACCGCCGGTTCAAGCGGGTCGGAGGGGTCAAGGACCTGCCCATCCACGCCAACGTCATCGCCGCCACCAACCGCGACCTGCGGCAGGAGGTGGAGGCCGGCCGGTTCCGCGAAGACCTGTTCTACCGGCTGCACGTCATCCCCATCGCCATCCCCCCGTTGCGCAACCGGGTGGAGGACATTCCGCTCATCGTCGACACCATGCTCACCAAGCTCAACGGCGAAGTGGGCCGCGAGTTTGAGGGCATCTCGGGCGAGGCCCTGGAGTGTATGCAGCGGTACCGCTGGCCGGGCAACGTCCGGGAGCTGCGCAACGTCGTCGAACGCGCGGTGATTCTGCACGCCGACGCCAAGGTCATCGACGTCGAGCACCTCCCCGCAGAGGTGGTGCTCGCCACCCAGGCCGCGGTCCGGGGCAAGGGCTGCCCGTTCGTGCTCCCCGAGGACGGCGTGGACCTCGAAGCGGTCGAACATGGGCTGCTCGAACAAGCCCTGGAGCGCACCGGGGGCAACCAAAGCCAAGCCGCGCGCCTGCTCGGCATCTCGCGGTACGCTCTGCGGTACCGCATGAGCAAACAGAAAGAAAAAGAGAGCCAACCCCCGGCCGACGCGAGCGCGTGACCGGCCGGGGTCAGGCCCCCAACCAAGCGGTGGCGTCCTCGGGGACCACCATCACCGGGAACGCGGCCCGGCGAGCGGTCTGGGCCGCCACCGAACGATCCAGCACCCGCCCCAGCCCGTGGCGCCGCCGGTGGTTGACCACCAACAACGGCCGGGCGGCGTCGCCGAGCTCGGCCACGAGCGTCTTGGGCACCGAGCCATCCTGGTACCGCACGGTGAAGCGCGCGCTGACCCCGGCCTGGTCGAACTGCTGGCAAAGCTCGTCGAGACTCGCGTGCAGGGCTTGGCGGCGCTCCTCGAGCATCTCGGCGAGCATGACCTTGTCGGTGGGCGCCCAAGACACAAACGCGGGCTCCACGTGCACCAGGTGTACGCCAATGCTCATGCGGGTGGCGATGGCCCGCACCGCGGCCACGGCCCCCTGGCCCCAACGGGGCCGTTCGCCCGGCTCGAAGCTCACCGGGAGCACGATTTCGCCGGGCAGGTGAGACAACAGCGACGCCGAGGCGTCCACGTCCCCGTCCCCGGGGCGGGCGAGCAACACCGGCACCGTGGCCAGGTCGAGGATGCGCCGGGTGACGCTCCCGAGCTTGAACCCCGATGGGTCATGAGCGGTGGCGGCCACGATCATCGTCGCCCCGCGTTCGTCCGCGGTGCTGACGATGGCGGTGCTCGGGTCGCGCACCCCCGCGTCGATCTCGTGGGTGACCTGCACCCCCCGCCCGCCGATGGTGCGGGCCAGCCGCTCGACGAGGGCGCGGTGTTCGTGTTGGCGTTCGCGGTGGAGCCGGTCGAGGGCTTCGCGCACCGTGCCCCGGGCCGCGCCCAGGCCCCGCACCGCCGCGTACAGGTGCAGCGGACAACCGAACACCTGGGCCCAGGCGGCCCCGTGCGCACACGCGGTCCGCGCCGCCGCCCGCCCCTCTTCGCTCGCGCCGTCGACGGCGACGAGAATGGGGCCCAAGCTCATTCAGGCCCCTTCACGGTGGTGACGGGCACGTCCGCCCCCCGCACCACCCGCTCGGCGATGGAGCCCAGCGCCAACCGGGAAAAGCCGGTGCGGCCGTGGGTACCCATCACGATGCGCTCGACGCCATCGGCGCCGGCGGTGTCGAGAATCACCGGCGCGGGGGCCCCCCGTTGCACGCGGACGTCGAGCTCGACCCCCTCGGGCGCGGGGGTGTTGGCGATGTGGGCTTGCAGGTCTTTGAGCGCGTCCTCTTCCCACTGGCGGTACAATGCAGCTTCATTGGGAACACCCGCCACCGGCCACGCGAAGCTGGTGGGGATGTACACATCGGGAAGCGCGTGCATCACGATGAGGGTGCCGCCGCCCCGCAGGGTCAACTCGGCATAGGCATGGGCCAACGCAGCGTCGGCGTGGGCGGACAAATCATGGGGAACAAGCCATTTGCGAGACATGGGAATCCTCCTCGGTAAGGGTCAGGGCACCACGATGACAGGAACATTGGCCTGTTCGAGCAGGCGCCGGGGAATGCTGCCAAACAGCAACCGCTCGACGCCGTCTTTGCCCGACTTGCCGACCACCACCGCGCTGACATGGCCGTGGACCGCGCCGAGAATGGCGGCGTCGGTCTTGCCTTCCAACAGCTCGGTGGAGATCTCGAGATCGGCGGCCACGGCTTTGGCCGCGGCCTCGGCTTGGGCCAAGGCCTGGGCTTGGACTTTGTGGCGGACCTTCTCGAGCTGCTCGTCGGTGAGGTAGAAGCCGTCGTAGACATCAAGCCGGCTGAGGTCGAGAACGGTGACGATCTCCAGCCGCCCCTTCGGGCTCATGTGTCCGGCAAGGCGGGCGGCGTACTCCACCGCGCGACGGCTCGGGTCGGACCCGTCGACGGCCACCAGAAAAGTTGGGTTCACGTTGGTCATGATGCGTCCTCCACCTGTGCGATCGAGATAGGCAAGCGCCGTGCCCGGCGGGCGACGCGTTGGTGGCCACTTGGCCACGACCGCGCAGGGGCGCCACGCCCCAGCGATAGTGCGAAAAGGCCCTTTGTGAAACCGGGCCCACAGTGTGGGTGACCGGGGGCCGCGAACCCACCTGGGCATGGGCTAGCATCGTCTCCATGTGGGGTCGGGAACGTGCGGTGGTGGTGTGCCTGTTCGCCCTGTGCGGGCTGGCCGCGCTGGGCGGCTGCCCCGGCGGGACCGGCGGGCCCGCGCTCGACCCCTGCAACGACAACGCCGAGTGCCCGCGCACAGAAGAGTGCCGCGACGGTGTCTGCCAAGCGCCGGCGTTTGTGGGGGACGGTGATGGCGACGGAGACGGCGACTGGCCGCCTGACGGCGGCTTGGAAGAACCGTCGGACGGCGGAGCCGCCGACTCCGGTTCTTCAGGCGACGGAGACGGAGACGGAGATGGCGACGGCGACGGAGACGGCGACGGCGACGGCGACGGGGATGGTGAGGCTGACGGCGGTGTGACCGGGCCCGATGCGGGGGTGGCCGACGACGCGGGCGCGGGAGGCGACGCCGGGTCCGCGGGATCGCCCGATGCCGGGACCGCCGACGCGGGGGCGCCGGGAGATGTGTGTACGCCCTTCGAGACCGACGAAGACTTGGTGATCTGTGGCCCCGCGGGGGCGGGCGGCGTGTGTTTGTTTTCGTACACCGGGGGCCCGTCCGACTGCAATGACATTTGCGCGGGGGTCGGGTACACGTGCGCGGGACTGGCCCACAATGGCCCAGAGCTCTGTGAGGCCACCGGCCCGGTGCTGCCCTGCATACAGACGGATTCGTCCTCGGACCTCTGCTGGTGTGTGGCCCCCGGCGCGTCCTATTGCGGCGACGGCGTGGTCGACCCCGGGGAAGATTGCGACGACGGAACCATGGCCGACGAGGGCAACGGGTGTTCGAGCCAATGCACCAAAAACGCGGTGTGCGGCGATGGAACCGTGCAGCTGCTGTTCGAGACCTGCGAACCCACCGCCAACAACTGCTGCAACAGCACGTGCGATGGCCCCGCCGCACCCACCAAGGTGTGCCGGGGGGCGACGGACGCGTGCGACGCGGAGGAGACCTGCTCGGGTGGCGACGTGTTCTGCCCCGCCGACGACAAAGCCCCGGTCGGCACCCCGTGTGGCGACGGCACGGACAACGTGTGCACCGACCCCGACACCTGTGACGGCGACGGCGTCTGCCTGAGCCACCACGCGCCCGATGGCACCCCCTGTCCCGGATGCACAAGCATTGGATGCGCCTGTGACGGCGGCCAGTGCATCGATGGGGTGTCCATCGACGTCCCGGTGAGCGACCACACCGAACTCGCGGGGGCCACCGGCTACCCGGCCACCCAAGCCGACCACCAGCACAACAGCAACAACAGCCCGCGCCGGGGTGCAGTGGGCATGTGGCACGGCGAGGAAGAGACCCGGCCGTTGGTCATCTTTGACCTCGGCGCGATCCCGGCCGGGGCCGACGTGCTCGCGGCCCGGTTTCGCTGGGACTTCCTCGGGCAAGGCGGCAACTCCGGCCAACTGGAGGGGCCGGGGACGTTTGCGTTCTCGGTGGCCGCCATCGACGGGGTGGGCGCCGACTGCCAAAACAACGACTTCGGCGAGCCCATCGTCGAGAACCTCGTGGACATGACCGCGTCCGAGCTCGTCGAGGACGAGACCTATGTGGTCGACCCCACCACCAGCCTGCGGGCGGCGGTGGCCGCGGGCGATGACTTCTTCGGCATTCGGTTCCAGCCCACCACCCCACCGGGGCCGCAATACGATGAGGGGGCGTTGATGGGCCGGTTCTCCCTCGAGGTGGTGGTGGCCCCATGACGGTGGACCCGCGATGGCCGGCGCTGCTGGTGCTGCTGCTGGCGGCGGCGAGCGCGTGCACCGGAACCGCCGACGGCGACGACGCCGGCGTGCCCCCCGCTGATGCCGGCGATGGAGAGGGAGACGGGGACGGAGATGGAGACGGCGACGGGGATGGGGACGGCGACGGGGATGGAGATGGAGATGGAGATGGAGATGGAGACGGCGACGGCGACGGCGACGGGGATGGGGATGGGGATGGAGACGGCGACCCGTGTGGCACCCACGACGAGGATGGCGATGGGGTCCCGGACCTGTGCGACAACTGTCCGGCCTCGCCCAACCCAGACCAGGCCAACTCCGAGGCGGTCCCCGACGGGGTGGGCGATGCCTGTGACCCGCGGCCGCAACAAGGGGGCGACTTTGTGCTGCGGTTCGAGCCGTTTGCCGGCCTGCCCCCCGACGCGGTGACCGCGGGCTGCGCTTGGGACGCCCAGACCGACAGCGTGGAGTCTGACAATGCCACTGTGGGGGACTGCTCGTTGGTGTTGTCCGATGTGAGCGCGTCCGATGTGTATGTCCAGGCGCGCTTCTCGGTCATCGACATCAACGCCGACGACGCGCGCATCGGCGTGACCATCTCGCAGGGCACCGGGGTGGCGCGCGGCTGCACGGTGGGGGCCGGGGGCACGCTCGAGTTGGTCGACCGCGGGGGGGGCCAGCTCCTGGCCACCGCCGACGCCCCGGTGGCGCAGGGCGACGCGGTGGTGTTGCGCGCAGGGGGCGCGGCCGCCCAATCAGGCTGCACGGTATCGCCGGCGTCTGTGCTCATCGATGAGGACCCGCCCCGCCCCGCCGGGTCGGTGGCGATCACCACCCAACGGGCCGCGGCCAACTTCGCCTCGGTCACCGTGATCCAGCTCGGCGGCCCGCTCCTCGGGGTGCCGCCGACCGCGGGGCCCGCTCACCGGTATCGCTTCGACGGGGACGACACCACCACCACCGCGGTCGACGAAGCCGGGGGCGCGGACGGCGTGTTGCTCGGCGGGGCGGTGCTCGACGGCGCGGGCAGCCTGGTGCTCGATGGCGCCGAAGCGTACGTCGACCTCCCCAACGGCATCATCAGCGCGCTCGATGCGGTGACCATCGAGGCGTTCGTGACCTGGAACGGCATCGACGTCGCGGGGCCGTGGCAGAGGATCTTTGATTTCGGCACCAACAGCGTCGGGGAGATCGACGACGTCGGCGGCGGACCGTTCACGGCCAACGCCAGCCCGTTCATCCAGATCACCCCGCAGAACAACAACGCCTTGCTGCGGTCGACCGGCTTCACCGGCGTGGCCGGAGAGGAGCTGTACCTGTTCGCCGACCCCCTCCCCACCGGCGACGTCGAACACGTCGCGCTTACCTATGACCCGCCCTCCGGGGCGATGCGCCTGTATGTGGGGGGGGTGCTGCAGGACGAGGGCGTTTGGGGCTATGACCTGGCCGCGCTCCCCGACGTCAATGTGTGGATCGGGCGCTCCAACTACAGCAACGACGCGAGTTTTGACGGCGCCATTCACGATTTTCGCATCTGGCCCCGGGCGCTGACCGGCCCCGAGCTGCTGTACAGCGCGTCCGCAGGCCCTGACGCGGTCCTGCCCGGCCCGGGGACCTGACGCCAAGTCGCCCCTGGCAGGTGGGGGTCAGTGTGGCAGGCTCCACGCGGGAGGTCCTCATGCTGCGGTTTCGCATCCTCATGCTCTTGTCTGCTCTGGCGTTCGCCCTCGCTTGCCCCACGGGCACGTCCACCGGTGACGGGGATGGGGACGGCGATGGAGATGGCGACGGCGACGGCGACGGCGACGGCGACGGAGATGGAGATGGAGATGGAGATGGGGACGGCGACGGAGATGGAGACGGCGACGGAGATGGCGACGGGGATGGGGATGGCGACGGGGATGGGGATGGCGACGGTGATGGCGATGGAGATGGGGACGACCCCTGCGATGTCGACGACGACGGTCACCTGGCCGAAGGCGGGGCCTGCGGCGGCGATGACTGCGACGACAACGACAATGGAATTCACCCCGACGCGTTGGAGCGCTGTTCGTTCATCGACGAGAACTGCAACCAAACCAACAACGAAGGGCTCGATTGTACCTTCACCGCCCACTACCGCGACGTGCTCTACGAGGTGGACCCGTTTGCCCCCACCGTGACCTTCGTGGCCGATGTGACCCTGCCCGGCGACGGCGGGATGCTCGACATCGACATCGACAACCAGGGCGACGTGCTCGCCGTGCTCGGCGACGGCCTGTACGACCTCGAGTCCGACGGGAGCTTGACCCTGCTCGCCAATGTCGCCACCCCGATTCGCACCAACGGCATGGCCATCGACAGCCTGGGCCAGATCTTCATCACCAACGACGACGACGCCAACTCCAAGGCCTACAAGGTCAACCGCGACACCGGCATGCTCACCGAGCTCGGCAACCTCGCCCCCTATGAGTCGTCCGGCGACTGTGTGATCACCAAGAACGACAGCCTGTTGATGACCGCCCCCGACCCGAACAATCCCGAGGTCGAAGACGTGCTGGTGTACGTCAACAGCGTCACCGGCGCGACCACCCTCATCGGGCCCACCGGCTTTTACAAAGTGTACGGCTTGTCCGCGAGCTTCGGGTACCTGTTCGGGGTCACCGACTTTGGCGAGGTCATCCTCCTCGACGAGGGCACCGGCGAGGGAACGTTGCTCTACGAAGACGAAAACCTCCGCTTCTGGGGCGCGGCCAACGGCGACTGAGCACCCCATGACCGCACCGCCCGTCGACAAAACCGTCCCCCCCGTGTCCCCCGTGAGCGCGGGGCCGGCCTTGGCCCGCCCGGACACGTCCGATGCCACCCACAAAGACGTGCACCGCGGCGGGGGCGTGGTCGTGGCCCAGATGCCCACCCCCCACCAAGCCGAGCTCATCCGCCTGCGCCTGGAGACCGCCGACATCGAGGCCTGGCTCCTCGACGACAACACCACCAGCATGGGCTCGGCGTTCGCCATCGCGGTGGGGGGCACCAAGGTGGTGGTGGCCGACGCGGACCTCGAGGCCGCCCGGGCCGTGCTCGATGCCGAACCCGATGGCGCCCCGCCCCTCGAGGCCTGGGGTGACGCCGGGCCCACCGAGGACGACGCGCTGCGCCCGCTCCCCGAAGCACAAGCGTTGGCCAACCGCGCCTTGGCCGCGGCGGTGCTGGGCCTGATGCTGCCGGTGGTGGCGCACCTGTATTCCCTGTGGCTGCTGTTCCGTCTGCGCGGGCTCTCCGCGGGACACACCCCCGCGAGCACCGCCAAGGCCGGGGTCGCCTTGCTCATCGATGCGTTGGCATTGTTGGTGACGTTCGCGATCCTGTTCTCTGGCGAGTTCTTCTATTTGCTCAGTTCGTGCGAGGGCCGGCTCATTTGACCCGCCCGTCCGCCGCGGTGTGGCTGTGGGTGCTGGGCGCGTTGACCGCCTGTGGCGGCTGCCCCCCGACGAGCAACCAGCCCGATGCGTCCGTGGTCCCCGACGCGGGGAGCGAGCGGCCCGGGTTTGTCGCCTTGCGGGAGGGGCTCTTGGGCGCGGCGCTGTCGGTGTCCGCGCGCGGCCCCCAGGACGTCTGGGCGTGCGGCGCCCGCGGCGAAGGTGTCCACCCGATGTTGCTGCACGGGACCGCCGGCGGTTGGACCGACCACGAGGTGCCCGTCGACGCCGACCTGTGGTGGCTGCATCGCTTGGCCGACGGCGGCTTGGTGGTGGTGGGGTCGGCCTCGACCATCTTGGTGGTGGACCCGTCCGCGGGCACGGTGCGGGGGCTGTCCGGGGGCGGCACCGACCAACTCTACGGGGTGTGGGGCACGTCGCTGCAGTCACTTTGGGTGGTGGGGGCGAACCAACAAGGAGCCGGTGTGCTTTGGCGCGTCAACGGCAGCACCGGCACCATCGACGCGGTCACCCTCGACGAGGCCACGCCCGCGCTGCTCAAGGTCTGGGGCCGGAGCGCACAGGACGTGTTCGTGTCCGGCGACCTTGGCACGGTGTGGCACTACGACGGCGCGGGGTGGACGCGGGACGCGGTGCCCACCACCCAACGCTTGGTCACCATCCACGGCCACGATCAGGAGGTGGCGGTGGCGGGCGGCGACGCCCAAGCCTATGTGTTTGTTCGCGACGCGGCGGGGGCCTGGACCGAGCACGCCTTTGGCGGCTTTTTTGCCCTCACCGGCATGGCGGTGGGGCCCGCGGGGACGATGCTGGCCGCGGGCAACGGCGGCGCGGTCTACGTGCGCGAGGACGGGGTCTGGCGCGCGGTCGACGAGATGCCGGTGCGCCGGGACTGGCACGGCGCCGCCATCGATGACGACGGCGGCTGGTGGGTCAGCGGCGGCCTGCTCGGGGGCGTCGACCAGCTGCACAGCGGGGCGGTGCTGTACGCGGGGGCGGGGCCCACGGTGCCGGCCGAGGTGACCGCGGTGACCCTGCGGTGGGTGGGGGGGCCCGACGCCGGCCCCCCCGTCGACGGAGGAACCACCCTGGACGCGGGCCCGGCCGACGCGGGGGCCGCGGACGCGGGACCGGCCGACGGGGGCCGCGACGCGGGACCGGCCGATGCACACCTCGACGCGGGGGGCGCACCCGACGCGGGGTTCGACTTTGGGCCCCCTGCGCCCCCCTTGTCCGACGAGCCCAGCATGTTTGCGGTCGCGCTCGGGGATGTGGCCACCAACTTCACGTTCACGCCCTGGTCCCCGGGCGACACGACCGAGATCGTGCAAGGCCCCCAAGGGGGCATCCACGTCGAGGTCGGGGCCCAGGCCACCGTGTCCGGCCCCCCGGGCGCGGTCACCGCGGATGTGTTCGGGCGGGTGCTCATCGAGGGCGCGGACGTGGCCATGGGCACCTACAGCGCAGTGACATTGCTAGAGGTCGCGCCCGGCGTGTACCAGACCGGCGAGCTCCTGCTCATTTTCGAGACCGACCTCGCCGGCCCGTACACCGGGTGGCCGGCCTTGGTCGAGGTGTTGGTCGACGTGGACGGCACCGCCGGCTATGTCTCGCACCCCGTGACGCTCATCGACGCGTTTTAGCCGGCGGCCCCGCGCCGGGGGGACGGCGGTCCCGCCCCGTCCGGGTCCGGGCCCACGCCGCCCCGAGCAGCCCCAGCACCGCCAGCGCCGCGCCCGGTCCGCCGCCGGGGGCGCGGGGAATCGAGATGTGACTGCATCCCCCCGCGGGGGTCAGCTCCTGGGTCGGCACCCCCGGCAGCCGCGCGACCGGGCGCCACCCGCCATCGGGATCGCCGCGCCCCGGGCCCGCGTCCGCCGCCCCCCCCGCGTCGGGTCCGGGCCGCGGACCCGCGTCCGCGCCCCCCGCGTCGACGACGGGGACGCCGCTGTCCACCGCCGGTCCCGCGGCGTCGGGCACCCCCGCGTCATCGAGACCGCCGCCGTCGGCGGGCCCCGCGTCCGGTCCCGGCGGCGGGGGGCCGATCACGACGACCTCGACCCCCGCCATGTCGTTGTCGGGGCTGGCGGCCGTCACCGTGGCCACGCCCCCGTACACCCCCGCGACCAACGTCGCCTCGTAGCGGCCAAACCCGCGGTAGGCGACATCGGTGAGCGTGCCCAAGGTCGTCGACCAGGTCACGTCTTGGCCACTGCCCACCAGGCGCCCGTCCCCGCGACGCGGGCGCAGCGCCAGGGTGGTGCGATCCAAAGGCGCGGCCGCTCCCGCCTCGATGCTCGCGTCGGTGGTGAGCAGGCTGGTGTCCGGCCCCCAGGGGACGATCGCGTCCGGCGCGGGCACCAACACGAGAGGGCAATCAAGCGGCACCGGGTCGGCCCCGTGCCACAACCGGACCTGGGCCGGGCCGGGGGTTTGGCCCGCGCGGACTTGAAAGTCGACCCGCCCGTTGTTGAGCTGCACGCTGTCTTCGACGACGCTGACCCCCGTGGGCGCAAACGTGAGGTCGGCCATGTCCACCCGAAACGCGGTCCCGCCCGCGTCACGAAACTCCGCCAGCACCGTGCCCACGTCCATGCCGTCCGCGTACAGCGACGGCATCGCGTGTACACACCAAGAGTGCGCCGCGTCGACCTGCGGGGTGAGCGCGGCGTTGGCGTACAGCGTCTGCGGCAAGGCCAGGGGTGTGCCCTGCCAAAGCAACTGCAACGTCCCCCCCCCGGGCCAGGTCGAGGTGTTGTAGCTCAGCGAAAACCCGTCCGTGCCGTCGTCGAACACCTGGGCCAGCATCGGCACCCCGTCCACATCGAGGGCGAAGTCCGGGTTGGCGCTGACCACCACCCCGCCGTTCGCGTCGCGCAGCTGCCCGCTCACAAACAAAAACGGCCCGGACTCGGCGCTCAGCCCGCTGTACCGCACCTGGGTCCGGGTCAGATCGAGCGCGGGCCAGACCTGCAATGGCTTTGGCCCGCCGAACGGCGACCCATCAACGGACAACGCCGCCTCGTGCGCGCCCACCGCGGCCAGGGCGGGCAGCTCGCCGCGAAACCGGTCGGCGCCCACCGACGTGAGCGGCACCGCCGCGCCCCCGTCCACCGCGAGCGTGACCGTGGCCCCGGCGTCCACCGCCGCCACCACCTCGACGGTGAGGGGCCGGTTTACGATCGCGCGTTGGGGCACGGGCCGCAGCTGCCAGAACGCCGGGCCCCGGTGTCGCCGCACCGCGGGCAATGCCTCGCCCTGCACCGCGACCTGGGCCACGACTTCGCCCCCGGGGTCGGCGGACAGCACCGCCGCGGACACCCCGTTGCCGGTGTCGACCAGCGGACCCAAGCTCGCGCCCGTCACCACAAACGTCACATCCGCCGCGCCCACGGGCGCGCCCTGCGCGTCGGTGGGGGCCGCGAACAGCTCGTCGGCGGACAACATCAACCACCCGGGCTCGGCCACGAAAAGGGCGGCCCCGCTCAGGCTGTTTTCGCGCTGTACGTACCCGCTGGGCCAGCGCACCAGCACGTCCACCGGCACCCCCGCGGCCTGGCACGCCCCCGCGAAGGTGAACTGCAGGGGCGCGCCGCCGGTGCCCGAGGTCGCGCCCCCAGCCACGACGTGGTGGTGGCGCTCTTCGCCGCCGCAGCTGGCCACGATGTGGGTCCCGGCCGTGCCCGCGGTGAGCTGGGGCATGAGGGTGATGCGCAATGCCACTTGATTGTCGAAGGTGTTGCGCACGATGTACGGATCGCCCTGGTAGAGCGCGACCACGAGGTCGATGTCCCCGTCGTCGTCCATGTCCGCGGTGCCCAGCCCCCGGCCGACCCCGCCCTCGGGCGGGGGGATGGTCGCGACCGGACCATCGATGGTGAGCGCCCCGGTCCCGTCGCCGTAAAACACCACCAACTCGGGCGCGGGTTCGCTGGCCAAAAAGTACGTCGCGGTCAGCGCCCCCGGGATGGTCACCAGGTCTTGGTGCCCGTCGCCGTCGACGTCAAAGACACGCGCGTCCCAGGTCGCGAGGTAGCGCTGGGGACCGAAGGTCGCGTGGGCCGCGCCCCAGGCATCGGTCATGTCGGCGAGCGGGCCCCCCGCGGTCCCCCCCAGGAGCAACGGCCGGCCGATGCTGGTCACGAAGACGTCGGCGTGCCCGTCCTCGTCGAGGTCGCCGCTGGCCAGGCCCATCCCGTAGCGCGCGTGGTCGAAGCCCAGCGCGGCGGTGTCGTCGACGAACAGGACCCGGCCGTCGGGCCCGAGCCCCTGGTTGCGCCACGCGCGGTTGGGCGAACCCAGGGGACCAAAGTCGTTGACCTCGTAGACGTCGACGTCGCCGTCCCCGTCCGCGTCCGACAACGCCACCGCCAAGGTGCAGCGCGCGTCGTGGGGACCGAGATCGCCCCGGCGGTCCACGAACCGGCCCGCGCCATCGTTTTCCAACCACGCGTTGGTCGCGCACACGTGGCGTGGGAAGTTCGAGATCTCGATGTAGTTCGCGATGACGACGTCGAGGTCGCCGTCGGCGTCGAGGTCGCCGGCGGCGGCGGACAACGAGTCGGCCTGCTCGCCGGGCAACGTCTGGTTGCTCACGTCGACGAAGGTCATGCCCCCCTGGTTGTCGAACAGCGCGTTTTGGCCGGTGCGCAGCAACAACACGTCGAGGTCGCCGTCGCCGTCCCGGTCAAACACCACGTGGCCGTTGGCCAGCGCCGGGGGCACCAGCGGAATCAATGCGTTGGGCACGGGGTCGAACCCGCCCGCCACCGTGCCCCGGTACAGCTGTGGCAACTTCCGGGGCGCGGTGACGAGCACGTCGAGCAGACCATCGCCGTTGAGGTCGACGACGCTGACCCCGCCGCCGACATCGGCCACGGTCTCCCCCCAGGCGGTGGGCAGCCCCAGCTCTTCATTGCGGGGGACAAATCCCTGCCCCCAAGCGGAAACCGCGGCGCACAACGTCGCCGCGGTCACCGCCCGGGACAGCGTCAGGTCAGAACGATTGGAAATAGCTCCCCGCCTGTCCACCGGTGTCGCCCCATGATCCATTTGAGCCCAACGGGCCTCCCGCCACGTTCGCGATGCCGGTCATCGTCGATCCGACCGGTCCAAACAACTTCACCCGACCGCCGCCGCCACCGCCACCGCCGAAGGTGTTGGTGCCGCCTCTGCCGCCGCGCGCGTCCAGCATACCGGACACGTTCAGGCTTCCGGAGGCCTGCAGGAGGATGCCGCCCCCCGAGCCCCCGCCCACGTCGTATCCGGTCGCGTCCCCGCCGCTCCCGCGCACGTCGATCAGACCCGACACGTCGAGACTGGTGGCGACGATCCGGACCCCGGCCCCCCCATCGCCGGGGTTGCCTCCGCTGCCGGTCGAGCCCGGTGAACCCATGTCGATGTCGGATCCGGTCGCCGTCCCATACACGGCGCCGAAGTCGCCCGCGTTTGAGATGTCGCTGGCCCCGCCCCGCCCGCCGTAGCTGCCGCCGGTGCCGTCGACCCCGGTGCCGGTGTAGGCCCCGGCCCGCTTGCCCAAGCCGTTGATTTTCCCGGTCACGGTCACGCTGTTGGCGACGACGAGGTTGAGCAGGCCCGAGCCGGCCACGGCCGCGTTGTGGTTTTGGATGTTCAGCCAACCGTGGACGAACACGTCGTCGTAGTCGTGCGCGCCCGACGTGGCGTAGACCGCCCCGCACGGCACGTAGAGATCGGCGGTGGCCTCGAGCACCGAACAATCGCCCGCACAGGCGAGGGGGTTGTCGAGCACGGGCACGTCTTCGCGGACGCAGGCGTAGGTCGCGCCGTTGTCGACGGTGCCATCGCAGTCGTTGTCGATGCCATCTTCGGCATCTGTGGCAAGCGGCGTGGCCGGACAGCGGGAGGTGCCGCACACCCCGTCTGGGCTACAGATGTTCGTCATCCCGCCACAATCCGCGTCGACGGTACAACTTTCGCCCCCGGCGCCGACTTGGCAGGTGTTGGAGGTGGTGTTGCAGATCGGCGCGGCGGCCGCGCATTGCAGGCTGTTGGCGCACGGTTCGCCCAGCAGCTGCGACCCGAAGCCCGTGGCGTCGACGTCGCAGGCCTCGATGTCGGTCTGCACCACGAAGTCGCCACACGACCCGACGGTCTGGCAGCCGTCGGCGCAGTAGTCGTTGTCCGAGCCGTTGCCGTCGTCACAGCTTTCGTTGGTTTGTTGCACGTTGTCGCCGCAACTGCCGATCACGGTCTGGCAGTCCGCGCTGCAGTAGTCGCCCGCGGCGGTGTTCCCGTCGTCGCAGGTTTCGTTGGTTTGTTGGGTGCTGTCGCCGCAGCTCCCGGTCACGGTTTGGCAATCCGCGCTGCAGTAGTCCCCGTTCGCGGTGTTGCCGTCGTCGCAGGCCTCGTTGCTTTGGGCCACGGTGTCCCCGCAGCTCCCGGTCACGGTTTGGCAATCCGCGCTGCAGTAGTCGCCGCTTTGTACATTGCCGTCATCGCACGCTTCGTTGGTTTGCTGGGTCGTGTCCCCACAGCTCCCGGTCACGGTCTGGCAGGTGGCATCACAGTAGTCCCCGTCGGCGGTGTTCCCGTCGTCGCAGGCTTCGTTGCTTTGGGCCACGGTGTCCCCGCAGCTCCCGGTCACGGTTTGGCAATCCGCGCTGCAGTAGTCGCCGCTTTGTACATTGCCGTCATCGCACGCTTCGTTGGTCTGCTGCGTCGCGTCGCCGCACGATCCGGTCTCCTGGCCACAGTCGGCGCTGCAATAATCGCCGTCCGCGGTGTTCCCGTCGTCGCACACCTCAATGCCTTGGAGCTGCCCGTCCCCGCAGCTGCCGGTGGCAAGCTGGCAGTCCGCGCTGCAATAGTCCCCGCCCACGGTGTTGCCGTCGTCGCACGCCTCGTTGTCCTGGGGGGTCCCATCCCCGCACGACCCCGTCGGGGTCTGGCAGTCCGCGCTGCAGTAGTCATTGTCCGCGGTGTTGCCGTCGTCGCAGTTCTCGTTTGCCTGCACCACCGTGTCGCCACAGCTTCCGGTGGCGAGCTGGCAGTCCGCGCTGCAGTAGTCGCCGCCCCCGGTGTTCCCGTCGTCACACGCTTCGTTGTCCTGGGTGGTCGCGTCCCCGCACGAACCCGTCGGGGTCTGGCAGTCCGCGCTGCAGTAGTCACCGTCCGCGGCGTTGCCGTCGTCGCACGATTCGTTGTCCTGCACGAAGCCATCGCCGCACGCGCCGGTGGTCAACACGCAGTCGGCGTCACAGTAGTCGCCATCGTCCACGTTGCCGTCGTCGCAGCCCTCATTGGTCTGCACCGTGCCGTCGCCACAAGAGCCCGTGACCGCGCCGCAGTCGGCCGCGCAGTAATCGTCGTCGGCCGTGTTCCCATCGTCGCACGCTTCCCCGTCCTCGAGCACGCCGTTGCCACACACCGGGTCACCGTCCCCGTCCCCGTCACCATCTCCATCGCCGTCACCATCCCCGTCACCGTCGCCGTCCCCATCACCGTCGCCATCGCCGTCTCCATCCCCATCACCGTCGCCATCGCCGTCTCCATCCCCGTCACCGTCGCCATCCCCGTCACCGTCGCCGTCTCCATCCCCATCGCCGTCACCGTCACCGTCTCCATCGCCATCACCGTCCCCATCACCGTCCCCATCACCGTCACCGTCTCCATCTCCATCACCGTCTCCGTCCCCATCGCCGTCCCCATCGCCGTCTCCATCCCCGTCCCCGTCTCCTCCCGTCGACGACGGGCCACAGGCAGGACCGGCCAGGGCCACGCACAGCGCAGCGGTGAACACAAAGAATGAAAAACGAGGTCGTTGCATCAAGGCTCCCGAAATCGGTGAGCCTCCAACCTAGAGAAACCGATCGTCAGCGCGCGCGCAAAAGTTGCGTTGGGCCGTTCTGAGACAGCGCGCACAAACGGGAGCCGTCACTTTTCTCAGTACGCAAAACTGTCATCGCCGTCGGTGACGGTGATGACCACGATGGTGTCCGCTTTGATCGCGGGGTCGATCAACGCGAGCGCCGCCTCCACGCTGTCCGCGTGCATGTCCGCGTAGGCGATGACGTGCAGGACTTGTTTGACCCACGCATCCTCCGGCGCCACCCCGCTCGACGAGGACAGAATGCCACTGAGCTTCTCTTCCATTTTCGCCTGGGCGTCGGCCACGGTGTATTCCGAACCCGGCGGAAACTTGAACGCCCGCACCACGCTCACCCCCACCTTCAGCGCGTCCATCTCCACCAAGAAGTCGGTGATCGATCCCGTGTGCAGCGGGTCGTAGACGATCGTGGTCTCGGTCTTGAGCAGGTCGGCGCCTTCACACCGGGCCAAGACCTCGTACGCGAACATCTCCGAATAGAGCGAACTGCCCCCCGCGTTGTCCTCGTCGAGGATTTGTTGCCCCCCCGGGGTCAGGTAGGGCGCGTCCGCCGGGTCATCGAAGGGGTCATCCATGAAGTCAATGTGATTGCGAAACACGCTCGGGGCCGGGCTCAACAGCTCATCGTCGATCACATCGCACATGCCACTGATCGCACCGAACCCCGGCAACGGGTACGTCACCCCCGCGTCGGGCCCCCCCGCGTCGACCCCACCCGCGTCGCCTGAAGAACCGGCGTCGACGGCTCCGCCGTCGGGCGGCCCATCTCCATCCCCATCCCCATCCCCATCCCCGTCGCCGTCACCATCCCCATCCCCTGAAGAACCGGCGTCGACGGCTCCGCCGTCGGGCGGCCCATCTCCATCCCCATCTCCATCTCCATCTCCATCTCCATCTCCGTCACCGTCACCGTCACCGTCACCGTCACCGGCGGCGTCGGCCGGCCCCGCGTCCGCCCCGCCCTCGCCCGGGCACCCCGAGGCCAACAACAACACCGCGAAAACATTCAACAACTTGCGCATGCCGCGAGTCTAGCGCGTCCGCCGGATCTGCCCATCCCCGCGGCAACCCCGCGCCCGGCAACACTTTTCCCCCCGGGTTCGTAGAACAAACAACAGGAGGCGCGATGAACCAAACGCACAAACTTTCACTGGCGGTGGCGGGCGCTCTTCTGGTCGCGGCGTGTTCGAGCGCGGCCCCCACCGACGCCGCCCAAAAATCCCCGGAGGTGTACCCGGTGATGAAAACCGAAGCCGAGTGGAAAAAACAGCTCAACGACATCCAGTACCATGTGCTGCGGGAGAAAGGCACCGAACGCGCTTTCACCGGCCAGTACTGGAACAACAAACACGAAGGCGTGTACCACTGCGCGGGCTGCAACCAGCCGCTGTACGCGAGCAAAGACAAGTTCAAGTCCGGCACCGGGTGGCCGAGCTACACCCGACCCATCGACGACAAGGCGGTGAAGATCGAGACCGACACCAGCTTCGGCATGGTCCGCGAAGAGCTGCTCTGCAGCCGGTGCGGCGGCCACCTCGGCCACCGCTTCCCCGACGGACCGCCCCCCACCGGGCAACGTCACTGCATCAACAGCGCGTCGCTGGTGTTCGTGCCCGCCCAGCACGACGGGGCCGACCCGGCCAACCCCGACGACAAAGCCGCGAAGAAGTGAGCCCGGACCGGGTCAGCTCTGGCCCGGGATCACGTGCTTGGGCCGGACCAACCGAGAGCGGCGGCTCTTGCCCCGCTCCTTGGACTCGATGAACCGCGCTACCGCGTCCGCGGCCTCGGCCAGCCCGTCGGCCTGGGTGCGCCCGGTCATCTTCCGCGGACACAGCCCGTGGTCACCGTCGTCGATGAACACCACCCGCACGGTGGCGGCGAGGTCGTAGCTCTCGATTTCATACTTGGTGCCGAAGGGGTCGCGCGTGCCCTGCACGATCAACGTCGGGGTCTTCTGTGCATAAAGGTGCTCGGTGCGCACCCGCTCCAGCTGCCCGGGGGGATGGAAGGGGTAGCCGAGACAGACCACGCCCTTGGCCCCGACGTCGTCGGCGAGCATGGACGCCACCCGGCCCCCCATCGACTTGCCGCCGATGTAGAGCTCGCCGGGGTCCCCGACGAGCTCGATCACCTGCTCGTAGGCTTCGAGCAGGGTGTCCATGTGATTGGGGGGTTTGCGCTGGCCGGTGCGTTGGGCCTGCTGCATGTACGGAAAGTTGAAGCGCACAATGCGAATGCCCTTGGTCGCGAGCGCGGCCACCATGTCGTTCATCCAGGGGTGGTCGAGGGGGGCGCCCGCCCCGTGGGCGAGAATCAACGTCGCGGGGGCGTCCTCGGGCCCGTCGAACACCAACCCGGTCGGGGTCACGTGCATCATCGGCGGCTCGTCTTCGTACTCGTCCGCTTCGGCCGCGTTTTGGGCCGAAGGCTTTTGCCGGCGGTACTTGCCCCCGGGGGGCCGCGGCTTCTTCGGCGGCGGGCCGTCATTTTCGGGCAGGTCAGAACTCATCGAGAACTCCGTCGTACAACACCTCGCCGGTGTTGCCGTCCTTGAACACCACCCGAACCTCGTCGGCAATGGGATCGAAGGTCAACATCGTGGCCGCGATCTTGCCCCGCCCGTAAAAGAACTGGTCGTCGGGGAACACGTCCGGGCGCAGCTCCGGGTCCTCGGCCAAAAAGCCCAGGGGGTTGCCGAGGTTGCCCGAGGGGCCGACCGCCACCTCGTACAAGCGCGCGCCGTAGCCTTCGGGGCACACGCGCCCAGCGAACCCGATGTGAAAATCGCCGCTGAGAAAGATCACCCGCCGCACGTCCTCTTGCTCGAGCCAGCCCATCAGGTCATCGCGCGCGGGGCGGTAGCCTTGCCAGCGGTCGCCTTGCAGCAGCCAGAGATCGGTCATCTCGGTGACGGGCACGGAGTTGAGCACGACCTTGAAGTGACAGGGTGACTCGGCCAGGCGTTGCTTCAGCCAGGCGTGCTGGTCGGCGCCCAGGTAGGCGCCCACGTCCTCGTTGCGCCGGGACGGGGTGCGGCGGCTGCGGCTGTCGAGCACGATGAACTCGACGGTGTGTCCCCAGCGAAACGACGTGAACAACTCCCCCGCGGCGTCCCGGGCCGCGGGCACGTGGCTGTGCAACGATTCGCGGGCGGCCCGGAGCTGATCGGGGTCGAGCTCCTCGGGGTTGAGGTTGTTGGCGATCTCGTGGTCGTCCCAGGTGTAGTAGAGGCCGGCGGTGGGCAACACCGCGCGGTAGCCGGGATCGGCCAGCGTCTGGCGCCACTTCTCGCCGTACGCGGGGCGGGTGGTGGCCCCGTCGTTGTAGCTCATGTCCCCGAGGTGAACGAGCACGTCCACCTCCTCGTCAGCGAGCACCTCCAGCGCGGTGTACGGCTGGTTGCGGAAGTTGGTGCAGGTCATCGCCCCCACCGTGACCGGCCAACGCCAATCGTCGGGGTAGGCGGTCTTGACCCGGCCGATGACGCTGCGGGTGCTCAGGTCATCAGAAAATAGTGCATAGCGGTACCACGTGCCGGGGGCGAGGTCGTTGACCGGCACCCGCACGTTGTGGTCCTCGTCCCGGGCCACCGGCAGGTCCGCCACCACCTTGATCTCCCCCGCGGCCGCGCCGTCGCGCCACACCAACAAGCGGTGCGCGGCGTCGCTGGCGATGTGCCCGGCGAACACCGCCGACGTCGCCCGCATCACCCCCGCGGACACCCCCAGGGAAAACACGGCCTCGTCGACGGTCACCCCCTCGGCGTCGAACCCCCGGACCTCCGGGTCGTCGTAGGCGTCGGGGTCCAGGGTCGGCTCGTCGTAGACCAGCCCCGCGTCGGGGCCCCCATCGGACATGCCCGGGCCGGGGCAACCCGCGGCCCACCACACCGGCACCGCGGCGCCGGCCTTGAGCACATCTCGACGACGAAAGCGGGTCACGGTCCGCCCCTACTTCCGGCGAACCAGGCCCGGCACCTGGCTCAGCTCGTCGAGCAGGTAGACGTTGGCCACGATCGCTTTTTTGAACACCCCGAGATGCATGGACTCATTGGGCCCGTGCGCGCCGGTCTCGGGGTCCATGACCCCGTTGAGGATGAGCGGCAGGTCGCCGAACCGTCGGCCGAACAACGCCACGAACGGGATCGAGCCCCCCACCCCGATCTGGAGCAGCTTTTTGCCCCAGGCCTTTTCGTAGGCCCGGTCGGCGGCGTCGAAGGCCGGCCCCTGGGGCTCGTACAGCCAGCTCTCGGCCGAGGCGGGCATGTCGGTGAGGGTGACCTTGCATCCTCCAGGCACATTGGTGAGCAGCTGCTCTTCCAGCAACGCCCGCATGTCCTTTTTGGTCTGGCCGGGGGCGAGCCGGATCGACAATGTCGCTGCAGCCTTGGCCCGGAGCGCGTTTTTGTGTTGGTCCTCGCGGGGCAGCGTGGTCGAGAGCACGGTGAGCGCGGGCTGGCGCCAGACCCATTCCGCCGGGGCCCGGTCCCGGGTGGGCAAAGGCTCCACCGCGTCGATGAGGTGCGCGCCGGTGCGGATGACATCGTCGCCCATGGGCACGTCCCAGGCCGCCTTGGCCCAGGCCGCGTCCACCGTTTGGCGCCCGAGGTTGAGCCGGCCGTCGTCGTCGATGATGCGGGACAAGAGCTTGATCAGCGAGGTGGACACGTCGGGGCCCATGTTGCCCCACAGCCCGCTGTGCACGTCCGAGGTCAGCGCTTCAAGCTCGAGCTTGACCTCGTACAGGCCCCGCAGCGACACGGTCAGGCCCGGGATCTCGGGCGAGGGATTTTCGCAGTCGGTGAGCACCATCAGGTCGGCGTCGAACACGTCGGGGTGGGCGTCCATGTACCGCTCGAGGTTGGGCGAACCGATCTCCTCTTCGCCCTCGATCACCAGCTTCACGTTGAGCGGCAGCTCGCCGGCGACCTCGAGCCAGCTCGACAACGCGGCCATGTGGCTGACCCAGCCGCCCATGTCGTCGGCGCTCCCCCGCGCGTAGAGCCGGCCGTTCTTTTCGACCGCCTCGTGCGGCGGGGTTTCCCAGGGCTCGCCCTTGACCGGCTGCAGATCGAGGTGGCCGTAGATGAGCACGGTGGGCTTGTCCGGGCCGGCCTTGAGGCGCTCCGCCGCGACCAGAGGCAACGCCCCGTCGAGGGTGAGCACCCGGGCGTTGTCGAACCCGGCTTGTTCGAGATCGCCGCGCACCACGCTGGCGAGCTTTTCGACGTCACCGTAGTGGGCGGTGTCGCAGGAGATGGCGGGGATTTTCAGGTAGCTGACGAGCTGCGCGACGGTGGCGTCGAACTTCTCTTCGGCGCGCTTTTTGATGTTCTCGATCTCGGGATGGGCCATGCCGACGTCCTTTCGCGGTGCGCAGCCGGCGCACCGCTTTTGTCACGACGGCGCCCCCCCGGCTGCCGCCGCCACGCGGGGTTGTGCGTCCTGCACTACCGCCAATTTCCGATTTGAAAAACCGCCCGCGTCGCGAATGATGTCGACCAACCCCTGGGCCCAGCCGTCGTCGGCGTTGACACACGGGGCCAAGAAAAACGCCTCCCCGCCGTGGGCCAGGAATTCCTCGCGCCCCTCCATGCCGATCTCCTCGATGGTCTCGAGGCAGTCGGCCACGAAGGCGGGGGTGAACACCGCCAGGCGCTTGACCCCGTCTTGGGCGAGCCGCACCAAGGTCTCGTCGGTGTAGGGACGCAACCAGGGGGTGCGGCCGAGGCGCGACTGGAAGGTCACCGAATAGCCGTCGTCGGGGAGACCGAGCCGCGCGGCCAGCGCCTTCGCGGTGCGCACGCAGTGAGCGCGGTAGCAGAGGCGGTTGACGGGCACGTCCTCGTCGCAGCAGCCGTTTTTGGCCAGGCAGTGCGTGCCCGACTTGTCCCCCCACCGGATGTGGTCCTCGGGCACGCCGTGAAACGAGAACAACACGTGGTCGGCGTTGAAGTCGCGCAGCTCATCCTCGACGAGGGCGGCCTGGGGTTCGATGAAGCCGGGGTGATCGTAGAACGCCCCCACCACCGTGGCGCTGGGCATCGTCCATTTGTGGTTCAGAATGTCATTGAGCTTCTCGATGGTGCTGCCGGTGGTGGCCGAGGCGAACTGTGGATAGAGGGGCACGCACACCACCTCGGTGACCCCCTCGTCGCACAGGCGATCGATCACCGACTGCATGGAGGGGTTGCCGTAGCGCATGGCCAGCGCCACCGGCATGTCGGGGTCGATGTCCCGGTGCACCAACGCCCGCACCTTGTCGGTGAGCTTTTCGCTCTCGACGAGCAAGGGGCTGCCCGCCTCGGTCCAGACCTTCTGGTACGCGGCCGCGCTCCGCTTCGGGCGGGTGCGCAGGATGATGAGGTTGAGCAACAACCACCGCGCCACCGGGTGGATGCTGACCACCCGTGGGTCGCTCAAGAACTCTTTGAGGTACGGCCGCACCGCCGCCTCGGTGGGCGCGTCGGGCGTGCCGAGATTGACGAGGAGCAGGGCGCGTTTGTGCATGCGGGGAGTCTACCTGAGGGCCCTCTCGAGAAGGACCCGTTGGATGCCAAAACCCCACGAACGGTTTCGCCGCTCCCGCCCCGCCCACCACGCACGGTCGCGACGTCCGATTCGCTCCTCAGCCCGTTGCATCCGCTGAATGCAACCGCGTCGACGCGCCAACACACGCCCACGGCGGTGGAACGGCGTATTCGCAGGAAGCATCGACCACCACCAGCGAACCGCTTCGAGTCCGCCACCACGCGCGCGGACGGCCGTTCTTCAGCCCAGTGCATCCGCAGGATGCAACCCGCTTCGACGCGGCGGAGCCGCCTGGAGAAGCGACATTGGGGGTGAGCTGGCAACGCTTCGCGTTGCTGAAGCCATTCCTTCGGAATGGCCAGCCGACATCGGCGAGCTTGCGAGCCGTGAGGCTCTGAGGGTGGGCGAACGAAGTTCGCCTGAAGCAATGCGAGCATTGCCAGGGATGGGACATCCCCCCTCAACTACACGAGCCGCGGCTGTCGCGCGTCGGTGGTGGTGAGGCGGCGGTGGCCGCCGGTGCGCACGGTGTCGAGGCACGCGCGCATCACCTGGTCCACCGCCGCGTCGCTGCCGGGGAAGTTGAGCTCTTCGGTGTCGACGACGAGCAGGGGGCAGCGGTCGAAGTCCTTGAAGAACCGCTGGTACGAGCCCACGAGGTCCTCGAGGTAGCCGGGGTCGATGTCTTGTTCGAAGCTGCGGCCGCGTTTTTTGATCCGGGACAGGATCACGTCGAGGGGGGCCTGGAGGTAGACCACGAGGTCGGGAACCTGGACACGTTCGAGCAGGGCCTGGAACACCTGGTCGTACAGCGACAGCTCCGAGCCGGTGAGGGTGAGCTCGGCGAAGATGCGATCCTTGGCGAACATGTAGTCGGCCACGACCGCGTCCTCGAACAGCTCGGTCTGGATGATCTGCTCTTGCTGCTTGAAGCGCGACAGCAGAAAAAACATCTGCGTCTTGAACGCGTGGGCGGCCTGGTCGGCGTAAAAATCGGCCAAGAAGGGGTTCTCTTCGACCACCTCCATCACCCGTTTGGCGTTGAGGCGCTCGGCGAGGATGTTGGTCAGGGTGGTCTTGCCCACCCCGATGCAGCCCTCGACGACCACATAGCGGAGGCGCGGCGACTCGTCGTTGGTGGTGCTGGCGCCGCGGTGATCGCTCATCGAACTCCCCGCACCTGGGTAGCCGACCGTCCAGGACATTTCAAACCGCGCTCCGAAGCGGTTCAAAAGCCGTGTGATGTTCACCCCCTGCAGCCCGCGGCCCCCGCCCGCCCCGGCCGGCAGTGCCCGGCGACGGGCCGCGCGCGGCGGGATATTTGTTAGCCTCCTGTCATGAGCCAAAGCGGCGCCGTCGCCCCCTCCGAAGCCCCCACCGCCCTGGTCAAGCGCCCGACCGGACGGCGCATGACGGTGTACGAGCCGCCGCGTCCCGGTCGCAGCATGCGCAGCTCGATGCGTTCGCTGGTGTTGCTCTCGGGGAGCGTGGGCATCGGCGCGGGGGTCGCGCTCGGCGCGATTGCGGTCCCGCACGCGATCCTCGCCGCGGTCGGGCTCGCCACCTTTCAAGTGGTGGCGCAGAGTTTCCACCAAAACCGGCTCGGCCAGGACGTGATGGGCGGCATCGCCCGCGGTGACCTCGACCAGGCCTTGCTCGCGGCCGAGCGCGCGCTGCTCGAGAGCCCGGCGGGGGCGATGCGGACCTTGGCCGCGGCCAACCTCGCCTCGGTGCTGATGCAGCTCGACCGCATCCGCGACGGGGCCCGCGTGCTCGACGAGCACCGCCCGCGGTGGCCCCACGTGCCCATCGCCACCGTGCTCTGGGAGAACAACCGCGCCTTCGCCCTGTCCATCACCCCCGCCGACGCCGACGCCGCCGACGCGCTCCTCGACGACGCCGAGCGCCGCTTGGAGAAAGCCGGGCCCCGCGGATTCGGCGGGGTGCACAATTTCAAAAAAATCGCCGGGGCCCTGGCCGGCACCCGGGCGATGCAATGCCTGGTCGCGGGCGACCCCAAGGCCGCGCTGCAATCGTTGGCCCGGGCCGAGTCCCTCGACGACGGGGCCGGCGCCCCCTTCCGCGTCGTCGAGCGCACCTTGTGCCGGGCCGAGTCGCTGCGCCAACTCGGCCGCCGGGACGAGGCCATCCTCGTCGCCATCGAGCTGTTCGAGCTGCCGCGCACCTACCGCCAATCCCGCGCCACCGAAGCCCTCGCGGTGCGGCTCGACATCCCCTTTCCCCAAGCCGGCGACGAGCAGTTCGACGAGGACGCGCACGGAACCGGGGCGGTTGACGACGACGCCTTCGCCGGCGACTACCCGTCCTCATGACCGACACCACCCTGCCCGCGCCATCACAAGACCGCGCGTTTTTTGTGTTCACCGGCGTCATCAGCGTGCTCGCGCTGGGCTTTCTCGCCTACCTGCTCTTGGTGCGCAAAGGCGGCGACGGCGGTTGGGACCTGCGCTTCATGCCCGCGGTCAACGCCTCGCTCAACGCGACGTCGGCGGTGCTGATCACCACCGGCCTGGTGTTCATCAAGCGCGGCAACCCCCAGGTGCACCGGGTGATGATGGTGGGGGCGGTGACCGCCAGCGCCCTCTTCCTCGTCGGGTACATCTTGTACCACGCCGCCCACGGGGACACGAAGTACGCCGGCGAGGGCGTGATGCGCACGGTGTACCTCACCGTGCTCGCGTCCCATGTGGTGCTGTCCATTCCCATTGTGCCGATGGTGCTCACCACCATCTACTTCGCGATCAAAAAGCGCCACGCGTCGCACAAGAAGATCGCCAAGTGGACCTACCCGATCTGGTTGTACGTCTCCGTCACCGGGGTGGTCGTCTACTTCATGCTCCGGGGCAGCGCCCCCGCGGTCTGAGGCCGGCTACAAGACCTCGCGCTCATCCAACATCGTCACCTCGACGTCGAGCAAGCCGACGAGATCGAGGGCCTGCCCCGGGTCGATCACCACCCCTTTGAGGGCCCCCGGCCGCACCTCGATGCCGTCAAGCTGCGAGCCGCGCAGGTCCGCGCCGGCGAGCTGGGCATGCTCGAACTGCGCCCCGCTCAACCGGCAGCGGCGAAAGATCGCCGCGCTCAGGTCCGCCCCGGTGAAGTCCGCCTCGGTGAGATCGCAGTCCACGAACCGGCAGTGGGCCAGCTTGGCCCCATAAAACCGCCCCAGCCGAGCCTGGCACGACGAGAACCGCACGTCCTCGGCCTCGGCGTCCGCAAAGATGCTGCCCATCAATTTACATTGGGAAAACTCGACCCGGGTCAACTTCACGAACGGCCATTCGCAGTTGGACAGGTCACAATCCGTCCAGCGCACATCGAACACCCGGGCCCGGCGCCACTGGCTCTTGGGCAAGGCCACGTGCGCAAATCGCGCGAACTCTACCCGGAGGTCGGTGGCCTGGTGGCCCTCGGTGGTCTGGCCCTCGATCCTGAGCTCACTCAGGTCCGCGTCGTCGACGAGGGCGGCGAGGGTGGTGTCGTCGAGATCGTCTTCGTCGAGATCGGGCGCGTCGAACCGCCGGGCGGTGGCTTTGCCCTTTTTTGTGCTCACCGGCGGCGCTTCTTCTTCTTGCGCTTCTTGGGCTTGTCCTTCGGCTTGTCTTCTTCGGGCTCTTTTTCCGGCGAAGCGAAGTCACGGTCGAAGGTGTAGGTGGGCAATCCGTCTTCGGGCTTGAAGTCCGCGGGGGTGATCTCGAGGACGATGGGGTCCATGCCGGGGGGATCGCTGGGTTTGATCACCAACTGGTGGGGGCTGTCCGGGTCCACCCCGGTGAGCTTCAGGTTGGTCTGGCCCCGGGACTTGCCGTCGAGGATCACCTCTGCGCCCGACGGGCGGGTCTTGGCCACCAATGCCCCTGGACGCAGGGTCTTGCCCTCGATGGCCCGGCCGACGGTGTCCACCAGGTCAGGCCCGTAGAACGCGAGCACCGGCACGAGCAGCACCACCACCGCGGCGGCCACGATGGCGAAGCGGTTCCTGAGCTGGCCCGGGGCCACCGCCGAGGCCCGGGCCAAGGCGAGCAGCTCGGCGTCGTTGCCGATGGACGCCGACCACGAGAGGTCAGCGTTCTGGGCGAGCACGTTGGTCTTGGGGGGCCCGGCGCTGTGGCTGGAGCGGGGCAACGGCTCGAGGGGGCGCGGGGCCCCGGCCCCCTTCTCCGGGGGGTCGCTGGCCAGGGCGATGACGAAGGTGTTCTCGTCGCCGGCGGGGAGCGGGGCGGAGCGTTGCCCCTCCATCGCCTCGGTCTGGGGGGGCGGCTTTTTCTCCGCCGGGGGGGGCGCGGGCGCGGGGGGCGATGAGTTGGACGACGACGACGGGGTCTCGTGCGAGGTGGGCGCCTCGGGGCCGGGGCCGGGGCGGTCGCCATCGTCGGCGACGGGTCCGGGGATCTCCGCGTCGAGGGCGGGGATGGGGCTCTTTTGCAGCTCCTCGATTTTTTGGGCCAAGCCGCGGTCGGTGGTGGCGACCCCCGACTTGGCCACCACCGAGCGCAATGCTTCTTCAAACTCGTCGGCGGTTTGGTAGCGCTGCTGGGGGTCGGCGGCCAAGGACTTGAGCACCACCTCGTCGAGGGCCTTGGGCAGCTCGGGGGCCAGCTCCGAGGGGGGCAGCGGGGGATTGTCCGCGAAGTAGGTGCGCATCTCTTTGACCGTCCACACCGGGAACAGCCGGCGGAGGGTCAAGAGCTCATGCAGAAGGATTCCGGCACAGTAGATGTCCGAGCGGCTGTCGACCGCTTGGCCGTTCATCTGTTCGGGCGACATGTAGCCGGGGGTGCCCTTGATGACCCCCGATGCGGTCTGGTGTTTTTTCGTCGAGGCCCGGGCGATGCCGAAGTCGAGAATTTTGACCTCGCCGTCGACGGTGACCACGATGTTGCGCGGGTTGATGTCCCGGTGCACGAGCCCGAGCTCGCTGCCATCGGGGCGCTTGCGGCTGTGTGCATAGCCGAGGCCGGCGGCGACCCCCGCGCACACGTGCACCGCGTATTGCCAATCGAGGTGACGCTTCTTGGAGTGGGCGAGGCGGAGCAGGTCCAAGATGGTCTGCCCGACCACGTACTCCATCGCGATGTAGTAGCTGCCCTCGAACTCGCCGAGCTCGTAGATGGGGACGATGTTGCCGTGGGTGAGGTTGACCGCGATCTTGGCTTCGTCGATGAGCATCTGCACGAAGTTCGGGTTCTTCGCGTACTTGGGCAGGATGCGCTTGACGACCATTTCCTTTTCAAAGCCAGAGGCCCCGAAAATCTTGGCCCGGTACACCTCGGCCATGCCGCCCACCGCGAGGAGGTCGGTCAGGAGGTACTTCCCAAACGGAATGGGAAAGTTCTGCTCGTCGCCTTCACCGTCCATCGCGGGGACAATAGGCGAAGTGCGCCCTCGGAGGCCAACCCGTCGCCGTCATTGGGCCATGTACGGACAGGTACCCGCCAGCGTCATTTGCGCGGGGGCGGCGGCGACCACTCTTGGAGCCGCTTGCGACGGGCCTTTTCCGTGGCCGACAACCCGGGGGGCCCGCCCGCTTCCCCGCGCTGACCCCCGGTCGCGGCCGCGGGACGCGCGCCCATGCCCGGCGCGGCGCCGATGTCCGTGCAGAATCCAGGCAACCCCTCGGCGAGGCTCTGCCGGACCTCGCGAAACTTCTGGCCCGTGAACACCTTCTTTTCGATCACCTTGCCGGGCGCGTCCCCCTGCTTGCGGCAGGTGACGGTGATGTGGTGTTGGCCCTTCTTCTTTTTGAACCGCACCCGAATCCGATGCGTGGCCGCGGCCTCGGCGCGGCGGTGGTACTCGATTTGGTCGTCCTGCAGCTGGGTCTCCGCCGACGGACCGAGCATGCGCTTCATCTTGTGCGCGTTTTTCACCGTGCCCGCGTAGACGATGCCGCCGTAACCGAGGCGTTTTTGCATCTCGCTCATCGTGGTCTCGGCCAACATCTGCGCGTCGCTGATGCGGTACCCCACCGCCCCCATGTCGTCGAGGATCACCCGGCACACCCCCGGGTCGGGGAACGTGTCCGGCAGGGGCGCGGGCTTGTCCGCCGCCTTCTCCGGTGCGGCGGGCAAGGCGAGACTCAGGGCGATCAACCAAGCAACCATGGACCCACTATAGACGATGCCCGCGGCGCGGTTGTTCAGCCCACCTCGACCACGCCGTCGGGTTGGGGTACGCGACGGCATGACCGACGACCACCGCCCCCTCGCGACCTCGACCGCGGTGCCCGACGACGTCGTGGCCCCCGACGTCCCCGCCGATCCCCCCCTGCCCCCCGCCCCCGACGGCAAGACGTTGCTGGCCATGCTCGGGCGGGGCCTGCCCACGGTGTTCGCGGCCATGGTCAGCGCCGGCAGCCTCGCCGACGCCGCCCTCGAGCGCTTGCCTCACACCTACGCCGGCAACCTGGTCGTCGCGGTGGTGGCGGCGGGGATTCTGCCCGTGACCTTCGCCGGCTACAAAAAGGCGCTCGTGTCCACCCGACGGATGGCCGCCCGGTGGGCGGTGCTGTCGATGCCGTTTTTCGTCGTGGTCGGCGCGGTCCTGGGCTGGGGCTTGGTGCACGCGATGTTCGACGGGGTCGACCGCGAGGACACCTTTTTTGAGCACGCCTTGTGCGAAGCGGCCAACATCCACAGCGGGCCCCGCTACGAACAGTGCAAACCCTTGGCCCGGGCCTGCGCGGCCGAGGCCTCGGCCCAGAGCCGCTGGGCCGTGCGCGGTGACGCCCTCGATTGCCTGTACGCCCGGCTGCCCGCTCAGAACTGAAAATAGATAAACGCCACCCGCGACGGCGCCGCGAGCACAATGATGCCAAGCAGACACGCGGCCATCGCCACGGTGTGCAGGGCCAACCGCAGGTCGGGGCTGCCCCACCGCGGCCACCGCTCGTCGACCGCGGCCCGGACCGAGTCGACGGCCAGCGGACTCGCCGTCACCGCCACCAACCCCAACAGGTAGAGCGCGGCCCGGCCCTCCAGCGGGGTCTGGCTCGTCGGGGACAGCGTGAGATAGGTCCCGATCATGCCCACGTCGGTCTGGCGAAACAGCAGCCACCCGACGTGGGCGAGCACAAACATGACCCCCACCTGCAGCGGCCAAAGCGCCCCCCCGCCCCGCAATGTATCTGGAACCACCCGGACCCAGGCCCGGTGCAGCAGCAACAGGGCCGCCCAGTACAGCCCCCAGAGCAGGAAGTTCCAGCTCGCCCCGTGCCACAAGCCGGACAGACCGAACACCACAATCACATTGGCAAACGACCGCGCCCCCCCCACCCGGGATCCCCCCAGGGGGATGTACACGTAGTCGCGAAACCACTCCGACAACGTGATGTGCCACCGCCGCCAGAACTCCGCCGGGGACCGGGACAGGTAGGGGTGGCGGAAGTTCTCCACCAGGTCGATGCCGAGGAGCCGCGCCGCCCCCCGCGCAATGTCAGTGTATCCCGAGAAGTCGGCGTAGATTTGCATCCCGAACGCGAACACCCCCACCCACAAGATCGAAAACGTGGGCGCCTCGAGGAGAAATACCTTCTCCACCGTGACCGCGAGGTTGTCGGCCACCACCAACTTCTTGAAAAACCCCCACACCATCAAGAACAGGCCGTCCCGCGCCTGTTCGGGAGACAGGCGCCGGTCGCGTTCGATCTGGGGCAACAGCCGATCCGCCCGCTCGATGGGCCCCGCCACCAGCTGCGGGAAAAAGCTCACGTACACCGCGTAGTCGAGCAGATCGCGCCGGGCCCGCAGGGTCTGGCGGTACACGTCCACGGTGTAGCTGATGGTCTGGAACGTGTAGAACGAGATGCCCACCGGGAGCACCACCGAGAACGTGCGGGTGAAGCTCGGCAGGCCCGCCGCCTCCAGCAACACAGCTACATTGTCGACAAAGAACCCAAAGTACTTGAACACCCCGAGCATGCCGAGGTTGACCACCAGGCTGAGCCCCAGCCAACGACGACGGTGAACGGGATCGTCCTCGATGCGCTGGGCGCACACAAAGTCGGTCAGGGCCGAGGTCGCGAGCAGCAAGACAAACCAAGGGTGCACCCAGCCGTAGAACACCACGCTGGCCCCGAGGAGCAGCGCGTTCTGCCCCCGCCGGGGCAACCGCCAATACAGCGCCCACACCAGGGCGAAGAAGATCAAGAAGTCGAAGCTCTGAAACGCCACCGGTCAGAACACCTTGCGCCAGGTCTGGGCGAACCGCCGCGTGTATTCCGCGGTGCTGTCCTCGTCGATGTGCGAGCCATAGCTGTACATCGACAGCGGCGCGTCGATGACGCCGCGCAGGTCGATCAACCGGGCCCCCCGCGCGGTCACAAACGTGGAGAGCCATCCGAGGTAGCGGGTGAGATTGTCGGTCTGGGCCGGGGGCTGGTGGGCCCGGGGGCGGTTTTGGATGCGCACAAACACCAGCGACAGCCCCGCCTGGTCGGCGACGTCGAGCATCGCCGGCAACAGTGAACAGCCGACCAACCGGTCGAAATCGGCCGGGTCCTCGACCGCCACCTCCCGGCCCGCCTCGAAGGGAACCACCAGGTGACGAAGGTTGGCGAGATCGAACAACGCGTTGGTCTGTTGCCGGAACGCGAACGGCTCTTGGCCGTCAAAAAAGCCGGGCCCGAGCCACGCGTCGACCACGTGGGCCAGCGGGTAGGCGCCCCGGCGGCGGGTGAGGGGCAGCGCCGCGCCCACCACCCGCTCCACCGTGGCGTCGAAGCGCTGGCGCAGGGAGTGGCATGGACGGTGGGCCAAGGCCGCAAACGCGGGTTCGACCTCGTGAGACAGGGCATAGCGGGCCGCGGGGGAGGCCAACGACACCTCGGTGAGCTGTTGGTCTTGGAAAAACACGAACACCGTGCGCGGCCGGTGGGCGGACGCGGCGACGTGGTTTTTGAGCTGGAGGTACCAGTGGGGGGCAAAGGTATTGGAGATCGCGAGCAGCTGAGCCCGCGCCCCCACCTCGCGTTCCCAGGTCGCGGGATCGATGCGGGTGTAGAGCATGGAGTTGCCGATGAAGACGTCGACCGGCCGATCGCGGGCCAGCGTCAGCCCAGGGGCGGGATCGAAGGGCGCCGCCCCCGCGGGCTTGTGCCCGTCGCCCCAGCTCGCCTGTGGGGGCGCGAGCCCGTCGTCGGGGCGGAGCAAGAACGGCAGGACGAACACCACCAACAACGGCACCCACGCCCGAAGGCGTGGGGACCTGGTCTGGCCCGTGGTCGTGGTCATGCCGCGCCGACTATAGCGCGCGGCGGTGTGAATCAGCCCGGCAGGGGGGTGAAGCAGTACCCGACCTGGACCTCGATGCCGGTGTCCCCGGTGGCCAACGTGCAGGCGTCGCCGAACAGCTCGATGGTGTCGTCATCGACGAGGTCCCAGCCGTTTTCGCGGTCCTGGTCGCGGGCGATGTTTTGGCCGTTGACGCTGACCTCCAGGGTCTGGTCGGCGAGGTTGCCCTCGAGGTCGAAGCGACAGCCCGCGAGGCGGTTGGCGATGTCGGCCACCGCCGACTCGAGGGCGGCCGCGTCGGTGGCCTCGTAGTACGCGTTGGTGCCGGGCAGCGCGGTGCCGCCGGCTTCGGCCATGCCGTTGAGCACGTGGGTGAAGTTCTCGCTGCCGGGGATGCCCACCACGAACACTGAATAGCCAGCGTCGTTGAGGGCCTGGGTGGCGGTGAGGGTGTTGCCGTCGTCGAGGCAGTTGCGGCCGTCGTCGCAGCCTTGCGGCAGGGTGCAGTTGCAGGTGTTGGGGTTGAGGCTCGCGTTGCAGTTGGGGGCGCCATCGGTGGCGATGATCACCGCGCGGTTGCCGCCGTCGGTGCCGAGCCCGTCGAGGGCGGACTTGGCTTCGTACAGCGTGGGCGCGGTGGGGGTACCGCCGCCGGGACCGGTGTCGTCGAGCGCGTCGACGATGTCGTCGGCGCGGCCCAGCGCCACCCCGACCTCGACCGCCCCTTCGCGGCACACGTTGTTGTTGGCGTTGCCGTCGGGGAACAACATCAAGCCGAACTCGACCTCGCTGTCGAGGCCGTTGACCACCCCCGACAGCGCGCTGGTGGCCCCGTCCCATTTGCTGCCCGGGTAGCCCACCGCGTCGTCCTCCATCGAGCCCGATTTGTCGACGACGAGCATCACCCGCGGGGGCAAGGACTCGTCCGCGGAGAAGTACTGGTCGACGCACACCGGGGGCGGCTCATACCCGCCGTCCCCATCGCCGTCGCCGTCCCCGTCCCCATCGCCCACCGTGCCGTCGCCCCAACCGGGACGCCCGGTGCCCGGGGGGGCGCCGTCGTCGCACTCGTAGTAGCCGAGCTCGGCCTCGAAGCAGTAGCCGTCCGCGTCTTCGTTCTCGGGGAGGCCGACGTCGTCGACCACGCCGGGGGGCAGGCCCCCGTTGTTGTTGCTGTCCCCGTCCCCGTCTCCGTCGCCGACCACGTCGCCGTCACCGCCGATGACGTCGCCGTCACCACCGTCGCCGTCCCCGTCGCCATCGCCCACTGGGGTGGGGCTCGGCCCGCAGGACACCGCCAACGCCACCGAAATCATCGCAACCGAACCAACGAGGACGCGCCACATGAGGACCTCCACTCAGGGAGCGACAGGATCCCAGCCGCCACCCCCACCCACATCCGCCGATCTCCCTCCGGCGATCGACCGATACGACCCTTCCCTACACCATAGGGCCCTGAAAATATTCAACTTCTCGCGTTTGCCCGGCCTTCGGGATGGGGTTAGCGTGGCCGCCCCGGCATGCCGCCGCCCCTTCTCGGAGAGTGTCCGTGACCGAGCCGTTGTTCCTGCGCGCGCTGCGCCGCGAAAAGACCGAACGCCCCCCGGTGTGGTTCATGCGCCAAGCCGGCCGCTGCCTGCCCGAGTACCGCGCCCTCCGGGAAAAACACTCCTTTTTGGAGGTGTGCAAGACCCCCGAGCTCGCCTGCGAGGTGACCCTGCAACCGATCCGGCGCTTCGGCTTTGACGCCTCGATCGTGTTCTCGGACATCTTGGTGATTCCAGAGGCATTGGGCCAGACCCTGACCTTCGGCAAGGGCATGGGCCCCCAGCTCGAACCCGCGGTGCGCGACGCCGAGGGCCTCAAGGCGCTGGCCGACTTCGATCCCTTGGACAAGCTCGGCTACGTGATGGACGCATGCAAAGCCATTGTGGCCGAGCTTCCCGCCGACACCCCGTTGATCGGCTTTTGCGGCGCCCCCTTCACCGTCGCCTGCTACATGGTCGAGGGCAAAGGGAGCAAACACTTCATCGAGGTCAAACGGCTGATGTACGCCCAGCCCGAGGTGTTCCAACAGCTCCTCGACACCCTGGTCGAGCACAGCATCACCTACCTCAAGGGCCAGGTCGACGCGGGCTGCCGCGCGGTGCAAATCTTCGACACCTGGGCCGGCGAGCTGTCCTCCGACGACCTCGAGCGCTTCGCGGTGGATCCCGCGCGCCGCATCATCGCGGGCCTCCGCGCCGCCGGGGTCACCGTGCCCGCGATCTATTTCGCCCGGGGCTGCGCCGACAGCCTCGACATCGTCAAGCAGGCCGGGGCCGACTGTTACGGGCTCGACTGGCGCGCCCGCATCACCAAGGCTTGGGACGCCCTCGGCCACGACGTGGCGGTGCAAGGCAACCTCGACCCCGCGATCCTGCACGCCCCCCCCGACGTGATCAAACAAAAGACCCAGGCCATCCTCGACGAGGTCGCGGGCCGGCCCGGCCACGTGTTCAACCTCGGCCACGGCATCCACCCGTTCACCCCGGTGGAGTCGGTGCAAGCCGTGCTCGACACGATCCGCGCGTAGGGCGCGGTCGCCTGGCCCCGCCCGGCGAAGAACGCTACCGTCAGGGTTCGACATGAGTTCCAACACCGATCCCCTGGGTCCCGGTCCCCGACCGGTCACCATCGTCGGGCCCGCGCCCCACCAAGACGACGCGGCCCAGGCCACCGCGCTCAAAGAGCGCGTGGGCGCCCTCCGGGCCGAGATCCAAAAACGCATCGTGGGCCAGGACCGCGTGGTCGATCTCTTGTTGATCAGCCTGTTCTCGGGGGGCCACGGCCTGTTCGTCGGGGTGCCGGGCTTGGCCAAGACCTTGCTCATCCAGACCCTGGCCGAGAGCTTGGGGCTGACCTTCCGCCGCATCCAGTTCACGCCGGATTTGATGCCAAGCGACATCACCGGCACCGAGGTGCTCGAGGAGGATCGCCAAAGCGGCAAACGGTCTTTCCGCTTCATCCCCGGGCCGCTGTTCGCACACATTGTGCTCGCCGACGAGGTCAACCGCACGCCGCCCAAGACCCAGGCCGCCCTGCTCCAGGCGATGCAAGAGCGCCGCATCACCGCCGGCGGCCACACCCACCAGCTCGAGCCCCCGTTTTTGGTGTTCGCCACGCAAAACCCCATCGAACAAGAGGGCACCTATCCCCTCCCCGAGGCGCAGCTCGACCGCTTCATGCTGATGATCGACGTCGGCTACCCCAGCGAAGACGAAGAGATCGAAATCGTGACCAAGACCACCGCCGACGGGCTCCCCGCGGTGGAGCCGGTGCTGAGCCAGGAAGAAGTGCTCGCGGCCCAGCAGCTCGTGCGCCGGGTGGCGGTCGCTCCCCACGTCGTGGCCTACGCGGTGCGCTTGGCCCGGGCCACCCGCCCCGACGAGCACGCGCCGGCCCTGGTCAAAGACAACCTCCGCTGGGGGGCCGGGCCGCGGGCCAGCCAATACCTGGTGCTCGGGGCCAAGGCCCAAGCCGCCCTCGACGGGCGCTTTGGCGCCACCGCCGCCGACGTGCAGAACGTCGCCCCCTACGTGCTCGGGCACCGCATGGTGCTCAACTACCAAGCCCTCTCCGAGGGCCTCACCGCCACCACGCTGGTGGAGCAGCTGTTGAAGCTCCCCGGGCTCTCGGCCCCCGACGTGCCCTGACGCGCGATGGTCCGCCTCGACGACGCCCGGCTCGCGGAGGTGGTGTTCGCCCTCGACAGCCTCGAGCTGCGGGCCCGCACCATCGTCGACGGGCTCTGGGCCGGGCACCACCAAAGCCGCCGGTTCGGGTCGTCGAGCGAGTTCGCCGAACACAAGCTCTACACCCCCGGCGATGACCTCAAAGACCTCGACTGGCGGGCCTACGGCCGGACCGACCGGCACTTTATCCGGCGCTTCGTCGACGAGACCAAGCTCACGGTCACGGTGATCGTCGACGGATCGACGTCGATGGCCTACCGCGGGGGGGCCACCGGCCGCGTCTCGATCAGCAAGTGGGAGTACGCACAAACATTGGCGGCGGCCCTGGTGTTGCTCTGCCGTCGCCAAGGGGACGCCCTGGGGGTCACGGTGTTCGCCGACGGCAAGAAGGCGGGGCTGCCCCCCAAGAGCCGGAGCGACCACTTCGACCGGGTGCTCCGCGTGCTCGACGAGCAAGGGCCGGCGGGGACCACCGACCTGTTGACCACCCTGCGCACCGCCCAGGAGGCGATCCCCCCGCGCAGTCTGCTGGTGGTGCTCTCGGACTTTCTCGACGTCGATGATGGCGCCCTGGCCCTGCTCGGGGCCCTGCGCAGCCGCGGGGTCGACGTGGTGGTGGGCCAAGTGCTCGATCGCGACGAGTTGGCGTTTCCCTTCGACGGCATGGTGCGGTTTTTGGACATGGAGGGCGACCGCGAGGTCCAGGTCGACGCCCCCCACATCAAGCAGGCCTACCTCGAGGAGTTCGGGGCGTTCTTGGAGGGGTTGCGCAGCCGGGCGCGCCGGCTCGACCTGCGCTGGCACCTGCTGCCCACCGACGAGGGGCCGGTGGACGCGGTGCGGCAGCTCGCCGACGGGGGCGGGCGATGAATCTTCTGTGGCTCGGGGCCGGGTTTGCCGGGTTGCTGCTCGCGGGGGTGCCGTTGGTGGTGCACCTGATCAGCCGCCGCCGGGCCCGGGTGATCGAGTTTGCCCCCATCGCGTTTGTGCTCAAGAGCCAAAAGCGCACCGCGCGGGACATTCGGTTGCGGCAGATTCTGCTCTTGGTGGTGCGCACGTTGTTCATTGCCGCATTGGCATTGGCGGTGATGCGGCCGGTGCTGCGGCCCGCGGACCAAGCGGAGAAGACCGGCCCCAGCGCGGTGATGTACGCCCTCGACGAGAGCGCCTCGATGTGGACCCAGACCGGGGACCAGACGGTGTACGAACGCGCGGTGGCCCGCCTGCAAGAACGGCTGGGGGACGAAAAAGACGACGTCGCGGTGGGGCTCGTCGCGTGCGGGGCGCGGCCCGAGGTGCTGGTGGCCCCCGGCTTCGACCGCGCGTTGGTGCGGGAGGCGGTGGACGGCCGCACCCCCGGCTATGCTCCAGCCACATTGGCGCCCTGCCTGTCCGCGGCCGCGGACGCCTTCGGGCCCCAAAGCGGCCCGGGGGGGAAGCTCGTCGTCGTGCTCAGCGACCTGTTCGCCCCCGCGTTGGCCTCGACCGACCAGCGGGGCGCGGCCCCGGGGGTGACCTTCGAGTGGGTGGACCTGGTCGGGGACGACGCCCCCCGCAACCGGTCGTTGTCCGCCCCCGAGGTCGCGGCCGCCCGGGGCCAGGAAGCCGCGCTCACCTTCCGGTTCACCGTGCGCGCCACCGGCCAGGGCGCGGCCCCCGAGGACAGCGCGGTCGACCTGTTCTACGGCCGGCAGCGGCTCGCCCGCACGGTGCTGCCCACCGCGCCGGGGGCCGAGGTCCAAGGCACGTTTACCCACACCTTCGCCGCCGACGACGAGAAAGTGCCCTCCGCGGCCTTGGTCCTGTCCGGTGAGGACGCGCTGCCCGCCGACGACCGCATCGAGATTCCGCTCACCCCGGGGCAGCGGCTCAAGGTCCTGGTCGTCGACGGCGCCCCCGATGCCGTCCCCTACCGCGACGAGGTCTACTACCTGGAGAACGCCCTCCGCCAGGTGCGCCTGCTCCGCAGCCGGGTCAGCTACGAGGTCATCGGCCCCGAACAGCTCGGCCCCGGCCCCCTCGCCGACACCCGGGTGCTCATCCTCGCCAATGTTGCTTCTTTGCCCGCGCGGGGGGCGGCCGCGGTGGTCGAGTTCGTGCGGGCGGGGGGCGGCCTCCTGCTCAGCGCCGGCGACCAGCTCGACGTGGACTGGACCAACGCCAACCTCGGCCCGGTGTTGCCCGGGGCCCTGCGGGGGGCCAAGGGCCAAGCCTTGCTCGACGACGCCCAGGTCGCGCAGGTGCTCGGCCTGCACCGGTTCTCGGCCGCGCACCCGGTGTTCGCCGGGCTCGACGCCACCGAAGGGTTTGTGCGCGGCCTGTCCCGGGTGCGCACCCACACCACGATGTTGATCGAGCCCTCCGCGGACGCGCCCCGGGAGGTGCTGGTGCGCTTCACCAACGGCACCCCCGCGCTGGTGGAGCGCCGGGTGGGCGACGGCCGGGCCATCGTCCTGCTCACCAGCCTCGACCGGGACTGGAGCGACCTCTGCATCCGGCCCGGGTTTTTGCCCCTGGTGCAGCAGCTCTTGGCCCACCTCGCGGGCCTGTCCACCGGGCCGGTGGACCGCTTCACCGAGGTGGGCACGCCCCATCGGCTGGGGGTGCCGACCGGTTTTACAGTTTTGGAAGTTTTGAATCCGGAGGGCGAGGCCGCACCCACCCTGGCCGGCGACGACCCCGCGGTGCAGACCTACGTGCCCGCCGTGCCCGGGCTGCACACCGTGCGCGGCCGGCGGGGCGAAGGCGAGCCGGTGGTGCTCGACAAGCTGCGCTTTTTTGCCCTGTTCCCCGCGAGCGAGAGCGACCTGACCCCCGCGACCCAGGACGCGCTCACCCAAGCGGTCCCGAGCGGGGCCGCGGTCAAACAAAGCGAGCGCGAAGCCGACGAACGCCTCTGGCCGTGGCTGCTGTTGCTCGCGGGGCTGATGTTTGTGCTCGAGGCCCTGGTGCTTCAGCGGCGCTGACCGCGCTCAGCCCTCGTCGACCGCCTCGAGCTGTTCGGCCAAGGATTCCCAGCTCGCGAGGTGTTGCTCGAGGGCGGCGCGCTGCTCGTCGAGGGCGGCGAAGTGGGCCTTCTGCGCGTCGGGGGGCGTGTCGGTGAAGAACGCGGGGTCGGCGCTCTTGGCCTCGGCCGCGGCGATGTCGGTCTCGGCCCGTTCGATGGCCGCGGTCACGTCATCGAGCTCGCGCTGGATCTTGCGGCGGGCCCGCTCTTGCTCCTTGCGCTTTTCCCGGTGCAACGCGGCGTCGCCGGGCCCTTTGTCCTCGGGGGCCGCGGTGTCATCGCCGAGCTCCGCCGCCCGGCGCAGCAGGGCGCCCTTGTATTCGGACACCTCGTGCAGGCTGACCTCGAGCACCCGGGTGGCCACGCGCTCGGTGAGCCAGCGGTCGTGGGTCACGAACAACAATGTCCCTGGGTACTTGGCCAGCGCCTCGCTCAACGCCTCGATGCTCTCGAGGTCGAGGTGGTTGGTGGGCTCGTCGAGCACGAGCACGTTGGGGTGCAACAGGGTGAGCTTGGTGAACAGCAGCCGGGCCGCTTCGCCCCCCGACAGGGCCCCGAGGGGCTTTTTGACGTCCTCGTCGTCGAACAACATCTGGGCCAGGGCCGAGCGCAGCACCCGCTCGGGCTCGGCGGGGAAGGCCCCGGTCATGAACGACAGCACGGTGCCGTCCCCGTTGCGCACCGGGCCGTGGTCCTGGGGGAAGTATCCCACAGTGACATTGTGACCCCACTGAATGGAGCCGCCGTCCGCGTCGCGCTCGCCCACCGCGATGTCGAGCAAGGTGCTTTTGCCGATGCCATTTTTGCCCACCAGCGCGACCCGCTCCCCCTTGCGCACCAAGAGATCGACGCCGTCGAGGACCCGGTGGGGGCCGTAGGTTTTTTTCAGCCCCTCGACGGTGAGCACCTCTTTGCCCGTGGCCTGCTCAAACGGGAACCGAAAGTGGGGCGCGCGCCGCGAGGTCTCGGGGAGAGGCTCGATGACGATGCGCTCCATCTGCTTGACCCGGCTTTGGGCCTGGCGGGCCTTGGTGGCCTTGGCCTTGAAGCGGGTGATGAACGCTTCGTGTTTTTCGATTTCGGCCTTCTTCTTTTTGATCGCGGCTTCGTGTTGGGCGTGGCGCAGCTCCTTCTCCGGCAAGAACCGGTCGTAGCCTCCCGCGTAGTGGGTGACCCGCTCGTAGTCGACGTCGAGCACGTCGGTGGCCACCCGCTGCAAAAAGATGTGGTCGTGCGAGACCACCACCACGGTGCTGCGGCACTTTTGTAGATAGTCCTCGAGCCAGCCGATGGACGAGATGTCGAGGTGGTTGGTGGGCTCGTCGAGCAGCAACACGTCGGGGTCGGCGACGAGAGCTTCGCCGAGCAGCACCCGCGCGCGGTAGCCCCCCGACAGCGCGCGGTAGGGGCCCTCGATCTGGGCCTGGTCGAGCCCGAGCCCGGCGAGGATCTCGCTCGCCCGGGCGTGGAGCCCGTAAGCCCCGGTGCGCCCGATGTCCTCCTCGGCTTGGGCGAGGGCGGCCGCGTCCGGCGACGGGGCGGCGAGCAGCGCGCGCTGTCGCATCAACGCCTCGAACCCCGGGACATCGCCGGCCATCGCCATCTCCACCGCGGGGGTGGCCGGGTCCATGCCCTCGACCTGCCGCATGAAGCCCACCCGGGCGTCCCGCGGTCGTTCGACGTTGCCGTCGCTGGCCTCGTCATGCCCCATCAGGATGCGGAGCAGGGTCGACTTGCCCGACCCATTGGCCCCGACCAGCGCGTAGCGCCGGCCCCCGTCGAGGGTGAGGTTCACCCCCTCGAACAGCGTGCGGTCGCCGAAACGTTTTTGCAAATTGAGCAGACGCAACATCGGGGCGGAATGTGACACGCCGAGACCGGGTGCGCACCCTGGGTTGTGCCCGGCGCAGGATTTTCACAGAGTGCAGGCATGACCGACCAAGACCTGCTCGCAAAGCTCGAACGCGCCGTCGACGACGCGTTCGAGTCCCGCCAAGTGCCGTTGCTCAAGACCCTGGTCGAGACCCCGAGCCACACCCACGCCCGCGACGACGTAGAAGCGGCTTTTGCCGTCTACGACGAGACCATGGCCGCGCTCGGCCTGACCCGCACGTTGATGCCCGACCCCGACCAGAGGTTCGCCGACCACCGCGTGTACCGCACCCAGGCCGCGGGCACGCCCTGCCTGGCCCTCGTCGGGCACATGGACACCGTCTTTCCCCGGTCGATGGCGTTCCTGGATTTCTCCCGTGACGACGACAAGGTCTTCGGCCCGGGGTCGCTCGACATGAAAAGCGGCCTCACCGCGATGGCCTTTGCCCTGTCCGCGGTGCGCGCGGTGGACCGGACCCGGTTCGAGGCGCTGCCGGTGGCCTGCGTGGTGGTCAGCGACGAAGAGGTCGGCTCTCCCTCGAGCGCGCCCGTCGTGTACGACGCCCTGCAACCGGAGCTGCGGGCGGCGCTGGTGTTCGAGGCTGGCCGCACCGCGGACAAGATCGTCACCGGCCGCAAGGGCTCGGCGGTGTTTCGCATCCACGCCACCGGGCGCGCGGCCCACGCCGGCAACCACCACCAAGACGGCATCAACGCGATCCACGCGCTCTGTCTGCTCGTGCCCGCGATCGAGGCGCTCACCGACTACGACCGCGGCGTGACCTGCAACGTCGGGCTGATGGAGGGCGGGACCGCCAAGAACACCGTGCCCGACCGCGCCCATCTGGTCATCGATTGCCGGTTCGAAAAGGGTCCCGATGGCCCCGACGTGCACGCCCGGTTGCAGGCGCTGTGCGACCAGGGCGTGACCTCGACGGTGACCCCGCGCTTGTCGGAGGTCGCCTTCCGCCTCGAAGGGCACATCAGCCGCCCGCCCATGGAGCCGACTCCGGCGATCCAAGACCTGCGCGGCCTGTACGAGCGCCACGCCGCCGCGGTGGGCCTCGACGTGGGCGAGGCCCCCCTGCAAGGGGGCGGCTCCGACGCCAACCTGCTCGCGGCCCGGGGGGTCCCGGTGATCGACGGCCTCGGGCCCTACGGGCAACACTTTCACAAGGTCGAAGAGTGGAGCTCGCTCTCGAGCCTGCGGCGCCGCACCCTGGCCCTGGCCCGGTTCCTGGTCGACGAGGACGTGGCCGCGCGGTTCTTGGCCGGCTGATTCAATACCTGCAGAATCATCGAATCGAACAATCAGAGCGCGGGCGCGTCGAGCCAGTCGATCGCCGCGGTGGCGAACGCGGGGTCATCGATGAGCAGCTGCACCCCGTGGGCGGTTGATCCGGCCGCGATGTAGAGCCCGCGCGGGTCGGTGGTGTCGTCGTACATCGCTTGACAGTCGGCGGCCTGTTCGCCGGGCTCGAGTTCGCCCGAGGCGTAGAAGACCCCGCTGGTGGTGGCGAAGGCCTGGGCGGCCAAGTCCTCCACCCGGACCCTTCGGGGAGAGAGCGCGACCACGTGGGTGGTCCAGCCCAGGAGGCGGCTGGCCACCGCGAGGTTGGCGCCGACGCTCGCCCCCATCAACGCGATGCCCGGCGCGGTCACCGCGTCGTCGGCGGCGAGGGCCTGCACCGCCGCGTGCACGTCGAGGGGCGCCCCGGCCGGGTCCTGCAGAAAGTTCGTCCCGGTGTAGGGGTCGCTGTCGCCGTGGCCGCGCAGGTCGAAGGTGAGCACGGTGAACCCCCGGTCGCGCAGGTCGTCAACCCAGGGCGCCCACTGGGTCTGGTCGGCGTTGAACTGGTGCACCAGGACCACCCCCCGCCCGTCGGGGTTGGCCGGGCGGTGGATGCGCGCGGCCAACGTGGTCCCGTCGGAGGCGGTGAGGGTGAGCGGTTCGCTGTAGGAGACCTGGCCCGCGTCGTCTTGCCCCGCGTCGTCTTGCCCCGCGTCGTGCCGCCCCGCGTCGGCGGGACCGGCGTCGGGACCGGCCGCGCTCGGGCATCCGACCAACGCCAGCGCGCACGTCGTTGTCATCATCATCCGGATCATGCTTCGACCTTTCCCTTGGGCCACCACACCAAAAACCGCGCGCCCCCCTCCCGGCCATTGTCGACGGAGATGCGCCCCCCGTGCTCGACCACGATGCGGTGCACGAGGGCGAGGCCGAGGCCGGTGCCGCGGCTGCCCTTGGTGGTGAAATAGGGGGTGAACAGACGCTCGCGGACCTCGTCGCTGATGCCCGAGCCGGAGTCCTCGATGGCGAGCTGGACCCCGTCCTCCCCCTCGACGGAGAACGGCCGGGTGCTGAGCCACAGGGTGCCCGCCCCGTCCATGGCCTCCACCGCGTTTTTGATCAGGTTGGTCAAGGCGGTGGCCATCTGGGTGCGATCCGCCTGCACCACGCCGTCCCCGACGTAGTTGCGCTCGATGCTCACCCGGGTCTCCTCCCCCGCATACAGTGCCACTGCATTGTCAAGCACCGCGGACACGCTCACCGGCTCGGGCGACGGGTCCGGCAGCCGGGCAAACCGGGCGAACGCGTCGGACAGCTCCTTGAGCCGTTCGACCTCCTCGACCACCGCCCCCGCTTGCTCCTCGAGGATGGCATCAAAATCTTCGCGCCCCAGCCGGTGGGCCCGGCGGATCACGTCCATGGCCCCGCGAATGGGGGTGAGGGGGTTTTTGAGTTCGTGGGCCAGCCCGCGGGCGATCTCCCGCCAGGCCGCCACCCGCTCGGCTTGGCGCAGCTCGCGTTGGCTCTGATCGATGTCCGCCGCCATCTGCTCGAACGCGTCCACCAGCCGCGACACCTCGGGACCGCCCTCCCCCGGCCGCACCGGCACCCGCACGCTGAGGTTGCCGTCGGCGACCTCCTCGGCCGCCTGCACCAGGGCCTCCACCGGGCGGGTGATGCGGGTGGCGAGCAACAGCCCAAACAACATCGCCAACACCGCGCTGGCGAAGCCGACGAACAACGCCCGCCGCACGATGCCGGCCTTGACCTCGTCGAGGTCTTGCCGCGACAGCCCCGCCACCAGGCTGAAGTCATCGCTGCCCAAGAGCTGAATCGGGGTGAGAAAAAACCGATCGCGCCACAGCGGCTCTTGCCCGGGGGTAAAGCCCACATCGGCCATCCGGGCGTCGTCGGTGGCGTGCACGCAGTCGGTCAACTGGGTCACGGTCTTGTCCGAAAACGACGACGAAGGCCCCTGGGCCGAGCGACACAATGCCAATACATCCGCGCCCACGGTGGCCCGGAGCCGTTCGAGAGCGTCCAGATCCAAAAACCGCCCCACCACCAGCGTGAGCTGTGACCGGCCCCGGCGCAGGCTGCGCCAGCGTTCGAGGGTGGGCGCGTTGCCGAGCGGGGTCGCCTCACCGACTAGGACCGCGGCCTCGGGCTGCTCGCCTTGGTAGCGCTGCAGGAGCGGGTCGAGGGCGCCGAACGACGACGGCCAGTGGCCGCTCAAGAGGATGTCGCCCCGCGGGCCGAGCAGCTTGATCACGTCCACGCGGCCTTGGGCCAAGCGGCCTTTGGCTTGGGCGTAGCGGGCCGCGCCGGTCACCGACAACCACCGATCGAGGCGGCCGCTGGTCTGGAGCGCGTCGAGCTCGCTGTCGAGCGCTTTTTGGGTGATGGCCAATTCGGCCTGTAGGGCGTCCACCACCCGCGCGGCTTGGCGGCGCAGGCTGGCCTCGAGTTGGCGGGACACCTCCGCGAGGTGGGCGGCGGTGCCGACCCCCACCGCCACCGCGACCAGGAGCACAAACGCGCCGATGATGCGGACCCGCAAACTCATCGCGCTTGCCCCCAATGGGCGTCGGACAGCAGCGGCACCCCATCGGGGCGCAGCTTCAGCCCCCGCAGGTCGGAGTCCACCGACACCCAGCGCTCAGCCCAGAGCAGAGGCACGATCTTGCGGTCCTCGAGCCAGGTGGTCTCGATGAGCAAGGCCGCGGCCAGCCGTTCGCCCGCGTCGGGGGACAGGAGCTTGTCCGCCACGCTGGTGTCCCGGGCCAGCACCTCGGGGTACTGGCCCGCGAGCTGGAGCACGGCCAGCGCCGGGTCCAATGTCGCTGGACGCCAACGGATGACCTCGACCCCGTCCATCAAAGGGCCGGGCACGGGGTCATCGATCACCAACCGGAGGCCCCGGGTGCGCAACATCAGGGCCAAGCGGTCCACCGTGCCGTCCACCAAGGGGTCCCCGGGCACACGGTGCATGCGCAGGGTGGGCGCGTTGGGTTCGAGATCGTCCAGCGCCAATGTCAGTGGACGAGCGAGGCCGGTGGGCTCGGGCAGCGGGCGCGCCGGGGCCAAGCCCGGGGGGAGAATGCCCACCGCCTCCCCCCCGCGGCCGTTCCAGAAGATGCCGCTGAGCATGTCGGGGTTGAGCTCGCTGCGAAACGCGGCCAGGCGCCCGGTCTCTTTGCCCTGCAGCCCCAGGGGGTCGGCGGTGCGCGCGGTCTCGGCCTGGAGCAGCAAGACCATGTCGGGGAAGGGCGCGAACAGCGTCGAGCCAAAGTCTTGGTCCGGGTCGCCCCCCGACAGCTCGGCCGGGCTGCCCGGGGCCCGAAACACGATGCGGGACAACAGCGGCGGACCCAGGGGGGCGCCCTCCCGTCGACGAAGTTCGCCCCCGGTGAGCGCGACGTAGGCCCCGGTGGCCTGGGGCCCCCGCAACAAGCACCCGCTGAGCAGGTCGGGGACCGGCCCCACCGGCTTGGTGAAACGCAACGTGACTTTTTTCCGGGTGGTCTCGACCTCGACCCGGACCCCGGCCCCGGCCAAGGCCAAGGCCGGCCAATCGTTGCTCGTGCCCAAAGCGCCGAGGCACAGGGCCACCGCGCGCCCGAGCCGGTCGCCGTCGTCGCGGGGCACCAAAGTCCACGTTTTGAGATCTGCAGATTTATCAATTCGAGTCACCACCCCCGACCGCCAGGCCGGCCAGCCGTCGAGAGAGGGGTGGGCCACACGGTCGCGGACCCGGCCGGTCACCGCCGGCTCCACCACCGGGGCAAACACATGGGCGTCGACGGTGGCGCGGATGAGCGCGGCGGGGAGCGACACCGTGAGTTGTCCCCCGGGGGCCGGGTGGCGGTGCCCGGCGGCCGGCGCCGCGGCCACCAAAAGGAGCAGCCAGAACCGCCCGGCCCGGGTCATGGGGCGTACTCCAGCCGCCAGAGGAGGGCCTCGTCGCTGTCCGTCTCCTCGACGATGAGCAAATCGGGGCGTTCGTCGTAGTCGACGTCGCCGACCCCCATCGCCACCACGCTCCCCCCCGACAGCCCGCTGCGGAACAGCGGCCCCTCGTTACCCGGGGATGAAAACGGGCGGGTCAACGTCAATGTGTCTGCTTCACCCTCGCCGGTGGCGGCGGTGGTGGCCACCTCCAGCCGCCCATCGAGGTCGAGATCGACCAACAACACCCGGTCGCCGATGCGACTTTGGGACAACAGCGGGGCGACCCCGTCGTCGTCGGCCAAGAACAGCTGACCGTTTTCGGCCACGAACACCACCCCGCGCTTGGTGCGCCACAGGTCACGTACGCGATCGGGCATGCGGGGCAACGTGAGCTTGCGGCCGTCCGCCCCCCGCGCGGGGAGGGCGAGCAAGGGGCTGGCGTAGCCGCCGCGCAGCCACGTCACCGACGTGCCCAGGGGCCCGAGGCCCTTGAGCGGCACCCGCCCCTCCTGGTGAGGGCGCACGGTGTGGCCCACCAAGTCGACGGCCAGGTGATGGCCGGCGGTGGTGGCCAGCACCACCTCTTTGTCCTTGTCCGAGGGGGCCAACCAACCGGTGACGACCCGCGGCCAGCCCGCCGGCTGGGCCGGCAACGCCACGGTGGACCCGACCTTCTCCGGCGCGCCCACCCCCGCGGTGTAGCGGTACACGGTCACGCCCTCGAGGCTGAGCACCACGATCTCGTCGGCGAAGTCACCGTCCACGTCGAGGCACACCACGTCGAGCACCCCCGCGGGCAGGACCCCGAGCCCCTCGAGCTGCCACCGGGACCGGCCCCTGGCGGTCGCCCCCGCGCCGAACACGGTCTGCAGCTCGCGGTCCAACGACGCATCCACCGCGAAGCTCGTCGGCGCCACGAGATCGTCGCCCTCGATGAGCCCCACCGCCCACAGCTTGCCCGCGTCCACCGACACCACCAACCGCACGGTCAAGCCCGACCGCTCGTCGACGTTGGTGATGCCGCCCTGGGCCAGGCGCTTTTTGAGCCGGGGCCCGAGCACCCGCCGGACCTTGTCCCCGTCGAGCCCGCGGCCCGCGGTGATCGCCACCGCCACCGGGCCCCGGGCCCCTTCGGCGACCAGCCGCGCCTCGAGGCTCGTGGCCACCGCGTCGACCCACACCGCCAACGACCCGGTGGGCGCCGGACGCGCCACCGCGCCCGCTGACGGCACCGCCGGGGCTTGGGCCGGGGCCAGCCCGACCCACAATGAACAAAACAGCGCGACACAGGCCATGGTCAACGGAGCGTAAACACGGCGACGGCGGGGTGCAAAACCGCGGCCCCCTCTCGGGGGCCAACAAAAACGCGGCGCCGCGCATTCCGCGCGACGCCACCAGGGATCCGGACGGGGCCGGGGCCGCTACTCGCCGTCGTCCTCGTTGAGGCTGGCCGCGAGCACGTCGGTCTGGGCCACCGGGGTCTTCAGGTCTTCGAGCACGTCCATGGCGAGCTCGACTTCATCGGCGGTGAGCACCGCCGCGACCCGGCCTTGGTTGAGGGTGGCCTTCACGTAGCCGGGGGTGAGCTCGAGCGCCCGGGCGAAGGCGGCGTAGGCTTCGACCTGACGGTCTTGGCGCTCGTAGGCCACCCCGAGGTTGTTCATCATGTAGCCCTTCTGGCCGTCGAGGTCCAAGATGGTCTCGAGGGCATCGACCGCCCGGAGGCTGTCCCCGATCTGCAGCGCGGCGAAGCCCAGGTTGTTGTGTGCATACACATTGTCGGGCTCGAGTTCGATGACTTTCTCCATCGCTTCCATCGACTCCTTCCACATCGACTGGGCCATGTAGCCGCGGCCGAGCAGGTAGTGGCCCTGGGCGTTGACCCCTTGTTTGATCATGATCTGGGCGTGGAAGATGGTCTCTTCGGCGTTGCCCGCGTCGAGGTAAAGCCGGGCGAGGCTGGCGCGTGCACCCACATTGTCAATGTCCCGGGACACCGCCTCCTCGAGACACTCGATGGCGCGTTCGCGCTCGCCGGACTTCGCGTAGGCGGTGCCGAGCGCGGCCCAGATTTCGGGCCGGTCCTCGGCGCCGAGCGCGGTGCGGAAGGCAGCGGTGGCTTCGTCGAACTTCTTGTCTTTCAGGTGCTGCTCGCCGAGAGCAAAGTGGTCGACGTTGGGATCGGCCGGCACGAGGGCTTCCCGCTCGCGCAGGGTGGGCGGGGGCGGCGGGGCCTCGTCGAGGACCGCGGGCTCGACCTGGGCCACCGCGGGGATGTCGTCGGTGGTGACCACCCCCGCTTCGGGGGTGTCCGTCGTCGCGGTGGGCGCGCGCACTGGGGGCGCTTGTTGGGGGAGCGACTCGGTGCAGGCGAAGGTGAAGGCACCGGCGAACACGAGGGGAAGGGCGACGTCGAACAGGGGATGCGTTTTCATGGGCGACCTTTTGGTTGGGGTTCGCCTCTGCACAACTCATCAATCGTGCCAAGCGGCGCGCGACCGTCTCATGCCACGTTGGCGCAGGTCGTGTGGCCCCGGGGACACGGCGGTTTGTGTCCGTGTGGGGCCGTGTACGCACATGTGGGCGCGGTCACGCTGGCGGCCACACGTCGCGCGGGCAGACGTCGACGGGGCGGGGTCAGTCGCGGTGGATGCCGAGCCGCCGGACCTTCTTGTACAGGTGCGAACGCTCGAGCCCGAGGTCTTCGGCGGCTTTGGACATGTTGCCGGAAAAGACATTGATGCGGTCTTCGATGATGCGGCGCTCGAAGGCCTCGAGCAGGTCGTACAGCCGCCCCTCCTGCGGGATCTCGCCGCCGGTGAGGGAGGGGGCGCCGGGCAGGGTGCGTTTGACGTCGGCGGCGGTGATGGTGTCGCCGGGGGACAGGATCGCGAGGCGGTCGACGAGGTGCACGAGCTCGCGCACGTTGCCGGGCCAGTCGTGGTTCTTCAGGCCTTCGAGCGCGTCGTCGGCCCAATGTTTCTGTTCGAGGTCGTTCTCGCGGCAGGAGCGCTCGAGGAGATGGATGGCCAGCGCGGGGAGGTCTTCCTTGCGGTCCCGCAGGGGCGGGACCTCGACCGGGATCACGTTGAGCCGGTAGTAGAGGTCTTCGCGGAAGGTGCCTTTTTGCACCTCCTCGAGCAGGTCGCGGTTGGTGGCGGCGATGACCCGCACATCGATCTTGATGGGCTTGGTGCCCCCCACCCGCTCGAACTCGCCCTCTTGCAACACCCGCAGCAGACGCGCCTGGGTTTGCAGGGGCATTTCGCCGATTTCGTCGAGGAAAAGCGTGCCCCTGTCCGCGCGCTCAAAGCGCCCTTGGTGTTGCCGGTCCGCGCCGGTGAACGCGCCCTTTTCGTGGCCAAACAGCTCACTCTCGACGAGGTTCTCGGCGATGGCCGCGCAGTTGAGCTTCACAAACGGCCCGGTGCACCGGTTGGACAGCTCGTGGATCGCCTGGGCGACCAGCTCCTTGCCCACCCCGCTCTCGCCGGTGATGAGCACCCGCGCCTTGGTCGGGGCCGCCCGCCGCACGTCGGCCTGTACCCGGGAGAGCGCAGCGCTGTCGCCGACCATGCCGTGGCGGCGCTCGACGTTGCGGGACAGCGCCTTGACCGCGCCCTCGAGGGTGCCGAGCCGCAGGGCGTTCTTGACGGTGAGGACCAGGCGGTCCATCTCGACGGGCTTTTCGAGAAAATCGACCGCGCCGAGGCGGGTGGCCTTGACCGCGGCCTCGAGGGTCCCGTGCCCGCTCATCATCACCACCGGAAGCGCTTCGTGCTCGGCCCTCACCTTCTCGAGCACCTCGAGACCGGTCATGTCCGGCAACTTGAGGTCGAGCAGCACCAGGTCGGGGGACGTGTCGCGCACCGCCACGATGCCCGCGCCCCCATCCGCGGCGGTGTCCACCGCGAAGCCCTCGAGGTCCAACGCCCGGCTCATGGTGGTGCGGATGTTCTTCTCGTCGTCGATGATGAGAACGCGATGGTCGTTCATAAGCGGCACACTCCCGGGGGCGAACCTAGCAAAACACCCGGCCGCCCCCGACGCATAACCGGTGCGAACCTCGCGTGATTTCGGCCCGCGGGGCGCACACCCACATGTAGGCGGGGCAATGTGACTGTTGGTCACAATTGATCCCGCCAACCCCGCGAACCGGTTGGGCTTTTCGCCCGTAGTCCGCACAGATCCCGGGGGCCCGATGCTCGACCGCTTTGCGCGATTCCGCCAACAACACCGCGAACTGCAAAAGCTCGCCGCCGATCTGGTGCGCGAGCTGTACGACGGGACCTTCCCCGACGACATCATGCCCACCCTGCGGGCCCGGGCGCGTTTTTGTGGACAGCTGCGGGTCCACGCCGCCATGGAGGACGAGGCCCTGTACCCGTGGCTGCGGGGCCATCCCGACGCAGAACTCAGAGACATTGGGCAACGATTGGCCGACGAGCTCGGCCCCATCTACCAGACGTTCTTCGCCTACGACGAGAGCTGGACCCCCGACGAGGTGCGCCGCGATCCGGCCGCGTTTGCCCTCGCCACCTCCGAGGTTCTGCAGATGCTCCACGAGCGCATGGTCCACGAAAACCGCACCATCTACGACCGGGTGGTGCCCCGTCCCCCGCGCTGAACCCCGGCGGCCAAGGCCGCCAACAGCACCGCCTGCAGCAGCAGCCCCATCGCTTCCCGGCCCACCTCGTCGTCGAGCCAGGAGGGGGGCAGCCCCGCCCGCAGACAAAACCCCGCCCCCGCCGCGCTGACCCCCGCATAGGTGAGCAGGACCACCGGGTGCGCGCGCCCGACCGCCACCGCCCCCGCCAGCGCCAGCCCCACGCCGTACAACCCGATCCACAAGGCGGCGTCGGGATCGTTGACCTGCATCGCGGTGCAGTACGCCAAGAACACCGCCACCACCGCCCCCGCCGCGCGCACCATGCGAGACCTCCGGATGTCCATTACCATTGGCGGGCGAGGCGGGAAAAACCGGAATCTTTCTGGACATATCGCACTGCGTCATCGCCATAGACGACCGATTTTGTGGGTGTTAAAGGGCGTCTGCCGCGGTCGCCCCCGCGGTCTTGAGAAAGGTGGCGCCGTGTACGGAATCATCAAGTCGGTCGTCGTGTTGGCCATGCTTGCCGGGGTGTCGTGGTTCGCCGCGACGAAGTTTCTGCACATCTACGCGATGATCCGCGCGGGCAAGGACCCCGACGAAAAGCTCACCGACAACGTCGGCGAGCGCGCGATGAAGGTCGTGCGGCTGGTGTTCGGCCACAAGAAGGTGATGCAGGACCCCTACGCGGGCCTGATGCACGTCTTCTTCCTGTACGGCTTCCTCATCCTCGGCATCGGCCACATGGAGCTGTTGCTCACCGGCCTGACCACGTGGTTCCCCGACGTGCTCGGGGTGTCGGCCCTGAGCTACGGCACCGTGCTGCCTGCGCCGTTGATGCACATCTACCACCTGTCCCAAGACTTCATGGCCGGCGCGGTGGTGCTGATGAGCGTCATCGCCCTCGCCCGCCGCTTCTCCGGCCAGGTCGACCGCCTGATGCCCCGGTCGCTCGACGCCGAGATCATCCTCTGGTTCATTTTGTTCCTCTACATCACCTTCTTCATCTTCGAAGGCAGCAAGAACGCGATGTTGATGCAGGGCGGCGCGATGGCGACCCAGTTGCATTGGTATGTGCCGCTGTCGTCGCTGGTGGCCCAATGGATGGTGGGCATCGACGCCAACACCCTCTACTACATCCACGAGGCCGGCTACTGGGCCCACCTGAGCATCTTCCTCGGCTTCGGCGCCTACGTGCCCACGTCCAAACACATGCACCTGGTGTTCGCCGGGCCCAACATCTACCTCGAGAAGGAGGAGGCCCCCATGGGCCTGCCCCCCAAGATCGACTTCATGGACGAGAACCTCGAGAAGTACGGCATCGATCGCGTCGACGAGTACGACTGGAAGACCATCCTCGACACCTTCGCCTGCACCGAGTGCGGCCGCTGCAACGCGGTCTGTCCGGCCCACACCACCGGCAAGCCCCTGCAACCCAAGAAGGTGCTGCACGACATCAAGGACAACCTCCGCGAACACAACGGCGTCGACATCCTCAAGTTCAAAGACGCGTTCGGGCGGCTCAAGGACGACCAGAAAGACGCGTTCAAGGAATACGAGCCCAAGGTCCCCCTCATCAACCGCGACGAGTTTGACCGGGACAACAAAGACGAGGTCAAAGAAGACGGGACCTACGCCAAGGTCCAGGGCCAGATTCACCTCGACGAGCTCTGGGGGTGCACCACCTGCGCGGCCTGCATCGACGCCTGTCCGGTGTTGATCGACTCGGTCCCCGGCAGTCTCATTGGGCTCCGCCAGTCGTTGGTGATGATGGAGGCGAGCTTCCCCGAAGAGCTCACCCCCGCGTTCAAGGGCATGGAGACCCAGGGCAACCCCTGGGGCATCGGCCAAGACAAACGCGAAGACTGGATCGAAGGCGAAGACGTGAAGACCATGGCCAACGTCGAGGGCGAGGTCGAATACATGTTCTGGGTCGGCTGCGCCGGCGCCACCGACGACCGCGCGAAGAAGACCCAGAAAGCGTTGGTGAAGATCTTGAAAGCCTCGGGGGTGGACTTCGCCATCCTCGGCTGTGAAGAAAAGTGCACCGGTGACCCCGCGCGGCGCATGGGCAATGAGTATGTATTCGACGCCTTGGCCCAAGAGAACGCGGCCGTGATCGAGACCCACAAAGACAAGTTCAAGAAGATCTTCACCGCCTGCCCCCACTGCTTCAACTCGTTGAAGCACGAGTACCCGGCCTACGGGGTCAAGCATGAGATCATGCACCACACCCAGCTGCTCGCGGAGCTGATGAAGGACAAGCGCATCCCCCTCGACGACAAAAAGAAGATCGAGGAACAAATCACCCTGCACGATCCCTGCTACATGTCCCGCTACAACGAAGAGGTCGACGCCCCGCGGGCCATCCTCGCGGGCCTGCCCGGCATCGAGACCAAAGAGATGCCCCGCAGCAAGAACAAGAGCTTCTGCTGCGGCGCGGGCGGCGGCCGCATGTGGATGGAAGAGCACATCGGCAAACGGGTCAACGTCGAGCGCACCGAAGAAGCCTTGGTCACCCTGGGCAAAAAGAACGGCAAGTCCCAGGCGGTGGCGGTGGCGTGTCCGTTCTGCATGACCATGGTCACCGACGGCACCAAAGCCAAGGACGTCGAGGAGGACGTGGCGGTCAAGGACATCGCCGAGCTCGTGGCCGAGCGGCTCGCCACCAACTGACAAGCCCGCGGTGGGAACCGCCCAGGACGCGGCCGTGTCTCCCTCACAGGAGGGGACATGGCCGCGTTCTTATTGTGGACCTGGATGTGGAGCACCGGCGGCCACCAAACATCCCCGCCGCCTGAGCCCGCAAAGGTGGAGGTCGAGCCGCGCGATCCCTTCATGCCCCCGACCGGGCACCGGCGACGGCGGAGGCGCCCGGTGAGATTCAACCCCGGCGTGCCGAATATGCCTTGCGTCTCCGGACCGCACCGGGGCGACTTCGAACCGTTGTTCAAGGCGGTGCGCCCGAGGATGCGCGCCTGCTACGAACACGGACGACAACGAGAGCCGGATCTGGCCGGCCGGGTGCGGTGGCGCATCTTCTTTGAACTCGATGGCCACGTCGAGCGGGTCGAGGTGGAGGAGTCGTCGCTGGCCGACGTGAACGTCGTCGAGTGTGTCACCAACGTGCTGCACGATCTGCGCTTGCTCATCCCCACCAAGGGGCGACACTACGAAGTGCGCTACCCGGTGGTGTTTCGCCCGCTGCCCCCGGGCAAAGAGCTGCCGCGCGAAGCGCCCTACCTCACCCTCCGGGAACTATAGCGCATCGTGGGCAGCCTGTTCGCACTCTCGCTTGCCTATTCATTGTGTTCGGGGCTGCCCCGCCCCCCTGACATGACCGCGCCGGTGCGGCGCGCCCGCGCGGGCCTGGTCCGCTGCTATGCCCGCGAGGTGAACGAAGACCCGCGGCGGAGCGGCCGGGTCCTGGCCACGTTGGTCATCGACCGCCGCGGTCACGTCGAGAACGTCGAGCTTTCGGCTCCCGGCCCCCGCCGGTTCGCGCGCTGCTTGCGGCGGACGCTGACCGCGCTGCGCTTTGCCCCTGCCCCGGGGGGCCGGTCCCGGCTGGTGATGCGGCAGGCCTATTTTCTCATGTGTCGCGCCCCCGGCCCGGGGCCGGGACCGGTGGAGGCCGCCCCCTGCCGCTGGACGCCCACGGTGGACCTCACGTTTGGGCCCTCACCCGGCCCGGAACCTTTTGCCCCCTCCCCTGTCCGATCTCCTGCGCGTCAGTGACGCCACCCGCCCAGCCGACGTCGAGCCGCGAACGGTCTGGGCCTGATCCGGTCAGGAGGTTTGTATGGTCCCGTTCATTCTTGCATGCACATTGTCGGCGGGCCTGCCCGTCCCCGGGACCGACCCGGGGGAGGACCGGGACCGAACATTGGCCCCCCACTTCGCCATCGACGCCTTGCCCCCCGCGGCCGGCATCGACCTGCCCGCGCAAGACCTGCTGTTCTTGTCTGCGAGCCGGGCCGAGGTGCACATCACCGGCCCGGTGGCCGAGGTCCGCGTCTACCAAACCTGGGTCAACGAATCCGACCAGGTGTTGTCCGGGGACTACGTCTTCCCCGCGTCGACCCGCGCGGCGGTGCACGACCTGCTGATGCGCATCGGCCCGCGCACCATCCGGGCCGAGATCAAAAAGCGCGCGGAGGCCCGAAGGGCCTATCAAAAAGCATTGGCCGAGGGCCGCACCGCGAGCCTGCTCGAGCAAGAACGCCCCAACGTGTTCCGGACGCGGGTGGGCCACATTCAACCCGGCGACGTGGTCGACATCGAGTTCGAGTATTCGGAGCTGCTCGTCCCCGAAGAGGGGGTGACGCGGTTCGTGTACCCACGGGTGGTGGGGGCGCGCTACGGCGGCGAGTTCAACCCGCTTCGGGCCGAAAAGAGCACGAGCGAAAATCCCTACGTGGTCGACCCCCAGGCGGGCCGGAGCTGGAGCGTCGATGTCTTGCTCAAGGGCGCGCTGCCGGTGCGGGAGGTCCGGTCCCCCACCCACGTGATCCAGCCGCAGTTCCGCTCCGCCCGCGAAGCCTGGGTCCGGTTGAACGCCGCTGACGCGGGACCGGGCGATGCCACCGACCTGGTGCTCGAGTGGCGCCACGCCGACAATGCCATTGCCCAGGGCGCGCTGCTCTACCGAGACAAAGACCATGGCGAGAACTACTTCCTCATGACCCTGGCCCCGCCCCCCGCCCTCCCCGAGGACAAAATCCCCCCCCGCGAGCTGGTGTTCGTCGTCGACGTGTCCGGTTCGATGGCCGGCTTTCCCCTGCAGACGGTGCGCGCGACCATGACCCGGTTGCTGCACAGCCTGGGGGCGGAGGACCGCTTCAATCTCATCCTGTTCGCGGGGACCCAGGCCACGTTCCGGCACAAGAGTGTACCCGCCACGCGCAAACACATTGCGGAAGCATTGGCGTTTTTGAACGACAGCGGCGCGGGAGGCGGCACGTTGCTGCAGGATGCCCTCGACCGGGCCTTCGCCCTGCCCGCGGTGGGCGACGGGGTGGCGCGGTCGTTCGTGTTGTTGAGCGACGGCTTCATCCACGCGGACCGCGAGGTCATTCACGACATCTGGTCGCGCCGAGATCAAGCCACATTGTTCGCGATGGGGGTCGGGCCGTCGCCCAATCGATTCCTCATGGAGGGCATCGCCCGCGCGTCGGGCACCGCGCCATTCTTCGTCGAGACCGAGGCCCAGGTCGCGCCCACGGTGGCGCGGTTCGCCCGGTACGCGTCACGCCCCGCGCTCACCGACATCAAGCTGTCGTTCAACGGGTTCGACGCCTATGACCTGGCCCCGCAACACCTCGGGGACCTGCTCGCGGACCGCCCGGTGGTGGTGATGGGCAAGTACCGCGGCCCGGCGGCGGGCCAGATCCTCGTCGAGGCCAGGGCCGGGGCCGAGACCTACCACGGGGTGGTCGAGGTCGAAGACCACCTCGAGGACGAGGCCCACCGCACCCTCCGGGTGCTCTGGGCCCGCGAACGCGTGCGGGAGCTCGTGGACTTCTTGCCCGAGAGCGATGAGGCCGAAGCCGAGGTCACCGCGCTCGGGCTCGAACACCGGCTGCTCACAGATTATACAAGCTTCGTGGCGGTGGACACCGCGGTGCGCGCCGCCTCGGCCGAGATGACGCGACCGGAAAAGCCGGACCCCAACGAGTTGCAGACCGGGCTTGGCGGCCTGCTCGGCACCAGCGTGGGCACGACCGGGGGGGCGGGGGGCCTCGGGTTGCGCGGCACCGGCGCGGGCGGCGGCGGCCACGTGCTCGGCACAGGCGGCTCAGGCAATGGCATTGGCTATGGTCGTGGCAGCGGGGGCATCGACCTCGGCGGGCGTGGTGGCGCACGCACCAAGCTGAAGCCGGCCAAGGTGACGTATCTGGGGAGCCTGTCCCGCGAAGAGATTCAGCGTGTGATCACCCGAGTGCAGAGCCAAGTGAAGCATTGCTACACCGCTCGACTTTCGGACACCCCAGACCTCGCCGGCAAGGTGGTGCTTGCTTGGAGCATCGGCGCGGACGGCACGGTCACCGGCGCCAAGGTCTCCCAGAGCACCCTGCAAGACAAGCGAGTGGCCGACTGCGTGCTCAAGGTGGTCAAGCGGTTGCAGTTCCCCAAGCCGCGCGGCGGGGGCACGGTGAAGGTGACCTACCCATGGGTGTTCAGTCCCGCGGATCAGCCGGCGAAATCCCCCCCCGCGAACAAACCCTGACCGTTCTCGAAACGCCCGCCGCTTGGCGGGCGTTTTGTTGTCTACGTCACCAGCACAGTTCGCGCGCGACCCAGTCTCCGAGCCCGGCCAGCGCCTCTTCCTCGGACATCTCGGCTGCGGCTTGGCACACGTCACCGGGGACCCAATCGACCAGCGGGGTGGTCACCACCCGGTGCCGGCCGCGCGCGGTGTGCTCCTCTTCGACCACCTCGGTCTGGGACGCGGGGAGCCGGGGACTGAGCGCCAACAGGTGGGGCCAGAGCCGCCGGTGCACGTAGGTCTTCTTGCCCTGGTACAGCCGGCAGCCCAATGTATCTGGACTATCCGCCACGTGTTCGATGAGGGCGAGCATCTCGTGGGCCTTTTGGTGGCCCCACCACGAGGTGTTGAACGGGGCCCCGGCGATCTCGTACGTCAGGGTCGGCACCGGTCCCGCCGCGGCTTGGAGCACGACCCCCGCGCGCTCGACCAGGGCCAACACCGCGGCTTTGTCCTCGTCGGTGACCGCCGCGGCCGGCGGCGGGGTGGACGCGACCTCGAGCCCCAGCTTGGCCATCAACGCGCGCCCGCGCGGGCTGATGCGGTACCCGATGGGCAGGCTCTCGGTCAGGCCCTTGCCTTTGAGTTTGCGCACCCGATCTTTGAACAGCTTGGTCTGCATCCCGATCTGGTCGGCCAGGGTCGGGGCGCGGACTTGTTCGTTTGCCGCGACGGTGCGCAGGACCTTGTCGGTCCAGGGCCCGTCGGGGGAGCGCTCGTCGAGCCGGGCGAACCACGCGCGCATCTCGTCGACGGCGCCGGCGGTCCACGCCGTGTCCTGGCGCAACGCCACCCGCGGGTCTTCGCCCACCAGGCGGAAGGTCACGCGGTACAGCGGCGCGGGCTTGCGCTTGTCGAGCTCGGCCCACAGCGCCGCGGCGCTGTCGAACCCGGCCTGCTGCGCGTGCGCCTCGGTGACCTCGGCGCGGTCGATGGCCGCGACCTCGTCGATGGCGAGCACGCCCACCGCGCAGGTGAGGGTGCCGCCTTCTTTGACCGTGGGGCGCGTCCATTTGCGGAACGCGCGGGTGATGCGCCCCGCGGCGATGCCGGTCAGGTGGGCTTGCTTGAACAGCACGGCTCACCGACGACGACGGAACACGAACGCGATCCACCACAGACCGGCCAAGCCAAACGGAGCGCTTCGTCCCCCGGTGTGGGTGGCGGAACAGCCGCCGGTGTCGTCGTCCCCATCGTCGTCCCCATCGCCGTCGCCATCCCCGTCTCCGTCTCCATCGCCATCCCCGTCGCCATCCCCGTCGCCGTCTCCATCCCCGTCGCCGTCTCCATCGCCATCCCCGTCGCCATCCCCGTCTCCATCGCCATCCCCGTCGCCGTCTCCATCCCCGTCTCCATCCCCGTCTCCATCGCCATCCCCGTCGCCATCCCCGTCGCCGTCACCGTCGCCATCACCGACCGCCGTACACGCGACGACCGGGCCGGCGCAGGTGTTGTCGTCGTCTTGCCATTGGCATCCCCCGCTCACCACCACCTCGGACAAGCCAAACGTGGCGCTGCCGTACTCGAGGTAACAATCCGCGTAGTTGGGGAAATCTAGGCGCCCGGCGGCGATGTGTTCGTCCAAGGTCCCCTCGACCACCGCGTCGATGGTGTACGACGCCTCGGCTTGGCTCGCGGCGCCCGCGAGGTCGGTGGCGGTGACGGTGACCGTCTGCGCGCCCCCGGGCAGGCCGCACCGCGTGGCCGAAAACGACGTCCCCACCACGCTGGCCGGCACCGCGGGGCCGCCGGCGAAGCTCGCCTCGACGTGGTCGAGGTCGCCGTTCACGTCGATGACAGCCCCGGTGACGGTGGCGCAGGCCCCCGTTGGCACCGCAGTGACATTGCTCAAGGCCGGGGCGGTGGGGGGCGGCGGCGTGCCCACAGTGACCTGACCCGCGTCGGCCTCGGCGCTCGCGCCCCCCGCGTCCGTGGCGGTGATGGTCACGACGTACACCCCATCGGGCAACGAGCCGCTCTGGCCCAGATACGACCCGCTCCCCGCGAGCGTCACCGTGTCCACCACGTTGCCGGTGGCGGCCGAGGCGATGTCCGCGGACACCGACGCGACCACGCCGTCGTCGGTGACGTCCGCGCTCACGGTGACGACGCTGCCGGCCACGCTGGCGGCGACGTTGCTCACCACCGGGGGCGGATTGGGCGGACCCACCCGCGGGTTGTAGGCGGCGAAATAGGCGCCAAGGTACGACGCGTAGTTGATGCTCTCGTCCGAAATGTAACTGCCCGAGGCGCCCGCTCCCCCCGACCAGGCGTGGGGCAGGCCGGAGAACGACAGCCGCGACACCCGCCCGTCGGTGTACAGGGTCTCGGTGGCGACATGGCCCGCGCCTTCGGTGATCGTGGTCGTGCCCGGCTGCGCGCTCACACCGTAGAGGCCGGCCATGCCGTCGGTGTTCTGGTCGAGGTAGCAGGTGTTCACCGTGGTGTCCGCGTCCCCGTGGGCGAGCGACGCGACCTGGGTGGCAAAAAACGGCGCATAGGTGGGGCCCGCGTATTGGGCACAGCGGGCTTCGACGTCCGCCGCTTCACACGTGCCCAGCGCCCCCGACGAGCTCGTGCCGATGCTCGGGCCCGCGCTGACCCCGACCCCGGCGAATACGTCCGGGGCCAGGCAGGCGGTGGTGTGCGCAAACGCGGCCCCGCTCGACAGGCCCGCGATGTACACCTGGTCGGGGTCGATGCCGTAGCTGGCGTCGCCAGACAGGGTCTGGGCCAAGCTGATCAACCGTGCATAGTCGTCCGCGGTCCGGCTCTTTTCGCCCTGCCAGTAGGACCAACACCCGAAGCCCGCCTTGTTCACCGCGTCCGGCACCGCCACCACCATCCCGAACTCGTCGGCCCCGTCCTCGAGGTTGGCGGTCAAAAACGCCCCGATGCTCTGGGTACAACCGTGCAGCACCACCAGGAGCGCCCGGGCGCTTGGCGGCCCCACCGGGCTGTAGGTGTCGGGGGTGTACACGTGGACGGCGGAGAAGCCGCCCAACGATTGGTTGTTCGCCCATTGGCCGGCGTGGGCGGGCGCCCCCAGGCACAGGGTCAACACCAGGGCAACGAGCGTGGTCCGCGGGGTCATCGGCACCTCCGACGACGACCCTGGGAGGCGCGCCGCGGCGCGTCAAGGCCCTCTGCGCAACAACTCTGTGTCGTCAGTCTCCCGCCGAGGGCGGAACGAAGATGTCGCGGTCGCCTTTGGCGGACAGCTGCGGGCCGACGAGGCCTTCGCGTTCCATCATCTCCACGATGCGGGCGGCGCGGTTGTACCCGATGCCGAGTTGGCGCTGCAGCCAGCTGGTCGAGCACTTGCGCGAACGGGCCACCACCCGAATCGCCTCGTCCCACTTGTCGTCCCGCTCCTGGGGCCCGTCGTCCCCATCGCCCCCGTCCGACGTGGGCGGATCGACGATGGACATGTCGTAGTCGGGGGTGCCCTGCTCTTTCAAGAAGCCCACCACCCGGTGCAGCTCCTTTTCGGAGATGAACGCCCCGTGCACGCGGGTCACGTTGCTGGTGCCGGGGGGCATGATCAGCATGTCCCCGCGGCCGAGCAGCTTCTCGGCCCCGGGCCGGTTGATGATGGTTTTGGAGTCGTGCGACGAGGCCAAACGGAAACCCATGCGCACCGGGAAGTTGGCCTTGATCACGCCGGTGATGACATCGACCGAGGGCCGCTGGGTCGCGAGCATCACGTGAATGCCCGCGGCGCGGGCTTTTTGGGCCAAGCGCATGACGTAGCCTTCGACCTCTTTGCCCGCGATGGCGAGCAGGTCGGCATACTCGTCGACCACGATGACGATGAAGGGGAACCGATCGAGCGGTTTGCCTTTGTCGTCGAGGGGAACGGTCCGCTTTTGCGGGTCCGTGCCCGCGCGCACGTCAGCGATGACCTCGTTGTAGCCGGTGATGTCCCGGACCCCGAGCTCGCTCATCGCCTTGTAGCGGCGCTCCATCTCCCCCACCGCCCACATCAAGGCGTTGGCGGCCTTCTTGGAGTCAATGATCGGCGGCAGCAGAAGGTGGGGAATCCCGTCATAGATCGACAGTTCCAACATCTTGGGATCGATCATCAGGAACTTCACTTCTTCCGGCGTGGCCCGGTACAGCAGCGAACAGATCATCGCGTTGACGCTCACCGACTTGCCAGAGCCGGTGGTGCCCGAGATGAGCACGTGGGGCATCGCGGACAGGTCCGCGGTGTAGGCGCGGCCCTCGATGTCTTTGCCCAACGCCATCATCAATTTCTGATCCGCCTTCTCCTTGAACTTGTCGGAGGCGATGATCTCCTTGAGAAACACCGTCTCGCGGCTCTCGTTGGGGATCTCGATGCCCACCGCACCTTTGCCCGGAATCGGGGCCACGATCCGCACGTGCACCGCCTCCATCGCCATGGCGATGTCATCGGACAGGGCCGCGATGCGCGAGACCTTGATGCCCGGGGCGGGCACAAACTCATAGGTGGTGACCACCGGGCCGGGGCGCACCTCGCGCACCCGCCCCTTGATGCCGAAGTCGGCGAACTTGCGCACCAGCTTGTCCGCCTCCGCGTACATCACCTCTTGATCGATCTTCACCCGGTCGGGCGCGTCGTAGTCGAGCAGCTTCAACGGGGGCAACTCGAAGGGGGTCTCGGCCTCCGCTTCGAAGGCGTCGTCGTCGTTGATCGAGACCTCTTTGTCGTCGTCGCGCTCGACGATGACCAACCCTTCGTCGTCGGTCTTCTTCGGTTTCTTCTTGCTCGGCTTGTTCGCCGCCTCGGCCGCCTTCTCTGCAGCGGCATTGTCATCGGCGCTGGGCCCAGGGTCGGCCGCGGGTTGGGGCCGGCGCGAGGGGGCCGCGGTGGGCGCGTCGGGGTCGATGTCGGTGGGCGCGTGCACCACATCGTCTTCGGCCTCCCCGGGGGCGGCGTCGGACACATCGGTGCCAAGGCCCGGCAAGCGGGTGACCACCGAGGGCCGGGCCCAGGCGGGGTCATCGCCCCGCGCCCGCTTGCGCGCCCGGGGGGTGGGTTCGGCCTCGTCGTCGGCGGGGGCCGGAGGCGGCGCCGCGGGGGCCACGATGCGCGGACCAGGGGCGGCCGGGTACTCGGCCTCCTCGGACAGTTCAGGCACATTGGATCGCGAGGCCTCGTCGATCGCCGCGGGCAGCTCCTGGCGCAGCTTCTCTTTGGCCCGGGCGTCGGCCTTGAGCCGCACCCGGGTGTGGCGACCGGGGCCGTCGTCGTCGAGCTCGCCCGCGCGCAGCTCCCATTCCAGCCGGGCGCGCTCTTCGCGCAGCAACCGCTGCTCCTCTTTGTACACCTCGATGCGATCCACCAGCTGGTCCCACCGCGCGCGAATCCACACCCCCGCGTCGTGGAGCGCGACCACCAGGGGGCGGTCGATGCACACAAAGCCCCCGAGGAGCAAAGCGAAGGTAGAGACCAAACCGGTGCCCACCGGGAACAGCAGCGGCATGAGCAGCGCGCTGAACAGCACCCCGACCAAGCCCCCGGCGGGGAACGGCAGGTCTTGGGTGCCGAGCATCACCTCGAGCAGGGTCATGCCCCCGATGCCGGCCAAGGCCGCGCCGATGAAGTGACGTTGGCGCGGCACCATCAGATAGGTCTTGAGCATCATCGCGCCGTAGGTGATGAGCGCGAGGGGAAAAAAGTACGCCCCGATGCCGAACAACAACGTCGCGCCATCGGCGAGGAACGCGCCGAACGGCCCCACCCAGTTGTGCACCACCGCGCCCCCCGCCGACGAGAAGCCGGGGTCGTCTTTGTGGAACGTGAGCAGCGCCAGCAGCATGATGCCGCCGGCGAACATGAACATCAGGCCGCCCAGCTCGAGGCTGAGGATGCGTCGTCGGTGGACCCGGGTCGGGCGCATCGAGCCCCGGGGGGGGATCGACAGCCGGTCTTTGCGCAGCGCCGCCACCACCGTCGAGATGAGGCCCTTTTTGGGTTCGCGCTCCCGCCGCACCCGCCGCTTGTGGGCGCGCGGTCCCTCGTCGGCGGTGCTGGCGTCTTTGCGCTTCCGCTTCCGTTTGGGCTTGGGCTTTTCCCCCTCGGCCGCGGGGGCTTCCGCCACCGGGTCGGAGGTCAGCACGATGCGGGGCTGCTTTTTCCGGGTCGTGCGCCGGCGCTTCTTGTCCGCTTGGCCCTCGGCCGGCGCCGGTTTCGGAATCTGGCTCTCGCTGGTCGCGTCCTTGCCCATCTTGGTCCTTTCGTCGCCAAGAGGCGCCTGGTGGCGCCGGAGTCCCATGGTCTCCGCCACCCGCCCACCAATCAAGATTTTGACCGGATCACGGGGCCGTGGGCGCCGCTTTCATGTCTTTGCCCAACGCCTCGAGCCGTGCCTTGCGACGCGGGGTGGGGGCCAACTCGATGGCGCGCACCAACGCCCCCCAGGCCTCGTCGCGCAAGCCGAGGCGCGCGGCGTCTCGGCTGTGGGCGTCGTGGATGTCGTCGTCGTCGGGGTGCAGCAGGGCCGCGGCCCGCAACACCGTGAGCGACGCGGTGGGGGCGCCGGCTTTGCGCAACACCAGCGCGCGGTACTTCATGCGACCGGGGGACAGTCGTTTTTTGCCCCCCGGGAGCGCGGCCGCTTGCACAAAGCGGGTGCCGTCCTGGGCCTCGGTCATGGCCTCGGCCTGGCCGAGGGCGATGAGCACTTTGGCTTCAAAGGGGAATAGCCGGTGGGCCAGCGACGACCACGCGAGCGCGGTGGGCGCGTCCCCGGCGCGGATGGCCCGCTCGGCCCGGTCGAGCAGGTCGGGGGCGAAGTTGGGGCGAAACGCTTGGCCGGCAAAACGCGGCGAGAGCTCAGCTTCGATCTGTTCGACCGTCTTGCCGTGTGGATAGGTGGTGCGCTGCAGGGTGTGGTCGAAGACCTGGTCCCAGGTGTCGGCGGCGGCGAGCAGCTTTTGTTCGGTGGCCTCGTCGAGGCGGAAGGCGTTGGGGCACCACGCGAGCCGGCACAGCCGGGTGTAGTCGGCGAAAAACGGCAAAGCCCCGAGCACGTGATACCGGGTGAGCGCGTCTTTGCCCCGGGCGGCTTCGATCACCCCCGCCATGTGGGCGCCCACCCGGGTGAAGGCGTACTCCCCGGCCGGGCCCCAGTAGCGGTCCAAGCCTTGGTACAGCGAGGTCTCGTCGAGGGTGGGCGGGCTCTGGAGCAGGTCGCGCACGTCGGAAAAGGCCCGCACCAACAGCCGGGCGTCCCCCTGTCCATAGTTGTGGCCCCGCCGGTGCGCGCTCAGGCCTTGGCCCATGATCTGGGTCAGGGCGTCGGCGAGCAAGGAGTCTCCCAGGTTGGCCCCGGTGAGGTCGCGGCGTCGGGCGCCATCTTGCAGCACGCTCTCCGCGACCTTGGCCGCGATCTCGTACAACAATGTCGTTTGGTCCTCGACGTTGGTGGCGAGACCGATGACGAGGTCGTCGGCGGGATAGATCAGCAACAGGGTGGTGGTCTCGGGCTGGGCCCCGGCGTGGGCGATCACCGGCCGGCCCCCCACGTGGTACACCGCCATGCCCATGCCATAGTCGGTGAGGCGCCCTTTGCCGTTCACCATCGAGCGCTGCATGCGCCGGAAGGTCGAAGGCTTGACCAGCTTGCCGCCGGCCAACGCCTGGCCGAAGCGGGTCATGTCGACGACCGTGCCCCGGGTCCCGCCCCCCGCGAACCGGCTCATGATGTTGACCTTGTCCGACAGGGTGAGCTTGCCCTTGCGGATTTTGTATCCCGTGGCGCGGTTCTTTTGCGGGACCGCGGGGTTGTCCAACATCGAATCGGTCATGCCCGCGGGGCCGAAGATGTGCTCCTGCAGGTACGGCCCGTACCGCGTTGCACTCACTTTCTCGACGATGGCGCCGAGCACGTTGAAGCCGTAGCTGGTGTAGACAAACCGGCTGCCCGGCCGGCTCACCAGGGGCCAGTCCATGAACACCGCCAGCGACTGGCGGGTGTTGAGCGTGGCTTGGATGTGGCCCTCGGGCCCGGACTTGTTGCGGTAGTGGCTGATCCCGGACAAGTGCCCGAGCAGGTGCTTGATCGTGATCGGGTATCGCTTTTGTGGATACCAGGGCAAATGGGTCTGGATGGTGTCGCGCAGCCGGAGCTTTTTCTGTTCCCATTGCTGCATCACCGCCGCGGCGGTGAACATCTTCGTCACCGACGCGAACCGGTACACCGTCTCCGCCTGGGCCGGGGTCTTTTGGGCTCGGTTGGCGTAGCCGAACCCCTGGGCCCAATGCTCATTCCCGTGCCGCACCGACAGCGACAGCCCCGCGCTGGGCCGTTCGTGCAACCGGGCCTCGACGAAGTCCCGCACCCCCTCGAGCTGGGCGGGGAGCGCGGGGGCGGCCCCCGCGGGGGCGGCCACGAGCAGGGCGACGAGCCCCACCGCGCCGACGCTGAACGACGTGACCCGACCTCTCACGGACTGGCGAGGCGCTCGCCGCCGCTCAACCCGTCGATGCGCCCGAACATCGCCAGCAGGATGTCCTCGAGGGACGCGGGGTCTTCGGGCGGGGTCAACACGTGCACGCACGGGCCCGACACTACCCCGTCGGTGGCGGCCACGCGCAAGCATGGACCCGCCACGTCGGGGCGCCGGCCGATTTGAATCACTTCACGTCCCCCGTGGCCCTCGGGCACGGGCCCGTTCTCGACCACGATGCCGCGCTCGCCCTCGGACTCGATCGCCACCAGGTGCACCCCGGCCTTCAGGGCCTTCACGCTCAGGGCGGACCCGACCTTGGCCACCGGCCCTTCCCACACGAACAACCCGGGCGCGGGCTCGAACACATCCGCCCCCTTCACCCGCTCGATGACCTTGAGGTCCTTGGCCGCCCCAGCGCGGTACCACAGCCGCACCACCTTGCCCCCGTCGGGCACGTCGACGCGCTGCTTTTCACGCTTTTTCATCTCGTAGCCCAGGCGGCGCAAGCCCGAGCCCCCCGGCCCATAGCGCGCGACCAAATGTGCCTGCAACCGCGCGAACACCTCATCGGGGAGGCCGTCGGCGTGCACGTGCACCACCCGTTCCTGGGCCCGGGACAGCGCCCCGTCCACCGCCGCGGCGGTGGACGCCCCCGCGCGCACCGCCACCTCGTAGCGTTGGCGCAGAAAACGCCGCCAAGGCCCGTTGTCGCTCGGGACCCGGGTCTTTTCGTAGCTTTGCAACACCGCCCGGGCGATGAGCTCGCCGGGCAGGTCGAGGCCCAGGCCGCGCGGGTGCACCAGGTCGTCGTGCAGCATGCCGCGGCGTTTGAGTTTTTTCAGGGCCCCAGAGCCGCCCATGGCCGCGAACAGGTCGATGTAGCCGCAGCCGTGTTCGCGGGCCTGCTCGGCGAGGATGTGATTGACCAAGTGGGTCTGCCACCGGGTGGCCAAGGGCCGGGACGAGCCTTTGCCCTTGAGGTTCTCGATGGGGCCGATGACCAGACAGGACGCGTCGGGCACGACGTCTTGCAGCCAGGCCAGAAGCCGCCCGGTGTCGGTCCGCACCTTGTTCACCGAGCTTTTGCCCCAGGCGATGCGTTTGATCTCGTTGCCCCCGAGCATCACCGTGACCAAATGTGGCTGCAGCGCGCGCAGCTGGGGCTCGGCCACCTCGGGGGCTTCGCTCAGGAAGATCGAGCCATCCACCGCGGGCACCCCCATGGTGTCGAGGATGAAGCCCTGCCCCTTTTTCTCGAGAGACACGCCGTAGATCACCCCCGCGCGCCCCTCGGTGCGCAGGGTCATGGTCTGTTTGCCCGGGGGCAGATCCCACACCACGTGGCCGGGCCCGGACGCGGCCGAGGCGGCCACCGTCTCCAACGGTTCGTCGTCGACGGACACCGCGAGCGCGGGGGCCTTTTCGTGCCCCCAGAAAAAAAGCTGGGCCCGGTCCGCGCCGTCGATGTCCCAGAGGGTGCGGGCCTTGCTCTTGCTCACGTGCAGCACGCCGGAGATGCCATGCGGGTACCGGCCCCGGGGCCCCATCGCGATGTTGTGGGTGCCCCACCCCCAGGTGCGGCGGCCGGTGCGGTGCCGGGGTCCGTACTCGGCCATGCGGTCCGCGAGCAAGAACCCGCGGCCCCCGTCGCCAAAGCGCTCGACGAAGCGGTCCCGCCAGATGTTGGTGATGCGATCGGAGGCAATGAGACTGTTGCCGAGCACCACCACCCGGGCATGCCCGGTGCGGGCGGCGGCGTCGTCGAGCGCCGCGTAGAACGCATCGAGGGCGTACTCCTCACAGCGGGGCCCGGCCCAGGCCAGGCAGGGGTTGTCCACCACCCCGCCGGGCATGTGCAACACCTCGGCGAGGCCGAGCAGCTTTTGGGAGTCCTCGCTGGGAATCTGTGACAAGCGGGCGGGATCGTGCGCGGGGCGGTCCACCCGCTCGGCGGTGGCGGCGGGGTCGGCCCCGGGCGCGGCCTCGGCCCCGGGCGCGGCCTCGGCCCCCCCATCGAGGGCGGCGGCGAGGATCCGGGTGGTGGCCCCGCGCATGTCATCGCTTTGGACCACCGCGCGGGCCGCGGCCCCGAGCATCAGCCCGGCCCCGATGAACAGCGCGCCTTTCAGCAGCTGAGAGACACCCAACGGCATTGGCTCAGCGCCACCGCACCATGAGGTGGGTGTTGGATTTGTCCGCGAGGATGCCACGCGGCTTTTCGCTGCCCGCGAGCTCCACCACCACGCGGACGTGGGTCTGGTCAGGTCGGCCGATGCGCAAGCGCTTGATCCCCTTGGTGTCGATCAGTTGGTTGCGAAAGCCAGGATACTGAGCGCCCACGAGGTCGACCACCACCCGTGGCGGGTTTTGCAGCGCGAAGGTGCGCACGATGTCGCCCCCGGCGAGGGCCAGATCCACCTGGCCCCGCTCGATGCGGAGGCGGGTCTTCGGCGAGGTGTGGGCGGGCGCGGTCAGGGCCACGTCCTGGAGCCGTCGACGAGAGGTCTGCTTTTCCGCGTACGGCTCGGCGGACACCGGCGGCTCCCGGTCGGGGGCAGCGCGGGCCACCGGGGCGGGCTTTTGCGCCGGGGCGGGCGGCGGCGCGGGCGTTTGCGCCGGGGCGGGCGCGTTCGGCGTCACCGCGGCGACCTTGGGGGCGGGGGCCGCTTCGGGGGCGGGGGCCGCCTCGGGGGCGGGGGCCGCCTCGGGGGCGGGGGCCGGCGGCGGGGTCTCCGACGCGGCCCGCAGGGCGCGCTCGGCCTCGGCCACGGACTTGGGCGCGGGGGCCGACGCCGTGGACGGCGTGGGCGGCCCGAGGGCGGGGTCGTCGGTGAGGCCAAAGAACAGGCCCAGGGCCGCGCCGGTGGTGATCAGCCCGGCCTGCATCCACCTCGACGAGATGCCTTTGCGGCGGGGTGTGCCCGCGGCGGGACGGGCCACGCCTTCACCCGGCGTATCGAAAGACAGGGAATAGCGGTCGTGCTCGCCCGAGACCACGTGGTGTTCGGGTTCGTTCTCCAGCAACCACTCGTCCGAGCCCGCGTCCTCGTCGTCGTCTTCGTCCGCGAACGCGTAGGGCTCGACCTCCTCGGTCACATCCGGGGCATCCGGGCCCGCCAGGGCCGGGTGCGGGGCGGGCATGGGGGTCGACGACGACGGCGGCGCGGCCGCCGGGGGAGCGGCGAAGGGGTCGGCCGGCTCGTCCAACCCGGTGCGGCCCCCGAAGACGCTCTGCACAAATTCGCGCGCTTCGGCCTCGTCCGCATCGGGGACGGGGTGCGGGGCGGCATCGGCCACCGGGGCCGCGTCGGGGGCGGCGAGGGCCGGCGGCTCCTCGGCGGGCGCGGGGGGCTCGCTGGGCAACAGCCGTTCGTGTCCGCCGTCGTCGAGCTTTTTGAACGACCAACTCGCCCATGGGTCGGGCGCGGGGGCCGCCGTCGGCGCCGGCGCCGGGGGGGACGGGGGCGCCGGGGTGGCGGGGATCGTCGCGTTCGGCGCCGCGGTGTGCGGCGGGGTGGTCAACGGTCGCACAGGGGGAATGCTCGGCCCGGGCGCGGCGAACATCTTTTGGGTGTCGGAAAAACGCGCCGAACGGGGCAGCGAGGTCTCCGCCACCTCGCTGTCCATGTACGCCTGCAGCACGCGGCGGCAGCCGGGGGTCAAGCTGACAAAATGGACGCCCACCCCGGGCATGTCGCCACCGACGTTGATCGGCTCGAACGGCCGGACCCACCGGACCTCCGCGCTCTCGACCGCGATGGTCTCCCCGTCGAGGTCGATGGACAGCGAGACCTCTTCGCCGACGCTGAACACGCCGGTGGTCTGCAAAAAGATGCCGTTTTCGGACAGGTCGCTGCCCCACACCTCGAACGCGGGGTAGCCCGCCCGGGCCACGCCCACGCGGCCACAAAAGCTGGTTCGGGAAAATGCACGCAGGTTCTGCATGGTCTGCATCGAGGCCTCCTCATCACACCGTGGGCGCACGCGCACTCCCCTGGAGGCGCCTGGCCCAGACGGTGGTCATGGTGGGGCACGTGCCGCCGGTCTCCAAATTTTTCACCTCTTTCCCTGCGTTTCCCCACCTGTGATCTGCGCGCCGCGACTTGGCGACATCCTGCGCCTTGGGCCGAAGCCGGGTATGTTGGGGCGCGCCGCGGCGGGAATGCGCCCACCGCGGCCTCCTGAGGCTGTGCATGCGCGTCACCGAATACCGCGTCGTCGAGACCAGCACCGTCACCGACGAGGTCCTCACCCGCATCCTCAACGAGGAGACGCAGGCGGGCTGGACCTTCGACGGCATCTCGTTTGTGCCCAACGAGGCGAGCAAACGCCCCCGCATGGCGTTCGTCATCTTCACCAAAGAACGCGTCGACCCCGACCACGGGGCCGGGGACGATCCACCCTGAAGCCGCCGTCCCTCACCCGCCCTCTCGAGCAACTGCTCGCCGCCGTCATCGCCGCCACCGCCGAGTTCGACGGCCTGCACGCCCACCACATCCTCCCGGTGTTCCTCTCCGCGCACGGCACCGTGGCCGCGTCCATCCGGGGGCTCACCGAGGTCGCGGGCCCGGTCACGGTGCGCAAACAGACCCGGCTCGTCGAGCTCGGCCTTCGGCCCCCTTTCTTCGTCACCGGCGACGCCTCCCGGCGGCTGGCCACGCTGGTGCACGAGCTGTTGCACCTCGACCCCGCCCGGCCCGGCCAGCTCCTCGACGAGCGCCGCCACAAAAACCGCCCCCACGCGGACCACGAGGCGCAGGCCCGGGCCATCACCAAAATGTTACTGCATAATGTTTCGCCTCGGCTCATCGCGCCGTTGGCCCACCATGGCCCGGCGCTGATGGCCCAGTGGCTGGTGCGGCCGGTGACCGGCACCGACCAGCGCCCATTCAGCGATCGCGACCTGGGCGAGATCGCCATCGAGGTCCGGACCCCCAAGGCCCGCCGCTCGACGTGGTGGTGACGGGCCTATTCGCGCTCGAGGAACAGGTCGCGCTCGAGGTCCCCGCCCCCGAGAATCATCCGCTTGCGATTCGGCAACAATGACACTGTATAGGTCACGGTCTTGCCCGCGGTGGACGTGATGGTCAAAAGACCGCGCTTGTAACGCCAGCGCCCACTCATGGGCCCGAACGACACCGAGCCCCCCTGGGCGAGCTCGAGCACCAACGGCTCGGTGCTGGGCGCGTCCAGGGCCCGCCACTTGCCGACGAGATGGGTGCGTTTGACCGGGCCGGTCTTGCCCTTCTTTTTCTTGCCCGGGGCGGTGAAGCGGGCCGCGCCTTGGCGCTGGTATTGGGCCGGACCGTCGAGATTGGACGACTCGAGCACCATCACGTTGTCGTCGAGCACGTACTGGTAGCTCTCCTTGCCCTCGGCCACGTGCAGGTTGAGCCGGCCCCCGTCGGCGTCGTAGACCCCGCGCATCGGCCCCAATGTGAACGCATTGTTCTCGGTGAGCAACATCTCCGGGCCCCCGTTGAGCGAGGCCCAGCGGCCCACCAACGGCGCATAGAGGGCCAGCCCCGCCTTGGGTTCGTACGAGCCCGTGACCCGGTCAAAGTCCTTGGTGAACCGTTTGCGGTCTTGGTCCCGGGCCTCAAAATGCACGATGTGCACGTGGCCAAAGGCGTGCATCGCCACCAGCTCCACCGAGCGCACGGTGTTTTTGTCCCCGCTGGCGTACACCGACAACGACCGCCGCTTGGCCAGAAAAAGCCCCAGCTGCGCGGGATTGTCCCCCAATGGGGTGTAGCCGATCTCGTCCTTGAACTGCTGGGTGGCCTCGTCGAGGCTGCGGTCCAACGTCTCCCCCGCGCGCATCGGGCGCACCGTCACCCGCAACAGGGCAAACGCGCCCGCCTTCTCCTTTTTGAATGCCATGCCCGTGCGGTCGCCGGGCATGGGGGTGAGATTCCACCCCGCGGGCAGGTCCACGCTGAAGCGTTGCTTGGTGTCGACGTACGTCTTGCCCGCGGCGGGGACCGCCGCCCCCGCGATCCATAGCGCGATCAAGCCAGTGAAAATGCGCATCGCCACCTCGTTCAGACGGCGGCGCGCACCCCTCATTCACCGCCGCCGTCGCCGCACCATACCCGATACCAGCAGCAGACCGCACCACAACCCGAGGTCGCCTCGGGCATCCGACGGACCGCAGCTGCAGCCCCCGTTGAGGTCGCCCCCGTCGCCATCCCCGTCCCCGTCGCCGTCCCCGTCCCCGTCGCCGTCGCCATCGCCGTCCCCGTCGCCGTCCCCCACCGGGTCGCAGGACCGCGGCCCCCCGTAGGGGGTGATCGACCCATCCGCGTTCACCCACACGTCCGCGCCGGCCAGCGCCACCGGCGGCGCCCCCCCCGCGCTGCTGATCGCGGCCTGCAACGTGGTGGCGAATCCAGGGGCATTGTCGACGAGAAAACGCAGGTACTCGCCCGAGGCGGTCTGAAAGTGCGCGGTGGCTTCGAGCCGCCGGGGGAAACAGCCCTCGCCCAGCGGGACCTCGACGGTGTCGTAATGCGCGAGCTTGCCGCCCCCCAGGTCTTCAAACTCCCAGCGCACCGGACGGGTCTCGTCATCGGGCACAAATCCCTTGGGGGGAATGCGACTGTCTTTGATGATGCGATCGCTCTGCAGAAAGTGGAACGACTTCAGCTCCGAGCCGGCCCCGAGCAAGATCTCCCACACCACCAACGGCTCGCGCCCGGATTCAAAATCCCAGGTCTGGGGATCGGGCTTGCCCGTCCAGGCGAGCAGCCCTCCGTCGGCGGAGGTGACCTTGTGCTCGAGCCACACCCGGCGGCCCTCGGAGTACCCCGTGGGCAGCTTGTGGCCGGTGTTGTTGGTGACCCGCACCTCGGCCGTGTTCGCGGCCAAATCGACGCCAACGATCTCCAGGGTCGCGGTCTCGGCCTGCAAGAACGCAATGTTCTTGCTCTTCGCCGCGAGGGCGGCGCTGCCGAGGTTGTGCAGCTCCGGCGGCAACGTCTCGGCCGGGAGCGACGCGGTCATCACCTGTGCGATGTGGTTGGCGCCGACAAACGAATGGTCGTGCACCGGGCGCTCGGGGCCCTCGAGCATGCTGCTCACGTAGTCCATGGACTCCGGCATGTGGCAGTCCTGGCAGCTTTGTCCGCCGGGCAGGGAAAAGTCCGAGGCCAACCATTCCCGAAAGGTCCGCTGTTCGGGCAGGCCGTCGGCGATCTGTTCCTCGGTGTCGGGGTCGATGCGGGGGAAGGGCCCGGTGACGGTGTGGCACGACGCGCACATCACGGACTCGGAAAAGAGCGGCTCGTAGACCGACACGTGGGCGCCGTTGGGGGCGGCCTCGGCGAAGGGCCCCCGCTTGAACGGGAAGTTGTCGATGGTGATCTCGGCGTTGCCGAAGCCGAGCCAGTCGGGGTCGATGTCGCCCGGCTCCCAGTCGTCGGGGACCCCGTCGGGGTCGATGACCATCCGGTGGCAGCCGTCGCAGGCGATGCCGTGTTTGTCGCTGTCGAGCAGCGCAGTGCCGTCCGGGGGGTCCGCGCGCCCGTCGAGCCAACCGGTCAAGGCGTGACAGCGCAAACAGAACCCGGTCTGGCCGGGGGCATCGGCGATGGCGATCTCGAACGCGGCCTGGAACAGCGGGTCGACGCTGGCCAAGCGCATCATCGCCGCCCGGTAGCCGTCTGCTGCCAATGTGCCTGCAGCGTTGCTGTGGCACATCGCGCATTCGGTGCCCGCGGTCAGGTCGTTGGTGAGCTCACCGGGCTGGGTTTGTGCAGGGCCCCAAAGGGCGACGACGACGACGACCGCAAGCTCCATGTCCTCCCCTACCCCCCCGGCGCCCATCGAGGGGGCGATCCGCGAGGAGCGGGAAGGCTAGCAGATGCGCGACCTCGCGGGCGACGCTGGACACCGCGTGGGCAAACCTGGTCAATGTCACGACATCGCGCGGTGGGCGATCTCACCCACCGCGCGTTCAGGGCGCGGGGGCCCCCTCCTGCTCGACGATGACAAACTCCACGCGCCGGTTCTCGGCGCGGCCCTCGGGGGTGCCGTTGTCGGCGATGGGGCGTTCTTCGCCAAACCCCACCGCGTCGAGGCGCAAGGGGTCGATCCCCGCCTTCATGAGGTAGATCTTCACCGCCACCGCGCGGCGGTTGGAGAGATCTTTGTTCAGCTCGTCGGAGCCTTGGGAGTCGGTGTGGCCCTCGACGCGCACCTTCTTGATCTCGGGGTGGGCCTTGAGCACCAATGCCACTTGATCAAGCAAAGAGAACGACTTGCGTTGGATGGTGTCCCGCGCGGTCTGGAAGAAGACCTTCTCGGAGATTTCGATCTTCTCCTTGGTGAGGATCACCACCACCTTGCCCTGGTCGGGACAGCCGTCGTCGTCCTTGACCCCGTTGATGATCTCAGGCTCGTCCGGGCACTTGTCGAGATTGTCGGGAATCCCGTCGTGGTCCCGGTCGCCACAGCCCCTGAACTGCGCCTGGCCCGGCACCTCGGGGCAGAGATCGTCCTTGTCCGCGACCCCGTCGCCGTCCTTGTCCGGACACCCCTGCAAGGCCGGCGGCCCCGCCTCGGTGGGACACTTGTCGTCTTTGTCCTCGACCCCGTCGCCGTCTTTGTCGGGAATCGGGCAGCCCTGCCGCGTGGCCGGGCCCGCCTCCGTCGGGCACTTGTCCTCCTCGTCGATGACCCCGTCGAGGTCCTTGTCGTTGAGGGGACAGCCCTGCCGCTCCACCGGCCCGGGCACGTCGGGGCACTTGTCCTGCGCGTCCTCGACCCCGTCTTTGTCCTTGTCCGGCACCGGGCAGCCTTGTCGCTCGGGCAGGCCCTTCTCGTCCGGGCACTTGTCCTGCTTGTCCTCGACCCCGTCCTGGTCGCGATCCTTGAACGGACAGCCCTGGCGGTCCGGCGGCCCTTTCTCGTCGGGGCACGCGTCCTCGGCGTCCTTGATGCCGTCCTCGTCGCGATCGCTGATGGGGCAGCCCTGGTTCTGTTCGGGCCCGGGCTCGGTGGGGCAGCGGTCCTTGTCGTCGAGGGTGCCGTCTTTGTCGTTGTCCACCTCGGGACACCCGTCGCCGTCCTCGAAGCCGTCGATGTCCTCCGGCTCCATCGGGCACGCATCCCCATTGTCGGGCAAGCCGTCGTCGTCGTTGTCGTTGTCCGGGCATCCGTCGCTGTCTTGGAATTGGTCTTTGTCTTCCGCCTCCTCGGGACACGCGTCCACGTCGTCCTCGATGCCGTCGCCGTCCTTGTCGTTGCGCTCGAACACGTAGCGCACCCCGCCGTAGGTTCGGAAGTCGGGGGAACCGTAGCCGTTGAACAGGCCGGTGCCCATGCCCGCCTCGACGTGAACGCCCGCCCACACGTGGTACCGCAGCCCCGCGCTGACCTCGAGGTGGTTGTTGAGTTTGCGCACCCGGGCCCGGCCCACCTCTTCTTCCTCGGTGGCGGGCAACAGCAGGTCGGTGATGCCGAAGGGGTTGACGTCGGTGGTGGCGCCGAACAGCTCGCCGTACACCAACAGACCGTCGGGGTACTTCATCTTGAGCACGTTTTTGAACAGCCACCCAAAGTCGTAGCCGAGGCCGAGGCGGTAGGTGAGGTCAGGGGTGACCGCCACCGCGCCGAGGTAGTCCACCTGGCGGCGCAGGCGCCACTGCAGGTTGGCCGACGCCCGCACCCCGTATTGATTGGTGGAGAGCACCGCCTCGGGCAAGAACGAAAAACCCAACGGGCCCTCGCCGAGGTAGCTGCCTTCGTAGTCCAACGAAAACCCGTTGACCACGTTGAGCCCCACCGCCGTCGGCAATGTAAATGCAGGAATGAGCGCGAGCGACACGAAGTGCCGGTCATCGCGGAGGATGCGGATCTTGGGCACGAGCTTCAGATCGCCCCCGCCGAAGCTGGAGATGGAAGAGCCGATGCCGAGCCGTTCGTAGAGCGCGGTTTCGCCGCCAGGGGCTTGGTAGAGCACCACCGGCACGTCGACGCCGAGGGACACGTAGTCGAACAACCCGATGGTGGCGAGCACGTTGGCCCCCACCCGGTGGGCGAGCAGCGACGACACCCGGCCGTCGGCCCCGTTGAGCACCAGCGGGTTGTAGGCGTAGTTCATCACCACCCCGCCTTGGAACTCGAGGTGGTCGGCGATGTGCCCGCCCTCGGTGGTGCCGAAGCCGTGGTGGTCGATGGGCGCGCGGAACCGCTCGATCTGCAGCGACGTCTGCTCGAGGGTCTGGGCCGCGGCCGGGCCCGCCAGCACCAGGCCGATAACGCATTGCAGCACCACGAGGGGCGGATGGCGGGCCATGGCTCTTCCCAGGTCGAGGTTGTCGTGCGAAACGGCGTCTTGGCGCCAGTTTTCGCTTGGTCTGTCGATATCACGGCGCCGGTGCGCCACGCCAGAAGACGACCATGGAGGTACAGGTGACCGCCCACGTGCTCACGACCGAAACGCCCTTTTCCCTGACCCACAACGTGCGGGTGGTGACCGCTGCGTCGCTGTTCGACGGCCATGACGCGGCGATCCAAATCATGCGGCGCATCCTCCAGGCCGAGGGCGGCGAGGTGATCCACCTCGGGCACGACCGGGCGGTGCAAGAGGTCGTGGACTGCGCGATCTGCGAGGACGCCCAAGCGATCTGTGTGTCGAGCTACCAGGGCGGCCACGTCGAGTACTTTACCTACATGCGCCAGCTCCTCGACGAGCGGGGCGCGGGCCACATCAAGGTGTTCGGCGGGGGCGGCGGCGTGATCGTGCCCGAAGAGATCGAACTTCTGCAAAAGCACGACGTGCGCATCTTCTCCCCCGAGGACGGCCGGCGCATGGGCCTCACCGGGATGATCCGCGAGGTGCTCACCGCCGCCGACCACCCGGCGGGGGCCCCGGCCACGACGGTGCCGCACCGCAAAGACCGCGGCGCGGTGGCGCGCGCGATCACCACCCTCGAGACCCACCCCGAGGACAAAGACGCGGTCAAGCTGCGCACCCTGCTCGCCGAGACCCAAGAAAAAGCGTTCGTGCTCGGCTTCACCGGCACCGGGGGCGCGGGCAAAAGTTCGCTCATCGATGAGCTGTTGCTGCGCTTTTTGGAAGCCTACCCGGACAAACACGTGGCCGTGCTCAGCGTCGACCCCACCCGCCGCAAGTCGGGGGGCGCGCTGCTCGGCGACCGCATCCGCATGAACAGCGCGAAGAGCGAGCGGGTGTTCATCCGGTCCATGGCCACCCGGCGCGCGCACTCGGCGACGTCGGCCGCGGTGCGCGATGGCCTCTCGGTGTTGTGCGCCGCGGGCTACGACCTCGTCATCCTCGAGACCGCGGGCATCGGCCAGTCCGATTCCGAGGTCACCGAGCTCGTCGACCTCAGCGTGTACGTGATGACCCCCGAATACGGCGCCCCGAGCCAGCTCGAGAAGATCGACATGCTCGACTTCGCTGACCTGGTGGCGATCAACAAGTTCGACAAGCGCGGGGCCGACGACGCGTTGCGCGACGTACGCAAGACCGTGCAGCGCAACCGCCAAGCGTTCGACCAAGACCCGAAGACGATGCCGGTCTACCCGACGAGCGCGCATCGCTTCTTCGATCCCGGCACCAACAAGCTGTTCTGCGAGCTCATGGCCCGGGTGAACGAAAAACGCCCCGCCATCGGCCTCACCCCGCCCGACCTCGAGGTCGGCGACCCCAAGACCGACAGCCTCATTCCCGATCGCCGCACCCGCTACCTGGGAGAAATTGCGGACAGCGTGCGCACCCACCACGAACAGGCCAAGGCCCAAGCCCACATCGCCCGCCGCCTCGACGGCCTGCGCCGCACGTTGCAAGAGCTGGGACAAACGCCCCCCGCCCTCGGCGAGCCCTACCCCGCCTCCGACGACGCCACCGTGCGTACGTTGTCGGAAAAGGCCCAAGCCCTCTGGGCCGAGCTGACCCCCGAGAGCCAGCAGCAGCTCATTCGTTTTCCCCAATTGGTGCAAAGCTACCGCGAGGAAAAACAGAGCTACCAGGTCCGGGACAAGACCTTCGAAGTCGAGAACTACATCAAGTCCCTGTCCGAGCAGGACATCCCCAAGGTCGCGGTCCCCGACACCGACGACTACAAGACCCAGCTTCTGTTCTCGGCCAAAGAGAATGTGCCTGGAGAGTTCCCCTACACCGCGGGGGTGTTCCCGTTCAAGCGCACCGCCGAGGACCCCACCCGGATGTTCGCGGGGGAAGGCACCCCCGAGCGCACCAACCGTCGTTTCCATTACCTGGCCAAAGGCCAGCGCGGGGTGCGTCTCTCCACCGCGTTTGATTCCGTGACATTGTACGGGGCCGACCCCGACCTGCGCCCGGACATCTATGGCAAGGTGGGCAACTCCGGCGTGAGCGTGTGCTGCCTCGACGACGCCAAACGTCTCTACTCCGGCTTTGACCTGCTCGCCCCGACCTCGTCGGTGTCGATGACGATCAACGGCCCCGCCCCCACCGTGCTCGCGTTTTTCCTCAACACCGCCATCGACATGGCGTGTGAGCGCGAACTCAAAAAAGACGGCCAATGGAACGACACCGAGAAAAAAATCTCCGCGTGGTTCCACGATCGGGCCGCCCCCCGGCCCACCTACCGCGGCGAGCTGCCCGACAACCACGACGGCTTTGGCCTCGGGTTCCTCGGCCTGTCCGCGGACCGGGTGATGGACAAGGCGCAATACGACCGCATCAAAACCGACGTGCTCAAGAGCGTGCGGGGCACGGTGCAGGCCGACATCCTCAAAGAGGACCAAGCCCAGAACACCTGCATCTTCTCCACCGAGTTTGCCCTGCGCATGATGGGCGACGTCCAGCAGTACTTCGTCGACCACACGGTGCGAAACTTCTACTCGGTGTCGATCAGCGGCTACCACATCGCCGAAGCGGGGGCGAACCCCATCACCCAGCTTGCATTTACATTGGCGAACGGGTTCACCCTGCTCGAGTACTACCGGGCCCGGGGCATGGACGTGAACAAGTTCGCGCCCAACTTCTCGTTCTTCTTCTCCAACGGCCTCGACCCCGAGTATTCGGTGATCGGTCGGGTGGCCCGGCGCATCTGGGCGGTGGCGCTCAAGAAGCTCTACGGCGCCGACGCCCGCAGCCAGAAGCTCAAGTACCACATCCAGACCTCGGGCCGGTCGCTGCACGCGCAGGAGATCGCGTTCAATGACATTCGCACCACGTTGCAGGCGCTCTACGCCATCGTCGACAACTGCAACTCGCTGCACACCAATGCCTATGACGAGGCCATCACCACCCCCACCGAAGAGTCGGTGCGCCGGGCCCTCGCCATCCAGCTGATCATCAACCGCGAGCTCGGCCTCACCAAAAACGAAAACCCCTGGCAGGGCAGCTACTTCATCGAACAGCTCACCGACCTCGTCGAGGAGGCCGTGCTCCAGGAGTTCGAACGCATCGACGGCCGCGGCGGGGTGCTCGGCGCGATGGAGACCATGTACCAGCGCAGCAAGATCCAGGACGAGTCGCTGGTGTACGAGACCCAGAAACACTCCGGCGAGCTGCCCATCATCGGGGTCAACACCTTCCTGCCCGACGACGCCGAAGAGCTCGTGCCCGAGGTCGCCCTCATCCGCTCCACCGAACAGGAAAAGAAAGCCCAGATCGCGGTGGTCGAGGACCTCGAGCGGCGCTTCTCCGACGAGCGGGACGAAGCCCTCGACAACCTCAAGGCCACCGCCACCTCCGGCGGCAATGTCTTTGCAGAGTTGATGGAGGCCACCAAGGTGTGCAGCCTCGGCAGCATCAGCCAGGCGCTTTACGCGGTGGGCGGCGCCTACCGCCGCAACATGTAGAGCCCAAAAGCCGCGTCAAGCCCGGGCCCCGTCGTCGAGGGCCGGGCCCCGTCGGTCACGCCGCGCTGCGGGCCCGCAGCCAGAGGGCGACCACCATCAGCCCCACCGCCCAGGGCACAAACAGCCCCACCCCCGGGCCGGCCAGGTACAAAAGCGCGGCGTCGACCAGCCCCGCTGGGGACGCGGGCTCAGCCAAAAAGCCGTGCAGCCCGCTCACGCCGGGGCCCACCGCACAAAGCCATTGCACGATCCCGAGCAACACCCGCCCCCCGCGCGACAGGCCCCGCGGGCCCCACACGCGCAACCCGAGCAACAGGCCCGCCCACGCAATAGCCCCCACCAGCCCGACCGCGCCCAGGCGCATCGGCCAATGGGTGAGCATCGCGAGGCCAAACACAGAGGCCGCGCCGAGGGCCAAAAGCCACCCGCTCCCGTTGAACAGCGTCCGCATCCCGCGCATGTCCCATCGGTAGCGCGCCCGTCCGCCGCCGGCAAAAAACCGCCCGCTCGACGACCACCGCCCACCGCCGCGCCGATCCCGCGCCCCCCCTCCAAAAGATCCTCCACCCCCCTCGTCCGTTACAATCGTCTCCAACGACGGCCCGCCCCTGCGGGCCGACGAGCCAAAGGAGGGCCCGCGATGTGGCAAAAAGTGTTCGCGCTGTCGCTGTTTGTGGCCGTGACCGTGTTCCTCGTGCGCACCGCCGCCGGCTGTGACGACGGGGGCCACACCGCGGCCGAACCTCTGCGCGGCGACATCCCCTTCGAGCGCCCCCAAGACCGCGCGGCCGCCCCGCCCCCCCCCATGCCCCAAAACCCCGCCCGCGAAAGCCACCGCCCCCCGGTCGTGCCCGCGGCGGCTGAGGCCAAAAACGCCGCCAAGCCGGCCAACGCCCCCCGACCGCATGACCCGCTCCCCACGGACGCGGACCTCCAAAAGGCCCTCAAAGCCGCCGACGCCAACAAGGCCGCGGCCGAGGACCCGGCCTTCTTCTCCGCGAGCAAAGCCGCCCCCCTCCCCCTCCTCCGCGTCGACAAACCCAAACCCCCACCGGCGGCCCCTCAACAAGCGCAAC
>JAUIJE010000010.1 GCA_030431455.1 bacterium | reverse complement strand
GGCCGCTCACCTCGTCGCGCTCCTTGCGCCTTGACCTCGACGCCGTGGAACCCTCAGAACCCGGGCATGTTCATCATCACTGCCGAGCCGGCGCCCTTCGGGGCGCCGTTGCTTTTTGGGCCGCTCACCTGGTCGCGCGACCTGCGCCTTGCCTATCGTGCCTCGCGACGGCCAGACCCGGGCCGGGGGGTCAGTCTCCGACCACCAGGCCGTCCACGTCCGACCCCGCGCCCACCTGGGCCACCCGCACGAACCCCGCCTCGCCCCGCCGGTAGAGCGCGCCTTGCTCCCCAAGCCCGGGGCGGTTCTCGACGAGCTGGAGCAGACCATCGGGCACAATCATGCGGTGACATTGCGAGAGCGCGCGGCCGATGTCCGCGTCGGAGAAGTACGTGCGGTTCAACAGGTTGGCGAGGCGCACCACGTCGGCGGGCGGGCCCGGCCAGGGGGCGAACACGTCGTGCGTCACCAACGCGACCCGCTCGTCGGTGCGCGCGCGGCGCTCGAGGGCGGGCTGCACCAGCGACACCCGCTGACCGGGCGCGCCGGCGAACAGCGGGACCAGCGCGTCGGGGGCGTAGAGCAACAGGTGCCGGGTGGCGACGAGCACGCACCGGTCCTGGTCAAAAAAAGCCACCCAACGCCCGCGGCGCCGGGCGGTGAGCGCGAGCACCCGGTCGGCCCCGAACAGGCGGCCCACCCGATCGCCCAGCGCGTCGAGCAGCTCCAGGGTCGTGCTCCCGTCCGAGATGCCCACGTCCACCACCGTGAGCGGGCGGTCGGGCACGTGGTCGAGGAGCACCCGGTTGCTCTGCACATGCCGACCCGGCGCGGTGGTGCGGTAGGTGCCCCCGAGGCGAAACGCGCTCACCGCCCGCGAGAATGATTCTGCATCGAGGCCGTCGGGCTCGAGCAAACCCCGCGGGTCGGGCCCGCTCACCCGCGGGTGGCGCAAGGCCGCGGGCCAGCCCGGGGCGGAGAGCCGCACCGGGACCCTCATGACCCCGCCCCGTAGGCCCGGCGGTACGATTCGAGCATCGCGCGAATATCAAAATGAGCGACCACGTGGTCGCGACCGCGGGTGGCGATGGCCTCGCGCTCCGCCGCGGGCCGGGCGAACCAGGCCTGCAGCCCCCGCCCGAACGCTTCGGTGGTGCGGGGGTGCACCACCACCCCCCCCGGGCCCAGCACCCGGGCGCTGTCGCCCGCGTGGCTGCACAGCACCGGCACCCCGCAGAGCAGGCTTTCCGCAATGGCATTGGGAAAGCCCTCGTGCGCTGAGGGCAGCACGGTCAGATCGCAGGCCCCCAGCAGGGCCGGGAGCTCTTCGGCGGCCACCGCGGGGCGCTGCACCACCGAGGGGAAGTCGTTGTCGGGGTGCGGAAAACCCTCCCCCACCAACAACAGGGCCACCCCCAGCGACCCCGCGCGGGCGGCCAGTCCCGCGACAATGTCACTGCCTTTTTCCGCTGCCCGTCGGCCAAAAAAGCCCACCACCGGCCGGTGGTCGTCGAGCCCGAGGGCGCCCCGGGCGGCGCGGCGGGCCTGTTCGTCGAGCCGGGGCCAGCGGGCGGGGTCGTACCCGTTGTCGATCACCAGGTGGCGGCCCCCGAAGCCTCGCCTGGCGTAGTCGTCGCGCACGCTCTCGGCGTTGAACACGATGGTGTCGGTCTCCTGGGATGCCCAGCGCGTGGCCGCGCTCAACCACGCGGTGCTCGCGCGTCGATCGCTCCCGTGGGCGGACCCGCGCACGTTCCAAAACAACCGCGGGGGCCGCGAGAGTCCCCGATGCGCGAGGTAGGCGGCGGTGTTGCCTTGTGGGAGCCACCCGTGGAGCACATCGGGCCGCACCCGACGAACCGCCCGCCGCAGCCGCCACAGAGCCTGGGGCGCCTCGCCCGGCCGCGTCCACCCCAGGCTCGTCGTCGGGGCCACCGCCGACAACGCCGCGAACAACCGGCCGGGGGGCTTGAGGGCGACCACATGATGCTGCACGCGCGGCGTGGGCCGGTCGTGCTCCCCCGCGCACAGCCGCCACAATGAGCGCTCCGCCCCGCCGGTGCCCGTACCGGTGATGACGTGGACAACCACGAGGGGGCGCGAGGACATGCCGCAGACTACGCAAGGCCGCGGTCTGGAGCCAACCGACGACCGCGAACTGTCCGCGGCTTTCGAGGGGTTTTGCCTTCGTGGTACACCGGGGCGTGGCCGAGCCCGCCAAATCCCCGCCCCCCATCCCCGCCGGCCAGCGCAAGTTGGCCCGGGTGCGGGGGGTGACCAAAAAGAACGTGGACGCCCTGGTGCCGGCGCTGGCCGCGCTCGGGTTCACCGTCGAGCGGGCCGAGACCAAAGCCGACGCCAAGACCCTCACCGACGGGGCTGTGCGCCTGTTGTTGCTCGGGCTCGACAACCTCCCCGACGACGCGGCCGGTCTCGAGGACATCATCGCCTTGGCCCAAGATCGCGCCCCCCCGGTGAAGACCATGGCGGTGGGCAAGTCCGCCCGGGCCAAAGACATCGTCCGCGCCTTGCGGCATGGCCTCGACGACGCGTTTATTCTGCCCCTGGACATCGACGAGGTCGCGGAGCGCGTGCAGGCACATTTTGACGCCGCGGGGCCGCGGGCCGAGCGCATCACCCACTACCTGCTCAAGCGGCTCATCGGGGAGGGGGGCATGGGCTTTGTCTACGAGGCCGTCGACCTCGACGTGGACATGCCGGTGGCGATCAAGGTGATCAAGGACGAGCTGGCCCACGACCCCACCTTCGTGGCCCGGTTCGAGCGTGAGATCGAGATGCTGGCCAGCGTCATCCACGAGAACTTCACGCGGTTTCACGAGCTCGGCACCGACGGCGACAAAACGTTCTTGGTCATGGAGTACGTCGACGGCCAGGACCTCGACAAAGGCAACTGGACCGTGCCCGAGGTGCTCGGCTTCGGGGCCCAAATCGCCTCTGGCCTCGCCGCCCTCCACGAGCGGGGCATCGTGCACCGGGACATCAAGCCCGCCAACATCATGGTCGCGCGCGAGGGCACGGTGAAGATCACCGACTTCGGGCTTGCCACATTTATGGCCGAGGACCGGACCGTGACCCGCATGGGCCAGATTGCGGGCAGCCCCATCTATCTCGCCCCCGAACAGTTCACCCAACCCGCCGACGAGCGCTGCGACCAGTACGCCCTCGGCTGTACGCTGTTCGAGGCCCTCACCGGCCAGACCGCGTTCTCGCTCGGGCTCGACACCGAGGCGCTCTACTTCGAAAAGCGCAAGCGACCCCCGCGGGCCCACCGGGTCGATCCCTCGGTGCCCAAAGGGGTGAGCGACATCCTGGCCAAGATGATGAGCCCCAAGCCCCGCGCCCGGTTCGACTCCGTGCTCGACGTCCAGCAGGCGCTGCTCGCGGCCGAAGCCGAGCTCTCGGCGGAGCTGTCCGCCACCGGGTTCGAGGCCGAGCTCACCGGCGAATGGGACCGGTCGGCCGACGAGGGCGAATACGTGGGGGACGACGACCTCGACATCGTGTCCGAGGTCGAGCTCACCGACGTCGACTTCGTCGAGATGAAGCGTTAGAGGCGCTCTAGGCCCGGCGCGGCATCAACAACAATGATTGTGCACAGTGGCCGAACACCCCTTGCTCGTCGCGCAAGGTGGTCGCGGACAAGCCCACCCCCGCCGGCCCCACCCGCGACCGGATGTCGAGCCCGACGTAGCCGGACCGGGGCGCGCGCGCGAAATAGACCGTGAGGTCGGGGTTCAGGTAGGTCGTGACCATCGGATCGCAGGGCGGGCCGATGCCGCTCTCGGCGTCGGCGAGCACCACACAGGCCTCCGCCGGAGACAGCGCCACGTCCTCGAACAGCCCCACCACCGGCCTGGCCCAACACCGCACCGGCGTGCTGCCCCAGGGGGCGTCCACCAGCCGCAGCTCCACCGACCGGTGGTAGCCCATGTCGTGGGCAAAGAACGGGAACACGAAGGGGGCCACGTCGGACGGGGCCGGCCACTGGCCATCGTCCGCCCCCGCCCGCACGTGGGGGGTCACGGGCACGTCCTCGTCCTGGCGCATCCACACCCCCCGGGCCGCGAGCACGACCTTGTCCCCGTCGAGGAGCCGGGCGGTCACCCGCTGCACAAACCGCCCCCCCACCGGCGCGTCCACCGCCACCCGCAGCCGGCCCACCGGCACCGGCCGCAAAAACTCGCAGGTCAGGCGCGACACCGCGAACCCTTCGCCCACCGCGTCGGCCAACGCCTGGTCCATCTCGTGCAGCAACAATGCGGACGGCGGGCCGCCATGCTGGGCCCGTTCGTCCCAGGGACCGCGGCTGTAGCCGGTGGCGATCACCTCGTCGCCCGCGCGCGTGTAATAGCTGTCCACCGTCCACCTCGTCTGCGTTCGATGCCGCGCGACGCTACCATAGGCACATGGCCCAACGCGCCCGCGCCTTGCCCACCAATGTCGGCGACGACTTCTTCGTCGACGACAGCTGCATCGACTGTGCCGCGTGTCGCTGGATCGCCCCCCGCACCTTCGACGAGGCGCGCGGCCAGTCCCGGGTCCATCACCAGCCGGCCTCGGCCCCCGACGAGCACCGCGCGTTGATGGCGCAGTTGGCGTGCCCCACCGCCTCCATCGGGTCACGCCCGGGCAAAGACGTGGCCGCGGCCCAGGCGGCCTGGCCCGACGAGATTGTGCCCGGGGTGTACCACTGCGGGTACCACAGCGAGGCGAGCTTCGGCGCGGCCAGCTACCTGTTGGTCCGCGAAGCCGGCAACGTATTGGTGGATAGCCCGCGCTACAACCGCCCGCTGGCCCGGCGGCTCGAGGCCCTGGGCGGGGTGTCGCTGATGTTTCTCACCCACCGTGACGACGTGGCCGACCACCAAAAATGGACCGAACACTTCGGGTGCCCCCGGGTGATGCACGAGGCGGACATCGCCGGGTCCACCCGGGGCGTCGAGCGCCCGGTGTCCGGTCGCGACCCTGTGGCCCTCGACGATGAGCTCACCGTCATCCCCGTGCCCGGCCACACCCGGGGCTCGGCGTGCCTGCTCTTTCAAGACCAGACCCTGTTCACCGGCGACCACCTGGCCTACGCCCCCCGGCGCGGGCACCTCTACGCCTTCCGCGGGGCGTGCTGGTTCAGCTGGCCGGAGCTGGTCGCGTCCACGCACCGGCTGTTCGCCGAGCACATGTTCCTGCATGTGCTGCCGGGGCACGGTCGCCGCTACCTGGCCTCCTCCCGCGAGGACATGGCCCGGCAACAGCGGGCGTGCCTCGACTGGCTGGCCACCGTCTGAGGGCGAAATCGCCCTCAGCGGCGAAAGTCGATCTTGATGCCGCCCATGAAGGACATCGGCTTGTTGGGCCGCGCCCCGAACGGTCGCCGGGAGGCGATGGCGCGCTGGTTGAGGATGTTGTCCGCCCGGAAGTAGAGCTTCACGTCGTCGGTGAGCAAAAAACTCGCCCCGGCGTCGATCACGTACTGCGCGTCGGTGCTCTCGATGGGGACCAGCTCGCCCTGGCCGGCCACGTCCCGCATCGCCCCCACATAGCTGGCGTCCAGGCTCGCCTCCCACAGCCGCCCCCCGACGTAGAACTGCGCCCCCCCTTGGTGAATGGGCACGTACGGCAGCTGGTCCCCGACCTCGACCCGGCCGAACTGGTCAAAGCCGGACACAAACTCGCCGCGAAACTGTGACAAGGTGAGGGTGTACGCGACCTGCCCCCCCACCCGCATGCCCCAGGGCAAAGGCTGGACCCACCCCGCGTGGGCTTCGAGCCCGTAGACCCACGCCTCCCCCCCGTTGAACTGGGTGGTGAGGTCGTCGGGGTCGCAGCCCGAGCTGAAGGTGCACTCGCCGGTGATGTTCGCGTAGCGGTTGAAAAAGCCGATGAGCTCGACGTCGAGACCCTTGCGAAAAAAGCGCGCCCCGGACTCGAAGTTGAGGCTGTCCTCGGGCTGGACCGACGGGTCCTGGCCCGGCGACACCGGGGAGAAGCCTTTGTGCACCCCGCCAAACACCGTGAACATGTCAAACAATGTATAGGAGGCCCCCATCCCCGGCAGCCACGCGAACCGAAGCGCGTTTTGTCGGGAGTCGTCGAGGTAGTCGTCAAAGCCGGTGCGGATGAGCTCGAAGCGGAAGCCGGGGGTGAGCAACAGCCCGCCCCAGGAGATCGAGTCGTGGATGTAGGCCGCGCCAGAGAAAGCATCGCCGTGGTTCTGCACCACCACCTCGCGGGGGCCGCCTTCGGGCACCAGGGTGCGCCGCACCATGTTGTAGGGCGACTCGTCGTGCAGGCGGTCGATCTGGTCTTGGTGCAGTCGCATCCCGACCTCGATCTCCTGCTCTACCTGCCACAGGCGGAAGCGCAGGTTGGAGGTCATCTGGGCCCCCTGGGAGACGTAGGTGCGCTCGTTGGTGCCCACCAAAAGGGCGTGGGAGGGCAGGGTGGAGTCGGCGTCTCCGGTGAGGATTTGTCGGTACAGGCCGGTCTGGCCCCCGTCGGGGTCACGGAAGATCTGGTTCATGGTCGGCCCCCCGCGGAACCGATTGAGTTTGTGCCAAGCGCGGTGGAAGTCGTGCCGGTAGAGCACGGTTTGTACGTCAAGCACGTCGGCCCAGGAGAAGGTGTAGCGGGCCTCGAGCTGGGTGCGGTCCCATTGCATTTGGTCCTGTGACGAGGACACGTACCGCCGGTTGGGGTTGAGACGGAAGTCGGCGTCGGTGAGGCCGAGGTAAGTCTCATTGGATCGTTCGTGACCGTAGCCGAGCTTGACATCGAGCCGGTGCACGAAGGTCTCGTCGAGCGGGGTGTTGAGCCGCGCCTTGGCCATCACGTCGGTGCGCTGGAAGCCTGTGTCGCCCCCCCCGTCGAGCTGCTTGAACCCGCCGTGGGTGAGGTGCACGCCCTCGACCATCACCCCGAACCAGTCGTGGCCGTAGCCGTAATGCCCGTGGGCCTTGCCCGCGCGGTAGGCGCCCCCGGCGAGATCGAGCCCCGCCCGGTGCCCGTCGTAGGGCACGCCGCGGGTGCGGAAGTTGAGCGCGCCCCCCACCGTCTGGGGGCCGTACTTGATCGACGCCGGCCCCTTGAACACCTCGACCCGGGTCATGCGCGTGACCAGCGGGAAGTAATACGCGGCCGGCGCGGCGTAGGGGGCGGGCCCGAGCAGGACCCCGTCCTCCATCAGCGTGACCTTGGCCGACCGGTCGCTGTTGGCCCCGCGCAGGCCGATGTTGGGCCGCAAGCCAAAGCCGTCCTCGTCGCGCAGGTACACGCCGGGCACCTGCTTGAGGATGCGGTGCACGTCGTCGTGCTCGCCCCGTTCGAGTTGTTCTTCGCTGACCTGGTGGGCGGAGCCGGCGAGCCGGCGGCGCTGGGCCGCGTTGCCCACGATGGTGGTGGTGAACTGCCCGGGGGCGTCCTCGGCTTCGGCCCCCTCATCGACGATCTCGGCGGCGTCGAGATCGAGATCGTCCAGTTCGTCCTCGGTGGCGAAGTCGTCGAACTCGTCGGCCCACGCCGCCGCGCTGTCCGGCTCGTCGTCGTCGTCGGGCGCGGCCGGTTGCTCGTCCGCGTCCCCGGATGTGTCCGGGTCGGCGCCCGGGCTTTCACCGCCGGCTTGGGCCGCCAACCACAACGTGAGCACGACGCAGGCGTTCATCCCCGTGCCTCCTTCTGCGGACAAACAATATTGAAAGTCATTCTCATTTTCAAAGTGGAACATCGCCCGATGGCGCATTTGCCACCCGGAGGCAATGCGCGCCGACGGGACCGGGGCAAAAAGCTGATAGACCCCCCGCATGCGCCAGATGATGTGGTTGGCGCCGGCCCTGCTGTGCGCGGCGGCCGGCATGAGTTGTGAGGACCGGGCCGGCGACAAGGCCGCGCCGCCAAAGCCCGCGGCCGCGACCGCGGTGGGGCTCGAGGGCGCGACGATGGGCACCCGCTACCACGTCAAGGTGGTGGCGACGTCGCCCGCGGAGAGCGCGCAGATCGTGGCGTTGTCGGCCGACATCGACCGGGTGCTGGCCGAGGTGGTGGCCCAAATGTCCACCTACGACGACAAAAGTGAGCTGTCGCGCTTCAACCAGGCCCAGACCACCGAAGGGGTGGCGGTGTCGGCCCCGCTCTCCACAGTTGTTCACCGGGCCCTCGAGGTCGGTCAGCACACCGGGGGCGCGTTCGACGTCACCGTCGGCCCCCTGGTCAACCTCTGGGGCTTCGGCCCCGCGGGGCGGCGAACGAGCCCACCCCCCGACGACGAAATCGCCGCGCTCGCCCCACGCCTGGGCGCGGACAAGCTTCACCTCGACGCCAAAGAGCGCCTGGTCAAAGACCGCGCCGATCTCTACGTCGACCTGTCCGGCATCGCCAAGGGCTGGGCGGTGGACCAGGTGGCGCGCTTGCTCGAGGCCAAAGGCCACCGGCGGTACATGGTCGAAATCGGCGGCGAGGTGTTCGCCCAGGGCACCAACGAGCGGGGCACGGCCTGGACCTTGGGGGTCAACGTGCCCCGGGCGGACGCGGCCGACGACGAGGTGGTCAAGGCCATCGCCCTCGACGGCCGCGGGCTCGCCACCTCCGGCGACTACCGCAACTTCTTCGAGAGCGGGGGCCGGCGATACAGCCACATCATCGACCCCCGCACCCGGGCCCCGGTGACCCACAACCTCGTGAGCGTGAGCATCGTGGCCGACGACACCACCGTGGCCGACGCCCTCGCCACCGGGTGCCTGGTGCTGGGCGAAGCCGCCGCCCGCAAGGTTCTGCAGTCACATTACCCAAAGGCCCAGGCGTTGTTCATCCACCGCGACGACAAAGCCCCGGGGGGCTTCGCCGTCACCCACACCGAGGGGTTCCCGTTCGCGCCGGTGTCGCCACCGCCCGCGGGGAAGTAGCCGCCCGGCCCCGGCGCGCAGTGGGGCGAGACGAGACACGACCGCGAAAACGATGGCTAGCGGGACGAGGGGGTGGCCACCGGCTTGCCGGTGTCCGGGCTCGCGGCCGGGACTTGGGCCAACGACGGGTGCGGGGGCTTTTTCTCGACGTCGTCCAGGCCCTCGAGGATCGCCGGGTCCAGCGCGTCCTCGCACAACCCTTGGTCGGGGCAGGTCTGGCAACAGTCGGGGTTCGCCTCCGGGCCGCCGCACGAACCCTTGAGCTCTTTTTTTTCACCTTGCAGGATCACGCCCACCGCGAGCCCGGCGAAGGCCAATCCGAACACAGCCGCGGTGATCAAAAACAGCGTCACCCCATCGATGTAGGAAGCCGACGCCGGCTCGACAAGCCGGTTCAGCTCGGCGAGGGGGGCGCGAGGTCGACCTTCACCACCTCCCCCTCATCGGCGCTGAACCGGGAAAAGAGGTTGAGCCCACTTTTCTGGTCGTCGCGCCACAGCCGCAACACGTGGTGGCCCGGGGCCACCGGGACCCGAAACAGCGGGGTGTGGCCGAGGTATTTTCCGTCGACGTAGACCTTGCTCCACGGCGCGGTGCGCACCGACAAGAAGGCCGGGTGGGCGAGGCTCGCTTCGGCACACGCGGCCGCGGATTCGGCGGGATCGGGGGCGGCGAAGCTGAGCTCCGCGCTGGCCGACACATCCCAGGCCAAAAACACGCGCATCTTGAGCGTGCGCCCGGGTTCGATGGTCATCTCGTCGACGACGTCGATGCCGCGGTCGTCGTTGCGCAGGCGCACCTGGTGGACGCCCGCGGGCAGCGCGCGGCGAAACAGCGGGGTCGAGCCCAAAAGCTCGTCGTCGACGTACACCTTGGTCCAGGGATGGGTGTTGATGGACACGTAGCCGGGCGGAACCTGCGCGGTGTCTTCGCACACCACCGGGGCCCCGGCCGGGCGCTCGTCCATCAAGCCGTCGGGGGCGTCGGCGGGGTCGTCCGGCAGCGGATCATCGGGGGCGGCCCCGGCGCCGAGCCACAGCAGACAGCCCACCGCGACGGCGCGGAGCCACGAGCCAGGGCGAGCGGGCCGCGCCACGACGTCACTATACCGGGGTGGGGGCCGCGGCCTCGGTTCGCCCCGGGCCGGGACATCTGTGCGATACTCGGATCGCGTGCTGGTGTTTGGCCTGACCCTGGTGGTGTTCACGTCGTTTATGGCGGCGGTGGGGGCGACCCAGTTGGTGCAGCGGCGCGCGGGGAGGCGGCGCCAACCACCCGCCCACATGTTGCCGAGCGCGAGCGGGCAGCCGGTGGCGGTGGGGGTGCCGATCGACGCGACAGGCCGCGGCGGGCACCGATAACCCGGGGAGCATCATGCGAATCAGCGGTCGACAAAACACCCTCAGCCACCAAGCCGGCATGTCCGCCCTCTGGCACGACGCGGACTACATCCCCGATCGGCGCATCGATGTCCCGACCGTGGAGAAGGGGCTGGAAGGGGAGCCGCTCCCGTCCGAACGCCACCACAACCCGGACCAGACCGATCCCTACGCCCGGCAGGACGCCGCCTACGACATCGCCGCGCAGCAGATGGAGCGCGGGATCAAGGGCATGGAGTTTTTGCACGGCAAAAAAGAAGTCCCCCACGTCATCGAAAACGCCGAGGTCACCCGGACCATGGCCCAGCGGATGGACCCCGCGGCCCCCACCGTGCGCCTCAGCCTCGACCACGCCAACGTCGAGAACCGCCAGATCGAGCGGCGCGACGAAGCGGCCCAAGCCGGCCCCAAGGTCAGCAACACCGGCGACATCGGCGCGCGCATGGACAAGGTGGTGAAGATGGTCGAGGGGTTGGTCGGGGGGCTTGTCGGGGCGGCCGCCACCCAGGCGTTCGATCCCACCGGGGTGACCCAGACGATGGCGGTGGAGGCCGCGTCGGTGGTCAAGGCCGGGGTCACCGCCAATCTCGCGGTGGGCATGAGCCAGAAGATGAAAGAGGCGGATCAGACGACGCGCCAAAAAGCGCCCGATTGGGCCGCGACCGCGCGCCGCATCCGCGATCTCGACGTGGATGAGCCCGAGGAGATGACCAACTCCAAGGCCGCCCTGGCCGCGTTGTTCCAGGACGAGTAGCCGGCGGCCCGCGGGCCGCGCCTCACCCGGGTTTTTGGGCCGTGCCTTGTTGCGCGGCTTTTTCTTTGGCGAACTTCACCGCCAGCTCCCATTCGCCGGCTTCACACAAAGCCAGGATGAGTTCGGCGGTGTCGATGGTCTGGGTGTTGTGGGGGCGCATTCGATTCTCCTGCACAAGGTCTGTCCTATAGACACGTCAGAGACGCGCTTTCTGCCCCACGATCGAAGTCTCATTGTGGCCCCGGGCACAGGTTTCGCCCCCGAAACGGAATGAAACGTAGGAGCACGCGCCACAGCCACCGACGCCCACCGACAAGCCCTGACATGTCGGCACGGCAGGTGCACCCTCTCCGGCGGGTGCGCGTGGAGAGCGACATGAAACAGCTCAAACACGCCAAGCGCGCGGTCAAAAACGCCGCGATTCTGATCGAGCAAGCCCGTGCCGCCGACCTGGCCACGGTGGTGCTCGAGATCGAGCCCCGCCGGGAACGGGTCGAGCGGTTGATCGCCGAGGCCGAGCGCTGCGCGGATCGGTGTCAACAAGCCCGCGACATCCGCAACGCCCAACATCAGGTCCTGGCCGATGCCTACGCCGAGAGCAGCGCGGCGCTGGACAAGGCGGTCAAGGCCAGCGAGGCGGCGCCCTATTTGCCCGCGGCCCACGTCGATGTGGCGGAGCGGATGCGGTTTCGGGTCGCGCGGTTGGCGCAGTCCACCGACGAGCGGCTGCGGCAGGTGGCGGCTGTGTGCCAGCGGGCCTGGGCCGCGTACGACACCGCGCTGTTCGAATACCTGCGGGCCTCGGCCAAGGCGCGGTGGCTCCGGGACCGGGCCCTGGCCGAGTCCCAGCTGCTGCGGCGCCGGTGCGAGCGGCACAAGTTTGCGGTGTTGCGGGCGCTGCCGGCGGGGTCGGCGGCCTACCGGGCGCTCAAGCGGATCCCCATGCGCACCCGGCCGGTGCAGTGGCTCGACGACCTGGTGACCGACACCGGGGTGCCGCTGCGGTCGTGGTCGTCCTGACCGGGTTGGTTTTCGGGGGTTTTCATTCCAAAGGCCGGGCGCGGTGGATAGACGGTGGCAGGAGGGTTCTGATGTCGACGAAGATCAACAAGACGTTTCAGCGCGCGGTGCTCGATGGGCGCGTGGGCAAGCAAGAGGTCGAGCAGCTCATCCGCGATGCCATGGACGGCAAAGGCATCACCAAAGCGGAGGGCGAGACCCTCAAAAAGCTCCGCGCCGAGCACGAGTCAAAGTTCACCACCGCGGGCAAGGACGCGTTCGATCGCTTCTTGTCGAAAATGACCCGCTCGTGGTCGAGCACCCAGAATGTGCACCTCCCCCACTTCGATGAAGGCCAGCTGCGGGAGCTGATGGCCTCGGACCCCCGCATCGGCATCTACGCGCCGCGGTCGGGCGGCAAAGGGGGCAGCGTGGGCAGCACCGGCGGCGGCAGCGTCGGCAAAGGCGGCGGGTCGAGCACGCCGGTGGACACCAGCCCGGTGGACACCAGCCCGGTCAGCGGCAAAGGCGGGTCGAGCGCGCCGGTGGACGCCAGCCCCGCGCCGGTGAGCAGCGGCGGCGGCAAAGGCGGGTCGAGCGCGCCGGTGGACACCAGCCCCGCGCCGGTGAGCAGCGGCGGCGGCAAGGGCGGTTCGGTGGCCCCGGCCCCGACCCCGGTGGCCCCGCCGGTGTCCGGCTCCGGCAAGTAAGCGTCGACGATGGACGTGTTCACTGGGGCCGACCGGGCCCGGGTGTGGCACACCATGGCGCGCCGTCTTCAGGACGGCGCGGTGGCGATCTTGCCCACCGACACCATCTACGGACTGACCGGCGACGCGCGGTCGGCGGCGGTGGTGCAGCGGGTGGCGGACATCAAGCGCCGGTCCCGGCCCCCCACGATCATTCCGCACGACCTCGCCTGGGCGCGGGCCTTGGTGCACGACGAGGCCTTGGCCCGGTTCGATGATCTCCAGGCCCGGTACCGCGGTGCCTATACATTGTTGTTGCCGGTGTCCGACCACGGCCGCGCCGCGCTCCCGCCCGCGGTGACCGAGACCGGGCTCATCGGCATGCGCTGGCCTGCGCACTGGATCACCAAGCTCGCCGAGGACGCGCAGGTTCCGTTCATGTCGACCTCGGCCAACGTCACCACCCGCCCGTTCATGACCAGCTTGGACGACCTCGACCCCGCGGTGTCCGCTCACGTCGATTTTGTGTTCTACGAAGGGCCACGCCCGGTGCGTCCCTCGACGTTGATCTGGGCCGACCAGGACCCGCCGCGCATCGAGGCCCGGTGACCGATCTGCTCACCCTGGACGCCGCCTGGGCCCAGGGGGTGGGCGAGGTGGGGGGCAAGGCCTGGCACACCGCGCGCCTGTCCCGGCTCCCGGGGGTGCGCACGGCCAAGAGCCGGGTGGTGGCGTGCGCGACCGTGCACGCGGTGGTGGGCCAGGTCCTGGCCCCGCGTGCGGCGCTTGACGACGAGGACGGCAACGCGCGGGCGTTGGCCGGGCACGCCCGGGTCCAGGGCTGGGCCCGGGACGCGGCGGGGGCGTTTCCGCGGGCGGGTCTGCTCATCGTGCGCAGCTCGGGGGCGAGCGAGGACGGCACCGCCCAGTCGTTGGCCGGCCACTACGAAAGCGTGGTGGTGAAAAACGATCCAGAGGCATTGGCGACGGCCTTCGGCCGGGTGATGGCCCAGGCGCTGCACACCTATGCGCGGCACGTGCACGAGGGCGACGGCCCCGCGGGGTGGGACGCGGCCGCGCGCAGCTTTGCCCTGTTGGTGCAGCCGGTCGTCGACGGGGAGAAGTCGGGGGTGTGCTTTTCCCGGTCGCCGTTTGGCCCCGACGAGGCGCTGGTGGTCGCGGGGTGGGGCAGCTGCCACGGCGTGGTCGACGGCCGGATGGTCACCGACACCTTCGTGGTCGGGCGCGACGAGGACGTGCGGTCGGCCGAGCTGCGGTACAAGTTTGAGATGACCGCCCTCGATGAGCACAGCGCCCACCGGCTCACCGGCGAGGAGGTGCCCACCCAGCTCGGGCCGTGCGTGTTCCATCTGCCCTACGGCCCGTGCGTGGCCCAGGTCCAGACCCCCCCGCGGTTGGCCGGGCACGGGGCGCTGTGGCGCGAAGAGCTGTTCGAGGTGGTGCACACCGCGTGGCGGGTGGAGGACGCGCTGGGCCACCCGGTGGACATCGAGTTCACCTTCGACGAGGGCGACCTGGTCTTGTTGCAGGCCCGGCCCATCACCGCCACCCAGCAAAAGGCAGTAACATTGCCAGACCCCGGGGCCGCGGTCGACGGCCGGGTGGCGTCCATGGGCTGCGCCACCGGGCCGGTGTTCGTGCTGCACGGCCCCGACGGCATCGACGCCGTGCCCGCGGGCGCGGTGCTGTGCGTGGGCGCGACCGATCCCGCCTACCTGCCCGCGCTCAAGCGCGCGGCCGCGGTCCTGTCCGAGGAGGGCTCGCCCTTGTGCCACACCGCGATCGTGTGCCGGGAGCTGTCCATCCCGTGCCTGGTGGGCGTCACCGGGGCCCGGTCGGGCCGGTTTGCCGCTGGGGAGGTGGTCACCGTCGACGCCGACCGCGCCGAGGTGCGCCGGGGCGAACAACCCGCGGCCCCCGAGGGGACCAGGCCGGCCTCAGCCGTTTTTGCCCCCCAAGCCAATTGGTGCGCGTCGGTCGAGCACCTCCGGGTGCGGGACCGGTTCCGCCCCGCGGTGGTGCTGGTCTCGGCCCTGTTCGACGCCTACCTCACCGAGGGGGGCCCCGAGGACGCGGGGGCGTTCATGGATTTTGTGCGCCGCGTGCGCCGGGGCCGCCACAAGTCCATGCAGATTCATTGGGACGTGCTCGACGACACCTTGGCCGGCCCCGAGGCGAGCCCGTTTTTTGTCGCCGCCCGGGCCGCGCTCGGGGCGCAGGGGATGCTCGCCCCCGCGGGCGGGGGCTGACGGATGCAAGCGTTGGTGCGCGACGACCACGAGGTGTTCCCCTACCGAACGCTGCTGTTCACCTCCTCGCCCCTGTTGGCCGAGCTGTACTGTGAGTCCCACCGCTTCGAGCCCTGGGCGGTCACCGGCAGCGCCGCCCGCGTCGGCCACTACACGTCGACCGCGGTGCTGTACGTGCCGTTTCGCGAACGGCGCGGGCTCAAGCGACAGGTCATCGAATCGCTCACCACCGACCCCGGCTACAGCCCGGCCACCATCGCCCGGGTCACCGCCACCGCCCGCGACCTCGTGCGCGGGCTGGTCCGGGCCCGGCGCGCGCCCCCCGACGCCGACACCGCCGGCCGGGTGCTGCGAACCGCCGCCCAGGTGCTGAGCGTGGGGGTCTACAAAGAGGTGCTCGAGCCCGACGACCTCTTGGCCGTGCTCGCCCGCTTCATGCCCGTCGAGGGCCGGCGGCGGCCGGTCCTCGACCTGTACCAGCCACATTGTCTGCCCCACTACATCAAGTTCGAACTCTGCGCGCGCCACTTCGCGGCCCGCTATGCCCAAGATCCGGACCCGCGCTGGGTGCACGCGGCCATCGCCCGCTGCGCCCACCACGCGCGGTTTTTGCTCGAGCCCACCGAATACGCCGACCCCGCCCAGATGCAGGCCCATTTCGAACACATCGCCCGCGCGCACGGCCCGTCCCCCCGGGCGATCCAAAGCAGCCGGCGGTCTCTCCTCCAACAAAACCGCGCCGCCCGCCAACGGGCCTTCGCCGCCGAGTCCGATCTGCTCACCGCCTGGTCCGCGGCCGGCCGCGCCACGCTGCACAGCCGCCGCCTGGTGCGCGGGCTGCTCCGCTTCGTGCGCTTCATGGCCACCTACGAAGAGCTCAAACACATCCTGGTCATGCAGGCCGCGCGGGCCGCCCGGGGCTGGATGGACGAGCTTGGCCTCGACATCGCCGCCACTGACCACGCCGCGCTGCTCTCCGCCCTGCGCCGCCGGTCGCGTTGACGTGTCGGACAACTGAATACATGTAGTAATCCCTCGCACACTGTGCGTTGTTTCGGTATAATCGGCGCATGGCGATGCCCGATCTTGACTCGCTCCGCTGCTTTGAAGCCGCGGCCCAACACCTCAACTTTCGGCTCGCGGCCAAGGCGGTGGCCTTGTCCCCCACGGCCTTTTCCGAGCGCATCCGCCGCCTCGAGGACGACCTCGGGCGGCGCCTGTTCGAGCGCACCACCCGCAAGGTCTGGCTCACCCCGGCGGGCCAGCGCCTGCTGGAAAAGGCCCGGGTCTGCCTCGACGCGGCCCGGGCCTGCGAGCAGGCGGTGCAAGAGGACAGCGCGCGGCTGCCGTTCGCGTTGCGGCTGGGCACGCGGTTCGAGCTCGGGCTGAGCTACATCGTGCCCAACCTGAAGGCCCTGGGCGAGCGGGTGCCCGAGCGGAAGGTGCACGTGCATTTTGGGGATAGCCCCGACCTGCTCGAGCGGTTGATGAAAGGGGAAATCGACGCGGTGGTGTCATCGGCGCGCCTGTCTGAGCGGCGGTTCGACTATGCCCTGTTGCACGAAGAGACGTACGTCTTCTGCGCCAAGACGGGGTTGGTGACCCAGAGCCGGCCCTTGGTCCGGCCCGACGACGCGGCCCGGCACACGCTGCTCGACGCCGACATCACCTTGCCCCTGTTTCGCTACTTCATCGACGCGATGCCGCGCGAACAGGTCTGGAGTTTCGGCGATGTCGAGTCGCTTGGCACCATCGCCGCCATCCGGTACCGCATGCTCGAGGGGGCGGGGGTGGGCGTGCTCCCGTACTACTTCGTCGCCCAGGACATCAAAAAGGGCCGCATCGAGGTGTTGTTCGACGAGGTCGAGCTCGCGTCGGATTGGTTTCGGCTCATCTGGCGGGCGGACAATCCCCAAGAAGGGCAGCTGCGCGAACTCGCCGAGCACCTGCGGTCGTTCCCGTTGCGCTGAGCGGTCGCGGCCGCTCCTTGGGTGTGAACCAGCGGGTCGCGATCCGCTCCGACCACCCTTTCTTGGGCGTGGTTTTTAACCAAAAAGCACGAACAAAAAAGTCCGCAGCGTTCCGATTCTACGAACTTCACTCGGAAACTATTTTCGCGAACAACGACTTAGCGGATCGCAGGCGCTTTCGTTCTAATCATCTCAACGATGTTGAGAAAAGATTGTTAGGGACGAGATGACCCCGTGCCCCTACGTTGACCGACCTGGAGGAGCCATGCGCACAATTCACACACACACGCTCGGACTCGCCCTCGCCGCCACGTTGTTGGGGGCGTTTTCCCTTCATGCCGCCCCGGCGCAGGTGCCCGGCGACATGGCCCTCACCCCCGGCCGGTTGATCGTCAAACTCGTGCCCGGGGCGAACCTGACGCGGATCGCCGAGCGCCACCACGTCCAGCTCACCGAAGAACGGGCCACGCTGCTCGGCTGGGACATCGTGCAGGTGGCCCGCCTCGACGGCACCCCCCTCACCGCCCGGGAGACCCAGGACGTGGCCGTCGAGCTGGCCCATGACGCCGACATCATCGACCTCACCGTGGACCGCATCTACCAGCCGCTGGCCATCCCCAATGATCCTGGATACGACCAGATGTGGCACCTCAACGCCATCGGGGCGGCCACCACCTGGGACACCACCACCGGCGTCGCCACCCAACGCATCGGCGTCGTCGACACCGGCACCCTCCGCAACCACGAGGACCTGCTCGACAAAGCGGTGGCGGGCTGGGATTTCATCTCCGACGCCAACCGCGCCGGGGACGGCAACGGCCGGGACGCCGACTACAACGACGAGGGCGACGGCGCCAACTGCGGCTTTGGATTCCAAGATGACTCCTGGCACGGCAGTCACGTGGCCGGGACCATCCTCGCCACCACCAACAACAACCAGGGCATCGCCGGCCTCAACTGGGAGGCCAAGCTGGTGACCGCGCGCGCCCTGGGGCAGTGCGGGGGCAACCTCGTCGACATCATGGAAGGCGCGGCCTGGCTCGTGGGCGCGAGCATCGACGGCGTGGACCCCCTCGCGGTGGAAGACCGGGTCTCGGTGATGAACCTCTCCCTCGGCGGGGCCGGCGGATGCTCCGGCTTCGAACAGAACGTGGTCGATTTCATCCTCGACCAAGGCGTGATCATGGTCGCGGCCGCGGGCAACGACGGCGGCCCGGTGGGCAGCCCGGCCAACTGCGGCGGGGTGATCACGGTGGCCGCGTCGGGCCCCACCGGCGGGCTGGCCAACTACAGCAGCTTTGGGTCCCAGGTCGAGATCGTGGCCCCGGGGGGCCAGATGTTCAACCAGCAATCCCAGGGGGTGCTCTCCGCGTCCGGTCCCGGCAACAGTGACTATGCATGGCAACAGGGCACGTCGATGGCGTCCCCCCACGTCACCGGCGCGGTCAGCTTGTTGCAGGCCATCGACCCCACCCTGACCACCTTCGAGATCGTGGACCTGTTCACCGCCAGCGGCGACAGCTGCGCGGGCTGCTCGGGCAAGCCCGCCCTCCGGCTCGACCTCGCCATGGCCTTGCTCGTCGACGGGGCGTTGCCCCCGCCCCCCGAGGACGACGAGTTCGCGGGCAACAACAGCCCCGCGGACGCGGCGGCTTTGGCCTGCGACACCAGCTATGACCTGTTCATGATCGCAGGGGGCGAAGACTGGTTCACCATCGAGGCCGAGGACGGAGACATTGTCACCGTCGACGTGGCCGCCCAAGGCGCGTTCGACCTCGACCTCTACGTCACCACCGGGCAGGGCAGCAACGAGGTCGGCCGCTCAACCTCGCCCACCGGCACCGAGTCGGTGCAGGTCGCGGCCCCGGGGGCGGGCACCCTCGAGGTCTCGGTCCTGAGCTACGACGGCGCGCAAGGTGCGTACACATTGGGGCTGGCCTGCGAAAACCTAGACGACGAGTTTGAGCCCAACGACAGCCCGGACGCGGCGACCCCGTTGATGTGCAACACCAGCCACGCGCTGTTCATGGCCCCGTCCGACCGCGACTGGTTCTCGCTGCAGGTCGATCCGGGCGAGCCCTTCGAGGTCAACATCGAGGCCCAAGGGGCGTTCGACCTCGATCTCTACGTGACCACCGGGCCCACCACCGACGACGTGGTGGCCGAGTCCACCACCCCCGAGGGGGTCGAGGTCGTGACCTTCACCCGCGACCAGCAAGAGCTGTGGGCCGCGGTGGTGCCGTGGCAGGACGCCACCGGGCCGTACACCATCAGCCTCGACTGCCCCAACCGCGAGGTCATCGAGCCCGAGCCCGAGCCCGAGGTGATCGTCGAGCCCGAGGCCGAGCCCGAGCAAGAGCCCGAGACCGACATCACCGAGCCCGAGCCCGAGGTCGGCATCGTCCGCACCCCGCCCGACCCGACGGACACCGGCTGGGGCTGTGCCCAATCCGGCGGCTCGTCGAGCGTGCTGTTCGGTCTGCTCGCGTTGGGGGGCCTGGCCCGCCGCCGCCGGCGGGATTGAGCCCCGCCTAACGGCGCCGTCCATGGCGGCGGCGCCGACCGGGCGCGGGGCGCGCCTCGACGTGCACATCCACCGACCGGGCTTGGCCCTGGCGCAGCACGCGCAGGGTCACGTCCTCGTCGACGTGACCGGTCAAGGCGAGCATCAGGTGCGCGATTTGGCTGGTCGCGGTCTCGCCCGCCTTCAGGATGACGTCCCCCACGCGCAGGTCGGCCACGGCCGCGGGCGCGCCCTTGACCACCTCGGTGACGAGCAACCCGTGCGTGTGGTCTTGGCCCTCGACCGGGGCCGGCCGCACCGCGACCCCGATGCGCCCCCGCGCGACCTGGCCCGACTTGTCGAGCGCGGACAGCACCGCCTGCGCGGTCTGGGCGTCGATGGTCGTGCCCCCGCGGGTCAGGCCGTGGGTATTGATGCCAAGCCAGGTGCCGTCGGGGCCGAGCAGGGGCCCGCCGGACAGCCCCCGGGGCAGGCCTGCGTCGACGTCGATGTACGCGAAAAACGCCGCGCCCGACCGGGTGACAAACCCTTCGCCGCGGTCGGACACGATGCCGGCGGTGGCGGTGAGCGAACCCTGGCGCCGGCCCGCGGCCACCACCAGCGTGCCCACGGGGGGCGCGGTCCCCGCTTTCAATGGTTCTGCATCGGTGTCGACCTCGAGCAGGGCCAGATCCGTGGCCTCGTCGCGGCCGAGCACCTTGGCCTTGGCGGTGTTTTCGTCGTGTAGCAAGACGTGGCCTTCGTCGTTGCCCCCCATGGCGTGGGCCACGGTGAGCGCCCGGCGCGGGGCCACCAGGGTCGCGGTGGCGCGGGTGCGCCCCCCGAGGATCTCGACGATGGCCGGGCTCGCCCGATCCAATGTGTCTGTGATGTTGGCGGAAAGTTGTTGCCAGATGTTCATGTCGTTTTGACCTCCGCACACAAGATGGACGCGGGCGCACGATCAGAACATCACGCGACCAGCCAGGCCGCACCTAGCCGCGTTGCTAGGCTAAAGCACAACCCAAAACCTCAACACCGTTGCATCCGCAGGATGCGACCCCGCTGCGACGGGCCGGAGGCCCTTGGAGCAGCGACATTGGGTGGGGGCCCCGCGACTCGGCGACTTTAGGAGCCGTGAGCGGGGGAGGGGCTGGGCCAGCCCCTCCCGAAAACTAGAGCTCGACGAGGCCTGCGCGGAAGGCGAGGGCGACCGCCTCGGTGCGGGTCTCGGCCCCGAGCTTGTCGAGGAGAGACTGCACGTGAAACCGGGCGGTGTGCACCGAGACGGACAGGGCTTCGGCGATGGCGCGGTTGGACAGCCCGTCGGAGAGCAGGCCGAGCACCTCTTCTTCACGGGGGGTGAGGCGCACGGGGGCGCCGCGCGGTTCGGCCGGGGTGGGGAGCAGGCCGGACAGCGACTGTCCAATGACATTGTGGCCGTCCGCCACCGCATACACCGCGCTCAGGAGCCGGGTGTCGGTGCGTTCGAGCACGCCGCGGGCGCCCCAGGCCAGGGCCTCGGCCCCGGCTTCGTCGTGGGCCACGAGGGCGAGCACGGGGGGCAACACGTCCGCGGCCAGCTCGGGGGCGCCGGCGAAGTCCCACACGCACACGTCTGCGTCGGTGTCGATGACGTCGGCGGGGCCGGCCACGGTGAGGGAGGGGCCTTCGTCGTCCGGGCGCAGGCGCTGGCTGAGGCCGGCTTGCACCAGGGGATCGTCGGCGACGATGAGGATCGAGGACGGCGGCATCTGGGACCAATAGGCACGCGCCCCGGAGGGGAAAGTCGACCTGGCCGAACGGACAGGTCACACCCGCCGGCACATCGACCCCGCGCGGAACGCTACTGGATGGTGATGCCTTTGAAGGTGGGCGCGCCGTTTTGGCCGAGCTCGAGGTCGCCGCCGAAGTCTTGCACCGGGCCGGTCTGGACCGCGGTGAGCCGGGGGTTGTCGAGGATCGAGATCTCCCCGCCGAGGGTGGTCAGCAGGGGGAACTGCGCGGACACGAGCACGGGATTTTCGTGCAGGTGGAGGTAGCCGCCGAGGCTCGTCAGCGCGGGGGCGTGAATCTGGGTGAGCTGCGCGTTGCCCTCGAAGATGAGGCCGCGGCCGAAGGCCTCGGCCTGGGGCAGGACCGCCTCGGTCAGCATGTCATTGTATCCCACGTACACGCTCCCCGAGGTCTTCTGCAGCGACGCGAGCGCGGTCAGCGCGGTGAGTTGGAAGTTGCCTTCCAGCGCGAGGTTGCCGTCGACAAACTCGAGCTTTTGCAGGGCCGCGAGCACGTCCTCGCCGAGGTCGCTCTCGAGCACCGCGAGGTGGCCGTAGACCGCCACCGCCCCGTGCAGCTTCTGCAGGTCTTGGGCGCTGTGCACGGTGATGTCGCCGTGCACCTCCGGCCCGTGCGCGCCTTGTTTGCGCCGGGGGCCCTCGAGGGGGGCGACGTCGCCGGTGAGCGCCGCCATCCGGGCCCCGAACAGCCCACCGCCCGGGCCGGCGCCCTGGGTGGCCAGCGGCAGGTCGACCTTTTGGGCCGCCGGGCTCATGGCGAACCCGTCGCGCACGCCCGCCGGGCCGGTGGTGGCCGAGGGCGCGGTCGCGTCCGCCGTCGGGGTGGCGCGTTTTTTCGCCAGCCGCTCGAGCATCTGCTGCATGCGCGCGTCGCCGTTTTTGCCACCGATGCGGGTCACGTTGCCTCCGGGCCCAGAATATCAAGCGGGGGGCGGTTTTGGCTGGTTTTTCAGGAGGATGTGAGATCTGTCCGCCCCGGCGCCAGGCGGGGTAAGGTCCCCGCCATGCACAAGTCCCTCCTCGTCCTGACCTGTGGTGCGCTGTGGCTGGCGGCGTGCTCGACGAGCGGCCAGAGCTACTGCCAGCTCGCGGCCGAGTGCGACGAAGACCTGCCGTTCTTCGGCATTCCCATCGACGGGGTCGGCAACAGCGACGACTCGGTGGCGGTGTGCGCGGCCGACACCGACGGGTACCTCGGCAGCCTCCGCCAGAACCAAGAGCAGGTGTGCCACGACCTCGCCAACGCGTACGACGCTTGGATCGCGTGCATCGCCGCCGAGGATGCGGATTGTGACGCGTGGTACGACGACGAGTGCGAACGCGAACGCGAAGACATCCAGGAGTTGCGCGATGACGCGGACAACCGCTGCAATGAATAGCCGCCTTTTGTGGGCCGCGGCGTTGGTGACCTGGGCGGGCTGTAGCCCCGCGGGGCCCTCGGTGTGCGCCAAGTATGCCGAGTGCGCGTCCGACCCGCCGGGGCCCGATTTCCAGAGCGTGTGCGAGACCCGGTACCGCGGCGAGATCAACGCGCTCCGGGCCAACGACGAGAGCGAATGCCACGACCTGGCCAACGCCAAAGAGGCCTTCGATCTGTGCCGCGCGGGCATGGACTGCACCGACTTTCGCGACGGTGACTACGACGCCGCCTGCGAGGACGAGTACGACGCCTACGTCGACGCGTTCGAGGACGCGGACAACGACCTCGGCGGCTACGCGCTCCGGGAGGGGTCGGCCGGCCCCTACCTGCCCAGCCTCCAGCCCGAGAAATGCACCGCTTGGGATTGACCAAAGTTCTTGCCCACCGACCCGGATGACTTTATGTCGGGGGATTCAAGGAGCACGATATGAGCTACTCACCGGTTGTCATCGAGCAGACCCCCCGCGGCGAGGTCCAGTACGACATTTGGTCGCGCCTGCTCAAAGACCGCATCGTGTTTTTGGGCCGGGCCATCGACGACCACGTGGCCAACCTGATCGTGGCCCAGCTGCTGTACCTCGAGGCTGAGGACGCGGAAAAAGACGTCATCATGTACATCAACAGCCCGGGGGGCTCGGTGACCGCGGGCTTGGCGATCTACGACGCCATGCAATACGTGGCCTGCGACGTGACCACGGTGTGCGTCGGCCAGTGCGCGTCGATGGGGGCGGTCCTCCTCGCCGCGGGCACGGCGGGCAAGCGGCAAATCCTGCCCAACAGCCGGGTGATGATCCACCAGCCCCACGGGGGCGCGGGCGGCACCGCGCTCGACATCGAGATCCAAGCCCGCGAAATCGTGAAGTTGAAGGGCGTGCTCAACCGCATCCTCCACAAGCACACCGGCCGCAGCCTCGACGAGATCGAGAAGGACACCGACCGCGACAAGTACATGAGCGCGGCCGACGCCATCGAGTACGGCCTGGTCGACAACATCGTCGAGCAGCACAAGGCCGACGGCGCCAAGGACGACTGAGCCCGGGCCGTGGTGTTCTTCCCGTTTTTGCCCCGCAAGACGAAAAATCCCCCGCGGGGACACGTGGTGGTGCACCTCGACGACAAGTCGGGGCACATCCTCGACGCCGAGGTGAAAAGCCCGCTGGAGGACGACGAGGTGGGGCCGGTCCTGGAGCAGACCTTGACCGCGCTCAACCCGCTCACCGAGGACGCGCGCCGGCTTCGGGTCGAGGACACGATCAAGACCGCGCACAAGAAGATCAAGATGATCGACCGCCTCGCCCGGCGGGCGACCAAGTGGGAGACGCAGGCGCGCGCGGTGGTGCCGCGCGAACGGTTTGTGGGGGCCGCGGCCGAAGGCTTCGTCGAGGTCACGGTGGACGGGTGGCTCGCGGTGGCGTCGGTCGACGTGAAGCCGGGGGCCAAGTCGGCGTCGGCGTTCGCCTTGGCCCAGGACGCCCTCGACGACGCGGCCAAGAAGGTCAGCGCGCGCTGGGTGGCCTGTCTCGAGGGCGCGCTCGACGCGGACGGCTCGGGCGAGGGGGAAGCCCTCGGCGATCCGGTGGACGGTGACGATGCCGATGCCTGAGGGGCGAAGCCGGTCGATGTAGGCATTTGCCCACCCGACGGAAGACTCCCGCCCTGGCCCCGGGGTTGGTAAGACAGAAGAAAAGGGCCCGAGGAATCCATGGCCACGCGACGTGAAGACAACACCCTGACCTGCTCCTTCTGCGGCAAGTCCCAGAAGGAAGTGAAAAAGCTCGTGGCCGGGCCCAATGTCTACATCTGTGAAGAGTGCATCGGCCTATGCAATGACATTATTGCGGAAGAGGTCGAGGTCGAGCAGGAGCAGGCGGGGACCCCGCAGATCCTTCGCCCCTCGGAGATCAAGGCCGTGCTCGACGAGTACATCATCGGCCAGGACCGGGCGAAGAAGATCCTCTCGGTGGCGGTGCACAACCACTACAAGCGCATCTTCTCGACGGTGGAGACCGATGACGTCGAGCTGCAGAAGAGCAACATCCTGCTCATCGGGCCCACCGGCTCGGGCAAGACGTTGTTGGCCAAGACCTTGGCCAAGATTCTCAAGGTGCCGTTCACCATCGCCGACGCCACGTCGCTGACCGAGGCCGGCTACGTCGGCGAGGACGTCGAGAACATCATCGTCAACCTGCTCAACGCCGCCGACCACGACATCGAGCGGGCCGAGCGCGGCATCGTCTACATCGACGAGATCGACAAGGTCGCGCGCAAAGGCGAGAACCCCTCGATCACCCGCGACGTGTCCGGCGAGGGCGTGCAGCAGGCGCTGCTCAAGATCATCGAGGGCACGCGCTGCAACGTCCCGCCCCGCGGGGGGCGCAAGCACCCCCAGCAAGATTTCCTGCAGATCGACACGTCGCAGATTCTGTTCATCTGCGGGGGGGCGTTCTCCGGGCTGGAGAAGCTCATCGAGCAGCGGGTGGGCAAAAAGACGCTCGGCTTCGGCGCCACCCAGGGCAAACAGAAAAAGCGCCCCGGCGAGGTGCTCAAGGACGTCCAGCCCGAGGACCTGCTCAAGTTCGGTCTCATCCCCGAGTTCGTGGGGCGCCTGCCGGTGGTGGCCACCCTCGACGACCTCGACGAGGAAGCGCTGGTCTCGATCCTCACCGAGCCGAAAAACGCGCTCACCCGGCAGTACGCTCGGTTGTTCGAGCTCGACGAGGTGAACTTGCGGTTCACCGAGGAGGCGTTGCGCACCGTGGCCCAAGAGGCCTTGCGCAAGACCACCGGGGCGCGCGGTCTGCGCGGCATCCTCGAAGGCGCGATGCTGGAGGTGATGTACGACATCCCCAGCCAAAAGGGCGTGCGCGAGGTGGTGATCAACGATCGGGCGGTGATGAAAAAAGAGCCCCCGATTGTGGTGATGGGCAAGCCCCAGGCCGAGAAGCCGGCCCCCGCGCGCGCCGCGGGGGGCGAGGTGATGCCTGAGATTCTTCAAAAAGCGGAGCCGCGTGCCGAAAAGGACGATACGAAACCCTGATCGGCGCGGGGCCTGACCTTCCGGAAAAGACATGACGGACGAGAACGAAAACGACCAGTCGAGCCGCACCAGCATCCTTCCGCTGCTGCCGTTGCGCGACATTGTGATTTTCCCCGAGTCGCTGACCCCGCTGTTTGTGGGTCGTCCGCGTTCGGTGGCCGCGCTCGAAGCGGCGATGAAATCCAATGTCACTGGTTCTGAACGGAAGATCGTGCTCTCCGCGCAGCGCACCGCGCGCACCGAGGAGCCCGGCCCCAACGACGTGTTTCAGGTCTGCACCATCGGCGTGGTCAAGACCCTGCTCTTGCTGCAGAACAACATGATGAAGGTGCTCGTCTCCGGTCTGGAGCGGGCCCGCATCAAGCGCTTTGTGCCCGCGGGCGAGCTCCCCGGGGGCCTGCCCCCGGAGATCGAGACCCAGCCCTTCGTCGTCGAGGTCGAGCGCCTGGCCGGCACCGAGGGCCAGCTGCCCGAGGGCGAGCGCGACAAGGTCCTGCTCCGGCTGCAGCAGGCGTTCGAGGAGTACGCCCGGCTGTCCAAGCGGGTGCAGATGGAAGTGCCGCGCAACGTGGCCGACATCCGGGACGCGGGCCGGCGCGCCGACATCATCGCCGGCTACGTGCCGCTCAAGCCGCACGACAAGCAACACCTGCTCGAAGAGCTCAACATCGAAAAGCGCGTGCGCAAACTCATCGAGCTCGTCGAGGCCGAGAGTGAAGTGGTGCGCATGCAGCGCAAGGTGCGCGGGCGGTTCAAAAAGCCGAGCGAGGTCCGCAGCCAGCCCCCGAGCAAAGAAGCCGAGGCCGAAGACCTGCAAGACGAGTTCAAGAACGAGCTGAACGACCTCGAGAAAAAGCTCGCGGACAAGCCCCTTACCCCCGAGGCCCGGGACCGCGTCGGCCGCGAGCTGAAGAAGCTGCGCATGATGTCGATGATGTCCGCCGAGGCCACGGTGGTGCGCAGCTACCTCGACTGGGTGCTCAACCTCCCCTGGTTGCACTACTCCGAGGACCGCATCGACATCCGCGGGGCCGAGCAGATCCTCGACGAGGATCACTACGGCCTCGAGAAGGTCAAAGAGCGCATCCTCGAGCACCTCGCGGTGCAAAAGCTCGTCGACCGGCCCAAGGGACCGATCCTTTGTTTGGTGGGGCCGCCCGGGGTGGGCAAGACCTCGTTGGCCAAGTCCATCGCCCGCTCCACCGGACGCGAGTTCGTGCGGCTGTCCCTCGGCGGCGTGCGCGACGAGGCCGAGATTCGCGGCCACCGACGCACATACATTGGCGCGTTGCCGGGCAAAATCATCGCCAGCTTCAAACGCGCGGGCACGTCCAACCCCGTGCTCCTCCTCGACGAGATCGACAAGATGTCGCAGGACTTCCGCGGCGACCCCGCCGCGGCCCTGCTCGAGGTCCTCGACCCCGAACAGAACCACAGCTTCGTCGACCACTACCTCGACCTCGACTACGACCTCAGCAAGGTGCTGTTCATCTGCACCGCCAACAACCTCTCCGGCATCAGCGGCCCGTTGCAGGACCGCCTCGAGATCATCCGCCTGTCCGGCTACACCGACCTCGAGAAGCTCGCCATCGCCAAGAGCTACCTCGTGCCCAAGCAGCTCGAGGCCAACGGCCTGGCCGCCTTCGCCCCCGTCGACGAGCGCGACGAGCAAGGCAACCGCATCCAGCTCGAAGGGGCCGAGGTGCAGTTCGACGAGCCCGCGCTCAAGAAGATCCTCAACAACTACACCCGGGAAGCCGGCGTGCGGAACCTCGAGCGGGAGATCGGGACCTGTTGCCGCAAGGCGGCCATCGACCTTCTCAAGAGCATTGGGGAAGTGGACATGGGCAGCCCCGACGAGGAGGGGGACGCGGACGAGGCCACGGGTTCGTTCGAACAGCCCACCGCGGCCAAAGAGGACGCGCCCACCGAGGAAGGCCCGCCCGCGTTGCAGACCGATCTCGCCAAGGGCGACGGCCCGCCGCCGCTCCCCGGCCGCGACGCGAAGAAGAAGTCGGGCGAACAGCTCGACCCCAACGCTCCCGACCCGCGCAAAGCCGCGCGGCGCAAGCGGCTCAAGGGCGCGAGCCTCAAGGTCACGGCCAAAAAAGTGCGCAAGTACCTCGGGGTCGAGAAGTACCGCCGGCGCGACACCGACGGCCAAGACCAGGTCGGGGTCACCAACGGCTTGGCCTGGACCTCCGCGGGGGGCGAGATCCTGCTCACCGAGGTGGCGCTCACCCCGGGCAAGGGCAAGCTTCAGGTCACCGGCAAGCTCGGCGATGTGATGCAAGAGTCGGCCAAGGCGGCCATGACCTATGTGCGGTCTCGTGCAGAGTCATTGGGTTTGCCCCTCGACTTCTATGACCGCATCGATGTGCACATTCACGTGCCCGAAGGGGCCACGCCCAAAGACGGCCCGTCGGCGGGCATCACCATCGCCACCAGCTTGGTCAGCGCCCTGACCCGGATTCCGGTGAAGCACGACGTGGCCATGACCGGTGAAATTACATTGCGGGGGCGGGTCATGCCCATCGGGGGCCTGAAAGAAAAATCCCTCGCCGCCTACCGGGCGGGGTGCACCACCGTGATCATCCCCGCGGACAACGAAAAAGACCTCGCTGACGTGCCCCAGCTGGTCAAGCGCAAGCTCAAGTTCGTGCCCGTCGAGACCGTGGACGAGGTGCTCAAGATCGCGCTGCGTCTCGAGGACCCCGAAGCGTTCTTCGCCAAGTTGGGCACCAGCGAGCCCGCGGACGTGTTCGCCCAGATCGCGCGGCCCATGCCCGAAGCCCCCGACGTGCATTGACCCGCGGGGTGTCCGGTTTCGCGTCGCGGGCCGGGCGCTGGTAGAGTCGCGCCATGAGTGACGCGCCCCCGAACTTGCCCGGTGCCCCGACCCACGAGACCGTGCGCATCGGGCCCTTCGAGGTCGTCGACGAAATCGGGCGGGGGGGCCAGAGTCGGGTGTACCGCGCGCGGTTTTTGCCCGCCCCCGACGATCCCCACGCCCTGCTCCCGCTCGAGCGGGGGGAGCCGGCGGTGGTCAAGGTCATGCACGCCCCGGTGGCCCAGGCCCCGACCGATGCAGAAGCATTTTCGAAAGAGGCCGACCTGCTGGTCATGCTCGACCACCCCGGGTTGGTGCGCGCCCACGCCCGCGGCATGCACGACGGCAAGGTCTGGATCGCCCTCGAGTACGTCGAGGGCGAACACCTCGGCAATGTGCTGTACGCGTTTCGGCAGAACGAGCTGCGGATGCGGCCGGAGATCGCCGCGGTGGTCATCGCCGACCTCGCCGAGGCCCTGGCCGCGGCCCACGCCCTCGTCGACCCCCGGGGGCGTCCGCTGGGCCTGGTGCACCGGGACGTGTCCCCGCACAACGTGATGATCGACATCGACGGCCGGGTGCGGCTGTTCGATTTCGGCACCGCGGTGCTCAGCCTGCAAGACCCCGGCGACCTTCAGGTGGTGGGCACGCCCGGTTACCTCAGCCCCGAGCAAGCCCGGGGCGAGCCCCCGGGGCAGGTCATGGACGTCTACGGGGTGGGGGTGATGTTCTACGAGCTGCTCGCGGGCCGGCGCGCGTTCGAAGTCGAGAACCTCCCCGACGACGCCATCTTGGCCACCCACGCGCGGGCCGAGCGGCCGCGGTGGCCGTCGAAGGTCCCCATCCCCGACGAGTTCAAGGACGTGTGTGACCTGCTGTTGACCCCCGAGGCGATGGATCGTCCGCCGGACGCGGGCAGCGTGTTCCACCTCGTGGCCCCCCTCGTCGACGACTTCCAAGCGGGGCGACAAGCGCTGTCCGTGATGGTCACCGACCTGGTGCGCTCCAACCGCGACCGCCCCCCGCCGCTCTACGTCTAGACGCCGCCTCGGCGGAACCGGTTGACGAACCGGGGCCCGGTGGCCAGAGCAGTGCGCGGAGGAACACCAACATGACGCGCCCCGACGGACGAGCCCCCGACCAACTTCGCCCCATCTCGTTTGAGACCGGGTACATCGCGCATCACAAAGGCAGTGTGCTGGTCAGCTTCGGGCAGACCCGCGTGCTCGTGTGCTGCACCGCCGAGGACCGGGTGCCGCCGTTCCGGCTCGACTCCGGCGGGGGCTGGGTCACGGCCAGCTACTCGATGTTGCCCGCCTCGACCCATGAGCGCCGTCGTCGAGAAGTGGACAAAGGCCGCCCCGACGGGCGCAGCCAAGAGATCCAACGCCTCATCGGGCGCTCGCTGCGCAACGTGGTCAACATCGACAAGCTCGGCCAGCGCCAACTTCACGTGGACTGCGACGTGATCCAGGCCGACGGGGGCACGCGCACCGCCTGCATCACCGGGGCCTATGTTGCGTTGACATTGTGCGTGCGGGACTTGATCGAGAAAAAGCCTCATCGCCCTTTGGCCACCAAGGACATCGACAAGATCATCACCGGACAGGTCGCGGCGGTGTCGCTGGGGGTGCTCGGCGGCGAGGTCTGCACCGACCTCTGTTACGTCGAGGACAGCAAGGCCGACACCGACCTCAATCTGGTGGGCCGCAAGGACGGGTCGATCATCGAGATCCAAGGCACCGCCGAGGGCGCACCCCTGGACCGCAAGACCCTCGATGTGCTCGTCGACCAGGGCATGGCCGCGGTGGCCGAGCTTTGCCGGCTGCAAGACCAGGCCCTGGGGCGCTGACGTGGCCCGGGACGTTCTGCTCCTCGCCACCAACAACGCCAAGAAGGCCAAAGAGCTCGCGGCCATCGCCGAGGGCTTCACGGTCATGACCCAGCGCGAGGCGGGCATCGACCTCGAGGTGGTGGAGGACGCGGACACCTTCGGAGGCAACGCGATCAAAAAGGCCCAAGGGGTGGCGGGGGCGTTGGCCGCGCTGCCGCTCGCGGACCGGGTGTTCGCGGTGCTCGCCGACGACTCCGGGCTGTGCGTCGACGCTCTCGACGGGGGGCCGGGGGTGCGCAGCGCGCGGTTCGCCCAGGACCACGACGCGGGACAGGGCGATGACGACAACAACGCGCTGTTGTTCGAGAAGCTCTCGGGCGTACCCGACGAGGACCGCGGCGCACATTTTGCGTGTGCGATCTGCGCGGTGCTGCTGCCCGGCGGGGAGCTCATCGAGGCGTACGGCGAGGTGCGCGGCCACATCGCGCACGACCTGCGCGGGGCGGGGGGCTTTGGCTACGACCCGCTGTTCATCCCCGAGGCCCACCCCGGCCAGCGCATGGCCGAGCTCTCGGCGACGGAAAAGCACGCGATTTCGCACCGGGGCCAAGCGGTGCGCACCGCGGTGACCGAGCTGTTCGCGCGCCGCGCCCGCTCGGCCTAGCCGCCCGGCCCGCTATCCATAAAAAACGGCCGCGGTCTCTGGGAGGATAACCGCGGCCGCTCGGCACAAGGCCGAACACTCAACTCAGCGACGGGGGTTGTCGCGCGCCTTCTTCTTGCTGCTGCGCGACTTGCGCGGCGCCGACCGTTTGGGGGCCGGGGCCGGCGCGGGGGCCGGGGCTGCGCGCGACGGGGTGTTGCGCGGGGTGGGCGCGGCCCGCGACGGGGTGTTGCGCGGGGTGGGCGCGGCCCGGGAGGGCGCGCTCGGCGACTGATAGGCCGGCGTGCGCGACGGGGTGTTGCGCGGGGTGGGACCGACCCGCGAGGGGCCGCTCGGCGCTTGGTAGCTCGGCGCGCGCGACGGGGCGCCCGGCGACTGATAGGTCGGCGTGCGCGACGGCCCGCTCGGCGGCCGGTACGAGGGCGTGGCCGAGCCGGGCGCGGTGCGGAACTGGTTGCCGGGCTGGGCTTGGTTGGGCCGCGCCGGTGCCTGGTGGTGGGGGGCCGCGGGGCGGTCCACGCCGGGGGGCGTGGTGGTGTCCACCGGCATGCGGTTGTCGACCCGCGGGGGGCTCAGGTCCGGGTGGTAGCGTTGTCCAATGCCATTGTCCGGTGCCGCTTCGGTGGGGCGCGACGGGGTGCGATCGTCCCGCCCCCCTTCGAAGTAGTCCTCGTCGGGCAGGCCGTCGCGCACATCCGCGGGCACCCCCCGTCCCGGGCGGTCATCCCCGCTCGCGGGGTTGCCGTTGCCCCGGCCGTCGTCGCGGTCGCGGCGCGGGTCACGGGTGTTGCGGTCATCGCGGGGGTCGGGCCGGCGGTTGTCGTCGGCGGGGTCGCGGCGGTCATGGACCACGCCGTTGTCCCGCCGGGCGCGGTCGGTGAGGTCGATGACCGGCTCGCGGCCGCTGCGGTCGTCGTCGGTCGGCCGGGTGGTGCCGCGCCCGGGGTCGCGCCCGGTGTGGGGGTTGGTGACGTCGCCCCGGCCGGTGCGGCTGTCGGCGGGGTCGTTGCCCGGGCGGGTGGTGCCGCGCCCGTCGCGTCCGTCGTCGCGGCCGGGCCGGGTGGTGCCGTCGTGGCTCCCTCCCGTTCCATTGTTGCCGGCGGTGGTGTTGCCGGTGGGGCGGCCCCCGCGATCGGCGCCGTCGTGGTCACCGCCCCCGCGCGAGCCGCCGGCGATGGTCACCCCGCGGGGGGGACGCGAGGTCGGGTGGTCGTCGTCGATGTCGCGGATGGGCCGGTGCCGAATCGTGGCCCCCGCTTGCTCGACGTCGCGCGGATCCGGGCCGCGGTAGATGGGATCGCCGTGCACGGTCACGGTGGTGCGGTTCCACCGGGTGCGGCGCATACATTGTTGGTAGGTCCCGCCGTTGCGCACGATCACGGTGGAGATGGTGGTGGTGCCCATCGCCGAGCTCGACACGAACACCCAGGAGGTCTCGTACACCGCGTAGGTGCCGCCGTAGTAGCTCCCGGGGGGCATGGGGGCCCAGCCGACATAGCCGCCCCCGGTGCGCCAGGTGACCCACGCGGGGGACCAGCGGGTGCCGGGCACCCAGACCCAGCCCAGCGACGAGTCGTAGTACCAGCGACCGTAGTGCGACGTGGCCCAGCCAAATGGGTGATAGCTGACCCAGGTCCAGCCCCATTCGCTGTACTCCCAATGTCCATGCGTGTACGGACGCCACCCGGTCTGCACGTAGCTGCGCGACGGGACCCAAACCTGCCCGTACACGGTGTGGGGGTACCAACGACCGTAGGGGCTCAGCGCGTCATAGAACCCATTGACGTTCTGGACGTCGTACGCGGGCGGCGCGGCGCCGTACCCCATGCCTCCGCCGGCGTTGCTGGTGGGGGCCGCGGCGGTGGCGCCGCTGTTTTCGCGGACGTAGACGGTGCGTTCGACACAGCCGCCCAACAGGCCCAGGGCCAGGAAGGTGACGAGGGCTGCGGTTCGGTTCGCCATCATGACGTGTCCCTTCGGTGGGGCTTTCGCGGAGCGAAGGCCGGTGTGTGAGAAGACGTGCCGCGGGGGCGGGTCATTCATGTCTAGGGTGCGGGAAAATGTGATATTTTTCAATGCGTTATGTCGCGCGTGGTGCTCCTCACGCCACAGCGATAAACCGGGCCCCGAGGTGCTGATGAAACGTGTGGTGTGCTGTTTGTTCGCGTTTTCGACCCTTTTGGCATGTACCCGAAAGGAGGACACGCCGGGGCCGTCGCTCGTGAGCGCACAGGCGAAAAAGCCCCTGCCCGCGGATCTTGTCGGTCCCGCGGGGGGCCACGCCGCCGACCATGTGTTTGAAGACGAGATCGGGTTGGTGGGGTTTGTCCGCCCCGACGCGGTCAAGCGCGGCCAGCAAGCGGAGCTGACGTTGTGGTGGCGCTTCGCCAAGACCGACGCGGCCAAGCGCGGGCCCAAAGTGTTTGTGCATGGGCTGGTGCCGGGGGGCGAGCTGCGCATGGCCGGGCGCGATCACATCCTGTTGCCCCCCATGGTGGCCGCGGACAGCTTGGTGCCGGGCGACGTGCTCGAGGACCGGTTCGTGGTCGCGGTGCCCCAGGATTACCCCGCCGACGCCATGCAGCTGTATGTCGGGCTCTACGAGGGACGCGACCGGTACGAGGTCACCGCGGGCGAACACGACGACCAGCAACGGGTCTCGCTCGGCACCTTGGCGATCTCGGACGGAGCCCCCGCCTTTCCCACCGTCAAGGCGAAGAAGCGGACCGGGGCCATCACCATCGACGGCAAGCTCGACGAGCCGGACTGGCAACGGGCCGAGCGCATCGGGCCGTTCATCTCCTACCGCGGCCGGGGCAAGCTGCAGAACAACACCCACGCCCGGCTGCTGTGGGACGACGACGCGCTCTACGTCGCGTTCGAGTGTGACGACAACGACATCCACACCCCGTACGACAAGCGCGACGACCCGCTCTACGAGTCCGAGGCGGTGGAGATCTTCATCGACGCCGACGGGGACAAGGACGAATACGTCGAGCTGCAGGCCGCGCCCAACGACACCCACTTCGACGCCGCGTTCAAAGGGGGGCGCCGCAAGAACTTCGACACCTCCTACAATGTCAATTACACATCCAAGGCGGTCCTCGATGGCACCCTCAACGAACACGGGGACGAGGACAAAGGTTGGATCAGCGAGTGGCGCATCCCCATCGACGAGCTTCGCGACATCCCCGGCCCGGTGGCGATCGGCACCGAATGGAAGATCAACCTGTTCCGCCTCGACCGCATCCGACGGGGCGACAAAGTGGTGAAGAACGAAGCCTCGGCCTGGTCGAGCCCCTACTCAGGTGATTTTCACAACCTCGATCGGTTCGGCACGTTGGTGTTCGCCCCTTGAGCTCCCCCCGCGCGGATGCGCCAGCCCCCCGGCTCGCCTTTCGGGGCGACATCGAGGGCCTGCGGGCGGTGGCGGTGCTCGGTGTGCTCGTGTTCCATGTGTTCCCCGACGTCCTCACGGGCGGCTTTTTGGGGGTGGACGTCTTCTTTGTCATCTCCGGGTACCTCATCACCCGGTTGGTGCTCCAGGACCTGCGGGCGGGGACGTTCTCGCTGGGGGCCTTTTATCGACGACGGGTCCGCCGCATCGTGCCCCTGGCTGCGGTGGTGTTGGCCATCACCCTGGCCGCGGGGTGGTGGTCGATGTTCCCCCACGAGTTTCAGCGGCTGGGAGAGGAGACCGCGGCCGCGGGGCTGTTTGGCGCCAATGTCTATGCGTACTTTCAGGCCGGGTACTTCGCCCCCGAGGCGCACCTCCGGCCGCAGTTGCATTTTTGGTCGTTGGGGGTGGAAGAGCAGTTCTACTTGCTGTTTCCGCTCTTGCTGTGGGCGGCCGCGGGGCGTGGGCGCCGGCTGGGCTTTTCGCTGCTGGTCGTCGGGCTGGCCAGCTTCGGGGCCAATGTCGCGTGGGTGATCGACGCCCCCAACGCGGCGTTTTTTCTTCTCCCCGCGCGGGCCTGGCAGTTTGTGGCCGGGGGGGCGGCGGCGGCGTGGCACGTGGGGAGCGCGGCCCGGCCGGTGGGCATGGCCGCGCACGGGCTGCGGGGGGCCGGCCTGCTGCTCATCGTCGGCAGCTTCTGGACGGTGCAGCGCTGGGACCCGGTGCCGGGGGTGTTCGCGCTGGCCCCGACGCTGGGGGCGGGCTTGGTGGTGGCGGCCGAGCCGGGGGCGGCGCGCTCGTGGCTGCTCGACAACCGGCCGTTGCGCCACCTCGGGCGGCTCAGCTTCGGGCTTTATCTGTGGCATTGGCCGTTGCTGGCGCTGTTGCGCACCGGCGACGCGGCTTGGACCACCCCCGGGCCCGGACGGGGCGCGGTGGTCCTGGGGGCGAGCTGGGCGCTGGCTGCGGCCAGCCACCGGTGGGTCGAGGCCCCGGCGCGGCAAAAGCGCGGCTGGGGCGGGCGGCCGGTGCGTGCCCTGGTGGTGATGGCCGCGGTCACCGGGGTCTCCGGCCTCGCCGCGGGGGGCGTGTGGGGCCCGCGCCTCGACGGGAGGTTCGCGTCGATGGTGGCCGAGGCGCGCAAAGAGTGGCCGCCGCTGAAGCCGTGGCGGTTCGAGCTGGTGCGCGGGGTGCGGCTCAACACCCGGCCGGGCGGGGTCGAGGGCCGGGTGGTGTTCGTGGGGGATTCGTTCATGGAGCACTACGCGCCGCGGCTGGTGCAATTGATGGAGAGCCAGCAACAAACTGTGTACAGCGCGGCGATGGTCACCTACGACGGCTGTTTGCCGTTGCCGGGGGTGATGCACAAAGAACACCCCTCGTGTTTGGCCTTGTACGACGTGGTCGACGACCTCGTGGCCGAAGGAGACGTGCGGCGCATCGTCATCGGGGGGCGCTGGAACCCGGGCTACGACGGGCACGGCTTCTGGCGGGTGGTGAACGGACAGCGGCGGGAGCTGTCCGATCCCGTCGAGCGCGCCCACGCGCTGGACGCGCTGGGGGCGAGAGCGGAGGCGTGGCGGGCGGCGGGCATCGAGGTGGTGTTGGTGCTCGCGTCCCCCTACGGCGACCCCCTGCGGCTGGTTGGCGAAATGTCACTGCGCTGGTGGCCGGGCGCGGGGGGCGCGGTGCGAGCCAAGGAGCCGGTCCCGGTGGGCCCCCTCACCGATCCGGTGGGCCGGGCCGCGTTGGTGGCGTGGGCGACCGCGCACGGGGTGCGGGTGATCGATCCGGTGGCCGGGTTGTGCACCGACGTGTGCCCCACCGCCACCGACGAGGGGTGGCCGGTGTACATCGACGCCGGCCACCTGCGCCCGGGCTTTGCCCGCGAACACGCGACGTTCATTGACGAGACGTTGCGCCCTTCGCCGGCCCCGGGGGCTGAGTGAGCGGGCCTACAGCGCGGGCCCGGCGTCGTCGCCGAGCATGGCGCGGCGGATCACCGGCACCGGCGCGGCCCCGTACGACAAGAACCGGTCATGGAAGGCCTGGGCCGAGAACGCGTCCCCTTGCTCGGCCCGCACATCCCCTTTCAGCTTCATGATCATGAGTTTGCCCAAGGTGTAGGACAGGTACATGGGATCGAAGGTGCCGCGCACCGCCTGTTGTTGGGCGTTGCCGTCGTCCTGAAACGCCCGCGCCTTGAACATCGCCTCCGACGCGGCCACGGTCATGCCCTCGCAGTGCAGGCCGATGGCGGACAAGAACCGCACGTTGCGGAGCAGGGCGTTGATCAACATCCCGATCTGGGTGGCGGGGTCGTCGGCGTGGTAGCCGCCGGTGGTGACCATCATCTCCTCGACGTAGTGGGCCCAGCCTTCGCCCATCGCGTAGTTCCAAAAACTCTTGAGGATCTTCGAGGGCACCTGCTTTTTGTGCAGCATGTGCAGGAAGTGGCCGGGCCAGACTTCGTGAATCGAGGTGCCGAGCAGATCGGTCTTGCCCGGCACGTAGGCGGCCTGCTTCTCGGGCGGCCAGCTCGGGTCGGGGGGCGTGATGTAATAAAAGCTCGGCAACGGGGTGGACTCGAAGGGGCCGGCCCCGTCGAGGAACGCGAAGTTGTACCGCAAAAAGGGCGGGGTGACCTTGACCTCGGCCACGTCATCGGACGGGATCGTCACAATGTTGTTGTCCTTGATGTGGGCCCGCAGCTCGGTCATCTGGGCCCGGGCTTCGTCGAGCACCGCGTCCGCGGCGGGCTTGTTGGCCAAGACCTCGGCCACCACGTCCGCCACCGGCCGGTCTTTGTCGATCCGGCGCGCGGCGGCCTCGATCGCTTTGGTGTTGCGCGCGAGGTCGCGCTCGGCCACCGCCTTGAGCGTGGGCAGGTCGATGTCGAGGGTGTTCTGCACTTTGAGGAGCCCGAGAAAGGTCTCCGTGCCCAGGGCGTAGTTGTCGTCGGCTTTGGCCAAGCGCTGCTCGAGGAAGGTCGCGTGCTGCTCGAGGGTGCTGGCCATGGTGTCGAGCGCGGCGGCGAGCTTGGCCGCGAGCTTGGGGTCTTGGAGGTCGGCGAACGCGAGCTTCACGTCGTCGCGCACAAACGTCACCGTGCCCTTGGTCTGGAGCAGGGCGATGTTGACGAACGTCCGGGGCATGACCTCGTCGAGGTTCTCTTGGGCTTGGGCGAAGAATGTCGGCGAGGCGTTCGCCACCTGAATCACCGCTTGGGCCCGGTCGGCGAGCGGGGCGTAGGGGCGCGAGATGTACTCGGACAGGGACAGGGAGTACACAATGGGATTGCGTTGCGGGTACCGCAGCACCTCGATGCGAAAGAGCGCGTTGCGCAACACCGAGAGCAACACCTCGCGCTCGACCCGCTGAATCGTGGACAGCCGCTGGGCGTCGACCGCGGCCACCTCGGCCTCGAGCTCGTGCAGCTGGGCGGTCTCGCGTTGGATCGCCCCCGCGGACACGTCGGGCACCCGGCCGTCGTAGGCGTGCAAACCGAGCTCGACCCCGAGGCCCGGGTGGGTCTCGAGATAGGCCTGGTAGGTCTTGTCCGCGAGGGCGGCGAAGGCTGGATCCGCGGGCGGGGGGGACGCGGGCGGGGCGGTGGCGGCCGCGGAGGCGGGGTCAGGCTTTTGGCCGGCGTCGTCGCTGGCGCACGCGGCCCAGGTTGCGGTACCGCAAAGACAACAACCGACGACGAGACGAGTGATGGTGCGCTTCATGCGCCCTGTTAGATCGGAATCAAGCCGCTTGCCAGGCGGCCCGGTCCGCGCGCGCGACCTTGGCCAGACGCAGCCAACACGCGGCGAACAGCGCGGTCAACGCCGCCGCCACCACCGGGTGGGTGCCGCCGAGCACCGCCCCACCGAGGCTGAGCCCGCCCACCACCGCCGCCGCCGGCCAGAGCCGCGTCCGCCGCGCCGTCTCCGGCGGCACCGAGGCGCGACACCACAGATGCAGCGGGGTGGGCCCGAGCTGCTCGCGAAACGTGCCGCGGCACAGCGGGCCCGCCGCCCGGTACAGGGCGGCCGCCCCGACGAGCACCGCCGGCAACAAGGCGATCACCGGGGCGGCCGCGCTCTTCATCACGTCGCGCGCGGGCTCGATCAGGTGGCTCGCGTCGAGGGCGGCGCCGCACAGGACCGCGCCCAGCCCCACGGCGAGAAAGCTCCCCGCCGCATACAGCCCGTGCCCCCGCTCGTGGGCGCGGCCGAACCAAGGCCGAAACAGCTCGGCCTCGCCGGGGAAAAATCCCACCGGGGCGCCGCCGCCGGTGCGCGGGGCCCGCGGGCGGTGCCGCCACCACACCAGCGGGGTCAGCGCGACGGTGGTGAACAAGCCGAGCACCCACAGCAGCACACACGTGAACACATAGTTCGCCGGGTGCGTCGCGCCGGCGAGGCCGAGCAGTGGGGTCAACACAAACAGCGCGCCCAGCGGGCGGCGCAGGTGGCTCAAGGCCAGGGCGGTGTGGACGGTGTGGCGCATGGGCCTATGAACGGACCGCCCGCCCGCACGATCTGTTTCACACCAACGGCTTGATCTGCAGAACCTCGTCGTCGGCCTGCTCTTGCTCGGCGTGGGGGTCGGCGTCGGTGGCGGTGGCCTCGGCCAGCGCGCGCGCGGCCAGCTCCACCTCGTCGTGGGCTTCGACGTCGTCCGCGCCCACCGGCCGCCGCGGCACCGGCCGATCAAACTCATCGCGGCTGCCGTGCCCGGTCAGCTGCTCCAGCTCCCGGTCGAGGTCAGGCGAAAACGTGCGGATGTTCTCATCGACCTCAGGGTACGAAGGCCCCTCGAGGGAGGTCCCCCCTGAGCGGTCCTCGGTGGCGGCCCCGTTCGCGGGGTAGCGCTCTTTGACCATATGCACCTCCACCCCCAGGATAACGCGCTGCCCGGCAGAACCAACCCGGCGGCGGGTTCCGCTTGACCACGGGGTCCACAAGCCGCGAACGTGGCGGCATGAAACTCCCTCATGCCGTTGTCACCCAAGAAGGCATCGTGACCATGCGCCTCGACGATGAGGGCGTGCATCTGTTCGATCAACGCGCCCTGCCCGCGGCCGAGCAGTGGCTGCACCTCACCGCGCTCGAGGACATCGCCCAGGCGATCGAGACCCTGGCGGTGCGCGGCGCGCCCGCGATCGGGGGGGCGGCGGGGCTGGCCATGGCCTGGGTGGCGCACACCACCGACGCGCCCGGTCCAGCGGCATTGTTTGCCCACCTCGCCGCGGCCAAGGAGCGCTTGGCCGAGACCCGGCCCACCGCGGTCAACCTCTTTTACGCGCTGCACAAGACCATGGAGGCCGCGCGGTTGGCCCCGCCGGACCTGGACGCGATCCGGCGCGCGGTGTTCGACGCCGCCGAGGAGGTGTGCACCGAAGACGCGGCCCGGTGCCGGGCGATGGGCGAGCACGGGGCCGCGCTCATCGACGACGGGGACGTGGTGATGACGGTGTGTCACACCGGGGCGCTGGCCACCTGCGGGCAGGGCACCGCCCTCGGCGTGCTCAAGAGCGCCCACGGGGCGGGCAAGCGGTTCAAGGTGTTCGCCCTGGAGACGCGGCCGCTGCTGCAGGGGGCGCGGCTCACCGCCTGGGAAGCGATGAAGCTCGGGCTCGACGTGACCCTGATCGCGGACTCCATGGCCGGCTTCGCGATGCAGCGACATGGGGTCAACAAGGCGATCAGCGGGGCGGACCGCATCGTGGCCAACGGGGACGTGGCCAACAAGATCGGAACCTACGGCCTGGCCACACTGTGCCAAGCCCACGGCGCGGCGTTCTATGTGGCCGCGCCGAGCTCGACCTTCGACCTCAGCCTGGCCACAGGCAACGACATTGTGATCGAGGAGCGCGACCCCGACGAGATCCGTGTGCCCCGGGGGGCGCAGTTCGCGCCCCGGGACGTGCCGGTGTGGAACCCCGCGTTCGACGTGACCCCCCACGGCTTGGTCAGCGCCCTCATCACCGAACACGGGGTGACCCGCGGACCGTGGACCCCGGAAAAGGTCGCCACCGCGGCGGGCGAGACGCGCTAGCCCAGCGCGGCGCAGGCTTTGCGCAGACGGGCTTCGGCCTCGTCGGCCACGCCCTGGAGCGCGGGGAGGTCGACCACGCGGAACATCGCCTTGGGGTCGACGAACTTCACCGCCGCGCCCCCCTCCGCGTCGTGCACAATGACATTGCAGGGCAGGAGCAGGCCGATGTCGAGGTCTTCCCCCAACGCCTGCTTGGCCAGGTGCGGGTTGCACGCCCCGAGGATGCGGTAATCCTGAAAGTCCACGTCGAGCTTCTTTTTGAACGTGCCCTTCACGTCGATGGTGGTGAGCACGCCGAAGCCTTGCTCCGAGAGGGCGGCGGTGACCGCCTCCACCGCCTCATCCACGGATTTGCCGGACAGGGTGGTGCCAAAACCGAGTTCTACGTTGCTCATGGGGGACTCCTTTTCGCCGAGGCGATCGTCGCGTGCATCCCTTCATGCCATCGCCACGCGCTTTGCACCACCGGCGCCCCCCCGGCGGCGGGTCCACGTCGATCACCCCGCGCTCATCGGGTGGAGCCCATGAACTTCTGGGCGAAGTCCCGCAACCGAAGCACCGACGGGATGCCGTCCGACGATTGGAACTTGAGCTGCTGGTTGAACTTCACGTGCTCGGCCGCCTGGTAGGCGACGTAGGCCCGGCCCCCGGGGGAGGCGAGCAACGCGTTGAGCTTGGCCTCGTAAGCCCCGTTGACCTTGGCCACCAACGCTTCGCCCTCGGCGGTGAGGCGGGCGCTCACCCCGTCCGCCTCGGCGAACACGCGCTGGCGGTATTCGGTGGTCTCGGCCTCGATGTTCTTGATGCCCAAGAGGTGCTCGTCGGTGATGTCCGCGATCTCCCGCGCGAAGATGGTGGCGGCCTTCTTCTCCAGCTCCTCACGTTGGGGCTTGGTCCGGGTGGTGAGCTGACGCCGGGCCTCGCCGGGGGCTGCGTTGTCCGCGGTGCTGATGAGGCCCACCTGGTAGGCCCGGTCGATCTCGGCGATGCGGCGCTCCCAGTCTTGGGCTTTGGCCGCGACCATGGCGTTGGTCTGTTGGGTGTAGTTGTCGAGGGTCTGCTGCTTTTGGGCCACGGTCTCTTTGGCGCCGTCGAGCAGCTTCTCTTGCTCGTTGAGCTGAATCCGGGCGAGCTGCTTTTCATAATCATTGCGGAAGTACGACGCGCGGATGAGGATTTGGTTGGCCTCGAGGTGCAGGGGCAGCAGCTGCTTGTTGAGGATCTCGGTGGCGGTCTTGGACACCTCCAGCCGGCGATCGGTGTCGTAAAAGTCTTGGCTCCGCAGCTCGGCGAGGTGTTCGCGCAGCACGGACACGGTGGTGTCCTTGGCGAACCCTTCGAAGCGGTACCGACCGTCGGGCTCCTGGAGATGGTTGCCCGCGTCCATCACCGCGTGGGCTTTGCCGGGGATGATGCGGTAGGGCACGCTCACGTCGATGAGGACGGTGTTGTTGTCCTTGGTGCGGATGGTGAGCTTGTCGTTGCCGGTGTATTTCAGGAAGAGATAGCGCGACGGCAGGCGCCACACCCGTTGCAGGCCCACGATCTCCAGGTGCCAGCCGGGTTGGAGGTCCTCTTCGAGCAATCCCAATGCATTGTTGTAACGGACGCCGACGTAGCCGGGGCGGACGTTGCTCATGCCCAACACGGTGAGGGTCCCGAGCACGACGAACGCGACGACGATGATTTTGGACATGAGGGTGATGGCCTTCATTGCGCACCTCCGAGCTGCTTGACGTTGAGGCGGGTGGGGGTGGCGTCCTCGGCGTAGGGTTGGATGTCGATGGTCACGCCCTCGAGCTTTTCGCCCAGCTTTTCCATCACCCGCTCCACCGGCTGGCGGGAGAACGCGGCGATCTCGGCCTGCTTGGACTGGTATTTGGCGCGAAGCTCCCCGGTGAGTTCTTGGGCTTGTCGCTTGGCCGCGGACAGCGAAGCCTGGCCGGCGGCGATTTTTTCGATGCGGTAGGTGTCCGCCTCCCGCTTGGTCTGGGCTTGGGCCGCCACCGCCTTGGCGAGGTCGGCCTCGAGGCCGGCGCGCTTTTGTTGAATCACCGCGTTCTTTTCCTGGTCGACCTCGGCGAGCAGGCGCGAGCGGTTGGTCTCGGCCCGGTTGAGGTTGGACTGGATGACCTCGAGCTCGTTGGACAGCGCGTTGCGGTCCTCGATGGCTTTTTCGTACCCCTCAGAAAAACGCGGGCGGGGGGTGACGAGCTGGGTGACCTTGACCCCGTGTGGTTCGAGCACGGCGTTGAGGCGTTCTTTGGCCCGGCCCGCGGCGGTGCCGTAGGTGGCGGGGTTGGACACGTCGATGGTCGATTCCCGACCGAACTCATCGCGCAGGATCGCGCGCGCGTAGGGCCGCATCCACTGCAGGTAGCTGTCGCCCGCGCCCGCGTCGCGCACCGCCTTGACCGCCTCCGACCCCGAGAGCTGAAACAGGATGGTGGTGTCGGTGAAGTGGAAGTTGGAGCCGTCGCTGGCCCGGACGGACAACTCACTGACATTGAGCGGGTCGTTGGCGCTGCCCTCGCCGGACATGTGGAAGGTCTGGGGGCGCGCGTCGAGCACGTAGACCGAATGCAGGCCGGGGATGCGGGTCATCCAACCCGGCCGGGTGACCGCCTCCTGCGCGCCGGTGATGTTGTTGACGCGGACCGCGGCCTCGCCGGGTTCGATGTCGACCACGGAGAAAAAGCCCATGCCCACGACGATGGCGGCCGCGGCCAACACCCAAATGACATTGGCTTGCCCGCTGCCCATCCGGGACAGGCCGCGCTTGATCGCGTTGAGTCGTTCGTTCATGTCTTATCTCCTGTGAGGCCAAGCTCGGTGTCGTCGAGCGGCACCCCGCGATCCTGGGCCGAGCGGTAGATCTCGAGGGCCAGCGCGTCGTGTTCTTGGGCGGTGAGCTCGCCGTCGTCGAGTTTGGCCCGCAGCGCCGCGAGGTCCTCGCGCGCGCTCTTCAGCTCGGCGAGGATGCGGTCCTGCTTCTGTCCCAAAAACGTCTTGGCCACCGCGTAGCTGACGCCGGCGATGACCCCGAGCAACACCGCGAGTTTGACCAAGAGGCTGACCATGCCCGCCGAGTACCATTCGTGCCTTCCTGGTGTCCAACCTGGGTCGGCCCGCCGCGCGCGGCAAGGCCAAAGCCGCCCGACGACAGAACCGGGGTGTCGCCCTTTCCCCGGCGGCGGCGCGACCTATGTTGGGGGGATGAAAAAGCTGCCCTTTTTGCCCTCGCTGCTCGTGCTGGTGCTCCCCAACGCGCTCCTGATGGTGGGGGTCGTGACCGGCACGCTGGATGTGAGCCCCGGGTCACCCGCGGTGTGGCCGATGATCGGCGCCATCTGGGCGTGGATGGGCGCGTGGTGTTTGTTCCACGGCCTGTTGTGGGACCGTCTGGCGGAGTCGTTCCGCCGGGTGCCCTTTTACGGGCACCGCGCGGTCCCCCTGCTGGCGGGGGCGGCCGGCCTCATCGCCGGGATCGTGACCCTCGCGCGCCACCGGCCTTGAGGTGACGCGACCCCGAACCCCTGGCTAAAAGTCGAAGAAATCGTCCGCGATGTCGCCGCCGTTGCCGGGGGGCGGGGTCAGCGGTCCGTCACAGTACCCGCTGGGCACAACCTCGGTTTCCGATTGGTGCAGACACACGGTGTCGCCGCTGTCGTCGGGCGCGCAGGTGTAGCTGGGCGCGCACCCCCCGACGTCGGGGTCGCAGGGCTCACGCTCTTGCAGGTACGGCTTACACGTCGGGGTCGCGGCCTCGTAGTCGCAATAGGCCACGTCGCCGCGGCAGCCGATGCCTTGGGGATCGGCCGGGTCGCAGGGGTCACCGGGGCCGGGGCGGGGCACGCAGGTCCCGTTCATGCCGCAGTACATCCCGCTGCGGAACTCGCCGAGACAGACCTCGGTGGGGTTGAGCAGGAAGCTGAACGGGTCGACGTCGCAGGGGCCGCCCTCGACGGTGGTCACGCTCGGAATCTGGCAGGTGGTGGTCCCGCCCCCGGCGGGCAAGCAAGACAGGCCGGTGGAGAAGAAGTAGCCGCACTCCCCGCCGAACTCGGTGCAGGGGATGCCGGGCTGGGGGTAGAACTGGTCGTAGTCGGTGGGCACACACGTGCCATTGCATTGGGACGTGACCGCACAGGGGGTGAGCTGATCGCAGGCGCTGCCGTCGGACACGGTCGCGCGGCACACGCCACACTCCCCGCCGAGGTCCACGCAGCGTTCGCCGGAGCCGCACTGCGAGTCTTTGCTGCAGCCGCACCCGTCGTTGCCGACCCCGGAAAACTGGCAGGCCCCGCCCACCACCCCGAGGAGATCGTCGAACCCGGTGCAGTTCTGGGCCACCGCGGCGGCGGCGTTCTCGCAGGCGTCGAGCGCCGGCTGGTCGACGTTGACCATGGGGTCTTCGATCTCCGCCCGCAGCTGCGCGATGAAGCCTTGCTCGTCGGCGGTGAGGAAGTAGGTCTGCAGGTAGTAGGTGTCGATGGCGGCCACGCCGGGCACTTGGGCCGCGGCGCAGGCGGCGACCGCGTTGTACATCGCGGTGGCCGCGGGCACGTAGCTCAGGGCCAGGGGGTCCCCGCCGTCGGTGGGCCAGCCGCCCACCGGCTCGACACAGTTGCCGAGGTCGACGCAGAAGTCGGTGGCGTCCGGGCAGCAGTTGCCCAGGTCAATGCAATTGGACGCACACGAACACCCGACGTCCAGGTTCTCGTCACAATGCCCTTCACAGGTCGCGCCATCGAAGTTGCACACGTCGTTGGCGCCGGGGCAGCAGCCCTCGAAGGAGTTCTCACAGCCGATCACACAAGAGCAGCCCAAGGGGTGATAGCCGCCGCAAATGCCGTCGCAGCTGACGTTGTCGAACATGCACACGTCCTCGGCGTCGTCGCAGCAATCCCCAAACTCCACGCAGTCCAGGGCACAGCTGCAATTGCCCCCGAAGTTGAACCCGCCGCACCAGCCTTCGCACGAGGGGTTGGTCAGGTTGCAGGTCTCGTCCGCGCCGGGGCAGCAGTCCCCCGCGTCGATGCAGGCAAAGTCGCAGTAACAATCGTCCGCGGGGTTGTAGCCGCCGCAGAAACCCGTGCACACGCCGTCGCCGTCCCCATCTCCATCGCCGTCGCCGTCCCCATCTCCGTCGCCGTCCCCATCCCCGTCGCCGTCCCCATCTCCGTCGCCGTCCCCATCCCCGTCGCCGTCCCCATCTCCGTCGCCGTCGCCGTCGCCGTCTCCATCTCCATCTCCATCTCCATCTCCGTCGCCGTCCCCATCTCCGTCGCCGTCCCCATCCCCATCCCCATCTCCGTCGCCGTCTCCATCTCCGTCGCCGTCACCATCCCCGGCCATGTTGTCGCACCCGACCACCGCGCCGGTGCCCAGTGCAAAACAACCCCACAACAACACCATCCACAGCGTGCGCCACGTCGACATGCGAGACCCCCTTGGGCGGTGAGGTACCACGGGCCGATCTGGCCCGCACCCGGATCTGCGGCCCAGGTTGCCAATCCCCCTGAAAAAACGGCACAATTGACCCATGCCGGCCACGCTCCCCACCAGCCCTGCGCTCGTCCCCTGCGATCTCGAAGACCACCTGCTCGACGTCAAGCGCGAGGCCAAACGCGCGCGCACGCGCAAACGCGGTCTCCTGGTGGTGCTGATGATGGCGCCGGGTCTGTTCGTCAGCCCGCTGTGGCTGAAGAGCCGGACCAAACAAAAACGCACCTGCGCGAGCTGGGAGATGCGCTGCATCGAAAGCTGCGACACGCCGGCCCGGGGGCCGGAGCGGGTGGTGCAGCGATGTGTGGATCGGTGCCTGCCGGCGATGTGCCGCTGACGGTCAGCTCGCCCGGGGGAAGGTCAACACCTGCCCAATGTCGCCCTGCAGGTGACCCATGCGCTCCTCTTTGGTGCGCACGTAATCGGCCGCCGCCCCCTCGACGTCGACCCGGTGGGGCACGCGGCGGCTGATGGGAAAACCCGCCGCGGCGAGGCCGCCCAGCTTGGCCGGGTTGTTGGTCATCAACGCCACCGACTTCACCCCGAGATCTTCGAGCATGGTCTTGGCCACGCTGTAGTCGCGGGCGTCGTCGGGCAGACCGAGATGGCGGTTGGCGTCGACGGTGTCGTAGCCCTTCTCTTGCAGCGCGTAGGCGGCGATTTTGTTGCCCAAGCCGATGCCGCGGCCTTCTTGCCGGAGATAGAGCACAACCCCTTCGCCCTCGTCGGCGATGCGCTGCAGGGCGCGGTCGAGCTGCTCTTTGCAGTCACATTTGGTCGAGCCCAGCACCTCCGAGGTCAAACACTCGGAGTGCATGCGACACAGCACGTCGGTCTTGCCCCGGACTTCGCCGGCCACCATGGCCACATGCTCGGTGCCGTCCGCCGCGCGGTACACCACACAGCGGAGCACGCCGTGCACCGTGGGGAGGTTGGTCTCGGAAAAACGCACCACGCCCTCATTTTGGGTGGGGAGGGGGGCGTTCGAGATTTTCGTCATCGGCATCCTTTCGCCGTCGGCCCGGGGCCGCATGCGGGTGGCAAGCCACCTATTTTCAAGGACAAACAACGTGTCCGTGCCCAGAGTCTAATCACCGTCGCCCGGGCTGACCAGGCGTTTTTCCCGCTTGAACATTCCGGCCCGGCGCTTAGAAAAGACCGCGGGCTTAACCTCGGGTGTGAGATGCCGATCTTTGAATTCCGTTGCAAGAAATGCGGTCACGTCGAAGAGGTGCTGCAAAAGTACGACGATCCGGCGCCGGATCCGTGTCCCGCGTGCGGGGCCAAGAAGGCGTTGGCGCGCGAGGTGAGCCTCACGTCGTTCCAGCTCAAGGGCGGCGGCTGGTACAAAGATCTCTACTCGTCGGTGAAAAAGGACGACAAAGGCGGCGGCAGCGGCGACACCGGGTCGAGCGACACCGGCGCCAGCACGGACAAAGCCGACAAAAAGCCCGCGGCCAAAGAGGCCAAAAAGGCGCCGAAAAAGGACCCCAAAAAGCCCAAGAAGACGTCGAATGGGTAAGTGGCGCGCGGCGGCGGTGGCCGCGGCCTGGCTGTTGCCCCTGGCCGCCAGCGCGCACACCAACACCAAAGCGCAGCTGTGGATCGACATCTCGGCCGCGGGCGACGTGAACGTGCAGCTCGACCTCGAGGAAAAAGACATCCTCGAGCTGTTCGACGTGGACATGAGCAGCCCCAAAGAAGCCACGCTGCTGCTGTCGTCGGTGCAAGAGATGCTGCCCCCGGCCCTGCGCGTGGAGGGCGACGGCACCGATTGTGGCCTGCGGGTGACCGACGCGGCCCCGCGGGGCACACGATCGGTGCGGGTGCGCCTCGAGGGGCGGTGTCCGACGCTGCCGGGCGAGACCACGGTGCAATATGGGGTGTCGGGCATGACCTCCCTCGACGTGCTCGGGCTGGTGACCCTCACCGCGCCGGACGGGGTGCGGCACGTCGACATCCTCTCGCGCGAACGCAACCAGTGGACGGTGGTGACCCGGGTGCCGTCGACGATGAGCACCATCGTGAGCTTCCTCGGCGAGGGCATCGCGCACATCGGGACCGGGTGGGATCACCTGGCGTTTTTGCTCGGCCTGTTGCTCTCCTGCGCCTCCCTGCGGCGGGTGTTGGCCATGGTCACGGCGTTCACGGTCGCGCATTCGGTGACCCTGGCCCTCGGGGCGTTCGATGTCGTGCGGCTGCCGGCGGAGGTGGTGGAGCCGATCATCGCGGCCTCGATCGTGGCGGTGGCGGTGATGGTGGTGGTGCAGCAGCGCCGCGGAAAACTCTCGCATCCGGGTGCTGACCCGGCGCTGGACCCCCGCTCATTCTGGCTCGTGGTCGCGGTCGCGTTTTTGTTCGGGCTTATCCATGGGCTTGGATTTGCTGGGTTTTTGGCCGAGTCGCTGCAAGCCCAGGGCTCGGTGTGGGCCCCCCTGCTCGGCTTCAACCTCGGGGTCGAGGCCGGCCAGATGATGGTGGTGGCGGTGCTGTTCCCGGTGCTGTTTGGGCTCGGCCGGAGCGCGGTCAAAGGCCCGGCGATGCTCGGCTTGGGCTTGGCCCTGGCCACCCTCGGCAGCTACTGGACCATCGACCGGTTGTGGGGCGGGTGACCGCCGGCCCGGCGGGGCGGCTCAGTAGGCCATGGTCTGGGCGATGACCGGGGCCGCGCGGGGGCCGGGGGTCTCGCGCACGTGGCTCTGCGGCGCGAAGGTGGGCACGATGCAGCCGTCGTAGCAGCAGGCCACGCACCGGCCAGGTGACTTCTGCAGCCCCGCGCAGCCGGGGGCCAGCCCCGCGGCGGCGACGAGCAGGACCCCCCACAGGCAGCGGCGGAGGCTACTCAAGGGCGGTCCCGTTGTCGGACAGGATCAGCCCGCCGAGGGCGGCGACCCCGTCCCCCGCGGCCTGGGCGTCGTCGCGCTCGAGCCGGGGGTTGTCGATGATCTTGAACTCCCAGCCCACCGTGGAGAGCGCGTCCAGCCCGCCGACGTCGGTGAGGAAGTCGTTGGCGCTGATGATGAGGTTGGCCCCCACCGCTTCGAGGGCGCCGAGGCCGTCGAGGCTCCCGAGCAGCGCGTTTTGGTGGATGATCAGGTCGCCGCGGGGATTTTTTTCGAACCGCAGCTCACGCCCGACGTGGGTCAGCCCGGAGAGCCCGTCGAGGTTGAGCAACGCCAGGTTGCCCGCGATGTGCAGGTCGCCTTCGATGATGTGCAGATCTTCGAGGCCGTCGACGTGAAAGATCGACGCCGACAACTCGATGTCTTGGATGCCGGTGCCGGTGAGGGAGGGGTTGTGGTCCATCTCCCCGATGATCAGCGAGCCGGTGATGCACTGGATGCCCTCGAGGTCATCGAGGTCTTCCATCTCGCGCACGAAGGCGTTGCCGAGCCAGGCGTCCTCGGTGTCACAGGGGTCGGGCTCACAGCCCGCGCCGAGCGCGCCGAGGACCAACAGGGGCAACCACCTTTGCACCGGGATGACCTAGCACGATTATCCCCGCCGGTGAACTTGCCCAAAAACGGCTGTTCTTTCAGACTCTAGGCCGATGGAGCCGCTGAAGACGCGTCTGCAAGAGGACCTCGTGTGGCGGGGCGCGCTCACCGATGAGCGGGCCGCGAGTCTATTTGCCGACGCCCCCGCCGACGGCCCGGGGTTGGTTCGTTTTCTCACCGAAGAGGGCCTGTTGCCCTCCGACGACGTGCTGCAGGCGCTGTGCGAAATCACCGGCATCCGGCCCGCCCCGGCCAAGGTGCTCGCCGACCCGTCGCCGCCGGCGTGCGACTACGAGCTGTTCGTGCGCGCGGGGGGCTTGCCCGTCGCCGACAAGGGCGGCCAGGTGTGCGTGGTGTTCATGGACCCGGAGGCGGCGGCGCGCGCGGCCGCCGAGCTCCCCGCGCACGTGCCGCTGCTGGCGACCCCCGAGGCGTGGCAGGAGACCCTGCGCGCGTTGGCCCAGCGGGGCAACGACCTCGACGACGACAACGTGTTCAAGACCTACGCGCTCGACCTCGACGACGCGAGCCAGCGCACCCAGCACCTGCCCTTGTCCGAGGTCAGCCCCGCCGCCACCGGGAGCGACGCCCCCGAGGACGACCTGCTGTTCGTCGACGCCGGGGACATCGAATCGGTCACTGGCGCAAGCGGGAGCGGGGAGTTCGAGATTCCGCCCACCGTCGAGTCCCGACCCGACGGGCCGGTGGTGTCGCACGCCCCCCGCCCGGGCACGGCCAAACAGATGAGCACCGCGGTCAAGGCCATCGACGACGACTCGGGCGAACAGGCCCCGGGGTTCGCGGATGAGGGCGACGGCTTTGGCCCCACCATGGCCGAGCTGCAAGCCTTGCCCCTCGGGGCCATGCCCCCGGCCAAGACCCGCCGGGGGGCGGACGGGGACAAAGACTGGGCGCCGTTTGATCGGTCGACCGCCCAGGACGTGTCGCCGTTTCGCCCCGCCACCGACGACGATCCCGACGCCGACCGCAACCCCGCCACCGAAGCGGCCTCAGACGTCGACCGCGCGGCGGTGGCCGCCACCGCGCTCGACCTCGACATCAAAGACCTCGCGCGCCGGGCCGCGGCCGACGAGATCGAACGGTCGCGTCGCTCGGCCCCGCCCACCCCGCCGAGCGACCGGGCCCCGCCCACCCGGCGGGCGGAGCCGTCGGTGGGCCCGCACGACACCCGCCGGGACGTGAAGCGCTCGGACCTGAACGCGGCCCGGGTCGCGAGCGTGGTCAGCGAGGTCAAACGCCGGGCCGACGCCGACCGGGCGTTCGAACCGGAAAAGACCATCGTCACCGAGCTCGCGCACATTTCGCAGTTCCCCGGGTTGCGCACCGACGAGGGCGGGCCGCCCACGTCGGAGTCGGAGGGCAACCTCTTTTCCGACGACGCCATGAGCGACTCGGGGGAGGCCGCGGCCGAGGGCGACCTGCCGTCCCCCGACGAGGTCGCGTCGTTCAACGAGGCCACGGTGGTGATGCCCACCGCGGCCAGCCTGGCCGATCCCGACGACGAGGCCGCGGCCCCGTTGTTCTCCGACGAGGACATCGGGGGGGCCCCCACCCACGCGATCTCGGCCCTGTCCGACAACGACCTCGCCGACGCCCCCACCGGGGCGGTGACCTTCGACCCGGGGTCGGGCTTCGCCGACGAGGGGGAAAAGACGGTGGCCACCCCGCTGTCCCAGCTGTCCGGGGTCGAGGACGGCATGGACCTGCACGTCGACGGCACCGACGGGTTGCGCTCGTCGGAGGCGGACCCGATCACCATGGGGCCGGTCACCGTCCCCGACGTGAACCAGCATCAGGACCCCCTGGCCCCCCCCATGCCCCCGCCGCAGAATGCGGTCCTGCTCGTGGCCCCCGGTGCAGAGGCATTGGCCCAGGCCCAGGGGTTCGGCTCGGGGGAGAGCGAGTCGGCCCGCCTCACCCACGAGGAGCGCCTCCGCCGGTTGCCGCGGTACGACGTGGGCAAGGTCATCGGCCGGGGGGGCATGGCCACGGTCTATCTCGCCCGGGACCGAGAAAGCGGCGCCACCGTCGCGCTCAAGATCCTCGAGAGCCACCTCGCGGAGGACGAAGTGTTCGTCCAGCGTTTTCACCGCGAGGTGGGCGCGACCAAGGCGTTGGACCACGACAACATCATCCACGTGTTCGACGCGGGCAACGTCAGCGACATCTATTTCATGGCCACCGAGTACGTCGGGGGCGGCACCCTTCTGCAGCTGTTGCGGCACACCGGGGGCTGGACCGCGCCTTTGCTCGTGCCCGCGATGATCGACGTGCTCGCCGGGCTCGGCTACGCGCACCGCCAAGGGTTGATCCACCGCGACCTCAAACCCGCCAACCTCATGCTCACCGACGAGGGCCGGGTCAAGATCATGGACTTCGGCATCGCCAAGTCGAGCGATGACGCCACCATCACCCAGACCGGGACGCTGTTCGGCACGCCCGCGTACATGTCCCCCGAGCAGGCCTTGGGCCGCGATCTCGATGCCCGCTCAGACCTTTTCTCCATTGGCATTGTGTTCTATCAGCTCGCCACCGGGAAAAACCCCTTCCAGTTCGAGAACCCATCCACCAGCTTGTTCAAGATCTCCAAGGGTGACTATCCACCGTTGTTCGGCGTGACCCCCTGGATGCCGGCCGCGGTCGAGCAGGTGGTGGAGAAACTCCTCACCGTCGACCCCAACAAGCGGTACCAGACCGCGGACGAAGCGATCGCCGACCTGGTGCCGATCCAGACCCTCCTCGATCAGCAACACCCCGAGGCCCTGCGCCGGGCCCTGGCCGACCCCGCCGGCTACACCGCCGAGCTGCGCACCGCCCAGGCGGATCGCGAGCTGGCGTTTGCCCGGGCCGCCCTCGGCGGCTCGACCCCGCGGCCCGCGGAAGGCGCGTTCCGGCTGTTTGTGGCCAACCGCCTCGACCCCAAGAACCGTGACGCCAAAAATGAGCTCAAGGACGTGTCCAAGCGCACCGGGTACCGGTTCAAGTCGCCCAACGAGCCGCGCATCCTCGAGGTGCTGGACAAGATCAACGACGAGGGGCCCACCGCGGGCTTGACCCGGCGGGCGGCGGAGTTGCATTCGGCCCAGCGCGACCTGTTCGGGTTCGCCAAGTATCTCAAAATGTACCTGCGCTTTCAGCCTGGCGATCGCCACATGCAACTGCGCTTGGCCCAGGTGGTGGGCGACGACCCGCTGGTGCCGTTCACGGAGCTGCCGCCGCCCCCCGGCGACGCCGCGCCCGCGGTGGACGAGGTGGTCCCCGGCCTGCACACCGCGGGGGCGTACAACAACGAAGCCACCCCTCCGGTGGCGACAAGGTCCATTGACATTGCGCCGCCACCCCTCGACCCGATGCTCGCGTCCTCGGGCTCGAGCCCGGCGCCCGCCGCGTCCGATGCCAGCTCGGCCCACCAACGCCGGGCCGAGCTGCCGCCCCCCGCCGACAGCCTCGAGGCCGCCACCCGCCTGTTGCAGGATTTTTGGGAAGAGGTGGTGCGGAGCTTCACCGGCGACGCCGGGGTCGAGGGCCTCAAGGCGTGGTACCGCGATCGTTTCGGCGCCGAGGAGCGCGGGGAGATGAAACAGAAGGCGCAGCAGCTCGCCCAGAAGGGCCGCGCCGCGCTCGACGCCCAGAAGCGCAAGCTCCTCGACGAGTCCGAACGGGAGAAGATGCAGCACGCGGCCCAAGGGTTCTGGCAGACCCACCGCCGGCTGATCCTGGCCGCGGGGGGGGTGTTGTTGTTGCTGATGGCGATGTCCTGGGGCTGCAGCGCGGCGTGCAGCTACGTCATCGGCAACGGGGCCTTGGCCAAGCCGCCCACCATGGGCGGCAACAGTGGACAGCTGGACTCCGACAAGTGAGCCGGCCGCGGCTCAGCTGGTCTTGATCATCACCGGGGCGGCGTAGTTGTCGATTCCGGTGAAGTCGACCCCCAAGGCCTTGCAGATCGTTGCATAGACATTGCCTTCGGCCATGTGGTTGCCGGGGGTGGCCTCGCCGGTGACCCGGTCAAAGCCGTGGGTGAGGAGGGTGTCCTTGTCGATGCCCCCATAGACCCGCCCGCCGTGGAGCAGCGGGGACACCAACACCGCGCCGTTGTTGAGGTTGTGGCCGGTGTTGCTGTCGGAGACCACCGGGTTCTGGGGGTCGGTCCCGTCGTAGATCGGCACCCCGGGGTTGGTCCGGGTCTTGTCCCGGCCGAAGTCGCTGGCGATGTAGATCATGCTGCGGTCCCACATGGTCCCGCCGCCCTGCACGGGGGTGGCCTTGAGCAGGCCGATGAGCTTGTTGACCCCGTCGAGCACCCGGGACCACATGGTGGCTTGGCACGCAATGTGGCTGTTGTGGGAAAAGTCGAACGACAAGGGCGGATTGACGTCGAGGTTGACCGCGTCGGCGCTGAACGAAGGGCCGAGCACCTGGGCCGCGGTGTAGCCGTAGCGGGCGAGGAGGTAGGCGAGGACCACCTGGCTGATGAAGGGATCGGTGAACGCGCTGCGGGTGCCGCCCCCGGGCATGGCCTCGACGACGTCGCGGGCCTCTTGGGCCGCGGGGGTGAGCTCGAGTCCGTAGGTCTGCAGCGGGACCTCGCTGATGTAGAGCAGGTTGGTGATCAGGTCCTCGGGTTCGACGTGGGTCTCGGCGAAGGTCTGGTCGAGGAGGAACTTCTTGCGCGCGGGCGAGCACTGAAAGGTCTGGCCGAAGGCGGACACGTCCTCGAGTTCGCGGCGGGTGTTGCGGGCACGGGCCATCAGCTCGCGGGCGCGGTCGAGCTCGTTGCCGAGCTGAGGGGCGGCGTGGGGGGCGGCCCCGGGGGCGCCGGCCATGCCCCGCACCCCGTCGGTGCCGAGGGCGAAGAAGAAGGGTTGGTTGACGACTTGGCCGTGGGCGAAGCCCGGGAGGTCGGGATCGACCCCGGCCTCGAGATAGCCGCCGGTGCCCATGTTCACGAACGGGAGCACGAGGTCTTGGCCGTATTGTTCGGCCACCGCCTCGCCGATGCTCCGGCCTCGGTTGACCCCGGCCCCGGTGAGGGCGCGACCCTGGGCGACAAAGTGGTTCACGCTGGTGTTGGTCAGGGTCATCACCGCGAGGTCGTCAAGGTGGGCGGTGGCGAAGTCGGACGGGTAGTACTGCGTCCCGGGTCCAAATACATTGCGTACGGGAGAGTACACGTCGACGACCGACAGCGCGGTGGGGTCGAGGGCCCCGCCGGTGGCGCCACCGAGCTTGGTGACCTGCGACCAGACGTCGTTCTCGGCGTAGCAGATGAGGTTTGGGGCATTGCCCGGGGTGGGGACCTCGTCTTCGTGCACCGCGAGAAAGCTGTCGGTGATGCTCCCGCCCCCGGTGGCGGTGAACACAAACAGGAGCTTCTCGGCCGGGTTGGTGGTGGTGTTGATTTGGGCCCGAGCGGTGCCCGACACCAAGGTTTCGAACGCGCTGAGCGCGGCCACCGAGGAGAGGCCAGCTTTGAGGGCGTCACGACGAGACAAGCGAGGGGAGCGGATCTTTTTCATGACAAGCCCTACTGGAACAAGAACTCAGACGAAGTGGCGACGACGTAGCAAGCGAGTTTGCCGAAATCGCGGGCGGACACGCCCGCGTCCCCTTGCGGGGCGGCGAGGCCCAGGACCACGGCACGTTCGGCGGGGGTGGGGTCGCGGCCCAGGAGGTTGCGGTACAGGCGGTCGACAATGGTGGAGAGCCCGGGAGCGGATTCGGGGATCGGGTCCAAGCTCAGGTCGACGGCGGTGAACAAAGAGTCGTCGACGTCGGCCCCGTTTTGTTCCTGGGCGTCCAGGTCGAGGTCGACCCGGGCCCCGCAGGCGGCGAGCACCACCCGGTCGAGGGCGATGGGGGTGGTCACCGCGGTCTCGGCGATGGGCCGGTACATCGACGCGTTGACCGGGTCGTTGCCCCCCAGCGGAACCTGGTGCACCAGCTCGAAACAGATGCCGGGAAAGCCCACCTCTTGGCACACCTGGCCGGGGGTGAGGTCGAGCCCCCGCATGAGGTCGTTCTTCACCGCGCGCGCGCGCTTCCAGCGCAGGCTCGCCTTGGACGAGATTTCAAAGCCGGGCGCTTGGTCGACGGGGAGACACGCGTTGTACTCGTCACCGTCACCGTCACCGTCACCGTCACCGTCGCCATCTCCGTCACCGTCACCGTCGCCATCCCCATCTCCGTCGCCGTCCCCGTCACCATCGCCGTCGCCGTCTCCGTCTCCGTCTCCGTCGCCATCGCCGTCGCCGTCGCCGTCCCCATCCCCGTCACCATCACCGTCTCCGTCTCCGTCTCCGTCACCGTCTCCATCGCCGTCTCCGTCTCCGTCACCATCACCGTCGCCGACGGGCACACAGCCGCTGCAGCCCAACGGCCCACCCCCGAGGGCGAAGACCAAGACCAGGGCCAAGAGGTTCAAGCTTGCGCGCGTCATCGTGGTCTCCTCACAAGCAGCCGAAGGCGTCGGTGTCGATCAACCGATGCAGCAACGCGGGGGTTTCGTAGTTGTCGTCGTCCATCGACTGGTACAGCAGCTCGAACTCCACCTCTTCATCCGGCCGGGGCTCGCGCCCCACCGCCCAGGTGAAGAAGGTCAGTGCGTGGTTGCGTTTGAAGTAGTCGCTCTGCACCCCGATGTTGGCCCACTGCACGAGCGGGTTGTCGGTGTCGGTGATCGGCTGTTCAAAAAAGTAGGCGGTGGGTTCTTCAGCGGGGGACGCCCACAGGCCATGGTCGATGGGCCGCGCGGGATCAAACGAACCGGTGGCGCCCCCGTCGCCGATGCCGCGGTACTTCACGAACGCGTAGGCCGCGGGATCGAGGTGCATGTGGCATTCCCGGCAGCCGATCCCGTCGACGTTCTTGTTGTCGACGTCGCGGGGTTCGCCGGCCACGTGCAGCAGGCCCTCTTGCAGCTCGATGCTGGTGCCAAAGTAGGCGCGGAGGGCTTGGGCGGCGGTGGTGCGTGGCATGTCACTGAACATGGTGAAGAAGAAGAACCACCAGCTGGTGGAGATCATCCCCGCGCGGCGCTCGGGGGGCAGCACCTGCCAGCCGCCCACCGGGATGCAGACCCCGGGGGCGTCGCAGTTGAAGCCTGGTCCCGGGCAGACACATTGGGCGTCAAAACCGCACTCCCATTGGTTGGGGTTCTTGGTGGTGCACGCCGGGGCGTTGCCGTCGTTGCGGCCGTCGACCTGGATGAGCTGGCCCTCTTCGAGCTCGCGCACGTGGTAGGTGCCGGTGACCAGGTCGCGGGCCGAGCGGGGCAAGTTGTCGCCGCAGGTGGTGTCGCCGTCATCACAGGGGGGCAAGTTGGCGTAGCGCCAGAGTCGGTAGTCCCAACGCCACTGCTCGAACCGGGGCACGGGGCGGATCTTGTTGTCCGCCAGCGAAGGCAAGGCCTGGTTGCGCCAGTAGTCGGAGCGCATGCACGCCTCGAGTTTGGCGTGCAGGGCGTCGTACTGGGCGACATCGTCGAGGGCCCGGAAGGTCTGGCGCTCGTCGTAGGTGGCGGAGGCGCCACAAAAGACAATGCTTGTGCGCTGGTATGCCTGGTTGAGGTCGTAGCTCCCAATCGCGAAGTCGGGATTGCTCGCGCCTTGCGGCGCGGGGTTGGGCACGAACACGTCTTGGACGTCGCCGGGGTTGGTGCCGAGAGCGATCTCCTCGGCGGTGAGCACCCCGTCGCTGTCGTGGTCGACCGGGCCCGCCCCGTCGACGTATTGGATCGCGGCCGCGATGTAGTCGTTGAACCGCTCGTCGCTGGGCGCTTCGTCGTAGTACCCGCCGGCGGTCAGCCCGTCGAACATCGCCAACCCGTAGGCATTCCACGACGGGCTATAGCCGGTCGAGGTGTGGCACAGGATGCATTGGGGCAGCTGGCCTCGACAAAAGGCGCTGTCCCCGCCGTACACGTCACAGAACCGGGCCGGGGCCCCGGGCCGTGCGCCGGCGGCGGCGGACAGGATCAGGGGGGCCAGGACAAGCCAGGCCGCGGGCGTTGCGCGCATGGAACCTCCTCCGCAGGGCAGGCTGCAGGCCGTGTGCCACGCGCGCCGGTGGCGTGGGGCGGCGGATTTCAGCCGTTTGGCGGCGACCTCGGGCCCGCAGGTGCGACCTCGATGTATCGGCGGCCGACCCGATGGGAACCTTCAGGTGCCATCCGGTGCGTCCGCATCATGTGTGCGCTAAGAGGTCGGCATGCGACATCAACGTGTCTTGTGGTTGGGTTTTTTCCTTGTGCTCGCGGGCCCGCTGTCGGTGGGCTGCAACGACGGCGTGACCGGCGACGGCGATGGCGATGGGGACGGCGACGGCGACGGAGACGGAGACGGCGACTGTGACGCGGTGGGCACCTCGTGCGTCGACGACAGCGACTGCGCCGGGACAGACCAATGTGACTGTGGCCTGTGCCTGCCCGCCGGCGACGGCGACGGGGACGGCGACGGCGATGGGGATGGGGATGGAGACGGAGACGGCGACGGCGACGGGGATGGAGACGGGGACGGCGATGGAGATGGCGACGGCGACGGCGACGGGGATGGCGACGTGATCGGGCCAGCCTGGCTGCCGGTCGCGGCCGGGGATTTCATCATGGGGTGCGACGACTGCCAGGCCGATGAGGCCCCGGCCCACACCGTGACCATGTCCGCGTATGACATTCACGAGACCGAGGTGTCGCAGAGCCAATACCAGTCCTGCGTCGACGCGGGGGTGTGCACGGCCCCCGCGTCGGACAGCTACACCCCGGGAGCGACACCCGACCGCCCGGTGGGGGGCGTGACCTGGGCCCAGGCCCAATCCTATTGTGCGGCGGTGGGCGGGACCTTGCCCACCGAGGCCCAGTGGGAGAAGGCCTGCCGCGGGGACCAAGGGGCCATCTACCCGTGGGGCGACACCGACCCCAACTGCACCCAGGCGAACACGTCCGAATGCGGGGCCGGCCCCGTCGACGTGCAGACCCTAGAGCCCGGGGCGAGCCCGTACGGGGCGCTGCACATGTCGGGCAACCTCTGGGAGTTCACCGCCGATTGGTACGCGGCCGATCACTACGCGACCCACGCCGGTCCCGACCCCGTGGGCCCGGGCGAGGGCACCTACCGGACCTACCGCGGGGGTGGGTCGGGCAACCTCTTGTCCCTGGCCACGTGCAGCAACCGCGCCTCGACGTACAACCCCGACGTCGGGGGCACCGGGCTTGGCTTCCGCTGCGCCCGGCCCACGCCCTGATGCTCGACAGCCTGCTCCACCCCGAGCGCGCCGCCGACCGGGTGCGCGAGAAGGGCCACGCCTGGGGTCTTTATGTGCTCACCGTAATCGGCGCGGTCCTGCCGGGGGCGGTGATGCTGTGGGCCACCCCCGACGGGCTCGCCCGCCTCACCGAGCGGGTGCTCGCGCGGGTGCCCCCCGAGGCGCAAGACAAGGCGATCGCCGCGGCCCAGGGGGCGCTGATGGTGGTGCCCCCCGTGGGGCGCGCGGTGGGCCTTCTGGTGGTGGCGGGCATTGCCTATGCATTGTTGTCCGCGGTCCAGCGCCGGGCCCCGTACCCGGTCCTGGTGGGGGCGGTGTCCATCGGGGCGGTGCCGCTGTTGGTGGGGGACGTGGCCCGGTCTTTGGCCATGGTGCTCAAACAAAGCGCGCAGGCGGGGGAGCTTTCCCTCGGCTGGTTCGACCCCGCGGCGGGCGAGCAGCACGGCTTCGTGGTCCGGGCTCTGTTGGGGGCGGACCTGTTCGTGCTGTTTTCCACCGGGGTGATGGCGGTGGTCATCGGCCGGGTGAGCGGGGCCAAGGGGTTGCCGGTGTGGGCGGGCCCGCTGTTGGCGTTGCTCAGCACAATGTTGTTGCGCGGCATCTCTGGCTAGACGCGCCGGCTGGGTTCAGTTGAGATGCGTGCGCGTGTCCAGCGACGAGACGCCGGATCGGGCGCTGATCGTGTCCTGGGCGCGCGCACTGCATCGTTTGATTCTGAAGTGCGCTTTAGTGTCGCGCGAACAGGAACGCGATCACGAACGCGACGATGACCATCACCGTACCGGGCACGAGCACCCGGCGCACCTTGCGGCCCGGCCCCTCGAGGAGGATGGCGGCGGCCCGCACAAACGGGAGCGAGAGCAACACGCACACCCCCGCGGCCAGGAACACCGGCCCCGGGCCGCTTCGCACCGATTCGGCGGTCAACGGTTGCAAGGGGGTGGCGTCAAACATCGACAACACCGTGCCCACCCCGAGCAGCGCGGCGGAGAGGCGGCCGGCCCAGCGAAACGCGGTGGCGACCTTGGTCCACTTGAGCACGTCCTCGTCGGTCATGCCCGGCTCTTCATCAAGGTGGCGACCCCCACCACCACCGCGAGCGCGGCGAAGGCGAGACGCAGGGTGCGCACAGACAAATGTCGCTGGAACGATGCCCCGAACCGCCCCCCCGGGAGCACCCCCAACAGCGAGGCGCCGATGAGCGCGGCGGGCACCGTGCCGTGGAGCAGGTGCACGAGGCCGGCGACCGCGCCGGTCACCGACATGGTCAACGTCGACGTGGCAGTGGCCACCCGCAGCGGGACCTTCCCGAACAGCGTCATCAGCGGCACGTTGAGCGAGCCGCCGCCGATGCCGAACAAACCCGAGGCCGACCCGGTGAACAACATCAGCACCCCGAGCAGACCGAGCCGCTGGGGGCGGTAGGCGACGATCTCGCGGTCAGGATTTTGGTAGGTGTCATCGCCGAAGCGGCGCGGCTCGTCGGGGGCCACGATGCTGTCGCCTTCGACCGCGTTGCGCCGCAGGAAGAACACCACCGCGAGCATGAACATCATCGCCGCGAACCCCGCCAGCAGCGCCCCGTCCTCGATGCGTTGCGCGGCGAACGAGGCGGCCACCGACCCGATGATCATGAATGTCTCGAGGAACACCGCGAGGGGCACATTGGGCCGGCCGGCATCGAGGGCTTGGGTGGTGCCGCCGAGCGAGGTCCCGATGACACAGAAGAGCGACACCCCCACCGCGGCCACCGGGCGCAGGTCGGCGACGGTGACGAGGAACGGGACCAGGAACACGCCGCCCCCCACCCCGAGCAGGCCGCCGAGGATGCCGACGACGAAGCTGCCCACAAAGGTGATGACCACCTCAAACATGCGCCCCGTCTACACCCCCGATCCGGGTCCTGCACGCGTTGCCTGGCCCGCCTTGCCCTTTTGGGCGGAGGCGAGCATGCGGGGGGCATGGATCGCGCGGTGGGTCTGACAGAGGTGGACGGGCACCGGCCGTTGGCGGCGGCGCTGTCGCGCGTCGCGCGCCCGGGCGAGGTCGTTGACGGGACTGGCGAACACGGCGCCGCGCTCTTGTGGTTCGGGACCCCGCGGGCCCCGGCCGAGGCCCTGGCCGCTCTCGAGACCCTCGCCGACCGGGCGCAACGGGGGCAGGCCCTCGTCGTGGTTTCGTCGCTTCACGCGTGTTTGCCCGCGGACGCCACCGCGCTCGAGCGGCCTTTGCGGTTGCCCTTCGACCCCGTGGACGAGCTCTGCCGCTGGCGCGCCCACGTCGAGCAGGAAGCGGCCCGGGCGGGGTTTGCCGACGAGCGCGTCGAGGCCGAGCAAGCGGTGCGGGCCCGGCACGAACAACTGCGCGCCCCCGTGACCGGGCCTGGCTTTGTCGCCGCGGCCGCGGCCGAGACCACGGCGCGGTCGGCGGCCCGGTCCGCCGCGTGGCTGGCGGCGCGGGCGACGCGGGCTGGGTACCGCTCGACGCTGGGCTATGTCGCCGCCCTCGCCGAGGGCCTGGCCACCACCGGCGCGGGCCCGGCGGGCATCGTGCGGGTGGGCACGGTGTGGCCGGCGCCGGGCGACGACGAGACGTTGTGGGACGCGGCCTGGGCCGCCTCCCGCGCGCGCGCCGACGGCCGGGGCAAGCTGGTGGCGGCCGCGAGCGACACGGTGGCCCGCCTGTGCTGGGCGGCGGCGGCGGCGGTGCACACCGGCCAAGCCGTCGTCGTGCACGCCGCGGTGGGGCCCGAGGCGGTCGTGCCCGAGGCGCGCATCGCGGACTTGTTTTCCCTCGCCGCGCAGGGGCCGGTCCAGGACGGGGCCGCGTGGCTGCAGAGCGCGGGGGCCGAGACCTTCCGGCAGGTCACCGGGCACCGCCTGGTGCGCGGCCTGCTCGACAAGACCGCGCCCGCGGTGGCCGCGTGGTTGCCCCCGCCGGTCAACGACGCGTTGACCGCGCGCGATGCAGATCCATTGTTTTTCGGCCCCGGCTTCCGCCCCCTGGCCCGCAAGGCCGGCGCGCTGCTGCGCGGCGCGTACGGCGAGGCCGGGCTTGCCGCCGAGCAGACCCCGCTGCGCCGGCGCGTGCTCGACGAGATCGCGCCCCGGGGCGCGCCCCGCCCGGCGGTGGCCCCCGCCGCCGCCGCCCCGGTGCGGTACCGCTCGACCTTGCACATGCTCGAGACCGCGGCCGCGCGCTACAGCACCCGCAACGCCCTCAGCGTGTTCGAGGGGGACCAGAAGGTGTCCGTGACCTACCAGGGGCTGCTGCGCCGGGCGCGGCAGACCGCGACCCGGCTGGCGGCGGCGGGGGTGGGCCCTGGGGATCGCGTGCTGTTGTCCGGTCGCAATGGACCTGCATGGCCGATCGCGTTTTTTGGCATCCAGATCGCGGGGGCGGTGCCGGTGCCGGTGGACCCCGGGCTGGAGCCGAGCCAGGTCCGCGCCATCGTGCAGAAGGCCCGGCCCAAAGGGGCCATCCTCGACGGGGACGCGCGCCAGAAGTTCGCCGATGCGGCCCCCGCGCCGGACTGGGACCTGATGCTGTTCACCGCCGAGGGGGGCGCGGCCCACGATGTGCCCGCGCCCGGTGGCGACGAGGTCGCGAGCATCCTGTTCACCTCGGGCACCACCGGCACCCCCAAGGGGGTGATGCTCACCCACAAGAACTTCGCCGCCCAGGCCGCGGCCCTGTCGGTGCAGTTCGACATGACCGGCGAAGACCGGGGGCTGAGCGTGCTGCCCTTGCACCACACCCTCGAGTTTTCGTGCGGCTTGTTGTTGCCCCTCGTGGCCGGGGCCGAGATCTTTTACCTCGACGAGCTCAACGCCGACCGGCTCGCGTACTGCCTGCAACAAGGGCGCATCACCGGCATGGTCGGCGTGCCCGCGCTGTGGCAGCTCATCGAGCGCAAAATCCGGCGGGAGCTCGACGCCATCGAGGGCACACAGAAGACCGCGCTGTCGTTGCTGTCCGTGGCCGAACGCGCGTGGGCGGCGCGCACCGGGCGCTCGGCCAAACATCTTTTGTACAAGCCCGTGCACGACGCCCTCGGCGGTCACCTGCGCCTTCTGATCAGCGGCGGGGCGGCGCTGCCCAGCACCACCCAGGCGCTGTTCGCCGAGGTGGGGTTGCCCCTGCGCGAGGGCTACGGGCTGACCGAGACCGCGCCGGTGCTCGCGGTGGCGGCCGAAGACGACCCCGTGGGCACGGTGGGCCGCCCCATCCTCGGGGTGGAGCTGCGCATCGCGGGCGACGGGGAGACGGGCGAGATCCTGGCCCGGGGCGACAATGTCATGGCCGGCTACTTCGAGGACGAGGCCGCCACCCGGGCCGTGCTCGACGACGAGGGGTGGTTGCGCACCGGTGACATCGGCCGGCTCGACGAGGGCGGTCGGTTGGTGATCGTGGGCCGGGCCAAAGAGGTGGTGGTCACCGCCTCGGGCGAGAACGTCTACCTCGACGACGTCGAGGAGCTGTTGCGCCCGTTCGACGCCGCGGCGGAGTTCTGTTTGCTCGGGGTCCCCGCCGAGGGCGGGGGCGAGCTGCTCGCCCTCGCGGTGGTGCCCCACGAGGGCCAGGTGTTGACCGCGGCCGAGGCCAAGCGGCACACCGCCCGGTTGCCGGCCTACGCCCGGCCCGCGGTGGTCGAGGTGTTCGACACGCCCTTGCCCAAGACCGCGACCCGGAAGGTCAAGCGCAAGGACGTGCGGGCCCTCGTCGAGGAGCGTCTGCGGAGGGCGGACGCGGGGCCAGACGCGGCCCCGGCGGTGACCAGCGTGGCCTTCGCCCGGGTGCAAGCCGCGGTGGCGTTGGTGGTGGGACAAGACCGGGCCACGCTCACCCCCGCCACCCATTTGCACACCGATCTCGGGTTCGATTCATTGATGTGGGTGGAGCTCGCGGAGGCCTTGACCCCGTTGTTCGGGTCGTTCGATGCAGAGGCATTGTTCGCCTGCGATACCCTCGCCGACCTGGAGCAACTGGTGGCCGGACCCGCCCCCGCGCCGGCCGCGGACCCCTCGGGGCCCGACGAGGGCGAGCAAGCGGTGGCCCTGCCGCGGTTTTTTGTCGCCGCCGGCCGGGCCGTGCTCAGCGCGGGGCAGCGCGAGCTGTACCGCACGTTGTTCGACTCCGAGGTGTTCGGCCGGGGCCACATCCCGTACAACACCAATGCCATTGTGGTGGCCAACCATTGTTCCCACCTCGACACCGGGCTGGTGAAGTTTGCCCTCGGCCGCTACGGCACCGACCTGTTGCCCCTCGCCGCCGCCGACTACTTTTTCGAGGGCCACCGGGCCAAGGTCGCGTTCTTCGAACACTTCACCAACCTCGTGGCCCTCGACCGCACGTCGGGTTCCGGCTCGGCCTTCGAGGTGGCCCGGGGCCTGCTCAAAGAAGGGCACGCGGTGTTGATCTATCCCGAGGGCACGCGCCGGGCCGACGGCACCCTCGGCCCGTTCAAGCCCTTGGTCGGGCGCTTGGCCATGGCCACCGGCGTCCCGGTGTTGCCCATCGGCCTGCGCGGCACCTACGCGGCGTTGCCGCGGGGGGCGGCGATGGTGCGGTCCCGCGCGTTGTCCGCCCACATCGGCGCGCCCCTCGACGCGGCCACGTTGCGCGACGCCACCGCGCACCTGCGCCCGGTGGAAGCGGCCAAGGCCGCGACCGAGATGGTGCGCCACCGGTTGGCCGAGGTGCTCGCGGGACGGGGCGACGCCGCCCCCGCGGCCGGTTCGCGGCGGTCCTCGACGAGGACCTCGGCGGGTTGAATCGGTCCCCGACCGGGACGTCCCACCTGCGCCGCCGCCCCCTTGAAAAGGACCGGCGGAGACGACAAAGCCTGCGCTAGGGAGGTGAGCATGACCAGCAGCCCCGTCGTGGTGATGGCATTGATCGCCGCGCTGACCCCGGCCGAACGCATCGACATCGGGGTCGCTTACGCCGAGCGCGGTGACCCCAAAAAGGCGATCAAGCAGCTCGAGACCGGTCTCAAAGACACGTCGCTCACCGACGACAAGCGCGCCAAAGGCGAAGCCGCCTATGGGCTGTGTTTGCTGCAGCTCAAAAGGCCCCAGGACGCCGCGCCCCACCTCGAGGACGCGGTGAAGCTCGCCCCCGGCCAAGAGAAATCCTGGCTGTTGCTGGGCATGGCCTATGACCTCGACGGCGCCCCCCAAAAGAGCGTCGAGGTGTACCGCCGGGGCATGGCCGCGCTGCCCAAGTCCGCGACCCTCCCCCACGAGCTCGGCATGTCCCTGCTCGAGGCCGGCGCGACCAAGGACAGCATCGCCCCCCTGCGCACCGCCACCGAGCGCGCCCCCCGCAACCCGGATTTTCTGGCCGATCTCGCCTATGCTCTGATTCGGGCCGGCGACCCCAAGGAGGCGCGCGAAGCGGCCCAGCTCGCCATCTCCCGGGCCCCTGACAATGCCAATGCGTACTACACCCTGGGCGACGCCGAGGCCGGCCTCGGCCGGATCAAAAAAGCCCGGGGGGCGTATGAGCAGGCGATCGAGATCGACCCCTTGCACACCCCGGCGCTGTTTCACCTCGCGTTGCTCGAGGCCAAGGCCGAACAGCACAGCAAGGCGGCCAAATACCTGGTGCGGGTGATCAAGGCCGAGCCTGACCACGAGAAGGCCAAGGCGTTCCTCGGGGTCGAGCTCGCGAAGTTGGGCCAGACCAAAAAGGCCAAGGGTTTGCTCAAAAAAGCGGTGCACACCGACCCCAACTTCGTGCGGGGACACGAGTTGCTGGGCGACATCTACGTCCAGGAAAAGGACATCAAGAAGGCGCGGGTTCACTACCAAAAGGCGGTGAAGCTCCAGCCCGACAACCCGGACCTGAAAAAGAAGCTCGAAGGACTGCCGCGATGATGCGCACGATGACTTGGCTGACCATTTGTCTTCTCGGGGCGTCGTCGTCGCTGGCCGCGGAGGTGACCTTCGACATCGAGCGCGACGGGCTGAAGTTCACGCGCAACTGCGAGGCGACATTCTTCGAACAGAACGACACCGACGAAGTGCGCACCACCATCGACCTCGACCTCCCGGTGGACGTCGACAACGGCACCTACGATGTGGTGGTGAGCTGCCCCAGCACCGAAGGCACCTTGCGGCAATCGTTCCGGGTGGCGGTGAAAGGGCCGACCACGGTCAAGGGCAAGATGGTGCCGGCGTTCCTGGTCGCCACCGTGGTGCGCGGCGGCAGCGAGGTCCCGGCCAAGATTGCCGTCGAGGACGAGCGCGGCCGGGTGGTGGCCGAAGGCGCGCAGAAGGAGCCGTTGCCGGTGCCGGTGGGCAACCTCGTGGTCAAGGCCAAGGTCGCGAAGAAACACGCGGGGCGCAAAGCGGTCACCGGTGAAATGCCGGTGCGCACCCAGGCGCTCAAGAAAGTGACCCCCACCCTCGACGTCAGCGATGGTCGCTTGTGGGTCGACCTCTACGCGGGGGGCAAGAAGGTCCAGGGGGTGGCGGCGTTGGTCCGCCGCAAGGACGGCCGGCAGATCGTCGAGGTCGAATCGGGCCAGGAGCACGAGGTGCCCCCCGGGGACTACAACATCGTGACCCAGCTCTACCAAAGCCACGACCTCGCCGCGGTCACCACCGAGAAGGTGAGCATCTACCCCGGCAAGTTGCGCAAGTTGAAGGTCGCCCACCAGGTCGGGTTCGTGACCCCGCAGGTGATGCTGGACGGCAAAGTGCTCGGCCCGGAGGAGAAGAAGCTCGACATCGAGCTGTTCAAGCCGGGGGAAGAAAAGTCCTTCAATGCCATTGCACCGGGCGAGACCGCGACCCTCGCCCCCGGCGAGTTCATCGTGAAGGCCCGGCACAAAGGCAAACGCCTGGACGACCGGACCCGCATGGCCGCCGAGACCAAGGTGCGGGTGCGGGCCAACCGCACCGAGAGGCCGCGCATTGACATTTCCCCGGCCCACGTCACGCTCAACACCCAAATCGGCCGCGAAGCCAAGAGCTTGCTGGTGAAGCTGTACCGCGACGGGGCGGAGACCCACGTGGCCAAGCGGCGCTCGCGCGACGACGGGGTGGTGGAGTTCGCGGTCACCCCCGGGGCCTACAAGGTCGTGGCCGAGCTCGACGCCCCCCAGGGCACCCTCACCAGCGACGTCGAGCTCAACCTCAAGCCGGGCAAGACCGTGACCAAGGAGCTGTCCCTCGACGTGGGGATCGCCTCGGTTCAGGTGTTCGACAAAGGGGTCGCGGTCCCCGCGGACGTGATGTTCTTTCGCACCGGGGCGGCCGAGGCCGCGCTCACGGTGCGGGCGGGACAGGACGCGTACCTGCCGCCCGGCACCTACGCGATCAAGGTCAGCCGGGGGGGCAAGGAGCGTGCGTTCGCCCCGGTTCAGATCGCGGCCGGCCGCACCGCCGAGCGCCAACTCGAGCTCACCATCCAAAAGGCCCCGCCCAAAACCCCTGAGGGCGAAAAGGGCGCGAAGCCGAACAAGAAGTAACCGACCGCGCGCTCAGAACAGGGCGGCGTCGATCCCAAATGTGACTGCAGCGACCACCGGGAACATCCCGAGCACGGTGCCGATCACATAGGGCCAAAACCGCACCGAGGTGAACGCGAGCGCGGCGGACAGCGCCGGCGAGGTGTTGAACACCAGCCGCAACAACAGCACGGTTCGGAACGGGTGGGCGTCGATGCCGTCGAGGATGCGCGACACCCAAGGGTTGCGCAGCCCGCGCATGCCCGTGCCCCCGGTGAGCCGCCGGAGATAGGCGAAGTTGAGCACCGCCCCGATGCTGGCCGCGACCATGTTGAGCACCAGCGCGGGCAACACCCCGAACGCCACCGCGCCGGCGGTGATGAACACCAACGCGGGCATGTGCAGCAGGTTGCCGAGCACAAACACCCCCACGAACACCACCGCCCCCATCGGGCCGAACTGCGTGACCTGGGCCCGGATGTCGTCGGGGGTGACCACACCGGTGACGGTGAGGCCGATGCCGAGGGCGATCATGGTCAGCACCAGCAGGCCCGCGAGCAACAGCCGCACGCCCGGGCGCTTGTACAAGGGAACGAGGGGACTTACCGCCACGACCTCGAGAGGTTACCGTTCTTTGATGCCTTCGCCCATCTACCTGGACCACCACGCCACCTGCCCGGTGGACCCGCGGGTGCTCGAGGCGATGCTGCCCACCTTCACCGAGCAGTTCGGCAACGCCGCGAGCAAGAGCCACCCCTACGGGTGGTCGGCCCAGGGCCTGGTCGACGAGGGCCGGGCCCAGGTCGCCGCCCTCATCGGGGCGCGCCCCGAAGAGATCGTGTTCACCTCCGGGGCCACCGAGAGCAGCAACCTCGCGCTGTTCGGCACGGTCCGGGCCCGCACCGACCGGGCCCCCCACGTCGTCACCGTCCAGACCGAGCACAAGGCCACCCTCGATGCCTGCACCGTGCTCGAGCAGGGGGGCGCGGAGGTCACCCGGCTGGCCCCGCGCCAAGACGGCACCCTCGACGTCGAGGCGGTGGCCGCGGCCCTGCGGGACGACACCGCGCTCCTCAGCTTGATGCACGTCAACAACGAGATCGGAACTGTGCATAGCTTGGCGCCCCTGGGCGCGCTGTGCCGGGCCCGCGGGGTGTGGTTCCACGTCGACGGGGCGCAGTCGTTGGGCCGGGAGCGGGTGGACGTGGACGAGATGGGCATCGACCTCATGTCTCTGTCCGCGCACAAGGTGTACGGCCCCAAAGGGGTGGGGGCGCTGTTTGTGCGGCGCCGGCCCCGGGTGCGGCCCCGGCCGTTGTTGTTCGGCGGGGGGCACGAGCGGGGCTTGCGCTCGGGCACGCTCAACGTGCCCGGTATCGTCGGCTTTGGCCGGGCCTGTGCGCTCGCGGGCGATGGGTTCGACGAGGACAACACCCGGCTGCGCGGGTTGCGGGACCGCATGCTCGCGGGCCTGCGGGCGGGGCTGGGCGACGTCGTGGTGCACGGGACCCTGGCCGCGCGGGTGGCGGGCAATCTCAACCTCGGCCTGCCCGGGGTCGAGGCCGAGCGGCTGCTGCTCAAAGTCCAGCGCGAGGTCGCGCTCTCCACCGGCTCGGCCTGCACGTCGATGGACATCGAGCCGAGCCACGTGTTGCGCGCCATCGGGGTGCCGCACGACTTGGCCCACTGCTCGATCCGGATCGGCCTGGGGCGGTTCAACACGGTCGACGAGGTAGACCGCGCCACCGATGTGCTCGTCGAGGCCGCCCGCGGGTTGCGCGCCGCGGGTTAGGGCAACGCGGCCTGGAGCAGGTCCACCGCCCGCGACAGCTCGTCTTCGCCGAGCCGGGCAAAGCCCAAGCGCACACAGGGTGGGGGCGTGCCCGCGCGATAGAACACGTCCCCGGTGCGGAACACCAAGCCGCGGTCCCGGGCCCGGTCCGCCCACCGGGTGAGGTCGACGGACGGGTGCACGCGGGCCCACAGGGCCAAGCCCCCTTCGGGCACCCGGAACGAGAGCGCGTCGCCGAGTCTTCGGCGCAAAAGGCCCGCGAGGTGGTCGCGCCGGCGCCGATAGATTTTGACCCCCCGGCGCCAATGCCGTTGGATCTCGCCATCCTCGAAGAGCTCGGCCAGGGCGCGGTCCATCAGGGCGTTGCCCTGGAGCCGGATGACCTCGGACCGCGCGGCGGCGGCGGCGATGAAATCACGGGGCCCCACGAGGTATCCCGCGCGCAGGCCGGGGGCCACGATCTTCGAAAGCGAGCCCACGTAGACCACCACCCCGCCGTCGTCGAGCGCAGCCAGCGGGGGGATGGGCCGGGCGTCGAAGTGGAACTCGTGATCGTAGTCGTCTTCGATGATCGCGAAGCGATGTTCTTGGGCGAGCTGCAACAAACGCAACCGGCGGTCCGCTTGCAGCACCACCGTGGTGGGGAACTGGTGGTGCGGGGTCACAAACACCGCCCGCGGGCGCAGCCCCCGGGCGAGCCGGTCCGCGAGATCGTCGACCACGAGCCCGCCTTCGTCGACGGGCACGGACACGATGCGCGCGCCCAGGCTCTCCCACACCTGCCAGGCCCCGGGGTAGCCCGGGTGCTCGACCACCACCGTGTCCCCCGGCGCGAGCAGCGCTTGGCCGGCCAGGTACAATGCCATTTGACTTCCCTCGGTGACCAAGATGTCCGCGGGCTCGGCCGCCATGCCGCGGCGGGTGCCGAGCATCCGCGACAGCGCGCGGGGGAGGGGGGGCGTCACCATGTCACTGCCTCGTTGGTACTGCAGGACGAGCTCGGCCTTGGTGCGCAGGGCCCGGCGGAGGGCGCGGGCCAGCGCGTCGGTGGGGGCGAGCCGCACGTCGGGCACGCCAAAATCCCAGCGCAGCGTCGTGGCCCCCGGGGGCAGGCCGGCGTGCGGACTCTGATCGCCCCGGGCCAACACCCGAAACCCCGCGGCGGGGGGCCGGCGCGGCGGCGAACGCCCCTCCCGGGGGGTAGGTCCGGGGGGCGCGGGGGGCAGCTTGTGGTTGACCCGGGTGCCCGCGCCCACGGTCCGCGTGACCCAGCCTTCGGCCTCGAGGTCCTGGTAGGCCGCGGTGGCGGTGTTGCGGCTGACCCCGAGCTGCAACGCGAGCTGGCGCGACCCCGGGAGCCGGTCGCCGGGCTGCAGCCGGCCGGTGGTGATCGCCCCGATCAAGGCGTCGGTGAGCTGCCGGTACCGCGGCCGGGCCGGGTCGAAGGTGATCGAAAGCTGGGCGATCCACGACACAGTGGATCCATTTGTATTGCCAAAGTGGCTCTTTCGATAGGGCCGCTTCCGGCTAGGGTGCGTGTGGGACCCGAGCTTGGGGGGCGGACATGGCGCGCGCAGAACGAACGATTTCCGTATATCTTTTAGGGGTTTGCCTGCTTTTTTGCGGGTGCCCGGACGGGGGCGTGGCCCCGGACGCGGGCCGGGGACCGGACGCGGGCTGGGCGGACGGGGGCGCCGGCGAACCCGACGCCGGGGGGGACGGTGACGCGGGCGTGGCCGGGGGCGCCGACGCCGGCGCGGCCGCGCCCGGGCTACATTTTTGGGTGCAACCGCGGCCGCACGACCCCGCGTCCCCGGAGGTCGAGGTGGTCCGGGCCCGGTATGGGGACCCGCTGCGGGTGGAGGTCACCGGCCTCGCGCCCGGGGACAGCTACGATGTGATCACCGCGCTCAACGGTCTTTTGTCCTCAGCGCGGTTTGTGGCCGACGAGGACGGCACCGTCGACCTGCGGGACGACGCGCCCGTGCAGGGGGATTGGGACGAGGCGAGCGGGGAGGCGTTCATCGCCACCGCCCGCGGCAACCTGGGGCCGACCTTTGACCTCACCGTCCGGGTCACGGTGCAAGACCTCGCCGGGGACGTGGTGGTCAACGGGGACCAAGCCCGCGCCAGCATCGATGAGGGCATCGTCATCGAGGACGTCGACCAGGGCGTGGTCAAAGGCACAATGACATTGCCGCCGGGGGACGGCCCCTTCCCCGCGGTGTTGTGCTTTGGCGGGTCAGAGGGCGGGCGCAGCGGGGGTGAATGGTCGGCCTACTATTTGGCCACCCTCGGCTACGCCGCCTTGGGGGTCGCCTACTTTGGCGAACCGGGCCTGCCCGCCAACCTCGTCGATGTGCCGTTGGAAAACCTCGAGGCCGGGCTCGCGCACCTCGCCGCCGACCCGCGCGTCGACCCCGATCGCATCGCGGTGATGGGTGGGTCCCGGGGGGGCGAGCTCGCGCTGTTGCTCGGGGCCCATTTCCCGCAGGTGCGCGCGGTGGTGGCGGACGTGCCCAGCGGCTACGTCATCGGGGGCCTGGTGCCGGGGACCGCGGCCTGGACCTACCAGGGCATGCCGTTCGTCGAGTTCCCGTTTCCCGACGACGCCATGCTCACGGTCTTTTACGACGACGATGGGCTGGCCCACTACGCGGGCACCCCCGCCTATCTCGAGGTCCTGGACACCGCGGACCCGGCCGCGCTCGAGGCCGCGACCATCGACATCGAGAATGTCAATGGACCGGTCTTGATCCGGGCGGGGGAGGACGATCAGCTTTGGCCGTCCTGTGTGCTGGGGGAAGCGGCCTGGGACCGGCTGGTCGAGACCGACCACGTCAGCGCCTACGACGACGTGTACGCGTGTTACCCCGCGGCGGGCCACTTCTTGTCCACCCCGGGGTGGCCGACGGTGGGCCACGACGCGCTCTGGCGCCCGGACTGGAACGCGTACATGGAGATGGGGGGCACGGTCCTGGGCAATGCCCATGCAGACCGCGCCGGCGACACCGCGCTGCGGGGCTTTTTGGAGGCCGCGCTCGCGCCGTGACGGGGGGTCACGGCGGGTCGCGTTTGCGTCGCTGCCAGGCGTCGAGCATGAACTGCCGGGAGGCCTGGCGGTTCTGTCCGGGGAACGGTTTGGGGCAGAACGCGGGGTGGTCACCCGGGGTGTAGGGGGTGAAATGCAACAGCTTCGCGGCCCACGATCCCCCGGCGAAATGTCGGCGGAGCTCCTCGCCGTTCATGCGTCGCGCGCGCGCATGGGTGCGCCGGAAGGTGACCCGCGCGCCGGGCCCGGCCTGGGACCCGATCTCCACGAACAACCACCAGGGCAGGTGTTGGCCCGCGTGAACCGGCAAGCCTTGGGCGTCGATGATCACGACCTCCTCGAGCCCCGGGAGCTCGGGCATGGGGTTGACGAGCATGTGGTTGTTGCGCGACACCCGGAACATCGCGTTGGCCGCCATCGTCAGCGTCGGGGAATGGTACAGCCCGACCCACACCAGGGACTCGTTGAGGGCGAACAACCCCACCACCCAAAAGGCCGCGGCGCGGGCCCGGCGCGGCAGACGCGGCCCGCTGAACCAGGGAACGCGAAGCTCGCCCGAAGCGCGGCGCCGCACCGTCTCGTAGAGCGCGACCGCGACCAACGGCACGTAAATGACATTGAGGAACCCGCGCAGAAGCAGGAGCGCGTCGATGTGAATGACCGGCACCCAACACGCGGCCAGCCAGCCCCCCATCACCGCCACCAGCAACAAGCGTCGTCGCGGGTAGAGCCCGTGCAGCAAGCCGCCGCCGATCCGGCCTTGTCGCCTCATCACCACCGCGCGGGACCACGCCGCCCACCGGCTGAAGGTGTCGGGGGGCAGCAGCAGGAATGACAGCGCAAAGAACAGACCCGCGAACGCGAGGTAACCCAGGCCGCGTGGGCTCAAAATCAACGCCACCGTGATCACCCACAGGCACGCGAGGCCCCACTTCCGGGTCCAGGGCAGGAGGATCAACGGCACGGCCACGACCTCGCCCACCGCGGCCAGCCACCCGACGGTGGCGAGGGCCACAGGGCCGTCGGGCAGCCAGCCCAGCAGCGGGTGCTCGAGGAACCAGAGATAGTACAGCGGGCCGCAGCCCCAGTCGGGGTCGACGAAGTCCCAGTTGAGCTTGGCGAACCCGGCGAAGAAAAAGCCGACCAAGCACGCCGGCAACGGTCCCTGGCGAAAGGCGGCGTACACCAGACCAGGGGCGCGCCACGACCGCCAGAGCTGCCGGTGGCCCCCGACGACCAACGCCGCCACCAGCGACAGGTGCACCACCGCGGTGAAGTAACTTTGTCGCATGGTGGTGGCCGACCAGCCCACCACCACGGGCACGGCCTGCAACAGCGCGAACGCCAGCGCGGGCAGGGGGGCGGCCGGGCGCGCCACCCACACCAAGCCCGCTCCCACTGTGCTCAATGTCAGTGCATTGATCGCACCGGCCATCGCGTATTGGTGAAGCACCGCCGCCACCCACAGGGGAACCACCCACCGCAGGGCCCGTGCTTGATGTCGCTCGTCGTCTCGGGGCACGCCCGCCGTCCCTCGTCGTCAACCTCGTCGCAGACCCGTCAAGCCTACCCGGCCCTCCAGATCGCGCACGCGAAAGTGCGAGGCTTTCACAAAAGCGGCGGCAGCTCAGCCTCGAGTTGGTCCTGGTGTTTGTGACGGCGGTCAAACCAGGTCAAGAACGCGCGCTCTTGGGCGTCGAGCAAGCGCCGGTCGATCAGGCGTTTGTCGAGGGGCGAGAACGTGAGCGGCTTGATCCGGATGAAGCGGTCGTCGTCGGGGTCGGGCACCGCGGTGCACAAGTTCTCGATGCGGATGCCGAGCTCTCCTTCGAGGTAGAGGCCGGGCTCGATCGAGAACACCTGGCCCACCTCGACCGGCGCGCTCACCCCCGGGCCCACCCGCGGCGGAAACTCGTGCACGTTGACGCCGACCCCGTGGCCGGTGCCGTGCAGGTATTGGTGGCCGGCCCGCCACAACGGGGCGCGCACAATCGCGTCGAGCTGGGCCCCGGTGGTGCCCACCGGGACGCGCGCGCTCATGCCCGCGATGGCGGCCTTGAGCACGAGGGTGAAGAGCTGTTTGTGCCGCGGCTTTGCAGTGACATGGCGGCCGCCGACCACAAACGTACGGGTCAGATCGGTGGCGTAGCCCCCGGCGAAATACGCGCCCGAGTCGAGCAAGAACAGGTCGCCCTCCTCGAGGGGACGCTCCTGGTCTGGGGTCCCATAGTGCACAATCGCGCCGTGCGGGCCTTGGGCGGCGATGACCCGGAACGACAGGCCGAACGCCCCCGCCCGGCGGTAGAGCCGCTCGATTTTGGTGGCCACGTCGGCCTCGGTCACGGGACCCTTTTTCACCTCGCGGGCCACCCAGCGCTGGAGCTTGAGCACACACGCGTCGGCGGTGGCGAAGGCGTGCACCATGTGGCGCAGCTCGGCCGGGGTCTTTTGGGTCATCAACCGGGCGAACGGATCGGGGCAGGCCTTGAGCACACAGCCCGCGCGCACAAAGGCATCGCGCACCGCCACCGGGCAGCGCGCGGGGTCGAACCCCAATGTGACTGTTCTGTTCGACGATTGGCTCACCTCGGCGGCGAGCGCGTCGGGCGCGCACCAGGCGATGGCCTCGTCGACGGGGGCCGCACCCTCCTTGAGCCGCGTTTGGTCAAAGCCGAGCATCACCCGGTCGGCCAAGGCCACCCCGCGCCCCCGGAACGTGGCTTGGTGGATGAACTGATCGCCGCGCAGGTTGCTCAACCACGCGAGCACATCAAGGGCGACCACGACGTAGCCGTCGACCTCGTCGTGGGCGCGGGCGTCCTTCACCAAGTCGAGCCGCTCCCGCACGCTGCGGCCGCTGAGCGCGGGGTCGATGGGCCAGGCGTGGCCTTTGGCCCGGGCCGGCTTTTGCCCCTCCCGCGCGAGCACGTCGAACATCAGCGAGCGCGGGGTCGCGACCACGTCCGCGGACAACACTCTTTGCAGCCGCTTGTATTGGCTGACGTCGGTGCGGTCGCCCTCGACCCCGACCTTTCCGTCGGGGCACAAGGACTCGACCATCTCGCACACCCCGGTGTCGATGGCGGTGCCGAGGGGCAAGGTCTTGACCTGAAAACCCTGGGCCTCGCGTTTGGCCTGGAGGGTATAGCGCCCGTCGACCACCAACCACGCTTGGTGGGCGGTGATGACCGCGTCCCCCATGGATCCGGTGAACCCGGTCAGCGCCGCCCGCAGGCTCTCGTCGATGGGCACGTATTCATTGAGGTAGCCATCGGTGGCCCGGACCACGTAGGCGTCGAGGTCGGCGGCCCGCATCAACGCGCGCAACGCCGCGAGACGGGGGTTGTCACCATGTGACTGGATTTCTTGAGCGACCATGATCTCTCCTCAGGGGAGCATCATGTCGTATTCGATCTCCTTTTGCTCGTCGAGCCAGGAGTACACGATCCACGAGCCGGCGACCTTCTTCACGTACCCGCGGGTCTGGGCCACGGGGATGAGCTCGACCCACGCGTCCACCGTCTTGGGCGCGTCGGCTTTGCGCCATTTCTTCACGTTGCCGGGTCCCGCGTTGTACGCGGCGATGCCGAGGAAGGGGTGGCCGAGGCCTTTGATGCGGCGCGACAAGTGGTTGCCCCCGAGCCGCGCGTTGAGCGCGGGGGAGAAGAGCTCTTCGCGGGTGGGGTCGCCGACCTTGAGCAGGCCCGCCTCCTCTTTGGCGGTGAAGGGCATCAGTTGGCACAACCCGATGGCCCCCGCCCACGACGTGACCGCGGCCTCGAACGCGGACTCCTCACGGGCCAGCCCCATCAAGAGCGTCGGGGGCACGCCGACCTCGTCGGCGGCGGCGGCGATGGGCGCGGCGTGGGCGCGGGGGTAGGCGAGGTCCCAGACCCGGGCCGCGTCGCCGCGGGGGGTGCCGGCGAGCAGGGCGCTGCCGGAAAAGCGCATCACCTGGTGGGTGCGGGGGAGGTCGCCGAGCGCGCGATAGGCCAATGCCAATGCAGAGCGTGAGTTCGCGTCCAGGCCCTGGCGTTCGATCGCGTCGAGCACGAGGCGGCCCGCGGTGGTGTACCCGTCCCGCAGCAGGGTCACCCCCCGCACGAACTGCGGGTCGTCCTCGAGGGGGGCGCGGTCGAACCACACCCGCCGGGCCGGCCGCCGCCGGGCCGCCACCGCCTTGCGCAGGCGGGCGTCGAGGTCGGCGCGGTCCCGCCCATCTTTTTGCAGCGCGATGCGCAGGACCTTCTTGGCCAGGTCACCATAAAACGACGCCGGTCGTGCCTCGGCGAGGCTGAGCAGCTGGGCGATTCCCTCGTCGAGCAGGCCGGCGTCTTTGGTCAACGCATAACTGGATAGCTGGGGGAACACCGCCAGCCGCGCGCGCCAATACAGGGCCTGATCGTGGGTGAGGGGGTCGTCGTCGGCCCCATCGCGCAGGGCTTGGTCCAGCGCGGTCCGGGCCCCGGGGGCGTCGCCGGACCGAGCCCGCAAAAACGCCCGGTCGAAGCGGGCCACCGGGGCCATGTCCCCGTCGGGAAAGTTGGTCAGCAGGACCCCGTAAGCCGCGTCCGCGTCCTGGTATCGCCCCCGGTGGGCGAAGTGCTCCGCTTTCCACAAAAGCACGTCGTCGGTCAGGCTGTCTTGGGGGTAGGCGGCGATGAACGCGTCCAGGATCGCCACCGCGTCTTTGGCCCCCTGGTAGGTGGCGACCCGGGCGAGCAAGAACCGCGCTTTTTTCTTCCACGGGTCGGGGCACTTCGTGATCACGTGGTCGAGCTCTTGGCGGGCCCGGCTGTACCGCCGGGTCTTGCGCGCGGCTTTGCCGAGGAGGTAGCGCACCTCGCAGGCGTCGTCGCCCAGGGGCCGTGCCGCGACCCGCTCCAAGGTCTTGAACACCGCTTGGTTGTCGTGTCGCGTGGTCAGGGTATGGGCCCGGGCGATGGCGAGCGCGCGGTCTTTGTGTTGGCGCATCGCGCGCGGGGCGGCCTTGTCCAGGAAGGTGCGCGCGGCCGCGGTCTCGCCGAGGTCGCGGTACAGGTACATGTCGAACGCGGCGCGCGGGCCCTTGTCGCAGCTGCTCCGGTGTTGCGCGAACATCTCCGCCCACGACTCGCGGGCGGCGGTGTCCCCGTCGAAGGGCTGGGCGCGGGCGGCCGCGGCGGCGAGCAGCGCACAACCCGCGGCGGCGGAGGTTTTGTCCAGTCTCTCGACGAGGGGGCGGAGCAACGGGGGGTAGACCAGCAGCGCGTTGTCGCGTTGCCGCTGGGCAAACGCGGCCGCCCCCGCCGCGTCGGTCACGCAGCGGACACGATGCAGGGAAAGGGCGGGGGGCTCGTCGGGGTGGGGGGGCGCCGCGCAGAGCACAGAGTCGGTGACGTACATCGGGGTGACGCCTTGGGTCACCAACTGCTCGAGCGGGCGGGGCGCGGCGTCGCCTTCCTGGGCGAGGGGCAAAGACACGACGGACAACAGGGCAAAGACGAGCATGGGGTACGTTCGCTGTCCTTTTCTTCGGGGTCAAGCACAGGTCGAGCACGACAAAAACCCGCACCCGCCGCCGCTTGTTCCGCCGAGGGCGCGGCCCGGGCCCCCGGTCGCTTTTTTGCCGCGGGGTTCGTAGATTCGGGGGGACGAGGGGAGCCAGGATGAAGCGCGTGGTCCGGGGATTGTTGGTGGGGTGTTTGGCGTTGGCCGCGGTGCCGTTGTGGGCCAAGGCCGACGACAAGATTTGGGTGGAGCTGTCCGCCCGTCAGCGTCGACCGATCAAGATTCCCAGCCTCGCGCCCTTGGTGAAGGAGGCCTCCCAAGCAACATTGGTGGTGTCCATCGAAGGGACGCCAGATTTGCCTGAAGGCCACCCCGCGCTGCCCCACGGGGGACCGGGGGGCATGATGATGGGACAAGGGTCGGGGTTCATCATTCACCCGTCCGGCTATGCCCTGACCAACAACCACGTCATCGCCAACGCCGACACCATCACCGTGTCGGTGGGCACCGACCACGTCGAGTATGACGCGGAGGTCATCGGCACCGACGAGAAGACGGACGTGGCGTTGATTCACATCAAGTCCGACCGCAAAGACTGGCCGGTGATTCCCCTCGGGGCCTCGGAAGACCTGGAAGTGGGGGATTTCGTCGTCGCCATCGGCAACCCCTTTGGCCTCGCCCAGACGGTGTCGATGGGCATTCTCTCCGCCCGCGGCCGTCGCGACATCAACCCCTCCCGCCAGGTGGGGCTGTACGACTTTTTGCAGACCGACGCGTCGATCAACCCGGGCAACTCCGGCGGGCCCTTGCTCAACCTCGCGGGCGAAGCGGTGGGCATCAACACCGCGATCAATGCCGCTGCACAAGGCATCGGCTTCGCCATCCCCATCGACATGGTCAAGCACATGCTCGGCAGCCTGCGCCAAGAGGGCCGGGTGGTGCGGTCGTGGATCGGCATCTCGATCCAGCGGGTGTCGGGGGAGATGGCCAATGCCTTTGGATTGGACCGGCCGATGGGCGCTTTGGTGCGGCAGGTCGTCGAAGGCGGCCCGGGCGCGGCCGCCGGGTTGCAGGCCGGGGACGTGATCACCCATTTCGAGGGCCGGCCGATCGAAGAAGCCAACGTGCTGCCGTTGGTCGCGGGCGACGCCGGGGTGGACAAGATGGTGAAGCTCACCGTGGTGCGCGACCGCAAGGCCCGCATCATCGAGGCCAAGCTGGGCGAACACCCCGACAACCAACCGCGCCGCGGTGAGGGCAAAAAGGCCGCCAAGAAAGACGCCAAGTCCCCGGCGGTGGGGCTGAAGGTTGTGACCCTCAACGAAGACGATCGCGTGCGCCTCGACTTCGACAAGAAGGTGCAAGGGGTCCGGGTGATCGAGGTGAAGCCAGGGTCGGCCGCGTTCCGCGCCGGGCTCGCCACCGACGACGTCATCGTGCAGCTCAACAGCAAGTTGGTGGCCGACGCCAAGGACTTCAAAGCCCGCGCGGGGCAGGTGAAGCCGGGGGGCATCCTCGCGTTGAGCGTGTTGCGGGGCCAAGACCGATTGTTCCTGGCCGTGATCAAACCCTGACGCACGTTTCTGCCTCGGGCCGAAACCGGTGAAACCCGTGGCGTGCGCCGCAGGCGCGGATTCGCGTGGGGCACGCGGGTGGCTTGCGCTGGTTGAAGGTTCTGGGGAATCCTCCGCTGTCGACACAAGGAGGATCCCATGGGCAGCGTATTGATCAAAAACGGCCGCATCATCACCGCGGTGGACGACTACTTCGCCGACGTGTTCATCGACGGCGAGCGCATCGCGGCCATCGGCAAAGACCTCCAAATGGACGCGGACAAGGTCATCGACGCCAAAGACCGCCTCGTCATCCCCGGCGGCATCGACCCCCACACCCACTTCGACATGCCCTTCGGCGGCACCACCTCGGCCGACGACTTCGAGACCGGGACCATCGCCGCCGCCCACGGGGGCACGACCACGGTGGTGGATTTTGCGATTCAGTCCAAAGGCGAGAGCACGATCAAGGGGCTCGATACCTGGCACGAGAAGGCCGCGGGCAAGGCCACCATCGACTACGCCTTTCACATGATCATCACCGACATGCCCCAGGAGCGACTGCCCGAGATGCGCAAGCTCGCCGACGAGGGCATTACCTCCTACAAGCTGTTTATGGCTTATCCGGGGGTGCTCTACGTCGACGACGGGACCCTGTACCGCGCTTTTCGCCAGGCGGGGGACAACGGCACCCGCATCTGCATGCACGCCGAGAACGGCATCGTGATCGACGAGATCATCAAGGAGGCGGTGGCCGACGGCAAGACCGCGCCCGTCTACCACACCCTCACCCGGCCCACCCGGATGGAGGCGGAGGGGGTGTACCGATCCATTGCCATTGCAGAGGTGGCCAAGGTCCCGCTCTACATCGTTCACCTCTCCTGTGCCGACGCCCTCGAGGAGGTCAAGCGGGCCCGGGCCCGGGGCGTCGACGTGGTGGCCGAGACCTGTCCCCAGTACCTCTTCCTCGACGCCAGCTACTACGAGAAGGAGGGCTTCGAGGGGGCCAAGTGGGTCATGACCCCCGCGTTGCGCGAGAAGTGGAACCAGGACGTGCTCTGGCAAGGCCTCGCCTTCCGCGACCTCGAGACCATCGCCACCGACCACTGCCCCTTCTGCATGAACGACGGCATCAAAAACCCGGAGCGCAAGGGCAAAGAGCTCGGCATTGAATCCTTCACCAAGATCCCCAACGGCGCCCCCGGCGTCGAGAACCGCATGTCCCTGATCTACAACGGGGGCGTGGTCGAGCAGCGCATCTCGCTCAATCGGTTTGTGGAGCTGACGTCCACCGCCGCGGCCAAGGCCTTCGGGCTATTCCCCAAAAAGGGCACCATCGCGGTGGGCTCGGACGCGGACATCGTGATCTTCGACCCGGAGCGGGAAGAGACCATCTCCGTCAACAACCCCTGCACCCACCACATGAACGTCGACTACAGCGCCTACGAAGGGTTCAAGGTCAAGGGCTTCACCGAGACCGTGCTCAGCCGCGGCCGGGTGGTCGTCGAGAAGGACAAGCTGGTGACCAAAGGGGGCGGGAGTTTCGTCAAGCGCGCCCTGTGTGGTTCGTTGTTGCGATGAGGGGGCGTGGGCTCGCCCTGTGTGGCCTGGGGCTCTTGGCCGCCTGTTCCGGGACCACCCCCGCCGATGCCGGCGCCGACCCCCAAGGGGCGGATGCCGGGGCCGAGGACGCTGGCTATTCCCCATTGGACTGTCACGAAGCGGCCCGCCGGGTGGCCCTCACCGAGACCTGGCTGGGCCGCAACTTCCTCCACGCGGTGACGTGGACCGCGGTGGCGCCCGCGCCCCCCGCCCAGGGAGACAACACCTGGACGTTTGTGGTCACCAACGCCCAGGACAGCACCGAGGTCCCGATGGCGTCGGTGGCGCTCACCGTCGAGGACCTGGACGGCACCGTCTGGCACACCGAGTCTGGCTTCGCGGGGGACGACGGAAGCTACACCGCCGGACCGGTCGCGCTCGCCACGGAAGGTCCGGCCGAGCTCACCGTGCAGGTGGTGGCCGGGCTCGGCGGTGACCCCGACACGATCAAAGAGATCTTTTGTGTGGGGCCGAGCGAGTAGGCCCGACCGCTCGCGCGGCATTTGTGACGAGCGGTGTTCAGGTCGCGGCCTGGGCCGCGCCCTCCTCGGTGGAGTGCAGCCACCCACAGATGGAGCGCACGAGGTCGACCTCGAACGCTTCGCGGCTGACCTTGCTCCGGCCGAACTCGAGGTAGTCCCCCACGGAGTGAAACAGCAGGTGGGCCAACCGCAGGGTGTACAGCCGGGTGAACCCCTTGGGCACGGCCACCGACTCGGCGATGGCTTGGCCCATGGCCCGGGCCCCCTCGGCTTTGACCTGGTCGGTGTCCATCAGCCGGATGGTGGGGTGGACGAGGAGCTGGCGGCACATCGAGATGTAGGCCGCGCCCCCGTCCTCGTGGTGGGCCCGGCGCACCACCGACGAGACCATCAAACCCACGCAACGTTCGACGGTGAGCATGTTCTCCCGGCGGAGCATGGCCAGGGGCTCGATCCAGCTTTCTTGGACCACCTTGGAATGGCGGTTGAGGCAGGCCTCGACGAGCCCGCGACGGTCCTTGAAATGATACTGCACCGCTGCCCGGTTGCGTTGCTCGGCGGCTTGAGCGATTTCGAGGAGTGTCACAGAGTCGACACCCCGCTCCGCAAACAGCCGCTCAGCGACGCGCAATAGCTTATCTCGCGTGGAAATGACTTTCCTCCCGATGACGGCCAATAACACATGCAATTGGTTTTGCGTCGATGAAAACACATTGTTTTTTCAAAAACGCAGCTACATTGGATTCCTGGATTCTCGACGACGTTCCAGCGCTGAACCATTCAGCGGAAGTGTCGGTTTTCCAAACTCTGTCTTGGGAATTCCCGGAATCCCCTGGAAATCCTTCGCCGGTTCTCAGCCGCTAAGCCTTGATGCGCTCAAAGCAAATCAACATGCACCGGGGCCAGACGTCGGGAGAATTGTTCTTCGGCCGAGACGGCCCGCTGGGCTCGCCGTCGGTCCGGGACAATGTCTCTCTTTTGGGGTCCCCCCACACGCCACCGGCCGCCCGCGCGGATCGCTCGGGGCTGGGCGATCTCACCCAGGCCCCCTCCCACGCGGTGCGGCGGGCGGGACGGGCCCCACCCAAGCCCCGTGGGGCTTGGGTTTCTTCTTTGCTGAAGCTGCGTTAGAACCGCCCGCTCGCGGAGGAAATGCATGGGACACGCGCCGTTTTCGTTGCCCAAGGGCCGGTTGGAAGAAGGCTTTGAGGACAAACGACCCCGCTACTCGGATGGCGAAGCGGTCACCGAAGCCAATCGCTGCATCTATTGCGTGGACGCGCCCTGCATCAACGCGTGCCCGACCTCGATCGACATCCCCACGTTCATTCACAAGATCGCCACCGGCAACGTCAAGGGCGCGGCGCGCACCATCTTCGACGCCAACCTGCTCGGGCAAAGCTGCGCCCGGGTCTGCCCGGTCGAGGTCCTGTGCGTGGGCGATTGCGTCTACAACCACTGGGGCCGCGAGCCGATCCAAATCGGGCGGCTGCAGCGCTACGCCACCGAGCGCGCCCTGGAGCTGGACCGCGACCTCATCAAAAAGAACAAACGCGCGACCAAGTCCGGCAAGAAGGTCGCCTGCATCGGGTCGGGCCCCGCATCGCTGGCCGCGGCCGGGTACCTGTCGCTGATGGGGCACGAGGCGGTGGTGTTCGAAAAGCGCGCGGTGCCGGGCGGCCTCAACACCACCGGCATCGCCCCCTACAAGATGGACGCGCAGGGCTCGGTGGACGAGCTCAACTGGATCCTCGAGCTCGGCGACATCGAGGTGCGCACCGGGGTCGAAATCACCGCGTCCGATGACGGCGACGGCCAGGTGTCCGCGGCCACCCTGCTCCAAGATTTCGACGCGGTGTTCGTCGGCATCGGGCTCGGCGCGGACAGCGCCCTCGAGCTGCCCGACGAAGCGGGCGCGGGGGTGTACGGCGCGGTGGAGCTCATCGAGCAGCTCAAGCTCGACCCCCAGGCATCGCTCCAAGGCGTGACCCGCGCGGTGGTGGTCGGCGGGGGCAACACCGCCATCGACATCGCCCACGAGCTCGCCATCCTCGGGGTCCCTGAGGTGTACATGGCCTACCGCCGCGGGTTCGAGCGGCTGTCCGCGTACGACCACGAAATCGAATGGGGCCGCACCGACGGGGTCCGGGTTCGGGTCAACGCCGTGCCCACCGGTTACCAGCGCAACCCCGACGGCTCACTCAAAGGCATTGTGCTGGCCGACGCCGAGGACGGCAAGGCCAAGGCCGGCACCGACAAGCTCATGGAGTGTCAGCTGGTGGCGGTGGCCATCGGCCAAGCCCGGCTCACCGGCCTGGCCAAGGTGTTCGCCGGGGTCGAGCTCGACGCCAAGGGCCGCATCGTGGTCGACGACGCGACCTGTCGCACCGGCCATGCCCAGGTGTTCGCCGGGGGCGACTGTGTCAATGGTGGCAAGGAAGTGGTCAACGCGGTGGAGCACGGCAAGCGTGCGGCCCGGGCCATGGATGCGATGTTCTCGAAATAGACCTGTTCAAGGATACGATATGCGCAATGTGATTGTGAGTGGTCTGGTGTTGGCGGCCTTGGCGCTGGTGGGCTGTGGGTCCACCGCGGTGCCCGACCGGGCCGAGACCGGCGACAGCTGTGACGGGGCGCTGCAGCCGTACACGTGTTCGTTCGACGACACCACGGTGCTGTCCTGCAACGGCAGCACCCTGTGGGATGTGGCCGAGATTTGTGATTCCGGGTCGTGCACCCTCGCCACCGAGGGCGAGGGCGAGGACGCGACCTTCACCGGCGCGTGCTGTGACCGGGACGGGGTCTTGTCCTGTTACCCCCAAGCCGAGGGCTGAGCGCGGCCGGCGACGGCAGGACGCGCACGACACATAGAGGGTTCCACCATGGCTGATTTGACCATCGACTTTTGCGGCATCAAGAGCCCCAACCCCTTCTGGCTGGCGTCGGCCCCCCCGGCGAACTCGGGCAAGCAAGTGCAGCGCGCGTTCGAAGCGGGGTGGGGCGGGGCGGTGTGGAAGACGTTGGGCAACCCCATCGTCAACGTGTCGTCGCGGTTTGGTGCCTTGGACTATGGCAGCACCCGGGTGATGGGGTTCAATAACATTGAGCTCATCACCGACCGCCCCCTCGAGGTCAACCTCAAGGAGATGGCCGAGACCAAGAAGCTGTACCCCAAGCACACCTTGGTCGCGTCCCTGATGGTCGAGACCAAAGAAGAGTGGAAAGAGATCATCAAGAAGGTGGAGGACGTCGGGTCTGACGCCATCGAGCTCAACTTCGGGTGCCCGCACGGCATGTGCGAGCGCGGCATGGGGTCGGCGGTGGGTCAAGAGCCCAAGGTGCTCAAGGAGATCACCGGCTGGGTGAAGGACTTCGCCAGCATCCCGGTGATCGTGAAGCTCACCCCCAACGTCGGGGACATCGTCGAGCCGGCGCTGGCCGGGGTGTACGGCGGGGCCGATTCGTTGTCGTTGATCAACACCATCAAGTCCATCATCGGCGTCGACCTCGACAACTTCGTGCCCTATCCCAACGTGGGCAACGCGTCCTCCAACGGGGGCTACTGCGGCCCCGCGGTCAAGCCCATCGCTTTGCACTTTTTGGGGCAGATCGCGCGGCACACCCACATCAATGTGCCCATCAGCGGCATCGGCGGAATCTCCAACTGGCGGGACGCGGCGGAGTTCATCGCGTTGGGCTCGACCAGCGTGCAGGTCTGCACCGCGGTGATGCACCACGGATACCGCATCGTCGAGGACATGATCGAGGGGTTGTCCGACTACCTCGACAGCCAAGGCATGAGCTCGGTGATGGAGTTGGTGGGAAAAGCGGTCCCCCAATACAAAGACTGGGGCGACCTCGACCTCAACCACCACACCGTGGCCGAGATCGACGAAGACAAATGCATCGGCTGCCAGCTCTGCTACGTGGCGTGTATGGATGGCGCCCATCAATGCATTCACATTCCGGGGCGCAGCAAAGAAGAGTCGTTCAAGGCCGGCCACGAGTACATGCCCGACCACGTGCCCGACCGCCCCGTGACCGCCAAGGGCGGCACCCCGGGCGCCCGCATCCCGTTTGTGCACGAGGCCGAGTGCGTCGGCTGCAACCTCTGCTCCTTGGTCTGTCCCGTCCCCGACTGCATCTCGATGGTCGAGAAGCGGCGCGGACCGGACCCGGAGACGTGGAACGACCGCATCCGCAAGGGCACAGACTTTGTGCCTGGGGGGCTGGACGCCACCAAGCGTGCGCACCCCAAGATGTCGGGGTGAGACCGTCGCTGGCGGATTTCAGCCGGTCTCAACCGTGAATAGCCACGCCTGACCCGTCGTCGTTCTCCTCAGCAACCAAGGAGAACAAAACCATGGGGATCAAACTCACGTTGCCCGCCGCTGGGGTGTCGCTGCTGCTGCTCGGCTTGGCCGGGCCCGCCCACGCCGCCCACCGCCACGACGACGGCGTGTCCGCGCAGCTCGCGGCACTGCAAGCCGAACTCGACCACCACCAGCACGACCGCCGGGCCCAGCAGGACGCCCACCGGGCGCTCGCCCAGGCCCTCGCCATCCTGCAGCAACATCGCCTGCACCCGGGGGCGGGCCCCGCGGGGCCGGGGCCGGCGAGATGGCAACAGACCGAGCGGGCCTGCGACTCGCTGTTGCCGCGCCAGCACCGGCAGGCCTGCGTGGCGTCGTTGGTGCAAAGCGGCCACGACCCGTGGTCGGTGGTCAAGGCCTGCGATTGGACGTTCCACAACAACGCCGATGAGTTGGCCTGTGTACAGGCCGCGGCGCAGGCGCGGCGGGACCCGGCCCCCGCGATCAAACGTTGCGACTGGCACTTCGGGCCGTCGCACGAGCTCGGCTGTGTGCGGGCGGCGACGCGCGCGGCGGTGGACCCAGTGAAGCTCATCGACCGGTGCGAATCGATGATGACCGGCGATGCCGCCGAGCTGGCCTGCCTCGAGACCGCGTCCCAGTTGCGGGGTGATGTCTGGGGCGTCCTGACACATTGTGAACAGGAGCTCGGGCAGGCCAACGAGCTGTTGTGCCTGGAGCGCTACCGCGACGTCAATCGTCCCCGTCGGGGGCGGGGAGGGCACGGGCGTCGGTAGCCCCGGTCAGGGCCGGCTTGCCCACCGCGGACATCAACTCCACGAAGTGAAAGACCTCGGCCCCGTTGTCGTCGACCATGACCTCGGCGAGGCGCTTTTTGGTCATGTCCTCGAGCAGGTCCTGGGCGACCTCGACCTCGACCCCGGTGGAGACCACCACCTGAGACACGGTGAGGCGGGCGCCGTGGGCCGCGGCGAGGCGGAGCAACTGGGCTTCGTTGAGCCGCGGCGCGCCGTCGGGCTGGCTGCGAAACATCTTGAGCGAAAACCACGAGGACGCGACCAGCCCGACGAGGAACATCGCGCCCATGGCCAGCGCCACCGTGGGGTTGCCGTCGCCGACCACGTCGCCGATGGCCATGATCACAAACGGCAAGCAAGCGGCCGCGGTCGCGGCGCCGAGGCATCCCAGGCAGCTGTGTCCGGTGCTCTTGGCCACGGCGAAGCCTAGCCGGAGACGAGGCAAAGTCGCCAGCGCCGACATCACATGCCAAGATTCCCCGGTTGATCCGCGCTGCCCTCTCCCTCTCGATTCTGGCCGTGGCCACCGGCGGTCTGCTCTCGTGCACCAGCTACCGGGTGGTCCGCGGGGGCGAGCTGAACGAGAAGGCCTTCCGCGACGTGCAAGAGCGGACCGCCAACACCCGGGGGCTGCCCTTCCGCGAGGACGTCGAGGCCGAGGTCTACACCAAGAAAAAGTCCGGCGAGTATTTCAAAGCCGAACTCAACAAGAGCGATGAGGAGCGGGCCCGGCGCTCGGACCTGGTCGCCCACCGGCTCGGGGTGCTCCCCGACGGCATCAGCCTGCGCGACGTGTTCCAGCGCGCCCTCACCCAGAACGCGGCCGGGGTCTACGTGCCCGCCGACGACGAGGAGGAGGGGGCGGACGCACCCCCCGACGGGGCCCCCGGGGCCGCGAAAAAGCAGCCCGGCCGGTTGTTCATCGTCACCGACACCTTGCCCCAGCCGGCCCGGGCGATGATGGACGGCTTTGGGTACTTGACCGGCACCGACTGGGGCAACGCCCTGTTCTTGTCCCACGAGCTCACCCACGCGATCCAAGACCAGCACTACGACCTCGACGCGGTGGTGCCAGGAAAGCTCTACGGCCAGAACGAGGACATGGCCATCGCCCGCAAGTCAATCGTGGAGAGCGAGGCCAACCTCGTGGCCCAGGCCTATCTGCTCGGCGTCGATCTCAACAGCATTGTGCAGCGCAACCTCCTCATCGAGTACCTCTCGTTGGGGCGGGTCCTCGACGTGTGGCTCACCGAATACATGAACCCCGAGATCCCGCCCTTTTACGTGAAGGTCTTGGTGGAGCAGTACTCGCAAGGCATGGCGTTCTTGCAGCACACCATCAACCGGGGGGGCTGGAAGGCGGTCAATGGGGCCTACGCCAACGCCTTGCCCGACAGCACCGAACAGTTGATGTGGCCAGAGAAGTTCTTCGACGAGGACGAGCGCGATCCCCCGCGGTTTGTGCCCCGGCTCGACGTCGAGGTCCCCGCCCTGCAGGGGTACGAGCGGCTCGATGGCAATGTCTTTGGAGCGCTCTTGTGGCGCATCTTCCTCGAGGAAAAGGCCCCCGGGGTGGCGGCGGGGGACGTGGCCGAAGGCTGGGGCGGTGACCGCTACGACGTGATCGAAAAGCAGGACCGGCACGTCCTCATCTGGCGCACGGTGTGGGACAGCGAGGCCGACGCCCAAGAGTTCGTGGCGGCCTACCGCGCGGTGTTGCAGCACAAGTACCCCGGCCGGCTCTCCCCCACGTCCGGTCCCGCCGGGGCCGAGACCTACGCGGTGAGCCCCAAGGGGGCCGCCGACGGCCAAGGGGTCCGCACCGAGTTGCCCGAGGTGGTGGCGATCGTGGCCGCGGGCGACCGGGTCCTGGTCGTCGAGGGGGCGGACCCGGCGGACGCGGCCGCGATGATCGACGCGCTCATGGCCCAGACCGTCGACGACGAGGCCGCCCGGCCCGCGCTCCCCCCGCGGGCGACCGAGGTCGTGGCCGGGGGCATCGACTTTGTCCGCGCCGAGCCCCCCCCACTCGAAAAACGCATCATGGTCCCGCATCACCTCGTGGCCCTGCGCCTCGGGGCCACGGTGTTCGTCGACCCGGCCCTGCGGTTCAGCCCGCAGCTCGACCGCGAGTTCACCTGGGGATTTCGGCAGCATCTGTCATGGACGCCGCCCTACCTGTTCTCGGTCGACGTCCCCGGGCTCGACCGGGCGCAGACGGTCCTCACCTTCGGGTTCGAAGACCTGTACTTTGCCCGCACCCTCGACGACAGCGCGTGGTCGCTCACCGGCACCCCGCTGATGAGCCTGACCCAAGCCTTCCACGTCACCGACCAGCTCGCGGTGCTCGGGCAGGGGGGGGCGGAAGGTTTCTGGTCGACCGACACCGCCCTGCGCACCGACCTCGAGCTGCGCGGCGCGGTCGCGCTCCTCGCGCAGCCCTTTCCGTTCTTGATGGTCTCGGGGGGGCTCGGCCTGCGCGGTGGCTTTGAATTCGACACCAAGCTCGGTCCGCTCGACGGGCGCGGGGCCCACGTGCCCGACCGGCGGCTGTTCATCATCGGGGCCGCCTCCGAGCGGGGACGGAGCCCGCAGCCGACCTTCGAGGTCACCCTGATCGACGGGTTGCATCTGTACGAGACATCGCAGTTTTTCTTCGACCCGGTGGCGCGTCGTTTTCTGGGACAGCGGCACGCGCTGGGCCTTCTATTGTATTTTTAGGCCGTGGCCGCCCCCACTTTTTCCAACAGCAGCGAAGGGTCCGTGACCGGCGGGGTGGTCGTGGTCTCGGACAGCTTCGTCACCATCGAGAGCGCGCGCCCGGCGTGTCGTGACCGCGGGGTCCCGCTGGTGCCCGTGCCCACCATCCGGGCCGCGATCGACGCGCTCGAACGCGCGGCGGCGGCGGTGGTGGTGGCGGATGCAGCCACATTCCACGCGGCCACGCCGAAGGAGACCGCAGGGTTTCTCGACGCGGCCGCGGGCTCGTCGTTGGTGGTGGTCTACCCCACCGCCCAGGCCTTGTTGCGGTTGCCCCCCGGGGTCACCGAACGGTCGGTCCTGACCATGCCCCGCACCGAGGTGGTGGGGCTGTTGCCCCTGAAGTTGCGGGAGCTGTTCGGCGAAGACCTGCGCACCCCCGACGACGAACAGACCTCGGTCTCCGCGCGCCCGGTGTTCGCGTCGGTCCCCGATTTCGACGAGATCATGCACAAGGTCGAGGACGGAGAGGTGTTCGAAGGTCCCCCCGCCCCCGACGAGGAGGATGCCGAAGACTTCATGGAGGAGGCCCCGGCCACGCGCGAGGTCGCGTACCTGGACCCATCCAGCCTCACCGCCGAGGGCGCGCCCCCGTCGTCGACCGGCTCGGTGAGCGAAAGCGAGGTTCGCGCCCCGGTGGCGCCGACGTCGCGCTCGCCGCTTGTCTCCCTCGAGCAATCGGGCCCGGTGGGGCGCGCGCAGCCGCCGGTGCCGTTGCCCGCCAAGAGCGTGGCCGACCGTCCGGTGCCGTTGCCGTCCCCGCCCGCCGCGCCCTCGTCGGCCCCCCCCGCGTCGGCCGCGCCGGCGTCGGAGCAGGCCGCGCCCACCGCCGACCACGCGGTGCCGTTGCCCAGTCCCCCCGCGCCGCCGTCCCCGGCCGCGTTGCCCCCCGACGAGAAGGTGGCGCTCCCGTCCAAGAGCGTGGCCGACGGCCCGGTGCCGCTGCCCCCCAAAAACGACCCCGGCCCGGCCGCGTTGCCCCCCGACGAGAAGGTGGCGCTCCCGTCCAAGAGCGTGGCCGACGGCCCGGTGCCGCTGCCGGCCAAAGCCGCGGACGACCCCCCGCCCACCGAGGACTATGAGCTGCTCGATTCCGACAGCTTCGTGTTCGATGAGGTGGACGACGACGACGACGGCCCCCCCACCGACACCGACGGCCCCGTCCCGCTGCCGGATCCGGACCTGCACATCGACATCATGCCCGCGGTGTCCGTCTCGACGACGAGCGACACCGCCCGCACCGCGCCCGCCCACGAAGACCGCGGCGCGCTCCCCGCCCCCGGTCGGGCCGGCCCCTCCGACACCGAGCGCATGCCCCCCGCGCCGTCGCGCCTCGACCCCGCCGACCGCCCCCCCGACCCCGCCGCGCTCACCATCGAACGCGGCACCCGCAATTGGGAAGAGCGGACCGAAGTCACGGGCATTTTTAACCGCGAGCTCACCCAGGTGGTGTGGAACACCCAAGAGCCACGCAATGCCATTCCCACGGTGGTCGAAAAGAACGAGTACGAAATCGAGCGCCTCATCGGCAAAGGCAAGAACGCCTCGGTGTACCTCGCGCGCTGGCCGGGGGAGGTCGACTACGTCGCGCTCAAGGTCCTCGACCCCGCGTTGGCCGCGCAGGAGAAGTTCAAGCTGCGCTTCCGCCGCGAAATCCGCGCCCAGGCGGTGCTCAACCACCCCAACATCGTGCGGGTCCGGCGCTTTGGTCGTCGACGGGGCTCGTATTACGTCGCGTTCGAGCTGGTCAAAGGCAACCTCGCCGACGTGCTCGCCGACCTCGGCCCCGTGCCCTCGCCCATCGTGTGTCTGGTGCTCGACCGCATCCTCGCCGCCCTCGACGTGGCCCACCGCCGCGGGGTGTTTCACCGCGCGCTCAAGCCCTCCAACCTGATGGTCACGCATCAGGGCGAGGTCAAACTCGGGGACTTCTCGGTGGCCAAGAGCACCATCGACCCCTACGAGAGCGTGCACGGCGCGCGCCTCGGCGCGGCCGAGTACTTCAGCCCGGAGCAAGCGATGGGCGAGAAGATCGGCCCCAAGACCGACCTGTTCTCGCTCGCCACCGTCGCGATGGAGCTTCTCATCGGCGAGAACCCCTTCGACAAGAAGACCTTCGGCGACGCCGTGCTCGCGGTCTCCGGCAACCCCGCCCCCTTCGCCCCCTCGCTGTCCGCGCGCGCGCCGCTGTGGTTGTCGTGTTTTGTGCGCCACCTGCACATGCGCGAGGTGGGCATGCGCCCCGAGTCCGCGCACGCCGCGCGCATGTTGCTCGCCCCGCTGACCAACGCGGTGCAGGCCAAATACCCCGACCTTCTGCCCCGGTTCTTCGCCGCGCCCCGCGCGATCAAGGCCCAGCTCGACCGCGACGAGGCCGAGACCCTGGCCGCCCTCGGGCTCAAGCTCGCCCACGGGTCGCCGGCGGGATACCGGCGCGCCGCCCTCGTGCTCCGCCGCGTACGGGCCCTGGACCGCACCAACACCGAGGTCGCCCAGGTGTACGACGAGCTCAAGTCCGGCTGCGGGTTCCGCTTTCTCAAACCCGACCTCAAGGCCGGGCGGGGGACCCCCGCGGACATCGAGCACGCGCTGGAGGACGGGCGTCTGCTCGACTACGCGCACGGCCTGTTGGTCAAGGGGTTGTCCTCGCCGTACGAGGACCGCGCGCGGCAAGACCTGATCGATCTCATCGGCCCGCCGGACCAAGCCTTGCGTTGAGGGGCGAAGATTTGGCGACAGCGATGAAGCCCGCATCACGAACGTGATAGACCCGGGCCATGGGGACGGGGGTCGCGACCTACCAACACGAGCACCACCGGGCCGCGGTGCTGGCCTTGCTGCGAGATCGCGCGGACCACGACGCCGCCGTGCCCGCGTTGACCGAGCTCGAGCTCGAGGCCCGGTTCCAGCACCCCGACGCCGAGAAGGGCCACGCTTGGCGCGTGCACACCGGCCCCGCGGGCGTCGACGGCGCGATGCTGGTGTCGTTCGTGGGCACCAAGCGCACCTCCCTTCTGCTCGCGGTGGCCGCCGACGCGGACCACCCCGCGGTGGCGGGGGCGCTCCTCGACGCCGCCCCCCGGGACAAGCGGCTGCTCACCACCTGCCGGGCCAGCGACACCGATGCAGTGGCATTTTTTCAGGCCGCGGGGTTTGTGGAGCGGTACCGCGACGTTCGGCTCCGGCGCGAGGCCCACGACGTCGAGCTCCTCGACTTCCCCGCGTGGGCGAGCTTTGAGGTGGACGGGACCCTCGACGCGGACCGCCTCGCCGCGGCCCTGGTGCGCATCCACGGCGACGACGCCGAGCGCGACATCCCCACCCTCCAGGCGCGCATCGCGCGACCGGGCACGCGGCTTCTGTACCTCAAGACCCCCGACGGCGATCACGGGTTGTGCATCGTGACCGGCGCGCCCCAGGTCGAGGCGTCGATGCGGGAGCCGAGCGGGCGCTCCAAGGTCGGTCTGCTCGAGGAGGTCGGCCTGTCCAAGTCGGTGCAGAAGAAGGGCCTGTCCCGCCCGTTGGTGCGCGCGGGCCTCGACGCGTTGCGCGAGGCCGGCTTCGCCTATTTCGAGGTCACCGCCGACCGCCGCCGCCAAGCCGCGGTGGAGCTGTATGAGCGCGAGGGCTTCGCCATCGTCGACGAAGACGTACACCTGATGCGCAAAGACGACGCCTAGCGGCTATTCACTGTTTTCTGGTGCCGAGGACGCGTCCCGCTCCGCCACCACCACCGCCACCCCGATGGCGATGACGCTGAGCACGATCACCACGATGAGGTGACGGCCCACGCCGGTGGGCCGCGGCGCCCGGGTGCCGAACACCGACCGCTCGGGGGTCACCATCCGGTCCGACAACGCCTCGGGGTCTGAAGGGGGCTTGGACATGGGCGCATCCTACACCGCCCAGCCCGGTCGTCGGCGGGCCGATCGCCCGACGGCGCTTGCTCCCGCCCGGCCACCCCGCGGCGCGCGTTCAGGAGATCCGATGCGCGTTTGCCAAGCAAACCGCCAAGACACGCGCTGCGCGCCGGAGGCGTCTCGGCGGGTATTCGTGCGCTGGGCCGCGCTTGCCGCACCGTCCCCAAGAACGCTGATTTCCCGAACTTTTTCAGGTACTTAATCGGATCCGCCCGAACCGCGCCCGACCGCCCTCTGCGGCCATTTTTCCTGTGTTTCTGCGGATATGGCTTTCGCCACCGGCCAATTGTGGGTATCCCGGCCGCCTCAGGTCCGGAGCAAAGTGACATGGCGAGCAAATCTACCCCGGAAGCGACCCCGCTCAGAACCCTCCAGCGGTTCCACCACGCCACCATCAACACCTTCAGCGATGGCGAGACCCTGGTGGACGCGATCGGGCGGCGGCCCGGCTTCTACGGGCCCAACCCCATCGCCTACCTGTCGCTGATGGCGCGCCGCACCTCGGTGGCCCTCGGCGACCTCGAAGAGGCGTTGATCAACGATCGGTCCTTGGTGCGCGCGGGCATGTTCCGCTCCTCGATGTTCCTGGTCGCCACCGAGGACTTCGCGCTGTTCTTCCGCGCCTTCGCCGAGATGCTGAGCTCGTCGGGCTTTTCCAAGCTGCGCTCCGCGGGCATCGACGAGAACACCCTCAATGTGTATGCACGACGCTTGAAAGAGTCCCAGTTCGACATGGCCCAAAGCCCGGCCGAGCTGCTCGACATCATCTTGCCCGCCCGCGAAAAGCGCCCGTCCCCCGACGTGGTGCGGGTGATCTTCCGCAAGCTCTGCGACCTGGGCGTGCTCGTGCGCACCACGTCCAAAGGCTGGAAGGGCAACCAGTACAACTTCGCGCTCGTCGACAAGTGGCTCGAGGGCGTGCAGCTCACCACCGAAAACCCCGGGCCCGCCCGCCTCGAGGTGGTGCGCCGCTACCTCCGCACCTATGGGCCCGGTCGGCTCGAGGACATCGCGTGGTGGACGGGGTTCGCCGCGTCCGAAGTGCGCCGCCTGATCGAACAGCTCGGGCGCGAGGTCGTGGCCTTCCCCGTCGACGGACTCGGCGAGGGGCTCATCGCCTTGCGCGAGACCGTGGACCTGATGCGCAAGACCCACCCCGAGCCGGGCCGCATCTTGTTCTTGCCCTTGTGGGACGCGTTCCCCCTCGGGTGGCGGGACCGCACCCGGGTGGTCGAGCCGCAGTTTGCGCCGTGGATTTACGATCCCGCGGGCAACTCCGCGTCGGTCATCGTCGAGGACGGCCGCGTCATCGGGCTCTGGCAGTTCCGCGACGGCCAGACCATCACCCTCGAGTTCCACGTGCTCGAGCCCTACGCCAACCGGCTCAACTCCCTGCGCCTCGCCGCCGAGGACCACGCCGCCCAGCTCGCGCAAGTGGCCGGGGCCCGCGACGTGCGCGTCATCGAGCGCGCGCTCCCCCCGCCGCTGTCCGAGCGTCCGGCCGCGTCGTTCTTGTGGCCGCTGGGCAAAGAGCCGGTGTTCCGGGTCCCTGACCACATGAGCCAACAAAACCCCATGGACCGGCGCCAGGCCACCAACGTGTTGCGCAGCAAGTTTCTCGACGACGAGCGCTTGATTCGGCCCAGCGAAGTGTCCCCCCAGGGGCGCATCGTGAAGCGCGCGCCGATCATCGACACCGACGAGGGCGAAGCGATCTCCGACGAGCAGGACGACGTCGCGGAGGAGCCCGCGCCGAAGAAAAAGACCGCGAAGAAGAAGGCGGCGTCCAAGGCCAAGACGACCAAAAAGAAGGCGAAGGCCACGACCAAGAAAAAGCCCGCCACCAAGAAGAAGGCGACCAAGAAGGCCGCCAAAAAGAAGACCAAAAAGAAGGTCAGGTAGCGCCCGCCGCGTTCGCGGTAGGCTCCGGCCCATGAACCGGTTTGACATCGACTGGTCCCGGGCCCCGGTGGTGGTGGTGCGCCTGCCGGCGCGGCTCGACGAGCCCGGCCTGCGCGCGTTCTTCGACGAGATGGAGCAGGGGGTCCACGACCTCGACGCGCTGTTTGTGGTCATGGACGCCACCGCCCTCGACGAGCGCCCCGACGCGGTGATGCGCCGCCTCGCGGCCGAACACCAGCAAGCGCTGGCCGCGCACTTCTCCGCCCGGGACGGCACGGTGGGCGAGTTCATCGCGGTGCGCTCGCGGCCGGTGCGGTTGGCGCTCACCGCGATCAGTTGGCTGACCGCCCATGACCGGCAGGTGTTCGCCACCGTCGACGAGGCCATCGCCGCCGCGCTCCAGCGGGCGGAACAAGCCGGGGGCGCCCCGGGGGGGCGGACCCCTTAGCCCACCAGCGCGTTGAGCTCGGCGCGGGCCTTTTCGATGCGGGCGAGCAGGCCCGCCCGCGCCTCGTCGAGGGCCTCCGCGCGGTCCACGGTGGTGGCCGCGTCGAGGTAAAACTTCACCTTGGGTTCGGTCCCGCTCGGTCGCACCGTGAGCCGCAAGTCGCGGTCGGTCCAGAACGTGAGCACGTCGGCACCGCTCATCGCGCTCTGGCCCCCCGCCCCCGCGGTGTCGGTGCCGGCCAAGAGGTCGCGGGTCCGGACCACTTTTTCCCCCGCGATGCTCGACGGGGGCGTCTGCCGAAAACGCGCCATCAGCGCTTGCAGCTCGGCTTGGCCCGACGCCCCGGGTCGCTTCACCGACCACGACGCGTCTTCGCTCAGGCCGTGGGCGAGGGCGAGCTCGTCGAGCCGGTCCCATACCGTGACCCCTTGGGCCAAGAGGTCCGCGAGCAGCTCGGCCATGCGCACCGTGGCCGACACCCCGTCCTTGTCCCGCACCAGCGGGCCGCAGGCGTACCCCAATGCCTCTTCATAGCCAAACACGAACGAAGCCCCTTCGCGCTCCTCCATGTCCATCGCGGTGTTCGCGATCCACTTGAACCCTGTCAATGTCTCTGCAAAGAGCGCGCCCTGGCTCTTCGCGATGCGCCCCAACATGCTCGAACTCACCAAGGTGGTGCACAAGAGCGGCTTGTCCCCCGAGAAGTGCGCCAGCAGGTGGGCCCCGAGCAAGACCCCGACCTGGTTGCCGGTGAGCCGCACCCAGCGTTGTCCCGCGCGGTCTTTGACCCCCACCGCCAACCGGTCGGTGTCGGGGTCGTTGGCGAGCACGCAGTGCGCCCCCACCTCCTCGGCGAGGGCGAACGCGCGGTCCATCGCCCCGGGCTCTTCGGGGTTGGGGAAGGCCACCGTGGGGAACGCGCCGTCGGGTTCGGCCTGGCTCGGCACCGCGGTGATGCCGACGAAGCCTTGGGCCCGCAGCGCGCGGAACACCGGCAAGTGCCCGGTCCCGTGCATCGGGGTGGTGACGATGCGCAGCGCGGTCCGGTCCGCGGTCGTCGACGTGGAGGCCGCGCGCACGGCGGCGAAATAGGTGTCGATCACCGCGGGGGCGACGGGACAGAGCAGGCCCGCGCGCTCGGCGTCGGCGCGCAGGGCGCGGGGCATGTCCGGCACCGGCGGGGCCTGCGCGATGTGGCCGGCGATGAGCCCGTCGACGGGGGGCACGATCTGCGCGCCGTTTTGCCAGTACACCTTGTACCCATTGTCGCGCGGGGGGTTGTGGCTGGCGGTGACCATCACCCCGGCCACGCACCCGAGGTGGCCCACGGTGTAGGCGAGGTGCGGGGTGGGCACGATGCCGTCGAAGATGTGCACCCGGATGCCGAGGCCGCACAAAATCTCCGCCGTGTCCTCGGCGAACCGCCGGCTCATCCTCCGCGCGTCAAACCCGACGGCCACGCCTTGTTCGCGGGCGGTGTCGCCGAAGGTCTCGAGCAGCGCGAGGCCGAGACCGTGGCAGGCGCGCGCGACGGTCACGCGGTTCATGCGGGATTCGCCCGGTCCGACCTCGCCGCGCAACCCGGCGGTGCCGAAGGCGAGCGGGCCCGAGAACCGTTCGCGCAACGCGCCCGCGGCGTCGTCGTCGCCGGCCTCGACCTTGTCCACGAGGGCGCCGAGGGCCGCGCGCATCTCGGGGTCGGGGTCTTCGGCGGCGAACGCGCGGGCGGTTTTGACGAGGTCACGTACATCGGTCATGCGGGTTTTTACCGCGCGGGGGAGGCCGCGTCCGCACAAAGCGGCACGTGTCTCGGCGGCGCGCCCCCGGCGCCGAAGGCGCAGTATGGTCGGGCCAGGAGGTCGCATGAGGCGATGGACGAGGGTGCCGCGGGGCACGGTGTTGGTGACGGTGTTCGTCACCGGGGTGTTGTGTGGCGCGGGGTTGTCCGAGGCGCGGGCGGGCATGGTCGACGCGACCTACAAAAAGCTCCGGGTGTTCGGCCAGGTGCTCGCCTACGTCCAGTCGAACTACGTCGACGGCATCCAAGAGGACGAGCTGGTGTACGACGCGATCAGCGGCATGCTCAGCGACCTCGACCCGCACACCACATTTATGCGGCCCGAGCAGTACCAGAAGCTCAAAGAGGACACCGCGGGCGAGTTCGGGGGGCTCGGCATCGAGGTCACCGAGGACGATCAGGTCGGCATCCGCATCGACAACGCCACCCCCGACGGTCCCGCCGATCGCGCGGGCATCAAGGCCGGGGATCGCATCGTGTCCGTCGACGGGGAGGACACCACCGGCTTTCACCTGCAGGAGGTGGTCAAGCGCATGCGGGGCGTGCCCGGGACCAAGGTCGTGCTCGGCATCCGCCGCCCGGGTTGGAAACGCGCCCGCGACATCCCCTTGATCCGACGACACGTGCGGGTGGGCAGCGTGGCCCACCGGTTGTTGGACAAAGAGGGCGTGGGCTACGTGCACATCCGCGCGTTTCAAGAGCGCACCGATCATGAGCTCGGCGAGGCGCTGCGCGACCTTCGCCGCGCGGGCAAACAGACCCCCCACCGCAAACTCAAAGGGCTCATTCTCGACCTGCGCGACAACCCCGGCGGCTTGTTCGACGAGGGCATCAAGGTCGCGGACCGGTTCCTCAAGGAGGGCGTCATCGTCACCACCAAGGGCCGCAACCCCGACAACAACGAGGTCGACAGAGCCCACCCCCGCGGCACCGAGGGCGACTACCCCATCGCGGTGTTGGTCAACGAGGGGACCGCGTCGGCGAGCGAGATCGTGGCCGGGGCGCTGCAGGACCAGAAGCGGGCCAAGCTTGTGGGCACCAAGACCTACGGCAAAGGTTCGGTGCAGACCTTGTTCGGGCTCGACGACGGCTCGGGTCTGAAGCTCACCGTGGCCCGGTATTTCACCCCCAGCGGTCGCAGCATCAACGACACCGGGATCGATCCCGACGTGCTCGTGCGCGCCGGTCCCGCCCTCGAGCCCGGCCCTGACATTCTGCGCACCGACGTGCAGGTGATCCGGGCGCTTCAGGTTGTGCAAAATCCGGATAAATTCTAAGCAGTTGCCCGATCGCAGAGGCAACGATCTCGGCCGTCCCACAGTTGGCGCCGGCCGGTCGTTTGCGCCTATGATGGCGAATTAGGGGCGGGGCCCCAGGCGGAGAGTCGAACGTTGTCGATGTGGAAGCTCCTGATCGAAGACGATGCCGGCAAGACCATTGTCGTGCCCATGACCCGCGATGAGATCACCATCGGTCGCAAAGAGGGCAACACCATCCGGCTCACCGAGCGGAACGTGTCGCGGCATCACGCCAAGCTGCTGCGCAACAATGGCACTGTGCTGATCGAAGACCTCGAGAGCTACAACGGCATCAAGCTCAACGGCGACAAGATCAAAGGCCGGGTCGAGGTCAAAGAAGGCGACCTCATCGAAATCGGTGACTACCACCTCGCCCTCCAAGCCGACGGCCAGCACGCCGGGTTCGAGGTGCCGCAAGACACCACCCAGCTCGGCGGGGAGCCCGCCGGCGACGACTACGACGAGTTCGCGGGCGATACCCAACGCTGGGAGTCCCCGGTGGCGCTCGACGACGGGGCCACGGTGCAAGACCAGGCGCCGCTGTCGTTCACCGCCCAGGCCCCGCCCCCCGCGTTCACCGAGGAGAAGACCGGCAAGAACACCTCCGCCCCCAAAGGCGCGCCGGCCCCGATCACCGCCCTCGGCGACCCCATCCCCGACCCCGCGGGCGAGGAGACCGAGCGCGCCCCGGTTCCCTCCCAAGACCCCGCCCCGCCGCCGTTGGCCGCCGAGGCGGCCACCGCCGAAAACCCCGACAGCGACGGGGTGCGCGCGGCGATGGCGCGTCCCGACGCCGCGGCCGCGGTGCGGCCGGCGATCGAAGTGGGCGGCGCGTTCACCGGGGCGGCGCAGACCCAGCCCATGCGGGTGCCCGGGGCCAACAACCAAGCCGGCCAGTCCGGCCCCACCACGTCCGCGGGCATCCCCGCCAAGGGCTCCGACGACGACGACGAGACCGAGGCGATGCCGCCCTCGCCCGCGGCCACGACCAAGCCCGAGACCGGCCCACGGTTTGTGGCCCTGACCACGGTGTTCGCCGGGTCGGTGTTCCCGATCAGCCGGCCCGAGATGGTCATCGGCCGCGTCGAAGACAACGAGATGGTCATCGAGCACCGCTCGGTGTCGAGGTCGCACGCCAAGGTGTTCCGCGACGGGGACATGTGCCGCATCGTCGATCTGCAGAGCGCCAACGGCATCTTGCTCAACGGCGTCGAGGTCAACGAGGCGGTGCTGCAGTCCGGCGACATCGTCGAGCTCGGCCGGGTGCAGCTGCGTTTTGTGCCCGCGGGCGAGAGCTTCACCCTCTCTCCCGCGGAGGTCGAGCGCGCGCGCAAGGCGGACCTGGCCGGCGACTTCAACGACGACGTGGGCACGGTGTCGCGGGGCGGCTCCTTCGCCCCCGCCGGCGACAGCAAGAACAGCGTCCTGTTGATGGGCGCGGGGTTGATCATCCTCCTGCTCGTCGGGGTCATCGTGGTGTTGCTGATGTCCGGGCCCGAGGGCGAAGGCGACGAGACCCCGGTGGCGGCGGATGACCCGGTCGCGACCGATCCCCCGCCGGAGGCGCCGCGCAACGTCGTGGAAGAGGTCAAACAGCTCATCGGGCAAGGGAAGTTCACCGACGCGATCAACAAAGCCAATGCATCGAAGGACGACCCCGACTACGGGGTGGCGATGCCCGCGCTCATCCTCGAGGCTGAGACCGCGGGGTTTGAGGCGGCCAAAAAGCGGGCCCACCAAGCCCTCGACGACAAAGACGTCGACGCCGCCCGGCAGGCCCTCGGGGACATGCGCGCGTTCCGCTCCAACGAGGGGGCGGACATCGCCCAGCGCATCGACGAGCTGGAGAAAGCCCAGCAGACCCCCGAGGACACCGACCCGGTGGCGGTGGACGACCCCCCGGCCGAACCCGAAGCCCCCCCCGAGCCCGAGGCGGTGACCGAGCCCGACCCGGACCCGGTGCGGGCGGAGACCAACCGGCGCAACCGCCAAAAGGCGGTGCGGGCCAAGCGCCAGAAGAGCCAACGCAACACCAAGACCACGTCGAAGACCAAGAAGACCCCGCCCCCCGACCGTCCCGGTGAGCGCCTGCCCGCGCCGGTGCCCGACAAGCCCGACCCGGCCAAGGGCAAAGAGCTGCTGTTCGAAGCCACGCGCAGTTTCATTGGGGGCAAGTGCAAAAAGGCGGAGAGCCTCGCGCGCCAGGCGGGCAAGGCCGACCCCGCGCTCAAGTACGAGGTCTATTGGTTCCGGGGCAAGTGTGCGCTCAACGACGGAAAGCCCGAGGACGCCAAGGCCGCGTTCCGGAAATACCGCAGCTTTGGCACGGTGCCGGCGAAGAAGGCGGACGCCAACCAGGAGCTGCGCAAACTCGGGGGTTGAGCGAGGAAGTCATGGTCAGTTCTGCCCTCGAAGACAACCTGTTGGTCCATCCAGGAGCATTGCCGAAAGGGTCGGTCATCGACCTGGAGAGCGCGGTGCGCGAGGTCCGCGAGGCGGTCCCCTTTCGGGTGCGGGGCCGCGTCACCGAGGTGACCGGGCTGATCATCAAGGCCGCGGTGCCCGGGGTGCGGGTGGGCGAGATGTGCTGGGTCACCGACGCCAAGAACGACGAGCCCCCCCTGCGCACCGAGGTCGTGGGGTTCAAGGACGGGGCGGTGTTCTTGATGCCGCTGGGCGAAGCGCGCGGCATCGGGCCCGACAGCGAGGTCATCCCCACCGGCAAGCCCTTCCAGATCCAGTGCGGGTACGGGCTTTTGGGCCGGACCCTCAACGGCACCGGCGACCCCATCGACGGGCTCACCCCCCTCGAGGAGATCGAAGGCTTGCAGCCCTGGGACGTCGAGCGGGAGTGTCCCGATCCCTACACCCGCCAGCCGGTGGACCGCACGATCTCGTTCGGCATCCGCGCCTGGGACGGGCTGCTCACCGTCGGGCGCGGACAGCGCGTGGGTCTGTTCGCCGGCTCCGGGGTCGGCAAGTCGACCCTGATGGGACAGATCGCGCGCCAGTGTTCGGCCGAGGTCGTGGTCGTCTGTCTGGTGGGCGAGCGTGGTCGCGAGGTCCTCGAGTTCATTCACGAGTCCCTCGGGGAAGAGGGCCTTCGCCGCAGCGTGGTGGTGTGCGCCACGTCCAACACCCCGAGCTTGGTGCGCCTCAAGTGCTGCTTTGTCGCCACCGCGGTGGCGGAGTGGTTTCGCGACGAGGGCAAGGACGTGTTGTTCATGATGGACAGCTCGACGCGTTTTGCCCGCGCCCAGCGTGAAATCGGGCTCGCGCTCGGGGAGCCGCCGGCGCGGCAAGGGTATCCGCCGAGCGTGTTCGCGCAGATTCCACGGCTGATGGAGCGCACCGGCAACAATGACAAGGGATCGATCACCGCGCTGTACACGATTCTGGTGCAGGGCGGGGACATGGAAGAGCCCATCGCCGACGAGGTGCGCGGTATTCTCGACGGGCACGTGATCCTCAACCGTGCCCTCGGCGCGCGCAACCATTGGCCCGCCATCGACGTGCTCCCGAGCCTGTCCCGGGTCATGAACGGCGTGGCCAGCGCCGAGCACAAAAAAGCCGCGGCCCAGCTTCGGCGGACTCTCGCCGCCTACGAAAAGAACCGCGACCTCATCTTGCTCGGGGCCTACCAGTACGGGACCGATCCCGAGGTCGATTACGCCATCGACAAGATCGAGGAGATCGAGAACTTCCTCAAGCAAGGTCTCGAAGAGGAGTCGTCGATGGAGGAGACCGTGCAAGCCATGGTCGAGATGTTCGCCGACGCTGAATGATGTGAAGGATGATGGGGCGGTGACCGCTCCGGGGAAGGACCGTCGTGGCCAAAAAGCCCAACTACCGGCTGCAGGTGCTTTTCAACATCCGGGAAAAAGAGAAGAAGGCGGCGGAAGACTTTTACGCCGAAAAGCAGCGCGACCTCGCCATCGAGCAAAAGAAGCTCGAGGAGATGAAGCAGCATTTGCGGGACATGGAGCAGGCCCGCAAGGATCGCAAAGCCGAGTACGCCGAGAAGCTCCGCAGCGGGGAGCTCAAGATCAACGAGGTCACCGCCAACGACCGGCACATCGAGCGCATGAAGCACGAAGAGCAGGCGTACATGGTGGAGATTCAGCGGCAAGCCGAGGTGGTGCAGGAGCACGAGGAGTACGTCGAGGAGGCCAAGCAGGCGATGCTCAAGGCCACCCAAGAGTTCAAGGCCCTCGAGAAGCACAAAGAAAAGTGGCAGCAAGAGGTCAAGCGCGAGCTGATGATCAAGGAAGAAGAGGCGGTCGAGGACATCTCGCAGGCCCAGTACTTCAAGCGCATGAAAGAAGAGCGGGGCGAAGGGTAGCGCCCCCCGGCTGCTCTATTCATTGACATTGGGTGGGCGCTCAACTCCGGTTTCCGGGACTACCGCGGGCCGCGGCCCCGCCCGTGGTCCCAGCTTTTCAATCCTGGAAAAAAGTGGGAGGCTGGACGCGGGGGAAAGGGACCACCGCAGTGAGCAACCCGCCAGTTGTCGACGAGAGCACCCGCATCATTTTGGAGGCCAGCCCGTCGGGCATGATTCTCGTCGACGAGAAAGGCGAGATCGCGTTCGCCAATCGCCAAGCCACCGAGATGTTCGGCGCGCCCCCCGCGGGCCTGGCCGGCACCCCGGTGGACCGGCTGTTGCCCGACGAGCTCCAGGGGGGCCACGCCGCCCACCGGGCGAACTTTCTCCAAGACCCCACCCGGCGCGCGATGGGCACCGGCCGTGACCTGATGGCCCGGCGCGCGGACGGCACGTTGTTCCCCGTCGAGGTCGGGCTCAACCCCTTTCGCGACCAAGACAAGATGTGGGTGCTGGGGTCCATCGTCGACATCTCCGCCCGCAAAGACCGCGAGCGCGAAGAGCGCGCGGCCCAGGCGCGCATGCTCGAGAGCCAACGACTGGAGAGCCTCGGCTTGCTCGCCGGGGGCGTGGCCCACGACTTCAACAACCTCCTGGTGGCCATTCTCGGCAACGCCCACCTCGCGATGTCGCAGGTGACCGCGGCGGGGCCGGTGCACGAATGTCTCGAGGACGTGGTGCTCGCGGCCGAGCAGGCCAGCGACCTCGCCCGGCAGATGCTCGCCTACTCCGGGCGGGGGCGGTTCGAGATCGGGTCGATCGACTTGTCGTCGGTGGTGCAAGAGCTGGCCATGTTGCTGCGCTCGATGGTGCCCCGCCACGTCAACCTGCGCGTGGACAGCGCCCCCGAGCTGCCCCCGGTCGAGGCCGACGCGGCCCAGCTGCGGCAGATCATCTTGAACTTGGTGAGCAACGCGGCCGAGGCCATCGCCGAGGAGCGGCCGGGCTCGGTCACGGTGACCACCGGCCTGGCCACCACCCACTCCGAGGACCTGTCGTCGGTGCAGCCCGCCGGGCTCGCCCCGGGCACGTACGTGTACATCGAGGTCGCGGACACCGGCAGCGGCATGGCCAAGGAGACGCTGCAGCACATCTTTGACCCGTTTTTCACCACCAAGGAGACCGGCCACGGTCTGGGCCTGGCCTCGACCATGGGCATTGTGCGGGCGCACGGGGGCGGCGTCCGGGTGTACAGCGAGCTGGGGCGCGGCACGGTGTTCAAGGTGCTGCTGCCCGCGATCGAGGGCGCGGAGTGGACCGAGCCCGACGCCGCGGTGGACAAGGCCAAAGGTCGGGTTTTGGTGGTCGACGACGTGGACATGGTGCGCCGCTTGGCCGAGCGGGTGCTGTCCCGGGCCGGGTACCAGGTCGCGGTGGCCGAGGATGGTCTGCGCGCGGTCGAGATCGCGCGCGAGCACGCGGCCGACATCGACATTGTGTTGCTCGACCTGTCGATGCCCGGGCTGTCGGGGGCGGAGACCTTCCAGCAGCTGCGGCAGATCCGGCCCGACCTCAAGGTCGTGCTCACCTCCGGCTTTTCCGAAGACGAGTCGACCTCGCGTTTGGCCGGCCGGGGCTTGGCCGGGTTCATCCAAAAGCCGTTCACCCCCTCGGGCCTGCTGGCCAAGGTGGCCACGGTGCTGGACGCGGACGCGACCGACGACGACGACGAACTCATCGGTTGATGTAGGTCTTTTCACTACAGGGTGCGCCATCGCCTACCTGGCCACACAGGTCGGATGACCGATGTGATCCAATCCGACCTCCGTCACAGCGCACGGTGTGACCGTTTCCCCGATAATGCCTGAGTACGCCCCGAGAACCGCTTGAAGGACACCATGACCGTCAACAATCGCACCACGCCGACGATCACCCCCACCCGCACCACCCAGATCCAGGACACGCAACAGACCCAAGATCTGCAGCAGGTGAACCCGGCGGTGGTCGACACCGGCAACCCCGGGCTCACCTCGACCCAGGAAGCAGGCCGCCGGGTCTCGTCCGAGGCGGGCCGGGGCCGGACCCAGACCCAAGAGATGCTGATGCGCAATCACATCGAAGGCCTGGGCGACGGCGTGACCGGCTCGAGCCTGCTCTCCGGGTTTGGCGGTGAGACCCCCGAAGCCAACCTCCGGGCCGCGCTCGGTTCGCTGGGGCTCGGGGGCGAGGCCGCGGCCACCCCCGGCGAGCGCGACAAGGCGCTGGCCGCGATTCGCGGCGCGCTCGGCTTCTCGCCCGAGCAGCACCTCGACAAGGACTCGCTCAACGCGCTGTCCGACCTGCTCGTGGCCATGGACCGCCAAGGGGGCGGCGAGCTGCTCAACGAGCTCAAACAGATGGGCCAAGCGATGTCCGCGCCCCCGGGCAACGTCGACAACCGCGCCCCCGGCCCGCAGAACTACACCGTCAAGCGCGGCGACACCCTCAGCGCCATCGCCGCCCGCAGCGGCGTGCCCCTGAGCGACCTCATCGCCGCCAACCCCCAAATCAAAAACCCCGACCTCATCTACCCCGGGGACAACGTCACCATCCCCGAGCCGGGCACCGCCCCGTCGTCGATGCCCAACCGCTCGCCGGTGGGCCTGCGCCGCGCCGCCCCGGTGGACACCACCAACTGGACCCCGGGCACCGGCGACGTCACCCCCGACCAGATCCAAGAGATCGGCCGGCGCTCGGGCCACAACATCTCGGCCGAAAAAGCCCGCGAGGTCGCCCCGCACCTCAACGTGGCCATGGCCGAGGCCAACATCAACACCCCGCAGCGCAAGTCCGCGTTCATCGCGCAGATGATGCACGAGTCGGGCGGCTTCCGGTACAACGAGGAAATCGCCTCGGGGGCCGCCTACGAGGGGCGCCGCGACCTCGGCAACACCCAGCCGGGCGACGGCCGCCGCTTCAAGGGTCGCGGCTACATTCAGCTCACCGGGCGCGCCAACTATGAAGCTGCAGGGCGCGCCCTCGGCCTCGACTTGGTCAACAACCCCGAGCTCGCCGCCCGTCCCGAGAACGCCTCCCGCGTCGCGGCCTGGTACTGGAACAGCCGCGGCCTCAACAGCCTGGCCGACCAAGGCAACTTCGACGGCATCACCCGGCGCATCAACGGCGGGTACAACGGCAAAGCGGACCGCGATCGCATCTTCGCCGCCGCCTCCGACGTGCTGCGCGACAGCCACGGCGCGCCGTCGACGGGCCAACTCGAAGACCCCGCGCCCGCGGGCCGGGCTGCGGCCCCGCAGGACACGGTCAACATGTCCACCGAGGAAAAATACAACCACTACCGCCAGCTCATCGAGTCGCGCGGGGGCACGGTCAACGACGGTCCCGGGCAGCGTTCGCTCGTCGGCATCCGCAACGAGGACCACAACAACAACAGCTACGACGACACCATGGCGGTGATTTGGCGCGACGAGGCGGGCAACCCCCACGTGCGCGAGTTCCCCGCGAACATGGAGTCCATCTCGCGTTACCAAGGCCGCTACGGCAACGACGTCAACGGCGACGGCCGCCGTGACCTCGCGACCTTGGCCGAAGGCACCTACACCTTCAACAAGTCGTCGTCGTCGCGCTACGGCAACATCCTGCGGCCGGCCAACACCACCGCGGTGATGCGCGACACCGACGGCGATGGCCGGGGCGACACCCTCGACCGCACCGGGGCGGGGACCTCGATCCTGTTCCATCGCGGCGGCTACAATGACACTGGATCCGCGGGTTGCCAGACCATGCCCCCCGACGTGTTCAACGACTTCTGGGCCGCGCTCGGCAACGACTCGTCGGTGAGCTACACCGTCATCGACCGCTGATTCGGCCCGTCCGCAAGGATGTCACGGCGACGAGACCCTCCGGTTTCGTCGCCGTGTTCGTTTTGTGGCCGGGTTCGTCGGGGGCCAAAACCCCTAAAGGCCGAGGCCGTCCCAGAAGACGCAGTGGCCGTCGGCGACGTCGTCTTGGTGGGCGATGGTGGTGTCGAGGACGTAGGCGTCGTGGGCGGACACATCGTAGGGCGGCCAGGCGGGGAGGCCGTCGGCGTCGGGCACGCCGTCGGCCGCGAACGAGGCCCACAGCGCGCCCATGCGATCCGAGAGCTCGTCTTCTGCGCTGGGGGGAAAGTAGCCAAGGCGGCCGTAGGTATCGAACAGGATCGCGAGCTCCCCGGCGTGGAACGCGCGCAACAACGTCACATTGGGGTCTTGGCGGGTGTAGTCGTAGTAGTAGCGGTACACCGGCGCGGCTTGTCCCGTGGACAGGGCCTGCAGCGCGCGGCGGGCCGGACAGGTGAAGACCTGATCGGTGGTGGCGTCGACGAAGGCCCACCGGGCGAACAGGTAGTCCAGGCAGGGGTACTCGGCGAGCACGAGGTCGGCGTCTTCGCCGTAGGACAGCCCGAGCTGAAACGCGTAGTCGAAGCAGGTGTTGATCACCGCGGGGGTGAACAGCTCGGTCTCGTGGGCGTTGGTGCCCACGATGGTGGGCACTTGGTTGTGGGCCCCGGACGCGATCTGTTCGAGCGGGGGCAGGGGCAGGCTCAGCCCGTCGACGATGGGGCCGTAGGACGCGGTCCAACCCACGCTCACGTCCTCGCTGAACTGGGCGTTGATGACAAAGTCGACCACGTCCGCGTCCTGGAGACAGGCGAGCACGTCGGGGGCTTGGTCGCAGCCGAGCGCCTCGACGACCGCGGCCGAGCTTTGCGTTCCGTCGTCGGCGGGGTGTGCATAGCAGGTCCCGCTCTGCACGATGGCGCGGGAGAACAGCCCGGCCGCGCCGGGGGCCGCGAGCAGGGCGCAGGTGTTTTCGCCCCCGGCGCTCTCGCCGAACAGCATCACCCGGTCCTTGTCCCCCCCGAACGCTTCGATGTGTTTTTGCACCCACCGCAGGGCTTGGATTTGGTCGAGCAACGCGTAGTTGCTGCCCCAGGTGCCGTCGGTGTCGGGGTGCCGGAAAAAGCCGAGCGGCCCGAGCCGGTAGTTGATGGTCACCACCACCACGTCCTGTTCGGCGGCGAGGGCGGACCCGTCGTAGAGGTCCACGCCCAGGGTGGCCTGGTCGTTGGCCGCCCCGGCCACGTTGGCCCCGCCGTGAACAAAGAACAGCACCGGGCGCGCGGCGTCGTCGAGCGCGGGCGTCCACACGTTGAGGTACAGGCAGTCTTCGTCCTCGAACCCGAGCGCGCCGGGCTGGGGGCAGCGGGGACCGAAGTCGTCGGCCACGAGCACGTCGTCGAGACAAGCGGGGGGCGCGGGGGGGCGCAGGCGCCGCGCGCCGGTGGGCGGGGCCGCGTAAGGAATGCCCAAAAACCGCACCCGGTCGTCGTCGGGGGTGCCCTCGACCACGCCGATGTCGAGGGCGACTTGGAGGCTGGGATCGGTGACGGTGGCCGGACACAATGGGCCTGCATCGGCGCCGGGGCCCCCGTCGGTCCCCGGGGGGCCGGCGTCGGGCCGCGCGCCCCCGTCGTCGAGGCCCCCGGCGTCGCGCCCCGCGCCGGCGTCGGACCCGGTGCCGCCATCTTGGAGGGCCGGCCCGCCGTCGGGCCGCGCATCGCCCCCGTCAACGAGGATGGTGGTGCCGGGGCAGGCGGGGCCCAGGCAGGCGATGAGCGCCCAAGGCGCGGCGTGGGCGACGCGGGTCATGAGCGTTGCTTCAGCGCGTCGCGGTAGAGCTTGCCGGTCTTGCCTTTGCTGCGGCAGGCGAGCAGCGACTGCTTGAACTCTTCGGCGCTGGTGAAGCGCTTCTCGGGATCTTTGTTGAGGGCCTTGAGCATCACCAGCTCGAGCTTGGGATCGAGGTCGAGGTCTTGGGTGAGCAGGCTCGGGCGCGGCGGCTCCATGTGCAGCACGTTGCCCAGGGTCTCGCCAATGTCTTTGCCCCGAAACGGGGAGCGGCCGAGCAACAAGTGCAGCAACACCACCGCGGCGGCGTACACGTCGCTGCGCTCGTCGAGGGTCTCGCCCCGGGCTTGCTCCGGGGACATGTACGCGGGGGTGCCGAACAGCGTGCCGGGCATGGTCAGCGGGGTCTGGGTGGGGGCGTCCTCGTGTCCCTCGATGCGCTTGCCCCCAAAGTCGAGCACCCGCACGCGGTCTTTGAGCCCGCCGACCTGGGCGATCATCACGTTCTGTGGTTTGAGGTCGCGGTGGAGGACGTGCAGGTCATGGGCGGCGGTGAGGGCGTCGAGGATCTGGCAGGTGATGTAGAGGGCACGCTCGGGGTCGAACGCGCCCACCTCTTTGAGCTCGTCTTTGAGGGTGTGGCCCTTGATGTGCTCCATGGCCACAAACACCGCGCCGGTGCGTTCGCACGTGCCGTACTCGATGACGCGGGCGCAGTTGTCGTGCTTGAGCTGGCTTTGCATTTCCGCTTCGCGCAAGAAACGTTTGGTCTGCTTGTCGTCGCTGCGCTTTTCTTCGTGCAGCACCTTGACCGCGTAGGTGCCGGGCAGGGTGATGTGCACCGACTCGTACACGTCGGCCATGCCCCCGCGCCCGATTTGTTTGTCGAGGCGGTAGGTCTGGAAAATGACTTTGCCGATGAGCGGGTCGGCGAACACCAACTTCGCCTCGGGGTGGTGCGGACACGCCGTGGTCTCGGGCGCGAGCAGCTTTTTGCACTCGGTGCACTTGAGCACGCCGGGCTTGAGCCGGCGCGGGCTCTGCTTTTTCCGCACCACAGGACCGCGCGGCTTGTCCGCCCCGCCGTCGTTCATGTCGTTGGTCTGACCCAAAAAAACACCCTGCCTTGGCCTCTTCATGTAGGACACGGCGCGCCGTCTGAAAAGGGCGCGCAGCGGTTGTCGCGCCTTGGCTCGGGGGGCCAATTCACGAGTGAAAACAATCCCTTGCCTACACCTGAACACACCTTTCCGTCCGGGCCGGGAGGTACTAAACCCACGGCGCGCGAAAAACCTGCGCGCCCGCCAGGAAAGGACCACCGTGAGCCAGACCCTCGCCGAGCTTCTGCTGCAGGACCGCAGCAAACGACCTGCCATTCTTCGCGACTGCGAGCGCTTCATCGACGACGAGGTCAACCGCAAAAAAGGACTCACCGGGGTGGCGCTCAAAGGCGGCTACAAAGTGGTGTGCAAGGTCAAGCCGGGCATCATCCGGGAGGCGATGGACAGCCTGCTCGACGAGTTCGTGGGGCGGCTGGAGCCTTTGTTCACCCGCCACGTCGAGGGGGGCGGGGAGCCGGCCGCGTTCGCGACCTTTCTCGACCGCCACGCCGACGAGGCCGCCGACCTGCTGCTCGGGGTCACCGATGAGCGCGCGGCCCGGGCCAAGAACAAGACCCTCAAGAGCGCGTACCAAAAGCTGCGTGGGCAGGCCAAAAAGCACGTGGTGGAAGCCATCCCCGGCGCGGGGCGGATGTTCGTCAAACACCTGTGAGCAGTTCTTCCGTCCTCATCGAACGACATGGCGCGGTGACCTGCGTGGTCATCGACCGCCCCGCGCGCAAAAACGCGGTGGACCGCGAGACCGCCGCGGGGTTGCACGCGGCGTTCGCCGCGTTTGACGAGGACGAGGGCCAAAAGGTGGCCGTGCTCACCGGCGCGGGCGAGACCTTCTGCGCGGGGGCCGATCTCATCGCGTTCGCCGAGGGCGACGGCAATCGCATTGCCGACGAAGGGCCGGGGCCGATGGGACCCAGTCGCATGTCACTGCACAAGCCGGTGATCGCGGCGGTGGAGGGCCACGCGGTGGCCGGCGGGCTTGAGCTCGCGGCCTGGGCTGACCTCCGGGTGGCCGCGGAGGACGCGGTGTTCGGGGTGTTTTGCCGACGCTTCGGCGTGCCCCTCATCGACGGGGGCACCGCCCGGTTGCCGCGCCTCATCGGCGAGTCCCGGGCCCTGGACTGGATCTTGACCGGGCGGGCGGTGCCCGCGGCGGAGGCGCACCAGGCGGGGTTCGTCCACCGGGTGGCCCCCAAGGGGAAAGCCAAAGCAGTGGCATTGGGGTGGGCGGATGAGCTTAGCCGCCTGCCCTTCGCTTGCCTGCAGGCGGATTTGCAGAGCGCGCGGGGGGCGCTGGACGTGCCCCTCGACGAAGCCTTGCGAGAAGAGTTCCGACGGGGACGCGGTGTCCTCGACGAGGCGCGGCGCGGAGCCGCCGCGTTTGCCCGGGGGGTGGGGCGCCATGGGAGCAGCACCTCAGGGCAGGAGTTTTGATGGAAAAGACATTCGTCCTCGACACCAACGTTCTGTTGCACGATCCGCGCGCGCTGTTTTCATTTGAAGACAACGAGGTGGTGGTCCCGATTTACGTCGTGGAAGAGATCGACTCGTTCAAAAAGGACCTGTCCGAACTCGGTCGCAACGCCCGTCAGGTGAGCCGCTACCTCGACAACCTCCGGGAGGAAGGCTCGCTCGCCGAGGGGGTCAAGCTCGACCGGGGCGGGGTGTTGCGCATCGCGACCACGAGCAAAAAACTCCCGGAAGAGATCACCACCGACCGCGGGCAAGACAGCAAAATCCTCGCGGTGGCGGTGGACCTCAACGAGCGCCACAAAGACGACCCCGACCGGGTCACCTTCATCACCAAGGACACCAACCTCCGGATCCGGGCCGACGCCATCGGCATCAAAGCCGAAGACTTCGAACCCGAGCACATCGAGGTCAGCGAGCTCTACACCGGGTGGGACGAGCTGGAGGTCGACCCCGAGGTGGTGGACCGGTTCTACGCCGACGGGGGCATCGACCTCCCCGACCCGTACTACGCCCCCAACCAGTTCGTGATTCTCAAGGACAAGCTCAAGGCCAGCCACAGCGCCCTGGGTCGGGTGAAGCTGTCCGACGAGCCCCGGGTGGTCCCGCTGCCGAGCTTCAAGCAGGCGGTGTGGGGGGTGCGGCCCCGCAACCGTGAACAGCAGTTCGCCCTCGACGTGCTCCTCGACGACAGCATCAAGCTGGTCACGTTGGTGGGCAAAGCCGGCACCGGCAAGACCTTGCTCGCCATCGCCGCGGGTCTGCACAAGACCACCGAGGAGCAGACCTACCAAAAGCTCCTCGTGTCCCGCCCGGTGTTCCCCCTCGGGCGCGACCTCGGTTACCTCCCCGGCGACGTCGAGGAGAAGCTCAACCCTTGGATGCAGCCCATCTTCGACAACGTCGAGCTGCTCATGGGCCTGACCACCCGGGACAAAAAACACGGCCGGTCGTACAAAGAGCTCACCGACATGGGCATCATGCAGATCGAACCGCTGACCTACATCCGCGGTCGCTCCATCCCCAACCAATACATGATCGTCGACGAGGCCCAGAACCTCACCCCCCACGAGGCCAAGACCATCATCAGCCGCGCGGGGGAGGGCACCAAGATTGTGCTCACCGGTGACCCCTACCAGATCGACAACCCCTACGTGGACCAGACCAACAACGGCCTCGTCCACGTCGTCAACCGGCTGCGGGCCGAGCCCATCGCCGCCCACGTGACGTTGACCAAGGGCGAGCGCTCCGAGCTCGCGGAGATCGCCGCCAACCAACTGTGACCGATGGGTCGCCGCCGGACGCGGCCCCAAACTGTGAAGAGCTGACGCAAAGGCCGCCATGACCACCCGCGAGGACGCCCGCACATCCAAGTACATCACCCGGCTGTTCTTGGTGGTGTTCGCGGCGGCCACGGTGTTGTGCGCGGTGTTGCTGTTCGACCTCTTCACCCCCATCGTGCTCGCCTCGGTGCTCTACGCGTTGTTCAAGCCGGTGTACGACCGAATCCTGCCCCTGGTCCGGGGCCGGGCCACGGTGGCGTCGGGCATCACCACCGCGGTGGTGGTGGTGGTGGTGGCGGTGCCGATTGGGCTGTTTGTGTCGCTGTTGAGCCAGCAGGCCGCGGCCCTCTATCTCGAGACCCAGAACACAGAATTCTTTAATGAAATCAAAGGTTTGGCCGCGGGCGAGGGAGGCCTGGCCGCGCGCCTGCAGGAGTTCGGGGCGCGGTTTGGGGTGCAGCTGACCCCGGAGCGGTTCGTGGAGATCGCGACCCAGGCCGCCAACCGGCTGGCCGGCTTTACCTCGACCTTGGTGAGCGGGGCCGCCGGCAATGTGATTGGACTCTTGGTGGGGGTGGGGCTGATCATCACCGTGCTCGCGGCGCTGTTCGTGGATGGGCCGCGGCTTAAAGAGTACTTGTTCGATCTCTCGCCGCTCCCGCAGGAACAAGAGCAGCGGTTGGTGGAGCGGTTCGCAGAGATGGCCAAGGCGGTGTTCGTGGGCAACGGGGTGGCCAGCATCGCCCAGGGCTTCTTTGGGGGCATCGGCTTTTCCCTGTTTGGTCTCGGGGGCGGCGCGGTGTGGGGCACCGCGATCGCGTTCTTCGCGTTCTTGCCCGTGGTGGGGGCGAGCGTGGTGGTGATCCCCGCGCTGGTGATCCTGGTGTTGCGGGGGCACTATGCAGTGGCATTTGGGTTTGCCCTCTACAACCTCCTGTACATCCTCATCCTCGAGTATTGGCTCAAGACCAAGATGAGCTCGGGGGGCGTCAACTCCATCCTCATCTTCCTCGGCATCGTGGCCGGGCTGCGGATGTTCGGCATGTTGGGGTTGTTCTACGGGCCGTTGATCATCGCGATGTTCTTGACCCTGGCGGACATCTACCGCGAGGACTACCGCGACGTGCTCACCAAAGGGGCATAGCGCCACTAAGGTCGACGGGTACGCCGCTTCTTGCGCTTGAGGTGTCCCATCACGACCCAGGTCGGCCCCCCTACCGCGAGGGCGAGTCCCAACCCCCGCCGAACCCATTGGAACTGCGTGGCTTCGCCCAAGTGTGCTTCCAGGCGACAGTGCGCGGGGGCCTCGGGGTCGTAGCGCACCGGGTCGCCGACCTGAAAATGGTGCGTGTCGGAGCAGACGACGCGCTTCCCGTCGACTTCGATGATCGGCAGCGCCGGCCCCTTGGCGCGGTATTTCGAATCGACGACCGTGGTCAGCGCCAGGTCCCGAAGCCTTTCGCTGTGGTCGATGCCGGTGGCGGCGATGGCCAGGCCGAAGGTCACAAGCGCCACCACCAGCAAGGCCGGGACGGCCGGGTCTGCATCGTTTGACCTAGGCATAGTTGATCGTAGCCTGGGCACCGCGGCCGGACGGTGCGAAAAAGTTTTCGCGCCCTGACCGTCGTCAAGGCTGTGGAATTCAGAGGAATTTCGGACCGTTGAGGGGGCTTTTGGGCCACGGTTCCCGGATTGTAGAATCGACCTTCGTCGTCTACGAAATGACTTTCCGGGAGGGGCTGTGTCGAACCGACAGTTGCAGATTCTGACCGACCTTCGCGACGACACCCCCGCGTTCTCCGCGTTGTGGGCGGGCATCAACCTGCTCCAGTGGGTGTACCTGGCGCTGCTCTCGGTGGCGGTGGTGGTGTCGGCCACCATCACCACGATGTTGACCTTCAACCGTGACCACGCGTTGTGGCTCGCCCGCAAGGTGTGGGCGCCGGGCATCTTCGCCGCCGCCGGGGTGCGGGTGCTGACCCGCGGCTTTGACGCGTTGGATTACGACAAAGAAGGGTACGTGTTCGCGTTTTCGCACGAGTCATTGGTGGATACCCCGCTGGCGTTTTACGCGGTGCCCGACAACGTGCGGTTCGTGGCCAAAAAAGAAGTCTCCGCCATCCCCTTCATTGGCTTCTACTGCTGGATGATGAACTTCGTGATGGTCGATCGCAGCAACCACGACCGGGCGGTGAAGACCTTGGAGGCGGCGCGCGATGCAGTGGCATCGGGAGAGAACCTCATCGTGTTCCCCGAGGGCACCCGGTCGAAAGACGGGCACATCCAGGCGTTCAAGAAGGGGCCTTTCGTCATCGCCATCGACGCCCAGGCCAAGGTCGTGCCGGTGGCGATCGTGGGGGCGGCGGACATGTTGCCCGCGGGGTCGGCGAAGATCCGGCCCACCACCATCGAGGTGCACGCGGGCGAACCCATCGACGCCGCGGCCTACACCTACGAGACCAAAGAAGAGCTGATGCGCGCGGTGCGCAACCGCATCATCGATCTCCATCTCGCCGCGGGGGGCAAAGGCGGCGACCGACACCAAGTGGTCAAGGCCCCCGGCCAACGGTGAGCGACGATCGCACCGCGTTTGTCCTCAGCGACACGCGGTTCCCGTTTGTGCACACCGTGTTTCCGGTGGAGGCGACCACCGCCTTCATCGAGTCGTACTTTGGCCAGCTCACCACCCTGGCCGCCCGCGGGCCCTTCGTGCAAGTGGTCGACATCCGGCCGGTCAACGTCAAGACCGCCAAGGCCGACATCCGCAACGCGTTCTTCACCGCCAGCGACACCTTCGACAACGGGCCGGGCAAAGGGGTGTACCTGGGCGAAGCGGTGGTGCTCAACAGCGCGCTGCAGCGTGCGCTGTTGTCCGCGTACTTCTGGTTCAACGCTGGCGCGGCCTACCCCACCAAGGCGTTCACCGCCGAAGACGACGCGTGGCGCTGGATTGAATCGGTCTGGGCCGAGCGCCGCAGGCGCGGCTGACGCGCGGCCCGGCAACCGGCGCCACCGGCGCGAACTGCCAAGGGCGACGCCTTTCGACGACCAGCCGGCTGCGTACCATCGACGCATGACCCATCAACGCCTGTTCGCCGGTTGTGCCCTGTTTGTCTTGTCCGCTTGCGGTCCCGGGCCCACCGGGCCCGCGCCCATGACGCCCCCCAGCGACGATCCCGCAGACTGGGACGTGGACGCCAGCCGGTCCTATCGCCCGGTGCTGGGCGCGCCCTCGTTTGTCATCCCCTCGTCGGGGCTGCCGGACAGCACCCCCACCGGGGCCTCCAATAACAATGTGGGCATCACCTTCCACCAAGACCGGCTGTTCATGGGGTGGCGCACCGACTCGGACCATTGGCCCAGCGACGACACCCTGATGTACATCGTGTCCAGCCCCGACGGGGGCGCGACCTGGGAGCACGAGTACACCATCGACATGGGCTCGGACGTGCGCGAACCCATCTTCTACGTGATGAACGATCGGCTGTTCTTCTTGTGGTTCCAGGGCGGCGCGTTGAAGGTCGGCTTCAGCCCCAAAAAGGTGTGGCGGGTGGAGCGCACCGCGTTCGGCGAATACACCGAACCCGAAGAGGTGCTCGAGGAGCACGAGGTGCCCTGGGACGCGCGGGTGCGCGACGGCAAGCTCTACCTCACCAGCTATTTGTTCCAGATCGAGGAGGGCGACGGGCCCGCCGGGCACCAAGTGCGGCTGCGCACCTCCGACGACGGGGTGACCTTCAGCCCCGAAGGCGCCGCGGCCACCGTCTACACCGGGGGGGCGAGCGAAAGCTCCTTCGAGTTCGACGCGGACGGTGATTTGTGGGCGGTGATGCGCAATGAAAGTGGAGACGAGTCAGGGTTCGGCTCGTTGGTGTGTCACGCGGACAAGGACGACCTGTGGAACTGGGACTGCCCCGCGCAGAGCCATCCGCACAAGTACGATTCCCCGCGCATGCTGCGCCACGGCGACGAGCTCTACCTGGTGGCACGGCGCAACGTGGACGGCGCGTTTGACCTCGGGCGCGATGACCTGCCGATCAGCGAGCGGCGGGTGATGTACAATGTCACATACTGGAACAGCACCAAGCGCACCGCGCTCTACCGCATCGACCGCGACGCGCGCATGGTCGAGCACATCCAAGACCTGCCGGGGTGGGGCGACACCGCGTTCCCCTCGATCCGGCGCACCGGCGCGCACACCTTTTTGATCGCCAACTACACCTCGCCCCTCGAGGCCGAGGACATGAGCTGGAACCAAGCCCAGGGCAGCATCTGGGGCACCGACATCTACCTCGCCGAGCTGCGCTTCGAGGCCGAGTAGGGCTCTACCAAATCCCGATGTCGCGCAGTTGTCGCTCGGCCTGCGGGGCCCAGCCCCGGTTGGCGAGGGGGCTCGCGGGCGACGGGTGCAACACCGTGGCGATGGTGCCGGCGAAATTGGGAAGCGCCTTGTGGGCCCGGGCCTCGGCGAACTTGCCCACCCCGACGACAAAGTCCGGCTTCAGCGCGTGCACCAGGGCCGCGAGGTGCGCGTCGCACACCTTCTCCAGCGCGTCGCGCTCGGCCTTGGCGAGTTTGTCCGGGGTCTTGTTGCGGCCGGTCTCCTCGAGGAACACCAGCGGGCAGTAGTTGGCCACGTAATGAGACTGGAAGAAGGCCTTGGCGGTGCCGAACTTCTCTTGGAACAGGCCCCACAGGCGCGAGCCCGACACCTCACTGCGCGGGCAGGCGAAGCCTTGGATGGGGCGTTTTTTGTGTTCGTGTGTCGCCCGGCCCACCGGGGCTTCGACCTTCAGCCAGTCCTTGGCGATGCTGACCTCGCCGAAGGGCACGCCGGTCTGGGCCATGCCGAAGGGCCCGGGGTTCATGCCCAGGAACATCACGCGCTTTTTGCTTCGCGCGTATTTGGTCACGTAGAGATCGTGCGGGGCCTTGGCGTAGTCGAGGGGGTTGTAGACATAGGGCACGTCGAAGCGCAGGCGGTTGCATCCTTGGCGCAAGGCCTCGGTGGCGTCGAGCACAAGCTGGGCGGTCTTGGTCGGCTTCACGATTTGTGCACCACCAGGCTCGGTTCGTAGTCGGCGGGGGGGACAAAGCCCATCAAGGCGAGGGTGGTGGCGGCGAGGTTCTTCAGGCCGGCGTCTTCGCGGTCGGTGTCCAATGCCGCGTCGTCGGACAGGCCGGGTCCGCCGATGCAGAGCGGCACCTTGGCGAGGGTGTGGGAGGTGCGGGGCAGGACCTCGCCGTCGGGCCCGCGCAGGGGGGAGCCGTCCTTGTTGCGCAGGGCCATGTCGTCGCAGTTGCCGTGGTCGGCGGTGACAATGAAGATGCCCCCCGCCTGTTCGACCGCGTCGAGGATGCGGCCGAGCTGGGCGTCGACGAACGCGCAGGCGCGGATGGTGGCGGCGAGGTCGCCGGTGTGCCCGACCATGTCCCCGTTGGCAATGTTGATGCGGATGAGGTCGAACTCCTTGGACGCGAGCGCGGCGATGGTGCGGTCGGCGATGGGGGCGGCGCGCATCTCGGGGGCGGCCTCGAACGCGGTGGGGTCCGAGGGGATCTCCTCGTAGGTCTCGAGGGTGGGGTCGAAGGCGCCGGAGCGGTTGCCGTTCCAGAAGTAGGTCACGTGGCCGTACTTGTGGGTCTCGGACAGGGCGAGGGTCAGCTTCTTTTCCGCCGCGAGGTATTCGCCCATGGTGCGGTTGATGACCGGGGGGGCCACCAAGTGCCGCGAGGGGATGTGCAAGTCCCCGTCGTACTCCATCATGCCCGCGAAGGTCACGTCGGGCACGCGCTGGCGGTCGAAGGCCGCGAGGTCCTCGTCTTCGAACGCGCGGCAGATTTCGATCATCCGGTCGCCGCGGAAGTTGAACATCACCACCGCGTCCCCGTCGACGATGGGCCCCACCGGCGCGCCCGCGTCATCGACGACCACGAAGGGGGGCAGGTATTGATCGCTCACGTCGGGGTTGGCTTGGCGCAGTTGTTCGATGGCCGCGCCCGCGCTCGGGAACGCCTGCGCCTCGCCGAGCACGTGGGCTTTCCACCCGCGCTCGACGATGGACCAATCGCTCTCGTAGCGGTCCATGGTCACGTGCATGCGCCCGCCCCCCGACGCGATCGCCGCGTCCACGGAGCTGGCCCGCAACGACGCGAGCACGTCCTCGAGCTGTTGCACGTAGATGTGCGCGCTCTTGTCGGGCACGTCCCGCCCGTCGGTGAGCACGTGCACGCGGAGCTTGTTCGCCCCCCGGGCCGCGGCCCCCCGCAGGAGTTTTTCCAGCTGGTCGAAGCGGCTGTGCACCCCGCCGTCCGAGAGCAGGCCGATGAAGTGCAAAGCCGCGCCCGGCCGCTCGTAGGCCGCGCGAATTTGTGCATAGCCGGGGCTCTCGAACAGGCTGCCGTCGGCCAGCGCATCGTCCACCAGGCTCGCCCCTTGCTTGACCACCCGTCCCGCGCCTATGGCGTTGTGGCCCACCTCGCTGTTGCCCATGTCGTCGTCGGTGGGCAACCCCACGTGGGTGCCGTGGGCGAACAGGCTGCGGGACCGCTTGGCATCTTTGAGCAGGCGATCGAGCACCGGGGTCTCGGCTTGGGCCCAGGCGTCGTAGGCGTCGCCGCGGCCGAGGCCCACCCCATCGAGCACGATGAACACCAGCGGACCGTGGGCGAGGGGGGCGTTGTCTTTTTCGAGGCGGAGGGTCATGGCGGGTCCCGGTCACGAGGCACGTCCCGTGTACCGCCGCACCGGCTGGCGGCAAGGGGCGCTCAGGTGCGGCGCTAACTCACTGTTTTGTTTGGTGAATTTCTCGTCAGACGGGGCGTGAGGGGGCGACGTAGGGCAGGGCCCCGAGGCGGGCGACGTGGGCCTGCAGCTTTTCGCGGCCGAGGTCGACGAGGTCGAAGAGCGCCAGGTGTTCGATCAGGCTCACGAGGTGAAAGCCGGTGTACGACGGCGCCTCCGGCACCAGGGCGGCGCGGTCCTCGAGCCAGGCCAGGCTTTGGTCGAGCACATCGAAGTGTTTGGCGAAGCGGTCACCCTGGCGGATGTTCATGCCCGCGCGGCGGGCGAGGAGGAGCTCGACCTCGGACACCATCGCGCCATTGAGCACGGCCCGGAGGTTGAGCTGGTCGGGGTCGGTGGTGAGCACGTCGAAGCGGTCGGCGGGATCGTGGGCGCGCACGAGGTAGCTTGCGATGTGGTCGGAGTCGATGATGCAGGCGTCGCCGTCGACGAGGGCGGGCACCTTCATGAGCGGGTTGCCGGCGAACACCTGGGTGTCCCGTTGCTCGACGCGCTCGACGTTGACCAGCTCGACCGGGAGGTCGAGGGCGGCGGCGAGGATGCGGACTTTGCGGGCGAAGTGCGAACGCGGGGTGAACAGCAGCTGCATGCTGCGATTTACAATTGCGAGGTCACGCGATCGATGAGGTCGTTGAGTTTTTGCCGCTCTTGGTCCGCGCGGGTCTCGGCTTGGGGCGCGGCTTGGCTCTCCCGCACGTACTCGTCGGGGGGCGGGGCGGGCTCGTCGGCGCGGGCCTCGGCGGGGGGCGGCGCGGGGGCGGGGGCGGGGGGTTCGGCCGCGGCCTTCTTTTGTGCCTCGCGTTCGCGGAGGGTGGGGAGGTCGCGGTCGAGGAACCGGTCGAGAAGCTTCTCCGCGATCTCGCTCACCGGGCCGAGGTCGATGCGGGACAGGGCGTCGGCCCCGGACACGACGACGAACCCGAGGCCGGCCATGAACAGCATCCACGCCCAAAACGGCAGGCCCCGCCGGGTGCGTTTGCGGGTGTGCGACTTGGTGGCGCCGCGGCCGCGCTTCTTTTTGCGCGGGCGGGGGTGGGAGCCGGTGGTGAGGGTGGGGATGCGGCTCTTTTGGTTCGACCGGCGGCGCTTCTTGTTGCGCCGGGTGGAGCGAGGTGGGGTGGAACGTCGGGGAGAGGGCATCTTGGTTTCTCGGTGGTGCCAGCCGTGGCACCATGTGCGATGATGTCCGAGGTTCTGCGGGGTTGAAAGTTTTTGACCACGCGCAGATCAGCCTCCCGGGCCATTTTGCGCGCGGGAGGTCGCGGATGAGGGAGGCGTCGTGAACAACCTGCTCGGTCGACTGGGCAACCTCTTGCGGTCTGAGATCAGCGCCTTGGGCGCGGACGACGACGAGGTCGACCTCGACGAAGCGGGGGGGGACGAGCCGGCGGACAAGGTGCGGGTGACCGCGCGAGCGGGCGCGTCTGGCTTCTCCCGGCGCGTGGACGCCGCCGCCGCGTACAAGATGCTCGAGCTGCCAGACGGGGCCCTGCTCGACGAGGTGCGGGCCCAGTACCGCGTGATGGTGCGCCGCTACCACCCCAAGAGCGTGGACGGCAGCGACGAGCAGCGCGTCACCGCCCAATCGGTTCTCGACGGCCTCACCCAGGCGTTGGAAGTGCTCGAGACCCACCTGCTGCCCACCCCCGAAACGCCCCGGTCCCGTTGAAGCAAGTCCTCGTCGCGTTGATGCTCATGGGCTTCGGCGCGTCCTCCGCGCAGGCCGACGCGTTGGTGCGGGGCCGGGTCTCGGCGTTCGGCGAGTACGACACCAACGCGCGCCGGGTGGCGGTGGACAAAGACCAGCCCGACGGGTTCGCGCCCGGGGACGGCTTGGCCCGGTTGCAGCTCGACGGCAGCGTGGCTTTGTCCCGCCCCGGCTTCACCCTGCTCAACGACGCCGCGGTGGGGCTCAAGCTGTTCATCAACCAGCGCACCGAGCGCATGGTCGTCGGGCAGAACACCACCGACCTGCTCGTCGGGCTGCCCTTCGGCTTTTGGGCCCGGGCGCTGTCCATCGCCAAGATCCGCGCCCAGAACACCAACACCCGGGCCTACTTTCTCGAACAGGCGCGCCTCACCGTGGGGCGCAACCTCGGCTGGGGTTTTGCCGTCCGGGGTGGGGTCACCGCCAATGCCTTTTACTCGTTCTGGACCCCGGAGTTTTCCAGCCTGAGCGGGGGGGGCCTGCTCGCGGTGCGCTTTTTTCTCACCCGCAAAGAGTTCTTTGAGCTGTCCGGCACCGCGGCCACCCGGGGCTTTTTCTCTTTGCTGCGGGCCACGCCCCCCCAGGCCGCGGCCGACAGCCGCATTCGCGCGGACTGGCCCTTGGCGGCCACGATCTCGTTCTCGTCGAGCCGGCGCCTGTTCGTGAACACCGGCTATACCCTGTTGCGCAACGCGTCCAACTCCCGCGGCGATTCCTACACCCGGCACCGGCTGTACGCCCTCGCGGGCACGGTGTTGCCGTTGGCCATCACCGTCACCGGGCAGGCCGCGCTGCAGATCACCCAGTACGACGACGGGCTCTCCATCGGGCAGCGGCTGTTCTTGGCTGACGACGACGAGAGCCAGAACAGCGTACAAGCCGCGATCAGCCGCTACTGGGCCTATGGCTTCTCCACCGAGGCGCGCTTCGCCTGGTACGGCAACGAGCTCGCCCGGGGCCGGCTCAGCTTCTCCCGCATCACCTCGGCGGTGGGCATCCGCTACGACCTGTAGCGCCCGCCCGCGGACCCAGAAAAAAACCCCGCCGGGACGGCGGGGTTTTGCACATCAAGCGGGTCGTCTGTCCGTCAGAAGCCTCCTGTCACTTTGGCGATGAGGTCAGGGGTGCACGCGAGGTCGCAATACTCGGTCTCGTCCGCGCCGCCCTCGAAGCAACCGATGCCGGTGGCGGCATCGCCGCTGAGCACCACCCCCGCGTCGTCGTCGACGTTCCACCAGGCGATGACATCGTCGACCACCAACCGCACATCGCTGCCGGTGATCTCCAGGACGGCTTCGTGGCTGCCCGCGGTGCGCACGATGCGTTGGTCGCCGTCCTCGTCCTCGTCGAACACCACCTGCAGCGCTTCGCTGTCCGGGAGGTGGAGGTTGAGCGTGCCCGACTCGCGGTCGGCGACCTTCACCCCGTCGAGGACCTCCTGCTCTTCCCCATTTTCGTCGACCAGGGTGCCGGTGAACACGTGCCCTTCGCTGGCGTCGCTCACCACCGCGATGACCAGGGTGCGCCCTTCGATCTCGGCCTCGTACTCGACGATGCCCTGGTCGACCACCGGGTTGCTCTGCAGGGCGGCCTCGATGAGGGCGAGATCCTCCGCGTGGGCGGCGTTCTCCTCGTCGATGATCGCGCTCAGGGTGGTGTAGTTCTCATCCCCGGTGGCGCACACTGCAGAAGCATTCTGCGCGGCCTGCGCCTTCATCTCGTGGGGCTTGAGGATCTTGAACACCGACAGCGCGGGCAGCTCGGGCTCCCCCATCGCAAATCCGCCGTCACAGGCCACCGCGCTCGACATCGCCAACGACACCACCAAAACCATTCGCCACATGTTTGCCTCCCAGGCGTTGAGTGTGTCTGGGATTGGATCTGGACCGGGGGGCCCGTCATGACCGGCATCACCCGCGGGTCCGGCAGATCGACGCAACCCGGGCGGACCCGTCGTCGATGTGGTTGCGCCCGGCCCGGCCACGCCTTAGGCACAAGCATGCCCACCGAAGGGGTCACCAAGTTCGCCGCCGCCCACCGCCCGGGACCGCTTGTCCCCTTTGCCCAGGAGTGCGCGGCCGAGCTGCTCGCGTGGCGGGCGGTGGTCGCGGCCCTGGGGGGCATCGGCCAAGACCCCGCCCGTTACGACGGCGCGGGCTTTGGCAATGTGAGTGTACGCATCCCGCCGCACGGCGCCCCCCGGGGGGCGCGCCGGTTCGTGATCACCGGGACCCAGACCGGGGGCGCGCGCTGCCTGTCCCGCGACGACCTCTGCGTGGTCGAGCGGTACCGCATCAAAGACAACGCGGTGGACAGCGTGGGGCCGGCCGCCCCCTCGTCGGAGTCCATGACCCACGGCGCGGTCTATGACCTGAGCCCCGCGATCCGCGCGGTTGTGCATATTCATTGTCCTCTGGTGTTCGAGGCCCGCCAGGCGCTGCGGTTGCCCTGTACCCAGGCGGACGTCGACTACGGCACCCCCGCGATGGCGGGCGAGGTGTCGCGGCTTTTTCGCGCGGGGGCGGACCAACGCCAGGTGTTTGCGATGACGGCGCACCGGGACGGTATTGTGTCGTTTGGCCGGACGCTCGAGGAGGCGACCCAGGTGCTGGTGTCGTTGCTCGCTCGTGCACATGCCATGTCAGACAGTGACATGGTCTGCGCGCCCCGCGCGGCGCTGCCCTTGGTCGATTTGCGCCACTGAGGGCGCGCCCTGGCGCTCCTGCGCCGGCAAGGAATGCACGCACCTCAAAAAAGTGGCGTCGCCCCCGCGCACACCCGGCGCCCGATCGCCGGCCGATCGCGACAAAACCTCCGCGAAATCAGCCGGTTGGGAAGCACCCACACCGTGGCACGGTGTGTGCTCAAACGCTCTCGACGCCCGAGGCGAGGAGACGTTGATGAATCGACCACTGCTCATGTTCTGCGGCCTGACCCTGTGCGCGTGCGCCGGGATGATGGCGGGCCGCGCCGCCGCTTCCACGTTCGATGCCGCCACCGGCCGCCTGTCGCTCGACGACGCGGACTACGCCATCGCCCTGGACAGCTATTCGACGTTCCCCCCCGAGCTGCCGCTGACGCTCTACGACCTGCAGCAAAGCCCGCTCAACCAAATCGAGGTCTCGGCGCTGTTCGCCCCCGACCCCGAGGGCCTCGAGGGCGAGGGCGCCCTGCGCCTGCGCAGCGAGGACGCGTACTTCGGCAACATCCAGCTCGGCGGTTTGCCCGACACCTTCATCGGCCGCCGGGTGGAGATGCGCATCTGGCAGAAGCCTGAAGGAACATTGTGGGACCTCTCGCTGGCCTTTTACGCCGACGGCGCGGCCTTCAACGGCGGTCTCAGCTTTGGCAGCGTCCCCTTCCGCCCCACCGGCCGGGTGACCTCCGACGGGTGGCGCGAATACTCCACCGGTCCGTTCGACTACGCGGTGGGCGGCGAAGTCGAGCCCGCCTACCTGTTACTCAGCGACCAACAGGTGGCGATTCTCCAGCAGAGCTACGCGGTGGGCTACAACTACAACGCCGCCACCCGCCTCGACGCGCTCGAGATCGTCGACGTCGGCCCGGCCCTGGTGCCCAACGCGAGCTGTACGCTGGTGGACGAGTACGACGTGTGCGGGGCCCAAGGCACATGTCTGCACGGGCGCTGCGCGGACACCGCCATCGTCGATGGCCCCGCGCCCCTCGACGACGCCGCCCGCGCCGACTACGTCACCCGCCGCCGCTTCGAGTACATGAGCTACGAAGGCGGACGCATCCCCCAGACGCTGATGGGGCCCTTCGACACCGCGATGCAGGGGCTGATCGACAACCCCGCGGACGCCGCGTTCTGGCCCACGTTCAAAGCCGCGGTCGACGGCCTGCAAGACGGCCACGCCTCGGCGCCGTACATGAGCTACCCCACCCAACTGATGGGGGGCGTGTGCCTCGGGCTCGGCGACGCCGACCTGTTGCCCGCGGGGGGCACCTTCCCGCTGGTGTTCGCGGCCGGGGGCAACGGGCCGCTCTCGTCGGCGCTGCAAGACGGTGACGTGCTGGTGGCGATCGACGGCTTGGCACCATTTGACTGGGCCGCGCTCGCCCCCCGGTATGTCGGGCACGGCGGCGACCCGCGCGCCGCTCAGGTGGTGATCACGCCCTCCTTGATGAACGCTGCGTTGCGCACCGGGGCCACCCTCACCTTTGAGCGGTGCACGCCGACCGACGGGGTCACCCCCTGCGCGGCCCAGGACGTCGAGGTCATCGACCTGGACTTGGCCGCCCTCCTCGGAGACCCGATCTTTGGCCCCGGGGTGCCCAACTGGCTCTACGACGCGCCCCCTTGTGACCAACGTTTCCGGCGCCGGGTCAACAGCGCCCAGGTCACCGACTACAACTTCGCGGGCAGCATCGTCGACGGTGATGGCATCACCACCCTGCTGATCAACGGCGTGCCCGGCAGCCAGAGCCCCGAGGGCCAGGCTTGGCACAGTCAGGTCATGTCCGCGGCGGGCAGTCAGGCGCCCCTGATGATGCTCGACCAGCGCACCGGCCGCGGGGGCACCATCGAGGGGGTGGACGCGTTGGTGAGCTACCTCATCAATCCCAACGACTACTACTCCGCCGACATGTTGACCTGGTGGGAAGACGAGGCCGTCACCTACCAAAAGAAGGAAGACACCATGGACTGCGTGGCCCAGAGCGGGTTCTTTTCGCCGTGCGGGGGCGGGACCCGGTGGCCGCTGGGGTTGACCGGCACCGGCTTCGGACAATCGTCGTCGACGAAGCTGGCGATTCTCAACGCCATGGACGTGTCCGGCAACGACTACACCACCAAGGCGTTGAGCTTCCGCTCCGGCCCCACCCGCATTTTCGGCGCCGGGTCCACCCACGGCGCGTTCGGGGTGATCTGGAATCTGCCCACCTACTATGGAGAGCTGATCGGCGGGTCATTCCAAGTCCACGATTCGATTTTCCTCGCCAGCAGCGGCGACACCAATCTGGACTTCAACACCTCCATCGGCCTGACCCCGGAGGTGGAGACCCTGCAGAAACAATCGGACGCCATCGCCGGCGTCGACACTGTGATCGAGGCGGCCCGCGCGTGGCTGCTCGAGAACTGAGGAGAACGACATGCACAAGCTCTTTTCATTGACGGTTCTTCTCGGCGTGGTGATGGCGGTGGGTCCGGTGCTCTCCGGTTGCCCCATGAACACCGGTGACCCCATCGGCGACGGCGACGGCGACGGCGACGGCGACGGCGACGGTGACGGCGATGGCGACGGTGACGGGGATGGCGACGGTGACGGGGATGGCGACGGCGACGGCGACGGTGACGGCGACGGGGATGGCGACGGTGACGGCGACGGGGATGGAGATGGTGACGGTGACGGGGATGGGGATGGCGACGGCGACGGCGACGGCGACGGCGACCCGTTGCGGACGTTGGAGAGCCGGCCGCTGTTCGGCGACATGCCGTTGGACAACCTGGTGCTGGACCCGATGCTGAGCGGCATCAACTGGTTCGCGCTCACCGCCGACTTCACCAACTATGCGTACGTGGATCGCATGGTGCACAGCGCGAGCCCCACCGGCCAGCCGTCGTTCAAGCTGAACCCTGAGTACGTGGGCCCGGCGGGCACGTTCTTGTCCGGCAACATCAAGGCCGTGCCCCGGGACATGCGGGGTGAGGTGTGGCTCGGGCTCGAACAAGGCTTGGGCGACGACAACTTCGCGGGGGTGACCATCAACGTCGTCGGGTACCTGGCGGGCGGACCGGGCATGGTCTCGTTCGTCCAGGACACCGACACCGAGCCGGTGGTGCTCGAGAAGATCAAGTGGACGAAGTTTGTCGCGGTGGTGACCGGGGGCGCCCGCGGGTGGCTCGACGTACACATCGAAAGCACCGCGAACAAAAACGTCTACGTGACCGGACTGTCGTTCCGCGACGTGTCGGACGCGGGCTTTGCCGCGGGTGGCCTTGACCTCGCCGCCTTTGCGAAAAAGCCCATCGACGACCACGCCGCGGAGGCGCTCGCCTTGCGCGCGGACATGATGGGGCAGCAGCTGGCGCCCATTCCTGTTCCCGCGCGTGGGGTGTTGCCGCCGTCGCTGCCCCGGCGGCGGTAGGGCACACCCGCCCCGGCCCTCGGTGCGAAGGGGGTCGGGGCGGCTGTGGCCGTGTCGATCAGTTGGTCTCGTCGTCGTCGGGGGCGCCCCGGGACTCGCCCAGGAGCGCGAAGGTCAGCCAGATGCAATACCCGAGCAGCGCCCACGACATGTAGCCGATGAGGAACACCCGGTAGCCCGGCATCGATGACTGCACCAAATTGGTGAACAGCTCGATGCCGAGCAAGATGGTCAGCCCCACCCGGTTGCGGTGTTTGTCGAGGTCGCTGGCGTGCCACGCGATGAGGGTGATGCGGCAGACGTAGTAGTAGTAGCTGGCCGTCGACAACATGAAGAACGGGATCGCGCCCAGGGCGAAGCTCTCGTCGGGGCGCTTTTTGCGGGCCGCGTAGCCGAGGGCGATCAAGAGGAGCGCGGCCAAGAACGTGCGGCTCCCGCTCTCGTGCTTGATCTGGATTTTGCGCTCGGGGGCGAGGTTCTTCGGGGTCTGCTTGCCATGATAGGAGTAGGCGAGGGCGAACCCGACGCGTCTCGACGACAGCTCCTCGGGCTTGATGTGCTCGGTGATGTTGTGGGCGTGGGTCCGGACCGCGTCCATGCCAAAGATCCCGATCGCCGCGCCCTCGAGCAGGCCCACGCAGAGGACAAAGCCGGTCGCGAACAGCACCAGCTTTTTGTTGATGCGCTCCTTGAACGGTTTTTTGCCGTCAAACAGACCGAACACCCCCTGCATAAACGGGCCGAACATCCACGCCGCGGGGAACAGGCGCACCAATGCGGCATAGCCGGTGAGCACCCCCGCGAAGGGGAACTTGCCCTTCTTGAGCAATGCCATGGCAATCAGCAGGCATGACACCCAGTCGTAGCGTAAGAACGCCCAGGTCACGTAGGGCCAGCGCAACGAATAGGTGAGGAACAAGAACAGCAACGCGAACAGCGCGGTGTTGCGACCGTAGGCCCAGGCCAGCGCGAGCAAGGCGAGGGTGAGGAGGGCGACGTCGAGCCAACACAGGGCTTTGATCCACTCGACGGGAAAGGCATTGGCGATGGGCCGCGCGAACATCAGCCACACCGGCGTGCCGTTGAAGCCCCGGTCGTTGATCAGGGTGTTCCAGAGGCCCGCGCCGAGGCCGTGGTTGCGCTGGATGACGAGGAAGTCATGCTCGAACGCGCGCCACCGCTCCGGGGTGAAGTGCTTGTCGCGCACCTCCCGTCCGCGTTGGTGGGCGTGGGACAGGGGGGTGCGCTCTCGGTAGCCGTGTTCTTTGTCTTGGGCGCGGTAGAAGCGGGACTTGCGGTTGTAGGGCCCATGTTCGACGTCGACGAGCAGCATCGCCGGGTAGAGATCGAAGTAGCCGAGCTCGTCGAAATATTTGGCCCCCAGGTAGTAGTGCACCAGGTCGTAGGCATCGAGCTGCTTGAGGAACACGTTGGGGCTGTAGCGCATGTAGTTGATGCCGGAGGCGAGCACCAACACCACGAGGAGCCGGGTCGCGAGCGTGGGCGACAGGCGTCGCCACGCCCACACCAACCCGATGGCCCCGGCCACGAGGACCACTTTGATGGCTTCGCTCGTCGCGCGGGTCTGTTCGAAGTCCAGAAAGTCCATGTCCTCGGTATAGACGGGCGCGGGGGGGACGCAAATGGCCCCGTTTTCATCGGCGCGGGCCCTTGGTAGCCGGCGACGACGCCGCGGCGCGGCGTTCGAGATGCGAATGGACATGGCATGACCACTGACGAGCAGCCCGCCGACACGCCCCGTGATGATGTTCCCCGATCGTGGACCGCGTGGCTGGCCTTGGCGGTGCCGCCGGCGGCGACGCTGGGGTGGTGCCTGACCGAGGACCGCATCGGGGTGCGCGACAGCCACGAGGGCCGGATGTGGTTGGCGGGCGTGGCCGTGTTGTGGGTGGGGGTGTGGTGGTTTTTGCGGCGGCGACCGTCGACGCCCCGCGAAAAGTCGGCGTGGCCGTCGGCGCGCCGCTGGCTGCACGCGGTGTTGGTGGCGTCGTGTGTATACGGGGCGTTCAACTACTTCTGGTTCGACAAGCGCGTGATCTCGACCGCCGGCGACTACAACGACGTCACCTACTACTACCTGAACAGCAAATACTTCGAGGAGCTCGGCTACTACCGCCTGTACGAGGCGATGCTCATCGCCGACGACGAGGGCGCCGGCCGGTTTAGGCGGGTGCGCCAGTACCGCGACCTGGTGGGCTACGAAAAGTTCTTCCCCCGCCGCGATGCCTTGGCCCGGGCCGACGAGGTCAAGCGCCGCTTCACCGACGAGCGGTGGGCCGGGTTCGTGCACGACGTGACCTGGCTGACGAGCCAGAACCGCCGGGCGAAGTGGGACTACTTCTTTCACGACCACGGGTACAACCCGCCCCCGTCGTGGACCCTGGTGGGCGGGACGTTCGCGCGGCTCTGTCCGGTGGAGCACGTCAAGTGGATCACGATGATCGACTTCGGTCTGGTGGTGATCGCGATGCTGTGCATCGGCTGGGCGTTTGGCTTCGAGGCGCTGTTGTTCTCGCTGTTGTGGTTCTTGGTCACGTTCAGCGGGCGGTGGCCGGTGCTGGGCCAGAGCTTGCTGCGGTTTGACTGGGTGAGCGCGCTGGTGGTGGCGGTGTGCATGCTCAAAAAGGGCCGCCACGGGTGGGCCGGCGCGCTGCTCACGTATTCCGCGCTCAACCGGGTGTTTCCCGCGGTGTTTGGTTTTCCCTATGTGGTGTGGATGGTGCGCGACGCGTGGCGCCGGCGGGGGCGGGGCGAGCCGTGGCTCACCCTCGAACACAAACGGTTTCTCGTCGGGGTGGGCATCAGCTTGGCCCTGTTTGGCGGCGGGGCGTTGGTGACGGTCGGTCCCGAGGCGTTCGTGCAGTCGGCGGAGAACCTCTCGATGCACGGTGGCCCGGACAGCTACAGCTCGCACCGCGTGGGGCTCGGCGACGCGCTGGTGTACCGGGGCGAAACCGGCGGGCCCGAGGGCGGCATCAACACCAAGATCGAGATGTTGTGGTCGATGCACACCGCCCTGCGCGTGCTCGGCGTGATCTCGATTCTGCTCATTGCGCTGTACGTGTGGCGCACCCGGCGCGAGGTGTGGTCGTTGATTTGGCTCGGCATCTATCCACTGTTTGTGATGACCACGCCGCAAATCAACTACTACAACCTGCGCCTGCTCCTCATCCTGCTCCACGTCGGCGATCGCGGCCCGCGCCGGGGCCTGCACGCGGGCATGTTGGCGTTGCTGTTCTTGATCGAGGTCGTCACCCAAGGGGTCATGGTCGGTCGCGCCTCGCGGTACGTGGTCACCACCACCACGTCGCTGGGCTTGTGTCTGTACCTCCTGCTCATGCTGGTGTGGTTGGTGGCCGAGGTGTGGCCGCGCAAGACCACGCCCGCGGACGGGGACTGACATGCCGCGCCCTACCCCCTCCACGTGGACCTGGGCCGACCTCATCGGGGGCCCGGGGCGGGTGGGGCTGGTCATCGGGATGCTGGTGGTGTTCTTCGCGATCCCCTTCGGCCGGCAGGTGCTGCACATCTCCCGCTTGCCCGCGCTCGAATGGCGCATGTACGACGGCAAGAGCCTCGACGTCTGTCTGCTCGACGTGCACGACCCGCGCACCGGGGCGGCGGTCGACTGGCAAGCCGAGATGCCCCCGCAAACGCGGCTGTTCCCCCTCACCCCCGCGGTGCGCCGGGGGCGCGACGGCCAGCGCCTGTTGCGCCGGTTGTGCGCGGCCCACCCCGCCGGGCTCGCGGTGCACTTGCGTTGCGCCGACCTGCGTCTCGGTTTTCGCGACGTCGTGCACAGCGACGAGGCCTGCGCGGCGCTCTCCCCCGAGGGGGGCCGGGGCGGGCCACGGCGGAGCGTTCGGTGATCGGCACGCGCCTGTGGTGGGCGATGGCCAAGGTGCGGCGCTTTGTGACCGGGCATCTGTACGGCACGGGGCCGGCGTGGTTGCCGGCGCTGTTTCGGGTGCTCTACGTGGCGCTTTTGTGGTCACGCTTTGGGCGCGAATTGCGCCCCTACCGGTTGCGGGACGATCCGTGGTGGTTGGCGATCAGTCTCGCTTTTTGGCTATCCACCATTTTGGTCGGCCTCGGCATCTTGACCCGCTGGAGCACGGTGCTGCTCGCGCTCACGGTGGCGGCCATGGGCTTCGGCATGGGGGTCCTCGTCGGGTTCTATGACTGGCGGCACCACCACACCTGGTTGCTGTTCTACATCGGCCTGCTTTTGCCCCTCACCGCCAGCGGCTATGCCCTGAGCGTCGACGCGTGGTGGGCGGCCCGGCGGGGGCGTTCGCCCCGGGTCGAGGTGCCGTACTGGGGCCTGCGGATGTTGGCCCTGATCGCGACCTCTTGTTACCTGTTCGGGGCCTGGGACAAGCTGCAGTGGACATTCTTGCGCGGGGACCGGGTGGCCCACCACCTGATGTCCACCACCCTGGGCGGGGGGTGGCCTCTCGACCAGGCCTGGGGGTGGCGCATCGTGTTCGCGCTCCTGGGCAGTGGCATTGTGGCCCTGGAGTTCTCCCTCGCCATCGGCCTGTGGCACCGCCGGCTCCGCCCGGTGCTGATTCCCCTCGGCGTGCTGTTTCACCTCGGCCTGTACCTGACGCTGCCGGTGGGGACGTTCTCGGCCACCATCTGCGTGCTGTACCTGTGTTTTCTCGACGAGCAGGACCTGCGCTGGCTGTGGCCCGGGGGGGCGGTCAGGGACGATAATCTTCCGGTCCGAAGTAAGTCAGAATCTTGATGATGCCCATCAGGTTGTGTTGCACGTTGTCCACCCGCACCTGGTTGCGGTCGACCCGGGCCCGGACCCCGCCGCGCAGCCGGTCCCGATCCGTCACGTAGTACATGTCCACGTTGTCGAGGAAGGCGAGCTGCATCGTGCTGCGCAGGCCCCGCACGATGGCGCGCCGGTACTTCTCCTGGTGGTCGGCATCGCCCACCGCTTTGGCCAAGCGCCAGGCATCGATGAGCCCCTCGAGGTACACGCCGGTGGACGCGCTGTGGGGGGGCCCAAAATCCGACTTGCGCGCGGAGTAGAACCGGCCGAGGTGGTCGAACAACCCATCCCCCCGCGCGCGGTTGTATTCCGGGTCCTGCATCTGGTCGATGAGCCAGTCGTTGGTCCGGAACACAAAGTCTTTGTAGGCGTCGTCCTTCGTCAGCTCCCACATCAAATAATCGGCCTGGGCGTGCCAAGGCACGAAGGCGGGGCGCCGGTGTTCCAAATGCCATTGCCGGTAGTGTTCGAACGATTTGCGGAACTGCGCTTGCCGGGCCGCGTCGGGCTGGCGTTGCAGCATCAGGGCCCAGAGCAGGTGGGTCTCGCCGGGGTAGAAGTTGTGCAGGTTGGACGTGCCGTCCCGGTCGGGGCGGAAGTAGGTCTGGAAGCGGCCGGTCTCCTGGTTGAGCAACTTGTCGGTGCTGCGCACGAGCGCGTCGAACTTCGCCTTGTGTTCGCCGGCGTCGGGGTGCTCGAGCAAGGAGATCGCGCTCAGGGCGATGGCCCCGAGCTTCGAAATGTCATTGAACACGATGTAACCGTAGGCCCCGTCCTCCCGGTAGAACTGGGCGAGGTTGTAGTCGATGTTCTGTTTGGCCCGGGCGAGCAGCGCGGGGTCCTTTTTGTGCAGAGCCCAGCGGACCAGACACACGGTGCCCATCCATTGCCGGATCATGTTGTTTTTGCGGACGGGGTCGGGCTCGGTCTCGTCTTTGGGCTCGTAGAGATAGGTGAGCCGGCCCTGGTCGGTGAGGTTGTTGAACATCCAGCCCCCCATCGCGTCGGCGAGGGCGGTGACGCTGGCCTGGGTGATGTCCTCGTCGCGCACAATGGTATTGCCGCGGAACATGAGGTGGACGCGCGGACCCTCGGCCTCGATGAAGATCTGGTCGGCGTCGAAGGTCCGCACCACGTAAGGGGCCTCGCCCAGCGCATCCACGTCCACGGAATGCACCGCCGCGAACTGCTCGAGGGTCTGTTGGAAGTGGACGTTGTGGGCCACCGCCCAGGTGGGGGCGAACCGCGCGGTGCGTTCGCTCGAGAGCATCTCGATGCCGACCAGGCCCTTGCGCCGGTTGTTGATGCGGCCCCGGTGGCGTTGGGGATCGTAGTCCCGGAACCGGTAGGGCAGGTCCACCTCCCATTCGTTGACCTCCGCGAAGCGGGCGCCGAGCCGTTGCCGGAGGGTCTTCACCGCATTCTGCGCGCCGTCGTCGAGGGTCCGGCCGGTGGCCCAGGTCTCGCCCAGGAGCCGGCCGTGGTCCCGGGCGGCGACGTAGAGCAGCCCGGGGCTGTCCACCAAACGCCCCGGGGGGGTGGCGGGCCGGCCCTGGGCCACCTCGAGGAAATACACCCCAAACGCTTGCGCTTCTTCCGGGCTCAGCCCGCGGCGTTTGGCGCTGCCAAGCGGGGACCCGGCTTGGCGCAGGAGGGTCTCGGCGTCGACGTCGGCGGCCAGTCCGCTGGTGTTGCGGGTGCAACCGTTCTTGAGGCCGATGAAGCCGATGAAGAGGAGGGCGACAGCTGCGCCGAGGATGTTCCACGTCCGCTGGGTCATGTGGCCGCTTGTCGCTTACCCGCGCGTCCGGCGCAACCGGCCCGTCCGGCCGCGGGGTGACGAACCTCGTGCCGCCGCGGTTGGTATCGTGACCTCATGCCCCGGCCTCCCGCCACCTCGTCGTCCCCCGGCCACATGCTCGAGATCGCCCGGTGCGCGGCCAGCGACGTGCCCATCCGCGCCGGCGAGGTGCACTATCGCTACAACGGCCGCGTCTATTGTGCGGGCGAGATGCGCCGGATGTTCCCCGAGGTGTTCGACCCCAAGGTGCGCGGCCTGAACCAGGTGCTGGGATGGGGGGGCGTGGTGGGGGGGCCGGCGCTGGCGGTGGGGGTGTTTTACGTCTGTACCCAAGCGGGGGTGCGGCCCGGCCGCCTGGGCGGTGCAGTGGCACTGTTGGCGTTCATGGTGATGGTGGCCGCCCATCGCATGTTCATGGCCCCGGCCACCGAGGCCCGGCGTCAAATCGAGCGCATCGGCGCGGACCGGGTGCCCCGCCGGTTGGGCTGAAGGGACCGCGGCTCAGGCGTCGTCGGCCACGGTGGCGTCCGCGTCGTCGAGATGGGCGAACTTTCGCGCCGCCTCGTCGAGCAGCGCTTTCACGGTGTTGCGGTGGGCGGGATCGAAAGACACCGTGAGGGTGGCCGAGGCCCGGCCCCCCGGGGCCGGCGGCCGGCCCGGGGCGAGGGGGGCGGAGGGGCCGCCTCGCTCGTCGAGGGCCTCGAGCAGCTCTTCACAGTGGGCGAAGCGGTCCTCGGGCCGTTGCCGGGTGGCGCGGTGGATGAGCGCGGTGAGGGCGGGGTGGGCAGATCGGAGGGGCTCGGGGAGGGTGAGCCCGTCGAGCACCAGCTGTCGCCGCAGGACCTCGACCTTGTTGGCGGTGGGGAACGCGGACTTTCCCAGTAACATTTCGTAGGCCACCACCCCGAGCCCGTAGAGGTCGGCCCGGCCGTCGATGACCCCGCCGAGCATCAGCTCGGGGGCGAGATAGCCGGGGGTGCCCATGATGCCCTTGGGCGGCTCCCCCGCGGTGTTCTGGGGAGGGGCGGCGATGCCAAAGTCCATGAGCTTGGCCCGGCCGGTGTCGTCGATGAAGATGTTCGAAGGTTTGACATCGTTGTGCACGACGCCGCGCTGGTGGGCATAGTGCAGAGCGCGGGCGGTCTGGCGCACGACGTGGACAACCTCGTCGACGTCGCTCGGCCCCTGCTTGATCAGCGTGGACAGCTCGGTGCCACAGAGCCGTTCCATCACGATGAAGAACGTCGCGTAGGCGGACTCGGTGTCGAACACCTGCACGATGTTCTCGTGGGCGAGGTCGGCGATGAGCTGGGCTTCGCGTTGGATGCGCTCGAGGAAGTCGCCCTCCCGGACCAGGGCGTGGTTGAGCATCTTGATCGCCACCGGCCGGTTGAGCCCGGGGTGGAACCCGTCGAACACGATGGCCGCCCCCCCGCGCCCGAGCTCGCCGAGGATGCGGTACTTGCCCACGTGGTCGAGGGACCCGGACTCGCGCAGCCGCTTGCCCACCACCTCGGTGAGGAACCGGGCCACCGCGGGGGCGTTTTTGATCACGGTGTCGACCACGGCCTTGTCGAACACCTTGCACACCACCTCGACGTCGCCGGTGGCGATGACATCGCCCCCCCGGGGCTCACCGGTGAGCAGGGCGGTCTCCCCGAAGATGTCGCCCGGGCCGAGCAAGGCCACAAACCGCGGCCGGTCATCGCCCGCGGGCAGCGCGACCTCGGCCGAGCCCTGCTTGATCAGGTACATCGCGGTGCCGGGCTCGCCCCGCTTCACGATGGTGTCGCCGGGCGCGAAGCGCTCCTCTTCGATCACCGAGAGCAGGTTCTTCAGCTCATCGGTCGAGAGCCCACGAAAGATTTCTCGACTGCGCAGGAACTCGAGGTCGTTCACAGCACGACTATACCCGGCCCCTCGGCGGCCCGCCCGCGCCCCCGGTCACGCCCCCCGGCTCCGGCTCAGGGCTTGACCAGGGGGATGAACACCGTGGCGGTGCCGCGCAACAGCAGGACGCGCACCAACCGGCCCGAGCGGACCCGCTCCACCTGCTGCACGAACTGCCGGGCGCTGCGCACCGGGCGTTTGTTGACCTCGATGATGACGTCACCTTGGCGCAGGCCCGCCTTGTGCGCCACCGAGCCGGGCGCGACCTCGGCCACGTACGCCCCCGGCGCGCCGTTGGTCAGCCCCAGCGAGCGGCGGGTGTTGTCGTCGAGGGTGCGCACCCGCACCCCGAGCTTGCCGCTGTCGAGCATCCGGCCTTGGCCCGGCCCGGGGCCCGACGCGATCCGGCCGTCCTCGGGCAGCGCACCCAATGTCACATACAGGCGGATGTCGCGCCCGTCGCGTCGAATGTCGAGGGGGACCTTCTTGCCCACCCCGGCGTGGGCCGCGAGCAGGGGCAGGTCGCTGGACTGCTCGACTTTTTTCCCGTCGAACCGGGTCACAATGTCGCCGGGCAGAAGGCCGCCGGCCTGCGCGGGGGAGCCGGGGATGACCTCGGAGACCAGGGCGCCGGTGGGCTTGTCGAGGCCGAAGCCCTGGGCGAGCTCGGCGGTGACCTCTTGGATGCTGATGCCGATCCAGCTGCGCGACACCTGCCCGGTCTCTTTGAGCTGGGGCAACAGGGACTTCACGAGGTTGATGGGGATGGCGAAGCCGAGGCCCTGGCCCGCGCGGTTGACCGCGGCGTTGATGCCGATGGCTTCGCCTTTGAGATTGATGAGGGGGCCGCCGGAGTTGCCGGGGTTGATCGAGGCATCGGTCTGCAGGAAGTCGTAGAGGCCTTGGCGCCCCGAGGGCATGATGTTGCGGCGGTGTTCGGCCGAGATGATGCCGGTGGAGACCGTCTGCGACAGACCAAACGGGTTGCCGATGGCGACGACGAAGTCCCCCACCGAGAGCGCGTCAGAGTCGCCCAGCGGGATGAACGGCCAGCGGCGATCCGCCTTGATGTGAATCAGGGCCACGTCGGTCTTTTTGTCCGCGCCCACCACCTCGGCGTCAAACTCTTCGCGGCCGGAGCCGGCGATGACCTTGATCGTCTCCGCGTTTTCGATCACGTGGAAGTTGGTCAGGGCATAGCCGTCCTCGTGGATGATGAACCCGCTGCCCTGACCTTCCAAGGGCATTGGCGGGGTGTCGAACTCCAGCCCGAACCCGCGGAACAGCGGCTCCTGGCTCTTGGCGTTGGCGGTGCCCGCGACGTGGATGGTGAGCACCGCGGGGCCGACCTTGTCGACGAGGGGGGACAAGGACGGCAGCTGCACCACCGGGGCGTCGGTCTTGGCGTTTTCGTGCCACACCGGTCCGGCGGCGGCAGGAATCGAGAGCAGCGCGGCGGTCAAAGACAAAACAATCAGGCGCATGGTCGGTCTCCAGAGCGAGCGGAACACACCTTCCACCCATAACCGTGAGCGACGCGGGGACAAGGCGGTCGCGCGCATCGACACGACGAACAACCTACAAAACCCAGCCCGGGACCGCTTGATTCCCGCCGATCGGGCGGCCCGGGAGGCCGTTTCAGAGGCCTTTCAGGCCAACCGGGCGCCCCCCGCGGCTAGACGCCCCTGACGGGCAATTTCATCCACCCCGGGAGGGACCGATGCCGATTCAAAAACTGACCTCATCCGCCGCTGGGTCCGTGGCGCGAACCGCTGCGCCGACATCGGACCCGGCGGTGAAAAAGCAGATCATGGGCGCGGTCGAACAGATCCTGGCCGACACCATCCGGTAGTTCGAGGCCATCGCCCACGCGCGCGGCATCGACACCACCGAGCCGGTGCAGTTCAGCATTGCCGCGATGCAGATTCGTTCCCAGCTCCGGAACGGGGAGGGCGAGGGGCCGGCGCCGACCCACGACCAGCTCGTCGACGCGCTGGAGGCGAGCGCGGTCGCCCTGCGGGGAAAAGGGTACGACGTCACCGTCCAGGTGCCCCCGCACGGCTCCGACTTCGAGCCCGCGCTGAACGTGGGCTTCACCTTGTGAGCCACGACGAGCCGTTCGCACAAATTCCGTCCGTGGCTGAGCTCCGGGAGCGGCTTCGTCGTCGACGCGAACCGGGCGCGGCCCACCGTGCCCGGTTGGGGCAGGACCCGGTGTCGACGCGTCCCGCCGCCCCCGCGGCGCCGGGCGCTTCGCTCTGGGACCTCCGGCTCGGGCGCGACGAGTAGCGTGCGCCGGCCACGCCGGGGAAATGCAGTGGCATATGCGCGCGCCGGGTGGGTCATGACCCGCCCAGGGGGGCGTCCGCGCTTCATTTCAATTTTGCGCTGACGCGTTATACCGGCGCGGTCGCCAGCACGGCGTCGGAAAGGAACGCGGATGACCCTGCCGAACTCTTCCTCCCCCCGCCTCATGCCCATTCTGTGCGCATTGATGGCCCCGGGGTTGGCCTTCGCCCAAGACGAGGCCGCCGAGGCCCCCGCCGCCGAGGGCACACCGGCGGCCGACGCGCCCGCCGCCGACGGCGGGGACGATGGGCTGTCGATCCCCTACGAACGCTTCACGTTGAAAAACGGCCTGGAGGTCATCCTGCACGAGGACCACCGCACCCCGTTCGTGGCGGTGAGCGTGTGGTACCACGTGGGCGCTTTTCACGAGGCCGCGGGCAAGACCGGGTTTGCCCACCTCTTCGAGCACCTGATGTTCCAGGGCACGCCCAACGTCGGCGAGGACAAACACATCGCGTACCTCGAGGAGGCCGGGTCTTCGGTGCGCAATGGCATGGTCAACGGCACCACCAACGAGGACCGCACCAACTACTTCGAGGTCGTGCCCAGCCACGAGCTCGAGCTGGCGTTGTGGCTCGAAGCCGACCGGATGGGCTACCTGATGGACGGCATGACCCAGGCCAAGCTCGACGAGCAGCGCGGGGTGGTCAAAAACGAGCGCCTCCAGGGCATCGAGAACGCGCCTTACGGCATGGCCGAAGAGGCCCTGTGGCAAAAGGTGTTCCCCAAGACCCACCCCTACTATGGCATGGTGATCGGGAGCCTGGCCGACCTCGACGCCGCCACCCTCGACGACGTGCGCGGCTTCTACGATACGTACTATGCCCCGTCGAACGCCACCTTGACCCTCGCCGGCGACTTCGACCCCAAGGTCGCCCGGGTGGCGATCGAGAAGTACTTCGGGACCCTGCCCCCCTGGGACAAGCCGGCCAAAAAGGAGGTCGCGCCCCCGACGGTGGACAAGGGCTTCACGTTCACGTTCAAAGAGCGGGTGGGCAAGCTGCCCAAAATCGAAATCATGTGGCTGACCCCCGCGTTCTTCGCCGAGGGTGACGCGGCCCTCGACGTGGTGGCGCAGATCTTGGCCCGGGGCAAAGCCTCGACGCTGTACCAAGCGTTGGTCGAGGGGGAGCAGGTGGCCCAATCGGTGTCCGCCTACCAGTCGTCCAACCAAAACGTCTCCACGTTCCAGATCGACATCACCCTGAAGCCGGACGTCGACGCCACCGAGACAGTGGAGCTGGTGTTCGCCTACCTCGCGGAGCTGTCCGACCTTCCGCCTGAGCAGAAAAAGGTCACCAACGCGCTCAACGCCCTCGAGACCGAGCGCTTGTTCGGCCTGCAAAAAATCGGGGGCTTCTCGGGCAAGGCCGAGCAGCTCCAGCTCTACAACCACTACCTCGGCGAGCCCGACTACCTACAGAAGGACCTTGAGCGCTACCGGGCGGTGACCCCGGAGAAAGTCAGCGAAGCGGTGAAGGGCTTTTTGGCCCGAGACAAGGCCGCGATCATGATCGTGCAGCCCCTGACCCCCGAGGAGCTCGCGGCCGAACAAGCCGCGGCCGCGGAGAAGGCGGCGGCGGAAAAAGCCGCCGCGGAAAAGGCCGCCGCGGAGAAAGCCGAGGCCGCGCCCGCCGACGACAAGAAGGATGGAGCCGAGGACAAGGCCGCGCCCACCGAGGGCAAAGCCGAGGAAGGGGGTGCCTCATGAACGCGCGCAAATTGCTGTGGCGGGCCGTGATCGCCCTGGGGCTGTCGTTGACCGCGTGCGGGGGCGACCCCGAGCCCAAGCCCACCGAGCCCGAGGTCAAGCTGCGCAAGGGCCCCGACGAGCCGTTCCGCAAGGAGCGGCCGCAGGCCGGCGAACCTGGTCAAGTGACATTGCCGGGCTTCCAAAAGGCCGAGCTCAAAAACGGGCTCACCCTGATGGTGGTCGAGGAGCACAGCCTGCCCATCGTCGATGTGCGGGTGGTGCTCACCTCGGGCTCGGCCCTCGACGGCAAAAAGCCCGGCCTGGCGAACATGACCTACGCGATGCTCGACGAGGGCGCGGGGGACATGAGCGCGGTGGAGCTGGCCGAAGCGTTCTCTGCGCTGGGCACCACCCTGCAGGTGGGCAACGACCGCGAGGCCGGGGTGGTGTCGGTGCGCCTGTTGCGCCGCAACCTCGAGGCCGGTCTCGAGCTCTTGTCGACGGTGGTGCAGAAGCCGAGCTTCCCCAAGGACGCGTTTGAACGGCAAAAGAGCCAGGTGCTGGCCGGGCTGGTGGCCCAAAAAGGCAACCCCCGGGCGGTGGTGGCCGAGACCGCGGTGGAGGTCGCCTACGGCAAGGACCACCCCTATGGCCAGCCGGGATCGGGCACCGAGGCGTCGGTGGGCAAAATCAGCGTCAACGACGTGAAGAAGTTCTTCAAGTCGAACTTCGGGCCCAAGGCCGCGTCGCTGGTGTTCGCCGGGGACGTGACCCTGGAAGATGCACAGGCATTGGCGGACAAGGTGCTCGGCAAGTGGCGGGGCAAGGCCAAGCGGCCCAAAGCCCCCGCCGCGCCCAAGCCGCCCACGACCAAGATCCATTTTGTGCAGGTCGCGCCGGGTTCGCCCCAGACCGTGATCTGGCTCGGGCGCTCGCTGATCGCGGCCGGGGACCCGGACGAGATCAAGCTCGACGTGATGAACCAAGTGCTGGGCGGCATGTTCAGCTCGCGCCTCAACATGAACCTGCGCGAAGACAAGGCCTGGAGTTACGGGGCGTTCTCGTTCGTGGACGCGCGCAATGGTCCGGGACCGTTCATCGCCGGGGCCAATGTGGTTGCACCCCACACCGCGGACGCGGTCAAGGAGTTCTTCGCGGAGTTTGACAAGATGCGCACCACCGAGGTGAGCGACCAAGAGCTGGCCCTGGCCAAGGACAACATCATCAAGTCGCTGCCCGGCAAGTTCGAGACCATCTCGGCCATGGGCCAGGCCGCCACCGAGCTGTTTGTGTACAGCCGGCCGCTGGACCATTTCGAAAAGCTGCTCGAGGGGGTCAAGGCGGTGACCAAAGAGGACGTCAAGGCCGCGGCCGAGCGCGCCTTGGCCACCGAGGGGCTCACGGTGGTGCTCGTCGGGGACGCGGCTGCGCACAAGGACGCGGTGGACAAGCTCGGCCTCTTCGAGGTCGTGGTGAGCGCGCCCGGTGACGACATCGCCCGGTGACCGGGCCCCCCGGATGAACCACCCCGTGGGCCGCCCCCTCCCGTTCGTCGTCGAGCAGGCGGGGGCGCTCGCGCCCGGTCGCGCCCTGGACGTGGCCTGCGGCCAAGGCAGACACCTGGCGTGGCTGGCCGACCGCGGCTGGGCCGTCACCGGTCTCGACGCGGACCCCGCCGCGCTGGCGGTGGCGGCCCAACGCGCGCCGGGCGCGCGGCTGATCGAGCGGGACGTCGAGGCGCACGGTCTCTTGCCCGACGACACCGCCGCGTACGACCTCGTGGTGGTCACGTACTTTTTGCACCGGCCCTTGTTCGTCGACGTCGCGCGGGTGCTCGCCCCGGGCGGCGTGTTGCTGTGCGAGACCTTTCACGAACAAAACCGGGCCAAGCGGGACCGGCCCCGCCGCGCCCACTTTGCGCTCGCCGCGGGCGAGGGGCGGGCTCTGTGCCAGGCCGCGGGCCTGACCGTGACCCTCTCCGACGAGGGGGAGCGCGGCGACGTGTACACCACCCGCGTCCGGGCCGAGGCCGGGTGAGGGCCGCGCGGTGACGTTCCCGTCACTCACCTTTGCCCTGTTCTTCGTGGTGGTGCTCGGCCTGTGCCGCAGCCGGCTGTCCTGGCCGGCGAAGAAGACCGTGCTCCTGGTGGCCAGCTACGTCTTCTACGCGGCCTGGAACCCCCCGTTCGTGGCCCTGTTGTGGCTTTCCACCGGCGCGGATTGGTGGATCGCGCACCGGGTGCACCGCAGCGACCGCGCGGCGACCAAAAAGGCCTACGTGGCGCTCAGCCTGGCCATCAACCTGGGCTTGCTCGCGTACTTCAAGTACGGGGGCTTTGTCGTCGAGAACCTCGCCTGGTTGGACGGCGCCTGGTCCGGGGGCCAACGTCACTGGAGCGTGCCCGACATCGTGCTCCCGGTGGGCATCTCCTTTTATACCTTCCAGACGTTGAGCTACACCCTGGACGTGTACCGGGGTCGCCTCACCCCCGGGCGGTCGCTGCTCGACTACGCGTTGTATGTGACATTCTTTCCCCAGCTCGTGGCCGGGCCCATCGTGCGGGCCGGCCATTTTCTGCCCCAGGCCGAAAAGCCCCGCTCCGCGTCCCGCGATCAGATCGGCTGGGGCTTTGCCCTGTTGGGCCTCGGCTTGTTCCAGAAGGTCGTGCTCGCCGACGCCCTGCTCGGACCCGTGGTCGATGTGGTCTACGCGGGGACCGCGCTCCCGGGCACCACCGACGCCTGGGCCGGCACCCTGGCGTTCGCCGGGCAGATCTTTTTTGATTTCTCCGGGTACTCGACGTGCGCCATCGGGGTGGCGTTGTGCCTCGGCTTTCATCTCCCGGACAACTTCCGTGCCCCCTACGCCGCCCTCGGTTTTTCCGACTTTTGGCGGCGTTGGCACATCTCGCTGTCGACGTGGCTGCGCGACTATCTCTACATCCCCCTCGGGGGCAGCCGGCACGGCGCGTGGCGCACCGCGGCCGCGCTGGTCGCGACCATGTTCCTCGGCGGGCTCTGGCACGGCGCGTCCTGGACGTTCGTGATCTGGGGGTTGCTGCACGGGGTGTTCCTCGTCGTCGAGCACGGGCTCAAAAAGGCGTTCGGGGCCCGGCCGGTTTTTGCCACCAAGCCCGCGCGCGCCGCGCTCACGGGGGTGACGTGGTTGTTGGTCACGCTGGCCTGGGTGCCCTTTGTGGCCCCGGACGTGGCCCGGGCGAAGGCGGTGGCGCAGGCGCTGCTGGGCCTGCACGCGGGGCCCGACCGTCTGGCCGGCTGGGAGGTGTCGCTGGTGGGCGCGGTCCTCCTCGGCTTGCTCGCCGCCCACCGCCTGTTGCGGGATGTGCCCCTCGAGGCGTGGGCGGCCAAGGTCCCGCCGGCGGCGCGCACGGTCATGGTCGCTCTGCTCTATTTTTTGGTGCTGGTCAGCCCGGGACAAGAACGTGCGTTCATCTACTTCCAGTTCTGAGGCCCTGCACCGGGCGGTGCCGGAGGGGCCGTGGGCGCGGCCCGTGCTCGCGGCGGTGCTTGTTTGCGGCGCCCTCGCGGGGGCGGCAGAGGGCGGGTGGCGGGCGGCCGGGCACCGGCCCAGCGCGGACGCGGAGGACCTGGACCTGTGGGCCATCGCCCGGGCCCGGGCCAGCAACCACGACGTGAACACCATCGTGATCATCGGCAAGTCCCGGGCCCAGCTCGACGTGCACGGGCCCACCTTGCGGCGCCGCTATCCACAGTCCACCGTGGTGCAGCTCGCGCTGCGGGGCCGGGGCGCGTGGGCGGCGTTTGTCGACCTCACGGCGGACGAGGCGTTCGCGGGGCGGGTGTTGTGGTTTTTGACCGAGCCCGATTTGACCCCCCAGGCCCACCGGGAGCAACGGCCGGCGGTGGACCGGGTCCACCACCTCGGGCCCGACGGGCGGACCAACGCCTGGTTGCGGGCCCAGGTCGCCAGTGCAGTGACATTCCGACACGCTGATCTGCGGCCCCGCCGGGTGCTGGAGAATCTGGCCCGCGGCCGGGCGGTGCCGCCGCACTTTGTGGTCATGGGGCCGGACCGATTTGCCGCCGCCGATTTTGACCGGGTCGACGTCGAGCTCCTGCGCGGCCAGATCGCGGCGGTGCACGCGGAGATGCGCGCGCGCATGGCCGGGCGCAGCGTGGACCCCGCGCGGTGGCGCGCCGACGTGGCCCAGGTCCGCCCCCACGTCGCGCAGCTGCGGGCCCGGGGGGGCGATGTGGTGTTCGTCGCGCCCCCGGTGAGCGGGGCCTCGGCGGCGTTCTCGGAGGCGTTCTACCCGCGGGCGGCGTTCTGGGACACGCTCACCGGGGCGACCGGGGTGCTCACCGTGCACCACCAGGACCTGGGTGGTCCGCCGTTTGTGTGCCCGGACACGTCGCACCTCGACGCCGAGGACGCGCCGCGGTTCACCGCCGCGCTCTTGGACCGGTTGGTGGCGATGGGCTTTTTGGCCGCGCGCTGAGCGCGATCAAAACCCCTCGGATCAAACTGTGCGCAGCGACCACATGAGAGGGCGCGCACGACAAATGTGTCTGGGCGATTCCCAAACATTTGAGGAGCTGCGCCGGCGCGGTCTTCGCTTGGTTCGCCCGGGGCGCTCACGGCCCGCGCGGGCGACTGTGACCGGCGCAACCCGACGTGGCACGTCGGTTGCGACGTGCCGGCGCAAGGGAGGACCCCATGAGCATCAGCCGCGAGACACCCGCCGAACCCGACCTGCACGTCCACCGCGACGAACGCTGGGTGGTGATCAAAAACGTGCGCACCGGGGAAGCGATTTGCCTGCCCCGGGGCGCGAGCCTGGACGAGGCCTGCGACATGGCCCTGCGCCGCTGGGGGGAGGCGGACTGACCATCCGCGCCGGTGGGGCCAACTGTCAGGGCGGGACGCGAGGCGTTCGCGCCGGGCGCGCTATTGTGGACAGCCAACCGCACACGGGCGAGCCATGCGAACGACAATGTCATTGTGGATCCTGGGGGCGCTGGTCGCCCTCAGCGGATGCGGGACCGGGGGAAGCCTGGCCCCGGGAGACGACGCGGGGCGGCCCGGGTCGCTTGCCCGGGATGCCCAGACCGACGTCGAGGTCTGGGATGGGGCGGGGCCGTTCGACAGCGGAGAGCCTGCGCCCGAGGCGCGCCCCGACGCGGGGGCGGTGTTGGGGGCCGACGCGGCGGTGCCGGATGCTTCGGTGCCGGACGCGGCGGTGCCGGACGCGGCGGTGCCGGACGCGGCGGTGCCGGACGCGGCGGTGCCGGATGCTTCGTGGCCGGACGCGGCGGTGCCGGACGCTTCGGTGCCGGATGCGTCCACGCCGGGGTGCGACGGCGGGGGGTGTGCCTCGGCGGTGACGCGCTTTCGCCTGCCGATGCAGAACGACAACAACGAGTACATCCGGCCCATTGTGGTCGGGTTCGACCATGACCCGGCGGAGAGTGTGTTCGGGCTGTGCGCCGACTACGAGGACCGCAATGTGCCTTACTGCTACGACGGGCACAAAGGGTCGGACTTCCTGCTCGAAGGGGGTTTTGAGACCATGGACAACGGCAGCGCGGAGGTCTACGCCGCCGCCGACGGCGTGGTCACCCTCGTACACGACGGCGAGTACGACCGATGCCGGGCGGTGGGGCTGGAGGTGCAGTGTCCTGGCTATGCCGAGATTCCCCCGGCCAACCGGGTGGAGATTCTGCACGCCGACGGCCAGGTCACGCGTTATCTGCACCTCAAGAAGTGGTCCATCCTCGTCGAGCAAGGGGACTACGTGACCTGCGGGCAACTGTTGGCGCTGGTGGGCAGCTCGGGCCACTCGTCGACCCCCCACCTGCACTTCGCGGTGCGGGGCGTGGACGGGGTGCAGTACGATCCCTTCGCCGGGCCGCTGTCCCAGCCCGCGTCATCCTGGGTCGAACAAGACGGCCCCAACGGGTTCCCCGCCCCGGTGTGCCAAGGCGGCCTTTGAGCCCGCCCCGCGCCTATTCGCCCGGGTGGGGATTGACCCCGATGTAGTGCCCGTCGAACGCCCCGCGGAAGTGGCTGCCCGGGGTCATGTCGACGTGGAAGTGGTTGTCGTGGGCCGCGTTGTAGTTCGGCGTGAGGATGACGTTCCAGATCCATTGGTCATACCAACCGAGGGACACGTCGTACAAAAACTGCGCGGCGGGGCTGACGGGGTCATCGGTCTCGTGCTCCCAGTCGTCGATCAACGTCCAGCTCTCGCCTGAGGTCATGTCGAAGCCGTAGATGTCGATGGCGTCGCCAAAGGCATGCTGGGACAGGGTGTCGGTGCCGGCGATGACGCGGCAGTTGTAGGTGCCGATGTGGCGAATGGCCTCGACCCCCTGATCACCGACGTCGTAGGCGGTTTGTGCCAATGCCAATGCGCCCTCGCAGCCCATGAGGATGTTGGGGGTGGCGGTGCCATCGTAGTAAAAGATGTCCACCCCGTTGATGGGGGGGTGAATGCGCACCGGATCCTCGACGTGGCACACCAGGTTGGGGTGGGTGTCGGGGCTGGTGTCGGCCACCACCGCGGGGGTGAACGCGACATTGAGCGCCAGCAACTCGAGCTGGCAATCGCTTGGCGGGTCGGGCTCGGCCCCGGCGATGCAGGTGTAGACCTCGGTGTTCGGCTCGTTGGCGCGGGGGGCCATCACGCAGCCGTATCCATCGCGGCACCCCGTGCCCGGGAACGCGAGGTAGTCGCACCGCGAGTGGCAAGCGCCCTGTCCCAGGGCGGCGGCCTGGCCGTCGAGGAACCCGTCGTCGACGCAGAACGTCGTCGGGTAACCGTCTGCGTCCGGGCAGTACAGGTCGCAGGCCTCGGTGCACATTCCCCCGGGCGCGTCGGTCAAGCACACGCCGCCGTCGTTGATGCAGTCGCTGTTGTCGTCACAGGCGCCCCCGATGAACGACGGGCCGACGTCGCCATCCCCGTCGCCGTCGCCATCACCATCACCGTCGCCGTCGCCGTCGCCGTCGCCATCTCCGTCTCCGTCGCCATCTCCATCCCCGTCTCCGTCGCCATCTCCATCGCCATCCCCGTCCCCGTCTCCATCCCCGTCGCCATCCCCATCGCCGTCTCCATCCCCATCGCCGTCTCCATCCCCGTCGCCGTCGCCATCGCCATCCCCGTCTCCGTCACCGTCGCCATCGCCATCCCCGTCTCCCGGGATGTCATCGCCACACCCGCTGAGCGGGACGGCGAGACAAAAGGAACACGTCAGGGCGAACAGAATCGAGAGCAGCCGTTGCATGCGGTCATTGTAGACGAGGAGTCCCCCCGCGCAGCGCGAAAAGCCGCGCGACAAAGCCGAGCAATTGTAAATACTTGGCGCGTTTTACGGACACTCTCAGAGGCTTTCAGACCCGCCCCAGGGACTCGTTTTTGAGGTCGCGTCAGAAACACTCTGCCGGTTTCAGCACGCCAAGCGCGCGCGACCTGCGTTTGATGATCGAAGGAGTGAACCATGGCCAAGACCCAGATCTCAGTTCGTGAAGCCCAGGACATGCTCGACCGCGCGGATGCCCCCGCGGTGATCGCCGCGCTGGAGCGAGACGCCCGCAACATCACCCGGTTCGGCAAGGCGGGGGTGTGGAGCGTCTTTTTTGTGCCGTCCAACCACGCGGCGGACGACGGCGCCGCGCGCAAACAGATCGTCGACGCGCTGTTGGACCGGGGGGTCGACCTCAACGCCACCGGGCTGAACGGCCGGTCGATGTTCGCCGGGTTGTTGGCCCGGGCCCAGCGCTGGACCACCGACGAAAAGGTGCGCATCCTCGTCGACAACTGGCCGGCCATGGACCAGGGCAATCGACAAAGCGCGCTGGCCGCGGCCCTGTGGGGCGGGCAGGACAGCCTGCGCGAACCCTTGCTGCGGTTGGCCACGCCCGCGGAGGTCGCGGGCGCGTTTGTCGCCGACCTCGGGCGGCTCGATTCGCCAGGGCTCGACCCCGCCACGATCCTGGCGTACGTCTCGGCGGACAGCTTTGCCGTCATCGTCACCGCCGACATCGTGAACTACGGCAACCGCACCGGGGCGAGCTTGCTGCACCAGTTCGCGGCGCTGCCCCGCCGGTGGGCCCGCGCTGCCGTGGACCGGGGCGCGGTGGTCGAGGTCAAGAGCACCCAGGACCAGGTCTTCTACGTGCCGCGCTCCGCGCCCCCGGGCGGGGGCGAGTCGGTCCCGGTCACCCTCCCGGCAGGCTCCACGCCGCTCGACGTGGCCGAGCGGGTCCTCTTGCGGTTGACCGCGTTGGACAAGCGGTACCGCACCCACGAACGCGACCGCCCCCTGGACCAGGAGCGCCGGGCCGCGGCGATCGCGGACTTGGAAGACAATGTGGCTGCGCTGCGCAGCGCAGGCGGACGCCGTGAGACCGCGGACGTCGACCCGCGCGACTCGGTGTCCTACGACCACGCCCACGTGCTGGCCTTGGTGCGGGCGGCCATGGCCGCGGTGGGGGTCGAGGAGTCGGTGCGCGCGGCCCTGGACAAAATCGAGGTCGACACATCGTTGCTGGCCTACACCCGGGCGCTGGGCGGCGGGGTGCAAGCGCTGCTCGACAAGCTCGGTCGGTATGATTGGCGACGGGGCTTCTTTGAGCCGCCCGACGAGTTTTTTGATCCCGACGAGCTGCGCGGTGGCGCATCCCGCCTGTACTTCCGTTGTGAAGAGCTGTGGACGTCGGAGAGCATCGGCACCGTCTGGGTCCTCGACGGCGAAAAGGTCAAACAGATCGACAGCGAGTCGGGCACCTTCTCGTTGGGGTCTGTGCACCAGGTGTTGAAGGCTCTGGTCGAGGAGCTCGGGGGCAAGGCCCCGCCGCGGCCCCGGGCCAAAAAGTCGCCCCGCAAACCCAAAGCGGCGGCGGTCAAGGGCCCGCTGCAGGGGGTGCGGGTGGTGTTGACCGGCGACTTTGACCGACCGCGCGACGAGATCAAGGCCGCGCTGGAAGCCCAGGGTGCCAAAGTGACTGCATCGGTGAGCGGGAAGACCGACCTGTTGGTGATGGGGACGAAGGCGGGGGGCATGAAGGTCGGCACCGCCGAACACCTGGGGGTGCGCATCGAGTCCGCCGACGCGTTGCCGCGGCTGCTGCGGGGGCAAGGGCTGGCCGGGCTCGATGACCCCACCCCCGTCGCGCCCGGCCCCGCCCCCGCGCCGCCCCCCGTCCCGGCCAAGGGCGATCGGGTGCGGGTGGTGGCCGGCCCCGAGCGCGGGGCGGAAGGGGTCGTGTTCTGGTGGGGCGCGTCCAAATATGGGCCCGGCGAACGCGCGGGCATCCGCGCCGACGACGGCAGCACGATCTGGGTGGATGCCGCCGACCTCGCGCGGGTCTGAACCACGGGTGGCACGGGCCGGCTGACATGGCACATGTGGGTCGAGGCCGGGCGCCGCGATGCCGGGCCGGACACGGGGGATGTGATGAAGACAGGGGCGCGGTGGTGCTGCGGGGCGTTGGTGTGTGTGGGGCTGGGGGCCGCGGTGATCGGCTGCGGCCCGGTGGCCGACGACGGACCCGGCGACGGCGACGGCGACGGCGACGGCGACGGTGACGGCGACGGCGATGGCGATGGCGATGGCGATGGCGACGGCGATGGCGACGGTGATGGTGATGGTGATGGTGATGGTGATGGTGATGGTGATGGTGACGTCTTGGTGCCGAGCGAGCCGGCCACGCAGTGGTGCGCGCGGCTCCTGCCCGGCGCGCCCGGGGCCGGTCCCCTCGAGGTCGACATCGCGCGATTGCACGAGGTGGTGCGTCACTTTCGCGCGCCCGGGGGCTTGGGCGCGGCCGACGACGCCCTGGTCGAGGTGACGTTGGATCTGACTGCAGAAACATTCGCCACGCGGTACGCCGAGGCCTTGGGGCAGGGCTGTCCGGTGGCGGATGCCGCCGCCCGGGCCACGCCGGTGGAGCGCCTGGTGGACGGCGCGGCCGTGCTCCGCCCCGCGCCCGGCCAGACCCCGGCCCCGCCCGACGACGACATCGTCGTCGTCGACCTGCAGGAGCTCGAGGTGATGTCGCGCGCCGAGGTCCACGCGTTCTTCAGCGTGCTGCTCGAGGCCCCCCTCCCGCTCCCTGCGCGCCGGGTGCGCACGTACACCGGCATGCCCGACCAGGTGTTCGCCGAGCAGTCCGTGTACGAGACCGGTCTCGAGGTCATCGCCGGCGACACCGTGCCCGGGCTCGCGCCCGCGCCGTACACATTGGTGCTCGCCACCGGTCCGCGGCTTGGCCCGGCGGTGGCCGAGGTCGTCTACGCCCTGCGCCGGGCGGACCGCGCGTTCTTGGTGGGCCACGACGTGCCCGCGGCGGTGGCCGAGGCGAGCTGGCGCGGGGTGGGCCCGGGGGGGCTCGGGGTGCGGACCGCGCTGTTTGTCGACGAGGCCGGGGCGCCATTGCCGGACGTGTTGCTGCCCGACGTGAGCGGCACCGACGCGCTCCTGGCCGCCGCGGCGCTGCTCGCGGAGGGGGGGCCAGGCCCGGTGCCGGCGGTGGCCAGCGCCGGGCTGCCGCGCGAGGATTTCGCCCCCGCGGATGTATTCAATGACTATGCATCCGCGGCTCCGCGGTCGGTGGCCCAGCTGCGGGCGGCGCTCCTCGTGGGCCACGGCCTGATGCGGCGTTTCTATCCCTATTTTCACCTCGTGGACGACACCATTGACGCCGGCTTGTCGACGTCGTGGCTCGAGGTCGACGAGGCGGTGGCGGGGGACGTCGCGGCCAGCGGCGAACTCCTCGCCCGGTTGGTCCACGAGCTGCACGACGGCCACGGGTTCACCTACGCGGACCTCACCAACCCCAGCGGGGGGGTGACCACCCGGCTGCCGTTTTTTGGCCGGGTCGACGACGACGCGCTGCTGGTGTTGGCCTCGGTGCACCCTGGCGTGGTGCCCGGCGACCGGGTCACCCACATCGACGGGGAAGCCATCGCCGACCGTTTGCCCGAGGAGCTCGCTTTGGTGTCCGCCGCCACCGACGGCTACGCCGCGTACCAGGCCGCTTACGCCTTGCACACCGTGACCGGCGACGCGGTGCTGGACATCGTGCGCGACACGATGTCACTGGAGGTCACGGTGCCGCCCACCAGCGCCTCGGCGTGGGCACAGATCGCCAGCGAAGCCCAGCGTCACGCCAATGGTCCGTTGACATTGCAGGGCGCGCCCGACGTCATCTACGTGGACCTGGCGGGCACCTTCCCGTCGGCGCAGACCGCGACCCAATGGGTGCAGAGCGCGCTGGGACAGCGGGGCCTGATCCTCGACATGCGCGGGTACCCCAACAACGAAGGCTTCGACGTGATGTTCAGCGCCGTCGGGGCCCGGGCCGCGGGGGGCACCCTCCTCAGCCCCGTGTTCGCCTACCACGTCCACCGCGGGCCCCGCCGGGCCCCGGTGGTCGAGACCCAGCAGACCACCTATGCCCCATTGACCGGCGCGCCCGCCGACATCCCGGTGGTGCTGCTCGTCGGCCACGGCAGCGTCTCCGCGGCGGAGACGATCTCGCAGACCCTGGTGGGCCCCGGCCACATCCTCGTGGTGGGCGAACGCAGCGCGGGCACCAACGGCAACATCACCGGCGCGGTCCTCCCCGGCTACCTCGGCTTCTCGCTGACCGGCATGGAGGTGCAAAACCCCGACGGGAGCGACTTCCACGGCACCGGCATCGTGCCCGACATCGAGGTCGCCCCCACCCCCGCGGGGCTGGCCGCGGGCCGGGACGAGGTATTGGAGCGCGCCCTGGCCGAGATCGACGCCCTCAACCCCTGACCCCGCCCGCGGTACCGCTCGACGCCAAGGCGCCGGTGCCCTACAGTTGACCGATGGTCACTTCTGCCGCCACCGCGGCCACGGTTCGGTACCGATGGCCCTGGGACCTGCCCTCGGTGGCGCGGGCGGCGCAGGACGATCTGCTCGGGTTCGTACACGACCACTTCGAGGCCAAGGGCGACCGGGTCCGTTTCGTGGTGGGGCCCAAATCGATCTACCGCACCCGATCCGCCGCCGACGCCCACCGCATCCTCGTCGACGACGCCAAACAGTTCGACAAGCCGCGGTCGGGCCTGGGCATCGACCCGGTGCGGACCCTGCTCGGCAACGGAGGCCTGATCCTGCTCAACGGCGACACCTGGCGGCGGCACCGCCGCATGGTGCAGCCGTCGCTGCTTCGCAGTCGCATTGCCGGCTACGCCCCGATCATGCGCCAGGTCGCCGAGGAGCACGTCGCCCGCCTCACCCCGCACACGGTGATCGACCTGCAGCAGTTCTTCGGCCGCCTGACCCTCGACCTGGTCTGCCGCCTGCTGTTCGATGTGCCCATGGGCCAGGACTACGACCGGGTGCGGGCCCTGCTCGACGACGTGCAAGCCAGTTTGGCCCGGGTCGCGACCCAGCCCGCCTGGGCCCCCACCCCCAACAACCTCCGGTACAAGGCCGCGGTGCGCCGGCTCGACCGCTTCATGTTCCGGCTCATCGACGACCGCCTGGCCCAAGGGGCCGCGGCGCTGGCCGGGCGCACCGACGTGCTGTCGACGTTGTGCTCGGCCGCCGACGACGAAGACGACCGCACCTTCACCCGGCGGGAGCTGCGCAATGAGCTCGTCACCCTGTTTTTGGCCGGGCACGACACCACCGCGCTGGCGTTGACCTGGGCCGGGTTCGAGCTCGGTCGGCGCCCCGACGTCGACGCCGCCCTCGCCGATGAGCTGGGCGGTGGCGATGACCGCACCTACACCCGGGCGGTGTTGGACGAGACGCTGCGGCTCTACCCCTCCGCCTACGCGGTGATCCGCGAAGCCAACACCGCCACCACCCTCGGCCCCTTCGAGGTCCCGGCCGGATCCAATGTGGCTGTGTGGTCGATCTTCATCCACCGTCACCCCGCCCACTGGCCGCGGCCGTTGCGCTTCGACCCCGACCGCTTCCTCCCCGGGGCCGCGTTGCCCACCGCCCCCGGGGCCTACATCCCGTTCGGGGCCGGCACCCGGGTCTGCATCGGCAAACACTTCGCCCTGATGGAGGCGGCGATTCTCCTCGAGGCGCTGTTCGCCAAGTACCGGGTAGACACCACCGACGTGGCCATGCCCCGCATCGTGGCCGGGCCCACCCTCAGCCCGCGGGGGGGCATCCCCGCCCGGCTCTTGCCCCGCTGAGCGCGCGCCGAGTTGTCGGCCACCGGGGCCTGGTCTACCGTCCGCCATGATCATCTTCGGCACCCGCGGCGTCACCTACAACCACGAACAGGGGCAGTTTCATTGTCCCAGTTGCGGCCCGCAGAGTTTCCGTCACAAACGCGTACGGCGCTTTTTTACCCTCTACTTCATCCCCGTGATCCCCCTCGACCTCCTCGGGGAATACGTCGAGTGCGGTGCGTGCCGCGGGACGTATAAGCCCGAGGTCTTGCAGTTCGATCCCGGCGCGGGACAGGCCGCGTTCGAGGCGGAGTTTCACCACGCCATGCGCGACGTGATGATGCTGATGATGCTCGCCGACGGTCACATCGACGACAGCGAGGTCGAGACCATCCAAGCCATCTACCGCCAGCTCGCGGACCGGGAGCTCCTCGCCACCACCGTGCGCAACGACGCCGACCGCCTCCAGGGCAAATCTGTGCACAGCGTGCTCGAGCCTTTGGCCGGCACCCTCAACGAGTCCGGCAAGGAGCTGGTGATCAAGGCCGCGATCATGGTCGCGTTCGCCGACGGCGAGTTCGCGGAGGAAGAAAAGCAGCTCCTCGGGGACATCGCGGGGGCGATTCAAATGACCCCGGCGCACTTCAAGGGCGTGCTCGCGAGCATGGCCGAGGCCTGAGGTGGGGACCCCGGCTCGATTTGCCATCGGTTTTTGCAGTCACATTGTGGTGCTCGCCCCCGCGGTCCTGTGGCGCGGTCACCTCGACGACGTGGCCGCGTGCCTGCTCGTGGCCGCCGGCCTGTTCGCCGGGGCCGAGGCCGCCGGCCAGGTCGGCACCCCGCACCTGCGGGCCCAGGACCGGTGGGCCACCGCGCACGCGGTGTGGCTGGGGGCCGGCTGGTTTGTCGTCGTGGGCGCGGGGAGCGCGGGGGGCGTCGCGCTCGGGGCCGGGCTTTTGCTCATCGGGGCGGGGACCGGGCTGCGGGCCTGGGCGATCCGCACCCTGGGACGTGGCTTCGCCAACGAGCCGCGGGCGGGCCAACCGCTGGTCACCCACGGCCCCTACCGCTGGCTGCGGCATCCCTCGGAGGCCGGTACCCTCGTCGTGGGGCTGGGGCTGGTGGTGTGGGTGGGCGCGGGCATGCTCGGGTGGTGGGTGCCGCTCGCGGCGCTCACCGTGGCCCGGGTGCGGCGGGAGGAGGCGGCGTTGCGCGACCTCTACGGACAGGCCCACGAGGCGTACGCCCGCCGGGTGGGTTGGGGCATACTCCGGGCATGAACGTGCGGCGCGCGCTGTGGCTGGTCGTGGCCTTGGGCTTCACCGGGTGTTTTACCCCGCGCACCAAGGTGACGGTGCCGCAGTGCACCGACCGGGTGGAGATCGACGGCCCGCACCGCCGGGCCACGTCGAGGACGTTCTTGATGAGCCATGGCTACGACCTGCCCTGGACCCGGACCACGGTCACGGTGGAGCGGGCCGACGGCCAGGTTGACACAGAGACATTGTGGCACACCGTCCCCGACCCGTTCCGGTTGGTGGGGGGCGCGGTGGCCACGGTGGTGGGCTTGAGCGCGGTGGCGATCTACGCCTACCGCGCCGGCACCGGCATCGACCCGTGGCTGTCGGGCACCGCCCTGTTGGTGCCCTTCGGGGCGGGGGTGGGCGGGGTGGGGATGTTCCTCGCCCTCACCGGTTGGCATCCATACAGTGACATTGTGATCGAATCCGATTGCGCCGCGGCGGGGCCCGGTCAGCTGCGCCGGGAGTAGCCCCGGGGGCGCGGTGGGTTATGCTGCACCGGCGCAGCCCGGCGGGGCAGGAGGGGGACGCGGTGGTCGCGGCCACGTTCGATCGAAAGTTCTTCGAGGCCGCTCACCACAGCGCGCGCGCCGCGTTGGGGCCCGACGCGCGCCTGCCCGACATCAGCGACTGGGGGCAGGCCGCGGACTTGAGCTGGGACCAGGTGCGCCGGTTCTGGGGCGCCCTGAGCGAACTCGATGCGCGCGGTGACCTCGGGGTCCAGATCGGCCTGCGCATGCCCACCGAGACCCCGGTGGTGTCGCTCATTCACTTTGCGTCCCGGGGCGAGCCGACCTTCGGCCGGGCCCTGCACATCCTCGACCGCTGCATCCAGCTGTTGTTCCAGACCGACGGCCTGGTCACGGCCAAAGAAGAGCGCGAGGGGGCCGAGGTGGTGGCGGTGCGTCCCCGCTACGGGCCCGACCTGCGGCACCGCATCGCGGGGCAGATGACGGTGACCTATCTCTACCGCCAGCTGCCGCTGTTGGTGAACGCGCTCGTCTGCGAGCAGGTCCATTTCTCGTGGCCGGTCAACGACCCCCAGGTCCGGGACGACATCCAATCGTGCTTTGACGCGCCGGTGGCGTTTGGCCTTGAGCCCGACGGGCTCATCTTCGCCCGCGAGGTCCTCGAGCTGCCGCTCAGTCCCCAGCCGCCGCTGCAGGCGCTGGCGCGGGTGTTCGACTTCGACGCCGAGCCGCTCCCCGCCGATCGCCCGGTGATCGAACGCGCCCAGGCCCGGGTGCGCGACCGCTTGCCCACCGTGCCCGCCATCGAGTTGGTGGCCAAAGACCTGGGCATGAGCCCCCGCACCCTGCAACGACATTTGCGCCAGGCGGGCACCAGCTTTCGCAAACTCGTCGACGAGGCCCGCACCTCGTTGGCCCAGCGCCTGCTGAAGAGCGGTCTGTCCGTGACCGAGGTGGCCTTCGTCACCGGCTACCAAGACCTGGCCAGCTTCTCCCGGGCCTACCGCCGGGTGGTGGGCAAGCCCCCCAGCCGCGACGTGGCCGGCTAGGCGGGGCTGTCCCCCGCGGCCAGATGCGCTTTGGGCGCCCAGTGAGCGCGCCGCCCGTGGGGGGCCGGTGCGCGCTACTCGTCGGGGAGCAGGAAGCGCCAGTTGTCGCGGCGGGCTTCGATCCGGGCGCGCTCCGCGGCCAGGGTGTGGTCGACGGTGACGATGCCGTCCACCCGGCCGCGCCGGTACACGATCTGTTCGGTGACCTCACTGGTGAGGCCGGGGACCAGCGCCGGGTAGGCATAGATGTGCAATGTGTGTGCAGGTTGGGACACGACCTGGTCGGGGGGACCGACCAACGGGGCCACCTCTTCGGCGGTCATGCCCACCCGCACCCGTCCCGAGCTGGGCCGACCGTCCGTGTCTTGGGGCAGGCGGGGGTCGTAGCCGTCGACGTAGCGGTCCTCGTAGGCGATGACGCGGCCTTGGCGCCACCGCACCCGGCTGTCGATGCGCACCCGGCCGGGGAGCCCGGCGGTGGTCAAGTAATGCCAGGTCTCCACCCCGCGCGCGGCGGTGATGCCGGTGGGCGCACCCAGGCTCGCGCGGACCGCGTCCTCGGTCTGGCCGAGCCGCACCGCGCCGTCTCCGACCGGGCGCGCGGGGCGCTGGCCCTCGGCGGTGGTGTACGGGGGGTGGGCGTCGGTGCGCGCCGCGGACAGCACGCGGCCCTGCGCCACCAGCACGCGCACGCAGCTGCGGGTGCAGCCCTTGCGCCGGGTGTCGAAGTAGAAGAACGTCTCGGTCCCGTCCCCATGTCCCTGCATCACCACCGCGGGCCCGAGCTGGCCCTCGAGCTCGGCCACCGGGGTGCCCGCGTCCGGCAGGCGTTCACCCGGCCCCCACCGAAACCGGGGGCCTTGCCCCGACGTCGCACATCCTGCGACCCCGACGACCAACACCCACCAGCCCCACCACGCGCGCATGCCCGACCATGGCGTGTGATCTGGATCTCGCCAAGTCCCGTTCGACCAAAAAACCCAATAAATCCAGACCATTGCGAAGAAAGTGGCGCATCTCCGCCACCGGCTTTTCCCGGCTCGGACCCGGATGTGTCTAAAACATGAAGCCGTGAAACCCAGGAACCGGCGCGAGACGTTGCGACAGCTCTACGAGGCACACGCCTACCGTGTGTACGAACGCTGCCTCTATTTCTTGCGCGACCGACAAGAGGCGGAGGACGCGATGCACGATGTGTTCATCAAAGCGGACAAGAACCTCGCGTCGTTCCGCGGTGAGGCCAGTCCGTTGACCTGGCTGACACGCATCGCCACCAATCATTGCTTGAACATCATCCGGGCCAAGAAAGCCGCTTGGCACGATAAGTACCGCCGCGAGGTCGAAAACGCGCCCCGGGGCGAACAAAAAGGGGCCGAGCGCACCGAGACCGAACAGCTCGTGCGGTTGTGCTTGGCCCAAGTGGACCCAGAGTTGGCGGAGATCGCGACGTACTATTTCGTCGACGAGATGACGCAAAAAGAAATCACCGAGCTGGTCGGCATCAGCGCGCCGACCTTGCGCAAGCGCCTGCGCCTGTTCATCGAGCAGTCCCGGGCGGAGATCGAAAAAGCGGTGCCGGGGGTGACCTTCCGGCCGCCGCCGGTGTGAGTGCCTTATGAGTGCCAAAGACCCCTCCCTGACCTTCACCCGGCGCGGCGACGACGACGTGGGGCCCTTCACGGTGGCGCGCTTCGTGGCCGGCGAACTGTCCGCCCAAGACGCAGACAAGGTCCGCGCCGCCCTCGATCGCGACCCCGCCCTCGCGGCCGAGGCCCAGCGCCTCGAAGCGGACAAACAAGCGTTCGCCCTGTCGCACCGCTTCGCCGACCTCGAGAAAAAGCTCGGCCCCGCCGAGGACAAAGGGGGCGTGTGGGCGTGGCTCACCGGGCCCAAGCTCGCCGGGCTGTCCGCGCTCGTGGGGGCCTGCGCCCTGGTGGCGGTGGTGGCGGTGCCGTCCGGCGAGGGCCCGACCCCCGACGGCCCCATGGGCGAAGCCGGCATTCGGCTCAAGGGCGGCCAACACCTCGGGGTGTTCGTCAAGGAGCAGGACGGGGTGCGCCTGTCCGTCGACGGTGAAGTGTTGCGCCCGGGCGACCAAATCCAGTTCGTGCTCAAAGACCACGTCGGGGCCAAGGCCCGGGTGGTGGTGGGCATCGACGGCAAAGGGGCGGTGAGCGTCTATGACGCACGCGGGCTGACCGAGGACCCGGCCGGGGCCGGCCCCGCGGTCCTCGAGGAGAGCTTGATCCTCGACGACAGCACCGGGCCGGAACGGTTTTTTGTGGTCTACGGGACGGGCTCGCCCAAGGCCCTGCTCGACCGGGTGAAGACCGCGGCCGAGGACCTCGCGGGCAGCGGGGCCGACCTGTCGAGCACAGAGACATTGAACGTGGACGGGGTGGTGCAAAGCTCCACCTACATTGTGAAGGCGGCCCGCGCCGACGAGCAAAGGGAGTGATGGTTCGGTGAAGGCGAGGGGGCAGGCCTGGTCAAAGGCGGCGGTCGCGGGAGCGGCCGCGTTGGTGCTTTGGTGCACCGCGTCCCGCGCCCAAGGCGCGCCCGACGAGGACCCGGTCCCCCTCGCGGACAAGCCCGCCCCCGCGCCGGCCCCCGCCCCCGCGGCCAAGACCACCAAGCTCGCGGTGTTGGTGGCCAACCACAAAGGCGGCGACGATCTGCCCGTGTTGCGCTACGCCGAACGCGACGCCCAGCGCCTGAGCGACGTGCTCCAAGACCTGGGGGGCTTTTCCGGCGACGACATCCGGTTCTACGTCGACGAGGAGGCCCAGGACGTGCTCGAGGCCCTCGACGAGCTCGAGGTCACCATCGCCCAAGAGAAGGGCCGCGGCCACGACGTGTTGGTGGTGTTTTATTACTCGGGCCACGCCGCCAATGGCGTGCTGCGTCTCGGGGACACCCGCCTGGGGATGCAGGAGCTCAAGGTGCGCATCGAGTCGTTGGGCGCGGACATGCGCTTGGCGTTTCTGGACAGCTGCGGGGCGGGGGCCATCACCCGAGAGAAGGGGGGCACCAAGGCGCCCCCGTTTGTGATGACGGTGGAGGACAACCTCAAGGCCCGGGGCCAGGTGATCATCACCTCGTCGTCGGCGGACGAGGCGAGCCAGGAATCGGACGACATCCAGGGCTCGTTCTTTACCCACTACCTGACCACCGGGTTGCGCGGGGCGGCGGACAAAAACGACGATGGCACAATTACATTGGGGGAGGCCTACCAGTACGCCTACCACCGCACCGTGACCCAGACCGCCCAGTCCCGCAGCGGGGTGCAACACCCGACGTACCAGTACGATCTCACCGGAGCGGGGGACGTGGTGTTGGCCAAGACCCGGGGGGCCGACGTCGAGCTCACCTTCCCCCAGGAGCTGAGCGGGCGGTACTTCGTCGTGGACATGGACCGGGAGATCTTCGTGGCCGAGATCGAGAAGGTCGCGGGCCAGGCCCAGAAATTGTCGCTGCCCAAGGGCGAGTACGTGATCAAAAAGCGGCTCGACACCCACCTGTTGATGAGCCGGCTCGAGGCGCGCAACAAAGGCAGCTTCGTGGTCGACGAGTCGGGGATGAAGAAGGTCGAGTTCGACGACGACTACGCCAAAGGCACGCCCCTGAGCGACTCCGATTTTGAGGACGGGCTCGGGTGGTCGTTGGGCATCGGCACCGGCGGGCAGTTCGTGTTCGACGAGCCGGGCACCAACATGTTCCCCCCCATCGTGTTCCTCACCGTGCAGACCCGCGCCACCAACGTGTTCACCCGGCATTTGCAGCTGCAGTTCGACATGGGGGCCGGTCTGCGCCAACACACCTGGATCGTGCCCGAGCTCGGTCAGCAGTACGACATGATCTACAGCCAGGTGCAGGCGAGCCAGACGATCCTGTTCAACTGGGACCTCGGTCCATTTACATTGGGGGGCGGGCCGCGCATGACCGCGTTGCTGGTGGTGGCCAACTACACCGGGCCCAAGCCCCTCGGCCAGGACGCGTACTTTTTTCACCCCTTCGTGCCCGGGCTGATGGCCTACGCCGGCTGGCGGCCCACGGAGTGGTTTCATGTCGAGGCCCAGGTGCGCGGCAACTATCTCTATATGGTCAATGATTCCAGGCACTTAGCGTACGTGGAGGCGCTCTTCGTGGCCTGGTTGGACCTCTGACCCTGTCTTTTCCTTTTCCCCCCGCGGGGGTGTCTAGATCACACAAGAACCCGCCGCCTCGGTTGTTTACGATTTGAACGAGATGAACCGCATCGTCCCTTTCCTGCTCGCCACCGCCGTCCTCTCCGGGGCCGGCTGCGGCAACTACTCCAAGGACGACCTGCTCTTTTTCTCCGCCATCCCCGAGCTGCGCGATGTCTCGCTCCAGCCCCCCGGGGTCGACGACGCCCGGCTCGAGGCCGCGACCCCCGGCCAGACCACCCAAGCGCTCGACGCGTGCACCGAAAACACCCTGCGCTGCCAAGCCCAGAACATCGCCGGCGGTCTCAACGACCTCACCTTCGGCCTGCTCGCCATCATCGACAACATCATGCGCTATCCCCCATCGCAGCGCAGCTCCGAAGAACGCGTGTGGGGCCCGATCTACCTCCAAGACCAGAACGCCTCGTTCCGCTTCGCCATGCGCCGGCTCGACGACGGGGACGAGCCCCGCTACGCCCATTGCCTGCACTTCGCCAACGGCGATGTCGGCGACAGCGCCAATGACATTGGCTGTGACGAGGCCCGCCACGACAGCGGGATGTTGCGGGTGTTGAGCGGCGAGTTCATCCCTGGGGTGCGCAGCGACGCGGCCGCGCGGTCGGGGGCGGGCCAGCTGCTCCTCGAGGCCGACCACCTCAAGGAGTTGGACCCCAACCAAGACATCGAGGGCACCTTCGACATCGTGTACGACAACTTCGGCGGCACCCAGGCCATCTCCATCGACATCGAGGCCCCCGGGTCCACCGGGGCCATCCCCGACACCGCCGAGTACACCTATGCCCTGTTCGAAAATGGCGCCGGGGAGTTCGCGTTCGTGATCAAGGCCGACATCAACGGCGACTTCTTCTCCACCAAAGAGACCTACGCCATCGAGAGCCGGTGGAACGCCAGCCAAGCGGGCCGGGCCACGGCCAAGGTCTCCGGCGGCGACCTCCCCGACGGCCTGTCGTGGGACGTCGACGAATGCTGGAACGAACAGCTCGAGACCGTCTATTACCGCGACCCCGAGCCCAACAACCCCGACGTGGGCGCGGACGACAGCGTCTGCGCACTCACCGCACCCTGAGCTATTTTTTCCCCGACGGGGGGCGCGCGGCGACCCAGATTGTTCTAGACCGGCCCCACCTGCGCAGGAGGGGTCATGAACTTGTCGAAAACGATGGTGCCCGGATGGTTGTTGGTCGCGGCGGTGGGGCTTTTGGGCGCACCTGCGCAGGCCACCTCGACCCAAGCGCTGGAAACGGGCGAGGCGCAAGCCGAGGCGGTTCGCACCAAAAAGAAGACCAAGCGAAAGACCACCCGCAAAAGCGGGGACAAGGCCGGGGGCGACAACGAAGCCACCGGTGAGGACGCCGGGGGCGCCCCAGAGCGCAAGCGCGAGACCAAGCGACTGCACGGCGACAAGAACAAGCCCGCGGACCTGCCCGCGGCGGTGAGCCAGTCTGAGCTCGGGTTCGCGGTGCGGGAGATGACCCCCGCGGAGCTCAAGAAGGCCAAGCGCAAGGTCGGGCTGATGGTCACCGCGGTGGAGTCCGGGGGCTTGGCCGAGGAGATGGGACTCAAGCAGGGCGACATCATCACCAGCACCGGCGGGGTGAGCGCGGAGCTGCCGCGCCACGCGTTCGAGCCGATCATCGACGCGATGAAGGGCGATCAGATCAACATCGCGGTGGTGCGCGCGGGCAAGGACGTCATCGTTGAGTTCGTCGCGCCCGAGGACGAAAAGGAGCGCGAAGAGCGCGAGGCCAAAGAAGAGCAAGCCAAAGAAGAAGAAGAGCAGCGCCAAAAAGAAGAAGAAGAGCAGCGCCAGCGCGACGAGGAAGAAGAGCGCCAGCAAGAGCTGGAGGAAGAAAAGGAGCGCGCCCAGGAAGCGGAAGAGGACGCCAAAGAGCTCGAGCACGAGCGCGACCTCGAGAAGATCGAGACCAAAGCGGAAGCGGAGGACAAGTTCACCCTGCTGAACTGTGTGGTGTGCAGCATCTGTCTGCCCGGTCTCGCCCCGGTGTGGGTGATCCTGTGGCTGCTCGTCGACGGCGACACCCCCGACGTGACCCCCCACGACCCGAACATGCCCCCCCGCGGCCGCGACCCCGACGAGAACCGCGTCGAGATCGTCCGCTACTGAGGGCGCCCGGTCCCGCGCCCGGGGTGCGGGAACCGGTCGATTTTGTGGCCCGCGGCGGCTAGGGTCGGCGGGCCATGCCCGTCGACATTTCCGGTCTCAACGAGGAGCAGCGCGCCGCGGTGTTGCACACCCATGGGCCGCTGTTGGTGTTGGCCGGGGCGGGGTCGGGCAAGACCCGGGTGGTGACCCACCGCATCGCGCGCATGCTCGAGGATGGCATCCACGGGAGCAGCATCCTCGCGGTCACGTTCACCAACAAAGCCGCGCGCGAAATGCGCGAACGCCTGCACAACCTCGCGGGCAAGGCCGCGTCCCGGGGCGTGATCCTGTCCACCTTCCACAGTTTGTGCGCGCGGATGTTGCGGGCCGACGCCCACCGGTTGGACCTGTCCAACCGCTTCACGATTCTCGACACCTCCGACCAGCTCGCCCAACTCAGCCGGGTGGCCAAAGACCGCGGCGTGTCCCTGGGCGACGAAAAGCCGCGCGCGGTGCTGGCCAAGATCGGGTGGTTCAAGAACCAGGGCTTCGCGGTGGGGGGCATTCCCCCGTCGTCGGACCCGGTGCACCTGCTCGCCCAGCGGCTGTACGGCCCCTACCGCGAGCACCTGCGGGCGCTGTCCGCGGTGGACTTCGACGACCTGCTCTTGTTGGTCAAAGAGCTGCTCGAGACCTGCGGGGATGTGCGCAAGCGGTACCACGCGCGGTTTCGGTTTTTGCTCATCGACGAGTACCAGGACACCAACCCCATTCAAATGCAACTGGTCAATCTCCTGGTCGGTCCCGAGAAGAACCTCTGCGTGGTGGGGGACGACGACCAGGCGATCTACGGTTTTCGCGGCTCGGCGGTGGAGAACATCCTTCGCTTCGATGAGGTCTACGCCCCCTGCACCGTGGTCAAGCTCGAGAAGAACTACCGCAGCGGGGGCGCGATCCTCGAGGCCGCCAACGCGGTCATCGCCCACAACCAGCACCGGCGGGACAAGCGCCTGATTCCGGCCAAGGGCCCAGGGGAGTTGCCCAAGCTGCTCGCGCTCGACGACGGCGAGGGGGAAGCGGAGTACGTGGCCGAGACGATCAAGAAGCTGCTCGACGAGGGGGTGTACACCCCCGACGACGTGGCGCTGCTGTACCGGGCCAACCCCCAGAGCCGGCAGTTCGAGGAGAAGCTTCGGCTCCTCGGGGTCCCCTACCGGGTGATCGGGGGCCAAGAGTTCTTTGAGCGCAAAGAGGTCAAGAACGTCCTCGCCTACCTGTGGTTGCTCGTCGACGAGAGCCATGAGCTGTCCTTTCGCCGGGTGGTCAACCTCCCCGCTCGGGGCATCGGGCAAAAGGCGATCGAGGCGGTGATCCAACAGGCCAAGCTCACCACCCAGGGCTTTTTACACGTCGCCCACGGCGAGGACGACCTGGGCCTCAAGCCCGCCGCCCGCGAGGCCTTGCGTTCTTTTGCAGTTCCATTGTTGCGGGCCCGCCGGGCCCTGGCCGAACAAGACGCGCCCATCGACGACATCGCCGACGCTCTGTACAGCGCGGGCATCCAGGCTCAGGTGGCCCGGGAAAAGGACCTCGCGATCCGGGAGAAGATCACCTCGGCCCTCGAGGAGACCATCAACGCGCTGTCCGACTGGTGGGACCGGGTGATGGAGGCGCGGGAGAACCCCGACCTCGCCGAGAGCTGGGTGGTGGACACCAGCAGCCATCCCTTGCAGAGCTTTCTCGACCGGGTGGCCCTCGACGAGGAGGAGCGCCGGCGGGAGAAAGAGAAAAAGAAAGAGGGCGAGAAAGAACGCGCCGCGGGCAAGGTCACCCTGATGTCACTGCACGCGTCCAAAGGCCTGGAGTTCCCGGCGGTGTTCTTGGTCGGGTTCGAAGAAGGGCTGTTGCCCCACCAGCGCGTGCTCGACGAGGACCCGGTGGCGGGCATCGAGGAGGAGCGGCGGCTCTGCTACGTCGGCATCACCCGGGCGATGGAGCGGCTGTGGCTCACCCGGGCCACGGTGCGCAAAAAGCGGCGGCGGTTGATTCCCCGGGCCCCCTCGAGGTTCGCGGCCGAACTCCCCGACGGGGGCATTGAAAAAGTGGGCGAACCGGACGACACCCGCACCGACGAGGATCTGGCGGCGGACTTTTTCCGAAAGATGGCGGGATGAGCGAGACCAAGGTCGAGATCGAAAAGGTCGTGCCCGGGGGTTGGGGCTTGGCCCGGGACGGCGACGGGGTGGTGCTGGTGCCGCGGGTGGTGAGCGGCGAGCGGGTCACGATTCGACGTTTCGAGAAATATCGAGGTACCCGCCGGGCGGCGGACTTTGTCGTCGACGAAGCGTCCCCGGATCGGGTGGCGCCGGACTGCGCGGTGCACCCGGCGTGCGGCGGGTGCGGGTTGCTCGACTTTGCCCCCGCGCGCCAACGCGAGGCCAAAGTCGAGATGATCCTCGACGGCCTGGCCCGCACCGCCAAGCTCGAGGACCTGTCGGTGGTCGAGCCGATGCGGTTCGCCGCCGGTGACGAGGCCCGGCGCCGGCGGTGTCGCCTCACCGTCGACGGCGCCGGCCGGGTGGGCTTTTTGGGGGCCGCGTCCCACGACGTGGTCGAGCACGAGACCTGCCCCGCGCTCACCGAGACGCTCAACGCGGCGGTGGGCCGGGTGAAGGCGGCGCTGTCGGCCCGGGTGGCGCTCAAGATCCGCCTCGCCCACGACGACCAAGGCCACGTCTCGGCCGCGCTCGAGGGGCGTGAGGCACAGGGCGCGGCCCGGGACCTGGTCGCGGCGGGGGCGGTGCACGGCGCGGTGGTCGAGGACGATGGCGAGATCGTGGCCCGCTTTGGCGACCCCGCGCTCGCCGGTGAGGTCGCGCCCGGGGCCGCGGGCGGTCCGTTTGGGTCCGACGCGGCGACCTTCACCCAGGCCTCGCGCTTCGCGGGGCGGGCCATCGCCGAGGAGGTGCTGCGCCACCTGTCCCTCGCCGGCTTTGGCGGGGGCCCGGTGATCGAGCTGTTCGCGGGGGCCGGTCACCTGACCTTCCCCCTCGCCACCGTGAGCGAGCAGGTGCTCGCCATCGAGGGCAACGCCCGCGCGGCCCTGCACCTGCGCGACAACGCCGACCGGGCCGGCCTCGAGGACCAGGTCCGCACGGTGTGGGGGCACATCGACGGCGAGACCTTCCCCAACAAATACGCCGAGCTCATCGAGGTGCTCCCCGAGGCGTTGGTGCTCGATCCCCCCCGAACGGGCACGTCCCGGTTCGACATCCTGCTCGATACCCTGCAGCCTGACATTGTGGTGTTGGTGAGCTGTGACATCGCCACCGGGGCGCGCGACATTCGGCTCGCCCTCGACCGGGGCTACGAGCTGTGCCGGGTCACCCCCATCGACGCCTTCGCCCGCACCCCCCACGTGGAGTGGGTGGCGTCGTTGATGCTGCCCTACGCGGACGAGGATGAGGACGAGGACGCCACCGACGGGGACCCCCCATGAACACCGAGTTTTGGGTGACCTGCCCGTACTGTTTTGAGCAGGTCGAAATCTACATCGAGCCCGACGTGGAAGGTGAGTTCGTGCAAGACTGCGAGGTCTGTTGCCAGCCTTGGCGCATCCGCCTGGTCCGCGACGCGGAAGGGATGGGGTTCGTCGAGGTGACCCGGGCCCAGTAAAGGACCGAACGATGGAACGCATCCCCGAGCCCGAGCTGATGGACGACGACGCCCAAGCCCGCGCCTACTCCGAAGCGGACTTTGAGACCCCCCACAACACCTACGTCGAGCTCTTGCTCGCCCACCTCGGAGATCGCGCGGGCCGCGCCCAGCACGTGCTCGATCTCGGGTGCGGGCCCGGCGACGTCACCTGCCGCACCGCCCAGGCGCTGCCCGCGGCTCACTTCGACGGGGTCGACGGCAGCGCGGCGATGCTCAAGTACGGCCACGCCCGGGTGCAGGCCATGGGACTGCAGGACCGGGTCCGGCTGATCGAGGGCTTTCTCCCCGGGGCCGCGCTCCCCCGGGCCGGGTACGACGGGGTGATGAGCAACAGCCTGCTTCACCACCTGCACGACCCGCGCGTCTTGTGGCAAGCGGTGCGCCCGGTGCTGCAGGGCGACACCTGGCTGTTCGTGATGGATCTGATGCGGCCCGACACCGTCGAGGATTGCGCCCGGATGCGGGCGGAATATGCCGCGGGCGAGCCCGAGGTCCTGCAGCGCGACTTCGAGGCCAGCCTCAAAGCCGCCTTCACCCTCGACGAGGTCAAAGCCCAGCTCGACGAGTGTGGCCTTTCTGGCTGCACCGTGCGGGCGGTGAGCGATCGGCACCTGATCGTGACCCGGTAGGTCGCGCTCAGGCCATTTCACCGTCGCTGATCGCCCCGTTGGGCAGGGCGCCGGCGCTATTCCCTATTCCAGGGCGGGGCAGGGGGCGAGGCCATCGGGCGCGGGGGCGGCCAACGCCGCGGCCCGGCCGGTGGCGACCCGGGTCTCGAAAAAGCAACGCCAGGCGTGTTTGGCCTCGGGGTTTTCGAAGGGCACGTGGTGGCCGTCGACGTCGCCGGGGGGCACAAACTGCTGAATCGCGGCCACCCCCGCGGGCAGGGTGGCCCGGGCCGCGCGGTTGAGGGCCAGGGCCTCGTCGAGGCTTTGCTCCTGGGCGGGGCCCACCCGGGTGAGGTCCCCGGCCACCGCGAGGGCGTTGACCGCGGGAGGCAAAAAGTAGCCGTCGATGACCCCCTGCTGCACGAGCACGTCGTGTACGCGGCCTTGGTCGTCGACCCGGGAAAAGGCGCGGGCCGCGTTCATGGGCTCGATGGGTTCCCATAACATTTGGGCAAACTGGACCGCGGGGTCAAACAGGTCCACGTCGTCCCCCTCGTCGTACTCGAGGATGACCTTGACCAGGGCGCCGAAGTCCAACGGCTGTTCTTTGATCGTGAGGTTGTAGAACCACCCGCCGCCCACCCCGCTGAGCATGCCCGCGGCGATGTCGTCTTCGAGCCCGAGCACCAACCCGCCCACCGTGGCCCCGGTGGAGTGTCCCCAGAACAGCACCTGGTCGGGGTCGAAGGTGTGCGGCCCGGCGGAGCCGGGGCAGAGGGCGTGCGGGACCGACAACCCCGGGGGCAGGCGGGCGAGGGTAAAAAAGTCCGCCGCGGCTTGGCGGGGGTTGTCGCGGAAGGCGACCGGGTTGCTGGGGTCAAAAAACTGCAGCCCGCTGTCGTCCCCGCTGGGATGGCGCGGCCCGACCAAGGGCGCCTCGATGGACAGGGCCGCGATGCCGGCGTGGGCGAGATAAAGCGCGGGGCCGCGTCCGGGGGTGGCCTCCTGCTCGGCGAACGTGCCCCGGTCGACAAACTGTGTATAGCTGCCGCCTTGGCCCGCGGCATAAAGCAGCAGGGGCCAGCCCGTCGCCGGCATGGGGCGGCCGACCGCCTCGGCCCGGGGCACGCTGAGGGCAAAGCGCACCCACTCGCGCCCGGTCTGGACCGGGCCACCGTGGTCGTCGGTCACGATGTCGCCCCCCACCGCGCCGTAGGGCCGGCGGCCCTGTTGCCAGAGGCTGAGCTCGACCTCGCCCGCGATCACGCAGAACGTGTCGTGTTCTTGCAGCAGCGTGAGGTTGCGCGGCGTGGGCGGGGGCAAAGCGCGGACGGCGTCGCGCAGCGCGCGGGTGGGGGCGAGGGGATCGCCGGTGTCGAACACGGTCAGCGCCCGGAGCGCGTCGTCGTCGCGGCCTTCGCGGCGCCAGAGCAAGAGGGCGTCGTCGACCCCGCGCCAGAAGCGCCCGTCGTCGTCGAGCGCCCCGGCCTTGCGCTGCTGCAGCGCGAGGGGGGCGCCCAGGGGCGCGCCGTCTTGGGTCAGGACCCCGTCGGTGAGCCACACCGCGTAGCGGGTGTGGGGCGCGAGCACGAACCCCGGTTCGGGCAGGACCACGAGCACAAACGGGGCGGAATAGGTCTCGGCCGCGGCCTTGAACGACACCCGCACCGGTGTGCGCCGGCCCCAGTCGGCGCTGGCCGCGTCGACATTGACGAGCTGGACCGGGCTGTCCGGCGACAGGCTCTCCGCCGGGGTGGGCAGGCTCTGTTCGTCGAGGGCGACGTCGAACGGCAGGTACACCGCCGGGCTCTGGCCGATGCCGGCGGGGCTCTCGTCGAGCGCGCGCAGGAGATCGATCAGCACCCCCGGTTCTTGGGGGGTGGGGAAGTCCCGCACGCGCACGGTGCCGTCTTCGCGTTGCCGGCCGAGGTGGGGAAAAGGCGCGTCAAAGAACGCGGCGTCGTCGGCGAGGTCGAGCTTGACCGTGTCGCCCTCGATGTGGACCACGGGGCCGGAGCAGGCCGTGCACACAAGGACCAGGGCAACCAAGACGCGCTGCATCGTGGGCCCAGGATGCGGCAAGCGGGGGGCGTTGTCGACGAGGGGCGGGGGGCTTGGGCCCCGGTTTGGCGTGAACTGTCGGGGGGCGTGATGCCGCCCGGGCGCTCAGGGGCCGATGGGCCGGGCGAACGCGGGGGCGGCAATGCAACAGAAAAACTCCTCGGGCTGGGAGTCGTTGCACGCGTCCAGGCTGTTCTGGGCTTCCTGGGTGGTGGGGTCGTAGCAGGAGAAGTTGTCGAACGCGTTGTGGCCGAAGGGCACCGCCTCGGCGCTGGCGTACCGGTACGCAATGTCAGTGGATGCGATGCGGTAGTTGGGGTCGTCGTTCTTGTCGGTGCGGTTGGTGCAGCTGTCGGGCCCGTTGCTGGGCTGGACGACGTCGCACAACATCAACGCGGCGATGCCGCAGAGGTTCTTGCCTTCGGCGTGGCAGATGCCCATCGCGGTGCTGCCAAAGCCGCCGGGGCTGTCCGCGATCGGGGCCGCGGGGTGCACCACCCGGTCGATGCAAAAACCCCCGATGCGCTCCATGTCCGCGGGGCAGCCGTCGGCCCCGTACGTCGAAGGGCGCAGGGTGCCGTCGTTGCGGTACTCGAGGGTGGCGTCGACGTTTTGCAGCTCGAGGGTCTCGGCCGCGGAGTTGTAGACCACGCGCGCGCCTTGCTCGTCGGGGGCTTGGGCGTCGTACATGTCGAGCCCCCCCGCGCCTTCGCCGCCGATGGGGATGCGGATGGTCGAGTCGGGGGTGAGCGCGCCGGCGAGGCCGGTGCCGGGGTCGTCGCCGCGGCCGATGCGCAGGCCCCCGGACAAGGTCAGCTCTTCTTTGGCGACCGTGCCCATGGCGAAGGGCACCGAGAGCAGCTGCTGTCGTCCCGCGAGCAAGGTGCCGTCGACGGACACCGCGAGCCAGACCTCGCTGCCGTCGAAGGCCTCGTCGGGCACGGGGCTCAACACGGTGGCGAACACCCCTTGGCTGACGTTGACGTCGCGCACGATCTCGCCCCCCAAGGGCACGTCGGCGGCGGCGTCGGCGTAGAAGCGAAACGTGAGGGTGTGCAGCCCCTCGAGGGCGGACCCGTCGAGCTCCAGGCGGCCTTGGTAGGGCATGGCCCGGGGGGCGGTGGCCTGGGCCCAGGCGAACATCCCCCCCGCGGTCAACACGAACAGGGCCAAAAGGGTGCGGGACGTGCGCGTGCTCATCGGGTGCCTCCACAGCGAAGGGTACCCGAGAACAAACTCAGAGGGGAACGGGCGGGAACAGCGGCCCGTTGTCGATCAGCCGGACCTTGTCTTTGCCCCCGACCTGCCCGGCGAGCAACATGCGCGCGGGACCCCGCACGCTGAACACGCGCTCCAGCGAACGGGGATCGACAATCGCGCAATAGTCGAGGTCAAGACCCTTGGTCCGGGCCAGCGCGGCCTTGGCCTCGTCGAGCAGCCGCTTCACCGAGGTCTCGCCCGCGGCCACCCGGTCTTGGGTGGCGATGAGCGCGCCGGAGAGGGCGAGCCCGGCCTTGCGCGCGGTCTTGGTCAGCCGCTGGTTGCGCGACGACAACGCCAGGCCGTCGGTCTCGCGGATGACGGGCATGGGCACGATCTCGATGGGCAGGTGGAAGTCCTGCACCATGCGGCGGACCAGGAGCAGCTGTTGGTAGTCCTTCTCGCCGAACACCGCGAAATGTGGCTGCACGATCTGGAACAGCTTGAGCACCACCGTGAGCATGCCGTCGAAATGGCCGGGCCGGGAGCGACCTTCGAAGGGGCGCGCCAATGTACCTGCACAAACCTGGGTCTGAAACCCGGCGGGATAGATCTGGGCCCGGGCCGGCGCGAACACCACGTCGACCCCGGCCCTCCGGCAGTGCTCCACGTCCTGCTCGAGGGTCTCGGGGTACGCGTCAAGATCGGCATCAGAGTCAAACTGGAGCGGGTTGACGAAGATGCTCACCACCACCGTGTCCGCCCGTTGCCGGGCCTCGCGGAGCAGGGCGAGGTGCCCATCGTGCAGCGCGCCCATGGTGGGCACAAAGCCGAGGGTGTGGCCGGACTGGCGCGTCGACAGCGCGTGGGCTTGGGCCGCACTCACCGACGAGAGAACCAAGGGCCCCCGGGGGGCGCGGGCGCGTTGACCTTTGGACATCGCCCGGTTGTAGCCGAGGCCGGCCCCGGAAAGAAACCGTGGGACAGATCGTTGCCTCCATCTGGGCGTTCCATTGCTGTGACCCGAACAAAGGCGGTAGCGTTGCCCTTCATGACCTCTCTCGCCGACGGACAACCCGCCCAGGGTCTGGTTGCGCAGCTCGACGCGGCCCACGCCCAGATCGCCCGCGTGGTGCGCGGCAACCCCCAGGCCACCAAGGTGGTGCTCGCGGCGGTGATGGCCGACGGTCACGTGCTGATCGAAGACGTGCCCGGGGTGGGCAAGACCACCTTGGCCCGCACCTCCGCCCGGGTGCTGGGGTGTCGCTTCTCCCGCATTCAGTTCACCTCGGACATGCTCCCCTCCGACGTGTCGGGGGGACAGATCCTGGATCCCGACACCGGCACCCTGCGCTTTCGCAAGGGCCCCTTGTTCGCGCAGATCGTGCTCGCCGACGAGATCAACCGCGCCTCGCCCAAGACCCAGAGCGCCTTGCTCGAGGCCATGGCCGACCGGCAGGTCACCGTCGACGATGAGACCCACCCGCTCCCCCGGCCCTTCTTTCTGATCGCGACCCAGAACCCCATCGAACACCACGGCGCGTACCCGCTGCCCGAGAGCCAGCTCGATCGTTTCTTGGTCCGGATCAAGCTCGGCTATCCCCCGAAAAGCGACGAGCGCGCGTTGCTGCTCGAGCCCGCGGGCGCGGAGTCGGCGTTCGTGGCCACCGAGGTGGTGCTGTCCCCCGACGACATCCTCGCCATCCAGGCCCGGGTCAAGGCGGTGCGGGTCGACGAGACGGTGGCCGACTACATGCTCGCCCTCGCCGACGAGACCCGGCGCCGCCCCGAGGTCGCGCTCGGGGTCTCTCCCCGGGGCACGCTGGCCTGGGCCCGCCTGTGCCGGGCGTGGGCGTTTTTCGACGGCCGCGACTTCGTGCTCCCCGACGACGTCAAGGCCATGGCCCCCTACGTGTTGCCCCACCGGTTGGTGTTGGTCCGCGGCGACATCTCGCGCGCTGAGCAATGGGTGGCCGAGTTGCTCGACGACGTGCCCGTTCCCCGATGAGCGAAGCGGTGGCCACGCCGCCGGCATCGCTCGCGGCCCGGATCAAAGAACGCCTCCCGCGCACCCTGCGGCCCACCCGGGCCGGTCGTTGGTTGCTCGGGCTGACCATGGGGGCGGGCTTCGCCGCGATCAACACCGGCAACAACCTGCTGTTCATGGGTTGGGGCTTGATGCTCGCGTCGATTCTCATCTCCGGCCTGCTCAGTGAAGCGACATTGCGCGCGGTGCGGTTGAGCCTGATGCGCACCCCGTTGCTGCGCCAGGGCCGGAGCGAAAACGTCCAGGTCCTCGTCGACAACCCCGCGGCGCGGTTCGCCGCTTATGCGGTGCAGGTCGAGGTGATGTTGCAGCATGGCCCAACCGCGCCCACCGCCGCGGGCTACGTGCTGCGGCTCGCCCCCGGGGCGTCTTTGCCGTTGGGCTGTCCTTTCGTGCCCCCGGCCCGGGGCGTGTACCGGGTCGAGCGGCTGTTCGCCCGGACCCAGTTTCCGTTCGGCTTTTTCGAAAAGTCCCGCCGCTTTGACGCCCGCCCCGCGGGGGAGGTGGTGGCCGCCCCCGCCGAGATCGACCTCGACGAAGCCGCGGTCCGGCGCATGGTGCGGCGGGGGGAGGTGCCCTCCGGGCAGCAGGGGCCCGGTGATGAGTTTTTTGCCCTCAAGCTCTACCGGGACGGCGATGACATCGGGAAGGTGCACTGGCGGCGGAGCGCGCGGCTCGGGCGGTGGCTGGTGCGGGAGACCGAGGCCGACCGGTCCGACGACGTGGTGTTGGTGATCGCCCCGGGCCCCCCCTCGGAGGAAGCCGAGCAGTGTCTGCAGGTCGCGGCCTCCCTCGCCGAAATGTTGCTGCAAGGGGGGCGGGCGGTGGGCATGCGGGGGCCGGGCTTCTCTCTGCCGGTGGCCACCGGGGCGCGGGGGAGCCAGCGCATGCTCATGGCCCTGGCCCGCTGTGACCTGACCCAGCCGTTGCACGCCGCGGACAGTGAGCAGAGCCGCGAGCTCTGGCTCTGCGCCGACGGGGTCCGGGCGGGCGGGGATCGGGTCCGGGCCAGCGATCTCATCCGGAGCGTCCAGTGACACTGGGCAAGGTCCACGAGTTCGGGCTCGCGTTGTGCAGCACCTGTGCGCTGTCGCTGGTGCTGCTCGGGGGCGAGTTCCCGGTGCCGGTGTGGCTGACGGTGGCCGCCCCGTGGGTGTCGATGGGGCTGCGCTTGCGGGGCCGGGCCGCGCCCGCGGGGTCGGGCACGCTGCTCGGTCTCGCCTCGTTGTTGCTCGGCGTCACCCAAATCGTCGTCGGGGGCGTGCCCGCGGCGGTGCTCGGCGGGGGCACGGCGTTGATCGGGCTGCTCGTGGCCCGGGTGCTCACCCGCACCACCCGCGCCCACGACCTGCAGACCCTGGTGCTGGCCCTGCTGTTGGTGCTCACCGGCGCGGTGCTCAACGTCAACATCTCCTACGCGGTGATGTTTGTGCTGTTCGCGGTGCTCGCGGTGTGGTCGCTGATGACCCGCCAGCTGCTCGAGGGCGCTCAAGAGACATTGGGCCGCTCCGCCGACGGGGCCCGCGACGTGGTGGAGTGGCGCTTTTTCGCCGGCACCGGCGCGCTCAGCGTGGTGGTCCTGACCGTGACATCGCTGACGTTCTTTCTGTTCCCCCGCATCGGGTTTTTGGACCTCCACCTGTCCCCCAAGAGCAAGGGCCGCTTCCCCGGCGAGGTGAGCCTGAGTCAAAGTCCATTGGCATTGCTCGGGGACGACAGCGTGGTGGCGGTGCTGAGCGGGGTCCCCCGGGACGCGTTCATCGACGGGCTCTACCTCCGCGGCGGGGTCTACGAGGTCATTGGGCCCCGTGGCTTTTCCCGGGCCCCCGAGCCCCCGGTGATGGACAGCCGGTCGTTGCGGCTCGCGGACGGGCCCTCCGAGGCGCGCTACACAGTGACACTGCAGCCCTTCGCCGGCCCCCTGCTGTTCACCCTTGGGCCGGTGCGCAACGCCATCGGCACCAAAGGGGGCGGAGGCAACCCCAACTTCAAGACCCCCATCTCCGGCATCAACCCCCGGGACGAGCTGGTGGCCACCCGCCCCCTGGCGTCGGTGTTCCGCTATGAGGTCGCGGGGGCGATCAGCCGCCCGGGCTACGTGCCCCCCCGCGACCGCAAGGTCGACTTCGCCGAACAGCCGGACGCGTCCCTGTTTTTGGCTTGGCCCGCCGACGTCGACCCCCGGGTCGAGGCCCTCGCCGCCCGCTACGCCGCGGGGGCGCGCACCGCGGGGGACAAGGCCCGCCGCATCCGGGACGGGCTGCTCAACGACTATGCCTACACGCTGGATTTTGTGCCCAGCGTGTTGTCCGACCCCTTGGCCGAGTTCTTGTTCGAGCGCCGCACCGGCCACTGCGAGCTGTTCGCCACTGCCTATGCATTGATGCTGCGCAGCCAGGGGGTGCCGACCCGGATCGTGGGGGGCTACCAGGGCGGGTCGTACGATCCCGACACCGGGGATGTGATCTTCACCGGCCAGAACGCCCACGCTTGGGTGGAGTGGCTGCACGAGGACCGGGGCTGGATCGTCGACGACCCCACCCCCACCCCCGACGCGCCCCGGGCCACGCTGTCGGCGTGGGCCCGGATGAAACGCCGGGCGTTGAAGTTCTGGGAAGACCAGGTGGTCGACTACACCTTCGCCGACCAGGTCACCGCCTTGCGGTCGATCAAAGATCTGCTCAAGCAGGTCCCCCCCCGGTTGCTCGGGGGGGGAGTCGGGGCGGCGGTGGTGGTGGTGGCCGCGGTGGTGTTGTGGCGTCGTCGTCGACGACGACAAAAGGGTTCGCGCCTGGATGCGCTGGTGGCGGCGCTGTTTTCGTTGCTGGCCGAGCGCCGGCCGGGGCTCGACCTTTTGACCAAGACCGCCCGGGAAGCGGTGGCGCTGTGCGCGGGGGCGCTCTCCGAGGAAGAGCGCCGGCTGTGCCAACGCGCGGTGGCCGCCTACGAAGACGGGCGGTTCGCCCACCGGCCCTGGCCCGAGCCGGAGCGGGAGGCGTTGCGGGCGCAGTTGTTGTCCGCACGCCGACGGGCCTGACGCGCCCCGACCTGTCGTGTATGGTCGGCGCGATGTCGACCCGGGCGTTGGTCCTGACCCTGTGTGGCCTGTTGTGGGCCGGGCCGACGCTCGCCCAGGACGAGACCGCCACCGAGACGGTGACGACCCAGAAGTCAGACAGCGATTTTTGGGCCGACGTCGAGGAGTTCTTCGCCGGCAACTGGCTCGATCCCCCCGGCCAATTCTGGGCCCCCCGGCGGGGCAAGCGGCTCGAGCTCGCGCTGTTCATCGGCCCGGAGGGGTCGCTGGGCGCGGTTTCGCCGGCCGAGATCGGGTTTGACGCCATCGGGGGCGGGGTGGGGCAGCTGGTGCTCCGCTGGTACCCCGTCGTCGACCACGTGGCGGTGATTTTTACCCCCAAGGTGTACCTCGGGTTCAACAACCAGCCCGCGGCGGGGACCGCGGCCTCGACGGTGTTCAGCCCCATGGTGGGGGTCCGCTACGACCTGGTGAAAGAGAATCGCCTGTCGTTGCTCGTCGACGTGATGAGCGGCCCCACCGGGTTCATCTTTGCCGGGCCGGACTCGGTGGAGCTGCTCGATGTGTTCGCGCCCCCCGAGTCCAACCTCCTGCTCGACCCCGACAAGATCCGCACCGCGGTGGCGTTGGGCGCGGAGCTGATGGGGGCGGTGGCCGCGCGCTATTCGCTTGGTCCAGCGACATTGGAGAGCCGCCTGCTCCTCGGGGGGCGGGTGGGTTCGGCCCAGGAGATCGGCCGGCCGGCCGGGGACGTCGGGCCGTTTTCTTCGTTGTACGCGGGGGTCGACCTCGGCATCACGTTCAGTTTCTTCGCCGACAGCCACGACGGGTCGTGGCTGGGCGCCACCGACGAGCTCGAGCCCGACGCCCCATGACGCGCACCCAGGAGATGGCCGGGCGGCTGTTCCGCACGTTGCGCCGCCTGCTCGAGAGCGAGCGCGGCCTGGCCCGGCGCGAGCTGGTCGACGTCGCCCTCAGCCGGCTGCTCCGGCCCGAGGCCTATGGGCAGCTGCTCCCCCGCACCGGCCGCGACCAGCTGCGCACCGCGCTGTCGGTCTTGGCCACCGCGGTCCAGGAGGCCAACGACGAGGCCCAGCTGCGCGCGTATTGCGAGGCCGCGGTCGAAGCCACCCACGCGATGTGCAAGAGCCCGCGCCACCCCGGGGCCCAGCTGATGAAAAAGCGCGTGGTGGACGCGGACGTGGTCGCGTCGAAAAAGTCCCTCGTCGAGGCCGCGGTGTACGCCGAGTTCAGCCGGGCCCGGGGCGATGCCGACCTTGTCAACCGGGCGGTGACCCGGGCGCAAAAGGAGCGGCGCCGCTACCTGCAGCACACCCGCCGGCTCGACGTGGAGGCCCACGATCCGCTGCGCGCGCTGTTCGAGCTGCCCGACGACGGCAAGCCGGTGCGGGTGCTGCGCGGCGACGTGCGCCGGGTGATGACCGACCGCAAAAATCCACTCTCGCAGCTGCTGCGGGACGCGAGCAGCTTTTCCGAGGCCCTGATCCGGCCCGCGCTGGGCGAAGAGCTCTGGGGCCTGTGCCGCCCGGTGGGGTTTGCCGATGCCCGGCGCGCGCGGGTGCTGGTCGAGGTCCCGTCGAGCGCGGCCGCCCACACCCTGTCGATGCGCAAGCGCGAGCTGGTGCAGAGACTTTGTCGGGTGCCCGGTCTCGACCGCGTCGACGACGTGCGTTTTTCGGTCGCGGGCCGGCAACGTCTGCCCGTGCGCCACACCCGCTGACCGGGGGCGGTCAGGCCACGAGCGCGTCCAGTTCGTCGTCGGACAGCTCGTGCAAAGGCAGCTCCAAAGCCTGGGCAAACATCGTGGCCCCGAGCCGGGTCAGCCCCGTGCGCCACGCGACCCCGACCCGGGTGAGCCCGTCGCGGTGCGGCCGCAGCACGTCTTGCCACGCCTCCCGGGCGTCCGGGGCATAGCTGGTCAGGCCCCGCACATCGAACCACAACTCGACCGGCTTCCCGTCGAGCAGCCGCACCACTTGGTCCGCCGCCGCGCGCGAACCATCCGCGTCCATCTGCCCATCCAGGCGCACCAAGATGTGCGCCCCGACCTTTCGAATGTCGACCTGCATGTCCCTCCGGCGGACGCCCCACACGAGATGTCATCATGGCAGGGCGCGAATTCGCCGGTCAAAACCGTCCCACCCTGAGCCTCGTCACGCCCCGGACCGATCCGCCCGAATGGACAGGACCACCCCGACGAGGAGCAGACCCGCGCCCGACAGCTGCACGCCGGTCATGCGTTCGTCGAGCCAGAGCGCGGCGAAGGTCGCCCCCACCGGGGCCTCGAGCAGCATGATCAAGGCCGCGGTGCCCGGCCGGGTGGTGCGCTGTCCAGAGATCTGAAACGCGAAGGACACCGTCGAGGAAAACACCGCCAGGTAGACAAACGACCACCACGCCGAGGCCCCGATGTCGGCCAGGGCGGGGGCGGTCTCGAGGGCGAACGCGGCCGGGGTCACGCACAAAAAAATCACCGTCAGCTGCACCGCGTTGAGCGCCCAGGGGTCGACCTCGGGGGCGAGCCGCCCGATGAGCAGCATGTGCACCGCGGTCAGGAGCGCACAGGCCAGGGTCAACAGGTCGCCGAGGTTGAGCGGGGTCGCAATCTCACTGGACAGCGCGCCCACGAGCAGGACGCTGCCCGCGAGCGACACCAAAAGACCCACCCACCCGAGGGGGCGCGGGCCCGGCAGCCGAAACAGCGGGGCCAAGAGGGGCACAAACGCGGCGTAGAGGCCGGTGATGAGCGAGACCCGGGACACGTCGGTCTGGGTGATGCCCGCGGTCTGGGTCACGAACGACACCCCGAGGATGACCCCGAGCAGGGCCGCCCCCCTGAGCTGCATCCCGGTCAAGGTGCGCAGCCGCCGCCCCGCGACCAGCAACGCGAAGGGCCCGGCGAGGGCAAACCGGAACGCGCACGCGTACAGCGGGCCCATCGGCTCGGTGGTCAAGCGCTGGGGCACAAACGCCAGGCCCCACAGCGCCGCGGACCCGAGCAAGAACAGCGGCCCTTGCCACCTTTGAAAAACCCCCGCCGACATCACCCCCGGTTGGCAGAGTGTCGTGCGAATGAAAAGCGCGACCGGCATGCCCGCCGCGTTGCCCCCCGACGTGCCCGCTCTCGACCCCGCGGTCCTCGACGACGCCATCGGGCGCGCCGCGCGCGTGCTTCATGGCTTTTTCGCGGCCAAGCCCCGCCGGGCGTTGCAGCGGCCGTTGGCCAAGATGCTCCGGGACCCGGCCTTGACCGCGCCGGGGCGCGCGGCGGTGGCCCGCCTGAGCTACGGGACCGCGTGCCTGTGGCGCCGGCTCGGCGACGGGGGGGCGCCCACCGGCCCGGTGTCCGAGACCGCGTGCCGGGCCCGGGTCACCGCCTGCGCCGCCCTCGACGATCCCTTCTCCGCCCCCGCCCCCGGCGTGCTCGACGTCGAGACCTTGGCCGCGGGGGCGAGCTTTCCCCCCGCCATGGCCCGCGCGCTGATGACCGCCGACGACCCCTGGGCCGCGGCCTGGGCCTACAACCGGCCGGGCCCGATGTGCCTGCGGGTGCGCGCGGTCGACGACGTCGAACCCCTCGCGGCCGACATCGAGCGCGCGGGTCTCGGCACCGTGCTCGGCCGGGGGCGGGTGAGCGCGGCCGCGCTGTTTGTGGCCCGGGGATTCAATGTCTATGCACACGACCCGACCCTGCGCCGCCGGTACGAAATCCAGGACGAGGGCAGCCAGGTCATCGTCGACGCCACCGCGGCCGCGCCCGGGGAGCGGGTGCTCGACTTCTGCGCCGGCCGCGGGGGCAAGAGCATTGGGCTGGCGGATCGCCTCGCGGGGGCGGGCGAGGTCGTGGCCTGGGACATCGACCCCGCCCGGCGGGCCCACCTGCGCCGGCGGGCGGCCGCGGCCGGGGCCGCGGTCACGGTGTGGGACGAAGTCGACGCCACCGCCCACGGGTCTTTTGATGTGGTGTTGGTGGACGCGCCCTGCTCGGCCTTCGGCACCGTGCGCCGGGGACCGGATCTCAAGTGGCGGCTCGACGAGGCGGCCCTGTCCGCGTTCCCGTCGGTGCAGGCGGCGATCTTGGCCCAGGCCCGGCGGTTTGTGCGGCCCGGGGGCCGGCTGGTGTACGCCACGTGCACCTACCGCCCCGAAGAGAACGACGGCGTGGCCCGGGCCTTTTCCAAGGCCGCGCCGGGCCTTGCGCCCGAGGCCCCGTGGCCGGTGACCACCCCGGGGGCCATCGGGGGCACGTTGTGGCCGCATGTGAGCTTCACCGATGGATTCTACATCGCGCGGTGGCGGGCTTTGGCCGGGCGCGCGGCGATGGCATAATCTCGTCGAGGGACATCTCCTGCGCATCCTGGGACACGGCCTGTTCGCGATTCTGGCCACGCTCTGCGTGCTCTACGTGGGCGAGGTGTGCCACGGCGTGTTCCAAACCGTGGGCGAGCCCTATGTCAGCTTCAGCCACACCGACGAGGGGTTCGTCAACCCCGTGAGCCTCGAGGTGTGGGGGGCCGACCAGGCCGGTCTGCGCTCGTGGGACCGCATCGTGGCCGTCGACGGGGAGCTTGTGTTCGGGGGCGCGATGGTGCGCACCGCCGCGTTCCGGGGCGAGGTCCCGCGGCCGGTGACCTACCAGGTCGCGGGCATGGACGGGGACACACGGTTTGTGCGCATCCCCACCCGGGTGTTTTCCCCTTCGGACCTGATCCGCAGCCACGCGAGCCAGGCGTTGCTCGGCCTGGTGTTCATCGCCATCGCGATCTTGCTGTACTTCTTCCGGCCCGGCACCGTCGAGGCCTGGACGTTTTTCTTGTTCTCCAGCAACATTGGGCTGTGCATGACCGCGGTGGTCAACGAGACCATGCTGTGGCGCTTCCCCCCGTTGTACGGCTACCTCGCCCCGTTCTTGACCCTCACCGGGTTGCTCCTCGTCGGCGCCCTGTCCCGCGCCTTCACCTGGAACAAGACCGACGACCCCGCCGGTCTCTTGCTCCGCCGCGCGATGTACGCGGTGGCCATCGGCTCGCTGGTGGTGAGCACCGCCATCGCGGTCGCGTTCCACCTTCACCGCGGCGACATCTCGGCCGTGCTCGAGGTGGATTTTTTCCTCTACAGCTGGCTGTTCATCGGGGTCATCGTCGGGGTCTCGGCGCTGTTCATCGCCTACCGGCGCGGCCGGTCCCCCCGGCGGCGGGCCCGCATCCGGCAGATCCTGTGGGCCATCCCCGTCGGCGCGGGCATCCCCGCCCTCAACCTCCTCGTCGGCAATGTGTTCGACACCGCCACGATCTCATTTTTGTGGAACGGCTTTCTCATCCTGCTCCCCATCGCCACCGCCGACGCCATCGTCCGCCACGATCTGCTCCACCTCAACATCACCGCCCGCCGGCTCATCGGGGGCATGTTGGTGGCGGCGGTGATGGGCATGGGGCTTGGCTTTGTGCTCTGGGCCGCGGCCAACTTTCTCGCCGTCAACGACCCTGCTGGTGCAGTTGCATTGGCGGCGCTGCTGTTCGCCTTCGCCGCCCCGGTCAACCACCGGGTGCAGCGCTACGTCGAGTCGTTGCTCCGCTCCCGCCGCTACGACGCGGGCCGCATCCTCGCCGACTTCACCGCCGACGCCTCCACCTCGCTGCACCTGCGCCAGGTCGCGCCCCTGCTCGAGGGCGCGCTGTCCAAAAGTGTACAGCCGAGCCGGGTGGAGCTGTACCGCGTGGAGCGCCACCAAGACCGCCTCATCCCCTTGATCCAAAAGGGCGAGCCCGTCGCCCTCACCCCGTCGCTGCGCCGGGCCCTCGACAGCACCGAACCACGGGTCTACGACGACGAGATGCCCGACGAGGAGCTGCCCACCCCCTGGGCCGCCCTCGCCCTGCGCCTCGCGGTGGCCAACCAAGCGGTGGGCCTGCTCATCCTCGGCGACCGCACCGATGAGCTCGCCTACGAAGGCAGCGACGTGGCCTTCGTCGAGTCCTTGTCCGGCCCCCTCGGGGCCGCCCTGGTCAACACCCGGGCCTACGAAGAGGTGCAGGCCCTCAACCAGGCGCTGGAGCAACGCGTCGTCGACCGCACCCGCGCCCTCGAGGACACCAACCGCGAGCTCGAGCTGCTCAACCAGCGCAAAGACGAACTCGTGGCCACGGTGAGCCACGACTTCCGCTCCCCCCTCGCGATCATCCGCCAGAACGTCCAGACCATCCAGCGCGACCTCGGGGCCATGGAGCCCGACGACCTGAAGAGTTTTCTCGCCAGCGTGGCCCGGCAAGAGCAGCGGCTCACCGACATGTGCGAGAGTCTGCTCGACCTCGCCCGGCTCAAACAGGGCGCGGACTACAACGACGACGTGGACGTGGCGGTGCTGTCCGAAGAATTGGTGGATAGCTTTCGGCGGCGGGCGGACAAGGCCGGGGTCGAGCTCATCTTCGACCGCAGCGCCGACGCCCCGGTGATGGTGTTTGGCGATGGGCCCCGGCTGCAGCAGATTCTGCAAAATCTCGTCGACAACGCCATCAAGTTCACCCCCCCGGGGGGCCGGGTGGCGGTGCGCCTGCTCGACGACACCCCCGACGGCAAGGCCCCGCGGCTCCGGGTGGAAGTCGAGGACACCGGCTGCGGCGTGCCTGAGGAGGACTTGCCGCGGCTGTTCGAGCCCTTCTTCCAGGTGCCGCGGCAGAGCCACGTGGGGCAGGGCTCGGGACTCGGCCTCGCCATCGTCAAGGCGGTGGTCCAGGCCCACGACGGGACGATCTCGGTGTCGAGCGAAGAGGGCCGGGGCACGCTGTTCACCATTCGTTTGCCGGGGAGCATGGTCTCGGACCATGACCCCGACGATGAGCCCGACGACGATGAGGAAGAAGGCGCGGGGGCCGCGGCCGCGCCCGGTCCGGTGTCCCCCAAAGTGCATTGATCAGGAGAGAGCATGAAGAAGTGGACCGCTCTTGTGGCCATCGCGTGGTTGTCGACGGGGATGCTTGTCCTCGCCGCGTGTCCGGCGAGCACCGGGGATGGTGATGGGGATGGCGACGGTGATGGGGATGGCGACGGTGATGGGGATGGCGACGGTGATGGGGATGGCGACGGGGATGGGGATGGGGATGGCGACGGTGATGGGGATGGCGACGGTGATGGAGACGGCGACGGGGACGGAGACGGCGACGGCGATGGCGCGCCGGACGGGGGTCTCTTCGATTCGGGTTCTTCAGGGGATGGGGATGGCGATGGCGATGGCGACGGCGATGGCGATGGAGACGCCGGGGTGACCGACGGGGGGGCGTCCCCGGATGGCGGGGCCGGGCCCGGGTGCGACCTCGACGGGTTCACCGCCGCAGACGGCGATTACCTCACCACCGGGTTGGGCGATTTTGTGTTGCTGTACGACGGGGACACCGCCCCGGTGCGCAAGGTGCAGCTCGAGCTCTACACCGGATCGCGCAGCCCGTTTGTCCACGCGTTCACCGGGGAGAACTTCGCGACCTGCAGCGTGTGCCTCAGCTTGCTCGACGACTGCGACGGGACCCAAGGCGACTGCACGGTGCAGTACCTGGCCCAGTCCGGCACCGTCGAGCTCACCGCCTACAACGACACCGCGGCCGAGGGCACCTTCACCGGCGTGACCGCCATCGAGGTCACCATCGACCCCAACACCTTCGAGAGCACCCCGGTGCCGGGCGGGCAGGGCTGGTGCCTCGACACCTTGGCCTTCGCCACGGTGGTGAGCGGGGGCTGACCCACCCGCCCGCCGCGGCTCTGGTACGCTCGCGCCATGCGCGACACCGTGGCCCATGCGATGATTCTCGCCGCCGGGTTTGGCACCCGGCTGCGCCCCTTTACCCTCGAGACCCCCAAGCCGTTGCTCGAGGTGCTGGGCCGGCCCTTGATCCACTACGCCCTGGCGCACGCCAAACGCGCGGGCTGTGAGCGGGTGGTGATCAACACCCACCACCTCGGGGCCCAGATCGAAGCCGCCTTGGGCGACACCTTCGCCGACATGGCTCTGCACTATTCCCACGAAGACACCATCCTCGGGACCGGGGGCGGCATCCGGCGCATGGCGGACAAGCTCGACCTCGACCAAGGGCCGTTTTTGATCCTCAACAGCGACGCCCTGTGCGACTTCGACGTGCGCGGGTTGGTGGCCGCCCACCACCAAAGCGGCCCCATCGGCACGATGTTGCTCAAGGCCACCGACGACATGGACAGCTACGGGACCCTGGGGGTCGACGACCAAGGGCGGGTGGTGCGCTTTGTCGATCGGGCCCGGGCCGCGGGCGACGAGGTGCGCCGCGGCATGTTCCTCGGGGCCCACGTGATGGACCCAAAGCTCTTGGATTATCTGCCCCCCGACGTCGAAAGCTGCGTCAACACCGTGGGCTACCCCCGCGCCCTCGAGGACGGCCATGGGGTGCAGGGGGTGTTCACCACCGGGTCGTTCTCCGACGTGGGCACCCCCGGTCGGTTGATGCAGGCGCACCGCGACCTGCTCGACGGCACCTTTGGTCACGCGTACCTCGATGTGCCCGCGGCAAGCGGCGGGCCCGGGGTGGCCGCGCCGTCGGTGGTGGCTGCCGGGGTCCGGATCGGCGCGGGCGCCCAGATCGGCCCGCGGGCCGCGCTGGGGCCCGGCGCGGTGGTGGGCGATGGGGCGCAAGTGGTTGATTCTATTCTGTTTTCTGGCGCACGCGTCGCGCCCGGGGAAGTCGTCCGGGCCGAGATCCGATCTGCCGCGCACCGCGTGGTCGTCGGAGAGGGAACAAAATAAGCCCCCCGGCGGTTCATCGCGGCGGCGCCGATCTTCCCTTTACGGCACAAGGTTACGGGGTTAATCGGCGGCCCTGCCCTGCGGCGTTGCGCGCGACGGGGCCGAACGTCTTTGAAGGAGAAATGTGGTGAAACGTTCTGCGCTTCTTGGTTCTCTGTTCGGTGCGACTGCGTTGTTCGCGGCGTCGGCCTGCACGCCGCCCGAAAAGCTCGAAGACAACAAAAAGGAAGAAGCCAAGGCCGGCGAGCAAGCCGGGGGCGAGAAGGCCGCGACCAAGGAGGTCGAGGCCAAAATCGCGCGGGGCACCGGGCCCATCGCCAAGGTCAACGGCAAGATGCTCGACCGCGGCGAGTTCGACCGGCAGATGGACCGCACCGAGGAGCGCTTCCGCCGCGCGGGCCGCGACATCTCCAGCGCCCTGGAAAAACGCCTCAAAGAGAACATGGTGCGCAAGCTGGTCGACGAGGAGTTGATTCGCCAGCGGGCCGAAAAAGAGGGCGTCTCGGTGGCGGCCGACGAGCTGCAGAAACGTTTTGAGGAGCACAAGAAGCGCTTCGGCAGCGAAGAAGCGTTCAAGTCGTTCCTCGACCGGACCAAGCAGACCGAAGCCGACGTCAAGGCCGACCTCACGAAGAATCTCGTGCGCGAGGACCTCTTCGCCAAGCTCGCCAACCTCAAGGAGCCGAGCGCGGCCGACGCCAAGGCCTACTACGACGAGAACAAAGACAAGTACAAAGAGCGCGAGCAGGTGAAAGCCAGCCACGTGCTGCTCAAGGTCGACAAAGGCGCCACCGAAGAGGTCAAAAAAGAGAAGTTCCAAAAGGCCCAGGAGGTCGCGGCCAAGGCCAAAAAGGGCGAGGACTTCGCGGCCCTGGCCAAGCAGTTCTCCGAAGGTCCCACCGCCAAGCGCGGCGGCGACCTCGGCAAGTTCCAGCGGGGCCGGATGGTCAAAGCGTTCGAAGAAGCGGCGTTCTCGGCCAAGCCCGGCGAGGTGGTCGGCCCGGTGGAGACGCAGTTCGGCTACCACGTGATCAAAGTGTTCGAGAAGACCCCCGAGCGGGCCCGCACCTTCGACGAGGTGAAGGACTCCATCGTCACCTCGCTCACCGCGCGCAACAAGTCCAAGGCCACCCGCGAGATCCTCGCCAACCTCAAAAAGGACGCGGAGATCGAGGTGCTCGAGCCGGGCGTGACCCTCAAGCCCAACCCGGCGCAGGGGCTGTCCCCCGACGTGCGCGGCATGCCGCGCCCCGAGCTGCGCAAGGTCAACAAACAAGGCGCCGAGGGCGCGAAAAAGTGACAAGCCATGCCCTGGGCATGACGCTGAAAGAACTCCGCCGCCCGGCGGAGTTTTTTCTGGGGGGCATGTTCGCGTGGGTGCTCGTCGCGGGCCTCGGCTGCGCCGGCGCCCCCGACGTGCGGCCCCTGACCGGGCCGGCCGCGCCCACCATCGACCCCGACAATGTGGTTGTGCTGCTGCAGGAGCTCATCCGGGCCGCGCCCCAAAATCCCCCCGGGGCCGAGAACCAAGTGGTGCAGCTGGTCGAGACCCGCGCGCAGTTCGCCGGCATCGAGACCGAGCGCGCGCCGTTCGCCAAGGGCCGCGACAACATCCTGCTGCGGCTGCCGGCCACCGTCGACAAGCCCGGGCGGCCGATCCTGCTCGTGGCCCACTCCGACGTGGTGCCGGCCAACCCCGACGAGTGGAGCGCGCCCCCCTTCGCCGCGGAGGTGCGCGGGGACGAACTGTACGGTCGGGGATCGCTCGACATGCTGGGCATGCTCGCCCTCGACCTCGAGGCGGTGGTCGCCTTGGCCCAGTCGAGCGCGCCCCGGCATCGCCCGGTGTGGTTTGTCGTCGCCGGCGACGAGGAGGTCGACGGGCTGGGCATGCAGGCCGCGCTCACCACCTGGCCGGCGCTGCGCGAGGCGGAGGTGGCGTTCAACGAAGGCGCGATGGTGGTGCAGGACCTCTTCCACCCTGGCGAAGACGTGTGGACGGTGGCGGTGGCCGAGCGGGGCCTGATGCAGTTCACCCTCACCACCACCGGGGAGAGCGGGCACGGCTCGCGCCCGGGACCCGACGACGCCCCCGCCCGGTTGACCCGGGCGATGCAGAGCGTGCTCGCGCGGGAGGACCCGCTCACCCTCACCGACGAGACCCGCGTGATGTTCGCGGAGATGGGCCGCGCCCGCGGGGGGGTGTCGGGCCTGTTGATGCAGGTGCCGCCGCTCCTCGGCGTGTTTGGGGCCTCGAGCCTCGAGGAGAACCCCGCGATGCGGGTGCTGGTGCACAACACCTGTGCGCTGACGATGATGGACGCGGGCTACAAGCGCAATGTCATTCCCGACCGGGCGAGCGCGACGTTCGATTGCCGCATCTTGTCGTCGGTGACCCCGGGGGGATTTCGCGACGAGCTGTTGTTGCTCATCGATGATCCCAAGGTCACGCTCACCGTCGACCAAGCATTCCCTGCCAATGGGTCTGCACCCGACGCGCCGGTGTTGGCCATGGTCCGGGGCGCGGCCGCGGACGAGCCGACCCCGACGTCGCTGGCCCCGCTTTTGTCCCCCGGGACCACCGACTCGCGGTTCCTGCGGCGGGTGGGGGTGCCGAGCTACGGGCTGGTCCCCATCCGGGCCACCCTCGAGGAGATCGCGGCCATTCACGGCAAGGACGAGCGGGTGCGGGTGAGCGAGCTCAAGCGGGCGGTGGTCCGCTGGGTGCGCCTGCTCACCGCCATCGTCAACGAACCGGGCCCGCTGGTGGCGCCGGCCGACCCCGCGGGGTCACAGCAGCAGTAAGAACGCCTCCAGGGCGGCTTTTTCTTCGGGGGAAAAAGCCGTCCAGTCCCCCGCGGCCTCGTCGGGGGGCGGGGCGTGTACGAAGCCGGCGGGCCCGGTGCGGGCGGCGTCGAGCACCCCCGACAGCGACGTGGCCGCGCCGTTGGTGAAGTAGGGCCGCTTTTCAAACACCCGGCGCAGCGACGGGGGCCGGGCCCCGCGGGGGTGCACGTAGGGCACGATGCCGGTTTGCTCGTACCCGTCCCGGGCCCAGACCAGGTTGTGGTCCCGAAAAATGAAACTGGACCACTCCGCGGGCGGCACCCGGGTGCGCGGATCGTCGGTGATGGCGCGGGCTTGGTGACACCGTTCGCAGTGTTGGGCGAACAGGGTGGCCCCCTGTTGCTCGAGGGGGGCGAAGGACTGTCGCCCCCGCACGTGGGGGTTCTTTTCCGGGGCGAACACGGCCAAAAAATCCATCAACGCCCGGCGCAACGCCCACGGGGTGCGGTCGGCGGGGCCGGGCGCGAACCGGGTGAGCCAGGGCAGGTCTTTGATGTCCAGGGCGAACCACGGGCTGTGGTCGGTGCCGGCGTTGGCCACGCGAAACTCCGCGTGCACCATGGTCGCGACGTTTGCGTCGAGGGCGCGGGAAAAGTGCGGGCGGTTTTCGAACACCCCGCGCAACGACTTTGTGCTCGCGTGCACATCGCCGCGCCCGGTGAAATGCACGCGCCCGTCGATGCGCCCTTCGAAGTGGCAGGTCTCGCACGTGAACCGGCTGTGCTGCCCGTCGCTGGTCTGGTGGGGGGCCATGGCCCGGGTGAAAAACAGCGCCTCGCCGAGGCGCACCCGGCGCTCGGCTTCGTCGAGGACCGGGCCCTGGTCGATCACCCGGGCCGGGCCCTTGTTGACCCGCCCGGTGACCACCGCGTCGAGCAGCGGGTTGGCGATGACGTAGCGGCCCTCGTGCACCCACAACGCCGCGCTCCCCGCGGGCACCGGCCGCGCGCGGGGGGCGGTCCCGTCGTCGGGCACAAACAGCAACACGTCGCTGCCCGCGCCCGCGACGTGGACCCCGCCCGGGGTGGCGCACAGCGCCTTCGGGGTGATCACCCCGTCTTCGCCGAGGTTGCGTTGCCCCACCACCCGGAGCGCGTCGCCCGCGAGGCGCAGGGTGAGCAGCGCCGCGTCCACGTCGCCAAAAAAGCCCGGGCGCCGGTCGAGCGGGTCCTGCTGCAAGGTGCCGACAAAAACCGTGACCGCCCCGGTCGCCTCCGCCCGCGCCGCGAGCCCGAACACCGGGGTGCGCAACGTGTGCCGCGCGACCTCGACCAAGCTGCCCCCCCGCCAGGCGAACGCGCGCACGTCGTGGCCGGTGACCGATCCGGTGACGACGACATCGCCCACCGCCACCACGTGGGCCACGCCATCGCCCGCGGGCCGGCGCGCGACCTCGCGCAAAGACGCCCCCGCGGGCACAAACGCGCGCACCTCGCCGGCGGCTTCGTCGACGACCACCACCCGGTCCTGGGCATCGCAGGCCACCCCGCGGGGGGTGAGCGCGCCGGGCAGGGGCACGCGCACCGGGACCCGGTCGGGGGCTTGCCACAACGTGAGCTCGGCCCGGGCGCGCCCGATCACGGCCACGTCGCGCCGCCGGGCGCAGCCGCGCTCGGCGTCGATGAGCGAGACCAACGGCACGAGGCTGTCGCCTTCGACCGCGGACAACACCCCACGGGACACGACGAGGGGCCGGCCGTCTGGTCCCCCGAACACGCTCTGCGGGTTGGGCCCACTGCGCGCGCTGTAAGGGGGGCGGCGGGCGAAATCGATCCGCCCGCGCAGGTCGTTTTCGTGGGCCAGCAGGGTGAGCACGACCTCTTCGTCGTCGGGCACCGCCGGGGCGACGGGGCCCGGGGGCGTGTCCGGGGGGCACCCGGCGGCGCCGGGGCCCAATCCGATCACAAGCAGCGACAGCAGGCGCGCACGAGGGAACATGGGCCCAGTCTAACGGAGCCCCCCCGGCAGAACACGCAGATGCGCATCGCCGTCCCGGCCGCGCGCCACGCGAACGGTGTCACCGGTCCCGCCGGCGTCGTCGGTCGTCGAGCCACCGGGCGGGGCCGGGCCGGGCGGTCACGTCGAGGGCATGGCCGCGTCCTGGTTGTTTGTCGACGACCAGCGTCGAACCGGGCCGGGCCTGGACGGGGCCAAAACCGGGCCGAGGGGCGGCTCACGACCCCCCAAAAGGCGGGCAAAATCACCGGCTTGGACCGCGTCAAAAACCCTTCAACCACGTTGTGAAACCCCGCGCGGTCGCCTAACCAAACCGTGATTGTGCCGCGCCCAGAACCGGCGTTGGTCGACGGAGACGCCCATGAGCGACAGCCCGCAAAACATCGATGTAGCCGACGGCTTTGGCGGCGGTGACGGCGCCACCCCCGAGGGCGGCGGCGGGGGAGGCCGCAAGGGTCCCTCGACGGTGAGCATCGTCGACGAGATGCGCCAGAGCTACCGCGACTACTCGATGAGCGTGATCATCGGGCGGGCGCTCCCCGACGTGCGCGACGGGCTCAAGCCGGTGCACCGTCGCATCCTCTACGCGATGTACGACGAAGGGCTGCTCTCGAGCCGCAAGTTCAGCAAGTGTGCGGGTGTCGTCGGCGAGGTGCTCAAGAAGTACCACCCCCACGGCGACAGCGCGGTGTACGACGCGTTGGTGCGCATGGCCCAACCCTGGAGCATGGGCGCGCCCCTCATCAACGGCCAGGGCAACTTCGGCTCCGTCGACGGCGACCCCGCCGCCGCGTACCGGTACACCGAGGCCAAGCTGCAAAAACTCGCCGAGGAGCTTCTCCGCGACATCGAGAAGAACACCGTCGACTTCATCCCCAACTTCGACGGCACCGTGTCCGAGCCGTCGGTGTTGCCCAGTCGCATTCCCAACCTCCTCGTCAACGGCTCGGAAGGCATCGCGGTGGCGATGGCCACCCGCTGCCCGCCCCACAACCTCGGCGAGACCATCGACGCCCTCATCGCGGTGATCGAAGAACGCTACGAAGGCGGCGAACGCGTCGACGTGCCCAAGCTGATGGAGCTCATGCCCGGGCCTGACTTCCCCACCGGCGGCATCATCCGGGGCCGCGCCGGCATCGCGTCGGCCTACGCCACCGGCCGCGGCTCGATCCGGGTGCGGGGCAAAGCGGAGATCGTCGACGGCAAGCGCACCCAGATCATCGTCGACGAGATCCCCTTCCAGGTGAACAAAGCGAAGCTCGTCGAGCGCATCGCGGAGCTCGTCCGGGACAAAAAGATCGAAGGCATCCGCGAAATCCGGGACGAGTCCGATCGCCAGGGCATGCGCATCGCCATCGACCTCCGCAAGGACGCGGTGGGCGAGATCGTGCTCAACCAGCTGTACAAGCACACCCAGCTCGAGACCTCGTTCCCCACCCACATGCTCGCCATCGTCGACGGCCAACCGCGCACGCTGCCGATGCGCGAGCTGCTCGACCAGTTCATCGACTTCCGCCGCGAGGTCGTGACCCGGCGCAGCCGCTACGAACTCGACCAGGCGCAAAAGCGGTTCCACATCGTGGCCGGTTTGCTCTGCGCCCTCGACGACATCGATCGGGTGATCTCGATCATCCGCAGCTCGTCGACCACCGACGAGGCGCGGGTGAAGCTCTGCGCCGAGAAGTTCGAAAACGCGATCAAGCTCGGGCTGTTCGCCGCCGCCCCCACCGCCCAGATCGAAGGGTGGTTGGCCCAGGGCTTTGCCCAATTGGACCGCGACCAAGCCCAGGCGATCTTGGAGATGCGGCTCTCGCGCCTCGTCGGCCTCGAGCGCGACAAGCTCAACCAAGAAGGCGAAGAGCTGCTCAAGGAGATCGCCCGGCTCAAAGAGATCCTCGGCGACCTCGCGGTCCTGATGAACGTGATCAAGGCCGAGATGGTCGAGATCAAAGAGAACTTCGCGGCCCCGCGCCGGACGATGATCGTCGATGACGCGGAAGAGATCGACCTCGAGGATCTCATCGCGGAAGAGGACATGGTCGTCACCATCTCGGGCGGCGGGTACATCAAGCGCAGCTCGCTGTCGCTGTACCGGGCCCAGCGCCGGGGGGGCAAAGGCCGGTCCGCGGCGAAGACCAAAGACGAGGACTTCATCGCCGACGCGTTCGTGGCCTCGACCCACGCGTACCTCTTGGTGTTCACCGACGTGGGCAAGGTCTACTGGATCAAGGTGCACCAGATCCCCGAGGGGAGCGCCCAGTCCCGGGGCCGGCCCATCGTCAACCTCATCCAGCTCGACCCGGGCGAGACGGTGCGCGCGGTGTTGCCGGTGCGCGAGTTCCCCCAAGCGGAGAACGAGGCCTACGTCATCACCGCCTCCAAGAACGGCCTGGTGAAAAAGACCGACCTCACCCAATACGCCAACCCGCGCTCGGTGGGGCTGCGTGCCTGCGCGATCCACGACGGGGACGCGCTCATCGAGGTGAAGATCGCGCGGCCGGACAGCGACGTGTTCTTGTCCACCGCCACCGGCTACGCCATCCGTTTCAACGTCGACGACGTGCGGCCCATGGGCCGGGTCGCGGCGGGGGTGAAGGGCATCACCTTGCGGGCCGGCGATTCGCTGGTGGCGATGACCGTGCTCGAGAAGGACGTGCACATCCTCACCGTCACCGAGAAGGGCTACGGCAAACGCACCAGCGTCGACGAGTACCCGCTCCAGGGCCGGGGCGGAAAAGGCGTGATCACCATCAAGACCACCGACCGCAACGGGCTGGTGGCCAGCGTGGTCCAGGTGCGCGAAGGCGACGAGGTGATGGTGCTCAGCGACAAAGGCACATTGCTGCGGCTGCGGGCCTCGGATGTGTCCGAGTATGGGCGCAACACCCAAGGGGTGCGGGTCATCAATGTCTCTGCCACCGAGCGGGTGATCAGCGTGACCCGCATCGCGGAGGACGCCGAGGGCGACGAAGACGCCGACGACGTGGACGGGGCCGCGGACGACGCCGGCCCGGCCCCGGACGGCGGCGAGGTCGTCTGATCTCCGCGGGGTCACGCCCTCGCGGCGCGGCTCGCCTGGCGCAGGCCGTGGGGCGTGGTACGCCTAGGGAGACGTGAGGTGGGCATGCGCGGAGTGAGCTTGTTCGGGTTGTTGGTGTGGGTCTTGTCCGCCACCGGCTGTCCATTGTTGGTGCCGTCCGGCCCGCTGCAAAGCGACGTCTTCACCGGCGCGCTCGCCGCGGACGGGTTGCAGGTGGGGTTGACCCACAGCGACGCGGGCACCGCCCTGTACGTGTGCGGCGCGGGCGACACCTTGGAGAGCCACACCCGCTGGTTCATCGACGACCAACCGCTCGCCACCGACGAAGAGATCGTGCTCGAGGCCGACGGGTGGCGCGCGACGCTGGTGGTGACCCAGACCGACGCCGAAGAGTTCGCCCAGGTCGCGCTGGCGGGGCCGGGCGGCGAGGACGCCGCGCTGGAGCTCGCCGGCAATTGGCAAAGCGCGCAGCCGATGGCGGTGTTCCACGACGGCAACGGCAGCTGTCGCGGGGGGGCGGTGGCCCTCGACGCGGATGCGGCCTCGTCGGTGCAAGGCGCGTCCTGTCCGGATGCGGTGCAGATTCAGGTGGTGCCCGTCGACGTCGGGCCCGAGCAGATGGTGGGCTCGATCGACCGGTCCGGCACCACCGAGACCGTGACCATGGACAGCGTGGTGGTGGCCGACCTGTTCACCCTGTAGGCGAAGCTAACCGCCGAGGCGCAGGTACAGAGCGATGGCCGCGCCGGTGAGCGCGACCAGCACCACGACCACCGCCACCGCCACCAGCCAGCGGCTGGGGGCCTCAAAGATCAGGGTGGTGGGGGGGCGGCGCAGGTCGTTGCGCGACAGGGTGGGCACGTCGTCGGCGCTGGTGGGCGGTGGCTCAAACAGCGGGTCCAGCTCGTCGAGGTTGCTGGAGAGCTCGCCATCGGGATCGAACACCGCTTGGGTCAGGGCGCGGTGAAAGTTGCGCGCGTTCTGATAGCGGTTGGCCACGGTGCGGCGCAGCGCGCCCATCAATGCATAGGCAACGCCCCCGGGCAGGTGGGGGGCGACCTCATGAATGGGGCGGGCCGGCCCTTTGCGCACCGCTTCGTAGACCCCGAAATCGGCGCGTACGGGAAATGGCATTGTGCCGGTGATCAGCCGGTAGGCGATGGTGCCCAGGGCCCACACGTCGGCGGCCGGGGTCGGGCGCTTGCCCCCCCAGGTCTCGGGCGCGATGTAGTCGATGGTGCCCACGATCATGCCCGGGGCGGTGAGTTGGCGCGCGCCCTCGGCGGTGGCGACCCCGAAGTCGATGATGCGCACCCGATCGCCGGCGCCGACAATGATGTTGTCTGGCTTGAGATCGCGGTGGATCACGCCCTCGTCGTGGGCCGCGGCGAGGGCGTCGGTGAGCTGCATGATGATGCGCAGCGCCCGGTCCGCGGGCAGCGGCCCGGGCTCGTCGTCGAGCAGGGTCTGCAAGCTGTGGCCGGGGATGTACTCGCTGACCAGGAGCGTCACCAGGTCGTAGGTCTCGATGTCGTAGACCCGCTCCAGGCCGGGGTGGGTGAGGCGGCGGGTGAGCTCGACCTCGCGTTCGATCCGGGCCATGGCCAGGTCGTCGGCCACGGTGGCGGGGTGCAGCATCTTGAGCTTCACGTCCGCGCCGGTCTCGGTGTGGCGCGCGTGCACGACGACACCGGCGCCCCCTTCGCCGAGCCACTCGACGACCTCGTAGGGGCCCACGTGTTCGGGGATGCCGGTCACGCCCCGAGTATCGCATACGCCGGGAGCGGGTCCGACTATTCCGTGATCAACGCACCGCCGGCGGCGGCCGCGGCCCCGCCGACAATCAACGCCACGCTCCCGGCGGCGAGCCCGACCCCGATCCAACCGGTGATGCGGGCCCGGTCCTTGGCCCCCCCGGGGCTTTGGGGATCGGAAAGCACCCCGTTTTCGAACAGGGCATAGGCGCTGCCCCCGACCAGGAGCACCACCCCCGCGGCGGCCACCGCGCCCCCGGTGCCGATGAGCGCCCAGGGCAGCACCCCGCTCGAACCCGGGGGCGGAGGCTCTTCTGCATTGGCATTGTCCTCGGGCCCGGGGCCCGGGGCCGGCGCGGTCTCGCCCGCCACCGACGGGAAGGGCAGGACTTCGCCCGGGACCAGCCAGATCGCGGGGAGCAGCGGGGTGTCCGCGCCCGGGGTCCAATCGATGCGGCGCTTGTCCAACCGGTTGCCGGCGGGCCCGAACAGCGTGGTGTCGATCTCGAAGTACGGCCCGGCCCGGACCGCGTAGAGGTGCACCCCGCGCTCGGCCCCGTCGAGGGCGGCCCGCACACACCCGGCGTCGTCTTGGCAGGACTCGGCCAGCGCCGGGCCGGTCCGGGCCTCGAGCTCCTCGGCGAGGATGTCGGCTTTCGCCGCGGCCGCGACCAACGCGCGATCGGCCTCGCTCAGCCCGAAGCCTTCGACGTCGAACACCATGACCGGTCCGGTGGCGGCCACCTGCACGGTCAGGCCCAATGCCCACAACATGTCGCGCATCTTGCAGCATGCGCGGCCCGAACGCCAAGCCGGGGCGGCGGGTCAGCGCAGCGCGGCGAAGGCGCGGTTGAGCGTGTGGTTGGCCGCCTGCCATTGCCGGCCGCGGACCTGCCCGGCCACCGCCTTGAACAGCGGCAGGGCTTTGTCGCGCGCGGCCTGGTCTTTGACCTTGGCGAACCGCTTGTTGAGCCGGGCGAGCTTTTTGTCGACGAAGGCTTGGTCGACGCGGACCTTGTCGATGCGGGCCTTGGCCTCGTCGGCGTGCGCTTGGGCTTGTTTGTCGCGGCCGGCGCGGCGGTCGGCGCTGGCCTTGCGCATCAGCTTGTCGAGGGCGCGGTCGTCGCCCGCGATCAGCCCGGCTTTGCTCATGGCCCGGCGCGCCTCGAGCAGCGCGCGGGCGCCGGGCGAGAGCGTGGGCCGTTTGCGGGCTTGTTCGTCCTCGAGGCGTTTGCGCTCGGCCTCGGCCTTGGCCGCTTCGGCTTCGGCTTTGGCGCGGTCGGCTTCGGCCCGCGCGGCCTCGGCTTCGGCTTCGGCGGCGGCGGAGGCTTGTTCGGCGGCGCGGCGGGCCTGGAGGTCTTCGCGCCGTTGGTCCGCGCCCTCGAGGATGGCGGCCCGGGCTTGTTCGAGCGCCGCGCGCTCGTCGGCTGAATCGGGCCACAGCGCCCAGCCCGCGACGACGAGCAGCACCACGAGCGCGGCGCCGCCCGCGGCCCACCAGGCCCACGGCACGGCCCGGGGCGCGGGGGCTTGCTTTTTCGGCCCCGACAACGAGACCTCCTCGTGCAGGGTCGAGCGTTTGATGTACGCGGAGGTGATGCGCTCGAGCGGGGCGAGCTCGGTGGAGGTGGGGGCGCGGCGGTGGGCGAGGGCCCCGTTTTCGGTCGGGGTGCCGGCCCGCATCGCGGCTTCGAGGGCTTGGTGAAAGAGCCGGCCGTGGCGGTAGCGTTTGTTCGGGTCTTTTTCGAGCGCGCCCATGATCGCGTGGCCCACCGCGGGGGACAGCCCGGGCACGAGCTCGTGAATGGGCACCGCATCCGCTCGTTTGACCGCCTCGTAGATGCCGTAATCCTCGCGTACCTCGTAGGGCAAGCGGCCGGACAGGAGCAGGTAGGCGAGGGTGCCGAGCGCCCAGATGTCGGCCCCGGCGTCGGCGCGCTCGCCGGTCCAGATCTCGGGGGCGATGAAGTCGAGGGTGCCGAGGATGACGCCGGGGGAGGTGAGCTCTTCCATGTCCCCGGCGGTGGCGATGCCGAAGTCGATGATCTTGGTGCGGCCCTCGGGGGTGACGAGGATGTTGTCGGGCTTGAGGTCGCGGTGCACGACGTCGACGTCGTGGGCGGCGGCCACCGCGTCGGTGAGCTGGAGGATCATGTCCAGGGCTTGGCCCAAGGGCATTGGTTCGCCGACGTGCATCAGCTCGTACATCGGGCGGCCCTCGACGTACTCCATGATCACCAGCGGTTGGCCGTCGACCGATTGGAAGTCGAACACCCGGCACACCCCCGGGTGGCTCACCCGCCGGGAGAGCAAGACCTCGCGCTTGATGCGCAAGAGGGTGTTGGGGCTCTTGCTGATGCCCTCGTGGAAGGTCTTGACGCAGACCTGCACGTCGAGCTCGGTGTCCCGGGCGGCATAGACCGCGCCCGCGCCCCCCGAGCCCATCTCGTGGTCGAGCAGGTACCGGCCGAGCCGTCGCGGCCCGGGCGCGATGGCGTGCTCACCGGTGCTCATGGTTCCCCGTGCGCGGCAGTGGACATCCCTGGTACGGTACCGCTGTGCGGCGGGTCTTGTCTGTGGCGTGGCTGGGGTTGGCGTGGGCGGGGCTCGCGGTCGGCCCGTCGTGTGCGTTGGTGTCCGGCCAATACGCGTGCGAGGGCGACGACAACTGCCCCACGGGCATGGTCTGCGCAGCGGGCACGTGTCTGGCCGGCACCCCTTCGCCCGATGGGGGCGTGACCGGCGCCGACGCCGGGCCCGGCCAAGACGCGGGCCCGGTGGGGCCCTGCACCGGTCTGGTCACGCGCAACGGCAACGCCACCGTGAGCAGCCCGGGCGACATCACCGCCCTGCGCCCGGCCAACAACCAATGCTTGCGCATCGCCCAGCGGTTGCAGATCGTGGACACCGGCCTCACCGACCTCGATGGGCTCGAGTTCTTGGTCGAGATCGGGCGCGACTTGACCATCACCGGCAACCCCGACTTGACCTCCGTCGCGGGCTTGTCCGGTCTGACCTTTGTCGAACGCAACGTGACCATCGAGGACAACCCCGGCCTCCGCCAATGCGACGTCGACGACCTGCTGACCCATGTCACTGTCAGCGGCCAGACCACGGTCACGGGGACGGCTCCTTGTCCGTAGGCCGGTAGGCCTCGGCCTTGATGCCCGCCTTTTTCAACCACCGGTAGACCTGCATCCGCGAGCGCCCCATGGCCCGGGCCACGTCGCTGACGTTGCCTTGGTGTTCTTGGAGCAGGCGGCGCACGTCGTCGTCGCTGGGGGGGCCGGACGCCGCGGGGGCGGCCGCCGGGGGCGCCGGGTGTTTTTGGTCTTCGCGCACCAGGCGGTGGGCCACCGGGCCTTTGGGCAAGATCTCGAGGTCGCCGCATTTGACCAGCAGCTCGGCCATGACCTTCTCCACCTCGCGCACGTTGAAGCGCCACGGCGCGACCAGCATCGCCTCCGCGAGGTCGGGGCTGAGCCGCCGCCCGGCGGGGAGCACCCGCGCGGCGTGCAGCAACACGTCTTCGCGCCGTTTTTGCAGCGGGGGGATGTCGACCACCACCTCGGCCAGGCGCGCGTACAAATCGCCGCGGAACCGCCCGGCGTCGACCTCCTTGACGAGATCACGGTTGGTGGCGGCCAAAATGCGCCCGGCAAAACGCCGGGTGGCGGTCTCGCCCACCCGCTGAAACTCGCGGCGGTCGAGCACGCGCAGGAGCTTGGCCTGCAGCGTGGGCGACAGCTCGCCCACCTCGTCGAGGAACACCACCCCGTCCCCCGCGGCTTCGAAAAACCCCTCCCGGTCTTCGTCCGCCCCGGTGAACGCCCCCTTTTTGTGGCCAAACAACATGCTCTCGGCGAGCGACTCGGTGACCGCGGCGCAGTTGATCGCGACGAGCTTCTGGTCGTCGGCGATGGCCCGCGCGACCACCTCTTTGCCGGTCCCGCTCTCGCCGAGGATCAGCACCGTGGCCTCGGCCCCGCGCAGGCGGTCGATCCCCCACCGCAGGGCGGCCATCTCCACCGATTGACCGGACAGCGCCGCGATGGGCGCGTCGCCGTCGACGGGGCTGCTCACGGTGCGCAGGACCACCAGGGTGGAGCCGAGCCGCAGCACGTCCCCGTCTGCCAATGTCACTGGGCCGTCCACCGGCTCCCCGTTGTGGTTCACCCGCTTGCCCGGCCGCGGCACCAGCTCGACCTGGCGCTGTCGGTTGATGCGCAGCTCGGCGTGATCGCGCGAGACCCGCGGGTCAAACTCGAACACATCGGGCCAGGTCTCCCGCCCGAGTGGACGCACCGGCCCGCGGAAGGGGAACACATCGGCGTGGATGCTCCCCTCGTAAAACACCCGGATGCAGCGAGGCGCAAACCGCGCCCCCTCCGCGGGTTCGGGGCCAGATGTGTCGTGTAACGTTTCGGCGCTGCGCACGTCACGGAGTGTCACGTACGTGACAACGTTCGACAAGTTTGAGCCAGTCCGGGGCGCATGGTTTCGCGGATCGACGGGTTGGCCTGGCCCGTGCAGTACCAGGTGGTGTTCGCCCACCACGGAGCCCGCATGATGCGCACCTGGACCACCCCCGCGACCGTTGGCCTGCTCCTGACCCTGGGGGCGTGTGGCCAAGCGGACCGGGCGCCTGCCGGGGGCAGCCTCTCGGCCGCGCAGGTGCCGGCGGTGCAGTTCGCGTTGCACCACGACGACGCGGTCAAGACCAACGGGGCCAAAGACGTGTCCGACTACCAGGAGGTGGTCGCGGTCATCGGCGCGGTGGCGGTGCACGTCGTCGGCGACGGGTGGCAAGTGATCAGCGAAGAGCGGGTCACGGTGGACTTTCTCCGCCTCGCCGACGCCGACCTGACCCTCGGGGAAGGCGACCTCCCCGAGGGCCGCATCAACCAGATCCGCCTCTATGTGGTCGAGGACGAAGACGCCTATGTCATCACCCAACAAGGCGACCGGCACGCCCTCAAGGTGCCGTCCGGATCCGAGAGCGGCATCAAGCTCAAGGGCGACTTCTCGGTCGGCCGCTGTTCGAGCGCTCACATCGATTTGAACACCAACGCCAACAAGCCCATCCACGTCCACGGCACCGGCAACAACCTCCAACACGTGCTCCGTCCGGTGATCAAGGTCGCCCGGGTGGACATCGCGCCCCGCGACGGGTGCGGTGATGACGACGACAGCGACAGCGACAGCGACAGCGACAGCGACAGCGACAGCGATGACGACAGCGACAGCGACGACGACAGCGACGACGACCTGTGCGCCGTGCTCGGCGAAGACTGTCCCCCCGGCGGCGACGGAGACGCCGGCGGTGACGGGGACGTCGGCGGCGACGGCGATGGCGATGACACCCCCGCTCCGGCCGATGATCCCCCGGCCAATCCTTCCGACGAGCCTGAGGAAGACCTCTGTTTCTACCCAGAGTTAGGGCTCGCACCCTGCTAACCGGACCCCAACACGGTTGCTGCGCCCCGGCCAATTTCTGGCCGGGGCGTTTTTTTTGTGCGACGTCTTATGACCATGCGCACCACTCGTCTCCTGTTGGCCCCGGTTGGTTCCCTCCTTCTTGTCGCCGCCGCCTGTGAGCTGCCGAGCCCCGGGCAGGGGGTGATGGGCGAAGAGCGCAGGGCGTACTTTCGGGCCCAAGCCCCGGCCAGCGACGTGTTGCTCACCGAGGGGGCGGCGGTGGGCACGTCGTTCGTGGTGTCGATCCAACCGCTGAACACCTCGGAGGACAGCGAGCTGGTCAACGGCACGTTGGTGAGCGACGACCCCGACGTGTTTGTGGTCGCGGACGAGGGCCGGGCGTCGGCCGCGTCGGTGACCGCGGTGGGCCCCGGGCAGACATACCTGTCGCTGGTGGTCGACGACGAGGTGCAAGACCGGCTCCCGGTGCGGGCGGCCCAGGTCGGCCAGGTGCACTTGCTGGACATGAGCAACGCCGGGTCCAATGTCGATGCACGACTGCCGGAGCGGTTTGGCTTGGTCGACGGCGAGTCGGTCAAGACCATGCTTCGGCTCGAGGACAGCTGCGGCGGCACCCTGCACGCCCCCGGCGTGATCAGCGCCAGCGCGAGCGAACCCACCGCGCTCGACGTGGTCGAGACCGACGAAGGCTTTGAGATCCGGGCCCTGGCCGAAGGGGGCGCGGACGTGATCCTCGACGTGGCCGGGACCGAGGTCCGCTACGACGTCGACGTGGTCCGGTCGGTGGACGTGGACACGGTGTTCGCCTCCATCGCGTCCACCACCGAGACCTCGGCCCAGCTCTGGGGCCGGGCCCGGGCCGGCAACGTCGAGGTGGTGGGCATGAGCTACGCGTGGTCGGCGAGCCCGAGGGTGCGGCTCTCGGAGAGCATCGGGGCCTGGACCACGGCGGCGATTTTGCAGCCCCCCGAGGACGCGAGCGCGGACTGGGATCCGGCCAAGGTCAAAGTTGAGCTGTTCGGCATCGAGAGCGAGCTCGACCTGTTCGCGGCCACCGTCGACGACGTGCAGCCCGGCCGGGTCCAGGACGACGCCGCGGCCGAGGATCCGGTCGCGCCCACCGCGGGCGGGTGCGCCGGCGGCGACGGCAACGGGGGATGCGACCCCTACCTGGCCTTCGCGCTGTTCGGTGCATGGTCATTGCGCAAACGCCTGCGCGGCCTGGCCTAGACCGCATCTGAAGATCGAAGATGCCGTGCGCTCGCCAGGGCCACAACGAGCGCCCCATGGGCGTCTCGTCGCTGGACACGAGAGCGCATCTGAAAATCGACGATGCCGTGCGCTCGCCAGGGCCACGACGAGCACCCCATGGGCGTCTCGTCGCTGGACACGAGAGCGCATCTTCAAATCGAAGATGCCGTGCGCTCGCCAGGGCCACGACGAGCGCCCCATGGGCGTCTCGTCGCTGGACACTAGAGCGCATCTGAAAATCGAAGATGCCGTGCGCTCGCCAGGGCCACGACGAGCGCCCCATGGGCGTCTCGTCGCTGGACACGAGACGCCGCCAACCCCCGAAAAAGACCAGGTATTCCCGCCCTTTGCCCGATGGGCGGTGGGTTTCGGTTTGGTCCTGACCTATGCAAGCATGCCCGGCGCGTGGGGGCGCGGCGGGGACGCAGGGGAGGCGGAGCATGGAAGCGGCGGAGGCGTCGGCAGGGGACGCGAAGACATCGAGCCCGGGCGCGTCCGGGGGCGAGACCCTGATCGAGGTCGAGAACCTCACGAAGTTCTACCGCGACTTCCACGCGGTGAAGGGCGCGAGCTTCAAGCTCGGCCGCGGCGAGGTGGTGGGCTTTTTGGGGCCCAACGGCGCGGGCAAGTCGACGACGATGCGCATGCTGGTGGGGGCGTTGCCGGCCACGTCGGGGCGCGCCCGGGTGTGCGGCTTCGACGTGCACGAGGACGACATCGAGGTGAAGCGGCGCATCGGGTACCTGCCGGAGATTCCGCCGGTCTATTTCGACCTCACGGTGATGGACCAGCTGAAGTTCGGCGCGTCGCTCAAGGGCCTGAAAGGGGCCGAGGCCAGGGCGTCGATCGAAAAGAGCATCGACCGTTGCCAGCTGCAAGAGCACGTCTACCGCCTGGTGGGGCAGCTCTCGAAGGGCTTTCGCCAACGGGTGGGTCTGGCCCAAGCGCTGCTTGGCAAGCCCGAGGTGCTCATCCTCGACGAGCCCACGGTGGGGCTCGACCCCAAACAGATCCAATACGTGCGCGCGCTCATCCAAGAGCTCGCCACCGAGCACACGGTGTTGCTCTCCACCCACATCCTGCAGGAGGTCACGATGGTGGCCCAGCGGGTGATCATGATCCGGCGCGGCGAGATCGTCATCGACGACACCCTCGCCGACCTTCACAAAAAGCACGACGGCAAATCCATCGAGGAGATCTTCCTCGCCAAGGTCGAAGAGTAGGCGGAGCGTCATGACCCCGTTTTTGGGCATATTCAAAAAAGAGCTCAAGGTCGCCTTCACCACCCCGGTGGCCTACGTGGTGTTCTTTCTGTTCGCGTTGATCAGCTCCGCGATCTTCTGGTCGCAGCTGCGCGACTACGAGCGCCTGGTGCAAAGGTCCAAGCACATCGAGGACGCGGAGTTCCTCGCCCAGCTCAACTTCAACGACGTGATCTTGTCTGAGCTGTTCATCAATGTGCAGATCATCTTCATCTTCTTGCTGCCCATCCTCACCATGCGGGTGTTCGCCGAGGAGCGAAAGCAGAAAACAATGGAACTGCTGATGACCACGCCCATCACCACCGGCACGGTGGTGTTCGGCAAATACGCGGCCATGCTCGCGGTGTTGGTCTGCTTGATCGCGTTGCTGTTCGTGTACCCCATCATCCTCACCATGTTCGGTGAGTCCTCGATCAACGCCTCGGTGGTCGACTGGAACACCTGCTTGCTCGGCATGCTCGGTGTGTTCTTGTGCGCGGTGACATTCTCCGCGGTGGGCTTTGCCTTCTCCAGCTTCACCGACAGCCAGATCGTGGCCGCCCTCATCACCTTCTTCATGCTGTTGCTGCTGTGGTTCCTCGGGGGGGCGAGCGCGAGCGTGCACGGCGTGGTCGGTGACGTGCTCGGGTTCTTGTCGCCTCTCAACCACATCCAGAACTTCGCCAAGGGCGTGCTCCACATCGGCGATGTCGTCTACTACCTGTCGATGGCCACGCTGTTTCTCGTCGTGGCCTACCGCGCGGTGGAGGGTCAAAAATGGGCGTGACCGAGTACCAACGACCCCGGCTGTCCAAAGACGCGGTGGGCACGTTCTTGTTGTGGTCGGGCACGGTGGTGTTCGCCTCGGCGATGATCATCGGCCTGTTCAACTTCGGCACTTCGTGGCTGACCTACGGCCCGGCGGCGGCGGGGCTGCTCACCGCCGCCCTCGGCCTTTTTTTGTCGATGTCGCGGCTGACCAGCCGCCTGTCCCAACGCAAAGTGCAGTTCATCGCCATCACCACCGGCTATGTGGGCGCGCTGTTGTTGGTGCTCATCGCGCTCAACGTGTTGTTGCTGCAGCGCCCGGTGGTGTTCGACCTCACCGCCCAGCAAGTGCATTCGTTGTCCGACCAAAGCCGCGAGCTCCTGTCCGCCCTCGACACCGACGTGCGCATCACCGTGTTCGTGGAAAAGTCAGACCCGATTTTTGGCCTCTACGAAAAGTACAAGACCGTGTACGAAGAGGCCTCGCCGAAGGTGACCTTCCGGCGGTTCTCGCCGAGCCAGGACATCGAAGCGGTGCGCCAGTACAAGGTCACCGCCGACTCGCCCCCGTTTGTCGCCGAGAGTCGCTGGGACGACGACGCCCAGCGGCGGGAGGACCGGTTCCGCCTCGACCTCAAGGCGCTCAATCACGAAGGCACGATCACCAACGCGATCCGCAGCGCGGCGCTGTCGGATCGGACCCAAATCGTGATCTTGGGCGGCCACGGCGAAGCAGATCCATTGGACGCGGGTCCGTCGGGGATGTCCGAGGCCCGCCGGGAGCTCGCCGACGAGGGCTACGAGGTGGTGCCGGTCAACCTCGTGGTGGCCCAGAGGATTCCCCCCAAGGCCAAGGTCGTGATCATCCCCGGGGTCTCGCGGCCCCTGCTCGGTCCCGAGAAGATCGCGCTCAAGGCGTACATGGAGCAGGGCGGCAACGTGCTGTTGATGCTCGAGAGCCAGGCCGACCACGGCCTGGACGATTTGCTCGGGGGCTATGGCATCCAAGCCAACGCCGACCTCGTGCTCGACATCTCGCCGTTCGGTCGCATGTACGGCGAGCGCACCGCGATCGCGGTGGACTACGGGCGGCACCCGATCACGGAGAAGTTCAAAAACGCGATGAGCATTTTCCCCGGCGCGCGCTCGCTGTCGATCAACCCCGGCACCGACACCGCCCTGGTGCCGCTGCTGCGCACCGGGGAGCGGGCCTGGGGCGAGACCGATTTCGAGGGCCTGGCCAACGGGGACGCGGAATGGGACGCGGGCGAGGCACGCGGTCCCGTGACATTGGCGATCGCGGCCGAGCGCACCTTGGAAGAGGGCGAGACCCCGGATGAGAAGAAGGTGGGCCGGTTGGTGGTCACCGGGGACAGCACCTTCGCCACCAACGAAAACCGCAAGCTCGGGGCCAACCGCGACCTATTCATGAATATGGTCGCGTGGCTGGCGGTGGCCGAGGACCAGATCACCATCCGGCCCCACGTGCGCGGGTTCAACTTCATCACCTTGACCCCGGCCCAGCGGGACGGCATCGCGTTCTTCGTGCTCTATTTGTTGCCTACGCTGTTGCTCTCCGTCGGGCTGGGCGTGTGGTTCGCCCGCAAAGGGCGCTGACACCGAGAGGTCTCCATGAGCTCCAAAGCGCAACGCTCAGCCATCACCCTGGGTCTGTTCCTCGTCGTGGGGGGCGGTCTGGGCCTGTGGGCCTACCTCAACGCCCAGCGGGAGGTCGCCGGCGACACCCCCGGCGAAGTCTCCCCCCTGGCCTTCGCCCCCGAGCAGGTCGCGCGCCTGCGGGTCGAGGCCAACCGCGAGACCACCGAAGCGTTTCGCACCCCGTACGGGTGGCGCCTGTCCGCCCCCCACGAGGCCCGCGCGGATCCCGCGGAGGTGGCCCGGGTGCTCAAGAACCTCTCCACCCTCCGGGCCCAGGTGCTCTTCACCGACGACAAACCCGCCCCCGCCGACGACCTCACCGGCCTCGACGAGCCGCGCATGGTGTTCACCCTGCAGGACACCAACCAAACCGCATTGGGCGTGCTGCAGGTGGGCAAACCCTCGGACTTCGACCACTCCATCTACGTGCGCGCCACGGACCACAAGGGCGTGGTCCGCACCCTCACCGTCGGCGCGGGCCGCGAATCCCAGCTCACCTCGGTCAACTGGGAAGCGCTGCGCGACAAGCGCATCCCCGCCGCGCGCCAAGAGCGCATCACCGACCTCATGGTCGCGCCTGGCCAGGTCGGCCCCGACCGCATCGCGTTTCACCTCGAGATAGAACCCAACTCCAAAAAGTCGGCCCAGGAAGCGCGGTACCGCATCACCGAGCCACCCCTCGGGGCCGCGTCCCGAAGCGCGGTGCGGGACGTGTTCAAGTCCTTGCTCCGCGCCCCCCTGGTGCGCATCGCCGACCACAACGGCGCGTCCCGGCGCGCGGAGTTTGGTCTCGACCAGCCGATGTACACCGTGACCTACCACGTGGCCCCCCTCGACCCTGCGTCCACCGCGCCCGCGGAGGAGCGCACGTTGTGGTTCGCGGACAAGCCCAACAGTGAATACCTGTACGTGGCCCGCGCCGACGAGCCGTGGGTGGCCGAGACCCTCAAGGTCTCCGTCGAAGGTTTGGCCCAGACCGAGTCCACCCTGCGCTCGGCCCGCCTCACCGGTCTCGACCGCGACGACGTGGTGCGCATCGAGATCAACACCCAAGAAAGCGGTCACATCATCCTGGAGAAGCGCCCCGACGCGGACAAGCGCGAGAAGTGGCAAATGCTCGCCCCCGAACCCGCCCACGTCCACCAACACCTCGCGGTGGGCCTGCTGCTCGCCTTCGCCGACGTGGTCGGAGACCGCCGCGAGGCCGAAGGGGACAAGGTCAAAGACCCCGCGGTGCTCGCCCGCACCGGGTTGTCCGACCCGATGACGGTGCAGCTGGTCAACCGCGCCCAAGAGGTGACCACCGTGCTCGTCGGGTACGGCAAAAAGGAAGGCGAGGCCTTCGCCATGCTCGAGGACGGGGACATGATCGTGGCCATCGGCCGCTCGCGCATCGACGAACTGCCCCTGTCCGCGACCCAGCTCATCGATCCGTCCTGAGCGGGCAGGGGTCGGCGGCGGCGATCGCGCCGGCTCTTCACCGTTCGGTGGCGAGGAGTTTTTTGAGGCGGTCCTCGTCGACCACCAGATGCAGCACCCGCTCTTGCTCGACGAGCACAAGCCCGGCGGGCGCGCCCTTGCCGGGTTTGCGGACGTGTTTTTTGGCGGTGTAGCTCACGTCGGCCCGGCTTTGGCCCCGGAGTTTGGAAAAGTGCACCGCGAGGTGGGCGGCGTCGAGCAAACGTTCGGTGCCGACGCTCTCGAGGGGGGCGGGGATGATCACGTGCGACCCCGCGACCCCGCGGGCGTGCATCCAGGTGTCGTTGCCGCGGGCGACCCGGAAGGTCAGGGTGTCGTTGTCCCGGGCGGAGCGACCGACGTACACCGGGTCTTTGTCGTCGGGGAAAAACGCCCGGTAGGGTTTGCGCGGCCCGGGGGCTTGGGCGCGTTTTCGGCGCGAAGCCCGGGTGCGCTGCCGCAAAAATTGCGCTGCCTCGTCCCGCACCCCCGGGTCTTCAGAATGTTCCTGCAGGGCCACGGTGAGCTCGGCGGCCTGTCGCTGGAGGGCCTCGGCCTCGTCGAGCCGGGCCGCGATCTCGGATTGGGCCCGGCGCGCCCGCTTGGCCCGGTGAAACGTGCGCTCCAGGTTGTCGGCCGGGGACAGCGCGGGATCGAGGGGGATGTGCACCGGGCCGTCCGGGCCGGGGACGTCGAGGCCGTCCATGCCGCGGGACACGTCGTGGAGATGGGCCTTGAGCAGTTCGCCCCGGCGGTACAGCCGCTCGGGGCCCTCGTGTTTGGCCGCGTCGCGCCGGCGGTTTTTGATCAGGCGCGCGATCCGTCGCACCTCGGTGGCGAGGGCGGCGGCGAGGGGATCGCGGCGGGTGGCCGCGGGCGCGGCGGCGATGTCGTCGGGGGGCGCGTCCGGCGCGGCCACCGCAGGCGCAGCCGGGGCGGGCCGCGTGTAGACCCGCCCCTTTTTGAGGTCGCGGCCGTCGTCGGGGCGGCGGTCGCCGAACACCTCGACCACCTTGCGCTTGTCCCCTTTGAGGGTGCAAAGCACGACCCGGGCCCGCGGGGCGTGGGCTTCGAACACAAGTTCGCGCCGGGCCCCGCCGGGCCGCTCGACGTCGAGCACGGTGATGCCCTCTTCGTCGCGGATGGCGCGGAGGCGCCCGGGCTGGAGGTGCTCGCGGAGAATCTTCTGCCGGGCGGGGGGCGCGCCGTCCTTGTCGGGCCTTTGTGCCGGCCAGCTCAGCCGGCGCGTGGCGGGGTCGAGGACCAAGAACCGGCGCGTTTTATCCCGGTACAGCGTGAGGCACACACGCCCGGTGGAATCGACGTCAGCGCGCTGGATTTGGCCTTCGTCGGCGGTGTCGGCGTCACACATCTGAGCACCCAGGGCGTTGGCGGTGTATTCCTCTCGCGCTTTTCCCACGTTTTGGGGCATGCTTCCACGACTGGAGGGGATTGTGTCCGTCGATCTGCCGCTGTTCACAGATGAGCACCGCGCGCTGTCCGAACGCGTGACCACCTTGTGCCAGAATCGTCTGCTCCCCCTCGGGGGGAGCGAAATCGAGGACCCGGTCAACGCCGCGGTGGAGTACGTCGCGCTGCTCGGGCAGGACTCGTTGTTCGACTCCGCGCTCGGCCGCGCCCTCGAGGGCGATACCCCGCGCCCCGACCTGCGCGCCCTGGTGCTCATCCGCGACCAGCTCGGTCAAATCAGCGGGCTCGCCGACGCCGCCTACGGCGCGCAGAGCCAGGGCATGTACCCCATCGCGCTGTCCGGCAACGAGGACCAGCGGGCCATCTACTTGCCCCAGCTCGCGTCGGGCCAAAGCCTGGTGGGGCTCGCGCTCCTCGACGGCAAGCGCGGCATCACCGAGGCGGAGCGCACCGACGATGGCTACGTCCTGCGCGGCTCCAAGGCCATGGTCCCGCTCGCGCCGGTGGCGGATCGGTTTGTGGTGTTGGCCCGGCAGAACCAAGACGGGCGCGCCCGGTTCACCCTGTTTGTCGTCGAGGCCAGCGCGGTGGAGGTCAGCTCCCAGACCTTTGTGTCGAGCCTCCCGCTGGGCAAGGTGTTCCTCGACAACGTCGAGGTGGACGAAGACGCCCGCCTCGGCGGGGAGGGGCAGGGGCTTGTCATCGCCCAAGCCACCCTCGACATGTTCCGGTTGCCCACCGCGGCGGCCTGCGTCGGCATCGCCACCCAGGCGCTGCGGCGGGGGACCCGCGACCTCATTTCCAAGGGCATGGGCGGTCGCCGGGTCGGCGACCAGCAGGGCGCCCAGTGGGAGCTGGCCGACGCGTTGGCCCGCATCGAAGCGGCCCGCGCGGTGATTTTGCAGACCGCGTACAAGCGCGACACGACCTCGGCGCGCGAGATTCTCGCCACCGCGGTGGCGCGCCAGCTCGCCCAGGAAGCGGCCGAGGGCGCGTGCCGCACCGTGTCCAATCTCATTGGGGTGCGGGGGCTCAAGCCCGCCGCTCCCTGGGAACGGTTGTTCGCTGAGGTCCGGGCGTTTCGTCTCGAGAGCGAGTTTTTGGAGAACGCGCGCACCGTGATCGGCAACTCTCTGCTCGCGGCGTTGGAAAAGCCCACCGGGACCTATCGGGTGCAGGCCAAGCCCGACTGAGCGCGCGTGCGGTGCCGCACGGTGTGCGATTCCCGGGCCCCGGCCCCCCTTCTGCGCACCTGAGCCTCCCGTACCCTGGTCCCGGGAGGTGGACCATGGTCCGGACGACTCTGCAGTTTCATTGTGGCTTGGCCTTGTGCGTGGCGCTCAGCCTGTCCGCGGGGTGCACCGGGGGCAGTCCCGGCGACGGTGACGGTGACGGCGACGGCGACGGGGACGGGGACGGCGACGGGGACGGCGACGGTGACGGGCCGGGCGCGCCGGGTTCGCTGGGCCCGATGTGGATGTGTGAGGAAGCGGACCGGGGCTGCGCCGGCGCGTCCAGCTGTGGGGCGTGCCACCCGTGCTGGGACGGGGAGTGTGTCTCCGGTGCGTGTGTGCCCAACCCGGAGAACATCGTGTTCATTTCGCTGGACGTCGACCAGGGGGCCGCGCTCGTGGACGACGCCTACCAAGCGGACTGGATGGTTGGCTATCCCCTGTTGTTGCGCGCGGACATTGTTCCCCTCACCGGGGCGCAGGAGGACCTGGTGGTCAGCCTCACCGACGAGGTGGGCACCGACTACGGGGACTTCGACCTCATCGGGGGTGCGTACCACTTCGATCTGTCGTGGGAGAAGGCGGACCTGCTGCGGCCGGTGTCGGTGGGCAGCGTGCTCGGGACGCGGCGGCGCTTCAAGGTCGTCGCCGAACAGACCGCGGTGGGCCGATCGGTGTTGGAGTTTGAGGTGATGATCCGCTGCCCCACCGCGCTCGATTGGGAAGAGGACGTGCTCCGCCCCCACTGGGCCGATGTGTTCGCCGACGGCGCTTGCACGCCGTGGGTCGAGGGCGACACAAAAATGTCCGACGCGGTGACGTTCTTGCCGCCGGATGGATCGGGCCCGCCCCGGTTGGTGGTGTCCGGACAGGAGGAGGACGGCACCATCACGGTGAGCGCGCTGGGGACGTTGGATGACCCGGGGGCAGCGGTGGTGCCGGGCCAGACCGGCCACCAGTACAGCAACGCCCGGGCGGTCTACAACGACGAGCACGAGTACTTGCTGTTCGATGTGATCACCGGCGACCTGTACCAGGGCATGGTCGGGGCGGCGTTCACCCACCGGGTGCGCAGCCCGGGGGCGACCTGGGACGACCTGGTGTTCATCGCCGACGCGCACGACCACGGGAGCGGTCTGGTGATGCTCCCCGACGGGGACGCGGCGGCGTTGTTTGTCGAGGAGCACCCCTCGTGGGTGGATGTGTACGTGCACCGCTTGGGCAAAGACGGCACCTGGACGCCCCTGGCCCATCAGGACGAGGCCATGGAGGGCCTGCGCCGGTCAGACCAGAACCTCGTGCTGCTCGGCGATCGGTTGGTGTGGCGGCACCCCGACCGCACGGTCAACGCGTTCGTGAGCACGTCGCTGGACGGCGCCGGCGACGTCACGCTGCACCCCGTGAGCGGCATGACCGGGCCCGCGGGGGGAAGCGACCTGGATGGGTTCGCGCTGGGGGTACACCCGGCGGACGGGATGTTGGAGCTCGTGCGGCACCCCGAGGTCATTCGCATCGATCCAGAGACATTCTCGGTGGTGGCGACCGTGCCCTACTGCGGCGCCGACGGTCCCGACCGCGACGTGTGGCCGTGGCTGAGCTACCAGCAAGACGGGGCCGACGTGGTGCGGTCGCTGCTGTTGGTGAACGAGACCGTGTCCGGGGTGCAAGGCGGCTTGTACCGCTGGGCCACGGTGTGGCACCTCACCCAGCGCAATGATGCGGCATGGCGCACCGAAGCGGTGTTTGAGGACGCGATGTTCTCAGGTCCCGAGGCGCTGTCGCGCCGGGTGTTCAACACCGCGCGGGTGGCGTTCGACGAGGACGGCGCCCCGGTGTACGCCTGGACCACCGACGAGCAACGGTACATCTACGGGTCTGCCCCCCACTGGCGCGTGCAGCTGACCAAGCCCCAAGACGTGCCCGCGCGGTACGCTGCTCCCTAATGCGCGACTTGTGACGTGGTCGCCGGCGGGTCGTTTACGACGATCGCGTCCAGGTTCGTCGACGCTGGCCACAGATCTGGACGTCAAAATTTTCCCGGCTGGGTCAGATTGTCCCACCGCGGGCCGGCGCGGCGGGCGATCTCCGGTTGGCACGATGCATGAATCTCTTGTGGGCAACCACATCACGCGCGGCTTGTGCCGCTGCGAAAGGAGATTCCATGAAAGCCCAAATGAAGGCCTCCACCCGGCCCACACCGCGCCCCGTCCCCGGCGACCCCGCGGCCGAACCTCCGTCGCTGAGCGTGGTCCCCACCGACGACGTGCCCGACGACAAGCTGCCCCCCGGGCGGCGCACCCCCTCGTTCTTTTTCCTCGCCTCGGCTGCGGTCATGGGCGTGTTCACCGCCGGCGCGAGCCTGTCCGCGGTGGGCAGCGACGCCCCCGCGTTCAACGGCGTGGCCACCGTCGGGGCCATGATCACCGCCGCCCTCCTCGCGGTGGGCATCTTGCGCAGCATGGTCACCCGCCCGCTGCACGACGACCGCCGGCCCTGAGTCAAGACGTGCGCCGCTATCGGCGCAATGGGACTGTATTAGGGGTACACCCTAATGCACAGGGTCGTGCTTGTCCGTGTCGATGGCGCCGAAGCGGGCCTCGTAGCGCGCCACGTTGTCGGCCAACGCGCTCAAGAACCGCTTGGCGTGTCTGGGGCTCGACACGATGCGCGCGCGCACCTTCGCCCGCGGGTCCATCGGCTGCACAAACACAAAATCGAGGATGAACTCGGTTTCGGTGTGGTTGACCAAGGTCATGTTCGCGTACTGGCCTTGGGCCACCTGGTCGTCGATGGACAGCTGGAGTTGACCCTTCTTGGGCGGGTCCTTTTCGGTGCTCATACCGCCTCATAGCCCCCGCCTGTGCAGGTTTGAACCCCCCGTCCAGAACGTTGCGCCCTGGCGCCCCGTGGGCGAGCATGGCGCTCCGAGGCGTTTTCGATGGCCAAACGACAGCCCACCGCCCAGGCCGGCAAGAAGCTCGGCCGGTATCGCATCCAGCGTGAGCTGGGCCGCGGGGGCATGGGCGTGGTGTACCTGGCCCAGGACGAGAACCTCGGCCGCTTGGTGGCGCTCAAGACCACGTCGGTGGCCGGCCTCGGCTCGGGCAGCCAGTCGCGCAACCAGCGTCGCCAACGGTTCATCCGGGAGGTCAAGGCCCTGGCCCAGGTCAGCCACGACAACGTCGTGCATGTGTACGACGCGGGCGAGGCCGACGACCCCGAGCTCGGGTGGCTGCTGTTCTACACGATGCAGTTCGTCGACGGCGTCACCCTGGCCCAGCTGGTGCGGGAGCTGGGCGCCCTCGACCCCGGCGCGGCCGCGGCGGTGGTGATGCAGGTCGCCGAGGGCCTGAGCGTGGCCCACGCGCGCGGCATCGTGCACCGCGACGTCAAGCCCGCGAACATTTTCCTCACCAAGGACGGCCGCGCCCTGATCGGCGATTTCGGAATCTGCAAAATCGAGGGCAGCACCCAGATCACCCGCCGCGACCAGCTCATCGGCACCCCCAACTACCTCGCCCCCGAACAGATCCTCGGCGAAGAGATCACCCCCGCCACCGACGTGTTCGCGTTGGCGGCGCTGTTTTTTATCATCTGCACCAACCGCCCCTTGCGTGAACAGGTCGATGCAGCTTCATTGTTAGCGGAGGCAGGCACCAACGCGCCCCGGGACAAAGTCCTGGCCGAAAAGAGCATCCCCACCGCCCTGCGCAAGACCATCGGCCGGGCCCTGGAGCGGGACCCGGCGCGGCGCTTCGTCGACGGGCGCAAGTTCGCCGAGGCCTTGGCCGATCACGCCACCCGCATCCCCATCGCCCCGAGCGTGCAGGCGGGGAAACGGCCCACCGCGGTCCCGGCGGAGATGACCTCCAACCCCTTCGGATCGTTGTCCGCCACCGCCGATCCCGACCCCGCGCCCACCCAGACCGGCGATGACCTCGTGGGCCGGGGCACGTCGGGGGTCGAGGACGTCGCCCAAGCGTTGCTCAACGAGGTCGAACAATCCGGCCAACACAAAAAATCAAAGCCCAAACCCGCCGCGCTGCCGGTGGCCCAGGCCGAGTCGACGGTGATGTTCAACCTGCGCCAGATGGAGCAAGACAACGCCACCCTCACCCCGGCTCCCGCCCCCACCGCGCCCGTCTCGGCCGACCTGCCGGTGGCCCGGTCCGAGCCCACGGTGATGTTCAACCTGCGCAACACCCAGCCGCGCGCGACCCCCATCGTCGACGACGACGCCCCGTCGCCGCTGGCCGAGGACACCCCCGGGGCGCTCGTCGACGAAGCCTGGGGCGAGGACCAGACCTCCCAGATCCCCGCCTTCGACGACGTCACCGGCCAGGCCGCGCCGATGGCCCACTCCGACGAGCACCCCGTGGCCCCGGGCCCGGTGGCCAAAGCGCCCCCGCCGGCCCCCACCCAAAAGCCGCCCAAACCAAAGAAGGTGCGCCCCCCGCGCACGGGGCCGAGCCTGGCCGAACGGTTGCGCGACAACTGGCTGTACCTCGCGGTGCCGGGGGTCGCGGTGGTGGCGGCGTTGGTGGTGGCCCTGTTCGCCTCGCTCCTCGTCGGGGACCGCGAACCCCCCATCGAGGTGCCCGCGGTGCGGCTCGATCACATCCTCGCCGACGGGCCCAAGCCCGCGATGTGTGACCGGCCGGCGCCGGACGAGGCCACCGCGGCCCGGGCCCAAAAGCTCGTCGAGCAGGCGGGCGAGGCCGCGGCCCAAAAACGCACCGCCACCGCCTTGACCCACGTCAAGGCGGCGCTGGACCTCGATCCCCAGAATGCAGAGGCATTGTTCTGGTTTGGGCGGTTGGTGGGCACCGACCCCGCGCGCCAGTCCGAGGCGGTGGTGGCGTTCCGGTGTGTGTGGCTCTTGTCGCCGGACTCCGACGCTGGGCGCGCGGCCAAGGACGCGCTGGGGCGCTTGGTCCGGCTCGAGAACACCCCCTGATTCCACTCAGCGTTGGGCGATGTCCCACTTGATGCGTTCGTGGGTGCGCCGGAAGGCGTTGACGTCGGCGAACTGTGCGCGCCGGTCGTGCTCGAACCCGTCGAGGAACCACACGAAGCTCATCTGTTCTTGCTCGGTGCCGAGCTGTCGATCGAACAAGCGCACCATGGTGTTGGGGGCCAACGTCTTGCGACCGAGCATGTCCTCGAGGTCGAACCGCAACCCGGCGAGGGCGGGGCTCGGCTCGTAGGCCTTGTACACGACCTCCGAGCAGACCAGGGACGTGTCGGTGTAGAAGTCGAAGTCAAAGTCGTAGGGCCGAAAATGGTAGCCAAAGGCGCGGTCGATGGCGCGCGCGATGTCGACCTTGGACAGCTTCGGCCGGACCGCGGCCGCGTAGTCACAATGCAGGCTGTGTTCGGCGGTGGTGAACAGCACGCCTTCGCTCATCGCTTCAATCACGCGGAACGCGTGGCCGGCTTCGTCGGTGGAGTCGTACGACGCCCACGCGGTGGGGTGCTGGCTCTTGAGGTACCGGGAGAATGGTTGGCCGAAGGCGGCCGTGACCTGGTCGTCGTCGTCAAAGTACGCCGCGAGCTCGGCCGGACTGCCGAGGTAGAGCGCGGCGTGCGGCCAGAAGCCGGGCAGCCCCACGTTGGACAGGTACCAGTTGCGGCGCTCGAACAGGATGTCACCGGGCCGGGTGCGTTTGACCGCGGCCTCGATTTGGTCGGGCTGGATCAAGAACGCATCGGGCCGCACGACCTTGGTGTCGCCGAGCCACTCGGCCACCTCGGCTTGGACCGGGAACCACGTCGAGTAACCCTTGTCGACGACGATGTCGATGCCGTTGCCCATGAACATCCGGGCCCCGTGCTTCATCAACCGGCCGCGCACCTTGGGGTAGGTGATGTCGACGATGTTGCCGCAGTAAAAAAGCAACCGGTCGTTGTCCAGCCGCGGGTAGGCGGTCTGGCCCAGGGCTTTGTGAACCTGGTGCAAGGCCACCGCCAAGCTCGCGTCCTCGACGTGAACCGCGCTGTACTTCAGCCGGGCGAAGGTGCCCGCGGGCAGCCCGGTGACGGGGTCGGCCTCGTCGAGCAGGCGCTCAAAGTGGGGCTTGCCCAGGGTGCTGTCCACAAATCCCAACGCCAGGTCCAAATGCAACAACATGGCGGCGTAGGCGAGCAGGAAATGTCGCGCGTGTTGGCGGAGCTCTTTGGTGGGGGAGAGCTTGACGAAGTCCATGTGATACTTGGCGATGCTCTCGAGCCCCACGCTGTACTCGACGACTTGGGCAAAGAGGTCGAGCAGGCGGCGGCGCTCGTCGGGGGAGAGCAGGTCTTCGCCGGATTTGCCCAGAATCGGGGCCGCCTGTTGCAGGGCCCGCTGGAGGCGGTTTTTGGCCAACACATAACTCTTGAGCCGGCGCAGGTCGCGCCGGGCTTTGCTCTCCCGGCCCCGGTGGCTGAGCTCCGACAGGCGCGTGGATTGCGCAGATGCGGTACCGCAGAGCAGGGCCCCGACCAGGGCGGTCGTCGTCATCCAGCGGGTCAGCGCCATGCGTCCTCCGGGCGCGGCCTTCCGCGCTTGGGGTTCTGCCCCGCGACAGGGTATGACACGTCATGCCCCGTCCTCTAGCCCCACCCCGGCCCGGCCCCCTCACGCTTCCCGGCGCGCGCGGCACCGCGCTGTGTGTACACGGCTTCACCGCGACCCCCTTCGAGGTGCAAGGCGTCGCGGAGGCATTGAGCGCCGCGGGGATCGGGGCCCGGGCGGTGCTGCTGCCCGGGCACGGGACCCACCCCGACGCGCTCAACCACGTCACCGCCGACGGCTGGCAAGCCCACGTCGACGAAGCGTTCGCGGCGTTGCCCACCGACCGGCCCCGCTTCGTCGTGGGCAGCAGCATGGGGGCGGCGCTCGCGATCCTGCTCGCGGCCGCGCGCAGCGACGACATCGCGGGGTTGGTGTTGCTCGCCCCCGCGATCTTCCTGCACGAGAGCGGGCGGTTCGGCGCGGCCTTGGCCCGGGCCGGCCTCGGCCAGGTGTTGTCGTCGGTGCCCAAAGCCGAGCGGGGGGGCGACATGTTCGCGGAGGACGGTCGCGCCCTCAACGACGCGTACAACGAGCTGCCCGTCGACGGCGTGGCCGCGTTCGAACAGGTCCGCCTCGCGGCCGGGGCGGTGTTGTCCCAGCTCCGCTGTCCCCTGTTGGTGTTTCACGGCGCGCACGATCGCACCATTGACCCTCGGTCGAGCGGCCGCGTCGCCCGCCGCGCGCAGAGCCCCTACATCGAGCGGCACCGGCTCCCCCATTCGCGGCACATCCTCGGGCTCGACGAAGACCGCGACCTGGTCATCGCGCGTACAGTGGCATTTTGTGTTGAGCGCGCCGCCCCCGCCGCGGCCCCGGTCCGGCCATGACCCCGCGCACCTTGGCCGCGGCGGTGGTCGACGAGGTCACCCACACCGATCGATTCGCCAAGGACGCCCTCGACCAGGCCCTGCGCGGCTCCGGTCTGACCGGCGCCGACCGGCGGCTCGCCGCGGAGCTGGTGTACGGCACCTTGCGGTGGTGGACGCCGCTGACGTCGTCGATTCGGCGCGCGCTGGACAAGCCGGGCAAGAAGCTCGACCGCAAGCTCCTGTCGCACCTGGTGGTCGCCGCGTACCAGTTGCACCACCTCGACGAGCGCATCCCCGCCCACGCCGCCGTGCACGAGGCGGTCGAGGCGGTGAAGCAAGACCGGCGCGGTCTCGCGGGGCTGGCCAACGCGGTGTTGCGCAACCTCGGCTCGCCCCCCCACGCGATGTTGCCCGCCGACGCCGACCCCGACGCGTTGGCCGCGGCCTTCGGCGTGCCCCGGCCGCTGGTCGACGCGGTCACCGCCGGTCTCGCCGGGGCCGCGCGCCTCGACGCGGTGGCCGCGCTCAACGCCCGGCCGCGCCGGGCCTTGACCTGGCTGGGGCCGGCGTCTGCGGTACCGCAGAGCCTGGCCCCCCACACGTTCGTCGCCGGGGCCTACCTGGCCGAGCACTTCGACGAGGAGGTCGATCGGGCGTTGGCCGCGGGGCGGGCCCAGGTGCAAGACCCGGGCTCGCGGGCGGTGGTCAACCTCTGCGCCGCCGAGGCCGGCCAAGCCGTGCTCGACCTGTGCGCGGCGCCCGGGACCAAGACGCGCGGCTTGGCCGCGGCGGTGGGGCCCACCGGCCGGGTGGTGGCGGTCGATGTCAACAAGCGGCGGGCGGCGCGCATCAAAGACCACTTCGGGCCCGACGACCCCGTGGAGGTCATCGTGGGCGACGGGGCCCAGCCCGGCCTGCTCGAGGGCCAACGCTTCGACGTGGTGCTTGTCGACGCCCCCTGCACCGGCTTTGGCACCACCCGCCGGCGGCCGGAGATCAAGCTGCGCCGCAGCGGGGCCGACGAGCGTTTGCTCGACGTGCAACGCCGCTTGCTCGACGCGGCCGCGGCCCGGGTCAAGCCCGGGGGCACCTTGGTGTACGCGGTCTGCAGCCCCCTTCCCGCGGAGGGAGCGGCGGTCGCGGCGGCGTTCGTCGACCGCACGGCGGGTTTTGTCCGCGAGCGCGCCGAGGCGGTGTTGCCAGGCTTGCCCAAAGACGCACAAGATGACGCCGGCCAGCTGCAGCTGCGCCCGCACCGGCACGACGCCGACGGGTTCTTTGCTGTCCGTTTCCGACGAGGTTCTGCATGAGTCAGCCGTTGATCGCCCCCTCGATTTTGTCCGCGGACTTTGGGCGGCTCGCCGCGGACATCGCCGCGGTGGACGAGGCGGGGGCGGATTGGATCCACGTCGACGTCATGGACGGCCGGTATGTCCCCAACCTCACCATCGGGCCGCCGGTGGTCAAGGCGGTGCGGCGGGCGACCCAGAAGGTCGTGGACGTGCACCTGATGATCGTCGAGCCCGAGCGATGGGTGGATGCCTTCGCGGACGCGGGGGCCGACGTGTTGACGGTGCACGCGGAGGCGGCGGTGCACCTGCACCGGGTGGTGCAGCAGATCAAAGCCCGGGGCATGAAGGCGGGGGTGTCGCTCAACCCCGCCACCAGTGAAGAGACATTGCGCTACGTGGCCGGCGACCTCGACTTGGTGTTGGTGATGAGCGTCAACCCGGGGTTCGGGGGGCAATCGTTCATCGACGCGGTGGTGCCGAAGATCCGGCGAATCCGGGCCCTGCTCGACGAGGCCGGCAACGGCTCGGCCCACGTGGAGGTCGACGGCGGGGTGAGCGACAAGACCGCGGGCCGGGTGTGCGCGGCCGGCGCGGACGTGCTGGTGGCGGGGAGCGCAGTGTTTGGCAAGGACGATTACGCGGCCGCGATCGCGGCGATCCGCGAGGCGGGTGGACGGGCATGAAGAAGTTTTGGTGCAGTTGGATTGTGGTGGCGTGCGCGCTGGGGACCAACCCGGCGGAGGCCGCGTTCCCTCGGCCGGCGGTGGGCAACAAGGCGATGGTGGCGAGCGCCCACGGCGAAGCCACCGACGCCGGCATCGCGGTGCTTCGGCGGGGGGGCAACGCGGTGGACGCGGCGGTGGCCACCGCGTTCGCGGTGTCGGTGACCTTGCCGTACTCCGCCGGCATCGGAGGGGGCGGGTTTGCCCTCGTGCGGGAGGGCAAGTCCGGCGACATCAGCGCCCTCGATTTCCGCGAACGCGCGCCGCTGGCCGCGAGCCGCGACATGTACCTCGACGACCAAGGGCAGGTCCGCCCGGGGGCGTCGGTGGACGGCTACCTGTCGGTGGGGGTGCCGGGCACGGTGTCGGGCCTGTACGCTCTTCACAAAAAGCATGGGCGGCTCCCGTGGAAGGACGTGGTCGAGCCCGCGATCCGGTTGGCCCAGGATGGGTTTTTGGTCTCGGAGTTGTACGCGAAGTTTTTCGCCTGGCGGCGGGAGCTGCTGATGCAGCACCCGGCGTCGCGGAAGGTGTTCACCCGCGACGGCGAGCACCCCTACGCGGCGGGTGAGCTGTTCATTCAACGTGACCTCGCGCGCACCCTGCGCCGGATCCAAAAAGACCCGAACGATTTTTACCGGGGGGAGATCGCCCAGGCGATCGTGGCGGATATGGAAAAGAACGGCGGCCTGGTCACGGCCCAGGACCTGCTCGCCTACCAGCCCACCTGGCGCGAGGCGGTGTGTGGCCCCTACCGCGGGTATGACGTGTGTTCGATGCCGCCCCCGTCGGCGGGGGGCGTCCACATCGTGCAGATCCTCAACCTCGTCGAGCCCACCGACCTGTCCGCCCTCGGCTGGCACCATCCGGATGCCTTGCATTTGTTGATCGAATCCATGCGCATTGCCTACGCGGACCGGGCCACCCACCTCGGCGATCCCGCGTTCACCAAGGTGCCGGTCAAGGAGCTCACCTCGCGCGCCTACGCGGACAAGCGCCGGGCCGAGATCGACATGAAAAAGGCGCGCCCCTCGACCGAGGTCAAAGCCGCGGACGAAGCCACCCTCGCCACGCTGGCCAAGGAGTCGCACGACACCAGCCACCTCACCTGCGCCGACGCCGACGGCAACGTCGTGTCGTTGACCTTCACGGTGAACTACGGGTTTGGCTCGGGGGTGGTGGTGCCCGGCACCGGCATCCTGCTCAACGACGAGATGGATGATTTTTCCGCTGCCCCCGGGGTGCCCAACGCCTACGGGCTCATCGGGGCGGAGGCCAACGCCATCGCCCCGGCCAAGATCCCGTTGTCATCGATGTCGCCCACCATCGTCGAAAAAGACGGCGTGTTTGTGTTCGCCACCGGGTCGCCCGGCGGGAGCACCATCATCACCACGTCGCTGCAGGTCTCGATGCACATCATCGACTACGGCATGAACGCGGCCGAAGCGGTGGCCGCGCCCCGCCTGCACCACCAATGGACCCCGGACAAAGTACGGCTCGAGGCGCTCGGGTTCGACGCTTCCACAATCGAAGAACTAGAGCGCCGGGGGCACACGGTGGAGAGCACCCGGGGCTGGGGCAACGCCTCGGCGGTGGTGCGGCGCGCGGACGGCAGCCTCGAGGGCGCCGCGGATCCCCGCGGCGAAGGCACCGCCCGCGGATACTAGGGCACGTCTCACAATCAAGAATGCCGGGTGCTCGTCGTGGCCCGGGCGCGCGCACGGCATCAGGTCTGGCGATCGTCCCGGGGCGCGGCTTGCGGTCCCGCATCGGGGGCGCGCAGGGTCATGATCAACGCGCGCAGGGGGCCGGGCAGGTCGGTCTTGGCCCGGGTCCGCGCGTCGATGGCCACGTGGACGGTGCGGGCCGCGCCCACCGGGGTGCCATCCCGGGCGAGCTGGTAGCCCAGGGTGAACGACGTGGTGCCCACGCGCTCAGCAAACACGTCGATGCGCAGCGGGTCGCTGACGAACACCGGGGCGGTGAGGTCGACCTGGGCGTGTACGATGGGCAGCCCAATGTCGCCGGCCCCCAAGAGTCCGCCGAGGGGGTGGCCGCTTCGGGCCAAAAACGCCTCGTAGGCTTCGTGACAGAGCACGAGCTGCTCGGCGAAATAGATCACGCCGGCGGCGTCGGTGTGGCGCAGGCGCACGGTGGTGTCATGCCGAAACACGCTGGGCCTCCTCCCGGGCACGAACCGCCCATGTCCGCAGCGCCCGCCGATCGGGCTTGAGGCTGTCTTGCCCGTCGGGGAAGGGCCAGACCTCGTCGGGCCACATATACCGCGGGAGCTGTTCGGCAAAGCGCGCGGTCCACGCCTCGCGGGGCACGTAGGGCGACACAAACGCCACCGGCCGGGCCCCCCACCGCACGTCGGGCACGTCGACCACGCAGGCCCGCGCGACCCGTTGCAGCAGCACCCGTTCGACTTCTTCGGGCGAGATGTTCTCGCCCCCGGAGACGAAGCGTGCGTCCGCGCGCCCGGTGATGTGTACGCGTCCTTGCGCGTCGATGTGCCCGAGATCGCCGGTGTCGAACCACCCCTGCGCGTCGGCCACCGCCTCGGCGCCGTCCGGGCCGACGCGCACCGGGGCGAGCATCGGCCCGCGCACCATGAGCCGGCCGCCGCGCACGCGCACCTCGCGCCCGGGCAACGGGGGGCCGGCGCCCACCACGTCCCCGGCCCAGCCGGTGCACACCTGCGCGCAGGTCTCGGTCATGCCCCAGGTGGGCCGCGCATCGAGACCTTGGGCCGCGGCCTCGTCGAGCAACGCGCCCGGCACCGGCCCGCCCCCGACGAGCACGGGTCCGGGGACGGGCCACCCCTCGTCGAGCAGCGTGCGGAGCTGGGCCGCGACCAAGGACAGGTGCGTCGGCCGCGCGGCGCGGACCCCGTCGAGCCAAGACCGACCGGGGCCGGGCGCGGCCAACGTGCCCCCGCCGACCAGCGCGCGCATCACGATGCCCGCGCCCCCAATGTGACTGAGAGGAAGGGACAGGAGCCATCGGTGACCGGGACCAAAGGGCACCCTGGCGCAGGCCCCGGCCGCGGCGTGCAGGTGGTTTTCCACCGTGTGCACAATGGCTTTGGGCGCGCCCGTGCTCCCCGAGGTGAACAGCACCGTGGCTGCGCCCTCCGGCCAGGGCGCGCCCGCGACCAGCGCGGCCGCGTCTTGTCGACGCGCCGCGGGCCACCGGTGCGAGAGCAGGCACACCGGGCCCCGGCCGAGCATGGCCGCGAGCAGCGCCGTCACCGCCGCGGGCACATCGTCGTCGACGACCACCCGCAACCGCGCCGGGGGCAAGGACTGGGCGCGGTGGAGCAGGGCGGGCCAGGACCAGGTCGCGCCGGGCGTGACCAGCGCGGGCCCCGACCGGGTCACAACCGCTCCAGGCCGCGCAGCGGCGTATCCGGCATCAGGTCTTGGGCAAAAAACGCCCCCGTGCCCAGGCCGTGCACGTGGTCCGGCCCGACGAGGTGGGCGAGGTCGTGCAACGGCTGCCGGCCGATGCCGGTCTCGAACACCGAGCTGATGATGGTCTTGACCCCCGCCGCGCGCGCGGCCTCGACCCACGCCGCGGTGCGGGCGGGGCCGAGCAGCGTGGCCTTGAGCACCACCGCGGCGAAGGGCGCGCGACCGAGAAGGCGGGGGGCGTCGTCGGGGTCCACCTCGCGCACGGTCTCGTCGAGGGCCACCGGCACGCCCGCCGTGCACAGGGCCGTGAGGTTGTCGATGCCCGGGCACGGTTCTTCAAAAAACTCGAGGGGGCTGGCCACGTCGGCGAGGGCGCGGGCCTCGTCGGGGGCCAGGGTGCGTTTGCCATCGAGGCGAAAACGCCCGTCGACCCGCGCGCGCAGGGCGCGCACCATCTCGAGGTCGCCGGGGCGGACCTTGAGCTTGACCGCGGGGTGGCCGGTCACCGGCGCGGTCACCGTCCCCTCGTCGCCCGCGCCCTGCTCGCGCCCGGGCCACAACAATGTCGCTGCAGAGACGGCGCGCCCGGGGGCGGGGGGCACAAAGTGTTGTTCGGCCCATTGTCGCTCGGGCCCATTTTGGTCCCAGCGGTGCAGGACCTCGTCGAGGCTTTGGGCCAATGGCCAGGGGGCAAAGTCTGCGCGCCACCCGTCGTCGCGTTCGAGGATCAGCCCGCGTCGGGTGGCGTGGCCGAGCACGGGGGGCGACAGGGGCAGGGCGTAGGCGAATCGTTTCACGGCCACGCCCACCCCAGGGCGAACAGCACACAGTAGGCGGTGAGCAAGCCCGCGGTGCGGCCGAGGTAGGGATTGAGCGCGGCCCCGTCGTGGCGCCAGACGCCGCGGCCCACGACGAGCGCGAGGGGCGCGGTGAGCAGCGCGAGCAGGCCCCCCGGCCGGGTGGTGATGAGCACGAGGGGCACGGCCCCGGCCACCGCCGCGCACGCGGCCCACTCGAGCCGGGCGAAGGTGGGGCCAAAGCGCACCGCCAACGTGCGTTTGCCCGCGGGGGCGTCGGTGTGGCGGTCGCGCAGGTTGTTGACCGCCAAGATCGCGGTGGCGAGCGCGCCGGGGGCGAGGCCGGCGACAACCGCGGCGGGGGACCACGCCAATGTTTGCACATAGACGGTCCCGGCCACCGCCACCGGCCCGAAGAACACGAGCACGAACACGTCGCCGAGCCCGACGTACGCGAGGGGGCGGGGTCCTCCGGTGTACAGCACCCCCGAGGCGATGCTGCACAGCCCGATGACGACGATGGGCCAACCCCCGCGGATCGCGAGGTACACGCCCACGAGGGTGGCGAGGCCGAACACCACCGCGGTGGCCACCAACATCGCCCGGGCCGAGACCTTGCCTTGGGCGGTGGCGCGGGCCGGGCCCACGCGCTCGGCGGTGTCCGCGCCTTTGAGGAAATCGAACGCGTCGTTCGCGAAGTTGGTGCCGATTTGGATCAACATCGCGCCGACGGCGGCGGCGGCGAGCGCCCCCGGGTGGATGCCGCCCTCGGTGTGGGCGATGGCCGCGCCCATCACCACCGGGGCGAGCGCGGCGCCGAGGGTGCGGGGGCGGGACGCCTCGAGCCAGACGTTCATGCCACCCTCCGCGCCAAAGCGTCGTCGAGGGCGCGCACGAGCTCGTGGTCGTAGCGTTGGCGGGCGGCGTGGGCGGCGGCCCGGTCGACGTGCACCACGCGCACGGTGCGGCCGTAGGCCCGGGCCACGGCGGCGAGGTCCACCGCGTGGGGGGTCAAAAAGTACCGTTCAAACACCGCCGGGTCGGCGTGCTCGGCGATGGGCAACCGCTCGAACAGGGCGCCGCCCCGGTTGTCGATGACGGTGACGTCGAGGTCGAGGTCCGCCAGGCTGCTCCACGCCCCCGCGTCGTGGAGATAGGCGACGTCGCCGAGCAGCGCGTGGGCCCGTCCGTACACCGCGGCGAGACCCCCGGTGGCGGACAGTCCGCCATCGATGCCGGACAGGCCGCGGTGGGCAAACAAGCGGGGCCCATCGGCGCGGCGGGGGGCGAAGCGGTCGACATCGCGGATGGGGCCGCTGTTGCCCACGAACACCGGCGCGCTGGCCTGCTCGACGACGTGGACCGCGGCTTGGGCGTCGTCAGGCCGCGGGACCGCCGGGGTGACGCCGGCGATGCGCTCGGCCAGGGGCAAAAGGGCGCTCGGGCCGGCGCCGGCGCCGGTGATCAACGGGGCATAGCTGGAGACGGCCCCGGGCAGCACGGTGGCGGGTGGGTCGTCCGCGGGCCGGCCCCCGACGAGCACGTGGGGCACATCGGCCAGGTGCGCCGAGAGGCGGGCGCTCACGGTGGGGCCGCCGAGGTGCAGCACCAGGTCCGGTCGCAAGGCCTCCTTCACCCGGGCCGAGCCGAGGGCGCCGTCGACGTCGTCGAGTACGGGGGCGCGCAGGGTGCGGCACCGCAGGCCGGACAGGGCCGAGGTCACCACCGGCCAGGCCAGGGTCTCGGCGATGTCCCGGGCGGCGTCGATGTCATCCTGGGCGGTGAGCCGGCCGACCACGAGCAGCCCCCGCCGGGCGTTGGCCAAGAGGGCCCGCGCCGGGGTGAGGTCGGGCGCCACCACCGGGGCGCGGACCCGGGACCGTGGCCCGACCGGCGCCGCGGGCGCGCCCTCGAGCGGCTTTGCGAACCGCGCGTTGATGTGCAGCGGCCCCCGCAACCCCGCGAAGGCCTCGTCGAGCCGGGCGCGCACGGACCTGTCCACCGCGTCGAGGTCGAACGCGTGCCCGACGTGCCGTCCATAGGCATTGCGTTGGTCGAGGGTCTGGTTGGCCGCGCTCCCGATCAAGGCCGCGGGCCGGTCGGCGGTGAGCAGCACCAGGGGCAGCCGCTCGGCCTCGGCCTCGAGCACCGCGGGGTACAGGTGCCCGATGGCGCTCCCCGAGGTGGTCAACACCGCGGCGGGTCGTTCGCTGGCCCGCGCCGCCCCCAACGCGATGAACGCGGCGCTGCGCTCGTCGTGGGCGACCCGCACCGAGAGCCCGGAGCGGGCCAAGGCCAAAACCAACGGGGTCGAACGCGACCCGGGGCAGACCACCACCAGCGCGGTGTGCGCGCACTCGAGCACGTCGACCAGGGTCGCGGCCAAGGTCGCGTTCATGCCCCGCCCCCGGCGCACCAGCGCGTCCAGTGCGCGGCTTTGATCGAGAGCTCGGCCCGCTCGGCCTCGCGGTCGCTGCCCGCGACCAAGCCCCCGCCCACAAACAGCCGGACCTGGTCGCGCCGCCACAACATCGAACGCAGCGCCACGGTCATGACCACGCCGTCGTCGTCGACGACGCCGACCACCCCGGCGTACAGGCCGCGGTCGAACCCTTCGTGGGTGCGCAAAAAGGCGCGGGCCGCGGCCCGGGGGGTGCCGCACACCGCGGGGGTGGGCATCAACCGCGCGGCCAGCTCCCAGGGGTCCGGCCTCCCCGCGATGTGGATGGGACTGCGCAGCAGCCGCACGTCGCCGTGGGCGTGCCAGGCCGGGGCCCCCACCTGCACCCGGTGGGGGGCACAATCGCGCGCGATGGCGTCGACGACAAACGCGTGCTCGCGCCGTTCCTTTTCGGTGGGGGGCACATCGGGCGCGCCCCGGGCCCGGGTGCCGGCGAGGGCCTCGGTCTCGGTGCCCTCTGGGCCTTGGCGCAACAAAAGCTCGGGGCTGACCCCGGCAAAGCCGTAATCGTCGTCGAGGCACAGGGCAAACGCGAACGCGGGGTCTTCGGTGTGCAAGCCCGCCGCCACCGGCTGGGCGGGCCGGGGCCGATCCACGGGGCGGGCGAGCACCACCTTGCCGAGCTCTCCGGCTTGGATCGCAGACCCCGCGGCGTCGAACGCGCGGTCCCACTGACCCGAGGCGTACGGTTCGATGTTTGCGGGAATCTCAATGTGGGCCCCCCGGGGGGCAAAGCGGCGCGCGCCGTCGTCGCGGAGCCAGCGCGCCGGGCGCCACCACAACGCCGCGCCGAAGGGGGCCCAGGCCGGCCCGGGGGGTTGTTCGGGGTCGAAGCGCACCGCGAACACCCAGGGGCCCTCGTCGGGGGGGCGCAACGCCTCGCCCACGGTACACGGGTCTTTGCGCACCAAGCGGGACACGCCGATCCCGACCATGCCGGGGCCGCCCCGATCCCCGAAGTACACCCGGGGACCGCGCGCGGCCTCGAAGGCCGAGGCGAGGGCGTTCACGCGACGTCCCCGACGTACAGGCGCACCCCGCCGAGGGCGAGGTCGACCACGCGGGGGTCGACGAAACCGGCCTCGGTGAGTTTTTCTGCAAACGCCTCGCCGCTGGGGAACTGGGCGATGGTCTCGTCGAGGTACCGGTAAGCTTCGCGTTCGCGGGTCAGGGCCCCGCCGACCACGGGCAGGATGTGGCGGCGGTAGAGGTTGTAGAGCGGACGCACCGGGGCGTACACCTCACCGAACTCGAGCACCAGCACGCGGCCCGCGGGGCGCAGCGCCTGCTTCATCGACCGCAGGGCCACGATGGGGGAAGAGACATTGCGAATGCCGAACGCGATGGTCACGGCGTCGAACGCGGCCGTGTACCCGAGGTCCATGGCGTCGCCGGTGGCGAACGTGATGCGCGCGTTGTCCGGGGCCTTGTCGCGCGCCACGGCCAGCATCTGTTCGGACAGGTCGACGCCCACCACCTCGTCCACCCGCGGGTCGCGCGACATCGCGAACGCGAGGTCGCCGGTCCCGGTCGCGACGTCGAGCACCCGCAAGCCGGCGCGCGCGGGGAGGGCCTTGACCAGTCGCCGGCGCCAGCGCTCGTCTTGCCCAAAGCTCAACACGCGGTTGGTGAGGTCGTAGCGGGGCGCGATGCGATCGAACAGCGCCCGGGACACGTCCCCGCGGTCCTCGACGAGGTCTTGCGCTTTCATGAGGCGGTCCCCCCCGCGGCCCGTTGGGGCCCTGACGCCCGGCCGAGGGCGTCGAGCACCCGCCGGGTCTTGTCCACCAAGCGGGCGAACGCGTCGAGGTCGATGGCTTGCTCGGCGTCGCTCCAGGCCTGGTCGGGGTGGGGGTGGGTCTCGATCAACAGACCGTCGGCCCCCGCCGCGGCCGCGGCCAAGGCCAAGGGCTCGACGAGGTCGCGCCGGCCGGCCGCGTGCGACGGGTCGACGAGGACGGGCAAGCGGGACTCGACCTTGAGCCACGCCACGGCCGAGACATCGAGGCAGAACCGGGTGGCGCCGTGGCCGGTGCGCACGCCGCGCTCGCACAGGATGACGTCGGGGTTGCCGCGGGCGAGGATGTACTCGGCGGCGCTGAGGAGTTCTTCGACGCGGTTGCCGAACCCGCGCTTGAGGATCACCGGGCGCCGGATGTCGCCGAGGGCTTTGAGCAGCGCGGTGTTTTGCATCGAGCGGGTGCCGACCTGCAGGGCATCGGCGTGCTCGGCCACGAGCTCCACGTCCTCGGGGGTGAGCACCTCGGTGACCACGGGCAGGCCGGTGTGCCGCCGGGTCGCGCTCAGCCATTCCAATGCCACTTCACCATGTCCCTGGAATGCGTAGGGCCCGGTGCGGGGCTTGAACGCGCCCCCCCGCACCGCGTGCGCCCCCGCGGCCTGCACCCCGCGCGCGGCGCGCAGAATCTGGTCCTCGCTCTCCACGCTGCAGGGGCCGCCGATGAACGCGAAGTCCTGGCCGACGGTCACCGACCCGAGCCGCACGGTGTGGGGCTGCGGGTGAAGGGCGAAGGTGCTCAATGGGTGGGCGTGGTCGGCCAGCACCTGGTGCCCGGCCGCGATGTCGGCGTCCACCGGTCCGGGCACCGCCACCAGCGGGGGGTCGGCGCGGTCGAAGGCCTGGGCGCGCGGGCCGAGGCGCTCGGCCAGGGCGCGGGCCGCCTCGGGTGAGGGGGCGACGATCAGCATGGCCTGGCTCCTGGGTCCATGCAGTCGATGTAGTTTAAAAGGTCTTAAACTGCAACCGCCGCGGGGCCGATCTGGCGCCGCGCCCGGGGGGCCGACGGAGCGCCCAGATCTGCTGTAAGTGACTGAATCAGAATGGGAATCCGAGCAGCGCCGCAACCCGGCGGGCCGGGTCCCGGACATCCTGTAGAGGGTCCCGGGCACCCCCGCGCCGGAGGGTGGGGCACGGGCATGCTTTTGCTTTGCGGCCACCCGCGACGCGGCGGGGGGCGGGGTCGGTTTGTCCGGCCGGGGCCGCGGCGTGAAGGTGGGGGTGGGCCCTCGGGATCGATCCCGCAAACCCCCAAAACCACAGCTTTTTTCAATCTGCTCCAGAATCGAACAGGCGCTTTGGCGCCCCCGTGACCCGCAGCGAAGACAGCCGGGGCGCCGGCCAGCTTGCCGCCGCCGCCACCACCTGCTCGAGGTGGTCCCCCCCGGCGCGCTCGAGCACCGCGTCGCACAGCCCAATGGCGAGCATCGCCTCCACCACCACCGCGGCGCGGGGCAAGGTACAAAAATCGCTGCGCTCGTAATGTGTCTGCACGGCTTGTCCGCTCACCACATCCACCGAGGCCTGGGGGGTCAACGTCGAGGCGATGGGCTTGAGCGCGACCCGGGCGCGGAGCGGTTGCCCGTTGGTGACGCCGCCCTCGAGGCCCCCCGCGCGGTTGGTGTCGCGCACCAGGGCATCCCCGTTCCGCCGGATGGCGTCTTGGGCCGCGGTCCCGCGCATCCGCGCCACCGACGCGCCCGCCCCAAATGCCACTGCTTTCACCGACGGGATGGACAGCAGGAGCGCCCCCAGCCGGGCATCGAGCTTGTCCCCCCACCGCGCGTAGCTGCCAAGCCCCGCGGGCAGCCCGGTGGCGAAGCCCTCGATCACCCCGCCGAGGGTGTCCTTGTCCCGCATCACCTGGGCCACCGCGTCCCGCATCCGCTCGGCGGTGGGCTCATCGGGACAGCTGGTGTCGGCGGCGTCCGCTGCCGCCCCCATCGCTTCCAATGCCGTTGCGTCGAGATCGTCATCCACGGTGAGGGTCACATCCCCGATCTGTCGCACAAACGCCCCGGTGCGGATGCCGACCGCGTCCAGGACCTTTTGGGCCACCACCCCCACCGCCACCCGCAACACCGTCTCGCGCGCCGAGCTCCGCTCGGAGGAATGCCGCAGGTCATCGCTTTGGTACTTGAGCGCGCCCACCAGATCCGTGTGCCCCGGTCGCGGCACCGTCATCGGCGCAATGTCTTTGTTTTGCCAGTTGGCGTGGTCGCGGTTCGCCACCACCAGGCACAGCGGCGCACCCGTGGTTCTGCCCGCCAGCACCCCCGCGGTGATGTCCACCGCGTCGCGTTCAATGCCTTGGCGCCCGCCCGCCCCGAGGCGTTTTTGTCGACGAGCGAGGGGCCCAACAAAGTCCGCCCCGCGGAGGGACAGACCCGCGGGCAACCCCTCGATCACCGCGGTCATCATCGGACCGTGACTTTGCCCCGCGGTGGTGATGCGCAGTCGATTCAGCACAATGCCCCCCACGCGGCGAGCACTTCCCCGAACCGGGGAAAGCTGTCCGCGATGTAGTCCGCCCCCTCTATGGTGCTCCGGCCGTCGCCGCAAAGGGCGGCGAGGGACGCCAGCATCGCCACCCGGTGGTCGCGGCCGGCGTTCACCGTGGTCGCGCGCAGCGGGGTCTGGCCCGAGATCGTCACGTCGTCGCCGGCGACGTCGATCGTCGCCCCAAACGCGCGGAGCACCCGGGCCATCTCCGCCACCCGGTCGCTCTCTTTGACCCGCAGCTCGGAAAGGCCGCGCAGGCGGGTGACGCCGTCGGCCTGGGTCGCGAGCAGCCCCACCAGCATGACCTCGTCGACCAACGCGGGAATCTCATCGGGCCCGACGTCGGTGGCGCGCAATCGCGGGCCGCCCTCGACGACGATGTCCGCGCGTGGCTCGATGTCGGTGACGAGGCCGCGCCGGGTCACCGCCGCCCCCATGCGTTTGAGCACGTCAAAAAAGCCGGTGCGCCCGGGGTTGAGGCACACCCCGGGCATCTCCACCGTGGCCCCGTCGAGCAACGCGGCCGCGGTGGCGAGGGCGGCCGCCGACGAGGGATCCCCCGGCACGTCGACGTCGACCGCGCGCAACGGGCCCGGGGCGACGGCGCGCACCCGGCGATCGGTGCGCACGACATCGACCCCCATCGCGCGCAACAGCCGTTCGGTGTGGTCGCGGGTGGGCGCGCATTCGTCGACGGTGACGGGCACCCCCCCGAGCACCCCGGCGAGCAACACCGCGCCTTTGACTTGGGCGCTGGCCACCGAAGGCGCGATCGTCGCGGGCCGAAGGCCGCGGTGCGCGTCGAGGTGCATGCCGTCCGCGCGCCAGTCGAGGGCACCGCCGAGCACGCGCAACGGCTCGACCACCCGATCCATGGGGCGGGCGAGAAGCTGGGGGTCGGCGCGCAGCCGGCCCGGGGTCGCGCGCCCGACCAGCAGGCCCGTGGTCAACCGCAAGGTGGTGCCCGAGCGCCCGCAGTCGACGTCCACGGGTGCGTTTTTGTCTGTCCCCACGACGACGAGGTGCGCCCCGTCGCGGGTCACGCGCGCCCCGAGGGCGCGGGCCACCGCGACGCTGTGGCCGACGTCGCCGGTGTCGAGCGCGCCGTGGATGCGGCTTGTCCCCTGCGCCACCGCGGCGAACAACACCGCGCGGTGGCTGATCGATTTGTCCCCGGGCAACCGGGCCACGACCCGGCCGGGGTGACGCGGGGGCTGGATGTGAACGCGGTGGCGCACGATTGACCTCGACCTTCGATCCTGAGTCCGACAACATAGGGTCCCGGTCGGTATTTGCCGAGGAGCGTGTTCTGATTCTGACTCCGGTGGTTTTGCTCGGTCCGCCCGGCGCGGGCAAGACGGTCGTCGGCGCCACCGTCGCCGAGCGGCTGGGTTTGCCCTTCATCGACGTGGACGCCCACATCGAGGAGCAGGAGGGCAAGACCGTGCGCGAGTTGTTCGCGGAGCAGGGCGAGGCCGGCTTTCGGGCACTCGAGGCGGTGGCGCTGTCCCGCTTGCTGCACCGGACGGGGCCGGCGATCATCGCGTTGGGGGCGGGGGGCACGACCACGTTGGCGGTGCAGAAGCTCTTGTCGTCGGTGGCCACTGTCCTCCTCGATGTCGAACCGCGCGTGGCGGTGGCCCGGCTCAAGGCCGATGCCCACCAGCGGCCGTTGCTCGACGGGGCGGGGCCCTTGATCGACATCTACGAAGCCTTGGAGCGGCCCCGGGCGTCAGAACGGCACGACCTCGCCGACGCCACCTTCGACACCAGCCGCCGCACCGTGGGTGAGGTGTCCAACCTCGTGTCCGGCTACCTCACGGAGGCGACGTTTGTGTTGCCGCCCCGTGCCTATTCATTGGATCCGCGCTATTCATTTTTGCCCCGGCGCGACCTGCGGGCGAAGCTCGGCGAGAGCCAGGGCCCGGTGTTTGTCGACGCCAACGTGCGCCGGGCCCACCCCGGTCTTTGTGGGCAAAAGGCGATCCCCATCGAGGTCGGCCCCGAAAAAACCATGGCCCAGGTCATGGAGATCGCCGACATCGTGCTCGCCCACAGCAAAGACGCCCCCACCGTGGCGGTGGGGGGCGGCGCCCTGCTCGACATGGTCGGGTTCGCCTGCGCGTTGGCCCGGCGGGGCACGCCCTGGGTGGCGGTGCCCACCACGTTGTTGGCGATGTGCGACGCGGCCATCGGGGGCAAGACCGCGAGCGACCACGCCTTGGGCAAAAACCTCCTCGGCGCGTTCCACCCCCCCGAGGGCGTGTGGATGTGCCTCGAGGTCCTCGAGACGCTGCCCGCGCGGCAGCTGCGCGCGGGGGCGGTCGAGGCGTTCAAGCACACGCTCCTCGATCCGCGCACCCCGATCACCGGCGAGGGCTTGGGCGACGACCCGGCGTTGTCTGCGCTCCTGGCCGGGCAGCTCCCCGGCGGGGGGCTGCGGACGTTGGTGAGCCGGTCGGTGCGGTTCAAAAGCGCGGTGGTGGCGTGCGACCCCACCGACCTCGGGGTGCGGCGGGCGCTCAACCTCGGTCACACCCTGGGCCACGCGATCGAGAAGGCCATGCGGTACCGCAACATCCTGCACGGAGAAGCGGTGGCGCTCGGGCTCCGCTTTGCCCTCGACCAGAGCGTGCGGCGCTGCGGCCTGCCGCGCAGTTTTTGCGATCGCGCGTGCGCAGTCCTCGACCGGCTGGATCTTCCCAGCATCAAGCCCGCGCTGTCCGCGGACATTCTCAGCGCGGTGTGCGTCGACAAAAAGAACCAAACCCGCACCCCCCGGTTTGTCCTCCTGGCCGGCCCGGGGCGCGTGCTACAGCGGGAAATTCCCCTCAACGAGGTGGCCCGGGGACTCTCGAGCCTGCTCGATGTCGCCAAAAGCCCCACCGCGCGGATGACCCGCGGCGACGATTTCCGCTAACCTCGGCCGGTCCACGACGGACCCGACGAGACGCGTATGAACCGACCGCAGATGTTTGTTTCGGCCCTCCTGGGCACGGCCTTGTTCGCGGGGGGGGCCCACGCCGAGCCGGCTTCGGACCCGCTTGGGGCCGAGGCCCCGGTCGAAGCCGCCACCCCGGCCGCGGCCGAGGTGACCGACCCGGCGCCGGACGTGGCCAAGACCCCGCCGCCCCCCATCGACGACATTCCCCCGTACGACCCGATGCTCGACGACCCCGAGAACCTCTCGGTGGTCTCCACCGGAGAGCTCATCGGCACCTTCCTCAAGATGATCCTGATGTTGGGCATCGTGTTGTTGGTGCTCTACCTCACCCTCAACAAAGGCGTGGGCAAGCTCATCCAGCGCTCCCAACAAGGCAAACGGGTGCGCGTGGTCGAGCGCGTCACGCTCGAGCAGCGCCGGGCGTTGTACGTGGTCAACGTCGACGGACGCGACCTGTTGCTCGCCGCCTCCGAGGGGGGCGTCCACGTCATCGATCGCCTGGGCGAGGCCGAGGCTGAGCGCAAGCCGTTCCGGATTCAAGCCAGCGGCAACGCCTCCCCCGCCCCGGTCAGCCGCGGGTTCGCCCGCCACGTCGATCCTGCGCCCGACGAGCCCTCCGAGGTGTCCAGCACCGACGCCACCAAGACCATCGCCGAACTGCAAAAGGAGGGCTGACGCTCATGCGCAACCCCCGCATCCATGACTTGCTCGTCCGCCTCGGCCTGCGCCGAAAGCTCGGAAAAAAAGAAGAGCGCCTGACCAACTTTCACCGGCGAAGCCAGCTCGTCACCGCGGCCACGTCGGTGCTGGCCATCACCTTGGTGTTCGCGTTCTGCGTGCTGGTCCCCGAGGTGGCGTTGGCCAAAAAGGCCAAGGTGCTCGAGGGCGTCGACATCCTCGGCAAGAACAGCGTGGCCAACCGCCCGTTGATTCTCATGAGCGCGATGGCCGCATTGGCATTGGTCCCGTTCGTGGGCATGATGGTCACGTCATTCGTGAAGATCGCGGTGGTGCTCTCCATCACCCGGCAGGCGATGGGCACCCAACAAGCCCCGCCCACCACCGTGATCACCGGCCTGGCCATCATCCTCACCGTGTACGTGATGCAGCCGGTGGGGCTGCAGATCCTCAACCGGATCGACAAGCTCCTGGCCGTCGAGAACGCCCTGCTCGAGCGAGAGAACGCCGACCTCATCCTCGAGGCGGTGCAGCTCTCCAAGGGCCCGATGAAGGCGTTCCTCACCAAGCACGCCGACCCCAAGAACATCAACATGTTCTACCGGGTGGCCTACCGCATGCGTGCGCCGGAGGACCGGGAGTCGTTGCGACGGGATGACATGGTCATCCTCACCCCCGCGTTCGTGATCACGGAGTTAACCAAGGCCTTCCAGATAGGCTTCATCATCTTCGTGCCATTCCTCGTCATCGACATGGTGGTCTCCAACATATTGATGGCGCTGGGCATGCAGATGCTCAGTCCGACCACCATCAGTCTACCGTTCAAAATCTTGCTCTTTGTCCTCGTCGACGGGTGGTACCTGATCACACGTGGACTTGTGCTCGGCTATCAGTAGGAGGCGCCCAATGAGCATTCAAGACTACATTGTGCAAATCACCAACGAGGCGATCCTGCTGACCATCGTCATCTCGATGCCCACCATCCTGGCCTCGATGTTCATCGGCTTGGCCATCGCGATCTTCTCCGCCACCACGCAGATTCAAGAACAGACCCTGTCGTTTGTGCCGAAGATGATCGCGGTGTTCGTGGTGCTCGCCGCCACCGCCCCCTGGACGGGAGCGACCATGATTCGTTTCGCGGCCCGCTGTCTCAACGGCATTCACGAGGTGGTCAACTGACCGTTTTGTCCCGCCCCCGACCCGGGCCGGACCGTCGCCATGGCTGAGTTCCTCGCCGCTCTCAATCAGCAGATCGACACCACGCGCAACATCGTGGTGTTCGCGTTGATCATGGCGCGGGTCATGAGCATTGTGATCCTGGTGCCGTTCCTCGGCGGCAAGAACGCCCCGTCTCAGGTGAAGATGGGCATCGGGGTCACGCTGTCCATGATTCTGTGGCCGACGGTGGTGCTGGGGGCGACCGGGGACGTGCCCATCACCCCCATCTACTTTGTGCTCATGATGCTCAAGGAGGTGTTCGTCGGTCTTGCCATCGGTTTTGTGTGCGCGGAGATCTTCTACACCGTGGAGATGGCAGGGCAGCTGGTGGACATGTTGCGCGGGGCCAACCAGATTCAGGTCGCGGTCCCCGAGATCACCGAGCGGTCGTCGGCGTTCGGCACGCTCAACTACCAAATGCTGCTCGCGTTGTTCTTGTCGCTCGACCTGCACACGATTTTTATCGAGAGCCTGTTCGAGAGTTTTCTCGCCGTGCCCATCAACGCATGGCCGGGCTTACAGGCGGGCTACTGGGCATTTGTCGAGACCATGATCCGCATCAGCGGCGATGTGATCATCATGGGGGTGTTGCTGTGCATGCCCGTCGGCATTGTTTGTCTCATCACCGAAATCAGCTTCGGCCTGATGAACAAAGTCGCGCCGCAAATCAACGCTTACTTCATGGCCATGCCCGCGAAGGTCATCGCCGGCTGCATCCTGTTCTTCCTGTCCATCGACATGATCCTCGGCAGCATGTTGCACCACGCGCAAGACTTCTTGATGCGCATCGACCACATCATCGAGCTGCTCGAATAACCGCGGCGGGCGGGTGCGCTACTCGACCGCCGACGCGTCGCCGGGGTCGACCTCGTCTCCCCCGCCGAACAACAACACCGACGTGCCCCACACCCCGCCGGCGGCGGCCACCAACAGGCCCACCGTGCCCGCCACCGCGCCGGTGACGACGAGGGGAAAGCCCCAGGTGTTCCAGTGGCCGGCCCAGGTGTCGGCCCGCTGCCACCCCACCGCGACTTCGCTGGGGTAGTTCTCACCGGTCTGGTCGAGCCCGGTGACGGCGGCGACCTCGGACTGGAAAAAGCCCAGGGGCACCAAGCCCGCGCCCGCCGACGCCGCCCCCGCGGCCGCCACCAACGCGCCCCCGCCGGCGATGGCCCAGGGCACCGCGATCTCCACCACCGACGCCTCCCGCTCGACGAGCACCTCGACCTCGGCGTTGGGGTCGACCACCAACGCCACCGCCACCGCGTGGGTGGCGCCCGGATCCAGGTTCATTGTGCGGCGGTCGGGGAGGTGCCCTTTGAGACTGACCTCGACGACGTGGGGGCCGGGCCACAGCCCGTCGAGGGGGCCGGGGAGCGGGGTCACCCCCCGGGGGATGCCGTCGACGGTCACGCTCGCGCCTTCGGGGGTCGACGTGAGGTCGACCTGGGCGAGGTCCAGGTCGGCGGCGAACAGCTGCTGCACCACCTCGGCGGTGGCGCGGTTTTGGGTGTCGCGGTCGCCTTGCAGCAAGGCGCCCACCCGCCGCCGCACTTTTTTCTGGGTGACGTCGACGAGCCGCAGGTCAAGACCGATGCCCTGGTCCAACCCGCCGGCCGCCCCCAGCACCACGAGCTCGACGTCGGCGATCTCGCCCAGCCCGATGGCACACTCCACCGCGTTGACGTCGCATTCGACGCCCAGATCCTGCGAGGACTCGAGCAGGCTGGTGGTGAGCTTTTCGTTCTGTACGCGCAGACTCTCGTCGCTGGCGGTGGCGTCGCGAATGACTTGGTTGAGCCGCTGCACATCATTGAGCTGCAGCTCGCTGACCCGCACCGGAAACACCGCGATGCGCCGCTCGGGGGGTGGGGGCTGCGGCGGGGGGGGCGAAGGCGCCACCGGCGCGAACGGCGCGGCCGATTTGACCTCGTCGGGGGGCGTCACCGTGGCCGCGGGACCCGGTTCGCCGGTGCCCTCGGGCGCGGCCTGTGCAGGGGCCGGCGACGACGACTTCTTTTTCGACTTTTTGGAAGATCGTTTGCGGGACCGACGTCGTTTCTTCTTTTTGGCCAGCCGCGTGGGTTGGTCGACGGAGGACACCCCCGGGGCGGTCTCGGCAGGAAGGTCCACCCGTCCGGGGGTGGCGGTGACCCACAACGACAACAACACGACGACCGACATCGGCACGGCGCTATGCTAACAGCGTTGACGGCGAGTTAGGCAAGCACCCATGCGTCTCGATCCATCCCCTGCGTTCCCCCGTGTGTTCGGCGCCTACACGCTGCTGGCGAGCTTTGGTCGGGGGGGCATGGGGGAGGTTTTCCTCGCCCAGCGCAGTGGCTTGCGCGGGGCGGAGCGGCTGTGTGTGGTCAAGACCCTGCGCGGGGAGTTGGCCGACGACGCCGAGTACACCGGGCGCTTTTTGGACGAAGCCCGGGTCGTGACCCAGTTGCACCATTCGGGGGTCAGCCAGGTGTTCGACGCCGGGCAGGTGGGCACCACCTACTACCTGGCCATGGAGTTCATCTCGGGGGTCACCTTGCGCGAACTCGAGCGTGAGATGACCAAGGTCGGCGTGCGTCTGGCCCGGGGGGTGGCGCTTCACATCGTGAGCGAGGTGTTGGACGCGCTGCATTATGCACACACATTGGAGCATCCGCTCACCGGCGCACAGATGCACATCGTGCACCGGGACGTCAGCCCCCAGAACGTGATGCTCAGCTTCCAGGGCGACGTCAAGCTCATCGATTTTGGGTTGGCCCAAAGCGCGCTCAAAGAGGAGAACACCAGCAGCGAAGTGGTGATGGGCAAGGTCGCGTACATGTCGCCCGAGCAAGCACGGGGGGACGCGGTCGACGGGCGGTGTGACCAGTTCGCGGTGGGGGTGATGCTGTACGAGCTGCTCACCAACCAGCGCTACTACGGCAACGCGACCACCCGCGAAATCTGGATGCGCGCCGGCCAGGGCCACCTCCCCGGCGACGTCGACGCCCTCGACGCCCCCTTGGCCGCCATCATCCGCAAGGCGGTGGAGCGCAGAGTCGACGATCGCTGGGCAAGTTGCGGGGCCATGCGCGATGCCCTCGACGAGGTGCGCACCGCGTACTTCCCCGGGGTGGGGCGCAAGCAGTTGAAGGCCCTGGTCCAGGAGGTGTTCGAGACCCGGATCACCGAGGAGCGCAAACGGCTGAGCCGCCTGGGCGAAATCAGCGCGTCGGGGGCGCGCGCGGCCCCGTCGGTGCCCACCGCGAAGGTGCGCAGTTCGAACCGGCCTGATCCCCAGGCCACCATCAGCGCCTCCCGGGTGATGGGCCCCGGCGCGGGCCCGAGCTCAGCCGACGACGGGGCGGTGGCCGGGGCGGAGGGTTCGTCGACGTTGTCCCGGGCCGCGGCCCGGGCGGTGACCGGGCCCCGCACGATGCAGTGGATGTTCGGTGCAGTGGCACTGTTTGTGCTCACCGTGGCCGCGGTGGTGGTGGGCGGCCGGCTCTTCGATCTCGGGGGCGCTCCGGCCGAGCCCCCGCCGGTGGCGCGGCTGGATGCGGGGGGGCGTTCGGCGCCGGTCGTCGTCGAAGCGGGCCGCGCCGCGGTCGCGGCCCCAGACGGCCCCCCAGACGCGGCAGGGCCCGGCCCCGACACCCGGTCGGAGGCGCACAAGCCCGGGCCCCGGCCCAAGCCCAAGACCAAGGAAAAGCCGAAGGGAAAGCCCAAGCCGCGCACGACCTCGGCGGGGTCTTCGTCGGCGACACCGCAAGGGTCGGACACCCCGCGGGAGGAGCCGGCCCGGGACCCGGTGAAGACCGCGCCCCGGCGCTATTCACTGGCCGAGGACGTCGCGTTGTTGCTGCGCTGTCAGGAAAAATGTGCGCAGCGGCTGCGGCCGTTGATGGCGGGCAAGACCCCGGCCGAGCTCAAGAAGAACGAAGCGCCGATCCGACACTGCGCCAAAGCCTGCCGCGCCCCCTGAGGTGCACAGAAGCCCTTCGACGAGGTGCGCCGCGAAGAGGGCCCGGCTCGAAGGCGCCGAAGGTGATTTTCAGACGTGCTCGACGTGCTCTAGAAGTCGGCGCAGGTCTGTTCGCCGGGGAGGGCGGCGGTGTCGTCGCAGGTGCCGTTGTAGACAACGTTGCCCGGGTTGCTGAAATCCGACCCTGGCAGCAGCGTCAGGTTGTTCACGGTGAGGGTCGAGTTGACGGTGGTGGGCCGCGCCGAGCGGTATTCCCCGTTGACCGACAAGGCGGCGTTGATGGTGAGGCTGCCCGCCGGGGTGGTCACCACGTCGAACAGCGCAAAGTCGGAGTACAACGTCTGGCCCCCGGTCCCGGCCAACACCACGGCGCTGGTGACGTTGCCCCCGCCGCCGAAGCCGTAGTCGTACAACGCGAGGTTGCCACCGACGGCGAGGGTGCCGTCGGTCATGGTCGAGGCGTCGTACACCTCCAGCCCCCCGTTGAGGCTCAGGTAGGCGGTGGGTTCGTTCATCACCAATGTAAATGCGTAGTTGAAGCCGCCGGGGGTCTTGGACGCGAGCCGAAACTCGTTGAGGTCGATGCTGCACCCCATCGACATGCCTTGGTCGAGCACCCCGACGCTGGTGTGGGCGACCAGCGCGGCGGCCCCCGAACAGCTGATGTCAGGCGCGCGGCCCCCCACGGTGGAGGTGATGTAGAGCGGGCCCCCGGTCATCGTGCCGCCCGCGTAGAGGTTCTGGGCGGAGGAGTTGTTGAACTCGTTCATGCCGTCGCCTCCCACCGTCACCTGCGCCCCGGTTTGGACGTACACCTGGGTGAGGGACAGCATGGTGGGCAGAAAGTGCGCCCCTTGGTCGGGGAGGATGAACACCGGCTCGGTGGTGGGCGGCGCGCCGCCGGACCATGCACTGCCATTGCCCCACGGCCCGTCGTTGACTTTGACGTTCATGCCCGTGACGTCGACGATGTAGATCACCAAACACTCGTCGCGTACCCCGGCTGGGGTCTGCACCTGCACCCCCCAGAGCATCGGGCTCGCGGACACGTCGCCGGGCACAAACGTGAAGTTGCCGTCGCTGCCCAGCGTCAATCGGCCCTGGGGCGCCTGGTGGTCCTGGGCCACGAACCCGGTGATGCTCGCGTCGAAGCCGAACGTGTCTGAGACCGTTCCGTCGCCGTAGGTCGCATCGGGCAGGTGGGTCACAATGAGATTGTCCAGCAACCCCGTGGTCCGCGCGGCGATGGCCGCGCACGCCGGGGGGGCGCCGATGATGATGCCGCCATCGTCCAGCCCGCCATCGACGACCGGCACCAACACGTCGGGCAGGCCCGCGTCCAGCCCGGGGTCGACATCGGGCAAGCCGGCGTCCGGTCGGGGGTCGACGTCGGGCAAGCCACCGTCCACCCCCGGATCGGCGTCGGGCACGCCGCCGTCCATGTCGCCATCGCCATCGCCGTCACCGTCACCGTCTCCATCCCCATCCCCATCCCCATCGCCGTCACCGTCACCGTCTCCATCCCCATCCCCATCCCCATCTCCATCACCGTCCCCGTCACCGTCTCCGTCTCCGTCTCCGTCCCCGCCCAGCGTGTCCCGCTCGATGTTGGCGTCGCACTCGATCCAGGCCGGCACCCGCACATAGGCGGCGACGTCGCAGGCGGCCGCGCGCAGCGTGCCGTGCGGTCCGGGCCCGGTCTTGAACGACGGACGAATGACCAACGTCTGATCGACCAGGACCAACCGGTCCTCGGTCACCGACAGCGTGCCCGCGACGCTGAGGTCGCCAGCGACAAAGGTGTCCTCGGCAAACAGCACATTCGCGCCCGGCTCGACCGTGGTCGAGGGCAGGGCCGACTGCTTGGGCGACGACACCGAGACCGTCTGCAGGTCGCCTTCCTCGGTGAACGCGAGGCTGAGCCCGGGGCCGGGGCTGAGCCCGGCGCCGAGGATGGTGAGGTCGCCTTCCAACCACAGCTGGCCGGCGCTCATCGCCGCGGCGGGGCCCGCGCGCAGCGTGACATTGTCCTCGACGAGGACCGCGCCCTGGGGGTCGTTCATCAACAGACCGGCTTGCCCCGCTTCTTGGAGCAGGTCCCCCCGCACCGTGAGCAGGTGCGGCCCCACCACCAGAGGTTGCGGGCCGGCGAGCACGAGGTCGCCTTGGGTGTCGAGCGGGCTCTCCAGCGTGGCCCCGGCCAGCAGGCGGAGGCTGCCGAATGACCCCCCCAGGGTGGCGTTCTGTTGGACGGTGACGTCGGCGTCGAACAGACCCGCGGCCAGCGCTTCGGTCCCGTGCAAATGTAATTGCCCGAGCGCCGAGCTTGTCGACGGGGCGGTGTAGAGGTTGAGCATGTCCGCCACCGCGCCCTCCGCCACGAGGGGGTTGGCCGCGCCGGGCACGAACGCGCTCACCGTGGCGTCGGGCACACCCTCGCTCCAGTTGCCCTCCTCCTCGTAGGCCGAGGAGTTGGTCCCGGTCCACACCGACAGGTCGCCCGCGGGGTCGAGCACCACAATGAGCACGTCGAGGGCCACCGCGCCGGGGGTGTCCCGGCCGTCGGTGACCTCGACCAAGGCCGCGCTGCGCCCCACCGCGCTCGGTTCGAACCGGTAGGTCCCGTCCTCGTCAACGGTGAGCAGACCCACCGGGGTGCTGCCCCCCAATGGTTGTGCAAAGGTGACGGTGTCCCCATCGGGGTCGAGCGCCACCAGGCGCTGGCCCACCAGCGTGGACCCCAGGGACGTGACCACGAGCGCGGTCTGCACCAGCGGGGCCCGGTTGGGCAGCGCGGGCACGCCTGGTCCGTCGCCGGGCAGGCACACGTGGGGCAACGTCTCGCGTTGACAGAAGTGCGCGGTCTCTGCGCCCTCCTGACAATCGGTGTCACTGTCACAGGGACGGCCGGTCACCGGGGGCGCCAGCTGACAAGCGGTCCCCACCAGGCACCCGACCAACAACAACAACTTGCATGTGTGGGGCACGGCAAAAGCCTATGGGGACGGCCCGCCCCCGCACAAGGTCACGATCGGCGGGTGTGTCGACCGCACAGGGCCAAACGCGAGCAGTTGGCGCCCGGGGGCGGGGCGGGACGATGGCCGGCGCCCAGGACGCGGGCCGGGGGCCGCGCCAAACCTGAACCGGCCGAGACGTGGTTTTCGCCGGCTCCGCGGGCCCGTCGTGCCCCGCCGGTGGGCCGTGCCCGCCAACCCTCGAATAAGAAAATACATTTCCCTGCGCACACATTGTGGGCGCAGGCCCACAGCAAACCGAATGTGACTACATCATGAAAAAAAACGGGCCAACCGTTGCTGATCTTCGCCTGACAACTGCGATTCCCACCGACATGGTGTCCACCTACCCCACAGGAGTCACCTATGTCGAGAATCACCTTCCTCGCCGTGGCGCTGGTCGGGACGCTCGCCGCGCCCGCGACCCGGGCCGACGCCGACGTGGCCGCGCGACAAGCCCGCGCCCACGTGGAGCAGCTGCGCGCCCAGTTCCCCGCCACCCAATCCCATTGGCAAACCGGCATCGTGGGGCCCGCCCTCGTCACCGGCCTGCAGGTCCCCACCGAAGGGACATCGGCCCAGGCCCGGGGCGAGCACTTCATCGCCCACCACGCCGACCTGTTCGGCATCGCTCCCGCGGACTTGGTGTTCGCCGAAGAAAACCGCGCCGCGGATCGCACCATCGTGCACTTCGCCCACCGGGTGGACGGCCGCCGGGTGCTGCGCCGGGGGGTGACCCTGACGTTGGACACCGCCGGCCACGTCACCCGCGTGTCCAACAACATTGTGCCAGTGCACGCGGTGCGAGGCGCCGACATCGCCCCCGCGGACGCGCGGAGCCTGGTGCTCGGCCGCTTCTCCCCCGAGGCCCGGGCCGCCGATGTCGCCCACATCGAGACCGTGATCGTGGCCGGCCCCGGCGGGGCCTTCGAGGCCGCGGTGGTCCACGTGGTCCCGCACCCCCAAGAGATGAACGTCGTCGAGGTCCTCGTCGACCTCCACCACGGCAAGGTCGTCGGCCAGCGGTCGGCGGTGCAGCACTGAGGAGCACCCCATGACGTCACGCCAATCCATCATCTTGTCGCTCTTCACCATTGTCGCCGGGGCCTGGGTCTCCGCCTGCGGCCCGTCGCCCGAGGACCCCACCGTCGACCCCCGGGTCGAACCCGAGGTCGAGCCCGAGCAGCAGCCCGAGGCCGAACCGGAGGTGCAACCCGAGCCCGAGCCGGTGACCCTCCAGGCCGCGATCTACGCCACCGATCCGGCCGCGGACCCCGACCGCACCCAGGTGACCATCGCCGCCCCCACCACCGAGGACGGCACCCTCACCGGGGCGTTCGTCAACGCCAAGAACTGCACCAACAAGGACGGCGGCGAGCAGGTGCTGGGCTTCGCCACGCTGTGCGTGGAAGAGCAGACCGTGACCCCCGACGAGGAGGGCAACTACTTGCACGTGACGCCCCCCGACGGGGACTCGGGGGAGGACCCCTTCGCGGAGCTGCAGATGTACCACCACGTCAACATGGTGCATGACTACTTCAACAAGACCCACGGGTTCACCGATCTCGACTTCCCCCTCGACGCGGTGGTCAACATCACCATCAACTTCGCCGGCACCTGGCAGTCCTTCGCCAACGCCGCGTTCATGCCTGCAGAGACATTTGCTTCCTTCGGGCTGCCCGAGCGGGACTACGGGGCGATCATGTTCGGTCAGGGCGATGGGGTCGACTTCTCGTACGACGCCAGCGTCATCTACCACGAGTACACCCACGCGGTGGTGGGCACGTCCCGTTTGCAGGGCGCGTTCCTTGACACCTACGGGCTCAACAACACCGGGGGCGCGATCAACGAGGCGGTGGCCGACTACTTCGCCGCGAGCATGCTCGAGAACAGCCTCGTCGGTGCCTATGCCCTCGGGGACTACGCCCGGGACCTCACCGACGTCAAGACCTGCCCCGCGGACCTCACCACCGAGGTTCACGCGGACGGCAAGATCGTCGGCGCCGCGCTCTGGACCATCCGCGAGATGCTGGGCGCGGACATCGCCGACCCGTTGGTGTTCGGCGCGCTGTTGAGCGCGGGGCTGTCCACTGGCTTGTCACAGTTTGGCCAACTGCTCGCGGCGGAAGCGGACGACCGTTTGTCCGCGGCCGAGGCCACCATGGTCAAAGACATGCTCACCGACCGCGGCATGATCGGGTGCGAACGGGTCAAGCCCTGGGAGGACGTCGTGTTCGCCAACACCGCCGAGGGCGTGCCCCACGCGGTGGAGGGCAACCAGCAAGGGCTCAGCCTGCCCAACGGGGTGCCCGGCTATCACCAATGGAGCCTCGATGTCCCCGATGGCCAGGTCGCGCGGCTGTCCTGGACGCTTCAGGGCGGGGGGCTGTTCGGGGGCGCGCCGTCCGCGCTCGGGCTCGCGGTCAAGCCCGGGGCCGCGATCGAAATGAACGGCTTCACCGGTGGCATTCTCGGCAGCACCCTCGTCGACGCGCCCCCGATGGACAACGCCTTCCACCAGGCGATCGAGATCGGCGGGGCGTGCGTTCCCGCCGGGGGCGGCACCACCTACCTGACGTTCCGCAACACCGGGATGGGCGGTTCGCAGGTGGTGGACATGGCGGTGACCTTCGAGGACGCGCCCACCGGGGACGTGCCCTACGAAGACTGTGAATAGCGGTCCGTGACCCCAGAAAAGCCCGGGCTCGACCCGGGCTTTTTTTGTTCTCCTCAGGCGTCGGCGAGGGCGGCGAGGCCCTGTTCGCGGCTGATCACGGGGGTGTAGCCGAGGTCGGCCTTGGCCTTGTCCCCCACCAGCACGCAGTCGCGGGCCATCACCATCGCCGCGTGCCGGGTCAGAGGCGGGGCGCGGCGGACGCCGAAGGTTCGCCAAATGCCTTCCAGCACCCACGCGGCGCCGTCCGCGACCCACGACGGGACGCTGCGGTCGGGCAGCGCGATGCCCTGGGAGCCGGCCATGGCGGTGAGCATGTCGCGCATGGTGACCTCACCGTCGTCGAGGATGAAGTAGGCTTCGCCGGACTTGCCTTCGGTGAGCGCGAGCTCGATCGCGTGCACGAGGTTGTCGATGTGGGTGGTCGAGGTCCGGACCCGGCCGCCGTCGATGAAACGCCATTGGCCGGTCTTGGCCATCTCGACGAGCACCGGGAGCAAGGTGGTGTCGCCCGGCCCCCAGATGAAGCGGGGCCGCAGAATGATCGTGAACAGTTGGGCCGAGCGGGCTTCGCGCACCAGACGCTCGGCCTGGGCCTTGGTCGCGCAGTACGGGTAGGGCGAGCCGGGGGCGAGGGGGTAGGTCTCGTCGGCGCCGTCGATGTGTTGGCCGTGTACGATCGCCGCCTCGGTGCCGATGTGGATAAAACGCCGGACCCCGGCGGCGGCCGCGGCTTCCAACATGCGGGCGGTGCCCCCGACGTTGATGCGGTGCCACGCGTCCTTTTCGCCCCAGGGCTCGACGAAGGCCGCGCAGTGCAGCACCGCCTCGGCCCCGCCCAGGTGCTCTGCAGTGACATTCTCGAGGTCGCAGCGCACCGGGGTGGCGCCCGCGGCCCGGATCTTGTCGTCGGTGGGCGCGCGGCGGGACATCGCCGTGACCTCGTGGCCCTGGGCGACGAGGTGCCGGACGGCGGCGCCCCCCACAAACCCAGACGCCCCGGTGACGAAGACCTTCATCGAGGGCTCAACGGTTGAGCGCGAGTTTGCCGTCCTTGACCACGAAGTCTTCGGTGACCTCGGGGGACAGGGGCTTTTCCGGGTCGATGCCCAGGCCGAGCCGGCTCACCGCCCCTGCGGCGTGGCGCACCACCCGCGCGGAGTGGAAGTCCTCGGTGATCATCTTGACCAAGCGGGGGTAGCCCTGCTCGACGTGGTTTTTCTCGACCACGTCGATGGCGGTGCACTGCACGTCGTCGCCGTGGTCATCGAGGAACGTGACCACCGCCCCCAGCGCCTCGGTGTCGCCGGTGGCCCCGATGGCCGCGACCAGCTCCTGCTTGGCCTGCACGCTGCGGTAGTCCTCGGGGTCGCGGGCCTGAAGGGCCGCGACCAGCTCTTGCACGTAGCCCTGCTCGTCGCACAGCTTCCGCAACGCCTTGGCCGCGAACGCGATGTTGTTCTGGGTCTTGAGGTACTGGGTGATCGCCTGGCGGGCCGCGTCCCCCCGCTCCGCGAGCTCGTCGACCAGCCAGCGCTTTTCCTCTTCGTCCCAGTGCGGGCTTTGCACCACCACCGAGAACCGCTGCATCACCCCGGCCAAGGCCTCGGGCGTGCCCCACTCGAGCAGCCGGTCCATGGCCGCGCGCCGGAACTCGGGCTGGGCGTAGCGCTCCTTGACCTTCTGCACCTGCTTGTCGATGTTTTTTTCGGTGGGCTTGTCGCCGCCCAGAAGTCCAAACAGGGCCATCGGTCGTCGTCTCCTCAACCGGGTCCGCGATCCGCGGGCCGGGAATGCGGGACGCTACGCAATTGTTCCCGCGAGGACAACGAACCAATCCTGCCTTCGGAAAGACGCCCCTTGACGACGACAACCGCCTGAACAACCACCGCGGACGGGCACCGCTGCCCGCGTCGCAAAGGAGCGTCCATGACCGAACCCCAAGCCGTGCGCGCCGCCCCCGACATCCAAGAGATTTCGGCGCGGGTGCAGCAGCAGAGCGCGTTTGTGGACGAGGTGTTGCGTGAAGTGGGCAAGGTCGTGGTCGGCCAACGCCTGATGGTCGAGCGCATCCTCATCGGTCTGCTCACCCAGGGCCACGTGTTGCTCGAGGGGGTGCCGGGGTTGGCCAAGACCCTGACCTTGACCACGTTGGCCAAGGCCCTCGACCTCGTCGACAGCCGGGTGCAGTTCACCCCCGACCTGCTCCCCGCCGACCTCACCGGCACGTCGATTTGGGACCCGGACAAGCGGGTGTTCGAGCCGCGCAAAGGCCCCATCTTCGCCAACCTCGTGCTCGCCGACGAGGTCAACCGCGCCCCGGCCAAGGTCCAGGCCGCCCTGCTCGAGGCGATGCAGGAGCGCCGCGTGACCATCGGCACCGAGACCTTCGATCTGCCCGCGCCCTTTTTTGTGATGGCCACCCAGAACCCGGTGGAGCAAGAGGGCACCTACCCGCTCCCCGAGGCCCAGGTCGACCGCTTCATGCTCAAGGTCGTCGTCGGCTACCCCACCCGGGCCGAGGAGCGGGTGATCATGGACCGCATGACCGAAGGGTTCGACGCGCCGGTGCACGGGGTCATCCAGCGGGCCCAACTGCTCGCGGCCCAGGACGCGGTCAAGGCCCTCTACGTCGACGAGAAGGTCAAGCGCTACATCTTGGATTTGGTGTTCGCCACCCGCGAGCCCGAGCCCGCGGGCCTCAAAGACCTCGCCCCCCTCATCGCCTACGGCGCCTCGCCCCGGGCGTCCATCGCGCTCAACCAAGCGGCCCGGGCCCACGCCTTTTTGCGGCACCGCGGCTTTGTCACCCCCGACGACGTCAAAGCGGTGGGCCCGGACGTGTTGCGGCACCGCGTACACCTGACGTTCGAAGCCGAGGCCGAAGAGATCAAGAGCGACGACATCGTGTCCCGCATCTTCGAAGCGGTGCCGGTGCCCTAGCGATGACGGGGCGGCGGTTCGATCCTGACGAGTTGCGCGCGCTGATCCGGCGCGTGCGCCAGGTCGAGCTTCGCTCCAAAAAAGCGGTCAACGCCCACGCCCAGGGCGCGTACCACTCGCGCTTCAAGGGGCGGGGCATGGCCTTTGACGAGTCCCGGGCCTACGTGCCCGGCGACGACCCCCGCCACATCGACTGGAATGTCACTGCACGGACCGGCGAGCTGTTCGTCAAGCAGTACATCGAGGAGCGCGAACTGACCCTGCTCATCGCCGTGGACGTGTCCGGTTCGCTCGATTTTGGCACCGAAGGCGCGACCAAGCGCCAGCGCGCGGCCGAGGTCGCGGCCGTGCTCGCGTTCTCCGCGTTGCGCAACAATGACAAGGTGGGGCTGTTGCTGTTCTCCGACCGCATCGAGCGGTTGATCCGGCCGCGCAAAGGGCGGGGCCACGTGCTCCGCATCCTGCGCGAGATCCTCGCGGTGGAGCCCACCTCCCGCGGCACCGACGTGGCCCAGGCCCTCGCCACCGTGACCCACCTGTCCCGGCAACGGGCCATCGTGGCGTTTGTCACCGACCTCATCCCCGCCCCCGGGGAGCAGGCGGTGGGCGACGGCGGGGCCTGGGAGCGCCCCCTCAAGGTGCTGCAAAAGCGCCACGACCTGATGGTTATCGAGCTCGAGGACCGGCTCGAGCTCGCGCTCCCCGACGTGGGGCTGCTTCGGCTCGAGGACCCCGAGACCGGGGCGGTGCACGTGGTCGACACCGGCAAGAAGGCCGTGCGCGATGCTTATGCATCGGCGGTGCGCACCGACAAGCAGACCATCCGGGCCCGCCTGCGCCGGCTCGGGGTCGAGCACCTGCACCTGTCCAGCGCCGACGACGTGTCCGTGGCCTTGGTGCGGTTTTTGCGACGACGGGCCAAGAGGGCGGCATGAGCGTGCGGGGACTTTTGCCGGCGCTGTGGCTGTGTGTGGCGTGGCCGTCTGTGGCCGCGGACGCCGGGCCCGCGGGGGACGATGGCGAAGAGCTGAGCATCCCGTTCACGGTGCGCATCGAGCCCAACCCCGCGCCGTTCGCGACCCCCTTCGACCTCGTCATCGAGCTCACCCGCCGCCAAGGGCAGCGGCTGCGGTTGCCCGGCGTCATCCCCGGCACGGACGAACTCAAGAACATTGGGCCGGCCCGCCGATCCGTCACCCCCCCGCCCAAGCCCGGCGACCCGATGGTGGAGACCCTGCGGGTGCCGTTTATCGCCCTGGGGCTCGAGGACCTGAAGACCCCGGCGCTGGTGCTCACCGACCCCGAGGGCCGGGTGCTGGAGATCCCGGCGGTGGACGTGCCCGTCCAGGCCCCCGATGAGGAGGCGCAGAAAAAGGCCGCCGCCGAGGGCCAGGAGCCCACGCCCCCCGCGTTCGCCAAGGGCCGCACCCACCACCTGTACACCGTCGACGACCCGCGGCCGCGCATGGTGCTGTTCAGCGCATTGATCAGTGGCATTGTGGCCCTGCTCAGCTATCTCGCCCTGCGGCGCCGCAGCTACGACGTGTGGTTCGCGTCGGGGGCGGCGGCGGCCCCGGTGGTCGAGGAGCGGCCCCCCGCCCACGAGCTCGCCCTCGCGCGGCTCGAGGCCTTGCTCGCCGAGGGTTTGCTGCAGCGCGGGGAGGTCAGCGTGTTTGTGCCCCGGCTCATGGACGAGGTGCTGCGCAGCTATCTCGAGGACCGGTTCGAGGTCCGGGCCGAGGCGGAGACCACCCGGGAGCTGTGCGAAAACCTCCTCAGCGTGTCCGCGCCCGGTCTCGACGTGACCCTCATCGAGGGCATCTTGTCCACCGCCGACCTCATCAAGTTTGCCCGGGCCGAGGCCTCGGTGGCCGCGGCCCACCAGATGGCGGGACAGGTTCGCGCCCTCATCGAGGCCACCAAACAGGAGGCCCAGGAATGAACGGCCTGTCCGCAGCCTGGCGCGCGGTGACCACCGCCGGCCACGACGGCCTGGCGTTGGCCGAGCCGTGGGGCCTGCTCGGGCTGCTGGCGGTGCTCGCCCTCGTCGTGACCCGGTGGTTGTCGCGCGATCGCGCCCGCACCCGGTTGACCCACTCCCGGGCCCATCTGTTCGCGTCGTTGCCCACCGGCCGGCCCCGCTTGTGGCTCTGGCTCGTCGACGGCCTGATGGCCCTGGTGGCGCTGTTGCTGGTGTTGGCGCTGGCCCGGCCCCAGTTGCTCGGGGCCCCGGACCCGCACCACGAAGAGGGCATTGACATTGTGGCGGTGCTCGACGTGTCCGGCTCGATGCGCGCCGCAGACTTCAAGCCCAAAGACCGGCTCACCGTGGCCAAGCGCACCATCGACGAGCAGCTGTTCGAGCGGGAGCGCGACCGCATCGGCCTGGTGGTGTTCGCGGGCGAGGCCTTCACCCAGGCGCCGCTCACCCACGACACGGGTCTGTTGCGCGAGTTTTTGGCCGGTGTACGCACCGGGGTGCTGGTCGAGGGCACCGCCATCGGGGACGCGGTGGCGGTGGCCACCAACCGGTTGCGGGACAGCAAGGCCAAAAGCCGGGTGATCATCCTCGTCACCGACGGGGACAACAACGCCGGCGCGCTGTCGCCGGACAAAGCGGCCGAGCTCGCGGCCGAGTTCGACATCCGCATCTTCCCCATCCTCGTCGGCCGCGGCGGCCGGGTGCCGTTCCCCCAGCAGACCCCCGACATCCTGGGGCAGACCCGCTACGCCTACGTCGAAATCCCCACCAACCCCGCGTTGCTCAAGCGCATGGCCAACACCACCGGGGGCAGCTTCTACACCGCCACCGACGCGGACAGCCTCGAGACGTCCTTTCAGACCATCCTCAACCAGATGGACAAGACCGTGCTCGAAGCGGGTCCGTTGGTGCGCAAGAAGATCGACCTGTATCCCTTGGCATTGTTGGCGGCCTTGCTCGCGTTGTTCGTCGCGTTCGGCCTGCGGGTGAGCAAAGCCCAGGTGGCGCCATGAAGTTTGCGTCCCCGTGGGCCCTGTTTGGCCTGGTCCTCGTCCCGGTGCTGTACGGGCTGTTCGCGTTTGAGCTCGCCCGGCGTCGTCGCAAGATCGCATCGCTGGGGGAGCACCGGTTGGTGTGGGCGTTGGTGGCGGGCTTTTCGCCCCGGCGGTTTTGGGTGACCCGCGGCCTCTGGCTCGGGGCGTTGACCTGTTTGATCCTGGGCTTGGCGGGTCCGCAGTTCGGTTCGTCGACGGAAGTCCTGCCGCGCCGCGGCCTCGACGTGGTGTTCGCCATCGACGTGTCCCGGTCGATGCGGGCCCGGGATGTGTTGCCGGACCGGTTGGAGCGGGCCAAGGCCGAGCTCGGCTTGTTCTTGGGGGAGCTGGGCGAAAACCGCATCGGCTTGGTGGCGTTCGCGGGCTCCGCGTTCGTGCAATGTCCCTTGACCACCGACGCGGAAGCGGTGCGGGCGTTCATCGCCGCCTTGACCCCCGAGGTGGTGCCCCAGGGGGGCACCCAGCTCGCGGAAGGATTGCGGGTCGCGGCCGAGGTGTTCGCGGGCGAGGCCGAAGGCCAGGGCCTGGAGGGGACCGCGGGCCGGGTGCTGGTGGTGATCACCGACGGCGAGGACCACGAAGGGGGCCTCGAGGCCCCGGCGGCCAAGCTCCAGCAGCTCGGCGTGCAGTTGTTCTTGATCGGGGTGGGCAGCGGCCTCGGCGAGCCCATTCCGCTCCTCGACGAGCAGGGCAACGTCACCGACTACCTCCAGGATCGCAAAGGCAAGACGGTGATGACCCGGATGTCGCCGGAGGTGCTCTCGGAGGTGGCGCGGTTGACCGGCGGCACGTTCATCGACGGGACCCAAGACCCCACCCTCGGCACCGCCCAGGTCAAGACCGCGGTGGACGTGCTCGAAAAACGCGACCTCGAGGCGCGGGTCCACACCACCTATGTGGATCGGTCATTCTTTGCCGTGCTCTTGTCGCTGCTTCTGTTCGCGGTCGCTACGATGCGAAAAGAGGCCCAAGCCCCTGGGGGACCGCTGTCGTGATGTGGCGTGGCACCGCTTTGGTATTGCTCGTGGTCGCCTCGCCGGCCGCGGCCCAGGTGCTCCGCTTCGAGCGGAGCGAACCACACCTCGTCGAGGGCGTGGAGCAGATGCGGTCCGGGGACTACGACGGCGCGACCTCGTCGTTCGAGCGGGCCCAGACCGAGAACAAAGAGCACCGGGCCATCGTGCAGTACAACGTGGGCAACGCCCAGCTGGAAAAAGCCCAGGCGATCCAGGAGGCCCAAGGACAGGCCCCGGCGGCGGAGGGCGACGAGGACCCTGCACAGACATTGTTGTCGGCGGCGGCGGACAGCTTCAATCAGGCCTATGAGCTGTCGTCCGACCCCAAGGTGCGGTCGGACGCGGCCTTGGGATTGGGCAACACCAAGGTGGCGGCCCAGGACATCGAGGGGGCGATCTCGGCCTACCGGCGGGCGTTGGTGGCCAACCCGCAGAACGGGCCTGCGCGCAACAACCTGCTCAGCGCCTTGCGGTTGATGCAGCAACAACCACCGCAGCAATCCGGTGGCGGCCAGGGCGACAAAGACGACAAGGACAAAGAGGGCGAAGAGGGCGAACAACAAAAGGGCGACCAGGGCGACCAGCAAGAGCAAGACCCCCAAGACGAAGGCGAGCAGGGCGAGCAAGGCGAGCAGGACGACGGACAAGGCGACAAGGACCAGTCCGATGGGGCGCAGGACGACAAGAAGAATCCCGCTGACGAGCAAGGCAAAGGCGGCGACGAGGACCAGAAAAAGCCGGATCAAGAAAAAGACGAGCGATCGCAGCAAGGCCAAGACGAGGACCCGCAGGACAAAAAGCAAGACCAGGCCGGCGGCGGCGCGGGCGATGAGAAGGCCCCCGCGGACAAAGACCCCCGCCCCGGCCAGCCGCAGGGGCAGCCCCAGGACAAGCGCGACCTCGACAAGGAGGAGGCCAAGCGTCTGCTGGACGCGCTGCGCAAAAATGAGCGGCCGCTGTTGCCGTACCAAATGCGCTCGCAGCACCAGCGCTTGGCCCCCCTGGAGAAGACCTGGTGATCGGCCGCGCGCTTTTTCTGCTCGCCCTGTGGGCCCCGGCCACCGCGCAGGCCGCGGACGCGGTGGACATCTCCATGCAGGTCAACGCGCAACAGGTGGCGGTGGACGAGACCTTTCAGCTCGACGTCATCGTCACCGTGCGCGGCGGGGGCCAGGTCGACACCCTCAACCTCCCGGATGTGTCCGACTTCTCTGTCGAGCGACAGAGCAAAAGCCAGCAGCAACAGATGTCGTTCGGCGGGGGGCAACGCAATGTCACCGCCACCACCACCTATACATTTTTGCTCACCGCGACCTCGGCCGGCCGCCACAAAATCGGCGCGGCGTCGGCCAAGGTCGGCACCCAGGTGTCCACCGCTCCCCCCATCGTGATCGAGGTCAGCCGCGCCCCCGCGCGCAAGACCCCCGGCAAAAACGCGCCCTACTTCCTCGACGTGCAGCTGTCCAAAGACCACGTGGTGGTGGGCGAGCAGGTGACCATGACCGTCGACGTGTACGCGGAGCGTCCGGTGGAGGTGCAGAAAATCGACCTCCCCAAGCTCGACGGGTTCTGGGTCGAAAAGTTCGACACCGGGCGCGCCCGCCTCACCGAGCGCACCGTGGGCAACAAACGTTTCTACTCGTACACATTGCACAAGGCCGCGTTGTTCGCCCTCCGCGACGGCCGCGCCGAGGTCGGTGAGGTGCGCGCCACCGTACAGGTCACCGACGGGTTCTGGCGCCGGGGCAAGACCTATGTGTTGCGCAGCGACCCCGTTCCCCTCGAGGTCGATGCGCTGCCGGCCAAGAACAAGCCCCTGGATTTCAACGCCGGCAACATCGGCATGTGGCGCCTCGACGCCCAGGTCAGCCCCCGCCGCACCCACGTGGGGCAAGCGGTGACCCTCACCATCCGCGTGCGCGGTCGGGGCAACCCCGCCCGGGTGGAGCTGCCCGAGCTGCCCACCACCCTCGAGGGCGCGCGGCTGTTCCCCCCCACCCAGACCGAATCCAAGAACGTGCAGAACGACACACTCTTCGGCGAGAAGGTGGCGGAGATCCTCGTGCAACCGGTGCGCGCCGGCCGCCTCATCGTGCCCCCCCTCGAGTTTCACTATTACAACCCCAACGCCCAGACCTACGAGGTCGACCGCACCGCCCGCATCATCGTCGACGTGGCCGAGGCCCCCGCGGGCGGGACCGCCGGGACCACGGCCGCCGGCCCCCGGGTTCTGACCCAGAACCCCCGGCCGGTGCACACCGGTCTCACCCCCGCGGGGGGCCAAGGGCCGCTGTATCGGCGCAATGACATTTGGCTGGGCTTGTTCGCGCTCACCGGTCTGGCGGTGGCTTTGCACATCTGGCTGCGCCGCCGGGCCCGGCCCCGGCGCGACAAGGCCGAGCGCAGCCGGCGTCAACGATTTGACGCCGCCTATGCCCAAAAGGACCTGCGCGAGGTGCGCGCGGTGGTGCTCGATGCCCTCGGCGCCGCCTACGGGGGGTCGGTGGCCGCGCTCGATGAGGCCCGCCTGGGCCCGTTTCTGCGCGACGCGGGCTGCGCCGACGATCTCGCCGACCGGGTGGTGGGCTTTTTCCAAAAGGTCGAGGCCGCCCGCTACGCGCCCCCATCGGGCACCGACCGGCGGGCGCTGTTCGAAGAAGGCGGGGCCTTGCTCACCGCCCTCGATGGGGGGGCGCCATGACCGCGGCCCTGGTGTTCATGTTGTGGGCTGGTCCCGCCGCGGGGCCTTGGGCGGAGGCCGAGCTGCTCGCGACCCGGGGCCAGGCCGAGGCCGCCATCGAGGCACATCAAGAAGCATTGCGGGACGCGCCCCAACACGCCGGCCTGCACTACAACCTCGGCACGCTGTTGCTCGAGGAGGGCCGGCTCGGCCCCGCGGTGGTGCACCTGCTCGCCGCCACCCGGCTCGACCCCAGCGACGAGGACGCGGCGTTTAATCTCGCGGTGGCCTCGTCGTCGCGGGCGGACCAGCTCGCGGGTGTGGGGCCGGGTAAGCCCTGGTACGAGGTTTTGGGGCAAGCGGTACCGCCCCAGACCCTGGATGTGATCTGGCTGCTGAGTTGGTTGGGGCTGGTGTTGGCGTTGCTGCTGTCCGCGCTGGTGCGCAAACACGCCGGGCCCCGGGTGGTGATCGGCGCGGCGGTGGTGGTGCTGTTGGTCAGCGGGTTGTGCCTGAGCCGGCGGGCGATCGAGCAGCGCCCGATGTACGTCGTCACCGCCGCGTCCACCGACGCCAAAAAGGCCCCCACCGACGACGCCGCGGTCGCGTTTGAAGCCCACGAAGGGCTCTACGGCATTGCGCAGGAGCATTCCGCCGGCCACGTGCGGCTGCGTCTCGACAACGGGGTGGAGGCATGGTTCGCCGACGATGCGCTCTCGGCGGTGCCCGGCGTCGAAGATTGAGACACCGACTGAGACAGTGACAAAAAACGGCATCGGGTTCGGTCGCGGACGCGCGCGACAGGTCGAGACAATTTGCGTCATCGCCGTCGGACGGTCAGGATCAAAAGCACTTGTTCGGCCGACATCCCAAGGGGGGGCGGAGGCACATTGGGCTCAGAAAAGGGCACAGTCCTGGTCGTCGACGACGACGACGCCATCCGGCGTTTGTTGCGGCGAAGCCTTGAGCGCCAAGGCTTCACCGTGCTCGAACGCGCGCACGCCAACGACCTCATCAAAGACGTGGCCGAGACCAAGTGCGACCTCATCCTCCTCGACCACATGATGCCGGGGACCAGCGGGATGGACGCGCTGGCCAAGCTGCGCGAGGTCAAAAGCGACGCTGAGCTCCCGGTGATCATGTTGACCGGACGCACCGGGCGCGAGGACATCATCCGGGCCTTCCGCGTGGGGGCGAGCGATTACCTCACCAAGCCCCCGTCCCTGTCCGAGCTGTTCGATCGGGTCGAAGCCAACATCTTGCTGCGCACCCGCTCGGACCGTTTGCTCGGCCAATACCGCCTCGTGCGCCGGCTCGGCGAGGGGGCGATGGGCACCGTGTTCGAGGCCGAGGACACCGGGTCTGGGGTCAAGGTGGCCCTCAAGGTCCTGCACAACCAGTTCGGCCGGGACGAGGCGGTGGTGGCGCGCCTGTTCGACGAGGCCCGGGTGTTGAGCCAGCTGGACCACCCCCACATCGTGAAGTGCTACGGCGCGGGCGAGGCGTTGGACGCGTTCTTCCTCGTGCTCGAGTTTCTCGAGGGGGACAACCTCAAGGGCCAGCGGCTGGACGTGCCCACCATCGCCGCGGTGGGCCGAGACCTGTGCCTGGCGTTGGCCTACCTGCACGAGCGCGGGTGCGTGCACCGCGACATCAAGCCCGCGAACGTGCTGCGCACCCCCGACGGAAAGACCAAGCTGTTCGACTTTGGCGTCGCCCGGCGCGTCGAGGCCGAGCACACCACCATGCACGGGGTGGTGGTGGGCACGCCGGTGTACATGGCCCCCGAGCGGTTCATCGGCGAGGAGACCGTGGCCTCTGATACCTATTCATTGGGCTGCCTGCTGTTCGAACTCGTGGCCGGGGTGCCGCCGTTTTCGTCCCGCAGCGCGACCGAGCGCCTGATGCGGGAAAAGAGCCACGCCTCGCCGCGATTGATGTCGGTGGCCCCGGACGTGCCCCCCACCCTCGACGAGGTCGTGGCGGAGCTGATGGACCCCGACCCGCGTCGCCGGCCGAGCGATCTTCTGGTGGTGGCCAAGCTCTTGGACAGCATGGCCACGCCGTAGCGTGCAGTGACAATGGGTGGTGTGCCGCTCTTCCCTATTTGGGGACGGCTTTGAGCATCGCCTTGCCGTTTTTGAGCACGACCTTGAAGTCGACGTCCCGGCACTTGTGGCGCTTCTTGATCGCGGGGATCTGCTTTTGCAGCTGCTTTTTGAGCGAGTCGTACGAGAGGTTGGTCTTCTCGCCGGTGCGCTTTTTGGCCTGCATGTAGACGTTGTACAGCCGGCGCATGCGGTCGTCGGACAGACTGCCGGGACCCCCGGCGGCCCCCGCGGCCGCGGCCCGCGGGGGGGCGGTGGGCAGATCGATCGGGGCGGGCGAGCCGGGGGGCGCGGTTTCTTCTTGGGCCTTTTTCCGCTTCAGCTTGTTGCGGTGCCGGAAGTAGGTCCCGTCCTCGATCTCTTTGAGCGTGCGGGACCACATGCGGTTGTACGACAGGAATTTCTGGTGAAGCGTCGAGATGCGGAACCGATCCTTGGTGCTCCACCGTCGAGATTCGCCGCGGGACCGCAGGATGAGCGTCTTGAGCCGGTCCCGCTCGTCGGTGGGCGGCCGCTTGTCCAGACCTTGGAAGTAGAGCTGGAACTGCTGGCGCAGGCGCTCGAGACGATCGTCGATGTCGTCCAGGAGCTCTTCGGTTTCGGTGTTCTGCGCCATTTGTCAGTCCAGCATGGCAGATCTCGCCCCCGGGCCAAAAAGCGTGGACGCATTTTGCACACCCGCGCGGGCGGCGCGCTCATTCCCCGGCATCGGGTGAGGCCGGCGCCACAGGGCGCGGGGGGCCCTCCAGCTTGTCGGCGGCGTCGGGGTCGGTGTCGGTGGGGGGGGTGAGGTTGCGGCGCTCGCGGAGGCGCCGGCGCTCGAACCGGTCGCGGTCGGACCGGAACGCGGGCCGGTCGTCCAGTCCTTCGGCGGAGATGCGATCGAGGATCGCCACCGCCTCGGTGAGGTCGCCCATGCGCGCGTAACACGTGGCCAGGGTATGCAGATACGCGGCCGCCGCGACCTTCTGCCCGTCGGACAACCGGCTCGCGGCATCGGAGCCCCCGAGCACCAAGGACACCGCCCGCCGCGCGAGCACCAACGCCCGGGCGGGGTCGCCCGCGGCGGGATCGTCTTTGACCATGGTCCAGGCGCAGTTGTTGAGCAGGTTGGCGTTGGGCTTGTCGCCTTTGCGGTCGAGCGCGGCTTCGCACAGCCCGAGGGTGGTGGGCACGTCAAAATCGAAGGGGTCGGTGCCCGCGCCCCCGATGGCGAGCAGCGCTTTGACCAACGCCTCTTCCCCGTCGTCGGCGTCGAACGCCATCAACGCCTGTCGGTAGAACCGCCGCGCGCTGCGCGCGTCGTCGTCGAGCTCGGCCATCCGCCCGAGCAGCACCAGCACCGCCCCATCCTGGGGCGCGAGCTTCGCGGCCTGGTCCGCGCGGGCCCGGGCCTTGTCCGCGGACCCGCGGTGCAGCGCGGAGTAGCCCATGGTCACCTGGTAGCTCGGCGAGAACACCGGCTTGAGCGACAACGAGATCAAACCGAGCGACAGCACCAGCGCGGCGGCGAGGCTGAGCCCGGCGAAGCGCGGCCGGGTGACGATGGTGCCCGGCTCCGCGAACCGTTCGGGGTGGTCGCCGAGCAGCCCGTAGGCGAGCAAGAAGCCGAGGGCAAAGCCGCCCACGTGCGCGCTGTTGTCGACGAAGGACACAAGAAAGCCGATCACCAACGTGCCGATCACAAACGGCGTCAGCGACGACAGCAGCACCCGCGAGATGCGCTGGCCGCGCGAGATGGCGGCGAGGGCGAACAGGCCCCCGGTGACGCCAAAGATCGCCCCCGACGCGCCCACGGTGAGGCCGGGGTGCGTCAGCATGCTCATGGCAAAGCCGAAGCCCCCGGACAGCAGGTACAGCAGCACATACCGGGGCCGGCCGAGCACGCGCTCGAGGAGGCCGCCGACCGCGAACAGCACCCACATGTTGAGCCCGAGATGCCAGACCGCGCCATGCACAAACATGGCGGACGCGATGCGCCAGACCTCGCCGTTCCACGCGCGCTCGGCGGTCAGCCCGCCCATGTCGACGAGCAGGCTCGGGTCGGGCAGGAGCAGGGGGGCCCCCTGCGCGACCATCGACAGAAAGACGGCGCAGTTGATCGCGATGATCGCCCAGGTGGCGAGGGGCCGAAACGGCAGCGCCGCGTCCTCGTTCACCATGGGTTCGCTCAAACCAACCTCCTGCGGACCGTGCCGCGCCCCGTTCGATAGCAAAAAGGAGGCGCTTGCGCTGGCGCGGCGTGGACAGTGGGGGGCTTAGCCCCCACCACATCGGGGGGGGCAAACCCCTCCGATCGCGGTTTTGGGCGATCGCGGGGCGAATGATTTCAATGGGTTAGCGAGCGAACGACCTGGATCGCGTCTTGAATACTCCTGTTTGCGCACTCTCGCCCGCCTGCGAGAGAAAAGTGTGGTCGCCGCACGGCGTGTTACACTTCGCTGCGCGAGAAGGAGAGCCGGGGGGAGGAACCGGCGCTTTTCGCTGGAGGCCTGATGATGCTGCCGACCAGAAATTTGAATGTCGTCCGGACGTCGATCACCACCGCGGTCCTCGGGACCACGCTCGCTTTGGCGGGGTGCCCCGGGGGGGCGGTGATCGACTACGAGAACCTGGATAACCAACGCGACCTGCGGGACTTCCCCGCGCGTCAATATGTGGACCCAGGGGTTGTCCCCAACGGGACGTCGGCATTCACCGGACAGGTGAAAAATTACCTGACCGCGGCACCGGTTGACGGTGTGGCGGTCGCGACCCAGGGGATCACACCCCCGGTGTCGGGTACGAGCGACGGGGCGGGGTCGTTCGAAATCACCGTCCCGGTGGGCAGCGTCTTCTGGGTCCAAACGTACAAGTCCGGCTACGCCTACACGTATGACTACGTGAACATGGGCGCGCCGGCCCCGTCGTACGAACAGAACCTGTACATCGTGAACCAGACCGACATCGACGCCATGGCCACGGCGTTCGGCAAGACCCAGTACCCGGGCTGCGGCGTCGTGCTCGCGACCGCCAAGGTCGCGAACAACCCGCAGTCCAACGTGACCGTGGGTTTGACCGGCAAGGATTATGAAGGCCCCTACTACCTCGGGCCCGACAACACCGCCGATCCCAATGCCAACTACACGTCGACCTCCGGTCGCTTCATCTTCTTCAACGTGTGCGACACCGGTCTGCAGACCGTCACCAACGGCGCGATCGTACAACTCACCGCCGACGGCGAGTACTACGCGTCCCCGAAGAACATCCAGGTCTTCACCAACGGCCTCACCGTGGCCACCCTCACCGTGCAAGCGGGCGGCGGCCCTGAGCCGGAACCGGACCCGGACAACGTCATCGACTTCCCGACGCAAATCATGCCGATCTTCGCGAAGTTCGCCTGCGCGGGTTGCCACGCGGACGATCCCAATGCCGCTGCGTACGGGACCGGGCTGTTCTTCAACGAGTACCCCGAAGAGGTCTACTACAACCTCACCAACCGCCCGCAGGTGGTCAACGTCCAATACCCGGACCAGTCGTACCTGCTGACCAAGCCGCTGTACGAAGATCCGCCCGACCACCCGAACGCGTCGTTCCCCGACACCTACGACCCGGACTACCTCCAGGTGCTCCAGTGGATCGAGTCGGGCGCGCCCTACGGCGTGTACCCGCCGCCGGACCCGAACGTGCCGCCGGACTTCCTCGCCGACGTGTACCCCATCTTCCAGAACCGCAACTGCACCACCTGTCACGACGCGGCGAACCCAGACGGTGGCCTCAACCTGCAGCAGCCCGCGTACCAGGTGCAGCAGTACATCGAGCAAAACGCGCTCATCAACATCGACTACCCCGAGTACAGCTCGCTGTTGAACAACCCGTACTGCGGCGACAACCCCGCCAAGTGCGCCAACGACGCCAACCGCAACTACGAGACCCACGGCACCGAGGTGTTCGTCACCACCGACGACCCCGACTACCAGACCATCAAGCGTTGGCTGGAGTACCGCGCGCCCCAGCTCGAGCCGCTGGTCGTCGACTATGAGTACGCCGAGAACGTCTACCTCGAGGACCAGATTTACCGGTTCTTCAACCTCGAGTGCAATCGTTGCCACAGCCAACAAATCGCGGAGTCGGGCCTCGTCCTCGAGGGCACCCCGTACCAGATTTACCAGTCGGTGACCGACGCGGTGAACAACGGCCAGGTGGTCTACGCGGGCGACGCCGAGCAGAGCTACCTCTACACCAAGCCCAACTACTACTACCAAGACGTGATTCACTCCGGGCCCAAAGACGTGCCCGACCGTCTCGACAACTACGCGAAGTACATCGGCGGCTGGATTCAAGAAGGCGCGGCGCCGCCGCCCGACGTGGTCCCGACGTTCGCGGAAATCTACCCGCTGTTCAACCAAATGGGCTGCACCGGTTGCCACAATGCCAATGATAACGACGGCAACCTCAACCTCGAGTACGACGCGGCCAACCCGCAAGCGTTGTACGACCAGGTCCGGGCCCGGGTCGACAACAACTACTACATCGCCGCGAGCTCGATCATCTACAAGCCGTTCGCGGGGAACAACTACCTCTACGTCGACCAAATCCACTCGGGCAACAAGCGCCTGATCGGCAACTACTACAACGAGTACACGTTGCTGCAGAGCTGGATCGCGGGGGGCGCGCCCGGCCCGCAATAGCGGAGGGAGACACCCCGACGAGAAAAGCGCCCACTCGGGCGCTTTTCTTTTTGGCACCGATCGAGCCGGGGGTGTTTTTGTGGAGAGCGAACGGCGAAAAGGGGCCGGCCGGGTCGCGGTCAGAGCCGGAGGAGCATCACCGACTGCGGGGCGGTGCGGGCCACGCGCTCGGCCACGCTGCCGAGGATGAGGCGGGTGACACCCTTTTTGCTGTGGGTGGGGATGACGATGAGATCGGCCCCCGCGGCGGTGGCCGCCTCGACCACCTGGTCCGCGATGTGGGTGCTCTTGGCCACGACCTCGGCGGTGCAGGTAATGCCCTTCTTCGCGTACTCGGCGGCGAGCTGCTTCATCAGGCCGCGCGAGATGCGCAGCTCGGCGTCGCGCATGCCGCTCATGGTCTCGTGGTACTCGTCGTCGAGCCCGTCGAGGTCGAGCAGCCCGCGCGCGGGCACCGCGGACACGATGTGCAGCTTGGCGCCGAAGGTCTTGGCCATCGCCGCGGCGGCGTCGATCGCGGGGCGGGTGAGATCGTCCTGGCCCTTCTCGAGGGCGACGGGGACGCAGAGGCAAGAAAACGCGACGGTCATGCTTCGGTTGTAGGCCCACATCGCGGGGCTGTCCAGGTGCAGCGGGGGTCTCAGCCGGCCTTGCAACGGGCCCGGCGCCGTTGGCGCAGACGGCGCAGGCGGGCCTCGACCTCATTTTTGGGCGGGTGTTCGGCCTCGCGCACGTCACGCCCGGCCGGGGCATAGGGGGTGTCGTCCTCGAGATGGCTGCGGACCAAGGCGTGCACGTCCTCGAGGGTGATGGTGCAATAGGCGGTCTCGTTGTCCGCCTCGGTCAGGCTCAGCAGGTCGTCATCGGCATCGGGGCGCGCGGTCTCGTCGTCGTAGCGCCGGACCACGACGTTGGGCGACAGGTCGCACAGGCCATAACACCCGCCTCGGCGCAGCCGCAGCCGCGCTTCGGGCCGCTCTTCCTGGACCCGGCCCAGGGCGACGTAGAGCAGGTCGGAGCCCTTCGAGGAGCACATGCGACCGCGGCACACGAACACGTCGAACACGGGCAGGGAGGAGCGGGATTTGGGCAGCGACAAGCCCCTTTTCGAGTTTACGGGGTGTTTTTACAAGACTACGGTCTGCCGCTGCCCGGGGCCAAGCCGCGGGACATGGCGCCCGGCCGCGATCGCGACGGGCAGGAGGTGACGCATGGCGGGGGCAGAAGCGCCGCAGATTCGTGAAAAGGTCGTGATTCGCCTGGCGGGCGACTCCGGCGATGGCATGCAGCTGACCGGCACCGAGTTCACCCGGTCGGCGGCCCTGGCCGGCAACGACGTGGCCACCTTCCCGGACTTCCCGGCCGAGATCCGCGCGCCCGCGGGCACGCTGGCGGGGGTCTCGGGCTTCCAGCTGCACTTCGCGAGTTCGGCCATTTACACCCCCGGCGATGCCCCGGACGTCCTGGTGGCGATGAACCCGGCCGCGTTCAAAAAGAACATCGGCGACCTCAAGCCCGGCGGCATCGTGCTCGCCAATGAAGATGCGTTCACCAGCGCGAACTTGAAGAAGGTCGACTACGCGGAGTCCCCCCTCGACGATGACGCGCTCAACGAACGCCACCGGGTGTTCAAGGTCGCGATGGAAAAGCAGGTGGCCCTCGCCCTCGACGGCATGGGGCTATCCACCAAAGAGATCGCCCGCTCAAAGAACTTCTGGGCCCTTGGCGTGCTCTACTGGCTGTACAACCGCGACACCGAGCGCCAGGTGGAGTGGATTCAGCAGAAGTTTGCGAAGAAGCCGCAGTTCGCCGAGGCGAACATCAAGGCGTTCAAGGCCGGGTACCACTACGGCGACACCACCGAGATGTTCGGCGAGACCTACAAGGTCGAGAAGGCCAAGATGGAGCCGGGCGTCTACCGGAACATCATGGGCAACGTCGCCCTGGTCACCGGCCTGGTCACCGCGTCCCAGAAAGCGGGCGTGCCGCTGGTGCTCGGGAGCTACCCCATCACCCCCGCGTCCGACATCCTGCACAACCTCGCCAAGTACCGGAACTACGGCGTGGTGACGTTCCAGGCCGAGGACGAGATCGCGGCCATCGCCGCCTCCATCGGGGCGAGCTACGGCGGCGCCATCGGGGTGTGCTCGACGTCGGGGCCCGGGTTGGCCCTCAAGGGCGAAGCCCTGGGCCTGGCCCACATCCTCGAGATCCCCATGGTGGTGGTCAACGTCCAGCGCGGCGGCCCCTCCACCGGGCTGCCCACCAAGACCGAACAGTCCGACCTGTTGCAGTGCATGTACGGCCGCAACGGCGACGCGCCGGTCCCGGTGATCGCGGCCAAGTCGCCCGCCGACTGCTTCTACGCCGCCATCGAGGCGGTGAAGGTGGCGGTGAAGTACATGACCCCGGTGGTGCTGATGAGCGACGGCTACATCGCCAACGGGGCCGAGCCCTGGAAAATCCCCGAGCCGGACACCATCCCGGACATCCCGGTGAGTTTCCGCACGGAAAAAGAGGGCTACCAGGTCTATGCCCGGGATGAAGCCACATTGGCGCGCGCCTGGGTCAAGCCCGGCACCCCCGGCCTCGAGCACCGGGTGGGGGGCCTGGAGAAGGACTTCCTCACCGGCGAGGTCAGCTACGACCCGATCAACCACCAGAAGATGTGCGACATCCGGGCCGAGAAGGTCGCCCGGGTGCAGCAAGACATCCCGCCCACCTACGTCGAGGGCGACGAGGACGGCGACATCTTGGTGGTGGGCTGGGGCGGCACCTACGGCAGCATCCACGTGGGGGTCGAAAAGGCCCGCGCCGGCGGACACAAGGTCGGCCAAGTGCATCTGCGCTGGCTCAACCCCTTCCCCAAAGACCTCGGCGACGTGCTCGGCCGGTACAAGAAGGTCCTGGTGTGCGAGCTCAACAAAGGCCAGCTGTGGCGGTTGTTGCGCGCCGAGTACCTCGTCGACGCCCAGAGCTTCACCAAGGTCCAAGGCCAGCCGTTCTTGGTGCAAGAGGTCCAAGACGCCATCGAGGCCGCCCTCAAAGCCTGACCCCGAATCTGATTCCAAGCACCGCGGACGCGGAGACTCACAATGCCACTTGATCCCCCTGACTTGGTGAAGCTGACCCGCAAGGACTTCCAGACCCCCAACGACGTGCGTTGGTGTCCCGGGTGCGGCGACTACGCCATCCTGGCCAACATCCAGAAGTTCCTGCCCAGCCTGGGCGTGCCCAAAGAGAACATCGTGTTCATCTCGGGCATCGGCTGCGCAGCCCGGTTCCCGTACTACATGGAGACCTACGGGATGCACTCCATCCACGGTCGGGCCCCGGCGGTGGCCACGGGCCTGAAGCTGGCCAACCCCGACCTGCACGTCTTCATCGTGACCGGCGACGGGGACGCGCTGTCCATCGGCGGCAATCACATGCTGCACCTGTTGCGGCGCAACCTCGACGTCACCGTGCTGTTGTTCAACAACCGCATCTACGGCCTGACCAAGGGCCAGTACTCGCCCGCGAGTGAACAGGGCAAGATCACCAAGTCCACGCCCCTCGGGTCGCTCGACTACCCGGTCAACCCCGCGGCCTTCGCGCTGGGCGCGGGGGCGAGCTTCTACGCCCGCACCATCGACCGCGACGCCAAGCACATGCTCGACGTGCTGGAGAAGGCCCACGCCCACAAGGGCACGTCCTTCATCGAAATCTACCAAAATTGCGTCGTCTTCAATGACAATGCATTTGAGTACGTGACCGACAAGAAACAAAAAGTCGAGCACGCCCTCTACCTCGAGCACGGCAAGCCCTGGCTGTTCGCGGACGGCAAGAAGGGCATCGCCCTCGACAAGACCACCATGAGCCCGGTGATCGTGGACCTCGAAAAAGAACCCGCCCGGGCCGAAGACATCATGGTGCACGACGAGAACGACGCCAGCGGCGTGCTCGGCCACTTGCTTGCGCACATGGACCATCCTCAGTTCCCCGTGCCCATCGGGCTGTTCCGCCAAAGCGAGCGGCCGGCCTACGACGCCCAGGTCATCGAGCAAGGCAAGGTCGCCCTGGAAAAACGCGGGGCCCCCGACCTGAAAAAGCTGCTCTTCTCCGGCGACGTGTGGGAAGTGAACTGACCACGCTCCGCGCGTTCATCGCGGCCCGTCTGCGGTACCGCCCGCTGCGGGTGGTGATCGCCGCGTCCGCCTGGGCGCCCTACGTGCTGGCGTTGCACGCCCACGTGCGCACCACCGGCGCGGGCTTTTTGTATCTGTTGGCCCCGCTGCTGGGGGCGGTGGCGTTCGCGGCCTTTTTCCCGCGAAGGCCCCTGGCCGGGGTGCTGAGCCAGCTGCCCTTGCTCGTGCTCACCGCTATCCCCTTCGTCACCGCGGGCATCGACGCGCCCCCGGTGCGGCATCTGGTGGTCAGCGCGGTGATGTTCTCGGCCTTCGGCCTGGCCCTCTACGCCCCCGTCGACGACCGGCCTTAAGGGGCACCCCACCGTCGCCCGGCGCGCCCGGTCAAGGCTAAGCCGCGCCCGCGGTCTGGCCGCGCGGACATCACCGCGTTCGTGCGGGGATCAGTGCTCGGGGCGGGGCTCGCGACCGGTGAGGTCGATCTTCTCGGCCTCCTCGTCGTCGGTGTCGAGGGCGAAGGCCATCGAGTCGGACGAGGTGGTCACCACGGTGTTCTCGCCGTCGTACAGGTCGCGCATGCGCTCGAGCACGCTGTCGGTGAGCAACAGGCGGGCGTCGACCCGGAGCGCGAGGGGCAGCGCTTCGTCGCTGGGCAGCTCGTAGGGGAGCGTCGCCTCGACGAGGAACGATTCGGGGATGACGATGACGAAGGGCACCAAGTCTTGCTCGCCCCCGCGCTGTTGGTCCTGCAGCATCTGGTTGCCGTAGTCGCCGGGCGCGTCGTGGCCTTTGGCGCCGCCTTTGGTGCCGTCCACGTTGGGGCCCACGTCGACGTTGCCGACTTCGCCGTGGCCGGTCTTGCCGTCCATGGGGATGCCATCGGGGTCGCCGCTCTCGTCGTCCCCGTCGTCATCTTCGCCGTCGTCCATGGGAATGCCATCGGGGTCGCCGGAGGTCTCGTCTTCGGGGTCGATGAAGTCGACGGTGGGCTCACGGCCTCCGTCGTCGCCGGCGGTGCCGTCCATGGGAATGCCGTCGGGGTCGCCCGAGGACTTCATGGGGATGCCGTCGGGGTCGCCGGACGCGTCCATGGGGATGCCGTCGGGGTCGCCGGATGACTTCATGGGGATGCCGTCGGGGTCGCCGCTCTCGTCGTCGTCCGCGTCATCGTCGTCGTCTTCGCCGCCGCTCATGGGGATGCCGTCGGGGTCGCCGCCGGCGGTCATGGGGATGCCGTCGGGGTCGCCGCTGGCCACGGACGAGCCGGTGAGGGTGGCGCTGCCGTCTACGCCGTCGAGCGCGTCATGGTCGAGAGCGGTGCGGGCGATGAAGCCGTGCACGCGGACGGAGAAGCCTTCCTCATCGTCGCCGAACCGGAACGACAGGGTCTCGCCCCCCGCCCCGGTGAGGTCCCACCAACGCGCGTCGGTGGCGGCGGTGCCGGCGGTGTCGCCGGCGCGCATCGAGAACATCAGGGCGTCGTCGGCGAGCAGGTCGCGCGCGCGCGGACCGCTGAGCGACACCGACTGCGCCTGCAGCTCCACCTCGTCGAACAACACGCGGTGCCCGAGCACCTGGGTGACGTCGCCGACGCCGTCGAGCACGACCTCGGGCCGAACCTCGGTGAGGGGGCCGAACTCTTCCGGCCAAGCCTGGCCGGCTTGGTCGGGGCCACACGCGGACAACAGCGCGACGCCGGCGGTCATCGCCAGGACCCATCGCGTCAAAGGTGTTGTCGTGTTGCGCAGCATGGCTCTTCCGTACCCTCTCAATTTACCGCGTTAGCAAGCGGCCGTCGAAGAAACAAAGGGCGATCAGGAGATGATCACTCCCCGCCTCCTACACCTGGATACCTACAAGGAACATACCAGCCCCAGGGGGCGCTGGGGGTGCCGCCGGGCCGTCCTACTGCCTTGAAAAAATGACGGTTTTTTGAGGGTTCGCTCAGCGGGTGGCGCGGCTGGCGTCTTTGATCCGCTTGAGCTCCGGATCACTGTTCACGATTTGGGACAGTCGGGGGCGCTTCATTTTGAGCAACTTCGCCGCCCGGGTGATGTTGCCCCCGGTCTGGCGGACGGCGTCGGCGATGGCCTCAAACTCGAGTTTGCGCTTGAGATCGCCCAGGGCCATGCCCTCGGCGCTGGCCTGCTCGCGCACCTTATCGAGCACTGCCGCAGAGGCCGTGGCCGGGGTGTGATCGGCGCGGTCACCGCCCTTGATCACCACCGGGCGCCCCTCGAACAGCTCGGGGAACTCGCGGAGGTGGGCGACGTCGACGGTGTCGTCTTCGCAGAACAGCGCCACGCTGCGCACGACGTTCTGCAGCTCGCGGATGTTGCCCGGCCACGCGTAACGCGTGAGCACGCGCTCGGCCTCGGGGGTGAGGTTGGTGGGGGCGCGGCCGAGCTCGTCGTGGGCCAGGGACAAGAAGTGGTGGACGAGGGGGGCGATGTCCTGCGGCCGCTCGCGCAGGGGCGGGACCTCGATGACCACCCCGCGCAGGCGGTAGTAGAGGTCCTCGCGGAAGGTGCCTTCGGCCACCATCTGCTCGAGGTCGCGGTGGGTGGCGCAGATGACCGCGGCGTCGGTCTTGATCGTGGTGCCGCCCCCGACGCGTTCGAAGCTGCGCTCTTGCAGGACGCGCAACAGCGAGACCTGGGTCTTGGGCGAGATGTCGCCGATTTCGTCGAGGAAGATGGTGCCGCCGCGGGCGAGCTCGAAGCGGCCGATCTTGCGGGCGAAGGCCCCGGTGAAGCTGCCCTTTTCGTGGCCGAACAGCTCGGACAGCAACAGGGTCTCGACCAACGCGGCACAGTTGACCCGGATGAAGGGGCCCTCTTTGCGCTCGCCCAAATGGTGGATAGCCGCAGCGACGAGCTCCTTGCCGGTGCCGCTCTCGCCCCGCACGAGCACGGTGGGTTGGTGGCTGCGGGTGATGCGATCGAGCCGCTCGAACACCCGGAGCAGGGCCGGGGAGTGGCCGATGAGGCGGCCGTAGCGTTCGTTCCATTCGTCGGTGCGCCGGTCGGGGCCGCGGCGGATGGCGAGGTCGTCGTCGACCGCGCTGGGCTCCTCGGGGGCGGGGTGGGGGGCGACGTCGCTTTGGCGGAGCTTGAGGGTCAGGGGGTGGTTGGTGAACTGTTCGGCGAGGTCGCCGGTCAAGTGGGAGGAGATTTCGTCGACGACGTGACGAGCCCGGTCGCGGGCGCTGACCGCGCTGCGCTCATCGCCCATCTCGGCATAGCGGGCGGCGATGAACAGCAGGGCGCGCAGGAGGTCTTCGTTGGCGTGGGCCCGCTCGAAGGTGTCGACCGCCTGGGCGAGAAGGCCGAGGCCCTCGGCCGGGGTCTGGGCGGGGGCCGGGCTTTCCCCGAGGGCGAGGAGGGCCCCGGCGAGGGCGTTTTTGCGCGCGGTGAACATCTCGTCGTCGGAAAAGTCATCGAGGTCGGCGAGCCGGGCCTTGGCGGTGGCGAGGTCGCGCAGCTCGATGGACGCCCACGCGGACTTGATCGTCATCTCGCCGACGCGCTTTTTCTCGTTGAGGCTGGCGAACAGGGCGCGGGCCTTCTCGTAGCTGGAGATCGCTGCGCCCACCTGGCCGTCGTCGAGGGCGAGGTCGCCTTCGGTGAAGCACACGAAGGCGCGGCCGCGATCGGAGTCGTCGGCCTCCGAGATGCGCCGGCTCTGGTCGAGGTACAGGCGGGCGCGGTCGCGGTCGCCGAGGGCACAGAACAGGTTGGCGAGGTTCCAGGCGGTGCGGCGGACCTCTTTGCGGTTGCCGAGGCGGGAAAAGAGGCTGAGCGCGCTCAAGAAATGAGTGACGGCGTCGCCCCAGCGGCAGATGCGTTGTTCGCACACGGCGAGATTGACCAACGCGCCGGCCTGGATGCGGATGTTGCCGGTGGCGCGGGCGTCGACGAGGGCCGCGCGCATCACGTCGAGGGCCTCGGCCACGTTGCCGCTGTGGAGGCGACACAGGCCGACGTTGATGCGCGACTGGGTGGCCTGCTCCTTGAGCGCCTCGTGGTCGGCAAAGTCGAGGTTGCGCAGGAACATTTGTTCGGCTTTGGGGAGGTCGCCGTGCAGGTAGGCGACCTTGGCGCGAAGATTCTTGAGCTCCCAGAGGAAGGCGGGGGGCGCGGTGTCGGGGGTCTGGGCCAGCGCGTCGTCGGCGAGTTGGGCGGTGCGGGCGAGGTCGCCGTCGGCGTACAGGGCCCGGCCCATGGTGGAGAGGATGAGGGCGGACTCGGGGATGCCGTCGCGGGACTCGACCTGGTCTTGCTGCGCGACCAGGAGGGCCTGCTCGAGGACGCGGAGGGCGTCTTTGCGGTCGCCGGCCTTGTCGAACAGATCGCCCACCTCGCGCAACACCCGGGCTTTTTCCCCCGGGGGGCAGGCCGCGATCCAGTCCTCGGCCGCCTCTTGGGCGCCCCGGAGGTCGCCCTTGAGCCGGCGGGCCCCGACGAGGTGGCCGAGGAGGACGAACCGGTCTTCGCCCTCGGCGTAGGGCAGGGCGCGCTCGGCCAGGGCCGCGGCCGCGCCGTAAGAAAAGGTCATCAAAAGTTCGGCGCAGGCCTCGAGGGCGTGGGGCGTGCCCGCGGCGGGGGTGTGGCCCCGCAAATAGTGCAAAGCGATGCGCTGCCGTTCGCTGTCGGGGTCGCGGGCGGAGAGGGCCTCGGCCACCCGGTGGTGCAGGGTCTTTTTGTCGGTGGGGTCGGCGTTGCGCACCACCGTCTCCAGGTCGTGGGTGCGGCGGAAGGCGAACAGCAGCTCGCCGGTCTTGAGCCGCCGGACCAGGATGCGGTCCCGCACCAAGGTGGACAGGGCATTGGCCACTTGGGCCGCGCCTTCCTCGAGGATGTCCGCGAGCAGATCGACGGTGGCGGGGGTGCCCACGGTGGCCAGGGCTTGAAGGATGCGCCGGGCCAGGGGGGTCTGCTGCTCGAGCCGGACCGCGAACAATGCTTCTGCATTTTCGGGAATGGCGCTGAGCAGTTCATCGACGTCGTCGGGGCGGCCTTTGCTGGAGTGCAGCAGGCGGTCCACCGCGGGATGGTCTTTGAGATACCGCAGCAAGGTCTCTTTGTTGAGGCCGCCGATCTCGTGCCGGGCCACGTCGGGGCTCTTGGCCAAAGACTGCACCAAAAGCGCCCCGTCCTCGTCGTCGGTGCGGCTGGCGGCGATGAGCACGCCGTTGAAGCCGTCGTCGGCCGCGCCCACGGTGCGCTCGGGGGCGAACAGGTGCTGGCACAAGAAGCGGACGAGGTCGCGGGTGTCCTCGTCGCCATAGTGCAGGTCGAGGAGCAGAATCGTGAGCGGGGTGTGGTGGGCGAGGTCGATGAAAAACGCGCGCAACGATTCGAAAAAACCGACCTTGTCCCGGGCCCGCGCCGGGGGGCCCCCGGGGGCCAGGCGCGGAAGCAGCACCGAGAGCGCGTGGGTGTGCGTCTCGAGGAACGACTCGGCCAAGCCCCGGCTCTCGAGAAAGGCCATGGCCTGGGCCACCGGCTCGACGAGGGCGGCGTAGGCCCGGGTCCCGGTCCGCTCGGCCCGACCGAACAGCACCAGCCGGCCGCGGGCGGCGAGGTCCGAACGCACCTGCGCGAGGATCGACCCCTTGCCCACCCCGCGGGGCCCTTCGAGCAAGACCAGCCCCCCGCCGCGCTTGACCCGGTCGTCGTGCAGGGAGAGCACGACCTGGACCTCTTCGCTTTCCACAAAAGCGCGGCCGGGACGTGGGGACGCGGCCTCGCTCATCCGGGAAAGAACCGTTGCAGGGGCAGGGGGATCATGCCGTCCGGCGACATCCGGCGCACCTGCTCGGCCGAGAGCAAGAACACCTGGACCTCGCCGTCGATCACCACCGCGCCCTTGCCGTTTTTGAACTCCACCGCGATGCGGAGCACACCCTCGTCGGCGTCGGCGGCGAGGGTCGCCCCGGCCCGGTATGACTCTTGGGCGTACAGGGGGCGCAAAAACCGCACCCGGCTTTCGCGGATGACGCCCAGGCGTTTTTTGAGGGCGGCGATGGTGGCGTGGGCGAGGTCGTCGCACACCGCCTGGATCAAACCCGACGGCACCACCCGCAGGCGCTTGGGTTGGTGGCGGCTGGGGTCGAAGGTGCAGACCACCCGCGATGGCTCGAGCTCGAAGTGCAAGTCGAGCCCAGAGGGGTCCGGCACGCCGAACAGGAGTTGGCGACCGAGGCGATATTCACCGGAGATGGGGCGGCCCATGTCCCACGCTTACCCAAAAAAACGCGGATTTCCCAGCGGGTCCGGATACTTGCCGCCGCGGGGCCCGGTCAGCCGAGGATCGCGCGCACCCCGGCGATGGCCCGGGCGAGGCCTTGGTCGTCGACGTCGAGGTGGAAACAGGCCCGCACCCGGCCGTCGATGGTCGGGGCCATGCGCACGCTGTGCTCGTCGAGCAGCCGCCGGCAGAACGCCCCCGCGTCGAGCTCCCCGCCGGCCGAAAGGCGGAAAAACACAAGGTTGGTCTCCGGCGGCGCCAGGGACAGGCCGGGCAGCTCGGCCAGGGCCTCGGCCAGCGCCGCGGCCCGGCGGTGGTCGTCGACGAGCTTGGGCCGGTTGTGTTCGAGCGCGTACAGCATCGCCCCCGCGATCACCCCGCCCTGGCGCAGCGCGCCCCCCAGGGACTGTTTGCGGCGGCGGGCCGCGCGCCACATGCCCTGGGGGAGGCCGAGCACCGCGCCGAATGGGCAGCCCAGGCCCTTGGAAAAGCAGAGCTGCACGGTGTCGGCCCGCGCCCCCCAATGTGACGGCTCCACCTGGGCGGCGGCGGCGGCGTTGCACAGCCGCGCGCCGTCGATGTGCAAGGCGATGTCGCGCGTGCGGCAGACCTCGAGCACGCTGTCGAACGCCGCGTCCGGCCAGACCGTGCCCCCGCCCCCGTTGGAGGTGTTCTCGACGACGACCGCGCAGGTATCGGACAGGTGGGGGTAATCGGCGCGCACCGCCCGGGTGACGTCCTCGCCGGTGAAGATGCCCCGGGGGGTGTCGAGCACATGCAACTGCGCGGCCGCGGTGATGGCGGTGCCCCCGGTCTCGTAGTTGTAGACGTGAGCGGTGCGGTGACAGATGATCTCGTCGCCCGGCTTGGCATGCAGTGACAATGCGATCTGGTTGGCCATGGTCGCGCTGGGCACAAACAACGCGGACTCGGTGCCGAGCAGGTCGGCGGCGCGTTCTTCGAGGGCGCGCACGGTGGGGTCTTCCCCCTTTTGCTCGTCGCCGAGCCGGGCGCTGGTCATGGCCTGCAACATGCCCGGGCTGGGGCGGGTGGCGGTGTCGCTCACGAGGTCGACTGCAATATCGTTGGCGTCCATGCTAGACCTCGCGTCAGGCGTGCCCGGGCAGCTTCGAAGGTTCGAGGGGGTCTGTAAAGGGCCGCGGGGAGGGCGAAGTGACCGCGCCGATCTTTTCCGTCGGGGACGATCCGGGGCTCGAAGGGTGCGTCGATGTCACCGAGGTCGTGCCCAGCGCGCGCGTCGACCTGCGGTATCGCGGCACCGACAACTTCATGGCCACCGACGTGTACGGCGGGCTGCGCCGGGCGTTCTTGAGGCCAGAGGCGGCCGAGCGGTTGGCCGCCGCGGACAAGGCGCTGCGCAGCCAAGGTCCGTTCCGGTTCATCATTTGGGACGCGGCCCGGCCGGTGCGCGCCCAGCGGGTGCTGTGGAGCTTCGTCGAGGGGACCCCCGAAGAAAAGTACGTGGCCGACCCCGACGGGCCCATGGGCTCGATTCACAGCTACGGCTGCGCGGTGGACCTGGGCCTGCTGCGCGACGAACAACCGATGGATTTTGGCACCGCCTACGACCACTTCGGCCCCGCGGCGGAGCCGGTCAACGAAATGTCATTGCTGCGGTCGGGGGTGCTCAACGGCGAGCAAGTGGCCAACCGGTTGCTGCTCCGCGAGGTCATGGTCCGGGCGGGGTTTTTGCCCATCGGCTACGAGTGGTGGCACTTTAACGCGTTCGACAATGCGACGGTGAAGGACCGCTACAGCAAGATTCTGTGACCAAGCTCAGTCGGGAACAAACCGCGACTCGCACACAAACGCCTCGGGCAGGTCACAGTCGTCTGTGCTCCAGCGTTCGTTGTTGAGGGCGGCGACCACACAGGCCTGGCCGCTTTCGATGTCGGGTTCGCCCACCCCCCAGGGCGCGTAGGTCCCGAGCAAGGTGCCGTCCGGCCACACAAACGATCCGCCGCCCACGTCGCTGAGGGCGATGAACACGTTGTTGATGCCCGGCAACTGGTCGACGAAGAACTGGCCTTCGGCCGCGCTGCGCAGCTCCACGAGTTGGCCCTCGGCGGCGCTGCAGGTGGCGGCGGCTTGGCCCGCGGTGACCCCGGTGGTGCAGTAGGCGTAGGCCCGGCCGAAGGCGGCGTCGACGATCTGACAACCCTGCGGAAACAACGCGGGGGATGGGTCGGTGAACGTGCCCACGGTCTGGACCGGGTGGTTGGGCGCGGCGCAGAAATAGGGGTAAGCGGCTCCGCAGTCTCGATCCGAAAAGCCGAGCCCGTCTTCGGGGTTGTAGACCGCGCAGGCGGAGAGGGTCGTCATGTCGGGCTGGCCGGGGTTCCACATCAGAAAGTTGGCCGGGGTGCCGTCGACCCAGGCGAAGGCGGCGTCGGGAGCGCCCTCGCGGCGCAGGCCGATCCAGGCTTGTTGGACCGCGGCGGTCTCGAGCAGAGCCCGGTAGCTTTCGTGGTCGGGCACGACGAGAAGGTCGAGCCCGGCCTGTTGGCAATCGGTCTGGGCGGTGGCGAAGTCGACCGGTCCCGGACAGGCGGCCACGGCGCGCCCATCAAGGGTGAGCGTGGTGCAGGCGGGGGGCACAAGCACGTCGGGCGCGGCGGCGTCGAGGTCGCCGATCACGTCCGCGTCCCCGGCGTCGAGGTCGCCGGCCACGTCTGGCCGCCCCGCGTCGAGGTCGTCGCCCGCGTCCCCGGCATCGGCGGGGTCGTTGGCGTCGGGGCCCACGCCGGCATCGCGCCCGGGGCCGGCGTCGGTCGTGGCGCCGCCGTCGGTCGCGGATCCGCCGTCGCGCCGCCCCGGGCAAGTCGCCGGGTCATCGACGACAACCCACTCGTGGTCGTCGCAGAGAAGCCCGCTGCCCACGTCGTCGGTGCAGCACGCGCCATTGGTGATGCACCGGTTGCCCCACGCACAGCCGGTGTTGGCCACATCGATGCACTCCCCGTCGATGCACGCGCGGTTGGTCTGCCACACGTTGTTGCAATCGTCCGTGGTCTCACAGCGCAGCACCGGGCCCAAGCCCAGCGCGCCGGCGAGGTTGCACCCTGGCAGCAGCGCCAATCCCCAGGCCAAGAGCAGCGCGCGCTTCACGGCGACGCCTCCTCGGCGGGGCCCTCTTCTGGGCCAGACGTCCAAAATGGTGCCAAGCCGAGCGCCACCGCCACGCCCACCACCCCCAGCGCGCACATGGCGGGACCGGCCAGGTCCGCGGGCTGCAGGTGGGCGTCACCACCTCCGCCGAGGCCGGACACAAAGATGCAGCCGTCGAGACCGGTGCCGCAGGCCATGAGGCTCAACCCGCCGCAACCCCCGGCCCCCGACGCGGCCAATGCCCATGGATTCAAACCCCCGTCGTCCTCGCCTTCTCGGTTGCGCCGGGCCCGGGCCCGCTGTTCGCGCCGCGACGGGGCGGGGTCGGGGGGCGGCAACGCCGCGGGGCGGGGCGCGAGCGTGGGCGGGGCCTGGGCGGTGGCCTCCTCGCGCACGAGCTCGAAGAACGTGACCAACTTGGGGGGGTGGTCGCCGGGCGGGAGCTGGGCTTGGGGGTTGCGCTTGAGCACAGCCATAAAGAACAGCCGCGCGTCGACGTCGTTGCCCATGTAGCGGTGCGCGATGCCCGCGTGCAGCCGGGCGTCCTGCTTCTCGGCCTCGGACGCGTCTGGGTGGGTGGTGACCAACGAGAACTCCTGGGCCGCGCTCAGGTACTCGAGGTCGTCCATGAAGGCATGCCCGCGCACCAGGTGGGCTTGGGGTGACGTGTCCGTGGCGTCGGGGGGCGGCGCGGTCTGCGCGTTCTCCAGCTGGGCGGCGGCCACGCCCGCCCATGCCCACACCACCAGCCCCAGTGCTCGCCCGCCCGTCACCGGCCGAGCCTACCAACGTGCCGGGGCGAGCGGAACCGGGCTAGGCCGGGTCGAGCCGGAGCAACAGCTCGTCGATCTCGTCGGCCCGGGCTTCGGCGTAGGTGCGTTCGTGGGCAAACACCACGAACCCGTTTTTCTCGAGCACCCGGCGCGAGGCCGGGTTGTCGGCCGCGACCCGGGCGAACAGCGGCCGCTCGGTCCATTCGCCCAAAAACGCCGCCACCGCGGCGGTGGCGAAGCCGCGGCCCCAGTGGGCGCGCCCCAACCGGTACGCCAACTCGGGGTCTCCCATCCGCACAAACCGCACGAGGTAGCCGACCACGTCGTCGCCGGCACACACCGCCCGCGCGGTGACGTCGGGATTGCCCAGGATGTCGTCCCAGTGCCGGAAAAACGAAACCCGGTCCCGCGGGTCGCGGGTCCGGGTGAAGGCGGCCATGTCGTGGCCGGCGCGTTCCTGTTCGTGTTCGAACAGGACCTCGAGATGCGCCCGCTCGACGGGGATCAGGCGCACCTCGATGTCGCTCATGCGGTGAGCGACTTGTAGAACCCTTGCGCGACGTCGAAGATGCCGTCGGCGTCGAGCTTGTGGTGTTTGTACAGGTCCTCGGGGCTGCCCGACTCGCCGAACACGTCGTGCACCCCGTGGCGGAGCACCCGCGCGGGGTGTTTTTCCGTGACCACCTCGGTCACGGCCCCGCCGAGGCCGCCGAGCACGTTGTGGTCCTCGACGGTGAGCAGGCCTTTGGTTTGTTGCGCGGCCTCCACGATGGCCTTTTCGTCCACGGGTTTGATCGAGGACGCGTTGTACACCCGGGCTTTGACCCCGGCGTCGTGCAAGCGCAGCGCGGCGTCGACCGCGTAGCCCACGGTGCCCCCGGTGGCGAAGATCGCGATGTCGTCGCCCCCGATGAGCTGCGGGAACACGCCGGGCTTGAACTTGTAATTGTCGTCGTGCACCCGGGCCACGTTCTGCCGGGTGAGCCGCATGTAGGCCGGCCGCGGGTCGGTGGCGAGGTGCTCGACCATTTGCGCGGCCTCGAGGTCGTCGCCGGGTTGGAGCACGAGCATGCCGGGCAGGCTTCGCATGGTGGCGAGGTCTTCGAGGCCTTGCTGTGAATAGCCGTCGGGGCCGATGCCGACCCCGGCGTGGGTGCCGATCAGGCGCACGCGCGCTTCGGAGTAGGCCACGCTCATCTTGATCTGGTCGAAGCGCCCGGTGAGAAAACACGCGAACGAACAACAAAATGGGGTGTAGCCGGAGAGGGCGAGACCGGCGGCGGTGCCGATCATGTTCGCCTCTTGAATGCCCATCTCGTAGAAGCGGTCGGGGAACTCTTTGGCGAAGTGCATCGACATGGTGCTCTTCGAGAGGTCCGCGTCGAGCACCACGATTTTGTCGTCGGTGGCGCCGAGCTTTTGCAGGGCCGAACCGAACGCCTTGCGGGTGGCGGCGGGGGCCACGTCGCTGGGGATCATCAAACGCGCGCTCATGACGGCAACTCCTGGAGGGCTTTTTCGAGTTCTTCGCGGTTGGGGGTCTTGCCGTGCCAGCCGACGATGTCGGACTCCATAAAGGACACGCCCTTGCCTTTGATGGTGTCGGCCACGATCACCGACGGACGCGTGGTCTCGTCGCGGGCCGCTTTCAAAGCTTGGCGGATGGCGTCGATGTCGTGTCCGTCGATGCGTTGGGTGTGCCAGCCGAACTGGGCGAACTTCTCGACCAGCGCGCCCAGCGGCATCACGTCCTCGACCAGGCCATCGATCTGGGCCTTGTTCGAGTCGATGATCGCGGTGAGGTTGTGCGCGCCGAGGTGCGGGGCGGACAATGCCACTTCCCAGATTTGGCCCTCTTGCACTTCGCCGTCGCCGCACAGGCAATACACCCGCCAGGCGGGGTCTTGTTTGCTCCCTTTGAGCTGGGCCGCGAGCGCGATGCCTTGCGCCACCGAGAGGCCTTGGCCGAGCGAGCCCGTCGACGCTTCGATGCCGGGCAACAGCGCGTTGGCGGGGTGGCCTTGCAGCTTGGACCCGAGCTCGCGCAGGGTGAGCAGGTCTTCACGAGGGAAAAAGCCCTTGTCCGCCATCACCGCGTAGAGAGCGGGCACGCCGTGGCCCTTGGACAACACGAACCGGTCGCGCATCTCCGCTCGCGGCTCTTTGGGGTCGTAGCGCATCTCGCCCGAGTAGAGCGTGAGGATGATGTCGATGGCGGACAGCGACCCCCCCGGGTGACCGCTGCCCGCTTTTTCGAGCATGGTCAGGATGTCGCGGCGCAACTTGACCGCGGTCTGTTCGAGAGAGGCCTTGTCGATCACGTCTGGTGATTTCATGGCCTGCCGATACCTGGTCCGGGCTGCTTTTTCGAGGCCGGCGGTCGTCGCGACCGGAACTTTTTGGCCCCGGCGCCGTTCACACCCACATGGCCGGCCAGCCCCCAAGAAACACACGTCTTTTTCTCCTCATCGCCCTCGTCCTGTCCGCCGGCGCCGCGCCCGCGGCGGCAGCAGACCGCATCGACGCGGCCCGGGCCCGGATGGGCGACGACCTCCCCCGGCTCTTCACCGATCGCGGGGTCGCCTATCCCCCGCGGGTTCTGTTGCTGCGGGCGTTCAAGGCCGAGGGCGAGCTCGAGCTCTGGGCCGGGGCCGACCCGGCGGGCGCGCTCACCAAGATCAAGACCTATCCCATCTGCGCCGCGTCCGGCGACCTCGGCCCCAAACGCCGCCAAGGCGACCTGCAGGTGCCGGAGGGCTTTTACGAGGTCGACCGCTACAACAAGTGGTCCAGCTATCACCTATCTCTGGGCATCAACTACCCCAACCGCGCGGACCGCATCATCGGCCGCCAGTTGCACACAAAGCCATTGGGCGGGAACATCTTTGTGCACGGCGACTGCGTGACCATCGGTTGTTTGCCCCTCCAGGACGAACCCATCGAAGAGGTCTTCGTGGCCGCCTGGGACGCGCGCCAAAAGCACGGGGCCAAGACCCACGTGCACATCTTTCCCGCGCGCCTCGACGATGCATCGCTCGCGGGGCTGATCCGCACGCGCCCCGACCTGGCCGCGCATGTGCGGCTGTGGGAACAGCTCAAGGCCGGGCACGACGCGTTCGAGCATAACCGGCGGCTGTTCGGTTATCGCATCGACGAAGCCGGCCGGTACGTCGTCAACCCGCGGTGACGTTGCGTGTGCTCACATCGTCGCGGGAAAAAGTGGACAGCGATCGCTGGTCGTGCGACTCACGCCCCGTTCACAGGGGGGAAAACATGAACAAGTCCATCATCGTCGCCATCCTCTTGTCCGCCGCCGCGCTGGTCGTCGTCGCCTGCACCGGCAGCGGGGCCGTGCCGGGTACCACCGGGCCGTCCATCGCCGACACCGTGGTGCAACAGATCGAGTCCACCCGCGACGCGATCCAAAACCAGAGCGTGGGGTGGCAGCAGGCGCTGCGCGACCTGGAGGCCAGCATCGCCGACGACGCGAGCTCGATCATCCGCAACGATGTTAACGCCATCACCCAGCGGGCGATTTCCGCCACGTCGCTCGAGGTGAAATGCACCGTCGACTTCTTGCGCGACCGCGTGGTGGAAGAACTGAACGCGCTGTTGGCCAAGCTCACCGGACAGACCATTCCGCCGCGGCGGGCCTGGGTGTGCAATACCATTCCGAACGTGGTGGCCATGGACGAGCGGCCGCACGCGGTCGAGTTTTTTGGCTACAACTTCACGCCGGGAAGCGTGACGCTGCGGTTCCACGACGGCACCGGGGCGGCCACCGACCTCACCAACTACCTGACCTATCCCTCGCACTACAACATGACCGTGCCCGTCGGGTCTGGCAGCACCATCGACTCGTTCATCTGCAACAAGCCGGGGCCGCGGCGCATCGAGCTCACCGCCCAAGTCGGCGGCACCAGCGCGGTGGTGTCGAGCATCTCGCTGGTGGACCGCAACTGTCCGACGTCGGTGACCACCCCGCCCGGGCCCGCGGAGCAGACCAGCCTCGTGACCGGCGGGGTCGGGCCCAACTTGTTCAAGAACGAAAACGAGACCCTGAACTACGGCGGGAGCTGCAAACCGGGCTATGAGTATGTCGACTGCACCATCCAGCAGGTCGAGGGCAACGGAAGCTGCCAGATCGCCCAAGAGATCGCTTCGAGCTGCACCTGCAAGGTGAACTTCAAAGCCCCGCCGACCCAGTCGGTGCGCTGCGAGGTGCGCATTTTCCAGCGCAAGAAGGCGGTCACCCAACCCGCGCCGCCTTGCCAATGTAAATGAGCGCGGGCTCGCTTCCGTTGGCCGTCGTTGGGCGGTCAGCTGAAGCGGGAAAAGTCGGGCGCGCGTTTTTCGAAAAACGCGCCGAACGCTTCCGCGGCTTCCTCGGACGTGACGCGCTCGATGAACATCGCGCCCTCCTGCAGCAGCACCTCGCGGGTGCGTTCGCGCAGGGGGCCGCGGAGCAGCTCTTTGGTGGCGCGCACCGACGCGGGGGCCAGGGACGCGATCTTGTTCGCGCGTTCTTGCACGCGAGCGTCGAGCTCTGACGACGAGACCTTCTCGGTGATGACCCCGCGGGCCACCGCGGTGTCCGCGTCGAATTTCTCGCCGAACATGAGCAGGTCGGTGGCCTGGGCAAAGCCCATGGCCCGGGGCAGCAACAGGCTCGAGGCCCCTTCGGGGCAAAGCCCGAGGGGCACAAACGGCATCTGGAACCGCGCGGTCTCGTCGGCGTAGCAGAGGTCCATGTGCAGCAACATGGTGGTGCCGATGCCGATGGCGGGGCCCCGCACCTTGCCCACGAGGGGCTTTTTGGCGTCGATGAGGGCGAGCAAGAACACCAGCACCGGCGAGTCCGGGCCCGCGGGGGGCGTGCTCATGAAGTCCGCAATGTCATTGCCGGACGTGAACAGGCCGCCGTTGCCCTCGACCACGGTGACGCGGATCTCGGGGTTGTTCTCGGCCTCGTGGAGCGCCTCGGTGAGCGCGGTGTACATCGCGCCGGTGAGGGCATTTTTGCGTTCTGGCCGATCGATGGTGACGGTGAGGACGCCACCGTCGCGGGCGGTCTGGATGTTCTCGTGGCTCACGCCGACTCCTTGGGGGTGTGCCCGAGGCGGCTTTGGCCCGCGGGGGCGAGCTGTCGGGCGTCTTCAGTGAGGGTGTTCACCACCGCGGCGGACAGGGCGAGGCCGAACGCGCCGGTGACGAACACCGCGGTGCCGTCGATGAGCTGACGGGCATCGCACATGTGGGCGGGGTTTTTGTGGGGGCAGACACATTTGAAGCCTTCGCCCTTGTCGTAGGACAAGGCGCGCGGCCAGGCGCGGGGCTCGTCGGAGAACACCGCGATGACCCCCATCGGACCCTTTTGGGGAAAGCCGTATTCCTTGCGGAGGATGCGCCGAATCTCGCGGGCGAGGGGATCGCCGTGGGTGTCGGCGAGGTCGGCGATGCGAATGCGGGTGGGGTCGAGTTTGCCCGCGGCCCCCATCGAGGAGATGGTGAGAATGCCGCGGGCCTTGGCGGTGGCGATGAGGTGGGCTTTGCTCGCCACGTGGTCGATGCAGTCCACCACGACGTCGTATTGGTCGGTGGGGCCGTCGAACGGGCAGGCGAGCAACGTGTCCGACGTCGAGTGGTTGTAAAACGCGCGCGCGGACTCGACCCGGGCCTCGGAGTTGATGAGCCGGATGCGGTCCCGCAGCAGGTCGGCTTTTGGTTTGCCCACGGTGCCGCGCAGCGCTTGCAGCTGCCGGTTGGTGTTGGTGACGCAGACCTCGTCGAAGTCGACGAGCATCAACCGGCCCACCGCCGAGCGGGCCAGGCCCTCGGCCGCGAAGCTGCCGACCCCGCCGAGGCCGAACACCGCCGCGCGGGTGGACATCAGGATGCGCACCGCCTCGTCGCCGTACAGGCGGCCGAGCCGGTCGAACTGCCGGTGCAGCTTGTACTCGCGGTCCGCGTCCATCGGGACGGCCGCGTCGGGGGCCGCCGGGGGGGCGGGGAGGGGGGCGCGGGCGGGCGCGTCATAGGTCGTGAGCTGGAGCAAATCAGAAGCCATGGCCGATCCTTGTGCCGGCTCAGCGTAGCAGTCCGGTCCGGTTGTGCACGGGGGTTCGCGGCGCGGGGGGCGCGGGGCTACACGCCCAAAACCGCGTCAAAGGCCGCGGCCACCGCCGCCGCGGTCTCGTCCACCGGCGTGCCCCGGGCCGCGGCCAGCGCGTCGGTCACCGCCCGGACCTGGGCCGGCGAGCTCGCGTGCCCCGCGTGCGGTTCGGGCGTGTCGGTCTCGGTGAGCACGCGGTTTTTGGGCAAGGCCGCGGCCACCTGGCGCAAACGGTCAGCGCCGGGATGGGCCAAGGGCAGGCCGAAGCTCACCGCCAGGCCCGCGTCGAGGTAGCGCCGGGCCAGCGCTTCGCTCTTGCGAAAGCCGTGCACCAGGCCGCGCACCGGGGCGCGGTCGTGCAGCAGGGCGAGCATCTGTTCGTGGGCGCGCACCACGTGCAGCACCACCGGCAGGTCCCGGGCCCCGGCCTCGTCGAGCTGGGCCGCGACACAGTGCAACTGCACGGACAGGGGGGCGAGCCCCTCGCGGGCATCGAGCCCGATTTCGCCCACCGCGCGCGCGCCGGCGTCGAGGGCGCGCACCACCGCGTCGAGTTGGGCCCGGCCGTCGCCCTGGATGAACCCGGGGTGCAGACCCCGCGCGATGTGTACGCGCAGGCCCGCCGGGGGGGCGGGCGGGGGGCGCGCGCGCAAGGGGTCTGCCTCGGCCCAGAGCAGGGCGTGTACGTCGGCGGCCGCGGCCGCGTCGAGCGCGCGCGCGACATCGCCCGCGCGCGGGTCTTCCAGGTGACAGAGCGCGTCGGTGTACACCCTCAGCCCGGGCCGGGGTCGTCGTCGCCCGCGGGGATGGCCACGGGGGAGTCGGTCGCGCCCTGGCCGTGAAGAGGCCGGTCGTCGTCGAGGTCCACGCCGTCGGTGCCCCCAGAGCGCAACAGCCACACAAAGCCGGCCACCGCGACGCCGAGCGGGACCACGCCTGTGAGCGCGTCCCCCAGCAACATTTCGCCGGTGCCGAACAAGACCCCGAACACCACCGCGACCCCCACGAAAAAGCGCAGCACCTTGGGGCCGAGCGCGTCGTCGTCGTCGGTGGGCCCATCGGGGCGCAGCCCGCGCCAGCCGGGGCCGGGCGGACGCACCCGGGCCGCGAACGCGCGCACGGTCGCGTCGGGATTTTGCGGACCGAACAGCGCCACCGGGATCCAGACCGCGAGGGACGCGCCGGCCACGATGAGGATCTTGACCCACGCGGGCACGGCGACGACGAACAGTTGGTTGTCCATCCCGAAGAGTTTTTCCGTACAGAACAATTCGAGCCCCACCGCGGTGAGGGTGGTGACGCCCAGCGCGCCGAACTCGGCGTGGGGGGTCACGCGGTGCCAGTACCACCGGGCCGCGCTCACCGACCCAAGGCCCGCGCCGAGGGTCACGATGAAGCGCCACACCGAGGCGATGTTGCCGATGAACGTGGCCGTGACCCCGGCGAGCACGGCCATGAGCACGATGCAGGCGCGCGAGACCCAGACGTAGTGGGCTTCGCTTTTCTCGGGGGCGAAAAAGCGCCGGTACACGTCGGTGACGAGATAGGACGCGCCCCAGTTGGTGTGGGTGTCGATGGTGCTCATGAACGCGGCGAGCAGGCTGGCGATGACCAGGCCGAGCAAGCCCGCGGGCAACACGCGCTTCATCAACAATGGATAGGCAAGCTCGCGGTCCTTGAGCACCAGCGGCACATCGATGGTGGTGGGCGGGCCTGCGTCGGCGGCGACGCCCAGCTGCCGCACGCCCCCGTCGGGCCACGGGGGCACGGTGATGGTGAGGGTGCCGCTTTGCACCGCACAGTCGACGGGGGTGCCATCGAGGGTGGCCGCGCACGAGGTGAACGGCACGCCGGCGGCGGTGATGGTGTTCTCTTGGGACAGCTCCAGGGGAGCGAAGGTGAGCGTCACCGGCACGTCACCCGCGGTGGTCTGCACGACCACAGATTGGGTGAGCGCATCCTCGGTGGCGATCTTGGGGTAGACCACCAAGCCGCAGAGCCCGACCAGGATCCAGGGCCAGGGGCGCAGGGCGTTGTGCGCCACCGAGAACCACAGGCTCGCGGCTTGGGCGTGGGCTTCGTTCTTCGAGGCGGCCAAGCGTTGCACGACGTAGCCGCTGCCCTCCGCGTACCGCCACCACCCGGCCACGAGCAGCACCACGAAGTACACCAGCGGGATGGTGGGGTGGTCGGCGCGGGGCATGAAGTCGAGGATGTCGCCGAGCTGGGTGCCGGTCTCTTTCGCCACCGCGTCGAGCCGGCCGATGAGCCCCGCGGCCTGGCCGGGCTCGCCGATGCCCCCGAGGGCGTCGACCGCGAGCCAGGCCACGATCACCGAGCCGACCATGCCCATGGCGAACTGCACCACGTCGGTGATGACCACCCCGCGGAACCCGCCGAGGGTGGTGTAGGCCACGGACACGAGGATGCAGAGGGTGATGACGGTCGAGGGTTCGACCCCGGGGAAAAACGCGATGGACAGCTTGACCATGGCCGCGATGACCCAGGCCATGGTCAGGCAGTTGATGAAGATGCCGAAGTAGATGGCCTTGAACGCGCGCAGCCCGGCGGCGGGGCGCCCGGCGTAGCGCAGCTCGGTGATCTCGGCGTCGGTGATGACGCCGCTGCGGCGCCACAGCTTGGCGAAGAAGAAGGTCGCGGACACGTGGGCGATGGCCCAGCACCACCAGATCCAGTTGCCGCTGATGCCGTCGGCGGCGACGATGCCCGCCACCGCCAGGGGGGTGTCGGCCGCGAAGGTGGTGGCCACGATGGACGTGCCCGTGATCCACCAGGGCAGCTTGCGGTCGCCGACAAAAAAGCCCGTGACCCCTTCGCTCGCCTGCTTAAAGAAGAGCGAGCCGATCACCAACGCGAACAGCACGTACAGCACAATGATGACCACATCGATGGTGGCCAGGCCCGACGCGCTCATGCCGTGGCCCCCCCGTCGACGGCCCAGGCTTGGCCGGTGATGTGCGCCCCCGCGCTTGAGGCCAAAAACAGCGCCAAGCCGGTCACGTCTTGTCCGGTGGCCATGCGCCCCAGGGGCACGGTGGCGGCGAGGTCGGCGGGGCTGACCCCCATCTGCGCGGCCCGATCGTGGGCCATGTCGGTGTCGACCCAGCCGGGACAAATGACATTGGCGGTGATGCCGCGCGGGGCCAGACGCAATGCCAATGCCCGGGTATAGCCGAGCACCGCGTGTTTGGCCGCGCAGTAGGCGGTCTGGTCCGGGACCCCGCGCAGGGCGAGCACGGAGGCGATCTGGATGACGCGGCCCTGGTCCGGCAGGTGGGCGAGGGCGGCCTCGGTGACGTGCACGGTGCCGTACAGGTTGGTGTCGATGAGCCGGGCAAAATGGGCGCGCCGGGCGCCGGGCTCGTCGGGGTCGGCCCCGGCCACCCCCGCGTTGTTGACGACCACGTCGAGGCCGCCCAGGGCCCGGGCCGCGTCGTCGACGAAGGCCTGCACCTGGTCGGGGTCGGTGACGTCACAGGCGGCGGCGTAGGTGGCCAAAGAGCGCTCTGCGCCCTCCCGGGTGGTGGCGCAGGTGGCGACGGTGTGCCCGGCTTGTTGGAACCCGGTGACGAGGGCGCGTCCGATGCCGCGGGACCCGCCGGTGATGAGCACGCGCAGGGTCATTGGGGACCGCAGATGATGTTGCCGTCGTTCAGGACGCACGGATCGCCGTCGCAGCTGTACGCGGTGACGCCCCCTTGTTGGCAGCATTGGACTTCGGTCTGGTCATCCCCGCCCACCACCACGTCGGTGACCACCAACCGCGCCTCGCCCTCGGGACAACACACAGCGTTTTCGGTGTCGGGGTCGTAGCGGCAGCCCCCTTCGTCGCGACACTCCACCACCCCGTCGACGCTGTCTTGGTTGCAGCATCGCTCCACGTCGGCTTCGTCGTCGTATCGCGTGGTTTCGTTCTCGGCGCAGCATTGAATCTGGGCTTCGTCGTCGACGATGCCCTGAATGACGCACTCGCGGTCGATGCCCCCGGGGGAGGCGCAGCTGTATGCGTTGGCCACCGCGAGCTGACCGTCATCGTTTCCGTAGAAGCAACAGTAATACTCGCCTTCGTCGATCTCGTAGGCGAGCTCGGCGACGCCGTCCTCGCAGGCCACCACGGCGACGCCGAAGGGCAACGGGCTCATCCAGAAGGCATCGGCCAGACCGCACCCGCACAACGGGGCCAAGGCCAGCAGCCACAGGACGCGACAGGTGTTCATTCGGTGTCCCCGGTCTGGGCGTCGCCCTCTGAGGTCCACAGCGGGAACAACGCGAGCCCGCTCAACACCACAAGCCCCCCGCACCCGCAGGCCAGCGGCCCGACGACGTCCTGGGGATCGAAGGTGCCGTTGGCCCCGCGCAGGTTGTTGGGGTCGGCGACCGCGCCCCAGTAGTTGATGAGGTCAAACCCCACCCCGCCGGCCATGAGCAAGCCCCCGCAGGCGGCGAGACCACCCGAGGTTCCGATGGCCCAGAAGTTCGCTTCTCCGTCGTCGACCGGGTCGGCGGCGGGGACCGGGGCGGGGGCGACGGCCCCGTCGACGGGGATGGCCCCCACCAGCTCGTCGAGGGCGGGGGGGATGCGGGTGGTGAGTTCGTCGAGGGAGTCGACGTTGACGTTGACCCGGGCGAGGTTGTCGGCGGCGGTGGAATCGAACAGCGTGAACGTCAACAGGTAGCGGGTGCCGAGCTTGCCCAGCCGGCCGCTGATCACGTACTGGGCGCCCATCGCCCCCGCAATGTCACTGAGGCAAGCGGCTTGGTCGCAGCCGGCCTGTTGCTTCTCCCCCTCGAGGTCGAGCATCTGCTTGACGTCGTTGTAGGCGGTGACGTCCAACCGCGCCTCCTTGGTGTCCATGTGCACGGCCACCAGGTCGTCCAACAGCCGGGTGGTGTCGACGGTGACACCGGCCGCTGGCTGCACGTTGAGCACCAACACCGCCGGCTTGCCCGCGGGGGGCCGCGGCGCGGGGGGGGGCGGCGCCGGCGCGGTCTCGGGGGGCGCGGGCGTTTCTGCGGGGGGCGCTGCTTCGGGGGCCGCTGCTTCGGGCCCCGCTTCTTCAGAGGGCGCTTCTTCAGGGGGCGCTTCTTCGGGCCCCGCTTCTTCGGGCCCCGCGTCTTCGGGCCCCGCGTCTGCTTGGGCCGCGACCGGGCTGGTCCCCAGCGCGGCGACGACGACGAGCCACGGCCAGGGACCGCGGGGCAGGCCCATCAGCAGTCCACCGTGTTGGTGTCGCGGAGCACGCAGGTCCCTTCGTCGCGGCATTCCGCGCTGACCGCGTCGAGGGGCTCGCAGCAGTGGCCTTCGCTGTCGGTGGCGTCCTGCTTGTAGGGCTGCTCGTCGGCGACGTCACAGCACTGCACCCGCACCGCGTCGAGGCCGGTGGACAACACCAGGCAGGACGCGGCATCGCAGGACGTCGTCTCCCCCGCGGCCAACGAATCCACCGCGTTGTCGATCACACAGCAGCGCGAGATGCCGTCTTGGTCCACCGCCTCTTGGTGGGTCGCGATGTTGCAGGGGACGAACCCACCGTCGGTGTGAATCAACCCCACCCCATCGAGGATGCTGCACGCCACCGTGCCCCCCAGGGCACAGAGCAACAGCATTGTGGTGACGATGACCAGGCGCATCATCGCACCGCCTCCTCGTCGTCTCGGCGGTCTCGATCGCGTTCGCGCCGGGGCGCTGGCTCCTCGCCGGGCGAATAGGAAAAGCCGAGCGCGCCGAGGCCGGCCACGCAGGGCACCAGCCCGACCGCACAGATGCCGGGCCCGATGAAGTCCATGGCGTCGAGCGCGCCGTTGCCCCCGGCCGCGCCGGGCAGGCAGCCGCTGCACCCCCAGTTGGTGAGGTCGAAGCAGGTGCCGGCCGCCATCAGGCCGCAACCCGCACAGAGGCCGGCGGCCCCGCCTCCGATCGCCAACCAGTTGAACCCGCCCTCGGTGGGGGGGTCGGGCGGGGGCAGGGGCGCGGGGCGCGGTCTTTTCGACGCCGGGGGATCGGCCTCGGCGGGGGGCGTCTCTGCCTGGGCGGGGGGCGTGCTCACCGGCTCGGTGGTGGCGGGGGGCGCAGCGGTGACCACGCCCAGCGGCCCCACGAGCTGGTCGAGGATGGCCGGGATCTTGTCGCCGATTCTGCCGAGGTCGTCGGCGCTGGCTTTGCCCCGGGCCACACTGTCGGCCTCGTCCGAGTCAAACAGGGACATTGTCAAAATGTAATTGCTGCCAAGCTTGCCCAGCCGCCCGGTCACGATGTAGCGCGCGCCAAGGGCCCCGGCGAGGTCGGCGAGGCAGCTCGCCTCGTCGCAGCCGAGCCCGTGTTTTTCCCCTTGCAGGTCGAGCACCTGTTTGACGTCGTCGTAGGCGGTGACGTCGAGGTGGTCTTTGTGCTTTTCCATGTGCACGGCGGCGAGGTCGTCCAGGATCTTGGTGGTGTCCTCTTCGACCCCGGCGGCGGGGCGGATGGGGAGGATGAGCAGGCTGGGGAGGGCTTTGGGGGCTTCGGCGGGCTCGGGGTCCGCCGCGGGCGCGGGGTCGGCGGGGGCGGGCGCGGGGTCGGCGGGAGCGGGCGCGCCGGCGCCGTCAGCGTCTTGGGCACGGCCCGAAGCGGGCCCGACCAGCGCCAAGCCCAGGCAAATCAACGACAAACCGCGCCCCATCACGCCTCGTAGTTACCACGACTGGGCCCCCAAAAGGAAAACGCGGCCGGGGCCGGCCGCGTTTGATCCAATGCCCGGGCGGCGTGCGCCGCGGGCGTCGTCGCTCAGTAGGCGTGGCCCGCCGCGGGCACGTTCGCTTGGGCGAAGCTGGGCATGCCGGGCAGGTCCTTGAGCGCGGACTTCTTGCGCTTGCGTTTGCCGCCGCCACCGCCGGTGGCGTGGTAGGTCACCTGGCTGAACGTCGCCACTGGGTACAGGTAGAAGTACTGCACGCAGTTCAACACGAAGATCGCCCAACCCACGATGGGCACGTAGGCGATGGCGTTGGCCACCAACGGAATGGTGTGGATGAGCCAGTTGATGATCGCTTCGGTCTGGTAGTCGTCCCCGGTGTCCACCTTGGCGATGGCCGACGGAATCCAGAGGGGGCCGGCGGCCCAGCCGAGGATGGCGTGCACCAACCACAGCACGACCAGGTCTTCCTCGAGCGCGGGGTGCAGGTTGTCGGGCAGGGTGAACGGGAAGTAGGTCGCGATGAAGTCACGGTCACCGTCCTTGGCCACCTGGACGACGCGCTTTTGTTGCGTGGTCGCGCGCGACTCCGTGGCCACGATGTCCGACACGCCGTCGGCGAGGTGAGCGCTTTGTTCCTGGCTCATGCCCGCGTGTGGGGACATCGTCATCGCCGGGGCAGGACCAGACAACGCAACAGTCAGCAAAAGATGAGTCAACACAACAGCCCTCCATGTCAGATGGGGGGCTGTTAGCGTGTTCGGTGGAGCAGAGAAAGCACGAATCAGTAGGCGGCGGCGGTGCTCGTCGCCAGCTGTGGCATCGCCGGCAACGACAACATCGCGCCGCGTCGACCCTTGCGCTTTTTGGACTTCTTCTTTCTGTTCTTGCCGCCCATGCCGTTCTCGACGATGACGTGGTGGTTGAATGAGTTGATGTAGGCCACGGGGTTCAAATACAGGGCCCAGATGAGCGCACCGATGAGGCCGGTGCCGCACAGGTAAAACCCCGGGAAGATGCTCAGCACGAAGGCCGCGGTGTGGCTGATCCACAAAATCAGGGCTTCGGTGGTGTAGTCGGGGCCGGGATCGAGGTCGACGAAGAGCTTGGGAATCCACAGGGGCCCGGCGAACTCACCCGCCAGCAAGAACACGATGTACATCGCGACGAGGTTCTGGTCGACGTCGGGATGGAGCTCGTCGGCGATCATGAACGGGACGTACTTGTCGATGAAGCCGCGCTCGTCATCGCTGGCGGTGAGCACCACCCGTGGCGTCGTGGCGCGTGACGCGGCCGCCTCGCGCACGTGGGTGCCGACGGTGGCGGTGGTCTGCGCGGTGACCCGCTGCTGTGCGCTGGCGACGTCGGTGGCGCCCCCGGCGAGGCCAGCGGACAACACCAGGGTCAAGGGAAGGGCAAACATGGCGAACTCCTCGGGGTGAGCGGTGGCGGGCGTTGCTCTCCCCGTCCTACGGGCGAGTCGAGGTTTGGGCCCCCGGCGCGCGCGAAAATGTCGGCAAACGGGTCTAAAACCGGATCGCCACCGGCCGCTGGGCGGTGGGGGGCGCGTCCGGGGCCGCGGTCGTGCGCTCGCCCTTTTTCACGAACGCGTCGTACAGCCGGATGGTGCGCACGGGGGCGAACCACATCGTGGTGAACACCGCGTAGATCGGTCCGCACGGGCCGCACAGACAAATCGGCGCCAGCTGGGTCAGCCAGGCCCAGATCGCTTCGTCGGTGTGCTCGTCGCCGGCCTCGGCGGTGAGCACCAGGCCCGGCGCCCAGATGTGCCCGCCGATGAGCCAGGTCGCGCCGGCGAGCACCCAGATGAACACCCGCTTGTCATAGATTTCCGGGTGCAGATCGTTCGGCAGCGCGGTGGGCCAGTTGGTGGCGAAAAACCCCGGCTCCTCGGTCTCGGCCGACGGGGCTTCGGCCTCGCCAGCGGCGGGCGCAGACGCGAGCACAGCGGTCAGAACCAACGAGGCAATCACGCGCCGGGTATAAGCCGCCCGCGGCGGGCGCTCAAGGACGACGCCACAAAAGAAAAAGCCGCCCGGGTGGGCGGCTTTTTCGAATCAACGCAACCGAGCTCAGTAAGCAGCGGTGGCCACGGCTTTTTCCATGCCGGGGAGCGCGTCGATGTTGTTTTGCGACCACTTCGCCGGCGGCTTGCCACGGGCTTTTTTGATGTTGCGGTCGATGGTGTTGATGCCGTGAATGATGTTCAGGTAAATCCCGAGACCAAAGAAGTAGTAGAACGGCACGTGAATCGCCCAGCCGATCAGAGCTTCGATGGTGAAGTCTTCGTGCAGCTCAACGCCGTCGAGGAAGACCATCGGGGCCCAGAAGGTACCGAAGGGGCCGAAGCCGGACACGATGGCGAGCAGCCAGAAGTTTTCTTGGACTTCGGGCTCGAGCGGGGTTTGGTCGAGCAGCGGGTCCGGCATGAACGGGAACCAGATGTCGATGAAGCCCAGCTCCTCGTCAGCAACTTGGGTCACGACGGGGGCCTTGGTGGGGGCGGAGTTCACAGTGATGGTCTGGGCATCGGCGCTGGTGGAAGCGCTGACCGAGAGCATCGTCCCGAGAGCGATCGCAGTGATCATGTTTGAGTCTCCTGTTTAGAGAAAAGGTGGTTCGGGGTCTTCCCTTGCGTGAAGCGGCGCAAACCTCGTCCAAAAGGACCATGTTTGTCAACGCGGAAAGCGTCTTTTGCAGCCCGGACCGGGTGATTTTTGGGCAACAAACGACGAAGATGATGGTTTTTTGGCCATTTGACGCCCTCCAACCACCCCGCTCGAACCGCACACCGTCAGGTTGACGGCCATCACAGCGGGGTTATTTTGCGTTCGTTGAAGCGGCTCTACGACGTCGAATTTACGAGCGTTTCAAGGATCGCTGAAGCTGGGGAGAGGACCTGAGAGGATGCAGTACCACGACTACTACAAGACGTTGGAAGTCGATCGGACCGCATCCGCGGCGGAGGTGAAGAAGTCTTACCGCCGGCTTTCGAAAAAATTTCACCCAGACCACAACAAAGATCCGAAGGCCGAAGACAAGTTCAAAGAGATCAATGAGGCCTACCAGGTGCTCGGCGATGAGGAGAAGCGCAAGCGCTACGACGCGTTGGGCTCGGGCTTTTCCCACGGCCAGGACTTCCGCCCGGGGGCCGGGGCGGGGGGCGGCGCCTGGCAGAACGTACATTTCGATTTTGACAGCGCGTTTGGGGGCCGCGGCCCGGGCCGGCAGGGCCCCGTGTCCGGCGGCGGCTTTTCGGACTTTTTTGAGATGCTCTTCGGGGGGCAGCCCGGGAGCTCGCAGGGCTTTCCCTTTGGCGAGAATCCCTTTGGGCCCCAGGGCCAGCCCAAGGGCCGCGACGGGCAGAACACCGAAGCGGACATCACGATCAGCCTGTACGACGCCTACAAAGGCGCGACCCGGCAAATCACGCTGCAGTCCACCGGCCGCGGACCCGATGGGGGCCGCCGGACCGAGACCAAGACATATGACGTGAAGATTCCGCCTGGCACCACCACCGGGAAGCGGATTCGGCTCAAGGGCCAAGGCGGCCACGGCATGGGCGGCGGCAAGCGCGGCGATGTGTTGCTGCGCGTGACCGTGGCCGATCACCCGGACTTCCAGCTCGATGGCCACGATCTGCGCACCACCTTGCCCATCGCGCCGTGGGAGGCCGTGCTCGGGGCCAAGGTGACGTGCCCGACCCTCGATGGCGAGGTGAAGCTCACCATCCCCGCCGGGTCGCAGTCGGGCAAGACGCTGCGGCTTCGGGGCAAAGGCCTGCCCAAGACCAAGAACGAATCGGGGGATCTCCACGTCGTCCTCCAGATCGTGGTGCCGGACAACCCCGACGACGACGTGACCGCGTTGTGGGAGCAGCTGCGCGACAAGACAAAGTTTGATCCCCGCGGCTGACCCGCGTTCCATCCCCGGCGCGGTCGACGACCATGCGGTCCCGCAGGGGTGGTTGTGGGATGTGCCGCTCTGAGGCAGTCGGGGGCGGCAATGTATCTGGTCCGGGCCGTCTCCTACCCTGTGGGCAGGAGGTGGCGCATGGCGGCTGCCCGGATCGCACAAACCCGGTGGACCATCGTGGGCACGACCTTCGTCTTTTACGGGGACGGCGGAGCGTTCGGCGACGAGGACTTCAAGCGCTGGTTGCACGACCTGCAGACCCAGTCGTTTGATCGGTACGTCGGGGGCACGGGACCGGACTTTTTGTTGTCCAGCGTGCAGCGCAACAGCCCGCGCGCGGTGTTCGAGGAGCGCGGCATTCCCTTCGCGACCATCACCGACAGCCGGCTGGTGCGCGGCTTTGTGACCGCGGGCTCGTGGTTTGGCATGAACATCGCCGCCTTCGCCTGGTCGGCGTTGCCCAAGGCGTGGCAGTGGTTGGACCTCGACGTGAACGACGCCCACGATGTCGAGCGCACCTTGCACCGCTTGGTGCACCGGGTGAACAGCGCCATCGACTCCCGCCCCGCCGCGTAGGGCCGGCCGCGGCCTTTCGTCAGGACGCGACCCCGATGTTTTAGGTTGTTTCAGGGCGGATCCTTTTCCGCCCGCGACCCGCGGTGGGCCCATAGCGCGGAGGTTGAATTCATGACGCGTGAGATTGTGTGGTTGTGGGTGGGCTTGTCGCTGGGGGTCACCGGGTGTCCCGGCGGCACGGAACCCGTGGACGGTGGCGTGACCGACGGCGCTTCTTCAGGCGATGGAGATGGAGATGGAGATGGAGATGGAGATGGAGATGGAGATGGAGATGGAGACGGCGACGGGCCGCCTGACGGCGGCGGTTCAGAACCGGCGGACGGCGGCGCGGTCGACGCCGCCTCTTCAGGCGACACGTGCGCCAACGGCGCGATCGACGGCAACGAAACCGACCTGAACTGCGGCGGCTCGTGCCCGCCCTGCGACGAGGGGCAGATGTGTGGCGGCGGGGCCGATTGTCTGACCGGGACCTGCGACGGTGCCGTGTGCCTGGCCCCCTACCGGACGTCGTTGAGCATCAGCCCGTGGGCGCCGGCGATGCTCAATGCATTTACATTCAGCGATGGCCAGGGGCCGGACGCCACCGATGCGGCGGGTCTGAGTGACCTATTCGAACGGCACGGGGGCAATGAGATCTTCATCCGGGTCTCGACCACCAAGGACGCGCCGGGGGCGGGGGTGGATCGCAGCCTGGAGACCGGCATCGCGAACGCGCAGCTCGCGGGGGCGATGGGCCTGCCGGTGAACATCGAGCTTGGCCTGTTCCGCACCTACGGCGAAATCACCTGCCAAACCCCGCCGGATTTTTCGGACTACCCCGAGCTGACCACGCCCGGCCCATGGCACACACTGACATTGGAGCAGATGAAAGACGCCGCCCGCGGCTATGCCTTCCTCATCTCCGCCGCGTTCGCGAGCACCGGCGTCGACGTGCGCATGTGGGACATCGGCAATGAAGTGGACTTCGGCATCGCGGGGCTGTCCGTGCCCCCCATCGACCTGGTGGCGGGCACCAACGAAAACCCCTGCGACGGGGAAGAGGGGAACGACAGCTGGTACCAGCCCCCCGACGCGGTCAACCCCGCCATCGGCCAAATGACGTGGATCGGGCTCGCGGCCATGCCCGAGGTGGACCGCATCGCCTGGCTATCCACCAATCTGTGGCCCCACCAAGGCGAACTCATGCAGGCCATGGCCGAGGGCATCCGCCTGGGGGTGGGTGATGCCAACGCGCCGGTGAGCACCCACCTGAGCGGGGCGTTCATCACCCCCGCGTTCACCGGTGCGTTCTATTCGACACTGGAAGCCGCGGGCTTTGTCGTCGACGAGTACGGCATCTCGTACTACCCGAGCGCGGGCACCGACCCCGACGGCAAGCTGGCCAACGTCCAGGCGGCCTTGACCCAGCTGCACGCCACCTTCGGCAAACCCACCTTCGTGGCCGAGTGGGGCTATCCGTCGGGGCCACCGGACCAGGCCGGCCCGTACGCGACGTGGAACAACGTGGTCACCGGCTATCCCCTGAACGAGATCGGCCAGTACGAACTGTTGCGCGACTTTGTGTCCTGGGGGGTGACCGCGGGCGTACACGGGGTGCGGCCGTTCGCGCCCGAGCTGGTGGTGGCGTGGGGGCCGTTTTCGTTCTTTGCCCTCCAGCCCTCGGGCACGGCCACGGCCAAGCCCGCGATCGACGCCATCGTCGACGGCCTGCTCACCCCCGACGCCGATGCGCTGTAGCCGCGGGGCGGAGAGGGGGCGGCGCGCCCCCCGGCTAGGGCTGGATGTCGCGCCGGTTGAACGCCCACAGGCCGAGCAGCACGAGCACGGCCGAGGTGCCCGCCAGCACCACCGTGTGGCCCGGGTCCAAGCCCTCGTGGAGGGGGCGCGGACCGATGTAGTGGTAGAAGGGTGAAATCGTGCGAAGGAACGACGCCTCGTCGAACTGTTTGCCCAAGGCATCGAACATATAGCCCGCGGCCCCCGCCGCCCCCGCCACCGCCGAGGTCAGCCCCCGGCGGCCGGTGAGACAGCCCACCAACAACGTCAGCGCCCCGTACACGGTGGCCAGCAGCACGAGCACAACCGTCATGCCCGCGATGTGCGCGGGGGCGACCCCCATGTCAAAGCCCACGTTGAACCCCGCCACCACCAGCGCCACAATGGTACTGGTAAAGCAGGCGAGGAGCACAAACGCGCCAAACCGCTCGAGCACCAGCCGGGTTCGGCTCAATGGATAGGCAAGGTAGAGGTCGACGATGCCCGCCTCCTCGTCCCCCGGCAGCACCCGGCCCACGAACGTGACCGCCATGATCACGGTGGCGATGGGCACCACCAGCCCGTAGGTGGTGCTGGTGAGCCAGCCCGCGCCGCTCATGTCCTGGAAGCTGAAGGTCTTTTGCATCCACTCCGGGAGCTGGGTGAGGGACGCGGCGAGGTCGGGGTTGTCGGCGTACTGCCGGAAAAACGCGGTGTAGAGGGCGGCGATGGCGGCGAGGATCGCGCCCCAGGCGACAAAGCCACGACGGTTCTCGCGCACGGTCTGGAACAACAGAGGATAGCGGCTCATGCCCCCTCCTGGTCGACGTCGCTGTAGTGGCGGAGAAAGACCTCTTCAAGGTCAGGCTCGCGCGAGCGGAACTGCACCACCTCATGCTCGGCCGCGGCTTTGATCAGGGCGTCGGCGGGCCCGGTGAGCAGGCCCTCCACCGACGTGGGGGTGTGCCGGGACACCGCGAAGCCCTCGATCGCCGCGAACGCGTGGTCGGGCACGGGGGCGCCGAAGGTGATCGAGACCTTGTGGGTGTGCAGGATCTCGAGCTTGTCCACGTCGGTGTATTCGACCAAACGCCCCTGGCGCACGATGGCGATGCGGTCGGCCACCGACTGCACCTCGCTCAGCACGTGCGACGACATGAACACCGTCTGGCCCCGCGCCTTGGCCTCGCGGACCAAATCGAGAAACGTATGTTGCAGCAACGGATCCAGCCCGGACGTGGGCTCGTCGAGGATGAGCAGCTCGGGCTCGTGCATGAACGCCTGCACCAAGCCCACCTTCTGTTTGTTGCCCTTGGACAGGGCGTGCACCGTTTTGCTGCGGTGCACGCCCAGGCGTTCGCACAGCTCGTCGAGGCGGGCGCGATCGACCCCGCCGCGCAGGTCGGCCAAAAAACGCAACAGCTCGTCGACGGGCAGCCGGTCGGGCACGGCAAAGTCGCCCGCCAAGTACCCAAGCTTTTGCCGCCACCGGGCCGGGGCGCGGGCCACGTCGGTGCCGAGCACGGTGCAAGCGCCCGACGTCGGCCGCAGCAGGTCGAGCAACAACCGGATGGTGGTCGTCTTGCCCGCGCCGTTGGGACCGAGAAACCCCACGACGCAGCCCCGGGGCACGGCCAGGTCGAGCGCGTCGAGGGCGGGGGGCCCGTCGCCTTGTCCGCGGTAGCGTTTGCTCAGGCCGCGGGTCTCGATCGCGAGGGTGCTGTCGCGCGCCATCGTCACCTCCTGGCCGGGGTGTAGCGCGGTGGGCCGGCGGCCACGAAATCCGGCTAGCGGCCCGGGCCTGATTTTGGTGCGGAAATGCGCGGCACCGCGCGGCGGGCGTGCCGGAGGAGATCCGACCGGTCCTGACGCGTCGCGCTGCGGCCCAGCCTTGGAGAGTGCGGTTACACCGTGGTACCGTTGCCTACATCACCGTACAGGTTGGAGGCATTCATGCAGTTGGCGGTTCGCACGTGGTTGGTGTCCTGTGGGGCGCTTTTGGTGTTGTCCAGTGGCGCCTGCGATGGCGGGAGCGACGGCAACGCAGACGAGGTGTGCCTCGAGGAGAACCACTGCACGCGGGATCGGGATGGCCAGCTCGTGTGCGAGGACGGCTTCACCTGGGAGGACCCGGACGACAGCGAGAACTACACGTGCGTGCCGGCCGAAGGCGGCGACGGCGATGGTGACGGCGACGGCGGGGACGGCGACGGTGATGGGGACGGCGGCGACGGCGACGGCGATGGTGACGGCGACGGCGGGGACGGCGACGGTGATGGGGACGGCGGCGACGGGGACGGCGACGGCGACGGCGGTGATGGGGATGGGGACGGCGATGGCGGCGACGGCGACGGCGACGGTGATGGCGACCCCGGGATGTGCGACGGGGCGTGCGATGCGCTGCAATACAACGCGTGCACCTGCGGCAGCGACGATCCCTGCGGGTGGTCCGGCGACGGGTACTGCGACGCCAGCTGCGCCGACGTGGTGAGCGACCCGTTCGACGACGAGGCGGACTGTGGCAGCACCGGGCAGTGCCCGCCCAACTCGCACCCGGTGGGCGAGGGCCAATGTGCCTGTGACGAAGGGTTCTCGCCCAACGCCGACGGCACCGCGTGTGTGGCCGCCGAGGGGGTGTGCGACGGGGCCTGCAGCGCGTTCCAGTACAACGCCTGCACCTGCGGCAGCGACGACCCCTGCGGGTGGTCCAACGACGGTTACTGCGACGATGCGTGCACCGACATTGTGGACACCACGTTCGACGACGGGACCGATTGCCCCTTGACCTGCCAGAACGACACCGAGTGTCCCGACGACCTCGTGTGCGGCGCGGGCGGCACCTGCACCATCGACGTGGGCACCGTGCCCGCGGGCTCGCCCCCCGACTGCAGCGACGTGGCCGACTGGTACTGCACCGGTGGCGAAGGGACCTGCGGCGAGATCGTGGCCTTCGACCCCGACATCGGTCCTGGCTATTGGGACTACCCGCTCAACGGGGAGACCTCGAACAACCAATACCGGAGCTTCGCCCGCGTCGACACGATGATGTTGGTCAAATACGCCGCGGCCATGGTCGCGTGTAAGGCCCCCGCCTGGGCCGGCAACGGCGGCCTGCTCGGTCTCGGCGACATGAGCGAGGCCAACGGGGACATCCCCGGCACGTCGGTGGGCTCCCCCGGGCACCCCGCGGGCACCCACGTCAACGGCCACGACATGGACATCGGCTACTACCAGGTGGGCACCCCCGACAACAAGCTGCGGGCGATCTGCGACCACGTCGTGGGCGGTCAAGACCAGTACCATTGCGTCAACCCGCCGGACAAACTCGACGTGTGGCGCACCGCGCTGTTCTTGGCCCACATGCACGACTCCCACCAGCTTCGGGTCATCGGGGTCGACGGCCAAGCCGGCCTGATGGTCACCTCCGCGATCCAGCAGCTTTGCTCGGCGGGGTGGTACAGCGGCCCGGCCTGCAACAACCTCAAGCTCGCGTACGAGGTCACCGACGGCGGTTCTGGTTGGTACCTGTTCCACCACCACCACTTCCACATCAGCCTGAACAGCTGGTCGCCCAAGCCCGCCGGCTTCTCGCTCCCCGGGGTGTTCGGGGGCGAGGGCCCGTACCCCGCGTGTCTGACCGCGGACTGCAGCGCGGTGCCGGCCTTGTCCGCCAAAGACCTGGCCCGGCACCCCGTCGACGGGGTGGCCCTCGAGGTCGTGCCGCGTCAGCTCGTGATTCCGCTGCGGGAGAAGAGCTTTGATCCCGCGGCGATGAGCGTCGAGTAGGCGGTCCGCGCCAGCCCGCTCACGTGGGCCGCGCCTGAAAAGGGTCCCGGGCTTGCCTGGGACCCTTTGTTTTTTGGACAATCTCCCCATGGACCACTGGTGCCGAAAATGTGGCGAGCGGGGATCGTCACCGCGCCCCACCACCTGCGACAACTGCGGGGCGGGGTTGTGGGTGCGACCGAAGCCGCCGCCATCGCCGGGCACCCACGCGGTCCAGGTGCTGTCCGCCCTGTACAGCTTTCCCGCGTTTTTGTTCGCGGTGGTGTACGTCGGCTTTTCGATCATGCCGCACTACGTGCTCAACGCGATGGGCGGGGTGATGTTGTTGGTGGCGTCGATCAAATTCGCCCGGGCGACGATGGCGATGGGCCCCGCGGGGGTGCGGTTCCCTGAGGTCGACGTGGGGGAGATGTTCGAGTCGCGGTTTGTGTGGCTGGCCTTGGTCTACACCGTGGTGTTCACCATCGGGCCGGTGGCGCTCTTGACCTTTTCCGGGGTCGCGGAGGGGGGTGCCTCTGCAGTGGCATTGGCGGGGGCGGCGGGGCTGCTGTTCTATGCGCCGATGGGCCTGGTGTTGATGCTTCAGTCCAACAGCATTGTGGGGCTGTTGAGCTTTCACGTCGGGCTTCGTCTCATCGCGCACGATTTCGTCGGGTACCTGGGGTTGGCGGGGCTGTACGCTTTGAGCCAAGGCCTGACCTGGGGGGCCCGCTCGATGGTGGACAACATGCACGGCGCCGCCTGGGTGGTGGGGCTGATGGCGTCGTCCACGGTGTATGCGTTCGCGATGATGTTCACGTTTGGGGTCGCGGGCCTGTTCATCCGCAAACACGCGCGGGCGTTTGATTTTCCGGTGGACGACGCCGATTGGGTGTTGGCCATGGACCATCACGCGGGACCGGCGGCGCCCGCTCCTTCGCCGGCCCGCCCCCAGGCGGGCCCGGTGTTGGTGGGCACCCTGGTGATGGACGACGACGACGACGACGATGATCCGCCCCCGGTGGTGGGCCGGCTGGTGGAGTAGCGGCGCATTCGCACGGTGTGCGGTTCTGGCCGCGGGCAAACCCACCCACCCGCCGGGCCCGGTGCGTTCCTCTCGCGTGCCCTACACCAGGAGGAAACAATGACACGCGCGACCACGACGGTTTTGTGGATGGGGATCTTGCTCGGCGCCTTGGCGCCGGTGGCGTGCACCGGCGGCGACGGCATGGGCGATGGTGACGGCGATGGGGATGGCGACGGCGATGGGGATGGCGACGGCGATGGGGATGGGGATTGCGACGGAGATGGCGACGGCGACGGCGACGGCGACGGAGATGGCGACGGCGACGTGCTGCCGCCGGTGGAAGTGGCGATCGACTTTGAAGACCTGAGCGACGGGGACACGGTGACCGACCAGTACGGGCCGGACGTGGTGTTTGTGCCCGATGCGGGGTACGCGGTCTGGGTGTTGACGTTCGCGTCCCAGGCCGGGGCCGCGCCCAACTTCGTCTGCGTGCGACCGGCCGGTGGGGGCAACTGCACCAGCGCGGGCGGGTACCGGCTCGTGCTGGCCGACCCCTTGGCGTCGTTGGCGTTCTATGTGCCGCCGGTGGGGGTGCAAAACGACCCCGGGCGCATGTCATTTCGCAACGCCGACGACGAGGAGATCGGCACCCAGGATCTGGTCGAGGGGGACAACGTCGTGGACGAGCCGCCGCTCGGCACCATGGCGGTGTGGTTCACCGAGGCCAACGACGGCGGGGGCATCGGCTGGGACGATTTTGTCGTCGAGCTCCAACCGTAGCTGGTCGCGCCGGCGCGGGCCCGACGTGCGCCGGCGCATGCGGCGAATAAGAAGCCAGCTCTGAGCTGCGCTTTAGATTTCGTAGAACCACGCCTGGTGGTCTTGTTTGGGCCGGACCCGGATGGTGGGGTCGTTCTCCACCACCGAGTAGCTAGGCACAGATTTGACCAGCCACACGTTGCCGCCGATGATCGAATGGTGGCCGACCACGGTGTCGCCGCCCAGGATCGTCGCCCCGGCGTAGATGGTCACGTGGTCCTCGATGGTGGGGTGGCGCTTTTCACCAAACTTGCGGCGCGACACACTGAGCGCGCCCAACGACACGCCTTGGTAAATCTTGACGTGATCCCCGATGTGGGTGGTCTCGCCGACGACGACGCCGGTGCCGTGGTCGATGTGAAAGCCGCGTCCGATGGTGGCCCCGGGGTGAATGTCCACCCCGGTTTGGCTGTGGATGTGCTCGGCCATCATGCGCGCCAACAGCCGGGCCCCGGTGCCCCAAAAGTGGTGGGCGATGCGGTGCACGAGGACCGCGCGCAGACCGGGGTAGGCGAGGATCACCTCTTCGATGCTCTGCGAGGCCGGGTCGCCCTGGTGCAGCGCCTGGACGTCCTCGAGCAAAAGCTGGCGCAGACCGGGCAGGGCCTCGATGAACGCATCCGCGATCTCGGTGGCCTCCGCCACCGAGCGCGTGTCGCACTCTTTACACTCCATGCCCACGACGTCGGCGAGCAACGCCCTGAGCCGCGCGATGCGGGCATCGAGCCACACCGGGTCGGGGGCGCGCGACAGGCGTTCGCCGGTGAAGCCGGGAAAAATCACCTCCTCGACGTCGTGCAGCACCTCCATGAGGTGCCGCCGGGTGGGCAGCCCGTCGCTGGCGGTGTTGAACGCGCCCGCGCTGCGGTAGGACTCGAGCAGGCGCTGCTTGGTGCCTTCTCCGTCGCCGGTCATGCCAACTCCTCGGGGGTGGATGGGCCTACACCCTGTCCTGTTCGAGTTGTTGGAGCAACTTCCGGTACGTCTCGCGCCGCTCGGCGGGGAGGCTGCCCTCGTCGACCGCGGCGGTGACCGCGCAGCCCGGCTCGTCGCGGTGGCTGCAATCGCGAAAGCGACAACCCTGGGCAAAATCTTCAAACCCCGCGAACCGGGCCGCGAACTCCGCGGGGGTGAACGCGTCGAGCCCGAAGTCGCGGATGCCCGGGGTGTCGATGATCGCGGTGCCCCCGGGACCGAGGTGGTAGGTGGCGGAGGTGGTGGTGTGTTTGCCCCGGCCGGTGGCGTCGGACAGCGCGCCCACCTCGAGGACGGCGGCGTCCAACAGCCGGTTGGTGAGCGAGCTTTTGCCCACCCCCGACGGGCCCACGAACACCGCCGTGCGCCCCGCGAGATGGGCGCGCAAGGGGTCGAGCCCGGCGCCGGTGTGCGCGGAAATCATGAACAGCGGCAGGGCATCGCCCAGCCGGGCCCGGAGCTCGTCGGCGAAGCCCGCGACCCCGTCGAGGTCGGCCTTGTTGACCACCACAAAAGGCTCGATGTCCGCGGCCCGCGCCCCCACCACGGTGCGGTCCACAAACCCCCAGCGCGGCGGGGGGTCACGGGTCACGAGCAGGCCCACCACGTCGACGTTGGCGGCCATCACCAGCCGGCCCTTGGGCGAGCGGCGGGCCAGCTCGGTGTCGCGCGGCCCCCGGTGCAGGGTGCCTTCGTCGTCGAGTCGCACCCGATCACCGACCACGTGGCCGCTGTTGCGCTTGACCCGGACCCGGGGGGTGAGCGCGCCGGTGGCGGGGTCGAGCAGGTCGACCGCCACCCCCCGGTGGGCCTGGATCACCAGGGGGAACACACCGCGGCGCTGGTCAGTGGACATGATGGCCGCGGGACGACTTGTTCAAGGTGCGCGCCATCGCCACCCGGGCCTGTTCGCAGTGGTGTTCGTTCTGGTCGAGGCGCAACACCGTGGTCAGGTCCATCAACGCGCTCTTGTCGTCGCCGGCCTCGAGGTAGAGCAAGCCGCGGCGCAGGCTCCACAACGAGCGGCCGCCGTCGTCGAGGTCTGGGTGGGCGAGGCGGGCGGCCGCGGCGGCGATCGCGTCATCCAGCCGACCGGTGGCGCGCAGCAACGTGAACATCAGCGCTTCTTTGTTCGGGTCATCCTGCGCGTCGTCGAGCGCGTCGATCGCCCCTTGCACATCGCCCCGGCGGGCGAGGTCGAGGGCGCGCCACAGGGCTGCGTTCTTCCCGCTCATGGCCACAGCGTAGCCCAGGCGGGGGGGCGCGGCGACCGCGCCGGCCATACGCTAAGATCGTGCATGACCGAAGGATGCGTCCCGGCTGGCGGGATCAGGTTTTGACCCCTCGAGGATGCGCCGATTGTTTTCGTGGGTGCCGGTGTGAAGCGGAGCGGCAGATGGCGATTGAGCGTCGATACAAACGGGCAGCGGAGCGCTTGCACCTGTACGACCTGACCGCCGGTCGTGACGAGGACCTGACCGCAGACCCCACCCGGGAGGCCTCCGCGGCCCGGTTGGTCGAGCTGTACACCCCCGAGGGGGTGCGCCGGGCGTTGGAGACCTACGGGGTCTCGGAGGCGCTCGCGGCCATGGGCCTGGGCGATTTCGACCTCCAGATCGAGCAGACGGATCGGTTCCGTTCGCGCCTGCATGTCACTGTAGAGCATGAGGGCGCGTCGGCCACGGTGTGCGATCTGCGGGTGCATCTCGTCGAGCTTTCGCTGCACGGGTTCGAGGAGCCGGTGGGGGCGGTGGAGATCGATTGGCTCACCATGCAAAACCCGCGGGCCGCGTTCACCGCCGACAAGCCCCGGCTTCCCGGCCAGGTCCACCCCGGGACCGGGCTGGGCCGTTCGATGCACAACTTGCTGCAGTTGATGTGTCTGCGCCTGGGCCGGGGCGCGCTGGTCACCACCCCCGAGCGGTGGCACCTCGCCGCGCTGTACGCGCGGGGTGGGTACCGGTTCCGATCCGTGGACCGGCAGCAGACCCACGACGCGGTGTCGGACGCGTTGCGCGGCTACCATTTTGCCGCCGCGGCCTGGGCGGTGGACTTGGGCCTGGTCGCGCCCGAGGGCCACGACGAGCCCTACCGGTACGAGGCCGAGCCGATGGTTTTGGCCCTCAACCCCACGACCAAACACGCGTTGGCGGTGGCGTGGCAAACGATCCGCCGGTCGTGGTCGCCCCCGCGCGCGCGGTTCGTGGTGGACGAAGACCGGCTCCGGGCCGCCTTGCGCGAGCGCGGCCTCGACGCGGTGGCCGACGACCGGATGTACCGGTGGGCGATCGACCGCGGGCCATAGGCACAGAGTTGTTCGCCTCGGCCGGCTGTACTAACCGAATGTTCCTTCAGGAGTGGGCATGTCCAATCAACGCATCGTGGTCGCCGTCGACGGGTCCGAGCCGTCCCTTCGCGCGGTGAGCTTCGCCGCCAATCTTTGCCAAAGGCTGAGCGTTCCCCTCGAGCTGGTCACCGTGCTCGAGATGGCCGCGTTCGACCCCGACGCAGACTTCGCGATTCCGCAGGCCAAAGTCGAAGCCCTGCGCGAAAAGTACGTCACCCGCAACCTCGGTCCCGCCCGCGACGCGGTGCCCGATGGCGTCGAGGTCACCGAGGCGATCCTCAACGGCAACCCCACCGAGGCGCTGCTCACCCACGTCACCGACGACGTCCCCTACATGGTGGTGCTCGGGCGCACCGGCAAGTCCGCCCTGCAGCGCGTGCTCGAAGGCAGCGTGTCCAAAGGGTTGGCCGAGCTCGCCGGCGTGCCGGTGTGCGTGGTCTCCTGACCGCAACCGTGACAAGCTGGTGGCCCCGGACGGACTCGAACCGCCGACCTTCTCCGTGTAAAGGAGACACTCTACCAACTGAGTTACAGGGCCGTGCCGCGACCCTGCGACACCCTCGCGTGAACATCAAGCGGGGGGCGCGGATGGCGGCGGCCTTTTTGTGCACCGGTCTGCTCTGCGGCGCGGGGGTGGCCCGGGCCGATGCCGCCGACACCTTGCTCCCCTTGGCGGCGTTTCTCGACGACGTGCAGGCGCGCATCGACAAGGGAGACAGCGACGGGGCGCAGGGGTTGTGGGCCGCCGCGGCCGACGACGCCGCCAGCGAAGTGGTCCGGGCCCACGCCCGCCATGCGCTGTGGGTGCGGGCCCGCCAGGCGGGACAGCCCGCGGCCGCCGACGCGCTTCGGCGCCGCCTGGGCGCGGTCGAGGCCGCGGCGCTGCTCGGGCCGTTCGACAACCCGGGGGGCGCGCTGTTCGATCAGCCCCTCGTCGAGGAACGCGCGGCCACGTTCCCGGAGACCGGCATGGGCTTGGCCGGCCCGGTGGGGTGGCAACCGGTGGCGCTGGCGGGCGCAGACCCCGCGTGGCCCGTCGACGCGCACCTGTCGGCCCGGGACGAGGTGCGGGCGTTGCTCGCGGTGGTGGCCGAGGCCGACCGGCCCACCGCCGCCCACCTGTTCGTGTCCGCGTCGGGGCAGGTCGCGGCGTTTGTCGACGGCCACCGCGTGTTGCGGGCGGACGGCGAGCGCGACCTCGGCGTGGACCAGTTCGTGGTCCCGGTGTCGTTGCACAAAGGGTCCAATCTCATTGTGGTGCGGCTCGGCAACGTCACCGGCCGGCTCCAAGCCCGCGTGCGGTTGGTCGCCCCCGGCGAGCAGCCCCTCGGCGGGGTGCGGCTCTCGTCGAGCTTGGACGACATTCGGGCCGCCTGGCGCCCCCTGCGCGACGGCCCGGGCCCGGCCCCGGCGGTGGCCCCGGTGGATGTACGCGCCGCCCTCGACGAGGTCACCGCCCAGGGTCCGCTCATCGCGCCGGTGCAAGACGGGGCTGACCTGCTCTCGGCCGCGATCACGGTGGAGCGGGCCGTGCACACCCGCGACGGGCGACAGCGGCCGGACGCGCTCACGGTCTGGCTGTTGGCCCGCGAGGTGCGCGACCGGGTGGCCTACAAAAGCGCCACTGGCCCGGCCGCGGAGTCGGCCCGGGGCCGCTTGGTCCGGAGCTTGACCGCGTCCGGGACCTGGCTGCTCGAGGGCCAGCCCAGCAAGGCCCGGCCCCGGCTCGAGGAGGCGCTGGCCTTGGCCCCGGGCGATACAGAAGCATTGTGTGGGCTCGCCCGCCTGCGCAATCGCCAAGACCAACTGTCAGAGGCCCGCACCCTCTATTGGCAAGTGGCCAGCGCCCCCGGGGCCACCCCCGGGCAGCGGGTCGAGTCCTTGAGCGCCCTGCGGTTCCTCGACGAGCACCGCACCAAAGTCGAGCGCGCGATTTTGGACGCGGCGGACAAGACCCCGCACCCCCAACTGCTCGAACTCGCGGCCTCGGTGTGGCTGGAGCGGGACCACCTCCTCGCCGCCCGCGCGTACATCGAGCGCATCCGCGCGGTGGACGCGACCCACCTCGGGGTGCTGCGGTTTTTGCGGCGCTGGGCGGAGAGCGCCCCCGACGACCCCGGCGCGATCGACGCGTACCGGACCGCGCTGCGCGCCCGGGTCGACCTCGTGCCCCACGACTGGAGCCGGGTGGACCAGTTGGTGCGCTTGAGCGCCCACGGGCCGGCGCCGGTGGACCTGACCCCGTGGGCCCAGCGCTATCCACAGCGGGCTGAGCCAGCCGACCTGTGCGCCACCGCGGCCCTGTTGCGCGGGGACAGCGCCACCGCCGACGACTGTCTGCGGCGGGCGCTGGCGTTGGCCCCCCAAGACGCTGACCTCGCCGAGCTGGTGCGACGCCGGGGCGCAAAGTCACTGGACCTGGTGGCGCTGACCGAGATTCCCCTCGCCGCCCAGCTCGCGGCCCCGGTGCCCGCCGGGGCCAGCGACGAGGGGGCCTATGCCCTGGGCCGCCACATCGCGGTCGATGTCGCCCCCAATGGGCTGTCCACCACCGTGGAGCGCATCGCCTACCGCGTGCTCGACGAGAAGAAGGCGGCTTGGTTGCGCGAGGTCGCGGTCGGCTACACCGAGGGGCGCGAGCAGGTCACGGTGCTCCTGGCCGAGCGCGTCGACGCACGCGGGCAGCGCCACCCCCCCCGCCAGCAGTACGTGCGGACCCCGGACGGGAAGGTGGACGGCATGTACACCGACGCCGCGAGCCTGGTCATCGACTTCGGCGCGTTGGCCGCCGGGGATGTGTTGCACGTCGTGGTCGAGACCCGGTCGGTGGGCGCGCAGAACCTGTTCGGCGATTTCTTCGGCGGCCTTTGGGCCGCGGCCCACCGCATCCCCATGCAGAGCTGGACGATCTCGCTGCTCGAGCCCGCGGGCCGCCCGGTGCAGCTCGGGGGTCGGGGGGTGCCGGACCCCGCGGTGCAGCAGCTCGACGGTCGCCGGCTTCATCAAGTGACATTGCGGGACGTGCCCGCGCTCCCCCTCGAACCCCTGATGGACCCCCCCCTGAGCGACATCGCCTACGTGGCGGCTTCGACCCGCGCGGCGTGGCAAGACCTCGCGTCCTGGTACGCGGATTTTGTACGGCCCCAATTGGTGCTCAACGATGAGCTGCGCGCGGTGGCCCGGGCCGCGGTCCAGGGGGCCGCGACCGACGAGGAGAAGGCGCGTCGTTTGTACAAGTTGGTGGTGGGCCAGACCCGGTACGTGGGCATCGAGCTCGGTATCCATGGTTGGAAGCCGTACCCCGTGACCGAGGTGTGGCGCCGGCGCTACGGCGACTGCAAGGACAAGTCATCCCTGCTCGTGTCGTTGTTGCACGAGGTGGGGGTCCCGGCCGAGCTCGGCCTCGTGCGCACCGCGGACCGGGGACAACTGGAGCCGCACCCCGCGTCGATGTGGGCGTTCAACCACGCCATCACCTACCTGCCCGGGCTCGACCACTACGTCGACCCCACCGCTGAGTACATGTCCTTCGACGAACTCCCCGCGCTCGACCAAGGCGCCCAGGTGCTGCGGGTGGATCCATTTGGGCAAAGCCCCCGGTCGGCGACCTTGGCCCAGGTCCCGTTGGCCCCGGCGAACAAAAACCTCAACCAGAGCCGCTACGACATCGCGGTCAACGACGCCGGCGACATCGCCCTGCGGGGCACCGAACGGTTCTCGGGGGTGCCCGCGGCCGAACAGCGGGCGCGGCTGGTCGACGTGGGCCGGCGCGAAAAACGCGTGGCCGACGACATCGGGTCCGCGCTCCCCGGGGCGGTGGTGGACCAGTTCTCCGTGACCGACGTCAGCCTGGAGGCCGCCGTGGTGGGCTACGACTTCAGCGGCCGGGTCCCCGGCTTCGCCACCCGGGCGGGGCCCGGCTTGTCCCTCCCGGTGTCGATCTACCCGCAGGACCTGGTGCAGGGGTACGCCAGCCTCGATGCCCGGGAGCGGGCGCTGTTCATTCAATCGCCCTGGCGCACCACCAACCGCATGCGGTTTCGCGTCCCCGCCGGCCACCGGGTGGCCGCGCTTCCCGACAGCGTGACCATCGACGGCGAACACTTCTTTTTTGAACAGCGCATCGAGGTCGTCGAGGACGGATTTGAGGTGCGCGAGACCTGCGAAATCAAACACCGGCGCATCCCCGCCGCTGACTATGCACAGTTTCGCCACGAGCTCGAGCAGGCCGACCGCCGCATGCGGGCGCGGGTGCTGTTGACCCCGGCGGGGGCCACGTGACGCGCGTTCGCCTCCTCGCGCTGGGCCTGGCCTGGGTCGCCGCGGGTGCTGCCTGCGAGGGCCACCGCACCGCCCTTGAGCGCGACCGGCTGTTGCTCGCCCTCGACGAGCAGAAGGCGGGGGGCCGGTCGGGGCCGGCCCTGGACCTGATGGCGGTCCTCATTCCCGGCCTGGGCGAGCCGGCGTCCCCGCGTCAGGCCCCGCCCCCCGCGTGGTCGGAGAACGACCCCGAAGCCCTCCAGGCACATTTGCAGGCGGCGCCCACCGGGGCCGCCGATGCCCTGGGCCGCTGTTTGCTCGCCCACGCGTGGGCCGTGCCCCGGGGGGTGGTCGCGGCCTGTGGCCAAGCGCTGGACCGGTTCGCGGCCGACCCCGACATGGACGTGGCCGCGCTGATTCTGTCCCATTGGCACGACCGCGCGGGCGCGACCGGCCATGACCCCACCCGGTGGTGGCCGGCCCAGTGCCGGGGGCACGACGTGGCCTGTGCGCGTCGTCGCTGGGCGGTGGATGGGTTGTCGGCCACCAGCGCGTTGCCAAAGGTGGCGAGCGCGCGGGTGACGGGGCCGTTCGACGGGGACGCGGCGTTTGCCGCGGCGCGGTTGGCGGCCCAAGAGCCGCTCCCCGAACGGCCCCTGCGCACGCACTCCTTCGTCACCGAGGCGGTGTCGGGGCGCTTGGTGCCCGCGCGCCACGACGAGCCCGGTTGGTACCGCATCGAGGCGGCCCTCGACGTGGCCCGCCCGGGACCGGTGGCCCTCGGGGTCGCGTTTCGGGGCCCGCTGGTGTGGGGCGGGGCATCGCCGCGCCGGGTGCGTTTCGGCGGCGAAGGGCCCGCCCGCCGGGTGTTCTGGTTTTCGCCCACGTCGCCGGGGGTGCACCGGCTCACCCTGCACGTGCAGGTGCGCCGGGTGGACCAACCGCTCGAGGTGGTGGTGCTGAGCGGTGACGCCGCCCCGGTGCCCCTCGCGCCGACCCCCCGGGGGGCGTTGCCCCTCGACGAGGAGCGGCCCGCGGTGCCCCCGGGAGAACCCGTCCGGGTGTGGGCGGACATGGTCCGCGCGCGGTTCGGCGCCGACCGGCCCGTCGACGCGGTGTACGACGCGTGGGGGCAGTTGCCCGCCGCCTGGGTGGACGCCCCCGCGGGCCGCGCCCTCATCGTCGACGCGCTCGAGCCGTTGGTCCGGTTGCCGCGAGACCAACGCGACCGCATCCGGGACGCGGTGCTCGCGCCGCTGGTGGCGCGGTGGCCCCAGCACATCCCCGCGGGCCTGGCCGCGGCCCACCGGGCCGAGGACGAGGAGCGCTTCGGCGATGCCCGGGCCCTGATCGATGGGCTCATCGCCGCGCACCCCCAGGAGCATTGGCTGCGGCGCCACCGGGTGCCCCTGGCCCTGGCGGTCCAGGATTGGGACGTGGCCCGGGCCGATGCCGGGCTGCTCAGCGGCGCCGACGCGGCCCCCGAAGACCTCGCCGCGGCCGCGGAGGTGGCGGAGACGGTGGGCGACCTCGCCGGCTATGCCCGATTGACCGAGCGGCGGCTCCAGGGCCAAGCCGCGCGCGGCGGCGATGCGTGGTTGGCGCGGCGCTACGCCCGGGGGGACGACGGGGCCGAAGCCGCGGTCGAGGCCGCCCGGGGCCAGGACCCGGGCGGGGTGGCCGACGACCTCTGGCTCCAGCGCCACGAGCTCACCGACCCCGCGGGCGCGGCCGCCCGGCTCGCCGACCTCGCCGCGCGCTTCCCCAATGAACCTGCATTTCTCGTGCGCCGGGCGGCGTTGACCGGCGTGCCCGAGCCCACGCTGGACAAACGTTTCGCCGGCCACGAGGAGGTGTTCTTCGCCGGGGCGCTTCCCCCCGACGTGAACGCGGCGGTCAACGACCTGCGCGCCCGAATCGAGGCCCACCGCAGCGCCGAGGCCCAGCCGTTCGCGGACGAAGACGTGGTGTTCGTCGACGACACCGTGCAGCGGACGGTCCACGCCGACGGCAGCGCCCACGTGGTGCGGACCTACGCGGTGGCCCTGCAAAGCCGGGCCGCGGTGGACGCGTTCGGCGAAATCGCGGTGGGCGGCGCTGAGCGGGTTTTGGCCCTCTACGTGGTGCAGCCCGACGGCACCGTGCGCGAGCCCGAGCGGGCGCCGGGCGTCACCGATGTCACCCTCACCGGGCTCGGCCAGGGCGACGTGGTCGCGTTCGCGTCGGTGCGCCTCGAGCCGCGCGTCCCGTGGCCGTTCCCCGCCTTCGAGGTGCGCAGCCTCCAAGGCCCGGGGGCGGCCCTGCGCCGCCGCCACGCCCTGCGCTGGCCGGCCGAGGGACCGGCGCTTCAGCCCGTGGGCGGCAACAATGTCCCTGCACCCGAGCGCCCCGCGGACGCGGGCCACCGCGCGGTGCAGTGGGAGGTGACCGACCAGCCCGCGCTCCCGGGCGAACCCTTCGCCCCCGCGGACCCCGCCGATGTCCCCTACGCCGGCTTTGTGCTTCGCCACAGCGACGAGGCCTGGGCGGCGCTGCGGGCGCAGGGGCGCGACACGTCGTCACGGCCGAACGCGTTTTTGGCCCGCTTGGCACAGTGGGTGATCGCGACCCACGGGGGAGACTCACCCGCGGCCGCGTTGCGCGAGTTTGTCCTCGACCACGTGACCCCGGCGCCGGACCACCACGACGCGGTCGCGACCCTGTGGTCCCGCAGCGGCGATCGGCTCGCGGCGCTGGCCGGCCTGTGCCGGGCCGCGGGGTTGGCCGTGACCCCCCTCGCGTTCGACCTCCCCGCGCGGTCGGGCCCGTACGATCCCCAACGTTATGCCGTGCCCGGCATCCAGGTGGGCGACGACGACGCCCAGGTCGTCGTGGGCACGCGGTCGCTGTCCCCCTTTGGCCATCTGCCGCGGTGGATGGCGGGGGCGGTGCGGCTTGATCTGTCGCCGGTCGTCGGCGAACGCGGCTTTTTTGCCCGGTTGCTGCTGCCCGACGACGAGCGCCGGGAAGAGCTCCCGGCCGACGTCGTCGAGGACGAACCCGTCTCCACCCAAATCGCCCTCGACCGCGACGCGGCGGGGCATTGGCAAGGGGCCGCGCGCATCTCCGTGCCCCCCGCGGAGGCGGGGGTGGTGCAAGAGGCGTTGGCGGGGGCCTCCGCGGACGCCCTGCGCGAGGTGTTCACCCGGTGGCTGGCGGTGGGCTATCCCGCGGTGCAGGTCGACGAGGTGAGGTTCTCGGCCCGGGTCCCGGGGGGCGAGTCGCTGGCGGTGGGCGTGTCGTTTCATCTCGGGGGCGCGGCCGAGGCCGAAGACCTCGTGCTCCGCGACGCGCTGCCCGGCCTGGCCTCGGTGTTGTTGCAGCTCAGCGTCGGACCGGGGGCCTATCTGACCCCCCCGGTGCGGGCACGATCTCTGGTGCGACAGCCGTTGCGGGAGGTGCAGGAGCTGCAGGTCGTGGTCGAACCGCAGGAGACCTTTGTCGAGGTGCCGCAACCGGTGGAGGTGGAGCTCGACGGGTTGTTGCTCGAACATCGGGTCGAGGTCACCGACGGGCGCTTGTCGGTGGTCCGTGAGGTGGAGGTGTCGGCGGGGGTCGCGACCGCGGCCAGCTGGGGGCAGCTTCGGGATGCGTGGGCGGCGGCTTGGCGGGCGCTCAACGCGCCGCTGCGTGTGGTTGCGGCGCGGCACCAAACCGCGCAATACGATCCCGAGGCCCCGGCCGGGGGCGAAGAGGGGAGCTGACGATGCGGTTTGCGGTGTTGACCTCTGGCGGCGACGCGCCGGGCATGAACGCGGCCATTCGCAGCGCGGTCAAGGCGTCGATGGCGCGCGGCCACGAGGTGCTCGGGATCGAGCGCGGCTACGCGGGTTTGCTCGCGGGCGACGTGCGCCCCCTCACCATCGACGACGTGGACGGGATCTCTCGGTTCGGCGGCACCATTCTCGGGACCGCGCGCAGCCAGGTGTTCCCCACCGAAGCGGGCCAGCGCGAGGCCGCGCAAATCATCGAGCGCGAAGGCATCGACGGGTTGCTCGTGATCGGGGGCAACGGCTCCCTCACCGGTGCACATGCATTGGCCCAACACGCACCCTGCAAGGTGGTCGGCTTGGCCGCGTCCATCGACAACGACGTCGGGCATTGCCACCTGAGCATTGGGGTCGACACCGCGGTGAACACCATTGTCGAGGCCTGCGACCGCATTTCCGACACCGCCCGGGCCCACCGCCGGGCCTTTGTCGTCGAGGTCATGGGCCGGATGTGCGGGTACTTGGCGATGCGGGCGGGCATCGCCGCCGACGCGGACGCGATCCTCTACCGCGAACGCGACATGGCGGAGGACGACATGATCCGGCGCCTCAAGGAGTTGATGATCAAAAGCTTCTCCGCCCGCCGCAGCAAGCGCCGGGTGTTGATCATCAAGTCCGAAGGCGTGGCCGTGCCCACCCACGCGCTCGTCGATCGTCTGGGCGAAGCCATCGCCACCGACCTGCCCGACGTCGCGGTGCGCTCGACCATCCTCGGCCATGTCGTGCGCGGCGGAAGCCCGTCCGCCACCGACCGGGTGATGGGACAGCGCCTGGCCCTCGCCGCGACCTGGGCCCTCGAGCGCGGCGCGCACGACGTCATGCTCGCCTGGGAAGCGCCCCGCGGCATCGGCGAAGCCACCGACGACCCCGCGGTGCGCTCCGTGCCGTTGGCCGACGTGTTGGCGGAAACCAAAAACCTGCTCGACGGCACGAGCGCGGTGACCAAGCGCCGCGTCGGCCTGCTGAGCAAGGTGGAAGGCATCCTCGCCCTCTGAGCGCGTGCGACATGTCGGCGACGGTCTTCTGCACGCCTACGTCGTCGTACACTGCGGCTGTGCCGAACGGGCAAAAGCGCGCACGCGGTCGCTCAAACCGTTATTCTTTTTGACGAAAGATCGATCGCCGCCCGACGACGATGCGCGTGGGGTGGCGCGCAGCGCATCCGGTGCGCGGTGGGACCTTTGACCGATTGCGGGTGACCAGGTGGGACGACAGCAGGCGAAAAAGAAGCGCAGGCGCCCCAAGCCCCCGCCCGATCGCACGCAGTTTGAAGACGGCGACAGCGAGCTGTCGCTCTTCGTCGATGACGCCCCCAAAGCCCCCCGCAAAAAGCGCCCCAGCGACAAAAAACGCAGCGGGCCCGAGAGCAAAAAGAACCGCGCCCCCGACGAGCGGCGGGACAAATCAAAATCCAACCGACGGAAAAAGGCCAAGGCCCGGCCGCGCACCAAGACCAACAACAACGTCACCTCCGGTCCCCACGCGCGCAACCAGCGTCCCGCCGGGGGCCAGAAGAAGCGGCCCACCGGCCCCAAGACCCGCCCCGCCGAAGGGTTGGCCTACGCCGCGGGGGTGCTCGAGTGCACCAAGGGGCCCGAAGAGGGCCTCAACCTCAGCCTCATCGAAGGCGAGTACACCATCGGCCGGGCCAAGGAGAACAGCTTCGTCCTCAAGGACATCGCCGCGTCCCGGCGCCACGTCCAGATCGCGGTGCGCAACAACCGCGTGTTCGCCACCGACATGGGCTCGGGCAACGGCACCCGGGTCAACGGCCAGCGCATCACCGAGTACGAACTGAGAAATGGTGACAAGCTGGAGATCGGCAACTCCGTGCTCACCTTCCGGTACGTGGGCAAGGACCAGAGCCAGATCGAAGAGTCCGTTCCCGTCCCCGCGCCGTCTCGGTCGCAGGACCAGGAGCGCATCGTGCTCGCGGCCGAGCGCCTCGCCGCCGAGCTGTCCGAGCGGTTCAAGGACGAAGAAGAGTCTGTGCCCACCGCGTCGGTCCCGTCCAAGCAACCGGCGGCGCCGCCGGTGCCCCCCCTGCCCGGGGACGCCAACAGTGCAGAGGGATTGGCCATCGACGTCGACCGGTCACCGGACATCGCGCCCCCCGCGGCGGTGTCGCCGCCGGCCGCGCCCCGGGTGGCCCAGGACATCGGCAACGCCATCCCCCAGCAGATGTGGGCCGACCACGAGACCCGCACCCGGTTGCCCGCGGGCCACGAGCACCCGCCGGTGGCCGCCCCCCCCCACTCTTCGTCCTCGGTGAGCGCGTCCTATGAGCCGCCGCCGTCGCTGGCCGCCGACCCGGCGCCGTACGTGCCCCAGGTCCAAGGCGTCACCGCCGAACCCGAGGAGCGCGGAGGCAGTGGCATTGGCTTGATGCTGCTCGTGTTCGTCGGCTTCACCCTGCTCGGGGGGGCGGGCACCGCCGCGTATCTGTGGCGGGACGACATCGGTCTCACCGAGTTCATCCAGGCTTGGCGCTCGACCCCCGACGCGGCCGAGGACGAAAGCTCGTACGCGGACTTGATGAAAAAGGCCCGCGACTTCGCCGAGGCCGGCGAGCACGAATCGACCTTGGCGTGGGCGGAGCGCGCGTTGGCCAAAAAGCCCGGCGACCCCGCGGCCCAGGGCGTGGTGGACGCGGCCCAGGCCGCCCTCGCCGAGGCCAAAAAGGCGGCGCGCGACAAGCCGGCCCCGGACCCCGCCGCCGACAAAGAGGCCCCCGCGCCCGAGGGCAAAGCCGGGGCGGAGACCGACGCCAAAGCCGCCGACGCCACGCCTCCCCCCGCGGACGGGGCCGTCGACAAGCCCGCGGCCAAAGACCCAGACGCCGCGCCGCCGGCCGAGCCTGCGCCCCCGCCCAAGAAGGTGGCGGCCGCGCCCCCGGCCCCCGAAAAGACCAAGCCCGCGCCCGCGCCCAAGCCCAAGCAGGTGGCAAAAGCCAAGCCCAAGCCCAAGCCGAAGCCCAAACCGCGGGCCCGCAGCAAGCCGAAGCCCAAGCCCAAGCCCAAGCCGCGCCCCACCCGGAGCGCGGGCATGAGCGACGACGACGCGAAGGCGCTGTTCACAAAAGCGAACGGTTTCTTCCGCGACGGCGACTACGACGCGGCCTGCCCGTTGGTGAAAAAGGTCAAGGCCCAAGCCCCGGGCTCGTCGCTGTGGAAGGCCAAAGCCGCCAATGTGTACAAGAAGCGCTGTGAATAGCGGGCCCCGCGGGGCTACAAGATGCGGGCGAAAAAGAGCTCCGGCACCCCAAAGTTGAACACCAGGCCGACCTTGACGCCGCCGGCGGAAAGCCCCCGCACGGTGTCGGACTTGGCTTCGGCGGACAAAAACGGTTCGGCCACGACCTTGATCAGCACCCGATCCTCGACGAGCAGGTCGGCCACGAAGTTGCCCACCACCCGCTTTTTGTAGACCACGCTCAGGGTGGCCTTTTGGTGGACACGGAGCTCGCGTTCGGCGAGCTCGACCCCGAAGGCCCGGGCGTAGGTCTCTTGGCTGTGCAGCACCCCGAGCGCTTCATGCACGCAGAACGCGGCGTCGATGCTCTCCGCGCACGCGCGGTCGTTCAGCACCTCGGCGGAAAGCCCGTGGCGCAGGCTCCGCACGGGGAGGGCACGCTTTTCCACCGAGCGCGCCATGCCTCAGCCGTCGTCGGCGTCGAACCGGATGGTGTAGGTCCCGCACACCGGGTTCGCCCCCGGCGCGAACCGCACCCAAACGGTCGCGTCGGTGTCGTCGTCGTCGCCGTAGCCACCGTTGTACAGCAGCTTATTGGTGTGGCCGCAGGACCATTGGTTCTCGCCGCCGCAGCCCGCGTTGGCCACCCGGTAGCAGAACTCCAGCCCCGGCGGGGCACTGGTGAACTGGGCGCGGATGCCGAAGCTGTCCCCGCCGACATCGCAGGTGGGGAAGGACGAATCGTCGTACGCCCGAAACCAATACAGGTCCACGTCGTCGAGGCTGTGCAAGGTCCCGGTGCGGGTCACGTTGCCCGGATAGCTGGAGCACTTGTCCCCGAGGGGGCCCACGTTGCGCCCTTGCGCGCAGTTGCCGCCGATGTCGCCGCCGGCGTCCTCGGGGCACTCACAGCCGGTGGCGAAGTTCTCGTCGGCGTCGTGGAAGTTGGTGTTGCACGTGCCCACCGCGCACGAGCCCGACGCGCAGCTCGGGGTGCCGTTGGCCATGGCGCAGCCGACCTCGCAGCTCACGATCTCTGCGGTCACGCTGATCGGCCGCACCGGGTCGACGATGCTGTCGGTGTGCAGCAACAATGTGGCCCCCGCGGGCCCGATGGTTTGGCCCTCGACATACACCGAGAAGTCCATCGTCTCGTCGGGGCCGAGCTTGACCGGCAGCGGCGGCGGCGAGACCAGTTTCACCTGGGGCGAGCTGCCCACCTCGAAGGTGAGGGCGGTGACGGTCATGTCCCCCGTACCCTGGTTGGACACGGTGACGGTCTGGGCCTCCGACGTCCAAAACTGCACCAGCTGGCCGAAGTCGAGGTTGTCCGGCGCGATCGCCGCGTCGGGCGCCACCCCGTAGCCGACCATGTCGACCCAATCGTCCGGCAGGGTGGGGTCGTTGGTGGTGAAGTCGATTTCGCTCCACAACGCACCCCCCACCGTGGGGTTGAGGGTCACGGTGAAGGTGTACTCGGCGAGCGGGTTGAGCGCGGGCAGTTGCACCCCGCTGGCCACGGCCATGGCGAAGCCGGTGCTCTCGTCGGCGAGGTTGGGGGTCACCAACAGGGGCAAGCCACCGAGGTTCTTGATCGTGACCTCGCGTTCGATGACGTCGCCGATGCGCACGTCACCGAATTGCACCACCCAATCCTCGGGCTCGACGAACACGAAGTAGGGGTCGGCGATCGAGGTCCCGAGCAACCGGATGTGAATGGTGGGCCGCGCCCCGTCGTTGGTGCCGAGCACCAGCTCGCCCTCGAACGCGGTGGCCGCGTCGGGCACAAAGGTCACCTCGATCTCCGCGCTCTCGCCGCTGTTGACGTAGACCGGCTCGGTCTGGGTGGTGAAGAACGCGGGCGAAGAACCCGGGGAGAACGTCGGCGGTTGGATCTCCAGGGTCGCGCTGCCGTTCGAGGTGTTGGTCACGACGACGGGCACGGTCTTTGGCGTGCCCAGGGGCACGTAGCCGAAGTTGAGCGCGCCGCTTTCGATGGTGGCTTCGGCTTCCCCGAGCACGCGGGTGGTGATGGGCAGCTCGGCCCGCTCCTGCACCGCGTCGTCGTACGATTCCAACCCATCGTGCCAATCCAGCCACAATGCGCCGGCATCCTCTTGGGCGTCACGCGGGGCGTAGGTCACCGCCACCTGGCGGGTCTCGGTGGGCGGGATGATCAAGGGGTTGTCGACGGTGGGCTTGGACAGGGGCGCGGACAGCGTGGGGGTGTCCCCCTCGTGCAAGGAGAACGAGAACTCCGTCGACGTGTCCACCGACAGCCGCGCGAGGGTGATGTGCAGGTCCCGTTCGCCGCGGTTTTCGATGGTGACCAGCCGCGTGGTCTCGCACCCCACCTGCACACAATCGAACCCGATGCCGAACGGCGGGTCGAGGTAGATGCGTGCGGGAAGCAGATCGATGAGCAGCTCTTTGCACTGCTCATCGTCTGGGTTGTTCTCACAATAGTCGGGCGGCTTCAGCTGGCTGTCACAGCTGGCCACGAAGACGACCGACAGCAAACAAAGCCCGAGATGGCGCATAAATGTCACTGGGGCAGCAGGGTAAACTGCCCGTCCTCCCGTTGGAGCTTGATGATGTCGTGGAAATCGCCCTTGTTCTGCAGACGGTACTGCGGGGCGGCGACTTCCTCGCCGTTCACATAGACGTGCAACGTCACCAAGCTGGACTCATGATCCCAGCAGTTCTCGCTGATGAAGTCGGAGATTTGGTCCGGCGGCACCGTGATGGGCACGCCCACCGAGCCGCCGATGATGCCGAGCAACACGCTCGCGCCGATGCCGAGAAGGTCGGCGAGAATCCCGGTGGGGATGTTGGCGCAGTCTTCGAGGTAGTGGATGCGCGCGGTGAACTGGTCGCCGTCGGCGAGGTCCTGGCCGAGGCCGTAGAGCAAGATGCGCTCGGGCTCTTGGTACTGGCCGATGGCCACCCAGTTCGCGGAGCCGAGCAGCTGGTAGTCGCTCCACTCCTCGCACAGGTCTTCGGTCTGCAGCGGGTCGACCTGGTATCCCCCATTGCCGTCGGGGATGTACGTGTAGTTTGGCTTGCCACAGGAGAAGCCGAGGTCGGAGATGAGCTCGAGGTCGACGTCGCGGTAGTCGTTGCCCGCCCAGCTGTTGTCGGCGTTCTCGAACTCCATCTCGAGCTTGAGCACGTCGTCGAACAGGCCGCCTTTGGCCCAGCCCTCGAGGGCCACGGTCTTGAGCACGTCGGTGGCGGGGTCGTCGTCGTTGGACGTGATGTTCAAGAAGGCGTTGATCGGTTGTTGGGGGTCGTGCTCGTTGGCCGGGTCCGAGGGCGCGCTCGGGTTGTAGAACACGCTGAGCACCACCGCGCCGCCCGGGGCGATGGGGGGCACAAACGTCGGGGACACGGTGAAGTCGCCGGTGTTGTCTTGCACGCTCATGTTCACCACGAGCTCGGACTGCCCGCTGTTGGTGATGGTGACCTGCCGGTAGGCCACGTAGCCCACGGTGTAGGGTTCGTCGGCGTCGTCGCGGAAGATCAGCTGGTCGGTGTCGACGTTGATCTGCGGCGGCCCGAGGGAGCTGCCCGACAAATCGACGGTGAAGGTCTCGGACGCGGCCTCATCGCCGTAGTCGGCCTCGACGTAGACAGTGGAGCTGTAGTTGTTCAGCCCGCTGGGGTGAAAGGTCACCGGGATTTCGATCACGGTGTCGGGGTTGTTGGGGTCGTACGGCGCGAGGAACAACGGGTCGGTGGGCCGGATGTCGTCGAACTCGGCGGGGATGGAGAACTCCACCGGGGGGTGCACGTAGATGCCCTTGATCGCGGCGGCGGCGTTGCCGCTCCCTTGGTTGCGGATGGTGATGGTCTCGGTGGCTTGGGCGCCTTGCGAGACGTTGCCGAAGTACAGCTCCAGGGGGTCGATGATGATCACGGGCACGCCCGAGTAGGTCGCGTGGAGATCGACCTCGACCAGGCCTTCGTCGCCGGCGGTGGTGTCGTCGGTGCGCACGTACATTTTGGAGTACGCCTCGCCCGCGGCCGGGGGGGAATAGGTCACGGTGACGTCGAGGGACCGCTGGGGCGCGATGCGTTGGGGGAACGACGCGACGTCGCAGGGGGAGCAACCGAAGCCGGGGTCGGCGTTGGACTCGAGGGTCACGCCTTGCACCGTGAGCAAGCAGTCGCCGAGGTTCTCGATGGTAACGGTCGCTTCGCCGGTGTTGCCGAGCGCGACCTCCCCGAACTCGATGTCGAGAGGGGACAGGCTCAACAGCGGTGCTTGGTCACCGGTGCACGCGAACTGGTCGGCGGGCACGCATTCATCAAAGACGCACAGCTCGTCTTCGCGACAGTCACCGGAGTCCTCACACAAGCTGTCGGAGCACACGCCCCCGATGCAGCGGCCGGTCTGGCACTCGTCGTCGAGGATGCACCCCTCGCCGATGGGCCGGGTCTCCGGCTCGACCTCGATGATGATTTGCTCCGGGTCACCGCACGCCATGGTGACGAGCGTCAAAGAAACCGGAGCCGCGATTGACACGATGCGACGAATGCTCATGAAAAATCTCCCACAGACAACCCACACGTAGGATAGCGCTTCTCTTCTCCGAGATCGCAGATCCTCGGCGAGAAACCTTCTCTTTCAACGTGTTTTTGGGTTTGCACCAAGGTCCGTATCGGTCCTGAACCTACGGTGTTGCGCAATTCCCTACATGTACGGATCTGTCGACGAGGCTCGCCCCATGCGCGAAACCCGCGCCGCTGCTCATGATTTGAACAACCACCCACAGGTGCGTTCGAGCGCTTCCCGGCCGCCGCTGTCGATCACCTCGCCGTGACACATCACGACACGGTCAAAGTCCTCGTTCAGCAGCCGCTCGATCGACGCCCGGGCCGCGTTGTGATCGCGCACCGCCAGCCGCCACAGCTTGCTCTGGGAGGGGCCCAAGTCGGCGAACGCGCGCACATAGATGCGCGTGGCGAGACCCCGGGCCGCGCGCAGGTTGAACAACAGATCGGCCACGATGAGCGTGCGCGACGGCCGGTGCACGAGCACGAACTCGTTGATGGCGGGAAACCCGCCCACAAAGTGGGGCACGAGGTCCTCGCCCCAGGGCCCGTCCGCCTCGGTGAGGGGGCCGGACCAGTCGAGGTCGGACCGCTTCTTTTCCAGGCCCGGCGCGAACAGCGCGGCCGCCTCCGGGAAGCGGTCCTGCGCGTCGGCGACATAAAGGTGATGGTACTTGTTGGGCGCGACGATCGCAGTGACATTGCCACGGGCCCGGACCGCCTCGGCCTCCTCGTCGGTGAGCCGCACCGGGCTGTACAGCACCACCTCGCCCTGGGGCAACCGGACGCCAACCATTCGGCCCCCGACGTTGGCGCCCAGCAACCGGAAGTCCGGTCGCTCGAGGGCGAAGACATTGTCGGTGATGTCGCGCAGCATCAGGCCCCATCCCATACCGCACGCTGGCTTGCCACCCTGCATGCGGCGCTTTACGAAGAGGGGTGCCGCTTTTTTCATCGCCGGATCACAAGCCTTTCGAGGGTCTCGGCTCTTCGCTGGGGGCGCTGCTCGGTTTTGTCGGTTGGTCGACGGTGGGCATCGGGCTGCTCCCCTATGGGGGGTTCGCGCTGTGTGCGGTGGTCGGCGTGGTGGCGACGATGGTGCAGGACCGCGCGTTCGTCGTGACATTGGGGATCGAGACGGTGGCGATGGCGTTGGCCCTCGCCGTCGCCCAGGGGCCGGCCTTCGAGTGGGTCGCCCTCGGCGCGGCGGTGGCGGCCTTGTCCCGGGCGGTGGCCTACGGCCTGCGTCGTTATTTTGCGGGGCGCGAATAGCCGCCCACCGCGGTGGGTTCAGATGCGGTAGAAAGGTTCTTGTATGGCCATCGACACCACCGCCCGCCGCGAGTCCGCCTGCCCCGTGCATTTCATCTGGGACGGCCATGGGCTTGGCCGCCCGTTTGTGCGCGCGGGCTTTTTTGGCTTCGTGGCCGCGGGCCTGGTGTTCACCGGCCAAATGGCGCTGCATTTCGATGCCGGGATCGTGCCCGGGGCCATCGTGGGCAGCAGCGCGGTGTTGTGGGTGGCGGGACAGCTGCTCGGCCGTCTCCGCCGCTGACGACCTAGGGGATCGGTCCACACAGGCCGTCGTCGGGGTCATCGCCGTAGGGCCAGCAGATGCTGTCCGCGGGACACACCGGGTCTGCATCGGCATTGCATTCGATGGCGCAGAACTTTTCTTCCGGTCCCCCCACGCCCGAAGACGGGAACGAGCCGCAGCGGCCGCTCAAACATTGCCGCCCGCTGGTGCACACCGTGGTGGCGTCGGGGTAGGAAAGGCCGGCGTTTTCGTACACCGGCATGCACACCTGAAGGCTACCGTCGTCGAGGGGCACGCAGGCGCGGCCTTGCCCGAGGCAGCTGTCGTCGGTGTCGCACAAGAGCCGGCAGCGCGCGGTGTCGTCGTTGACCTGGGGATCGCTGTCGGTGATGCAGCGACCCTGGGGGCATTGGTCGTGGCTGTCGCAGGGCTCGCCCTCCGGCACCCCGGCCAGGCACACATTGATGCCCACCGCGAGGGCGAGGCAATCCTGCCCGTCGGGACAGATCGAGCCATCGCACCGCCCGGTGCAGACCGCGTGGTCGAGATCGCCGTCGGCGAGGTGGGGCGCGCTGACGCAGATGCCGCTCGCACATTCTTGAGGCCCCTCGCAGGTCTCCCCGTCGGCGTTGTCGGCGGCGGGGGCCAGGCACATCGCCCGCACCCCCACCAGGGTGCACCGGGTCCCGTCGGGGCATTGGTCGTCGTCGAGGTCGCACGCCCCGCGGCAGACCTTGTCGTCGGCGCCGCCCTCGCAGATGCCGGACGCACATTGGGTGTCGTCGTCGCAGTCGGTGCCCACCAAGCGCTCATCGGTCAGCGGAAAACACGCCCCCGCCTCTTGCCCCTCGAGGTCATCGACGAGCAGGCACGCCTCCCCCTGGTCACAGGTGTCTTCGAGGTTGCACCGCACCGCGCACCCGCTGGTGTCGCCGTTGACGAAACACTCCTCGGCGCCGGGGCAGGCCTCCGCGTCTTCGCGGCAGTCCACCCCGGTCTCGCATCCTTCACAACCGGCCCACAAAAGGCCGAACACAAGCGCCGCCGTCCACCTCATGCCCCCAGTGTTCCCGGGATGGCCGCGGCCATCAAATAACCGGGCCGCGGTGCGTCAACCCCGCACAGCCGGCGGGCCCCGCGCCGGGGGCCGCAGGGCCGCCACCGACCGCGCCGGAAATAAAAAAACCCGCGGAAAACCGCGGGCTTGGTGCCCAGAAGAGGACTCGAACCTCCACGGAGTTGCCCCCACATGGACCTGAACCATGCGCGTCTACCAATTCCGCCACCTGGGCAGGCAGGCGCGCAAGCTAGGCGGAAGAATAGGGCAGGTCAACGGCAAACGACGCCACCCCCGATCTCCGGTGGGAATGGGCCGCGCGACGGGATATTTTTGCAGGACCGTGAAACGCCTGACCATTCTCATCGCCTTTGCCGGGCTGGGCCTCTCCGGCTGTCCCGGTTGTTTTAACCCGCCCGTGGTCGATGCCGGCCCCGACGGGACCCCCTGCGAGCGCAGCTCCGACTGCGCCGACAACGAGTATTGCGCGGACGAGGGCTTCTGCGTCGAGGGGCTCCCCCCGGGTACGTGTGAATCCGACGCCGACTGCGATGGCGAAGAAATCTGCGTGTTCCCGCCCCAGCTTGAGGGGCAGGGCATCTGCGTCAACCCGCACGACTGCACCGTGGATGAAGACTGCGACGAGGGACAGGTCTGCGAGGACGCCAACGGGGACGGCTACCGCGATTGTGTGTACCCCGGGTGCGACAGCGACGACGAGTGCGAGGTCGAGCTCGGCGACAGCTGCGAGCTCAACACCCGGCCCAAGTGCGTGGCCCGGGCCTGCGTGTGCCAGGACTATTGCGGCGCGGACTGTGGCGAAGAGCGCCGGTGCTGCGCGCCGGGCGGCGAGAACGCGATGTGCATCGATGAGCCCGGCCCCTGCGCCAACGAACAGTGCGACCCCGGCTTTGCGGGGGTGGCGAGCTCGTTTGGGGCCTGGACCGCGTCGTTGTGCGACTACGCCGACGCCCAATGCAGCTGCGAAGAGCTGCCGCCGCTGCCGGTGGGCGCCCTGGGGGCTCCCCATGTGTTGGTCGTCGACGATCAAGACAATGCTTATGCGGTGGCGTACAACGCCACCTACGGTGACGTGGTGGTGGCCCCCGCGGTGTCGGGCACCCTCGAGGGCTGGGTGTTCGCCGATGGCGTGCCCCCGGTGAGCGACGAGGCCCCCATCGTGGCCGGCCCCAGCGGGCCCCGCGGCGGGGTCGAGGCCCCCGGCGACGACGTGGGCAGCGAGCTCGACGCCGCGTTCGGTCCCGATGGCACCCTGCACATCGTGGCCCGGGACGCGACCAGTCTTGTGCTCAAGCACATCTACGGCCCCCCCGCGGGCCCCTTCACCGCCCGGGTGCTCGACGACGACGGGGACGGGGGCTTGAGCCCGCAGGTCGCGTTCGACAGCGACGGCGCGATGATCGTCACCCACGTGGTCCGGCGCGACAACACCAACTGGGGCGCGCTGCGCCTGCTCGCCCTCGCCGACCCGGTGGGGGCGGTGGACGCGGACTATGAGCTCGACGCGTTCCCGTTGTCGGGTCTCGATTGTGAGGCGGGGTGTGCCGACGGCGAGGTGTGCCCGGCGGTGGCGGACGGCCTGACCGCCCAGTGTGTGCCCGCGGGCATGGACTGCCAGGGGTGCGGGCTCAACGACGTGTGCACGACGTCGGGCTGCCAAGGCGCCGCCGACCCGGCCCCGAAAAAACAAGGCCGGGCCATCGACGGGGCCGACCTGGTGGTGAGCGGCACCGGCCTGGTGCTGTTCGGGCACGACCCGCGTGCAGGGACATTGATGGCCTACCGGCGCTCGACCGGCGACGTGGTCGCGGGCACCGCCAACTTCGTGACCCACACGGTGTGGGAGGAGACCGACCAGGTGGTGGGCGACAACCCCGTGGGCTACCGCGACCCCACCCGCTACGGGGTGGTCAGCGCCCACGACGACGCCCGCGAGCTTTGGCTGCGCGAATACTCGGTGGCGTTCAGCTCCGAACTCGACGCGGTCTTGATCGACGACGGCGAGCGCCGCACCGCGGGCAACGCGGTGGCCAACCACCCGGTCAACCTCCCCGCGGTCAAACGCATGAGCAACGGCGACACCGTGCTGGCCTGGCAAGACGGTCTCTGGGGTGACGTCCACGCCCGGGTGCGCAACAGCGCCGGGGAGCTCGGCCCGATTCAAATCCTCGCCGGCACCAAGGCCGCGGGCGCCTACGCCGGGCACAGCGGGTTCGCGATCAACGTCGAGGAGGTCGCGGGCCAGCCCCTGATCACCGCCCAACACGTTTGGCTCGGGGCCGACCCCGCCGAACAAACCGTGGAGGTGTTGCCCGGCCTCATGTCCTGTCCCACCGACGACGACCTCGAGCCCAACGACGACGTGGCCGGGGCGGTGAGCCTGAGCGCGCCCGCCGCGGCCCGGGGCATGGTGTGCGGCGGCAACGAGGACTGGTACGAGGTCTACATCGGGCCCGGCTGCACGTTCATGGCCGAGCTGCTGTTCAACGACGAGGACGGCGACCTCGAGTTCCGCTTGCTGGACAGCGACGGCACCACCGCGCTGGACTCGGGACAGAGCAGCAACGACAACGAGTTCTTGGAGTTCGAGACCAGCTCGCCCGGCAACCGCTACCTGCGGGTCTGGGGCTACCAGGACCAGGAAAACGCGTACACCGTGCGCACCGAATGCCTGTAGCCGGCGCGGGGCGATCGTCCCCGCTCGACGGGGACGCGCGCTCTCCCCCGGGGCCGTGCCCTACAGCTTGATGCCCTTGAGCAGGTCGCCGAGGGTGCCCAGGCCGCCGCTTTGTTCGGCGGCTTTTTGGTAGGACTCGACCTCGGCCCGTTCGCGGTGTTGTTCGAGGGCTTTTTGGGACAAGCGGATGCGGCCCCGGTCATCGACCTCGATGATCATCGCCTCGACCTCGTCGCCGAGGGCAAAGTGTTTGCGCAGCTCGCCCCCCCGGGGCACGACGCTCTCCGCGGCGGGCAACAGCCCCGACTGCCCATCCTCGAACCGCAAGAACACGCCGTACCGTTCGAGCCGGTCGACCTTGCCCTTGACCTCGGCCCCGCGCACGTAGCCCTGTTGTTGGGCCACCGCGGCCCGTTCGCTGGCCTCGACCCGTGGGCGGCCGGCGTCTTTGAGCGACAGCCCGATGCGGCGCGCGTCCCGGTCCACGTCGAGGATCTTCACCGTCACCGCCTGGCCGACGTCGACCACGTCCTGGACCAGCCGCACGCGATCGTCGGACAGCTCGCTGATGTGGACGAGGCCTTCCACCCCCGACCCCTTCTCGAACAGCTCGACAAACGCCCCGAAGGGTTTGATGTGCGAGACCGTGCCGGCCACGTCGAGCCCGGGCACCAGCTCTTCGCGGTGGGCGTCGAAGGGGTCCTCGAGGGTGTTCTTCAGGCTGCAGGTGATGCGCATGTCGCCCGGGCGCTTGGGGTCGGGTTCGATGCGCAGGATTTCCACCCGGACCTTGTCCCCCACCGCGACCACGTCGTCGGGCCGCTCGACCCGGGCGAAGCTCATCTCGCTCACGGGGATGAGCCCATCGATCCCGCCGAGGTCGACGAACGCCCCAAACGGCTGCACCCGGACCACTTCGGTGTCCTTGGTCATGCCCGGGGTGAGGGTCTGCAGGGTGCGTTCGCGTTGCTCGGCGCGCTCTTGTTCGAGCAGCTTGCGCCGGGACAACACAATGTTCTTGCCCCCCTCCTTGACCTCGGTGATCACGAAGTTGAGGGTCTGGCCCACCATCTTGCTCGGGTCCTCGATGAACCCGAGCCCGGCTTGGCCAATGGGACAGAATGCCCGCGTGCCCATCAACGCGACCTCGAGCCCGCCCTTGTTGGTGCCGGTGATCTTGCCCTGCACGGGGATGCCCTGCCGGCACGCGTCCTCGACCAGGGCGGGGTCGTAGCCCCCGCCCGCGAGCCGTTTGGACAGCTCGATGCCCCCCCGCAGGCTGACCACGTAGGCATCGATCTTGTCCCCTACGCGCACCGTGACCTCGCCGTTGTCGTCGAGGAGCTCGGCCAACGCCAGGGTCGCTTCCTGCGACTGGTTGAGCGCGAAGAAAGCCGCGTCTTTTCCAATGTGAATGAGTTCGGCCGTGACCTTGTCCCCGACCTGGAGCTGCACGTTGGAGAAGCTCGCGCCTTCGCCCATCAGCTCGGCGAAGGTCACGCCGTCGTCGGGCACGCTGAAGTCCACCCGCTCTCGGGGCAGGTGGGCGAACGACTCTGAGGGCGCCGCGGTCGCGGGCTGGGGACGGTCGCCGCGCGGCTTGTTCGGCTTGTCGGATTTGGGCCGGCGACGGCGCTTCTTTTGACCGTCTCCCGCGGGGCGCGCGCCCTCGGGACGGGGGCCTTCGGGGCGTGGCGGGGCCGCGGCCGCGGCTTCGGCGGGGGCGGGCGCACCTTCCGGTGGTGCCCCGCCGCCTTTGCTCCGGCGCACGCGGGTGCGCGGGGGACGCTTTTTCTGCGCGGGGGTGACGAGGGAGGCCGGGTCGATGCGGCGGCCGGTGTCCACCGCGCCGCCTCCCGGCGCAGCTGGGGTTTCTTTTTCGTCGGTCATGTCGGGGGTCCGGCCGCGCTGGGTCAAACAGCGCCGCAGCTTAGAGGTAAGTCTCGCCTTCGCGCAGGGTGAGCACCTCGACGCCGTCGAGGGTGACGGCCAAGGTGTGTTCGAACTGGGCGGACAGGCCGCCGTCTTTGGTCTTGGCGGTCCAGCCGTCGCCGAGGACCTTCACTTTCCAGCTCCCGGTGTTGATCATCGGCTCGATGGTGAACACCATGCCCGGCTTCAGCCGGGTCTTGTCCCCGTTGTCGTAGTGCGCGACCTGCGGGGGGCAGTGGAAGATGCGGCCGATGCCGTGGCCGACGAAGTCGCGCACCACCGAAAAGCCGTGGCCCTCGGCGTGGGCTTGGATGGCGGCGCCGATGTCCCGCAGCCGGGCGCCCGGGCGCACCTGCTCGATGCCGAGCCGCAGACACTGTTCGGTCACTTCGACGAGCTCGCGCACGCGGTCCTCGGCTTGGCCGACGATGAACGTGCGCGACGTGTCCCCGTGGTAGCCGTCCACGATGGGGGTCACGTCGATGTTGATGATGTCCCCGTCTTTCAGGATCTGGTCGGCGCTGGGGATGCCGTGACAAACCACGTCATTGACCGACGTGCAGATCGACTTGGGAAAACTCCCCGGCCCGCCCGGGTAGCCCAGCGGCGCCGACACGTGGCCGCGCTCGGTGGTCCAGCGCTCGGCCTCGTCATTGATGGCCAGCGTGCTCACCCCCGGCTCGACCATCTGCCCCAGATGGTGCAAAAGCTCGGCAGCGGTCCGGCCTGCCGCCCGCATTTTATTGAGCCCGCGTTGGCTCATCAGCTCGATCGGATCGCGACCCATTCGTCTCTCCTGCTTCTTTGTCTCTATCAAACCAGGCGCAAATGCCCACCGCCCGTCAGAGTCGACCTATGCCACGCCTCGTTTTGCCCGCCGCCGGCTTTCTCCTCCTGTTCGCGGGGTGCCCCGCCGGCACCGGCGGCGCCGATGCCGGGGCCCCCGACGCGGCCGAGGGCCCTGGCTTTCGCACCATGACCTTCCCCGACGACTTCGCCTTCGGGGTGGCGATGAGCCAGTACCAATCGTCCGGGGATGAGCCGGCCACCGGGGACACGCCGGTGGCCTCCAATTGGTCGCGTTGGCTCGACCTCGACCGGGCGAAGGGCAAACAGCGCAACCCCCGGGGCAACGGCTTTGTCGAGCACTACGCGGCCGACATCCAACGCGCCAAAGACCTCGGCATCGACACCTTCCGCATCTCGATCGACTGGGCCCGCATCGAGCCCACCCCGGGCAACTACAACCAGGCCGAGCTCGACCACTTCGTCGACGTGCTCGACGCCATCGTGGCCGCGGACATGACCCCGGTGCTGACCTTCTTCCACTGGGTGATCCCCCCCTGGGTGCTCAACCCCGACCCCGCCGCCCCCGAAGGCCTGGTCGACCTCATGAGCCAGGGCGATGACGTGGCGGTGGACGCCTTCGAGGGCTTTGTGCGCTTTGTGCTCCCCGCGGTGGCGGACAAGGTCGACACCTACACCGTGATCAACGAGCCGTTTTCGTTCATCACCGCCGGCTACCTCGGGGCCGAGCACCCCCCGGGCAAATTCCTGCAGGTCGAGGACGCGACCCAGGTCGCGATCAACCTCGCGTTTATGCACGCCCGGGCCTACGCCGCGATCAAAGAGCTCGACACCGTCGACGCCGATGGCGACGGCGCGCCGAGCTTCGTCGGCATCACCAAGACCGCGAGCCTCATCTACCCCACCGACCCGGACGACGAGGACGAGCAGTTCGCCGCCGACAGCATCTCCTACGTGTTCAACGACTTGCTCATGACCGCGTTGGTCGACGGCCGCCTCGACGTGAACCTCGACGGCGACACCGACGACATGGACACCACGCCCCCCGAGGGGCTTTACCCGGCGCTGGCGGACACCCTGGAGTTCATCGGGGTGCAGTACTACGGGCCCGTGTACGTGACCAAAGACCCGATCTTGAACAACTTTCACCCGCTCTACGGCCGGCCGGTGTTCGATGTGCGCGAGCTCGAACGCGGCTTGCCCCACAGCGGCCTCGGGCGCGAACACTGGCTCGGCGGCCTGCGCGAGATCCTCGACTTCTTCGCCGCCTACGAGATTCCGATCATCCTCAGCGAGGGCGGGACCACGCGCAACGCGTCGTTCGAGGAGCCGGACAACGAGGACGACCCGATCGTGGTCGAGGACCTGCCGCTGCAGGCCGAGATGTACCTCTGCGAAACCATGTGGGAAATCGGCCTCGCCCGGCGCCGGGGCATCGACATCCGCGGCTTCTATTACTGGAGCCTGGTCGACAACTTTGAGTGGCAGGACGGCCGGTACCAGCGGTTTGGCCTGTACGAGGTCGACTACGAGGACGCGGCTTTGCCCCGCAGCCCCACCCGGGTCGGCACCGCCTACAGCGAGATCATCGCCGCCCGCGCGGTCACCGAGGACATCTGGACCCGGTACGTGCTCGACAAATACCCGAGCGACACGCGCGAAGACGGCGGCCTGACCGTGAGCGAGCCGGTCTACAACGAGTAGTGCCCGCGGCGCTCACGCCGGTTTGGCCGCGTAGCGCGCGAGCTCGGCGATCGGCACGCGCCGGGGCGCGAGCCGGTAAAACCGCGCCAGGTCGCGCTGCACCTGCGCCAGCGGGACCCCGCCCTCGAGCCGGTCGAGCACCGCTTCGAGGACCTCCGCCCGGCTCCGGCCCGGGCTTTCGCCGTGTTCGTCCACCGCCGCCCGCACCAGCGCCCCCAGCGTAAGGTCTACGTTTTTTGTACCCTGTTTTTTTTGTGGGGTGTCTGCCACGGGGCCCGGGGCGCGCTTGTCCGGCGCAGGGGGCTTCGGCGCAGGGGGCTTCGGCGCGGGGGCGGTGCGTCGGCGCCGCACGGTGATGACCGCGTCGTGGTCAGGCTCCGCGAACACCTCGTGGGGCAAAAACACGCGGTACAAGGTGCCGCGCCGGTCACGCTGGACCAACGCGACGTGTTTTTTGTCCACCAGGCCGGCGAGCGCTTTGCCCAACCGGCGGTCGCTCAGTTGGGTGCGGGTGGACAGCTCGCGGCGCGAGACCCGGCAAAAGTTCTGTTCGGCCCCGTAGGCGAGCCGGTACAGATGGCCGTACACACATTGCTCCATCGCGTCCTGGGCGAGGGCGAGCCGGTCGTACACGTCCTCGAGCACGGCCACGTACCGGCTGCGCACGGTGGCGCGGGCCAGCCAATGCCCGCCCACCTCCTGCCCGAACAGCGCGCCCGGGTCGTGGTCCTCCAGGGTGGCCAGCGTCTCGTTGGCGTCGTTCGCGCGGGTCTTGAGGTGGGCGCTGCCCGGGACGGGGGTGTACCCATACTTTGTCATTTCAATAGGGTATCGAAATCGTATGGTTTAGCCAACCGGGCCGTGCCCGCGGCCTGTCAAAAGGCCTGCACCGACCGCCCGGGCGCAGGCGCCTGCCCCTCGCGCACCCGCCGGTGGCGTCGCTCAGGCGGGGGGTGCGCGGGCTCAAACAGGCCCGGGAGCTCCAAGCTCTCGTCCCCGGGCAGTTTGTCCTCGGCCCCGAGGTGGTAGCCCAAGGTCGCGCCGGCCCCGATGCCGAACGCGCCCCCGAACATGCCGGCGGCGAAGCTGCCGTAAAAAAGAACCCCGGCGGCCACGGTCAGGGCCACCGCGGTGGCCGACATCGTGCCCACGGGCCCCCCGAACACGGTGGGGATCAAGATGAACAGCACCAGCGCGGCCAGCTCACCGGCGACGAGGGGCAACACCCCCAGGCCGAACTGCCCCGCGCACGCGCCGAGCCACCCATACAAAAACGCGCTGCGCTGGGTGCCGACGGTGTCCCCGAACATCACCACCGCGGCCCCCGCGGCCAGCGGGGCGAACGGCCCGAGGGGGCCGAGCAAGAAGGCCACGGGCATGCCGATCACGGTCTGGCCCGCCACCAGCACCAGCCGATCGGAGAGCTCCTCATCGAGGTCCGGCCCGTCGGCCGGCGCCGGCTCGGGCTCGGGCGCGTCGTCGTCGTCGTCGGCGGCCGGGAGCTCGTCGAGCCGGGGCGGGGGCGGCGGGGGCGGGGCCGCGCCGGCCCACAGCGCGCAGAGCAACAGCGCGGTCATTGTTCGTAGGGCGACGGGGGCGGCACCGGGTCGCGCATGGTGACCAGCTCCTCGGCCGCGGTCGGGTGGATGCCGATGGTGGTGTCGAACACCGCCTTGGTCGCGCCGGCTTTGAGCGCCACCGCGAAGCCCTGCACAATTTCGCCGGCTTCGGGGCCGACCACGTGCACGCCGAGCACCCGGTCGCTGGCCTGGTCGACGATGAGCTTCATCAGGGTCTTCTCCGGGCGGCCGGACAAGGTGTGCCGCATGGGGGTGAAGGTCGAGCGGTAGACGTCGATGTCGCCGACCTGGGCCCGGGCCTGCTCCTCGGTCAACCCCACGGTTCCGATGTGGGGGTTGGAGAACACCGCGGTGGGGACGTTGTCCAGGTCGCAGGTGCCGTCGCCGCCGGTGAGCGAACGGACCACCGCCATGCCTTGGGCCAAGGCCACGGGGGTCAGGTTGAGGTGGTCGATGACATCGCCGATGGCGAAGATGTGGGGGAGGTTGGTGCGGTAGGTGTCGTCGACCGCGACCGAGCCCCGGTCGGTCAGCTCGATGCCGATGTGGGACAAGCCGAGGCCCTCGATGTTGGGGCGGCGCCCGGTGGCGAACAACACGATGTCGGTCTCGACCTCGTCCCCGTCGTCGAGGACCATGCGGATGCCGGTGTCGGTCTTCTCCAGGCTGTGCACGTCGCATTCGAAATGCAGTGACATACCCTTTTTGCGCATCTCGTCGGCGAGGAAGTGCCGCACGTCGTTGTCGAAGCCGCGCAAGAACATCGGGCCCCGGTAATGCAGCTGGGTCTCGGTCCCGAGGCCGTGGAAGATCGACGCCAGCTCGACCCCGATGTAGCCGCCGCCGATGACCGCCGCGCGCCGGGGCTGTTCGGACAGGTGGAAGAAGCCGTCGGAGGTGATGCCGAGGGTGCGGCCGGGGATCTGCGGCACGAAGGGGCGCCCGCCGGTGGCGATGAGGATGTGGTCGGCCTCGATGGTCTCGCCCGCGACCTCGACGGTGTGGGGGCCGGTGAGCTTGCCCCGGCCGTGGATGATGTCCACGCCGGACTCGCGGAGGATGCGGTCGTACACGCGGTTCAGACGTTCGATCTCTTTGTTCTTCTGGGCCATGAAGGTCGGCCAGGAGAAACTCGGCGACGACGACGTCCAGCCAAGCCCGGGGCCGTCTTCGACCTCTTCGCGGTAATGCGCGGCGTAGGAGAAGAGCTTCTTGGGCACGCACCCGACGTTGACGCAGGTGCCGCCGAGCTTTTTGTCCTCGCACACCCCCACCGACAGGCCGGCTTTGGCCGCCATGCGGGCGGCCCGCACGCCGCCAGACCCGGCGCCGATGACAAACAAATCAAACCGCTTGTTCATGCCCGGGACCGTAGCAAAGCCCGACCAGAATGCCGCCGGTTTGCGCGCGGATTGGTAACGTGTCGGGCATGAGCGAGATCGCGTCCCCCCTCGTGGTGCACCCGATGCTGGGCGCCGGCGCTTTGCTGGGGGTGCTCGCGGTCGTGCTCGCCGTGCGCGCCCCCGCGCAACGGGGCTTGCTCCTCGGGGCCGCGACGATGACCGGCCTGGTGCTGTTCGACCGGGCGATGAGCGGGGCGACGTTGTCGCAATCGGTGGCGGTGACCGTCGCGATCGTGCTCTTCGTCGCCCGGGTGCCCCCGCGGCGCGACGCGACGGTGGCGCTCACGTCGGGCCTGGTGATCGCGGCGGTGGCGGGGGTGACGCTCACGATTGAGCCTGCCCCGGTGTGGCCCCGGCTGGGGCTCGTGGTGGCCATCGCCGCCGGGGTCTCGCTCCGGGCGGTCCAGCTGCACGGGCTCTCGCTCGGCACCGCCGCGATCGCGGCCGCGGCCATCGGGGGCGTGCTCGCCTTCGCCGAGGCCTGGACGTTCGCGTTCCATCTGGTGTTGTTGCCCGCGGCGGTGGTCGTGTTCGCGGCCGACCGGCAAGGGGGCCCAGCGCTGTCGTGGCGCGATGGTTTGATCGCGGGCCAAGCGGGGGTGGTGGGCGCGCTGGTGGCGGGTCTGTTCGCCGGGGCCCACGCGGCGGTGGCAGCCGGGGCCGCGACCGCGATCGCGACCGTGGCCATCGCCGCCGGGTCCTACCACCTCTTGCCGCGGCCCCGGCTGCGCTCGGCGCCGGACGACGAGCAGCGCCCGCCCCCGGCGTTTTTGGCCGACGCGCTCCCCCATCTCGCGCCGCTGCTCGACGACGCGCACCTGCGCCGCCCCGAGCCCCCGCGCATCCCGATGCGGGTCTCGGCCCGCCGGCTGCTCGACGCGGCGTTGGCCAGCGCCCGGGGCGCGCAGCCCGACGCCACCCGCGCCGACCTCCGGGTCGAGCTGCGGCTGTCCCAGGCCGACGCGGACATCGAGTGCGACGCGGTCGAGGTCAGCGAGGCCCTCGCCGCGGTGCTCGACAACGCCCTGCGGTTGCGCGCGGTCTCGCCGGAGGTGACGATCACCGTGCACGTGCGCGGGGGTCCGTCGTCGGTGACGTTCGAGGTGGTCGACCACCGGGAGTGGCCGCACCCGAGCGGGGCGGGGCCGCTCCCCGCGGTCGAACCGTTTCGCGAGCCGCGCCGCCACGACGCGATCCGGCCGGGACAAGGATTGGGCCTCGCCCGGGCGCGGCTGATCGTCGAGCGCTACGGGGGCACGTTCATCACCCAGCGCGCGCGATCGGGCCGGGCGGTGCAGTTGACGTTCCCCCGGCGGCCGGACCGGCCGCAACGCGCCCAGGCCTGAGCCGCCCCGCGATCGCGGTGGGGATCGGGGCCCCCGCGATCGCGGTGGGGATCGGGGCCCCCACCCACCGATCGGGTGGGGCTCCACCCCCCGATTTCGGTCCGGGGGGCTCAACCCCCAGAGCGGCAATCAATAAAAACAATGGGTTACGACACTGACGCACGGTCAAAAAGTTGGACCGATTCTTGAAGAACTAAGCGGCGGAGTACCCCTTTTGGGGAGGAAGAGAGGAAGACATGAAACTCATTCAACGGACAAGGTTGCTTGGTTCGGTGGGTGCAGTGGGACTGGCGTTGACCATGGGTTGCCCTCCGGCGCAACCGACCGTGGACAACACCAAGCCGGCTCCGCCCGTCGACAACGGCAACATCGAGGTCAACCCGGAGAACAATCCGAACGACCCCAACAACAACGTCAACACGCCGGACAACCCGATCGTGGACGAGCCCGAGGACTGCTCGGCGCTTCCGGTCAACGGTCAGGTGTTGGACTGCTACACGCTTCTCTCCGAAGCGAACTACTGCGGGAGCGTGTACTCGAACCCGCAACAGCCGAACTTCCAGCTGG
>JAUIJE010000009.1 GCA_030431455.1 bacterium | reverse complement strand
CCGCCGCCCCGGCGGCCCCGGTGGCCCCCGCCCCCGCGGTCGCGCCGCCGCCCGCCGCCCCCGCCGCCCCCGCGACGCCGCCGCCGCCGGCTCCCGAAGCCAACGGCTTGGCCCCCGACGCCGCGCCGCAAGTGTTCTGACCCCACGCGCCCCGTGCGACGTCGACTGCGCCCGCCGTTTGGCGGGCGCTTTTTGTTCACCGCCGCGCCGCACCCGGACGGCCAATTTGCCGCACCCGATCGCGCGCCGAGGCGCTTGCATTCGGGAACATCTCTGACATGTTCCGCCCGTACCCGGCGGGATCGGACGGCACGGTCACTGCATCGTCCTCGAACGAACAACCCCCGCCCCTTTTGTGTTGGAGAGCAGTCATGGCGGAAGCCCTTCTCGACGGAAAAGTCACCCAAGTCATCGGCCCGGTTGTCGACGTGGAGTTCCCCTCCGGGGGCCTGCCGCGCATGCTGACCGCGCTCACGCTGACCAACAAGAGCATCAGCGAAGCCGAGGACAACCTCGTGGTCGAGGTCGCCCAACACCTCGGCGAGAACATGGTGCGCTGCATCGCCATGGACTCGACCGAAGGCTTGGTCCGCGGCTCCCGCGTGAAGAACACCGGCGCCCCCATCCGCATGCCGGTGGGCAAAGCCACCCTCGGCCGCATCCTCAACGTGGTGGGCGAGCCCGTCGACGAGCAAGGCCCCGTGGCCGCGACCCAGTTCGACCCCATCCACCGTGACCCGCCGTCGTTCACCGAGCAATCGACGCAGGTCGAGGTGCTCGAGACCGGCATCAAGGTCGTCGACCTTCTTGCCCCCTACGCCAAGGGCGGCAAAATCGGTCTGTTCGGTGGTGCCGGCGTCGGCAAGACCGTGACCATCATGGAGCTCATCAACAACATCGCCAAAGGGCACGGCGGTTTGTCCGTGTTCGCCGGCGTCGGTGAGCGCACCCGCGAGGGCCGCGACCTCTACGAAGAGATGGCCGAGGGCGGTGACAAGGCCGTCATTCAGTTCAACGAAGACGGCAGCGTCAACACCGACAAGAGCAAAGTGGCGCTCATCTACGGCCAGATGAACGAGCCCCCCGGCGCCCGGGCCCGCGTGGCCCTCTCGGGTCTGACCGTCGCCGAGCACTTCCGCGATGAGCAAGGCCAAGACGTGCTGCTCTTTGTCGACAACATCTTCCGCTTCACCCAAGCGGGTTCGGAAGTGTCCGCCCTCCTCGGCCGGATTCCCTCCGCGGTCGGTTACCAACCCACGTTGGCCACCGAGATGGGCACCCTGCAAGAGCGCATCACCACCACCAACAAGGGGTCGATCACCTCCGTGCAGGCCATCTACGTGCCCGCCGACGACCTCACCGACCCCGCCCCGGCGACGACGTTCTCGCACCTCGACGCCACCACCGTGCTCAGCCGCGCCATCGCCGACAAAGGCATCTACCCCGCGGTCGACCCCCTCGACTCCACCAGCCGCATTCTGCAGCCCGACGTCATCGGCGAGCGCCACTACAGCGTCGCCCGTCGCGTGCAGGAGGTGCTGCAGCGCTACAAAGACCTCCAAGACATCATCGCCATTCTCGGGATGGACGAGCTGTCCGAAGAGGACAAGATGGTCGTGGCCCGCGCGCGCAAGATCGAGAAGTTCTTGTCCCAGCCGTTCCACGTCGCCGAGGTCTTCACCGGCCACGAGGGCAAGTACGTCAAGCTCGAGGACACCGTGAAGGGCTTCGAGGAAATTGTCGACGGCAAGCACGACGACATCCCCGAACAAGCCTTCTACATGAAGGGCACCATCGAAGACGTGCTCGAAGCCGCCAAGAACCTGTAGGGAATCGGCATGCAACTCGACATCGTCACCCCCGAGCGCCGCCTCGCCTCCGTGGCCAACACCGACGTGGTGTTGCCCTGTGAAGCGAGCGCGGTCAGCATCCCCGGCGAAGAAGGGTATTTCCAGGTTTTGCCCGGACACGCCCCCTTCATCACCCTGCTCGGCACCGGCGTGCTCACCTTCGAAGCCAAGGGCAAGGCCCCGGTCCAGCTCATGGTCTCGGGAGGCTACTGCGAAGTCGATCGCGACAAAGTCACGATCATGACCAGCGTGGCCGCGCTCCCCGAGGACGTGAGCCTCGAGGACGAAAAAGGACGCCACGCGAGCTTGGCCAAAGAGCTTGCCCAGCTTGGCCCGGTGGCCCTCGACGACGAGAACTTCCAGCGCGTCCGCGCCGAGGTCGAGCGCGCCGCGACCAAGATGAAGCTGTTGCGCTGAGGCCCTCGCCTCACCCCCACACGGCCCCGCCTGAACCACCGGCGGGGCCGTTTGTCGTTTGGGGGCCCGGCCGGGCTAATATGCCGGTATGCGCCTGCCGCTCATTCACTGGGGCAAGATGTTGCGCCGCAACCCCGCCGAGGAGTTCGAGCGCCGGTACGGTCGCGCGTTTTTGGTCACCGACCCCGCCAGCGTGTTCAATGTCCCCGACGGCCCCATGAACACCGCGCGCATCGATCTCAATCTGTACCGCGCCTCACAGGAAGGGTCCTTCCACGAGAGCACCCCGGTGTTCAGCCTGCAGCGCCGGGACGATTCTGTGTATAGCTTCATCAGCATTGGCCGCACCGAGAACTGCGACGTGGCCCTGCGCGACGAATCCGTGAGCAAGCTGCACGCCCTGGTCCGGGACAAAGACGGCGTCATCACCATCCGCGACGCGTCCGCGTCCAACCCCACCCTGAAGAACCAAACCCCCATCGCCACCCGGGAAGACAAAGACGCCACCCCTCTGGCCGACGGCGACCAACTCGCGTTCGGCAACATCGTGATGCACTTCCTCACCCGGCCCGCCCTCGAGCGGTTGCTCGACGAGGTGGTGCCCGACTGGCGCACCCGCGACGAAGACCGCATGGAATAACGCCTAGGCGGACAACCCGGCCAAAGCTGCCTCCAGCCTGTCCGACAATGTCACAGGGTAGGGCTCCCGCACTTCGTCGTCCCGTTCGCCGATGTCGCGCACCCCCGCGGGCAAGGAGGCCAGCCCCGCCCGGGCCCGGGCCCGGGCTTGGTGGATGTCGTCCTCCCGGGTGACCCGGCCCCGCTCCATCACCGGCACCAACAGGCGCTGGGTATCCACAAACGCATAGGACCGTTCGTCGTCGAGCCCCACGATGTCGCCGTCGAGCACACCGTTTTTCATCGACCGGTAGACCTGGTGCCGGCCGGGCAAGGTCTGCTTGCCTTGGCTGAGTTTGCCCACCCCCCGGCCGTCGATTTCCACCAGCTTGTACACGCCCCCCAGAGCCGGCGCGTCCTCACTGGTGCACAGCCGCGTGCCCACCCCCGCGGCATCGATCGGGGCCCGCCCACTCAGCGCGGCCAGCCGGTATTCGTCGAGGTCGCTCGAGACCATGATCTTCACGTCCTGTCGCCCGAGCTCGTCGAGGACCGCCCGCAACGCCACCGCGCCGTCCGCCAGGTCGCCGGAGTCGAGCCGCACCCAGCGCAGCCGATCGCCCAAGATGGCCACCGCCCGGCGCACCCCCTCCAACGGATCGTAGGTGTCGACCACCACCACGCCCGACCGGGCATGGTTCACGTAGTTCTCGAAGGCCTGCTCTTCGCTGTCCGCGGCCAACACAAAAAGGTGGCCCAACAGCGGCCGCACCGGCACGTCGTACCGGGCAAAGGCTTCCACGTTGGTGGTCGCGTCAAAGCCCGCGATGTACGCGGCCCGGGCCACCGCCGCGGCCGCGTCGGGGTGCGTGCGCCGGGCTCCGATCTCGACGAGGTCGAGCTCGTGTTTGTGCAGCGCGATGCGCGCGGCCTTCGACGCGATCATGGTCTGAAAGTTCACCGTGGACAGCAGCACGGTCTCCACCAACTGCACCTCGGCGAGCGTGCCCCGCACCTGCACCAGAGGCTCATTCTGGAACATCACCGTGCCTTCCGGCACCGCCCACACATCGCCCCGAAAACGAAAGCCGCGCAAGAAGTCTTCGAAGGTCGGCGACAGCACCCCGGCCAACCCCGCGGCGTGCTGAAGCTGCTCGATCTGGGCGTCGGTGAAGCGAAACCGGGCCAACACGGCGAGCGCATCGTTCAAGCCGGCCGCGACCAAGAAGCGCCGGTTGCGCGGCAGGTGGCGGACAAACAGCTCACACACCGCGGGCTTCTCGTGCGCGCCGGAGCTGAGCCCCGCCGCCACCGCATTCAATGCATGCGCATCCAAGTGCAAGGCAAACGTTCGCATGCCGCGACGCTACCACGCAAAAGGCCGCCCCGTGGGGCGGCCTTCGTCGTCGACAAAAGTCGGCTCAGCTCTTCGAGAGCTTCTTCAGCTGAGACGACAACCGGGACACGAAGTTGGGGTCGTTCTCGACCATGTCGCCGATGGTGTCGACCATCTTCTTGCCGCCCTTGCTCTTCTCCGGATTGCCGAAACGCTCCTTGATCACCAGGCCTGCGAACTTGCGCGAAGCCTCTTCCTTGGAGGTGGTCCCGTCCTCGACGTCCTGGGCGATCTCCAACAGCTCCTCGAGCAGGGCGGACCGCACCTGGCGCGCACGCTCTTCGGTGTCCATCTCGGTGTTCTCGACCAACCCGGCAAACTTGGCCCCCTTGGCCTTGTCCGCGCCTTTGGCGCCCTTCGCGCCCTGGGCGCGCTGAGACCGGTTGGATCCACCTGATTTGATGCGCATCGTGACCGCCTTTGTCTTGCCTCTATTGTATCGACGCCGCGCGAGCTGTCGGTGTTTTGATCCCGGTCACGGCTTACCTGACCGATTTTTATACACAAACAGGGGTTAGGCGGAGAGCTCGCCCGCGTCGTGCGCCTCGAGCAGCGCCTGGGCAAAAGCGGCCGCGGGGCTGTTCGGGTCCATTTTGATCGCGTCTTCCAACGTCTTCTTGGCCTGGTCGGCCTTCTTCAGGAAGAACTGGGCTTCCCCGACGTGTGCTTTCGCCAACTGGCTCTCGGGCCGCGCCTTGAGGGCCTCTTGGTGGAACTTCAGGGCCCGCTGGTACTTGCCTTGCGAGAAGAACAGGTTGCCCAAGGCCACGCGCGGCACATCGCTGTCCGGCAGCAACGCCGCCACCCCCGCGAACACGTCCTCGGCCTCCTTGAGCATGCCCATCTCCATGTAGAGGTAGCCGGTCTCCAACACGAGGGCGACCTCGGGCTGGGGCACGTCGACCAGGGCCTTCAGGATTTCCACGTTGTCGTCGGTCATGGCTTGCCTCGTCGGGGTCAGGACAAAAAGAAACGGGCGCTCAAAGCGCCCGCCTCTTGTATCACCGTCAGCCTGATCAGCGCACGTTGTTGATGGAGGCTTTCGCGGTGTCGTGCTTGGTCTTCATCACGTTGGAGATCGAGGTGAAGGAGCGGTTCTCCGACTGCATCTTCTCTTGCAGCTGGAGGTACTGCAGGTTGAAGCTGGCCATCATCTCCTGCATGCCCTTGGTCTGGTTGAGCAGCTCTTGTTGCGAGCTGCCTTGTTGGGGCGCGCCACCGCCGATGGGGGTGTTGAGCCCGGGCGCGCCGGTGGGGATGTCACCCACGCCCGCGAACGAGGTCGAGCCGCCCATTTGGCCGCTGCCGCCCATTCCGGCGTTCATGTAGTTGCCGCCACCTTGGCCGCCGGTCATCGCTTGACCCGCGCCGCTCACCGCCGCCGAGACAACCGCCGCGCCGGGCACGAACGGAGCCGCGACCCCGATGGTTTGGCCGGCGGCGCCGGCGCCCACCGCGATGCCGGTGCGCATGTGGGTCCCGAAATCGTTGCGCGGAGCGGTACGAACCGAGGTGTTGCCGGTGTTGAGCTGGATGGAACCGCCTCGTCCGGTGGGGTTGATGCTGCTCATGATGGTCTCCTTAAAACTTGTGGCCGTTCTGGCCTGTCCAGAGAGTTTATCGCAGCTTCTGGCCGGCGGTTGCCATCTGCTGGGATCTTGAGAGCGCTGGGCCACGTCCGCCGTAATCTCCCGAAATCATGCAGTCTTTGGCAGGACGGAGGCAAGCCTGATCCCGCGGCCCCGCTTGACGGTCCGGCATCGAGACGCCATGTAGGTCCGTCTCACACAGACGAGGGTCCATGCGGTTCGACCACGTCAGAATCGAACATCTCGCGATCCACGAGGCGCCCGACCGGGTGACGAGTGCCGCGTTGGAAGACGACCTCGCGGACGTCTACGCCCGGCTGGGCATCCCGGCAAACTGCATGGCCATGCTCACCGGCATCCAGGCGCGGCGCTTCTGGCCCGAGGGCGTGGAGGTCGCGCAGGCCGGCACCGAGGCCGCCCGCCGGGTGCTCACCGACGTCGACCCCGACACGCTGGGCGCGATCATCAGCACCTCGGTCTCCAAGGAATACCTGGAGCCGAGCGTGGCCGCGTTGGTGCACGGCGACCTGGGCCTGCCCGGCCACGTGGCAAACTTCGACGTGTCCAACGCATGCCTCGGCTTTTTGACCGGCATGAAGCTCGCCGCGCAGTTCATTGAATCGGGCCAGATGAAGCGCGTGCTCGTCGTGGCGTCGGAATCGAGCCGCAACGTGGTGCGCTCGACCATCGCCCGGCTCGGCAAGGACGCGAAGAGCCAAGAAGACTACAAACAAAATCTCCCGACGCTCACCCTCGGCTCGGGCGCGGTGGCGATGGTGCTCGCCCGCGATGACCTCACCGACAGCCCGCACAAGTTTGTCGGCGTGGTCGAGAAGGCCGCGACCCAACACAATCGCATTTGTATGGGCACCTACGAGTGGATGACCACCGACGCGACCACGCTGCTCAAGGCCGGCGTGGCCTTGGCCAAAGAGGTGTACGTCGAGGCCCAACGTGAGTTCGGCTGGTCGGGCGACAACATCGGCACCTACGCGTGCCATCAGGTCGGGGCCGCGCACCTTGCCGCGGTGGCGCGCACGCTGGAGTTCCCGATCGAAAAAGCGATTCTGACCTATCCGGAGTACGGCAACATGGGCTCGGCCGCCCTGCCGTTCACCCTCGAAAAGGCGCGCGAACAAGGTGCGCTCACAGCCGGCGAGCGGGTGGCCCTCATGGGCATCGGCAGCGGGCTCAACTGTGCCATGGCGGAGGTTGTGTGGTGACGATGCCCGACAACAGGAAGTTTGCCCCCCAAGTGCCGGTGGACGTGCCCCGCAGCGCGTTCGCGGCCGAGTACCCGTTCGCCACGCAGTTCTGCGACGTCAGCGACGGGGCCCAACCGGTCTGGATGCACTACGTCGACGAAGGACCGAAGGACGCGCCGGTGGTGCTCATGCTGCACGGCAACCCGACGTGGTCGTTCTTGTACCGGAACATGATCAAGGCCCTGTCCAGCGATTACCGCTGCATCGCCGTGGACCACATCGGGTGCGGTCTGTCCGACCGGCCGCAAGAGTATGCGTACACATTGCGCACCCACGCGGACAACCTGCGCCGGCTCATCGACAAGCTGGGCCTGACCAAGTTCCACCTGATGATGCACGACTGGGGCGGCATGATCGGGACCACCTGCGCGGTGGACAAGCCCGAGCAGGTGCTGAGCATGACCGTGCTCAACACCGCCGCGTTCCTCGGCCGGCTGCCGAAACGCATTCGCACCGTGCGCATCCCCGGGTTCGGGGTGATGGCGGTGCGGGGCTACAATGCCTTTGTGCGTGGCGCGCTCAAGATGTGCACCGTGCACGAAGAGCGCCTCACCGACGCGGTCAAGCAAGGGTTCTTGGCGCCGTACGGCAACTGGCACGATCGCATCGCCACGCTCAAGTTCGTCGAGGACGTGCCCCTCAATGCGCGGCACCCGACGCACCAGCTGGTGCAAGCCACCGACGACAAGCTGCACACGCTCAATGTGCCGGTCCTGGCCTGCTGGGGTCTGCAGGATTGGTGCTTCAAAGAGAAGTTCCTCGAGGGCTGGGTCGAGCGCTACCCGAACGCCGAAGTGCACACCTTCGAGGACGCGGGGCACTTTGTGCTCGAGGACGCGCACGAACGGATCGCGCCGTTGGTGAAGCGGTTCCTCGACGGGCAACGGCCGGCGGATGCGAAAGCGGCGAATGGCGCCGACACCCAACCTGTTGCCTAGCCCCGCGCCAGTCCAGGCACATTGTCACGCCCCAAGAGAGAGGCGACCATGACGAGCACGACGACAGAATCCGCGCACGCGGTGGCCGATGCCCCCACCCAGGGGCCCACGCCGGCGAAGTTTTTTATCCCTGGGCTCGACCCCGACCGGGACGGGTTCAATGTGGCCAAGCTCATCACCCATTGGGCCGAGGTGCAGCCCGACGTGCCCGCGCTGATGCGGGCCACGGGGCGTGACCGGGCGGGCCAAGCGGTGTTTGTGCAGCGGACGTTCGGCGAGTTCGAGCGGGATGTGCACCGGACCGCGCACGTGCTCGTGCGGCAGGGCATCCGGCCGCAGGACCGGGTGGGTCTGTTCGTCACCGACGGGATTGAGTTCATCACGCTGGTGTTTGCGCTCCAACGCACGGGGGCGGTGCCGGTGTTGATCGACCCCGGCATGGGCGTGAAAAACATGGTGGCGTGTGTCGCCGAGCAGCGCCTGGACGGGTTCGTCGGGGTGGCCAAGGCCCAGGTGTTCCGTGCGGTGTTTGGCCGGGCGTTCGAAGACTTGAAGGTGCGGTTGTGTGTCGGGCCGGGCCCCGCGTTCTTCGCCAAGCGCCTGGAGACCCTGCGCGAAAAACTGCCCCCCGACGTCAAAGACACGCCCTTTGCCCCCCACCACCCGGACAAGGACGACCCCGCGACCATCGTGTACACGTCGGGGAGCACGGGTGTGCCCAAGGGCGTGATTTACACCCACGCGATGATGGCCGCGCAGGTGCAAGGCGTGCAGCGGGTGGGCGGTTTTGAACCCGGTGACGTGCACGTGGCGTGTTTCATGGGCTTTGGCCTGTACGCGGTCGGCTGCGGCATGACCACGGTCTTTCCCGAGATGGACATGTCCAAACCGGGCAAAGCCAACCCGGTCAAGATCATCGCCGCCATCGATGCGTCCAAGGCCACGACCGCCTTCGCCTCCCCCGCCCTGTGGGAAGTGATGTCCCGCCACGTACAAAAGCACAGCGTCGAGCTGCCGCGGTTGCGCGCGCTCTTTTCCAGCGGGGCCGCGGTGCAGCCACATTTGCTGGAGCGGCTGTTGCCGGCGGTGCCGAACGGCGATCTGTTCACCCCCTACGGCGCGACCGAAGCGCTCCCCATCGCCACGATGTCGGGCCGCAAGGTGCTCGCCGAGACCCGGGCCAAGACCGACGCAGGGGCGGGCACCTGCGTGGGCACGGTGGCCGAGGACACGGTCGTGAAAATCATCCGCATCACCGACGCGCCCCTCGCGCAGTGGTCCGAGGTCGAGGTGCTCGACGACGGCGAAGTGGGCGAAATCGTCGTGCGCGGCCCGCAGGTCACACGCGCCTACGACCAGCGCCCGGACGAGACGCTCAAAGCCAAGATCAAAGACGGCGCGCATGTCTGGCATCGGGTGGGCGATGTCGGGTACCTCGACGAGGACGGCGCGCTCTGGTTCTGCGGGCGCAAGAGCCACCGGGTAGAGACCAAGGACGGCCCGCTCTACTCCGTGCCCTGTGAAGCCGTGTTCGAAACCCACGCGAAGGTGTTCCGCGCGGCCCTGACCTGGGTGGGCGAGCGGCCGAACCAGACGCCGGTGATGTGCATTGAGCTCTGGCCCAAGGTCACGCCCAGCGACAAGCTCCTGCGCGAGATCAAAGACATTGGCCAGGCCTGCGCGCACACCCGCGGCATCGAACACGTGATGTTCCACCCTGGGTTCCCCGTCGACCGGCGCCACAACGCCAAGATCGAACGGGAAAAGCTCGCGGTCTGGGCCCAAGACAAGGTGCGGCCGTGAGGGCCCTGGTCACCGGGGGCGGCGGCTTTTTGGGCCGGGCCATCACCGAGGCCTTGCTCGCCCGCGGCGACGAGGTGCGGACCTTCGCACGCGGCGCGTACCCTGAGCTCGACGAGATGGGCGCCGAACACATGCGCGGCGACATCGCCCACCTCGGGGCGCTCGAGCTCGCGATGCAAGACATCGACGTGGTCTTTCACGTGGCGAGCCTGGTCGCGCAGTACGGCGACCCCGCCGACTTTGACCGCATCAATGTGGACGGCACCCGCAATGTCATTGAAGCGTGCCGGCGCACGGGGGTCACGCGGTTGGTGTTCACCTCGACCCCGAGCGTGATCCACGACGGGAACGACAAGCTCGGCATCGACGAGTCCGTGCCCTACCCCGCCGACTTTGCCTGCGATTACTTCCGCACCAAGGCCGAGGCCGAACGCCTGGTGCTCGCCGCGGACGGGTCCATGACCGCCGAGGACCAACCGCTTCGTACGTGCGCGTTGCGGCCCCACGGGATCTTTGGCCCCGGGGACACGTCCCTGCTCCCGCTGCTCATCGGCAAAGCGATCAAGGGCAACCTGCGCATCGTGGGCACCGGCGAGACCAAGGTCGACTGGACCTACGTCGACAACGCCGTGCACGCCCACCTGCTCGCCGCCGACGCCCTCGACGGCGAAGCGCCCGCGGGGGGCAAAGCGTTCTTCATCGCCAACGACGAGCCCACCAACCCGTGGACGTTCTTCAACGGCATCCTGCGCGAGCTTGGCATCCCCGAGGTCAAACGCAAGGTGCCCCTCGGGTTTGCCAAGTTTGCCGGGTCCGCGGCCGAGGGCGTGTGGCGCACACTCAAACTCAAAGGCGAGCCGCCGGCCACCCGCGCCCAGGCGAGCGTGATCGGCACCAGCCACTATTTCGACCTGTCCGCGGCCCGCCGCGACCTCGGGTACGAGCCCCAGGTCAGCCTCGACGAAGGCGTGAAGCGGACCATCCCCTGGCTCAAACAACAAATGGACGAAGGCCGGCTCTGACCGGTCCGAGGAGCACGACGAACGATGCGCATCCCCGACGACAGCGGACTTGGTACGCGAGCGATCCACGCCGGACAACAACCGGACCCGACCACCGGCGCGATCATGACCCCCATCTACCAAACGTCGACCTACGTGCAGGACGGCCCCGGGGGGCACAAGGGTTTCGAGTACTCGCGCACCCAGAACCCGACGCGCCAAGCCCTCGAGGGCAACATCGCGGGGCTCGAGCGCGGCAAGCACGGCCTCTGCTTTGCGTCGGGCTGTGCCGCGACCTCGGCGATCGTCATGTGCCTCGACCACGGCGATCACATCGTGTGCAGCGACGACATGTACGGGGGCACGTTCCGGCTGTTCACCAAAGTGTTCGCCCGGCATGGCTTCCAGTTTTCGTTCGTGGACATGCGCGACCCCAAAAATGTGGAAAGCGCGCTGACGGACAAGACCAAGCTCGTCTGGGCCGAGACCCCGACCAACCCGATGATGAAGCTCGTCGACATCGAAGCGGTGTGTGACGCGGCCAAGAAAAAGGGCGTGCCCGTGGCGGTGGACAACACCTTCGCCACCCCCGCGCTGCAAAGCCCGCTCGCCCTCGGGGCCGACCTCGTGGTGCACTCGACCACCAAGTACCTGGGCGGTCACAGCGACGTGGTCGGCGGCGCGATCGTGACCAACCACGACGAGTGGCAACAGCGCATTCACTTTGTGCAGAACAGCTCGGGGGGCACCCCCGGTCCGTTCGATTGTTTCTTGACCATGCGCGGCATCAAGACGCTGCACGTGCGCATGGACCGCCACTGCGACAACGCACAGGCCATCGCCGAGCAGCTCGCGGCCCACGACCAAGTCGAGAAGGTCTACTACCCGGGCCTCGAGAGCCACCCGCAGTACGCGCTCGCGCAGAAGCAGATGAAAAAACCCGGCGGGATGATTTCGTTCGTGGTCAAGGGCGGCCTCGACAAGGCCACCCGATTGCTCAAAGCCACGCGCATCTTCGCCTGCGCCGAGAGCCTCGGCGGGGTCGAGTCGCTGATCGAGCACCCCGCGATCATGACCCACGCCTCGGTCCCCCCGGAGAACCGCAAAGCCCTCGGCATCGACGACGGCCTCATTCGGCTGTCGGTCGGCATCGAAGACCTCGCGGACCTCCAGGCGGACCTGAAGCAAGCCTTGGCCGCTTAGGCCGTAGGCTTCTTGGCCGCCCGCGCCTTGTCGATGGCGGCCACGAGTTCGGCCTTGAGCTTCGGCTGGCCCACGAGGAGCTCGCGGGCTTTTTCGCGTCCTTGGCCGAGGCGTTGGCTGCCAAAGGACAGCCACGCGCCCGCCTTTTCGATCACGCCCAGGTCGAGCCCCACGTCGAGGATTTCGCCCTCGGTGCTGATGCCCTCGCCGTAGCGGATGTCGAACACCGCTTCGCGGAACGGGGGCGCGAGCTTGTTCTTCACCACCTTGGCCCGGGTGCGCGCACCGTAGGGACCGTCGGGGCCCTTGAGCGTCTCGATGCGGCGCAAGTCGATGCGCACGCTCGCGTAGAACTTCAGCGCGTTGCCCCCCGTCGTCGTCTCCGGGCTGCCGAACATCACGCCGATTTTGTGGCGGAGCTGATTGATGAACACCACCGCGGTGTCGGTCTTGCTCACCGCCCCCGTGAGTTTGCGCAGGGCCTGGCTCATCAGCCGCGCCTGCAACCCCACGTGGGCATCGCCCATCTCGCCTTCGATCTCCGCCCGCGGCACCAACGCCGCGACCGAGTCGATGACCACGATGTCCACCGCGGCGCTGCGCACCAGCTGCTCGGTGATTTCCAGCGCTTGCTCACCCGAATCCGGTTGGGCCACGACGAGATTCTTCACGTCGACGCCGAGCCGCTGGGCGTATTTCACGTCGAGCGCATGTTCCGCGTCGATGAACGCGGCCAGCCCGCCCGCGGCCTGTACCTGGGCGATGGCCGAGAGCGCCAGCGTGGTCTTGCCGCCCGCCTCGGGGCCGTAGATTTCGCTGATGCGCCCGCGCGGGAACCCCCCGATGCCGAGCTCGGCGTCGAGGATCATCGAACCCGTCGACGTGGCTTTCACCTCCGCCCGGGGCCCGTCGGTCCCGAGCAGCATGACCGCCCCCTTGCCGAATTGTTTCTCCAGCCCGGTCAGCACGTGACCGAGCGCCTTCAGTTTTTCTTGAACGACGACTTTAGCGCCCATCTTTCACCTCCATGATGCCGCCGTCATCGCAAGCGCGGTGCCACTCCCGTTCGCCCGCCTTCTGCGCCGAACGCCGTTTCTCTCGTCGAGAACAGACCACATGCGCCGCCCGAGATTGCCTGCGGCACAAACCGATCTGCCGCGGATTGAACCGCTCCTGCGAGCGGCTATATCCCTCTCATGTCCGACCCCCGCCGCGCCCCCGACCTCGACCGCGAAACCCCGCACCTCGTCGCCGGCGACCTGCTCGAACAGACCCACGCCGCGCTCACCGAACGTTTCGGGGACCGCCTCGACGACGGGGACGCCATCGACCTCGTGCTCCGGCGCGGCGACGGCGCGGGCCATCTGTGGTGCGCGGTGGGCCCAAGCCACCGGCCCCACGTGTTCGAGTTTTTCTGTCGCGACGTCGAGGGACCCTTCGCGGGCGGCGCCCTCGCGGTGCTGCTCGACTTCTGCGAAGGCAGCCTCGAGCAATACTTCGACGAGGACAAGGATGCGGGGTTCGCCCTCGATTATGTGGGGCATCCGTTCGAGGGCCACATCGTGTTCGCCAAGAGCGAGCTGCGCGACTTCCACGCCGAGCAGCTCGCCGACGAGTGGCTCAAGGACCACGACCTCTAGTTTTCCGAGGGGAATGTCCCATTCCCCTCCCCCGCTTGCGCCTCGCAAGCTCGGCGTTCTGCGGGTGGCCAAGCGATGCTTGGCTTGAGCAACGCGAAGCGTTGCCGCCCCCTCCCCAGATGTCGCGGCCAATCCGTAGGATTGGCTTCAGCAACGCGAAGCGTTGCCCTGTTCCAGGCGGCTCCGCCGCGTCGCAGCGGGTTTGCATCCTGCGGATGCAACCAGCTGGGGTTTTGGGATGCACTGGATGCACTCTAGTCCCGTCCCCGTTGAAACCACGCCGCGTGTGTGGAACGAGACGGTTCACGCAGGAGAAGCCGTGGACCGCAACCTCGCCCTCGAAGTCGTCCGTGTCACCGAAGCCGCCGCGCTCGCCGCCGCCCGCCTCATGGGCCGGGGGGCCAAGGACCAGGCCGACCAAGCCGCGGTCACCGCCATGCGCAACACCTTCGACAGCCTCGACATCCGCGGCACCGTCGTCATCGGCGAAGGCGAACGCGACGAGGCCCCGATGCTCTACATCGGTGAAAAAGTCGGCGGCGGCAGCGGCGAGGACCCGGAGGTCGACATCGCGGTCGACCCCCTCGAGGGCACCAACCTCTGCGCCTTCGGGCAGCCCAACGCCTGGGCCGTCGTCGCCCTCGGCGAAAAGGGCAACCTGCTGCACGCCCCCGACACGTACATGGACAAGATCGCGGTGGGCCCCGAGGTCGCGGGCGTCGTCGACATCGACAAATCCCCCACCGAGAACCTCAAAGCCATCGCGGCCAAAAAGCGCTGCGAAATCCCTGACCTCACCGCGATCATCCTCGAGCGCGATCGCCACAACGACCTCATCGCCGAGGTCCGCGAAGCCGGGGCCCGCATCCGGCTCATCTCCGACGGGGACGTGTCCGCGGCCATCGCCTGCTGCGTCGAGAGCACCGGCATCGACGTGCTGTTCGGTACCGGGGGGGCGCCCGAGGGGGTGCTCGCGGCGTGTGCGCTGAAGTGTATGGGCGGCGACTTCCAGGGCCGGCTCAAGCCGCGCAGCGACGAGGAAGCGGCCCGGGCCAGGAAGATGGGCGTCGACCTCGACAAGAAATGGCAGCGGGATGAGCTCGCCCGCGGGGACGTGATGTTCGCGGCCACGGGCGTGACCACCGGGGACATGCTCAAGGGCGTGCGGTACTTCTCCGGCGGCGCGCGCACGCAGTCCATCGTCATGCGCAGCAAGTCGGGCACGATCCGCACCATCGATGCGACCCACCGGTTCGACAAGAAGCCGCGCTACGACTTGGTCTGAACGGGGTCCCCCCGCCCTGAACAGACCCGAGACACCAGGCCAGGCCTCACCCGGGGCGCGGATCTGGCCAGGCCTGAGACAATGTAGGGCTGGGTATGGGCGGGTTGCCGCAAAGCCTAAGTGACTGTCCATAAAGGGCTTTCATGCCTGAGCGGGGTGTTTTTGTCACAGGCCCGCCCGGATCACGCCCTTGGATTTGCGCGCGGCTGAGACACCGCGGCAAACTGGGATCAGAAATAGCAAAGCGCGTGAACGCGTCGTTATAGGTGTAATGGCGCAGTGCCGCGCCCGGCAGAGGTCGAGAACAATGATTCCGCCGTGGATGATCGAAGAGCTGGAACAAGAACGCGAGCAGGAGCGCGAGCGCGACCGGGTGTGGATCGACGCCCCGTGCGAGCGCGCCAGTCGGCCGGACGACGACGAGACTGTCTCAGACCGGCGCGGGGTCGAGATCCTCGACATCTCCCCCATCGGTGAAAACGTGACACTCCTCTAAGCGGGCCCCTGTCCCGAACGAAATGCGGCTGAAAAGCCGCATTTTTTTGTGCCCGGCCACGAAAAACCGGCGCAAATCGAACGCTGGTTCTGTGGGGCTGGTCGTCGAGAAGCGGGATCTGCGCTGGGGGGGCCAGATCCGCGCGGCTGGCGCGATTGTTGGTTACGGTAACGGTGATGTTGGGGGTAGTACCGGCTGGTCAATTCCGCGCCGTGGGCGTGGCCCTGGGGCTTTTGCTCCTCGGGGCGGCCGGCGCGCGCGCGGACGCGGTCCAGACGTGCAAAGCCTGCTCGCCGCCGGAGCTCATCGACGAAGCCGAGCGCGCGATGCGCGAGGCGATGACCGTGCAGCTCAAGCGTGGCCGGGTGCCCGAGGACCGCCCCGCGCTCTTTCTCGTCGCCGCCCACGAGCACATGCAGGTGGGCCGGGACCAAGAAGCGATTCCCTTCGCCCAGCGCGCGGCCGCGGAGTGTGTGCTCAGCGGGGATGAGGGCTGCGCCGAGACCATCGCCGTGCTCGCCGAGCTGACGCTCTCGGCCGGGGCCGGCGACGTCGAGGAGGACCAGGACCTGGCCCTCGCCTACCTCTCGCTGGTGCCCTACGAGCGGCTCGACTGGCGCCTGTGCACCGAAGCGGTGGTCCTGCGGTACCGCCTCACCGAGCGGCGCTCCCCCCGCGCTGCAGACCCATTGTGGGCGGACCGCTGCGGCCCCGTCGGGCGCACCTCGGAAGCGGGCTACCGGGCGGCCAAGGCGGCCCTGCTCAAGGGTGACGTCGAGGGCGCAAAGGAGCGGCTCAACGTCGTGCGCGCGTTCACCGAGACCCACGCGGTCCGGGCCACGTACCTGCGCGCGGTGGTGGCGGTGGCCGAGGACAAGCTCGACGAGGCCGCGGCCGCGTTCGAGAACATCGCCGCCCTGCCCCCCGCGCGGTACCGCACCGAAGAGGAAGACGACGCCCGCATCCTTTCGCACATTCAGCTCGCGCGCATCGAGCGCGAGCGCGGCAACCACGACAGCGCCCTCGAGGCGTATCGCTCGGTGCCGGCGCTGTCCTGGCAGCGCTCGGAGGCGTTGCTCGAGGCCGCGGTCACCGCCGCCCACGTCGGCAACCTCGGGGCCGCGCGCAACTATCTGGCCGCCCTGGAGCGGTACGAGCCCGAGATGGGCAACCTGCTCGAGATGTACCGGGTCCAGGCCAACCTCAGCATCCTCGACGGCTCCGACGAGGACGCGATGGTCGCGTTCCAGAAGCTGTCCAGCATCGGGCGGCGGGTGCGGGCCGAGACCTTCGGCGACGGCGCGCCCCCCTTTGAGCAACAGCTCGCCGAGGACCCGACGGTGGGCGGCCTGCTCGACGCCCGGGAAGCGACCCGGCTGGTGCTGCTCGAGGAGGAAGTCAAAACCCTGCAGGGGGTCGTGGCCGAAAACGACGCGGCCATCGCCCTGCTCCAAAGGCAGCTCGCCGACGGCGGGCCCCAGGGACCGCTGTTCCGGGCCTTGGAAAAACTGCGCGAGGCCGACGTGCTGCTCCGGCGCGCGCAGAACCTGCAAAGCCAACGCGAACGACGCGGCATCAAGGTGGCGGCCGCCGACGTCAACGCGCTCGCCACCTTCCGCCGGGCCCTGCGGGTGCGCGAACAGCTCGACGCCGCCCTCGCCGACGTCATGCACCGACACCAGCAGAAAGCCCGCCGGGTGCGCACCATCCTCGCCGAGCTCGAGACGGACCAGGAAAAGGCCAAGCGCGTGCTCGGTGACCTCGGGGCCGAGACCGACCTCGTCGTGGCCGAGCGCAAAAAGCAGCTGCGCGAGAAGGCCGAACAAGTCGTGCACCGCCTCGAGCTGTCCGAGGAGACCGGGCTGATGGAGCTCAAGCTCTACCGGAAAAACCAGATGACCCAGCGCATCCAGGCGATCCAAGAGGAGTACGCCCAGGGCAAGGCCACGCTCTACATCGACAGCCAACAGGAGTAGCCTTTTGCCATGAGCAAGAAGAGCGGCTCGCTGAACGACATGAAGGACCAGCTCAAGGCGTGGGTGACCACCCACGACGAAGTCCCCGACCGCAACCACAGCGCGCCCCCGGCGGCGGCCCCGGTCACGACGATGGAGGGGCCGGCCGAAGAGCCCGTGCTCAGCGACGAGGAGCTCTTCGCCCAGGCGGTGGCGGAGGTGGGCGACGGCGCGGTGATGAAGAAGTTCGACGACGAGGAAGCCCCGCGAAAAAAGGGCGACCCGGCGGCGGCGGCGTCCCCCGACGAGCCCGCGCCGGTGGCGGCGGAGGATGCGTCCGCGGCCTCCGATGCGCGCCTGTTCCTCGATGCGGTCGAGGACGTGACCAAGGAAACCTTCGGAAAGAAGAAGCGCTGAGGGCTTTTCATCGGGGCTTGTGCCCGCTACGCAGCGGGCAACCACAACCCGGGAACACCCTTGAGCCGCTCCGATCTCCGCAACATTGCGATCATCGCCCACGTCGACCACGGCAAAACCACGCTGGTCGATGCCATGCTGAAGCAAGCGGGCAGCTTTCGCCAAAACGAAAAAGTCCAAGAGCGGGTCATGGACTCGATGGACCAAGAGCGCGAGCGCGGCATCACGATCATGGCCAAGAACACCGGCATCCAGCTCGGCAACGTGCGGGTCAACATCGTGGACACCCCCGGACACGCCGACTTCGGGGGCGAGGTCGAGCGCACCTTGCACATGGTCGACGGGGTGCTGTTGCTCGTCGACGCGGCCGAGGGCCCCCTGCCCCAGACCCGGTTCGTCCTCGACAAAGCCCTGCACCTCGGCCTCGTGCCCCTGGTGTGCATCAACAAGTGTGACCGCAAAGACGCGCGGCCCGAAGAGGTGCTGCAGGAGGTCTACGACCTGTTCATCGACCTCGGCGCCGACGAGGCCCAGCTCGAACACCCCGTGATGTACGCGGTGGCGCGCGACGGCTGGGCGGTGGTGGGCGAGCCCATGGGCCCGGTGCCCGAGGCGGCCCAGCACCCGCAGGTCCTGGAACCGGACGAGTCGCGCAACCTCCGCCCGCTGTTCGACGCGATCCTCGAGCACATCCCCGCCCCCCAGGGCGAAGCCGACGCGCCGCTGCAGTTTTTGGTCAACGCCATCTCCTACGACGAGTACGTCGGGCGCCTGGCCACCGGCCGGGTGCACGCCGGGCGCATGCGCAAAAACCAAGAGGTCGTGTGCCACGGCAAAGACGGCAAAAAGACCATGGGCAAAGCGGTGGCCCTGTGGACCGCGGCCGGTCTCCGCCGGCAAGAGGCGGACCAGGTCGAGGCCGGCGACATCGTGGTGTTCGCCGGGTTGGAAGACGTCGAGCCGGGCGACACCATCTGCGAACGCGACGGTGCAGGACCATTGGCGCGCATCGAGGTCGAAGAGCCGACCATGACCATGGTCATGAGCGTCAACGACGGGCCCTTCTCCGGGCTGGACGGCAAGTACGTCACCTCGCGCAATCTGAAGGAGCGCCTCGACCGCGAGACCCGCGGCAACGTGGCCCTTCGGGTGTTGCCGATGGACACCCCGGACAAGTTCCGCCTGATGGGCCGCGGGGAGCTTTCCCTCGCGGTGCTCGTCGAGACCATGCGGCGCGAGGGCTACGAGATGTGCCTGTCCCGGCCCGAGGTCGTGGTCAAAGAACAGGACGGCAAGAAGGTGGAGCCCGAGGAGGGCCTGGTCTGTGACCTGCCCGAGAGCGCGGTGGGCGCGGTCACCGAGGTGATCGGCAAGCGCGGTGGGTCGATGGAGAGCATGGGGGCGAACATCTCCGGCCGGGTCCGGGTCGAGTACCGGGTGCCCACGCGGGGGCTCATCGGGTTTCGCAACCTGTTCCTGACCCTTACGCGCGGTGAGGGCATCATGAGCACCTACGTGGCCGGCTGGCGCCCGTATCTCGGCCCGGTCCAGGCGCGCAAAAGCGGGGCGCTGGTGAGCTCGGAGACGGGCAAGACCACGCCGTACGCGCTGTTCAACCTGCAGCCGCGTGGCCAGCTGTTCATCAAAGAGAACACCGAGGTCTACGAGGGCATGATCATCGGCGAACACGCCCGCGACAACGACATCGACGTGAACTGCTGTCGCGCCAAAAAGCTCACCAACGTCCGGGCCGCGGGCAAAGACGAAGCCACCATCCTGAGCCCCCCCCGCCTGATGCGGCTCGAGGACGCGATGGAGTGGATCGACATGGACGAGCTGGTCGAGGTCACGCCCAAGGCGATCCGGATTCGCAAGCGGGTGCTCAAGCCCAACATGCGGCCCAAAAAGGGCAAGAAGCTCAAGGACGAGGCCACCGCGGGCGCGTGACGCGCGCCCGGCGTGCGCCGGGGGCACGGCCTTCGCGAGGCCCTACAATGTCAATGGAGCGTATCAGGACGCCGAACGCGAACGAGCGGGGGTCGGTCGGCTGTCTGTCCGCGCCGCCGCCTGGGGCGCAGGGCCGCGTACACCGACGCGGCGTCGACGAGCTAGGCCGCCGCCGCGACCGGGGCGCGGAACACCACAAAGCCGATGCGGAGCATCACGGGCAGAAACGACATGGCGTGCTTCAGTTGTGCGTACATGAGAAAACCTCCGGATTCTCTTGTACGCAGTGACATCCGCCAGCGCGTGACAGCTGCTGCCAAAGGTTTGACCCCGAGCGCCAGTGTGCTGTTGGACCGCGGTTTGGGCTATGACGCGCCGCGCTGAAACTCGCCCGGGCTCTGGTCAAACCAGCGCCGGAACGCGCGCGCGAACGCGGTGGTGTCCGAATACCCGAGCAAATGGGCGATGTCGGGCTGGGTCATGCGCCCCTCTTTGACCATGCGCTCGGCCAGGGCGCGGCGGGCGTCCTCGACCAGGGCTTTGTGGGACAGGCCCGCTTCCTTGAGCCGGCGCTGGAGGGTGCGCTCGCTCATGGACATGCGCTTGGCGAGCAGGTCGAGCCCGGCCCCCTCGACGAGGGTGGCGACCACCTCCCGGCGGGCGCGCGCCTCGAGGGTGTCCTCGGGGAGGTCGGCGAGCCGCTGCTGGGCCATCGAAAACAGCAGCCGCCCGAGGGCGAGGTCGGCGCCCACCACCGCCTGGTCGGCCACCGCCGCGTCGAACACGAGCTCGTCGCGGGGCTGCCCAAACTTGATCACCTTACAGTGGAAAGCGCGCTCGTACTCGTCGAGCCCGCGCACCGGCGCGGTGTGCGCGAAGTGGACCTCCACCGGCGAAAACGGGGTCACCGCGATGAGGCGCGCGATGCGCAGCTGCTGGCTGAACGAGTACTGCACCGCGTACCGGTTGATGCCCTCGGGGGGATTGGGCCCCACCAGGGCATAGCGCATGACGTGCTCATCTTCTTCGAACACGCATTGGTTGGTGTCGTCGACAATGGTGAGCAGCTCGGCCGCCCGCTGACCGACCTCGCGAATCGACGACGAGTTGGTGGCCGCGTAGCGCACGATCGCGAGCGCCCCGGAGTCGGGCTCGGTCTCGGCCGCCACCCGCAACCCCACGGTGGGGTTGTCCAACCGCTCCGCGAGCAGGTCGAACAAGGCGTAGAGCTTCTCGCTCCCCACCCGCGCGTTCTCCTCGGCGAGCACGCTCTCGTCCAGGCCCACGGCCGCGCGCAGGCTCTTGACATCGAGCCCGTGGAAACGCCCGAACGCGAGCAGCGCATTGGGGTAGGCGACGTCTACGGTGGCCACAAAAAGAGTCTACGCCGACTCGGCGGCGGCGGCGGCCCGGATGCGCTCCACCATCGAGAAAAAGCCGTTGCGGCGGTTGGGGCTGAGGTGCTCGGACAGGCCCAGTTGCTCAAAGAACGCGGGCAGGTCGAAGGCGAGGATGTCGGCCGGGGCCTGGCCCGAATAGACCTCGAACAGCAGCGCGATGAGGCCCTTGACGATGGCGGCGTCGGAATCGCCCTGAAACGTGAGCGCCGCGCCGTCGAACGAATGGGTGAGCCAGACCTGGCTCATGCAGCCGCGCACCTTGTTGGCGTCGGTGTGATCGGCCTCGGGAAGCGGGGGCAGCTTCTTGCCGAGGTCGATGATGTACTGGTAGCGCTCGACCCAATCGTCGAACAGATCGAGGTCCTCGAGGAGTTCTGCCGCGCCCACGTCGGAGGCTTAGCGTTTGGCCGCGAGTTCGGCTTCGATGGCCTGCTCGATCTCCTCGACCGACTGCTGCTCGGCCACCGCCGGCTCGGCGGTGACGGCGGGGGCCACGCCCATTTTTGCCTTGAGGGCGGCGAGCGCGTCGTCGGCCTCGACCGTTTGCAGTTGATCGAACTGGCGCTGGAGGTCGTCGCCGGTGGCGGTCTCGGCGAGCTCGAAACGGGCCGCGGCTTCGGCCTCTTCCTTCTCGATGCGCTCTTCCATGCGCGACATGGTCTCAAACGCGGACTCGTTGCTGATGCCGTCCATCGTCTCGGCGATGCTCTTTTGGGCCTCGGCCCGCTTTTGCCGCGCGATGAGCAGGTTCTTTTTGCGCTTGGCCTCTTGGATCTTGTTGTTGAGGCTCTGCAGTGCGCCTTTGAGCTGGTCGACGGCCGCTTTTTGGGCCTGCCATTGCTGCTGGAAACCGAGCGAGAGCTTCTCGTGCTCGGTCTTGCGCTGGAGCGCCCGTTTGGCGAGGTCGTCGTTGCCGGCCTTGACCGCCAACATCGCCTTCTTTTCCCACTCGACCGCGAGCTGCTTTTCGTTCTCGTATTGCTTGCGCAGGCGCTTCTCGTCGGCGATGGCCCGGGCGACCTGCTTTTTGGCCTCCGCCAGCTGCTGCTGCATGTCGATCAGCATCTGGTTGAGCATCTTTTCGGGGTCTTCGGCCTTGTTGATCAGGTCGTTTACGTTCGACTTCAGCAAGGTCCCGATTCTGGAAAAGATAGCCATGTCAAAAACTCCGGCCGGCGGCCTCAGGTGAGCTTACGCGTTTTGGGCAGGGGGGTCGAGCGGCGGGCGGGGCATCCGGTCACGCCGCCCCGCGGGTGTACGGCAGCAGGGTCTCGTAGTGCTTGGAGATGCACAGCGACAAGGAGTCAACCGACGCCTGGAACTCGTTGAAGTCGAGATTCTCGGCTTGCAGCGTGTCGGTGGCGACCACCGCGTCGTCGCCCTCGAGGCCATACGCGCCGTGCATCATGTCGGTGGTGTTGAGGGTCAACAGCGCCTGGTACAGACCGACCCGGTCGCAGCCGGGGGGAATCTTCATCAGGCGGACGTGGAACAAAACGACGGGGTCGTTGAGGGTCACGACGATGTTGTCGACCATCTCGTACTCGTCGTGAATCATCCACATCTGCTCCCCGATGGTCTCGTAGGGGACGCCCATCCGAATCAGATATCCCTCGATATCCTCGGCCGTGGCCATGGATCCTCCTTTGTCCCAGGTCGTGTCCTGGTGGAGCCAAGATAGGGCCCAACGCGGACCCAGCAAGGGGACCTCGATCACCCGGGGGCTTTTTTCTGTCAAGTCCGGAGGCACCTTTGCCCCCACGCGATCATCCGGCATAGGCTCGTCGCCAGCGGCACGCCGATGGTCCAGTTCAACCACACCCAACGTGAGATCACGCTCAAGATCGTCTTCTACGGCCCGGCGTTGTCGGGCAAGACGACGAATCTGCAGATGCTGCACAAGTTTCTCGATCCCGGGTCCCGGGGCCGGCTGCTGACCCTGGACACCGCCGACGACCGCACCCTGTTCTTCGACCTGCTCCCGGTGTTCTTCAAGACCGCCCACGGGTTCAAGATTCGCCTCAAGCTGTTCACGGTTCCTGGTCAAGTCATGCACAACAGCACCCGCCGCGTCGTGCTCACCGGCGCCGACGGCATCATTTTTGTCGCCGATTCCCAGCGCAAAGAGGCCCGGGCCAACACCGAGGCCTGGCGCGGCATGATGGACAACCTCAAGCAGATCGGCATGGACCCGGCGGACATTCCCATCGCGGTGCAGTTCAACAAACGCGACCTGCCGGGCATTCGCTCCGACGAGGAAATCGAGCGCCTGCGCGAAAAAAGCCGCGAGCCGATCTTTCCCGCGGTGGCGGTCCGGGGCGATGGCGTGCTCGAGACGTTGTACGCCTTGCTGAAGCTCACGTACCGCAACCTCGACAGCCGCCACGGCATCGAGGACAAGTTCGGCCTGAGCGAGCGGGCCTTTTTGCGCGCGATATTCAAGAACGTCCGCAAGCCCGACGGCACCGACGTGGTCAACCTCGGCAGCGGCGAGGACAGCGCCGGCAGCGACGAAGACAGCGTGGCCAGCGACGACGACGAACGGCAGACGGAAAACGCGCCGCGGACGGGTGACGCATGAGCGGCGCACCCTCTCCCGACCACACCGGGGGCACCCTCGAGTCGGTGCTCCAAGACGACATTCGGCTCGCCGAGGTCCTGGACCCCGAGAGCTTCCGCGAGGTGATGACCTCCTTTGCCGACCTCTACCGCATCGGCATTCGGGTCTACGACATCGATGGGCGCAAGCTGTGCGACGTGCGGGTGGCCTCCGGCCCGCTGTACGCGTACCTGTTCCAGTTCGGCCCCACCCGCCGCAAAATCACCGACTTGGTCGAGACCTTGAAGCGGTCTCCGTTCCCGTTGCGCGACGGGGTGGAGATGCCCCGGCTGGTCACCTGCTTCACCGGGTTGCACTACGTGCTCGTGCCCGTGCTCCAGGAGGGGCGCTTGCTCGGTCGGCTCATTTTCGGGCCCTACCTGCCCACGACCACGCCGGACACCGATGAGAGCTTGTACGCCCTCGACGAGCGCATCGAGCGCGCGGAGGTGGAGAGGCTCACCCGCGCCGTCCGTCGCGCACCCAACGACATTGTGGCCAAGGTCCTGCGCCAGCTGCAGAAGATCATGGACGTCATCGTGTTCACCAGTTACCGCTCGATGGTGACCAGCAAGCTGCACATCGAGTCGGTCACGTCGGCGTACAACGAGCTACAAGAGAAGAACACCTCGCTGGGCGAGGCGAACGAGCGGCTGCAGGAACTGGACAAGATGAAGTCCAACTTCCTCGCCACCGTCAGCCACGAGCTGCGCACCCCCCTGACCTCGGTGATCGGCTACAGCGAGATGTTGCTCGAGGGTCTCGCCGGGGAGCTCACCGACGAGCAGCATGAGTACGTGCAGACGATCATGAACAAGGGCGAGACCCTGCTGGAGTTGATCAGCCAAATCCTCGACCTGAGCCGGATCGAAAGCGGGCATCTGCGCATCTCCCGCGAGGAGTTCTCGATCGCCGAGGCCCTCGAGCAGGCGATGACCTCGGTGCTGCCCCAGGCCCAAAAAGGCCAGCTCACCCTCGACGTCCAGATCGACAACGACCTCCCCCTGTATCTCGGCGACCGGGACAAGATTCGCCAGATCGTGGTGAACCTCCTCGGCAACGCGGTGAAGTTCACCCCCGACGGGGGCACCATCACGCTCACCGCCGATCTGCACTCCGGCTCCCGTCGAGAAAAGCCGAAGGAAGAAGACGACTTTGGGGCCTCGGAGCTCTTCGATCTCGACGAGGAAGAGTTCGTCCGCATCACCGTGCAGGACACCGGCATCGGCATCGCCAAAGACAAGCTGCCCCACGTGTTCGAGCGGTTCTACCAGGTGGACAACACCTCGACCCGCGAGTACGGCGGCACCGGCCTCGGTCTGTCGATCGTGAAGAGCTTCGTCGACGCCCACGACGGCGAAATCTGGGTCGAGTCGGACAGCGGCCAGGGTACCCGCTTCACGATCTTGCTCCCCACCAACAACTGATCTGGTCGACTGGCTCAAGTTGAGCCGTGAACCCTCTCACCGACGAGCGGCGGAAGCTGTGGCAGAATGCTTGCCGTCGGAGGATGCATGAACGTGGGAATGAATCGTCGGGTCCGAACCGTGTTGCTCGCCGGCCTCCTGTGGCCGGCTTTGTCGTCGTGCAGCCTGCTGTTTTCGTTCGACGGCATGCCCGAGGGGGCCGAGCCTGGCGACATCCTGGGGCGCACGATCAAACAAAACCCCGACGGCATCGTGCCCGGCGCGCTCATCGACGTGCGCGGCGCCCGGCCGACCTCCTCCGACGCGGACGGGGACTTTCACATCCGCGGCCTCGCCGCGGGGGCCTGGCAGCTCGGCTTCGTGCAGGACGTCGAGCGCGACGGCATCGCCGAACGCACCGCGTCCCGGTTTGTGCTCCTGTCCGTCGAGCCGCACCTGGAGGGGCTGACCGCCCAGGAGCGCTTGACCTACGAGGTGCTCGGCGACGTGGTCATGGCCGGACCCGGGGTGATCTCGGGCACCGTGGTCGAGGAGGACGGGACCCTGGTCGAGGGCGCCCGGGTGTACGCGGTGCACCAGGTCGTCGACAGCGTCAACGACCTCGAATACGCCAGCGCGGTCCTCGACAGCGCCATCACCGATGTGCGCGGCCGCTACTACCTGCTCGATGTGCCCGCCGGGGACGTACAGATCTTTGCCGTGCTCGAGGAGGACGAGGACACCCGCCGGGCCAGCGAGCTGCTGCCCAAGTTCGCGGACCCCGAAAACCCCGAGTCCGAGGTGGAGCTCGCCCTCGACCCGACCCCCCTGGGGGAGGACGAGGTCCAGATTGTGCTCACCCCGCCGGACCTCGCCGACGGCAACGCGTTCGACGTGTTCACCGTGCGCGCGGGCACGCCGCTGCCCGACGGCGCCCTGCCCCTGCTCGAGCAGGCCGCGGTCGATGAGGACCGCCGCCTGGCTTTGACCGTGCCGGTGGGGGTCCCGCTCGACGTGTACCTCGCGGCCGACGAGGGCACGCCCCGGGGCCTGTTGCCGAGCGCCATCGCCCTTCCGGTCGACGACCAGCCGCTGTGGGGCCCGGTGTTGCTCCAGCCCGCGACCCTCGCCTGCTTCCGCCTGCCCGGCGAAGCGAGCCGGGTGGAGGGGCTGGAGGAAGCGGCCAACGACTGCGACGCAGATACATTCCGGGGCCTGCCCGGGCTGGGGCCGGACCGGCTCTCGCCGTTTGTGAGCTTCGACCTCGAGGCGTTGTGGGAAGACTGCGCCGGCGATTGTCAGGGGGGCGGCACCGACGCGACCTGCGACGCCGAGCGAGCCGACGGCACCCGGGTCACGTTCGCCTGTGAGGCGGTCGACGCGGCCCACGCCTGGGAGGCCTGCTATGTCCAATGTGTCGACGCCAGCGCCCCAGCGACGTGCGAAGTCGAAGGGTTCGACGGGGCCCGCTACACCTTCGACTGTGACGACGACGGTGACGGGCAGGTCGACGCCACCGAAAACCCCGCGTGCGTGGGGATCGGGCTCGGCGGCGACCGCGACGGCGACGGCCTGTGCGACGCGGTCGACCCCTACCCGTACTGCCCGGGCACGGTCGAGGACCCCGGCCCCTGCCCTGGCTGCACGCCCCTCACCGAGGACGGCGTGTGCGCGGGCCAGTACGTGCCCCCGCCCCCCGGGGGCGGCATCGATGCGGGCGCGCGGCCGGACGCGGGGGGCCCCGACGCGGGGCTTGACGCGGGCGGTCCCGACGGGGGCCTCGACGGCGGGGTGCTCGACGGGGGCCTCGATGCCAACGACCTCGACGCGGGGGCCGACGCCGGTCTCGACGCGGGCGTGGATGCCGGCGTGGACGCGGGGCCCGTGTTCGACCTCGATGACTACCCGCTCGCCCCCGCGGGCGCGGCCGCGGGCGACACCCACACCTGCGCGATCTCGAACGCAGGTCCATTGTGGTGCTTCGGCAACAACACCGCCGGGGAGCTGGGCACCGACACCGTGGGCGCGACCAACCAAGCCCCGGGCGCGGTCGACGCCAGCGGCGCCCTCGACGGCGCGGCCGTCGTCGAGACCAGCGGGGGCGTGGGCTTCACCTGCGTGCGGGCGGACACCACGCCGGCGAGCGTGCACTGCGTGGGCCAAAACGCGGCCGGGCAGCTCGGCCCCGCGGGGCCCCCGGGCAACAGCCCCGCGTTTGTGCCGGTGGCGCTCACCGGCGTCCCCACCAAGATCAGCTCCGGGGCCAGCCACACCTGCGCCCTCACCGACGACGGGTTTGTCGAATGCTGGGGGGACAACAGCCGCGGGCAGCTCGGCAGCGCGGGCGGTCAGCCGGTTCGCATCGATCCCGAAAGCACAACCGGGACCACGGGGGCGGTGTTCGTGGACGTCGCCGCCGGCGGCGCGTCCACCTGCGCGGTCACCGCCGACCCTGCAGGGACATTCGCCTTGTACTGCTGGGGCGCGGGGGACGCCGGCCAGCTCGGCGACGGCAACAGCACCGACGCGCCCGGCCCCGTGCTCGTGGCCGCGGGGGGCGTGGAGCTGGTGCGACCGGCGCTCGGGGCCCAGCACGCGTGTGCGCTCGATGCCGCCACCGGCGACGGGTATTGCTGGGGCGCGGACGCCGCGGGCCAGCTCGGCCGGTCGGGATCGGCCAACGCCACCAACGTGCCTTTCATCGTCGACGCCGCCCCGGCCCCGTTCGTGCAGTTTGCCCTCGGCGACGCCTTCACGTGCGCGCGGTACGCCGACGGCGTGGTGCGCTGCTTCGGCGACAACGCCCAAGGACAGCTCGGGGCCGACGCGGCGCCGGGCGGGACCGACCCCGTGGTGGTCCCCGGCCTGTTGCCCAACCCGCAGGGGCTGACCGCGGGGGCCCGCCATGCCTGCGCCCGCTACGGCGGTGGGCGGCTGTTCTGTTGGGGGGACAATGCCGCTGGACAGCTCGGGCTCGACGCCGCCCAGGACCCGCCCGGGCCGGTCGAAGTGCCCCTCGCGCGGATCGCGTCCTGGCTCGGCACCAACGGCACAGACTTTTCCGACCCCGGCAACTGGGACCTCGGCGTGGTCCCCGGCGCGGATGACTTCGTCATCTTTGATCTCAACGCCCAGCAAGGCTGCGACCTCGACACCGCCCCGGCCGCGCCCCCCGGTGAGCGCCAGGTGCTCGGCCTGCACATCCGCGACGACTTTGCCCACACCGTGACCGGTGCGGCCGCGTTCTACTTCGGCACCCAACTGTTCGACGACGCGGGGGGGCTCGACCACCCGGGCCCGTTGTTCGGGCAGGTGGGGGCGCCAGCGACCGACGTCGTCCTCGATGGGGGCAGCGCGTTCGGCAACCTCGAGGTGGTGACCACCGACTGTACCGTGGTGCTCGCGGGCGCCGGGGGCGTGGTCAACATCGCCTGCGCGGGGAGCAACCGCATTGTGGACGTCCCCACCGGGACGTTCAGCGCGGTCAACGTCACCGGGGGCGAGTTGGTCATGAACGCGGGCGCCGCGACCTCCACGATGACGGTCGGCGCGGCCACGGTGGCGGACATCGAGGGCACGGTGCTGCTCGACCTCGTGATCGAAGCGGGCGGAGACGCGGTGGTGTTGCCGGGGGCGAGCGTGGCCAACGTGTCGGTGCTCGCCACCAGCGCCCAGCCTGCGGTGTTCGCGGTCGAGGCCAGCACGGTGGGGACGGTCTCGGCCCAGGGCCAAGCCAACGTGTCGTTCGTGTCCGGCGGCGGCGCCGCCGGCTTCGTGTCCAGCGGGGCCGCGGGGCTGCTCGACCTCGAGAACGCGTCGCTCAACAGCTGCGCGAGCTGCGCGCTGGGGGACGTCACCCTCGAGGGCACGTTCACCGCCACCCTGGCCGGGCCGGTGACCGGCAACCTCCTGGTGCTCGGGGCCGGTACGGTGGTGGGCGATGCCGCTGCCACCGTCGGCAACTCCGTGACCGGCAACACCACCGTCGCGAACAGCGCGCGCCTCACCGTCGGCAACGCGGGGGCCCTGGGCGGCGACCTGTCCGGCTTCAACGTCGTCGACGTGGTGCACAACGGCACGATGGGCTTCGCCAACCTGACCAGCACCGACACGCCCAACACCTGGTCGGGGTCGGGCACCGCCGACAACCTGGAGTTTCACGGGCCCGCCAACGTGGTGTTCGCCGCCAGCGCCCAAGCCGCCGACGTCACCGTACAGGCCAACGGAGGCTCGTCCAGCGTGGTCATCGAGGGGGGCGCGGTCCTCGACAATGTGTTGGCCGAGGGGGACGTCACCATCGACAACAGCGGCACCGTGGGCGCGGGCCCGGGCGAGGGCGTGGCGCTGCAAGGCACCGGGCCCGGCTATCCCCAGTTGACCCACCGCACCGGGGCGAGCATCGCCCGGCTTCAGATCGGCACCGGCACCACCGCGACGTTGGAGAGCGGTTCCAGCATCACCGAAGCGCTGGCCCTCGTGCCCCTCGCCAGCGGCCCCGACGCGACCCTGAGCGTGCAGGGTCCGACCGTGCCCCAGCTCGAGGTCCCCAACCTGTTCACGCCGGCCCAGGTCGTGCTCACCACCGACCTCACGGTGCAGAACATCGTCGTCGGGGTGGGCACGTCGAGCGGCACCACCACCCTGGATGCGGTCAGCCCGCACACCGTGACCATCACGGGCACGATCACGCGCCAGGACGCGAGCCTGTTGCGGTTTGGTCCCAACCTCAACGTCGAACTGGGCGCCGCGGTCAACGACATTGACGGCCTCGAGTTCGTGTCCCAGTTGGGACTCAACGGGGGCACCATCGACCCCACCCAGGGCAACATCGAGGGGCCGGTGGTGGTGCACGCCGACACCACGCTCTCCGGCGCGCTGTTCTTGTTCAGCGATGGACCAGGCGGGGCCGCGCCGGCGTTCATCGTCGAGGCCGGGGCCACCCTGGACACGTCCGGCAACGATGTGTTCGCCTCCGACCCCGACGGCGCCTGCGTCGTGAGCGGTACGCTCGACGGGGGCACGAGCGGCAGCGTGTTCTGCCACACCTTGTCCGTGCCCGCGGGCGGGGTGGTCACCGACGTGACCAACGTGTCGGTGAGCGGTCCGAACCTCACCGTGGGGGGCGCGTTGACCACCACCGGCAATGTGGACGCAGGATTTGGCGGGAGCCCGATCCCCACCTGCTCGGTGTCCGGCACCTGGACCCTCAACGGCGGCCAGGGCGCGTGCGCCACCCTCGGACTGAGCGGGACCGTGGACAACAACGGCGCGACCCTGCTCGTCGACACCGTCAACCAGACCGGGACGGGCTCGTCCCTCGAGGTCAGCGGCGCCGCCGGGTTCCTCGACGTGGGCACGTCCTACGGGGCCGGGGCGGGCGCGTTCCTCGTCGACACCGGCGCGAGCGCGGCCGCCAACGCCGCGCTCTTGTCCTGCGACGTGACCCTCAACAACGGGGCCCTGTCGTTGACCAGCAGCGCGAGCCTGAACGGCGACCTCACCGTCGAAAACGGCGCGGCGATGACCGCCGCCGGACTGACCCTCGGCGGCAGCGGCGCTGGCCTCATCGCCGACACCTCGTCGCTGGCGGTGGCGGGAACCCTGCAAACCGGCAGCAGCCACGTCCTCACCGTCAGCGGTGCTGGCGCCGGCCCCCACCTCTCGTTCGACAACATCGAGCTTGTCGACAGCTCGACGATCGATCTCAACGTCGGCGTCATCGCCCAGAACGCCGGGGTCGGCACCGCGTTTGTTCGCGACGACGCCGTGCTGCAGCTCGATGGCGGAACCCTCCTCATCCAAGACGCACTCGCCGCCGACACCGGAATCGGGTCAAACCCCAGCATCCACCTCGACGGCGCGACGTTGTCGGCCCAGTCCTGGCGCATCGCCGCCGGCACCTCGACGATGAGCGCGGGCACGGCCAACCTCGACTACCTCGACGTCGACACCGGGGGCACGCTCCAACACAGCGGGGGCGCCATCCTCGCCCCCCTCTCCACCACCGGCGTGCTCGGCACGTACACCATGACCGGCCCCGCGGCGTCGTTGTCCGCCGGGGGCATCATCATCGACGGCCTGCTGACCCAGTCCGACGGCGCGATCCTGTCCACCGGCGGCCTGGCCCATGTCACCCCGCTCGCCACCGTGGGCACCCCCAACCTGCAAATCTCGGGTGGCACCTTTGACGCGGATGGCATCGCCATCGACGGCGGCAGCGGCGCGGTGTTCACCGGTGGCGCGGTGACGGTGGCCGATGGGTTCGGCCTGTCCGTCAACAACGCGACCGTCAACGTGTCCGGCGCCGTGATCCAGGCCGAGCGCCTCTCGATGGGACCCAGCAGCGGCACATTCATCGCCACCGCCGGGTCGGTGACCGCGGACGCCGTGGTGGTTGATGCAGGAACATTTGCGGTTTCCGGCCCCACCGTGTTCACCGTCAACGGCCCCGACGCCATCTTCGACTTTGTCTCGATCGCCCTGGGGGCGAGCATGACCCTCGGCGGGGCCACCCACACCATCAACGTGGGCTCCCCCACCGCCCTTTCCGTCGGGGGGACCCTGCAACATTCGGCCGGCACCCTGAGCGTCAACGGCGACACCGTGGTTCAGCCCGGCGGCGCGCTCAACCACGTCGCCACCGCCCAACCCAACTACGGCACCGCCCTCTACGTCGACGGAACGTTCACCCAAGCGTTCGGGGCGGTGTCCGTGGCCGGGCCGCTTGGTGTCTCCGGGCTGTTCAACGGCGCGCCGACCCAGACCGTCGGCGCGGACGAACTCGCGGTGTACTCCGGCGCCACCTTCAACGCCCCCGGCACGCTCAACCTCGCCCACCACCTCTACGTCGATGGCACGTTCAATCACCAAAATGGCGAAGTCGTGCTCCAAGCTTCCGGGGGCGCCCTCCCCTGCAGCGCCAACGCGGACTTCTGCATCGACCAACTCAACAACACCACCTTCTACGACCTCACCGTCAACGCCCCCGGCCGCTGCGTCGAGTTCAGCGGGTTCTCCAGTTTCATTGATTTTAGCGTCGATGGGCTGCTCACCTTCCGCGGCAGCGGGGTCAGCCCCTTGCAGCTCGACAGTGACTGCTCGACCACCACCTCGCTGGGCCAATGGACCGTGGCGGCCGACGGCACCCGCGACATCGACTTCGTGTCCGTCCAAGACTCCAACAACGTCAGCGCGACCTACATCGACCCCGCCAACTTCACCGACCTCGGCGGCAACCTGCGCTGGGGTCCCGAACCGCCTCCCTGCGGCGATGCCTACCTCGACCCCGGCGAGGAGTGCGACGACGGCAACCTGTTCGCCGGCGACGGCTGCAACGCGGCCTGCTTGCTGGAGCCCACCGGGGCCGGGGCGGTCCTGGTCTGGAACGGCAACCTGAGCACCAACTGGAACGACGAGGGCAACTGGGAGGACGACATCGGCCAACCCGTGGGCGCGCCCCCCGGCCTGAACGACCTCGCGGTCATCCCCAACCCCGCGGCCGGCAACGACCCCGTGATCAACAGCTTCACCTCGTCGTTCGGTGGCTTGAAGATTGAGCCCACCTTCGGCGGCACCCTCCGCGTCGACGGCCAACCCGTCACCATCGCCGGCGGGTTCTACGGGGAAAGCGGCGCGGTCCAGGTCATCAACGGCGCCACCCTCGAGGTCACCGGGAGCTTCGGCCACCCCGGTACGTTCGTGCAGACCGACACCGCGAGTCTGCTCCGGCTCGCCGGGCACACCACCCTGACCGCGGCGCAGTTCGACAGCGCCACCACCGTCGTCGAGCTCCGCCCCGAAGGCAGCGCAACCTACGACTTCGCCGGCGCGGTTCCCGATACCCTCCAGCTCGGCGCGGGCCTCTCCGGTGGCACCGGCACCCTCTACAACGACCTCAGCGCCGGGGCCGTGCTCGTCGAGTCTTACGGCACCGCGAGCACGTCGTTCCAAGCCGCCACCGGGCAGACCATTCACATCACCGCGGGCGGGGACTTCGGTTCCGTCGGCGGCGACGGCTGCACCGCGCCGTTCACCCTCGGGCTGGGCGCCGATGTGCTGCTCGAGGTCAACGGAAACTTCACCTCGGCCGCGTGCCTCAACATCAGTGAGGTCGTCACCCTCACCGGGGCCGGCACCATCGACCACAGCGCAGGCGGGGACCTCTTCGGGGGCTTGCGGGTGACCGGCACCTCGTTTGTCCTCTCCGGGGCGTTTGGTTCCGCGGGGGTCATCGGGGAGTTCACCGTCGACGGCGCCACCGTGGTCTCCCCGGTGAGCGACCCCTTCGGCAACGAGGCCACGGTGATGGACGCCCTCACCCTCATCGGCGGGTCGTTGGACTTCGGCCGCCGCGACGTGCATGTGCAGTTCGACCTCGTACAGTCCGGCGGCACCTTCGACGCCGCGTACCTCGTGCGGGCGTCCAACATCCAAATCCAACAGGGCACATTCCACGCGCCCCCCGAGCTGCGCGTCGGCCAAGACCTCTACGTCGCCCCGAGCTCGTTTGCGACCTTCGAGCACCACTGTGGCGACATCCTCATCGACAACTTCCAACCCGCGCCGTTCATCACCATGGCGGTCAACGACCACCCCGTGTACGACATGACCCTCGACGGCGGCCAGACCGTGGCCCTCGACCCCAACAGCCCGCTCACCGTGCTCAACCAGTTCCAGGCCTTGGGGGCGGGGCTCACCCTGCAGAGCACCTCCCCGGGCTCCACCGTGCTCGTCGACGCCCGCACGCCGGCGATCAACGTCGGCACCGCCACCGACATCGGCCCCGCGGGGCTCGGCTACCTCGGCCACGAATCGAGCGGGACCGCGGCGGCCAATTTCGAAATCCCCGCCACCTGCCCCAACAGCAGCCTCGACGGCCAAGAGGAGTGCGACAGCGGCGGCGGGCCCGGCTGCAGCGCGGGCTGCACCGAGGAGCTGGGTTACACCTGCACCGGCGACCCGTCGGTGTGCGCGCCCAACCTCCCCGGCAACAACAACCTGATCACCGAGCCCGGCGAAGACTGCGACGACGGCGATGCCAACGGGGCGGTCGACGGGTGCGAAAACGGCGCGGAGTTCACCGGCTACCTGTGCTTTGGCTGTGGCAAGGGCCGGTGCTTCCTCGGCGGCTGACCGGGCCGGTTGCGTGACTTGGCGCGCACCCGCGCGCCTCTCACAGTGTGAGCGTGGGGCTCTTGTACCGCTGGATGGCTGTGGAATGCTGAAGCGGTCAGGAGTCTCATCATGCGCGCATGGAATTGCCCCCCCGCCCTTGTGGGCGGCCTGCTGCTGGTCACCGCCGGCTGCTCCGTCACCTTCCCGTTCGACCGCGAGGTCAGCGAGCTCGAGCCCGGCGACGTGGTCGGCCAGACGCTCGACGGTGAGCAAGGCACCCCCCTCGGCCACACCAACATCCAGGTGGGCGGCACCTTGCGCACCGAGCGGTCCGGCGGCGACGGCGCGTTCACCATTCCGGGCCTGTACTACGGGGGCTGGAAGCTGACCTTCGCCCACGACGACAACGGCGACGGCCGGTCCGAGCGATTCGCGACGCGCACCGCGGTCATCGACTTGACCCCGTACACCGACGACGACGGCGACATCGAGATTCGGCCGGTCGACCTCTCCAGCGTGTTGCTGCTCGGCGCTGGCGTGGTCCGCGGCGAAGTGAGCATGAGCGATGCCGTCGTCGAGGGGGCCGAGGTCGTGCTGGTCAGTTTCTACGACCTCAACAACCCCCTCGCCCCCGCAGAGGCGTTCAGCCTCAACACCGGCATCGCCGCGCGGGCCAAGACCGACTCCCGCGGCGTGTTCTTCATGCCCGACGTGCCCGCGGGGCAATACAAACTCTTCGCGTCCTACCAGGACGGGGACACCCTCGAGTACGCCGAGCCGCTGGAGTTCGACCTCGACGCCGGCGGACGCTACGAGCCCACCGTGGCCCTCACCCTCAACACTCCCGACGACGTGCCCGCGGCCGTGGTCGTCGTCGACGACCCGCCCCCGGTGGGCGCGAGCGCGGATGTGTACGTGTTCCCCGCCGGGGTCTCGCCGGTCAACCTCGACGACCGCCTGGCCGACTACGGCGGCGAGGGCCTGACCATCGGCGACGACGCACAGCTGCCGCTCGACATGCCCACCGGCCAGCGCGTCGACGTGTGGATCGTCAGCGGGGGCAAACAAGGGGCCCTCTTCGACCAGCTCCTGCTCCCCGGGCTGGACAACCAAATCCTCGGCCCCACCGAGCTCGCCCCCCCCAGCCCGGGCTGCGTGGCCCAACCCGGCATCGCGCCGGTGGCCGACGACAACGTCGCCCCCGAGCGCGACTGCGATGGCGACGGGGTGTTCGGCCTGCCGCGGCTCAAGCGCAACCCCGACGGCGGTCTCGACGGCTTTGTCGACGTGTACACCCAGTGCGCCGGCCAATGCGGCGATGCCTTTGGGGCGCTGGCCTCGGCCACCGCGACCTGTACCGTCGACGGCAATGTGTATGACTGCGACGATGACGGCGACGGCCAGGCCGACACCACCGAGCCCCCCGAGTGTCTCATCTTCGGCGCCGGCGGCGACCGGGACGGGGACGGGCTGTGCGACGCGGTGGACCCGTTCCCCCTCTGTGACCTGCCCCTGCCCGACGACGTCGAGCTCTGTTACGTCTTCCCCGCGCCCACCTACGAGCAGTATCTGCCCGGGGCCACCATCGGCGATGCCCTGTTCGGCCCCGCCGCGGGGCGCGACCACACCTGCATCACCCGGGTGGGGCCGGTGCAGTGCTGGGGACACAACCACCTCGGCCAGCTGGGCACCAACAGCCCGTTGCCCACCAACGGGGGCGACGAATACGTGTCCGAGCCGGCCAAGGTCGTCCTCGAGAACCAACCCACCACCGCGCTGGCCGCCCGCCAAGTCGCGGTGGGGGACGGCTTTTCCTGCGCCGCCACCGTCGACGGCCCGTTGGCCTGCTGGGGCGACCAGCTCATCACCGGTTTTGAGGACAACCTCAACGTCGCGCGCGTCATCGCCGGCACCGCCCCGCGCACCATCGCGGCCGGGGCCCGGCACGTCTGTTTCACCGTCAACGACGGCACTTTGACGTGTTTTGGCGAGAACACCCACGGCCAACTCGGCCGCGGCAACACCGACCCCGCCACCGCCCTCGCCCCCGCGACCTTGGCCGGCACCTTCTCTGCATTGGCATTGGGGGCCAACCATTCCTGCGCGGTCGCCGACGATGGCCTGTACTGTTGGGGCCTCAACGACGACGGCCAGCTGGGCATCGGCAGCGCCGGCCAAGACCAGCTGACCCCGACCCTGGTGTCGGACAAACTCCTGCGCGTGGCCGCGGGCAGCAGCCACACCTGCGCGATTCACGTCGACAACGGCGGGGTGTACTGCTGGGGCAACAACGCGGACAGCCAGCTGGGCGTGGCCGGGGTTCCCTCCTCCAATGTCCCCGTCCCGTCTGGCTTCGGCCAAGGGGCGACCGCGGGTCTGCAGGCGGTGGCGGTGGCCACCGGCGAACGCCACAGCTGCGCGCTCACCGACGCCGGCGCGGTGTGGTGCTGGGGGAGCAACAGCGACGGCCAACTCGGCGACGCGATCCCGGTGGGGTCGAGCACCGCCACCCCGGTGCAGGTCGTGATCGGTGCCCTCGCGGGCACGGGCGCCGAAGCGATCAGCGCGGGTGATGACCACAACTGCGCGACGCTGCGCACCGGGGACTTCCAGTGCTGGGGCTCGGACAACTTCGACGACGGCGGCACCGGGCAGCTCGGTCAAAGCGGCACCACGCCAAAGCCCGCGGGAGGTTACCGGTTCTGGCGGGGTGACGCCGGCGACGTGTTCGCCGACCGGGCCAATTGGCAACCGGCGTCGGCCCCCGTGACCAATGACATTGTGGTGGTCGACGAGCTGAGCGGACACCTCGACATCGACACCGGCAACCAGTTCGGGGCCGCCAATCCCTTGGGTGGCCTTTGGTCCCGGGCCGGCTACAACGGGGTGGTCACAGTGAGCGACACAGAGCTTGCGCTGGTCGACTGGTTCGTGCTCGAGGTCGGCGGGGGCTCGCTGCAGGCGGCCGGCACCTCGGTGGTGGTGGGTCAGGCGTTTGGTGAGACAGCGCCAGACCTTCCGCCGCGCGCCGAGGTGCGGCTGAGGACCGAAGCGACCCTGGGCAGTCTCCTGGTTCACCAACCGGGCAGCGTCGGCATCTCGGGCACCACCGGGAACGTGGGTGCGCTCGACGTCATCGGCAACGGGTACGTCGCGCTCGATGTGCAGCAGGGGGCGGTGGCTGACCTGTCGGTGCAGGTCGCCGCCGACGGCATCGACCAGGACTTCAGCAGCCAGTGCCCCTCGGACCGTCCGTTCTGCGGCGTCTGTCCGGCCGGGGGACTCTGTGTGGACATCTCCGGCCCCTCTGAGGTCGGGGCGGTGTCATTCGACAACCCCACCGCCGGCTTCATGGGGATCGCGTCCTTCCTCCCGGGCGGCACCACCCTGCGGGCCCAGTCGCTCAGCTTCGGGGCCGGCACCGGCGAAATCGACATCGGCACCGACGGGGACGAGACGGGTGTCGCCCCCCTCGGCCTGATCGTCGCCGACGCCACCTTGGGCGACAATGTCTCTGTCATCAACCCTCTGGTGTTCGACGCGGACGGCACCTTCACGCAGAATGGCGGGGCCCTCAACGCGCCCGCCGAGGTCAACCCCGGGGTCACCACCGACCTCGCCCCCGGCCAAACCACCAGCGCGGATTTTGTCGTCGCCGGCACCCTGAACGTCGGCGCCGGCGCCACCTGGCAGCCGGTGGCAAGCCAGCTCTCCGCCACGGGCACCGTCGCGGTGGCGGGCACGGTCACCGGCGACCTCTCCGTCGCGGGCACCCTGTCGGTGGGCCCGGGGGGCACCTGGACCGTCACCAACAGTGACATTGCATCGGGCGGCACCCTGGCCCTCGCGGGCGGCACCGTCGGCGGTGAATCGCTGACCGTGGCCGGAGACGTCGCCCACGCCAGCGGGAGCCTCAGCGTCGCCCAGGTCGTCTTCACCGGGACCGGGTCGGCGACCAACACCGGCGCGCCGACCAACACCGCGAGCTTCATCGCCGACCAGTTCCTCGCCGCGGACGCGACGAGCTTTGGCGCCCCCGCGACCCTACGGTTCAAGTCGGCCCTCAGCCTCCCCCCGTCGTTCGAACACAACAACGGGCTCGTCGCCCACGACCCGCTTGACGCCGCGGGCACCGCCACGGTGTTCATCCCCGGAAAGGCGGTGCTGCACGACTTCACCTTCGACGTGCCCGCCCAGCAACCCAACACCACGCTGGAGTTTGCGTCCCAGCCCGACCAGTGCGCCGGCCTCTACCTCGGACGCAGCACCGACTTCGTCGTCGACGGCACCCTGATTCTGCGCGGCGATCCGGGCCGCCCCCTCCCGGTGGTCGGCACCGGGTACAACCCCTTTGGCCAACCCGGCGAGCTCCCCTGGTATCTGGCCCCCACCGCCAACACCGTGCTCGACACCGCCAACCTCCGCGACCTCTCGGTGAGCAGCAGCGGGACCAACCCCAACATGTTCCGCACCATCCCGGCGATCCTCCCCGCCGGGGTGTCGCCCCCCACCGGGTGGAACGAGACCTGCGGCGACACCATCGTACAGACCGGGCTCGGCGAGGAATGTGAAGGCGTGGGCGCAGGCTGCGACGCCGCCACCTGCCGGTGGTTCCCCCGCTCGCCCCACACCTGGAGCGGCGCCATCGACGACGACTGGACCAAGCCGGGCAACTGGCTCACCGGGGGCGAGCCCGCCTCCACCGCGCCCGGCATCGGCAACGACTGCGTGTTCCCGTCCACCGCCAGTGGCATTGTGCGCGTCCCCGCGTTCGCCTTCGCCGCCTGCAGCATCCCCATCTTCGACGCCGGCTCCAACGTCACCATCCGCGTCGAGGACGGCGCCTACCTGAATCTCTCCAGCGGCTACCGCGGGGACGCCGCGGGCTTTGAGCTCCTCGGCTCCTCGATTCTCCAGACCCAAAACAGCTTCGTGGGGGGCGGCGAGTTCACCATGGGGCCGGACGCCACCCTGCGCCTCGGCAGCTTCAACCAAAGCGGGGGCGCTTGGTTCCGCTCCAACTTCCAGAACCCGGAGGGCACCGTGCTCCTCACCCCCACCTTCCGCGAGCTTGTGGCCGAGGATGGGGCCCGTTTGCCGCGCCTGACCTCGACCCAGGACATGTCCGGCAACTTCAACCGCTACATCGGCGGCAATGTCACTGTGTCTTCGCTGGACCTGCGCAACGATGACTTCCTCGGCAACGGTCTGTACTTCTACGCCGCGCGCCCGGGGAGCCGCATCATCTCCCTCGGCGACGCGTCGTTGTCCGGGGACCAAGCGAACTTCGCCACCCTCTGGATCAACCTGCCCATCGAGGTGCGCGGCAACTTCAGCATCACCCCCTACGTGAACTACTACGACGAGCTGGCCCTGCGCCCGGCCGCCCCCCTCGTGCCCACCGTCGACCTCCCGGGCTACTTCAACGTCTCTCGACTGGTCGTCGACGCGCCCATGACCGTGGCCAGCGGCACCCTCGCCGCCGATACCCTGGTGGTCGAGGGCGGGGATCACCTGCTCGACGACACCAACCTCACCGCCCAAAGCAACCTCGTGGTGCACGGTGGCCACGTCAAGTACGAGAGCCCCTATGGGCTGCTCGGCTGCGTGCGCATCGACCAGCAAGGTCAGCTCACCGGCGCGGGGCCGGGGAGCTTCGAGGTCAGCGTGCTCGAGGTCAAAGACAACGGCCGCCTCGCCGCCCCCGCCCACATCACCCTCGGCAAGGGCATCACCATCGACCCCACCGCGAGCTTCGACCACCGCTGCGGGGACATCTACATGACCGGCTACGGCGAAGTGAACTCTGACGGCAACATGTACATCGACGCGCCGGGCAAGACCTTCTACGACATCAGCCTGTACAGCGACGACGGTGTCAACGAACTCGCGATCAGCGGGGTCACCGACGGGCCGTCGATCATCGGCACGTTCCGCTACACCGACACCCTCTTTGGATTGGTGAAAAGCGGCAACCCCGACGGCTCGCCCGCGTTCGTCGACGTCCGGGGCACGCCCGACGTCAACATCCCCAACGTGTCCGACGTGGCCAACATCGGGCCCGGGTACGTGGGGGCGGTGACGACAGCCTCCAACGCCGACGGGTGGAACGTGCCCCCCGAATGCGGTGACGGCGCCTTCGACCCCGCGCGCGAAGAATGCGATGACGGCAACAACAACGACGACGATGGGTGCTCGCGGGCGTGCACCCTGGGGCTCGGGTGGGTCGCGGACGCCACCGGGGCGCCGACCTTCCAAGGGGTGTGCGGCAACGGCATCATCGAGGTGCTCAACCCCGACCTCGGCGAGTTCTGCGACGACGGCAACACCCAAGACGGCGACGGCTGCAGCAGCTCCTGCACGGTGGAGTTCACTTACACCTGCACCGGGTGTGGCCCGGGCAGCTGCTACAACCAACAAGGGGGCTGAGCCCCACCCAAAAGCGCCGCGCCAGATCTGAAACTTTCTGGGGGGCCCTCCGTTCACACCTCCACTTTGGAGGTACTGATGCGGACGCCCATCGTTTTGGCCCTTGCCCTGACCCTCTCCGCCCCCGCCTGGGCCGGTGAAGCCGCCGAAGCGGCCGCGGCCGAGCTGCTCGAGATGCGGATGAAGACCGAGCGCCCCGAGGACCTTCAGCTGCTCAAGAGCGTGAAGGGCAAAGAGATCATCGTGGTCAAAGGCAGCATGGACCACATCGAGTCCGTGCTCCAAGCCGCGCACATTCGCCACACCGTGATCCAGCCGAACCAAGTGCAGCACACGGATCTTCACGCCAACCAGATCGTGATGGTCAACTGCCCCGGCACCATGCCCGCGGCCGGGGTGCAGCGGATCGCAAAGTTCGTTCGGGCCGGTGGGCTGCTCTACACCACCGACTGGGCCTTGCTCAACGTCGTGCAGAAGGCTTTCCCCCACACCATCGCCCACAACGGACGTGGCACCGGCGACCACGTCACCGCCGTCCAGGTGAAGCAGAAGGACGACAACATCATGGCCGGGGTGCTGCTCACCAAAAACACCCAACCCCAATGGTGGCTCGAGGGGGGCAGCTACCCGATCAAGATCCTCGACAAGAAGCGGGTCAAGGTCCTCGCCTCTTCTCGGCAGATGCAACAACAATACGGGGCGGACCCGGTGATGGTGCGCTTCCGGTGGGAAGACGGCGAGGTCATCCACGTGGTCAGCCATTTCTACCGGCAGATCGGGACCCAAGGCGCCAATGTCGCTGCAGACAAGATGGTGGACGGCATCGATGGCCTCACCGCTGAGCAGAAAAAGTCGTTCAAGGCCTCGGGCAAGGGGGGCGCGAAAATGAGCGACGTCGAATCAAGCTACGGTTTCCAACGCGCCACCAGCAACATCATTGTGGGCAAGAAGAAACGCAACCAAGCGTTGGACAAGGAGTACAACTTCGAGTTCAGCGATGAGACGGTGGTCGAAGGCGAACGCGTGCCCAAAGGGCGCCGCGCGAAGGTGATCGAGAAGAAGGACGGCAAGTGGAAGGTCCGCGACGACCGGGGCAACGAAGACTGGGTCGCCCCCGCTGAGCTGGCCCCGCGCTGAGCGACGTGACCACCGCGCGCCCGCCGCAGTACAGTCGCGCCGATGGTCTACTTCCTCATCCGGTACGTGTTCGGCTTGGCCGCGCGGCTGTTCTACAAGCTCGAGCCCCTCACCGGACGGGTCCCGGATGAGGGGGCCTGCATCCTGGTGGCCAACCACCCCAACTCGTTGCTCGACCCCATCTTGGTGTCCCTGTCCACCCGACGACCGGTGCGCTTTTTGGCCAAGGAGCCACTGTTTCGCATGCCGGTGCTCAGCTGGATCGTGAAGGGCGCGCGGGCGTTGCCGGTGTACCGCAAGCGCGACGGCGCGGACACCAAACAGAACGACAAGACCTTCGCCGCCGTCGACCACGCCCTCGGCGAGGGGGACGTGGTGTGTATCTTTCCCGAAGGCACCAGCCACAGCGCCCCCGACCTCGTCGAGCTGCGCACGGGGGTGGCGCGCATGGCGCTGTCCGCGGTGCGCACCATCGGGGCCGCGCGCCCGGTGCAGATCGTGCCCGTGGGGCTGCACTTCAAGGACAAGTCCCTGTTTCGTTCGGTGGTGACCGTCGAGGTGGGCGCCCCCTTTGACGCGCGCGACTTTGCCGCCCCCGACGACCAGGACCCGACGGACGCGGTGCGGCGGTTGATGGCCGAGGTCGAAGACCGCCTGCGCCGGGTCATGGTCCACGCTGCCACCGACGAGGATGTGCCCTTTTTGTGGCTCGCGTCCGAGGTCTATCGCGGGGAAGGCCAAAGCCGCGACCAGGCCCTCAAGTGGGTGGCGCAAGGGGCGCGGCGCCTGCGCACCGAAGACCCCGCGCGGTTCGAGACCCTGCGGGAACAGACCGCGCTGCTGCTCGACGGGTTGCAAAAGCGAGGCCTGGGCCCTGACCACCTCGACATGATCTACACCAAGGGCGTGCTCAGCCTGTACTTGGTGCGGCATGCCGTTTCATTGTTGCTGGGCGGCCCCCTCGCCCTCGCGGGCATGCTCTTGTACGGCCTGCCGTTTCTGCTGTTGCGCCTGCTGCCGCCTCTGCTGCGCGCCCCGCGCGACATGTGGGCCACCGTCCGCCTGCTCGGTGGCTTGGTGGTGTTTCCGCTCTGGCACGTCGCGCTCGTGGTCGGGCTGGGCTGGCGGCTCGAGCCCCAGGTCGCGTTGTTGGTCGGGGTGAGCGCGCCCTTTTTGGGCCTCTACGCGCACGCCTTTGTGCGGCGGCGCAAGCGCATGGCCCACGATGCACGCGCCTTTTGGGCGTTGCTGCGCCACCCGGGCGAGCGCGAAGAGCTCGTGCGGCGCCGGGCCCGGCTCAAAGCGTCGATCGACGCGGCCCGGGCCTCATTGGCCGGCTGAGCGGTGCTGGTGCAACGGCGCGAACAACGCGGTGGCCATGTCCGCCGACGCGTCGATGGTGCCGAACGAGATTTCGCCCACCGACGCGACCTTGCGCGAAAAGAACGTCACCCCGTGTTGGGTCTGGCGGCCCTCGAACGCGAAGCTCCCGCTGATGCCCGACTCGAGCAGGAAGCTCCAGCCGCGCAGGGTGCCGTCCTCGTCGAGGTCGAGGATGTACGCATCGCCGGAGGTCAAGCCCACCCCGTCGTCGAAGGTGAGGCGGAGGTCGCCGTCCACCGCCGCGCGTTGCACCCCGTCGTCGAACACCTTGTAGGGGGCGATCAACCAGTACACGTCGTTGATGTACGCGCCCCAGGCCTCGTCCGCGAGCTCTTGGGCCTCTTCCCCGGTCAGCACCGTGCCGTTGCGCTCGACTACCGCGTGGCGATCCCACAGGTCGGTGTACACCACGGTGCGGTCGTCGCCCTCGCCCATCACCAGGCGGTGCATGCCCCGCTGCTTGTCCCAGTCGTGGTGCCGCGAGGTGGCCTGGATGCCGCCGAAGGTGGCGATGAAATCGAACGACACCCCGCCGAGGGCATCCCAAGCCGCGGCCCCGCCCAGCTTCTGGATCATTTGGTGGGCCAACGCGTCGGCTTGCTCCTTTTCGGTGGGGGTCGCGGCCCGGCGGAACCGCTCGTCGCTGCTGCACGACACGCACGTCACCAATGTGAGTGCACACACCGCCAACACCGCCCCCATGATCACAAACTTGCGAGCCATTGCGGCACCTCCTCGAGCAGGCTGTCCCACGACCGGGCCACGAAGTACACCGATTGGTAGTCGGTGGGATCGAAGGGGGTCGCCCCCACCTCATCGAGGTCGAGCGGCCGGTGGGGCCCTTGCTGCGACCGCTGGAGCTCTCCCACCGACGACAACAGCCCGGCCCCGTAGGCCTTGGGGCGGCCTGCTTCCTCGACCAAGCCGAACTCCAGGGTGTACCAGTAGGCGCGGATCAACTTCAGCGCGCGCGCTTCGTCGTCGGGCTGGGCCACCATCGCGTCCCCGAACGCCCGGGACAGCCGGACAAAGCCCTCGTCGACGAAGGTCGACGCGTGGCCGATCAACTCGTGAATCACGTCGGGCTCGGGGGTGTAAAACGGCTTGGAGTGGTGGCGCACATACTGCGTCGACAAAAAGATCCCGCGGGACAGATAGGTCAAAAACACCGCCGGCGAGACCAGCCCCGCCACCGGCATCATGGAGATGCCGTGGCCGGGCCGAAGGTCACGGTTGACCTCGGCCAGTTGCGGAATCCGATCCGCGGGCAAAGCGAGCTTCTTGTACGCGACCAGATAGGGCGTGGCGGCCAAATCGGCGTGAAGGGGGAGCAACACGTCGAGCACCTCACGCCACACCCGGTCCTCCTCCGGCGTGTACGGGGCGGCCGGCACCTCGTGGCCCTCGACGTAGCCGTGGGCGATCTGGGCGATGGTGTCCCGGCGCTGCCGGTAGGTGCGGTCCCGAAACCCGGGGTGGTCCTGGTCGAGCTCGACCAGGTGCGAACGGGGGGAGGCGCCTTGGCTCATGACTGCGGTTGTACCAAGCCGGCCGCGGGCCGCGACCACGGTTTGCCGCGGGGTGCGCGGTTGGTATGGATCGCCCATGGCCGGTCTGCCCATCGTCGATGTCCCCGCGCAAAAGCCGCCCTGGCTGCGCGTCAAAGCCCCCGGCCGGGGCCGCACCACCGCGTTGGCCCAGCTGTTGTCCGCGCGGCGCCTGCACACGGTCTGCAGCTCCGCCGCGTGCCCCAACATGGGCGAGTGCTGGGCCGCGGGCACGGCCACGTTCATGATCTTGGGCAACGAGTGCACCCGGGCTTGCCGGTTTTGCGACGTGAAGACCACCAGCCGCCCGGCCCCGGTCGACACCGACGAGCCCGCGCGCCTGGCCGAGGCCGCGACCTTGATGCAGTTGAGCCACGTGGTGATCACCTCGGTGGCGCGCGACGACCTCCCCGACGGGGGCGCGGACCATTTCGTGAAATGCCTCGACGCGGTCCGGGCCGCGCTCCCCGACGCCGGGCTCGAGGTGCTGGTGCCCGACTTCGCCGGGCGCGAACGCGACATCGCCCACGTGGTGCACGACGGGCGCCCCGACGTGTTCAACCACAACCTCGAGACGGTGCCGCGTCTGACCAAAAAGATCCGCTCGGGCGCGCAGTACCAACGCAGCCTCGACGTGCTCAAGACCGCCAAGCGGCTGTGCCCCGCGCGCCTGACCAAGAGCGGCATCATGCTCGGGCTGGGCGAGACCGACGACGAGGTGCGCGGCGCGATCCGCGACCTGCGCGCCCACGACGTGGACATCCTCACCCTGGGGCAATACCTGCGCCCCTCGTCGTGGCACCTCCCGGTGGACCGGTACGTGCCCCCGGAGACGTTCGCGGCGCTGGCCGACGAGGCCCGGGGCTTGGGCTTCGCCCACGTCGAGGCCGGGCCCCTGGTGCGGTCGAGCTACCACGCCGAACGCGCGGTGCCGCCGCGGTCATGAGCGACGGCGCGGTCTCCACCCTCGACGTGCTTCGCCTCGCCGAAGCCGCGGGCCACCCCGACGAAAGCTGCACCGAACTGTTGCCCACCGGCAGCATCCGATCGTTCCGCGTCGGCGACGTGGTGGTGCGCATCGACCAAGATCCCCAGGGGCGCGGCCTGGTGCACGAGGCCCGCGCCTTGCGCGCGTTCGCCACCGCGTTGGCCCCGCTGCGCACGCCCCCCGTGCTCCTCGACGGGGGCGGCGGGGAGGGGGCGTCCGCGCACGTGGTGTACCCGTTTTTGCCCGGCCACACCCTGGCCCGCGACGAGGTCGCGGCGCACGTCGACGAGATCGCGGACGTGTTCGCGGCCGTGCACGGCGCCGCGCTGTTCGACCTCGTCCAGCGGCTGCCCCGGATCAAAGGCCGGACCCTGCTGGAGGAATACAAGACCGTGTCCCAGCAGGTGCGCGCCTGGCTCCTCGAGCGCGAACGCGACGGCCTGGGCCAAGACCTGCTCACCTTGACCATGTCCGACCTGTCCCGGGCGCTGCGCAACTTCGCCATCGCCCAGGACCACGTGTTTCGGCTCACCGCGCGCCCGGTGGTGTTGCACGGCCACCCGCGGGTGAGCGTGTTCATCGCCGACGAGGGCGCGCCCCTGTCGTTGGTGTTGTGGCACAAGACCGCGGTGGGCGACCCCGCCATCGATCTCGCCCGGTTCGCGGTCGACGCCGACCTGTCCGAAGACGACGAGGACCGCTTGTTGCGCCGCTACCTCGACGGGCTCATCGCCCAGGGCCGCCGCGAGCCGAACTTCCTGGCCCGATTTTTTGCCCGCAAGTACATCGAGTTTTTGGCGCGACCGGTCCGCGAGCTGAGCCGCCTGCGCGCGCTCAAGCAGAGCCCCGAGGTGATGAGCGTGGGCGACCCCCTGGCCGAGATCGAGGCCCGCACCGAGCGCGTGCGCGGCCAGGTGGTGGCCGCGGTCAACCACCTGGCCGGCTTCACCGGGGGGGGCCGCCCCGTCACCCTCGACGAGGTCCGGGCCATGGGCCAACCGGTGGCCACCGAGGAGCTGTACCTGCGGGGCCGCACGTTTCACATCGCGATCACCGGGCTCGCCTACGTGGGCAAGACCCAGGTGGGCGCCTCGGTCGCCCAACGGTTGCAGCATCATTACGTCAACACCTCGGTGGTGGCCCGGGCCTGCGCGCTGCTCGAGCAATCCCTGGACGACGACACGCGGTCGGGTCCCCAACTCGTGGCCGCGTTGTTCGACCACGATTTTGTGCTCGAGCCAGACAAAGACCCGCCCTACTACCGCGCCACCCTCGACGGGCGGGACATCACCCTCGGCATTCACTCGGACATCGACCAGGTCCGGGCCGGCCAACTCCTCGACGACCCCGCCTTCCGCAAGGCCCTGGCCAACGAGATCGGCACCCGGTTCGCCGCCGCGGGCGTGGTCATCGAAGGGGCCCACGCCGCCGACCTGCTCTCGGTCCGGGCCCGACGGTTCCATTTACATTGTGACGACGAGGTGCGCCTGTCCCGCCTGATCAGCCACCGCCACGACCTCGACGAGCCCAGCGCGCGCCGCCTGCTCTCGGACCTCGACGCGGCGATGAAGGACGACACCCGGGACCGCACCGTGATCGACATCGGCGAGCTCCCCGCCCCCGGCGCGGCCCTCGCCATCTTGCGCCAACTTTTGCCCGCGTCCCGGCGCCGGGCCCTCACCGCCCCCGACCTGTCCGGCCGGGCCCCGCTGTTCGACGGATGACCGACCAAGACCCGCCCCCCTCGGCCCTGTCCCGCATCCTGCCCCTCGTCGAGCGGGTGGGGCGCATGGACCGTCCCCCGCTGCCCGCCCCCGAGGCGGCGGATGCCCCCCTCGGGGACGCCGAAGTGGTGCTGTTTTCGCTGCCCCGGGGCACGCCGTTTTCGCTGCGGTTCGCCGGGGCGTATGAGCCGTTCGTGTTCACCGCAAAGGGCCGGATCGTGTCCGGCGACGAGGGCGAAGCCCGCGAGCTGCTTCTGTTTGTGCATCGACATTTGCCCGCCCTGTACGGCGCTCTCGACCAGGCCCGGGGCCTGTTCGCGACCCTGACCCCCCGTGGGGTCATCGTCACCGGGGTGCTCGACTTCGCCGACGAAAAGCTCCTCGACCACAGCCGCCTGCGCCGCCTTCTCGGCGAGACCTTCGCGGTGCCGCGCTTTTCCTGGCTCGGCCCCCTGCCCGGTCTTTACGAAGTGGGCCGGCGGGCGCGCTTGATGTACGCCTCGGGCACCCGGGTCGAGATGCGCCGCGAAGAGGATGGCTTTGTGGTCGGGCGGCGGGTGCTGCGCATCGACCGCGGGTGAATTGGCGCAAATCGCTTCGCAAAAGTTTGCGCCACGGCGTCCGAATGTTTCTGTAAGATATTGATTTTATATGGTTTTTATCATGGCGCGGGCCTTGCGACAGGGGTGGCGAGACGTTCGTTCCCCTCTCGCAAAGGACCCGCCATGAGCTCGATCACCCTGCACAACCTCGCCACCGTGTTTGGCCCCCACAGCCCGCTCACCGAGGCGGCCCAACAATGCGACAAGCTGTCGGGGCCCGCCCGCGCCCGGGCCCGGGCCGACCGCGAAAAGGCCGACAACGGCGTGCTCGAAGCCGAAGACCTCCTGGTCGCCCACGACCCGCTCTTCCCCGGCCACCTCCGGTCCTCTGCAAAGGCATTGGGAAAGCTGTTCGCGCCGGTGCGAGCGGACGCGGACGTGCCGCGGGTCGATCTCACCGCCACGTTCCCCACCGCGGCCTACGACCAACGCTCGACCACGGTGGACATCAACTCCCTGCCCGCCGCGCCCTACACCACCGGCCGCTATGCAGAGATGGTGCAGGTGCTCGCCCAGCACCAAGGCCAAGACCACACCATCCACCGCCAGAGCATCCGGGATTTGATCTCGGCCAGTCCGCTGTTCGTGGCGCGCTACGGCGACCTCGCGCAACGCTTCCTCGACGAGGAAATGGCCCCCACCGTGACCCGGCGCCGCCCCGCGCCCGAGACCCGGGTGCCGGTCTACGACCAGGACAACATCTCGGTCACCGCGGTGGTCACGTACGCGCCGAACCCGCGGGAGCGCGACCGGCCGCTCCCCGGGAGCATCAAGGTCTCGTACGACCTGGATCTCCCCGCGGGCTGGTCCGCCCGCAGGACCGGCGATGGCCCGACGCTGCGGCCGCACCAGGTGCGCATCGGGGGCTACCCCGACGGGGACGCCACCAGCAAAGGCAGCGCCGGGTTTGTGGTCTATGACGACGCGCTGAACGAAAAAGCGATCATCGTGGTCAAGACCGACCCGACGATGTGGCACGCCTCGTGGTGGAACGGGAGCGTGTGAGCGAGACGGCTACGCCGCGCGCACCAACCGGCGGACATGGGTCTCGAGGACCTTGTGGGACCGCATGTCGAATCCCTCGTGCCGGTGCACCACCCGCGCGGTGCCATCGAGCATCACCGTGGTCGGCAACGACGCGACCCGAAAGCGGTCCCGCACCGCCCCCGCGGGGTCCCAGGCGGTGGGGAACTGCGGCCGCAGCCGGGCGCGGAACCGTTGCCCCGCCGCGGGGTCGGTGTCGACGCTGACCGCGATGAGCTGCAGCCCGTCGGCGCGAAAGGTGCGGTAGAGCTGGTCGAGGTAGCGGAACGCCATGCGGCACGGCGCGCACCAGCTCGCCCAGAAGTCGAGCACGGTCACGCGGCCGACGAGGTCGGGCAGGTCGTAGTTGTCCCCGTTGAACAACGCGAGACCGGCCAGGGGGTGCTCGGGGTCCTGGGGCGGGCCTTCACCGGTGGCGCCGGAGGTGGTGCCGCACCCGGGCACCAGCAGCGACGGGCCGGCGGCCAAGGCCGCGCCCGAGAGGAGGACATCACGTCGAGAAAAGCGTGCGGTCATGACGGGGGCGCCTCCTTCGCCCGGCCTCTGAGGCCGTCGAGCAATCGTTGGTGGATGCCGCCGAACGCGCCGTTGGACATGCACAACATCACCGCGCCCGGGGGCGCCTGCTCGATGACCCAACGAACCATCTCGTCGATGGACGTGCACGCGGTGGCCTCTATTCCCTGGGCGGAAATGTCCGCGGCGAGCTTCTCGACGTCGAGCGCCACCGCGGGATCGAGGGCCCGGCCCGGCGGCGCGAGCAGCACCCGATCCGCCCCCGCGAAGGCCTTCGCGTAGTCGTCCTGGAACACCTTGCGGCAGCTGGTGGCCGAGCGCGGCTCGAACAGCGCCCACACCGGACGGGGGGCAAAGCGCGCCTTGGCCCCGCGCAACGTCGTGTCCACCGCGGTGGGGTGGTGGGCGAAGTCGTCGACGACGGTGACCTGGTCTTGTTCGCCGACAATGTCCATGCGGCGCCGCACCCCGGGAAAACTCTTGAACCCCGCGCCGATGGCCTCGTCGGACAGACCCAGCCCCCGGGCGATGGCGTACGCGCCGAGGGCGTTGTGCAGGTTGTGTGGGCCGTTGAGGGGCAAATCGAAGCGAGGCCCGGCGGTGCCCGACGAGGTCACGGTGAAATGCAGGCCGGCGGCGTCGTCCACGATGTCGGTGGCGCCGATGTCGCCCTGGCGTCCGTAGGTCTCGACCCGGGCCTGGGGCCTGGCCTCCTCGAGGGCGCGCAACACCTCGGGAGCGTCGGCGAAGGCCACGATGTGGCCATCCGCGGGCACGAGGCGCAACACCTCGACGAAGCGTGCCCGGATCTCGTCGACGGAATCGTAGATGTCCGCGTGGTCAAACTCGAGGCTGGTGACCATCAAGCTCTTCGGCCGGTAATGCAGGAACTTTGGCCCCTTGTCGAAATACGCGGTGTCGTATTCGTCGCCTTCGACCACCACCGGCACGTCGGGCCCTTGCCCCCCGACGCGAAAGCTCTCGTCGAAGCCAATGGGAATGCCCCCAATGAGAAAACCCGGGTCCTGGCCCGCGGCCATCAGCACGTGGGCGAGCAACGTGGTCGTCGTGGTCTTGCCGTGGGTGCCGGCCACCACCACCGGGTGGCGGTCCTTCAAGAACAGCTCGGAGAAGGTCTCGGGGAACGACGCGTGCACAAGCCCGCGGTCCCGCATGGCGGTGGCCTCGGGGTTTTTCGCGGGGATGACGTTGCCCACCACGACGAGGTCGCACACGGGATCGAGATTCTCGGGGGCGTAGGGCGTGCGCACCTCGATGCCCCAGTCCCGCAGCTTGTCGCTCATCGGGGGATAGGCCCCTTGATCCGAGCCGCGCACGTCGTAGCCGGCCTGCTTGAGCAGCCCCGCGAACGCCCCCATCCCGGTGCCGCAGATGCCCATCAAGTGGATGGTGCGCAGCTTGTCCGGCAGACGCGGCACTAGCGCTCGCCCAAGCGGAACACGCCGTCGGTGAACGAGGTCTCGTCCCCTTGGGGGGTGGCGAGGTCGAACTGCAACCGCCCGAACAAGATCCCGTCGTCGGTGCGCCCGAGCAGGCTCACCATGCCGGTGTGATCGGGCCCGGACACGAAGCTGCCGTCGACGAGGTTGGCCGCGCCCACGGTCTCGGAGCGCTCGCCGATTTGTACACAAATGGGAAAAGCCGCGTCGGCGATGAGCGACGCGGTGTCGTCGCCGTTTTCGTCCACCCCGGCGCGGATGGACAAGGTGCCGGCGGTGAGGTCGAGGTTCTCCAAGCGGTAGCTGCCCGGCTCGAGCCAGGTGCTGCCATCGCGCATCGCGCTCAGGTTGCCGTCGGCGACGTCATCGGTGGTGACCTCGGCCCCGGACATGCCGCAGGCGTCTTCGGCCGGGCCGGGGCAAGCAACGCACAAAAGCAGTCCGGCGAGGGCAAGAATCCGTTTCATATCCCGCGTTTGCGAGAGCGGGCGCCCACCGTCAAGGGGCCTCCCCGCCTTGACCGACCCCCGATCGGTCCCTACGTTGCGCCCACAAATGCGAAAATGGCTGCCCGTCGGGTTCGGGTCGCCCGGCGGAAAGCTCCCATGGGTCTCATTGAAAAAGTCTTCGGCACCAAGAACGACCGCGAGCTCAAGAAGCTGAAGCCGCGGGTCCAGGCCATCGGCGAATGGGCCGACAAGCTGAAGAAGTGGGACGACCCCCAGCTCGAAATCCGCATCAGCGAGCTCAAAGAGCAGGTGCAAAAAGGGCTCGCCGGCTACGACAAGAAGTTCGACGACCTCGAAAAAGCCCAGGTCAACGCCGTGCTCGATCCCGTCCTCGAGGAGACCTTCGCCATCGTGCGCGAAGCCGGTCGCCGCGTGCTCGGCATGAGCCACTACGACGTCCAGCTCATCGGCGGCATGGTCCTCAACAGCGGGCGCATCGCGGAGATGAAGACGGGTGAGGGCAAGACCCTCATGGCCACCGCCCCCTGCGTGCTCAACGCGCTCACCGGCCAGTCGGTGCACCTGGTCACCGTCAACGACTACCTCGCGTCCCGCGACGCGGAGTGGATGGGGCGCATCTATGGCTTTTTGGGCCTGAGCACCGGGGTGGTCTATTCGCGCCAGGGGGACCGGCTCAAGCGCACCGCCTACGACGCGGACATCACCTACGGGCAGAACAACGAGTTCGGGTTCGACTACCTGCGCGACAACATGAAGTTCGCCCTCACCGACTACAAGCAGCGGGGCCACGCCTTCTGCGTGGTCGACGAGGTCGACTCCATTCTCATCGATGAGGCCCGCACCCCGCTGATCATCTCCGGCCCCGCCGAAGACAAGCAAGAGGCCTACAAGCGCGCCAATGCCATTGTGCCCCAGCTGCGCAAAGACGAGCACTACACCATCGACGAAAAGTCGCGCAACGTGATGCTCACCGAGACGGGGGTGTTCCGCTGTGAACAGCTCCTCGGCATCGAGAACCTCTACGATCCCACCCACATCGAGACCCTCCACCACGTCTCCCAGGCCCTCAAAGCGCACACCATCTACAAGCGCGACGCCGACTACGTGGTCAACGGCGGCGAAGTGGTCATCGTCGACGAGCACACCGGCCGCTTGATGCCCGGTCGTCGCTGGTCCGACGGCCTGCACGGCGCCATCGAGGCCAAAGAGAACGTGAAGGTGCAGAAAGAGTCGGTGACCCTCGCCACCATCACCTTCCAGAACTACTTCCGGATGTACAAGAAGCTCTCGGGCATGACCGGCACCGCCGACACCGAGGCGGAAGAGTTCGCGAAGATCTACGACCTCGACGTGGTCGTCATCCCCACCAACCGCCCCATCCAGCGCGACGACCAAGACGACCTCATCTACAAGACCGAGCGCGAAAAAGTCGCCGCCGTCGTCGACGACATCGTCGAGCACAACCAACGACAAAACCCGATTCTGGTCGGCACCACCTCGGTGGAGAAGTCCGAGGTGTTGTCCAAAGCCCTCAAACGCAAAGGCATCGACCACGACGTGCTCAACGCCAAGCGCCACAAGGAAGAGGCCGCGATCGTGGCCCAAGCGGGCAAGCTGGGCAAAGTCACCATCGCCACCAACATGGCCGGCCGCGGGACGGACATTCTCCTCGGGGGCAGCGCCGAGTTCAAAGCCCGCCAAGAGGCGGCCCGGGCCATGGGCGACCACGAGCCCGGCCAGGTCTCGGAATACTCCTTCTTGTCCGGGCGCCCCGACCTCATCAACTGTGAAGCCATGGCCCTTCGAGACAAAAAGGGCACCAAGTACATTCGGGAATACCGCGACCGCCTCGCCGAGCTGCGCGAAGAAGCGGCGGAAAAAGGCGAGACGTTCACGATTCCCGACGACATGGCGCAGAACGAGAGCGACGCGCGGGACAAAATCTACTTCGACCGGCTCGCGTTTTACCAAGAGGCGGTGAAGCACTACGAGGCGCACCTCGACCAGTTCGACGCCGAATCCAAGGCGGAAAAGGCCAAGGTTCTCGAGGTCGGCGGCCTGCGCATCATCGGCACCGAGCGCCACGAGTCGCGCCGCATCGACAACCAGCTGCGGGGCCGCGCCGGCCGGCAAGGCGACCCCGGCTCCAGCCGCTTCTACCTGTCCCTCGAGGACGACCTCATGCGCATCTTCGGCACCGAGCGCATGATCAACATCATGGAGAAGCTGGGCATGGAAGACGGCGTGCCCATCGAACACAAGATGGTCACCAAGGCCATCGAGAACGCCCAAAAGCGCGTCGAGGGCATGCACTTCGATTCCCGCAAGAACATCATCGAATACGACGACGTGATGAACCAGCAGCGCAAAGCCATTTACTCGCTGCGCCGGGCCATCCTCGAAGCGGACCCCTCCCGGGACGTGGCCGAAGGGGAGTCCGCCCCCGAACCAGAAATCATGCGGGAGATGATCTTCGACCTCGTCGAAGAGAGCATCGTGCAGAACGTGATGATCAACTGCCCGGAGAAGACCGCGCCCGCGGAATGGAAGGTCTCGGAGATCGAGAGCTACTTCCGCGACTTGCTCGGGGTGTCCATCGATTTGTCGACGGCCAAGACCGACCGCGACGACATCATGGACAAGTGTTTTTCGGAGATGGAGCGCTACCTCCAGGCCAAGGAAGACCGGGTGGGGGCGAGCATCCTCGGGCAGCTGTCCGCGTTTGTGTACCTGCAGACCATCGACGTGCGCTGGAAAGAGCACCTCCAGATCATGGACCACCTGCGCGAGGGCATTCACCTGCGCGGCTATGGCCAAAAAGACCCGAAGCAGGAGTACAAAAAAGAGGGCTACAACATCTTCACCGCGATGCGCGCGCGCATCCGCGAAGAGACCATCGAGAAGGTGTTCCGGGCCGAGATCAGCGCCGAGCGCGACGCGAGCGAGGCAGAGCTCGAGCGCCTGCGCCGGGAGCGCAAAGCCCGCCGCGCGGTGGAAGAGAAAAAGCTCCGCATCGGCGGCGACGGTGCCGGCCAGCCCCGTCCCTCGGCCACCCCTGCGCCCCGTCCGGGCATGGGCGGCCCGAGCGCGGTCGGCCCCGGGTTCCCCACGTCGGTGCCGACGGGCATGCGCCCCGGCCCCAGCGGGGGCGACGCCGGCAACCGGGCCCAGCGCCGGCGGGCCAAGAGCAAAGACAAAAAGCGCGCCAAGCTGCGCTGACCGGCGCCCTTCAGATCGGGCCTGACAAAGGCCAGGGGGTGATTATTCCTGCATGGTGACCCCCTCGCTCGCCTACGTGCCCGGCACCGCGCTGTACAAAAACGACGGGCAGCGCGCCGCGTTCGAGGCCGCGCTCGAGGACATCGACGTCAGCCCCGCGGTGCTCGAGGGCCCGTTCGCGTCCAACCTGTGGCAGGAGCGCTTCGAGATCACCGGGGTGCTCGGCCGCGGGGCCCAGGGCGTGACCTTCGCCGGGCAGGACAAAAAGACCGATCGGCCGGTGGCGATCAAGCTGTTCGACCTCGGGACGGCCAAGGACTGGAAGGCCCACGAGCTGTTCGAGCGCGAGATCTTTGCCCTCGCCGCCATCGAGCACGACCAGGTGCCGCGCTTCATCGACGTGCTCCACGACGAGCACAGCGGGGCCAAGGCCCTGGTGATGGAGCGCGTGCTGGGCGAGGACCTCGACGTGCTCTTGGACCGCGAGGGCCCCTTGCGCGAGGCCGACCTCTGGCGCGTGCTGGTGGAGATCGCCGAGGTCCTGACCCACCTGCACGACATCCAGCCCCCCATCGTGCACCGCGACATCAAACCCAAGAACATTGTGCGCCGGGCCGACGGCCGCCACTGCCTCGTCGACTTTGGCGGGGTCACCGCCCAATCGCACAAGGGCGCGTCCACCGTCGTCGGCACCTTCGGGTACATGGCCCCCGAGCAACTGTACGGGGGCGCCACCCCCGCCACCGATGTGTATGCATTGGGCGCCACCATCCTCTGTCTCGCCACCGGCGCGCCCCCCGACGAGCAACCGCGCAAGGGCCTCGCCCTCGACGTGGACAAGGCCTGCCCCGGCCTGTCCGCGCCGCTGCGCACGGTGATGCGCGAGATGCTCAGCCCCGAGCCGGATCAACGCCCCGGCTCCGGCCAGGTGTTGCAAGACCGCCTCCGCAAGGTGCGCGACACCCCCGCCGATGCCCCGCGGCCCTCGTCGACGGGTTGGTTCGGTCGGCGCAAAAAACCCACCAAGCAAGAGCGCCGCGAAGCCAAACAGCGCGAGCGCGACCAGAGGCGTGCGCGCCGGGGCAAACGGCCCCAGCCCGAGGTCGAGGTCATCCGGGACACGGGCAAAGCCGACGCCCGATTTGATGACGAGCGCGAACCCGACGAGACCTCGGCGCTGGTGACATCCGGCGCGCGCATGGGCATTGGCGTGCTCGGCACCGTGCTCGTGGTGGCGTTCGGTGAGATCTTCCTGCCCCTGCTGCTCACGGTGTTGGCGCAGTTTTCCGCGGGGTCGAGCAAACAAAAGCTGCTCACCGCCCGCGACAAGGTGCAGCGCGCGTCCCAGGTGGCCAAAGACGGCTTCGGCCGCACCATCGAAAAAGGCGCGCGGGGGTTCGAAGAAATCGAGCACCGCCAACGCCGCAAACAGATCCGCTCGGGCCAGCCCCCCAAAGACCGGTCCCGTCGTCGTCGACGCTGACGACGGCGTTTCGTGGCCGGGGCCGGGTTGCTAAGCGCGGGGCATGTACGCCCTGCTCTTCCCCCTTCGCCCCGTTCCCGGCTGGCCGGTGTCCCTCTTTGTGGCCGTCGCCCTCACCACGTCCTGCGCGGGCGACCGCGCGGCCGAGCGGACCGCAAAAAAGCCCCCCGCCCTGCGCTCCCCCGCGGCCCTGACCGACGCCGAACAGCGCGACGCCCTCGCCATGCTGGCGCTGTTGCACGACGACGCATCCGAGCCGGACGAGGACACGCGCGCGGCCGCGGACCGGGCCTTTTCGCGCCTGATCCGGGCCGCCCACCCGGACCCGAATCGGCTGGACGTGACCCCGCGCGAACGACTCCTCGCCCACCGCGACGTGCGCCGCGCGCTGCTGCGCCTGGTCATCGCGCACGACCTCGACGCGGCGCCGGGCGCCCTGCGGTCGACAGAGCCGTTCGTCGCCCCGCTGCCCGCCGAGGGCCCGCCCACCGACGACGAGCGGCGCGAACTGCTCGATCACGCGCGCGACCTCGTCCGCACCACCGGGGTGTCCCCGGGCCGTGCGCTCCGCTTGGCGGTGTTGCGCGACAAGGCGGTCGAAGCCGAACGCGCGCGGGCGGGGTCTTCAGCCAAAGGACCGCCCACCGACGAAGAAGTCCGCGCCGCGTTGTTCGGGGCCGCCCTCGCCCTCGGCGACGCGGACCGCGCGCTCGCCCACACCAGCTCTCCTTGCCTGGACGCCCAGCGCGCGCTCAAGTCGATCCTGAAGGCGATCTACATCGCCCAAGAGGGCCACCGGGGAGAGCACGACACCTACGTCGACGAGCTCGGCCGGCTCGACATCGGACACCCCGCGAAGGTGCCCTACACCATCACCATCACCGCCGCGCCCGACGACGGCAACCTGGAGACGTCGTTCCTGGCCACCGCGGTGGGACGCACCGGAACCGCCGTCGAGGGCGACCGATGGACCATCGATCACCGCCACGACGTCGTGCATGCCGGCGTCGAGTGTCCGGTGCCAAGCGCCCCGCCACCGGAGGTGTTCGCGCCTCTTTTGTCGCCGTCCGAGGCCGGCACCCTCGCCGCGTGGCTGCGCACAGATGAAAACCCCGACGACCGCACACAGAACGACGACGGCCGTGCGCTCTGGGCCCGGGTCATCGGCGCGTTTGCCCCGGCGGATGGTCGCGCGGACGGGCGCGGCTGGGTCGACGACGTGGCCGCCGCGACCTGGACCTACCTGCGGGACCACACCGACGACCCCGGCGCGCTGGCCCGCGCGATCAAACGACATCTTCCCTTGGGCGACGCGACCGCCCTCACCCCGGCGGAGGAGCGCGAGGTCGTGCGGCTCGCCCAACGGTTCCTCGCCGGAGCGCGGCTCACCGATGCACAAGGATTGCGCCTGGCCGCCCTCGGCGACGCGCTGGTCGAGGGGCCAAGTGCCTTCGCGCTCGGCGCCGATGACCGGCGCGAGGTCGAGACTTGGCAGGCTCTGCACAAACTCGTGCAGCGGCATGACCCGACAGGGGAAGCCGCGTTCCTCGCCGCGGTGCGTGCGGCGCGCTGTGCCGAGGCCCGGCGCACCGTCCGATCGTTTCTCTGGCAGCTCACCGCCCCGGCGGAGGAGCTGCACCAAGGGCTGCGGGAAAGCAGGGCGCTTCTCCTCGACAAGCTGGGCAAACCCATCGAGCACACGGGCTACACGATTCGCCGGTTGGGGGACGAGCACGCCCCCCACCGGTACGAAGCCACCGGGTTTGGGGTGTTCGCCGGCGACCGCGTGGTGGTGGCCGGCGATCAGGAGGTCACGGTCACCGCCTCGGTCTGTCCCGACGACGAGCCGTGACCACGCGACCTGTCAGTCGCGGGTCAGGCGCCGCATGATTTCGGCTTCGTCGAGGCTGCGCCGAATCTCATCCGGGGTCGGGTTCGCCCCCCGGTCCACGTCGGGATCGCGGGCCCAGCGTTGGCGCGGCCCGAGCTGGCGCGTGCCTTCGAACCGTTGCCGGGCCCGGGCCGCTTCCCGCCGCGTGGAAATGGGGACAAGCAGGCGGTCGGCGGACTCGTGGGTGTCGCCCGGACCGGTGTTCGCGGCGGAGTAGGGCGAGCCGGTCTCGTCGGGCCAGGGGTCGTACAGCACGCGCTGCCCCGCTTCGGTCCCCGCTCCGTCGACCTCGCCGTCGGCGGCGAGCACGAAGTGCCCCCCGCCGGCCGCGGTCTGCATGTAGTTGATGTCGGCCTGTTGTCCGTCGATGGTCGGGGCGTGCGCCCACAGCATGTCACGGTATTGGCGCGCGGCGCCCAGCGAGATGCCCGCCTCGGGGTCGAGGGGCTGCAAGCTCGTCTGGGTCCGGCCCAACCCGGTGCGGGGCGCGAGGTAGTCGTCGACCACCGCGGTGGAGTGAAGCGCCTGCTGGAAGGTGCTGAGGTCGCGCTGGGTCCAGTGTTGGGCCCCACCGCGCGACCTCAGGGTGCGCAGCGCCTGCTCGGCCCGGTCGAGCTCTTCCCGGGGACCGATGGTGTCGATGTTGCGCGCGCTCGAGCCGACGTCGGAGGGAATCTCGCTGCGCAGCTGTTGCACCCGCTCCTCGAGACGGCCCACCGCGCGGTCCATGTCCGCGGGGTTGCCGCTGGCCACGATGCCCGCGGTCAGCGCCGCGGACCCGCACCGGTAGCTGTCGTGCCCGCCGCGGTTGGCGCCGCGGTCGTCGTCGATCTGGGTCATGTTCGACATCGCCCGGGACGGGTCGCTGTACACAGGGTTGTTGGCGAGGTCCTGCGCCGCCTCTTGGCCCGCCTGCACCCGCGCGTCGCTCACCTGGTCGCCCAGGCCGCCGCGCAGACCTTCGCGGGCGGGGGGGCGCAGCTCGCGGCGCGGGTTGAGGTCCCCCGCCCGGAGCGTGCCCGCGGGGGCGCTCGACGTCGACGCGGGGAGGTCCCGGGTGTGGCCGGTGGTGCGCTGGCGCTCGGCCGCGCGGCTGGCTTCGAAGCTGTGGGGGCGGGGGGCGGCGGGGCCAGAAATCTCGGGGGTCGTCGTCGGGGGGGTGTGGGTGGTTGTGGGTGTGGGCTGGACGACGGGGCGCGGTTTGGGTCCCGAGATCTTGGTCATGCGGCCTCCTGTGGGGGAGGTCATGTATCGGGGCCGAAGCCGCGGGGTTGAGTGAGGGATCCCACACGGGCCCGCCGGCGCGCGGCGGGAATCGCCCCGGCCCGGCGACGGTTTTGAGGCCACATGAGGTGGACCCATGAGCATTCGATCGCGCGGTTTTCTGCTCCTTTTTGTGGGGGCGGTGTTGGTGTTTTCGGCCTGTGACCAGGGGACCAAGCGCCTGGCCCAGGACCACTTGAGCGAGCCCATCGACGGCAGCGTGCACCACCGCCGCACCGTCGACGTCGACATCATCGACGGGGCGTTTGCGCTCTCCTACGCCGAGAACCCCGCCGCGGCGTTCAGCTTTTTGCGGAGCGCGCCCGCGGCCATCCGCCGGCCGGTGCTGATCGTGGTGCCGTCGGCGTTCTTGGTGTTGGTCGTTGTGTTGGCCTGGCGGCGACGTCGCGAACTGCCGCTGTACACCCACGCCGCCCTCGCCCTCGTCGCCGGCGGCGCGCTCGGCAACCTCATCGACCGGGTTCGTTTGGGCTACGTCGTCGACTTTTTGAAAGTGCACGCTGGCTTCATCAACGAGGCCTGGCCCCCGTTCCCGATCTTCAACGTCGCCGATGCCTGCGTCGTCATCGGGGGCGCGTTGATGCTGGTCAGCATCGCCCGGCACCACGACCCCGAAAAACCCGACGAAGGGGGTTTTCAGCCGGCCTCCGCTCGTTCATGACGAGCGGCATGGAGCAAAGCCCGGAAAGCCTGGTCCCCGACACCCGCGGCAAAGCGTTCACGCTGTTTGTGTGGCGCAACAAGGTCGTGTGGTTCGTCGCCCTGTTCTTGCTTTCGGTGGTCGCGGACCAGGCCAGCAAGACGTGGGCGCAGTCCAGCCTCACCGAGGTCCGCGAGACCACCCGGGTGGTCCACGAGGACGGCCAGGCGGTGGAGAAAAAGGAGCTGCGCCACCGCCCGCTCAAGCCGGTGGAGGTCATCCCCACCCTGCTCAACTTCAAGTACGCGGAGAATCCTGCCGCGGCCTTCAGCCTCACCCGGCAAATTCCCGCCCAGTACCGGCGGCCCTTGCTGCTGGTGGTGAGCTTCTTCGCGATGATTCTCATCGGCTTCATGTACTTCCGGCAGCGCCGGCCCGACGGGCTGCTCATGACCGCGTTTGCGCTCATCATCGGCGGGGCGATGGGCAACTTCATCGATCGGGTCCGCTTCGGCTACGTGGTCGACTTCATCGACGTGTACGCGGGGTTCTGGGAGGCGAGCTGGCCCCACTGGCCCACGTTCAACATTGCAGACAGTTGCATTGTGGTGGGCGCGCTCAGCGTGCTGTTCCGCACGTTCCGCCCGCTGTACCACGAGGACGACGAAGAGGTGGGCGACGCCCCCGTCGAAAACGGCGCCGGGGCCTGAGGACCACATGTATCTTGCACGGGTCAAAGGCCAGGTGGTGGCCAGCACCAAAGTCGAGGGCTTGGCCGGGACCAAGCTGCTGCTGATCCAGCCCCTGGACAACGACGGCCACGAAAAAGGCGGTCTGCAGGTGGCCATCGACGGCGCCCAAGCGGGCGAAGGCGATCTCGTGACCTGCGTGGGCAGCCGCGAAGCCGCCCTGTCCCATACCCCCTCGTTCGTGCCCGTGGACGCCGCCATCGTGGGCATCGTCGACGACGTCCAGGGCAACAAGGCCCGGCCATGATCCTGTGCAAGGTCACCGGCACCGTGACCATGACGGTCAAACACCCGGCGTACCAGGGTGAGAAGCTGCTCGCGGTGGAAGCGCTCGACGAGAACCAAGCCCCGTCCGGCCAAAGCATCCTCGCCATCGACCGGGCCCAAGCCGGCATCGGCGACACCGTGCTCGTGCTCCGCGAAGGCAGCGGCATCCGGCAGATCATCGGCCGCGACCACGGCGTGCCCGTGTCCGAGGCCGTGACCCGGGACGACCTCCCGGTGCGGTCCATGATCGTGGCCGTGGTCGACGAGGTGCACACGGCATGAGCGCCACCCGAGGTCACACCGCGTACCAGCGTGGGCTGTCTGACTATGCCAAGCGCCTGGCCGCCCGGGGCTGGGTGGCCAACCACGACGGCAACATCTCGCTGCGGGCCCCCGACGGGCAACGTTTCTACGCGACCCCCACCGCCACCGCCAAGGCCGAGGTCGGGCCCGCGGACACCGTCATCGTCGACCTCGAGGGCAAGAAGCTGTCCGGGACCAAGCGGTTGTTTTCCGAGTGGCACCTGCACGCCGCCTGCTACCGCGCGCGCCCCGACGTGCAGGTGGTGATGCACGCCCACCCCCCGTGCGCGACCGCCTTCGGCCTCGCGGGCCGATCCCTGGGGGTGCCCGCCCTGCCCGAGATGGTGGTCAGCCTGGGGGCGAACGTTCCGCTCATCCCGTACGCGATGCCCAAGTCCGCGTCACAGGACAATGACATTGCGAAGGCCCTCACCGAAGGGGACGCGGACGCGATGCTCATCGCCCACAACGGGGTGCTCATCGTGGGCCAAGACCTCGAGCAGGCCTACCTGCGGCTGGAGCTCGTCGAGCACTATGCACAGATTCTCACCGCGGCCGCGGGGCTCGGCCCCCTCCGCGCCCTGCCCGGCGACGACGTGAAAAAGCTCCTCGCCGCCCGCACCAAGGCCGGGCTCGGGGCCGCGGCCCGGCGCGGCTGACGCTCACTCGCGCCGGCCGAGCACCACATCCGCCCCCGCTGCGTCGTCCACCACCTCGACCCCGTCGAGGGGGGCGCGGCCCAGGGCGTGCCACGCCACCTGTACGTAGGGAATTTGGCCCCACGGGGCCGCGGTCGCGGGGCGGCCGAGCTCGTAGCGCATGCCCCAGCCATAGTACGCGGTCTCCGCCGCGGGGCGGAGCCGCACCCGGCGCGTGTCGGGGGCCAGCGCGCGCAACTGCTCGGTGGCATCGGCCCACTCCCGCTCGGCGGGGAGGCGGATCATGCCCACCCCCAGCCAGAGCCCGCCGAGCAGGGTGGCCCCGACCCACACCGCGACCCACCGGCGCACCCCCGGCGCCGACCACGCGGCCCCCCACAGGGTGAGCACCACCACGGTGTAGAGCGGAACCTGGGTGCGGTACGGCGACCAAAACGACGCCACCACGAGGTTGAGCGCGTAGGCCGCGGGGAGCGCGCCGGCCAACAACGCGAGCACCACCGCCCGGTGCCGCGGCCAGTTCCGGACATGGTGCCGCCACGACCACAGCAACGCAAGCCCGCCCAACAATGCACATGCATAGGCGGGGTGAAGCAACGCCCCGAACCCCCGGGCCACAAGGTCGCCCTGGCCGAGCACATCGGCGTCGAACAGCCCCGCGTCCCGGACCGGGTCCGACGGCGTGACCACGAACAGGCCGAGCGCGTCCCGCAGGGGCATCGCGAAAAACCACACCAACTTCTTCACCGGCTCGACGCTGAGCGCGGCCCGTTGCACATCGGGGGCCTCGAGCCAGCCGCGCAACCACCGCATCACCACCACCACGTAGGCGATCACCGCCGCCCCCCCAAACCCGGCGTAGGTGGCCACCCAGCGGCGAAGCCCCCCGCCGTCCCGATCCTCGCTGGTGGTCAGCTCGAACACGAACAGCCCCACCAAGGTCATGCCCAGCGGCTGGTACACCGACCACGCCCCCACCAGGGCCACGCTCCCGCAAAGGCCCCACCCCCACCGGGCCCCCGGCGCGGTCGCCGCCACCGAGCGCCGAAAACACGCCGCGGCCAGGAGCGCGCCCGCCCACGCCAGCGGCGTGCAATAGGATTGGGCGAAACACCGCGCGATCATGCCCGGGCCGGCCAACAGCAACAGCGCCACCGCCACCCCCGCCACCCGACCCCGCCGCGGGGCCACAAACGCCAAAAGCCCCCACCCGAGCAGCACCAACTGGATCAAGAACGCGGCCCGCAGCAGCCACAGCCCTTCGGCGGTGTCCGGCCACGACATCGCCCACCACAACAACAGCGCGTTGAGCGGCCGCCCGTCCCCCGCCACCTTCAAAAACGGCCCGGGGTCTTCGCGGGCCCAAAAGAAGCCGGCCGCGTCGGCGCTCATGCCGTCGTAGCCGATCACGGGGCCGAACACGATCAAGAGCCCGGCCGCCACCGCCAGCCGGGCCCCCCACGACGTCGCCAGCCACCGGTGAAGCCGTTCGCGCACGCACGAACTATACAGGCTCTGCCCGCCCCACCCCGGAGTGTCCATGGTGTTCGCCCCTCGTACTGTCCTCCTCTTCGCCGTGTCCCTCGGTCTGTGCGCCGGCTGCCCGCGCTCGTCGTCGTCCCCCCCTTCGGCCCCGGCCAGCCACCCCGCCGGCGCCGCGAGCCAGCCCGCGGGGGACGACGTCCACGCGCCACCCCCGGGCGGGTTTGTCGTCGGCACCGGCACGGCCGGCTTTTCCGACGACCCGCCCCAGTTTTCCAAACCCATTCGGCTCGCCGCCTACGGCCCCGGCCGGGTCGTGGTCGCGGACATCGGCAACCACGCGCTGCGGGCGGTGTCCAAAGACGGCACCGTCACCACCCTGGTGGGGGGACCGGACAAAGCCGGGCACCAGGACGGCCCCGCCGTCGCCGCCAAGCTCAACAGCCCCCACGGCGTGGCGGTGAACAAGGACGGGTCCATCGTCGTGGCCGAGGCCAGCAACCACACCCTCCGGCTGCTCACCCCCGACGAGCAAGCAGGGTTTGTGGTCTCCACCCTCGCGGGGGTGCCCGGCCAATCGGGGTTCGCCGATGGGCCCGCGGCCACCGCGCAGTTCGCCTCGCCCCACGGGATCCTCCTCGACGCGGACGGGTCGGTGCTCGTGGCCGACATCGGCAACGCGCGGCTGCGCCGGGTACACGACGGCCAAGTGACCACCGTGGCCGGGACCGGGCAGGCCGGTCACGACGACGGCGCGCTCGGCACCGGCACGCTTCACATGCCCATGGATCTGGCGCGGGCCGCGGGCTCGTCGGTGGTGTTGATCGCCGACGCCGGGGCCAAAATGCTTCGCGCGTTTTCGGCCCCCACCGGCCTGAGCACGCCTCGCGTCGAGGCCACGTTCGCGATGCCACACGGGGTCGCGGTCGACGACCAAGGCCGGGTGGTGGTGGCCGACCTCTACCAACACCAGGTGGTGGCCACCTTCGCCGAAGAGCCCCCGCGGCCGGTGCTGGGCACGGGCCAACCCGGGGCCGGCGGCGCGCGCCTCAACCGCCCCGCCGCGGTCCTGATCCACGACGGGCTACTGTGGATAGCCGACCTGGACAATCACCAGGTCAAGGCCATTCCCTGGCCGCCGGGGGCGTGATCAGGGTTCGCGCGGCACGTCGTCGAAGCCGATGAGGTACACGACGCCCTCGCCCCCGGGCGAGAGCAGCCCGCCGTAGATGTAGATTTGTTTGATGTCGGCGGCGGCCAGCTCATCGAGCTGGGCGGCGGTGACGTTCTCGTCGAGCCGGGGCTCGAACACGAAGTGCTCGGAGAAGTTGTGGTGCTCGGGCCGGAAGGTCTGGGACCAGTAGCCGGTGAGCACCAGGGGATCGGTGGTGAGGCCGGTGATCACGGTCTGGTCCCAGCCCACCCACCACGCGGTGTAGCCCGCGCCCTGTTGGAACGTGGCCGGCGGGTAGAACATGTCCACCGCCACGCTGATGCCCCCGTGGGTGACGTCGACGTGGTGGGGGATCGCCCCCGGGGGCGGCGCGTCGGGGGCGCAGGGCTGAAGATTGATCCAGTCTTCGGTGCCGCTGGACGGGACGCCGCCGTAGTTGGACTGCGGCATCGGGCTCGGCTGGGTCGCCATCACGTACACCCCGAGGTCGGACAGGCCGATGATGGGCACATCGGAGGGGCCCACGGTCAGGGGCACGGTGTAGCCGAGGTCCCAGGTCACGGGCCCCACGTCGAACACGTCGTGCACGTCGTTGCCGTCCGCGGTGTGAACGGCATTGGGGTAGGTGCCGAGCGCCCCGGTGTGGGTCTGGAACGTGCCGTCGGCGGCCAGCGACAACAGGTTGCTGTCGGTGACGATGGCCTGGGCGAGTCGCTCCTCGGTGACCGGGAACGAATCGGTGCGCAGCGTGAGCCGGGACTTCAGCCGGTGGTTGGCGAACACCTCGCCGGTCTCGCCCTGGAACACACAAAGCTCCGGGGCCTTGTCGACGAACACCGTGTCCTGTTGGGCGGTGGGTTGCGGCAGGCGCCGCACCTGCTTGACCACCAAGCCCTCGTCGACGACTTTCTTGAACTCGAAGTCCAGGGTGAACGGCACCACCGGGCTGACCACGTCCTCGTAGCGGTCCGCCACCAGCCGCAGGTGTTGGGTCAAGGTCTCGTAGTCGTCGGGGTCGGTCATCACCGTGGCCCCCAGGGGCAGCAACGACGACGACTGCACCAAGGTGGGGTAGGTGCCGAGGGTGCTGGCGTAGATGCTCATCACCTCGGGCAGCGCCGCGGTGTCGGGGTTGGTCACCGACACCGCCCCCTTTTGGGTCACCACCTCGAGCTGGTCGCTCACCCCCGAGCGGCGCAGCACCACCACGCCGTTGGCCTGTTCGGTCTCGTCGGGGAACGAGCGGTGCACGAGCACCGCCATGCCCACGTCGGCTTCGTCCACCCCGCGCCGCAGCCGCTCGACGAATGCATTGTCATTGTAGAAGCTGGCGTACACCTTGCGCAGGGCCCGCAGCGCGCCCTTTTCATTGGCCTCGCCCGGGTCGCAGGCGCTGGGCCCGGCCCCGTCTTCATCAAGGTCGTCGGCGAGGCAGCCGGTCTTGGAGTCGTACAGCCCCGCCCCGGTGAACGTCTCGCCGTCCTCGACGTTGGTCGACGAGCGGAACCGCAGCCGGACCAGCGGCTCGTAGCCTGCGAGCGCGCCGAGCACCTCGTCGCCCAGATCGCTGGGGAACGGCGCGGTCTCGATCATGTCCCGCACCGCGGCCAGGTCGTCGAACAGCGCGTCGAAGTCGGGCGGGAACGCGTGCCCCGACAAGCGGGCCTCGATCTGACTCGCGTAGGTCCCGCCGTCGGTGTGGGGCTGGGCCATGAACGCGTCCCACACGTCGAAGGTCAGGGCCACCGCGTCGCGCACCACGGGCTCATCGTGCACGTCCATGAGCAGGCCGTAGTGGGCGGCCTTGCCCCCGACGTACCGCGCGTCATCGGGGCCGAGATCGTCCACCGCGAGGCTCACCGCGCCCGCGGTGTCCTTGGCCTCGAACACCACCGGGGCCGGCACCTTGAGGTCGAGCAAATGGTCCACGGTGGCCGCGGGGAAGCCGGACGCGTCGAACACCTCCGCCTTGCAGGTCCCGGTGTAATCGGCCTCGACCACCAGCATCACGGTCTGGCCCAGGAGGGCGTCGATGTCGTCGAGGGCGGCCTCGTCCCGCACGAACACAAACGGGGTCTGGTACTGCGCGGCGAGGATTGCCACGTGGCTGTTGGGGGTCGAGGCCGAGCGGCTGATCACCCCCTGCACAAACGGGATCTCGGCCGGCACCCCGTCCAGGACGAGGATGTCGGTGGGCAAGAGCGCACCACTTGCATAGGCATTGTTGACCTCGGCGGGATCGACCTCCACCAGCCGGCCGTAGGCCCAGCCCTCCACGTAACAGTCGTCGTCCTTGGCCCAGCGGCCCGCGTCCGAGATCACCACCCCCTCGTCGAGGAAGTAGTCGGCATAGGTCTGGGCCACGCCCTGCTGTTCAAAGGTGGGAAAATAGAACGGCGTGGTCTGTTCGACCGCGCTCACCACCAGGTCGTGCAGGATCTTCACCAGTTCGGGATGCATCGCGTCCTGCCGCACGAACTGAATGCCGTACTCGTCGGCCGGCGCGTCCACCGGCGCGAACACCACCGCCCCGAGCACGACCTCCTGCCCCTCTTGGTGCAGCGACACCGCGTCGAAGGCCGCGTGGCTCATGCCCAAAAACGGGTCCAGGTGGGCGGTGGCAAAATCGTAGTGAAACGGGAGTTGCTGGGTGTCTTGGAAGTACACCGTGTCCGGATCGCGCATGAGAATGGAAAACTTCACGTACCCCGGGAGCGGCCGTGAATAGCCGTCGTAGGGGCGCACCACAAAGGCATGGTCGCGGTTGATCGTGGTGGTCCACGACGCGTCCGGGGTGATCGTCACCTCCTCGAACGGGTAGGGCCACTCGTACGGGAACGTGAACTCATCACCATCCCCATCGCCGTCACCGTCCCCGTCCCCGTCCCCGTCGCCGTCGCCGTCGCCATCGCCATCGCCGTCACCGTCGCCATCTCCGTCACCGTCACCGTCGCCATCTCCGTCTCCATCGCCATCGCCGTCCCCGTCTCCATCCCCGGCCGTGCCGGGGCACCCCGCCCCCAGCGGCACCGCCAACACCAGCCCCAGCGTCCACAATCCAGTCCACAACCCACGTTTCATGATGCACCTCGCACCCTTCCCCACAGCAGTTTTGGTGCCATTCATTTTTCTACATGAATTCAGATACTTACCGCAACTGTCAGCGTCGGTTCTCCCCCGCCGCTGATGCCTGTGCCCCGCACCCCACCGCGCGCCAAAATCACCCGCCCGGCGCTACATTGACGGTCACAGGAGCGTCGTATGCCCCCGATTTCCCGCACCGCCGGCCAAGATGCCTTTGCCCACGTCAAGACCCTGCTCGAGCAGGCCGCCGGCCGGGACGGCATCGTCTCGCGCGCGGACGCCGCCCAGCTGATCGACGAGCTGCGCACCGCGGGACGGGGCACCGAAGCCCTCGCGGCCGAACAAATCTTCGCCGCCATCGACCTCGCCGACACCACCCGCGGGGCGCGGGTCACCGGCTACGACCTGCGCGCCCACGCGCCCGTCATCGACGAGATGCTCGAGGACGCCGACCTCAACCTCGACGGGGTCCTGAGCCGGGCCGAGATCGAACAGCTCAAGGGCGCGGGCAAAGCCCTGCTCGAGCTCGGTCAGGTGCTCCGGCTCGAGGCCCGCCCCGGGCGCGTCGCCCACCGCATCCCCCAGCAGGGCATGGAGCACGTCGCCGCCCTGATCAACCGCGCGTCCACCGACGGCATCATCTCCCGCGCGGACAAGGACGCCCTCGTCGACAAGCTCACCCAAAGCGGGCGCGGGACCGAGGCGCTGGCGGTGGCGTTCTGGTTCGGCCACATCGACCACCGGGACGCGAAAAAGGGCGCGCGGGTGACCTCGGCCGACATCGAAAAAGCCCTCGCCTACGCGGACAAGAAGTTCCTGCGCAGCAAAGACGAGAACCGAAACGGCTATTCCCAAAAAGAAATCGGGCGGTTCTCGACCTCGGCCAAGGCCTTCTTGCTCATCGGCCAGATGATCGAGGGGGGTGTCCTCCGGCCCGCGCAGGACCGCCCCGCGCTCTTGGCCAGCGGCCGGGAAGTGCTCACCGAGCGCACCGCGGAAAAGCTCGCCCCGCGTTTCGCCGAGCTCGCCTACACCCTGGCCCTCGACGAGCACGTGGCCACCCGGGCCCGGTTCACCCCCGGCCAAGACATCGACCTCGACCGCGCCTACGAGCTGCACGCCGGCGTGTTCGGGGGCACGGGGCCGAGCGCCGACTACCAGGCGATGACCGGTCCCCAGCTGTTCACCTTTTTGGACACGAAGTTCGGCCTGGCCGAGTCCGCGGACACCCGCCGCGCGCAGTTCGATGCGTTGCTCGCGGACCTGCGCACCGCCCACGGCGACGACCTCGCGGTGTTCGTGGCCGCGGGAGCCGAGGCCGGCACCGAAGAGGGCGCGGAGGTGCTGTTGGTGTTCGGCCAACAGGGCGTGGCCTACGGGCTCGACCTCATGGTCTGAGCCCGCGCGCGGTCAGCGTCGTCGACGGCGCAGGCTCGCCCCCAACAGCACAAGGGCCAACCCGCCCCCGAGCGCGCCCCCGCGGGGCACCTCGGTGCCCGAACACCCGCCGAGGGGATTGGGCACGGTCTCACAGGTCGAGTCCGGGACCACAATGTCTTTGCACACAGCATCGGATTGGCCGACGTTGAGCCCGAGGTCCACCATCCACGTCATCAGGCAGGCGGTCTCCGCGTCGGTCTCGCCCCAGGCCACCAAGCTGCCCGGGCCCCCCGCGGGCATCGCGGGGGTGGCCTGGCCCGACGGGGCGTCGAGCACGAGCACCCCGTGGTCGCTGGCCACGATGCGGTCCGAGGACAACGAAGCGAAATACTGGTTGGTGCACGCGTCGAGCGGCCCGGCCTGCTCGTCCAGGAACTGCAGCTCGATGTCGTCGGCGGTGAAGGTCACGGTGGGCGCCTCGTCGTCCGCGGCCACCAACTGCACCGATTGGGTCTGGGCCCCGGCCACGTCGCCCTCGAAGAACAGGTCCACGTTGGCGCTGTCGCCGTCCGCGCCCGGCACCTTCACGAACAACACCCGCGGGTAGGTCGCGATGCCGTCGATCACCGACGCCAGGTCCACCGTCTCCAGGGCGGTGCCGGCGATCTCCGCGCGCAGCGTCCCGGTGGTCTCGGTGACCCCGATGAAAAAGCCACCGCCTTCGGGGACCGCGCCGCCCTCGCCGATGGCGACCCAATCAATGTTGTTGGGCGGGGCCACCAGTGCGTCTGAGGCAGCTTGCGCGGCCGCGCCCCCCGCGAACAACGTGGCCACCCACAGTCCAGCCCATGTCATTGTCTTGTGCATGCGTTCCTCCGATGCGGTTTGCGCTCGAAGACTGCAATGCAAATGCCAAGCACCCGGGCGCGGCGTACCCGCGCCCCTCGGCGCGCGGGCCAAAAAAACTGAGGCAGGCCCGACCGCCGCGTCGTCGCTCAGGCCACCGACCAGTCCTGGCCCGCGCTGGTGTCCCGCACCTCGATGCCCATGGCCTTGAGCGCGTCGCGGGCTTCATCCGCCGCGGCCCAGTCTTTGTTGGCCCGGGCGGTGCCACGCTGGGCGAGCAACCGTTCGACCTCGCTCTCGTCGATGTCCATGGCCTTCACCCGCAGGGCCCGCTGGGCGAGCAAGAACGCCGCCGGGTCCTTTTGGCCGATGCCGAGAATGGCGACCATTTTGCCCACCTCGCCCTGCCACTCGGTGAGCAGGCGCGCGCGGTCCTTGGGCTTGAGCTTCTTGCCGATGAGTTCTTTTTCCCGGCCGGTGACGAGGAGGTTGGCGACCTTGAGCATCTCCACGAACGCGGCCATCGCCACCGGGGTGGAGAAGTCGTCGTCCAGCCCCGCGCAGAACTGTGCATAGGGGTCGAAGGGGGCGCTGTCGTGGGCGAAGGTCTCCTTCAGGCCGGGGCCGTCGTCGGGCTCATGTTGCCCCAAGTACTCGCTGACCTTCTGGAACGTTTCGTACACGTAGGCCACCCGCCGCTCCGCTTCCTCGAGGAGCCGCGGCGAGAACCCGATGGGGTTGCGGTAGTGGGTGCTCAGCAGCAGCCACCGCAAGGACTCGGCGGTGAAGCGCGCGAGCACGTCACGGATGGTGAAGAAGTTGCCCAACGACTTCGACATCTTCAGGTAGGTCTCGGGGTCGGCCTTGAACTTCTCCAGGCACTGGGCGCTGGAGAAGAAATACCGTTGCCCGTTGTACTCGGCGCTGATGCGGTCCTCGACGGGGATGTGCCCCAACGGGCGCTGCGACACCGGGCAGGTGTCCTCGTCCTGGACGTTGACGAACCCGTTGTGCATCCAATACCGGACGAACTTCGCCCCCCCGTGGCAGGCCTCGGACTGTGCAATCTCATTGGTGTGGTGGGGAAAGATCAGGTCCTTGCCCCCGCCGTGGATGTCGAAGGTCTGGCCCAGGTGTTCGGCCGCCATCACCGAGCACTCGATGTGCCAACCCGGCCGGCCCTGCCCGAAGGGCGAGGCCCACTTGGGCTCGCCTGGCTTGGCACTTTTCCAGAGGGCAAAGTCGAGCGGCGACTCCTTGCGGCTGTCCACGTCCACCCGGGCCCCGCTCAACATGTCGTCGAGGTTGCGCCCGGAGAGGTCGGTGTACGTCCCGAACTTTTTGACCCGGTAGTAGACGTCACTCCCCGCCCCCTCGACGTCGCTGCCGCTGTCCACCCGGTAGGCGTACCCTTCGTCTTCAAGCTTCTTCACGAACGCCGCGATCTGCTCGATGTGGGTCGAGACCTTGGGCTCGACGTCGGCCTGGGCCACCCCGAGGGCGTCCATGTCCGCGTGATACTCGTCGATGAACCGGGCCGCCAACGCGATGGGGTCCTCCCCGATCTCGTTGCCCCGGGCGATGATCTTGTCCTCCACGTCGGTGAAGTTGCGGACGTAGGTGACCTCGTACTTGGTCCGCAGCCACCGCTGCACGACGTCAAAGGCCACGTAGCAGCGCGCGTGTCCGACGTGGGACAGGTCGTAGGGGGTCACCCCGCAGACGTACATCCGGACCTTGCCCGCCTCGAGGGGCACGAACTCTTCTTTTTGTTTGGTCAGGGTGTTGTACAGGCGCAGGGTCATGACGGTCTCTTCACCGAGCGCGGCTAGCGCTCAATTTCGGTTCGAACCGAACTTTTGACGAACAACGCACAACTCAGCAACCCCAACAGGAAAAAGACCAGCATCGCCACCGGATATCGCGTCATCTCACCGGGCTTTTCATCGACGATGAGCAGCCGGGCGTCGGGGGGCACGTCCGCGCCCAGGGTCTGCACAAAGTATTGCCGCACCCGCTCGAGCTCCGAGCCGGGCGAAAAGTCGGTGAGCCGGCCGGTGACCGTGACCTGGGTGAACGGGGTGAACACGTCGAGGTACTTGTCCTGGTCGAACTCGACGAACACCGGCGTGCCCAGCATCTGGCGAATCTGCACCGGCCCCCCGCGCAACGACTTGGGCCGCAACATGCCCGAGATGGTCGCGGCCTTGTTGCCCAACACGCCCTCCATGGTGACGTACGCCTCCAGCGGCAATGGCACGTCGGGCAAATCGAGCGCGGGCCCGAGGTCGGTCACCTCCTGGGACGAGAAGTTGTACCTGAGCTCGTCGACCCAATCGGACGCGAGCCACACCAAGGCGACCAGGCTGGCCCCGAACAACAACGCCCGGCGAGGCTGAACTTGAACCTTGCGGACCCGTCGGCCTTCGACGATGTCCGCGTCCATGAACGCCTCGAGCTCGCGGTCTGTTTTTTTGCTGGCCATGCCGTTCCTTTACCCAATACAGGCCATGAACGGCACCGGGGCGGGAACGATCTCGCCGCCCGTCGGCGGGCGCCTATTCCGACGCGCCCTGCCCTTCGCCGCTGTCCCCGGGGGCCAGCGCGTCGGCGAGCGGATCGTCGGGCAGCAGGTCGCGCGGGTACACGAACGGAAACTCCACCGCGCGGCGGGAAAACACCTCGATGGCGCGTCCCACGTCGGCCGCGTCGCGCAGCAACATGTTGTCGGCGTCCCCGTCGATCACCGCGAGCTTGCCGCCCGCGGCCAACGCCCACTGGGCGGGGTCTTGGCTCACCGCCGCCCCGTCGCCCGCGTTGCCCACCGCTTCTTTGAGGTCGCCCACCGCGAACGCCTGGGGCCCCTGCAGCTGCCGCAGGTTGTGCCCGCCCGCGGCCGCTTCCACGTCGTCGCCCGCGGCGTTGACCACCGTGCCCAGCAACCGCACCCCGGGGGCGGCCGCGCCACCATCCCGGGCCGCCTGCACCACCCGCTCGACCAGACCCATGGGACACAACGCCTGGGCCCCGTGCTGCACGATCACGGTCTCGACGTCGTCGGGGAGCGCGCTCAAGCCGGCTTGCACCGCCGCGGCCATGCCCGGACCGCCGCTCACCACCCGGTCGATTTCGTCAAACCCGAAGCGCTCGACGACGTCGGCTTGTACTTTGTCGCACAGCTCCTGCGGCACCACGAGCACCCCGGTCACCGACTCGTCGGCGGGGAGCGCACCCGCGATGGACCGCGCGAGCACCGGCACCCCGAGCAGCTCGTCGAGGACCGCGTGCGCCGCGAGACCGTCGGAACCGTCCACCGCCACCACGATCAACCCCAGCATGATCCCTCCTCGAGGCCGGACCGGCCGAGTGAAGGTTGTAGCGCACTTTGGCGCGGTTTCCGAAATCCTCGCCCCACCGTGGCGATGTGGTTCATGCCGTCGCCCACGGGCCCCACGAAAAACGCGGCCTCGAGAGGCCGCGCACCATCGCCCAGACCGCCGCCGACGACGGGCCGGCGCCGCGGGGTCGCTCAGACCTTGAAGATGGTCCGCAACTCGTTGTCGACCTCGTCCTCGGTCATGTTCTTGGCGATGGCCAGCTCCTTGATGAGCAGAGAACGCGCCGCGTCGAGCATCTTGCGCTCGCCGAACGAGAGGTCCTTGTCCGCTTTCAGCAGGTAGAGGTCGCGCATGACCTTGGCCACCTCGAACACCGAGCCGGTCTTGATCTTCTCGACGTACTCCCGGTAGCGACGGTTCCACGTCGTGGACTCGACGACCTTTTCCTTTTTCCGCAGAATCTTGAACACCTGCTCGGCTTCGTCTTCGGAGATGATCTCGCGCATGCCGACGCTCTGCACGTTGGACGTCGGGATGTACATCTTGGTGCGTTCGCGTTGGCTGCCGTCGAGGAGCTCGAGCACGTACACGCTGAGCTGCTGGCCACTGATTTCCATCTCCTCGATGGCGATCACCTCGGTGACGCCGTGACCGGGATAGACCGCCTTGTCACCAACCTTAAATGTATCCATCTATCCGACCTTTCACGACGGTTCTCACAGGGCCGAACCAGGCCCCATTCGATGCTGGGGGCAGAAGCTGATCCCTCTGCCAAGGGCTCGGTTTGTAAAGAAAAGTGAGTCCTTATGCAAGCTAGCCAAGGACCTCCGCGGGCGCAATTTTGCCTGATCCCAGGCGTGTTTGGCCGGCCCATTCGCGCGGCCCCGGCCGCCCCCGGGACGGCCTTGGCGGAGGATCTGGCCTTCGGGGTGCGCGGTTGTTTACCGACTGGTAAGTAAGCGCATGGCTGGCCCCGAAGCCCCTCTACCCGAATCGAGCACGGCGGAGACCTTGCTCGAACACGCCGCGGAGTTGTTCGCGCGGAAGGGCTTTTCCCAGACGAGCATGCGCGAAATCGCCGAGGCCGCGGGCGTGACCAAGCCGATGCTCTACTACTACTTTGGCAACAAGGCCGACCTCATCCGCACGTTGTTGTCGACGTCGCTGGAGGGCTACCTCGAGACCGTCGAGGGGGTGGCCCACTTGCCCCTCGAGGCCGCGCTGCGCGCGTTGGCCGACGAGCACGTGCGTTTTTGTGACGAGCACCCCGCGATCTTGAGCTTGATGCTCCGGCTGGAGTCGACGCCCCCGGAGATCGCGGGGACCTTCGACGTGCAAGAGGCCCAGATGCGGTGCTTTGTGGCCACCGTCGCGTTGTTCGCCGATGCCCCGCTGCGCCAGCCCCCCGACGTCGCGGCCCAGGCGTTTATGGCGTTGTTGTTCTCGGCGTTGTTCGCCCGGTTGCGCGCCCGCGAACAACCCGACATGCCGGCGCCGCCCGACGTGGGCGCGGTTCTCGACTTGTTTTTGTATGGGGTGCTCCCCACCCCCCCAGGAGACGGAAAATGACAGTCCCTGCCCTGCGTTCCTCGACGTGGATCGTGCTGCTGTGCAGCCTGGCATGGTCCACCGCGTGCAAACGCCCCGACGAGGCCAACGCCGCAACCACGGAGAAAGCCGAATATGAGGTGCCGGTGGAGGTCGCGGTCCTCGAGCACGCCTCGTTCACCGACGCGGTCCAGATCTATGGCCGCATCGACGCGCTGAAACGCGTGAGCATTGCGGCCGAGATTCCCGGTCGCATCGACTCGGTGCCCAAGGACAACGGGGACGCGGTCGGCCGCGGCCAAGCGGTGGTGCGCATCGGGGCCCGGGCCGCCTTGGCCCAACGCAAGCAGGCGGAGGCGAGCCTCAACCTCGCCCGCGCCGAGCTCGCCCGGCTCGAGAAGATGGTCGCCAAGAAGCTGGCCACCGAGCAGCAGCTGTCGATGCAGCGCGCCCAGGTGCAGCAGGCCGAGGCCGCCCACGAGCTCGCCGACGTCCAGGTGGGCAAGGCGATCATCACCAGCCCCATCGCGGGGCGGGCCACCAATGTGACGGCAAAGCCGGGCGAGATGGCCCAGCCCGGCATGCCCCTGCTCGAGGTCGTGGACTTGCGCAAGGTGGTGGTCGACGCGGACGTGCCCGAGCAAGACATCGTGCGCATCGAGCCCGGGGCGGTGACCAGGGTGTGGATCGAAGCGTTGGGACAAGCCTTCGAAGGCCCCATCACCGAGGTGGGGTTGGTGGCCAACGGCAAGACCCGCACGTTCCCGGTGGAAATCACATTGGACAACAAAGAGGGGCGCCTGCGCCCGGGGATGATGGCGAGCCTCGAGCTGGTGCGGCGACATTTCGACGACACCTTGGTGGTGCCGCGGGACGCGGTCATCGACGACGTGGACAAGAAGTTGGTGTTCGTCGATGAAAACGGTGTGGCCCGCTCCCGGGTGGTCACCCTCGGTCCCGCCCGCGGGGCCTACGTGGTGGTCGACGACGGCCTCGAGGTGGGGGACCGGTTGATCGTGCTCGGCCAACGCCAGGTGGTCGATGGGCAAAAGGTCACGGTCAACAAAGAGATGACCTGCTGCCGGCGCGATGCCCCCGCGCCGGTGGTGAGCGCGAACCGGTGACATCATGAACGGCTTTCTCCGCTTCTTTTTGGAAAAGCGGGTCGCGGTGGCGATCCTCGTCTTCATCCTCGCGGCCATGGGGGCCCAGGCCTACCTCGCGCTCCCCCGCGAAGCGGCCCCCGACCTCGAGATCCCGGTGGTGTTGGTGGCGGTGCCCTACCCCGGGGTGTCCCCCACCGACATCGAGAGCCAGGTGGTGCGTGAGCTCGAAAAGGAGCTCAAGGACCTCAAGGACCTCAAGGTGATGAAATCCACGTCCGCCGAGGGCAGCGGGCTGGTCACCCTCGAGTTCAACCCCAACATCTCCATCGAGGATGCGGTGCGCAAGGTCGGCGAGAAGGTCGACATCGCCAAGCCCAAGCTCCCCGAGGACGCGCTCGAGCCCCAGGTCAAGGAGGTCAGCTTCGAAGACTTCCCGATCATCTCGGTCAACCTCTCGGCCGACTATTCGCTGGTCGCGCTCAAGCGCGTGGCCGAGGACGTCCAAGATCGTCTGGAGACGATCAAGGGCGTGCTCGAAGTGGACCTCGCCGGCGGGCTCGAACGGGAGATTCAGGTGGTGGTCGACCCGGTGCGGCTCGCCTACCACGAGATCGGCATCGACGAGGTGGTGCGCGCGGTCCAGGGCGAGAACGTCAACCTCCCGGGGGGCAGCGTCGACGCCGGCCGGTCGTCGTTCTTGGTGCGCGTGCCCGGCGAGTACGAAAACCCGCGCGACATCGAAGAGGTGGTGATCAAGACCAAGGCCACCGTGTTCGGGGGCGAACACGCCCCCATCCGGGTCCGGGACGTCGGCCACGTGCTCGACACGTACAAGGAGCGCACCACCAAGAGCCGGCTCGGCTCCCGGGAGGCGGTGACCCTGCAGGTGAAGAAACGCGGCGGCGAAAACCTCATCGCCATCACCGACGAGGTCAAAGACATCGTGAACGAGATGTCGCCCACCTTCCCCGCCGGAACCAAGGTCACCATCCTCGGCGACCAGAGCAAGTTCATCCGCTCGATGGTCAGCGACCTGCAGAACAACATCCTCACCGGCCTGCTCCTGATCCTGCTGGTGCTGCCGTTCTTCCTCACCATTCGATCCAGTTTCATTGTGGCGACCGCGATTCCGCTCGCCCTGCTCATCACCATGGCGGTGCTGCAGTTCATGGGCATCACCCTGAACATGATCGTGCTGTTCTCGCTCATCCTCTCGCTGGGCATGCTCGTCGACAACAGCATCGTGGTCGTGGAGAACACCTATCGTTTGCTCGGCGAAGGCCACACCCGCTTCCAGGCCGCCCTCATCGGGGCCAAGCAGGTGGCGTGGCCGGTCATCGCCTCCACCGCCACCACCGTGGCCGCGTTTGTGCCCTTGCTGTTCTGGCCCGGGATCATGGGCAAGTTCATGGGCTTTTTGCCCCGTACGCTGATCATCACCCTGCTCTCGTCGCTGTTCGTGGCCCTCTGCATCAACCCCGTGATGTGTGCGGTGTTCTTGCGCGTCGACGACAAGCACGAGGTGAGCGACGACTTTGAGCCCCAAGGGTGGATGTACCGCTACTACCGGCGCACGTTGTCCTTCGCCCTGCGCCAGCGCGCGCTGGTGATGGGCGGAACCTTCATCACCCTCATCGGCTCCGCCATGCTCTACGGCAGCCTGGGCCTCGGGGTCGAGTTCTTCCCGTCGGGGACCCCGGACACCGCGGTGGTCGACGTGCGGGCCGCGGACGGGACCCGGCTCGACGCCACCGATGAAATCGTGGGCCGCATCGAGACCATTCTCGACGCCAACAAGCACCTCAAGAACTACACCGCCGACGTCGGCGTGGGCCAATCCGGCGGCTCCGCCCCCCACCTCGCCCGGCTGCAGCTCGACTTCCTCGACGAGGACGACCGCACCGAAAGCTCGCTCGTCACCATCGAGCACATCCGGACCGAGCTGCTCAAGATCCCGGGGGCCCGCTTCGACATCCAAAAGCAAGCCATGGGCCCGCCCTCCGGCCCCCCGGTGGGGGTCGAGGTCATCGGGCCGGACTGGTCGGTGCTCGGGGCGTTGACCCAGAAGGTCACCCTCGCGATCCAAAACATCGACGGGCTCGTCGACCTCAAGGACGACTTCAACAACGGCCGCCCCGAGGTGCAGGTCCGGGTCGACCGCGAGCGGGCCAAGCTCCTCGGCACCGACACCTTCCGGGTGGCCTCGGCGGTGCGCACCGCGATCAACGGCAGCAAAGCCACTGCATTTCGCGACGGGTCCGACGAATACGACATCACCGTGCGCTTCGAGCGGCAGCACCGCAACACCCTGGAGGCCCTCGACAACCTCTACGTCACCGGCCGCGAGGGCGCGATCATCCCCCTGCGGGAGGTGGCCCACGTGGTCACCACCGCGGGCGCGGGCTCCATCCGCCACAAAGACCAGGATCGGGTCATCGCCATCACCGCCAACACCGACGGCCGCCTCCCCGACGAGGTCCGCAAGGACGTGGTCAAGAAGGTCGAGGCCCTCGACTTCCCCGACGGCTACAGCTGGCGCTTGGCCGGCGAGAACGAAGAACAAGACAAGGCCAAGGCGTTCTTGTCCCGGGCGTTCTTCCTCGCCGCGTTCTCGATCCTGTTGATCATCGTGCTGCAGTTCAACTCGCTGCTCACCCCGCTCATCATCATGACCTCGGTGCTGCTGAGCCTCATCGGCGTGCTCTGGGGCCTGATCATCTTCCAGCGACCGTTCGGGGTGATCATGACCGGCCTCGGCATCATCAGCCTCGCGGGGGTGGCCGTCAACAATGCCATTGTACTCATCGACTTCATCGTTGACCAGCTCCGCAAAGGGGGCGAGCGCAAAGAGGCCATCACCAAGGCCGGGGTCATCCGTCTGCGGCCGGTGCTGCTCACCGCCATCACCACCGTGCTCGGTCTGATGCCCATGGTGTTCGGGGTGAACATCGACTTCATCAACGCCAAGATCTCGGTGGGCGGACGCTCGGCGGAGTTCTGGTCAGGGATGGCGGTGGCGGTGTCCACCGGCTTGGTGTTCACCACGTTCCTCACCTTGGTGGTGGTCCCGGTGTTGTATGACCTGTCCATCCCGGTCTCGAAGTTCTTCGGGAGGTTCTTGGGCGGGGACGACGTCGACAACGGCGCGGACGGGGAGCGGGCCGCAGCGTCGTCGGACGCCACCACCCCCACCGCCGCGGTGGCTGACCAGAGCGAAGGATGACCGGTCCCGCCATCGGCGTGGACCTCGGGGGCAGTCACCTCCGGGTCGCGCGCTGCGCCCCCGACGGCACCGTCGAGGGCGCGCCCACCAAGGACGCCATCGCCGGGCGCAGCTTCGAGGACATCACCGCGGTGCTCGCCCACCGCGTGCAGGCCCTGGGCGACGGCCCGGTGGGCGTGGCCTGCGCGGCCATGCTCTCCCCCGACGGCACCGTGGTCAAAAACGCGCCCAACCTCGGCTGGCGTGACCTCCCGGTGGCCGCCCGGTGGCGGGCCGCGCTCGGCCGGGACGTGGCCCTGCTCAACGACGTGGACGCGATCTGCCTCGGCGAAGCCACCGCCGGGGCCGGGCGCGGGCACGACGACGTGCTGTGCGTGATGTGGGGCAGCGGGCTCGGCACCGGCGCGGTGTGCGGGGGGCGCCTGCTCCGCGGCGCGCAAGGGGTGGCCATGGAACTCGGCCACGTCCTCGTCGAGCCCGGCGGCCGTACGTGCGGCTGCGGGCGCCAAGGCTGCCTCGAAGCCTACGTCGGGGGCCACGCCCTCGAGGCCCGGGTCCAGGACGACCTCGACGCGGGCCGTGTCCCCGCCCCCTTGCGGGGCGCGGTGGGGTCCCGGCCCTGGATCGTGCCCCTCATCGAGGCCGCGGCCGAGGACCGCGTGGGCTACGCGGCCTCGTTGTGGGACGAGGTCGCGGCCCGGGTGGGGCTGGCCGTTGCCCATGCCGTCACATTGCTCAACCCCGGCGTGCTCCTGCTCGGGGGAGGCGTGCTCGACCACGCGCCCTCACTGGGCCGGCGGCTCGCCACAGTTCTCGACGAGGTCGTGCATCCCCCCGCGCGCTGTGCCCGGCGGGCGCCCGCCCTCGGGGATCGCGCCGGCATCATCGGGGCCGCGGTCCACGCCCGGTCAGCCCCCGGCGGATAACGACGCGCGCAACCCCTCGCGGTAGGTGGGGTATTGCAGGCGCACCCCGAGCCAAGGCCGCACAATGCTCCTGCAAGAATGGCCGTTGGTGCGCATCTCGTAGCCCAGCTCGGAGAAGGCTTGTTTGGCCTCCTCGGGGCTGAGGGTCAGCGGGGGGTCGGTGCGCAACAGACGCGACGCCTCCTCCACCACCCGCCAGGTCGGCGCGGGCAGCTCGTCGGTGGCGAGCAGGATCGGGGGCCGGCCTTTGTCGGCCATGCGCCGCAGCAGCCGGGCAAGGTCGTCGACGTGGATGCGGCTGGTGGCGGCGGCGGGCCGGATGACCTTGGCCGCGTGGGTCAAAAGCTTCGCCCGGTGGTCGCGCCCGGGGCCGTAGATGGCCGGGGTGCGCACGACCGCGACGTCGTAGCCGCACAGGCGCAGGCACAGGGCGGCTTTGTCCCACTCCGCCCAGCGGCGGGCGCGCTCGGTGAGCGGCTTGGGGTGGGTGCGCTCGGTGAGCAGCGAGCGCGTGGCCCCGAAGATCGCGGTGCTGACCACCACCGTGACCGGCACGTCGGGGCCGATGGTGGTCACCAGCCGGCGGAGCTTTTCGGTGGCCTGGTCGTCGCCGCGCGGCGGCCCGAACAGCAGCGTGACGCTCCGGGGCCGGTCGTGCACAAAGGGGTCGGGGGCATCGAGGTCGAAGGGCACAAACCGCGCGCCGGCGGCTTGGATGTCGGCGCGGCGCAGGGCGGAGCGGGCGGTGCCGATGACAAACGCCCCTTCCGCACGCCATTGGGCGGCCATGCGGAGGCCCGTGTACCCACAGCCCAGAATCACGTGCGGCTTTCGACTCAACCCTGGCCCTCCGCCCCCACACGGCCTGCGCCCCCGGGGGGCGCCCTGCCCGCCCGGGGTCCGACCCGGCGTTCAGTTTGAATTGTATGAAAACGTCTTGGCTGCGCCAAGCGAACCGTAAGATATTGATTTCTTAAGGTTTTTGGGCGGTCACACCCAGGCTGCGCATCAGCTCTGCGACATCGTCTTGGTAGGTCGCTTCCGGGTGCCGGTGGATGTACAGGCGGAGGTCAGCGGCGGCCGCGTCCCGCTCGCCCATGCGCGCGAGCACCCGGGCCCGCGCCAACAGCGCCTCGGTGCTGGCCAGGCCAGCGTATTGCGAGACCAAGATCGCGCGGGTGTACAACCGGCGCGCCAGGTCCATGTCCTCGAGGTCGTGCTCGGCCACGCGGCCGGCGGCCAAGGCCAGGCGCCGGACGTCGGGGTCTTGGCCGAACCGCTCGGCCACGGCCTTGCAGAACATCACCGCCTCGCGGTCGGAGCGCTCGGCCAGGCTCCACTGGCACAGCAGCTTGAGGCCGTCTTTGCTGTTGCGGGCCACGTCGTCGTCGCGGATGAGACCGAGCACGACCGCCCGGCTGGTCGAGCCGTCGCCGGCCATGATCTCCAGACGCTCGCGCGCGGCCCCGCCCTTCTTGCTGCCCAGCGCCCGGACAAACGAGCGCGTGGCGCCGTCGGCATCGCCCGCGAGGGCGGCGACTTCGCCGGCGTCAAAGTGCGCGGTGCGCCCGCTCGGCACGTCCGCGGCCTCGGCCAGGAGCCGGGCCGCGACCTTCTTGGCGCTCGGCTTTTGTTCGATGCGGGCGAGCTTGGGCCGCTTTTTCGGCGCGGGCCGTTTGGTCACCACCGGCGCGGGCGCCGCCTCGACGACCGGCGCGGGCTCGACCGCCTCGGGCGCGGGCTCGTCGACGACCACGGCCACGGGCGCGGCGGGGGCCGCGGGCACCGGCGCGCCCAGCACCACCGGGTCGACCGCGGGCGCGCGGTCGGCGTAGCGAATCACGCCGTAGGCCATGGCCGCCCCCGAACACGCGGCGATGGCGAGCGCGGCCGCGGCTTGCAGGTTCAACCGGCGGCGGGGCCGGGCGGCCTCACCGATGCGGCCCATCAGCGCGCGCTTGTGCCGCGCCACCGTGAACGGATCGGGCCGGTCGTGCCGGTGCGCGTCCTGCACATCCGCGAGCACCTGGCGTTGGCCCGCGATCTCGGCGCGACAGGCCGCGCAGGTCTCGACGTGGGCCCGGGTCCGCGGGGTGCCCACGCCGTGGGCGAGGTCGAACAGGTCATCAAACGAGGGGTGGCTCACGGCGACACCTCCTCGCCGCCCTCGTAGCGGTCTTTGAACACCGGGTGGCTGCGCGCCCGCTTGTGGAACTCTTTGCGCGCGTGGAACAAGCGCGTGCGCACCGTCGCCTCGGGGATGTCGAGGATCTCGGACACCTCCGGGGCGGTCATGCCCTCGAGCTCGGCGAGCACGAACACCGCGCGCTTTTTCATCGTCATGTGCCGCAACACCTCATCGAGGGCGCGCTGGGTGGCCAGCGCCACCGCACCTTCGTGGGGCGAGACCTGCGGGCCCATCATCGCGGGCTCGACCTGCTTGTCGCCCTCGACGTCGTCGGAGAAGAACAGGCGCTTGAGCTTGCGGCGGAAGCCAAGACACGTGTGGATCGCGATCTTGGTGATCCACGTCGAGAACAGCGAACGTCCCTCGAACCGGTGCAAGGACCGCCACGCCTCAAAGAACGTCTGCTGGACCGCGTCCTCGACCTCGGCCCGGTCGTGGAGCATCCGGGTGCACATCGCCTGGACCCGCCCGATGTGTTTTTCGAAGAGCGCCGAAAACGCGGCCGAATCGCCGGCCTTGGCTTTCGCCCAGACCTCGGCGTCGGGGTCGACGCTCTTGGGACCGCTCACCAAGCGCAAGCCGGCGGGGCGTGAGGCGTCTTGTGCGGTCGCTGCAGTCATCGAACCACCCGTGGAAGGACCCGTGCCTTCCTCCTTGTCCCCCTCTGTGTCCGACCACCCCTGATCCATTCATCCTCCCCGTGGATGTATTGGTGACACCTGGCGGCTTTGGCGGCCAAAAGATCTGGCCAAAGCCATCCATGTGGGCTTAAATCCAGTGGTTTTTGGCTCAAGCAATGCCTGACACCCTCTTTTCCATCGACCAAGACCACCTGGCGCAGATCGCGGCTTTGCGGCCGGAGGCAGCGCTGTGGATGGGGTTGACCAAGCACCAGGACGGCTTCGCGTCCCCCGACGCCGACCTCGCGGCCGTGCTCCAGGTGCTGCAGGCTTGGCAACAACAACGCGCCGCGGCGTCCCGGGACAAGATTCCGCCGCGCGAGCGCACGCTGCACGGCGTCGACGACGAGGCGCTCAAGCGCCGCACCGCGTTCACCGCGTTTGTCACCGAGCACCGCCCCGCCCACGCCGATCCCGATGTGGTCGGGACCCCGCTGTTGGTGCTGGTCGAGCACGCCCTGCGCGCCGGCGATGTGCCCGCCCTCGACGAGAGTTGGGCCGCGCGGGTGGCGGCGTTCGGCCCCAACCTGGAAGCGGCGCGGGCCGCGGTCTCGTCGCCCGACGTGTACCTCACCGAGCGCGCCCGCATGGTCGCCGAGCGCGCCGACGGGGTGCTCGCGTTCATCAAGGCCCAGGGGCGCACCGACCTCGACCCGGTGCGCGCGGCCCTCGCCGAGGCCAAGGCATGGCTCGCCGGCCTGTCCGCGCGCGACGCCCACGCCCAGGTCAAGCCCGCGCACATCGACGAGCTGCTCCGGCTGCGCGGGCTCGAGCTCACCGCCGAGGACGTGCGCGGGGTGGCCAAGGACACCATCGAACAGATGCGCATCGAAAAGGTGCGCATCGCCCGCCGCGCGTTCGACAAGGCCGCGCCCGCCGTCGCGCTCTCCACCATTCGGGGGCAGCGGCCCTACACCACCGAGGAAGCCGCGGCCTGGATGGGCGAGCTGTACACAAAATCGCGCGCGTTCGTCGACGAGCGCTCCCTGTTCGAAGGCGCGGGCCCCGACGCCCGGGTGCTCGAAGGCAGCGCCGCGTTGCGCCACACCTTCGGCCAGAATCTGTTGCTCCCCGCGCGGTCCAATGAGCTGGCCAAGGCCCGGCTGATTCTGTCCGCCTACGACGAGAACGACCTCGGCGCGTTGTGCGTGGCCGACCTCGAGACCCTCACCGCGCAGCTCCTCGAGCCGGGCCGGGCCCGCCTCGCCGCGGCGACCGTCGCCGAGGGGGGCGCCCCGTTGCGCCACCCCGACCTGGTGGGCGCGGTCGACCCCTGGGCCGGGGTGTTCGCCAGCGAGGTGCCGCGCGGCTGGGCGTACCACGCCGAAGGGCTGATGCGGGAGCAAGGCTTCCGGGAGTCGCCCGCCTCGCGCTTCATCCACGCGCACCACGTCGAGGACCTGGCGATCCAAGCCTGGTACGACATCGAGCTGGCGAGCGGCCGCGTCGACATCGATCGCGCCGCCTCGGGCCTGACCGCGCACGCGGCCTACGCCCCCCCCGACGCGCGGCGCATGGCCCTCGAGCTGTACCGTCACCCGACCCGGGCGGTGGGCGCGCTCCTCGGCAAGATCCGTTTCCGGCAACTGCGCCGCGGGGCCCGGGCCCAGTGGCGCCACGGCTTCACCGACCGCCGCCTGCACGAGATGGTGAGCGCGGCGGGGGCGGTGCCCATCGGGCTGCTGTTCACGCTGTACGAGTTGTTCTCGCCGTTCAACGCCGACGAAGGCACGGTGGAGTTCAGCCCCGACTCGGCGGGCGCGGCCAACTGAGCCGCGGCTAGCGGTCCCCGAGCAGCTCGACCTCGACGGTGCCGTCGACCCGGCGCAGACCCACCGCCCGGGTCCCGCGCTCGGTGCCCACGCTGTCGGCCTCGTCGACGAGCACCCCGCGCAGACAGCGCTTGAGGCCGAACGACACCCCCGCGAGCCCCTCGGCCTCGACCACGCGCACCCGCTCCGGGGTGGTGACCATGGTGAGCACCACCCGCACCGCGGAGGGCGCGCTGGGGTCGGTGACCACCGCTTGTTCAAAACAGCGAAAGAGTTTTTCTCGACGGGGGGCGAGCGCGGTGAGCACCACGTCGTCGGCCAGGGTGGTCGGGGCCGCCTCGGGGGGCGGCCCCGCGTCGGGGCCGGCGTCGGCCTGCGTGGACGCGACCCGCCCCGACGCGCCCCGGGTGACGAACGCGGCGAGGCCGAGCACGAACACGAACAGCCCCACCGAGGCGACCAAGGTGAGCACGAACATGCCCGAGACCGGCCCGCGCCGCCCCCCGCTCACGCGCGCTCCCAGGTGTAGACCAGCACCGTGCCGGCATCGTCCCCGTGGGGCACCGCGACCCGGGTGGGCGCGGTGGCCAGGCCGCGGGCGCGAAGGTCGTCGTCGAACAACGCGCGAAACGTGCGGTCGGGCTCGGCCACCCACACCGTGCCGTTCATCACCGCCTCGGCGATGCGCCGGCCCACCGGACCGACCATGGCCTGTTCGTAGAGGACGTCGGCAAATGTGTAGAGCTGTCCGGGGGGCAGCGGCGCGTCACCGGTGATGTCGAATTCGCGCACGTCGACGACCAAGCCCTGATCGGCGGCGGCCGCGCGCAACAACGCCCGGGACACCGGGCAAATGTCGAGGGCGATCACCTCGTGGCCGCAGGCGGCCGCGGCCAGGGAGAACAGCCCACACCCCGCGCCGACGTCGACGATGGGCCCCGGCCCGGCGAACCCTTCGAGCCGGTAGGCCAGGGCCCACGCCGAGCTCCACACCACCGCCCCGTAGGGTGCAGGTTCATTGCGTTCGATGGCGCGGTCCATGACCTCGTCCGCGTTGGCCGCGCTGTAGACGAGCACGTCCCGCCCCGCGACGCGCACCGACTGGGCGCGATGGGCCACCTCCGGCCCGGTCAGGGCCACGACGAGCGGTCCTCGAGGTCAGCCCACCAACTTTTCCAGGTCGCCACCGCCGCGTCCCGCTCCGCGCGCGGCGCGTCGAACCGATACCCGAAGTAGTTGCCGGTGGCCCGGTTGAGTTCGTTCTGGGCGCTCTCGCGGATGCGCTCATCCTTGTGGAGCAGGCCCTGGATGAGCCACTCGGTGCGTTGGCTGTTTTTGTGGTCGGCGATCCACGCGCGCCAACGGCGCGACGAGGAGCCGAAGTCTTGCTTGCTCAAGTGCACCAACGCCCGGTGGGCCTCGTCGGCGACCTCGCGCGGTTTGGTCCCCACGAACTCGACGAGCACGTCGAGGGCAGCGGTGTCTTTGAGCTCGGCCACGCCCATGATCGCCCGGCGCCGGTGAAACTCCGTCTCCCCCCCGCGGCAGAGCTGGCGCAGCTGGCCGAGCGCTTTGTCGTACAGCGGCGCGTCGCGGTAGTGGGACAACACGTCGAGGGCGAGCAGAGCGATGCGCAGCTCCGGGTCGAAGATGCGCTCGACGAGCTTGGGCACCGCCGCGGGCACGAGCATGGACGCCAGGCCCCACACCGCCGCGTAGCGATGGCGGCGGTCTTCGTTGTCGCAGCCGGCGAGGAGAATGGGCGCGGCCCGATCCCGGCCGAGCCGGCTGAGACAGGCCAGGGCGTCCGAAAAGTCGGACGCCTCCGGGCGCGCGTCCATCTGGCCAAAGGGGTCGCGACGCAATGCCCCTGGAAAGTACCGGGCCAAGGTGGGCATGGCCCGGTCGCCGAGCCGCACAAAGCGACCGATCGCGGCCCGACCGGCCTCGCCTTCGGCTTGCAGATCGATCACCATCGAATCGGTCTCGTCGTCGAGGGTGCCCACCCAGCTGCGGTAGGTGGCCATGAGCAGGGACGCCTTGGCGTCCGCCCCCGGCGAGGGCACCACCGTGGGGTGTTCGGTGGCGGGGGCGTCGACCGCGACATCGAGCGAGAAGTCATCGTCGTCGGCCCGGGCTTGGTCATAGAGATCCGCGGCCAGCTCCATCGTGCTCGGCCCCGCCCGCTCCTCGTCGTCGTCCTCGTGAAGGGCTGCGTCTTCGTCATCGTCATCGTCCGCGCCGTCGTCGTCATCGTCCGCGTCGGCCGCCCCCTCGTCCGGGTCGGCCGGCCGCTGGGCCACCGGCACGGTGTCGATGTCATCGGGGTTGATGTCGCCCGGGGGGGCGAGATCGTCGGCGTCGTCGGGGGCGAGCTCTTCGACCGGCTCGTCGACGGGGGCCGGGCCCGCGTCGGCCCCGTTGCCCGCGTCGGGGGGCGAGGCCTCGGGGCGGTGCTCACCGATCAGTTCGGCGCTGGGCGCGTCGTCGGGCACCGCCACGGTGATGGGGATGACGTCCGCGGGCACGTCCTCGGACAGGGCCCCCTCCCCGGCGGCCGCCGCGGGGGCGGAGGGCGCCGATGACGGGGGCGCGGACGGCTTGGCCGCCTTGCGTTTTTTGGGCAGCGGGGGGGGCTTTTCGTAGCTGCGGCCGGCGCGCGGGCGCCGGGTCTTGATGTACACCCCACGGTCGGCGGACGGGGGCGGCGGCCCGGGGGTGCGCATGCCGTGGGTCACCCGGGGGGCGGCCGGAATGGGACTGGACGGCTCCTCGTCGCCGATGATGACCGGGATCGCGGCCATGACCTTGGCCGCGGGGGCCACGTCGGGGGCTTCGTCGTCGGGCGCGTTCTGCCCGGTGGCCACGCCCTTCTTGCGCAGAATCAGGTTGCGCAGGGCCTTGCCGAACCGGGGCACGACCATGTGCAGCTCGGCCAGGCTCGTCGGCGGCACCGACCGTTCCGCGTTGTCCCCGTACAGCACCGCCGCGAGCTTGTCCCCGACGAACACCGGCATCAGCAACACCGCGCGCGGGTGCCGTTGCAACGCCTGGACCACCGCGTCGTCGTCGCTGAGCGGGCCCAGAAACGGCGAGCGCATCTCGTAGACCTTGGCAAAGGCATTGTCGCCCTGGGCCGGCACCGCCATGCCGGTCACGTCCTGTCGGGTCAGGCGCTGGTCGATGATGTCCCAGCCCGCGAAATGGGGCGCGCCCCCCCGGCGTTCGACCACGAACATCGCCGCGGTGTCGAGCCGACGGTGCGCAAACCGCAACACCACATCGACGAGGCCGTCCCGGTCGTCGGCGAGGGCGAGCTCGGCGATGGCGTCGTCGACCGTCCACAGCACGCGCTCGCGGTGGCGGCGGGTGGCCGCGTCCGCCGCCGCCCGCTCGTCGTCGTCCACGTCGCGCAGGAGCTTCTCTTTGACCGCGGCGGGGCTTTTGTCTTCCCCCGACAGCATCGCGCCCGCGGGGATCGCGGGGGCCACCTCCGCGGTCGCGTCCGACGCTTCGTCGACGGTGACGTCGGCCGCGCCCTGCACCGACCACATCGCCGCCCCCGGGGTCTGGCCGTTGCCGCCCGGGTCCGAGACCGCGGGGGCCTCTTCGTCCTCGTCGTCGGAGGGCAGGTCCCGGTCCGCCTCCACCGCCCGTTCGGCCTCGGCGGCTTGCTCCACCCGCTCTTGGGTCGTCGGCATCTCGAACGGGGTCTGGGCTTGCGCCGCGGCGCGGCGCTCCTCGTCGGGGTCCTCGCCCCACATGGCCAAAATCCCGCGGGGGGTGGGCCCGAGCTCGACGTCATAGAAGCGGAACAACGCCTCGGACAACCGCACGTCGTTGACGATGTGCGGGGTCACGTAGACGCTGAGCATGAACTCGATTTCCTCGACGAGGTTGAGGTCTGGGGGCTGCGAGACCGCCACCACCATGCGCCGCCCCTCGAGGCTCACCGGCACCATCCGGTGTTTTTCCGCCAGGCGCTTGGGGAACGCGGAAATCGCCTCGGGGTCGGCCTGCTTGAGCGTGTTGCCCGTGAGCGGGGGCAACCCCGTCGCTTTCTCCAGCGCCATCGCGAGCTGAAACTCGTCGACCAGCCCCATTTCGAGAATCACCGTCGACAGCGCCAACCCGCTGACCACCTGGCGCTCGAGGGCGGCCTCGATTCGGTCCTCGGCCAGGTCTGCGTCCTTGTGCAGCGTCTGTATGAGGTCTTCTTCGAACCCGCTCACCGCGCATCCCCCCTGCGCCCCGGCCTCGTGCGCGCCACCCAATCGGCGGGCCCGCGGCCGGACCGGCTCAGCCACAGGGCGTACAGCGGACCGATGGCGAGCAGCATCGCGAGCACCGGCGCCGCGACCCCTCGGATAGCACGCGCGAGGGGGCCGGGCGCGTTTTCGTCGGCGCCCCGGCGCAAGGTCAGGCCGAACACCCGGCCGCCGATGGTGCCGCCGAGGGCCGAGAACACCGGCCCGTGCTGGAGCGTGCTCACCGCGACGCACACAAACGCGAACAGCACCGCCCCCAGCGGGGCGAGCAGCACCCCGGACACGAGCTGCTCCCACCAGGCGCCCTTGGCGCGGCCGAACAGGGTGGTGGCCAACAGGGCCGCAGGACCGGCCGCGAGCGCGCCGTCGACGAGCATCGCCCCCAGCAAGCGCCACTTGGCCGGCGCGGTGACCTCTGCGCGGGGCGGCGGGGGCGCGTCGTCGTCGAGCGGCGGGGTCGTGTCCTCCCAGGCCGACGGGGGCGCGGACTCGATCAGGGTGTCGCGCTCGGGCCGGTGCTCGTCGTCGTCGTCGAGCTCATCGCCCAGGGGCGTGGGCGGCGCGGTGTCCGGGGCGGTGATGGGCGCCGGCGCGGGGGCCCGGGTCTGCGCGGGCAGGCCGTCGACCGCGGCGGGCTTGAGCGGGGCCGGCCGGCGCAGCAACTGGGGCCGGGCGCGCGGGGCCGGCGAGGTCTGCGTCGCGGGCAGCGCACGCGCGCACTGCACACAGTCGCGTGCATCGTCGAGGTTCTGGGTGCCGCAAAAAGGACAGAACACGGGGGCGCAATAGCAGCAATCGTCCGGCTTTTCGACACGTCCCCGCCGGGCAAAACCGGCTCAGAGCGTGCCCAAGCGCACCTGCCAGGCGCTGAGGGCGGCCAGCGCCGCGGTCTCGGCCCGCAACACATGCGCTCCCAGCGCCACCGGGGCCACGTTTTGGCGGGTCAGCGCCGCCACCTCGTCCTCGGTCAAGCCGCCTTCGGGGCCGATCACAAACGCCACCGGCCCCCCGGCGTCGGCCAGCGCCTGGCTGAGCAGCTGTGGCGCCCCGACGACGCCGACGAAGGCTCGGCCGGAAAAGGCGCCCAAGCGCTCGACCACCGCCGCGGTGTCGCCGAGGTGCTCGACGGTGGGCGCGTGGGCCCGCTCGCTCTGGCGGCTGGCGTCGTCCGCGATGCGCTGCAACCGGGCCGGGTCCGCGTCGCCGCGCCCTTGGGTCCGCGCGGCGTCGAACAGCCAGAACCCCGCGGCGCCGAGCTCGGTGCCCCGTTGCACGACCTGCTCGAGTTTTTTGGGCCGGATGCGGGCCTGCACCACCACCGCCGCGGGCAGCGCGGGGGGCACGTCCTCCACCGGGGCGGTCAAGACCAGGGCGGGACCGTCCACGCGCGCGGTCGCGACCCGTCCCGCCCCGTCGCACACCCGGGCCTCGTCCCCGTCGCGCAACCGCAGCACCTTGCGCAGGCGGTGGGCGCACTCGTCGGGGGCCGGGGCCTGGCCCCGGGCCGCGAGCTCGTCGAGGGTGGCCGGGGGCACGAACACGCGGGGGGCGCGTTTCATGAGGCGCGCTGCACGATGCGCTCGTCCGCCCGCCGCAGCCGGCGGGACAGCTCCCGCGCGATGTTCATGACCAATAGGGTATAGCTCTTGATGTCGTCGCAGTAGAGCTTGCGCAGGGCGATGTAGGGGAACCGCCACAGCACCACGTCGGTCTTGGCCCGCACCGTCCCCGCCCGGGCCTGCATGTCCACAAAGCCCATCTCGCCGAAGAAATCCTCCGCCCCGAGGTCGACCAACGAGATGGTCGCGTCCTGGTTGGTCTTCAGCACCTCGACCACGCCAGACTCGATGGCGTACATCGCCCCCGCCGGGTCCCCCTCTTTGAACAGCACCTCACCGGGCGCCAGCGTCACCCGTTCGGCCAGCCCGGCGAACGAGGTCAAGCCCTGCTCCGGCAGCCCGCCAAACAGTGCCATTCCCCGCAACAGGTCGAGATTGGGCGATGCCATCGGCCACTCTGGTCAAACCTTTTTGGGGTCCGCGTGCAGATGCACCGACAGCTCGTAGTCACCGACCACGAAGCTCTGCCCGTCGAGCAGAACCTCGGACTTGATGCTGCGCCCGTCGACGACCACCCGGGGAAACGGCCACTTCGCCACCCGATCGATGGACACCGATTGCCCGGTGCGCTCCAGCTGCACCAGCTCCGGCGGCCCCGACGGCAGCCGGATGGCGCAGCCGTCGCCCGCCCCCGCGGTGGCGGTGTGGCCCGGGATCATGAATGTCCGATCGTGCCCGGTGCCGGACCGCAAGCGCACCCACCACGCGTCGGCGGGCACCGCCACGGGCTGGGGACCGCTGGTGGGCGTGCCCTCGAGGGAGTTGGGCGCGGTGAACCCCTGACCCGCTTGCAGCACGTCGACCATGGAAATGAACTGGGTGCGGTTTTTGCCAATGTCAGTGGACACTTCCATCGCGGGGTCCGCCCTGACCTCTTGGCTCTTGACCGCGTCGTCGAGCTCTTTGAACCGAATGGAGTATTTCTCGATGATGATCACATCGCCGGGCATCACCTTGTCGATGATGACCCGGGCCGGCTCGGCCTCGCCGCGGGCGATGTACACCCCGTTGGCCGCGCCGAGGTCACTCACCTGCCAGCCCTCACCGCTGCGGGTCAGGCGCGCGTGCCGGCGCGACACCGCCGGGGAGTTGAGCTGGATGTCCGCGGTGTTCTCCCGCCCGATGATGATGTCGGTGGAGCGCAAATCGATGCGCTGCACACACTCACCATCGAGGTAGACCTTTACGCGGATCATGCGACCATCCTAACGTCGGGCAGCCCATGTACGTCGTGTATGACGCCATCCTGGACGAACAGATCCGATCTCATCGGCTCGCGTTCACGTGTGAGCAATGCGCCCACTTCTGCGAGGACCGGCGCGCGTGTGCGGTGATGTTCCCCACCGATGCCCACACCGACGAGGTCGCGCGCCAGCTCCAGGACGGAGACCGGGTCTTTTTCTGCAAGATGTTCGAAGCGCGGTAGGGCCGGTTTTGTCATCGACGCCCTCCCGCCCCGTCGGCTTACTTGTCCGACTCGGTCTTCACCTTGAACAGCTCTTCTTGGCTCTTGGTGGTGCCGTGGTTGTTCAGGGCGTTTTTGCGCTTCCGGCCCGAACGGGCATGTTTGCGCGCGCGGACTGATTCGGTTTGGTTGGTGTTGGACACCATGGCGTACCTCAACGGTGATTGTGTAAATGATTCGGTCCGTTTGGCCGGACGATGAACCCGCAATCGCTACCAGAGGCAAAATCGCCCTGCAACCGCGGCGCTCACCCCCCGCGTTGGCGCATACACTCGACCAAAAGCGCGCACACCGCATCGGCGGCATTGAGGCTAAACCCCTTTGCTTGCATGGGAATCCCCACCAGGTGGTCCGCCTTATCCCGCAGCAGCCGGCGCACCCCCCGGTCCTCGCCCCCCACGATCACCACCATCGGCCCGCTCAGATCCACGTCCCAGGGCCGGGCGCTGCCCGCCGCCTCCGCCGCCGCCACCCAGTGCCCGCGCTCCTGCAGCTGCTCGATGGCCCGGGCGAGGTTGCTGACCTGGGCCACCGGCAACATCGACAGCGCCCCCACCGCGGTCTTGTACGCCGCCGGCCCGAGCCGCGCGCTCTTGCGTTTTTCGACCACCAGCCCGCTCGCCCCCAGGGCCACACAACTGCGCGCCGCCCGCCCGACGTTGCGCGGGTCCTCGACCCCATCGAGCATCACCACCACCCCGCCATCCGGAATGTCCGCGAGGTCGGCCTCCCACGGCCGGGTCACCAGCACCAGCCCTTGATGCACCACCCCGCCGGTGGCTTGGTCGAGGTCGTCGGGGCCCGCGCGGTGGACCTTCACCCCCTGGGCCTGGGCCCGGGCGATGACCGCCTCGTCCGCCCGGCTGGAGACCCAAAGCTCCTGCACGCGGTCCGCGCCATGCTCGAGCTCGGCGAGCACCGCGTGCTGTCCACAGATGACAAACCCGCTCGGCCCTCGCCCGCCTTTGGCCTTGCCCGCGCCGGGCTCGCGCGGCCCCCGCGGCTTCCGCCCGCCGCCGTCCCGCCCATCGCGCCCCTTGTGCGGGCCCCGTCGAGGACGATTCACCCCGCGGCCCGGCCGGCGAGGGCGGCCTCGATTTCCGCCAGAATGTCCCCCGCGGCTTGGCGCGGGTCGGGGGCGGTGCGGATGGGGCGGCCCACGACGAGAACGTCCGCGCCCGCGGCGATGGCCTGGGCCGGGGTCTGGGTGCGGGCCTGGTCCCCGAGGGCGGCCCCCTCGGGGCGAATGCCCGGGCACACGATGAGCGCGTCGTCGCCGCAGGCAGCGCGGACGGTGCGCGCCTCTTCCGGCGAGCACACAATGCCAGTGAGCCCGCTCCCGGTGGCGGACTGGGCCAAGCGCGACACCAATGTTTCAGGATCCTCGGTGAAGCCGAGGTCTTCCAAGTCTTGGCCGGTGTGGCTGGTCAACACCGTGACCCCGAGGAGGCGAATGGGCTCTGCGCCCGGGATGGTGGTCTGGGTGGTCAGGGCCTCGGCCGCGGCCTTGAGCATCTTCTCGCCCCCGAGGGTGTGCACCGTGAGGTAGCTGACCCCGAGGCGGGCCGCAGACTGCACCGCCCCTTTGACGGTGTTGGGGATGTCGTGAAGCTTGAAGTCGAGGAACACCTTGCTGCCATCTCGGCGCATGCGTTCGATGAGCCGCGGCCCGGTCTGGAGGTACAGCTCCCACCCCACTTTGAACACCCCGACGACGTCGCGGGTGCGCAGGTACAGGTCCAGGGCAGCGTCGGGGTGGCTGACGTCGAGGGCGAGGGCGAGACGTTCCGACAGGGCCAAGTCGTGCATCATCCCCCCGCTTTCTTGGCTTCGATCTCCGCTTTGAAGGCTTTGAGCTGTTCGTTGCCGCTTTCAAACAACAGGGCGGACTGAAGGTTCTTCAGTGCCTTGTCATAGTTGCCTTTTTTGTACTCAGCGACCGCCTCGTTGAACATCTTTTTGCCCTGTGGGGTCTTGGCCACCTCGAGGGCCTCGCGCTGTTTCTCTTTCTGCTCGCGTTCGCTTTCTTCGTTGAAGCGCAGCTTGGACATGCGCTCGGGGCCGTTGATGTTCGCGGAGTACTGCGCGCGCTTCTGGTCGTCCTTGAGGATGGTGTAGCTCTCGGTGATGCGGCGGTAGATTTTGCTCACCGAGTTCTTCAGCTCCTCGTCGGGGAGATGGAAGAAGCGGTCGGGGTGGAGGGCCCGCGCCATCTGGTAGTACGTGGTGCGGATCTGTCCCGACGAGGCGTTCTGGGGCAGGTTGAGCACCTGGAAATAGTCAAGCCCGTCGATGGTCTGGGCGAGGTTCTTGAGCGTGGGCCAGTACTGGGGGTCGGTGTAGTCCATCTCCCGCCTCCTCGGTCAACGCCTATGCATGATCCGCGCGTTTGGTTTCAGCATTTCGGGCCGCGGCCTCGGCGATGGCGGCCTCGTCCATGCCCCCGGTGAGGGTGATGGTGGTGGACGCTTGTTGCCCGGTCTCGGTGTCACGTGCATACACATTGACGATGCCGTCGGTGTCGATTTCGAACGTCACCTCGATCTTGACCTCGCCCCGGCGCGCCTGGCGAAGGCCCGAGAACTCGAACTCTCCGAGGGGCTCGCACTCCGACGCGTTGCGGCTTTCGCCTTGGTAGATCTTGATCTTGACCCGCTCCTGGTTGTCGGCGGCGGTGACGAAGGTGCGGGTGCGATCGATGGGGATCGCGGTGTTCTTCTCGATGATGACTTCGGTGTAATCGCCCACCGTACCCAAGCGCAGACTCTGGGGGGTGACGTCGAGCAGGAAGGTGCTGGTGGCGCTGTCCAGCAATGCTTCTGCTTGGATCGCGGCCCCCAGGGCCACGACTTGGTCGGGGTCGACCTCGACGTTGGGTTCGCGCTGGAAGTAGTGGCGCACGGAGTTGCGAATGATGGGCAGCCGGGTGGGGCCTCCGACGAGAATCACGCCGTCGATGTCCACCGCGGTGAGGCGCGCGGACTGCATCGCCTCGTCACACACCTTGAACGTGCGCTGCACCAGGTCCATCACCATCTGGTTGAACTGCGGGCGCGTGATCTCGGTGGAGAACGCCACCGGTGAGCCGTTGGCGTCGAAGTAGAGGTCCGGCAGGTGGATGGTGACCCGGTCGCTCTCGACGAGGTCGATCTTCGCGCGCTCGGACACGTCGCGCACTTTCTGCAGCGAGACGAGGTCCGACTTGATGTCGTAGTTCAGGCGTTGTTCGACCTGGGTGCCGATCCACTGGACGATGCGGTCGTCGAAGTCGTCGCCCCCGAGGTACGTGTCCCCCGCGGTGGCGAGCACCTCGAAGATGTCCTGACCGATTTGCAGGATCGACACGTCGAAGGTCCCGCCCCCGAGGTCATAAATCACCACCCGCTGGTCGAGGTTCTGGCCAAACCCGTAGGCCAGAGCGGCCGCGGTGGGCTCGTTGAGGATGCGCAGGACCTCGAGGCCCGCGATGCGCCCCGCGTTCTTGGTCTCTTGGCGCTGGCTGTCGTTGAAGAACGCGGGCACGGTGATGACCGCTTTGGTCACCGTCTGCTGGGTGTGCTGCTCGACGATGGCGCGCATCTCTTTGAGCACCATGGCCGAGACCTCGGGCACGGTGAACACCGCGTCACGAATCGCCACCCGCACGCTGTTGTTCGGCCCTTCGACGATGGGGTAACTGCAGATGGCCTGCGCTTTTTTGACCTCTTCGGAGAAGTAAAAGCGGCCGATCAGCCGCTTGGCCGAGTACACGGTGTGTTGGGGGTCAAGCACGATGCGCTGCTTGGCGCTGTTGCCCACGATGACCGAGCCGTCCTCCAAGAAGGACACGCAGCTCGCATGGGTCATCTCGCCCCACTCGTTGGGGACCACGACGGGTCGGCCGTCTTCCCAAATGGCCACACAGCTGTTGCTGGTGCCCAGATCGATTCCCATTGCAATCTGCTTCACGGCGTCGCCACCCCAAACTTCGGGCAGAGACTGTGCGCTGCCGCGCACCGTTGTCAAGGCATCGAAGCGTCCTGCCCCGCCCCGCCCCGCGCTCGCTGGTGCGTGTATGTGTGCCTCGGGCGACGTGCCGAGATCGCCTTTTTTGCTACACTTCTGAAAGAAGCCGAGGGATGCTCGGCACCGTCGTCACCGAGGCCCACCACCATGCAATCGACCCGTGCCATCGGCCTCAGCCTCAACGATCCCCAACGGGGACACGTCGCCCTGCACGTGGCCCGCGAGTTCGCTGCGCTGCCCGCGGGCGCGGACGGCATCGGCATCGCGGCCACCGTCGACCGTCGGGTGCTCATCTCCCGGCGCCCCAGCCTGCCCCGCGACGCCGCGCTGGCGCCCATCGTCGGCCCGCTCAAAGGCCGCTCGGCGGTGATTCAAATTCGCCACCGCGACGACGTCCGCCCGCCCCGCGAGTCCCCCCACAACCTCGGCCCCTTTCGGTCCCGCGAGTTCGCCTGCGCCGTGACCGGTGGCCCCGCCGACGTCGACTCCGCCGCCGCCCTCCGCGAGCAACACCTCGCCGACCTCCCCGACTTCCTGCGCCGCCACATCACCGGCGAGAGCGAAGCCGAAGCCTTCTTTTTCAAAGTGCTCCACCGCCTCCACCAATCGGGTCAACTCGATCACCCGGTGGGCCCCGACCCCGACCGTGTCGTCGACGCCATCGTGGCCGTCCACGGCGACAGCGGGTTTGCCCGCTGCGTGCAGGTCATCGGCGGCCAGGGCCTGGTCCACGTCGCGCTCGGCGCCAAGAACGCCGTTTTGCTGTTCGATGGTCTTCCCCTCGACGAGGCCGAGGCCATTGACCCCACGCTGGCCGATTCGTCGATCGGCCGCGAGCGCCTACGCCGGTTCCGCGCCGCCATCACCCTGGGCTTCATCGACGGCAGCCCGGACGGCGACCTCCCCGAAGGCATGCGCCTTCTCGAGCAGCCGCAGCGGGTGGCGGTCGTCATCGACCGCGGCCTGGAGCCCCGCGCCCGCATCCTGGACTGAGCGCGGGTCGTTTTCTGGCGCCGGCTGGCCCCCACAGGTACCGTCCGGGGCATGTCATCGCCGCAGCGCGTCCTCGTGGTGGACGATTCGCCCACCATCCGCCGGGTGGTCAAAAACACCCTCACCGACGACGGCCTCTACGTCATCGCCGCGGGGTCGGCGGAGCAGGGGCTGCAACAGGCCCGGGCCACCGACCCCGATCTGCTCATCGTCGATCTGTTGATGCGCGGCACCAGCGGCCTGACCCTGCTCAAGCAGCTCGCGGCCGAGAGCAGCATCGCCGATGTGCCGGTGCTGCTGCTCACCACCGGGGAGGCCGACAAGGGCCCGCTCGAAGGGCTGGGCGTGGTCGGCACGCTGGAAAAGCCGTTCACGCCCTCGGCGCTGTCGGAGGCGGTCCGCACCGTCCTCGACAACCACCCCCGGCGCCGCCACCACGAGACCACGCCGATCTTCGCGTTGCCCGACGAGTTCCTGTCGGACGACTTGCACACCAGCCTGCTGCCGTCCGACGAGTTCAGCCTCGAGAGCGCGGACCAGGCCACGCCCAGTGACATTGAGCGGCAGGCGGCCGACTTCGCGCTGCGCGGCTTGTCCGATGTTCTCGCCGAGGCGCTGTACGCCCGGGGCATCGACGGCGCGGACGAGCTCTCGTCGGAAATCACCGACCAGGTCAAAGACTCCCTCGGCCAGGCGGTGCTGCGCGCGTTCGTCAAACACAAGCTCGGGGTCAACCTCCTCGCCCAACCCGTGCCCAGCCTCTACGGCGACCTGTCGGTGGTGGCGCTGCCCGAGGTCCTGCAGCTGCTCAAGTTCCAAGGCCAGACCGGCGTGCTCGACGTGTCACTCAACCATGGGCGGTATGAAGCGTCGCTGTTCGAGGGGCGCATCGTGTCCGTGCGCGCGCGCAACGCCCGGGCGGAAAAGCGCCTCGGCCGGTACTTCATCCAGCTCGGCATTCTCGATGAGCAGGGCCTGGCCGACGCGTTGCTCTCCGTCGACCGTGACGTGACATTGGGCGAAGCCCTGGTGCAAAACGGTCGCATCACCCGCCGCCAGCTCGCCGACGCGGTCCGGGCCCAGGCCGAAGACCTGCTGTTCGAGATGTTGCGCGCCGACCAAGGCGTGTTCGGCCTCCGCCGCGGCCTGGAAAATCTCGCCTTCGCCCCCACCACCCCCGGCCTGTCCGTCGACGCGGTCCTGCTCGAGAGCCTGCGCCGGGTGGACGAGGAGCGGGTCATTCGCCGGGCCGTCCCCGACGAGACCACCCCCTTTCACATGACCGAAGGCGCGGACCTGTCCGACCTCACCGACGACGAGCGGAAAGCCCTCGCCCCCTTCGCCGGGGGCCGGGTGCTCACCGCGCAGCAACTCGCCACGTTGGGCCAGGTCAACATCGTCGACGCCGAACGTTTGATGTACCGCCTGGTCATGCTCGGCCACCTCAGCCGGGCCCCCGACGGCCAACACCAAGAGGTCCCATGACCGACCCCACGCCCCCGCCCGCCGCCGAAAACCCCGCGCCGCTCGACGACGACACCGCCGCGTGGGCCGCAACCGCGACCGCCTCCCCGGGGGGCGGACCCCGGCGCGGGCGCGCGCTGCCCGGCGCCGGGTGGCTGCGGGCCGTGCCCGCGTTGTTCGCGGCCGCCGGACTCGCCGCCGGCGGCTTGGCCCTCTCGTGGCCCGACCCGGCGCCGACCACGACGCCGCCCCCGCCCCGCGTCGAGGACACGCCGGGGCCGGTGGCGACCGCGGCCGCCTCCCTCGACCTCACCGGGGCCGAGGCGGCGCTGGCTACGTTGCAAAAAGACGCCCAAGCCCTCGTGGCCGAGGCGCAGGCCATGGCCGTCGAGCGCGTGGGGGTCACCCTCGAAAGCGACCTGCCCGACCTCATGCAGCAAGTTCGCACCGCCCGGGACGCCCGGCGCAAACAGCGCAAGAGCGGCCGCAAGGTCTCGCTCTCGGCCCCGTTCGACGCGGACGAGCTCGAGGGCGCGGCCAAGACCCTGCGGCTGTCCCCCAGCCGGTTCGTGATCGGGCGCGACGGCACAGTGACATTGCCGAGCGCGGCCAAGCTGCCCCCGGGCCTCGACCTGTCCTCGGACAAACCCGAAGACACCGACCGGCGGGTGCAGGTCCTGTCCGAGACCGACGAGACCCTCACGGTGGTCGCCCGGGCCTGTCTGCCCTACGAAAAACACTGCCTGGTCGAGGTGCGCACCCTGGACAAGCTCGCCCTCGACAGCGCGCCCCTGAAGGCCGCCCTCGGCGCGCTCACCCCGGTGCCCGCGGCCCCCGCGGCCCCCGCGCCCCCCGCGGCGAAGGCCCCGACGCTGGCGACGCCGGCGCCGTACGGTCACCGCGTGGCCCTGTTCGCGCTGTCCGCGCTCCTGCTGCTCGGCGCGCTCGCCACCGGATGGGGCCTGCGGCGCGCGGTGGAAAAGCCCGTGTCCCGGCTCGACGACGCGTTGCACCACCTCGCCGCGGGCGAGCCCCTCCCCGACGACCACCCGGGGCTCGGCCTGTCCGGGGCCCGCGCGGTCCGCCGCACCCTCAACGAGCTCGCCCCCCGCGCGGACAAAGCCGCCGCCCTGACCCGCGCGCTGCATCAACTCGCGGCCGACTTGTCGGCCGCGGCGCAGGGCGCGTTCGATCACCGCGGCGACCTCGACGACAGCCCCGACGAGGACGTGCGCGCGGTGGCCCGTGCCGCCCACCAACTGCTCGACGCCGTGCAGGAACATACGGTCCGCGTGGCCCGCCTCCCCGCGGACAAGCACCAAGAGCGCATCGACCGGCTCCGTCCGGTGCCGCAACTGCTGCAAGACGTGGCCAAGCGCCTGCAGGTCCTGGCCGGCAAGACCGAAGGCCCCCTCGCCCAAGAACTCCACCATCTGGCCGGCCAAGTCGCGCCCCGCGCGGTCACCGTGACCAAGCTGCTGGACAAGCTCGCCGCCCCGTCGGCGGGCCACGCCGACGGGTTCGGGCAAGACCCGTTCGCGCTGCTCCGCGGTCGCGACAAGGCGGCGTGACCCCGGTCCCGCCCGCCCAATACCCGAACAAAATCAGCCCCCTAGCGGAACAATCGGCCCTGAATGGCGGTTTTGCGTGCACCGTCCCAACCGCGTAGGAGGGTTCGATGTTCACGATCAAAGCCTATCTCGCCCTGATGTTGCCGGTCGCGCCCGCCGCCGTGCCGCCCCCCGCGCCCCCGGTGCCCGATGCGGTGCAGCTCGCGGAGGTCAAGGCCAAGACCCTGCCCGAGGTGATCGCCAAGATCCAGAACACCTACGACGCCACCAAGACCTTCTCGGCGAAGTTTGTGCAGCGTTACACCTTCACCGCCCTGCGCCGCACCCAGGAGAGCAGCGGGTCGGTGGTGTTCCAAAAGCCGGGCTTGATGCGGTGGGACTACGCCACCCCGTCGACCAAGAGCTTCATCATCGACGGCAAGAAGCTGTGGATTCACCAGCCCGATGACCACCTCGCGTTCGTGGACCACTGCTTCAAGCAGGACGGGCTCACCGCCTCGGTGCGGTTTTTGTGGGGGGCGGGCAAGATCGACGAGGACTTCACCGCCGAGTGGTTCAGCGGCGTCTTTGGCGCGGCCACCGACCTGCACATCCAGCTCACCCCCAAAGAGGCAAACGGCATCTTTCGCCGGCTGATCCTCGTCGTGGACCCGACCACGTTCCGTGTCAAACAATCGGTGGTCGTCGACAACCAAGGCAACGTCAACCAGTTCATGTTCAACGACGCGGTGTTCGATCAAAAGGTCGGCCCCGAGACCTTCCACGTGAACCTCCCCAAAGGCACCAACATCAGCCGGGTCCCCGGGAGCTGCCCCGCCCCCTGAGCGCGCCTACCGCCGCGCTTGACCCCCGCGCGCCCCGACGTGGTAACCATCGAGCGCGGCGTCGTCGTCGCCGCTGGCGAAGGGAGCGCAATGGGAACGCGGATGGTGTTGGCTTCGGTCCTGTGCACGATGGCGCTGGCCACGTCGGCGACGGCCGGTCCGGTGACCCTCCGCCCCCCGCCCGGCCGGTTTGTGCCATTCCCGATGACGGTGCACACCCTGCCCAACGGGTTGCGGGTGGCCACGGTCGAGCGGCGAGGCTCCGGCATGTTTGCCCTCTATGAGCTGGTGGGCACCGGTTCGGTCGACGAGGTCGAGCCCGGGCACAGCGGGTTTGCGCACTTCTTCGAGCACATGATGTTCCGCGGTACGGAGAAGTTTCCCGCCGCCGCGCGCAACCAGTTGCTCAATGCCCTCGGCGCCGACGACGGTGGTTACACCACCGATGACTTCACGCTCTACCACCTGCAAGGCCCGGCAGAAGCGTTCCCGAAAATCATGGAGCTCGAGGGCGATCGCTTCCAGAACCTCCGCTACACCGAGGACGTGTTCAAGACCGAAGCCCAGGCGGTGCTCGGCGAGTACAACAAGAACGCCGCCGACCCCGAGCGGCAAGCCTGGGAGGCGCTGCGCGACCTCGCGTTCGACAAGCACACCTACGAGCACACCACGCTTGGCTTTCTGAAGGACATCAAAGCCATGCCCGGCGAGTACAAGTACTCGCAGACTTTCTTCGAGCGGTTCTACACCCCTGACAATGTCATTTTGTTTGTGGTCGGTGACGTCACCGCCGCGCAGTCCCTCGCGCTGGCCCGCGAACATTTCGGGGACTGGAAAAAGACCCGGGCCCCCACCGCCCTCACCGCCGAGCCGGTCCAGACCGCCCCCCGCGAGCGAACGGTCGATTGGGCCACGCCGGTGACGCCGCGGCTGATGATGGCGTGGCGCGTGCCGTCCAGCGCCGCCGACCGCGAGGCGACCGCGGCGTGTTTGGTCCTCGAGACCTACCTGTTCTCGGACTCGTCCGACCTCGCCCAGGAGCTTGTCGTCACCGACCAAACTGTGGAGAGCCTCTCGTCTTGGTGGTGGCCACACCGCGAGCCGCATTTGTTCCCGGTGAGCTTGGAAGTGAAGGACGACAAGAACGCCGCCGCGGTTCGGGACCGGGTCCAGCGGTCGCTCGACGACATCGCGGCGGGGAAGATCGATCCCGCCCGCTTCGAGGCGGTGAAGTCCAATGTTCGCTACAGCGCCCTGATGGAGCTCAACACCGCCGACCACATCGCGCACCACCTGGCGTTCATGGCCGGCCACAGCATGGAGCCGGGCGCGCTCGACGCGGTGCTCACCGCCGTGGACAAGACCACCGCCGCCGACCTCCAAGAACTGGTTCGTACACATTTCGGCGCCAGCCAACGCACCACTGTCATCCTTCGTCACAAGGGCGCCCCATGATGCTGCGCACGCTGTCCCTCTCGCTGCTCTGTCTGCTGCTCACCGCCCCCGCCCAGGCCGCGCAGCTCGCCGCGGCCCAAAAGGCCCCGGCCAAAAAGGCCCCGCCCCGTCGCATCGTGCGCGTCATCGAGCAGGACCCCGAAGACCCCATCGTGTACATCCGGGTCCTGTTCCAGACCGGCTCGCGCGATGACCCCGCGGGCAAAGAGGGCCTCACTGCGCTCACCGCCGAGCTGATGGGCACCGCCACCACGGCGCTGTCCGCCACCGAGCTGGAGCGGCGGCTGTTCCCCTGGGCGGCCGGCATCGAGGTACAGGTCGACAAGGAGACGGTGGTGTTCTCCGGCCGCGTACACCGGGACAATGTCTGGCCGTATCTGTCCGTGTTCGCCCAGGTGCTCCAGAGCCCGCGCTTTGACCCCGACGACTTTCGGCGCAAACAGAACGAGGCGGTCTCCTACCTGACCAAGACCCTGCGCAGCGAGAGCGACGAACTCCTCGCCCGCGAGGTGCTCGAGACCGAGCTGTACGATCGGCCCCTCGTCGATCCCGCGCGACAACCCCACGGGCCAGGCCAAGCCGGGATCGGCACCCAGCTCCAGGTGCGGCACCCCTACCGACACCACCCCGCCGGGACCGAACAAGGGCTCGCCGCCATCACCCTCGACGACGTCAAGGCCCACCACGCCCACGTCTTCACCCGCGACCGCGTCATGCTGGGCCTCACCGGGGGCGCCACCGCCGCGCACGCGGAGTTTTTGCTCGCCGCGTTGGGCGCCCTGCCCGCGTCTTCCCACCCCCGGGCCACCCTGCCGCCGCCCCCCGCCATCGTGGAAAACACAATGTTGCTGGTCGAACAGAAGACCGCCGGCACCCCTCTTTCCATCGGCTACCACCTCGCCATCACCCGCAGCCATCCCGACTACCCCGCGCTCAAACTCGCCGAGGCCTACTTCGGCGAACACCGCAGCCGCGTCGGTCACCTGTTCAACGCCATGCGCGAGCAGCGCGGCCTCAACTACGGCGACTACGCCTACGTCGAGCATTTCGTTCAGGACGGCTGGACCACCAACGAGCTGCTCAACATCGGGCGCCAACAGCAATACTTCTCGATCTGGATCCGGCCGGTCGAACACAAAAACCGCAACTTCGCCCTGCACCAAGCGCTGTACGAGCTGGACCGGTTCGTTGCGCGGGGCATCCCCGACGACGAGAGCTTCAAAAGTGTGCAAGCGTTCTTGTCCGGCTACCAGCGCGCCAAAGAACAGGATCCGGACCGCCGCCTGGGCTACCTCCTCGACGACATCTACCACCGCGCCCCCCTCACCCGGGATGAGCTCAAGGCGCGCATGCAGACGCTCACCCGGGCCGAGGTCAACGCCGCCATTCGGCGCCACCTGCGCGCAGACCGGCTCCGCATCGTGGCCGTGACCGCCGACGCGGCCGCCTTCGCCCAAGCCCTCAAGGCCCACCAGGCCGCCACCATCACCTACCCGGCCCCGCCCGGGGCCGCGATCCTCGACGAGGACAAGGCCATCGGGGCGTACGACATCAAGCTCAAGGCGGGCAACATCCGCGTGGTTCGCCCCGACCAGCTTTTCGTCAAGTAACATTCCGTGCCCGCAGACGTCGCCCCCGCATTGCTTCGCGCCCTCGGCCTGTTCGCGCTGCTCGCCGCGGTCTACCCCCTGCTCGCCCTGCTCGAGCGCTGGACCCAGCTGTCGCGCACCGAGCGGCGCCGCCTCCTCGCGCGCCCTTGGCTCCCCATCGCGGTCGCGCTCAAGCTCATCACCAAACGCGGCGACGTCCCCGGGCACACCGATGCCGGGCTGCACCGGGTCGCGCCCGTCATCGGCCTGCTCCTCCTCGTCACCACCCTCAGCGTGCTCCCCATCGGCCCGGCCAACACCTTGTTCGCCCCGGGCGCCGATGTGTCGCTCGGCTTGGTGCTGGGGCTTTTGATGTGCAGCGCCCTGGTCATGCCCGTGGCCGGATTCGCGAGCGGTAATCCCCTCGCCCTCAACGACGGGCTGCGTTTGCTCGTGGTCCGCATCAGCGCGTTCATCGTGGTTGGCTTTGCCGTGCTCGGCGTGGCCTGGGGAACCGGCGTGGACACCACCCTCGCGGTCATCGATGCGCAACTCGCCGCGACCCCGGGGGCGCTCCCCGCCTGGGGAATGATCCTGCACCCGGTGGGCTTCGTGTGCGCGGTGTTCGCCCTGGCCTTATCCTCCCAGCGCGGGGCGCGCCCCCGTCCCGACCAGAACCGCGACCTCATCGATTCCTACACGGTGGCAAGCTCCGGTTTGACCCTGCTCGGGCACGTGTTGTTCGACGTTTGGGACCGTTTCGTGTCCGCCGCGTTCCTGTGCGTCGTGTTTTTCGGCGGCTACCGCTCCCTGCTCGACCCCCTCGCCCCGGGGCACGCCGGATGGTTCACGGCCAAGACCCTCGTGGTCGCGACCGTGCTCCTCGTCGTCCGGCGCTTCCTGCCCCCGCTGCGGCACGACCAAGTGCTGCGCGTGGTCTGGGGCGTGCTCATCCCCCTCGTGGCCCTGACGGTGTTTTTGCCGCGAAGCGTCCTCAGCCTCATCGTCGGCGGGTGACGTCAGCCGAGCGGATACTTCCCGGTGCCCCCGGCAAACCCTTCCAACGTGACCGAGTCCTCATCCCGCCCACGCTCGGCGCTCGGGTACACGGGAACCTTGCCCTTGCCCCCGGGCACGTCGATGACGAGGGTGGGCAGACACAGCCCAGAGATGTGTCCGCGCAGGTTCGCCATGAGCTGCTGGGCCCGCGCCAAGGGTACCCGAAAATGCGCCGTGCCCGGCGCGACATCAACCTGGTGCAGGTAATACGGCCGCGCCCGCAGATGGGTCAGCTGCCGAAACAGCGCGGTGAGCGTGGCCTCGTCGTCATTCACCCCCCGCAACAGCACGGTTTGGTTGAGCACGGGGATGCCCGCATCGACCAGACGCCGCACGGCCTCGCCGGCCGGGTCGCTGAGCTCACGTGGGTGGTTGAAATGGCTCAGGACGTACACCGGGTGGTGCGCGGCCAGCAGGCGGACGAGACCCGGCGTGACCCGCGACGGAACAAACGCGAGCATGCGCGTGGCCAGCCGGATGATGTCCACGTGCGCGATGTGTCGAATCCGGACCAACAAGGTCTCGAGCCGCTCGTCGTCGAGCAACAGCGCGTCACCGCCGGACACGATGACCTCGCGCACCTCTTCGTGTGCGGCGATGTACGCGAGGGCCGCCTCGATGTGTTCCCACGTCGTCGGCGGCCCCTGCCCGACAATGCGCTTGCGTGTACAGAACCGGCAATAGGCGGCGCATCGGTCCGTGGCCAACAACAGGACCCGATCGGGATAGCGGTGCACCAGCCGCGGCACGACCTCGAGCCCCTCTTCGCCCAGCGGGTCGCGCACCGCGAACGGGTCCGGGGCCTGCTCGGCCGTCGTGGGAATGAGCTGCCGGCGAATCGGGTCCGCCGGGTCGTCGGCATCGATCAGGCTGAGCATGGCCGGGGTCAACGTCAGGGGAAGGCCCCCGTGGGCGGCGAGGTGGGCGCACGCCCGGCGCTCGTCGTCGGTGAGCGTGACATGTCGTGCCAGCGCCTCGACGGACCGAACGCTCGCGCGCAGCTCGCGATTCCAGCCGTGTTCGGTGAGGACGTCGAGGGGGGACATCAACCGCCTTCTGCCGCGTAGAAAACAAAAAGCGCCGCAGAGGCGGCGCTGATTGCTCGGGGCGAACCTCGCCTCAGCCCGCGCCTTCTTCCTTGGCGCGCTGGTTCAAGATCTCTTCGATGATCGCCGCGGTCGCGCCCGCCAGGGCCCGGGCACGGATGCCGCTGGGGTCCTCGCCCTTCTGGTCGAGCTTGATGGCGTTCTTCAAATCGTCCATCGCAATCTCAAATTCCCCGTGCTGGAGAAGAATCTCCGCGCGGTTCACGTAGGCGGCGATGTTCTCGGGGTCCAGCTCGATGGCGATGGTGTACTCCTCGGCCGCCTCTTCTTGCATGTCCTTGCGGGCATAGATGGCACCGAGCATCGAGTGGAAGTACGCGTCGTACGGGTTGGTGATGATGAGGCCCTCGAAGATCGCTTGGGCATCGTTGTAGCGGCCCTGCTCGAACTGCATGTAGCCGAGCTCGGCCATCGCGTACGCCTCTTCCATCGTGATGCCATTGAGCTGGCCCCACGTGATTTCGCCGAACAGCCACTTGGCCGCGTTCTCCTCGTTGAACGGGGTCTCGGCCTCTTCGAGGTCGACGATGTCGATTTCACCGTCCTCGACCATCTTGATCAGATCGTCGTCGGAGTAGGCCTGGTCGAGCTTGTTCATCAGCTCGGGGATCATGCTGGGGTCCCGGCCCTCTTTGATCGCCTGGTCGACTTCGGGCACCCCGGTCTCGCCTTCCAGCTTGATCTTGGGACCGTCGTAGAACATCAGGTCGATCGGCGACGGGTTCGGGCCGATCGGCTTCACCACGGCGTCTTCAGCGTCGATGAACTCTTCTTCCTTGCCGGAGGATTTCTTGGTGGCCATGGGGAATCCTTGTGGAGCAGAGCGCTCAGCCAAATTTTGGGTTGTTGGTAGCACGAAATCCAAAATCCGGTCAAAGGCCGAAAGGGGCGCCGTGACCGTCGCCGCACAAAAAAAGGGCGACCGTTGCGGTCGCCCTTTTTTTGTCGTTCCGCTGATCAGATTTTGCGGACCGAGTTCATGGCGCTGTCGTGCATGTTCTTCATGACGTTGCCGAGGGTTTGGATCAGGCGGGCCAGCTTCTGGGCTTCGCGGCTGATCTCTTGGCTCAAGACCTCTTCGGACTTCTTGCCTTTGTTCTCGGTGCCGCCCGCGCCAGCGGTGCTGCCCTCTTTCCCGCCGCCGCCGAACAGGCCGCCGACCGCGTTGCCGGCCATGCCGCCGATGGCGGAGCCGATGGGGCCACCGAAGATGCCGCCAGCGATCTTGCCGATGCCGCCGAGCATGCCACCGAGGCCGCCTTTGGACCGGCCACGGCCGCCGCCTTCAGCACCTTCGTTGCCTTTGGCGTTTTGCTGCTTCATCAGGTCTTCGATCTTCTGCTCTTGCTTCTCGACCATGTCCATCATGAACGCGGCCAGCTTGTCCTCGAACGAAGCGTTGGGGGGCAGGCTGCTGGTGAAGCGGCTGCCTTTTTCAGCGGACTCGAACTTCGCCTGACGCTGGGCGTCGGTGGAGTTGGTGTTCATCCCGCCGTCGCTGTTGCCCATGCCCATCATCTTGCCGATGTTGGACATCACCTTGCCGATGCCGCCGGCGATCGAGTTGGTGATGGGGTTGTTCAGCAGGGCGCCGCCGAGCAGGGCGCCGCCGAGGCCGGGCAGCATGTTCTTGAAGAGGCCCTTCAGCTTCTTCGCCGCCCCGAGCACGCCGAGCGCACCCAGGCCACCGGCGCCGAGCATGAGGGTTTTCTTCAGGAAGCTGCCCAGACGACGCGCAAAGCCCTTGTTGGTCTTGGCGCGGTTGCACACGCACTGGCCTTTGGCGCGACGGCCGGTGTTCTTCGCGAGGGCCGCGAGAGCGCCGCCGGCGAGGCCCGCGAGGGGGTTGCCGCCGAGGAGCATGCCGATGCCGAAGCCTTTGGCGAAGCGGCCGAGGCCTTTCAGGAAGTTGCCGCTGTTGGCCGCGTTGGCCGCGGACGCTTGATTTGCAGTTCGGGCTTCGCTCGGGCTGCAGCAGCTGTGCGCCGAGGGAACTTGTTGCTGACCACCGATGATGTTCTTCATCAGCGCGCCGATGCCGCCCTCAACGCCGGAGATGGCTTCGTTGAGGTTCTGGATGGCGCCCATGGCGTTGCCACGGCTGATGTCGGTGAGGGCACCGACGAGCGCGGACGCTTTGTCGCCCATGCCCAGGCCTTTGGCCAGCATTTGGGTCACGTCGCCAGTGGAAAAACCGGTGATGGCGGAGCCGACGTTGCCTGCGATATTCATAGTGTTCTCCTTGAGTTGGGCTGGGCCCTTGTGGGTTGTGTGGGCCGTGGCCCGTGAACAGGTTCGTTATCGCATGGTTCGGGGGGGCGTTGCGATGGATCTTGGGGCAAAAAAACCTTGGTGACGGCTGGACTTAGGGATCCTGGCGACCCTGGTCACAACCGATTGTGCTCACCCGGCGCCGTTCCTGCGACAAACCGTTAATAACGCACGGCTTTTTCGTTCTAACGCCCCATCCTTGGGGCCCATGAAGCCGATGGCACGCCGGAGGTCTTCTTGGGCGGGGCCGAATTCTTGGCGGCTGATGTAGACCTCTGCGCGGTTCACGTAGGCGGCGGGATTGCGCGGGTTGACGCGAATCGCATAGCCAAACTGGCGAATCGCGCGGTCCTCCTCGCCCAGCTTGTGAAAAATCACGCCCAGCGCGCGGTAATAGTAGGCGTTGCGGGGGTCGATGGCCACCAGGCCCTCAAACAGCGTCCGCGCCTCCTCGTTTTTGCCCTGCATGAGGAAGAAGTAGCCGGTGTGGGCGATCGCGTAGAGCTCGTCGTCGGTGTAGCCCTTGATCTGCTTGAGGGTGAGCTTGCCCGCGGCCCATTGGGGCAGGATCTGATCCAATTCGGCGGGGTTCATTGGTTCGGACACGCGGCCTCAAGCGACCGGGCGACGGCCCGGCGATCGCCGAGCGGTTGTAGCACAGCTCGGGCGCGGGCGGGCCCAAACCTCCGGCCCCGGCCCGCCAGATGCCGGGTCGAACATTTTCGGCGGGGCGCTAAGGTGAACGGGCGTGGAGGTGCAAAATGAAGCGATGTCTGACGCCCGTGCTCGCGGGGCTCATCGGCGTGGTTCTCGTCCCGGGGGGGTGCCAACTGGAGCGGTTGTTCCCCGCGCCGGTGGCGGATGGCATCGCCCGGCTGACCATGCGCAACGCCGCCGTCTTGATGTCGATCGTGAACGACGACACGACCTGTGGTTTCGCCTCGCCGCAAGTCCTGGAGAACGCCCAAGTGGAGGGCATCATCGGGGAGCGGGGCAAGATCGTGTACACCGTGACCGATTGCGAGATCGACCTCGGCACCCTCGATGTCTACAGCTCGGACTGCAACGACGCAGATACGTCGGTGGAGGGGCGGGTCGTGATCAGCGCGGTGCGCTCGGTGTCCGGCCGCCTGACGGGCGACCCGACGACACCGGTGATCCCCGAGTCGTCGGAAGCGGCCTCGATCCACATCGATGCGACGTTCACCGACTACCAAGTGCGGCGCACCGACGCGGTGACGGCGCTGAAGATCATCGACGGCAGCCTGAGCTACGACGTCAAGCCGCACCTGGCGGCGTCGGCTTCACAGGGGGTCTGCTCGGTGGGGACGAGCAACCTCACGCTGTCGAACGTGACCTGGGGACCGAGCACGGTTTTTGTGGATAGCGGAGACCGGCAGTTTGAGGCCGAGGTCGACGGGGGCGAACTCAACGCCCAGCTGGGCATCTGGGGCAACAAAGAGAACTGGCTCGAAGGCGAACTGACGGTCTGGGGCACCACCCACCAGGTGCCGATCCCCGAGGAGGACCCCGGGCTCGACCCCGACTACGACACGAACACGTTCTTGGATTCGTATCGTTGCGCCGAGGACCTGGCGCTTCCCATCACCTACGAGTGCGTCGACCTCGTGCCGCCCCTCGCGGAGGGCGCGGCCAAGCTGTCGGTCAGCATGCTTGGCACGCTCGCGAGCCTGCTCGATGCCGACGAGAACTGCGGCTTCATCTCGGCGGGGGTGGTGCAGAACGCGCAGCTCACCGGCCCCCTCGGCTACGCCGGGGGACAGGTGCGGTACGAGACGAACGAACCGTGCCGCATCGAGTTTGTGGACCCGACGCCGGTGGACGAGGACTGCAATGGCAAGATCACCTACGTGCAGGGCGTCGCGTATGTCTCGGGGACCAAGACCATCGACGGGATTCGCACCGGGGACGTGGTGGACCCGATCGTGCCCACGGACCGGTTCCCGGGGTTTTTGTCCATCGATGCACAGCTCGAGGACTTCAAGGTCTCCGACAATGTCAGTGATCGGTCACTGACCTACCTGTACGGGGGCCTGTCGGGCAATGTGCAACCCCAGACCGTGATCGACCCCGGCCTCGGCGTGTGTGCGGTGCCGACCCCGATCGCGACCCTCAGCGGGGTGCGCATCGACGACGCCAAGGTCGCGCTCGAAACGGACAACAAACGCTTCCACCTGAACATCCCCGCGGCCAACCTCGAGGCCCAGAACGGTCGACGGGGGGACCGCGAAAACTACCTCGCGGGGGACATCACCGTGGACAACACGGTGCTGCCGATTCCGCTCGAGGGGGAGCCGATTTTGGACCCCGATTACACCCCTGAGGGGTTCTTCTCGGCGTGGAGCTGCGAGACCGAGTTCGAGCTGCCGGAGAGCGACGCCGACTGCTCCCCGCTGCAGACCTTCGCTGAAGGCATGGGCAGCCTGCTCATCGCCATGGCCGGGTCGGTGGCGAGCAAGGTCAACGCCAACGACGAGTGCGGCTTCGAGGACACCTTCGGGGTGTTGATCGATCCTTGGCAGGTGTTCGGCGACGAAGGCGAGATGGGCTGGATCATCTGGAAGATCGCGGACTGTCCGGTGGGCACGCCCGAGCTGACCCTGCACGAGCAGAACTGCATCGGCGGGAAGACGTACACCCAAGGGACCGCCGTCGTCGACGCCACCCGGCAGGTCACCGGGGTCCGCGAGGCGGCGTTCGATCTGTTCGGCATCTCGATCGGGGATTCGATCAAACCTGCCGACCGCCAAGCGGTCTCGATCTGGCTCGATGACGTCGAGCTCAGCAACTATTCCATCGCGCCGTACGGGGCGGGGGCGACGGAGCCGAAGGGTGTGCTCACGGTGCACTCGGGCAAACTCACCGGGCTGGTCAAGCCGGTGATGGGCGAGCGGGCCTCCGACCCCGGCGTGTTCGACATCGCCACCGCCGCCGCGGTTCTTGAGGACATCCGGCTGGTCGACGCGCAGGTGACGCTGGAGTCGGAGGGCAAGACGTTTAAGTTCTACGTCGAGGAAGCGGTGCTGAACGCGACCAACGGCACCTGGGACGGAGTATCGAACCGCCTCGAAGGCTGGGTCACGCTCGACGGCGAGTACATCGACTTGGGGACGCTCCCGCTCGACCCGGACTTCGACCAGGCCACGTTCGACAGCTCGTACGCGTGCTTGGACAACCTCCTGGAGCCGGTGCCCGTGCCCTAGGCACAGTTTGGGTCACCGAGGAGAGAGCCCGCCGTGAAGGCGGGCTTTTCTGTCTGCGGATTTTTTCGGTGGACGCGGGCGGGGCTGGCCACGCGCTCCGAAGCGGGCGCGCAAGGTGACGCCCCCGCACGACCACGCATACAAAAAAGCCCGCCTTCACGGCGGGCTTTTTCCGCGACCGGTCACGGCCCGGTCGGGCGGGGCTCAGCCGCCGCCGGGGTTGATGCAGGTGCATTGGCCGGTGCAAATCTCGACCGGGTCGTCGCAGCAGTCGAGCTCTCCCTGCGCGTTGCGCCGGCAGGTGCAGGTGCAGCTGTCGAGGTCGGCTTCGTGGGTCGCGGGGCAGGCCAACGCGTCGGTGTCGCACGCGCAGGTGCACCCCACGGGGTCGAACACAAACCCCGCCGCGCAGGTGCTGTCGACGTCGCACACGCACGAACACGTTCCGGTGTCGCACGTGGTGTAGCCGTCGCAGGTCGCGTTGCAGTCGGGGGCACACTCGGGTTGACAGGTCGCGGGGTTGCAACGCTCCTCGGGCGCGAGGTCGGTGCCGCAGTCCGCGGGGCATTCCCATTGGCAGGTGGGCCCGCAGACCCACTGGTCACCGGGGGGCTTGTCCGCGGGGTTGCAGCCGTCGGCGGGACAGGTCCACTGGCAGGTGGCCGGATCGCACACGAAGCCGGGGGCCGGCTGGGTGCCGTTGCAGTCGGCCGGGCACTCGCACCCGCAGGTGTTGGTGTTGCACGTGGTGCCGCCGGCGCAGGCGCCCCCGCAGTCGGGGAGACACACCGGCGTACAGGTTGCGCTGTCGCAGGTCTGCTCCGGCGGGAGGGGCATGCCGGTGCCGCAGTCGGACGGGCAGACACATTGGTCGTTGACGCAAATGAACGGGTCGGGACAGTCGCCCCCGCAAGGTTGGTCTTCGCCATCGGGGTCGCCGGTGAGGTCGATCCAGGTGCGGTAGGAAATGGCGAGGTCGCGCTGGGTCTCCGTCGGCCGGCACGCGCCGAAGAACGTGATGCGGTTGGTGGCACCGTCGTACGAGAACCCGTCGGCCCGGCTGCGCGGCACGTTGGCCAGGTCGCCACAGTTGGCGGCGTTCTCGACCGGGCCCTCGAGCGCGACCTTGATCGTCGACGAGATCGGGTCGTGGGACAGGTCGTAGGGCGACACCGCGCCGATGACCGCGTCGAGGATGCCGGTGATGGTGGCCTCGATGTCGGCGCTGTTGGCGGCCCCCGAACCATTGGGCTGGGAAATGGAGCCGACCACGCCGCCGAGCGCGGAGAACACGTCGTAGTACCGCGCTTGCTCGACCTGACCGGGCCCGGTGCTGTCCTCCTCGCCAGAGCAGTTGGCGTCGGCGGGGCAGATGATGCCCCCCATCAGGATGGGCTGCTCGTCGGTGCGGTTGGGGTCCCAGGAGTTGGCGCCGTTGCCGCCTTGGAAGAACGTGGTCCACGAGGCGACGTCGCCCACGTAGGGGGTGCGTACGTCGTAGGAGACCGCGGATTGTTCTCCCGCGTCGGTGAGCACGATGAACACCACCCGCGCGTCGGCGCGGATCTTGGCCGCGTCCTCGGCCCCGGTGGTGGCGGGGAGATAGACGGCGTTGAGGGCTTGCTGCAGCGGTTGGTAGCTGCCCTCGCCCCCCGACCCTCCGATGCCGAGGTCGTCGATGCAGTCCCCGAAGGTGTTGCTGTCGCGGGTGAAGTGGCAAATGCAATTGCGGTTGCCGCCGTTGAGGATGCCGGACACCGCGGTGAAGCCGCAGCTCCCGGACCCGTTGGTGAAGGTGGGCCCGCTGGTGCGGCGGTCGAACTCGGAGGACACCACCGCGATGCGCCAGTCGAGGGTGGAGTTCTCCAAGGTGGCGACCATGGCGTCGCGGGCCGCGATCACGGAGTTCTGGGCGTCGTCCATCGAGCCGGAGTTGTCGACAACCCAGATGATGTCGACCTTCTGGTCGGCTTGGGTGTCGAATACGTCACATTGGGTGCCGATGGCGTCGCCGACCTGCCCGATGGCGGTGCCGTTGGCCACGTCCTCGAGGTGGAAGTCGCGGCCGAGCACGGTGGTGTAGTCGGTGAGGTTGGTCAGCACCCCGACGACGATGGCGGACTGGGCGGAGCGGTGCAGCACCTCCAGGCCAAGCTTGAACGGGCCCGCGTCGCTGGGGGCCCCGGTCAGGGGCACGACGACCGACGCGTCGTTCTGGCCACGGTTGAGCACGCGCCGGACGACTTGCGCGGCGCGGATGGGCTGGGTCTGGGCCCCCGCGAGGTTGTAGGTACCGCGCGCGGCCGGGTGGTTGTCCCAAGACAGGGGAAGGCTTTGCTCGAGGGGCACGGTGATGCTGCCGATGCGCCCGCGCAACAGGCCGAGCTCGTCGAGGGGGGTGGCGGACTCTGGCGCCTTTTTGATCGCGAACGCGATGAGCTCGTTGGAGCTGTCGTAGGTCACGAGACCGACCTGGGCGCCGTCCATCACGATGGGCGCGGTGTTGGCCCCGAGGAAGGTGGGGGCGGTGGCGAGCAACGCGTCGGCGAGCGCGTTTTGGTGGAGGCTGGGCACGATGGGGTCGGCGCAGGCTTGTCCGATGGCGCCGCCGGTGTCGCTGTCGTCGTTGGGGTTGAGCTCGCCGGGGTCGACCTGGCCGTTCTGGTTGCCGTCTTCGGCGCCGTCGACCACGCCGTCGTTGTCCGTGTCGGGGTCGGCGGGGTTGGTGGTGGTGGCGCCGCCGTCGGCGTCGGCCCGGAAGATGGCATCGCAACGCGGGGAGTCGAGGTTGACGGTGCGGCCGAGCTCGACCCCGTCGGAAATGCCGTCGAGGTCGCTGTCGTACAGCAGGGGATCGATGCCGAGCGGCCCTTCCTCGCCGTCGCCGACCCCGTCGCAGTCAGTGTCCGGGCTGAGGGGCAGCGTGCCGGTGGTGAGCACCTCTTGGCCGTCGGTGAGACCGTCGTCGTCCGAGTCCGGGTCGTTGGGGTCGGTGCCCAAGGTGGCCTCGGTCTGGTCGGACAGGCCGTCCCCGTCGGTGTCGACGTTGGGCACCCGGGGGTCGGTCTCGTCACCGTCGACCAGGCCGTTCTTGTTGCGGTCCTCGCCGGCGGTGCAGACCCCGGTCACGTCGCCGGGGCCGTCGCAGATGTCGTCACCGTCGGTGTCGGGGTCGTTGGGGTCGGTCTCCTGGAGGCCACCGGGGTTGGGGGCGGCGAGGAGGCCGTCGAGGTTGCGGTCCTCGAGACCGTCGTTGAGGCCATCGCCGTCGGTGTCGACGGCCAAGGGGTTGGTGGTGGTGGCGGGGTCGGCGTCGAGCAGGGCGATGCCGCAGCCCCCGGGCACCTGGGCCATGGCCCCGGCTTCGACCCCGTCGCTGACGAGATCGCCATCGGTGTCTTTGGCCCGGGGGTTGGTCATGTACAGGGTCTTCTCGTCGAGGTCCGACAAAGCGTCACAGTCGGAGTCGGGATCGGTGGGGTCGGTTTCGCCGGGGCCGTACAGGCCGTCGCCGTTGAGGTCCTCGCCCCCCACGCACACCCCGGTCACGGTGCCGGGGCCGTCGCACAGGCCGTCGTCGTCCATGTCGGGGTCATTGGGGTCATAGGCGTACGCGGTCTCGGCGTCGTCGGGGATGCCGTCGCCGTCGCTGTCGAGGTTGGGCACATTGGGGTCGGTCTCGCCGGGGTCGACCACGCCGTTCTGGTTGATGTCTTCGTTGCCGTCAGGAATGCCGTCGTCGTCGCTGTCGGGGTCGGTGGGGTCGGTGTTGGTGATCTCGATTTCGACCCGGTCGTTGATGCCATCACCGTCGGTGTCGGCGTTGCCCGCGGCGGTCTCGCCGGGGTCGACAATGCCGTTGCAGTTGGCGTCTTCCTCGCCGTCGTCAAGACCGTCGCCGTCGGAGTCGGAGGCGGCGGGGTTGGTCTCGCCGGGGTCGACCCGGCCATTGAAGTTCTTGTCTTCGAGGCCGTCGGGGATGCAGTCGCCGTCGGAGTCGACCACGGTGGGGTTGGTGATGGTGGTGGGATCGGCGTCGAGCCACGTGGCCGGGCACTCGTCGTCGATCTCGGTGGTGCGGCCGGCCTCGATCCCGTCGGCGATGCCGTCGTCGTCGCTGTCGTAGTCCGCCGGGTCGGTGGTCAAACCCCCGGCGTAGGTCGCGGTGTACTCCTCTTCATCGGACAGCCCGTCGCAGTCGCTGTCGAGGGCGTCGTTGTCGGGGTTGTTGGGCGAGGGCTGCCGGATCGGATCGGTGGGGGGCGTCACCTGGCCGCCGTCTCCATCCCCGTCTCCGTCGCCGTCGCCGTCACCGTCGCCATCTCCGTCGCCATCGCCGTCGCCGTCGCCGTCGCCGTCGCCGTCACCGGGGCCGCCGTCCACCTCGTCGGGGTCGCACCCGTCGCCGCACGCCGCCAGCAAGGACAGGCCCACAGCCAGAAGACACAACCGAATCCACTGCGCAGCGATGGTTGACCGCATGCTCCCTCCCCACGTTCCTCGCTTCAGTCTACAAGGCTGAACGAGATTTCCCACACTTGGCCACGGCCCCCGAGACCCGACTAACCCATGGCGACCAAAGGACTTTCGGAAACTGATGCCCCGGCGCATCACCACCCCAAGGGGGTCGTGACCCGGTGGCAGGTGCCCCCGGAGGCCGCCGGCGAACGCGCGGATGTCCATCTGTCGGCCAAGGTCGGGCGCCTGAGCCGGGCCCGGGCCCAGCAGATCATCAAGGCGGGGGACCTGCGCTCCAACGATGCCCCCCTCAAACCGTCGACCCGTCTGGCCCGGGGACAATCCATCGAGCTTTGGCGCATCGCGCCCGATGACGAAACATTGGAAGAAGAGCCCACCGTGCTGTTCGACGACGGGGCGTTGCTGGTGCTCGACAAACCAGGATCATTGGCGGTGCATCCCAGCGCGCGCTACCTCCACCAGACCATCACCGGGTGGCTGCGGCAGACCCACGCCCGCCCCGACGGGACACGCCCCAACCCTTGCCACCGGCTCGATCGAGAGACATCGGGCGTGCTCTTGTGCGCCCACCGGCGCGAGACGGAAGCGGAGATCAAAACCGCGTTCGCCGCCGGCGAGGTTCGCAAGACCTACCTCGCCATCGCGCGCGGCCGGCTCGGCGGCGCGGTGGAGGTCGACGCCCCGTTGGCGCTGCAAAACGACCGGGGCCTCGTCCGCATCCGGATGATCGCCGATCCCGACGGACTGCCCGCGGTGACGCGGCTGCGCCCGCTCGCCCACGATCCCCAAGCCGACCGCACCCTGGTGGCGTGCCGGCCGCTCACTGGCCGACAGCACCAAATCCGCGCCCATCTGTTTGTCGCCGGGCACCCCATCGTCGGGGACAAGCTGTACGCGATGGGGGACGTGTGGTTCGACGCGTTTACCCGGGAAGGGGTCCCCGCGGATGGCGGGGGGCTCGACCACGCGCGGCACGCCCTGCATGCACATTGCGCGGTGTTGCCGGATGGCCGGCGTTTTGTCTCGCCGATGCCGGCGGAGCTGCGCGGGTTGATGCCGAACATCGACGACAAGGCGTGGGCGGACTTGGAGCGTCAGGCCCAGGACGCGTAACCTTCTTGCCGTGCCCGTCACCGGATGGGACGCGACGGATTGCCATCCCGGGCGGTTGTCTTTTGTTGGCGGGGCGAAGCGCGACCGCACCGCGGCGGGCGACGCAGGCGCGAGGGGCCACGCGGCTCAGTCCTCGGCTTCTTCTTCTTCTTCGCCTTCGCCCTCGCCGTCTCCCCCGCCCTCCTCGTCGAAGCCGGTGGCCACGGTGTCGGCGATGTCGTTGAGCAACATGCCGTCGGCGGTGCCCACGGCGGCGCCGGTCATCTGCTGCACCGTCTCCAAGATCGCGGTGGGCACATCGGCGGGCACCTTGCGGCCGTCGTCGAAAAAGAACGGCAGGCCGAGCTTCGCCGCTTCGGCGCGCTGCTCACCGTTGAGCTCGGCCACCGCGAACCCCTCGATCTGACCGAGCTCGCCGAAGAACTCCGAGAACGGAGGCGCGGTGTTCATGCCGCCGGAGACCGTGGCGCTCTGGGTCTCAGCTTGGAGAGCCTCCTGCACGTCGCTCTCGAACTGGGCGTTGACCACGCGCTCCAGTTGGATTGTGTCGATGCCCAACCCGTCGTCGGAAAACGCCAGGTCGAGGGCGAACGAGCCGATGTCGGCTTTCTTGTAGCCCTGGCTCAGGTCCCGCAGGGCCCGGTCCCCATCGAACACGAACGCCTCGCCGCCCCCGTCGAGGGGCGACGGGACCGGCCCGCCGCTGATGGGGCTCGCCTTGGGATTGGTGGTGGGGCCGCGGCTGGTGGTGAAGGCGGGGAACGAGGAGGTCGTGGTCCGGCCGGGTTGGTTGGCGGTCGACACCGGGGTGGGGACCGTGCCCGGGGTCTTGGTCACCGCCGGCGGCGGCGTCGACGACGACGTGGGTGTGGACGTTGACGCGCCGGGGCCCGTGGTGGGGGGCGCGGGGAGATTCTTGCCGGAGGTCGATTCGAGCAGCTGGGCATTGACCGCCATCATCCGCGGCGACGACACCGAACGCCCGCGCGGCCCGGGGGTGCGGGTGGGCTTGGCCGTGCTCGTCATCTGGGCGGCGGTCAGCTGGCCCGCGGTCATCGGCGCGTTGGGCGTCTGCCCACGCCCTTGTGTGGTCGACGGGGTGGTCGACGTGCCGGGCACCGACTCTCCGGCGGTCTGGCCCGGGGTGTTTGTCGTCGGGGCGGTGCCCTTGGTCGATGCCGAGGTGGCCGACGGGGTCGGGACCGGCGCGGTCTGCGTTGGGCCGGGGGCGGTCTTGTCCGCTGGAGACGATGTCGGCGGGGAGGCCAAGGTCGGCCCCGGCTGGCCTTCGCTCGTCGAGGCCACCGACCGGTTGGGCGACGGGGGGGTCGATGGCTGGGTGGTCGACGTCGCGGTCGATGGCTTGGTGACCGACGAAGCATTGGTGGAGGTGGTCGATGGCCGGTTGGTCGACGGGTTGGTGGTCGACGTCGCGGTGGTCGAGGGGTTGGTGGTCGACGGGGTATTGGTCGAGGCGTGGGGGACCGACGCGTTGGTCGTCGACGAGGCATTGGTCGACGCGTTGGTCGTCGACGAGGCGGTGGTGGACGGCGTCGGGGTACCCGCCGTCGTCGTGGAGACCGTGGTGGAGGCCCCGTCGGTCTGCGACGTGGGCTTGTGCTCCCCCGGGGCCTTGGGCGCTTCGGCCCCGGCCGCCCCTTGGCGGGGTCCGGTGGTCTTTTTCTGGGCGGTCAGACCGGGGCCGGCGCGATCGGGAGGCGCGGTCGTCCCGCCCGGGGGCGTTTTTGTCTGCGCGGTGGGTGCCGGGGTGGTCGTGACCGTCGGCGACGAGCCTTGCGGCTTGGGGCCGGTCGTCTCGTGCTCTTTGGCGATGTCCGCTTGGCGCTCGCGGTACACGCGCTCGCGGCGCAATCGCTGGCGGCGCATGCGGAGTTGGCGCTGCACCTGGTGGGTGGCGCCGCCGGATTTGCCCTCGCGGGACTTGGTGGACCCGCCCTCTTTCCGGCCGGGTGCGTCGCCCTTGCGCCCGGTGGTCTTGGGCCCGGGACCGCCCGCGGGGGGCTCGCCGCCGGCGCGCTTGAGGCCGGTGGTCGACGTGGCGAGGGACTTGGCCTGGTCGAGGTCCTTGCGGCTGGCCTGGCCTTCGGCGGTCTTGGCGTCGGCGCGCCCTTCGCTCACCTTGTCCTCGGGGGCGTGGGCCTTTTTCTGGCCCGCGGACTGGGTCTGGCGGCGCGATCCGCCGAGCTGCGCGCCGTGCCCGAGGTGGCCCGACGACAACCCGCCAAACTGGGAGACGGACCCGCCCGAGCCGCCCACCGCGACCGGGCCTTTGCCCCCGTCGGCGTCCTCCTCGTCGTCACCGCTGCCGTCGCGGTTGCGCTTGTTGCCGTCTTTGCCGTCCTTGTCGGACCGGCGCAGGTTGCCCTCGCCGTCGGTGGCCCGCTGTTGGGCCTGCTGCAGGGAGTCGGCGTCGCCCTGGCCGTACTTCAGGCGCTTGCGAACGGGACCGTCGTCGTCGGTGTCCATGACGTCGAGATCACCGTCGTCGACGTCCTTCGCCTCCCGGGTGCTCTCGGTCTTGTTGGTCTTGCTCGACTTGTCGGACTGCTTGGACTTGTCCGCTTGCTTCGACTTGTCGGCGCCCTGGGCCTTCGCGCTCCCTTTGTCCTTTGCCGCGACCTGCTGACGAGCGGTCGGGCGGATGGTCGACGGGGTGCTGCGAATCTTCGACATGGCGTTCCTGGGCCGGGGGCCTCTATGTATTGTCGCACGCGGCGTGGTTTGGGTTGTCTACACTCACCCACATCACCGGCGTCGTTTCCGTTTTGTCTTTGTTTTCGGCGCGTTGGCGGGCTCCTCGTCCACTTCGAGACCCAGCTTTTTTCGTTCCTGATCCGTGGCGTAGCGGCCGGGGTCGCCGCCGGCGACGCGCAGCAGCTTGAGGGCGCGCAGCCGGAGGTCCTCGCCCACGCGGGTCGCGTTGAGGCGCATCAGCTCTTTGACGTCTTTGACCACCGCGCGTTTTTTGCCGCGCTTGTACGCGTGCCGGGCCCGGCGGACGAGGGCGTCGCCGAGCAGGTCGTCGCCGCCGTCGACCTTGCGCGCACACCGCACCGCCTGGCTGTAGGCCCGGGCGGCCGCGCTGTGCTCCCCGCGCACTTCCTGCACCCGGCCGAGAGCGAGGTGAAAAAGCGGCACGCCCCCGTCGAGCTCCACCAGACCTTCGAAGATGCGAATCGCGCGGTCGGGCTGGCCTTGCTCGAGCAGCGCGGCGCCGTTTTCGTAGACGCGCATCAACTCTTTGTCGCCGTAGCCGAGCGCGCGCGCGAGGGTGGCTTGCCCGCGGCCGACCTCGGCCAACCGCTCGCGCAACACGCGCCGCAGGGGGGCGGCTTCCGACGGGGCCCGGCCGCCGGTGCGGGCGATGATCGTGCTCGCGCGCTTGATGCCTTGCCGCAACGACTGCGTCCACGGTGCGCCCGGGGGCGAGACCTCGATGGACTCTTCGGCCGCGAGCACCGCCTCCCGTCGACGACCCGACCGGTACAACAGGGCCGCGTATAACGACAGCAGCTGGCCCCGGTCGGCGTCGCGGGCGTCGTCGAAGTCGAGCAACACCAGCGCCTGCTCCAGCGCATCGGTGGCGCCGAGCAGATCGTTGTCGTGCGACGCGGCGAGGGCGAAGCCGCGGTAGAGGTCGATGTTCTCGGGGTCGAGCACGGTCAGGCCCCGAAACACGCTCGCGGCTTCCCGGTACTGGCGCTCGTCGTACAAGCGCCACGCGACCTTCGAGAGTTTGGCCACGCGATCGAGCTCGATGCCCATCGTCTCAGCGAGGGTCCGGTACTCGGCGCGGGGAGAGGTCGAACGGGTCACGGCAAGCAGGTCAGCAGCGCACTATAGCCGAAACGTCTCGCGAACGAGCGCCGGACAAAACGTACACTGCGCGGTGGCGATCACGCCGCGCTGGAGCGACGACCGCGACGGCCAAACCCCTCGAACTCAAACTTCACCTGGTAGGCGGACACGTTGCCGCACGAGATGCAGATGAAGTGGTGGATGTCCACACCGCCGAGCTGCAAGAACGGATCGATGTCGCCCCAGTGGCGGCCGCCGATCTTCTCGCTGATCGCGGTCTTGTGCGCCATGAACCCCTCGCACCGCGGACAGACCGAGGTGGGGCGCAGGCGTCGCTTCTTGCGGGTCGACATCCGCGCAGTGTGGCACAGGCCGGGGGCTGTCGCCTAGCCGTCCCCGGCGGCGGGGGCCGCGAGCGGGTGGGCCACGTCGTGAAAAGGGGTGACGGTGACGGCGGTGCCGTCGAGTTCGATCCGGAGCAGACCGTGCACGGCGGTGTCCCACAACCGCGCGCCGGCGTCGTGCCAGCGGCGGGCGACCTCGGGGTGGGGGAAGCCGAACTGGTTTTGGCGACCGGTGGGAAACACCACGTGGGCGGGATGGGAGGCTTTGATCAAGGCCGGCGACGACGAGGTGCGGCTGCCGTGGTGGGGGGCTTTGACCACGTCGGCGGCGACGTCGGGGGTGTGTCCGAGCAAGTAGCGCTCGCCCCACCGCTCGAGATCGCCGCAGAACAGCATCGAGGTCTCGCCGTAGGCGATGCGAACGACCAGGCTGTTGTCGTTGGCGGACAGCTCGTCGTAGACCGCGGTGCCGTCCTCGACCCGGGGGGCGAGCACGTCGAGGACCGCGCCGCCCAGCTCGTGGCGGCCGAGCAACACCGGGGCGGTCTTGACCGGGACCTGTCGGGCCGCGGCCTCGTCGAGGAGGCGGGCCACGAGGGGATGGTGGCGGCCGATGCCCGCATGCCACAGTTCGCCCACGGGGAGCGCGCGCAACACCGACAACAAACCGAGCAGGTGGTCGGGATCGGGGTGCGACAGGATCATCACGTCGATGCGATCGACGCCGCGGGCCTGCAGGTAGGGCACGACGACGTCGGCGCCGGGATCGATGCGTTCGTCCCAGACCCCGCCGCCGTCGATGAGCACGGTCTGGCCCTGGGGGGTGGTGACCAGCGCGCTGTCGCCCTGCCCCACCGGCAACACCTCGACGAGCACACGCGACGAGAGGTGGTCGGGGGCGGCGAGCACGCTCACCGCGCACAGCACCGCGGCCAGCATCCACCGGGCCCGGCGGCGGGCCAAGGCCCAGACCAACAACAGCGCACACCCCGTGAGGGCAATGGTGGATAGCGGACTGGGGGCGGGCACCAGCCACACCCCGCCCATCGCCTGGGCCAGGGTCTCGGTGATCGCCTCGAGCAGGCCCGCCGACATCGCGCCCCCCTTGGCGAGCAGGGCCACGTCGAACAGGGCCCCGGCGAGACCCAAAAAGATCGCGGGCACCTGCAGCGCGGAGGCCACGGGCACGAGCACGACGTTGGCCACGATGCCGCCGGGGGACAGCTCGCCGAACAGGTAGGCGCTCACCGAGAGCGTCACCACCCCGGCCGCGAACGCGGACAAGGTACCGGTCAACAGCAGCGCCCGGGCCCGGGGCCAGCCCGCGTCGGGCAAACCCCCCGCCGGGGTGCCGAGCAGCAGGCCGACCACGGCGGCGTACGAGAGGAGAAAGCTCGGGTCGACGACGCTGGCGGGCCAGAGCATCACCGTGACCAGGCCCGCCAGACCGAGCGCGTCGAGGGCGGCGATGTGCCGGTCGACGAACAACGCGAGCAGAACCGCGGTGGCCATCGCCCCCGCCCGCACACAGCTCGGGGGAGCGCCGCACAAAAACACGAACCCCCACACGAACAACGCCGCGAGCCCGGCCGCGCTTTGGCGCACACGGTTGCGGCGGCGCAGGGCCCCGACGCGCACGAACATGAGCCGGGCCAAGAAGAACACGATGAGCGCGAGCAGCGAGACCTGCAGACCGCTCACCGCCAGGAGGTGACCGGCGCCGATGGCGCGGTAGGTCGCGAGCTGTTCGTCGTCGAAAAAGGCGGTGTCGCCGATGATGAGCGCGAGCACGACCCCGGCCTCGCGCGGGGTGAGCAGCGAGAGCAGACGGGCGCGCAAGAACTGCCGCAGGTCGGCAAACGGAGCCCAGGCATGCCCGGGGTCGGTGACGATCACATCGTGGGCGTGTGACACCGTGAGCCGGCCGTGCAGCCCCCGCGACAAACCGAACAAATCGGCGTCGAACGTGCCCGGCCGGTCGCGGGGAAAAAACGGGTGCGCGGTGCCGCGCAGGCGCAGCCGGTCGCCGGGGTGGATGGACACCGCGGCCGCGGCGCGGACCAACCGCACCCGGAGATGCAATGGCAATGGAGCCGGCCCCTCGTCGGTGAGCACCCCCGCCACCGCCACGGTGAGGGTGGTGCCCCCCGAGCGGGCCGGGGTCACGTCGAGCACGTCCCCTTCGAACACCCCCGCCACCGGGAGCGCGGCGGTGCGCGCATCGTGGGCGCTGCGGTGCACGGTGGCGATGAGGGCGGTGGCGGTGAAACACGCCGCGAGCAGCGTCAGCGCCCGCGCGCCTTGGCCGCGCAACAGGAACGTCGCCCCGACGAGCACGGCCCCCAACGCGGCCACCGCCCAGAGGGGCCGGTCCGTGGCCAAACCGGCCGCGGCCCCGAGCAACGCCACCGCGAACAGGACCGGGGTGGGGCCCACGCGGCTACTTCTTGTCGGCGTCGGGGGTGGGCTTTTTGTCCGCCGGGGGGGCGGGCTTGTCGACGTGGGGCAGGATGTAGAAGTTCGCGTGTTCGCCGGGGGCGGCGTAGATGTTGATGCCGTCCCATTTGCGCTTCTTCGCGGTGTTCTGGATGTGGATGTACTTCACGTGGGGGAGGCTGACCTCGCGGTGAAAGCGAATTGTGCGCCAGCCTTTGTATTTGTCTTTGAAGAACTTGTGCGTGCCCTCGTAGTCGCGGGCGCTCTTGTACCGGCCTTCGTCGAGCTTTTTGCTCCACGGCACCAGCGGCACCCCCAGGTGGTCGTCCTCCGCGAACGCGGCGAGGCTGAACAGCATCGCGGCGCAGACCGCCACCCCGGTGAACAATCGACTCACAGCTCCTCCTGGGCCACGACGATGGTCTCGTCGCGGACAAATCGAACCAGCGCCACCCAGAGCCCGGCCGCGCTCAAATAGATCGCTTGGGCCAGCGACGGGGGGCGAAACGCAAATGGGATCGCGGACTGCGCGGCGACGTGCTGGGCCACCAGCACCGCCCCCACCGCGGAGCCCCACACCGACCCTGTGACATTGGCGTCGGGCGACACGTAGGCGAACGCGGCCGAGGCGGCGACCGGGAAGCCGAACACCAGCCAGCTCAACCGCGGCGCCGAGAACGGGACCGCGGTGTCCTCGTCCTCGTCGGGCGCGGGCGCGACCGGCACCGGCCCCCGCCACACCCCGAACGCGGCCGCCCCGGCCCAACTGCCGGCCGCGATCACGCCCGCGCCCGGCGCCACCGCCTCCAGGCAGAACAGGCCCGCGGCCAGGCCCCCCGTCGACAGCACCGCCCATGGCACGGCCGGGCCCCGGCTGACCACCGCCCCGGCGATGCCCGCGGCGAACCAGATTCCCGCGCACCCGAGGGCGCTGGCCCACGGTGCCCGGACCAAGGGGGCCCCCAGCGCGCACGCCACCGCGACGAGCACACCGATCGCGGCGACGACCAAGGCCGCGCGCACGCGCTGCCCGGTGGCACGCACCACCCGACGACGGACCAGAGCAGAAGAACGGCTGGGCACGGGGCGAGCTTAGCGCCGGCAGGGGCCCAGACAAGGCCTCTTCCGCTTTGGGGGCGGCAATGCCATAGGGTTGTATGGCCGAACTACTGCTTCTCAGCGACGGACAGCCGGTGCTGCGGTGCCCCCTGCACGGGCAGACACTTCGGGTCGGGAAAAGCCCGGCCAACGACATCTCCCTGCCCGACGAAGACGCGCCCCCCTGGCTCTGTTCGTTCGAGTCGGTGGGCGGCGGCTACGATGTGGTCGCCCGCGCCGGACAGGAGCTGTCGGTCTCCGGCCGGTCGGGCCTGCGCCAACGGCTGAACGACGGTGACGTCGTCGACCTCGGCCGGTTGAGCGCGCGGTACCAAGAGGGCGCGGACAAAGCCCCGGCCCGGACCCAGGTCGCGGCGCAGCGCACGGGGATTTTGACCCGCACCGACGGGGGCCTGACGCGCACGGACCTGCTCATCGCCTTCGGCGACAAAAAGCCCCAGCCGGTGCCCCAGGGCGGCCTGCGGGTGGGGGCCAACGAGGACAACGACATCGTCGTCGACGATGGCTTCGTGTCGAGTTTTCATGCCCAGCTGTTCCTGCGCGGCGAGCGGCTGTTCGTGCGGGATTTGGACTCCACCAACGGGACCTTCGTCGGGGGGGTGAAGGTGATCGAGGCCGAGGTCACGCCCGGCTCGACGATGAAGTTTGGCAAATGTGAGGCCAAGGTCGTCACAAAGGTCGAGCCCGAGACCGTGCCCGCGGTGTCGGGCGACGGGCCGTGGCAGTGCGGCGACCTGGTGACCGCGGACGCCAAGTTCGCGAAGGTGTTCCGGCTCATCGAGAAGGTCGCGACCCACGACGCCACGGTGTGCGTGTTCGGCGAGACCGGGTGCGGCAAGGAGCTGGTGGCGCGGGCCCTGCACGATCTGTCCGCCCGGGCGAGCCAACCCTTCGTCCCGCTCAACTGCGCGGCGATTCCAGCGACATTGATCGAGTCGATGCTGTTCGGGCACGAAAAAGGCGCGTTCACCGGGGCCGACCGGATGCAGCGCGGGGTGTTCGAAGAGGCGCACAAGGGCACGCTCTTCCTCGACGAAATCGGCGAGCTGCCCATGGACATGCAGGCCAAGCTCCTGCGCGTGCTCGAGACCCGGTGCGTGCGCCGGCTGGGGGGCAAACAGGACATGCCCGTCGACGTGCGGGTGGTCTGCGCGACCCACCGGGACTTGGTCAAGCACGTCAAGGAAGGCCACTTCCGCGAAGACCTGTTGCACCGCTTGTACGTGGTGCCGATCAAGCTCATCCCCCTGCGCAACCGCCCCGCCGACGTCGCCCACCTCGCGCACCACTTCGTCGAGATGTTGCGCACCGACGAGACCACCCTCGATGCCAGCGGGGAGAAAAAGCTCCTGCAGCACAAGTTCCCCGGCAACGTGCGCGAGCTCAAGAACGTCATCCAGCGCGCGCTCATCCTCGACGAGGACGGGGTGATCAAAGCCGATGACATCGACTTCATCCCCACCACCCTCGAGGAAAAACAAGACGCGGCCCGCATCTACGAGCCGGGCATGAGCCTCGAGGACATCGAGCGCCGGGCCTACCGCGAAATCATGGCCGTGTACCCGTCGGCGTCGCAGGCGGCCAAGGCCCTGGGCATGTCCAAGAGCACCTTCTGGCGGCGGGCCACCGCCCTCGGCGTGCTCGAGAAAAAGGAATCATGAGCCCCCGCGATCGCCTGCGCGACATCATCGGCGCCGTCGACGGGGCGGTGATCGCGCTGTCGGGGGGCGTGGACAGCTCGGTGGTGGCCAAGCTCGCCCTCGAGGTGCTCGGGCCCGGCCGCGTCGCCGCCGTGACCGGGGTGTCCGCGTCGCTGCCCGCGGCCGAACACGACGAGGTCAAGCAGTTCGTGGCCGCCCACGCCGTCCCGCACGAGTTCATCGACACCGACGAGCTCGCCCGGCCCGAGTACCGGCGCAACCAACCCGACCGGTGCTTTCACTGCAAAGACGAGCTCTACGGCGCCCTGCGCGCCCTCGCCGACGACCGCGGCTTGGCCGCGGTGTTGGACGGCACCCACCTCGACGACCTCGACGGGCACCGCCCGTCGCTGCGCGCGGCCGAGACCCACCGGGTGCGCTCCCCCCTCGTCGAGGCGGGCCTGCGCAAAGCCGAGGTCCGGGCCTTGGCCGCCCAGCTGGGACTGGACAACGCCGACCGCGCGTCCTCGCCGTGTTTGAGTTCGCGCATCGCGTACGGGCTTGAGGTCGACGCCCAAAAACTCGCCCAGGTCGAACAGGCCGAGCGCGCCCTCGTCGAGATGGGCTTCGGCCCTTTGCGGGTGCGCCACCACGGGGACGTGGCCCGGCTCGAGCTGCGCCCGGCGCAGCTTTCCGCCGCGCTCGAACAGCGCCAAGCCATCACCGAGGCGGTGCGGGCCGCGGGCTTCACCTACGTGACCCTCGACCTGCTCGGGCTGCGCTCGGGCAGCCTGCTCGAGGTGCTGCAAGGGCCGGCGGCGTCATGAGCGACACCCTCCGCCCGGTGCTCGAAGCCCTCGCCGCGGGGGCGCTCTCCGTCGACGACGCCGCGGCCGAGCTCGCGGGCGCGAGCGTGGACGGGTACGCCCGCATCGACGTCGCGCGCGCCCGCCGACAGGGCATGCCCGAGGCGGTGTTCGGCCAGGGCAAGACCCCGGACCAGGTGGTGCGCATCGTCGAGACGCTGCGGGGCGCGGGGCAAGGCGCGCTGGTCACGCGGTGTTCGCCGGAGATGCGCGAGAGTTTGTGCCAAGCCTTCCCCGACGGGATCGCACACCAAGCCGCGCGCACCTTTCGTCTCGGCCAGGCCGGGCCCTTCGCGGGCAGGGTCGCGGTGCTCGCGGCCGGGACCAGTGACATTCCGGTGGCGGAGGAGGCGATCGAGACGCTGGCCTTCGCCCAGGTCGAGCTCGTGCGCTACTACGACGTGGGGGTGGCGGGGTTGCACCGGATCTTGGCCGTGCACGACGAGGTCGCGACCGCGGACGCGATCTTGGTGGTGGCGGGCATGGACGGCGCGCTCTTCTCCGTCGCGGGGGGGCTCTTTGCCCAGCCGGTGATCGCGGTCCCGACGTCGGTGGGCTACGGGGCGGCGCTCTCGGGGTTCGGCCCGCTGTTGTCCGCGCTCAACGCGTGCGCGGCGGGGGTCGCGGTGGTCAACATCGACAACGGCTTCGGGGGCGCCCGGGCGGTGCTTCGCACGCTTTTGGCCCTGACCCAAAAACGATAGCCGGCGGGCTCAGCCGCCGACGTCGGCCATGGAGAACGGCACCCGGCCCGGCGCGCTCAACGGGTGATAGCTGCGCTTGTCGTCGAGCCCGACGTCGATCAAGGCCGCGAGCTGGGCGTCGTCCGCGCCCGAGCGGAGCAGGCTCCCGAGGGGCACGCCCCCGGCTTGGTACAGACAACCGCGCAACCGGCCGTCGGCGGTGAGCCGGAGCCGGTCGCAGGCCGCGCAGAACGGCTGGGTGTCCGACGCGATCAGACCGAACACCACCCCCGTGTCCACCACGCGAAACAGCGTGGCCGGGTCGCTCATCTCCGCGCGCCCGATGGGCTCCACCCGGCGCTGGCGGGACACGTCGCGCACGATCTCGGCCCCGGCCTTGAACACGTCGTGCACATAGCCGTCGGCGGATCCGGTGTTCATCAGTTCGATAAAGCGGACCTGCACCCCGAGGCGCGCGGACAGGTCGAGGAAGTCGAGCACTTCGTCGTCGTTGACCCCGCGCTGCACCACGGTGTTGAGCTTGACCTCGTCGAAGGTGCCGCGGGCGTCGCCGAGCGCGGCGAGCACAGCCCCGAGGTCGCCCGGACCCATCAACTGTGGATAGCGGTCGGCACGCAGGGTGTCGAGGTGCACGGTGAGCCGGCGGAGCCCGGCCGCGCGCAGCGCTCCCATGGCCCCGGCCAAGCGGCTGCCGTTGGTGGTGAGGGCGAGGTCGGCCCCGGGCATGGCGGCATGGAAGGCCGCCACCACCCCCGCGCAGTCGTCGCGCAGGAGGGGCTCGCCGCCGGTGAAGCGGACCTTTGTGATCCCCCGGGCCGCGAACAGGGGGGCGAGCCGGGCGTAGTCGTCCGCCCGCAGCCAGTCGGCCTTGGGGGTGTAGGGCGCGACGGCGCCGGGCAGACAGTACGGGCAACTGAAGTTGCATTGCTGCAGCAGGCTGACCCGAAGCGAATACGCGGCCAATCGCCCCCGGGGGGCGAAAAAGGGACCATCGGCGACGGGCAAACGGCTCATGGCAGGTGGGGCTATCGCACCCAGTGTAGATGATAAAGATGCACGGGGAGGACGGCATGTCCGAGGACAAACAAGATCGCATCGTGGCCGCGCGGATGAAGCTGATGGCGCGGTTCAAGCAGGCCCAGGCCGCGACCCCGTCGGTGGCCGACGCCGCGCCGATGGGCACCGGGCCGGAGAACCGACACGGCATGCCCGCGGTGCCCCCCGGGCAGACCGTGACCGAGAAGTGGCCGGTGCTCGACTTGGGGATCAAACCCGACGTGAGCCCGGCGCAGTTCCGCCTCGTCGTCGATGGCGCGGTGGAGCACCCCGCCACGCTCACCTACGAGCAGCTCCTGGCCCTGCCCCAGGTCGAGGACGTGAGCGACTTTCACTGCGTGACGACCTGGTCAAAGCTCGACGTGCCCTGGCGCGGGGTGCGGGTGTCGGACGTGCTCGCGGTGGCCGGGCCCCGCGACGACGCGACCCACCTGATGTGCCACGGGTCCGATGGCTACACGACCAATGTCAGCCTGGTCGAGGCCCTCAAGGACGACGTGCTCTTGGCCCACACCGCCCTCGGCCAACCCCTGGAAAAGGACCATGGCGGACCGGTCCGGATGATCACCCCGCAGCTGTACGCGTGGAAGGGGGCCAAGTGGATCTGCCGCCTCGAGGTGCTCACCGCCGACCGGCGCGGATTTTGGGAAGAGCGGGGCTACAGCAACACCGGCTACCCCTGGCGCAACGACCGCTACAGTTGAGGCCGCCGGGCCCGGCGGCGGCGTCGGCACAGCGCGGCCAACGCGACCAGCGCGCCCCCCGACGCCCCATCGATGCCGGTGGCGCAGCCGCAGTCGTCGCCGCCGTCCCCGGGGTCGGGCCGGCCCCCATCGCGCGCCACCCCCGCGTCGTCCCCGACGACAACGCCGGCGTCGGGCAGGTTGTAGACGCAGAATTCGGCGCCTGGCGTCCCGGCGGGACAGGTGCGCTCGACCACTTCGCCGAAGCCGGCGTGCGCGTCGAACGCCCCGTCCTCGTTGAGCGAAAAGAAATACGCGAGGTGGCGCAGCTGGCCACACGCCCACAGCGGCGGCCCCACCGGCGACGACACCAGGCAGTTGGAGGGCGCGCCCACGATCTCCTCGAAGGGGGCCCCGTCGCGGGACACCCACACCTCGTTGTCGTTCATGCTGATGTACTCGTCGTCGCCCACGCGCACGTACGCCGACACCGTGCGCAGGAAGGGCTCGGACTCCGACACCACCGCCAAATCCATGGAGAGCCGGAGCAAGGCGCTCCCCCCGTTGACCCGGAGGGCGCTGGCCACCGCTTCGTCTCCGTCGATGGCGAGCAGCCGCACCCGCGCGTACTCGGGCATCTCCACCGTGGTGTGGGTCTCTCCGCGGTCGTCGGAGAACGCCACCACCGACGCGGCTGCAGAGGCATTGTACCCGGTGGCGAAAAAGAACGACCCCGAGGCATCGAGCCGCACCGCGTCGAACACAATGTTGTTGTATGAAACCGAGCTGGGGGCAAAGCTCTGGCCCCCGTCGCCGGACAGCCACACCCCGCTGTCCCCCACCGCGTTGGAGGTGGTGAGGGCGGCGACGTCGGGGACCGCGGACGCGAGCGAGAACGAGCTCACGTGTTGTCCGTCGAGGGCGGGCTCGACCAGGGCGTACGAACACCCCTTGTCCTTGGTCTCGAACAGGCCGCCGATCCCCCCGAGGAGGATGCGCCCGTCCGCCAGCCGGGCGTGAAAGGTGGGCGCCTCGCCGAACGCTTCCTCGCACACCCGGAGCCATTGGGTGCCGTCCTTGAGCACGATGCCCCACGTCGTGCCGCCCCCGAGCAGGTCGCCGTCGCGCAAGAACACGGTGGTGGCCGCGTTGGGCCCTTGGTGGGCCAGGCCGGCTTGGCCGAAGAGCAAGAGGGACAACCACAGGGTGCCGCCCAGGGCCCGAACACGCGCGGTCACCGGCCCTCCTCAAAGTTGGGGAACACCGCGGCGGGGCCGGCGGTGAAGTCGAGAAACTTGTAGGAGTTCTCGCCGTGGTTGTGCACGTGCACGGACACGCGGGCGCCCGGGGGCACGAAGCGGCCGACGGGCACGTAGGGTTTGTACACTTGCTCGGTCGCGGGGATCGGCACGGTGACCTCCCAGATGATGTCGTCGCCGACGGCGATGCCCACGTACGCCTCGGCCGCGGTCTCGGCCAGCAGCTGCTGGTGCCACAACACGAAGTGGATGTATTCGTCGTCGTACAGCGCGTGGGGCATCGGCTGGGCGAAGGTCCCGCCGTCGCACGCGTCGGTGTTGACCTCGAACACCGGGTCTTCGTACCGCGCCCCCGCGCCGGTGCAGGTGGTGGTGGTCACGTCGGTGAACGGGCCCGCGTCGTCGACCCCGACCGGCGCCCAGGCGGCCATGTCCGCGACCAACACCGCCTCGGTCCGGGGCGCGGGCCCGCCATCACAGGCCGCGCCGAGCACGGGCAAACACGCCAGCCAGGGACCGAGTCCACGCCACATGCGCCAAGGATACCAGGCCTCACATCGGGATCACGTCGAGGAGATGAACCTGGCGGTGCAGCTCCCGGGTGGCGTCCTCGGGCAGGTAATCGCGCGCCTCGAACAGCGCGAAGTCGAGCAACACCTCGAGCCCCCGCTCCAGCGCGGGCGCGCCCCCGTCGGTGAACTGGGCTTGGTCGCGCAGCGCGGCGGCATCGAGGGGGCCGTCGAGGGTGATCGAGCTGAGCGCTTCGGCCACGTCCTCGGGGGGGTCGTTCACGAAGCTCATGATTTCGTCCCCGATGCCAAAGCCGGTGGCGTCGAGCGCGGCCCAGACGTGGTTGATCGCGCTGACCAACCGCTCGAGCCGGGGCGGGCGAGCGGGCGCGGCCTCCTCGGCCTCGGCCTCGACCTCGACGAAATGCCCGCGGGAAACGAGGTTGGCCAATGCTTCCAGGCCGAGCACGGTGCCGAGGCCGGACTTTTCGATCACCTGGCGCCGGGTGAGCGTCTTGGTGCGCTTGGCCGACGTCACGAGCTGGACCATGGCCTGCTCGTTGGGGGTGAGCACACCCGCGGGGGCGGGCACCACCGCCTCGCACGGTTGGTCGAGGTCACCGACCTGTTGCTCGCGGCGCTCGCAGGCGTCGATGGTGCGCACGGCCTCGTCGATGAGCTTGTCCGCGTCGCGCAGCAGCATCACCGGGTTGGTGTTGCGCTCGCCGGGGGCGAACATCGCCAGGCCGCGTTTGGTCAGGCACGCCTCGAGGAACACCGCCCGGGCTTGGCGGCGAAGACCGGCCCGGAGCTGCCCGGGGGCGACGTAGCCCAGCTCGATGAGGCAGCGGCCGAGGCGCTTTTGGGGGGTCACGTACTCCGACGCGATCATGAACTGGTCGAGGGCGATGGTGCCTTCCCGCCACAAGACCTCGCCGAGCCAATCGCTCTTGTGCGTGCTCGACGCGCCCACGTAGGCCCCTTTGTCGAAAAACAGCCGGCGCCACCGGCCGTCGGTCTGCACCTCGAGGGCACCGGACAACCCGCCCCCCACGATGATCGTCACCAGCTCGATCACGGACACAAACTCGAGGCTGACCACCGCGAACGCGCCGGGGTCCTCGCCCACCGCGACCAACAGCGCGTCTGAACACGCGCGCAGCCCGAACGCGTCCGCGGACAGCTTCGACAGCCGCTCCACCGCGGCCGCGTCGTCGGGCTGCACCCCGCCCGCACCGACCATCAACCGCGGCCAACTGAACGCGGGGGCCCCCTCTCCCGAACCGCTGGTCACGAATCCCCCGAAAGCGCGTCGTAGGCCTCCCGGACCAGCGCCGCGGTTTTGTCCACCGCCTCGGCCACCGGGACCTGCCGGACGTCGTCGCGCCCCTCGGCCCGGGTCTTGAGCTCGACCACGCCCTCTTTCAGGCCGCGACCGCCCACCGCCACCCGCACGGGGATGCCGATGAGATCGTGGTCTTTGAATTTCGAACCCGGACGTTCGGGCCGGTCGTCGAACAGCACGTCCACGCCCTGCTCGCGCAGGCCGAGATACACCTTCTCCGCCGCGGCCAGCACCTCGGGCTCTTTGCCCAAGGCCAGCACCGTGGCCTCGAAGGGGGCGATGGGGATGGGCCAGATGATGCCGTTGTCGTCGTGGTTCTGTTCGATGGCGGCGGCGGCGGTGCGCGAGACCCCAATGCCATAGCACCCCATCACCAGGGGGCGGGCCTTGCCCTGCTCGTCGAGCACCGTGGCCCCCATCGCCTCGGAGTATTTGGTCCCGAGGAAAAACACATGCCCCACCTCGATGCCCCGGGCGGCGCCCAAGGGCTGGCCACACCGGCCGCAGGCATCGCCGGCTTGGGCGGTGCGGATGTCGGCCACGGTGGCCTCAATGTCCCGGCCGGCCGCCACCTGCACGAGGTGGGCGTCCGACACCCCGGCGCCCGCCACCATGCCCACCGCGCCTTGCAACGCGGGGTCCATGACGACGACCACGCCGTCGCTCAGCTTGGTGGGGCCCACGTAGCCCGCGGGGGCCCCGGTGCGGGTCTGGACCTCGTCTTCGTTCATCAGGCGGATGCTCTTCGCGCCGAGGGCGCGCTTGACCTTGGCCTCGGCCACGTCGTGATCGCCCCGGCACAGGGCCACCACCGACCGCTCGTCGTCGGTGTCCTCGTCGACAACGAACAGCACCGCCTTGATCACCTGCGACAGCTCGACCCCGAGGAAGCCGGCCACGTCTTCGATGGTCTTTTTGCCCGGCGTCGCCACCTGCTCGGCCGGGCCCGGGGGCTGCTTCTCCTCGACGGGCGGGGCTTTGATTGCGGCGAGCTCGACGTTGGCGGCGTAACCGCACGCGTCACAGTGCACGATGGCGTCCTCGCCGGTCTCGGCCAACACCTGGAACTCGTGGCTGCGGTTGCCCCCGATGGCGCCGGTGTCGGCCTCCACCGGGCGGAAGGTCAGGCCGCAGCGCTTGAAAATGCGATTGTACGCGTCGAACATCGCGTCGTAGCTTTTGCCCGCCCCGTCCTCGTCGACGTCGAAGGAGTACGCGTCCTTCATGATGAACTCGCGTCCCCGCATCAGCCCAAAGCGGGGGCGAATCTCGTCCCGGAACTTGGTCTGGATTTGGTAGAGGTTGAGCGGGAGCTGTTTGTAGCTCTTCACCTCGTCGCGCACGAGGGCGGTGATGACCTCCTCGTGGGTGGGCCCGATGCAGAACGCCGCGCCCTTGCGATCGGAAAAGCGCAGGAGCTCCGGCCCGTATTGTTGCCATCGGCCAGACTCTTGCCACAGCTCGGCAGGCTGGACCGCGGGCATGAGCAGCTCTTGGGCCCCGGCGCGGTTCATCTCTTCGCGCACGATGGCGGAGACTTTTTGCAGCACCCGCCACCCGAGGGGCAGGAAGTTGTACACCCCGGCCGCGACCTTGCGGATCATGCCCGCGCGGACCATCAACCGGTGGCTCACGACCTGGGCGTCGGCGGGGGTTTCTTTGACGGTGGGAACCAGCAGCTGGCTGTATCGCATCGGGGGCCTCTTGAGGATGTGCGCCCCGCATACACCCGTTTGGGCTCAGGCAAAACCAGCACCGGGGCGAATGATGTGTCGTAGACTCCGCGGCATGCGTGTACGGCCGGACCTGATGGGGTGGGTTTTGCTCGTGGCCCTCGTCGGGGCGGCGCCCGCCGAGGCCGAACAAATGGTGCGCATCGCGGTGGGGCGGTTCCGCTCGGCGATGTCCATCGCGGGCCCGGGCCTGTCCGTCGAGACCGGGGACGGCACCCGGCTGCACCCGCACGGCCCGTTGGTGTTGGCGCCGACCAAACGCGGGATTCTCGTCGGGGGCAAGCCGGTCGACACCGACTTGTTGCGCATTCGGTCCACCGGGGATCTGACCCTGCGCGGCCACACCTACCGGCGCGAGCTCGAGGTCAGCCACCGCTCGTTCCGCGGGCGGGCCGAGCTCTTGGTCGTGCACCCCCTGCCGCTGGAGACGTACGTGGTGGGCATTGTGAGCAGCGAGCTCCCGCACAAGTGGCCGCTCGAAGCGCTCAAGGCCCAGGCGGTGGCCGCCCGCACCTACGCGGTGTGGCAGAAGTACCGGCGCCTGGAGCTGCCCTACCACATGGAGTCCACCGTCCTCGACCAAGTCTATCATGGCAAGCAGCGCGAGAGCGATTTGGCCCGGACCGCGGCCGAACAAACCAGGGGCATTGTGATGACCCACGCCCGGCGGCCGGTGCAGGCGTACTTCCACGCCGCGTGCGGCGGGCGGACCGAGAGCGCCCGCGCGGGGTGGGGCAACGCCCTGCCCTACCTGCCGGGCAGCCCGTGTCGCAAATGCAACGCCGCCCCCCGGTACAAGTGGTCCGCGGACGTGAGCGCCGACGACATGACCAAGGCGATGGGCCACGTGCTCGGTGAACGCGTCACCGACGTCGTCGTCGTGACACGAACCAAGACCGGCCGGGTGGCCAAGGTCAAGGTCGCGGGGCCCGGCAAGTCGCGCACCATCACCGGCGGCGACCTGCGGCGGCTCGTCGGCTACACCAAGCTGTGGTCGACCCAGATCGACAGCATCCAAAAGACCCGCGCGGGGTTTCATTTCGTCGGGCGCGGCGCGGGCCACGGGGTGGGCATGTGCCAATGGGGGGCGCGGGGTTTCGCCGAAGCGGGCACCCCCTACGACAAGATTCTCGAGAACTACTATCCCGGCGCGGTCCTGACCCGCATGTATTGACCTCGCCCAGCGGGGGCGCGAAGGGGCATCCATGGCGCGAACAACCTTGGCCCAACCGGCGCGCTTTTTCGCGCTGCTCGCGATGTGCACAACCCTCGTCGGCGGCGCCTGCGCCTCCGACGGCAAAGCGGACAAACCGCGGCCCGAGGGCTGGTTCTCGCCCCGGGCCAGCGTCGACACCCTCCGGGTGTTGTCGCTGAGCGACCCCGAGAGCGACCTGCTCCCCCACGGCACCGCCGAAGGGGGCATGTACGGGGGCATCGCCCGGACGAGTGCCTTGCTCAAAGCCCTCCGGGCCCGCCGGGGGGTGCCCACGCTGGGCCTGTCCGGGGGCGACATGTACATGCCCGCCCCCGAGCTGTCCGTCGACAGCGGCGGCCAGAACGCGGTGGCCGCGGCCAACAACAGCCTCGGCATCGAGGCGTCCGCCCTCGGCAACCACGAGTTTGACCTCGGCGAGAGTTTTCTCGCCGGCATGGTGAAGGCGGCACAGTTCACGTATTTGTCGTCGACCATCGACGTGCGCGGGGGCGCGCTGGCCAGCCTCTACGTGGCCGACCCCGCGGCGCACAGCCCGTGGCTCGCCGACCACAAAGGCCACATCCTCCCCTGGGGCCTGGCCTGCGCGGGGGGGGACTTGACCGCGGGCCCCGACGGCAAAAAGGCCTGCAGCGGTCTCACCGTGGGCGTGGTCGGGGCCACCACCGAACAGCTCCGCCGGCTGAGCAAAATCAGCGACGACATCGCCGTGCCCGACGACCGGGCCGGGGTCGTGGCCCGCATCCAGGCCGCCACCGCGCAGGTCACCGCCCAGGGCGCGCGCATCGTGGTGTTGCTCAGCCACATGCAAAACGTGCGCATCGACCTCGAGCTCGCCAAATCCCTGACCGGGGTGGACATCATCGTGTCCGGCGGGGGCGACCACCGCCTGGCCGACGCCGACGACCGGTTGCTGCCCCAGCACGATCCAGATCCATTGTGCGCGGACCACGTCGACTCCTGTTTCCCGCTCATCGCCCAGGCCCAGGACGGCAACCCCGTGTTGGTGGTGGCCACCGACGGCCAATACCGCTACCTCGGCCAACTCGTGGCCGGATTCGATGACAAAGGCGTGCTCACCGGGTTCGAGGCCAACAACAGCCGACCGGTCCCCATCGACGACACCAGCGTGGCCGAGCTGTCCGCGGCCCCGGTGGCCGACGCCGCGGCCCTCGAGCTCGACGTGCAAAATACCCTCGCCCCCCTGATGGAACCCTTGGCCCAAAGCGCCCACTTCCTCGACGGCACCCGCGAGGCGGTCCGCAACCACGAGACCAACCTCGGCAACCTCAGCGCCGACGCCATGCTCTGGGCCGCGCAGAAGGCCGCCCCCGACATCAACATCCCCCTCGCGGTGCGCAACGGGGGCGGCATCCGCGCCCCCATCGGCTCGGTGGACAAACACAGCTTCGAGCGGCAGGGCGGCGCCATCCGCGAACTCGATCTGCGCTCTGCGTTTCGGTTCGACAATCCCATCGTTGTCGCAATGACCACCCACCGGGGCCTGCGCGACACGTTGGAGGCGGCCCTGATCGAAGTGGGCCAAACCCGCGGGCAGTTCCCCCAGGTGAGCGACTCGGTGCGGCTCACCTACGACCCCCAAGGTCTCAACCAGACCCACGTGGTCAAAGACGGCCGCATCGAGAAGGTGCAATGCCCCGGCACGCACATCGTCGACCTCGTCGTGACCCTCACCTCCGGGGCCCCCGTCGACATCGTGCGCGAAGGCAAGCTCCTCACCCCCGACGCGCCCATCGCCGTCGCCACCCTCGCCTACCTCGCGGGCGGCGGCGACGGGTACTTCCCCAGCGGCAAGCCCGACGTCCGCGCCCTCGGCGAGACGCCCCCCACCGAACAATCCAGCGTCCGTGACTTCGTCACCGCCGAAGCCGCCGCCGACCAGTGGCACGACGGGGCCCGCTACGCCCCCGTCGACCCCGCACAACCCACCCGCCTTCGTCCCCACGGCACCGCCGCCGCCCCGCCCCCGGCGTGCGCCCCCGCCACCCCATGATCAACCGGCTGCTCGAGACCAGCGCGCGCCTCGCCCACCGTCACCCGGTGGCGGTGGCCCTGGGCTTTACGTTGCCCTGCGCGGTGTTGGCCTTGGTCTCGTTGACCGTGCCCGTCGACCTCAGCTTCGTCGGCATCCTCAACCGCAAAGAGCCGCACATCGCCCGCTACCTCGAGACCGTGGCCCGCCTGGAGATGGGCGGCTTTCTCCCGGTGTTGCTCGAGGGGGACGAAGACAAGCTCGACCAGGTGGCCCACGACGTCCACCAGGCCCTCGAGGGCGCCCCGCACATCAAGCGGGTGCAGTCCGATCTCCCCTGGGACTGGATCGACAAAAACGCGCCCTATCTCGTCGACCGGGCGGTGTTCGACGATTGGTTGGCCCTCGCCACCCGGGCCGAGGACACCGCCGCGGTCCAGCGCTTGGAGAAAGCCCTCGACGCGCAACGCCAAGAGGCGCGCCGGCTCAAGCCGCGAGGGGCGCGCCTGCTGCTCATCGAGATGGACAAGGACCCGCTGTCCGAGAGCCTGGGCGGCGATGCGTACTACACCCTCGAGGACCGGGTGACGGCGGTGGCCGAGGCCGCGGGGGTGTCGGCGGAGTTTGCCGGCCTGCCCGCGATCGCGGCGCAAGACCAAAAGAACACCCTCGGCCGGGTCCAGCTCTTGACCCCGATCAGCCTCCTGCTGGTGTTGCTGCTGTTCCGCGTCGTCGAGCGGCGGTGGATTCGGCTGATGGTCGTGGCCCTGCCCATGGTGCTCGCGCTGTTCGCCACCCTGGGGTTGGTGGGCACGATGTTGGGCACCTTGACGGTGCTGGAGTCGTTCTTCGGGGTCATGGTGTTCGGCCTGGGGGTCGACTTTGCCCTGCACCTGTTGGTCCGGCTGCGCGACGAGCGGGCGCGGGGGGCGAGCTTTGAAGACGCGGTGCGCACCACCTTGGTGGGCACCGGCCGGGGGGTCGTCGCCGGGGGCCTGACCACCGCGGGTGCATTTGCATTGGTGGCGACCGCCCCCGACCCCACCGCGCTGCACCTCGGGGTGTCCGGGGCCGTGGGCTTGACCTTGTGCTTGGTGTTGATGTTCACCCTGCTGCCCGCGTTGTGGACGTTGCTCGCCCGCAACCAGACCGGGGTCGACGAGCCCCCCATCGCCCTGTCCTTTCGGCCCGTCGACGTGCTCACCCATTGGGCCACCCGCCGTCCCTGGGCCACGGTGGCGGCGTCGTTGCTGGTGGTGGGCGTGTGCCTGGCCGGCCTGCCCCGCTTCTCCGTCGAGCTCGACCTCGAGAAGGTGTTCAACCGGGACGTGCCCGCGGTCAAAGCCATCGATCGCGTGCAAGCGCTGTTTGGGCTCAACGGGGGCCCCTGGTTCGTGGCCGTGCCCACCCTCGACGAGGCCCGCGCGGTCACCGAGAAGTTCCAGGCGGACAAGACCTTCTCCCGGGTCGAGAGCATGGCCGCGCTTTTGCCCGCGGACGTGGCCGACCGCAAGCGCGCCCTCGACGACGCCCAAGCCGACATCAAGGCCCAGCTCGTGACCTACGAGGCGCTGCTCCCGCTCTCCACAGAAAGCGAGCAGGAGACGTTGAAACAGGCCATCGGCGCGCTCCAGACCCTGCAACTGGCGGCCGCGGCCGGGCCCCCGGGCCCCGACGACGTCCCCCTCCAGATGCGGTCCCGGCTGGTCGGCCCTGGCGGCCAATTCATCGTGTACGCGTATCCGGCCGTGCCCACCCTCGACGCCCGGCAGATCGAAGGGGTGCGCATCAAGGCCGAGGGCGTGCACGTGCAGGCCACCGGGGTGCCCGCGGTGCTCGAGGCCCTGCTCGCCCAAGAGCGCCCCTGGGCGGTGACGCTGCTGCTCGGCATCCTGCTGTTCGTCGTCGTGGTGTTGTCGGTGGATCTCAAGCGCCCCCGCTACGTGTTCGTGGCGCTGCTGCCGGTGGTGTTCGGCGTGGTGTGCACCTTTGGCATCTTGTGTTGGGCCGGCCTGTCCTTCAACGTGCTGACCTTCTTGGTGGTGCCGCTCATCATCGGGCTCGGGGTGGACGACGGCATTCACGTCGTGCACCGCATCAAAGAGCAAGATCTGCCCGACGCCGGCCGCGCCACCAGCGAGGTGGGCAAGGCCATCGTGCTCACCACCGCCACGACGTCGATCAGCTTCGGCACCCTGCTGTTCACCGACCACACCGGCATGGAGAGCATGGCGTGGGTGTTGGTCATCGGCCTGCCCTTGTGTCTGCTCGCGTCGATGACCCTGCTCCCCGCGGCCGCGGTCCTGGTGGGGGTGGCCCCCCGGGACGAAGATGGGCATAACCCTGAGAAGACCCCAGACTGACGGAGCCCGCATGTTGCGCCCCACCCGCCTCACCGACCAGATCGGCAACACCCCCCTCGTCGAGCTCGACCGCGTGGTGAACAAGCCCGGGGTCAAGCTCTACGGCAAGCTCGAGGGCAACAACCCCGGCAGCAGCGTCAAAGACCGCGCCGCCTACTGGATGATCAAGGGCGCGGTGGCCCGCGGCGAGCTCAAGCCCGGGGTCAAGATCATCGAGCCCACGTCGGGCAACACCGGCATCGCCCTGGCCATGATCGCGGCCATCGAGGGCTACGACATCGAGCTGGTCATGCCCGAGAACAGCACCAAAGAGCGCGTGCAGACCATGGAGGCGTTCGGGGCCAAGGTCACGCTCACCCCCGCGGACAAGTCGATGGAAGGCGCCATCGATTACGTGCGCGAGAAGGTCAAAGAGCCCGGCTACCTGATGCTCAACCAGTTCGGCAACGCGGACAACTGGACCGCGCACTACGAGAGCACCGGGCCCGAGATCTGGCGTGACACCGAACAGAAGGTCACCCACTTCGTGTCGTCGATGGGCACCACCGGCACGATCATGGGCACCAGCCGCTACCTCAAGGAACAATCCGACGCGGTCCAGATCGTCGGCGTGCAGCCCAAGGACGGCTCCCGCATCCCCGGCATTCGCCGCTGGCCCAAAGAGTACCTGCCGGAGATTTTTGAGCCCGCGCGCGTCGACACCATCATCGACGTGGGCCAGGACGAAGCCGAGGACATGGCGCGTTTTTTGGCCCAGAAGCAGGGCGTGTTCGCCGGGGTCTCGTCGGGGGGGGCGGTGGTCGCGGCCCAAAAGCTCTGCGAAGACCTCGACGAGGGTCTCGTGGTCTGCATCATCTGTGACCGGGGCGACCGATACTTGAGCTCTCCTTTGTTTGGCGGGTCCGGGTCATGAAAGTCGCGCTGCGCAAGGTCGGGCCCGCGCTGTTCGAGGCCAAAAACGAGCGAGGCAACACCACCTTCGTCGACGGGCCCGCGGATGTGGGGGGACAGGACGCGGCCTTCCGCCCGATGGAGAACGTGCTCGTGAGCCTCGCCGGCTGCGCCGCGGTCGACGTGTTGCTCATCCTGCAAAAGGGGCGGCACACCGTCGACGACCTGCGCATCGAGGTCGACGGCCAGCGCAAAGACGCGGTCCCCGCGGTGTTCGAGACCATCCATGTGCACTTCTCCGCCCAGGGCTCGTTCGACCTCGGCAAACTCGAGCGGGCCTGTGACCTGTCGATGGAAAAATACTGTTCGGTGGCCAAGATGCTCGCCCCCACCGTCACCATCACGCACAGTTCTGCAATCATCAAATCGGACAGCCAGGCCCCATGACCGACCGGCCCGCGTTCGACAAGGCCGCGTACCGCTTTGACCTGCCCGCGGACCAGATCGCCCGCCGCCCCGCGGCGGAGCGCGACCAGTCGCGCCTGCTCATGCTCACCGCCGACGACGACCGGCCCCGGCACGGGACCTTTCGCGACGTGCTCGAGCTGCTCCGGCCCGGGGACTGTTTGGTGGTCAACGACACCCGGGTGATGGGGGCCCGGCTGTTCGCGGAGAAGGGCGGCACCGGGGGCAAGGTCGAGGTGTTGCTGTGCCGGCCGGAGGCCGACGGGACCACCGTGTGCCTGCTCAACCCGGGCAAGAAGGTGCGCGAAGGCACCCGGCTCGTCGTCGGGGCCCAGGTCCGCGCCGGCTATGCCGATCCATTGTTCGGCACCGTGTTGGGTCGGCAACCGGGCGAGCCCGGCGCCTACCGGGTGCGCTTCGAAGGCGATGTGTTCGCCTACGCCCAGACCTTCGGCGACCTGCCGCTCCCCCCGTACCTGGAGCGCCCCGCCGACGACAAAGACGCCGAGACCTACCAGACGGTCTACGCCCACCCCGACAAGGTCGGGGCCGCGGCCGCGCCCACCGCGGGGTTGCACTTTACCCACGCGCTCCTCGAGGAGCTCAGCCACCGGGGCGTGCACCGGGCCACGGTGACGCTGCACGTGGGGCCGGGCACGTTTTTGCCCGTGCGCACCGACGACATCCGCGAGCACGTGGTGCACCCAGAGCGCTACCTCGTTGACGACACCGCGGCCGCGACCCTCAACGCCACCCGGGCCGCGGGCGGGCGCATCGTGGCCGTGGGCACGACCTCGGTCCGGGTGCTCGAGACCATCGTCGACGACCAGGGCCGGTTCGCGGCTGGCCAGGGCCTGACCGACGCCTACATCTACCCCGGCTACACCTTTCGCGCGGTGGACGCGTTGATCACCAACTTCCATCTTCCCGAGTCGAGCCTGTTGCTCCTGGTGTGCGCGTTCGCCGGCACCGAGCGTGTGCTCGCCGCGTACCAAGAAGCGGTGGACGCCGGCTATCGGTTCTACTCGTACGGGGACGCGAGTTTTCTCGAACCCCGGGCCGAGGACCGCCCGTGACCTTCGCGTTCTCCGTCGACGCCACCTCGGGCCGCGCCCGGGCCGCGACCCTCACCACCCCGCACGGCGTCGTGCCCACGCCCATCTTTATGCCCGTGGGCACGGTGGGCTCGGTCAAGTCCCTCGGCCCCGACGACCTGCGCGCGGCCGGCGCCCACATCGTGCTCGGCAACACCTACCACCTGATGTTGCGCCCCGGGGCCGAACGCCTCGCCCGCCTGGGCGGGCTGCACACATTTATGCAATGGGACCGGCCGCTGCTCACCGACAGCGGCGGCTTTCAGGTGTTTTCCCTCGCCTCGGGCCAAGCCCGCGGGGACTCGAAAAAGACCGGCCACACCGGCCCGCTGGTGCGCATCGACGACGAAGGGGTCACGTTCAAGAGCCACCTCGACGGGAGCACCCACCGCATGACCCCCGAGGACTCGATGCACATCCAGATGTGCATCGGGCCCGACATCATCATGGCCTTCGACCAGTGCCCGCCCGGTCAGTCCGATAGAGACACCGTGCAGCACGCCATGGACCGAACCTCCGCCTGGTTGCGCCGGTGCATCCAAGCCATGGACCGGGACGCCTCGCGCCTGTTCGGCATCATCCAGGGCGGCATCTACGACGACCTGCGGGAGGCGCACGCCCAGGACATCTGCTCGACGGACCTGTTCGGCTACGCCATCGGCGGGCTGAGCGTGGGCGAGGACAAGGCGGACATGATGCGCATCCTCGACACCACCTGCGCGGTGATGCCCGAGGACAAGCCGCGCTACCTCATGGGGGTGGGCACGCCCCAGGACCTGCTCGACGGGATTTTGCGCGGGGTGGACATGTTCGACTGTGTGATGCCCACGCGCAACGCGCGCAACGGCACGCTGTTCACGTCGGGGGGCAAGGTCTCGATCAAACGCAGCGAGTACAAAGAGGACACGCGCCCCCTCGACCCCCAATGTGACTGCTACTGCTGCCGCACGTTCAGCCGGGCCTACTTGCACCACCTGTTCAAGGCCGGCGAGCTGCTCTTTTTCCGGCTGGGCTCACTGCACAACATCAGCTTCTACCTGCAGCTGGTGCGCGCGGCCCGCGCCGCCATTGTCGAGGACCGGTACGACACGTTCTACGACGAGCAGACCAGGGCGTTCGCGGCCTGAGCCGCGCCGCCGCGCTCACTCCACCCACAGCGCGCCGACCCCTGCCGCGGCCGCCGCCGCACCCGCCGCCCCCGAAAGCGCGGCCGGCACCACCACCAGGGCCGCCATCACCGGCACCGGGGCCGCGTAAGCCAAGCTCACCCCGGGTGGTTTGACCGCGGTCAGCCCGTACAGGAGATAGACCGCCGCGGCCAAGTACCCCAGGCCACTGCCGGCCAGGCCGGCGCACAACGCGCCCCCCAGGGCGGCGCCCGCGGTCGTGGCCAACCACAGGCCCTTCCAGTCAAAGAGCACCTTCCCCCCCGCCACCACCGTGACCACGGTGCCGACCCCCGCCACCAACACCGGCGCCACCACCCCGGCCAGCACCACCCACGGCCCCACCGCGCCCCCGACGGCCACGCCCAGGGCCAGGAGCCCGGCCGCCACCGGCAGCCCCACCACGGCCCCACCGGCGAACCCGGCCGCGCCCAACCCCGCCGCCCAGCCGACGTCCGACCAGCCGGGACCCGACGCGGCGTCCGCCCGGTCGTCCTCCGCCGCTGCCCGGCTTGCAGGATCGCCTACCTCGTGGGCCTGCGCGCTTGTCGCCCAGCCCCCGACCAACCCGATGACCGCCACGATCGTCACAACCCGCATCTTCACCTCCGCCACCCTTTGGACGCATAAACAATGCCAAGCGATCTGCGCGCGTCCTGCCGCCCCCCACACACCGCTCGCCCACCGACGGCGGCGGCGCGTCGGGTGTGCCGCGCGTGGGCCACGCGGCGGCTCACCGGGTGCGGCGTCCTCCAGTAACATTTAGTCCGGCCCCCGTGGCGCAGGGGAACGCTTCGCGTTGGGAGAGCCAACCCTGCGGGTCGGCGGCGACATGGGTGCGAAGTGGCAACACTTCGCGTTGCTGAAGCCAAACGAGGTTTGGCCGCCCCTGATTACTCGGCGGGCTTGCGAGCCGTGAAGGGGTGGGCCTGCGCCCCGTCGCGGGGAGCTAGTAGAGCTTGTAGACCGCTTCCCACCAGTTGTGCAGGTTGCAGTAGGCCACGACCCGCACGTACTGGGTGCCCCCGATGGGATCAAAATCGATCACCGGCTCGGGGTTGTAGTCCGGGTCCACCGACGCCCCCGCGCGGAGCTGGTGGTACTCGTCGAACACGAGCACGGTCCCGATGTAGTGGGTGGGGATCATCTCGTGGAGTTTTTGCTGGGCCCGGTCGCCGACCTCGATGGTCTGCTTGCCGTCCGGCCGCACGCCGAACACGGGAACGTGCACGAGGATTTTGTCGCCCCACTGCCCCGGCTTTTGGTCGGTGAAGGGCCGGCGGAGGTCGCCCACGGGGTCGAGCTTGAGGCTGTCCATGGAGATGACTTCGCGCCACCAGCCGTGTTGGGAGCAGTTCTTGTAGACGTACACGGCCTCGACGTCTTGTGGGTAGATCGTCGTCGAGATGAGGCGGGCTTGGTTCTGGTAGTTGAACTGTTGGCCCGCGACGATGTTCCCGTATGGGTCGGTGAAGCGCAGCTCCGAGATGTAGTGGTCTTGTTGTTGGGGGTGCTGGGTCAACGTGCCGGTGTCGAGCACCTCGGTCCACAGGCGCACGGCCGCGTCGTCGGTGTAGGCCGCGTACACCACCGGCGTTTCGATCGCCGGGTCCGCGCCATTGGGATAGTCGGCGCTGCTCCAGGGTGCTTCGTAGGTCCCGTCGGCTGGCCCCCCGGTGCCCCCGTCGCACCCGATCACGGACGCCAATGTCGCCCCGGTGCCGGCGCGGACCGACTGCAGCACGAACCCGCGCCGGTCCATCCGGATGTCATCGATGAAGTCCCCGCGGGGGGTCGCCCCCGCGCGCAGTCCTGGTTTCAGCAGTTCAGGCTTAAACATCGCGCGCCTCCTTCATGGTGACCGCCGGACACATTGCTCCCCGTCCGGCGCACTCACACATAGCAGCATACCAGGCGCCCCCGAAATCGAGCATGCGGAGATCGCGCGCGGGCCAGGACAAACCGCGAAAAACGGCCAAAACGCGCCCTTGATCGGCCCCCCTTGCCCATGTATGACCCGCCGGTTGGCACTTTGGGCTGCCAAATCCACGGTAAAACGCTGAACTTTTGGGCGTTTGTGGCACGCAGCCCCCGGGAGGCGCGCCGATGGGCGAGGTCGTACAAGCGGTCATCACGCAAAGTGGCGGAGGGCTCGGCCTGATGACCTCCCTGCCGATGCTGGTGGGCGTGTTCTTCATCTGGTGGTTCCTGGTCATCCGCCCCCAACGCCGCCAGCAAGAAGATCACAAGACGCTGCTCTCATCGCTCAAGCGCGGTGACGAAGTCGTCCTCTCCGGCGGCATGTACGGGCGCATCCACGCGGTGAGCGAAAAGACGGTCACCGTCGACATCGCCGACCGCACCCGGGTGAAGTTCATGAAGTCGGCGGTCAGCGCCCGCGCCCAGGCCGATGCGGCCAAGGGCAAAGACGACGCCGAGGCCGCGGCCGACGACAAAGACAGCGCCACCGACGACACCCAGGTCGCGGTGCCCGGCAAAAAAGGCCGCAAAAAGAAGGAGGCGGCCTCCTGATGTGGCCCGCCCCTCGGCGGGAGCCCATCACGCGGTCGCGCGTGCAACCCCTCAGAGTTCTTGTTTTTCAACGCATCCATGTGGTGATTCATGTCCCAGACCTGGCCCATCAGACTTCTCATCGCCCTCGGGCTCCTGGCGCTCAGCGCCTATTTCATCGTGCCCACCGCGATCTACTTCGGCCTGTCCGAGGAAGAGACCGCGGAAGTGCGCGCCAACAAAGGGGCGTTTGACAAATACGTGCCCTCCTGGGCGCCGGACAGCCACATTGTCCCCGGGCTCGACTTGCAGGGCGGCATCCACATGGTGCTCGGGGTCGACCTCGAAAAAGCCATCGCCGACCGGGCGGGGCGTTCGGCCAACCGCCTGCGCAGCACCCTCGAGGACAAGAGCATCGGCTTTGAGCGCATCGACCACCTCCGCGACGAGGACCCCGGCGACCGCATCGTGGCGGTGTTCAAGGATGACGCGGGCAAGACCACCTTCAAAAACGACATCTTCGAGGGCTACTTCGGTGACCTCGCCATCGTCGAGGAAGACGGGCTGACGGTCACGTTCCGGGTTCACCCCGACTACGCCAACCAGCTCAAAAAAGAGGCCGTCGACCAGACGATCAAGACCATCAACAACCGCATCGACAAGATGGGCGTGACCGAACCGTCCATCTCCAAGCGCGGCGACGACCAGGTGCAAATCCAGCTCCCCGGCTACGACGACCCCGAGGAAGCCAAGAGCCTCATCGGCCGCACCGCCCAGCTCGAGTTCCAAATGTGCGACGACGACACCGACTTCCTCGTCCAGCTCAAAGGCCAGCCCGGCTTCCCCGCCTGGGCCACCGTCGAACAAAGCGGCTTCCAAAAGCCCGACGGCGGCTTCGGCAATGACATTTACATGTACTTCCCGGAGAAGAATCTCCAGGACCTCCAGGAATACCTCAAGGGCAAGGTCCCCTCTGGCCTGGTCGTGAAGTACGGCAAGATTCCGCCCAAGCCGGGCCAGGACGCGATGATGCGCAGCTACACGCTCCGGAGCGCGGTCGAGATCACCGGCGACGACCTCGTCGACGCCCGGGTCCAGCCCGCCTCCGCCGAGCAGCCCCGCCCCGCGGTGGGTCTCGACTTCTCCCCCGCCGGCGGCAAGCTGTTCGGTGAGCTCACCGGCAAGAACATCGGCAACCGCATGGCCATCGTGCTCGAGGACATCGTGGACAGCGCCCCGGTGATCCAGACCGCGATCACCGGCGGCTCGGCCCAGATCACCATGGGCGGCAACCGCACCGCCACCGAGATGCTGCGCGACGCCCAGCAGCTCGCCCTGGTGCTCAAGTCCGGCGCCCTCCCCGCCCCGGTGCAGTTCCGCGAGGAGCGCAGCGTCGGCCCCTCCTTGGGCAAGATCGCCGTCGAGAACGGCAAAAAGGCGTTCGCCTGGGGCGGCATCCTCGTGCTGCTGTTCATGGTCTTCTACTACCGGCTGGGCGGGGTCATCTCCGTCGTCGGCATCGTGTTCAACCTCGCGTTCATGGCCGCGGCCATGAGCTGGCTCGGCGCCACAGTGACATTGCCGGGCCTGGCCGGGTTGTTGCTCACCGTGGGCATGGCCGTGGACGCCAACATCATCATCATCGAACGGATTCGCGAAGAGCTGCGCGCGGGCAAGACCCCGCGCTCGGCGGTGGGCGCCGGCTACGACCACGCCCTGTCCGCGATCATCGACGCCAACGTCACCACGTTCATCGCCGGCTTCGTGCTTTGGCAGTTCGGCACCGGCCCCATCCAGAACTTCGCCACCACCTTGCTCATCGGCACCATCAGCTCCGTGGTGAGCGCGGTGTTCGTGACGCGGATCTTCTTCGACATGATCGTGTCGAAGGGCCCCGAAAAGCTCTCGGTCTGAGGAAGCACCATCATGAAATTCTTCACTCTGTTCGATCCGAAAAGCGAATGGGATTTCGTCGGGAAAATCCCCACCGCCCTGGCCATCGCCGCCGCGGTGCCGGTGATTTGCATCGTGGCCATGCTCGTGCGCGGGTTCCCCTTCGGCCTCGACTTCTCCGGCGGCACCGAGATGCAGGTCAAGTTCAGCCAGCACGTCACCGACGAGCAAGTGCGCCAAGCCATCGGCGCGGCGGGCTTTGACAAGATGCAGGTGCAGCAGTTCGGCGCGGCCGAAGACAACGAGATGCTCATCCGCATCGAGCGCGTGTCCAGCCTCACCGACGCCAACATCGAGAACATGAAAAAGGCGGTCACCGAAAAGTGGAGCGCCTTGGCGGGCGGCAACGCCGCGGGCCCGGACACGCTGGAGATCGAGTTCGCGGCCGAAGAGGGCGACCGCGTGAGCATCTGGCTGCCCGAACCCCAACCCGCGACCCCGGCGCAAAAGAACACCGACGAAGCGGCCATCGACGCGGCCCTGACCGCGCGCAAGGCCGGGGTCGACGCCGCCTTCGCCACCGTGCTCACCGACGACGACCTCGACGCGCTCAGCGCGCAGGGCTTCGACCGGGGGGCGGTCACCGCCAAAGCCCAGGCCAAGGGCTGGGCCGTCACCGCGGCCGAGGGCGCGACCAGCGAGCCGGCGACCGAAGACGGCTCCGCGTCCGCCATGGACAAGGCGCTCGACGCCCAACAGGCCCTGCTCACCCAGCTCCTCGACGAGAAATCGGGGGTGAAGCTCCGCCGCACCAAGCGCGCGGGCGAGACCGAGAAGACCACCGAAGGCGCGGTCATCCGCGAGCAGCCCTACCAAGGCAAGGTCAAGTACCTGGTCAACTTCCGCGGGGTGTCGGCCGACATCGAGCGCGCCCTGGCCGAGAAGTTCGGCGCCACCGAGATCCGCCGGGTCGAGTTTGTCGACGCCCAGGTCGCCCAACAGCTCCAGACCGACGGCGCCCTGGCCGTGCTCTACGCGCTGTTCTTCATCCTCATCTACGTGGCCATCCGCTTCGACGTGTTCTTCTCCCCCGGCGCGGTCATCGCCCTGGTGCACGACGCGTTCGGCGCCCTCGCGGTGTTCCCCCTGGTGCAACTCGAGTTCGAGCTGCCCTCCGTGGCCGCCCTGCTCACCGTGGTCGGGTATTCGATCAACAACACCATCGTCATCTACGACCGCATCCGCGAGACGATGCCCGATGACCCCAAGTCCCCCCTGTCGGACGACCAGGTGCGCAGCTTCGTGAACAAGGCCATCAACGACACCTTCAGCCGCACAGTGAACACCACGTTGACCACATTGTGCGCGTCGATGGCGCTGTTCTTCTTCGCCGGCGGCGTCGTGCAGAACTTCGCCGCGGTGCTGTCGGTGGGCATCGTCCTGGGGGCGTTCTCGTCCACCTTCCTGGCCCCGGCCACCTACCTCTTCTTCCGCCGCAGCTTCTTCAAAGCCGAAGTGGCCACAAAAACGAAAAAAGGACTGACCCGGGAAGACAAAGCGCGCGGCGTGGTCTGATAGGCTCCGACGCGCACCGAAGGGGGAGCCCGCATGTTCCTGAAGCTGTTCACCAGCGGAAATGTCTTTGTCTGGTTCACGTCCATCGCGCTCGTGGCGGTCATCGCCATCACCATCGAACGCATCGTGACCCTGTACGTGCGGTTCCGGCTCAAGGTGCCGCCGTTCCGACGGGGACTCGAACAAGCCCTGAAGGACCTCGACATCAACAAGGCGCTCAAGATCGCCTCGATCAACCAGGCCCACCCCGTCTGCCGGGCCGCGCGCGAAGGTCTGCTCAAAGCCAACGCCTCCGACCGGGAAGTCACCCGGGCGATGGAAGCGTCCGCCCTGGAGTCGATGCCGAAAATCACCGGCCTCACCGCCTACCTCAACATGCTCGGCAACCTCGGCACCCTGCTCGGCCTCATCGGCACCGTGATCGGGATGATCAACGCCTTCGAGGGCCTCGGCATGAATGACTCGGGGGCCAAGCAAGAGGTCCTCGCCAACGGCATCGCCATCGCCATGCAGTCCACCGCGCTCGGCCTGCTGGTGGCCATCCCCGCGACGTTCTTGGCCACGGTGTTTCAGACCCGCCAGGACCGCATTCTCGACCAGATCGACGAAATCTCGTTGTCGATCAGTTCCCACCTCGCCGGCGCCAACCGCGAACAGGCGCGCCGCCAGGGTCGCTGAGCGAGGCCGGCAAGGATGTTGCGACGTCGAGCCCATGAGGATGGTGAGCTCAACCTCAGTGCGTTGATCGACATCTTCAGCATCATGCTGTTCTTTTTGATGACCACGGTGACGTTCTTGACCCTCAAGACGCTCAACGCGTCGGTGCCCGCGGTGGCCAAAAAGGGGCAAAGCGTAGACACCAAAGATGGCGTCAACGTCTCGGTGGAGGTCACCGCCGACGGCTACGTGCTGAAGGCTTCGGGCCAACCGCAGAACAGCACCGCCAGCCGCCTCAACATCAACGAGAACATCGGCCGCAAGCCCACCACGGTCAAAGAGAAGAACGAGGCGGGCGAAGAGGTGGAAAAAGAGGTCATGGGCCTCAACACCCAAAAGCTCACCGAGGAGCTCTGGGAGATCAAAAAGAAGGCCCCTGAGGTGAAGGTGATCATGATCTTCCCCGAGGACGGGGTGGAGTTTCAGGACATCGTCTCGACCATGGACGCGAGCCGCGAGATGCCGTCGATCATCGACCGCAACAAACGGGTGCCGCTGTTCACCCGGCCGGTGCTGTCCGAGTTGGTGAAGTAGCCATGGGCATCCGTCGCCGCTCCAAGCTCGCCTCCCGGCTCAACATCACGCCGCTGATCGACATCAACGCGAACCTGCTGTTCTTCATGATGATCAGCGCGTCGGTGCAAGAGGACCGCCTCGAAGCCGGCGAGCACGTCGAGCTTCCCGAATCGTCTTCGATGAAGGCCGAGGCCGGTGACCTCATCTCCCTCGTCGTCGGCCTGGAGGTCGTCTCGGTGAACGAGATCGAGGTCATGCGCCTCGACAACGGCCAGCTCAAACCCACCGACATCCTCGAGAAAAAAGACCGGGTCAAGCCGCTGTACCAAGACCTCACCAACCGCTTCCAGGAGCTGGTGGAGGCCGGGGCCCAGCCGGGCGCGGACGAGGACGAAGACGAGCTGCCCGTGATCCTGGTGCAGGCAGATCGCCGCCTGCCCTACAAGACCCTGAAGATGGTGATGCGCACCTGCGGACAGGCCGGCTTCACCAAATTCCGCTTCGCGGCCAAACAAGGCTGACCGGGATGGGGCCCAAGGTCCCCGGCCCGGGTCTGTCCCCCGCCGCGGTCAAGGGCTTCGTCACCACCCCCTATGCCCTATATGACGAGTGCAAGCGCCGCTACGGCGACGTCTTTCGGATCACCGTTCCCGGGTTTGGCTCGATGGTGCACGTCAACCGCCCCGCGCACGTGGAGATCGCCCACCGGCTGGCCGGCGACGACGTGCGCCGGGGGACGGGGAGCCTGATGGAGCCCGTGTTCGGGCCGAACAGCATCGTGGTCCTCGACGGGGACCGCCACAAACGCCGCCGCCAACTCATCGGTCCGTGTTTTCGCGGCCTGCGCCTCACCGCCTACGCCCACACGATTTTCGACACCGCCCGCCGTCACGCCCGGCGCTGGGAGGACCAACCCACCCTTCCGTTGCTGCCGCGGCTGGCCGAGATCACCCACGAGGAGATGATCCGCCTCGTGTTCGGTCTCGACGACGAGGAGACCATCCGCACCCTGCACGAGGCCATCGCCCAGAGCGCCAAGCGGTTCCGCGGTCGCTTCTTGTTCATCAAAGCCCTGCAACAGGATTGGGGCCCGCTCACCGCCTGGGGACGGTGGCTGCGCACCAAAGAAGCGGTGGACGCCATCGTCTACCCCCTGATCGAACGCACCCGGGCCGGGCTCCGGGACGAGAGCAGTGACATTTTGAGCATCCTGCTTCGGGCCCGGCGCGACGACGGCACCGGCCTGTCCGACGCCGAGGCCCACGACGAGGTCCTGACCCTGCTCGCCACCGGCCACGAAAACAGCGCCAACGTGGTGAGCTGGTGCCTGCTCCTCCTCGAGCAACACCCCGCGGTCAAGGCCCGGCTGCGCGAAGAGCTCGACGGCTGCGACGACGACCCCGACCAGGCCTTGCAGCTCCCCTACCTCGACGCGGTGGTCAAAGAGGTGATGCGCTGGGTGCCCCCGCCCGAGCACTACCGGCGACTGGCCAAACCGCTGCAGCTCGACGAGTACACCCTCGATGCCCCCGACGTGCTCGCCCCCAACATCTACCTCGCGGCCCGGCGCGAGGACACGTGGGGGGACCCCGATGTGTTCCGGCCCGAGCGGTTCTTGGACGGGACCTTCGGCGGGCGGCAGTACTTTCCCTTCGGGGGCGGGATGCGCAAGTGCATCGCCGATGCCTTCGGCCACTACGGGGTCAAAATGACACTGTATGCCCTCTGCAAAGGGTGGGACTTTGCCCTGCACGACCCCACCCGCGAGACCCCGCGGCGCCAGCGCCTCTCGGTGGTGCCGGCCCAGGGCTTGCGCGGGAGCGTGCGCGCCCGGGCCTGACCGCGCGTCGGTGGGTGCGCTATCCTGGTGGCCGCACAGGGGGCACCACATGAACGTCGCAAACAAAAGCACCGGTCCGCTGACCGGGACCTTGGTCACCGTGGGCATCATCGCCGCGGGCATCGCCGTCGCGTGGTCGGTGATGGCCCTGCTGCGCGACGCCGCCCACGCGCCGGATGTGGCGGCCGCGGTCAGCGTCGAGCCCACCGGTCCCGCCCCCGCCGCGAAGGACCCGGCCCCCGCGCCCCCGGCCCCGCCACCGGTGGCGGCGCCCGAGACCTTCACGCCCCCCGACCCCGTCGACGTCGCGCGGGACGATGCCGTCCGCGCCAAGGAGCTCCTGTTCGAAGCCACCCGCGCGTTCATCGGGGGCAAGTGTGCCCAGGCCGCGCACAAGGCCAAGGAGGCCGGCGTCCTCGACCCGAACCAGAAAGTCGAGTGGCGCTGGTTCGACGGCAAGTGCGCGCTGGCCGACCAGGACCTCGACCGCGCCCGCGCCTCGTTGCGCATCTACCGCGCGCAGGGGCGGGTCCCGGCCAAACGGGCAGACGCCAACCAAGAGCTCCGCAAGCTCGGCGACGACTAGAGCGCATCTCAAAATCATGGATGTGTGCGCTCGCCAGGGCCACGACGAGCGCCCGATCGGGCGTCTCGTCGCTGGACACTAGGCCAACGGCCAGATCACCTGGGTTTTCCAGTCAGCAGGATTGGGGACTTCGCCGGGATCGGTGAGGTAGACCTCGCGGGGCGGGCCCCCCGCGGTGAGCCCCTGTTGGTGCAGGTACACGTCGAGCGCGGCGTGCGCGTCGGGCAGACCGTCGTAGGGCCCGGTGTGGATGGTCACCGCCGCGCGGGTCGCGGGCCAGGTCTTGACCCGCACGTCCCCGGTGGGGGTGGCGCCGGCCGCGACCACGACCCCGGCGTGCATCTCCACCATGCCCGGGCCCCAGGTGACGTATTCGGCGGTGGGCGGCCCCTGCAACGCAATGTGATTGCTCATGGCGTACTGGAAAGCCCCGGGCAGGAGCTTGCCCAGCGTCGCGGCGATGTCGGCGTGGGGACAGTGGCCGGCCATGTACAGGAAGGTCTGGGCGGGGAGGTCTTGTTGGGTGATGTCGTAGTTCATCTGGGGCTCCGGGGGAGGTTTTGTGGACACGCGAAACAGTGACAAGCAGGGGCCGACGTGGGCGAGCAGGTCGAGATGGCGGGCGGCGGCGTCGAGGCCGGCGGCCTGGGCCTGGCGGCGAAACCGTTTGGGCGGCGCCTCGAACTGCGCGGTGAAGGCCCGGGTGAAGCCCTCATGGCTGTCAAACCCCGCGCGCAGCGCGACGTCGAGCACGCTGTCGTCCGATTGCAGCAACATCAGGGCCGCACACTCGAGCTGCAGCCGGCGGGTGTATTGCTTCGGGCTCTCGCGCACCAAGCGCCCGAAGGCGCGCTGAAAGGTCGACGGCGACACCCCCGCGGACGAGGCCAGCTCGGCCAGGGACCGGCGGGTGGTCCGGTCGGCGCTCAAGTCCGCCAACAACGGGAGCAGGTCTTCGATCGTCTGGGCCATGAAAAAGACCGTAGCCGAGGGCGGGGGGCGATTCTTGACCGTTCTGGTCAGGGCCGCCGAAAGCCGGTACCGGCTAGTACCAAGGTCGTTCATGGCGGAGGCTCGATAAAATGTGCTCCGCTCGTCACGGAGAACAAGAAATGAATGTCAATGAGGGGACCGTGGTGCTCGAGCTGCTCGCGGCCATCGGCGAAGACCGCGCGTTTTTGGACGCGGTGGACGCCGACGACCTCGACGAGGTCCGGCGCTTGATGCGCCGGGCCGGGGTCCCTGGCCATGTCGCGGCCCAGGTGGTGCAGGCGATCGTCGACGGGGACGAGCTGGGCTGAGCGATGCCGCGCCCGCCCGGCGATGGTCACATCAGGTTCAACATTTTGCGGGCCTCGTCGATGGTGGCCGGCTCTCGGCCACAATCGCGCGTCAACGCCACGGCTTTGTCGACCAGGGGGCCGTTGCCTTCGGCCATGCTCCCGTCGGGCATGTAGAAGTTGTCCTCGAGGCCCACGCGGATGTTGCCCCCGAGCACCAACGCCGCGGCCACCATGCGCCACTGCACCCGCCCGATGCCGATGACCTCCCAGGTGGCGTCGTCGGGGATCTGGTTTTTCTGCAGCTGAAGCGCCTCCACCGACGGGGGAATGCCCCCGAGCACGTTCATGATGAACGAAAACTGGGTGGGCTTTTTGAGCAGCCCCATGTCGTAGAGCGGCCAAATGCTATTGGTGTGCCCGGAGTCAAAACACTCGAGCTCGGGCTTCACCCCCGCCTCGTTCATGGTCGCGAGCAGGCTTTTGATCTTGGTGAAGGTGTTGGGGAAGATCATGTCGAACACGAAGTCTTTGCGGGTCTTGCTGTACTTCGCGTAGTTCATGGTGCCCATGTTGAGCGCCGCGATCTCGGGGCGCACCTTCTTGATGATCGCCTCTTGCATCGAGGTGTCGTCGTCGATGCTGCCGGTGGAGAAGTTGAGGATGATGGGACAGCGGGCCCGGGTCTCGGCCGCGATCTCCTCGAACACCTCGAGCCGCCACGACGGGGCCCCGTCGTCCTCGCGCCCGTGGATGTGCACGCAGGTCGCGCCCGCGTTGTAGGCGCGCTCGGCATCGAGAGCGATCTCCTTGGGGGTGTAGGGGATGGCCGGGCATTGCTTGCGGTTGGCGAGCACGCCGGTGAGGGCGCAGGTGACGATGACTTTGTCTTCGTAGCGTTGGGTCATGACGGGCCTCGAGGGGAAGAGGAATGCGAGAAGGGAGAGGAAGGCGAAATAGAGGAGAGCCTCAGACCGGCATCACGCCGTGTTTGCGCGGCGGGGTCTCGACCTTTTTGTGTTCGGCCGCGTGGAGGCCGGCGATGAGCGATTGGCGGGTGAGCCGGGGGTCGATGACGTCGTCGATGTACGTCCAGGCCGCGGGGATGTAGGGGCTCAATTGGTCACGAAAGGCTTCCACCAGCTGGGCCCGGGTCTCGTCGGGGGTGGAGCTGGCTTCGATCTGCTTGCGGAACGCGATGTTCACCGCGCCCTCGGGCCCCATCACCGAAATCTCCGCGTTGGGCCAGGCCACGATGAGGTCGGGGCGGTAGCCCTTGCCACACATCACGTAGTAGCCGGCGCCATACCCTTTGCGCACGACGACGGTGAGCTTCGGCACCGTGGCCCGGCTCACCGCGAACAGCATCTTGGCCCCGTGGCGAATGATGCCCTCCGCCTCGGTTTTGACCCCGACCATGAAGCCGGGCACGTCCTGCAAAAACACCAGCGGGATATTGAACGCGTCGCACAGCTCAATGAACCGCGCGGCCTTGTCTGCAGGATCATTGGTCAAGACCCCGCCCAGGTGTTTGCTGTTGGACGCGACCACCCCCACCGGGCGGCCGTCGAGCCGGCCGAGCACGGTGTAGATCGCTTGGCCAAACTTCGGCTTGAGCTCGAGCACGGGCCCGTCGTGGTCGAGCACCTGGCGAATCACGCCCATCATGTCCATGGGCGCGCGGGTGTTGTCCGGCACCAGGCTGGCCACGTCCTCGAGGGGGCGCTCAGGCACGTCCTTGGTCTCGTAGCGCGGCGGTTGCTCCCCCGCCCGCGACGGGAAAAACCCAAGGTAGGTCTTGATCGTGTCGATCATGGCCTGGTCGTCTTTGACCTCGAGGTCGCCCACCCCCGACACGCGGCAGTGCACCTTGGGTCCGCCCAGCTCCTCGGCGGTGACGTCCGCCCCGGTGGCGGCCTTGACCAACGGCGGCCCCGCCAGGGACATCGACGAGGTCTTTTTCACCATGGGCACAAAGTCGGCCAATCCAGGCACATAGGCGGTGCCGGCCGCGCAGGGGCCCATCATCGCCGCCACCTGCGGAATGGTGCCGCTCATCTGCACCTGGTCGTAGAACATCTTGCCCGACCCCGCGAACATCGCGGTGGCCGCCTCTTGCACCCGCGCGCCGGCGGAATCGAGCAGCCACACCATCGGCCACCGGTGCTCGAGGGCAAACTCACGCATGCGGTTGCACTTCATCTCCGTGACCATGCCGATGGAGCCGGCCATCACCGTGAAGTCGTAGGCGATGCAGCACACCCGGCGGCCGTCGACCAGCCCGTGCCCGACGACGACGCCGTCCGCGGGGGTCTGCCGCCCCTGCATCATCGGGGACTCGGACTGGTGGTGGGCAAACGCCATCAGCTCGGTGAACGTGCCCTGATCAAAGAACAGGTCCACGCGTTCGCGGGCGGTGAGCTTGCCCCGGCTGTGTTGTTTTTCGATGGCGGCCTCGCCCCCCATTTTCAGGACTTCGGCCAGCTTCTCGTCGCGTTCTTGGATTTTTTGTTCGATGACGCTCACGTCACGCTCCTCGGGGAAGGCAGGGACATTGCGGGCGGCTCAGCGGCCGGTCCAGCTTGGTTCTCGTTTTTGCATGAACGCCATCACGCCCTCCGCCGCGTCCTCGGTCTGGAGGTTGAGCGTGAGCTGGCCGTGCATGTGGTCGACCGCGGTGTGAAACGGCATGTCGAACTGGCGGTACACCGCCTTGCGCCCGAGGCTGAGCACCGACGGGGACAGGGCCGCGAGCTTCATCGCGAGCTCGAGCGCGGTCTCGAGCACGTCGGCCTGCGGGACCGCACGGTTGACCACCGAGAGGTCCGCGCATTGTGCGCCGGTGAGCCGGTCGCCGAGCAACACCAGGCCGTGGGCCACCCGACGGGGCATGGCCTCGTACACCAGGGGGGCGATCATCATCGGGAACAGCCCGCGCTTGACCTCGGGGGTGCCGAAGGTCGCCTCCTCGGCCGCCACCGCGAGGTCACAGGACAGCAAGATGCCGAAGCCGCCGCCGAGGGCGTGGCCCTGGGCCGCGCACACCGTGGGGGTCCCGATGTCGCGAAACGCGCGCAAGAGGTCGACAAAACCGTGCCGGGCGTCGTGCATGCCCAAAAAGCCCTCGCCCGCGACCGAGCCGAGGTCGCCCCCCGCGCAGAAGGCCTTCTCCCCCGCGCCGGTGATGACGACGGCGCGCACGTCCTTGTCCTTGTCCGCGGCCCACAGGGCCTCGGTGAGCGCGACCACGAGGTCGGGGGACAGGGCATTGCGCCGCTCGGGGCGATTCAAGGTCAAGAGCCGCACGCCCGGTTTGTCGAAGGGCGCGTCCTCGGTGACCAGGATGATGTCAGCGTCGTCGGTCATGTTCGGTTCCTCTGCACAATCTGCGCGGGCCGTAGAGGGCAAAATCAGGTCGAAGCCACGTCCTGGCCGCCGTCGAGCAGGGCCCGGGCGATGAGTTCGCGCTGGATCTCGCTGGTGCCTTCGCCAATGGGCCCAAGCCGGGCGTCGCGGTAGAGCCGGTCGACGATGTAGTCGTCGGTGTAGCCCCACCCGCCGTGAATTTGCACCGCCAGGTCGGTGACGCGCACCGCCATCTCCGTCGCGTACAGCTTGCTCACCGAGGCCAAGTCCGAACACGGCTGGTCGGTGGCCTTCAGCCACGCCACCCGCCGGGCCATGAGCCGGGCCGCGTCGATCTCGATCTTCATGTCCGCGATCTTGAAGTGCACCGCCTGCTTCTTGGCGATGGGTTTGCCGAAGGCTTCGCGCTCCATCGCGTACCTCATCGACGCTTCCATCGCGGCCTCGGCGATGCCGATGCCGAAGTGGCTCATGCCGATGCGGCCCGACTCGAGGGTCATCATCGCTTGCATAAAGCCCGCGCCTTCGGTCCCGACCACGTCGTCCGCGCTCAGTTCGACATCCTCGAACACCAACCCGCCGGTGGGTGAGCCACGCAGTCCCATTTTGCGATAGGCCGCGGTCTTGGTCACACCCTTCTTCGAGAGGTCGACGACAAAACACGTCACCCCGCCCGGCCCCGCGTCGGGGTCGGTCACCGCCATCACGCAGGCCACGTCGGCGATGGGCGCGTTGGTGATCAAGGCCTTCTCGCCGTTGAGCACGAATTTGTCGCCTGCCTTTTTGGCCCTCGTCTGGATGCTGGCCGCGTCGGTGCCCGCCCCCGGCTCGGTCAGCCCAAAGCAGCCCACGATGTCGCCCTGGATGAGCGGCGTGAGCCAACGTTTCTTTTGCGCGTCGGACCCGAAGTGGAAAATCGGCCCCCCGCACAGGCCGGACGAGGCCCCCGCGGACAAAAACGTCGACGCGCAGGCCTTGGCCAGGCTCTCTTCGGCCATGGCGCACATCACCCAGTCCGCGCCCACCCCGCCGACGCTCTCGGGATAGTGCAGGCCCAAAAAGCCCATCTCGACGAGGGCGCGCCAGTTGTCCTGCGACAGCTCACCGCTGCGGTCCATGTCCTGCGCCCGGGGCGCGATTTGTTCTTGGCAGAACTTCTCGAAGGTCTGCGCGAACTGCTCTTGTTCTTTGGTCAGCGAAAGATCCATGACCGCCCCCTAAAAGCCGAGATTGAGCATCGACCGGGCAATGATGCTGCGTTGGATTTCGTTGGTGCCCGCCCCGATGCTGCCCAGCATCGCGTCGCGCAGGCTGCGCTCGACGTGGTACTCGGGGGTGTAGCCGTTGCCCCCATGCATCTGGATCGCGTCCTTGGCGTTGGCCTGGCCGGCCTCGGACGTCACCACCTTGGCCACCGCCGCGTCCACCAAGGGCGGGTCCCCGTCGAGGTCGAGGGCCCACGCCACCCGGTAAATGACCTGGCGCGACAGCTCGTAGCGCATCTTCATGTTCGCGATGGTGTGCCGCACCGCTTGGAAGGCGCCGATGGGCCGGCCGAACTGCTCGCGCTCTTGGGCATAGCGCACGGTCCGGTCGAGGGTCGCCTTCATGCCCCCGAGACCGGGCGCGAGCAGACACGAACGCTCCCAGCCCAAGATGAGCTTGGCGGTGCCGATGAAGCCAAAGTTCTCTTGGCCGAGGAGGTTCTCGGCGGGGACTTCACAGTCTTCAAAAATGAGCTCCGACGTCGTGGACGTCTTCATGCCCATCTTTTCGATCTTTTGGCCCACCGAGAAACCGGGAAAGCCGCTCTCCACAATAAACGTGGAGATGCCCATCGCCTTGGCCCCCGGGGTGGTCACCGCGGTGACCACGAAGTGGTCGCCGATGGGCCCGTTGGTGATCCACATCTTGGTCCCGTTGAGGATCCACTTGTCGCCCTTTTTCTCCGCCCGCGTCTTCATGCTCGCCGCGTCGGAGCCCGAGCCGGGCTCGGACAAACAAAAGCCGCCCACCTGTTCGCCCGAACACATGCCCGGCAGGTACTTCTGCTTTTGCTCCTCGGTGCCGAGCTTCCAGATCGGCACCGCGCACAAGATCGTGCTCGCGCCCCAGGCCAACGCCAAGCCCGCGTCTTGGGCCCCCTCGGCAAAACCTTCCTTGACCAAACACGTCTCCACCGCGCTCAGCCCGGTGCCGCCGTACGCGGTGGGGATCGGCGCGCCGAGCAAACCGGCCTCGCCCATCTTCTTCCACAACGTGGGGTTCCAGCTCGCGGCCGCGTCGCGCTCGAGCACGGAATCAAACACCTCCCGCCGGCCAAACGTCTTGGCCCCCTCGTGCAGTTCCATTTGCTCTTTGGTGAAGGCAAAATCCATCACGACTCCTCTTTGTCGAGGGCGATGCCCCGGGAAAAAATCGCGTGCAGGGTCTCGCGGGCCTTGGCCGCGGCGATGTCACGCTTGGCTTTGCTCTGGTGCAGCAGCAGCGAGGTGAGCATCACCTCCACCGCCCCGACGAGGATGAGCACCGCGGACCGCGGATCGATGCCGTCGCGCAGCTCGCCCCGCTCGGCCCCGTCCTCGAACATCTTCTGCATGAACTTCAGGGTCTTGCTCATCGCGGGGGTGTCGAGGGCGTCGCCGATGCGGTTCGATCTGCCGAACTCCACCACCATCACCTTCACCGCGTGGGGGTCGATGTCGTACGCGTTGAGCATGAAGTCGATGATCTGACGCAGCTGCTCTTTGAGCGTGCCCGCCTCGGTGGCCATCTGCTCGAGGGCCTTCTGAAAGAACCCCCAGTTCTGCTCGAAGATCTCCCCGAGCAGCGCGTCCTTGTTGCCGAAATAGTGATAGACCAAGCCGTAGGCGACCCCCGCCTCGTCGGCGACGTCGGAGATGCGGCACCCGTGATAGCCCTGCTCAGCGAAGACCTTGACCGCGGCCCGCAGGATCGCCTTTTTGCGCTCATCTTTGGCGCTGGTCGAGCGGCCCTTTTGTGTCGATGGAGAGGGGCGCGCACGACGGGGCGCTTTTTTGGTTCGTGCTTTGGGCTTGGCCGGTGACATGACGCTCCCGAGATTGACATTTATGTCAATATTCGTCTTTGACATCCGTGTCAATCTCTGGGGGTGGGCCCTCCTGGTCACGTTGGTGACATCTCCCGCCATCGCGCAGACCAAAGCGCAGCGGCGCGCCCTCTCGTCGAACAAGCCGCGGGTGCGCATCACCGCGATCGTGGCGGTGGCGAAGGCCAAGCCCAAAGGCGCCCGCGCCCTGATCGAACCTTTGCTGCAAGACAAAGACCCTGCGGTCCGCGCGGCCGCGGCCGAAGGGCTCGAGCGCCTCGGTGACGTCGCCGCCCTCGCCGCCCTGCGCGCCCACACCGACCCCGCCCCCCTCGTGGCCGGTGCGGTGGAGCGCGCGATCATCGTGCTCGAAGCCAAGGAAAAGCAGGCCGCGGGCCGCGACCCCAACGCCCTCACCGTCTCGGTGCCGCCCCCCGTCGACGCCAGCGGCAAGGTCCCCCCGGCATTGCTGCAGCGCTTCGGCGACGGGGTGCGCGACGGCATCACCGCGCAAAAACGACTCCCGGTCGAGGTGTACGACGAGGTCCGCAAGAGCGGGTATGGCGTGCGCTTGTCCATCCGCGCGGTGAACGAAGCCACCCAAGGCCCGGTGCACGTGCTCACCGTGACCTGTGAAATGACATTGGTGCAGCTGCCGCAAAACGCGCTGCGCATGCAGGCCTCGGCCACCGCCGGGGGCGGGTTTGAGGAGGCGCTCGACGACAAGATGCGCGAAGAGCTCATGCGCGACGGCATCAACGAGTGCATCCCCGCGCTCACCAGCGACTTCGTTGAGTACGCGCTGGCCCGGGCCGCGCGCGTTTTGGGGACAGAAAAGCCCGCCGGGAAGAAGTAGACTGCGCGGCATGTGGACCGTGCTGATGATGGGGTGGCTTGTGGGCGCCCCGCCGACGATGTTTGAGGGCAGCGTGCATGCGGTCTCGAAGGACCGCGCGGCCAAGATGACCGGGGTGAGCTTTCACGCCGGCTGTCCGGTGCCGCTCGCCGATTTGCGGGTGGTGCACCTCACGTATTGGGACATGACCGGGGCCGTCCAACGCGGCACGCTCGTCGTGCACCACGACATCGCGCCCGACGTGGTCGACGCCTTTGAGGCCCTTTTTGAGCTCAAGTACCCGATCGAAAAAATGGTCCCCATCGAGGCCTACGGCGGCGACGACGACAAATCGATGGCCGACAACAACACCTCGTCGTTCAACTGTCGCGACGTCACCGGCAAGCCTGGCGTGTTCTCCAAGCACTCGTACGGCCGCGCCATCGACCTCAACCCGCGCATCAACCCCTACATCCTCAAGGGCAAGGTGCTGCCGCCGAATGGGCAAGAGTTCGCCGACCGCACCCGCACCGACGTGCCCGGCCTGCTGAAAAAGGCCGACCCCGCCACCGAAGCGTTCGTGCGCCGCGGGTTTGCCTGGGGCGGCAACTGGCGGTCGGTCAAGGACTACCAACACTTTGAGATGCCCGCGCCGGTCAAGACCACGGTCAAACACGACGCGGACGAGGACCGGCGGCGCACCGCCGGCAAGAAGGCCGGCAAGGAGCCGTGAGGGGGAGCGGGAGCGGGAGCGGGAGCGGGAACGGGAACGGGAACGGGAGCGTGCGTTTGCGAAGCAAACCGCCAAGCCATTCGGTGAGCGCCGAAGGCGTCTCGCCGAAGAGCCAGGGAACGGGAACGTGCGTTTGCGAAGCAAACCGCCAAGCCATTCGGTGAGCGCCGAAGGCGTCTCGCCGAAGAGCCAGGGAGCGGGAGCGCGCGTTTGCGAAGCAAACCGCCAAGCAATTTCGGTGACTGCGGACGAGCGAGGAAGGAAAGCCGGCTGGGTTTCTGAGTGTCCCGCCGTGCTCGGCGCGTTCAAGGGTGCCCTCGCTTCGCTCGGCGCTGACGCGCCCTTGAGCGCACCTCCGCGCGGCGCGGTGGGAATGGTGAATCCCAACCGGAGGTTGCCTCGATGCTTCGAATCTATCCCACCACTCTCGACATGTGCCGTGACATTGCGCCGTACTGCAGATTGCTCGCACGTGCCGACCCCGACTTGGCCCGTCAGCTGCGTCGCGCGGCCACGTCGGTGCCGCTCAATGTCGCCGAAGGAATGTACTCACGCGGCAAGCTGCGGCAGGCCCGGTACCACACCGCACTTGGCTCAGCGCGCGAGACGCTCGCGTGTTTGGAGGTCGCGCACGCGATGGGCCTGCTCGACGCCGCCGACCCGGTGTTGACCGATCAGCTCGGCAAAATCATCGGCACCTTGGTCAAGCTCGCCACCAGCTAGTCATCGACGCGCTTCCGGGTCCGGTCGCGGGCCCGGAAGCATCGGGCGAACTGTTGCGTTCGCGAGCCACGGTGTCAGGGTGCGCCCCGGCGCCGGAACCAGAACCGGACGCGGAACCGGAACCGGAACCGGAACCGGAGCCTGGAGCGCGCCCAAAAAAAGACCCCCCGTCCCGCGAATTCGGGACGGGGGGTCACACTCTTCCCCAAGAGATCAGTTGCATTGATCGGGCGTGCCTTGCGGCATCGACTGGCACCCTTGGGCACAAGTCGTCCGCGAGGACAGCGAACCTCCGTCGCACATCACCAGATCATTGCCGTCGCACCACGTACCGGTCTTGGTGCCATCGGCGTAGCAGAAGTCGTCGACCTTACATTGGTCGGGCGTGCCCGCGGGCATGCTCTGGCAGCCCACCGGACACTTGTTGCGCGAGACGAGGTCGCCGTCGTCGCACACCGTGAGCCATTTGCCGTCACACCAGGTGCCGGTCTTGTCTCCATCGGCATTGCAGAAGGTCACGGACACACACTGGTCGGGGGTGCCCGCGGGCATCGACTGGCAGCCGTTGTCGCACTTGTTGCGCGAGACCCGGTCGCCGTCGTCGCACACGGTGAGCCAGTCGCCGTCACACCACGTCCCGGTCTTGTCGCCGTCGGCGTTGCAGAACGTGGTCTGTACACATTGGTCGGGCGTGCCCGAGGGCATCGACTGGCAGCCGTTGCCGCACTTGGTGCGCGACACCCGGTCCCCGTCGTCGCACACCGTCAGCCAGGTGCCGTCACACCAGGTCCCGGTCTTGTCGCCGTTGGCGTTGCAAAACGTGGTGGGGGCGGGCGGCGCTTTGCACTGATCCGGGGTGCCCGCGGGCATCGATTGGCAGCCGTGGGCGCAGTCGGTGCGCTCGACCTCGTCGCCGCTGTCGCACTCGACCAGGTCGTCGCCCACGCACCAGTGGCCGGTCTTGCCCGCGCAAAACCCGGGCAGTCCGCTGTTGCCGTTCCAGTTGCGAATCTGCGGCAACAGATTGATGACGTAGTCGCCGGGACAGGCCTTGGACACGTTGGGGTGCTGGCGGTGGCCTTTGATCTTCGACGAGGTCCGGGCGATGCCGTAGATGCCGCTCAGCTTCTTCACCAGCTTGCCCGCCGCGTTGATCATCGCCGCGGTGGGCTGGTGGGGACCGCCGGCGGCGCCACATTGGGTGGGGTGAAAACAACCCATGAACGAGATGCCGATGTTCCCGGTGTTGGAGTAGGCCACGTGTGCGCCGATGTGTTTGATCGGGCGGGCCTCAAAGATGGTGCCGTCGACGGTGATGACGAAGTGATACCCAATGTCACACCATCCCTGGTCGCGGTGCCAGTTGCGCATCTGGCGCATCTTGGCTTCATACTGGGCCTGGGTCGACCCGGTCTGGGTGACGGTGTGGTGGATCGCCATCCGGTACTTGTTGGGGTCATTGGACGTACAGGCCGACCCCAGGGTGGTCCACGCCGACCGCGGCTTCACCCCGATGGCGCTCAGGGCCGACGAGAGGGGGGCCTCGCTCTGGGCCGCCTCGGCCACGCCGAGCTCGGCCGCGTCCTCTTCCTGCACGGTGGAGAACGCGGGGCTCAGGGTCTGGACCCGCAGCAGGTCTTCCGCGTCGATGCGGATGTCCGCCTGCACGACCTCGGCATCGAACGTCACCAGGTGCGTGCGCAGGCCGCCCTCGGCGAACGTCACCTCGGTCTCTTGCCAGTCGAACACCGTGCCCGCGGCGTCAACCGCGCGCACCATCACCGGGAGGTCGGCGTCATCTTCGGCGTCGGCCAAGTCGAGCATGATCGCGAGGCGGTTGGCCGTGCCTCGCTCGTCGACCGTCACCGTGGTCAGCGCGTAGGTCTCGTTGGACACGGGCGCAAACGCCTGCCGCGCGAGCGGGGCGATCGCTTCGTCGTCTCGCTCGGTCGCTTCGTGCTGCGCGGGGATGTGGTTGTCGACGCACGCCGCCACAAAGGCGATCGGCAACATCCCACACAGCATCATCCGCACCATCGTCATCGCGTCTCCACTTCCGTGTCGAACTCGAATGGTGTTGTCGGCGATGGTTCTGCGGGATTGAACGGAACAATCCTGAAACAGGATGAAATTCAGCTACCCGAAACAAAGAGGAAAATGTCTTTTATTTTTAAGTATTTATAAGCGCCTGACAGCTCACCCTGACAGGTCGCGCCAGGGCTGAAAACTCTTCAGGCAAATTTCAGCCCGGTGACACGTCGCGCCGTTTGCGCGCCGGCGCGATTCGCACCAGCGCGCACTGCCCGTGATCGAGTCAGGGGGCGACGTACCCGCTCAACACCAGGGGCAAGCCGTTGGCGTCGGTGCCGGTGAGCGGCTCTTGCGGGGTGGCGATCGCCGGGACTTCGCCCCGCAGCGTGTAGCCGCCCGCCTGGCCATCCGACAACACCGGCGTGTCGGTGGTGGCGAGGGAGCCACACATCCAATACCCGGTGCGCGGCGCCACGGTGTACGCCTCCTCGACGAACAAGTGGTTGTACAGCCCGGCGGCGTTGGCCGGCATCTGGCGGGGGTCAAAGCCCGGACAGGGCACGTCACAGGCAGGCCCGCCGAAGTTGGTCGCGCAGCCGCAGGTCAACTGGCCGTAGTTGGACGCGATGCCTTCACACTTGGCGATGTCGGGATGGGCGGGGTCGTAGCCATCGCAGGTGGGCTTGAACGCGCTGCACTCGTTGACGCACCCCAAAGTATACGCATCGGAGGTGTTGGGGTGGCGGTACTCGACCACCGTCCACCGCACGGAGTCGAGGGGCAGACCGGCCGGGTCCGCCCCGGGCAAACACGTGACCTCGGGCTGGCGCGGGTTGGGATCGATCGCGGGGATGAACTGGTCGGGGGCCGCGTCGGTGCCCTGCGCGGCGCACGTTTGCAGCTCGAGCTCGTCGTTGGCCACCGCGGTCTGGAGCTGCCCGACGGTGATGTAGTGCCGGGGGGACGTCGGGGTGGCGTCGGCCACCACCCGCATACACTTGAACTGCGAGTGATGGGCCATGATGAACCCTTCCTTCACCATCTCTCCGCTCCAAGGATCCGGCTCGGCAAAGGAGGCGAAGTCCATCGTCACCGGCTCGATGCCGGAGGCGGTGACCACGTCGTAGTCCGCGTCGACAAGCACCACACATTGGCGCCAGTAGGTGTCGTCCCCCGACCCATCCTCGGGGAGGTTCATGGGGACTTGCAGGTCCGGGCTCGCCCCCGCGTCACGCGACTTCTCCTCGATGATGTAAGTCCCGTTGTCGAACCAGCCCCGGTGAAGCTCGCCAAAAAATGTATAGGCAATGAACGGGGTGTGGATCGACTCGCCCCCGGGCAAGGTCATGCCCTGGTGCTCGTCGACGTCGGGTACGCCGTTGGCGTTGTAGTCGGCCTTGCCCCCCGAGCCGACGCAGTATTTGGTCAGGCCGTTCAGCTCGTTGGCTTTGAGCGCGCGGCCGCCGTACGGGGTGAGCGCGGCGTTGTTGAGCAAGGCTTGGCTGTCGTTGCGGTCTTCTTCAAACAACGGCGCGGGGGGGTCCTGGGCCACGGTCAGGCTGTCGCCGTCCCAAGACCGCAGCTCGAACGCGCTGACCTCGCGGATGTTGCAGGCGAAGGTGGCTTGCAGGACCGCGTCGGGCGATTCGTACGCCAGCTGTGCACTTTTGCGGGCCCACCCGTCTCCGTCCTCGTCGCAAGGCTGCGTGGCGTTGAGCGCGGGGTCATAATAAAACCCGGGGTCGCTTCGGCACACACAGGTCGTGCCCGCGTACAGCGACAACAGGTACGGCCCGTCTTCGCCCGGCCCGTCACAGCTGCCGCACTCGACGCAGAACCCGGTCGCGTCCTCGATCCCCTGGTTGCCCCCAGGGCCGGTGCACGCCTCGGTGCAGAACGCGTCCGCGGTGTCGGTCGCCTCGTTGCACAACGTGTCGCACGAGAGGTCCGCGCAGGTCTGGATCGCCCGGCACCCGTCGCTGGGGTCGTCGTCGGTGATGGGCAAGTACCCGGCCAGGCAGTCGCCGCAGGTGCCGTTGGGCTCGTCGCTGCACGTGCGGAACTCGTCCTGGCATTCGGCGGCTTTGCCGTCGGCGCACAAGAACTCTTCTTCGCACGCGTCGCCCACCGCCAAGTACCCGTCGAGGCAATCGCCGCAGTCCGCGCCGTCGGCGATGACTTCACACGCACGCCCCTCGGCCGCGCACACCTCGACCAGCGTGCCCTCCGCGGGGGGCGGATCACAGTTGCCGCTGGGCACGCAGCTGCCGGCGGCGTCCTCGTCGTACCCGGCCACACAATCGCCGCACTCGCCGGTCAGCTCACTCAAGCACTCGCGGTTGTCGACGACGCACGCGTTGCACCCGTCGAGCCCGACGCACGCTTCGCCGTCCCACATAAAATCCGCTTCGCAGTCCTCGACGCAGCCGTTGTCGTCGCACAGCTGGTTGGCCACGCAGGCCGCGCACACGTCGTCGGCACAACTGCCGTCGCTCCCGCAGGTCTGGCCGTCGGCGCAGTCGGTGTCGGCCACACACTCGGTGCAGCTGCAGGACTGCAGCGTGGCCAGCGCCGCGAAAGACAACATGATCAGCAGCCGCACGACGCCATTGAAGTGCATGGACCCTCCGTCGGGTTCGAGTCTACCCCAGGCCCGGCGGAATCAACCCCGCGCCCCGCCCTGAAACACCGCCGCGCGGGGGGGGCGACCGGCGCCCGGGCCCGCTCAGAAGGCGGTGAAATCGGTGTAATAGAAGTAGATCCGCACGTCGGAGAGCGAGGACACGTCCACGTCGAGGTTGTCCGGCTCGTCGCGGAAGTTCAGCAACAGCTCCCAGGCGGTGTTGGCCAGCGGCCGGTCGTGCAGCCGGCGCGACTGGTACACGTCCTCGCCGAACACCCGCTCACCGTTGAAGAACGTGTTGATGACCGCGGTGCGCCGCGGGAACGCGAAGAAAGACTTCTCCCCGTCGAGGCCCCGCACCACCCCGGTGCCGACCTGGCGGAGGTACGCGCGGCCCACCGCGTCGGCGTCGTTGCCCAGCATCTCGACCTCGATGCGCGACACCTTGTGGTTGCGGGTGAGGGGCGAGAGCTGCCCCAGGGCGATGGGGAAGGTGAGCTTGATGTGCCCGTCCTCGTTGAGGCGGCGGTTGTCGAACAGGGCGTCGCGGAAGGCCTCGGCGCGCTCGTCGACCGACAGGGGCTGGTTGCTGCTGTTGAGCCGGGGGATGGCGAGGATGTCGTCGCGGGCGGACAACACCAACACGCGGTCATCGGGCAGGCCGTTCTCTTCCTGGAACACCGAGAACGCGTCCTCGAGCTCGGCCACGTAGTTCTCCAAGGGGATGTCCCCCCGCGACACCAAGCGGACCAAGAACAGCTCGTCGAGCGCCGCGTACGACGTCGACGTGTAGTACTCGTAGACCTTGGTGAGGCGGTACGCCTCGCGGACCGCGCGGGTGAACGCCCGGTCGGCGTTGCGGATGGCGTCGTTTTTGTAGATGCGCACGTTGGGGTCGTTGCGCGCGGCCTCGAGGTTGATGAGCTGTTGCTCTTGGGCCTTCATCGTCGCCTGCAAGGCTTTGGCCTGGTGGAACAGCCCTTCGATCTCCGCGGCCACGCTGGCGAGGTCGAGCATCGCTTGGTTGGCTTGGATCTGCAGGTGGTACTCGTCGAGCATCATGCCCTGCATGGTCGCGTTGGATTCGATGATCGCGAAGGTGCAGTCCTGTTGGGTGACCCACTTGGCGCGCTCGGCCTCGAAGCGTCCGATCTTGTTTTGGGCCAGGACGTTCAGGCCTTCAAAGACATTGGCGAGGATGAGTTGACCGATGGTGGCGCTGGCCGCGGCCGCGGCGATGGCGACGTTGGCGGCCTTCGAGAAGGTGTCGCCCCCCGCGAGGATGCCGGCCACGTTGAACGCCGCGTCGGTGAGGCGGTCCATGTTGTGCACCGCCTGCTCGCGCCGGTTGATGGCCTCCTCCAGTTCGTTGATCTCGAGGTCGGTCTCGTACGAGAACTGTGCAATGGCATTGATGAGCTGGCACTCTTGGGCCACACGATCCGACTCGATCTGCATCAACACCGCGTGGTCCACGAGCGCCTGGCGCGCCGACTGCACCGCGAGGTTGGCGGACAACAACTCGTTGAGCTTGGTTGAGATCTCGCCCGTCCCGACCCCACCGCAGGGGTCGCCGGCGTTGGTCCCGTCGCCCAGCCGGTCGGCGTAGACCCCGATGGCGGGGTACACGTCGCCGTTGACGTCCTCGAAGGTGCCGCAGATGGACGCGAGCTGGCTCTCGTAGGTCGACTGAATGTTGAGCAGCTCGTTCTGGAAGGCCACCGAGTCGACGTTGTAGGCCTGGTTCTGGGCGAGCGCGAGGTCCTCCTTTTCGCCCGCCACCGCGACCTTGTCCCGGACCGAGCCGAGGACGGCCTCAAAGGCATTGTCCTCGTTGACGTCGTTGGGGTTGAGCGCGGGGAAGGGAATGTAGTCGGGGGCGTAGCCGAAGAAGGTCCGGTCGTCGGTGATTTGCTCGTACGCCTCCTGCATCCGCCGCAGCGCCGAGCGGTACGCCCGCTGGGCTTGCTCCACGCTGAGCCGGATTTGGGGCCGCGCGGACAAGAGGGCGTTGGCCTCGATCATGTTGAGCATGGTGCGGCTCATCGCCACCGACTCGATGTACGTCGACGTGTAGGCGCGCTCGATGACGTGGCGGGCGAGCTTGGGCTCGTTGAAGTTGCTGTACCGGACCGAGATCTCGGACAGGGCCAGGGCTTTCTGGGTGGAGGCCCGGATCAACCGCTCGAGGTAGGCGGTGACGGTGTTCTGGTCGATGTAGCCGTCGGCGGTGGTGGCGCCGTAGTTGAGCACGCTCTTCCAGATGCTGGGGCTGATTTTGTAAAAACGGTCGAGGGCCAACTGGTAGTACTGGACCGCTTGGTAGAGCTTGTACAGCTCGAAGCCCGCGCCCCCCGCGAGGTCGATGCCGTCCGGCTCGAACAATGTGCCTTCAAAGCCGAGTTGGTTGCTGCCCGCGAGGTCGAAGCGCGCGGCGAAGGACTGGGTCAGGGCTTCGTCACCGAGCATCACCGCCAACTCCGTGAGCAGCCGCTCATAGCCCTCGTTGACGATGGGGTAGGCGAGCAACTCCGGCGCGGTCCCGTCGGTGGGGAAGTTGAATCGAATCTCTTCCTGCGCGAACGAGTACTGCAAAAACTCCTGCACCTTGAGCTTCACCACCGGGTCGTTGGCGGGCTCGCCGAAGGTGGTGTCGACGTGTTGCTCGTACATCGCGATGAGGCAGTCGATCTTCTCGGCGGTCCGCTCGATGAGCTCGGGGTTGTAGCAGTAGGTCACGCCCTCCTCGCACAGCTCGGGGGCGAAGCCGATGTTGCCCCCGGTGCGCGAGCGGAAGCGGGTCTTGTAGCGGAAGGCCTCGGCGATCTCATCGCGCAGCTGGGGCGCGACGATGGAGGTCACGCCGTCCTGGTAGAAGTTCTTGTTGGCCCGCCGGTCGACGATGGGGAAGCCGTTGCTCTCGAGGGCCACGGTGCAGGACGTGGGGCGGTTGCCGTTGACGTCGGGCTTGCACGTCCACACCGGGTTGGGCCGGTAGGCGACGCCCGCGTTGGCGGCCCAGTCGTCGATCACGTCGCGGCAGCTCGCCCGCTGGGTGGTGGCCACGTCGTAGGGGTCCGAATACGAATCGGGGAGCGCGGGGGAACATTTCTCGCTGTTGGAGGCCGCGCCTTGGTTGAGGAGCTTTTTGACCTCGCTGCTCGAGCAGGTGTTGCACTGGTTGGGGTTGAGCCCACAGTCGCAGTTGGGGAACCCGCTTTTGCATTTGAGATACACGATGTCGTCCCGCGGCTGCACGGTGACGCTGGCGCCGGCGTTGCAGCTGTGGCCCTGGACCTCGGCCGCGCTCGGTGACCCGGTGATGGTGAAGAACTCGACCCGGCTGCTGCCCGGGCAGGGGATGTCGCCGTACAGGCCCCCGTCGATGAGACCGGTGTCTTCACACCACCAGTGCGCGTGTTCGGTCACGCCATCGATTTCGTCACTCGGGTCGAGGTCGTCGGTGAAGCCGTCGATGATCAGGTTGGCCACGGTGCGGGCGTCGGTGGGGTCGGCGGGGTCGAGGGTGCTGACCGCGCCGGACAAAGCGGTGAGCTCGTCGAGGAGCCCTTCCGAACACACCGGGGCGGCGAGCCCGGAGGTGAAGGTGCGCTCCTCGGTCTGGACGTGGCCCGCGTAGTCGGCGTCCTCGAGCTCGGCGTTGCTTTTGGTCAGGCGGATCACACCGTAGGCCGAGAAGGTGTCCGCGTCCCCGATGCCGAGGTACGACTGGAACGTCTCCTTGAACAGGATGACCATGTCTTGCTGGTCGACGATGACCCCATCGAGCACGGACAGCTCACGCACCCGGGTCTGGCCGTCGGGCACGGGGTTGGCTTGGGCGAGCGAGAGGTTGACCAACTCCTCGGCGCTGGTCATCTCGGTGGACGCGGGCAAGGTCTTGTCGCGGCACTCGTACCGGTACAGGTTGCCCGACGCGAAATCGAACGCGGTGTTGGCCACAAAGCCCGGCACCAGCCAAGGCGTCTGCACGAGTTCGAAATCGCCGGTCCCGCCCACCACGCTGGCCTGACAGTCGTCGCCCGGCTCGGCCAGGTACCGACCGCCCACCAACACCGACGTGGTCAGGCCCTGGACGCGGCACAGAAGCTCGCCCCGCGGCGACAGCGGGCAGTTCTCCGGAAGGGTCTCCAGCCGAAAGTCCACCGCCGGGGACCCGGGGTAGTGCAGTGACTTTCCGGTGTCGACCTTGCCCGTGAAGTGGGCGGCGTCGGCCGCGTCGGGGCGGAGGTTCATCACGAAGGGCAGGTCCGAGACCCCGCCGGGGACCGCCTTGCTGTTGAGCGAGGTGGTGTACACCCCGAACCCATTGGCATTGTCATAGGGGTAACACGCGGTGTTCTGGTCGGGGCAATACTCGTCCATGAGCCCGAGCTTCCAGCTCTCTTCGTCAGTGGCGCGCAACACCGCCTTGAGTTCGTCGTAGGAAAGCTGCCCGGAGATGAAGCTCTCCCACTTCACCATGAACGCGTTGTCCCCCTCGATGTTGAGGTCCACCGCCCCCGGGTTGGCCGCCCACTCGTCGAGCATCTCGTCGGGGAAGTCGGCGAAGTAGGTCATGGTCCCCACCCATTGGCCCCCGGGCTCGCCAAAGCGGGCGAGGTAGACCTTCTTGGTCCCGCCGGTGGTGCTCTCGATGGTGAGGTGACCGGTCCAGTTGGACGCGGCGACGTCGCCCGCCCCGCTGACCTCGATGTCCGCGCTCTCGCCCGGGGCCAGGGTGACGGTCACCGACGAGGTCGCGTCCCCGTTGAGGCTGAGGCCGGCGATGTCGTCGCTCAGGGCCGAGACCGGTGAAGCCTTTTTGACCACGTAGGTCTCGGTGTTGGGCCCTTGGTTGACGAGGCTGACCATCCCGCTGTCCACCTCGGGGGAGAAGGTCAGTCGGTTGGTGCTGACCGCAAAGGCATTGGGCGGCAACACCTCGGTGCCATCGCCCCCCACCGAGGGCATGCACACCCCGGCGGTGCCGTTGGGCGCGTCACAGAACATGCCCGAGCCGCAGCCCCCCTCCCCCGCGGTGCACGGGGTCCGGCACACGTGTTGGCTGCATTGTTGGGCCCGGCCGTCGGCCCCGGCGGGGCAATCGCCGTTGCCGTCACAGTTGCTGTAGCACCGGCCTTGCAGACACGTTTGCCACGAGGGGCAGTCGGTCTCGGCGGTGCAGTCCCCCACCGCGTTGCCGGGGGTCAGTTGCTCGTCGGGGCCGACGCAGTTGCCCACCGAGCAGAGGTTGTTGCCCCGGCACCCTTCGAACAGGCCGTCGGCGTCGCAAATCACGAACTCGCCGTCGGCGTTGGTGAAGCTCGAGTTGCAGGGGGAGTAACATTTGGGGTCGGCGGGGGGGAGCGCGCCGGTCCCGGTGGTGCCCGGGTCGACACAGAAACCGCCGGCGCAGGTCAGGCCCGCGAAGCACGTCGCGTTGCCAAAGCACCCGCAGCCCTCGCTCCCGAGGTCGCACGCCACGCAGGTCCCGGCGTCGCACAAGCCCCCCGCGTTGCAGGTGGCGTTGGCGTAGCAGCCGCCGCCGATGTCCCCGACGTGGGCCGGCAGCTGGATGTCGGGCAAGCAGGCGCCGGACCGGCACACCAGGCCGTCGTCGCAGGCCACCTCAGGGCACTCCGGGGCGGGACAGCCCGAGAGCACGCCCACCGCCACCACCGAACACACCACACCCCAAACCGCACGCGCCATGACACCCTCCAGATGGTCCGGCGATCATAGTCGCGCGTCCGCCGGGTTGGCGCCTGTGTCGCAGTTTTTCGATGTCGCGCCGGATCCTCGCGGGGTGCTTGGCGGGCCGGCGCGCCGCCGTCAGTTGCCGAAGACTTTGTCGAGGTTGCTCGTCTTCACGAACATCAAATAGACGCGGATGGTCTCGCGGTCGTGCCCCTTGTCCTCGAGGTGCTTGACCATCGACGCCACTTTGTCCTCCTCCAGCTCCTGGAAGAAGGTCGGCTCCTCGTCCACCAGGCCGTTGTCGTGTTTGATCTCGAGGTAGTCGAGGGTGTCGCAGAGCAGATCGCGCTTGGTGTACAGCCAGTTGCGCACCAGCTCTTCACAAAGGTCGGCCTCCTGCTTGGACGAGGACTCCTTGAGCCGCACGTGGAGCTTCTTGGTCCGTTCCTCGAGCTTGCCGTGCACGCGAACGCCGATCTTCTTCTTGGCCTTGATGCCCATGCGGCCGAACAGGGTCTCGCGAATCTTGCGCGGCGAGGCCTGAATGACCTCGGCGAAGGTGTCGCCGCTCATGTCCGTGACGATGCGAATAAAATCAGGCTCCATAACCACGCTCCCGGCCTGCCCGTGCAGGTTCAGGTGGGCCTTTTGGCGCCCTCATCGCACCTTGTCGACTGCCTTTTTGACCAGGGTGCGGATCGCGCGTTGCCCCACCCGTTCGATCGCCCCGATGGACTGGTCGATGGTGTAGCCCACGTCGTCGAGCGCGGCCTGCAAGGGGGTCGGCTTTTGCCGCAGCACCGGCTCGATGTGGCCCGAGGGGTAACAGACCCGGGCCGCGACCCCCATGCGCAACAACCGCTCCTTGAGCCGGCCGTAGCGCTCGAGCGCGACCAGCCCTTTGAGCCCCGACGTGAACAGCAGCCCCTGCCAGCCAAACTTCAACCCAAAGGGCAGCCCCAGCGTGGTGACCACGTCGGGGGACAGGCCGCCGAAGCCGATGACGAGCAGCGGCCGCTTGGCCAGCTTGGCCGCCTCGAGGTCGGGGTCGGAGAACGCGGCCAGCGAGCCGCGCATCCCGGGGTGGGTGTGCCACAGGATCTCGCCCCAGCGTGGATCGATGGCCACGCGACCCGGCTCGCCGGACATTTTGCGGCAGAGCCCGACGAGGAGCAGGCGGTTGCCGACCTTTTTGGTGTACACCGCGCCGGCGAGCTCAAGCCCGTGTTTGGTCGAGACCAAGGTCTGCTCGATGCAGTCTTCAAAAAACCGCTGCGAGCCGTACAGCGGCAGCTCCCCGCGCGGGGCGAGGTCCAAGCTCGCGTAGGCCAACGCGCCGGCGGCCGCGGCCGCGTCGTCGTCGTCGGTGCTGGGCGTGGACGTGCCTTGCTCGACGTACTCTTGTTCGATGGTGCCCGCGACCACGTCGGCCCCGTGGCGTTTGCGTCGTTGGTATCCGGATTTTGCGCTCATCGCCGCCGCCACACGCTGGTGTTCACCGCCAAGCCGACGGCGAGCATCTGCGTCACCATCGAACTCCCCCCGTAGCTCATAAAGGGTAGCGTCACCCCCACCACCGGCAACAGCCCGGTGACCATGCCGATGTTGATGACCACGTGGCAGAACAACATCGCGGCCGCGCCGACGTTGAGCAGCACCGCGAACCGCTCGTGGAACTGCCGGGCCTCGCGCACGATGGCCAAAATCAGCAACAAAAACAGGATGATAAGGAATCCTGCGCCGATGAAGCCCCACTCCTCGGCGAGCACGCTGAACACAAAATCGGTGTGGTTTTCGGGGAGGAACGACAGCTGGGTCTGGGTGCCCTCCCCCGCGCCTTTGCCGGTGAGCTGCCCCGACCCGATGGCGATCATCGACTGCGACGAGTGGTACCCGGCGCCTTGCAGGTCGTTTTCGGGGTTGAGGAACGTCTCCACCCGTCGCTTCTGGTAGGGCTTGAGCAAGAAGCTCCAGCCGAACACCACGGTGATGGCCCCCGCCACCGACGCGATGATCAACGACTTGCGGTGCACGCCACAGAACAGGATCTGCGCCCCGGCGATGGCGATGACGATGAGCGAGGTGCCGAGGTCGGGTTCGATCAACACCAGGGCAAACGGGGCCATGATCACGTCGAGGGGCGCGATGAGCCGTTGCCACGAAAAGCCCTCGCGCAATGTCACAGCAATGGCGATGAGCAGCCACAGGACGAGGATGGTGTAGACCACCCCCTGCAACCAGCCGGGGGCGGTGAAGGGAATGTCCTCGGCCCCCTCGGCGATGGCCTCGGCGGCTTTTTTAGTCAGCCGCGCGAAGAACATGTACGCCGCGGCCATGCCCCCGAGGGGCCGGGTGATGTTGAGGGGGCGGATGAGGTCGCGCAGGGTGTAGCCGCCCTCGACGTCGTACCGCGAGAAGTAGCGGGCGGTGACGAGGAGGATCGAGATCTTGGCCAGCTCCGAGGGTTGGAGCATAAAAAAGCCGAGGTTGAGCCACCGCTGCGAGCCCTTCACCGTGGTGCCCGCGACGAGCACGAGCACGAGCAGGAAATTCACAAAGATGTAGAACGGGTAAGCGACGAGCTCGAGGTTGCGGGTGGGGATGCGCGCGAGCACGGCGACGAAGATGAGCGACACCACCGCCCAGCCGGCTTGGAGCAAGAAGAGATTGGGCCGGGTGGCCTGGGCCGCGGACGAGAGGTTGATGACCCCCACGAGGGGGATGAGCAGCATCAGGCCCACGATGTTCCAGGGGACGCGGCCGGCGATGGACTCCGAGGGGCTCATGGCGCGGTCCCCGCGTCCGCCGACGACGGGGCCGGGTTGGCGGTGGCCGGCGCCGGGGCCAATGCCGCTGGAGGTGGCCCCTCGAGGGCGGGGTCGGGGGGGGCGTAGCGGCCCTGGCCGCGCACGTGGTCGTAGTAGGCCTTGATCACCGCCGCGGTCACCGGGGCGGACATGCTCCCGCCGAAGCCCCCGTGTTCGGTCATGGTCACGACCACCACCTCGGGATCCTCGGCGGGGGCGAAGCCCACGAACCAGGCGTGGTCCCGCTGCTCATAGGGCACGTCCTTGGGGTCGATGTGGGCCACGCTCTTGGACAGGCGCACGACCTGCGCGGTGCCGGTCTTGCCCCCGATGACCACCCCGGATTCGCGCACCCACTGGGACAGCTCGGGCATGTCCCGGCGCCAGCGCAACCCCACCGCGGTGCCGCCGGGTTCGGTCACGTGGGAGAGAGCGGTGCGCACCTCGTGCATGAGGTCCGCGCCCACCCCGAGGTCCGAACGGCGCTCGGGCGAGAAGTGCACAATCACATTGCCGTCGGGGTCGCGCACCTCGTGCACCATCTGCGGTCGGTAGGTGATGCCCCCGTTGGCGATGGCGGCGTAGGCCATGGCCAGCTGCAGCGGGGTCACGGTGACATCCCCCTGCCCAATGCTGCTGTTGATGACCAGGCCGGGCGAGCGGTTGCCGAACCTTTTTTGGTAGTAGGCGGTGGTGGGGATGATGCCGGGAATCTCGCGGTCTACCCCGAGGCCGGGCTTGGACCCGAAGCCGAGGAGCTTGGCGGTGTCCGCGAGCTTGTCGTGCTGCAGCTCGTAGCCCAGCTTGTAGAAATAGGTGTCGCAGCTGTGCTGCAGGGCCTTTGTCAATGCCACTGCACCGTGTCCCCAGCGATTGTAGCAGCGCCACCGGGCGCGGCCGAGGGCGAAGTACCCGGGACAGTGTTTGATGGTGGTGGGGGTGATCAACCCTTCGCGCAGGCCCGCCACCGCGGTGATGGCCTTGAACGTGGAGCCCGGGGCGTAATGATCCTGCAACGCTTTGTTGCGCAGCGGGCGCAGGGGGTCGCGGGCCAACTTCCGCCACACCCGGCGGCTGTCCCGGCCGGTGACCTCGTTGGGGTCGTAGGCGGGGAACGACGCGAGGGCGAGCACAAACCCGGTGGGGATGTGCATCGCCACCACCGAGCCGGCTTTGCCCAAAAAGCTCTGCTCGGCCACGCGTTGCATGTTCGCGTCGACGCTGAGCACCAAACTGTTGCCCGACACCGGGGGGTCCACGGCCTCGTCGCCGAGGAGGTTCTTGGCCCACTCGGTGTTCTTGGCCCGGCCTTTGGCGTCGACCACCACCCGCCGGGTCCCGTCTTGTCCCCGCAGGACCTCCTCGTAGGCGCGCTCGATCCCCCGCCGCCCGATTTTGTCCCCCAGGCGGTAGCCCTCTTTGCGCTTCTCTTTGTACTCGCTCGCGGACAGCTCATTGATGAACCCGAGCAGGTGCGCCCCCGACGCGCCGGTGAGGTACCGGCGCTTTTTGGAATCGAGCACGTCGATGCCGGGCAACTCCCCGAGGGAGAGCGCGGCCTCGATCCGGGCGTAGGCGTCGAAGGGCAAGTCCGCGAACAGCAACGTGGGCTTGAACCGGCCGAGCCCCCGGGCCTTGCGCTGGGCGGAGGCGAAGGCTTCCTCGACGATGTCGGGCGGGAGGTTCATGAGTTCTTTGAGGCGGGCGAACACCGCCTTGCGCGAAGAGAACGTCGCGGGGTCGATCACCAGGTCACAGCCGTCGTCGGGGCTGACCGGGTCCTCGGCGAGCCGCACCCCGGACAGGCCCTTCTTGTCAATGCGACTGCGCAGGGCGTCGCAGGTCCCGGGGGCGATGCTGGTCTCGGCCACAAACGGGGCCGCCCCGTCCGCGGCGTCGAGGATGCGCTCGTCGAGCAGCTGGATGCGTTTTTTGTCCCAGTGCAGGGGGCGGCCCAGGACCCGGAGGCTCTTTTCCGAGTCGGGCAAAAACGCCAATGTCATATACAAGTCGTGACTCGGCCGGTTGTCGACCAGGGGCCGCATCGCCTGGTCGAAGACCAAGCCCCGGGGGTGGGCGATGCGCCGGCTCTGCACGAAGTTGGACTCGCTCTTTTGCAGGTAGGTCTCGCCCCGCACGATCTGCAGCATGTAGATGCGCCCGATGAGCACCAAGAACACCGCGGTGGTGATGGTGGCGGTGACGGTGAAGCGCCAGGATTCGAACGCGGGCTCGTGGGCGCCGTGCATCTCCTCCATCAGGACCTCTTCTCGCGGGACCGCGACCGGGTCACCCGGCTCGAGAGGCGCTCGCTCATGGTGTGCTCTTCCTCCTCGAGCCCCAGGGCGACAAACATCCGGTGCAACACGGGCATGAGCACCACCGCCAACGCCCCGTCGACGAGCGCCACCAACACGATGTCCAACAGGGTCAAGCTCTCCCGGTCGGCCCCGAACACGCTGAGCAGCAACAGCAAAAACAGGTGATAGCCGAGGCTCATTCCCGCCCCGAACACAAACGCGCTGCCGCCGTGGGGGGTGGCCGCCCCCGAGAAGAACCGGCCCGCCAAGAGCGCGAGCAGGCAGGCGAGCATGTTCACCCCGAGCATCGAGCCCGAGAGGGCATCGAGCACCAAGCCGAGCAACAACGCGCCCATCGCCGCTTCCACCGGGCGCTCGGCCAACGCGATGTAGGCGAGCAACACCACCGCGGGGGCCACCGGCAGCCCCCCGGTGCCGAGCAACACCGCGAGCGCGGCTTGCGCCGAGTGCAGCAGCAACGCGACCACGAACAACAAAAGCGGCCGGGTCATGGCGGCACCTCCGCCGCGGCCGGTTGCGGGGTCTCCACCGGCGCGGGGGTGGGCTTGGGCTTGGGCCGCCACACGCGCTTTTTGGGCTCAGGCTCCGGCGGCGGCCGGGGCGGCCCCTCGAAGCCGTACTGGGTGAGCTCGGGCAAGATCGGGCCTGTGCCCCCGACGAGCACCGGCCGGGACGGGGGGGCGCGGACCAACACGTGCACCCACTCCACGTCGGACAGGCGCACGCTCGGGGTCAGGGTCGCGCGCAGGTACAGCCCATCCTCGCGGGGGGCCACGTCCTCGACGATGCCGACAAGCACCCCGGGCGGGAAGGCCGACTCGAGCCCCGAGGTGACCACCACGTCCCCGATCTGCACGTCGGCGAGACGGTCGAAGTCTTGGACCTTGGCCCGGTATTGCTCCTCGGTGCCCTCCCCGCGCAATACCCCCCGGGCCCGGGTGCGCTGGACCACGACGTCGAAGGCGCTGGCCGGGTCCGAGATGAGCAACACGTCACTGGTGAAAAAGCCCGTGGACAGCACCCGGCCGATCACGCCCGCGTCGGTGACCACGCCGTCGCCGCGTTTCACCCCGTCGAGGCTGCCGCGGTCGATGCGCGCGATGCGGGTCAAGGGCGCCCCGCTCCGGCCGATGATGCGCGCCCCCAACGGCCGCGGCCCGTCGAGGCGCTCGGCGGCTTGGGCGAGCTTGCGCAACGCGACGTTCTGCGCTTCCAGCTCGTGAATGCGCGCCTGCAGCGCCTCTTTGCTCTGGGTCTGGCGCCGCAAGCGCATGAGCTCCTCGGCGTTGCCCACCGAGGTCACGTACTTTTGCAGCCCATCGCTCACCCACCCGGTGGCGGCGAGCAACACCCGCTCCACCGCGCCGGCCGCGTCGACGATGAGCCCCACCACCGGGCCGCGCGACTCCTTGCTCCGGGTCTGGGCGTACAGCAACACCAGCGGGAGCAATAACATTGCTCCGACCAGCACGTAGGCGCGATACCGACCCAAAAAGCCAAACACGACGAATCCTCGAAGTCCGCCGGGCAGTCTGGCACAACTCGCCGCGTCGGCGCGCGCCCTGGCCCGCGGTCCTCATCGGTCAATGAAACGACCCCGCGGGGTGCGCGCCACCCCGGGCGAGGCGGGGCGCGCCGCGGTCAGCTCTCGATGGAGACTTGCTGGAGCAGGTCGAGCTGCTCGAGGGCGATGCCCGCCCCGGTCACCGTCCCGGTCACCGGCTCCTCGGCGAGGTACACGGGCAGGCCGGTCTCCTCGCGCAGCAGGGTGTCGAAGTTGTGCAACAGCGAGCCACCGCCGGTGAGGATGATGCCCCGGTCGACGATGTCGGACGCGAGCTCGGGCGGGGTGCGCTCCAGGGAGATGCGCACCGCCTCGACGATGTTGTTGATGGGCTCGCTCATCGCCTCACGGATTTCGTCGCTGTTGACCTCGACGGTCTTGGGCACGCCGGCCACCAGGTCGCGGCCCTTCACTTCCATGGTGGCGATTTCGTCGTCGGGGTAGGCGTTGCCGATCTTGATCTTGATCTGCTCCGCGGTCTGCTCCCCGACGAGCAGCGAGTACCGCCGCTTGATGTGGTTCATGATCGCGAGGTCCATCTTGTCCCCGCCCACCCGGATCGAGCGGTTGTAGACGATGCCGCCCAGGGAGATGACCGCGACCTCGCAGGTGCCGCCCCCCACGTCGACGATCATGTTGCCCGAGGGCTCGGTGATGGGCATGCCCGCGCCGATGGCCGCGGCCATCGGCTCCTCGATGAGGTGCACTTCCCGGGCGGAGGCGGACTCGGCCGATTCGCGGACCGCGCGCTTTTCCACCTCGGTGATGCCCACCGGCACACAGATGATGATGCGCGGCTTGACCAAGGCTTTGCGCCCGTGGGCCTTCTGGATGAACGTGCGCAACATCTCGGCGGTGGCCTCGAAGTCCGCGATGACCCCTTGCTTGACCGGCTTGATCGCCTGGATGTCGCCTGGGGTCCGGCCCAGCATGTCCTTGGCTTCGCGCCCCACCGCGAGCAGCTCGCGGCGTCCCCCGGGCAGCTGCTGGACCGCGACCACGCTGGGCTCGTTGATCACGATGCCCTTGCCCCGCACGAACAGCAGCGTGTTGCTCGTCCCGAGATCGATGGCGAGGTCGGTCGAGAACATGCCCGCGAAAAAATCGAACATGGCCCGGTCTGTAGCACGGCCGGCCAGGCCGCGGGGGGTGTTTTTGGCGCGGGGTTCTCTCTTTACGAGCGACTTGCCCCTGGCTAAAGCATGCCGTTTACGGCTCTTTTGTACCCGGGCCCGGCAGAGGGATTTCGCATGCTCAATGCGCTTCGCAAAAACGCCAACAGCTGGTTCATGATCCTCGTGTTCGCGATCATCACCATCGTGTTCGTGTTCACCTTTGGCTCGTGGGGCGGCCAGAACGTCAGCGGTGACCTGCCCATGGCGGCCATCGTCAACGGCCAGGTCATCCCCCAGGCGCAGTTCAACGCCGACTACGGCAACGCCTTCCGGCGCAACCAGCAGTACCGCCCGGGCTACAACCTCGAGCAGGCCAAACAAGAGAACCTCAAGCAGCAGGTCCTCGACCGGCTCATCGGCGTCGAGTTGCTCGCCCAGGCCGGCATCCGCCGCGGCCTCACCGTCTCCGACGAGGACGTCGTCGAGCGCATCAAGGAGGTCTACTTCCGCAGCCAGGACTTCGACCGCGAAGACTACCGGCGGCTGGCCCAAGGGCAGTTCAACGCGTCCGAGGCCGCGTTCGAGGAGCAAGAGAAGCGCCGCATGCTCGCCGAGCGCATGGAGCGCATCCTGCGCGAGTCGCAGCGGGTGAGCCCCGCCGAGCTGCAGGAGGCGTTCGACATCAAGTACAACCGCGTCAACCTCGAGGTCCTGCGCATCGACCCCAACCACTTCAGCAAAGCGGACAAGCCGAGCGACGCCGCGGTCGCCGCGTGGGCCAAAGACCACGAGCAAGAGATCGCCGACCACTACAACAACTTCATCAACCGCTACCGGGTGAAAAAACAGGTGAAGGCGCGGCACATCCTGATCAAGGTCGCCGCCGACGCCCCCGACGCGGACAAGAAAAAAGCCAAAGAGCGCATCGACGCCGCCCTCGCCCGGGTCAAGGACAAGGGAGAAGACTTCGCCGCGGTGGCCAAGGAGCTGTCCGAGGACGGCTCGGCCGCCCAGGGCGGGGACCTCGGCATGTTCGGCCCGGGCCGGATGGTCAAGCCGTTCGAAGACGCCGCGTTCGCCCTCGAGGCGGGGCAAATCTCCGACGTGGTCGAGACCCGGTTCGGCTATCACGTGATCAAGGTCGAAGAGGTCAAGCCCGAAGAGATCCGTGAGCTCGACGAGGTTCGCAATGAGATTGCAGCGAGCCTGATGAAAGACTCGCTCAAAAAGGACAAAGCCCTCGCCTGGGGCAAAGAAGCGATCGAACAGCTCAAGGCCGGCACCGCGATGACCGACGTCAAGCTCAGCGGGTTTGCCGGCAACCTCAACGAGCCGTCGTCGGACGCCCCCGCGGCGCCGCGGGTCGAGGAGACCGGCTGGTTCAACCAGGGCGCCCGGTATGTGCCGCGGGTGGGCATCTCCCAGGAAGTGGTGGCCACCGCGTTCGGTCTCACCGAGGACAATCCCATTGTGGGCGAGCCGCAGGAGGTCGCGGGCCGCATCTACGTGTTCAAGCTCAAGGAGCGTGAGCGCCCCGATGAGAGCAAGTTCGCGGATGAAAAAGAGACCCTCGAGCAGGACCTGCTCTCGCTGCGCACCCCGGTGGTGGTGCAGAGCTTCGTGGACCAGCTCAAAGAGTCCGCGAAAATCGAGGAGAACCCCAACGTCCTGTCCTACGGCCGGATGTAAGGGCCCGCGGGCGCGCAGGGAACGACCGAGACGATGACGGCGGAGAAAAAGCGCCCCCGCACGGCTTTGGCCCCCCCGCAGCAAGCGGTCCTCGACGAGGAGCTCTCGCTGTCGGCCAAGGTCAGCCGACGCTTGGCGCAGAATCTCGCCACCCCCGAGCGGGGCGCGGGGGTGCCGGGGTTCGACCAGGACCTGATCTCGCTGCGCGACCAAATGTCCGAGGCCCGCAACGAGGACATCCCCGCTCTGCTCAACGAGATGATGCGCCTGGCCGCGGTGCAGCAGGTCGACACCCCCGACGACAAAGGGCCGCCCGACCCGCGCAAACCCTATTTCGGCCACCTGCGCCTGACCGAACAGGTCAACGCCCGGGGGGGCAAAAAAGAGACCGTGACCCGGGACGTGCTCATCGGCAAACGCTCCCTCGTCGACCGCAAGGCCGGGGTGGTCATCGTCGACTGGCGGGACGCGCCGGTGAGCCGGCTGTACTACCGCTACGACGAGGGCGACGACTACGAGGTCCAGTTCGGCAATGAGCAACGCGAGGGCATGGTCGACGCGCGCCGCACGGTGACGTTCGAAGACGGCGAGCTGGTCCGGGTGCGCACCCCCGAGAACACCCTGCTGATGAAACCCGACGACGACGCGGGACCGCGCGGGTGGATCGCCCTCGACCGCTCCGAGACCGCAGAGCTCCGCGGGGGGGCCGGGGTCGCCCACCGCGCGCCGGACGGCCCGGTGGTCGAGACCAAAAAGGGCAAGGGCCGGCGGGGCCGGGGCAAGAGCCGGTTTGGCCACGACGGCCCGTCGCACCTGCGCGCGGACAAGCACCTGCCCGAGATCGCGGCCTTGATCGACCCCGCGCAGTTCGACGCGATGACCACCGCGGGGGCCGGCCTGTGCATCCTCCAGGGGGGCGCGGGCTCAGGCAAGACCACGGTGGCGCTGCACCGGCTCGCGTTCTTGAGCTTCTCGGATCCAGGCACATTCCGACCGGACAACATGCTCTTCGTGGTGCGCCAGCCCGCGCTGGTGAAGTACGTGAGCCGCATCCTGCCCTCGCTCGACGTGGCCGAGGTCAAGGTGAAGTCCTACGCCGACTTTTCCGCTGACGCCGCCCGCAGCGTGGTCAAGGGCCGGCTCCGCCGCATCGTGGCCGAGGCCCCGGCCGAGGTGGGCCGGCTCAAAAAGCACCCCGGCATCCTCGTGGCCATGGAGCGCCAAGCCCAGCGGCGGGTCGAGCAAGCCCGGGACTTGGTCTCGCGCCAGGTCGCGGGCAAACCCGGCGCGGCCGACATCGAGCGCGCGGTGGGGGCCCGGCTCGACGAGGAAGACCGCCCCCTGTGCCTGCGGCTGCGCATGGCCCTGGGCGCGATCGAAACCGCAGACGCCCCCGAGGACACCAAGGAGCGCGCCCGCCGGGCGGTGACCGAGGTGCTCGAGGTGGCCGCGGACCTCATCGGGCAGTGGGAGGAGCTGTGCACAGATCGCGCGCTGCTCGCCCCCGTGCAGGAGCCCGGCCGGCCTGGCGCCCCCGCCCTCACCGGCCCCGAGCTCGAGCGGGCCTTGGCCTGGACCGGCGAACAGGTCGACGAAATCGACGACGACGGCATCGATCCCGCGCAAAAGCGCAGCGTGGACGGCATCGAGGACGCGCCGAGCATGGCCCAGCGCTTCGACCCCCACGACTGCGCGCTGCTGCTCAACCTCTGCCTCGTCCGGTATGGCGCGCTCACCGCCCCGCACCGCAAAAAGCCGCTGCGCTTTTCCCACGTCGCGGTCGACGAGGCCCAGGACCTGTCCGCGGTGGAGCTGCGCCCGTTGCTCGCCTGCACCGACCCGCTGCACTCCATGACATTGGCGGGCGACATCGTGCAGAAGGTGGTGTTCGACAACGGCTTCGCGACCTGGGCGGAGCTGTGCGAACAGCTCGGGGTCGCGGCCCAGCACATCGAGCCCCTCCGGCTCACCTACCGCTCGACCAAGCAGATCACCGCGTTTGCCCACGACGCGCTCGGTCCCCTCGCCCCCGCCGAGGCCCCCCGCGCGGTGCGCGACGGCAAGCCGGTCGAGGTATTCACCTTTGACGAACCCGGCGAAGAGCTCGCGTTTTTGGCCGAGAACCTCCGCGCGGTGATGGCGCGCGAACCCCGCGCCTCGGTGGCGGTGCTTTGCCGCTACCCGGAGCGGGCGCGCTTTTTCTACAAGATGTTGCGCGACGCAGACGTGCCCCGGCTGCGCCTGGTGCTCGCGGATGAGTTTCCGTTCACCCCGGGAGTGGACGTGACCTTCGTCGAGAACGCCAAGGGCCTGGAGTACGATTACGTGGTCTTGCCCGACCTCACCCGCGAGATGTACCCCGACCAGGCCGCGGCCCGGCACCTGCTGCACATCGGCGCCACCCGCGCCGCGTTTCAGCTCTGGGGCACCTGCGCGGCCCAGCCCTCGCCGCTGCTCTCCTCGGGCCAGACCCGCGGCTGAGCGCCTTTTCCCGACGTGAGCCGCGCTCAGGTCGAGCGGAAGCCCGCGGCCTTGTGGCTGCCATCGCAGAACGGTTTGTTCTTGGACTGGCCGCACCGGCACAGCGCTGCCTTGTCGCCGCGGAAGGTGGGCACGCCCCCCGCGGACACGATGGTGACCGGGCCGTCGAGCAGCAACGGCCCGTTGTTCGCCAATGTCACGGAGAGCTTGCCGCTGGCGGTGCTGCCCGGTCCGGTCGCGCCCACCGCGCCCCGGTCCGCGAACCCGGCGGCCTCGTGGCTGTTGTCGCAGAAGGGTTTGTTCTTGGACTGGCCGCACCGGCAGAGGGCCGCGCGGCGGGTGAGGCCGGGCTGGTCGTCCCCCGCCCCCTCGATGTCGAGGTCGCCACGCAGGTAAAGCGGGCCGTGATTGGCCACGAACACCCGGTTGCCGTCGGGGGCGGCCTCGGTGGCTCCGCCGTTTTTCGCGCTGTAGGCCAGCGCCCCAGATGGACAGCGCTCCACCACCTGCCGGGCATCATCGGCCCCGACCTCGTCGGGGGCGCACCACGGATCACGCCCGGTGACGAACAGATCGTTGTTGGCCCGGCCGCACTCGCCAATGTGAATGCACAACCGGCCGTCCCAGGTCACATCGATGTCCTGGCCGGGATAGGTCTTGAGCTTGGTGGCCATGTGTCGTTCCCTTCTGCACCCGGGGGTGCGCGGTGGAGCGTTGGATGCCGCGCTTGTCCAGGTCGTTACCGGCCGGCTTCCATCAGGTACGTGGCGAGGGCCGCGACTTGTTCTTTGCCGCCCTTGATCGCGCGGGCGAAGCGGTAGTCGCTGCGACCGCCTTTGAAGCCGGGCACGCGGGCGAGATCAAGCCCTTGATCGAAGGTGGCCGCGGTGAGCCAGTGGCCCGCTTCCTTGTCGGGTTCGTACAGGGCCCCGATGGGCGCGCGCTGCTCGGCCTCGACGAGCAAGTTGCGCCGCATGCGGTTGTCGAGGGGCTCTTTGACCCGCACCACGTAGACCCCTTGGGCCTCTTCACGGCCCTGCGCGTCGGCGATGCGCGCGGCTTCGACCTCCGCGGCCTCGGCTTTTGTGAACAGCGCGTCGAGCTCCGCGGAAAAGTCCACGTCGACGTCATCGCGCACGATGGCGCGCACCATGCGGTCGAGAAACTCGCAGCGGGCCTCGCGCGAGGACGTGGCCGAGACCTCGTCGAGGGCGAGGGCCAGGCGCCGGCCGTGGGCGGTGATGGTGTGGCCTCGCCCGGGGCTGTCGACGTGGCGCGCGTCCTCGTCGGCGTCGGGCCAGGGCTCGTGCCCCCCGCGCATCCACTTGACCGCGGACAAGGCCCCGTCGAAGTCGGCGTGGGCGAGCACGGTCTCGGCCTTCTTGCCCGCGCGCTCCTCGAGCCCGGCGATGACCGCGGGGGTGATGAGCTCCGGGCAGGCGTGGGCCTTTTGGTTGGGCACGAGCACGAAGCGCGGGTCATCGACAAACCGGGCCCAGGCTTCGGGGTGCTCGTGGTGATCGATCCAGCCCACGAGGTGTTCGCCCAGCTTGTCGATGAAGGCCTGGGTCTTTTTTTCAAACTGGGCCAAGCCGGCGGCGAAGGCCACGTCCACCGCCACCGACGGGGACGCGGGGGGGGGCGGGAGGTGACGCGGGTGGGTCACCCACACGACGGGGAGCAGCGCGCCGCTCACGAGCCGGCCACACAGGCAAACAGGGCAAAGCGACCGTTCTTGCGGCCGAGCCACTCGCACACCACAAAGCCGCTCTGCTCAAACAGGAACGTCAGGTCCTCGGGGGTATAGCGGCAATGCTCGGAAAAGTGCGTGAACCGGTCCGCGTCCTCGGGCCGCTTGCCATCATTGTACGCGGCCAACGGTTGGCGCACCCAGTCGTACACCAACAGCAGCCCCCCCGGGCGCAGGATGCGCCGCGCCTCGTCGAGCATGGTGGTGGGCACCACCAGCTCGTGCAGCACCATCGAGGCCGTGACAATGTCTGCGCATCCGTCCGGGAGGTCCACCGGCGGCGCGGCCACGTCGGCGCGCAGCACCCGCACCCGGTCGTGGCGCTGGGCGATGGCCTCGGCCTTCTTGAGCATCTCCGGCTGGCCGTCGACCCCCACGATCTCGGCCCCGGGAAAACGACCGGCGAGGTCCTCGAGCAACAGCCCCGGCCCGGTCCCGAAGTCGACCACCCGCTGCACCTCCGCGGGCTGGTACATCGACATCACCGCCCAGAACACGGGATCGAACCGGCCCGCGTGGGTCTTCACCATCAGCTCGGCGAAGTGTGCAAAGTCGCCGTGGTGGGCGAGCAAGTGTCGTTCGGTGGGTGCAGTGAGGGCCATGGGGCGAACCTAACCGCCCTGCCCTCGTCGGTCAGGCAGAAAAGACCACGCCGTTGAGGGGCGCGGGCTCAAACGTCACGCTCTGCGGGGGGGCGACGTGTTCGAGCAGCCAGCCTTGGGCCTCGTCGGCCAACGGGGGAAACACCACCGCCACCGCCGGCTTTTTGGCCCCCACCCGCCGGCGCGCCTCGTCGAGCCGCGGGGTGGTCGAGACCGATTTGCCCGCGAACACCTTCAACGTCTCGAACAACGTCTGCTGCACCGCCAGCGGGCCGGCCTTGACCTCGGTGCCGTTTTGCACCGGGGTGCGAAAGAACCTTGTATTCCCGTCGTGCTCCATGAGCACGAAGGCGGTGTCCTCGACCCGGAGCGCGTCCTCGACGTCGTCTTCGAAGCGCATCGGCTCCGCCTCGAAATGGCCGGCGACCTTTTCCAAAAAACGCGCCCGGTCGAACTTCGAGCGCCGCTGCCACCGGTGCACCGGCGCGGGCCGGGCCCGGGGATCGTCCCGGGCCACGAGCAAGGCCACAAACGGAAACCCCTGGGGCAACGCCTCGTGGGCGTGGGCCCCGTGCAACAGCGACAGCACCTGCTCGTCGAGGGTGGTGCGCACCCGCGCGCACGCGGTCTCGTCGTCGACCACGAACAGCTCGCACTGGCCGGTGGCGGTCGAAAACCGCGCGTCGGGCTCGAGCTCTTCGGTCTCCGCGCGCAGGATGCGCCGCACCCGGCCCCGGGGGTCGTCGTAGAGCGCACAGATGGTGTCACGCTCGGTGCCGCGGCGCTTGTCTTGGGCGTGGAGCACGCGGACCTGGTCCCGCTCGGCCCGCACCGACGCAAAAAACGCCGTGCTCGTCACCGGGTCGCGCGCGCCCTCGGGCAGGAAGGTCTCGCGCAACACGTACAGCGCCGGGTACTCGTCCCGCACCAAGATGCCCGCGCGCAACCAGTCGGCGACGAAGAACTGCCGCGAGCGGTTCTCGACCGGGTCGTCTTCCCCGGCCTCCCCGGCCCCGAACACCAACCGGATCACGTTGCGGGCGTCGCGCGCGTAGAGCGCGGCCACGCTTTCCTCATCCAGATCCGCCACCTGGGGCGCGAGCACACGGGACAGCTCCACGCGTTCGGGGTCGTAGCGCACGCCGGCAAACGGTTCGATCCGCACGGGTCCACCTCCGGCGCAGACGGTGCCACCGGCCGGGCGCTGTGCGCAAGCCGACGCCCCAAATCGGCCGGTGAGGGGGGCGCCCCTCCCCGCTCTGGGGGTGGGTCCCCCCGGTGACCGATGCGACATGTAGGCCTCCTGCCCACGTCCGGGCCGGGGCTTGCTTCGGTTGGCTTATCGTTAACGTTTAGGCAACGGTTGTTGCACTTCATCCCGATGCCCGCATGGTTTCGCCGATTGTGCACTGGCGCGCGCCCCGTGCGGTACCGCATGGATCGCGCGCCCACGCGCGCAAATCGACCTCGATGTAGGACACGCAACTTCATTGTGGGGGCGCGTCGCATCCACGCGTTCGCTGATTCGACCCCGCGCGCCGACGGGCACAACCAACGTGTCACCGAGGAGGGCAAACATGAGGGTTCGGATCGGCGCATTGGTCTTTGGCTGCAGCTTGGCGTTGGGCTGCGAAAACACGCTTCCCGAAGGCGAGCTCCCCGCGGACCTCGCGGGGGCGGCCACCGGCGAGGACAAGGTCATCGTCGGCCAGGTCAACTGGTTCGACGTGGGGCTGCTCGACGACGACAGCCCCGAGCGGCAGAACAGCCGGGCGGTGGGGTACGTGTCCATCCCCGCGCGCGGCACCCGCTGCACGGGCTTTTTGATCAACGACAACGTGGTCATGACCAACGAGCACTGCATCTCGAGCCAGGCCCAGGCCAACGGCGCCACCGTGTCGTTCCGCTACGAGACCGGCGTGCCCTTCGCCGACCGCGCGACCTTCAACTGCTCCACCTTTCTCGGGGACAGCGCAAACCTGGACTACGCCCTCATCCAGTGTTCGGGCAACCCCGGCCAGACCTTCGGGTCCGTCACCCTCGAGGACCGCGACAACGTCGAGACCGGTCACCCCGCCTACGTCATCCACCAAAACTGTGACTACTTCTCGGTGGCGGGATGCGCGCCGACCAAGAAGTACTCCCCCGGCCAGGTCACCGGCCGGCAGGGCGACATCCGCCACAACGCCGACACCCTCGGGGGGTCCTCCGGCTCTCCCCTGTTCTCCGAGGACAGCCACGCGGTCTTCGGGTTGCACCACGTGGGTCTGGGCAACAATGGCAATGGACGTGGCTTCGCCAACACCGCGGTGCCCATGGGCCGGATCCTCGACGACCTCGCGGCTCGTTTTTCGGGGTTGACCCTCGGCGGCCAGGCCCCCACCGCCCCGCCGCCGGCCCCCGCGGGCGACGCCCTGGAGCCCAACGACACCGTGGCCACCGCCACCCCGCTGAGCTTCCCCGCCGCGTTCAACGACCTGTCGATCACCAGCGAGGACATCGACGCCTTCACGTTCGACGTCACCGCCCCCGGCACCTTCTCCGCCCTGATCTCTTTTGTCGACGACGACGGCGACATCGACGTGCAACTGCAACGCGAAGGTGACGACGCCCCGCTCGCCACCGCCGAGACCAACACCGACGACGAGGTCGTCACCGAAGCCCTCACCCCCGGGACCTATCGCTTGGTGGTCTACGGCTGGAACGGCGCCACCAATGTCTATTCATTGGCCGCGTCCTTCACCCCCGACCAACCCGTGGCCCCGCCCCCGGCCCCCGCCGACCCCGGCGACACCGTGGCCACCTCGTTGCTGGTGAACGTGCCCTTCACCGGCGACTTCGCCATCGAGGACGGCGCCGACCGCGACCTGTTCCGTTTCAACCACACCGGGGCGGTGACGGTGCAGATCGATTTCTCCCACGCGGCCGGTGATCTCGACCTGTACGTGTACAACGCCAGCGGGCAACGTGTGGGGTCGAGTACGTCGGTGTCCGACAATGAGACTGTGTCGATCACCGCCAACCAAGGTGGGTTCATTCAAGTCATCGGCTACCAAGGTGCGACCGGCGCGTACACGCTCGTCGTGCAATGACCTGATTTCGCTGCACCCCCGGATGCGCGGCTCCCCCCCGCGTGTTCGGGGGTTTTTTCGTCTCTGTGCGCGCCCGCGGGGGCGCGTTTTTCGTCGACGCGCCGGATCCGTTGCGTGTGTCAAAACACCACGAATGACGCCTTGCGTCTGCCGTTGGCGTGTCGATGTCACTACACTGAGTGTGTGTTGTTGGTGTGACGCCGGCGGCCACACCCAGGGGAGATCGCCTTTGCTCGCTTCGCTCGCTCTTTCACTTCTGCTCACGCCGTCGGTGGGGCCGGGGTTGATGCACGTGCCGAGCGGGACGACCACCGCCGGGCTGCTCAACCTCACCCAACACGGTGAGCTGTTCTTCCTCCCCGCCCACAACGCGCATCACTTCCGCGCCCTGATCGTCACGCAGGCCAAGGGCACCTGCCGCAGCGTCGAAGACGCGATGCTCGACGTGCGCAACTACCCCAAGCGCTGGCCCAAGATGACCGACGTGTCGGTGCTCAGCGACAAGCACGACCGCGTGCACTACCGGTTCGCCCTGGACATGATGTTCTCGCCGGAGATCGAGGGCATCGTCGAGCGCACCGGACCCGGCACCGTGCGCTTCGAAGACCCCAAGGTCGCGGGCGACTTCTCCACGTGGAAGCTGCGCGACGTGGGCCGCCGCTGCTCGATGGTGTTCCACCTCCAGCACAAGCCCGGCCGGCGCTCCGACTTCGTGCGCCTGGTGCAGAACATGGAAAAAGGCATCGCGGACAGCGCCGAGCTCGCGGGGGCCTTGGCCTCGGCCCGGGGCTACACCGGGCTGCCCTCGCCCACCCGCCGGTACGACGTCACCACCGCCGGCCGCGGGACCTGGGAAGCCTTGTCCGGCCGCGGCACGGTCATGCGCGCGATCCGCCGCCCGGGGGGCACCATGGTGTTCCAGGCCCGCCGCCAGATCGAGGTCCCCCCGAGCGAGGTCATCGCCCGGCTGCGCGACCGCGAGCGCAGCTACCGCACGGTGGACTTCCTGTCCGACGTCGACCACAAAGGCGAGCTGTCCACCAAATGGGACGTGTCCTACTTCGGGGGCTGGGTCGATTTCGAGACCCACGCCACCGAGAAGCAAGACGGCCCCGTGTACCGCCGCACCGAAACGGTGAAGAGCGGCGACATCTCACAAGGCTATTGGACCTGGACCGTGACCCCGGTGCCCGGCGGCACCGCCCTCGACCTCGAGGTCGATCTCGACGTGCGCGCGGGCAGCCGGGTGCTGCGCACCCTCGCCGCCCAGGATCCCATCATCGGCAACTCCACCGGCATGCAGGTGTCCCTCGAGTTCATGCGGGTGCTCGGCCAAGGCAAGAGCCTGCGCGTCGAGCCCACCATGATCGCCCAGGGCGACAGCATCGTCGGCGCGGACTGAGACCGCCCCCAGCGGGGACGCCCACAACAAAGACCAACGCGCTCTACAGCTTGCGACCGCGTCGCTGCTGGAGCGCGCTGCGGAACTCATCGGCGAAGGCTTGGCGCAACAAGGCGCCGAGCTTGTGCGCGGGGTGCGGCTCACCCGAGTCGCGGAGCACGTTGTCGACCGCGGCGCGCATGGTCTCGGCGTTGACGTAACGGTCCTCGGGGTTGGGCGCGCACGCGATCTCGATCAACAGGCGCACCGGCTCGCGCACGTCGGCGGGGATGGGCCGAATCTCCCCGCGCATGTGTTTTTGCAGGATGTGCATGTCGCGCTGGCTGGAGAAGTCGAACGCGCGCTCCCCCGTGATCATCTCGTACAGCACACAACCGACGGCGAAGATGTCGGACCGGTGATCGAGCGCGGCGAGGTTGGCCTGCTCGGGCGAGAGGTACCCCGGAGACCCCACGATCTCGTCGGGGGCGGGCTCTTGGTGGGTGGCGATGGCGGCGCCAAAATCCGCGAGCTTCACGTGGCCGTTGTAGTCGATGAGCACGTTGCGCGGGTTGACGTCGCGGTGGACCAGGCCCATGGAAAACCCACTGTGGTCCCGCATCTGGTGCGCAAACGCGAGGCCCGCGAGCAGCTCCCGGGTGATGTAGAGGTAGATCCAGTCGGGGACGATGATGCGCTTTTGTTTGATCGCGGCGAGCAGCTCGTCGAGGTCCTTGCCCGCGACGTACTCGACGACGACGTAGTCGAGCCCTTGGTGGGTGCCGCGGTCGAGGCCGCGGATGAGATTTTGGTGATGGGACAACATCGCGAGCTGGATCTCGCGCAAGAACCCGCCGGACACTTCGGGATCGAACGGGATGTCGGGCCGCAGGCGTTTGATCGCGACGAGCTGACCGGATTGGCGGTCGCGCGCACGGTACACTTCCGCCGCCCCACCGACGGCGAAGCGGTCAATCAGCTGGTACGCGTCGAGCCCGCTGTTCATGGTTGACGTATATCAATCGGCCCGCGGGGCCGTGTGGAAAAGGATTTGCACGATGTTTTTGTCGACCTCGACGTCGGCGGTCACCCGGCCCGCACCCGCAAACACGCGCGCGAACACCCGGCGCACGCGCGCGGCCGAGGACGCAGGATCTCCGGGGGCGGGCGCGGCCAACGCGCCGAACACCGCGGGGCCGTCGAGCACCATGTCCCGGCGCGGCGCGCACGCGGTCTCCTCGGCGAGCAGCGCCGAAAACCGCGCGGGGTCGAGATTGGACAAGACAAACCGGCCCGGGCCGAACACCCCGCGCAGCGTGCGGTGCGCGGCCCCGTCCGGGGGCACATGGACCCACACCGTCTCGTCCCCCACCGCCTCGGCCACCGGGCGCGCGCCGGCGGCGAACGACGCGCGCAGACTCGCCGCCGCCTCGTCGGAGCGCGGGGTGGCAGAGAGATAAAACGGGCCGTACGACAACGGGTCGTCGAGCCGCACGGCGTCGTCCGGCCCGGGGCGAAACAACCGCAACGCCACCGCGCCTTGGAGCCGCTCGTCGGCCGCGACCAAGGTCGCGGGCAACGCCCCGCGGAACACCTCGTCGGGGGCGTCGCGACAAAACCGATGGGCCATCGCCGCGGGGGCGAGCGGCTCGGCCAACACCAGGCGCACCACCGCCGGCCCGGTGCGCGGCACGGTCAACGCCGCCGACGTGGCCCCGTCGAGCAACGCCAACCACAACTCCGAGACCGGCCCCTGCGCGGCCCGCACTTGGGCGTGCACGAGGCTCTCGTCGGGCATCGGCGGCGCGGGCCCGGGGGGCAGCGCCGCGAGGTGGCTTTGGGCCAACACCGGGTCCTGGGGGGACACAAACGCGATCACCCGCGCGTTGTCGCGCCGGCCGACGAGCACCACCCGCCCGGCCTGGTCGGTGGCGGTGAACACCCCGCGCTGCTCGTCGAGGGTCAAGCCGCGGGCCTGCCATCCGGTGGCGAGCAGCTTGGCCGCGGCCAGGCTCTCTTTGGCGGTGAACCCGACGAGAACGTCCCCGGTCGACCGCCGCCACAACCGCACCGGCACCGCGGGGTCGAGCACCTCCGCGAGCGGTTGGTCGTCGAGCCCCAGGTCCCGCCACAGCGCGCGGGCCCGGGCGACCTCGGCCGCGAACAGGCCTTGCTCATGGGTCAGCCACGAGACCAACGGGACCTCGGCCGCGCCGAACACCGCGGGGGCGACCTCGACGGTGAGCACCGCGTCGGGCACCGCCCAGGACACGGGCGCGGGCGCCGGGTCCCGGCAACCGGCGGCGACGAGGACCCACCCGAGCAGGAGCGCGGCCCGCGCGCTCATCGCAACTCGGCGAGCACGACGGTGATGTTGTCGTCGCCGCCCTTGAAGTTGGCGCGGTCGATGAGGGCTTTGCACAGTCTCTCGAGGTCGAGCGGGCGCCCGTCCGCCCGGGTGCGCTCCTCGAGGATGAGCTCACCGATCTTGCGGTCCGAGACCAGGTCGGTGAGCCCGTCGGTGCACAACAAAAACAAGTCGCCGCGCTGGGTGCGCTCGAGCCGCAAGGTGGGGAGCACGTCGGGGTCGCTGCCCACGGCCACCGCGAGGGCTTTTTTGTCGCGGGGGTCGTAGGCCTGGGACGCGCTCATCTTGCCCTGATCGATGAGGGCGTTGAGCTTGGAGTGGTCGCGGGTCAAGCACTCCACCCGGCCGGCCCGCGCCCGGTACACGCGGCTGTCCCCGACGTGGGCGATGTGGGCCACTTCGCCGTCGAGGAGCAGCGCGGCGATGGTCGTGCCCATGCCCGCCTGGGCCGCGATGCGGTGGCCCTGTTCGTACACGCGGGCGTTGGCGATGCGGATGCCCATGCACAGCCGGTTGGCCTCGGGGGGCACGCGCGGGTCGGGGGGGTAGGGCAACGGGCCGGTGATGCCTTTGCGGGTCTCGAGCACGAAGGCCTCGATCACCGACGTGCACAGCTCGGCGGCGACGTCGCCCGCCTGGGTGCCGCCCATGCCGTCGGCGACCAAACACAGACCCGCGGCCGCGTTGATGCGGTGGTTGTCCTCGTTGTGGCGGCGTTGAACGCCCTTGTCCGTGCCGCCGGCAAAAACCCACATGGCCGGCAGCTTACCAGGCAACCGGCCGCGCGGGCCAAAGCGTGGCGATGGTGGCCAGGGCCGCCCTGTCCCGCTACACCCTTGGCTGATGTCCGTCCCCTACTCCATCGCGCCGCCCACCGCGGCCTACTTCCTCGATGTCGGCGACGGTCACCGCATCTACGTCGAGGAGGCCGGGGCGGAAGACGGCATCCCCGTCGTGGTGCTGCACGGGGGCCCGGGCGCGGGGTGTTTTCCCAGCCAGCGGCGCTTCTTCAACCCCGAGCGGTACCGCATCATTTGTTACGACCAGCGCGGCGCGGGCAAAAGCGAGCCCAGCGCGTCGCTGGCCAACAACACCACCTGGACGCTGGTCGACGACATCGAGCGGCTGCGCGAACACATCGGGGTCGACGGCTGGCTGGTGTTCGGCGGATCCTGGGGCAGCACCTTGGCGTTGACCTACGCCAGCCGCCACCCCGCGCGCTGCCGGGGACTCATCCTGCGCGGCATCTTCACCCTCACCGAGCGCGAGCTCACGTGGTTTTACCAGGGGGGCACCGGGCACTTGTTCCCCGAGGCCTACGCGTCGTTGTGCGAGGGCGTGCCCGAGGACGAACGCGACGATTTGGTCGCCGCCTACCACGCGCGGCTCACCGGGGCCGACGAGGGCCTCGCCCGCGACCTGGCGGTGCGGTGGACCCACTACGAGACCTCGACGTCGCGGCTCTTGCCCCAGATCGCCCCGTTGTCGTCGGGGAGCGCGAGCCGGTTCGCGTGGTCGCTGGCCCGGATCGAAACGCACTACTTCGTGCACAAGGGCTTTTTTCCCTACGACGGGTGGCTGCTCGACCAGGCCGACCGCTGGGCGGACATCCCCATGGACATTGTGCAAGGCCGCTACGACGTCGTGTGTCCGCCGGTGACCGCCCTCGAGCTGCGCCGCCGGGCCCCGCACGCCAAGCTCACCATCGTGCCCGACGCCGGCCACGCCACGAGCGAGCCCGGGATTGAAAAAGCGCTGCTCGCCGCCACCCGCGCCTTCGCCGATAGGGCTTAGCCCGGGTCCGCGCCGCCGCGGGCGCCCAACCGTTCGATGGCTCTGAGGGCCACGGCGAGGTCTTCCTCGACGCGGGCCAACGCGCGTTCTTTGTCGAGCAAGGCGTGTTCGAGTTGGTCGACCCGGTCCTCCAAGAACGCGAGCTTGACCTCGAGGTTGTCCACCCGGGCTTCGGCGTCGTTCGCCCCCATCTTGTTGCCCCTCGTGTGCTGTGTGATCGTGCCCGTCCACGCTACTGGGAGGCCCCGTGACCGACAACGGCCCGGCAGAAAAAGGCTCGCGCACCTTCGTGCTCTCGGCGTTCGCGGCCACCCTGTACCACTCCGCCCGGGTGGTGAACAAAAGTGTGCGCGGCCGACTGTCCGACCAGTTCGTCGAGCGGGTGTTGCACGATTGGACCCGGCACCTGTTCAACCTCGGGGACATCAACCTCACCGTCAGCGGGCTCGAGCACGTCGACACCAGCCGCGGCGGGTACGTGGTGATGAGCAACCACCAGAGCCTGGCCGACGTGCCCTGCGTCATCCGCGCGTTCCCCGGCCGGGTGCGCATGGTGGCCAAAAAGGAGCTCGGGCAGGTCCCGGTGTTCGGCCAGGCGATGCGGGACGCGGGCTGCGTGATCATCGACCGGGACGATCGGCAAAAGGCCATCGAGCAACTCAAAGAGGCCCGCTCCCTCCTCGAAGCCGGCACTTCGCTGTGGATTTCCCCCGAGGGCACCCGCTCGCCCACGGGGGCGCTGCTGCCGTTCAAAAAAGGGGGCTTCCACGTCGCGGTCGACCTCCAGGTGCCGATCCTGCCCGTCTACATCGACGGCACCCGCGACATCCTCGAGACCAAGAGCCTGTCCGGCCGGCGGGGCATCCACGTCGACCTGCGCTTCGGCCCCGCGATCGAGACCGCGGGCTGCACCAAGGACGACATCGGCGCGCTCATCGCCCAGACCCGCGACGCCATCGAATCGCTGCAGGGCCACCGCGCCCTCGAGCAAGCGGCCTGACGCCCACCCGCCGGGCCCGCGGCCCGGCTCAGGTCACCTCGGGCACCCGGCGCCCCGCGATGGCCTCGTCGTCACCGAACACCTCGATGACCTCCACCAACGCCGCCCGCACCGTGTCCACCACCGCGGGCCCGAGCCGCCCCACCACCTCGGCCTCCAGGACCGCGCGCACCTCGCGCGCCCGGTCCACCGCCGCGCGCCCGCGGGGGGTCAGGCGCACTTCACGTCGGCGCGCGTCCCCCGCCCCCACGCCGAGCGTGACATAGCCGAGGCCCACCAGCTCGTGCACACGCTTGCACGCGGCCTGCTGGGACACCCCCAGGCGGGCCGCGAGCTCGGACGCGGTGGGCCCTTGGTCGTCGACCAAATGCTGAAACACGTAGCCGTGCGCGTGGCGCAAACCCGTGTAGCCCTCGTCCAGCAGCTGGCGGTACGTCACCTCGAGCAAGGCCTCCCCCGCGAACTTCGCGAGGTGGGCCACGTCCAAATCCGCCACCCGCAAGCGGGGGGGCCGGTCAGCGGGCGCGGCTTGCGATTGCACAACCATGGTTGTATATCTTGGTCATGACCGACGCAAGCCTTGTCGCCCAGTTCCGCCACTTCTTGGACGCGCTCGAGCGCAAGGACGCCGCCGCCGTCCGGGGGCTGCTGCACGACGACGTGCGCCAGGTCGAGTACCCCAACCAGCTGGTCGTGGCCGGGGCCGAGCGCGACGCCGCCGCCCTCGTGGCCGGGCTGCAACAAGGGGCGAAGGTCATCACCGGCGAGCGCTACGAGATCGTCGACCACATCGCCGCGGGGGACAAGCTCGCCTGCCGGGTCAAGTGGCGGGCCACGCTCCAGGTGCCGGTGTTGGGCAAGGCCGCCGGCGACGAGCTGCGGGCGGACTTTGGGGTGTTCGTCACCCTGCGCGAGGGGCGCATCCTCGAGCAACACAACTACGATTGTTTTTGGACCTCGAGCGCATCTTGAAATCAAACATGCAGTGCGCTCGCCAGGGCCACGACGAGCGCCCGATCGGGGGTCTCGTCGCTGGACACGAGCCACGGCTCCGCCCGCGGCCGATCAGGGCTCGAAGATCGCCTTGTCCACGTCGATGCCCACCGGGCAGTGGTCAGAGCCGGCCACCTCAGGCCAGATGAAGCCGTCGCGCAAATAGGGAGCAGCGGCCGGGCTGGCGAGGATGTAGTCGATGCGCCAGCCGATGTTCTTCGCGCGGACCCCGATGCGCTGGCTCCACCAAGAGTAGTGCCCGGGCCCGTCCTCGAAGCGGCGGAAGGTGTCGACCCAGCCGTTGCGGATCCACCGGTCGAGTTCTTCGCGCTCCTCGTCGAGAAATCCGCTGGTCTTGAGGTTCTGGCGGGGGCGGGCGAGGTCGATGGCGCGGTGGGCGGTGTTGAGATCGCCGAGCACCACGATGCGCTCCCCCGCCCGCTTGGCCCGGTTGAGCCGCTGGTAGAGGTTGCGGGAGAAGCCGAGCTTGTAGGGGACCCGTGAGTTGTCGCGCCGGGTGCCGGCGCCGTGCGGCACATACACATTGACGACGGTGAGGGCGCCCACCCGGGTGATCAGGGTGCGGCCCTCGCGGTCGTACTTGGGGCGCCCGAGGCCTTGGTGGACCTCGTGGGGGGCGCGGCGGCTGTAGGTGCACACCCCGCTGTAGCCCTTCTTTTCGGCTTCGGCGAAATGCGCGGAAAAGCCGGGCGGGTCGGTGAGGGCGAGGTCGAGTTGGTGTTTGTGGGCCCGGGTCTCCTGCAGGCACAGCACGTCGGGGCGCGCGCGCTCGATGAAGGGCATGAGCCCTTTTTTGCGGATCGCGCGGATGCCGTTGACGTTCCAGCTGAGGATGCGCGCGGTGCCGCGGCGCTTGGGCCCAAAGACGGTCACGGTTCGCTGACGACGCAGGGACCGTCACAGGGATGCAGGGCCTCGCCGGTGGCGAAGAAGTGGCCCATCTGGGCCTGCACCTCGGGGGCGAGGCGCAGGGCGTCGTGCACTTTGGTGGTGGCGTCCTGCGGGTACATCTCGGCGTAGAACGCGTCGTCCACCCCCATGTCCCAGACGGTGAGGGCCGAGCCATCCACCGGGCCGTCGACGTGCTCGAGCCCCCAGGCGTCCACCGGGTCAGGGTTGAGGATGGGGATGTCGAGCAGCCGGGCGTGCAGCAGCGAGGCGAAGTTGGGCACCTGGGTGTCGGCCTTGCCGGTCTGGACCAGGACGCGTTTTTGGTCCGTGCGCGCGCTCTGCCCGAGGGGGAGGTCCTGGTGCAGCATATATGGGGCATAGCGGGCGGGATCGATGCGATCGAGCCCGGTCTGGAACGAGGCCGCGATCTTCTGTTGCTCGAACGGATCCGGGACGGTGAAGTTGAGCACGAACAAGAAGCCCAAGAAGGGGTTGGACCGGTACATCATGTGGCCGAAGGCGGCCCCGCCCACGTTGAGCACCACGCGTTCGATGTCGGGAGACAGCGTGCACAACACCCCGCCGAGGATGTGGCCGAGGCTGAGCCCGAGGTAGTTGATGTGGGCGGGATCGTACACCAATGCCCCTGCATTGGTGGTGCCGGGATTGGCCGGGTCCTCCTGGACCCCGGGGGCGGCGGGATCGGTGGGCCGCTGGAACGCGGGCAGGGTCTGGAAGGGGCCTTTGAGGGCGGCGATGACGGTGAGCCAGTTGATCATCGCCTGGGGCACGCGTTCGGTGAAGAGCAACGACTGGCTCACGTCCCCGCCCACGGTGCTGATCACGGTGCCGATGTCCGACGAGCTCATGCCCCACCAGTCGATGGCGATGCCCACCCCGGCCACGCCTTCGAGCACCCGGGGCACCAAGCTGCCCTCGATCTCCGAGCGGCTGCCGAAAAACCCGTGGCCGAACAGCGTGGCCTGGCCGGGGTCGAACCGGTCGCGCACCGCGTAGGGCACCACCATGGTGAAGGGCACCAAGGCGGTGCCGTTCTGGGCGATGTGGCCGTCGGGGTCGCGGACCAGCCGGGCCCGGGGGCGGTTGTTCTCGAGGACCAAGGGCGCAATCACATTGCCCTTGATCACCCGCCACCCCTTGGGGTCGTCGTCGAACACCGCCTCGATCTCGACCTCCGGGGGCGAGGCCGCGAGCACCTCGTCGGCGATGGCCTTGGCTTCGAGCATGTCGCGCAGGACGTGCTCGTCGGAGCCGGTGGTGAAATCCCACGCCAGCTGCAGCGCGCTCCGATCGATGCCCGCCGCGTCCGTCACCGCGAACACGTCGCTCTCGTAGCGGCCGGCGATGGCCTCCAGGGCCGGGTCTTGGCTCGTGCGCCCGTCGCGCAGGCGGGCGAAGCCGGGCGGGGCCGGGATCAGCCCGGTGGTGCCCCGCGCGCGCCAGTCGTGGACCGCGACCACGTAGCGGTGCCGCGGGGACAGCCCGCGCATGGGCCGGATGACGATGGCGGCGTGTAGATCCTGCAGCCCCCGGGGGTCGATGTCGACGAAGTGGGGCACCAACGCCCCGGTCTCGGCGTCGATGAGCGACGTGGGGTGGGACAGCAGCGTGGTCTTGTCGTAGTCGCCGAAGATGCCCTCGACCTGGGTCTCGTCTTTGGGCCCCGAGAGCGCGAACACGATGCCGGGGTTGGTGGAAAACCCATCCGGCACCCAAAAAGTGTGCATGTCGGTGGACAGCTTGTCCGGGGGCGCGGTCAGGGTGACCGCGACCTCGGGGATCTCGATGCGGTGCCCGGTGGGCATGCTGTCGTCGGGGACGGCAAAGGCGTCAGACGGATAAGGCAGATAACACTCGCTGCCGTCGTACAGCGGCTGACATCCGTCGGGGAACGCGAGAGGTTCGAGCGAGGGACAAGCCGCCGACAACGACGCGACCGCGACGACGAGAAAGGGCGTAGGGCGCATTTTTCTGTTGTACGCCCTGGCCCCGCCCGCGCAAGGGCCCCTCATCCGATGTCGTCGTCGGCGAGGTCCTGCGCGAACCGCGCCGCCGCCTCCCGGTGGCCCTGCGCCGCGGCCTCGAAGCTGGCCGCGATGCGCTCGGCCATGTCCGCGGGGCGCAACACCGCGACCTCGGGGCCCCAGCTGCGCACCCACGACTCGAACATCGAGGTGTCCCCCGACAGCCGCAGCGCCATGCGCGCGCCCCCGCCCTCGGCCGCGGGCCAGGGCTCGATCTCGGCCCCCGGGTGCCACGGGCGGGCGAGCAGATAGGGCGCGGCCCGGGGCGAAAAGTGCAGCGTGACCAAGGTGGGCGCGTCCCCGTCGGGCCGGGGCCGGGCCGGCCCCCAACGCCGGGCGGCCTCGTCGAGCGCGGCCAGGCGCCGCTCGGTGGACAGGCGGGGGGCCGACCACCCTTTGTCGAGCAGGGCCACGATGCGCTCCATCGCCCGCCACTTGGGCGGCCCCTCGGGGGGCACCGCGAGCACGTACAGCCCGCCCCGGTACAGGCCGATGGTGGCGGCGTAGAACGTCTCTTCGCCTTCACCAAATTGGGGAGAGCGGTACCGCACCCGCAGGGCCCGGCCGTCGAGCACCGCGTCGAGCACCGCCCCGAAGGTGTCGCTCAGGCCCCGGTAATCCTTGGCGTCGTTCTCGAGCACCACCACCGCGTCCTCGAGCCGGCGCAGCTCGCGGGCCGCGGTCATGCCCCGCAGCCGCAGCGACGCGCGCACCGTCGCGTCCACCGCCTCCCGCACCCCGAAGTGGGCCGGCAACAACGCCGCGGCCACGAGCAACAGGGACAGCGACCGCGCGGCCGCGGGCGGGATGTCGATGGCCTCGAGCGAGAACTTCTGCCCCCGGGTGGGCGCGAGGCGAAACTCCACCTCCCGGCCCACGTGGTGTTTTTCGATCGGGAGGCCGGCCCGGATGAGGTCGTGCACGTACCGTTCGGCCGTGCGCCGGCCGAGGGTGAACTCCTCCTGCAAGAGCCGGTAGCTCAAGCTCTGCCCGCGCAGAAGGAGCAGGGCGAGCTGGAGCAAGACCACATCCTTGGGCAGCTTGACGGCCATCGCGGCCTGATAGCGCCCCGGCCCGGGCCCGTCTGCCCGGGGGACGAACGGGGGCTTTGGGTTGGTTTACACCCCGGAAAATCCCCTGCATGTGCTCGTCGATGCCCCGTTTGGTCCCCGCCCTGTGGTTGCTCGCCCTCGCCGGCTGCCAGACCGATGCGCCCGCGCGCGACGCGGGAGCACGTGACCTCCCGGACGACCGGTTGCTGCTGGCCGAGGAGCTGGTCCACCGGACCGGGCTGCAGACCCAGCTGCTCACCCTCGGGGTCACCGGCCCGGCGGTGACCACGGTGCTGCTCGGGCGCGCCCGCGACGAGCAGGGGAACGTGACGCCCGGCGATCGCGCCCACGCCGAACGGGTGGGCCAACAGCTGACCGCCACCGTCGATCGGGTCGCGGTGGACGCCGCGGCAAAAGCCCTCGCCCAGCTGCCCGTGGCCCAGCTGCAGGCCGCCCTGGCCCATTTTCGGGACCCCCGCGCCGACCACATCGCCCTGGCCGAACACGAGCTCGCCACCGGCCGCGGCCAGGTCCGGCTGAGCGACTATCTCGCCCACCTGCGCCACACCCCCGAGCCCGCCGCGCGCCGGGCCGCGATCGAACAGCTGATCTCCCTCAGCCGCGCGGTCGACCTCTACACCGCGCTGTCCGTCGACGCGTCGGCCGCGTTCGCCACCGCCTTGGCCCTGCCGGACGCGCCCTTGACCGAGGGCGAGCGGACCCGGTTTGTCGACGAGGCGCGGCGGCACCTGGTGTGGCGCACGATGTTTGTGTACCGGACGCTCGACGAGGCCCACCTGGCTTTCCGCCTGGGCTTTTATGGCCGGCCGGCGGGGGCGTTTTGGGCGGGGGCGCGCCTCGCCGCGGCCCAGGCGGCGATCGCGGCGGTGGCGCGGGCCCTGCGCCCCATCCGCCCCCCGAACGCGCCTGGATCTCGCCCGGAAGGTTGATATAGAGCGGACAGACTCGGGCCGGCGGCCAGAGGAGGGTAGCGTGGGACAAGCTGAATCGACCCCGTCGCAAGCGGCGCCGTCTTCCCCGAAAACGTTGGCCGCGATGGTCGTGCTCGGCGCGTTCAACGCCATGTGGGCGGTGTTCTTGTGGGGCCAGCTGCTGCTCGCCCGCCAAGGCGGCGAGACCTTCTGCGGCGTGTCCGGCGAGGGCGGCTGCACTGCGCTGTGGGACAGCGGCTTTGCCAGCTCCATCCACAGCCTGACCCAGGTCCCGGTCGCGGGCTGGGGGGTCATCTACGGGCTCGCGGCGTTGCTCATGCCCCTGCTCGCGCTGGTGCAAAAAGACCGCGCGTTCTTCACCGCGTCCAAGCTGCTCGCGGCGGTGGGCGTGCTCACGGTGGCGGTGTTGCTCGTGGTCTCGGCCCAACAAGGGCAGTTCTGCACCGGCTGCGCCGGGACCTATGCACTGACATTGGCGTACGCCATCGCCGGGCTCTGGGGCCTGCGCGCCAATGGGTTCGACGACCTGCCCAAGGCGGCCATGGCTTCGGGGGGCGTGGTCCTGGGCGCGTTTTTGCTGATGGTCTACCCGGGGGCCAACACCCCGAAGAGCCAAGCCCAGGCCTCGCGGGACGCGATCAAACAGTCCGGCCAGACCGCGCAAAAGCCGGTCGAGCAACCGACCCAACCGACCCAACCGACCCAGCCCCCGCCGCCGGCGGACGCGGGCAGCCAGCTCAAGTCGTTCATCAACAGCCTGCCCCTCGAGCTCAAGCAGGGCTTGGCCGACTCGCTGTACATCTACAAGACCAGCCCTGCGGTCCCGCAACAGCCCGCGCGCAGCATCATTGGCGACAAGAACGCCCCCCTGCTGATCACCGACTTCACCGACGCGCGCTGCGGTCACTGCGCCCAGCTCCACGCGACCCTCAAGGAGATCAACAACGCGGTGCCCGCGGGCAGCTTCAAGCTCGAGCCGCGCCATTTCCCCCTCGACGGGACCTGCAACAAAGGCGTGCAGCGCAAGAGCGACGACGGCGTGGGCTGCGTCGCGGCCGGGGCGCAAATCTGCCTCGAAGGCAGCGACAAGGCCTTCGACTTCTCCTCGAAGCTGTTCGAGAACGGCCCCAAGCTCACCGCCAACATGGTCTATGACCTGGCCGCGCCCTACATGGCCAAAGACAAGCTGCAGGCCTGCGTGCAATCGCCCGCGACCCAGAAGAAGATCCAAGACGACATCGCGTGGGCCGAGGCCCACCATCTCGAGGGCACCCCGCTGGTGTTGATCAACGGGAAGAAGGGCACCGGCTTTGGGCCCTTCGTGTTCGCGATGATCCTCGCCCAGGGCAATGCCGATCACCCCGCGTTCGCGGGGCTGCCCCAGCCCAATCCCAATGCCCACCAGCATTGATCGATCGGCGACGAAATCCTGGTCGACGATGGTGTCGGCCCTGATGCAACCCTTGAAGCGGACCACCGCAGACGTTTAGGAGAATCACCATGGCTCACGAACTTCCCAAGCTCCCCTACGAAAAGAACGCCCTCGCCCCCCACATCTCCGAGCAAACCCTCGAGTTCCACTATGGCAAGCACCACGCGGGCTACGTGAACAAGCTCAACGCGGCCATCGACGGCACCGAGTGGGCGGGCAAGTCCCTCGAGGACATCATCAAGGGCGCGTCCGGCGGCATCTTCAACAACGCGGCCCAAATCTGGAACCACACCTTTTACTGGAACTCCCTCAAGCCCGGCGGCGGCGGCGCGCCCAGCGGCGCCATCGCCGACGCGATCAACAAAAAATGGGGCAGCTTCGACAAGTTCAAAGAAGAGTTCACCAACTCCGCCTCGACGTTGTTCGGCTCCGGCTGGTGCTGGCTGGTGAAGTCGGGCGACAGCCTCGAGATCGTGCAGACCAAAGACGCCGGCTGCCCCCTCACCGACGGCAAGACCCCGCTTTTGACCTGCGACGTGTGGGAGCACGCCTACTACCTCGACTACCAGAACGCCCGGCCCAAGTACGTCGAAGCGTTCTGGAGCCTGGTCAACTGGGACTTCGCCAACAAGAACCTCGGCTGAGCCCGTCGGCGCGACGCGCCGTACCCGGTCCAATGTGGCTGTGGCCCGGACCACGAGAACGCGCCCCCCGGGGCGCGTTTTTTTGTTGGGGCGCGCGGTCCCGCCAGATGCGAGCCCCCTCGCCATTGTGTTTTTGGCCCGGGGTGATTTGCTCGCGCGGTCCCGCACCCGGAGTCCATGATGATGCGCCCTGCCCTGTTCGCCTGCCTCGGCCTGGCCGCCACCGCCGGCCTGACCGGCTGCAACCTCACCGACGCCCTCGACCCCTACGGGCCGGGCGGCTTCGACGCGACCTTCGCCAACGCCTACTGCAGCTTCTACTTCGATTGCTGCAACGCGGCCGAGCGCAGCCGGCTGAACATCACCACCATCGGGGCCAACGCGATCTCGAACAAGGAAGAGTGCCTCGAGGAGGCGGCGAAGTTCTTCCGGCCCACGACCCAGCTCTACGAGGAGTCGGAGGCGGCCGGGCGCAGCCAGTGGGATCGGGCCCGGGCCCAGGCGTGCATGGCCAACTACGAGACCGGGGCCGCGGAGTGCAACGCCGAGACCTTCTACAAAGGCTTTGAAGACGACGACTGCGGCGAGCCGGTCACCGGGTTGGTGGAAGACGGGGGCGACTGCTACGGCGACTACGAGTGCGCCACCGACGGCGCGGTGTGCGTGATCGACGAAGGGGACGCCGACGACGTGATCGTGACCTACAAGGGGGAGTGCACCGACCCGCTCGAAGAAGGCGACGACTGCGTCGGCGAAGACGTGCCCTGTGCCCCGGGCCTGTACTGCGACTTCGCCGCCGATGAGTGCACCGAGTACGCCGGGGTGGGCGACAGCTGCGACAACGGCGAAATCTGCGACCCCCAGACCAGCTATTGCGAGCTCGACCTCGACACCTTCGATCAGACCTGCGCCGGACTCAAAGACATTGGCGAGACCTGTGACTTCAGCTTCGAGTGCAAGTCGAGCATTTGCGACACCACCTGCCAGGCCAACCTCGAAGACCCGGACGTGGACATCGAGTACGACCTCTGCGTGGGCAACGCCGGCTGATGGCGGTGCGCCCGGTCGCCTGACGGCTACAGATCGTCCTCGTCGTCGTCCTCTTCGGCCACGATGGGGAGCGGCCGGGCGTCGGACAAAGAAAAACGCGACATGTCCGCGTGGATGGCCTGCACCTCGGCCTGTTTGAGCTGCCGCTGCACGCCGGGGGCCTCGACCCCGCGCCCGTCGAGCGCGTCCCAGTTGTGGCCGGTCCACACCTCGGTGGCGGCGAAGTCTGCTTTGTAGCTCATGGTCTTGGACCCGGCCACGAGGTAGCCCAAGTAGTAGAAGCGCTTTTTCCAGCGACGGGCGAGCTCGATTTCGTAGAGCGCGGAATAGGTGCCAAGCGATAGCTTGCGCAACGTCGGATCCCAATAGAAGTACACGCTGGAGAGCGAGTCGGGGGTCACATCGAGGATGCCCACCCCGATCAGGGTCCCGTCCTCGTCGCGCCAGGACAGCTCGATGGTGTCGGTGACCGAGTCGATCAGGAACCGGCGGTAGCTCTTTTCATCCGCCGACTGCGCGTGTTCGCCGTGTTGGCCGGCTTGGTAGCGCGCGTACAGCTCGAGGTGTTCGTCGTCGAGGATGGGCCGGCCCCAGCGCACCTGGAACATGCCGTCGACGCGTTTTTGCACCCGCTTTTGGCTGCGCGAGGGCACAAAGTCGCCCACCCGGACCCGGATGGGCTGGCAGCGGCGGCAGCCATCGCAGATGGGCCGGTACACGACCGTGCCCGAGCGGCGCATGCCGATGTTCATCGCGGCTTGGTACTCGGAGCCCGAGAGGTGGCCGGGGAGCGCGAACGCGGTGCAGGTGGGGCGCCCGTCGTGGAAATACGCGCAATCACCGTCCACCACCACGAGGGGGCCGAGGGACGGGAGGGTGGCCGGCGGGGGGATCACCCGGGGAGCGCGTTCGTGCGACATGCTCATGAGAGTGTATCGACTCCGCGGGAAAGCCCCAAAGCGGCCCGGCGCACGCGGGGGACAGGCTCAGTCATCGGCCGGGCCCTGGGGAAAGAGCGGGTCCTGCAGCCCCACCGCGGCCCGGGGCGCGGTCTTGCCCAGGTGGCGGAAGGCCTTTTCGGTGGCCACCCGCCCGCGCGGGGTGCGCAGCAACAAGCCCTCTTGGAGCAAGAAGGGTTCGTACACGTCCTCGATGGTGTGGCTCTCCTCGCCCAGGGCCGCGGCCAGGGTCTCGAGCCCCACCGGGCGGCCCGCGCTCGACTCGGTCAAGAACGTGAGGATGCGCAGGTCCATCGCGTCGAGGCCGATGGGGTCCACCCCGAGGCGGGACAGGCCGTGGTCGGCCACGTCCTCGGTGATGACCCCGTCGTGCAGCACCTGGGCGAAGTCGCGAACGCGCCGAAGCAGGCGGTTGGCGATGCGGGGGGTGCCGCGGCAGCGCTTGGCGATCATCTGCGCCCCCGCGGGTTCGATGTGCACGCTGAGCACGTCGGCGCTGCGCATCACGATGCGGGTGAGCTCGTCGTGCGTGTAAAAATCGAGCCGCGCGGAAAAGCCAAACCGATCGCGCAGCGGCGAGGTCAAAAGCCCGGTCTTGGTGGTGGCCCCCACGAGGGTGAACGGCGACAGGTCGAGGGCGATGCTGCGCGCGTGGGCCCCCTCGCCGATGATCACGTCGAAGCGGAAGTCCTCCATCGCCGGGTAGAGGTTCTCTTCGACCTGGGCCGCGAGCCGGTGAATCTCGTCGATAAACAGCACATCCCCGCGCGCGAGGTTGGTGAGCATGCCCGCGAGGTCGCCCTTTTTTTCGATCGCCGGGCCCGAGGTCACGTGCAGGCGCGCGCCCATCTCGTGGGCGAGGATGTGCGCGAGGGTGGTCTTGCCGAGGCCAGGCGGGCCCGAGAGCAAGATGTGGTCGAGGGGCTCGCCCCGGTCCTTGGCCGCGCGGGCGAACACCCGGAGGTTCTCGACGAGCTTTTGCTGGCCGACGTAGTCATCGAACGTCTGGGGGCGCAGCGCGACCTCCGCGCCCTCGTCGTCGAGGTGCGCGGTCATGTCGAGGGGGCCCCGGTCGAGGTCATTCATGAGCGGTCACCGTCATACGTGGCTGAGCGACTCGCGCACCAGCTGCTCGAGGGGCGCGCCCTGCTCGACGAGGGGGCGCACCGCGGCGATGGCGCGTTCGATCTGGGGGGCGCGGTAGCCGAGATTGGCCAGGGCGCTCTCGAGGTCCGAGAGGGGGCCGCGGGCCACGGGCAACACCGCTTGGCCCTTTTTCGCCAAGCCCTCTTTTTCGAGCTTGTCGCGCAGCTCGAGCACGATGCGGGCGGCGGTCTTTTTGCCCACCCCGGGCGCCTTTTGCAGACGCTTTTCGTCGCCGGCCATCACCGCCGCGACCAGGTCGTCGACGTCGATGCCGCTCAGGATGCCGATGGCCGACCGCGGGCCCACCCCGCTGATCGAGATCAACCGCTCAAACATGTCCAGGGTCTTGGTGGACAAAAACCCGAACAGCTCGATGCTCCCCTCGCGGGGCAGGTTGGTGTGCACGTGCACTTCGGCCTCGCCCCCGTCGTCCGGCAGCTGGGCGATGTCGGTCAGGGGCATGGTCACGAAGTAGCCCACCCCGCCGGTGTCGATGATGACCCCGGCCAGGGACTTGTCCCGGACGCGCCCGCGCAAATACCGAATCACGGAATCTTCCCCTGGGCCCGGGCCAGCTCGGCCAGGCCACCCCGCACCCCGCCCCGCCGGGGGGGCGCCTTTTTCGCCGGGGCCAGCGGCACCGGGCTTTGCAGTGACATCGCGTGGCACAGCGCGATGGCGAGCGCGTCGGCCGCGTCCTCGAACGGGTGCTCGGCGAGCCCGAGGAGCACGCACACCATGTCCGCGACCTGGAGCTTGCTCGCCCGGCCCCGCCCGGTGATGCGGGCCTTGACCTGGGTGGACGCAAACGCGGTGACCGGCACCCGGCCCAATGCCAATGTGGCGAGCGCCGCCCCCCTGGCTTGGCCCAATATCAGGGCCGAACGCGGCCCCTTGTGCACGAACACGTCCTCGACCGCGGCGTGGTGGGGCCGGTGCCGTTCGATCACGTCGGCCAGGCCCACCGACAGCTCCCGCAACCGCTCGGCCAAGGGCGCGCCCTCGCTGAGCATGAACACGCCGTTGTCGACGTGGCGGATGGCGGCGTGGCGCCCGGTGCACTCGACCACCCCCCACCCGGTCTTGCGGGACCCGGGGTCGACGCCCAAGATGCGCTGGGCCCGCCCGGTCATGCCGTCAACCGGTCGAGCTCGTCGGCGTCGATGTCAAAGTTGGCCCACACGTTCTGCACGTCGTCGAGGTCCTCGAGGGCGTCGATGAGCTTGATCAGCTTCTCCGCGTCTTCGCCCGCCACCTCGACGGTGGTCTGGGGGAGCATCGCCACCTGGGCGCTGGCGGGCACGAAGCCGGCGGCCACGTAGGCCTCGCGCAGCTCTTGAAACACCGCGGGGTCGCACACCACCGCGAAGCTGTCGCCGTCGTCGGACACGTCCTCGGCCCCATGCGCCATGCCCACCTCGAGGAGCGCGACCTCTTCGGCGGCTTTGCCCTCCTCGGGGGTCTTGTCGAACACGAAGTGGCCCTTCTTGTCGAACACGAACGCCACCGAGCCGCTCTTGCCCAGGCTCCCGCCCCGCTTGCGCAGCGTCGAGCCCACGTCGGCGGAGGTGCGGTTGCGGTTGTCGGTGGTGCACTCGATGAACAGGGCCACGCCGGCGGGGCCGTAGCCCTCGTACACCAGCTCTTCATAGTTGTCGGTGTCGTCTTCGCTGTCCCCGCGCTTGACCGCGCGGTCGATGGTGTCCTTGGGCATGTTGGCCGCGCGGGCATCGTCCAAGGCTTTGCGCAGCCGGGGGTTGGCCGCCGCGTCGCTCCCGGAGAGGCGGGCGGCCACGGTGATTTCACGGATGAGCTTGGTCCAGAGCTTGGCCCGCTTGGCGTCGGCCGCGCCCTTTTTGTGCTTAATCTTCGACCACTTATTGTGCCCAGCCATCACCCACCATGCCGCGCCCGCGGGCGCCCTGCCGGGGTGAGTATGCCCCGATCCGCGGCGGGGATAAAGATCTCAACTGAACATTTGCGCAGATTCTGCCGCGGCGATCACTCCCGGCAGCCGACCGACAGCACGCTGTTGGCCCGCCCCGGCGAGGGGGCGCCGCCGCCAAAACAGAACGAGGGGTTCTCATCGGGGGCGGTGGGGTTGATGCGTTCGATGCTCTCGCCTTCGTGGCTGTCGGTGGGCCGGATGTTGGCGTAGCCGGCGTACGCGGAGATGGACACGCCAAAGTCGTCGGTGAGCTGCACCGCTTGGATGTCGTTGGTCAACGTGAGGTCGCCTGAGCCGCAGTCGCCGTCGTCGGTCTCCGGGGTGTAGAGCTTGAGCTCGTCGAAGCCGGGGTAGAGGGTGGGATCGAAGGACTGCTTGGCCACCACCACGAAGTCGTCGGGCTGGATGGTGGGTGCGCCGGTGCCGAAGGCGCACTCGTCTTTGTCGCCGACGATGATGCCGAACTCGCGCAGGGAGACGGGGCCATCGCCGTAGTTGACCAGCTCGATGAACTCCCCGCTGGCCTCGTCGCCCACCGGGTTGGGGAGGATTTCGTTCACCGCCACCGTGGGGGTGGGGGTGACCACGAACGAGCCGCCGCCCACCGCGACGCTGCCCACGTCGTCCTCCGCGAACACCGCGTAGTCGTAGGACTGGTCGATCACCAGGTCTTCAAATGTCACTTGGTGGACGTACAAGCCCTGGTCGTTGACCAAGCGGGCGTCGTCGCCCAGGGCGGGGCAGGTGCGGTCGAGACAGTCCAGCTCTTCGTTGCGGTTGCCGTAGCGCACCGCGGTGGTCGACGGCTTGGTGGTGGAGAAATAGACGGTGATGCGCACCTCGGTTTCGCCGGTGGACAAAAACCGCGCGAACCACGACACCCCCCGGCCGAACACCACATTGGGGCTCAGGTCGCAGGCCGCGCCGGTGGAAAATTCGAACGGCTCTTGGCCCATCACCCGGCCGCTGTCGTCTTCGATGCCGGGACCGACGAGCAGCTCGTAGCTGCTCGAGGGGGTGAAGCGTTCGCACCCCGCGCCCAGGGTGTTGACCAACACCGTGGCCCGGGTCCGCGCCGCGTTCATTTCGATGCTCTGGATGGTCGGCGGCGCCGCGCCGCCGGACGCGGAGAAGCGCACGGTGGAGAGGTCGACGTTCTGCACCGGTTGGTTGAAGTCCACGGTGAACCGCTTTTGGTTGGGCGGGAGGGTGGCAAAGGCATTGGTGGAGGTGACCTGGGGGGGGCCCGCGTCGGTGCGCAGGTCGTAGACGAAGTTTTGTTTTTCGCCATCCGCCCCCACGATGGGGTTGCCGCTGGTGTCGCGCACGTCCGCGCTCACAATGAGATTGTAGTTGGTGCCGCGGGCGAGCACCCCCTCGGGGGAGAACTTCAGGGTCACGCTGTCGATGACCTCGAGGGTGCCGGGCACGATGTCGTCTTGGCGCGAGTCGATGAGCGGGGGGTTGGCCACGTCGGTGAGCCAGGTGTCGGTGACCGACGCGGCGGGCACCAGGACCACGAAGTCACGGATGGGCTCGTCGTCGTCGGGATCGGGATCGAACAGCCGGGCGGTGGCGATGTCCTCGGAGAACGTGATCGTGAAGTCCGCGTCGATGGGGATGATCGGGCCCGCGGGCTCCACCCGCACCACCCGCGGGGGGCTGAGGTCGGTGCCCCCGTCGTCGCCCGGTGGCGCGCAGCTGGCGCACAGGCCGAGGGCGGTGAAGGCACCGAGGGCGGCAAGGACGGGGCGTAGACGCTGCGGTCGGTTCACGAGCTCTCCCGGGCGGGCGTGGGCGGCGGGTGGGTGCCTCTTTGGCTAGTGTGCCGCATCGACGCGCGCACGCACGCCGGCGGGGCGCGGTGGGTCAGTACGGCTCCTTGCCCGCGGCGGACAGCTCCGCCGAGAACCAGCCGCCGGTGAGGGCGTCGAGGTCGGCGGTCAGCTCCTGCACCCGCAACTCCTTGCGCACCCGGTCGGACAGATCGGTGGGCGGCGAGAGCTTGAGGTCGATCTGGAGCCGGCGGCGCTCGTAGTAGCGGCGGGTGGCCTCGTTGACCACGCGGTCGCGGAGGTTGGTGAGCCGGGCCGACTCGCGCCAGATGCGGGGCTCGGCGGGGCTGAAGATCAGCTCGTCGAGGTCCCAGGTGGCGCGGACCTCGAAACGGAAGGAGTTGTCGTCGTCCTTGGTCTCGACCACGGCCTCGGAGGCGTCGAGGTTGGTGCGGGTCCGCACGTCGCGGTCGATGTAGGTCCAGGGGCGGATGCGCATCTCGGGGAGCGCGGCCGCGGTGCGGGCCCGGATGTGCATGGAGTCGACGATGCCGGGGTCGGCCCGGGCGTAGTCGATGGCCGCCTGTTGTACCTCGCGGATGGTGGGCTCGTCGCCAAAGGCCCGCATCATCTGCTCGACGACCTGCTGGGGCACCTTCTCGCCCTGCTTGAGCACGATGGAGCCGCCCCCGCCGCTGCTGCCGCCCGTGCTGAGTTTGTCGAGGAGCTTTTCCACCAGGCGCGAGCTCACCCCCCGCACCCGGGCGAGGTCCTCGACGGTGGTGAAGCCGCCGTTCTCCGTGCGGTCCCGCACGATCTCGGCCGCGAGCTTGGGTCCGATGCCGTCGAGTTCCTGCAGCTCTTCTTCGCTGGCGGTGTTGATGTTGATCTTGTCCGCCCACGCCGCGGTGGACAGCAGCATCAGCAACATCGTCACGAGGACAGGTCGAATGGTCAGGGACATGGGCGCCTCCTACGGGACGTCATGGTGAAGGGTGAATCGCCCCCTGGCAACGCGGGGCGCGTCGGGGGCCAAAGCGGGGGTGAAGCTCAGGCGGCGCGGCGGGGGCTCAAAGGTCAGCTCCCAGGGCTTGCCGCCGAGCTCGAGCATGGCGTCGGAGTAGCCCCCGCCGGTGAGGCCATCGAGCTGGGCGGTGACCTCTTGCAGGCGGATCGCGCGGGTGGCCAGGGACGACACGTCCTGGGGATCGCGCCCGAGCACGACGTCGGTGACGATGCGGCGGCGCACCCCGTACAGAATCTCCAGGCGGTTGATCACCCGCTGCTGGGCGGTGCGCAGGCGCGGCCGAAAACTCATCACCGAGCGCTCGTACTCGTTGTACCAAAGCCGGTCGAAGTCCCATTGGAACAGCACGAACACGGCGTGGAAGTTGCCCCGCTGGGGGGCCCGGACCAGGATGCCGAGCTCGTACAGCTCATTGATGTCGTTGATGTCGCTGGTGTCAAAATCGTCGGGAGCGTCCTCGGTGAGCACGAGGTCCTCGTCGAAGCGGGTGCTGCGGCCGTTGGTGTAGCGGTAGATGAACTGCACCGCGGGGCCGTACCCGATGTGGCGCACCCGGCGCGCCAGGTAGTTGTAGCTGTCGGGGTGGATGCGGAAATACCGCATCGCCATGTGCGCGGCCTCGGACAGGGTCGGCTCTTTGCGGTAGGCGTCCTGGAGTTTGCGCAGCTGGTCGGCGGTGGCGGACACCCCCGAGCCCTTGGCGTGGGCGAACAGCCCGCGCTCGGTGGCGATCAAAAGCCGGTCGCCGTCGTCGGGGGAACGGGTCAGGCCCAACGCGTCCGGGGCCGGGAACGGGTCGGGCAACGGGACCTGTGACAAGCCGGTGTCGTCGGAGATGAGCACCCCCATGTCGCGCTGGGTCACGGCCACCCCGAGGGGGCGCGCCGGGTCGACGCTCACCGCGTACACGGGCACCGACCCCATCTCGCGGCGCCGCTCGAGGATCGGGGCCCGGCGCACCGACACGAACAAGCCGAGGTTGGTCGCCGCGTAGGTCACGTCCTCGCGCGGATCGAAAGCCACGTCCTGCACGGGGGTGAAGGCGTTCACCCCCGAGAGCAACAGCTGGCCAAAGGTGAAGCCGCGGTCCCACGACCGCAACAGACCGCGCTCGGTCCCGACGAGCACGAGGTCTTCGTCGCCGACCTGGGCGGTGTACACGCACAGCGCGGGGACCCGATTCGGGAGGTTGCCCTCTTCAAAGGACGCGCCCCCGTCGTCGGACACGAACAGCCCCTGGCGGGTGGCGAGGTAGACGCGGGTGGGCGAGCGCTGGTCGATGGCCACGTCGCGCACGTCGTTGGCGGCCAGGCCCCCGGGGAGCGCTATCTGCTCAAAGGTCTCGCCGATGTCGATGCTGCGGAACAGCCCGCGGGGGGTGGCGACGTACACTGTGCGGTACCGCGGCGAGATGAACTTGATCGCCCGGACCCCCTCGAGCAACCGGGGGCTGATGTTGCCGGACAGCGCGGTGTCCACGTCCCCGTCCGGCAAGTCCTCGTCGGTGAACGCGCGGTCCTCGAAGTCGGGCACGTCGTTGTCTTCCGCGTCCTCGAGCAAGTCCTCGGCATCGTCGGGGTCATCGAGGTCCACCTGCTCGGGGTCGTCGTCGTCCTCGCGCATGGGCAACGCGTTGGGGTCGTCCGCGTCGTCGTCGGCGTCGTCAAAATCGTTGTCGGTGTCCCGGGGGAGCGGGGTCCCGTCGGGCAGCCCCCGGGGAAAACTCAACACCGGGCGCCAGGTGTCGCCCCCGTCGTCCGACTTGAACACAAAGCCGTCGGCCCCGACCAGAATCACCTCGGTGTCGCCCGGATCGGTGGCCACCGCGGTCAACGGCACCCGGGGCAACCCGTAGCTCAGGTCGCGGAAAAACCGCTCCGCCCGCGGCACGTCGCTGGGGCGCAAAATGTCGCGCAGGCTGTCGGCGGGGTCCCGGGGCGCCGGCACCTCCACCGGCGCCAAGCCCGGCCCGTCGGCGGGGACCTCGTCGTCGGGCAAGTCGTCGCCGGGGTCGTCGGTGAGCGGGTCGTCGTCAAAATCGAGCGAACCGTCGGGCAGCTCGTCGACGGCATCATCGTCCTGGGCCCGCGCCAGCGGTGACAGCGCCATCCCCGCGGCCACCGTGAACGCGGAGAGGCGCGCGAGCCATGCCCCCCGCCAGTGGTCTGTGCCTGTCATCCGGCGAGGGGCATACACCAGCCGCGCCGGAGAGAAAAAGGCGCGATGGGCCGAACCGGTCTTCGTCGCGGTTTGGTACGTTTTGCCCATGGGTCGTTTGCTGCGTTGCGCCACCGTCGCGGGGTTCGTGCTGCTCGGAACCGGATGCGGCATCGAGCTGACCGGGATCAGCCCCGACGTGATCCCCCAGGGCGCGGCCTCGACCCTCGCGATCACCGGCAGCGGTTTTTCCGAGGACACGACCTTCAGCTTGGTCGCGCCGGGGTTGTCGGTCGCCCTGCGCACGCTGTCGGTCGACACCGGCGCGGCCGAGGTCGAGGCCCCCGCCACCACCCCGGCCGGGCTCTACACCCTGAGCGCGGACAACGCGGGCACCGTCGCCGAGCTTCCCGACGCGCTCACCGTGCTCGCCGACGCGGCGCGCGTTCGGTTTCTCGACATCGGACAAGGGGACGCGACCTTGCTGCTCGCCCCCGACGGCGAACGGGCCCTCATCGACGGGGGCAAACCATCGCGCACCGACGTCGTGCGCGCCGCGGTCGAGGACGCGGGCGGCACCTTGACGATGGTGATTCTCAGCCACTACGACGCCGACCACCTCGGGGGCGTGGTCGGCCTGCTCAAGGGGCCGGACGGCACCGCGGGCACCGACGACGACATCGTGCCCGCCGAGCGCTACGCCCCCAGCGACGACGGGGCCTGCCAAAGCCAGCTGTGCGACGAGTTCCGGGCGTTGCGGGCCTATCCCTTCACCGTGCCCGCCCCCGGCGACACCCTCGCCCTCGGCCGCCTGTCGCTGGTGGTCGAGGCGGTGGGGGGCCGCACCGGCGCCGCCCCCGCCCCCGCCGGGCTCGACGACAACGCCGTGTCCTTGGTGGTGCGCGCCACGTTTGCCGACCGCAGCGTGCTCATCCTTGGCGACCTCACCGGCGGCGGGCTCGGCACCGTCGACATCGAGAGCGCCGTGGCCGAACGCACCGGGGCCGTCGACGTGCTCCGCGCCGGTCACCACGGCTCGGCCACGTCGAGCAACGCGGCCGCGGTGTCCGCCTGGTCCCCGCGCCTCACCGTGCTGTCCGTCGGCACCGACAACGCCTACTGCCACCCCGCGCCCCAGGTGTTGGCGCGTCTCGCGGCCAATTCCACCGAGCTGCTCGCCACCGGCGCGGGCATGGTCACCGACGGGGCGTGTGACTTTTTGACCAACGCCCCCGACAACGGGAGCCTCGGCCTTGGCACCATTGAGCTGTCCATCGACGCGGCCGGCGCCATGTCACTGGACGGCCAGCCGCTGTAACCGGCCCGCGCGCTTCACGCGGAAAAGCGCGCCTACCGGCGGCGGCGGCGGGCCACGACCAGCATCGCGCCCCACACCAGCGCCCCCCAGGGGGCGGTGCCGGGCACCCCGGTGTGCGAACAGGACCCGGCGCTCACCGTGGGGGCGTCCGCGTCGGGCGTGCCGGGCTCGACCACCTGCAGACCATCCGGCCCCGCGGGGCCGCCGTGTACGCCCCCCACCCGGGTGTGGGCGAAGCGGCCGGCGCCGTCGGTGACCCGCACGTCGACGAGGTCGGTGGACGGGTCGAACGGCATCGAGCCCTTCCCGGCGTCGTCGACCAGGAGCTCGTCCCAGACCCCGCCGTCACGTCGGGCTTCGACCCGCAGCGCGGCCGCGGGGGTGAGGGTGTCGCTGACGGTCACGAACAGGGTCTCGCCGTCGGTCTCGGTGACGATCACGGGATCCCGCGCGTCGACGACCACTTCGATGACCTGCGGGTCGCGGTCGAGGGTGGCGGGGGCGGCGGCGCGGGCGGCGGCGATCTCGATGGTGTGGGTGCCCTCGGCGTGCAGCAGCGGGTCGGTCACCACCACGGTGCGGCGCGACGCGGGCGGCCGCCACAGACCGCCGTCGACGCGCACCCACACCACCGGGGCCTCGTCGAGGGCCGGGAGGGTGTCGACGTCGATGGTCACGCGCACCTTGTCTCCGGCCTGGATCGCCTCGGGGGTGGGCACGTCCACATTGCGCAGGGTGGCCACGGTCTCGATCTGCAAGGTGTCGGCCTGGGAGCTGTCGTAGTCGAGGTCGGCGTAGATGCCCAAATGGGCATAGCGGGTGTCGCCGCGCACGGTGGTGCCGATGCTCTGGCTGCCGGTGATGTCGTTGACGCTGACGTTGAAGCCCGCGAACGAGGGAATGGCGAACTGCTGGTCGAGGGAATCGGTGAGGAACGGCAAGGCGATGCCGAGCAGGGTGGGGATCGACTCCGCCACCGTGGCCGGGTCCTCGGCGAGCAGCTGGGAGTTGATGACCTCGGCGTTGTTCACCCAGTTGGCGGCGTCGCCGGCCACCAGGACCAACTCCCCGGACGCGCCGAGGGCGAGGGACAGGTCGACGATGAGGTCGACGCGCAGGGTCAGCACCCGCACCAGGGCGGATTCGACCTCGGCGTACACGTCGAGGTCGAGGTCGTTCATCACCAGGTTGAGCAGCGGCTCGAGCAGGACGTCTTGGTCGGGGTTGTTGGGATCGGGCCCGATGACGTTCTTGCCGATTTCGAAGGTGGGCAGCGACGTGGGGCGCAGGTCGATGGTCAGGGGCACGCTGCCTTTGGTGATGTCCTTGAGCGAGGGGATGAGCAGGCTGGAGAGCACCCCGCTTTGCAATTGGGGAATGCTCTCGCCGGACAAGCTCTGGCACAAGGCGCCGCTGCGGTAGACCTCGTACATCAGGCGGTTGAGCAGCTTGTCCGAGGCCGCGAGGGCGATGTGGTCGCCGATGACGGCGGGGAAGAAGTCGGGAATGGTGGGGTTGGGCACGGTGGCGGACGGCACGCAGGTCGAGCTTTCGCCGTCGACCGCGCCCTTGAGCGCCACCGTGATCGCGGAGCCGGACCCGGCCGCGTCGTCGGCCTGGATCGAAAAGTCCACCGCGCTGGCGTCGCCCGCGAAGCCGCCGAGCAGCGCGTTGAGGTTGAGGGCGCCTTCAAAGCCGAGCAGCCGGGGCATGAGCTTGCCGTCCGGGAACTCGCAGAGGTCGTCGCTGTTGCAGGTGGCGCCCTCGTCGATGTCGTCACATTGGGTGCTGGTGGTGCAGGCTTGCCCCAGGAAGCCTTCGATCGCGGTGGTGGTGAAGCTCTGGATCTGCTCGTTGATCGAGTCTTCGACAAAGCCGAACACCAACCCCTTGAGGATGCCGTCGAAGGGGCTGCACAACACAACGTCGTCCTCGGTGATGGCGACGTCGGGGTTGGCCACCTCCACCGCGAGACGGCCGGTGTTGGGATCGGTGGAGAACGACAGGGTCGTGCTCAAGGTCTTTTCCACCGCGAGGGTGGAGTTGTCCGCTTGGCGCAGCAAGATGCTGCAGTCTTGGCTGCCCACGAGGTATTCGATCTTGGTCTTGATCGGGCTCGACCACACCAACACGTCGGCGGTCAGGCCCACCGCGCCGTTGCCCGCGCCGGGGTCGATGTTGATCTCGCCGACCTCGACGTAGACGCTGCAGTCATTGAAGCCCGCCTCGCTGGGCCGGCACACGTGGAACTTGTCGATGAACACGCCGCCCAGGCCGCCGATGTCCTCGGTGGCGGGCGGGATGCGCGCCCCGATGAACGAGTACCCCGCGAACTTGGATTTGCACTGGTTGTCCGCGTCGCACGTGGCCCAGCTGGCGGGGCAGTTGAGATCGCCGCAATCAAACGCGGCCAAATCGCCCACGATCTCGGCGAGGTTGTCCTCGAGGAAGTTGACCCCGGCCGGGGACACGCGGGCCACCGCACCGTCGGCGAAAAACTTGTAGTTGGGGATCGGCTCTTCGAGCGGGGTCAGGACCTCGTCGCATCCGGTGTCGGTGCACCCGACGACCAGAGACAGGCCGACCATCAATAGGGCAATGCGGCGCATGATTCTCCCGGTGCACCCGCCGCCAGGGGTCACGACGTCGCGCACCTCACATGAATATCACAGCCAAGCCGCCCTTGAACCGCCGAAATTCCTTGCGATCTCGCTCATATGCATACGCTGACAATGCACGCCACGCGCCTTTTTCGATCGCGGCCACGAGGAGAAACACCCCGGGATAGGTCTCTTCTCCGTCGACCACGAACCCGGCCACGTCCTCGGCGGACAGCGCCGCCTCCCCGTCGGGATGTGAATGCACCAACGCCACCAGGCGCTCCCCCGCCCGCGCCGCCGCCTTCTGGGCCGCGACCCACGCGCCCACGTCGACGGCAAAGCCCCGCCGGGGCGCTTTGGCCACATTGGCCAGCGGCGTGTACCGCACCCCCAGAGGCCCGCGCCACACCGCCCCCACCCCTTCGCCGGGGTAGGCCTCCTCGAGGTGCGCGCGCACCGCGGCCCGAAGCTGTGGCAGGGTCAGGCTCACGCGCCCCCGCGGGGGGGCCGGTAGTCTTCGGGATCGGTGCCGTCGACGCGGGGCGCGGTGCCGCACGCGGGGCAGTCCGGGTCTGGGGGCAGTGACATGTGGTGGATGCGCCACGCGGCGAGGTCGATGCTGCTCAGGACCCCGGTGCGGGGGGCGCGCTCGGAAAACCACATCACCGCGTGCTGCGCCATCACGCTGCCCACCACCCCCACGCTGGCCCCGAGCACGCCGGTCTGTTGGCACGTCGGCACCGTGCCCGCCGGGGGCAACGCGGGAAACGCGCAGCGCAGACACGGCCGCCCCGACGGCGCGATGACCATCACCCGGCCGTCGAACGCGGTGACCGCGCCGTGCACCAACGGCACGCCCTGGTGCACGCAGAGATCGTTGAGCAGGTACTTGGACGGCAGCCCGTCGGTGCAGTCGACCACGAGGTCCTGACCGGCCAAGAGGTCGGCGCCGTTGAGGGGCGTGAGCCGCACGACCGCGGCGCGCACCGTGGCACACCCCCCGATCGCGCGGGCCCGGGCCGCGGCGACCTCCGCTTTTTTGGCGCCCACGTCGGCATCACCGAACAGCACCTGGCGGTTGAGGTTGGACCGCTCGACCGCGTCGTCGTCCACGATGGTGAGGTGACCGACCCCGGCCGCGGCGAGGTACTGGACGACCGGCGCCCCGAGCCCGCCGGCCCCGACCACCAACACACGCGCCGCGCCCAGCCGCGCTTGCGACGCCGGGCCGAAGGCGGCCAGGCGGGTCTGGCGCACGAAGCGGGACGGGTCTGGCGCGTCGGTCATGCTCTGGTCGTAGCTCTGTTTTTTTGGCGGTAAAGGCCCCGCGGGCTTGTTCCCCACGAATCTGTGGTATCCATCCCCTCACTCTGACTTGGGCGTGGGAGGCCGATTTGGCCGCACAAGTGGTTGTAGAACTCAATGGTATCGAGGTCATGCGCATGCCGCTCCAGGCAGCGTCCCTCACCGTCGGCCGCGACAAGAGCGCCGACCTGTACCTGGACAACCGCGCCCTCTCCCGCAAACACGCCAAGCTCGAGAAGAAGGGGGCCGCGATCTGGGTCGCCGACCTCGGCAGCCAGAACGGCACCTTCGTCAACGGCGAGCGCATCCGCGAGCCCCGCGCCCTCAAGGGCGGCGACATCATCGAGGTCGGCCGCTACCAGCTGCACATCGACGGCGTCGAAGAGGCCGCGGCCAACACCCCCGTGATCACCCTGACCGGGCCCGAAGGCCGCCACCGCTTCGCGATGGTCGACCGGGAGATCATCATCGGCCGCGCCCCGTCCTGTGACATTGCGATCGGCCACAAGAGCATCTCCCGCCGACACGTGTGCATCAGCGTCGACAACAACCAGTTCTTTTGTGAAGACCTGGGCAGCCAGAACGGCACCCGCATCAACGGCAAGCGCATCAACGGCCGCACCGGCTTTTCCGTCGGCGACAAGATCCGGATGAGCGACTTCACCATCGAGGTGGGCTTCCTCGAGGAACAGACCGCGGAGCGGGCCAACAAGACGATGATGATCGACCGCTCGGAGCTGGCCAAGGCCGCTTACGTCGACGGCGATGTCGATCGCATGCGCTCCTCGGCCGGGCGCCTCGCCCTCGGGCGCAAAGACTCTGGCACCGTGGGCAACGACCTCGACGAGTACGACCTGTCCGAAGACAGCGCGACCCGCGGTTTGCCCAATTACGACCCCGGCCGCGACCTGCCCCCGGCCCCCGCGATGACCGCGCGCCTCGCCGTGCTCCACCCGGACCACGGCGAACGCGAGATCCCCCTCACCGAGACCGTGACCCTCGTGGGCGAAGACGGCAGCAACGAGGACAAGAGCCGCGGCATGATGTTCGCCGACCAGGCCTACTTGCTGTTTTCGCGCACCGCCGACGGCATCGTGGTCGCGGTGATCGGCGACCGCCGCGTCGCCAATGTCAATGGCCAGAGCATGCTGTGCAAGGTCCTGGCCGACGGCGACACCGTCGAGCTCGGCGCCCTCACCGCGATCTTTCACGGGTAGGCGCCGGTGACGGCCCCGGTGCAAATCTCCAGTCGCGAAGCCTTGCGCTTGCGCGAGCGGTTTTTGACCCGGGCCAACGCGGTGTTCTACGCGCGGGTGGCCTGCCTGTGCCTCGGGGCCGCGCTGCTCCTGGTCCCGACCTGGCGGGCGTTGTTCGCCTCCGACCTGAGCCGGGGGGTCCCGGTCTACGCGCTGTTTTTTGTGTCTGCGGTGGCCTCCCGCGTCGTCGCCCCGCACCCGCGGCACGGGCGGTGGGCGATGTTCTTGAGCCTCATCGTCGACCTCGTGGTGTTGCTCAGCCTGGTCTCGGTCAGCGGCGGGCTCAACAGTCCGTTTATGGCCGGCCTGGTGCTGCTCACGATTTTCTTCGCGTTGTTGTTCCCGAGCCCGGTGGCGATCGTGCCCCCGTTTTTGATGTTGCCGTTGGTCACCGCCACCGCGTCGGGGGAAGCGGGCAAGACCCCGCTGCTGTTGTCGGTGCTGTTGGTCAGCCTGCACGCGGTGCTCAACGGCGTGGCGGTGTACGTGATCGTCTACCTCACCGGCCGGGAAGAGAAGGACGCGCGGGAGATCCTCGAGCTCGAGGCGGAGCTCAAAAAACTCGCGGTGGTCGAGGAGCGCAACCGCTTGGCCCGCGACATCCACGACGGCACCGGGGCGGCCTTGTCCGGGCTCATCATCCAGTCGGAGTACCTGCAGACCCTGGCCAAGGACAAGCCCGAGCTGCTCAGCGAAATCACCGAGCTCAAGTCCGCCGCGGAGGAAGCCATCGACGAGGTGCGCCGGGCGTTGACGATGATGCGCGACGAGTTCGAGCTGATTCCGCAGCTTGAGAATGCGTGCACCAACTTCACCACCCGCAACCGGCTCCCGGCCGAGCTCACCGTCGACGGCGAGGTCCCCGCGCTCACCGACGAGCAACAGCTCACGGTGTTCCGCATCTTGCAGGAGTGCCTGACCAACATCGCCAAACACGCGGCGGCCCAGAGCGTGGTGGTGGAGGTGAAGTTCTCCGACGAGGAGGTCACGCTCCGCATCCGGGATGACGGCAAGGGGTTTGACCCCCAAAAGACCCCCCGGCACCACTACGGGCTGCAGAACATGCGCGAACGCGCGCGAAAAATCCGGGGCCGGGTGGAGATCGAATCCGCGCCCGGCGAGGGCACCGAGGTGCGGCTGTTCATCACCCCCGGGGGCGGTGCCTCGTCCGCCCAACAGCCCATGTGATCGGGCCCCAAATGGGGTACGCTGCCCCCGTCTCTGGCGGAGTTGTGCATGGAAGCGATTCGTTTGTTTGTGGTCGAGGACCAACCCAAGATCCTCAAGAACCAGCTCAAGCTGCTCGAGTCGTTCGACGACATCGAAATCATCGGCACCGCCCTGTCCGGGGAAGAGGCGATGGAAGAGCTGTCGGGAATGGACAAGATGCCCGACGTGTTGCTCTGTGACCTCGGGCTCCCGCAGATGAGCGGCATCGACGTCACCCGGCAGGTGAAGGAAAAGTGGCCCGCGATCGAGATCCTGATCTTCACCATCTTCGACGAGGAAGACAAAGTCCTCGAGGCGGTCAAGGCCGGGGCCTCGGGGTACCTGCTCAAGGGGGCCGAGGCCTCGAAGATCGTCGACTCGATCAAAGAGGTGCGCCAAGGCGGCAGCGTGATTCAGCCCAGCCTGGCCCGGGCCTTGTTGCGCCACTTCCGCATGCCGGAGACCGGGCCCGCCCCCCAGAACCGCCTGCAGAAGGGCGACGCCGGGGCCCAGTCCGGTCGTCGACAACTCACCGAGCGCGAGCTCGAGTGTTTGCAGATCATCGCCAAGGGCCTGTCCAACAACGAGGCCGCCAATGTGCTTGGATTGTCCAAGGCCACGATCCGGACCCACCTCGAGCACATCTACCAAAAGCTCGACGTAACCAACCGGGTCGAAGCCGTGACCGAGGGCATCCGCCAGGGCATCATCGACATTTGATGGCGCGCCTCGCCCGGCGCTGGTGGGCCGCCGCGGTCCTGGTCCTCGCCGCCCCGGTGGTGGGCGCGGCCTCCCCCGGCGCCCCCGCGTTTTTGCAGCCCTGGCTCACCCTGCGTGAGGCCCAAAACGCGTTGAGCGAACACAAGCTCGACGAGGCCCAGGCGCTGCTCGACCGCGCCGAGGCCGCCCGCATCGACGCCGACCTGCAAAAACGCGAACGCACCCGGTTCGACCTCGACCTGCTCACCGCCCGCACCCGCCTGCACGTCGCGCGCAACGACTGGGCCGCCACCGCGGCCACCGCCAAGGCGCGGGTCGAGCTCGCCCACGGCGACGAGCGGGCCGCGGCCCTGCTCGACCTCTACACCGCCCACGCCTCTGCCGGCGACGCCCCCGCCGCGCGCGGCGTGGCCGCCCGCCTTCTCGTCGACCACGTGTCGAGCCCGGCGGGACGAACGGTGGAACGCGCACCGGGCCCCACGATCCTGTCACCGGTCCAGCGCGCGCAACGCATCCAGAATCTCATCGTCGCCTCCCGCATGGAGCGCGCCCTGTCCGAGGCGCGTGCCGCCCCCCGCCCCGAACTAGGCCTCGACGAACCGTTGGAGATCGCCACCATCACCGCCCTGGTGCGCAACGGCAAAGAACAAGAGGCCGCCCGGTACGCAGCCCCATTGGCCGAGCGCCCCGGGGCCGGCCTCGCGCTCAAAAAGGCCCACGCCTGGGCGGTGGGCAAAGCCGGCCGCGCCGAGGAGGCGTCCCGGCTCTACGAAGCCCTCGTCGACCCCCTCGACGACCCCGAGGCCAAAGGGGACGTGTGTTTTCTCTCGGGCTTTTTGGCTTACGAAGCCCACGACTTCGCCCGGGCCGACGCCAGGCTCGCCGCCTGCGCGACGGTGCTCGAGGGCCACAGCCGGGAAGCCGCCGCCCTGTGGTACCGCGCGTGGATGGCCCTGCAGCAGCAAAAGCCCGAGGCGCGGTTGCTCCTCGACCGGCTGCTCACGAAATACCCGAGCGACGCCGAGGTCCACAAGCACCGCTACTGGTCGGGGGTGGCCGCGGCCCGGGCCGGGGACGACCAGGCCGCGCGGCGGGCCTGGGACCAAATCCTCCGCCAAAACCCGCTCGGGTACTACGGCCTGCTGGCCCGGCGACGGCGGGGCTTGCCCCCCTTGGTGATGCCGAAGGTCGCGGCCCCCGACACCACCGCCCGGCGGGGAAAGGACGCCGCCACCGTCGAGGCCCGCGCGCTGTTCGAGGCGGGGTTCGCCGAGGCGGCGCGGGCCCACGCCCGGGACCGGGCCCGGGGCCGGCTGCGCGACGTGGCCCGGGCCCAATCGGTGGGCGACTTCTTTTATGGATACCGCAACGGCCCCCGCCAGCTGCCGCACCCCCGGGTCAAGGGCCACCATGTGCGGGGCACAATCGGGTGGCGGGCGTCCTACGCCGAGCCGCACAGAGACATTGTGCGTCCCGCGGCGGCCCGGCACGGGCTCGCCCCGTCGTTGGCCTACGCGATCATGCGCACCGAGTCCGGCTTCCTCGAGGACGCGGTGAGCGTGGCCGGGGCGGTGGGCCTGATGCAGCTGATGCCGTATTCGGCCCGGGGCATGGCCAAGGCCCTGGGCCAAGAGCCCCCCGCGTTCCTCGACGTGCAAGACAAGGCCCGGGTCATCGACCTGGGGATCGCGTTTTTGGCCCGGAGCCAAAAGGAGTTCGGCACCTTGTGGCTGGCCGCGGCCTGCTACAACGGCGCCCCGCAGAACGTCGCCCAGTGGATGGACAAACACCGGGGCCAAGACCCGGTGACGTTCATCGAGAACATCCCGTTTCGGGAGACGCGCAACTACGCCAAGAAGATCCTCGCCAGCGAAGCGGTCTACCGCGGGCTGTCCACCGGCACCGTACAAATGGCCTTGGACGAGAGCCGGCCCGTCCCCGCCGCCCCCGCCCGCTATACATGGTTTCCGCCCACCGACAATGAATAGGGATATGGTCCCGCCCCGCCGAGCCAGGCCGGGCTAGAGACCTTCGTTGGCCACCAAGCGCTGGGTCAGGCGGTTGATGCGCTCGTTCTTTTCGGTGTTGTCCTTGAGCAGCGCCGCCTTCTGGCGCTCCAGGTCCTCGATCTGGGCGCGCAGGTCCTCGGCGCTCATCACCGCCCCGCCCTCGACGGTGGTGGTGGACTTGGCGAGCACGTTCTTGGCGTCGACCAACTCGTCGCGCAACCGATCCAGGGCTTGCTTGAGCGCGGCCACTTCCCCCTCTTTGGCCAGCAACGCCTGCTCGGCCGCGCGCAGCTCCTCCCGCACCGCTTGGGCGCCCTCTTGCTCCACGCGCTTGTTCGCTTCTGCCACCTTCACGTTGAGCGCTTGGCACGCCGACTCCAACGCCTTCACCCGCGCCGCGCTGTCGCTGACCTGCAGCTCGAGGTCGGCGCGGTCCCGCTCGGCGTCGCGCCGGGCGGACTCGGCCTGCTCCAGCTCGGTGCGCAGGCGGTCGGTCTGGGTCTCGTGTTCGGCCCGCTCCCGCTCGAGCACGACCTCGGCTTCGAGCGCCCGCCGTTCCCAGCCTTCGGTCCGCGCGCGCTCCTCGTCGATGCGCGAGGACAGGTCTTGCTGGGCCTCGGCGTCCTCTTCGGCTTTTTTCACCAAACGGCCCTTGAGCATCACGAGGTTGGCGTCCTTGTCCGCCCCCGCCCGTTGGGCCTCGTCCAGCTCCGCCGAGAACAGGTTGCGCTCGGTGTGCTCGGACTCGAGCCGCTCCTGGGCCTCCTCGAGCTGGGCCGCGTAGAGGGCGCCCCGGGCCCGCTCGGTGTAGAGCAACAACTGGGCCTCTTCGAGCTGGGCCGCGTGCAGCTCGCCCAATGCCTGTGCATCGGCGGCGGCGGTCCGCGCGTCCTCCAGCAACTGCCCGAACAGCTCGCCCCGGGCCCGCTCCGCGATGAGCTGGCCCTGGGCCTCCTCGAGCTGGGCCGCGAGCAGGTCACGCTCCACCTCGCGCTGGGTGGCCTCGACCCGGCCGGTCTCGAGACGGGCGAGCAGCTCGTGGCGCTGGGCGGACAGCGCCCCCTCGGCCTCGGCCAACGCCTCGGACAGCGCCCGCTCCTTCTCCTCCGCCGCGGACAGCTCGCGCCGCAGCGCGGCCGCGCTCTCCTCGGCGGACACCGCCCGGGCCTTGGCTTGGCCCAATGTCGCTGCAAGCTGGGTGCCCTCGGCGAGCAGGCGCGCGCGCTCCTCTTCAAAGCTCTGGGTCGCGTCCGACAGCTTCTGGGCGGAAAAGCGCGCTTCCTCCTCGGCCGCGGCTTTGTGCGTCTCCGCCGACGAGGCCCGGCGCAACGCGTCGTCGCGGGTCTGTTCGGCCGCGACCACCTCCGCCTGGGCCCGCTCCCACGCGCTCCCGCTCGCCTCGGCGCTGGCCCGGGCCTCGCGCAGGGCCACGGACAGCTCGTCGACCTGGCGCATCAGGGCGTCGCGGGCTTCTTCGGCCGCGCCGCCGTCTTCGCGGAGGATGCGCAGGGTCTTGCGGGCCTGTTCGAGGTCGATGGCCAGGGCCCGGCGCGCGCTCTCCGCCTGTTCGACCTGGCCAGACAGCCGTCGAATGTCCGCGAGCAGCTCGTCCGCGCGGCGGCGTCGTTCGTTGACCTCGGCCTGAAGCGCGTCGCGCTCGTGGCGCACCCTGCGCACCGCCTCGTCGACGTCGTGCTGGGCCTGTTGGGATTGGGTCAGGTCCTCGCGCACCGCCTCCAGCTGCGCGGACAGCGAGGTGCGCTCGACGCTGGTGTTCTCCAGGTCGTCGGCCAGCGCGGCGGCTTTCCGCGTGACCACGTCCAGTCGCTCTTGCAGGGTGCGCACTTGCTCGGCGGCCTTGCCCCCCGCCTCGAGCGCGGCGCTGCGCTCGGTCTCGGCGATCTCCAACCGCGCGGTCAGCGACGACACCTGCTCGTCCGCGGCCGCGCCCTGGGCGACCAGCGCGCGCTCGGACTGCTCGACCGCCTCGGTCAGGCTCGTGACCTTGGCCGCCAGCGTCGACAACCGCTCGTCCCGGTCCTTGACCTGGGCGGTGAGCTGCTCACGATCGGCCGCCGCGCGGGACAGGTCGTCGAGCTGGGCCGCCATCTCCGCCAGCTCGCGCCGGGCCGCGTCGCGCTCGAGCTCGACCTGCTCCAGCGCGGCCTTGGTCGACATCGCGCTCTGCACCGCTTGGTCGCGCGCGTGGTTGGCCTCGCGCACCGCCTGCTCGAGCTTGCCCCGGGTCTGCTGTTCGTAGGTGAGGTGTTGGCCCAACTCCGCGAGCTGTTCGTCCCGCTGGGCAATGTCTTTGCGCAGCGCTTCGATCTCGTCGTCGCGGGCTTCGTGCGCGTGCCGGGCGGTCTCGAGGTCCTCGGCCAGCTCCACGATCTCGCGATCGCGGGCGAGCACGGTCTTTTGCATCGCGTCCCGTTGGGCCGCGACCTCGGCCAGGGCCTCTTGGGCACGAACACTTTTTTGGGTCTCGACCTCGAGCTGTTGCCGCACCTCGGCCAGGGCCTGCTCCCGGGCGGCGAGCTCGTCGGGGCCGGGGGCGTCGGCCGCGCTGGCGCGGACCTGCGCGAGCTGTTGCTCCAGGGCCGCGACGCGGTCCCGTTCTTGGGCGCGGTCCCGCATCAAGCGGTTGACCCCGTCGGCGAGCCGGTTGCGCTCGCTTTCCATCTTGTCGCGCTCGGCTTCGAGCGTGCGGGCGCTCTCTTTGAGCGCTTGCTGCTTTTTGTAGAGGAACGCGCCTTCGTCGCGCGCGTCGCTGAGCGCGACCTGCAACCCATTGATCTCGAACTGCAGGCCCTCGATTTTTTGCGCCGAGGATTTGACCACGTCTTCAAGCCGCATGCGCAGCGACTCGATCTGTTGGGCCGAGGCCTGGCGCAGCGCCGAGAACTCCTCTTGGATCGCTTCGGTCTCCTCGGGGCTCAGGCCTTCGGCTTGCAGCCGGGACAGCTCGGCGTTGAGCGAGCGCTCCGACTCGTCCTTGCCCCGCAGCGCCTCCTGCAACGCGGTCGCGACCCGTTCGGCCTCGTGTTGTCCCTGCTCGGCCTGGTCGAGCTTCTGCTGCGCCCGCCCCAAGGCGTGCTCGAGCTCGGCGACGCGTTGGTCGCTTTGGTGCAACGCACGCTCGAGCTGCATCAACCGCTCGTCGTCGTGCGCGCCTTGTTCGTGCTGGTGGACGGACAGCTCCGCCACCTGATCGGCCAACGCCGCGACCTGGGCGTCCTTGGCCGCCCCCGCGCGCACCAGCTCGTCGAGCTGGATGCGCAACACCTCTTCGGTGCGCTGCTCCTCGGCCAGCGCCGAGAACAACCGCTGGATGTTGTCGCGCAGCACCGGCACCCGCTCGGCCAACGAGGCGATGACCTCGTCACGCTCGGACAACGCCTCCCGCAAGGCGTCGAGCTCGGCCGGCGACGTCGACGGAACCGGGGCGGCGGCGGGCGCGGCCACCCGCACCGGCGCGGGGAGCGAGCCCACCGGCACCTGGACCAGGCTCACGTCGTCGATGACGGGGACCGCGTTGCCAAACGCGAACAGGTAGTACGACGCGGGCTCGGCCTCGTCTCCCATCAGCCCGGTGTGGGGGGCGACGCCATCGTCCCCGGGGTCGGCGTCGAACGAGCCGAACAGGTAGCCGACGAGCAGGCTCTGGAAATAGACCTCCACGACGTCGAACATGTCGTGCAGCCGCTCGGCCAGGTCACGGTAGCCGAGGCCGCGACCGGCATCGGGCACGGGCAACACCGGCGATTGGGCGGTGGCCGGGTCGCCGGCGACCGCGGTCAAGGCGAAGCCGTCTTCGCTCAACAGCCGCGCGATCTCCGCGTCCCGCTCGGCGTCGGGTCCGGCGAGCGCCTGCGGGAGCGTAAAGTCGATCACCAGATCGAACGCGCCGTCGTCGCCGGGCAAGACCCCGTCGCGCACGCGCCGCACGTCGACGCCCCGGGGGGCGCCGGCCTCCCGCAGGGTCTCGACGTGGTCGTCGTCCACCGCGCACACCACGCGTTTGGCCCCGAGGGCGATCAAGACCTCGGCCAGCGCGAACGAGGTCGCGCCGACTTCCAACACCCGTCTCCCCTCGAGGGTCTCCTCGAGGAACAAGAACCGGGGCAGCTGCTGCAACAAGTCCGTGCTGGCGGGCAGGGGCTCCGTCATGGGAGATCCTCCGAGAGGCCAGAGCCTAACAGCCTTTGGTCCCCGAGATCACATCACTGGCCGGGCTCCGATCCGCCCGCTTCGGCGATCACGAGGTGGCCGCCGCTTTCCGCTTTGGCCCGGAGCAGGGCGCGGATCGACGCGCGCAGGGAGTCCGCGGCCGACTCCTGTTGGCCCCGCACCGCCGCGCCCGCGGACAACGACAGCGTGACCCCGGTCTGCGCCGCGACCTCTTGCGCGGTCTGGGCCAGCCGGTGCAAAGCCCCCTCGACGTCCACCTTGTCCGCGCCCCCGAGCACGGTGCAGAAGGTCCCGCCCCCGAGGTGGGCGATCCACTCGCTCCCGCGGCTCTGTTCGGTCAGCGCGTCGGCGAGTTGGCGCAACACCACGTCGGTCTTGTCGCGGCCGAGCTCCTGGTTGAGACCGCTCAGGCCGTCTACGTCCAGCATCGCCACCGCGCAGTATCGTTGTTCGCGGTCGGCCCGCTCGAGGTCGCGCTCGAGCAGGAACAGCGCCCCCGGACGGGACAGCAGCCCGGTGACGTCACAGGTGAGCGCTTCTTTGAGCAAGCGCGAGCGACGCCAGTCGCGGCTCAGCACCGTGGCCAGCTCGACGAGCAGCGCGCCATCGTCGGCGTGAAAGGAGCACACCTCCCGCCGGGCCGCGCAGAGAATGCCCCGCCGCGCGGGGCCATCGTGCAGCGGCACCGCGATCAACGCGCCGAACTCTTGCCGGGCCCCCACCGGGGCTTGCAACGAGTCGTCCCGGGGCACGTCCTCGATGATGACCGCCTCCCCGTCTTCGATGATGCGCCGCCGGGCCACGTCGGTGAGCATGGTCTCGAGGGGCACGGCCGAGTCGCGGGCCGCGGCCCGGAACCGTCCCCGCACCGCGAGGTCATCGCCCCAGCACACCACCACCCGGTCCGCGCGCATCATCCGGCCCACTTCCGCGGCCACCGCGTCGAGGTCCTCATCGACCATCAAGGCAAAGCTCGCGCGCAGGATGGCCCCGAAAAAGTCGTGCCGCTCGGGGAGGGGCAACTCCGCCCGCGACCGGAAGATGGTCTTCTCCAGCCAGCGCACCGCCTGTTCGTCCTCGACGTCGTCGATGGACGGCGTCCGGCCGGTGCCGTCCTCCGCACCGCCGTCCCCCGGCCGCTGCCGCAGCTTGCGGGCCCGCCGCTTTTGCGCGTTCCTACCCATCGGTGGACTTCAGCACGCCGACGTACGGCAGGTTGCGGTACCGCTCTGCATAGTCCAGCCCGTACCCGATGACGAACTTGTCGGGGATGGAAAAGCCCAGGTAGTCGATCTTGATGCCGGAGGTGTTCTTGTCTGGCTTTTCCAACAGCGAACAGAGCTTGACGCTCTTGGGCCCGCGGGTGCGGAGATTCTCCAGCAGGTAATTCATGGTCAGGCCGGTGTCGACGATGTCCTCGACCACCAGCACGTGTCGACCCTCGATGGACTTGGACACGTCGGTGGTCAAGCGCACCACCCCCGACGACTCGGTGGAGTCCCCGTATGAAGACAGCCCGATGAAATCCACCGCCAACGGCAGGTCCACCGCCCGCACCAGGTCGGCCAAGAACACAAAACAACCCTTGAGGATGCCGATCAGCACCAGGTCGTCAGCGTCGTCCTGGTAGTCCCGGGCGATGGCCGCCCCCAGCTCGACGATGCGGGCCTGCAACGTCTCTGCATCGAACATCACTTCGATGTTGTCGTCCGTAAAAAAGCTCTCTGACGCCATCGGGGGCTCCTGCTCAACAGTACGCGTTGTTCATGATTTCACCAAACCCGCCGCCGCCGGGGATGATGTATTGCTTGTCGGTGAGTCCGCGCTCCTCGTCCCAGCGCACCCCGGGCTTTTCCGCGAGCACATCGGCGGGAGAGCCGCCCCGATCGAGGCGCACCGCGTACACCACCGCGTCGGGGTGGTCGTCGTGCAGCCGCTTGATGTACTCGGGGGTGACGATGAGGTTGACGCACACGAACTTCTTGGGTGTGCCCTCGACCTGGTCCTTGTAGTAGCTGATCGCCGACGACAGCGAGCCCCCGGTCGCGCCCATCGGGTCGGGAAAGAGCACGATCGCGTCCTGGATGTCACCGCCGATCTTGCTGTCCCCGAAGTGTGCCCCCGTGACCTCCCCTGCCTCGTTGGTGAGCCGGGCCATGACCACGTGGTCTTGGCGGACCAGCGACGGGGTCAGCGTCTTGTTCAGAAAGTCGTAACAGACCTGGCTCGGGAGGGTGCCCGCGCGCAGGATGTTCACCGTGATCGCCCGCTGCTGCTCGTCGAGGACTTGCCCCACCCACTGCCCCTGGGGCGCGTGGTCGATCATGCGCGTGGTGATGGTCGCGACCCGCCGGGGGAACTCCCCATTGAGCACCGCCTTGATCAGGTACCGGTACAGGTCGCGCACCACGTGGTTGATCGCGGGTTGGCCGGTGCCCTTGGCACACAAAAACCCAAGGTGGGTGAGCAAGAATGTATCCGCGAGAATGTGCACGTTGTCGCCGTAGGCGTGCTCGAGCTCGCCGCTGATGCGCGGCATTTGTGCATAGGCAGAATCAACCCAGTCGGTCATGACACCTTCCCACCCGGCGCGTTCGTCGCGCCTACGAAACCGTGAACGTCGTGGGCGTGTCCACCGCCCGCACAAAACATCGTCGACACCGGGCCTCGTAGTGATCGCCCGCCCCCACCAGCACCTGCTCGTCGGCGGGCCGGTCCTTGTCTTTGAACAGCGCAAACGCCCGGGGGTGCACCCGCTGGCTGCGCGAGGCCGGGGCCCCGCAGCTCATGCACACCGCGGATTGTTTGGTCACCAGCTCGGCCACCGACAACAGGGCCGGCATGTGCCCGAAGGGCTGGCCCAGGTAGTCCAGGTCGAGCCCCGCCACCACCACCCGAATGCCCGCTTCGGCCATGCGCTCGACGACGTCGACCAGCCGCTCGTCGAAGAACTGGGCTTCATCGATGCCCACCACCTCGGGCCGCGGGCGCACCGTCTCGAAGTGCGCCTCGATGTCGGCGGTGGTCTTGACCGGAATCGACTCCAGCCGCTGGGCCGAGTGGCTCACGATCTGGATCGCGTCGTACCGGTCGTCGATCGCGGGCTTGAACACCCACACCACCCGGCGCGCGATCTGGGCGCGCTTGACCCGGCGGATCAACTCTTCGGTCTTGCCCGAGAACATCGGACCGCAGATGACTTCGATCTGGCCCGGTCTGCCGATGGCGGTTTCGCTCACGCGATCGTTGGTCCTCGTCTAGAGATCGCGCGGAGCATGGGCCGTCAGACCCAGGGCGTCAATCGCTCGTCGACGGGGACGACCGGTCAGGGACCGGTGCACGTGCCCGACGCATCCGGGAACAAGGTCACCTCGGTGACCCCGAAATCCATCCGGCACTGCTCGGTGATGCAGCAGAAGTTGGTGTCCACCCCGGTGCACGGGTTGGTGCCGCAGGGCTGGGATACCCCGTTGTCCACCCGGGACGCGTACCGGGCGCCGCACACGTCGAACACCGCCTGGCTGATGGGGGCCCCACAGAGCTGCGCGTCGGTGGACAGGATGGTGTAGTCGCCGGTGGTGTTGCCGGGATAGGTCGTGACCACCACCCGGTGCTCGTTGCTGTTGGTGATGTCCACCGTGACCTGGGCGTTGGTGCCCGTGCCCCCGTCGTCGTCGAACTCCAGAAGTGTACAGCTGCCTTCGGTTTCGTAGACGTACAAATACGCATCAAAGTCGGTGCTCTCGAGGGTGTACGTCATCGTCATCTCCCGCACCGCTTCGACCACGTAGTCGTCGAGGTAGCGCTCGGGCCGGTTGTCCCAGATGTAGCGCGCGTCCCCGGTGCCCAGGACCGCGCCGTAGTTGTCCTCGACGAAGACCGGGACCCCGTCGTTCAGCACGTTGCAGATCGGCCCCACGTACGCGCATTGTTGCAGCCCGTTGCAGGCCTCGTCGTTGCCGCAGGTTCCGCATGAGCCCCCGCACCCGTCGTCCCCGCACTCTTCGGTGTCACAGTCAGGGACACAACCACATTGGCCGGACGGGCTGCAGGTGTCCGGTCCCACACAGCCCGGATCGCAGGTGCCCCCGCACCCGTCGTCGCCGCACTCCCGCCCCACGCAATCGGGCGTACACGAACACTGCCCGGTCGCGTCGTCACAGGAATCGAACCCAAAACAGCCCGGGGCGCAGGTGCCCCCGCACCCGTCGTCGCCGCATTCGCGGCCCGCGCAGTCGGGCTGGCAGGTGCAGACGTTGTTCACGCAGGCTTCGTTGGCGAGGCAATCCTGCGGGCCGGTGCACCCGACGCAGGCGTTGATGTTCTCGTCGCAGACCGCGGTGTTGCCGGTGCACGGGTAGACCCCAGGCTGGCACGAGCCATCGGGGCCGCAGGTCTCTACCCCGTTGCAGAACACCCCGTCGTTGCACTCGGTCGGATCACAGAGGTCGCCGTCCCCGTCGCCATCGCCATCGCCATCCCCGTCGCCGTCTCCATCCCCGTCTCCATCGCCGTCACCGTCTCCATCTCCATCTCCATCTCCGTCGCCATCTCCGTCCCCATCCCCATCCCCGTCTCCATCGCCGTCCCCATCGCCATCGCCGTCCCCATCCCCATCTCCATCGCCATCGCCATCGCCATCCCCATCCCCATCCCCCACGATCGGCAGGGTCCCGGCGTCCTCCGCCGCGAGGGGCACACATTCGTTGGCCACGCAGGCTTCGTCCTGGGGGCAATCCGCGGCCACCGTACATTCCGGGTCCGACATCACCGAACCCGTACAGCCTGCCGCCAGCACCAACACAACCGTCCAAACCAAACGCATGGCTCGAGCCTACCACGCACCCGCTGAGACCCGCCTGAAACCGTGCCCCCGCCCCGCCCGGCGTCCCCCCCGCCCCCCGGTCTGGGCTTGCGCGGCGGCATCGGACGGGTATTTTGCGCGCCGGAGGCAACCGTGACAGCCAGCAACACCCCCCCGCATGTGCGCATCGCCGACATCGCCGACCACGTCGGCCAAGAAGTCACCCTGAAGGGATGGCTCTACAACCGACGCGGCTCGGGCAAGGTGCAGTTCATCCACACCCGCGACGGCAGCGGCTTCATCCAATGCGTGATGGGCAAGACCGATGTCTCCGAGGAGATGTTCGCCACCGCGCGCTCGCTGAGCCAGGAGTCGTCGATCATCATCCGCGGCACGGTGCACAAAGAAGAGCGCGCGCCCTACTGCGGGCACGAAATCCACGCCAGCGCGGTCGAGCTGGTGGCCGCGGCCAGTGACTACCCGATCACCAAGAAGGCCCACGGGGACGCGTTCTTGATGGACAACCGCCACCTCTGGCTGCGGTCCCGCAAACAACACGTGATCCTCCGGGTCCGGGCCACGTTGATCAAAGCCATCCGCGACTATCTCGACGACCACGGGTTCTTGCTCGTGGACAGCCCGCTGTTCACCCCCAACGCGTGCGAAGGCACGTCGACGCTGTTCTCGACCCCCTGGTTCGACGGCAGCGAGGCGTATCTGTCGCAGTCGGGGCAGCTTTATCAGGAGGCCACCGCCATGGCCTTCGGCCGCACGTACTGCTTCGGCCCGACCTTCCGGGCGGAGAAGAGCAAGACCCGCCGCCACCTCAACGAGTTCTGGATGGTCGAGCCCGAGGCCGCCTACATGGACCTCGACCAAGACATGGATCTCATCGAGGACTTTCTCTGCAGCATTGTGGGGACGGCTCTCGCCAAGCACGGGGACGAGCTCGAATCGGTGCTCGAACGCGACCTCACCGTGCTCAAGAACGTCCAGAAATCGTTCCCGCGCATTCACTACGACGACGCGGTGAAGGAGATCAAAGCCATCCAGGCCGAGACCGACGACCCCGAGCTCAAGCAACAGCTGGAGATCGAGTGGGGCATGGACTTTGGGTCCCCCCACGAGACCGAACTCACCAAGCGCTACGATCGCCCGATCATGGTCTATGGATACCCGAGCGCGGTGAAGGCCTTCTACATGAAGAAGTGGGAAGGACGCCCCGAGGTGTCCAAGTCCGTCGATGTGCTCGCGCCCGAGGGCTACGGCGAGATCGTGGGCGGGGGCGAACGCGAGGACAACCTCGACAACCTCATGGCCGAGATCAAACGGCATGAGCTCAACATGACCGACTTCGATTGGTACCTCGACCTGCGCAAATACGGCAGCGTGCCCCACGCGGGGTTTGGGCTCGGCATCGAACGCACCGTGGCCTGGATGTGCGGGGTCCGGCACCTGCGCGAGACCATTCCCTTCGCCCGGACCCTGGACCGGCTCCGCCCCTGACATTGCCGCCCGGCGCCCGGCCGACGTACGATGACAGGTGATGCGCACGCTGCTTCCCGCCGGCGCCCTCGTGCTCCTGTGTCTGGGTGCTTGCACCGACGGGACCGATGGTGACCCCCTCGCCCCCTGCAACACCGACGTCGACTGCCGCGGCGACGAGCAATGCCGCGATGGCGTCTGCGAACCGTTGGTGTTCGTGGGGGATGGCGACGGCGACGGGGATGGAGATGGAGACGGCGATGGAGACGGCGATGGAGATGGAGACGGGGATGGAGACGGAGACGGGGATGGCGATGGAGACGGCGATGGCGATGGCGATGGAGATGGAGATGGAGACGGGGATGGCGATGGAGACGGCGATGGGGATGGGGATGGAGACGGCGACCAAGACATGGACGGCATCGCCGACGGCGTGGACAACTGCCCCACCCTGGCCAATCCCGAACAGCTGAACCTCGACGGTGACGCGCTGGGTGATGCGTGCGATGACGACGATGACGACGACGGCATCCTCGACGACGTCGACAACTGCCCCACCGCCGCCAACCCCGCACAACTGAACCTCGACGGCGACGCCCTGGGTGACGTCTGCGACGACGACGATGACGACGACGGCGTCCTCGACGACGTCGACAACTGCCCCACCGTGGCCAACGCCTTTCAGGTGGACCACGACGACGACGGCTTGGGCAACCCCTGTGACCCGGACGACGACAACGACGGCATCGACGATGGGCCCGACAACTGCCCCGGGGTGCCCAACCTCGACCAGCTGAACACCGACGGTGACGACGAGGGCGACGCCTGCGATGACGACGATGATGGCGACGGGGTGTTGGATGCCGACGACAACTGCCCCCTCACCGCCAGCGCCAGCCAGCGCGACGACGACGGAGACGGCTGGGGGGACGTCTGCGACAACTGTCCCCACATGCCAAACCCCGCCCAAGACGACGTCGGCGAAGCCCTCGCCGGCAACACCCCCGACGGGGTCGGCGACGCCTGCGACCCCTACCCCGTCACCCCGGGCACGGTGCAGATCTTGTTCGAGCCGTTCGCCGGTCCCCTCGATCCGGACTGGCTCACGTACGCGGGCACCCCCGGCGGCTGCACCTGGGACACCAGCACCATGGCCAGCCTGCACCAGCTCAACGCGTCGGCCAAGAGTTGCCGCCTCATCCGCGACGCGGGCCCCACGGTGGGCATCCCGGTGGTGGTCACGCGCGCCACCATCGTCGACGCCGCCTCGGCCACGTTCTCCAACGCCGGGGTGCTCGTCGCGGTCGACCAACCCGGGGCCAACGGCTGGCTCTGCACCCGGCACGTCGCCGGCCTCCTCGGGCTGTACCGCATGGAGTCCGGCCAGGTGAACACCTCGTTGGTGAACGTGCCCTCGGACCAGCCCCCCGATGACCCTGCGGTGTTGTGGGGGGCGGCCGAGCCCGGGGGGGCATCGTGTTTTCTCGAGGGCAGCGAGCCGTTGGCCTACACCGGCCCGTCCAACGGGGGCGGCACCTTCGTCGGCTTCCGCACCAACGATGCCGCCACCGTGTTCGACTACTTGGTCGTGTACGACCAGCAGCAATAGCGCTTCAATTGTGACGAGCGCCGGCCGGCTTCGCGGCTATTTCACCGCGAAGGTCAGGGGCACGCTCACGTAGGCGGGTTGGCCGTCGTCGGGGGCACCAAACCCCATCTGTTGCCCCACCCCGGCCACGCAGGTGGCGAGCGCGACATCGCCCATGGTGTCATCAACGATCTGCGCGCCGACGGTCTTGCCTTGGCTGTTGACCTGAAGGCTGAGCGCCATCGTGCCCGCGAGGTCGGGCGCGGATTCAAGCGCGGCCCGGTGGCACGCCTCGAGCGCGGCCATGCGCGCAGTGACATTCTTTTCCACCGCCGCGGGGTCCAACCCGCCGTTGACGGTGGGCGCGCGGAACGACACCTGCGACCGCGGCGCCACCCGCGCCGGGGCCTCGGCCGCGGGGGCCTTGGCCGGCTCGTCCTGCTTGACCGCGCGGGTCGACGACGTGCAGCCCACCAGCGCGACCAAGACCAACGCCCCCCACGCCTTCATCCCGCGGCCTCCTGCTCGGGGCGCTGGATGAGGGGCAAGGTCTGCTCGACCGCGGCCGCGATCTGGGCGGTGACGTCCCGCTTGGTGTGTCGTCGGGCGGCGCCGATGGCCCGTCGCATGGCGTACGGGTCCGAGTTGCCGTGGGCGATGAACGCGGCGTGGCTCAGGCCGAGCAACGGGGCCGCGCCATATTCGCGCGGGTCGTTCTGGGCTTTGATGTCGTCAAACAGGGCCTTGGACAGAAGGCCGCCCAACTTGGTGAACAGCCCGGCGCGCTCGTAGCCCTGCCGAATCTGACTGGTCATGAACCGGGCCGCGCCCTCGGCGGTCTTGAGCACGATGTTGCCGGTGAAGCCGTCGGTGACCACCACCCGCACGTCGCTGACCGCGGTGTGGTTGGCCTCGACGTAGCCGGCGAAGTTGAGGTCGGTCTTTTCCAACAATGCTTTTGCTTCGCGGGTCAGCTCGGTGCCTTTGCTGTCCTCGGACCCGTTGGAGAGCACGCCCACCACCGGGCGCACCAGATCGAACGAGCAGCGCAAGAAGGCCTCGCCCATGACCCCGAACTGAAAGAGCTGCTCGGGGGTGCACTCGATGTTCGCGCCGGCGTCGACGAGCACGCCCATGCCTTCCAGCTTGGGGAAGGGGCTCGCGATGCACGGCCGGATCACCCCCCGGATGCGCTTCAGCACGAACAGCGCCACCGCCATCATCGCGCCGGAGTTGCCCGCCGACAGCGCCGCGCACGCCTCCCCCGCGTTGACCAGGTCGCAGGTCACGCGCATCGAGGAGCCTTTTTTCTGGCGCACCGCCACCGCGGGCTTTTCGTCCATCGCCACCACCTCGGGGGCGTGGCGCACCGCGATCATGCCGGTCTCGAGCCAACGCTCACCCTTCTGCTGGGCGAGCTCTTCGCGCACGGACCGCTCGTCCCCGACGAGGATCGTGCGCACGCCATCGCGGGCGGCGGCCTCGATGGCCCCGCCGACGTTGGGTGGCACGCCGCCGTCTCCCCCCATCGCATCGATGGCGACGGGGAGATCGGCACTGTCGTTGGACGTGTCCGTCACAGAGATGGGCTCTTGTTCAGGGGCCGGCCGAAGCCGGCCCGCGAACATCAGTATTCAACGCGTTCGCGAACCTGGCGGCCGTTGTAGGCGCCGCACGAACCGCAGGCGTAGTGGGGGCGCTTGGGCTCGCCACAGTGCTTGCAGGAGGTGAAACGGGTCGGGCTGTACTTGAGGTTGGCCGCGCGGTGAGCGCGGGATTGAGCCCTCGATTTGCGTCGATAAGGCACCGCCATGGCAGTCTCCTCGGAAAACGATTGGAAAACCTCACTTCCGTAGCTGTCTCAACCGGGTTTGTCGACGCCCTTGTGGGTCTTTGTGGGTCTTTTCGCACCGGGACCGATTTTCGTTTTTCCCTTATCTTTTAGATGGTTACCTCAAACTGGCCGCTCCGCCACGTCCACCAGCACCTTCAGCCCCCCTCGTTTTTGCGCGGCCGCGAACGCCGCGGCCCCCGCGGAGAGATCAAAGCGCGCGCTCACCAGCCGCTCCACCGGCACCGCCCCGCGCGCCAACCACGCCAGCGCGGGCGCGAACCGGCCACACCGCGAGCCCACCACCTGCACTTCGTTGACCACCACCTCCCACAGGTTGAGCGGCGCGGCCGCGGCCGAGGTGGTCTTGAGCACGAGGGTGCCGCGCGGCCGCACCCACGAGATCGCGTGCTCGAGCACCGCCCCGCGTCCGGTGGCCTCGACGACGACGTCGTACCCCGCCGCCCCGTCGGGGCGGCGCCCCTCGAGCGGCCCCCGCCAGGTCGCGTCCGGGGGCAGGAGCGCCTGGTGGCCCTCGTGCCGGCCGAACACCGCCACATCCGCGTCGGCCAGCCGCGCCGCCCACGCGCACAAAAGCCCGAGCCGGCCGTCGCCCACCACCGCGCAGCGCCGGCCGGCCAGCGGCACCGCCTCGGTGATGTGCCAAGCCGCGGCCCAGGGTTCGACAAAACAGGCCGCGTCGTCGCTGACCTCGTCGGGGACCGCGACGAGGTTTTCCGCGGGGAGCCGCAGCCGTTCGGCGAATGCGCCCGACCGGCCGAGAATGCCGAGCACGGACCGGGCCGCGCAGTGGCGGGAATCGCCCCGTCGGCAATCCAGGCACATTCCGCAGCCGGCATTGATCTCGCCCACCACCCGACGCCCCTGCAGGGGTCCGCTTTGGGCCACCCCCACAAACTCGTGTCCGGGGACGCCGCGAAAGTCCATGTAGCCGTCGAGCAAAGCCAGGTCGGTGGCGCACACCCCCACCGTGCGCACCGCGACCTCGACCTCGTCGCCGCCGCGCAGGGGCGCCGGCTCCGGCAGATCCGTGCGGTACCGCAACCCATCGTCGCCGATGAACAGCCCGCGCATCAGCCCGCCCCCACCGCGGCGCGGAACGCGGCCAAGGTGGCCTGGGGTTCGACCCCGTCGAGCAACGACCGCGCGGTCTCGACCACGCTCACCCGCCGCCCGTCGCGGACCACGACCATGTCCGCGCCGAAGCCTTTTTCGATCCGGGCCCCGTTTTCGGCGGCCTCGTGGCCCAAGCAGGCCACGAGCATGACCAGCACCGCATCGGCCGCGGCCTCGACGGGCTCCCCCGCGACCGTGGCCGCCACCTTGGCCGGGTCGCTCGCCGAGAGCGCGCGCAACAGCGCGTCGGTCACCGCCGCGGGCGCCGCGCCGTCGTCGGCCCACGCGGCCTGGACCGGGGCCACCGCTTCACGCAACCGGGCGGGCGCGTCGGACATGATTTGGCGATGGGCCTCCGCCCACTCGACCACCCGGTGGTCGGCGGCCCCGAGAGCGGTCATCCAGGCTGCGCAACTGCGCTCGTCGACGCCCTCAAAATCGCGCCACAATGTCAACGCAGGCTGGTCGTCGTCGTCCGCGGCCCCCGCTTCGGGGGCGTCGGGGGCCCGGGCCGCGGCCTCGGTGAGGCGCTCCACCAGGGCGGGGTGGAAGGCGATCTCGTCGGTCTCCTGCGCGAACAAGTCCTGCATCACCTCTTCGCGTTGCGCCTCGAGCGCTTCGAGGTACGCCGAAAACCCGTCGACGATGCGGCGGGGCCGCACCCCTGCGGCCAGCAACGGCTCGACCTCAGACTGGGTAAAGCGCTGGAACATCTCGTCGCCGACCACCGCCTTCACCAGGGCCTCGCGGTGGGCGGTGACCCCGTACAGGCGGACGGCAAACGCGTCCGCCTCCTTTTCGCGCGCCTGTGAATAGCGGCCGGAGGCACGCAGCAAGGCTTGCCCCGGCCGCCGAAACAGCCGGGCCACGAACCCGCCGAGCTCACCGTCGAGCACGTCGTCCACCAACTCGCGCATGTCGCCAAGCCAGCCGAGCTTGGCCGCGTCGCCGCTCACCAAGTGGTACAGCTCGTGGGCCAGCACCGCGCGCAGCTGCCCACGCGTCACCAACGACACCAGACCGGAGCCGAGCACAATCATGCGGTCGGGGTCGCCCGACAGCCGGTCCTGCAGGTACGCCCCCGCCTCCACCGACGGCACGACGCTGAGCACTTCCATGCGGGGGGCGCCAGCCGCCGCGCACACCTCGTCGATCAGCGCCCACAACCCGGGCTCCTCGTCGCGCGCCACCACCGGACCGGGAATTTTCTCGGGGTTCATCGCGCCAGTGTACGCGCGCGCCCCTCGACTTGCACCCTCCATCCGCGGCGGGTGCCCGGTCACGGGGTCGACAGCGCCCGGACCCCGGACACGATCAACACCGCGGCCAACCCGAGCAGCACGATCTCGAACAACCGTTCAAACGACCGGCGGGAGATGCGGGTCAGCAACTGCTTGCCCACGAAGGTGCCCGCGACGACCGCGAGCACGAAGCACAACAGTGGCACTGCATACGCGTCGAACGCGAAACCCAGCGCCAAGAACGCGGGCACCTTCAGTGCATGGGTCAGGCTCTGGCACACCGCCTTGGTGGCCACGATGTGCTCCTTGTCGAGGTCGTCACGCTGAAAGAAGGGGGCCACAAACGGCCCGGTGGCGCCCACGAACAAGGCCAACACCCCGGACACAAACCCCACCACCACGTACAGCCCGTGCGGGGGCCGGCGCAGCGCGGGGGCCCAGCGCCGCCACAACACCGCCACCACCAAAAACCCTCCGATCACGAGGCGAAACGAGGTGAACTTCACCCCGCTGTACACCCACGCGGCCACCGCGGTCCCCGCCACCAGACCCGGCGCGAACAGGAAGAACAAGCGCCACCGCACCGCGGACAGAAACGCCAGCGTGCGGGTGGCGTTCGACGCCAGCTGCACCACGCCGTGCACGGGAATCACCGCCGCGCCAGGAAGCACCAGTGACATGGTGCCGACAAGCACCGAGCCGCCGCCCATGCCCACGATGGCGGACAGCACCGCCGCGCCGAACGAGACCGCGGTCACCAGCAGAACATCGACCGTGCTCACCCCCCGAGACTACCGCGCGGGGCGGGGGCGCTCACCAGCCGCAGGTCTTGCCTTCGTTTTGTTGTTTGAGCCAGGCGGCCAAAGGCGCGAAGTATTCGAGAATCGCCGACGCGTCCATCTCCCGGGTGCCGGTCATCGCCTCCAACGCATCCGGCCAGGGCTTCGACGAGCCCAGCGCCAACATGTTGCGCAACTTGTCCCCCGCCGCGGTGGACCCGGCGATGCTGCAGGTGTGCAGCGGTCCCTCGTGGCCCGCGGCTTGGCACATCGCTTGGTGGAACTGGAACTGCATGATGAACGACAAGAAATACCGCACGTAAGGCACATTGGCGGGGATGTGATACTTCGCGCCCGGGTCGAAGTACTCATCGCCCCGGGCCTCGGGCGCCTTCACCCCTTGGTACGCTTCGCGCAGCTTCCACCAGTGCTGGTTGTACGACGTGGGCGGCACCTTCCCGGAGAACACATCCCAGCGCCATTGGTCGATCATGCGACCGAAGGGCAAGAACGCGATCTTGTCGAGGGCGACCTTCATTTGCACATTGAGCAGCCCCTGGTCGTCCTTGGGCACCTCGTCGAGGATGCCCTGCTGCTTGAGGTAGCCCGGGGTGACCGACAATGCCAACGCATCCCCGATGGCCTCGTGGAACCCATCGTGGGCCCCGTCTTGGAACAACACCGGGAGGTTGTAGTAGTACATGTAGTAGTAGATGTGCCCCAACTCGTGGTGGATGGTGATCAGGTCTTCCTCGTCGACCTTGATGCACATCTTGATGCGCACATCCTTTTCGTAGGTCACGTCCCAGGCCGAGGCGTGGCAGACCACATCCCGGTCCCGCGGCTGCAAGAACTGCGACCGCTCATAGAAGCTGTCGGGCAACGCATCGAGGCCGATGCCGGTGAAGAAACTCTCGCCGAGCTTGACCATCCGCTTGGCATCATATCCCTTGTCGTTGAGCGCTTTGGTCACGTCGAGGCTGGTCTTGCCCGGGTAGGGCTCGAGCAGCGGGTAGAGGTTGGCCCACTCTTGGGCCCACATGTTGCCCAGCAAATGGGCCGGGATCGCGCCCTTCTCGTCGACCTTGCCCTGGTACTGCGCGGCGAGCTTGCTGCGCGCGTAACAGTGAAGGTCCTCGTAGAGCGGACGCACCTGCTGCCACAGCTTCTCGACCGTGGCCTCGAACTGCTCAGGGGGCATGTCGTAGCGGGACTTCCAGAGATGGCTCATGTCGGTGAAGCCGATCTCGCGCGCTCCTTCGTTGCCGAGCTCGACGTAGCGCTGGTACAGCGGCCGCATGGGCACCGAGATGGTGCGCCACCCCTTCCAGGCCTGCTCTTTCTCCTCGTAGGTCTTGCCTTCGCGGATGAGGCGGGACAGCTCGGCGAGGTCCTGACAGCCTTCGCTGCCCTCTTCGATCCCCGGCGGGCAGTACTTGCCCTTGCCATACATGCTCTCCATCTTCGCCGCGATCTGGGCCAACTCGCTGCGCTTGGCGTCGTCCGACGGCGCGGGGAGCGAGCTCGAGACCTTGAGCAGGTGCAGTTGCCGGGCGGTGGCGGGGTCCAGGGTGAGCCCATCGAATGCAGTGGCATCCTGGATCGCGGCCGCGGTGTACGCCATCACGTCTTCGTTGGCGTCGGCCGCGAGCTGCTCGGTGTCATCGGTGATGTAGGTCGCCGCCACCCACGCAGCCCGCGCGGAGTCGGTCCACTTCTCTTTCAGGTCGGCGTTCACCCGCCCGGCGAAGGCTTCTGCTTCCTCCGCGGTCGGGGGGGCATCCTGGACCGCGTCGACTTTTTGTTTGGTGTCGGGCTGTTTGTCCCCGGTGCAGGCGCCGGAGGCGAGCAGAGCGAGAACGGCAAACGAACGGATGGTGGTCTTCATGGGGCCGACCCTACAAAAGGTCGGGCCGGGATTGAAGGCCAACAATCCCTTTACAAACAGCCAGTTAGCCCTAGAGGGAGAGGATCGTCTCCGGCGGTTCGGGGGGCTCTTGCGGCACCAGGTCCTCGGGCGTGACCCCGGCGTCGCGCACCACCGCCCGGGCCACAAACACCGGCGCACCGCGGCCCAATGCCATGGCAATCGCGTCGGACGGGCGGGCGTCGATGGTGATGACCTCGTCGCCCCGCCGCACGAAGACCGTGCCGTAGAAGACATCCCCTTGCACCCGGTGGATGTGCGCCTTGATGACCTCGCCGCCGAACCGCGACAACACCGTGTCGAGCAAGTCGTGGGTGAGCGGCCGCTCGAACCGCCTCTTTTCCATCCTGAGGTAGATCGACAGCGCTTCGGTGTTGCCAATGCCGATGGGCAAGAAGTGTTCCCGGGTCTTGTCCGCGAGGAGCACGGTGTTGCCCTCGTCGTGGGGCACGACCCCGGCCACTTCCATCTCGACAAAGCCCCGGGGAGCACTCACGGGTTCTGCTCCGCGGTGCTCGACCGCGTTGGCTTGCGTCGCCGAAAGGGCCAGAGCCAGTACGATCACGTTGCGCGGCTTCATCACCACCTCCATCCACTCATCGTCACCAGTGTAGCGACGACGAATGTGCGGGCGTGTCGCACTGCCTCAGTTCAGAACCTCGCAAGCCGTGCATTGTCGGCAAGAGCCGTGCGTGGCATCACAGGGTGGTTCGCGTCGCATGGGGGAGACGCCTTCGCGTGGTTCAATCTCCTCCGGTGCGCGACGGGGAGTGAACTCGTCATGTCATGTCGTTCTGGCGTCTGCGCCCAATCCGCCCTTCTTGTTTTGACCTTGGCCGTGGCCGGCTGTCCGCCGGGGACGACCGGCGAGCCTGAGCCCGAGCGCCCCGCGGATGAGCTTTCGGCCGTGATCACCGGGGCTGAAAACGGCGTGGTCCTCGGGGAGACCGCGGTCCTGTCCGCGGGCGAGTCGGTCAACCCCGACGGCGGCTTGCTCGTGTACCGCTGGGAAGAGGCCGACGTGCCGCCAGGGTGTGACGTGGGATTCAGCCCCGACGATGCCTCCGCCGAAGTGCAGTACACCCCCGGGTGTCTGGGCGTCCACCGCATCCGGCTGACGGTCTCGACGTTCGGTGACGACCCCATCTCCGACGATGTCGAGGTCGAGCTGTCGGTGCTGCGGCCGGACAACCATCTGATTGTGGTGGACGCGGACAACGTCGGCTACGACGGGTTTGCGTTGGCATTGGACGCCTCCGGCACGGTGGCCGCCTCCGAAGAACCACTGTCGTACACATGGTCGGTCGCGCGGCCGGCGGACGAGGACTGCGACCAAGGGACGTTCGCCGACGCCAACGCGGCCAACACCACGTTCACCCCGGCCTGCCCGGGCACCCACACGTTCACCGTCACCGCCGCCGACAGCGTGTCCTCCGCCACTCTCGACACCGCCATCGCGGTCCGCGCCAGCTTGGTGGTGTCCTTCCAAGACGTGGTGCCGATGCCCTATCCCGCGGCCGCGACGTTCACCCTCGAGGTCGACCCCGACTCGGTGCCCCCCGCGTTCCTCGATGCGGTGACCTTCGAGGTGGACGCGCTCCAGGACGGTGCCACCGCCACCGTCACCAGCAGCGGCAACGAGTTCACCGCGATCCCCCCCTCGCCCCACCTGCCCCTGGCCCTCACCGCCCGGGCCCGCGTGACCGGGGTGGTCTCGACCGCCGACGCGACCGCCGACATCGAGGTGCTCAACAACAACCCAGTCCTGGGCGTGCCCGACGTCCCCGTGTTCGACGCGGGGGCGACGTTTCGGGTGACCGTCCCGGTGTCCGACGCCGACGCCGACGCCGTGACCTGCGCCGCCACCACCGACGTCCCCGCCCTCGTGCCCGCTCTCGTCGACGACGGGGACCCAGACTCCTGTGCGTTCGACGTCGACACCTCGACGGTGACGCCCCAGACTTGGACGTTCACCTTCACCGCCACCGACGAGTACGGCGGCCTGGACCAGCGCACCGCGAGCATCAGCCCCGAGGACGAAAGCCCCGTGATCACCGCCTTCTCCGCCGGCGCCCCGGCCGGCTACACCTGCGATGCGGGGGGCTGCAGCACCCTGGTGTTCCCCGTGACGGTCGAGGCCACCGACGACTACACCGCGCCCGCCGACCTCACGATGACGTTCTCCGTGGCCGAGGCCCCAGCCGGCATCGCCGCCACCACCACCTGGACCCGCACCTCGGACACCACCTTCGACGTCACCCTCCACCGGACCGACCTCGGCCCCTTCGCCGGGTCGTACCAGATCGAGGTCGCGGTGGACGACGTCGACGAATACGAGGCCCCGAGCCCCACCGCCACCGACCTCGCCCCCTTCGTCGTCACCAACCAAGCCCCCGACATCGACACCGCCACGCCGAACCTCGGGGACATCGACCACTTCTACGACGGGGTCGAAGCCCTGTACCGCGCCAACCCCGGCGCGAGCTGGACCACCACCGACGCCGAGGGCAACCTGGTGACCACGACCTACGAGGTTCGCAGCTGCACCGACGACCCCCCGTTGCCCGGGCCGTTCACCGGCTGCACCAACCCCAACATCGACTTCACCATCTCCGCCGCGGGCAACGACGAATCTGCGTTGTTTGTCGTCGCCGCCACCACGCTGACCGACGCCATGAAATGGTACAGCGCGCAGGTCACGGTGACCGATGCCGACGGCGCGTCGGACACCCAGAGCTTCTCGTTCCGCGTGGTCAACCGCGCCCCGCAAGCCGGTCCTCTGCTCCTCGACAGCTCCCAACACACGTACGACGCGGCGACGTCGTCGTACAACGCCACCCTCGATTACTCCGCCGCCCAGGTCGCGGTCATCGACCCCGACGGCGACCCCATCACCCTCGACTTCACCGGCCTGCTGTTGTCCTGCCCCAACGCGTCCAGCTCCAGCCTGTCGTCCGGCACCGGGACCTGCGGCAGCCAGAGCGAGGCGGTGGTCAACGACGGCTTCATCTCCTACCGGACCCAAGTCACCACCAACATCCATGGACAGTTTGGCCTCAACGGCGCGTTCACCGACGGCGTGGCCACCACCGGCGTGCACACCATCCTCAAGCACGACGTGTCCAACGGGGTGCCCTACGTGGCCACCCCCTTCAACGGCGTCACCAACCAAAACCACCTCTACGTCGGCGCCGGTCGCATCGCGGGCGAAACGCGGATCGGGCACGCCGGCATCATGATCGACCCCAACGGCGACCCCATCGTGCACAGCGTGGTGATGACCGGAAACAACGCGATCAACCGCAACTGCGTGGCGACCGACGTTCAGGTCACCAATGTGCAAGTGAGCCACGAGCTCGAGTGTGACATCAGCATCCGGAGCGCCCCCGTCGAGTACGACATTCGCGCCACCGACCCCTTCGGCGCCAATGCGTCCGCGGCCGGCACCACGGTCTTCCTCAATCGGATCCCGACGACGTTTGACAATGTCACTTATCTCGACAACCAAAAGTCCGAGATCGCGTTCCACGGATTCCTCAACTACGACATTGTCGCGGGTGACAACTACGACCAGGTCGCCCGGCAACGAAGCGCCTGCCCGTACCTGGCCCCCGGCCAGGTTTGCCTCGGCACCGACCCCAGCGCGCTGCCCAACACGACGTTCCACGCCCAGACCGACGTGCAGGATCCCGATGGCGACCCCGTGTACCTCCGCGCGGTGCACAGCTGCGGCTCCGGCAACACGGTGCGGGTGCCGCAGGTGGAGTACATCAACTTCACCGTGGTGAACTTCACCTGGCTCGCCGGCAACCTGGAACACCAAATCGCGTCGGACGGCACGGTGCTGTACGAGCTGCAGGGCGCGACCCAGAGTTCGTGCCCCGGGGGCGATGCCCGCCAGCGCTATTTCCCCAACACGTCCATTGCCGTGCCCGGCGATTTCGTAGACGGCATCCAGTGCACGCTGGGCTCGACCAGCTACGTCACGGACCAATGGAGCGCGGCGTCGCAGGTGCAGTACTCGGGGCCCACCGCCGACGTCTCCTTCTTGTTGTCCCTTTCGTCGACGCCCGAGACATGCAACTAGGGCGCGGTGTTGGTCGTTTCGTTCACCTTGCTCGCGGTGGTGTCGACCGCAGCGCCTGATGCGGCCGTGCTGGTCGTCGGGCGCGGCGGCGCCTTCGACACCCAAGCGGCGGATGATGTGCGCGGCCTGTTGCGGTCCGCCGACCCCGCGGTGCTCGACAAAGCGGCCACCGCCCAGCGGTTGCACGGGGCCTATGTGCCGCCCCCGGCGGATCGTTTGGTTCGCCTGCGGCACGAGGCGGAGCAGGCCAAGGCCGCGTTCGGCGAATTCGAGATCGAGCGCGCGGTGTCGGGCTACCGCGAGGTGGTCGGCGCACTCGCCGACGAGGTTGAGCTGTCCGATGGCGAGCGGGCGTTGCTCCAGCAGACGCGGGTCGACCTCGCGGTGGCGTTGCTCGCGGTGGCCGACCCCGAGGAGACGGGCCGGGCGGAGTCGTTGCAGGGCCAGGACGCGATCGGCTTTTTGGAGAACGCGTTTCGCGAGGACCCCGCCATGAACCTGGACGCGGCCCGCTATCCGCCAAAGGTGCGCACCCTGCTCAACGCCGCCAGGGCCAACGTGCAGCGACAGGGGCTCGGGGGGCTCGAGGTGCGGTCCAACCCCACGGGGGTGACGGTGATGGTCGAGGGCCGCCCGGTGGGCACGACCCCGCTGCGGTTGTTCTCGGTGTTGCCGCCCGGCCGGGTGCGGTTGTGGCTCGAGCACAAGGGGCGCCGCACCGCCGCCCGGTGGGTCGAGGTCAAGCGGGACAACGCCGTCCCGGTGGTGGTCGACGCCGCGCTCGACGTGACGTTGTGGCCGCAGGGCGCGGGGGTGTGGCTCACGGATCAACAAGCATTGGATTCCGCCTACATCGACAAGTTGCGCGCGCTGCTCGAGGTCGAGCGCTTGGTGATGGTGGGCCAGACCGATCACCACGCGTTCGTGGTCGAGGCCACCGGGGACGGCCCGCCGCGCTTGGCCCTCGCCCCCCGCACGGCGGACGCAAAGGCATTGCGAGATGCGCTCGGCCGGGCGTCGCCCACGTACAGCGCCGAGCGCCCCGCGTTTGTGTTGCCCGCCCCAGGAAGCGACCCGCCCGCGCCCCCCGACGCGGCGGTGCCGGTGGCGTCGCCGGGACCCGGCGCGGACGGGGACGCGGATGCCCCCCCCGCGGTGGCCGCGCCGGCGGTCGACGAGGAGGCGGGCGAGGACGAAGGCGGGGCCGGCGTCTGGGTCTGGACCGGCGTGGGGGTCGGCGGCGCCGCGGCGTTGGTGGCGGCGGCGGTGGTGGCCGCGGGCGCGACCGCGGGGGTGTTGTTCTGGCAGGGCTACATCACGCCCGACGGCCAACTCGATGTCGCCCCCCGGGGCAAGATCGACGTGACGGTGCGACGATGACCGGGCGGTGTGTCGCAGTGGCATTGTCGGTGGTGGTCGCGGCCGGGTGTCGCGATGTGCCCTTCCCCGCCGCGGAGGTGCTCGTGTGGGAGCCGGAGGAGCTGGCCGGCGGGGGCGCGCCGCCGCTCGACGACGCCACCAGCGTCGAGGTGACGGTGGTGATCGAGGACCGGATCACCAACCGCAGCTTTGGCCCGGGTGAGGACATCGTGCTCACCGACCTCGAGACCCCGCCGGAGGGGAGCGAGATGCAGGTCCGGGTCGAGACCACCGCGGAGGCCGGCGATGACGCTTTTGGCCAGACCGCGACCTTCACCATCAGCCCCGACGCGGTGGCGCCCGAAGTTCTGGTCCTCGCCCCCGTGCGGCGCGCGCACACGCTCATCGCCGACCTGCCCAACCGGCGCACCCACCCCGCGGTGTGCACGTCCGTCGACGGGGACATCTATGTGCTCGGCGGCGTGCAAGGCAACACCCTGGTGCCCGGGAGCTTTGCCGTGGCGCGGGCCGACCGCGCCGTGCGGGAGGGCCCGGGTCTGCCCCGGGCACGGCAGCAGTTCGGCTGCGCCCTCGACGGGGACCGCATGTTCCTGGCCGGCGGGTGCGACGGGGACGGCACCGCCCTGCGCGGGTTTGAAGTCAGCGCCTCGGCGTCGGCCGCGGCCCCGTTTGCGGTGGGCGGCGAGACCCTGCAGACCACCAAGAACACCTGCGGCGCGGCGTTGGCCACCGGGGGGGGCGACGTGTTCGTCCAGTACGACGACGTGCTCGAGCGGCGCGACCCCGACGGGGCGTTGCTGACGAGCGTGCCGCTCAGTACTTCCCGGTACTACGCCGATGTGGTGGCGGTGGGCGGCATCGCCTATGTCGCGGGGGGGTCGTTGGCCCTGGACGGGCTGACGCGGGCCCCCGGCACCGCCCGTCTCGACGAGGATGGGTCGCTCACCGAGCTCGCCGGGTCCGGACCGTTGGCCAAAGCCGGCGCCGAGGTCTTTCAAGTGAGCAACACCGGGTCGGTCATCCGTCTGCACCCCGAGAACGTCACCGTGATCAACGCCGCGGACGCGGACGTGCCCGCGGCGTTCGACGCCGCGCGGGCGGTGAAGGTGGCCGAGCAGGACAATGTCTTTGCAGTCCTCAACGCGGCCGGCGACCGGGTGTATCTCATCAGCGCCAACGGGACCGTGACCATGGCCTTCCCCGGGGGACAGGAACGGCCCTTCGGCCACTTGGTGGCCGGCCGGGGGGGTGCGTTGTTCGTCGTCGGGGGGAACCAACCCGGCGTGCTCGTCATCCGCCCCGAGGCAGGCTGACCGGAGCCGCCAGCGGGCCGACGCCCCGGTGCGCGTCATCGAACGCAGCGATGGCGGCGTCCGCGTGGCGGCTCCCCGTCCGGACCGGCGGGGGTGCCCGCCCGTCGAGCACATCGAGCACCGCGGACACGCTCTCGGCGAGGGCCTCGGTGTCGTACCCGCCCTCGAGGGCCAACGCCAACCGCCCCGCGGCGTGGTCGCGGGCAATCTCGTGGGCCACGCCGCACAGCGCCGCGAACCCCTCGGTGCTGAGGTCGAAGCCGCCGAGCGGGTCGCGCCGGTGCCCGTCAAAACCCGCGGACACCAACACCAGGTCCGGTCGGTAGGCCGCGGCCAGCGGCCGGAGGATCTCTTGGTACAGCGTGCCCAAGGTCGCGTCGTCGGCGCCGGGGCCGAGCGGCAGGTTCACGGTGTAGCCGCGGCCCGGCCCCGCGCCCACGTCGTGGGCCGCCCCGGTGCCGGGATAGAACGGAAACTGATGCGTGTTGAACACCAGCACGTCGTCGCGCGCCCAGAAGCACGCCTCGGTCCCGTTGCCGTGGTGGACGTCCCAATCCACGATCAGGACCCGGTCCACGCCGTCGGTGGCGAGGGCCCGCTCCGCCGCCAGCGCAATGTTATTGAAGAAACAGAACCCCATGGGCTGATCGGGGGTGGCGTGATGGCCCGGGGGCCGCACCAGGGCGAACGCGGCCGTGCCCGGGGCGGCCAACGCCGCGTCCACCGCGGCGCAGGTCATGCCCGCGGCGCGCAGGGCGACACCCACCGAGGGGGGCGCCGCGTGCGTGTCGGGGTCAAAGGAATGGGGCCGCCCGGCCGCGCCCAGCACCCGGGCCACATGGGCGGGGGCGTGGGTCTGGCCCAATGCCATTTCATCGATGGGGGGCGCGCTCTCGACGGTCGCGCCGCGCGCCCCGAGCATGGCCGCGATGGCGTCGGCCCGCGCCGGGCTCTCGGGGTGCCCGCGCCCCGGGTCGTGATCGCGCACCACGGGGTCAAAAAAGACGCGGGCCGCGCCGCTCACGGCGCGGGCACCACCTCGGCGATGGCGTCGTCGAGCTGGCTCTTGGTGAGCTGCCCGCGCGCGGCCCACACCACCCGGTGCTTGTCGTCGAGCACGTAGGTGGTCGGCAGGGTCTGGGCTTGCCAAGCCTCGAGCGAGTGGGCATCGCTCGTCGCGATCGGGTAGCGGATGTCGAGGCGGCGCAACGTGTCGAACACTTCCTGCGGCGGGCTTTGCACCGCCACGCCCACGAGCACGACGTCGTCACGCTCCTGTGCGGTGCGGGCAAAATGGGGCAACTCGGCCATGCAGGGCGGGCACCACGTGGCCCAGAAGTTGACCACCACCGGACGCCCTTCGAACACCGACAAGTCCCAGTGTTTGCCGTCGTAGGATGTGAGGTGCAGCGGAGGCGCGGGCCCCCCCTTTTCGAGCATGCCGCCTTGGCCGGTGACGATGGTGACCAGCAGGAACAAGGCGCCCCCAAACAGGACGACGCGCGCCCCCAGGGCGGCGATGCCTTTGAGATCGAAGGTGCGGCTGGCTTCTGTCAAAACGCCTCCGCGGGTCTTTTGTCCCGCCTTTGTCCACTCTAACAACGTAGTCCCGGCCCGGTTAGTGACACCCGAGGAGCACCCATGGCCAGAAGCGGACAAGACGTCGTCGGTTTTCGCCGCATTTTCGTGCTGTTCTGCACGTTGGTGGTGTTGCCTTCGATGGCCCTGTCTGGGTTCGGGGTGATCGCGGCCCGCAACGAACGCCAAGCGGAAAAGCAGCGCCAACGGGAAGCGGCCGAGGCCCTGATCAAAGAGGCGGAGAGCGTGCTCTTTGCGCTCGTGCAACGCACCGCGGAAGCGGCCAAGCGGCTCCGGAACGACGCGTCCGAGTTCGACGACGAGCGGTTGCCGGTGGCGGGGGTGATGTCGCCGCCCGACGACCCCGAAGCCGCGGGTGACGACCCGGTGTGGGGGGCGGGCGCGGCGCTGCGGCCGGGCGGCGTGACCCACCTGCGGGTGGACGAAGGCATTGTCGCCGTGCAACGCACCGACGCGGGCGGCCTGGTCGCCTACCGCCTCGACGACGACAAGCTCGCGTCCGCGGTGGAGTCGGTGGGCCGCGACCAGGATGAGCTCACCGTGCGCCTCCGGGTCGGTCCCGACGACGATGTGTCCCTCGCCGATTCCCCCGAAGGCTTGGTGCAGACGTTGATGGCCGAAGCCAGCGCGCCGTCCGTCTCCCAGCTCGCAGTCTCGGACCTGCCCCCACCGTTCAACCGGTACACCCTGGAGGTCACCGCCCCCGAGCCTGAGGGCACCCTCGCGATCATCTACGTGGTGCTGCTGTTGGTGTTCAACATCGCCCTGGTCACCGGCGTGGTCTTGACCTCCCGGCTCATCTGGCAAGAGACGAAGCTCAGCCGGCTCAAGACCGATTTCGTGTCCCACGTCAGCCACGAGCTGCGGACCCCGCTGACGTCGATTCGCATGTTCATCGAGACCCTGAAGCTCGGCCGGGCCGACGCGGCCGAACGCGAGGAGTGCCTCGACCTCCTGTCCCGCGAGACCGAGCGGCTTTCCGACATGATCGAACGCGTGCTGGGCTACGCCCGCCTCCAGGCTGGCCGCCGCATCTTCAATCTCCGGCCCGTGCCCGCCCGGCGGGTCATCGACGACGCCATCGAGGCCTTCCGCGCCCACACCGTGGCCCCGGGCGAAGAGTCCGCGCTCTCCCTCACCAGCTCCGTCGACGCCGACCTGCCCGATGTGCTCGCCGACAAGGAGGCCCTCGTCGAGGTGTTCGTCAATCTCCTCGGCAACGCCTACAAGTACACCGGGGCGGACAAGCGCATTCACATCTTCGCCCACCAAGGGCGGCGCCGCATCGTGTTCGGGGTGCAGGACAACGGACCGGGGTTGCCCAAATCCGAATGGGGCCGGGTGTTCGACCGGTTCTACCGGGTGGGGGATCTGCTCTCCCAGGGCCGCCAAGGCTCGGGCCTCGGGCTCGCCATCACCCGCGGCATCGTCGAGGGCCACCACGGCCGGATCTACATCGAGAGCGTGGTGGGACGAGGGAGCACATTCAAGGTCGAGATCCCGACCGCGGCGTGATCCGCCTGGCCACGGGTTTGATCTGTCAGGCCGGATTTGGTCTTGTCGGTTTGGGGGTTTGTTCTGAATCGACCAGCCAAACGCACAGTGCGCCCACGGTTTTCGTTTCGGTTGCGAAGACCGCCGCGCGAAGGGCTGCAACGCTCTCGGGTGGTGTACGCCATGCCGGAGCGGCTGGTGGTCATCGGCGACCTCAACGGTGACGACCACGCGCTGCACACAATTCTATGCGGCATGGGCATCACCGACCACGACGGGGTGTGGATCGCGCGCGACACCCACGTGGTCCAGGTGGGGGACGTGGTCAACCGCGGGGCCACCGCCCGGGTCGCCCTCGATCGGATCATGCGCCTGTCCCGCCAGGCCCGCCGCCGGGCCAGCCGCTTCACCATGCTGCTCGGCAACCACGAGGCCATGGTCACCCTCGGCAACCTGGCCTGGTGCCACCCCGAAGAGTTCTTGGAGTTCGCCGGCCGGGAGGAGCGTGCTCGCTTCGACGCCGCCCGGGCCGCGCATGTCTATGCATTGCTCGACGCCCGCACCCGGGGCGGCGAGACCGATCCGGTGGTGGGGGCGCTGCGGGACTGGGAAGAAAAAAACGTCCCCGGGCGCGACGCCTACCGCAATGCCTTTGGACCCGACGGGCCCTACGGTCGGTTCTTGCGGTCTTTGCCGGTGGCCATCCGCGTCGGGTCGGTCCTGATCACCCACGGCGGGCTCCACCCGCGGTTCGCCGCGCTGGGTCTGCCCCGGCTGCACCGCATGGTGCAGGACCATTGGTCGACGCACCCCGAGACCAGCCTCGACCTCCCGGTGGACAGCCCGCTGGTGTCCGAGGAGGGGCCCCTGTGGTGCCGCACCTTTGCCATCGCCAACGATGAGATCACCGATGGGCTGCTCGAACGCACCCTGCGCGCGGTCCGGGCCAGCTCCATGTGTGTGGGCCACACCCGCACCGACCTCATCGGGGGCGAAAAGGGCATGCCCTACCTGCGCCGCAACGGCCGGCTGTGCTTCACCGACGTCGGCCTCGGGGGCAGCGGGGGCACGGTGGGCGCTTACTACGTCGAGCGCGGCCAGATGTTCGCGTGGCGGCCAGACCGCGCCCGGGTGCGGCTCGGCCCGTTGCCTGCGCGCATGGGCTAGCGCACGTCCAGATGTGCTGACTGCGCTCTAGAAGCTCACCCGACGACGTACGGTTTTGTTCGCCTTGACCTCGACGGTGAAGGACTTCACATAACCCTTGGGCGGGTGGGTGAGCACCACCTTGTGCCGCCCGGCCTCGAGCTTCACCGTCACCGGGGTGGTCTCCTCGATGGGGTCGCCGTCGATGGTCACCTGGGCCCAGACCGGCGAGGTCGTGATCTGGAGCTTGCCGTACTGGGCCTTGCGCGACGTCTTGCGCGGCTTGCTCGACGTGCGGCTTGGTTTGCGGTCCCCTCGCTTGGGGGGCTCATCCACCGGCTCGGGTTGGTCCGGCTCCAGCACGAGATGCACGGTGAGCTTTTCATCGACCTGGGCGCGGAATTCGCGGGTCACGTCCCGGTGACCGTCGAGCGTGGCCGTGACCCGGACCGCCCGGTCCGGCAACACGGTGTCCACCTCGTCCAGGGCCTGCCCGTCCACCGTGACCGTGGCCCCGGGGGGCTCGGTGGTGACCACCAGCGGCACCGGCTTGGGGGTCAACGCCACCGAGAGCTTCGGCCGCGCCTCCCCTGCAGGCACATTGATGACGCGGGTCATGGGTTCGTACCCCGGCGCGGTGATTTCGACCTCCAGGCGTTCGCCCGGGGTCTTCATCCACACCACCGGGGCCTCCGCCGGCGGGCTGTTCGCCCCGCGCTCGACCACCCGGGCCCCCTTGGGCTTCACATCGATGAGCAGCGGTACCGCATCGCCTTCCGCGGGCGCGTCACCGCCGGGCTCGTCGTCGCCCGACTCCACCGCGAACACGATCATCACCGCCATCAACAGGCCCACCACCACCCCCGCGGCGATGACGGTGGACCAGGACCGCGCCCCCGATGCCCGCACCAGCTCGGTGTTGGTCGACGGGGTCTCGCCGGTCTTCTCGTGGCGACTGACCGCGGCCACGCTGGTCAACGCCGCCGCTTCCCCCGTGTCGGTGCGGTCGGGGGGACGGGTCCCCGAGGCGCTGTCCGCCATCACCGTCACCGTCTGTCCGTCCCGCTCGTCGGGGGGCGGGCCCTCCAGCGCGTCGCGAAGCACGCGGGCGTCGACCATCTCGGTGGGCGCGCTGGGGTTGGCCACCAACGCATCCTTGATTTGGCCGCCGCCGGGGCGCGACTCGCTCGAACCGGACCGGCTGCCCCGCGGTTCCTTCGACCGCGGGCCGCGCTGGGCCCGGGTGGGCTCGCTGCTGACCCGGGGCGCCCCCCGCTTGTCCCCGGGGCGGGAGGGGGACGTCAGCGACGTGCCCACGAAGGTGAGCTCACGGGGCGCGTCGTCGATCTCCTGGGGGGCGGCGGCGTCGAGCTGGATGGTGGCGGCGTGCTCGTCGGCGAAGTACCGATCCATCAAACCCGCGATGCGCTTTTGGGTAAAGCTGGGCTCGCGCCGGTAGATGTAGGCCCGGAGGTCGTCCGCAAATGCTTCTGCACTGTCGTAGCGGTCCTCGGGGCGCTTCTTCAGCGCGCGGCGCATGATGTTCATCAACGGGGCGTCACAGATCCCGTGCGGCACCAGGTCCGGCACCTCGTCCTTCATGATCGATTCGTAGACGTCGAATTCGTTCTCACCGAAGAACAGCTTGCGCCCGGCGATGGCCTCGAACAGGACCACCCCCGCGGCGAACACATCGACCCGGTGATCGAACTCTCCCCCGGGGGCGAAGCGCTTGGGGTCGATCATCTCGGGGGCGAGGTACCGCAGCTTGCCCTTGATGGTGCCGACCTCGGTGCGCTCCAAGCGCCGCTTGGCCTTGGCGATGCCGAAGTCGATCAGCTTCACCAACCCCTCGTAAGAAATCAGGATGTTCTGCGGGGACACGTCGCGGTGCACGATGTGGGCGGGCTCGCCCTTCTGATCCCGCTGCACGTGGGCGGCGTGCAGACCTTGGAGGACCTCGACCAGGATGTAACAAACCTCGAACACCCCGAGGCGCTCTCCCCCTTTGACCGCCCGGCGCACGAGGTGGGAGAGGCTCTCGCCGGGGACGTACTCGAGCACGAGGTAGTAGTCCCCGTCTTGCTCGCCGAACTCGAGGACCTGCGCGATGTTGGGGTGGGTGAGCAACATGCTGATGCGGGCTTCGTCGACGAGCATGTTGATGAACGAACTCTCGTTCGAGTATTTGGCCCGGATGCGCTTGATCGCGACCAGTTTCTGAAAACCGTGCAGACCGATGGACCGGCCCAGGTACACCTCCGCCATCCCCCCGCGCGCGAGGGGGCGCACGATTTGATAACGGCCGATGCTGTCGACGTCGGCCGTGGGTTCGGTGTTCTCGGGATCGGTCACGGCGGGAGGATTTCATCAGTTGCGGCGATGCGCCACCCGGATGGCCCCGGCCAGACCGGGCCGCGACTGCCAAAAAGGTCATACTTTTTGAAGGGTTACACAGGGGCCGAAAGCCTGCGGCGACAACCGGATCGGTGTAGGGTACGGCCGATGCGGCCCGCCGCCTCGCTCCTGCTCTTGCTTTGCCCATTGGCGTTGTTCGCCGCGGGGTCGGCCCACGCCGACGGACCCGTGTTTTTGGGCGCGGTGACCCGTTCTGCCGACGAGCAAGACCAAGCGGTGGCGGACAAGATTGCAGATGCATTTGCCGAAGCGTTCGCCGACCGCGACATCGACGTGGTGCGGCCGCGCGAAGACCAAGCCGATCAAGGCCCCCCCGAGGGCGCCCTCGAGGACCTCGACAAGTTGCTGGGCACCGCCCGGACCCGGTTTTTTGCCGGCGAGTTCGACAAGGCCGTGGCCAGCGCCGACGACGGCATCGCCCGGTTCGAGAGCACCTACGCGTACCGGGAATCAACCAAGGCCTGGAATGCTTATGCAGAACTGATGCTGGTGCGCACCCTCGCCTTGCGGCGCTTGTCCAAAAAAGACCCCGCGGACCGGGCCATGCTCGCCCTCGCGGCCCAGATGCCGGACTACGTGCCCGATCCGAGCCTGGTGCCGCCCAAGGTCACGGACCGCTACGCGACGATCAAAAAGAACCTCGAGGACCGCAAGAAGCGGCCCGCCCTGCGCGTCACCTCGGTGCCCGCCGGGGCCACCGTCGTCGTCGACGGGGTCGTCCGGGGGGAGACGCCGCTTGAGCTCACCGACCTGTTGCCCGGCCCCCACTACGTCGCGGTGATCGGCGACGGCCGCCAAGAGGAGTACGTGGTGCTCAAAAAGCGCGACCGCGAAGTGCGCGCCGAGCTCGACGACCCTCGTCGGCACGCGGCCCAAAGCGCGCGCCAGCTATTGCGCAACGGAACCAGCCACCATGACTTCGCCACCGAAGCCGCCCGGGTCTCGGGGGTGTGCCTCATCGCCGTGGTCGAGCGCGACCGCGACGGCTTTTCGGTGGTGATGGGCCGCATCGGTCCCGACAACCGCATCGGCCTGACCGCCTTGGCGGTGGCCGCTGACCTGTCCGACCTCGACGGCGCGGTCCAAATCATGAGCGACATCGCCACCAGCGAAAACGCGCAGCTCATCGAAGACGACGACACCCTGCTCGCCCGCTTTCTCGGCATCGGTCCGCAGTTCGGCGGGGGCGGCGGCGGGACCGAACCTGAGGACGACGGGAGCCTGCTGGTCCCCACCCTCATCGGCTCCGCGTTGGGCGCCGTCGTGCTGGGCGTGGTCGCGGCCGCGGGGGCCACCGGCGCCTACTTTTTCTTCACCCGCCCGGCCAACCCGGGCGGCACCGACCTGGTGATCGATGCGTCGCGCCTGTGAGCTGACCCCCACCCGCGCCCGGCTCGGGTTGGCCCTCGTCGTCGTCGCCTGCGCCGCGGGGTGCGCGGGGGCCGATGCCGAAGCCACGGTCTTGCTGCTCCGCGACGAGGCCGCGACGTTCTCGGGGGTGTCCGCCCTGTACGTCGAGGTGGCCGAAGAGGGCCAGACCCCGGAGGCGTTCGGCCCCTTCGAAATCGACGCCGCCGAAGGCGAAACGCTCAACGCGCTGGTCACGCCGGGCACGCCGTTCTTCGTCGATGTGCTCGGCTGCGCCGCGGTGGACGCGTGCGACCGCGCCGACTCCATCGCCCACGGATGCAGTACCATTGAGCAGCTCGCGTCCGGCACCACCGACAACATCGTTCGCGTGGTGATGCACGACGCCGCGGTGGGCCACGCCCTCTGCCCCCCCGCCTTTCCTTGAGGAGCTCCCATGTCCCGGCCGCTGATCGTCGCCCTGCCCTTCGTCGCCCTGCTCGCCGCTGGCTGCGAAGAAAAAGCGCCCCCCGCCTTGACCCCGTCGGGGCCCGCGGGCGTGGCCGGCGCGGACACCGACCCGGCCCCGTCGCCGTCGGGTCCCGGGGAGGTCAAACCGCCGCCCCCCGCATCCGACGCACAGCCCTCCAGTGCCATTGGGTCCCTGCCCCCCGACGGCGTCGTGGCCAAGCTCGGCGACACCACCGTGACCCGGGCGATGTTTGACCGGGCGATCTTGGATCGCGCGATGCGGGTGGGCGTTCCCCCCGACGCGGCGTTGGGCCCCATGCGCGCGGTGTTCGAAGAGCCCGCGCTCAAGCACTTGGTGCGCCGGCAAGCCCTCGCCGAGGAAGCCCAAAAGCGCGACCTCGCGCCCCCCGAGACCGTGGTCGAGGCCAAGCTCACCGAGATGAAGCAGAAGCTCCCCGAGGGCATCACCTTCGCGCAGTTCTTGGAGCGCATGCGCACCGACGAGGGAGCGTTCCGCACCGAAATGTCCCATGACCTCGCCATCGAAGCCCTGATGAAGCAGGTCACAGCGGCGATTCCGCGCGTCACCGAGGCCGAGGCCAAGGCGTTGTACAAACAAAACCCCGCCGTCTACGCCGAACGCAAAACCGCCACCATCCGCGAGATCCTCATCGCCGCCCCCCTCGGGGTCAGCAACGAAGCGCTGGCCGAGAAGAAGGCCGCCGCCGACAAGCTCCGGGCCGAGCTTGTCGGCAAAGGGGCCAAGGCGTTCGGCGAGGCCGCGCAGAAACATTCCGATGACCCCCGGACCCGCGACAAGGGCGGCAGCCTCGGCGAGGTCCAACCCTCACAGCTGCTCCCCGACCTCTCGGTGGCGGCCTTTACCCTCCAAAAGAACGAGCTGTCCGAGGTCATCCGCACCGAGAAGGGTTTCCACATCCTGTTCTCGGAGGGGATGCAAAAAGGACCCAACATCCCGTTCGAAAAAGCCAAGGAGCGCATCCTGGTGGTCGAAAACAGCAAGCGCGCCCAAGACGCGCTGCAGAAGTTTGTCGAGGACACGACCAAAAAGCTCGACGTGGACATCAAGGTGAAGCCCGCCCCCCAGCCTCAACTCCCCACCGGTCCTGGACCGCGCGGCCCGGGTCCCGGCGGCCCCGGCCCGATGGGACATGGCCCCGGGGGACCGGGCATGCCCCCGGGGTTCATAGCCGGCGGCGACGGCGCCCACGCCCTCCCCCCGCCGAGCGCGGACAACGTCCGGCCCGGGGTCAAAAACCCGCACGGGGGCAGCTCCGGTGGCGACCTCAAGATGGGCGGCGACGAAAACCCGCTGAAGCTCAAGAAGTAGCGGACTTGGCCAGCGCGGCGCCGACCGGCTCGGTCACGTCCGGTTCATACACCCCGCGCACAAAGGCATTGCTGCGCCCCATCATCGCCAGGTGCACGACGGTGCCGGGGCTGATGTTGATCTGGGCCGGGGCCCCGAACAGCTCGTCGAGCACCGCCGGCAAGAGCGGCAGATGGCTGACCACGAACACGGAGCCTGACGCCAGTCGCAATGCATCTGCAATATTGCTGGGCCGTCCGTTGGGCACCAAGCCCTCGTCGACGCTGCGGGCGCCCCCCGTTCGCCGGTGGACGCGCTCGGCGGTCTGGATCGCCCGCAGGTAGGGCGAGTGCCACATCTCGTCGGGGCGCCACCCCGCCGTCACCGCGAACTGCGCGACGCGTTCGATGCCCTCCGCTCCCTCGTCGGTGAGGGGGCGCCCTGCGTCCCCGGAGGGCGAACTCCCCGCGGCGCGACCGTGCCGCATCAACCACAGGTCGCGCATCACCAGTTGGCGAGGTCGCGCAGCGCCTGGGCGATGCCGTCGATCTGGGGCAGGACCTCCTCTTCGAGGTCCCAGTTGAACGGCACCGGCGAATCCGCCGCACCGAGGCGGCGCACCGGGCCGTCGAGGTGCTCGAAGCACCGCTCGCCGATCTCCGCCGCCAACTCACCCCCGAACCCGCCAAACCGGGTGTCCTCGTGGGCGACCATCACCTTGCCGGTCTTCTTCACGCTCTGCTCGATGAGCGCCCAGTCCACGGGGTTGATGGTGCGAATGTCCACCACCTCCACCGAGATGCCATCGTCTTCGAGCTTCTTCGAAGCCTGAATCGTACGTTGCACCAAGGCCCCGTACGTCACCACCGTGATGTCCTCACCCTCCTGGCGCACAATGCCTTTGCCGAAGGGCAGCACCCAGTCCGTGCCCGCGGGGAGCACGCTCTTGGCGTGATTTTGCCGGTAAAGACCCTTGTGCTCGAGGAACAACACGGGGTCGTCGCCGCGAATCGCCGCTTTGAGCAACCCGTAGGCGTCCAGCGCGGTCGACGGGTGAGCGATCTTCAAACCCGGGATGTGCGCAAAATAGGACTCGATGTTCTGCGAGTGGCACAACGCCCCGTGGATGTAGCCGCCCACCGGCACCCGCACCACCACCGGGCATGAGAACGCGTTGTTGCTGCGGTACCGCATCGTGGACAGCTCATTGCGAATCTGCATCATCGCGGTCCAGATGTAGTCGCCAAACTGAATCTCCGGCACCGGGCGCAGCCCGCGCACCGCCATGCCGATGGCCACCCCGATGATGGACGACTCCGCGAGGGGCGAGTTGAACACACGGTCTTCGCCGAACCGATCCGTGAGCCCCCGGGTGGCGGTGAACACGCCCCCCTTTTTGCCCGCCACGTCCTCGCCGAACACCAACACCCGCTCGTCCCGGGCCAGCTCTTCGGCCAGGGCCCGGTTGATCGCGTCGACGAGCACCACCTCGCCCCCGTCGGGGGTCGGGTCCACTTCCGCCGGCTCCGGGGTATCGCTGAGCACCCAATCGAGCGCGGTGGACCGGTCCGCCGACGGGGCCGCCTCCGCGCGCTCCGCCTCCGCGTCGACCTCGGCCTTGAGCTGCTCGTCGAGCTTGTCCAAGTCCTGGTCACTCATGCCGGTGGCTTTTTTCACCACCGATCGCATCTGCTCGACGGGATCGCGGGCCTTGTCCTCGGTCAGCTCACCCTCGGGACGGTACTTGCGCTGGTCGTCACTGGAGCTGTGCGGGAGCAGCCGGACCACGTCGCCCACCACCAAGGTCGGGCCGTCGCCGCGCCGGGCCCGCTCCACCGCCTTTTTCAACACGCGGTAGCTCTTCAAAAAGTCGCAGCCGTCGACCTCAACCGATTCGAGGTTGTCGTAGCCCCGCCCGAGGTGCACCACCTTGCCGCCGGGGGTCTGGTCCCTCACCGGGACTGAGATTGCATAACCATTGTCTTCGATGAGAAAGACCACCGGGGCCTTTTCCCGCGCCGCCCAATTGAGCGCCTCGTGAAAGTCGCCCTGGCTGGTGGTGCCGTCCCCGGCGGTGACCACCGTGACCTCGAGGCCGCCGGCCCGGGCGCCGTTTTTTTGCTTCGCGAAGTTGCGCTTGCTCGCCAGCGCGCACCCCACCGCCTGCAAGAACTGCGTGCCCGTGGGCGAGCTTTGCGACGGGATGTTGAGGTCCTTGTGACCGTAGTGTTGCGGCATCTGCCGGCCGCCGCTGTTGGGGTCATCGCCTTTGGCCAAGAAGCTGAGCAGACACTCGTAGGGCTTCATGCCCATGCCCAGACACAACGCCTGGCCGCGGTAATATGGATAGGCCCAATCGCGCCCCTGCTCCAGGGCGACGGTGGCCGCGACCTGGACCGCCTCATGGCCCATGCACCCGATGTGGAAGAACGACTTGCCCTGCTTGAGCAGCACCAGCATTTTGGCGTCGAGCAGCCGCGAGGTTTTCATCAACTTGTAGGCGTCCAGCAGCTGGTCTTTGCCCAGGCCTTCGAACGGCGCATCGATGGTTTTGTCGTGTTCCACGGCGGCAGCGGTCATGGACATCCGTCCTCCCAAAGGCACGTTCCAACTGGTCGAAACGCGCGGTTGTCTCGAGCATGGGGGCGCTGAGGTGGGCGCCTCTCCCACACGCGGACGGTATCAGAGGCACGCGATTTGTCATCCCCAAACACCGGTGGCGCGGCCCTGACGCACCGCGTAACGCTCCGAAATTCCTGGGGATTTCGGCGGTTCAGCCCCCGGCGACGGCCTGGTGATGGTGCCGCAGGTGCTCCTCCATGAACGTCTGCACGAAGTAGTAGCTGTGGTCGTAGCCCGCCTGCATGCGCAGCTCGTGGCCGATGCCCGCTTCCTTCAGGGCCTTCTGCAGAACCTGGGGCTGGAGCTGCTCCTCGACGAACGCATCGTCAGTGCCTTGGTCGATCAGCACCGGCCCCGCCGGCCGGGCCCCCGCCTCGATCAGGCTGACCACGTCGTAGCGGCGGGCCGCGTCGGCGTCCCCGCCGAAATACCCCGCCACCGCCGCTTCGCCCCAGGGACACGCGGTGTAGTGCGCGATGGGCGCAAACGCGGACACGCTCGCGTACCGGTCCGGTTGTTTGAGCGCCATCATCAACGCGCCGTGCCCCCCCATCGAGTGCCCCATGATGCACTGGCGCGAAAGCTCGACGGGGAAATGTTTGCCCACCACCGCCGGCAGCTCATCCTTCAGGTACGTAAACATTTGGTAGTGGGCCGCGAAGGGCTCTGCGGTGGCGTCGACGTAATAGCTCGCCGCCTCACCGAACCAGTAGCGCTCGTCCTTGGCGTAGTCGTGTCCGCGCGGACTGGTGTCGGGACACACCAGCGCGAGCTGCAGCTCGGCGCACACCCGCTGGGCTCCCGCCTTGGTGATCACGTTCTCCGACGAGCAGGTCAGCCCCGACAAAAACCACACCACCGGGAAGGGACCATCGCCGGACGGGACGTAGACCGCAAACTCCATCGCCCCCGCCACCGCCTCACTGTCGTGGCGGTAGGTGCCTTGGGTGCCGCCGAAGCAGCGCTGTTCTTTGACTCTTTCCATCGATGGCTCCCCGAGCGCGCGGACGCGCCGGCTCAATACACAATGACACTGCGAATCGACTCACCCTTGTGCATGAGGTCGAACGCGTCGTTGATCTTCTCGAGCGGCATCTTGTGGGTGATCAGGTCGTCGATGTTGATGCGCTGGTCCATGTACCAGTCGACGATCTTGGGCACGTCGGTCCGGCCGCGGGCGCCGCCGAAGGCGCTGCCGATCCAACGCCGCCCGGTCACGAGCTGGAACGGCCGGGTGGAGATTTCCTCCCCGGCCCCGGCCACGCCGATGACACAGCTGACGCCCCATCCCTTGTGACAACACTCGAGCGCCTGGCGCATGATCTCGACTTTGCCGATGCACTCGAAGGAATAGTCCGCGCCGCCCCCGGTGAGCTCGACGAGGTGACCGACGAGATCGCCTTTGACGTCCTTGGGGTTCACGAAGTCGGTCATGCCGAACTTCTCGGCCATGGCCTTGCGGCCCGGGTTGATGTCGACGCCCACAATCTGGCTCGCGCCCACCATCTTCAAGCCTTGAATGACGTTGAGCCCGATGCCGCCGAGCCCAAACACCACACACCGCGCGCCGGGCTCGACCTTGGCGGTGAACACCACCGCGCCGATGCCGGTGGTGACCCCGCACCCGATGTAACAGGCCATGTCGAAGGGCGCGTCTTTTCGGATCTTGGCGAGCGCGATCTCCGGCAACACCGTGTGGTTCGCGAACGTCGACGTGCCCATGTAGTGGTAGATGGTCTTGCCGTCCTTGGAGAACCGGCTGCTGCCGTCCGGCATCAGGCCCTTGCCCTGGGTGGAGCGGATCGCTTGGCACAGATTGGTCTTGGGGTTGAGGCAATACTCACACTGCCGGCACTCGGGGGTGTACAGCGGAATCACGTGGTCCCCGGGCGCCAGCGACGTCACCCCGGGCCCCACCTCGAGAACCACCCCCGCGCCCTCGTGACCCATGATCGCGGGGAACAGGCCCTCGGGGTCCGCCCCCGACAATGTATAGGCATCCGTGTGGCAGACGCCGGTGGCCTTGACCTCGACCAGGACCTCACCCGCCTTGGGCCCCTCCAGATCGACCTCGGTCACTTCCAACGGCTTTTTGGCTTCCCACGCGATCGCAGCTTTCGTCTTCATCCGGGTCTCCTTGTGCGCAGGTTGGTTAACACGCTGCTGCCACGTCGGGGACGGGATATTACGACGCGCTGCGACGGGGCCGGATCGCCATCGTGCACCGGCACACCGAGACCTGACGGCCACGGTCGTCGAACACCTCGATGCCATAGACGTGCGTGGTCCGGCCCCGGTGAATCGGACGCGCCACCGCTTTGAGCGAACCCTCCGACACCGCGCGCAGGTGATTGGCGTTGATCTCCATCCCGTTCACGTCGTGGGTCGCGATGTCCACCGACAACGCGGCCGCGGCCGACGCCACGCTCTCCGCCAACACCACGTACACCCCACCGTGCACGATCCCCGCATGTTGCAGTAACTTTGGCCCGACCTCGACCTCGGCGGTGACCGCGTCGGGGTCGTAGGAGGTGTAGCGCATCCCCAGCGCGCCCATCACCGTGTCCGCGTGGCGGGCCTCGATGAGCGCGACCAGTGCCTCGTGGCTGACCTGGCTCATGTCGACCTCACACCGCGGCGGGGTCGGGCGCCCGGTCGTCGAGATTGAACACCGCGTCGATGATCGCTTGGTGCTGCTCTTTGTGTCGACGTGAACTGCCCGTGGCTGGCGACGCCGACGCCGGTCGGCCGAGGTAACCGGCCCGCAGCCCCATGGCCAACAGGTGCCCGCGGATGAACCCAAACGCGCCCATGTTCTGCGGCTCCTCTTGGGCCCAGACCAGCTCTGCCCCGTTGCTTTGCTCGAGGAGGGCGTTCACCGCGTCTTTGGGGAACGGATACAGTTGCTCCAACCGCACCAGCCGCACGCCTTGGCCGAGGTCGCCCTCTTGGCGGGCCCGGTCCAGGTCCCAGTAAAACTTGCCCGAGCACAGCACCAATCGTTTGGTCTCGCCCTGGTGGCGGGGGTCATCGAGCAACCGCTCAAAACGTCCCGCGCTGAGCTCGTCGAGGTCGGACGCGGCGTCCTCGGCCCGAAGCAACGACTTGTGCGTGAACAGGATGAGCGGCTTTTTGGGCCGCACCGCTTGCTGTCGCAGAAGATGAAACTGCTGGGCCGCGGTCGAACAGATCGCGACCCGGATGTTCTCCTCGGCGCACTGTTGCAAGAACCGCTCGATGCGCGCGGAGCTGTGCTCGGGGCCCTGCCCGTCGTAGCCGTGGGGCAGCATCATCACCACCCGGCTCTTCTGGCCCCATTTGGCCTCGCCTGAGGTGATGAACTGGTCGACCTGAATCTGCGCTCCGTTGAAGAAGTCGCCGAACTGCGCTTCCCACAGCACCAATGAATCTGGATGGGTCACGGAGTAACCATACTCAAACCCCAACACGGCCTCTTCGGACAGCGGCGAGTCATAGATGCGAAACCGGCTCGGGTGCCACTCCTCCTCGCCCTCGTCCCGCGATTGTTCGAGGTAGTTCAACGGGATGTAGGGCCGGCCGTCGGTACAATCGTAATGCACCGCGTGGCGGTGGGCGAAGGTACCCCGGCCGCAGTCTTGGCCGCTCATCCGCACCGGGATGCCCTCGAGGAGCAACGACCCGTAAGCGAGGATCTCGGCCATGCCGAAGTCGATGCCGGGTGCGCCTTCCTGGCGTCCCTTGAACACCATCTCCTGGCGACGCTCGAGGACGTTTTTGATCACCCGGGGGTGAATCTCCACGATCTCCGGGTCGTAGGTGATGCGCTCGGTGATGCGCTTGAGAATGTCTTCCGCCACCGCGGTCTCGGGGTTGTCCACCGCGTCCGCGTCGTAGTTGCCCGGCCGCATCGGCCCCGGCTCGGGCACCGCCTCGGACCCACGCTCCTTGATCGCCCCGAAGGCGCTCTCCAAGGCGTCGTAGGTCTCGTTCTCGATTTCTTCGACCTCGGCGTCCGAGAAGTCTTTCCGCCGAATCAACCATTGTGCATAGCGGTCCCGCACCGGGGTGTGCTCGCGAATCGCCCGGTAGAGGATCGGCTGGGTAAAACTCGGCTCGTCGCCCTCGTTGTGGCCGTGCTTGCGGTAGCACACCATGTCGATGACCACATCCTTGCCGTACCGCATGCGGTAGTCGAACGCGACCATCATCGCCCGCACGCAGGCCTCGGGGTCGTCGCCATTGACCCGCAGCACCGGCGCCTGGATCGCCCGGGCCACGTCGGAGGCGTTCAGCGCCGAACGCGCCTTGGCCGGCCCGGTGGTGTATCCGATCTGGTTGTTGATGATGATGTGGACCGTGCCCCCGACCCGGAAGCCTTGCAGCGTCGACAGCTGCATGGTCTCGAACACCACCCCCTGCCCAGCGAAGGCGGCGTCCCCGTGGATCAACACCGGCACCACCTTGGTGCGCTCCCGATCCCCGGCGAGGTCTTGGCGCGCCCGGCATTGACCGAGGACCACGGGGTTGACCGCCTCGAGGTGCGAGGGGTTGCAGGCCAGCTCGATCCGGACCTCGCGCTCCTCGAACGCGCCGAAGTCGTTGGTCTTGCCTTGCCACCGGTACACGCCCTTCGCGCCCAAATGGTACTTGACGTCGCCGGAGCCTTGAATGGTCTTGGTGTCGACGTCCTCGAACTCGGCGAAGATCGCTTCGTAGGACTTGCCCACCACGTTGGCGAGCACGTTGAGCCGCCCGCGGTGGGCCATGCCCACGATCACGTCAGTCACATTGTGGCTGGCGGCCGAGGCCAGGGCCTGCTCGAGCATGGGGATCACGCTCTCCGCGCCCTCGACGGAGAACCGCTTGTGGCCCATGTAGCGCTTGTGCAAGAAGCGCTCGAACGCCTGCGCCCGCGAGAGGTATTTCAGAATCCGCCGCTTGGCATCCCGATCGATGACGTCTTCTTGGTGCTCGACCCGTTGCATCACCCACGTCCGCTCCTCGGGCTCGTTGATGTGCATGTACTCGCACCCCATCGTGCGGGTGTAGGTGTCGCGCAGCCGGGCGAGGATGTTGCGGAAGGTCGCGGTGCGGTACGGCAACACCCCCATCGTGGAGTATTCGCGGTCGAGGTCCCAGATGGTGAGCCCATAGTTGTCGAGGTCGAGCTCGGGGTGACGACGGGGGCGCAGGTCGAGGGGGTCGGTGTGGGCGAGCATGTGTCCGCGCACGCGGTAGGCGTGGATGAGTTGGCTGACCTTCATCGCGCGGTCGGTGTTCGACACCTTTCCCATCCGGGCGGTGTCGGTCTGCAACCGGTACGGGTGGTGCGGAATGCTCAACGCCGCGAACAGCTCTTCATAAAAGCCGTGCTCGCCATTGAGCAGCTCGTGCACCCGCTTGAGGAACTCGCCCGACTCCGCGCCCTGGACCACCCGGTGGTCGTAGGTCGACGTGATGGTCATGACCTTGCCGATGCCGAGCGCGGTCAATGTCTCTGGAGCGGTCGCCTCGTACTCCGCGGGGTAGGCGATGGACCCCATGGCCACGATGGTGCCTTGGCCGGGCATCAGGCGCGGGTTGGAGGCCACCGTGCCGATGCCGCCCGGGTTGGTCAGGCTGATGGTGGTCCCCGAAAAATCGTCGAGGCCCAGCTTGTTGTTCCGGGCCCGCTTGACCGTGTCGTTGTAGGCCTCGAGGAACGTCTTGAAGGTGTGTTCTTGCACGCGCTTGATGTTGGGCACCACCAGGGTGCGCCCACCACCGCGGGCGGGCAGATCGATGGCCAGCCCGAGGTGGATGTCCTTGCGCACCAGCTTGGTGGGGTTGCCGTCGACGACGGTGTAGCCGTTGTTCATCGAGGGCACGTGCTGGGCCGCGCGCACCAACGCCCAGGCCACGATGTGCGTGAAGGACGCTTTGGGCTGGGCATCGGCTTGGAGATAGCTGTTGATCACCCGGCGGTTCTCGTCGAGCACCTTGACCGGCATCTGCCGCGTGGAGGTCGCGGTGGGCATGGCCACCGAGGCGTCCATGTTCTCCGCGATCTTCGCCGCGATGCCACGCAGGGTCTCGAGTTCATCCTCGGGCCGGGGCGCCACCGCGGGGGGGTGCGGTGCAGTTCCATTTTTGGGCGCTTCTTTGGCGAACACCTCGTCGCGTGAGGGGATCAAGCCCGGGTCACTCTTTTTGGGCGCCGCCTGTTCCACTGGCGAGACGTTCTCCGAAAAGTACGTGCGCCACTCCTCGGTCACCGACTGCGGGTCGCGCTCCCACTGGTCGCGCAGCGCCTCGACGTAAGTTGCATTCAGGCCAAATCGTTCGGTCTCGTTCACGCCCACTCCACACATTCGACGCGCCGAGCGTAAACAAACAGGGGCCAAAGGCAAAAGCCGCCTCGAAGGGCGGCTTTTTTTTTCGTCGGGGGGACGCGGTTATGCTTCTTGCGACCCGATGATGCGGCCGTAGATCTGCTCTTGCATCTCCTGCAGATTCTGCAGGAGGCCGAGCATCGCGTGCTCGCGCGACAGGGACGCGCGCATCTGACCGACGGCGTTGTCGTCGAGGCCCGGCGGCGCTTGTTTGAGCTTGCCCATGAGCTCCTTGGACACCGCGGCGTGGGAGCGGGTCAGGGCTTGGCGCACCATCATGTGGTCGTGCCGCGGCCCCGTCGGGGTCGCGTACGGATTGGCCGCCACCGGCACCGCCAAACGGAGGTGGTCAGACGACGTCGTGGGCGCGATGAACTCCACCGGGCCGCGCGTCGCGATGGGCTGTGACTCGGGGGTGAGCGCGGTCTTTCCCTGGTGAATCTTCACCTCGTCGGCGGACATGCCCGCCGGCCCGATGGCCCCGCCCGACGGGGTCACCCAGGGAAATCGATTTGCTCCTCCGCCGCGTACTTGGTCCGCCATGTGAATTCCTCCAGGACGAGTATCGGAGATCCTCGGGGGGCGTTGCGGCCCTTCAAGGCATTGATTTTCCTATACTTTTCCTTGTTCCTTGAGTTCGTAGACGAAGTTGAGCACCTCGGCCACGGCCTCGAACAGCTCCTCGGGGATCTCTTCGTCGAGGTCGAGCTTGTTGAGCGCCTGGGCCAGCGGGACGTTGCGCAGGATGGGCACACCGGCCTCGCGGGCGATGTCTTTGATCTTGTCGGCGTTCTTGCGGAGGCCTTTGGCCACCACGCGCGGGGCGCCGCCCTTCTCTTTTTCGTATTTGATCGCCACCGCAATGTGCGCGGGGTTGGTGATCACAGCGTCGGCGTTGGACACGTTTTGTTGACTCCCGTGCATGATGAGCTCTTCGGCCAGGGCCTTGCGCTCAGCTTTTTGTTGCGGGTCCCCTTCGGACTGCTTGTATTCCTGTTTGACGTCGTACTTCGACATCATCATATCTTTTTTGTGGGCGTGCCTTTGCCAGAAGAAATCGGCGACCCCGACCACGAAGAACAAGAACGCGACCCGTACGGAAATATTATATAAAATTTCGCTGCCGACCTGGATGGCCGCCATCATGTCCAGCCGCGCCGCCAGGATCACGTCCCGGACCGACGACTCGATCGCCCCGTACGTCACGTAGCTGACCAGCCCGAACTTCACGAACTGCTTGAGCAGCTCCACGAGCTTCTTTTTGCTGAACAGCTGCTTGATCCCCGAGATGGGGTTGAGCTTTTTCACGTCGGGCTTGAGCGGGTGCACGGTGAACAGGAAGCCGACCTGGGCGTAGTTGCCCGCGGCGGCAAACAAAAACGCCGCCCCCAGCACCGGCATCGTGTTCTGCACGATGAACCACACCGCGTCCTCGGTGATCTTCACCACCGTCGGCAGGTCGCCCTTGCGGGTCGCGGCCTCGAACGCCGAGATGTAAAAGTCCATCATCGTCTGGCCGAGCCCGGCCAGGGTCAATCCGAGCACCGCGAACACGCCCGCGAAGCCCGCGGATTGGATGATGTCCTGGCTCTTGGCGACGTTGCCCTTCTCACGGGCCTGCCGCAGCTTCTGCGGGGTGGGCTCTTCGGTTTTTTCGCCTGTCCCGCCGTCGCCCACTGCGCACCTCGGTCCGTACGATACAAGAACGCTGGAAACGGGGACATCAGCCCCCCGCCAAACCAGGCGATTCTGCGCTAGAAGGGCCACGTCATGAAGATCAAAAAGCCCGGCAGCAACCCCCCGACCCGCATCGAGCAACCGGCCCCGTCTCAGGCCGCGGCGGAGGTCACGGGCCCCGAGACCCCTGCCCCGGTCAGCACCGACGACGAGTTCGTGCTGCACGACCCCACGCCGACCGCGCCGTTTTCCGCCGGTCCCCCCGCGGGGGCGCCCGCGCGGGCCAGCGACGCCCACAAAATGGACGCGATCTACCAGCGCTCTCTGGCCGAGACCGACCAGAAGCTCGACACCCTGGGCGCGGACATCGCGGGCCACAAAGAGACCTTGTTCGCGGGTGACTTCGGGCCCGAGGCGCGCGCCAGCGTCGACGGCGACCTGTCCAAGCTCCGCCGGCGACACCGGCAGCTGCGCCAAAAACGAAGCACGATGCGCCGCCGCCGGGCCTTCTTGGCCGCCCCCGTGGCCAAGGCCACGACGCCCGAGCCGCCCGCGTCCACCCCGCTGGCCCAGGTCGACCAAGCCCTCGGCCTCACCCCCCACGGCGCGGGCTTTGTGCAGCGGATTCAAATCCCCGCCGGGGCCGGGGCCAATGACTTCGGCAGCACCCTCGCGGGGCGCGCCGGCCAACTCGCCCAAGCCACCGCTGCCCTGTTGCAGGGCACCAACGAGGGCTGATCGGCACCGATGGCGTTCCTCGTTCTCGACGACGACGAAATCGCGCTCCTCCGCTACACGTGTGACCTCTACTTCGTCGAGGAGTCGCCCCTGCATTACCTCGAGGAGGAGCGCCGTGCCCCGCGCGACTACGAGGAGAGTTACCGGTCGCTGATCAAAAAGCAGGCCCTCGACCCCCGCGGTTTTCGCGTCACCGACGAGGCGCTCAACCGCCTGGCCCCGGTGACCGAGTGCGACGCCCGGGTGGTCGTGGTGAGCACCGAGGACGGGTCACCGCGCCAAAGCGATTTCTATCTGCTCGACGAGATCGCGGTGCAGTACGTGCACGGCGATGGCGGACACGCCCTCGGTCCCGACCTCGACCAGGACGAGCTGGTCGAATTCCTGGCCCGGCGCATGGTCCCGCGGCGGGCCAAAGGACCGTTGTTCGAGGTGTCGTTGACCTCGCTGGAGTACGCGGCGTTCGCGCTGTTGTTGCGCAAGGCCAAGACCGACCCCGACGCGGCCGCCCTCCGGGTGCCCAAGCGCCTGATCGACTCCCTGCTCGGCCCCGCCCCCCAAGACCAGGCCCACCGCTCCCCGAGCGGCCTGATGCACATGCTGAACGTGCGGCGCGCCGGGGCCCGAACCCGACCGGTGCGCGCGGGGTCGGCCAAGCTGTCCGCCGACCCGTTGTGGGACCAGGCGCTGCGCGGCCTCGTCGACAAAGGCGTGCTCTTTGACGAGCCAAAGGCGCTCAAGCTCCGGCCTCTGCTCGTGGATTTCGCCCGGGCGCACGAACGGCTCGAACGCACCACGTTCGTGCGCTACGACTTCGGCGACGGCGAATGGTTGATGCGCGAGACCACCTTCGTGCCCTGCGAGGGCTCGTTGTTCTGCCTCGCGTCCGACGCCGAGCGCCGGCTGCGCCTGTTTGAGCTCGACAGCGCGGGCCTGCGCCGCGCCCTGGTGGCCGCGGTGGGCTCACTCCGGCCCAAACCCGTCGACGTCGAAGAGACCCAGACCCTGGGCCTGCCCGCGCTCCCGGCAGAATCCGAGCACGACGACACCGAGGTCGCGCTCACCATCCCCACCATGACGAAGCACTAAACGTGCTCTAGGCCCGAAGGGCGTCGCCGCGGCGGGCGCCGCGCAGCTTCATTGTCACCAAGCCGTCCGGACCGCACACCTGTTGCTGCCCCCCGTCGAGCACCCCGCTCACCACCCGTCGCCCCACCGGGTGCGCCGGGGCGCGGGTCACCACAATGTAGCTGAGCAGGAGCGGCCCGGGCTTGATGCGCGCGGACCGCTCGAGTTTGCGCACGGTCTCGGGCCGCTCATGGTGCAGAGCGGTGTGGCACCAATCGCGGGTGTCCAGCAAGGGACAATGATTCTGCACCGGACACGGGGCGGCGACGTGCGCGCCCCCGGCCACCAGCTCGTCGCGCAAAGCCATCACCGCGCGGCTCATCAACCGCGTGCCCGGCTCGATCAGGACCATGGCCTCGGCCCCGCTGTGCGACAGCCAGCCGAGCACGCGCCGGGCCCGGCCGGTGGGGGGCAGCTCGTTGAGCACATTGGCCGCGAGCACCAGGTCGTACTGGGCGCTCGCGGGCAGCGGCCATTGTTTGTCGCGGAGGTCGCACGCCTTGGTCCGGACCCGGGCCCCCGTCGGCAAAGCCGCCCACACGTCCTGTCCGGCGCTCAGGGCCCGCCGGCTGCGATCCAGGGCGGAGCAGTCCGCGAGCGCACCGAACGCGGCCCAAGCCCCGATAAGTCCACTGAGGGGCCCCGCTCCGATGTCCAGCACGCGCGGGGCCTCCGGCAAGGAGCGAAGGTGATGTTCGGCGCGGACCTTTTCCAGAAGCAATGCCACCCGGGCCGCGTTTTTGGGCAGGTAGAGCGCCACGTAGGCGCGCAACAGCCCGGGATCATTCATGTAATCGGCCGCCCGGTCGCGCCTGCGCCCGGTGAGCAGGCCGACCAAACGCCCGACATCGCGCGGCAGGGCGCCCCGACCAAGGCCCTGGGCCACGTCGTGCGCCACCTGGGCGACGGTCTGCAGCCGTCCCTCGACCGCGCTCACCGCGCGTTGTCCGCGGGCCACGAGTGGCTACGATCTGACCACATGCTCACCACGCACCCCACTTGGTTCGACCGCGTCCCCGACGCGTTCATCATCGACGAGCTCGAGCGCATCGTGCCCGACGAGCGCCCGGCGTTGCGTCTGCCCCTGCACGCTCCCGAGCCCCTCCCGGCGGAGCCCCCCGCGGACGAAGCCGAGCCCCCCCGCGTCATCATCATCGAGCTGTAAGCGACGCAGTCTCGTCGCCCGGCCAGCGCCACGACCCTCCGGGGAAAGCGCGGGAAACGCCTCAGGCGCGTTCGATGTAGTCACCGGTCCTGGTGTCGATCCGCAGCTTGTCGCCCTCATTGATGAACAGCGGCACCATGACCTTGTAGCCGGTCTGCACGATCGCGGGCTTGGACGCGCCCTGGACGGTGTCGCCTTTCACCGCGGGGTCGCACTCGGTGACCTCGAGGACGACGTGGTTCGGCAGTTCGATGCTGATGGCTTTGCCCTCGTAGAACAGCACCTCACACTCCATGTTGTCGGTCATGAAGTTGGTGCAGTCGCCGAGGGTGGACTTGTTGATCTCGTACTGCTCGTAGGAGACCGGGTCCATGAAGTGGTACGTCTCACCGTCGTTGTAGAGGTACTGGGTCGTCTTTTCTTCGAGGTCCGGCTTTTCGACCTTGTCCCCGGAGCGGAAGGTCGGGTCGATGACCTGCCCGGTGATGAGGTTCTTCATTTTGGTGCGCGTCACCGCGGCGCCCTTGCCGGGCTTGTGGTGCTGGAACTCGGTGATGACGTAGGGCTGCCCCTCGTACTGAACGCGCAGGCCGCGCCGAAAATCGCTCGTCGTAAACATGGCCACTCCTTGACGGACTGGGGCATGTCAGACTTTTCCCCCGCGCAAAAGGGGTCACCCCCCGGCGAGGCGCCCGGCGAGCGCGCGCAGCGCGAGTTCGTAGCTGGTGGTGCCGAACCCCTCGACCCGGCCCCAGCACGCGGCCCCGACGGGCGCCGGATCGCGAAGCCCGCCCCGCGCGGCGGTGTTGGTCAGGTGGACCTCGACCACGGGGAGCGGGGCGATGCTGCGGATCGCATCGGCCAGCGCCAACGAGGTGTGCGCGTAGGCCCCGGCGTTGAGGAGCACACCCTGCGCCCCGTCGAGGGCGGCGTGCAAACGGTCGATGAGCGCGCCTTCGGAATTGGACTGAAAAAAGGTGCACGCCACCCCGCACCCGTCGGCCAGGGAGAGCAGGCGGGCCTCGACGTCGGCGAGGGTCGCCTTGCCGTAGACGTCGACTTCACGACGACCGAGCAAGTTGAGGTTGGGTCCGTTGATGACGTCGACGACCGGGCGTTGGTCGCTCACGTCACACGAGCTCTTGCTTGAGCTTGGGGCCGACGACGCGCAACAGGTACCGGCCCTTGCCCGCGTTGGCGTTTTTGCTCATCGAGAGCGCCACGAAATACTCGTCGGTGAGCGGCCGCAACACGGTGGTGAGCGCGCCCGTTTGCACGGTGAACTCCTCGATGTCGCCGGTGCCGAGACCTTCGGAGATGCGCTTGAGCTGGGTGGCGATGTTGCCGAGTTCGATCGCTGTGCCCTGCCAGTCCCCGCCGGGGGCGGGCACTTCGCGCGAGTCGATGGCGATGCCGTCGAAGCCCATCAGGGTCACGGCCACGGCGCCGGGCGTGTTTTGCAGCACGCGGTCGAGAAGTTCACCAAACATGGAAAGCAGTCTCCGCCAGGGGGGCCATCACTGGCAAGTCAGCGGCGCGTCTTGCCCCACCAGGGCGCAGTTGTCCGCGGGGAGCAGTTCTTCGTCCGCGGCGCAGTTGACCACCTGGGGAATGATGCAGTTGCGGCAGATGGTGATGGGGTAGCTGAAGGTCGGGGACTGCACAAAGCCGCCGCCGCTGGTGGTCCCGTCGAGGGTCACGTTGACCACGAGAGACTTGGCGAAGTTCGGGTTGTTGTTGAAGTCGTCTTCGTACAGCTCGCCGATGGTGATCGATTCCTCCCGGGTGATCGCGGGGATGAACATCACGTTGTTGTTGCCGAGGGAGGTCTGCTCGTTGAACACCGTGGTCGAGGCTTGGGTCCGCCGCTCGCGGGTTGGCGACTCGATGTTGAGCCAGTTGGGCTCGTCGGTGGGCAGGGGGGCGACGTAGTCGCCGTTGTCGCCGTCGGTGTAGAACACCCGGGCTTGGTTGATCAGCACGGTGTTGGAGTCGGCGTTGCCGTAGTTGGGGTAGTTGAAGCTGCGCAGCCGCTCCTGCTGGAGGATCTGCGTGTTGACCGTGGCGGGCAGGTTGGTCCGCACCACCATGCCCATGGTGTAGGTCTGGGCGATGGCGACATCGAGCACCCCACCGGACACGAAGGGGTCGGTGGTGGTGTTGGTGCACCCCTGGGTGCCGTTCTTGGCGAGGATGGCGCCCTCGATGACGATCATGCCTTGGTCCATGCCGACCCAATCCGCACAGCCGGCGCTGGCGAGGGGGACGGTGGCTGCCATGGCAGCGAGAAGGGATGCTTTCAGGTGACGCATGCGTGCTCTCCTGGCTGATTGAAGTTTAACAGCTCAAACCGCGGGGCAAAAGCCGGCCGCTCACTGGGTTCGGTTGATGATCCGGGGGGTGATGAAGATCAGCATCTCGCCGCGCTCGTCCTGGGCCCGGTAGTTCTTGAACAGCCAGCCCAGGAGCGGGATGTCACCCAAAAACGGCGTCTGGTTGTACACCTCGCCGTAGGTGCGGGTGAAGATGCCGCCGATGACCGCGGTGTCCCCGTCGGGCACGAGCAGCTCCGTTTGCACGGCCTTGCCGTTGATGACGGGAATGCCGTTCGAGTCCTGGTTGAACTGGGGGGTATCGTTGGTGATGTTGACCGCCATCAGGATGGATCCGTCGGCGGTCACGTGCGGGGTGACCTCCATCTGCAGGGCCGCGTTGATCACCGTGGTCTGGATCTGGTTCTGGGTGGTGGTGGTGACCGGGATCTGGAAGCCCTGCCGGATGGTGGCGGGCTTGTTGTTGAGGGTGGTCACCTTCGGGGCCGAGATGGTGTGGGCTTCGCCGTTGGTCTCGGCCGCGGAGAGCCGCGCGTTGAGGAAGCCGTAGTTGCCGATGGAGCCGAGGTTGAGACCCACCGATGAGGTCACGGACTCCGACGGGAGATTGACCGCGTAGTTGGTGGGGGCGAACCCGCCCGCGATGGGCTGCTGTTGCAGCAAGGGATCGTCGGCGCCGCCCACCAGGCCAATGTTATTGGGGAAGATCAGGCCGGTGGGGTTGCCGCCCCGTTGGCTGAAGAACAAGCCCCCGCCCCATTGGATCCCGAGGGCGCGCGAGAAGCTCGTGGTGGCTTCGACCATACGCGCCTCGATGTGGACCAAGGGGGTCTGGGTGTCGAGGGTGCGCACGAGCTGTTCGGCTTGGTCGAGGTTGGCGCGCACGTCCTCGACGATGATGACGTTGGTGCGCTCATCAAAGGTGACCCGGCCGCGGTCGGACAGGAGCTCTTTGATCTGGGGGGTGAGTTCGTTGGCCACCGCGTAGTTGACGGGGATGAGCCGCACCGTGGTGGGCTGCTTTTTCTCCCGGTCCTCGGCCGCCTTGAGGCGCGCGGTCTGTTCCTCGTCGAGTTTTTGTTGCGGGGCGATGCGGATGATCCCGCCGCGGCGTTCTTGGCCCAAGCTCTTGGTGCGCAAGATGACGCTCAGGGCTTGATCCCAAGGCACGTTGCGCAGCTTGATGGTCACGCGGCCCTTCACGTCTTCGCCGACGACCACGTTCTTGCCGCTGACGTCGCCGATCAGACGGATGACGTTCACGATGTCCGCGTCCTGGAGATCGATGTTGATCTTCTTGCCCTTGAACCGGCGCGCGGCGGTGCCTTGGTGAGCCGCGCTCGCCATGGTGGTCGCGTAGCTCGCGGCCCGGGGCTGGACGCTGCCGCCCTTTTCACGCACGTCCCAGTACAGGGCGCCGTCCTTCTGCCACACGCTGTGCTCGACGTCGGTGTTCACGTCGAGTTCGAGATGAAGGGTGCCGTCCCGTTCGCCCGCGGCCAGGCGCGCGCCCTCCACCGGGCCGACGCTGTCGGCGAGTTGGGTCTGGGCCCCGGCCAGGGTGACCCCGTCGAGAGCGATGGTCTTTTTGCGCGGGCCGTTTTTCACCGTGCGGACCGCCACCGCGCGATCGACGTCGAGCTTGAGCCGGACAAAGCCGTCCTTCTGCTCCATCGAGAGATCTCGGATCGGCACCGCGGGGCCGGCGCTTTTCCGGGCCACGCCGTCGAACAAGATGGTCAGGCCTTCGTCGGTGGACGCCACGTCGTAGTGCGGCAGCTCCGCCGCCCGGCCGTCGAGGACCACGCGGGTCTTCCGGTGGTGTTTGCCCACCCGGGCGCGGGCCACCGCCGCGGCGTCGAAGTTCTTGCGCACGTGGTGTTTGGCTTTGACCCCGAGCAAGTCGATCACCAAGCGCGGCGGATCGTCGACTTCTTGGATCTCGTAGCGCTCCACCTCGCCGTCGGTCTTGATCTGCACCAGCGTGCCGCCACCCGAAGATTTCGCCTCGATGGCGGTGAAGTGGCTGGCCTTTTTCACCGGCTCGTCGGCCGCGCCCTCGAGCACGATGATGTCCGTCTTGTCGTCCTTCGCCTCGGCGGCGGCGGGCGCGGGCTTCTCCGCCGGGGCCGGCGTCGCCGCGTCGGCCGCGGCCGCGCCGCGTCGCTTGACGCTGACCACCACGCTGTTGCCGAAGGCGTTGGCGTCGAACTCCACGTTGCCCCGCAGCACGAGCACCACGCGCCCCACCCCGCCGGCTTGGCCCTCGTATTGCGCCGCGGTCACCGCGGCCACGAGGTCGGACTTGTCGGTCCGTTCCGGCAGACGCGCGCCGTCGACCTTGGTGCCGGGCAGATCCACCACGATGCGCGTGGGGTTCGACAACCGGAACAAGGTGAAGTCGGGGGCGCCGGTGGTGGCGATGGTGACCTTGGCCGCGTCTTGCAGCGCAATGCCACTGGTCTTTTCGACGGTCACCGCGTGAATGCGGCGGTCGTCTTCCGCCTGTGCGCTGGTCGCGAAGAGCGCGACCGCAACCGCGAAGGCACTCCATTGGCCTCGAATCATGTTCGTGGCTCCTGTTGCTGCACGCGGCCCCGTCGACGGAAAGCGCGTGTTGGTGAGGATTGTCCGTTCAGTCATGCCCACTCCGCTGGCTGGCCCCCCAACAGTCTGCCGTCCCAGGCGGCAACGCAAGTTTTTGGCCAGGACCGAGGCGGTTTGATCTGAGCAAAAAGCGCGAGAACGCAAAAGCGCCCGACGACGACACAGGTCGCAGACCGGCCCCCGCCGGCGACGATGTACGCCAGGGTGGGCTCGTCTCCGACGACGACCGACAACGAAAAGGGTCAGCCCCGCAACGGCAGTTCGTCGCGCTGCTTCACGACGCGGCCTTCGGCGGTGCGAAAGCGGGTCTCGACCACGACCCGGCGGGGCTCGATGCGGACGACCACGCCCGCGCCCAGGACGTCCCCGATGCGCACAGATCGCCCCGCGCCCGTGCGGTCCACCACCAAGGCCCGCGGCACGGATGTGCCGGTGACGATGGCGCTGACCCGGTACGCGGACAGGTCGATGGGGTCTTTGTCCGCGTGGGCGGTGTAGAGGTCTTCGAACGGATCGCGCCCGTCAAACGCGAGGGCCTCGTCCTCGGCCAGGACCGCGGGGGGGGCCTCGGCCACCGGCGCGGGGGTCTCGGTCGCTCCCTCAGGGGGCGGCGGGGCGGACGGGGGGGCCGAACAGCCCAGCCCTCCGACGACAAAGAGCACAATCATGCCCGCGCGTGGCCCCACCATCGCGTCCTCCTTCGTCCCGGTGCGGACGGGATCAGTCCTGTTTCTCGTCGAGGTCGAGCTTCAGCGACTTGTAGACCGGGATGCGTTTGCCGGTGAAGTCACGGAACTCCTCCTGCACCACCACCTCGCCGCGGCGAATCGATTTCACCTGGCCAAAGCGCTTGCCCACCAATGTCCCGATCTTCACGGTGAAGCCGCGACCCGACTGGTCCTCGACCATCGCCATCGGTGTGGCCGTGCCCGTCACCATCCCCACGAGCTTGAGCTTGTCGAGCTCGACCCGCTGGAGCTCGGTGAGGTTCTTGGCGTCGTTGTCGACGAGCACCAACTCGTCGAAATAGGTCTTGAACGGGTCCCGTCGGCCCACCGCATCGTAGGTGTAGGCGAGCTCTTCCGCGCGACGCTTGGCCGCTTCGGGATCCTCTTTCTCCTCGACCTTCTCCTTTTTGGTCTTCTTGACCACGGTGGGGGCCGAGTCGTCTCCATCGCCGCAGCCGACGGCCGGCAGCAACAAGGACACGAGCAAGGACATCAACAACAGAATGCGCATGGTCGTCTCCTTCATCACTTCTTCGCTTTCTTCTTGGCCGGCTTCTTCGCCGCCTCGAGGAAGCGGTAGGTGGTGGCGTCAAACTGACTGACCAGCACGATCTTCTTGTTCTTCAACTTCGGCTGCTTCATGGACAGGTCCGTGACGTTGACGATACGCGGCATCTTCGCGAGACGATCCAGGAACACTGCGATCTCGTGGTAGCTCCCGGTCACGCGCATGTTCACCGGCACCCGGGCGAACTCGCCCTCTTTCTTCTCCGGCTTCAACTCGAATCGGTCGACGAGCAACCCCGACTGGTTGGCTTCGTAGGAAATGTCGCGCAGCAACTTCGGCACCTCGGCCTTTTTCGGAAGCTGCTCCTCGGCCTCGCGAAGCTTCTGCTTCAGACGCTCCACCTCGCGCATGTACTGCGAGCGGTACTGCGCCTGGGTCTCGAGCTTGAGCAGGTCCGCTTCCTGCTTGTCGATGGTGGCTTCGTTCTCTTCGATGGTGGTGGTGGCATCACTCACCGAGAAGAAATAGGTCCCCACCACGATGAGCAACACCGCGCCCACCAACCCCAACGCCTTTTGCTGCGAGGGGATGCGGGCAAACTGATCGAGAAACTGATTCATGTCGCCCTCCTAGGCCGCGTAGTCGACGGTGGCTTCAATGCTGAACTTGAAGATCGTCACCGAGTTGCGGGTTTCGGATTGGGTGAAGCCGAGCCTCACGTCTTTGAAGTACTTGCTCTTCTGAAGGGCGCGGAGGAACTCGGAGATGTCGCTGTTCTCCAGGCCCACGCCGGTGAGCTTGAGCTTTTGGCGGTTCTCGTCGAACTCCGTGATCCACACCCGCTTCGGAATGTGTTTGGACAGCTCATCGAGAACGTGCACCGGACCGCGCTTGCCGCGCTCAAGCTTGGAGATCACCCCGAGCTGGTCGTTGAGGCGCTTCTTCTGATCCCCGAGGTCTTTGACTTCACCGATGATCTTGTTGAGACGCGCGATGTTGTCTTTGTTCTCTTGAATCTTCGCCTGCTGCTCCTCGATGCGAACATCGTAGAACCAGGCCCAGGCGTAGCAGGCCACCAACGCGACGAACACCGCGCCCACCATCAGTGACATTTGCACGATGGCGGTGTTGCGCTTCTTCGCTTCGCGAACGGGAAGTAGGTTGATTCTGATCATCGCGGGGCTCCTCTGCCGCTTGATTCACGGAACATCAGCTGGGGTCCGAACAACGCAAGGCCAATCCCAGGCTCACGGTGGCGAGGGGGCCTTGGCGCCGCAGGAAGGTCGGGTCCAGCCCGCGGGCGGACACATCCACCTGCCGGAAGGGGTCGATTTCCTCGACGGGGACGCCGGTCTTGGCCTCGATGGCCTTGGACAGCGCAGGGACTTTGGCGCACCCCCCTGAGAGGTAGATGCGGTTGATGGTGGCGTCGGCGGTGGTCGCGCCGTAGAAGTCGAGCGAGCGCTGTACGTCGTTGGCGATGGTCTCCGAGACCTGCTGCATCACCCGCTCCACCTCTTGCGGCACCACGCTGTCCGACTCCGCCCCGCCCCCGATCTTGAGGGCCTCGGCTTCGTCGTAGCTGACGTTGAGCTGCTTTTGGATCTCGTCGGTGTACTGGTTGCCACCCTGGGCAATGTCCCGGGTGAACGCCGAGATGCCGCTCTGCAACACATTGATGTTCACCACGCTGGCCCCGACGTTGATCAAGGCCACGGTCTCGCCCATGGGCAGGTCGTAGTTGATGTCGAAGGCGTTCTGCAATGCGAATGCATCCACATCCACCACCGAACACTCCAGCCCGGCCTCGCGGATCACCGACGTGTAGTCGTTGATCATGTCCTTTTTGGCCGCGACCAGAAGCACGTCCATTTGGCCCTGGTCGTTGTGCTCGTTGAGAATGTGGGTGTCGATGAACACATCGTTGATGTCGAAGGGGATGTACTGCTCGGCCTCCCACTGGATCGACTCATCGAGTTCTTCGCGGGTCATCACCGGGAGGTTGATTTTGCGCAGAATGACGGAGTGACCGGAGACGCTCACCGCCGCCTCCTTCACCTTCTTCTGCATCTTCTGGCTCGCGATGAGCTCCCGGACCGCGTCGATCACCGCCGAGGCGTTCATGATCGAGCCGTCGACGATCGCTTCGGGGGGCAGGTTGATCATGCCGTACCCGTTGAGTTGGTAGCCGTGCTTCTTCTCTTTGAGCCAGCAGACCTTCACGCTGCTGGAGCCGATGTCGAGACCGCACAGATTGCCTTTGGCCACGTTGGTCCTCCTTGCCCCGCCTATTGGGCGGTGGCGTCCTCGTCCTCGCCTTCCCCGTCGGGGACGAACACTTCATCTTTGTCTTCGATGGTCATGCCCAGGGCGAGAATGATCTTGCGTTTGGTGTCCATGCGGCACGGTTTGCCGTTTTCCACCCGGTCGATGGTCAGGGCGCTGACCCCCGCTTTTCGGGCGAGCTCCGCCTTGGACAGGAGGCGGTCTTCACGCAGGCGTTTCACGTTGTTGCGGCGGCGCTTCTCGGCGCGGGCGCGCAGGTTCGTCTTGTCGGTGTCAGCAGAGCTCGTCATGGCATCGTCCAGGGTCCAAAAACGGTCGTTTCCGGATGATCTGCACGCTATCAATCGCCTATCAAACGATGCAAATTGACCTATAACTAAAGATGTAACTATTTGATTTTGCTTAGATCGAGTGAGACACAGGGTTTGGCCGGGCCGGGACGCCGCGGGGCCCCGCGGCCCGCCGGGGACGGGACGCGCTACACGCGAAAGTAGGGAGCAAGCCACTCGAGCCATAAGCGCCCGAAGAATGCCACCTCGATCCCCGCCAACGCCAAAAACGGGCCGAATTGCACGGACCCCTTCGGGGGGATCCAGTCCTCGGGATCGTCCTCCACCGGCGTGCCCTCGGGGTGTTCGGCCCCGGTCGCGCGCATGATGATGCCCACCACCGCCCCCTGCAGAGATCCCGCGAACAACACCAACGGCAGCGCCGCGAGCCCCACCACCGCCCCCATGCCCCCGAGGAGCAACGCGTCGCCGAGGCCCATCGCTTCTTCGTCGGGCTGCAACCGGCCGGTCTTGCGGAAATAGGTCGTCGACAGCACCGCAAAGGCCCACAGCCCCAAAAAGCCCACCGCCCCCCCGAGCACGCGGGACGCGAGGTTGGGCACCTCGCCCTCGACGAACATCTCGAACCGCCACACCGCCGGATCCATCCAGCCCTCGAGGGCGGTCCCCAGCCCCGCGATCACCACCAGCGACACCACCACGAAGTACGGAATCGTCCAGGTGTCGAGGTCGATGAACGCGGCCGCCACCAACACCGTCGAGGCGGCGAACACCTCGAGCGCGCGGAACGACACCCCGAACTTCGCCACCGCGGCCACCGCGATGAGACCGACCACCAATTCCACAAATGGATAGCGGGCGGAAATCGACGTGCCGCACTGGCGGCACTTGGCCCGAAGCAACAGCCAGGACAACAACGGGATGTTGTCGTACCACGCGATCATGGTGTGGCATTGGGGACAGCGCGACCGCGGGTGCACCACGCTCTCGCCCTTCGGCACGCGCGCGATCACCACGTTGAGAAAACTCCCCACCGACGAGCCGACCATCATCAGCCACATCGCCAACACCAGCGCCACCGCCGGGGGGAGCGTGGTCAGCGGGGACTCGAGGGCAGCGAGCTCGGTGAGCAGTTCCATGGTGGGGTCACGATAGCCCAGCGGGGTCGGGCGTGCCGATGCGAAGGCGCTGCACCACTTGGAGGCACAACGCAGACAGCCCCCGGGCGAAGTCATGCCCCGCGCCGGGCACCACCGAGACCGGCACGCCCGGGGGCAACCACGCCTCGACGTCGGCGGGGCGCGCGTACGGGTCTTCGCCCCCGACGAAGACCATGGGTCGGGGGACGTCGCCGGTGCGTTCGCCCATCGCCCCGTCGCTGCTGGGGGGCGCGACCCAAATGGTGCGGGACAGCGCGGGGTTGTCCGCGGCGAACGTCCAGCCGGGCACGCAGCCCACCGAATGGGCCAGCAGCGTGACGTCGCTGTCCGGTTCGGTGGCGCGCAGCTCGTCGAGCGCGGCCGCGAGGTCCTCCAGGAACGGCGGGAGCACGTCCCGGATCGACGCGGGGGGCGCGAGGGGGTCGAGGGCGGGCGCCCCCGTCGACGCGCCCGTGCCGCGCCAGGAGAAGCGCAGGGTGGAAAATCCCGCCTGGGCGAGGTGAAACGTCAGTTCGCTCAGCACCGCCGAATCCCGTCCTTGCCCGCGTTGGGACACGCCGGGCACGAGCAGAACCGCCCGGGGGAGGTTTCCCTTCCGGTAGAGCGCGTCGAGGTGGTGTTCGCCGGCGGCGATCACGGTTTGGCGTTCGAAATACGCCTTCATGCGGGCGGCGCGGGCTCCTCGGCGAGGGCGTCGGTCATGGCCTGGGCCGACATCGGCGCGCCCATCTCGTACAGCGCGATCGCCGCGCACAGGCGCACCTTGCGCGACGGGTCGGACAACAACGCGCGGAGCTTGTCTTGGCTGCGCTCGACGAGGGCGTTGGCGGCGCGGGCATCGCGCGCGACCGCGGCTTTGTACACCAGGCCGAGGGCGCGGGCGGCGTAGGCCCGGGTGTCGTCGCCGGCGAAGGTCAACGCTTCGCGCAGGGCGGGCTCGGCCTTCGGCGACCCGATGCGGCCCAGCGCTTCACAGACATTGGCGGTGGCGAACCCTTGGGCCAACGCGGTGGTGAGCCACGGCAGGGCCGCCGGGTCTTGGCATTGGCCGAGGGCCCACGCGACCGCCGCGCCCACCTCGGGGTTTTCGGTCTTGAACGCTTCGACGAGGTTGGGCACCACCCGCTTGTCGGCGAGGCGGCCGAGGGCGACGGCGGCCCCGATCACCACCCGGGGGTCCTGGTGGCGCAGGGCCTTGACGATCTCGGGGAACAGCACGTCGTCGCCAATGCGAATGAGCGCGACGGCGGCGTGCGTGCGCACCTCGCGATCGGGATCGCCGAGCTTGTCGCGAATGGGAGACAGCGCCGGGCGATGCCGCAGGTGCCCGAGCATCTCGACGGCATCCGCGCGCACCGCGGGGTCAGCGTCGTCGATGTGGGGCAGCAACGCGCCCGCGTCGTCGGCGGTGGTCTCGGCGAACCGGTTGCGCGGGCCTTGCACAAACCCGGGGTCGATGGCGGAGAGCCTGGCCTCGACATCGAGGGGCGCGCCCTTTTTCGGGACGTCTTTGCCGCTCGCGAGCAGTGCCGCACGCGCGGCTTTGGACAGGCGTTTGGCCACCTCGGGCCCCCAGAGGAAGAAAGGTTCGCCGGACGTTAGGCGAAAAAAAACCCCCGGCCAAGCCGGGGGTTCGAATCGACCGGGTGTCGCTCAGCGACGCCGGGCGGCCTTCTTCTTGGCCTTCTTCTTGGTGGCCTTTTTCTTGGCCTTCTTCGCGGTCTTTTTCTTCGCGGTCTTTTTCTTGGTGGTCTTGCGCTTCGCGGTCTTTTTCTTGGCGGCCTTCTTCTTCGTGGTCTTCTTTTTGGCCTTCTTTTTGGTCGCCTTCTTCTTGGCCTTCTTCTTCGTGGTCTTTTTCTTGGCCTTCTTCTTGGTCGCCTTCTTCCGCTTCTTCTTGCGGCGCGACTGGCCACCACGGCTCATCTTGGTGCGGGACACGTCGCCCTGCTTGTCGATGAAGTACAGGTACCCGTCTTCACGACGATCGATGTTGGTCTTGACCACCACCTCGGGACGATCGGTTTTCTTTTTGCGTTGGCCACCACGCACCATGCGGGAACGGGCGACGTTGCAGTTCTTGTCGAGGTAGTAGAGCCAGCCGGACTCACGCTTGACGCCGGCCTTAAAAACCTTTTCGGATGCTGCCATCTTGGTCTCCTGTGGGCCCGGGGGCCCGGCCCCTCCTTGCGGGGCGTTTGACGTTCGGGGCGAGCGCCCCTCCCTGTCACCCGAGGAACAAGCCCCCGAACAACGAGTCATAGCGTCGACGATCAAGTCGTCCTCGTCGACGTTTTTCTGATTGTGTCTCGCGCCCCAACTTGTGCCTCGTCGAGAGAATGGGGGTACACCCCCCACCAACCGGTGCGCGCGCCGCCGGTCGACCCGAAAATCATATATTTTTTGGATATTTAAGGCAGATGCCTCGCGCACACCAAAAACCCGCTCGACGAGAGCCTTCCGCCAGAAACCATGGAATGCTCTTGGTGTCAGAGTTGCGTAATTGCGTTTACTACGCAGGGGCATTTTTTTGTTTTTACGCAACTATGTCCCCAAACCAGGGTTTTCTCCTCGATCTCTCGAGGAGCCGACCACGAAAGTGATCTCTGGGCCGCCGGTGACCGACCCCGGGAGGCGGCGGGGACCGGCGAGTCAGAACCAGGCGGGTCCGTCGACACGATCGCCATTGGCGCTTCCCCCGGCACGCTCTATAGCGACGGGGTCAGGTCGAGGAGTGCCCCACGGACGCGGGCGGGAGGACGACACATGTACGTCGGACAGCAACGGGTGGTGAAGGCCCTCGCCCATGCCCACGCCACCTCCCGTCTGCCCCATGCCCTGCTCTTCGTCGGGCCGCAGGGGTGCGGGCGCTACAGCTTGGCCATCCGCACCGCGGCGGCGTTTTTTTGCACCGGGGGGCGGTTCCCCCTGCCCTGCGAGGCGTGCGCGACCTGCCGGCGGGTGTTCGCCGGCAACCACCCCGACGTGCTCCGGGTGGCGCGCGAGGCGTACGCGATCGAACACGGCTGGATGCAACCCGAGGGCAGCAAACGCGCCGGGCTGGTCATCCGCGTCGACCAGATTCGCGAGCTTGCCCGCGCGCTGCGTCTGCGTGGCTTCGAAGGGGCGACCCGGGTGGCGATCATCAAGGACGCCCACCTCATGAACGACAACGCGGCCAACGCGCTGCTCAAGACCCTGGAGGAGCCGGGCGACGACACCCTGATCATTCTCACCGCCCCCCACGAGCGCGCGGTGCTGCCCACGATTCGCTCGCGATGCAGCATCATGCGGTTTGCCCCCTTGGCCACCGGCGACGTGCGGCGGGTGCTCGACCACCTCGGCGTCGAGGACGCCGAGGCGCGGGCCGCGGCCGCAGACGGGTCGGTGTCGCGCGCGCTCGAGGCCGATCTGTCGGACCGGTCGGCGCGCCAGGAGCGCGCGGGTGGGTTTTTGGACGCGGTGCGGCACGAACGCGGCGCGGCCCTCCTCGACGCGGTCGAGGCCCAAGGCAAAGACCGTGACGAAGCCCAGCGGCTGCTCGACGATGTTCAGCGCACCCTCGCGGCCCAGATACGCACCAAGACCGCCGCCGGCGAAGCGGTCCCCGCGCGCGACCTCGCCCTGGTGGACGCCATCGACGCCGCCCGCGAGGTCATCCGGGAGAACAACGCCCATGTGCAGCTGACCCTCGAGGAGCTCGCCCTGCTGCGCGCCCTGTGAGCAACGCGGTTTTGATCTTGGCCCTTTTTGCTTATGAAGCGGCATGACCGAGGCCCCTCTCAACCTGCGGGTTGGTGTCCTTTTGGCTGTGCCCCTGCTCGCGACGGTGGTGGGCGTGATTTTTCTCCCCCGCCCGGTGAACGTGCAGGAGAGCCGCAAGTCGGTCGACCGCAGCGCCCTGCGCGAGGTCGTGCGCACCGCCAAGCCCACCCCGCGCGACCCGTTTGAACTCATCCTCGGCGACGACATCAAGATCATCGGCGCGAGCCTGCCCGCCGAGCCGGTCTCGCCCGGGGACACCATCGTGATTTCCACCTTCATCGAGGTGCTGCACGAGCTGGATCGCAACTGGAAGATGTTCTGTCACATCGACCTGCGCGGGGGCCGGCACCGGGTGCACGGCGATCACTATCCCCTCAGCGGCCAGTACCCGACCTCGGCCTGGCAAAAAGGTGAGTTCGTCGAGGACCGTTTCGAAAAGACCGTCGACCGGGGCGCGCCCGCGGGCACGTACGACGTGTTCGTCGGGTTTTACATCGGGGACGAACGAATGCCGTTTACCTCCGGCGACAACAAACACCATTCGGGCGACAACCGGGTCCGGTTGGGCTCCATCACCATTCAGTGACCCACCCGGTCGCGGTCATCGCGTTTGACCTGGGCGGCGTGCTTGTCGACGTGGACAAGGCGCCGATCACATCCCTCGCGCCCCCCGCCGCGCTCGACCGCTGGCTTGGCTGCCACGACGGGTTCCAGGCGGGGGCGATCGGGCCGGCGACGTTCTTCGCCCGCGGCGCGAACGCCACCGGCGTGCCCGCGCCCACCCTCGAGGCGGCCTGGCGGCGCATGGTGCGCTGGCGTGACGACGCCCGGCCCACCCTCGACGGGGCCCGCGCGTCGGGGTGCCAGGTGGTGTTCTGGAGCAACACCGACCCCGTGCACGCCAGCGTGCTCGGCGTCGCCCCCGGGTCCGGCCACGCGCTCTCGTACGACGTCGGCGCAAACAAACCCGACGTGCGCTTCACCGCGCGCGCCCTCGCGCTCCTCGGCGTCCCCGCGCACGCGGTGCGCTTCATCGACGACCGGGCCGCGAATGTGACCGCGGCGCAAAAGTTGGGGGTCCAGGCCCAAATCAACCTTGATGCCAGCGATTGGTTGCGACAGCTTGCGCTCGTTTGACCGATGCCGGGGAGAGCCATGCCGCGCGCCGTCCTGAGTCTGAGCCTGTTGTTCGTGTGTGCCGCCCTGCCCGCCGCCGCACAGCCCCGCCTGGGGGTGCTCATCGTGTTCGACCAGCTCCGGCCCGACGAGCTCGATCGCTATGCCCCCCTGTTTGGCCCGGGCGGATTTGGCGGCATCGCCGACAAGGGCGCACGCTACGACGCGACCTACGAGTACGCCGCCACCGAGACCGGGCCTGGCCACGCCACCATCTCGACCGGGGCCAACCCGGATGTGCACGGCATTGTGACCAACCGCTGGCCCAAAGACGGCGCGCTCGAGTACGCCATCGCGGACAAAGACGCCAAACTCGTCGGGCACGACGGCGCGGGCTACTCCGCCAAGAACCTCGGCGCCCCCACCCTCGCCGACGCGGTGAAAGAACAGGGCCAGGGCAAAGCCAAGGTCATCACCATCGCCATCAAGGACCGGGCCGCGGTCCTCACCGGGGGGCGCAGCGCCGACCTCGCGTTGTGGTACGACCCCGACGCCGGCCGGTTCGTGTCGAGCACCGCGTACACCGACAAGCTCCCCGAGTGGGCCGCCTCGCTGGGCGAAAAGCGGCCCGCCGCGGCCCGGCAAAACGGCACCTGGGAGGTCATGGCCACCCCGCCCAAGCTGCGTGACTTGCTGCCCGTCGACGACCGCGAAGGGGAAGGCAACCCCTACGAGATGGGCCGGGTGTTCCCCCACCACCTCAAAGCCTTGAAGGATGACGCGACCAAAAAGCGCGCCTACCGCGGCACCCCCCAGGCGATCGCCGACCTGTTCGCTCTCGCGAAGGTGGCGGTCACCGAAGAAAAACTCGGCCAAGACCGCGCGACCGACCTGCTGGTCATCGGGGTCTCGCCCACCGACTACGCCGGGCACTGGTTCGGCCCGGACAGCCTGGAGTACGCCGACCTGTTGCGCCACGCCGACCAACAGGTGCGGGACCTGGTGCGCTTCCTCGAGAAGTCGCTGGGCCGCTCGGTGGTGGTCGGCATCAGCGCCGACCACGGCGCGCCTTCGCTCCCCGAACAACTGCAAAAGGACGGCATCGACGCCGGCCGCATCATGGGCATGACCCTCGAGTCCGACCTCAGCAAGGCCTGCGGCGGCAAGGTCATCATCCGCCCCCCGCACGTGTTCGTCGACGGGGTCGAGGGCCCGGCCGAGGACAATGCCGTTGCTTGCGTGCTGGACAAGCTCACCGCCCACGACCAATTCGAACGGGTCTACCGGCGCGATGCGCTCGGCACCGCCACCGGCCCCTTCGTGCCCCTGATGCGCGCGGTGCAGTACCCCGGCCGCTCCGGCCAGATCGTGTTTCGCCAACGCGCCCACCACGTGTTCACCTGGGAGAGCCAGGACGGCATCGACCACGGCTCGGTGTTCCTCTACGACCGGCGCGTGCCCTTTGTGCTGTACGGGCCCGGGGTGCGCCGCGGCCGCTACCCCGACCGCATCGACGTGCGCGACGTGGCCACGTCGATGTCCTACGCGCTCGGTGTGCCGCCCCCGGCCTTGGCCCAGGGCCGGCCGGTGGGCGCGTTGACCCCGCCGCCCTCGCTGCGCTGAGCGCGCCCCCGGGCAAACAAAAGCCCCCGCGGGGCGGGGGCTCTTGTCGTCGAGCGATCCGCGCGGTCAGCCGTCTTGGGCCATGAACGCGTCGTAGATTTCTTTGACCAGCTCCGGCTTCACGAACGGGTTGCGCGGGTTGGCGCCGGTGAAGTTCTTGAAGTCGCTGGGGCGCCAGAGGAAATCGGGGTTGTCCGACGTCCAACCCGAGTTGATGACCTTGCCGGTCTTGTCCATCTCCAGCCAGTAGCTGTACTCGCGGGGCCAGTCCGACTCGCCGAAGCGCACGTCCATCTCGTACGCGACCACGGTGGTGTCGTCGGCCACCGGGCCGTTGTGCCCGGCGTTGTCCGGCCGCGCGTCCCCGGTGAGCTCGTTGGCGCTCTTCAGGGTGGCGCCGTGGAAGTTGTAGTTCCACACGTGATCGCCGGAGTCGCGGTCCATGGCCGCGGCCCGGCCATCGGACAGCCACGACAACATCGTGGTGTGGAACGCGGCCGCGTCCATGTCCTTTTTGTCCTCGCGCGCGACGTGTTTGATGTCTTTGGCCTTGAGCTTGTGCTCGGTGCCGTCGAGCGCTTTGAACACCACTTCTTTGTCCGGGTCCCCCTTGAACGGGTCGGTGAGCACCATGACGTCCCCTTGGGTGCGCCACATGCCCTCGCCCCCGCGGAAGGTCTCGTCGTCGAGGCCCACGAACTTGCCGTTGAGCTGGGTGCCGTCCTTCTTGACCAGGATGTCGGGGTTCTTGTCGTAGCGGTTGCCGATGAAGTCGGTGCCGCTGGCTTGGCTGTCGGCGATGACGGTGAGCAGCCCGAGCATGTCCTGCTTGGTGAAGGTCACGCCGTCGATGGTCACCGAATCCTTGATCGGCTCTTTGAACAGAATCCCGGCCAGGGCGACCTTGTCGCAGCTGCCCCACCAGCCCACGCTCATGGTGTCCGAGGTGTCGCCGTCACCGCTGACCGGGTTGGCGTAGAACATCGTGTTCAACTCGGCGGCGGTGAGCTCGGCCCCCGAGTCCTGGCGGAAGAACTTGAACGAGATCGCACCCGCGTCGTCGGTGACGCGCTCGCGGCGCACCTCGACCACGTCGCCGTCGATGGTCGCCTTCGGCACCAACGCGCTGCGGGACCGCACCGACGCGAACTGGTCGTTGGCCAAGAAATCGACCTTCACCCCCGACGTGATTTTGCCGTCCCCGTCGAAGTCGACCCCGGTGCTCATCTCCGCGTCGCTCTCTTTGAGCGAGCTGTTGTTGATCATGTGGCCGGTGTCGCGGTCGCCCACGAGCCACCCGAGCGCGGCCTTCCGCTCGAACTCCAATGCTTTGGCTTGGGCATCCATGCCCCGCGCCCCGAGGAGTTGGTCGAGCTTGGCCAGCGGGCCTTTTTTGGCCCACAGGTTGCTGCCCGCGCTGCCCTCTTGATCGTTGTCGCCGCTGCCGGCCATCGGCCAGTAGGTCGTGGTCCAGACTTTGCCCACTTCTTCATCGCGCTTGTCGAACGCCGCCGGGTCCCGGCCGCGCGCCGCCTCGGCGAGGTCGCTGATGGTGTCGTGGTCGAGGTCCTTTTGATCAAACCCGGCCGCAGCGCTGTTGCGCCCCGCCGCGAGCAGGGCCTCCGCCGCGGTGTCGACGTCGCGCGGATCGCTGGCGTCTTTGGCCAACGCCTTGAGGCGCCCGCCGTACTCGGCGAACAGCTTGAACGCGTCTTCGGGCGACGTGAACTCGCTCGCCCGGGCGCCGATTTCCGCCGCGAAGGTGGACGCGAGATCGTCGAGCTTGGCCACGGTGGTCACCCGGTCGCTGACCCGGATGGTGACCTCGCCGACGGTGCTGCCGTCGAGCCCGAGGAAATCCGAGATGAGCGCCTTGGCGTCGGCGTCGAAGGTGTCCCCGACCTTGTCGAGGATGCGCTTCAGGTCGGCCTTTTCGGTCTTGGCCAGACCGGCCCCGTCGGCGGTGGAATCGATGAGGGTCTGGACCTCGGCTTTGGTCAGCCGATTGTCGTTGAGCATGCCCTCGAAGGCGCGCCGCAAGCCGGCGTCTTTGATGGATACGGTCATTGTCTTCACCTCGCTCCGCCAGGAGCGTCCGGGCGGCTTCTGTACCCGCCTGCGCTGTCTGTGATACTCGAGTCCATGCGATTTTGGCGCGCTTTTCGGGGTGGATGTGGCAGCCCCTGGCCCGAGACGGAATATACGTCTTTTCGGATGGTTACAAGCGGGGGCACGCCGGCGGAGGACGGGCGATGAGCGGGATCCAGATCGACTACGCCGCGCTGGAAGCGGCCTTCGAAAACCACGCCCCCGACGTGCGGTCGTTTCTGGACCGCGAAAGCGGCGAGGTCTTGGTGCTGTCGACCTCCGGGCCGGAGAAGGCGCGCGTGCACAGCGTGTCGCAGGATGGCCTGCGCTATCTGCCCATCGAGCCGGTGGCCAGCCGCGAGCAATACCGGATGATGGAGCAGTTCATCGAGTCGGTGAAGATGCCCAGCCTGCAACAGCAGCTCCAGGACGCGATCGTGGGCAAGGGGGCGTTCCGGCGGTTCAAGGACACCGTCGGCCGTGTGCCAGACGAGCGCAAAAGATGGTTCGCGTTTCGAGACGTCTTGTTGCACCGACACATCCTGGACTGGCTCAAGGGCCAATCGGTGGTCCTGACCCAGATGCCCGATTGGGCGGTGGAGCTGCCCGAAGCCCCCGACGCGGACGAGCCGCCCCCGGTGAGCGAAGAAGGCGCGCCCGTGGTCGGGGACGAGCCCAAGGACGCCCAGGAGCTGACCGCCTACCTGCAGGCGTGGGCGCGGGCGCACGGTGAGGAATACCGCCACATCTTTGGCCCCAGCGCGTTCGAACGGCTCGCGCAGGACATCTGCCAGGAGTTTTCCTTTTTCCGCCGCAGATGAGGTGAGGCCGCATGACATCTGGTGGCGCAGTTCATCCAGTGGCCGGTCGATTTCGTCGCGGCACGTGGCCATCTCACCGCCAAAAACGCGGCGGTCTGGCCACACACCGTGGCCGTGGTGACACAATTCTGTGGCGCCCCACCGGGCAGATCCGCGACGGCACCGCATGCCACTGCGCCCGTGCAACCGATGGCACCGTTGTTGCTCTAACAAAGAGCATCAACCGACGGAGGCCATCATGCTGCCGCAAACCGACCCCACCACTGTGCACACCACCATCGGCGAGCTCGCCAGCGCCCTTTACGAAGAGGCGTTCAGCGTGTTCGGCGACGAGGACATGGCCCGGCGCGTCGCGTCCGAAGTCCTCGAAGACGTGCTCGCCCGCAAACGTCGCTGACCGTCGACCGGCTGAGGCCACGACATGAGCGTCGCACCCGCGCGTGGCCGGGTGCGCATCGTCGCCCCCTCCAGCCCGTTCGATGAAGACACATTGGCGCGGGGCGTCACCCGGCTCGAAGCCGCTGGCTTCGTCGTCGACGCCCCCTCCCCCCCGCGGCCCGGCCCCCAGCCTTTCCTCAATGGGGACGACGCCGCCCGGGCCCAGGAGTTGCGCGAGGCGTTCGCGTCCGACGCAGACATCATCTGGGCCGCCCGGGGCGGCTACGGTCTGACCCGTCTTCTGCCCCTGCTCGACGACGAGCTGTTTGTCACCGACAAGACCTACGTTGGCTTTTCCGACAACACCGCGTTGTTCGCCCGCTTTTTCAAAAACGCCCCCGGCCGCGCCATCCACGGGCCCCTCGCCACGTCCGTCGGCACCGAGACCGAGGCCGCCTTCGCCCACCTCTGCGCCGTTCTCGACGATGACCTCGCCGACCGTTCGCTGCCCGCCACGGCGACGCTGTGCGAAGGGGCGTCGGTCACCGGCCCCGCGATGATCGCCAATCTCTGCGTGCTCACCCACCTGGTCGGCACCCCGTGGTTCCCCGCCCTCGACGGCGCGATCCTCTGCGTCGAAGAAGTGGGCGAACGCCCCTACCGGCTCGACCGCATGTGGACCCAGCTGCTCACCGCCGGGGTGCTCGACGGGGTCGCCGGCGTCGCCCTCGGGCACCTCACCGGGTGTGACGACGCGGCCACCCCCCGCGCCCCCGCCATCGCCGCCCTCGACATCTGCCGCGAACGGCTCGCCCCTCTCGGGATCCCGGTGATCGCGGGGTTGCCCTTCGGCCACGAGCACCCCAACTATGCCATCCCCGTCGGGAATCCTGTCACGTTGCACACAGGCACATTGCGCGGGCTGGCCCTCGCGCCATGACCACCCTCACCGACCTGCTCGACGAAGGCCACGCCGACGGGGTCGCCCCCGCGCTTGCCGGCGCCTGCGGCACCCCCGGGGTGCACCGCTTCGGGTTCGCCGGCCACCTCGGCCAGGATGGCCAACAGGGGGTGTACACCGGGGCCGAGTCGGTGTTCGACCTCGCGAGCCTGACCAAAGTCCTGAGCACCACCTTGCTCAGCGCCATGGCCGTGGCCGACGGCCGCCTCGCCCTCGACGAACAACCCTGGCCCGGCTGGCCGGGGGTCACGGTGCGCCACGTGCTCGCCCACCGGGCGGGACTGCCCGGCTGGCGCCCGCTGTTCGAGGAGGCCATGAGCCGCCGCCAAGTCGGCTTGCTCCCCGGGCGGCGCACCGTCGTCGACGCAGCCCAGGCGGTGGTCCCCGACGCGCGGCCCGATGCACATACATTGTACTCCGACATCGGCTTCATCGCGCTCGGCGCGCTGCTCGAAGACCGCTTCGGCGAGCGGCTCGACCGGGTGTTCGACGACGCGGCCCGGGCCGCCTACGGGGAGACCACCCTGCGCTACGTGCCGATTTTTGAGCAGGGCTACGTGCCCCGCATCTCGGCCTGCGCGCCCACCGAACGCTGCGGGTGGCGCGGCCGGGTGATGCGCGGCCAGGTCCACGACGACAACTGCTTCGCCATGGGGGGCATCGCCGGGCACGCGGGATTGTTCGGCACCTTGGGCGACGTGCAGCGCGCGACCTGCGCGCTGCTGGACGTGGTCTGCGGACGCCGGACGGACGCGGCGTGGACGGACGTGCTGCGCGAGTTCGCTGCCGCCCCCGGCGAGCGGGGCCTCGGCTTCGATCGGCCCACCCCCGGGGGCTCGACCGGCGATGTGTTGTCCGCCGCCGGGGTGGGCCACTTGGGCTTCACCGGGACCTCGCTGTGGCTGGACGGGCAGAGCGAGGTGGGGCCCGCGTATTTTGTGCTGCTCACCAACCGCGTTCACCCCACGCGCGACAACGACAAAATCCGCGCCTTTCGGCGCGTGTTCCACCATGGGGCGATGGCGGTGCTCAAAGAGGTGGCGTGAGGCGCCGCCGGACGCGACGGCGCGGGGCGGATCAGGCGGCGTTCTTCTCGCGCGACCAGCGGGGTTGGGGCTCGTACCCGACGAAGTAACCGTTCTCCCGGAGCCGTACCAAGAAGCGGCGGCGGAGGTTCTTTTCGAGGAGCTTCACCCGCGCGCGGGTGACGTCCATCGCCGAGGCGGTGGCCTCTTGGGTCAGCCCTTGGGCGAACCGTTTGGCGAAGAAGTCCTTTTCCTCGTCGCCGAGCTCGGCGATGAAGCCGCGGGTGAGGGCCATGAGCTGGTCTTCAGCGACATTGGACTCGGGGTTGCGGCGCTCCTGCGAGGTCATCCACGTTTCGTTGGCGCGTTGGGCCAGCGCGTCGGTGGCCTCTTCGTTCTGCTCGACGGACAGCACGCGCTCCCGGCGCTGGAACTCCCGGAGCACGAGATTCTTCGCGATGGAGAAGAGGTAGTTGCGGAACGGCCGCTCGCCGTCGTAGTTGCGCCGGGTGCTGGCCGCGAACGCCCGGGCGAAGGTCTCTTGCACGATGGAGTCGGCGTCGATGCCAGCGGCGTTGCCCCGGTAGCGGCAGGTGCGGCCGCGGCTCACGAAGGTGAAGCCCCCGGCCAAGAACCGTTGCACTTGGATCGCGTATTCACGGTAGAGCGCCTCGTAGGCCTCGGTCTCTCCGCGGCGGTAGGCGGCCAAGAGTGCTGGGTCTTTGTGCATGCGCGCTCCGTGTGATCCGGTGGAGGGGGGAGACAATACCAGGATCGGGTGCGAACGCACGAGGTTGCGCCGATCTCGGGAATTCGACTACACTTACCTACATGCGGGATGTGCTATATCTTCTCCCTTGTTTTGATCGCGTGGGGAACCCGGTAAGGGGGTGATCGATGGGACAAGACGAAATCATGCGCCGGGTGTTCATGCGGGTCGATGACCCGACGACGCTCTTGCAAGACCTCGGCGAAGGCTCCGCGTTTGTGCCGACCCGGTTGTCGTTCCGCCTCGGCGAGTGCGTGACCCTCTCGTTGCGGCTGGGCCCGCGCGGCCGCACCCTCGATTTGCCCGTGGTCGTGCTCGGACGGCGCCCCGCCCGGGGAGACCTGGCGCGCTTGTCCGCGGGGGTGCAGGTGCGGCTCAAGGACGCGCAGCACCCGGTGGCGATCCTTCTGCGCGAGCTCGCCGAGGGCCGGGTGGTGGATTTTGAAGCGCGCCTGCAAGAGCACGCGTTCATCCCGGTGTCGTCGAGGTTCCATGACCGCGACGACCTGTTGCGCGAGATTTCGTTTCTGACCCATGGCGGCGAAGCCACCGTGCCCGTCGATGTCCCGGTTCACGTGAAGGATCGGTTGCGTCTGAGCCTCGGCTCGATCGGCTTGCTCAGCCTGCCGCCGGTGTTGGTCGAGACCCGCGGGGTGATCCTGCGCGACGAGGAACGCCTGGTGCGCGTCTGTCTCGTTCACGAAGAGGACGGCATCGCCCTGCTCGCCGCCCTGGAGCGGCGCCGGATCAAACAGACCGCGGGCTAGCCCCACAGATTGGAAACGGTGGGCTTTACGTCCGCCCGATGACGGTGTAACCCGCCGACCGTTCGACACTTTTTGTCGCACCGGGAGGCTATCCACCGTGCAACCCACCGTCCGTTCGCTGGCCTGCCTGGCCCTCCCGCTGGTCCTGGCCAGCGCCGCCACCGCGCAGACCCCCGACGCAGGCAAAAAGCCGGCGCCCCAAGAGGGCACCGCCCCCGCCAAGCCCCCCCAAGACAAAGCCAATGGGGACAAGCCGGCGCCCGCTTCCGACGAGAAAAAGCCCGACGCACCCGCGGACGCCTCCGCCGCGGCGCCGACCACCGACGAGCAAAAGCCCGACAACGCCGTCGACAACGCGCCCCCCGCCGGTGACGACACGCCGCCGTTGCCCACCGATACCCCCCCGCTCGACGCCACCGGCACGCCCACGCCGGCCAAGCCGGGCCCCGGCGCCCAGAAGGACACCCCGCCGCCCGAGGACACCCCCGCCGACCTCGAGCAACTGAAGGCCCAGCTGAAAGAAGAGCTCAAGGCCGAGCTCAAAGAACAGCTCGAGGCCGACCTCGACGCCGCCGCGCGCGACGCGGCGAGTCAGCGCGCCGCGAAGATCGAATGGGAAGAAGAGCGCTGGGTCGAAGAGGTCAAACCCAAGCTCAACTTCCTCGAGATCAACGGCTACTTCCGCACGCGCATCGACCTGTTCAACCGGCTCAGCCTCGGGACCTACGATCCGATCCTCGGCCGCGGCACCTCCGGCGCGCCCACGCCGACCCTGTACCGGCCCTTCGACGGCGAGAACGGATGCGACGACAACGACTTTGAAGGCACATTGTGCGAGGTCGACCCCGAGGACACCAACACCCACCTCACCATGAACATGCGGCTGCGCCTCGAGCCCACCCTCAACGTGTCCGAAGACATCCGCATCCGCTCGACCCTCGATGTGTTCGACAACTTGGTGCTCGGGTCCACCCCCGAGTCCAAGCCCGGCTTCGCCAACAACCCCACCCTGCCGCTGCCGTTGTTCGCCGCCTCCCAGAACGTGCCCCAAGAAGGGCTGAACACCTTCTGGGACCCGATTCGTTTGCGTCGGTTGTGGGCCGAGATCATGACCCCCTTCGGTCAACTCCGGGTCGGCCGCCAACCCCAGAACTTCGGCCTCGGGCTGCTGGTCAACGACGGCAATGGCATTGACAACGACTTCGGCGACAACGCCGACCAAATCCTGTTCGCCACCCGCATCAAAGGCATCTACCTCGTCCCCGGCTACTCGATTTCGTCGGCGGGGCCGGTGGGCCGCGGCGGCGGCGCGGGCGCGGGCGGCGACGGCAACATCGGGTTTTTCCAAGCCGAGCAAGGGCAGCGCTACAACCTCGATCCCCGCGACGACGTGCACACCTTCATCTTTACCGTGGTCAAGCGCGACAGCCCCGAGGACATCGCGGCCCAGCTGAAGACGGGTTGGCCGGTGATCAACGGCGGGGTGTTCGGCGCCTACCGTCGGCAGGACTACGACATCCCGGACTGGTACGCGGCGCGTGACCCGCTGTCGCCGGCCACGATCGGCAGCTATGTGCGACGCAATGCCAATGTGGGCGTGGCGTCCGGTTGGTTGTTGTTCCAGTGGTACAAGTTCAAGTTTGAGGCCGAGATGGTCGGCATCGTCGGTCATGTGGCCAACACCTCGGTGACCAGCGGCGGCATCAACGCCGTCGACGAAGCGTTGGTCGACGCCCAGGGCAACGACCTCCCGCTGTGGATCATCCAGGGCGGGGCGGCGTTCGAGTCGAGCTACACCTTCCTCAACGACAGCTTGGTGGTCGGCTTTGACGGCGGCGTGGCCACCGGCGACGACGCCCCCGGGTTCGGCCTGCGCTCGACCATCAACCAGAATCCGCAGCAAGGCGACTTCGACGGCAAACAGTACGGCCAGTGCATCAGCTACAACGAAGAGGGCGAGTGCGAAAACGTCGACAACAACATCACCAACTTCCGCTTCGATCCCGGCTACAACGTCGACTTGTTGCTGTTCCGCGAGGTGATGGGGACCGTGACCGACGCTTGGTACGTCAAGCCCAACATCAGCTACTACCTCACCCCCAACATCGGGGTGCGCGGCGACATGATCTACAGCCAGGCGATCTTCGCGAACTCGACCCCCGGCCAGTACCTGCCGATGGGGCTCGAGTTTGATGGCAAGGCGTTCTACGGCTCCGATGACGGCCTCTACACGATGATCCAGGGTGGCTTCCTGCTGCCCTTTGGGGCGTTCAACCACGCGCAGGATCCGAACCTCCCCGGCCGGGGGCGCGACCTGGGCAACGGCCAACGGGTGAATACCCGCTTCTTGAACGCCCAGTTCGCGTACACGGTCCAGGGGTTCGTGGGCGTCCAGTTCTGATCGGCGCGGTGTGAACACGTAAGCGCACCGCGTCAGATGATTTCAGGGCCGCATCCCCGTCGGGTGATGCGGAGTCGGCATTCACGGTCTAGGCTTCGCGCGTGGAGGATTCATGCGTGTACTGACCGGATTTGTGGCCATCTTGGCGGTTCTTTTTGTGGCGGGTTGCCCCGGCGATCAGCCCTGTTTTGTGTACGGCGAGGAGCTCGCCGTGGGAGAGACCGCGACCAGCGACGACGGCTGCGAGATCTGCGAGTGCACCACCGGCGGGGTGGTCGACTGCGGCGACAACCCCGCAGGATGCAACGGCGACGGTGATGGCGACGGAGATGGGGACGGCGACGGAGACGGAGATGGCGACGGCGACGGCGACGGAGATGGGGACGGCGACGGAGACGGCGACGGAGACGGGGACGGGGACGGGGACGGCGACGGCGACACCGTGGTCACCACCGTGTGTGACAATGCGATTGCGCCCGCCACCGACCCGGGCGCGGATGTGTGTGCGGTGTCGACCGGGACGAACGGCTACACCTTCATCACCGGCAATCTGCTCCGGCCGCAAGAGGTCATCGAAGACGGCGGCGTGCTCGTCGACGACACCGGGGCGATCGCGTGTGTGGGGTGCGCCTGCAACGACGACGCGCGGGTCGCGGACGCGACCCAGATCCTGTGCCCGGGGGCCTCGGTGTCGCCCGGCCTGATCAACGCCCACGACCACATGGGCTGGATGAACGGCGAACCCTGGGTCGCGAGCAGCGCGGGCATCAGCCCGGCCCTGCGGTGGGAGCACCGCCACGACTGGCGCGAGGGCAACGGCAACCACCCGGAGATCTTTGAGCCGGGCGGGGGCGCGGACAACCCGGAAAAGCAGGTGGGCGAGCTGCGCTTCGTGCTGTCCGGCGCGACCTCGGTGAACGGCTCGGGCTCGGCCCCTGGCTTCATGCGCAACATCGACCGGGGCGACGCCACCGACGTGGGCCAGCCCAACGTGCTGTACGATACGTTCCCGTTGGGCGACAACGGCGGCGAGGTGTTCACCCCCGACCAAGGCTGTGGCTACCCGAACATCCCCAACGCGCCCACCGTCGACGCCTATACCCCCCACGTGGCCGAGGGCATCAACCTGCAGGCGCGCAACGAGTTCTTGTGCCTCAACGGCGCCCCCGGCGGCGGGGACGTTCTGGGCGGCAACACCGCGCTCATCCACGGGGTCGGTCTTTTGCCCCCCGACGTCGAGACCATGGCCAACGAGGGCATGAAGCTCATCTGGTCCCCGCGCTCCAACGTCGCCCTCTACGGCGACACCGCGTCCGTGCCCCTGTACAAGGCGGCGGGCGTGGTCATCGGGCTCGGCACCGACTGGCTCCCGTCGGGCTCGATGAACATGCTGCGCGAACTCGCCTGCGCCGACGCGCTCAACACCAACAACTTCGGCGGCGTGCTCACCGACGAGGAACTGTGGCGCATGGCCACGTTTGGCTCGGCCGCGACCCTCGAGCTCGCGGACGCCATCGGCCTGCTCCAGACCGGGCACGTGGCCGACATCGCGATCTTTGCCCCCAACGCCGCGGGACCCTTCCGCGCGGTGCTGAACGCGACCGAGGCCGAGGTGGCGCTCGTGTTGCGCGGGGGCGAGGTCCTGAGCGGCAACACCACGGTGGTGAACGCCCTCGAGGCCGGCTGCGACGAGCTCGACGTGTGCGGCACCACCAAACGGGTGTGCGCCCAGCGGGAGACGGGCATGAGCCTGAACGACCTGCTCATCGCGGGTGAAGGGTTCGGCTACGAGCTGTTCGCGTGTGGCACGCCCACCGACGAGCCCACCTGCTTGCCGGCGCGGACCGAGTCCGGCGACCAAGTGCTCGGCTCCAACAACTACAACGGGATGAGCATGGCCAACGACATGGACGGGGACGGCATCGAAGACGCGGCCGACAACTGCCCGACGGTGTTCAACCCGCGGCGCCCCCTGGACAACTTGATGGGCCAGTCCGACGTGGACCTCGACGGCGTGGGCGATGCCTGCGACCCCTGCCCCACCCTCCAGGACAGCCTCGCCTGCAGCCCGGTCGACGGTTATGACGCCGACGGCGATGGCTTGCGCGACTACAACGACAACTGCCCCGACGACATGAACGTCGACCAGGCCGACGACGACGGCGATGGCCGGGGCAACGCCTGCGACGCGTGTCCCGACGCCCCCAACCCCGGCGCCCAGGGCTGCCCGGTCACGGTGTACGACGTCAAAACCGACCCAAGCTTCGCCGCCAGCGGGGCGGTGGTGAGCGTGAACGACCTCGTGGTCACCGGCATCATCTACAACGGGTTCTTTGCCCAGATGGACCCGGACTCGGATGACTACATCGGGCCCGAGAGCAGTGGCGTGTTCGTGTACACCAACGACATGCCCACCGACGTGGCCTTGTGGGACCGCATTGACATTGTGTCGGCCAGCGCGTCGCTGTTCTTCGGCCAGGTCCAGCTCGGCTTCGCCACCTACGCGGTGAAAGGCACCGGGCCGGCGCTCGACCCCCGGGTGATCACCCCCGCCGAGGCCACCCAGGCCCTGGTCGACCAAGGGGACAGCCCGTTTGAGTCGCTGTTCGTCGAGGTTCAGGACGTGGCCGTGACCGACGCGGCCCCGGATCCGGGCCCCGGGGACAACGACGCCGGGGCGGGCGAGTTCGCCATCGACAACGGCTTTCACGTCGACAACCTGCTGTACACCATCACCCCCGCCCCCCAGGTGGGCGAGAACTTCAACGCCATCGCGGGCCCGCTCCCCTGGCGCAACAGCAACCTCAAGGTCGAAGCGTTGGGCGCGGACTACGTGACCTTTGGCGACGCCCAACTCGACGCGTTCGTGCCTGGCGTGGTCTACCAACGGCCGGACACCACCGGTGCCCCCCTGGGCGCGCCGCTGACCCTGCGCCTCACCCGGGAGCCGGGCAACGACACCACCGTGACCCTGTCCACCGACGACGACACCGTGGCCAGCCCCGCGCAGACCACGGTGGTCATCCCCGCCGGCAACCAAGAAGCGGTGATCGACATCGTGACCACCGCGCTGACCGGGACCGCCACCATCACCGCCAGCCTCGACGGCCTCGACGTCACCGCGCAGGTGGTCAATCTCGACCCCGCCGCGATCCCCGAGCTCACCGCCGTCGACCCCAACCCGGCGAACGTGTTGGTCGACACCACCCAAGACTTCACCGTCACCTTCACCCACCCGGCGCCGGCCGCGGGCATGATGTTGACCCTCACCCCGTCCACCCCCGACCTCGGCACCCTCGATGCCACCGTCGCGGTGGCCGGGGACGCGCTGTCGGCGACCTTCAGCCTCGCCGCGGGCTCCCTCTCGGGGACCGTGGGCACGATTGAGGTCGCCGGTCCCGCGGGCACGCCCATCGACGTCGACGTCCTCCTGGTGCAAGGGGCCCAACACCTGGTGATCAACGAGGTCGATTACGACCAAGTGGGCGGGGACACCAATGAGTTCATCGAGATTTACAACGGCACCGGCGCGCCGGTGGACCTCACCGATGTGCAGCTGGTGCTCGTCAACGGCAGCAACCAGAGCGAATACAACAACATTTCGTTGGCCCCCGCGGGCTCGCTCGCCAGCGGCCAATTCCTCGTCGTCGGAAGCAACACGCTGCTCGCCACCGTGCCCGGCACCGCGCTCACCATCGCCTTCGCCGGCGCCCAGGACAACGTGCAAAACGGCGCCCCGGACGGCGTGGTCCTCTACGACAACGGCAGCGGCACCGTGCTCGACGCCCTGGCCTACGAAGGGTCGCTGACCTCGTCGGTGTACGGTGACCTGCACGAGGGCACCCCCGCCACCGCCGAGGACAACAACGCGACGCCGGGCTCGATCTGTCGCCTTCCCGACGGCAACGACACCGACGTGGCCGACGACGACTGGGCGGTGTGTGCGGTGACCCCAGGCGCCCCCAACATGTTGCCGTGAGGAGGGCGCAGATGACACGGTTCAAAAGCGGCGCGCTGCTCGCGTTCGTGGCCACATCGTTCGTCGGCTGCGCCGCGACCCAGCGGGTCCCGGTGTCGATGTCGGGCTCGACTTACCTCGGGGACACCCCCCGTGAGTCGCTCAAGCTCCGGGAAGAACGCGTGTGGGGAAGCTCGTGCGACGAGTACATCCCTTTCATCAACATCCAGACGGGGGTCGGCACCACCGACGCGGCCATGGAAGCGGCCTTGGGCTACGACGAACACGCGGTGGGTCTCGCCAACGTCACCGTCGAGGTCCAACACAAGGTCAATGGATTCGGCGTGATGCTGTACGAGCGGTGCATCGTGGTCAGCGGCCGTCCCCTGGTCCCGAAGGACGCGCCCCCGCCGCCCAAGCGCCGGCGCACCGACGACGACTGACCCTCGACAAGGGCAAGGCGGTTGGTAGTGTCGCGCGCATGCGCAACCTCCACCGCTTTGCCCTGTTCTTTGCCCTCCTCACCGGCGCCGCGTGTCAGACCGCGGCCCCCAAGGACGACCCCGCGCCAGCGACGGACACCCCCGCCGCTGACGCGCCGGCGGGGGCGGCCCCCGCCGCGGCCGAGGCGCCGCCCCGCTTCGTACCCGCCGAGCCGGACCTCGGCGCCCCCCACCCCTTCGGCGCGGACGACCTGATCGCCCTCGACCGGGTCGGCGCTCCGGTGCCGAGCCCGGATGGAAAGTCCGTGGTGTACGGGCGGCGGACCCTCAAAGAAGACCGCTCGGGCTACGCGAGCACGCTGTGGGTGCTGGACGTCGACCGCGGGGATGTTCGACAGCTCACCTTTCACCCCAAGGGGGCGGGAACGCCCGCGTTCAGCCCCGATGGGGCGACGGTCTTTTTCCAATCCGGCCGCAGCGGATCCAGTCAGATTTGGTCGGTTCCCCTCGCCGGGGGTGAGCCGGTGCAGGTCACGGACCTGCCGGTCGGCATCCAGGGCTACCGCCTGGCCCCCGACGGCAAGAGCGCGGTGGTGATCGTCGATGTGTTCGTCGATTGCGCCGACCTCGCCTGCACCCAGAAACGCCTCGAGGAGCGCGCCCAGGGCGCCACCGGGATGGTGTACGACCGCGTGTTTGTGCGGCACTGGGACACCTGGAAGGACGGTCGCCGGCAACAGCTGTTCCGGGTGAACCTCACCGGCGAAGCCGCGCCGGTGCGGGTCACGGTGGGCCTGGACGCGGACGTGCCCCCCAAGCCGTGGCACGGCCCGGAGGCGTTCGTGTTCACACCGGACGGCAACGGCATTGTGTTTGTGGCCAAAGACGGCGCCGCGGACAAAAAGGAGCCCTGGTCGACCAACTACGACCTGTACCACGCGTCGCTGCAAAGCCCGGCCCCGCCGGAAAAGCTCACCGCCAACCCCGCGTGGGACGACGCCCCGGTGTTCTCCCCCGACGGCAACACGTTGGCCTACGTGGCCATGGCGCGCCCTGGGTTTGAGGCCGACCGCATGGTCATCCACCTGATGAACTGGGCGGACAAGACCGTGCGGCCGCTGACCGCCAAGTGGGACCGCTCGGTGTCCGAGATGGTGTTTTCCGCAGACGGGAAGACCCTGTTCGTCAATGCCTACGACACGGGCGAAAAGCCGGTGTTCGCGGTCGATGTCGCCTCCGGTCAGGTCCAAAAAGTCCTGTCCGGCGGCCATCACACGGCATTGGCCCCCACCGCGGACCGTTTGTGGTTCCTGCGCAACGACCTCGCCCACCCCGACGAGGTCTGGTCGGCCGCGCTCGACGGCACCGGGGCCGCGGCCGCCACCCATGTCAACGACCAGCGGCTGGGCGCGCTCCAGTTTGGCGCGTACGAACAGTTCAGCTTCAAGGGGGCCAAAGGCGACACGGTGTACGGCTGGGTGTTCTCGCCCCCTGGTCACGATGGCGCGGCCAAGCGCCCCCTGGCGTTTTTGATCCACGGGGGCCCGCAGGGCTCGTTCGCCAACCGGTTCCACACCCGCTGGAACCCCCAGGTGTTCGCCGGGGCCGGCTACGCCACGGTGATGATCGATTTCCACGGGTCGGTGGGGTACGGGCAGAAGTTCACCGACGCCATCACCGGGGACTGGGGCGGCGCCCCCCTCGAAGACCTCAAAAAGGGACTTTCGGCGGTGACAAAAAAGTACCCCTGGGTGGACGGCGGCAATGCGTGCGCATTGGGCGCTTCGTACGGCGGCTACATGGTGAATTGGGTGGCGGGGGCGTGGCCCGACCAGTTCAAGTGTCTGGTCAACCACGACGGCATCTTTGACCAACGCGCGATGTATTACGCCACCGAAGAGCTGTGGTTCCCGGAGTGGGAACACGGCGGTCCCTACTTTGACGCCCCCAAGGCCCACGAAAAGCATAACCCCGCGAATTTGGTCAAGAAATGGAAGACCCCAATGTTGGTGATCCACGGGCTCAACGATCACCGGGTGCCCCTGGAGCAGGGCCTGATGACCTTCAACGCCCTCCAACGCCGGGGCATCGAGAGCCGGCTTTTGTACTACCCGGATGAAAATCACTGGGTGCTCCAGCCCCAAAACTCCGTGCAATGGCATCGCGAAGTGCTCGGGTGGCTGTCCCGCCACACCACCCCGGCGCAGTAGGACCCAATGCAGTGGCGTTGAGGGCGATTTTTCCAGGTATTCCGGCCGCAGACAGGCCCGAGGAGCCGCCTGGGAATGATCCTGGATCAATGTGCCTTAGCACTTGCATTGGGCTGGAAAAATCGCAATATCATTGCGATGAACCCGATCGGCCGGGTGCCGGAAAGAGGTGTGTTCGTGAGTGATATCGATAAGTCGCGCAAGCCCAAGGGCATCAACTGGGACAAGGTGCTCAAGACCAAAAAGAGCGACGCGGAATTGGCCAAGCAGCTGAAGTGCAGCGCTGAGGCGGTTCGGGCCGCGCGCCGGCGTCGCGAGCGTGGCTTGCTGCGCAAGAGCGCCCTCCGTGGCATCAACTGGGATAAGCAGCCGCTCGGCAAGTACACCGACACCGAGCTGGCGGAGAAGTTGGGCGTGCGCCACCAGACGGTGCGCCAGGCCCGGGTGCTGCGCGGCATCCCGAGCTTCTCGGAGACCCAGACCAAGAAGAAGGGTGGCAAGAAGACCACCAAGAAGAAGGCGGCCAAGAAGGCGACCAAGAAAAAGACCGCCAAGAAGAAGACGGCCAAGAAAAAGACCACCAAGAAGAAGACGGCCAAGAAGTTGGCCAAGAAAAAGACCGCCAAGAAGAAGACCAAAAAGAAGGCCCGGCGGCGCTGACGCCGGCGGCCCTCTCGACGAGGTCTGCGCGCACGCCCTGGGGGCGTGCGCTTTTTCTTGGGGGGTGCGAGCCCGGCCGGCCATATGCCGGCCCTCCAGATCAGGTTTTCACCTCGGCCAACAGACGGTATGTGGCCAACGATCCCTTTTTGGCATCTGACGTCTAGGAGGACACCATGGCCGAACTCAAAGGCTCCAAAACGCTCGACAACCTGAAGGCCGCCTTCGCGGGCGAGTCCCAAGCCAACCGCCGCTACCTCTACTTCGCGAAGGTCGCGGACGTCGAGGGCTACCCCCAAATCGCCAGCAACTTCCGGGAGACCGCCGAGGGCGAGACCGGGCACGCGCACGGCCACCTCGACTACATCAAGAAGGTCGGCGACCCCGCCACCGGGCTGCCCATCGGCGACACCGGCGAGAACCTCAAGGCCGCGGTGGCCGGCGAGACCCACGAGTACACCGACATGTACCCGGGCATGGCCAAGACCGCGCGCGACGAGGGCTTCTCCGAAATCGCCGACTGGTTCGAGACCTTGGCCAAAGCCGAGAAGTCGCACGCGGGCCGCTTCCAGCAGCTCCTCGACGACATGTAACCCCCACGGGTCACAGGAATCCGAAAAGCAGCGACCTGGTCGCTGCTTTTTTCTGCCGCCCGGGTGCGGCGGAGGCGTGATGAGCGAAGGCAACATCTCCTACCAGCCCACCGACGGGCTCTGCTACGACCCCAGCGAGCCCAAGTACTGGGACGCCGAGGCCCTGCAAAAAGAAATCGAGCGGGTGTTCGAGGTCTGCCACGGCTGCCGCATGTGCTTCAAGTACTGCGACAGCTTCCCCACGCTGTTCTCGCTGGTCGACGACAAATACGAGGGCGACGTCCGCCAAATCAAGCCCGACGAGACCCGGGCGGTGATGGACCATTGCTTCCAGTGCAAGCTGTGTGAGGTCCAATGTCCCTACACGCCGCGGGACAACCACGAGTTCCAACTCGACTTCCCCAAGCTCGTCCACCGGTATGTGGCCCAGAAAAAGAAACGCGAAGGGTTCACCCTGCAGGACCGCGTGCTCGGAGACCCCGACTTCGCCGGCAAGTCCGCGCGCGCCTCCCTCGGCTTGGTCAACGTCATGAATCGTGTGGGGCTGCACCGGTTCTTTTTCGAGAAGGTCGTCGGCGTGCACCGCGACAAAGAGCTTCCGGTGTTCGCGAGCAAGAGCTTCACCGCCTGGGCCCAAGGCCAGGGCAAGGTCTCGGCCCCCGACGGGGGAGAGGCGGTGCTGTTTCAGACCTGTTACGTCGAGCACAACGAGCCCGAGATCGGCAAAGACACCCTCGAGGTGCTCGAGCGCAACCAGGTCACATGCAACTGCACCGAAGGGCTGGTCTGCTGCGGCATGCCCGCGTGGGAACACGGCGACATTGAGAGCCTGAAGCGTCAGGCCAAAAAGAACCTCGACGTGCTCGAGCCCTACGTCGACGCGGGCCAAAAGGTGCTCGCCATCAACCCCACCTGCGCGATGATGCTGCGCCGCGAATATCCCGAGCTCCTCGACGAGGAAGACCGGCCCCGGGCCCAAAAGGTGGCCGACGCGGTCATGGACCCCAGCGAGTTTTTGTGGTCGTTGCGCAAGGAAGACCGCTTCAACACCGACTTCAAGAGCCGGCCCGGCGACAAGGTCGCCTACCACGCGCCGTGCCACCTCCGGGCCCAGGCGGTGGGGTTCAAGGGGCGCGACCTGATCCGCAAGATCCCCGGGGTCAAGCCGGTGACGGTGATGGAGTGTTGTGGGCACGACGGGACCTACGCGATGAAGGTCGACGGGTTTGAGGCGAGCCAACGCATCGGCAAGAAGTCCTTCGACGAGATGAAAGAAGCCGAGGCCGAGGTCTGGGCCACCGATTGCCCGTTGGCCGCGACCCAGTTCGGCCAACATGCGGGGCGGCGCCCGATGCACCCCATGAGCATCCTCGCCCGGGCTTACCGCGAGGACGGCTTCCCGCACGCCATCGAAGAGGACGGAGACGAGTGATGAAGAAGGTGCAACGCAGTGAGATTGTGGACTACCAAACCTACGGCGAGACCCGGGACCAGACCCGCGCCCAGGTGATGGCGGTGAAGGGCGTGCGCCGCATCCACGTGGGCCCGCACCTGACGTTCCTGTTCGAGAACCGCGACACCGTGCGGTACCAGGTCCAGGAGATGATGCGGACCGAGCAGATTGTGCGGGAAAAAGACATTCAGCACGAGCTCGACACCTACAACGAACTGCTCGGGGACGACGGCGAGCTCGGGTGCACCTTGCTCATCGAGATCGATGACGAACAGGAGCGCAACGCCCTGCTCCGGGCCTATCTCCCGTTGTTGCAGCACCTGTTCGCCGAGACGCCGGCGGGGGACAAGGTCCGGCCGACGTATGATCCGCGCCAGGTGGGCGAAGACCGCCTGTCGAGCGTGCAGTACCTGACGTTTCCCGTCGGGCCCGAGGCCCCGGTCGCGCTGGGCGCCGACCTCGCCGCGTACGCGCACCGGGCCGCGTTGACCGAAGCGCAACGCGCCGCGTTGCAGGCGGATCTCGACGACCGCTGAGCAGGGTGACGCGCCCGTCAGCCCCCCCGACCCGGCCCAGATGCGCCGCCGGGGGCGGCGGCATGGACCAACTGCGCCATCCGCGTCGTGTGCAACCTGTGCCTCGCGACACACTTGTCACACCCCTCGCCAAGAAACCTGACCGGCCTGGTGCATGGAATGGCCATGAACGACGTCAAACCGCGATTTTCTCCATCGGATGCCCGCCTGGGGATCGACGGGCGAGATGGCACAGTCGGTGCTAATCTGGGGGCGTCCACCTCGGGCCGGGGTTTTCTCTGTCCGAGCGTTTTTGGTGGGTTTCCAAAGGGGTTTACTCAATGCTGAAACGCGTTTTCACCGTCCTCGGCCTGGTGGCCGCCATCGCACTGGTCGCCTGTGAGCCGACCAATGGCGTGGCCCCCGGCTCCTTCCCGCAGACCGGCCCGATGGGCATCAGCGCTGACGGCAACCTGCTGTACATCGCGATGGCCGACCACAACCGTGTGGTCGCCGTCGATGCCAACACCGGATCGGTCATCTCCGAGGTCGAGGTCGACGAGCACCCGCACCGCCTCACCGTGATGAACGACGGGCGCGTCGCGGTCACCTCGCGCTACGCCGGCACCGTGTCGGTGCTCGACGCCAACGCCAGCGCGGTGCAGACCACCGTCGAGGTCGGCAGCGACCCGTTCGGCATCATCGAAGCGGACGGTCACCTTTTGGTGGCGGTGAGCGGGCAACAAGAGCTCGCGAAGATTCCCGTCGACGACACCGGGGTGGTCAGCGAGCGCGTGCTCATGGACGCTCCCCACCCGCGCGGTCTCGCGCGCACCGCGTCGGGCAAGGTCTACGTCAGCCACTTTTTGGACAGCAAGCTGAGCACCGTCGACGTCCGCCAAGGTCTCGACACCGGTGACGTCCAGCTCAAGATGGCCAAGAACGAGCACTTCGCGGCCAACCAAGCCGAGGCGCTCACCGTCGACCCGCAAGACAGCGAAGTGGTCGTGCCGCACCAGCAGTGCAACAACGACCCCGAGCAGTTCAACGGGGGCAACTTCTCGGGCCAGACCGTGGCCTACTACTCCCAAGGCCCGACCAATCACCCCGCGGTCATCCCCGCGGTGACGCGTGTGGACGTCGAAGCCGACACCCACCTCAACGATGGCCCCGGCGCCTGGGACGCGAACTACCCGCTCGGCAAGAACGAAGAAGCCGGCCGCGCCCCCGGCACCATCAACCCGCTCGAGACCAACATCACCGACGGCGTGGGCATCAACTCCCCCGTCGCGGTGGCCCTGGCCGACGGCGGCAAGCTGGAGCTGATCGTCAACCGTGGCTCGGGCAACGTGTACATCCGCAAAGCCAACCTCGCCGACGGCGAGCGCTCCCTGGTGGGCGAAGTCAAAGCCGGGGTCGGCGCCTCCGCCATCGTGCTCTCGCCCGACGGCGCCACCGCCTTCGTCTACAACGAGTTCACCTATGACGTGGTCGCGTTCGCCGTGCCCCACGTCGAGCAAACCACCGCGGACAGCTCGCTCGGCCAACACCAAAGCGTTGGCGAGTGGAACCCCCTCGGCAGCCGGGCGGGTCTCGAGATCGAAGAGATCGCCCGCTTCCATCTCGTCGAGCGCATGGGTCAGCCGCTGTCCGAAGAAGTGCGCCGGGGCCGGCACCTGTTCCACGCGGTCAACGAAGACCTCACCGTGGGCGGGGCGATCAGCTGCGCGAGCTGCCACCCCGGCGGCATGGCCGACGGCACCAGCTGGGAGTTCGTCGAGGGGCGTCGCCAGACCCCCGCCCTGTGGGGTGGCCTGATGGACACCATGCCCCTGCACTGGGACAACAGCTTCCGCGACATGAACGACCTGAACAGCGTCACCATCCAGTCGCGCATGGGCGGCAACGGCCTGTCCACGCCTGACCTCGACGCCCTCAGCGCGTTCATCGACACCATCCCCGCCCCCGCGGCCCCGATGAACGCCGACGAGGCGAGCATCACCCGCGGCCGGGAGATCTTCTTCGACGAGCAAACCCAATGCGCGACCTGCCACAGCGGCGCGCACTTCACCGACGGCAACGCGCACGACGTCGGCACCGGGATCTACAGCGACGACGGCCGGGAGAGCCAAAGCCGCTTCTCGACCCCGCTGCTGCACGGTCTGGCCCACACCGGGCCGTACCTCCACGACGGCCGGGCCAAGACCCTCGAGGACTTGATCGAGACCTACGTCGCCGAGGACCTCATGGGCCACGGCTCGCACCTGACCACGCAGGACAAGGCCGACCTGGCCGCGTTCCTCAAGTCGCTGTGAGTCTCGGCGGCGCAGTCCGCTGACCGAAAAGCGCGCCACCCCGACGGGTGGCGCTTTTTTTTTGGCCCCCGGGCTTGGCAGACCAGGCCCGACGAAGGGACAATCACCGCATGAGCGACGTGCCCGCGGTCCCGCGCAATCCGGTGACCGAGCCCTTTCGGCTCGTGGGCGAGCTGACCATCGACAGCATCGCCTACGTCGGGGGCCTGACCGACATGGCGATGGACTTCGTCAAGGCGGTCCGGCGTCGCCCGTTGGAGTGGACCGAGGTCGTCGCCCAATGTGAACAGATCGGGCTCAAGTCGATGCCGATCGCGGTGTTGATTCTGTTGTTTGTCGGGTTGGTGTTTGCGCTGCAGTTCGGCGTGACCCTGCAGACCATGGGCGCGGTGCCGTACGTGGGCAAGGTGACGAGCCTGTCGATTGTCCGCGAGCTGGGCCCGGTGTTCACCGCGTTGGTCGTCGGGGGCCGGGTGGGCGCGGGCATGGCCGCGGAGATCGGTTCGATGCTGGTGACCGAGCAGGTCGACGCCATCCGCGCGCTGGGGGCGGACCCGATCAAAAAGCTGATCGTGCCGCGGGTCATCGCCGCGACGTTGATGATTCCCCTGGTGGCGTTGTTCGCGGACATCGTGGGCATCATCGGCGGGATGCTGCTCAGCTATTTCCAGTTTGATTTGTCGATGACGTACTTCTTCAAGACCACCCTGCAAACGATTCGCATGACCGACTTCGCCGCGGGCTTTTTTAAGCCCTTCTTCTTCGGGTTCGGCATCGCCCTGATCGGCTGCCACGAGGGCATGAACTGCGGTTTTGGCACCGCCGGCGTCGGCAAGGCCACCACCCGCGCGGTGGTGAACATCGCGATCATGACCGTGGTGGTCGACTTCATCCTCACCCAGGTGGTCACCCTGGTTCCCCGCATCTGAGCGGCGTCAGGTCAACGACCGGGCCGGGCCTCGACGTCGAACCGTGCCTTCACATTGCGGTACCCCGCGCGCACGGTGTCAAAGTGTTGCGGCGGGGCCGCCAGCACCAAGTCGTACACGCAGCCGTCTTTTTTGAGCACCAGCATCGCCATGTGCCGGGGCACCCCGTCGAGCTTGGCCGTCATCTCGGTCTCCATCGCTTCGCGACCGCTCAGCATGATCGTCTCTTGGCGCACCACCGCCCGATCGGTCATGCCCATGACCAGATGATTTGTCAGCGCCTGCAACGGCGCGTCGTCGACGCCCTCGCAGTGGGAGTTCAGCAGGAGGGCGGCGGCGTGGGCGTCGTCGAACCAAGCGACGTCGGCGTTGTCCACCACCACCTCGCTCCACCCCGGCCCGGGATCGGGCGCGCGGTAGCGGACCTTGCCGTTGTCAAACGTGTCACCTTGGCGGTGCCCGCCGCACCCGACCGACACCAACCCACCCACGAGCAGCACGAAGCCCAAGCCGTTTCGCAGCGTTTGACGCATCGCCCAACGATAGCGCCGACCGAAAAATCCCCCAAGAACTGCCTCACCCGCCCCCCCCCAGGGGATCCTGTGTATGGTGGATCCAAGGGGGTCCGGGAGGTCCCGACGTGCCGACGGCGACGACCGTCTTTGGGGTATGGATGGTTTCGGGGAAAGCGCGCACAAAAAAGCCCAGCGTGGATGAGATCCTCGCGGTGGACCCGAAAAATGCCCGCGACGCCGTCCACGCCATGTGGGAGCGCATGTCCGGGCGCGACGAGGATGACCTCACCGACAGCGAAGCGTTGGTCAAGTTGGTGGTGGACTTCGAGATGGAACTGCAAGACGGCGGGTTCAGCCAGTTCTTCCATCACCAGGGCTACAACGCCAAAGAGCTGGCCACCGCGTTGAGCGAAATCGCCGCCCACAATGTGCTGTCCATGCTCAAAAAGGCGATGTCGGTCTTTCCCCAGGGGGACGTGCCCCGCGACGAGGACGAGGTCGAGCGCCTCCTCGAGCAAGTCGATGGCGAAGACGAGATGTGGGAAGAGCTCGACCAGGACTATCAAGAGATGCACGACCAAGAGCTCGGCCAATGTCTCTTGACCTTCATGCTCGACAACCGCGCAGACTTTTCTTGACCCAGGGGCGGCCCCCCGACGCTGGGTCCTTTGGGCACATGAGAGCGGTTCTCAAAAACCTAGACGCGTGCGCTCAAAGGGCCACGACGAGCGCCCAAAGGGCGTCTCGTCGCTCGACACGAGAACACATCTCGAAATCGCCGGGACATTGCCTGTCGCGGGTTCGAGGGAGTGAAGAAGCGGGGGGAGTCCGAGCGAGGGCGCCAGGAGCGACCGGGCGGATCCCCCAAACAAAACGACACAGGTTTCCGACGTGGGTGAGGCGTGGCAACGCTTTGCGTTGCTCAAGCCATTCCTCTGGAATGGCGGCACGTACGCCGAACGAGCAGACCCCCATCGACGCCATGCGCTGCGAAGCAGGCCCGGCTCGAAAGCGCCGATGGCGATTTTGAGACGTGTTCTAGTCAGCCGCAGCTTCCGTCAACGCAAAGAACACGTCTTCCAGGGTCACGTCCGCGGGGCGCTCGGTGTTGACCAAGGCGCGCAGGTCGGCGGCGGTGCCGTCGGCGAGCAGACGGCCGTGGTTCATCACCAGGACGCGGTCGCAGAGCTCGTCCACCACGTCGAGGGTGTGGGTCGACATGAGCACACAGGCGCCCTGCTCTTCGGCCGCGCGCCGGAGCATGCGTTTGATCAGCCGGCGCCCCTCGGGGTCGAGACCGACCATGGGCTCGTCGATGAGCAACAGCTCCGGCTGTCGCATGAACGACGCGGCCAACAGCGCCCGCTGCCGCATCCCGTGTGAATAGGTGCGCAACAGGTCGTCCTCGCGGCCGGCGAGGCCAAACCGGGCCAGCTCGTCGAGGCCGCGGGTGCGCACCACCTCGCCGGACAGACCGAACAGGCCCGCGACGTAATGCAGAAGCTCCCGCGCGGTGAGCCGCTCGGGGACGTAGGGGCGGTCGGGCACGTAGGCGAGGCGCGCCTTGGCCGCCTCGGGGTCTTGGGCCACGTCCACGCCGCTGATGTGCACGGTGCCCTCGGTGGGCACGAGCAAGCCGGCCACCAGTTTCATTGTGGTGGTCTTGCCCGCGCCGTTGGGCCCCAAAAAGCCCGTGACCTGCCCGGGCTGCAACGCCGCGCTCACGTGGCGCACCGCCCAGCGGTCGGCGTAGCGCCGGCCGACGTCGTCGAGAACCAATGAACCGCTCATCGCCTGTCCCCTTCTGGCCCCGCGGGGGTGACGCGCAGCCGCCCCAGCACCCGCCCCATGGTGAGCGGGCCGCCGAGCCCCTCGAACAGTCTGAGATGGGTCGAAAACGCCCCCAGCCCGGGCACCATCGCGTCCACCGCGTACCAGGCGCCGTCGAGCGCGACCTCGGCCCAGGCGTGGGGCACATAGTGGCCCTCGTGGGCGCGGTAGCCGACCACCGGCCGGGCGGTCAGCCCTGCCGCGCGCAACCCCGCGACCAACCAAGCGGTCGCGTCGTCACAGTCCCCCGTCCGCCGGGCGATGGCCTCGCGCGCCGACGGGGGGCCGCCGCCCTGGCTGGTGTCGAGCAATCGGTGAATGGCCTCCGCCATCGCCACCGCGGTGGCCGCGGGGCGGTCCCGGGTCAGGGTCGCGGCGAAGCGCTGCACCGTGGGGTCGCCGTGCTCGATGAACAGCTCGGTGACCGGGCCCCAGGCCTCCGCGGGGGGGTGGTGGTCGCGGTCGAGCTCGACGCAACCGCCGCCGAGGTCGCGCTGTCCCGCCCCGTCGAGGGCGAGCCCGCGGGGGTCGATGCCGGTGAGGCAGAGCCGGTGGTGGTCGCGCACCGCGGGGGCGTCGGGGTGCAGCACCGCGGGGGTGGCCCCCGCCGCCCCCTCGACAAAGGCGCCCGGCCCCTGTCGCACGCCCGCGGCGTGTTCTGTCGGTGCAGTGACATGCGCGATGGGCACCCCCGTGTCCGAGACGAGGGCGACCCCGCCGCCGGCCCGCGGCAACAAACGGCCCAGCAGCTGCTCCCCGCTGGCCAGATCCACGACCAGCACGTCGATGGGCGCGGCCGGGCGGGCGACGTGGTGCAGCACGTCGAGCAACACCACCGGGCGGTCGGGGGCGGCGAGGGAGACCTGAACGCCGGAGAGGCGATCGGTCAACGTCCGGTGTTCGAGCAGGACGCTGCGGTGGCCCCGCGCGCTCGAGCGCATGTAGCGTGCGCTTTGCACAAATCCCCGCGGGTCGAGGGACAGGCGGGTGACCGCGGGTTCGTCCGCGGCGTGTCCGGTGAGGCGGCTGGTGCGTTGCAGCTGCGGTCCCGCATTCTCCTCGCGGATGGTGCCGACCGGTTGTGTCCCGAGGTAGAGAGTGCGTTGTCCCGCGGCGGCCGGGGCCGGGTCGGGGGGGCACGCGCAAAGCCCCAGCAACAGCGCGAGCCCGGCCCCCGCCCGCTCGCTCACCCGCCGGCCCCCACGGGCACAAACTCGAGGGGCAAGCGCTCTTCGATGTGCACCCCGCGCTCGTCGACCCGACAGCGCAGGGGAATGATGCCCAACCCCTGGCCGTAGGCCTCCGCGAGCAAGTCGGCGTACGCGGGGTCGACCTCCGCGGCGGGGGCGAACGCGGCCACGTCGTCGCGCTGGACCAAGTACACCATCGCCGCGGCGTGTCCCGCGCGCATCACGTCCATCAACGTCTCGATGTGGCGGCGACCCCGGGCCGAGGGCGCGTCGGGGAACAACGCGCGGTCCCCGCTGCGCAGGGTCACGCTCTTGACCTCGACCACGCAGTCCGGGCCCCCGCCGTCGTGGTCGGTCAGCCACAGGTCAAACCGGGCCAGGTCCCGCCACTTCACCTCGGTGTGCACGGTGCGGTACCCGGCGAAGTCCGCGATCGCGCCGCGCTCCACCGCGCGTTTGACCAGGCGGTTGGGCAGCAAGGGGTTGGCCCCCACCCAGCAGCCGTCGACGCAGATCGCCTGCAGGGTGTGGTCGAGCTTTCGCGACGGTTTGGCGTCGTAGGTGAGCAACACGGGGTTGTCGACCTCGAGCATGCCGGTCATGCGCCCGGTGTTCGGGGTGTGGGCGGTGATGGGGGCGGTGGCCCCGTCGAGAATCACGTCCGCAAAAAACCGCTTGTAGCGCCGGACCAGGCGGCCGCGCAGCACCTGACTGCCGTAGTCGATGGAGCTCATGGGCCAGAGCATTAACAAACCCGCGCCGGGGCGTCCTGTTCGATGTGCGCCGGGGTATGCTGCGACGATGACGACGATCGCCTTGGACGCCATGGGAGCCGATGACGGGGTGCGGATGCCGGTGGGCGGGGCCGCGCGGCTGTCCCTGGAAGACCGCTGCCCCGAGATCGTGTTGGTGGGAGACGAGCAAGCGATCCGGCGGTGTCTCGACGAGGTCGATCACAAAAACGCCGTGCTGCACGTGGTGCACACCGACCAAGCGATCCCGATGGACTGTGAACCGCGCGACGCCTGCCGCGATACCCCCCGCGCCTCGATGAAGGTCGCGGCCGACATCGTGCAGGCCGGTGACGCCGACGCGCTCGTGTCGGGCGGCAACACCGGGGCGGTGATTCTGACCTGTGCGCAGACCTTCGCGCGGCTGCCCCACGTCGAGCGGTGCGCGCTGGGGGCGGTCTTTCCCACCGAGGCGCGCCGCGGGGAAAAGGACGACCCGTTCAGTCTCATTCTCGACGCGGGGCTGACCATCGACGCCCGGGCCCAGGACCTGGTCGGCTTCGCCCTCATGGGCAGCGCCTACGCCGAGCGGGTCTCGTCCAACCCGCACCCCAAAGTGGCGTTGCTGTCCAACGGCAGCGAGAAGAAAAAGGGCACCCGCGAGGTGGTCGAGGCCCACGCCGCGCTCGACACCCTGCACGCCCAGGGCGTGCTCAACTTCATCGGCAACATCGAGGGCATGGACATTCCGCGCGGCACCGCCGACGTGATCGTGGCGGACGGGTTCATTGGCAACATCGTGCTCAAGATGCTCGAGGGCGTGGCCGAGACGGTGAAGAACCTCGGCCGCTACGCGATGCGACAGAATGTCATGTACAAAGCCGGGCTCGCGTTGCTCGCCCCCGGGGTCAAACAACTCAAGCGCGTCACCGATTGGCGGCAGTACGGGGGCGCGCCGATTCTTGGCTTCGACCGGGTGTGCATCAAGGCGCACGGGCGGTCGGAGGAGCGGGCGTTCAAAAACGCGCTCAAGGTCGCGCAAAAGACCGTGGCCACGGGCCTGGCCGACGGCATAAAGACCAATCTCGCCGCGCTCCACGAGGCCCAAAAGACCGCGTCCCCCCCGGGGTAACCCGCGGCGGGCGCTTTTTCGCTACAGTGGGGGCCTGTGCTCTTTTACGTCTGGAAATACGTGCCTTTGGCGCTGGTCGTGCTCGGTCTGGTGGGCGTCATCGTGCGCCCGGTGATGCTCAAGATCGTGGCCAAGAACCGGCCCCTGACCGAGCGCCGCAAAATGTGGCTGTGGTTCGGCCAGGCGTTGGGCTTTTGGGCCATGGTCATCGGCGGCTGGATGATCGGCGAAGCGATTTTGCAGGAACAGCTGCAGGCCGCCGAGGACGAAGAGGAAGAAGCCGCCGAGGCGGCCAAAGCCGAAGCGGCCAAGGCCAAGGACGAGGACCCGGGCGACAGCGCGCGCGCCAAGCGAAAAAAACGCGGCGACGACGACGATGAGCCGGACGACGACGACGACTGACGCTCAGCCGCGCCGCGCCCACCACGATGCCAAACCTCGGGCGGCCCGGTCCGCGGACGCGGCCAGGCCCGCCTGGCTGAGCGCCCGCACGTGCTCGTCGAGAAACGCGGGGCTTTGCACGGTGGCATCGAGCCACGCGGCGTGCAGTGACGTGGCCAACAACAACGCCACGAACTCGTCCACCACCGCCCCCCGGGCGTCCACCGGCACGAGCTGGGACAGACCGATGGCGTCGTCGTGCACCCCCAGCGCGTCGGCCACCACAACGTCCGCGTCGCGGCTGGGGGAGGCGGTGCCGGCGAACAACAACCGCACCCCGACCGCGGCGCGCCGCAACCGCCACATCAACTCATCGAACCCCTCGGCGGCGGTGACGCGGGGCGCGCCCACCGACGACAACTCCGCCACCGCGCGCACCACCCAGCTCTCCTCGGCCCGGCTGCGGCTGGCCGCGCTGCCACACCCCGCGGCCCGGTGGCGCTGCCACACCACGCGGGGGTCGGCCCCGCTGCCGCCGAGCACAATGACCTGGCTCGCGGGGTCGATGACAAAACAGCCCGGGGGCGCGCCTTGGGCCAGGCGACTGCTGCCGTCGCCCCGCACGTCGACGAACGCGGGGGCCGCCGGCGAGACAAAACCGGGCGCGGCCAAAAGCCCCGTCCACGACGACGGCGGCAACGGGCCGGACAACACCGCCGCCGCCCAACCGTCGACGGTGGCCGCGTCGCTGCCCCCCCGCGCGGCCCACAGCCGAGGCAGCGCCACCCCCAATGCCTTTGCACGATTCTGGAGCCGCGCGGCCAGCGCCTGGCGGTGGGCATCCCCCGCCCCGGCCTGCGCCGCCGCCCGCAGCCACCGCCGCGGATCGTCGGCGCGGGCCAAAAGCCGGGGCAGGTCGGCCCGGGCGAAGGGCGCGTCGTCGATGGTGAACGAAGCCGGCGGGGCCGGCCCCACATCGAGCATGGCCTCGTCGAGCAGAATCTCAGCGAGGGCGGGCCCGTAGGGGCTGTTCAGCCCGGCCCCGACCTGGTCCGGGGCCATGGCCGCGGCTTGGTCCTCGGGACCGAGCAGGCGTGGGGGGCGTTCGCACCCCAGGCGCATCCAGCATGCATATGCATTGCGCTCCCGCTCGGACCGGACCCGCAGCAGCGGCGCCGGGTCGAACTGGGCGCTGGGAGCGGGCGCGGGCAGAACCGGGGCCGCGGGCACGGATGGGCCCGGGGCCGGGGCCGCCGGCGGGGGCACCGGGGCGGGCGCGCTTTGGCACCCGGCCATCGCCCCAAAGAGCACCAGCCACGCGCCGGCGCGCCGGGTCACGGTTGGCCCCCCACGAGGCCGACAAACCCCGCGGCCCGGGCCGCGTCGACGTGGGCCGGACCGGCGCCGGGCACCTGCACCCCCAGGGCCCGGCCCGCGCGGTCCTGCAATCTCATTGCGGCGGCGAGCGCCGCGTCGGGTCCGAGGGGGGCGAACCCAAACGGCTCGACCCCCGCGTACACCGCCTGAACGCCACGAGCGAAAAGGTCTTCGACGAGCACGAGCCCGGCCGTGGGGTCGAGACCAAAGGGGGACAGCTGGTGGGCATCGAGCAGGACAAACACAGGGTGGGGCGCAACCTCGCACACCTTCGCCACCAGGGCCAAAACCCGCGCGCGGGTCGCGGGCGTCCCCGTGCGCGGGGACACCGCCGCGGCAAACAGAGACCGGTGCGCGAGGTTGATGCCCACCGGCCCCGCCGGCGGGCGCCGGGTCACGACCTCGTCGCGCCACGCGTCCCACTCCGCCGCGGTCGCGGCGCGGGTCACGCGCCCGTGCACGCCGGTGTCGAACGCGGTGGGCCCCACCGGGCGCTCGTCGGCGGTGTCCGCTCCGCGCGCCCCCGGGTGGTCGAACAGGGGCACCCCTTGTGCAGGGGACGCGGACGCCGGGGACGGGGCCGGCTCGCCCACGAGGACGGGGCGCAACGCCGCGTCAGGCCGCAGCGTGGTTTTGCCCGGCCAGGCATAAACGTGGAACGCTCCCGGTTCATGCATGCACGCGCACGGTTAGCGCGGATGCGGGCGATGGCCAAAGGAGGTGTGATGGCCGCGGTGAAGACGGGTCTGGACCGATTGGTGGACAGCGGGATGGCGCCGCTGCAGGGCAAACGCGTGGCCCTGCTCGGCAACCCCGCGTCGGTGGACAAGGACGTGGTGCACCTCCTCGACCGGTGTCTCGAACACAAGGTCAACCTCGTCCGGCTGTTCGGCCCCGAGCACGGCATCATCGGCGACCTCCAGGACATGGACCACGTGCAGGGACATCGGGACCCGCGCACGGGGATCGATGTGGTCAGCCTGTACGGCACCACCCGCGACAGCCTGTTCATGAAGCCGGACCAGCTGCGCGACGTCGACGTGCTGGTGTGCGACCTGCAGGACATCGGGGCGCGGTACTACACCTACGCGTACACCATCGCCTTCGCGCTGCGCGCGGCCAAGGGCACGTCCACCAAGGTCCTGGTCCTCGACCGGCCCAACCCCATTGGGGCCCATCTCTGTGAGGGCAACTGGGTGGGCGAGAAGTGGCGGTCTTTCGTCGGGGAATACCCGATCCTCAACCGCACCGGCCTGACCATGGGGGAGCTCGCCCACCTCTTCGTCGAGTTGGACAAAGACATTGGGTCGGGGGCGGTCGACCTCGAGGTCGTGTGGATGGATGGCTACCGTCGCTCGATGCTGTTCCCCGAAACAGGGCTGCCCTTTGTGCTCCCCTCGCCGAACATGCCCACCTACGACACCGCCCTCGTCTACCCCGGGGGTTGCCTGTACGAGGGCACCAACCTCTCCGAGGGCCGGGGCACCACCAAACCCTTCGAGCTCGTCGGCGCCCCCTACATCGACGACGCCCACGCCTTTGTGGACAAGGTCGCGGCCCACGCCGGCCCCGGCGTCGCCTTCCGGCCCTGCGCGTTCCGCCCCACCTTCCAAAAACACGCGATGACCAGGTGTGGCGGCCTGCAGATGCACGTCACCGACCCCCACGCGTTCCACTCGCTCCGCGCCGGGGTGGCGGTGTTGCACGCGGCCCGCACCTTCGAGGGGTTCGATTGGCGGCGAAAACCCTACGAGTATGTCAGCGACCGCCTCGCCGTGGACTTGCTGTTTGGCGACGCCGAACCGCGCAAGGTCCTCGATCAAGGCGGCTCGGTCGACGACGTGATGGCGCTGTTCGACGCGGACTTCCAACAAGACCAACCCCGCCGGGCCAAGTTCCTGCACACCGGGTATCCCGACTGAGCCCCCTGCCCGGTTGTCCGCCAGGAACGAACAGGCCAGACTGCCGTCGTGGAACTGCTCGTCCTCGGCGCCCGGGCTCCCCTCGACCTGCACGCGGTGTGCGCGGCGTTCACGTTCGACAAGCTCTACCTGTTCGGCGCGGCCATCGACGCCGCGAACCGCATCGCCCAAGGGCCGACCAAGGAACAACAGCAAGCGTACCTCGATCGGGTCGAAGCCCATCTGCGCGACAACGTCGAGGGAGCGCCACCCCCATTGCCCAGTGTGCCTGCGTACCTCGAACAGACGGTGGCGGTGGGACCGGGGCTGGCCCAACCCGGCGGCCCGGACCAAGCGGTGGAATTCTGGGGGTCGCGGTTGGTGATGTTCGCCGCGTCGACCGCCGCGCTCCCCGACGAGGAAGCGGACCTGCACAACGCCGACCTGTGGGTGGTCGGCGGCCAGACCCCGCGGCTCGACGACGTGCGGGACCGCCCGGTGCTCTGTCCGGGTGAGGTCGACACCGACGGCAGCCTGCTGCGGCTGACCCTGGCCCGCCAAGGGGCGCGCGCGCTGGTGGTGGACCCCGCGGGCAAGGTCCTCGACGAGCGCACCATCGGTCGCCGGAAATCCACCTCGCGCATGGTGGTGCGATGACCGTTCCGTCGACGACGGGGGCGCGGTTCCCCCCGCTGCCCGAGGGGGCGCGGGTGGGCCTGCTCGGGGGCAGCTTCAACCCGCCGCATCTCGGGCACCTCATGCTCGTGGACATCGCGTGGGGCCGGCTCGAGCTCGACCAGCTTTGGGTGGTGCCAACCTTTGACCACGCGTTTGGCAAGGACCTCGCCCCCTTCGAGGACCGGCTCGAGATGTGCCGGCTGACCTTCTCCCCGGTGGGCGACCGCGTGCACGTCCTCGACGTGGAGCGCCATTTGCCCGCGCCCTCCTACACCGTGCAGACCGTGCGTGCGCTGCTCGCCCAGGCCCCGTCCGCCCAGCCGGTGTGGATCGTGGGCAGCGACATTCTCGACGAGCTCGACCGCTGGCGCGAGCCAGACGAGCTGCAACGCCTGGCCAGGCTGTTCGTCGTGCCCCGGCCCGGCTACCCCCACCCCGAACGTGTCGACGTCGACGTCACCTGTCCGGAGGTCTCGAGCACCGCGGTGCGCGCGGCGTGCGCGGCAGGGCGCCCGCCGCCCCGGGTGCTGGCCCGGGCGGTCGAGCGCCTGATCACGGCGCGGGGATTGTACGCCCCCGGCTGATGGTTTTCTTTGCGATCAAAAGCAGTTACAGTCGCCGCGCATGGGCCGTCAGCTGCTTTTCCTCTCGTTGTGTGCGTGCGGTGCGCTGGCGCTGATCACGTGTTCCGAAGCGGAGACCCCGATCCCCTTCCTCGACGGCGGCCCAAGGGGGGCCCCCGACGCCGGGCCGGTGGGGGGCCGCGACGAGCCCTGCAACGGCGGTCGCTGCGACGACGACACCCTCTCGTGCATCCAGCAAGGGTCCGGGGCCAACGCCGCGCTGTTCTGCCGGCTGGAGTGCGACGCCTTCGACCCCGACGATGTCTGCGGCGAACGCAGCCGGTGTTCGACCATCGCCGCCACCGGGGTGTCGGTGTGTCTCCCCGCCAACCTCGTGGGGGAGCGCTGCGACTGCGAAGGCTGCCGCTGCGACGACGACCTCGCCTGCATCTATGAGCGCACCCCCGACGCCGGCCTGAGCGACGGCCGTTGTCGCTTCACCTGCACCCTGCCCTCCGACGGCGGCAGCCCCGACGAGTGCCCTCCCGGTGAGGGCGATTGCACCCGCATCATCGACGCGGGCCCCCTTCGCGGGGCGTGCGTCAATTAAGGAACATTGCGCATGGAGCTCAAGAGCGCCCAACGCCTCGGACCCGCCGCCGATCTCGTTCGTACCCTCGAAGAGGCCGGGGCCATCGCCGACGGGGTGGCCCAACCGGTGAGCACCACCCACGTGGTCCTCGCGCTGTTCACAGTTCCGAATCCCGCCGAGGTCTTGCTCAAGGAGCGCGACATCGACGAGAACGCCCTGCTCGCGGCCCTCGCCCCCGGCGCCGAAGAACCCAAGAACGCCCTGCGCAGCGTGCTCCGCACCGCCGAGGAGACCGCGCTCCGGTGTGACTCGACCAAGATCAACACCCTGCACCTGCTCGTCGCGCTCTTGCGTGAAAAGTCGTGCATCGCCCACCACCTGCTCGCCGCGTGTGTGGGCCCCGTGCCCGCGTTCCGCAACCAAGTGCTCAGCTACCTCACCGGGGTGTTGCCCCGCCGGCTGCGCGACCCCATCCGCGCGGCCAAAAACGCCCCGTTCGAACGCGTGCGCCCGCTGGTCCGCCGGCCCTTGCTGCACGACCCCACCGACGACTGGGTGGTGCCCAAAGAGACCATGCTCGAGGGCGACGACCTCTTGGACGAACGCGAGGAGCACGTCTCGGTGCTCGCCCCCGCCGACGACCACCACCCGCCAAAGGGCGAGAGCGACACCCCGTACCACCACCCGTCGGTGCTGGAGAGCGCGCTGCCGTCGCTGCTGCAGCCGCCCACCGGGGCCTCGGTCTCGCCCCGTCGGTTCAAGCCCGTGACCCGGGCACCGACGTTGCTGCCCACCGCCTACGACCTCGACCCCACCAAGTTCCCGTGGTTGACCTCGCTGGGCCGCAACCTGTCTTCCCTCGCCGACCATGGACAGCTCGATCCCACCATCGGCCGGGCCAGCGAAATCGAACAGATCATCGACGTGCTCGGCAAACGCCGGGCGAACAACCCCTGCCTGGTGGGCGACCCCGGGGTGGGCAAGTCGGCCATCGCCGAAGGCCTCGCGGTCAAGCTCGTGCGCGGCGACCGCGACGTCGCCTCGCTCCACGGCAAGGTGATCATCGAGCTCGACATGGGGCGCATCACCGCCGGCACCGCGTTGCGCGGCTCCTTCTCCGAACGCATGCAGGGGCTCAAGAAAGACGTCGAGCGAGCGCAGGGCCGGGTCATCATCTTCATCGACGAGATTCACACCCTGATGGGCGCCGGGGGCTCGCAAGACAGCCCCCAAGACGCCGCCAACGAGCTCAAGGCCGCCCTCGCCCGGGGGGCCTTTCCGTGCATCGGGTCCACCACCCTCGACGAGTACCGCAAGTTCATCGAGCAGGACCCGGCCCTCGACCGTCGGTTTGTGCGCATCCTCATCGAAGAGCCCGACCACAAAGAGACCGTGGCCATTCTCCAGGGTGCAGCCCCGCTCTACGAAGAGCACCACGGCGTGGCCGTCCATGAAGATGCATTGTTTGCGTCGGTGGAGCTCGCCTCCCGTTTCATTTTTGACAAGAAGCTCCCCGGCAAGGCCATCGACTTGCTCGATCTGACCATGTCCCGGGCCAAGCGCCACGGCCTGGATCGCATCGGCCGCGAAGACGTGGCCCGGGTCTGCGCCGACGTGGCCAAGGTGCCCATCGACCGCCTGCTCCTCGAGGACCGCGAACGGTTCCTGAGCATGGAGCGGTTCTTGGGCGAGCGCGTCATCGGCCACACCGAGGTCATCGCCGACGTGGCCGACACCATCCGCCGCAACTACGCGGGGTTTTCGCATCGAAGGCCGATGGGCAGCTTCATGTTCCTCGGGCCTTCCGGGGTGGGCAAGACCGAGCTGGCCAAGGCCTTGGCCGATTTCCTCTACGGCAGCCCCGACGCCCTCCTCCGCCTCGACATGAGCGAGTACAGCGAGGGGCACACCGTGTCGCGGCTGGTGGGGGCGCCCCCCGGGTACGTCGGCCACCATGACGGGGGCCAGCTCACCGAAGCGATCCGGCGTCGCCCGCACGCGGTGGTGCTTCTCGACGAGATCGAAAAGGCCCACCCCGACGTGCTCCCCTTGCTGTTGCAGATCCTCGACGAGGGCCGGCTCACCGACGCCAAAGGCCGGACCGTCACCTTCGAGCACGCGGTGGTGGTGCTCACCTCCAACGCCGGCACCGACAGCACCCGGAAAAAGGCCCGGGTGGGGTTTGGCAGCGGCGGCAAAGGGGACGGTTTTGATGCAGAGGCATTCCGGGAGAGCGCCCGGGCCGCGTTCGCGCCGGAGCTGTGGGGGCGCATCGAACAAAAGGCGGTGTTCCGCCCGTTGGTGCACGATGAGCTGGTGAAGATCGCGCGCATCATGGTGGACGCGTCGTTGAAGGTGCTGGCCGACAACCGCAGCATCGAGGCCCGCTACGACCAATCCCTGCTCGACCACGTCGTCGAACAAGGTGGGTTCGACGCCGCCACCGGGGCGCGCCCGATGCGCCGGGCGGTGCAGCGGCTGATCGAGACCCCGCTGTCGGAAGCGATTCTGCGTGGGCAGGTCAAAGACGGACAGCGGGTCCGGCTCTCGGTGAACGACGGAAAAATCAAAGCCGTGATCGGATGATGCGGGCCGCGGTCTACGGCTACGGCCGGGCCGGCGCGAGTCTCGCCCGCACCCTGCCCCGGGCCGGGGTCCAGGTGGTGGCGGTGGGGGCCCGGGGCGAACCTGCGCGCAGCCGGGCCGCTGCCGACCACCCCGGCGCGCACATCTTCACAGACATTGGGTCGCAAGCCTGGCGCGACGTCGACGTGCTGTTCTTGGCGGTGACGGACCGAAGCGTGTCCGACGTCGCCCGGGCCCTCGCCACCACCGAGATCCCCCGCGCGGTGGTGCACCTGGCCGGCTCACGCGGCCTCGCCGCCCTCGAGCCCCTCGAGGGGCTGAGCGCCCTGGCGATGTTTCATCCCTTGGCCTCCCTCGACGGGCACGGTCCGATTCCGTCGGGCACGGTGGTGGGCATCGAGACCGTGGACCTCGCCCTGGCCTCGCGGCTCGAGGCCTTGGCCCAGGCCGCGGGTCTGTTGCCCTGGACCCTCCGCCCCGGCCAAGCCGTGCGGTACCACGCCGCGGCGACCATAGCGGCCAATCATCCGGTGGCGCTGTTCGACGTGGCCCTGCAGCTGCTCGACGACGTGGGCGTGCGCGCAGGGGACGCCCGCCGGGGTCTGGCCCGCCTGCTGCGCAGCGTGGCCGACAACCTCGAGCAGCGCCCCCCCGCCGAGGCCCTCACTGGCGCGGTGGCCCGCGGCGACATCGACACCGTGCACGCGCACCTGCGGGCGGTGGCCCACCGCCCCGATGCACATGCATTGTATCGGGCGCTGTCCACACGGTTGTTGCCGGTGGCCGGGCTGGACCACGAGACCGAGGACGCGTTGCTGCGGCTGTTGGCGTCGGGGGGGGACTGACCGGTCCCGGCGGGCTCAGGAGTTGGCTTCGCCCTGCCAGAGGCCGTTTTTCTTGAGCAACTCACGCAGGTGCTTGCGATCCATCTGCGCCTGCTGGGCGGCCCGGGAGATGTTGCCCTCGGCCTGGCCGATGAGGTCCTGCAGATACTGGCGCTCGAAGGCCTCGATCACCGCGGTCTTGGCGTCGCGAAAGCTCAGCCCGTTGCTCAGGTCGAGCGCGCGGGTCACCGCGGCCACGACGTCGACCGCGGCCTCGCCGAGCTCGACCGGCGCGGGGGTGTCGCCGGCTTTTTTGAGCCCCACAAAGTCACTGACCTCATCGCGCTGGATGAAGTCTTGCAGCTTCACCATGTCCTGGCCGCGCGAGAGCGAACGGGCGCGCATGGCGAGGTTCTTGAGTTCGCGCACGTTGCCGGGCCAGGGGTAGTCCCGCAGCGCAGCCCAGGATCCCGGATCGACCTTGAGCGGGACCTGGCCCTCGGACAGGTCCTGTCGCAGAAAGTGCTCGACGAGGAGCTCGATGTCGTCCGACCGCTCGCGGAGCGAGGGCAACACGATGCGCACCACCGCCAGGCGGTAGTAGAGGTCCTCGCGGAAGCGGCCGGCGCGCACTTCCTGCTTGAGATTGCGGTTGGTGGCGGCGACCACGCGGACGTCGACGCGCTCGTACCCGTCGCCGCCCACCATCTGGATGGTCCGGCTCTCGATCGCGCGCAGCAACTTGGGCTGCAGGTCGAGGGGCAACTCACCGATTTCGTCGAGGAAGATCGTGCCCCCGTGGGCCCGCTTGAACGCGCCCTGGCGGTTGGCGGTGGCCCCGGTGAACGAGCCCTTGATGTGGCCGAACAACGAGCTCTCGACGAGGTCATGGGGCACCGCTGAGCAATCAAACACCACGAACGGCTTCGTCTTTCGTTCGGAGTATTCGTGCAAAGCGCTCGCCACCAGCTCCTTGCCGGTGCCGGTCTCGCCTTCGATCACCACCGTCGCGTCCGTGGGCGCCACGTCGGCCAACAGCGAGAACATCTGGCGCATCCGCATGTCGCGCCCCACCAGGGCGCCGAAGTTGGCCGCATCGGAGGGCTCGGTCTGCACCTCGGTCTCGTGGGGCACGACCTTGACCCGGGCCCGTCCCACCATCACCGTCGAGCCGAACGGCACCACGATGTCGGTGACCCGGGAGCGCTCGTAGAACGTGCCGTTGGTGGACCCGAGGTCGACGATGCGCGCGCCCCCATCGGTGCGGGTGAACTTCGCGTGCTCGCGCGACACCGTCGGGTCTTCGATCTGCAGCCCCGCGCCGGTGTCGGCCCCCACAAGAATCTCGCGGCCTGCGACCAGCTCAGCGACATTGCCCTTGCTGACGGTGTTCTCCACCACCAGCCGGCACGACGATGTGTCCACCCGAGTGAGCACACTCGAGGGACCCAACGACGATGTCACGCGAGTACGGCGCAAGTCCGTCATGCGAGAAGAATCCTCCATTTGGGGGGCCGGACACAATCGGTCATTGCGCCCCTACGGTGAGGTCAAAGTAGTACTTCGCCGGTTCGCCGTCCACGACCCGAATGCGGTAGTCCGCCTCGACGCCCAACCCGGGCACCGCCAACGCGAGATCGTGCTCGCCGAGCGGGACCTCGTAGGGCGCGTCCCGGGTCTGACCGATGACTTTTCCGTCGAGGGTCACCTCCGCGGCGGGATTGGCCAGGATCACCACCTTGCCCCGTTTGCCCTTCTTCTGGAGCACCACGCGCATCTCGTACTCGGGGGGGCGATCGACTTTGATTTCCCGGCTCTCCATCTCGTAGCCGTCGGCCTTCACTTCGAGATCGTGCACGCCGTCGTAGGACACCTTGTCCAAGGTCACCGGGCCCTTGCCCACCTCGTCCCCGTCGAGGAATACGGTGGCCCCCTTCGGCACCGTCGTCACCTTCACCACCCCGGTCTCGAGGAGCGTGGCCTCGACGGTGGCGAATGTCTGCCCGCCCTTGAGCGAGAACTTGGTGGCCACCGAGTCGCCGTCCTTCTCGAACACGACCTTTTGTTTGCCCGTGGCGAGCGGCAGCTCCACCGCCAACGGCGTCACCCCGTCGAGCTTCTTCCCGTCGACCTCGACCGTCGCCCCCGCGGGCACGGATCGGAACAACACCGTCGCGGTCTGGGCATCACCGCCGAGCAGGTCCATCGCGAACGGCACCAACAGCTCGCCGAGGAACGTTCCCCCGACGAGGGTGGCGACGAACAACACCACCGCCCACTTGCGCATCCCCGCGGGCAAAAACTTCTGGGCCACCCGCCGTCCCCGCTCATTGGCGGGCAAGTCGCCGGGCGAAATCTCGGGATCGCCGATGGTCCAGGCACCGCGGTACGCCATGGGGCGTTTGTCCTCGCGGTAGGCGAAGTGGTCGTCGGGCAAGGGTTTGCCCGCGCGGTCGAGGGCCGCCTTCGACGGCGGCGCCCCCGGCGTCGTCGTCCATTCGTGGTCGATGCGCTCGAGGGGGATGTTGGCGGCCGCCGCGGCCGCGGGCGCGGCCCCCCCGCCGGGAGGCGGGGGCGGCGGCGGCGCGATC
>JAUIJE010000024.1 GCA_030431455.1 bacterium | reverse complement strand
CCCACCTCGGCGGCGACGTGACGGTGGAGGGCGCGCTGACCGCCGCCCGGGTCGAGGCCGACACGCTCGAGGTCGACCGCCTCGTCGTGGCCGGGCGGGAGGTGGCGAGCCCGCGCAGCGATGGCACCATCCGGGCCGCAGCCGGCCTCGCCCGCACGGCGACCGCCGCCGGGCCCTCGTCCTCGACCCACGCCTGCATGCTGACCCGCTTCGACAGCGGGGGCATCGCCCAGTGCCGGGTCTACGTGAACCGCGGCCGCTGGCGCCTGCGGGCGGGCAACGCCGAGTGCGAGGCCCGCTGCATCCGCCTGCGGTGACCGGCCCGCGGCTCACCGTCGCCGGCTCTGTCCCCATCGTTCCGCGGCGCTTGGGGTCCAGTATTGGCGGCTCGAGCTATCCCGGCTACCGTGCTCGACGGCTGAGTTGGCAGATTCCATCGAACTCCAATCTAGCTATCCGCTTCAAGCCAGTGCTCAAGAACTCGCTCCGCCAACTCTGGCTTGCGACCCGACCGGCGCAAGTCGAGTGCTTCACACATGTCGGATAGGGTTGCCTTGTTGCACACGTCCACCAACAACCCGGCACCCGATCCGAACTCCTCCAACAACGTCTGGATTCGGTCGGCTTTCAGGGTGGCCCGTGGCAGGTCAAATTTTCGCAGGATGCCCAGCAACTCTGCGGACGTGAAGTACCAGTCCAGAATCTCCCAACTCGCGGCGTACTCCTGACCAAACTCCTCGCTGAGGGTGGTATCGGGGAGTACATCGCGATCTTCTTCACCCTCGACCGGTTGCGTGTCCCGAACTTCCACATCTGCAGCCGGCATTTCTTCGACAGCATCGAGATGAGCGATTGTGATGGCGGTGAGCCCGTTGACCGCAGTACGAACTCTTGAGAGATGGCGAAGTCGGACTCCGAGAATCTTCTTGACCTGTTCGATGAGGCGCTCGACATCCTTGTCCTCATGGGACTGGAGGCCAACGCGATGTCGGAGAAGAAGGGGGGCTTCGGATGGTGTAACGCCTTCGAAATAGACCGGGATGACTGGTGTCTTGCTTCCATCAGCGAGGCCAATCTCGTAGTTGACCCAACTCGAGCCTTCAGTCCTCGACGTGACAATGGCCACGACGACTCTGGCGGACCTGAGGTCGGCTTGAATCCGGGTGTTGAGTACGTCGCCTGCGGCCAAGTGGTGCCCGTTGATAGACGTGCATCGAATGTCGCTCTCTGTGACGTCCAAGGCACTCATGAGACACTGCACGAGAGCACCTGCCAGCCTTGCATCATCGTAACAATGGCTGATGAAGACGCGCGGCCCGCTCAATGTGTGGTCCGATGTCATGGGGCCGTTATATCGCCCGCCGCCCCATGTTGCCAGCCCATTCCCTCCGGTCAGCTTGCATAGGGAAATCCGCACGGTGTGCCGTCGATTGCGTCGACGTGGGCGATGCTGGGATAGGCGATTCAAGCTCCTGAGGGCGGGATCGAGGGCGTTCCATACCGACGTGAACACCTGGGCCATGGGCAGGTGCTACTCACGGGCCGGGCACCTCGACTTCGGGCAGCGCCCGCAGCTGCTCACATCGGGAACATGCGCGGCCAGTCGAGCCACTCGAGCAGGCGCCACGGCCCGTACCCGCCGTCCGGGAGCGGGTCGCGCACGAAGGTCCACGCCTGGCGGGCCATGTTGCCCTGGGGTGCATCCGGCTGGTGGGCGAAGACCAGCCGGGCCAGCACGGTGTTGCGCGCGGTCACCGACGCGCGCCCGGTGTCGGGGTCGACCTCGTACCCGGTGAACGTCAGCAGGCCCGGGAGGCGGTCGACGATCTGCACCCGCGGCGCGGTCTCGACGAAGAAGGCGATGAACGCCTCGCGATCGTAGACCTCCGGCGCGTCGTCCGGCGCGCGGATCTCGTAGCGGGCCTCGGGGTCGAAGCGCGCCCGCACGAACGCGCCGAAGTCATCGGGCACGTCCTCGGCCCGGTCATGGCCATGCACCAGCGTGATCCAGTCGACGATCTCGGCGACGAGCTGTCGCAGCTCGACCTGGGCGTCGGGGTCGAGCCGAGCGAGGTGCCGGGCACCTTGTTCGGGCACCTTGTTCGGGCCAGCAGGCACCTTGTTCGGGCCAGCACCTCGTTCGGGCCAACGGCCGCTTCGTCGCCCGTCCGACCCCCGCCCGCTGAGCCGGCCGGCCGCCCCGACCGCGTTCGGGGCTGCGCCATCGCCTGCGACCCGCTCACTGGCCTCGGGACAGGCGCGGAGTCCGGTCCGACCGGCTCGATTCTGCCCGATCATGCCTGCGAGTGAGGTCCGACCCCATGGAGAGGTGCGGGATCACCCCTTCGAGTGAGGTCCGACCCGTCTGCG
>JAUIJE010000001.1 GCA_030431455.1 bacterium | reverse complement strand
TTTGCGAAGCAAACCGCCAAGCCACTCGCGGAGCGCCGTCAGGCGTCTCTGCGAGGAGCCATGCGCGTTTGCGAAGCAAACCGCCAAGCCACTCGCGGAGCGCCGTCAGGCGTCTCTGCGAGGAGCCCCTCCACGACAGGCAAACCCCTCTCGTGCCGGCCGACGACCCGCCAAAAATGTGCAAAGCGCTTTCACAGGGTCCGAAACCCGCGCCGAGCGGTTGCGGCCACAACCCGCAACATGCTGTTTTTAAACAATAATTAACCCGTCTGGGCCGCCCGGATCACCCTACAAACTCGGCGGCGTGGGGCCGGTCCAGCACCGGGAATCGGCCATGCCCTGGAGGGCCCAGCCCTTCACGCCCTCGCGCTCGCACAGGACCATCTCGATGTCCTTTTGGCTGAACTTCACGGACTCGAACTGCTTGTAGCTCTTGCCCCCCGCGCCGGTGTCACAGGGGTTGATCAGCTTGAACGTCGCGTCCACGTCGACGCTGTAGACCTCGCCTTTGACCTTCCAGCCGCGCTCGTTGACCTTGAACGTCTCCACCGTCGCGGCGTGGGCACACCCGACATCCCACGCGTCGCGGGTCACCCACTCCACCGCGGCGTTGCGGGGCGCGGCGTCGCAGCCTGTCACGCCCGCCACCACCAGAATCGACAGCCACAGTCCCTTCCGCATCGTCACACCTCCACCGCCCCATCCTACCCACATGCCGACCGCGCGACGAGCCCCCCGGTTCCCGGCCTGTTCGCGCGGGCGCGGCCTGCGGTACAACAGAGCCCATGGCCAGCGCATCCCCCGTCGACCGCCTCCGCGACAAGATCGCCCGTCTCCAGCTTGTGCACCGGGTGGGCGTCGCCCTCGGCAAGGAGCAGGACAAAGACCGGCTGATCGAGATGATCCTCCTCGAGGCCAAGAAGCTGTGCCAGGCCGACGGGGGCACACTGTACCTGCGCACCGACGACGACCACCTGCAGTTCGTGATCATGCGGACCGACAGCCTGGGCATCGCCCTCGGGGGCACCACCGGCAAAGCCATCGAGCTGCCCCCCATTCCCCTCCGGGACCAAAAGACCGGGGCGCCCAACACCCACAACGTCGCGACCCACGCCGCCAACGTAAAGGAGACGGTGCACGTGCCCGACGCGTACCACGCCGAGGGGTTCGACTTTTCCGGCACCAAGATTTTCGACGAGCGCAACGGCTACCGCAGCAAGTCGCTGCTCACAGTTCCCATGATCGGCAACCGGGGCGACGTCATCGGCGTGCTTCAACTCCTCAACGCCCAAGACGACGACGGCCAGGTGATGCCGTTCGATGAAGAGGACCAAGCGGTGGTCGAAGCCCTCGCCGCCCAAGCGGGGGTCGCGCTCGACAACCAGCTGTTGCTCGAGGGACAAAAGGAGCTCCTCGAGAGCTTCATCAAGATGATCGCGGCCGCCATCGACGCCAAGTCGCCCTACACCGGCGGTCACTGCGAACGGGTGCCGGTGCTCACCGAGATGATCACCCGCTCGGTGTGTGACGCCACCGAGGGGCCGTTTGCGGATTTCGACCTCGGCCCCGACGAGTGGTACGAGCTGCGCATCGCGGCCTGGATGCACGACTGTGGCAAGGTGACCACCCCGGTTCACGTCATGGACAAGGCCACCAAGCTCGAGACCATCGCCGACCGCATCGGCGAAGTGCGCGCGCGGTTTGAGGTGCTCAAGCGCGACGCCGAGATCGAACACCTCAAACAGAAGCTCGCGGGAGCGGACGTCGACGACGACGCCCTGACCAAGACGTTGGCCACCCTCGACGAGGAGCTCGCGTTCTTGGAGAAGTCCAACGTGGGGGGCGAGTTTTTGCCCCAGGAAGCACAGGACAAAATCAGAGACATTGGCAAACGCACCTGGGTCCACCAGGGCGCCTCTTTGCCCCTGCTCTCCGACGACGAACTCGAGAACCTCACCATCTCCCGCGGCACCCTCACCGAGCCCGAGCGTTTGGTGATCAACGGCCACATGGTCCAGACCATCAAGATGCTCGAGGCCCTGCCCTTTCCGAAGAATCTCATGCGCGTGCCCGAGTACGCCGGCGGCCACCACGAGAAGATGGACGGCAGCGGCTACCCCAAGGGCATCTACGCGGGGGACATGTCGGTGCCGGCGCGCATCATGGCCATCGCCGACGTGTTCGAGGCCCTCACCGCCCAAGACCGGCCCTACAAGAAGGGCAAGACCTTGTCGGAGTCGATGCGCATCATGGGCTTCATGAAAAAGGACGGGCACCTCGACCCCGCGCTGTTCGATCACTTCGTGCGCTCGGGCATCTACCGCGAATACGGCGCGCGGTACCTGCCGAAAGAGCTCATCGACGACGTCGACGAGCAGGCCCTGCTCGACATCGTGCCCACCGCGTTTACGCTGCCGGCCGAGAGCGAACGCAAAAAGCGCTGGCAAGGCTTCCTCCCCCAGTACGAAGCCTAGAGGCGCGCGCTAAACGCGAAGGCTAAAAAAGGTGCCCGCTGTCGATGTACAGCTGCGGCACGAGCCCTTCCTCGCGGCTGAAGCCGACATCGGCGCGTACGATGATCGTGCGGTTGATGACCCAGCGCAGGCCCATCCCGCCGGTGACCAGGGGCGTGAGCGGGCGCAACAGGCCGTCGTTGACGGTAAAATCGACGCCGTCGGCGAGCACGACCCCGGCGTCGATGAAGCCCAAAAACTCGAACCCGAGGGAGAAGCTGTCGACGTCGAAGCGGATGGCGTCCCAGCGCAGCTCGGTCTGGTACGCGAGCTTGAGGTGGCCCGGGTGCCGCTGCTGGCGCATGCCCCGCCCCACCGCGAGCCCGCCGAACGCGCGGTAGTCGTTGGCGCCGCCGACCCGGACGAGCTCCTGCACCGGCGCGTCCCCGATGATCCAATCGCCGATGCCGCGCGTGGCCCAGGTCAGGGTCTTGGACGGCAACAATGGGACATAGAAGCGCAAGGTGGTGTTGAACCCGACGAAGTTCCACGAGCTCAGGTACGGCGCCCCCAACCGGGTCGAGGCTTCGAGCCAGTAGCCCGAGCGCACCGACGGCTCGAAGTCGCGGGAATCGAGCATCAGGCCCACCTGCGGGATGTTCACGTAACCGGGCTCGCCCGCGGGGTCGCGTCGCTCGAGCGCCGAGCCGGGGTACGGCCCCGGCTCGAACAGCTCGCCGGCCAGCACATTGCCGAAAAACCCGGGCAGGTAGTACTCGCTCCGCAACCCCCCGAAGAGTTCCCACTTGCCCATGAAGTCGAAGAACTTGAAGCGCAGCACGCTCCAGTTTTTGGGGCGGAGCAGCCGCATCACGTAGACCTTGGCCGCGTATTCTTCGGCCGCGCTCCCGGTGAGCCCCGCGTTGGCGGCCGCGGTCTGGGCCGCGACGGGGTCGCAGGTCGCGGCCGAGCCGAGCCCGCAGAAGGGTTCGTCGCCGAGGGCGTGAAAACCCACCGCCCCGGTGAGGCGCAAGGGGAAGCCGAGGATGTCGACGATGTCGTACAGCAGTTGGTAGTCCTGCACGAGCTTGGTGCTGGCCACGAGCTGTACGGTGAAGCTGTATTTGTACGGCGAGACGTCGGCCTCGTCCCAGACGATGGGGATGGCCACCCCCGCGCCGAAGCCTTCGTCGGGGTTGTACTTGAACGTGGGCAGCACGATGAAGCTCAGGCTGCCGCTCTCCCCCGCGTCGATGGGGGCGGGGCCGCCGATGGCTTCGCGGGCCTGGTCACGCAATGCCAATGCTTGGCCGGCGAGTTCGTGAGGATAGAAACGATCGTAGGTGGGCGTGAAGTCCACGCTGAGATGCACGCCCCGGGTGACCAGCTTGACGTAGGGCTTGACCTGCTCGTGGGTCTCGACGTCGCGTTCTTTGTTGTCGAGCAGGCCCCGGCGATCGCCGAGGCGAATGGTCTCCCGCTCGGGCGCCCCCGGGTCAGGGTCGGCGGGCTGGGACGCGGGGGCGTGCTCGTCGGGCGCGCGCGGGGCGTTGTCGGGTTGGGCGGCCGCGGTCGCGGTGAGCACCATGCTCGCGCACACCCCCCACAGGGGCAGCGATCGGGCCGGTCGCGGTCGCACGGTCAACGTGCCGGAGTCTACCGCGGTCGGGGCCCGCCGCGGTCAGCCCGCGGCGACGAGCAGGTTGCGCACAAAGTCTTCGTTCAGCCCTTTTTGGGGACGAAGCATCAACATGCGGCTGGAGTCCAGGGACTTGGCGACCTCGCCTTTGACCTGTCCCCCGGGGAACGTCACGGTGACATGCATCGCCAGCGGCCACACCGTCGCGAGCAGTCGTTCCTCCACGTAGACCTGCACCTGGTTGCTGGTCACGCGGATGTCGGCCGCGGGGTGGACCTCCCGGGCCAGGGCCAGGAAGGCGTCCACGAGTTCTGCGATGGCCGGTGCTGTCGTGTCTTGTCCCACGGCTTCTCCTGCGGTCCCACGCATCGTCCACCACCTGCGGGGGCCCTTGCAGAAGCTGTCTCTTTGTGAGCCGGCGGGCTCAAATCCCGGATCCGGGACTTGAGCCAGATTGACCAAGACTGTCTCGCCCTGAGGCGCGAACTGTCAGCCGGCCCGGGCCACAAACGGCGAAAACGCAGCCGCGGCCTCGGTCTTGAGGCGCCCATCGCCGCCGAGTTGGGCGTCCTGGGGCCGCCCCTGCCCGCGCAGCATGTCGTCCACCGCCCCCGCGGGAAGTGTCACGGTGACAGTGCGGGTCGCGGACTCGATGGGCCCGCGGGCGCAGGTCACGGCCACGTCCCCGACCTGGCCGGCGAGGGCCGCGTCCTGAAGCCCGGCCAGCGCGACATAGAGATCGCGCAGGGCGCCGGCGTCGAGGCCGCGCAGCTTGTCCAGCTGGCGCTGGGCCAACGGGGCGTCGGGGAAGCCGGCCGCGGCCGCGCGCAGGACCTTCTGGGCCAGGGCCCAGCCTTTGTCGTCGAGGGACACGGCGATGAACGGCTCGCCCCGGGCGAACCCTTTTTTGCCCTGGAGCGCGCCGCCCTTGTACCGGATGCAGTAGGTTTGGCCCCCGCGGACCTCGACCTCGATGTCGAAGCGCTCGTCGACCCGCACGTCGCGGGGCGGGCCGAGGGCGTCGTACACCTGATTGAGCCAATCGTTGTCGGTCAGGGCCGCGGCGATGTCGTCGGGGACCGCGAACGCGCTCACAGAAGACCCTTGTCCGCGAACAGTTTCTTCAGGCTCACCTCCGGGCGGGCCCCCACGTGGCTGATCACCTCGGCCGCGGCCGCCGAGCCCATGGTCGCGCAGGTCTGGAGGTCACGGCCTTGGGTAAAGCCGAACAAAAAGCCCGACGCGTACAAGTCCCCTGCCCCGGTGGTGTCCACCACGGTGGCCTTCTCCGCCGGGACCTCGATGACCTCGTCGGCCGTGACAATGACACTGCCCTTGGCCCCCCGGGTGAGGCAGCCCATGGTGTGGAGCTCGCGCACTTTGCGCACCGCATCGTCGAAGTCGGTCACGTCGAGGAGCGCCGCGATCTCGTCCTCATTGGCGAACAGGATGTCGACGTCGCCGCGCACCAGCTCGAGGAAATCTTCCTTGTGGCGGTCGACGCAGAACGGGTCCGACAACGACAGCGACACCGCGCGTTGGTGTTGGTGGGCGAGCTTGACCGCTTTGCGGAACGCGTCCTTGGCCATCGGGGGATCGAACAGGTAGCCCTCGAGGTAGGTAACCTTGGACAGCTCCACCGCCTCCTCGTCGACGTCGTGGGGCTCGAGGGTGGTGCAGGCCCCGAGGAAGGTGTTCATGGTGCGCTCGCCGTCGGGGGTGACCAACACCAAGCAGCGCGCGGTGGACAAGCCCCCGGTGGCGGGGGTGGTGGGGAAATGCACGCCCAACGATTCGATGTCCCGGCGGAACTTGGTGCCGAGCTCGTCGTCTTTGACCTTGCCGATGTAGGCGGCTTTGCCCCCGAGGTCGGCGATGCCCGCAATGGTATTGCCCGCCGAGCCACCGGAGGCGGTGACGGGGTCGGTCATCTCCACGTACAGCTTGTCACCCGTCGGCTCGTCGATGAGCAACATCTTGCCTTTGGGGATGCGGTGGGTGTCGAGGAAGTCGTCGTTCACTTGGGCGAGCACGTCGACGATGGCGTTGCCGATGCCGAGCACGTCGTAGGTGGCGCCGAGGAAGGTGTTGTTCATCCCAATGTCTCCGCGGGCCGATGGGCCCGGTGTGTCGTCGTCAAAAGATGGCGTTCAGCCGAGAATTTCGCCGTACAGCCGCGCCAACCGCCGCCGGGCGTCGGCGGGGATCTGGTCCCGGGCGGTCATCACCGCGGTCTTGGCCGCGTCGGCGTAGGGGCTCTTGTCCGGCAGCTGTCCGGCGGCGGCGGCCTTCGCCACCCCCCGGATGACGTTCTGCGCGTTCTGTACGTTTTGTTGGAGGATCTTGATCACCGCCTCGACGGACACGTCCTCCTCCGAGTCGTGCCAGCAGTCGTAGTCCGTGGCCAATGCAATTGTGGCGTAGCTCATCTGCGCTTCACGGGCGAGGCGCGCCTCGGGCATGTTGGTCATGCCGATCACCGAGACCCCCCAGCTGCGGAACAGGTTGGACTCGGCCCGGGTCGAGAACGTCGGGCCCTCGATGCAGATGTACGTGCCCCCGTCGTGGACCTTCGGCGCGCCGCTCTTTTGCGCGGCCGCGAGCACCACCTGGCGCAGGGTCTCGCACACCGGGTCGCCGAAGCCGACGTGGCCGACCACGCCGTCGCCGAAGAACGAGCGCACCCGGTCGGTGGTGCGATCGATGAACTGGTCGGCGATGACGAGGTGACCGGGCTCGATCTCCTCTTTCATCGACCCGGTGGCGCTCACCGACACGATGAACTCCGCGCCCAGGCTCTTGAGCGCCCACACGTTGGCCCGGTAGTTGACCTCGGTGGGCATGTAGCGGTGGCCGCGGCCATGCCGGGGCAAAAACGCCACCCGCACCCCTTCGAGGGTCCCGGTGATCACCGCGTCGGAGGGCAGACCAAAGGGGGTCTCGACCTCGTGGGTCTGGACGTCCTCGAGGTCGTTCATCGCGTACAGGCCGGAGCCCCCGATGACGGCGAAACGAACGGGAGTGGTCACGAAGCGGCTCCTTGTGCCGGGGCCTGCTGCTGGCGGGCCAGTTCGAGTTTTTTCGCGCCCAACATGCCACAGGCGGCGTCGATGTCATCCCCGCGGGTGGTGCGGACAAAGGTCGACAGGTGGGCGTCGTCGAGGATGCGCTGGAACGCGGCCACCCGGTTGTTGCTCGGCCGGGCGTAGGGCGACAGCGGGTGGGCGTTGAAGGGGATGAGGTTGACCTTGGTCTTGAGCCCCTTGAGCAACTGGGCCAGCCGGCGGGCGTCGTCGTCGCTGTCGTTGACGTCCTTGAGCATCACGTATTCGAAGGTGATGCGGCGGCGCTTCTCGAGGGGAAAGGCGCGGCAGGCGTCGAGCAGGGCTTTGAGGTTGTACTTCTTGTTCACCGGCATGATCTCGGTGCGGACCGCGTCGGTGGTGGCGTTGAGGCTGATCGCGATGTGAACGCCGGTGTCGTGGCCGAGCTTCTCGATCGCGGGGACCAGACCCGACGTCGACACCGTGATGCGGCGGCCGGCGAGACCGGGCCCGTCCTCGTGGCGGAACAGCTTCACCGAGCCCACCACCCCGTCGTAGTTGTGCAACGGCTCGCCCATGCCCATGTACACAATGTTGGTGATCACCCGGTTGGGGCCCGACCCAATGCGACTGACAAAGCCCGCGGCCTCGAGGTCACGGTTCACCGCGTGGTATTGGCCCACGATCTCGCCCGGGCTCAGGTGGCGTACGATGCCCAGCGACGCGGTGGCGCAGAAGCGACAGCCCATGGCGCAGCCCACCTGCGAGGAGATGCAGAGGGCGTTCTTGTCCGGACCGGACGCGTGGGGAATGTAGACCGACTCGATGACGTGGCCGTCGTGGGTCTCGAGCTGGTATTTGCGGGTGCCGTCGGCGCTGACCTTGACGTCGGTGATGCGGGGCTGGGCCAGGACCGCCACCTGCTCGAGCTTCTCGCGGAGGTCCTTTTTGAGGTTGGTCATCTCGTCGAACGAGGCCGCGCCCTTTTGGTGCAGCCAACGGAAGATCTGCTGGGCCCGGAAGGGGCGCTCGCCCTGGCTTGCCACAAATTCGTCGAGGGCTTCGCGGTCGAGGCTGAGCACGTCCACCCGCCCGTCGTGGCCGGGGGGCGTGGCGCGTTTTTTGGGCTGAGCCGGTTGGTCGAACAGCTTCAGCGGGTCCATGTTGTCGCGGGCGGCGGTCATGTTCGTCGTCGGGAGCGGGGGGTCAGGCGGGACTAAAGAATGAACAGCGAATGAACCTGCGCGTCCTTGGGCAACTTCTTGCGGCCCTCGAGTTCGCTCAGCTCGATGACGAAGGAAAAGCCCGCGACCTTGCCCCCGATGCGCTCGATGAGGGTGTGGGTCGCGGCCGCGGTGCCGCCGGTGGCGATGAGATCGTCACAGATGAGCACGCGCTCGCCGGGCTTGACCGCGTCGAGGTGAATCTCGAGCTGGTCGGTGCCGTACTCGAGCCCGTAGGACACCGACTCGGTCTTGAACGGCAGCTTGCCCGGCTTGCGCACCGGGATGAAGCCGCAGCCGAGCTGGTCGGCGAGCAGGGTCCCGAAGATGAAGCCGCGCGACTCCATGCCGCACACGAGGTCGACCTCGCCGGCCCAGGGCTCGGCCAAGGCCAAGGTCACCGCGCGCATCGCGTCTTTGTCGCGCAACATCGGGGTCACATCGCGGAACAGAATGCCCGGCTTGGGAAAGTCGGGCACATCACGGATGAGGCTGCGGGCCTTTTGAATGGATTCCTTCATGGCCTTTTGCCTACGGGACGGCCGGGCCCCTGACAATGCCCACAAGCCGCGGCCCCCCCGCTCAGGGCGGGGGCAAAAACGCGAGCGGGTCCTGGGCCGTGCGCCCTTTGCGGACCTGGAAGTGCAGCTGGGGCGACTCCGCCCGGCCGGTCTCGCCCACCTGGCCGATGGCCTGGCCGCGCCCGACGACGTCGCCTTGGTGCACGCCGGCGGCGGCGAGGTGGCCGTAAATCGTGAGCAGGTCGTCCTCGTGCTGGATGATCACCAGGCGCCCGAGGGCGTTTTGTTCTTCCCCCGCGAACAGCACCGTGCCCCGCCCCGCCGCGCGCACCTCCGTGCCCTGGGGGGCGGCGAGGATGATGCCGTCGCCGCGCAGCTTGTGCCCGGGGGAGAACTCCATGAGCATCACGCCCCCGTCGATGGGCCACACGAACGGGGCTTGGCCCACCCGGGGCACGTCGGGCATGGTCTGCAACATCGGCGCGGGGGGCACGTCCCCGTCGGTGCCGAGCCCGTCGTCGGGGATGAACAGCAGCTGGCCGACCTGGAGCTGGTCTTTGTCGAGCAGCCCATTGACCTCGGCAAGCTCCTCGGGGTCGATGCCGTGGGCGTGAGAGATGCCCCACAGGGTGTCGCCGGCCTTGACCTCGTACAGGGTGCCGGGCGCCTCGGTCTGGGCCGGGGCGGCATCGGCGGGGGGCTTTTTCGCGGGCGCGGATTGGGCCGCCCGGTCGGTCTGGCAGGCCGCGAGCAGGGCCAACGCGGCGCAGACCAGGCAGCGGCCGGCGCGGGCGATCACAGCTCCTTCGGCGCGAGCTTCTTGTCGGCCACGATGAGCCCGATGACGATGGCGACCCCGACGAGCAACACCGCAAACGCGCCGAGCTCGGCGCCCCCGAAGGCCTCGGGCCAGATGTTCTCGTAGATGGGCTTTTGTTCGCCCTTGGAGGTCAAAATGAAGCGACCGGTCTGCTGCTGAAAAAACCACACGCTGCGCAGCGACCCGATCATGAGCCCGGTGAGCACGGCCAGGGTGGCGGCTTCGGCCCGCACCAACAGCCAGGAAAGCACCCGCACAAAGATCACCATGCCCACGACCATGCCGCTGCCGAAGGCGATGAGGGTGACGAGGTCGAGCGCGTGCAGCGCGCCGGACACGTGGGTGTACTGGCCGAGGGCGTGCAGGAGGTAGCTGCCGCTGACCCCGGGGAGAATCAACGCGCAGACCGCGATCGCGCCGGAAAAGAACGTAAACGGCAGGCTCGGCTCCACCGCGAACGAAAACCCGACGAGCACGTAGGCGGCGACGGTGCCGAGGGCGATGTAGACGAAGGTGGCGGCGGTCTTCTTCGCAATGAGACTGTACGGGACCCAACAGGAGGCGAGGATCATCCCGAAGAAGAGCGCGTGCATCAACGAGCGGTGGGTCTCGATCAACCGGGGCAAGACCTTGGTGCCGATGAGCAACGCGGGGACCATGCCGATGAACAGCGCGATGAGGAAATCCGCGTGCAGCCGGCGGGCGGCGTCACCGAACGCCCGCGGTTCTGCAGTGACTTTGGGGAGGGCCTTGAGCAGGGCGATGACCGACGACGGGGTGTAGGCCTTGATCGACTCGATCAGGCGCCGGTACACCCCGAGGATGAGGGCCACGGTGCCGCCGGACACGCCGGGGATGGCTTCGGCCAGGCCGATGGCCGCGCCTTTGAGCGCCAGGGGCACGAGGTCTTTTTTCGGGGCGATCAAGGCCGCGAATCCGTCGGGGCCAGGCTGTTCGGGCGCGCTGTCGTTCATGTGTCCTCGACCGCCGTGCGCCCGGTGGGGCCGGCCCCCGCTCAAAAAAAAACGCCCTGCCCGTCGGGACAGGGCGTTGGTCGGAGCGACAGGATTTGAACCTGCGACCCCTTGACCCCCAGTCAAGTGCGCTACCAAACTGCGCCACGCTCCGTTTGGCTGATAGCTAGCCCCCGGTCAGGCCGATGTCAACGCGATGTTGCGTCCTCTGAGCAGTTGACGGACCGGACCGGCCAGGGGCATCGTAGCCGCGCTTGAGGGGGTCAGGTTTGCGCGACTATTCAAGAATATTGCGGCTGGTGGCGTTTGTGGTCGGGCTCGCCCTGCTCTACGTCGGCTACATCTGGGTGCAGCCGCGCCTCACCGCGTACCAGACCCGTCAGGTGCTGAAGCTCGCCTGCTACGACATCATCCGCCGCTCCAGCTCCGGCCGCACCGCCATCGAGAACCTCCCCGAGGACGCGTGGGAGCCCGAGTTCCGAAGCCGGCTGCGCCGCAACGGGCTCGGCGACGTCGACCCGGACAACTACAGCTTCGAGCTGAGCATCCAGGGCAAGGACGTGGTGTGCGACGGGGCCATCGACATCGAGCTCACCACCCACTGGGTCTGGCTCGAGGACTTCGTCGAGATCGAGCCCTACCAGACCCAACATCACGTCACGTTCACGCACAAAGTGGTGCAAAAGCTGTGAGCCCGCCGTGACCACGCCCCCCGCCCTCATGGGCCCCGACGACATCGCCGCCGCCCTCGACCGCATGGGGGACGACATCCTCGCCGCCGTCGACGGGCTGGTCGGGGTCGAACACCCCCGCCAAGACCTCTGCGTGGTCGGCGTGCGCCGGGGCGGGGCCTACCTGGCCGACCGCCTCGCCCGCCGGTTGCGCGACAAGACCGGGGCCGACGTCCCCCTCGGCCTGCTCGACATCACCCTGTACCGCGACGACGTGCTCGTCGGGCGCAAGCGCCCCCTGCCCACTTTGCTCGGGACCGAGATCGATTTCTCCATCCGCGGCCGCCCCCTGGTGCTCGTCGACGACGTGCTGTTCACCGGGCGCACCATCCGCGCCGCCCTCGACGCCCTGCTCGACCTCGGCCGCCCCCGCCGGGTGTGGCTCGCGGTGCTCGTCGACCGGGGCCTGCGCGAGCTGCCCATCGCCGCCGACGTCATCGGCCAGGCGGTCAGCTCGGGCCCCGACCAGCACGTGGTGGTCGAGCTCACCGAGGCCGGCGAAGCCCAGGACCGGGTGGTGATCGTGCCCGCGGAGACGCCATGACCCTCGCCCACCTGGTGTCCATCGACGAGCACACCCGCGAAGACCTCGTCGAGATTCTCGATTCCGCCCGCTCCTTCGACGAACTTTTGCAGCGACCGCTGCGCAAGGTCCCCGCCCTCCGCGGCAAGACCATCGTGAACATGTTCTTCGAAAACTCGACCCGGACCCGGCTCAGCTTCGAGCTCGCGGCCAAGCGCCTGAGCGCGGACACCGTGAACTTCTCCGCGTCGAGCAGCTCGACGAGCAAGGGCGAGACCTTCATCGACACCGCCCGCAACATCGAGGCGATGAAGGCCGACCTCATCATCGTGCGCCACGAGTACGCCGGGGCCGCCGACCTGCTGCGCCGGGTGTGCTCGTCCGCGGTGGTCAACGCCGGCGACGGCATGCACCAGCACCCCACCCAGGCCCTTCTCGATGCCTATACATTGTTGGACCACTTCGGCCGGCCCGCCATCGACGGGCTCACCGGCCTCACCGTGGCCATCATCGGCGACATCGCCCACAGCCGGGTGGCCCGATCCAACATCGGCTGCCTGACCAAGCTCGGGGCCACCGTCCGGGTCGCGGGGCCGCGCACGATGCTGCCCGCGGATGTCGAGAGCCTCGGGGCCCTGCCCTTCCCCGACGTGGACAGCGCCCTCGACGGGGTGGACGCGGTGATGATGCTGCGCATCCAAAAGGAGCGGTTGCCCGCCGGGCGCATGGCCAGCGACAGCGACTACCGCAACCGGTTCGGGCTCAGCGTCGAGCGGGCCGCCCGGCTCAAAGAGGGCGCGTGCATCCTGCACCCCGGTCCCATCAACCGGGGGGTCGAGCTCGCCCCCGAGGTCGCGGACAGTGCACAAGCATTGGTGCTCGACCAGGTCGAGCACGGGGTCGCGGTGCGCATGGCCGTGCTGTATTTGCTCTTGTCCCACCGCGCCGAGGGCGAACCATGACCAGCCTGCGCATCGAAGGCGCCCGGGTGGTGTGCCCCGCGTCCGGTCTCGACGACGTCACCGACGTGACCTTGCAGGGGGGGCGCATCGGCTACGTGGGCAGCGGGGGCCCAGCCTGTGACGAGACCGTCGACGGCCGCGGCCAGTTGCTGTTGCCGGGCGCGATCTGTCTCGACACCCAGCTGAGCGATCCCGGGCGGGAAGACAACGAGACCCTGGCCCAGACCCTGGCCCGGGCCGCGCAGGGCGGCATCACCACCGTGCTCGGCCACGCGCCGGGGCCGCCCGCCCCGAGCGACGCCCCCGGGGTGCGCGAGCTCTTGAGCCGGGCGGAGACCCTGCCCGGCGCCCGCCTGCTGATGGCCGGCCACGTGTCGGTGCACGGCGAGGGCCGGGCCCTCGCGGACATGGGCGAGATGCAGCGCGCGGGGGCGGTGGCGGTCACCGATCTGTGCCAAGCGCGGCTGAGCCGGTCCATCCTGCGGCCGGCGATGGAGTACGCGGGTTCGTTCGGGCTCTTGTTCGTGACCTCGCCGCTCGACGTCGCCCTGGCCGGAAAAGCCATCGCCACCGAGGGGCCGGTCTCGACCGCCCTCGGGCTGCCCGCGTCCCCGGCCGAGGCCGAGGTGGTGGGGGCGGTGATGGCCATCGAGTGCGCGCGCCGGGCCCGGACCCGCGTACACCTCGCGGGGCTGACCACCCGGGCCGCCCTCGCCCGGGTGCGCGCGGCCCAGGACGAGGGGGTGGCGGTGACCGCCTCGTGCCCCATCGCGCACCTGCTGCTCGACGAGTCCGAGCACCTGCGCCGGCGGTTCGACCCCGCGCTGCGGCTGTTGCCCCCGCTCCGGGCGGCCGAGGATCGCCACGCCTTGATCGCCGCCGCCCAGGAGGGCGCGGTGTGCGTGAGCAGCCAGCACCGGGCGTGGGGGCCGGTGGACAAGGACGTGGAGTTCGAGCGGGCCGCGCCCGGGGGGCCGACCTTGCGGGTGGCCTTGCCCCTGTTGCTCGACGAGGTCGGCGCGGGCGCGGCGGCCCGGGCCATGAGCCTGTTGCCGGCCCAGGCCTTGGGCCTGACCGACCGCGGCAAGATCACCGAAGGGGCCCGCGCCGATGTGGTGCTGCTGTCCTCGGGCGAGCCCGGGGTGGGCGGCACCGGCCACGAGGCGCGCGCGCGCCGGCACTGCGCCCTGGGGCCGATGTCGCCCCGCCACCGGGTCACGGCGTGCTTTGTCGACGGCCGGCGTGTCCCGGACTTTACGGATGGGGGGCGCACGGTTAGATGACACCATGCGCAATGGCCGACATCTTGTCCTCGAGGACGGCACCGTTTTCACCGGGCGCGGCTTTGGCCACGGCCGGGACATCTACGGCGAGGTGGTGTTCAACACCTCGATGACCGGCTACGTCGAGGTCCTCACCGACCCCTCGTACACCCAACAAATCGTGGTCATGTGCGCGCCCGAGATCGGCACCTACGGGGTGTGCAAACACGACGTGGAGGCGGCGCGCATCTGGGCCGCCGGCCTGGTGGTCCGGCACCTGTCCGCCCGCCCGTCCAACTGGCGCAGTGACATTCCGCTCCCGGCCTGGATGGAGGCCGAACAGACCCCGGGCCTGACCGGCATCGACACCCGCGCCCTGGTGCGCCGCTTGCGCGATCGCGGGACCATGCGCGGGGCGCTGGTCGCCGCCGACCAGGACCTGCGCGAGGTCCTCGACAAGATCCGCCACGCCCCGACCATGAAGGGCCTGTCCCTGGTCGACGAGGTCAGCTGCAAAAGTGCCTATGCATTCACCGAGGGCCTGCTCGACCTCGACGGTACGCCCCTGCCCCCGCTGCGGGCCCCGACCCATTCGGTGGTGGCCCTCGACCTGGGCATGAAGACCAGCATCGCCCGGCTGCTCGTGCACCACGGGGCCAAAGTCACGGTGGTGCCGCACACCGAGAGCGCGGCCGACATCCTCGCCCGCCGGCCCGACGGGGTGTTTTTGTCCAACGGGCCGGGCGATCCCGCCACCCAACAGGACGTGGTGGCCACGGTCAAAGACCTGGTGGGCAAGGTCCCGCTGTTCGGGATTTGTATGGGCCACCAGGTGCTCGGCCAGGCGGTGCTCGACCTGCCCACCTACAAGACGCAGTTCGGCCATCGCGGGTCCAACCAGCCCGTGCTCATCGACGGCGAGCGGGTGTGGATCACCGCGCAGAACCACGGCTTTGCCCTCGAGCCGGGCGCGGCGTTGTCCCGGGCCACCCGGGTCGAGGTCAACGTGTCCGACGGCACCAACGAAGGGTTCTGCCTGCAAGACCCGCCGGTGTTGAGCGTGCAGTACCATCCCGAGGCCGCGCCGGGTCCGCGGGACGCGCGGCCCCTGTTCGAGACCTTCGCGGCGATGATGGACGCGGCCAAAGGGGCCACGGTGGAGAGCCACCAATGAACGCCCCCCCGCCCAAGGTTCGCCAGCTCCCCGACACGTTGTTTGTGGCCATGGCCGGCAACATCGGCGCGGGCAAGACCACGGCCGCGAAGTCGATCAGCCAAGCGTTCGGGTTCGAGCTGTTCGACGAGCCGGTCATCGATAACCGCTTCCTCGCCGACTACTACAAAGACATGGGGCGCTGGTCGTTTACCCTTCAGCTCGAATTCCTCATCAAGCGGGTCCAGCACCACGAGCTGATCTCGCGGGTGGACAAAAGCTGCATCCAAGACCGCACGCTGTACGAAGACCCCGAGATCTTCGCCAAGTACCTCCACGGTCTCGGCCACATGACCGACAAAGAGCTCGACCTGTACTTCGAGTACTTCGAGCGGCTGCACCGCGGGCTGCACCGGCCGGACAAGGTGATCTGTTTTGTCGTCCCCGACGTGGACACCCTCATGACCCGGATCAAAAGCCGCGGTCGGGCCGAGGAGCAGGCCATGCGCGCGTCGTTCCTCGAGGGGCTCAACGGCTACTACTCCGCGTTCCCCAGCATTTGCGAAAACAAGTACGGCCTCGAGGTGCTCAAGGTCGACGTGACCCGCATCGACATCCGCGACGGGGAAGGCCGGGAAGCGTTCCTCGACGAGGTCCACGACTTTTTGGCCCACTGACCCAAGGACACCACCGTGAACAAAGCGGACAAGGACGCGTTGCTCGACGAGCTGTGCGTCCTGGCCAAACAGGCCGGGGCCATCATCGAGGACGTGCGCGACGACGCCCGGCAAAACCCCACCGAAAAGGACCACGACCAGGGCCCGGTCACCGAGGCCGACCTGCGGGCGAACGCGTTTTTGCGCGACGCCCTGGCCGAACGGTTCCCCGACGACCTGCTCGTCACCGAAGAGGACTGGGACCTCTCCACCGAAGTGCCCCGCCACCCGTCGACCTGGTACGTCGACCCCCTCGACGGCACCAAGGACTTCATCCGCGGCGGGCCCGACTACTCGGTGATGATCGGCCACGCCACCGCGGGGGTGCCCGACGTCGGCGTGGTCCACCAGCCCCAGACCGGCATCACCTGGGCCGCGCACGTGCCGTCGCGGACGGTGTACCGGCTCGACGACCAGGGCCGCCACGACCTGTCCGCGCCGGCCAAGGGTCCAGAGACATTGCGCATCGCCACCTCGCGCTCGCACCCGAGCAAAGCCGCCACCGCGTTGGCCGAAAAACTCAACGCCACCGCCATCGTCAAAGGCAGCGTGGGGCTCAAGATCGGGCTCATCCTCGACGGCGAGGCCGACCTCTATTTGTCGGGCACCACCCGGATCAAAGTCTGGGACACCTGTGGACCGGCCGCGTTGCTGCACGCGTTCGGGGGCCAGATGACCGCCCTCGACGGGTCGCCGCTGCGTTTTTTTGGCTCGGCCGCCCACAAACGCGGCATCCGCGCGGGCTCACCCGCCGCTTTGGCCGACCACGGGGGCCGGGTGCAGGCGATGATCGACGCCTTCTTGGCCCAGCGCCCCTTTTCCTGACCGGTCCCCGTCGACCCCGAGCTTCTCCCGCACCCGATCGCCGGCGGCCGCGGCCGCGTCTTCGACCGCGGCGTGCATCTCTTGTTTGACCGCGTCGAGCGCGTCGTCGGCCATCTCGACCAGCTCTGCCTTGGCCCTGTCTTTGCCTTCTTCGGCCAAGCGCCAGGTGGCGTGGCTCGCCGCCCCCTGCACCGCGTCGGGGTCGGCCTGCTTGACCCCGTCGAGCACCGAGAGCCGCTCGCCGGGGGTCATCCACACCCACAGGCCCACGGTCACCACCACCACCGCCAGGAGGCTGACCTGCACCCAGGTGGTCATCAGTGCGCGCACCCCAAAACTCTAAAGAGCCAAGGCCCGAACTTCCTGTTTTTGGCCGACCCGGCTTTCACCGGGCGGGGATTTTTGTCATCGCCCCCGCATGCTCAACGCCAAAGTCCTGCTCCCCCGCCTCGGGGTCAACGTCGACCACGTGGCCACCTTGCGCCAACAACGCCAGAACGTGCCCTACCCCTCGCCCGCGGCCGCGGCCGCGCTGGCCGAGTTGGCCGGGGCCGCGCAGATCACCATCCACCTGCGCGAAGACCGCCGGCACATCCAGGACGATGACCTCGCGATTTTGCGCAAGACGGTCAGCACCCGGCTCAACCTCGAGATGGCCGCCACCGAGCAGATGGTGCGCATCGCGTTTGATGCCAAGCCGGAGATGGTCACCCTCGTGCCCGAGCGGCGCGAGGAGCTCACCACCGAGGGCGGCCTCGACGTCATCGGGCAGGCCAGCGCGCTCAAGACCGTGATCACCGAGCTCAAGGGGGCCGAAATCGCGGTCAGCCTGTTCGTGGACCCGGACGTCGACCAGGTCCAGGCGGCCTACCGCGCGGGGGCGGACGCGGTGGAGCTGCACACCGGCGCGTTCTGCGAAGCCAAAGGCCAGGCCGCGCAGCAGGCCGAGCTCGACCGGCTCCGGACCGCGGCCAAGCTCGCGACCAAGACCAAGCTCAACTGTTACGCCGGCCACGGCATCCACTACGACAACGTGCAGCACATCGCGGCCATCACCGAGATCGAAGAGCTCAACATCGGCCACGCCATCGTGTGCCGCGCGGTGCTCGTGGGCATGGAAAAGGCCGTGCGCGAGATGCGCGACCTCGCCTGGGCCGCGCGCCGCGAGGCCCTCGCCCAGCGCTAGACCTATTCGACCAGCCCCACGCGGTCGGCCACTGTCACACACGCCGCGGGGAGGACCCCGCCGGTCACCCCCCACACCACGCCGGGGACGGCCAGCCCTGCCATGAGGCCCACCGACCACAACGCGGGCGGCCCGCGATCGCCCCGGGAGAGCATGGTCGCCATCCAGCTGTACCCCGGTGCGCCGACGAGGAGCGTGCCGGCTGCCAGGGCGCCCGCGGCGAGCACCCCCACCAACGCGAACGGGTACACGGGGTCGTCTGGATGCTGCACCATGCGCACACCGAACCAGACGGCGGCGGCGACGGTGGTGCCCACGACCGCGAGCCAGGGTGCGGCGACCGCCGCCCAGGCCCAGAACCAGGCGTCGTTTCTCGTCTGGTACGCCGCGACGGAAAAGGCGCCGATGCTCGAGACCACCGCGCCCCCCGCCAACGGCAACGCGACTGCCTCGGTGAGGCTGCTCGCCCGGCCGGGCGCGTCCTTCACCTGCCCGTCGTGGGCGGGGGCCGGCTCCGCACCGGGCACCTGCCCGTCGTGGGCGGGGGCCGGCTCCGCACCGGGCGGGGTCGTTGCCGTTTCTGTCCAGGCCGCGCCGATGCTGGCGCCCGTGGCGGTCGAGACCCCCCAGGCCAGACCCGCCACATGAAACCCCACCACCCCCACGCCCAGGGCGACAAGCACGAACGCGATGAGGGGACCGGGTGCGACGATGTTGCTCAACGGCTGCACGCCCAGCAGCGGCAGCCCACCGACCGCCGCCGACCCCCCGAGCAGGACCAGCGCGGCCACGATGCCCACGATGGAGCCGAACGCTGCGCCCGCGGTCACGCGCGGCGTCACGTCGTCGAAGAGGTACTGGACCAGCCAGAACAACGTGAGGGGGACACTGAACACCAGCGCGGCCAGGACCGGCAGCACGACGCCCAGGAACATCAGAATTTGCAGCCCGAAGCCGCCGTATAGCCCGGACAGGATCAACACGGTGGCCCCCGGCCCCATGAGCACCACAGACGCCAGGGTGAAGGCCGCCACGGGTCCGAGCACCCACAAAAGCCGGCTCCACAGTTTGTAGTCGTTGGGCACGCGCTGCGCTTCGCGGGCGCGACGCCGTTCGTCAGCCTCGCGCTGTCGGGCCCTGCGCTGTGCGTGGCGACGCCTCACGCGACGTCGACGACGCTCCTCCCATGTCTCTTCGTCCTCGTCATCCCACGCCGCCTCGTCGTCCACGCCGTCCGCGTCCCCCCTGCCCTCCGCCTCTGCTGCCCCCTCCGGGTGCGGGGGCGGCGCGGGAGGTCCCTCCAGGTCATCCTGGTCGTCGACGGGCTCGAGATCGTGCGGGTCTTTCCTCGGGGCGTCGCCCCCGGCCGCATCCACCGGATCGCGCGGGGCGAGGGCCGCGTCGGCCGGGTCTTGCGGGGACACCTGCGCGGCGGGGCGCGGCGGGCCCTCGGGTCCGGGCCCGGCCGCGGCCACAACCAATGCCATGTAGAGGCCGATCATCGCGGCAGCCTACGCCACAACCGGGTCCGGAGACAATCGGCGGTCAGGCCGCGCCGAGGGTGCGCAACGTCTTCAGCAGGGGATACAGGGGCAAGCCCCACACCGCGGTGAGCGGCCCCTGCACGTCGTCGACGAGCTGGGCCCCGCGGTGTTCTATCTGGTAGCTGCCGCAACAGCCGCGCCACTCGTTGGTCGCCAAATAGCGGTCAAGCTCATCCTCGGAAAAATCTCGGAATGTCACTGCACATTCCTCGACCACCCCCGCCCCCGCGCCGGTCACGTGCCCTTGCTGCACCACCGCGGCGGCGGAGAAAAACCGATGGGTCTGGCCGCGCATCGCCCGCAGTTGTTCTTTGGCCGCGGCCCCGTCGTGGCACTTTTCCAGCCACCGGGCGCCGAGGCGGCCGACTTGATCCGCGCCGATGACAATGTCGTGGGGCCGCTTGGCCCACACGTGTTCGGCCTTGAGCTTGGCCAATGCCAACGCACGCTCGGCTGGATCATGGTGTTGGACCACGGACTCGTCGATGTCGGCCGGCACCACGTCGAAGGTGAGCCCCGCCTGGGTCAACAACCGGCGCCGGACCGCCGAACCAGACGCGAGGACGAGCATCACACCACCGACAAGGTCTCGAGCACGTGGTGCAGCTCTTTGGCCAGCTCCCCCGCGACCCGCGCGTTTTCTTCGGCCAAGGCCACGTTGGCCTCGACGGTGCGGCCCTCGGACAGCTCGGCCAGCCGCCGCAACAGCCACGGGGTCAGCTCTTTTCCGGTCACGCGCTGCGCCGCGGCTTCGTCGGTGGCCTGGGCGGTCCAGGCGGCCATCTCTTGTTCGTCGAGGGCGGCGTCGGCCGGCACCGGGTTGGCCACGAGCAGGCCGACGTTGGGGTGCATGCGCCAGTGCGCGCCGCACACCCGGGCCAAGGTCTTGATGTCGTCGACGCGGTGCTGCACCCGGAGGTGGCTCTCGCGCACATAGAACGCGGGGAATGTGTCTGTGCGGTAGCCGATCACGGGCACGCCGAAGGTCTCGAGCCGCTCCACCGTCTTGTCGAGGTCGAGCACACTTTTTGCGCCCGCGCTCACCACCGCCACCGGGTAACGAGACAGGGCCCAGAGGTCTTGGCTCTCGTCGAAGGTCTCGCTCGCCCCGCGGTGCACGCCGCCGATGCCGCCGGTGGCGAACACCTTGATGCCCGCGCCGTGGGCCAGCGCCATCGTGGCCGAGACGGTGGTGGCGCCGGTGAGCCCGAGGGCCATGGCCGGCCCGAGGTCGGACGCGGCGAGCTTCTTCACGCCCTTGCCCTTGGCCACCCGGTCGAGCTCGTGGTCTTGCAGACCGACCTTGATGGTGCCGTCGATGACCGCGAACGTCTTGGGTTCGCTGCCTTTTTCGCTCACCGCGCGGGCGACGCGCCAGGCGACCTCGACGTTCTTCGGGTGGGGCAGCCCGAACGCATAGAGCGTCGATTCCAGCGCGACCTGGGGGCGCTTTTTCTCAGGGGGTCGCATCGCGGGCTCCTTGCGCGAGGATCGTCGCCGAGACGCAGGCCGCGCTCAGCGGGTGTGGGGGCGGATTGTGTTCACAAACGCGCGCCGATCACTCTCCCTCATTCAACAGCCGATCGACGAAGAAAAGAGGCGTTCTTTGTTCGGAGCCGGTGCTGAGCACGCCATCGCGCCGCGTGCCCGACGCGGCGACCCCGCGCCCGAACACCGTCACCCCCGCCAAATCGCTGCGGGCGTAGGTCAGCGGCAGGTCGATGGACTCGAAGGTGCCCACCCCGGTGACGCCCGGTTGGTACCACTCGGCGAGCTTGATCGACCGGGTGGGGAAGTTGTCCGCGCCGAGCTCGGTGCCGCCGAAGATGAGCACCGAGCCATCGCCGAGCAGAAGCGCGGCGGGGTTGGTCCGGGCTTTGTCCATGTCCTCGACGGGCAGGAAGATCCCGTTGACGCCTTCGTAGACCTCCGCGGTGGCGGTGGGGGCGAGCCCCCCGAAATAGACCTCGCCCCCCGCGATGAGCACCCGGTTGCTGCCGAGGCCGATGGCGACGTGGTCGCGACGGGCCACGGTGGGCTGGCCGGTGGTCTCGAGGCTGTCGGTGGCCGGATCGAACACGTCCGCGGGCACCAGGTCTTGCTCGACATCGCCGCCCCCGACGAGCAGCACCGATTCGTTCTCGAGCAGGGTGGCGGTGTGGCCCACCCGGCCGGCGGACAAGCGGCCCTCCACGAGGTCGAAGCTCGCCTGATCGTAGGTGCCCGGGTCCTGCAACACCGGCGGGGGCACGAACACCTCGCAGGTGTCGAGCGGCTCGCCCCCGGTGCCGACCCCGCCGCACAGCAGCACCCGCCCGTCGGCGAGGGCGGTCGCGGTGTGGTCGGCGCGCGGGCGCTGCAGGGCAAACGGCAACGGCTCGTCGAACCCGGCGGCGTTGAGCGGCACGTACAGCGACGCCGAACCGAGCACCTGGCCCGCCTCGTCGCGCCCCCCGGCGATGAGGTAGGCGGCGTTGTCGCCCAGGCGGGTGATCGAAAAATCGCGGCGCGGCTGCGCGAGGGCGGGCAGCTCATCATACGCGTGGGTTTCGGCGTCGTACGCACGCACCCTCGTCGAGAGCGCGCCGGTGTGTGGGTCGATGCCGCCGGCGGACAGGAGCGCGCCCTGCCCGTTGTTGGCCATGGCCACATGCGCGCTCCCCGGGCCCATCAGGCCATAGGTCTCGAAGCGGGTCTCGTTCAGCCAGAAGCGCTCGATCGCGGGGTGCGCGGTCCGCCGCGGGAACGTCGAGGTCCCGCCCAGGTACACGGCCACGTCGCGATCCGGGGGGAGCACGAGCTGTTGCCCAAAGATGCGCCCGGTGGCGAGGTCGTTGTCGGCCCCCACCCGCAAAAAGCTTGAGGTCAAAAACGGCACCAACAGCTCGGCCGAGCGCAGGGGCACAAAGCTGTCGCCCGGCTCGAGGGCGAGCAGGTCGCGGCTTGTGCCCCCGGCGAGCACCAGGATGTCCCCGTCGAGGGCGAGCATCGAGCCCGCGCGCCGGTCGTCGACCTCGACCTCGTCGTGCAAGACCACCATGGGGGTGCCCCACACGTCGACAAGCTCCTCGACCGCGGCCTGGGCGGCCCCGGCGCCATCTTGGCCCCCGGCGACCATCACCGCCCCGTCGATGGGCCGGACCGCGGCCTGTCCAAACGCCCGGGCCGCGACCGCCACCGGCGCGGTGGCCATGGTCTGGGTCGAGGCGTCGAAGGTCACCACGTCGGTGAGCACGTTGAGCGCGGGGTCCACGCCCCCGATGGCGACGAACGACCCGTCGTCCCACACCGCCCGCGCCTCGCCCACCCGCGGGACGATGGTGTCCGCGCCCGCGATGTCGCTGACCGCGGGGTTGACCCCGGTCAGGTCGATGGTGACGCCCCCGCCCGCGGGCACGGAGAGCCCCGCCACCACCGTGCGGCCCAAAGACACGGACACGATGTCTGGCAATGTCCCTGCGTTCGGGTCCGGCACCACCGCGGTCACCAACGGGGACAAGCGCCCGAGGTCGAGCAGGCCAAGGCCCTGGTCGATGTCGTCGAGGTCACAATCCCCCTGGCCGGTCAGGCACACCACCTGGGCGGTGTCGGGATCAAACACCTCGACGGTGGTCACGAGCACGCCGTCGATCGCGCTGGACAGGCCGCCCACGATCACCACCAGCCCCGAGGGCAACCGCGCCGCCCCGGGCTCGGCCCGGGCCACGGTCATGTCCGCGACCTCTTCGGAGATGCCGGTGGCGGGATCGAACCGTTCGATGCTGGTGGTCGCCTGCCCGTTCTCGCCGTAGCCGCCGATGGCCACGATGGTCCCGTCGGCGAGCGGCACCGCGGCAAAGTGACTGCGTGCCTTTTGCAGGGCGCCCCGGGCCGACCACTTGGTGGTGGGCTCGATGTCCACCCCACCGTCGGGCGGCGTGACCACGCCTGCGTCGACGAGCACGACCCCGCCGTCGCCGTCCCCGTCGCCGCCGTCCCCCGGGCCCCCGTCGCCGAGGCCCCCGTCCCCATCCCCGTCCCCGCCATCGCCGACCCCGGCGTCGGGGAGGTTGAACCGGGCGTAGCCTTCGCCGTCGAGGGTGATTTGGTACGACGGACAAGCGTCGCCGCCTTGGGCCGGGTGGCTGATGGTGAATGAGCTGCCGAGGTTGGTGCTTTCGGCTTGGGGGGCGAAGATCACGCTGAAGGTCTGCGAGGTGCCGATGGACACCGCGAAGTCGTCGTCGAGGTTGGTGCGGTAGTGCACGTCGTTGCGCTCGGAGAAGAGCACCTCGAAGTCGGCCAAGCGGACGTTGCCGAGATTCTCCACGACCACGGTGCGGGCGTTTTCCCGGCCGACCTCGACCTCCCCGAAGTCCACCGCCCCGTTGCTCCCCGCCGTCACCGAAAAGTTACAGTCGGTGCGGTCGAGGTCGCCTTCGCAGTTGCAGCCCGAGAAAGCCGCCGCGACCCCAAAAAAACCGAGTCCGATCATCCACTTCGTGTTCGTCGTTGGCATCCGCATGACCACGGTTTGCCACGTTTGGGCAGGCTTGGCTTTCCCCGTCGGCGCCCCATTCCCCCTTTTGCTCTCGGCACCGCGGTGGCATCGAGGCGCTGGAGGCCAGCATGAAGTTTTTTATCGACACCGCCGACACCACCGAAATCCGTGACGCCAAAGCCCTCGGGCTCCTCGACGGCGTGACCACCAACCCCACGTTGGTGGCCAAGTCGGGCAAGAAGTTCCACGACGTCATCGCCGAGATTTGCGACATCACCGAGGGGCCGGTGAGCGCCGAGGCGGTGGCCGACAACGCCGAGGACTTCATCGCCCAGGGCCGCGAGCTGGCCAAAATCGCCAAAAACGTCGTGGTCAAGCTCCCCCTCACCACCGAGGGCCTCAAGGCCTGCCGCGCGCTCTCCGACGACGGCATCGGGGTCAACGTGACCTTGTGTTTCCAGCCGGTGCAAGCGTTGATGGCGGCCAAGGCCGGCGCGCGGTTCATCTCGCCGTTCATCGGGCGCCTCGACGACATCTCCACCGACGGCATGCAGCTCATCGCCGAGATCATCCAGATCTACGACAACTACATGTTCGACACCGAGGTGCTCGCGGCCAGCATCCGGCACCCGCTGCACGTCCAGCAGGCGGCCCTCGCCGGCGCCCACGTCGCCACCATCCCGTTTTCCGTCGTGGGCAAGCTCATCCAGCACCCGCTGACCGACCTCGGCAACGCGCGGTTTATGGAAGACTTCAAAAATATTCCCCGCACCTGACGATTCTTCCTCGTCGTGGGGGCCCGCGCACAGCCGCGTTGTCCCCTGCCGGGGGGTGGCTAAGTTCCTCTCGTGCCCTGCGGGGCGCGAAGGAGTGTTCGTCATGTTCGCGGGTCCGTCGTTCAAGCTGTTTCGGGTGCTGGGCATTCAGGTGTCCGCCCACTGGTCGTTGCTCATCGCCGCGGCGCTGTTCGCGTGGTCGATGGGGGGCTTGACCGGGCTTTTGTCCGGCGCGTTGCTGTTCGGCTCGGTCCTGCTCCACGAGCTCGGCCACGCGGTCGTCGCCCAGCGGCGCCGGGTGCCGATCGCGGGCATCGACCTGCACCTGTTCGGCGGGGTCGCGAAAATGACCGCCCCGCCCCGCTCCCCCCAGGACGAGATGGCCATCGCCATCGCCGGGCCCCTGGTCAGTCTCGGCCTCGCGGTCATCGGCCTCGGGACCGCGTTCGCGCTGCCCGCGGCCCCAGGCTGGCTCTGGTACGTCGGGGGGGCCAACGCGATGCTCTTCTTGTTCAACCTGCTGCCCGCCCTGCCCATGGACGGGGGCCGCGTCCTGCGCGCGGCCCTGGCCTCGAAAAAGGGCCTCATCGAGGGCACCCGCCAAGCGGTCAAGGTCTCGCGGGTGTTCGCGGTGCTCATCGGCGTGGCCGGGGTCGTGTACAACCCCTGGCTCATCGCCATGGCCGTCCTGGTCTGGATGATGGGCTCGGCGGAGCAGCACCAAATGCGTGTGCACGAGCGCCTGCACAACTATGGATACCGGCACGCGGACCTCGACCCCTGGGCGCGGTACCACGCCGCGGCCCAGAAAGGCCGCGGCCCCGAGGTCGAGATCATCCCCCCCGGGCAAGCCCCGCGGCCCCCGCGGCCCCAGGACCCCGCGTCGGTGCTCGCGGCGATGGTGGGGGGACAAGGCCCGCGGCCGGTGACCCGCCGCCAGGTGGTCACCGATTCGTTCGGCCGGCGTTTTGTGGTCGAGCAGACCGGCTACCAATGGTAATGCTTCACGCATGAGACCCGCGCTGCTCACCGTCCACCTCCTGGCCACCGGGCTGTGGCTGGGCGGGGCGGCGCTCACCCTCGTCGGGCTGGCCCAGGGCGACACCCACGCCGCTTGGTTCGCGCACGACAAGCTCAGCCTCTGGGCCTCGGGGCTGGCCGCGCTCACCGGCGGCCTGCTGTGCGTGTTTTTGCCCTGGGGGTTCGTCCGCTTTTGGTGGGTGGTGACCAAGTGGGCGGGCACGGTGCTGCTCGCGCTGGCCCAGATCCTCTGGGTCGGGCCCGCCCTGAGCACGGCCGCGGCCCACACCGACATCGGGCGGGCCGCGCCCGCGGGGGACGGCGGCCTGGTGGCCCAGGCGCTGGTGGGGCTCGGTCTGGTCGCGTTGGTGTTCGTGTCGTTGCGCAAGCCGTGGGGCCGCCTGCGCCACAGCGACAAACCGGGCCGAACCGCGCGCGGGCTCGTCGTGCTCAGCGTGGTGCTCACCGTCGCGCTCAGCGTCGCCCAGGTGGTCGTGCTCGATGGCCTGCGCGCGACCGCGGTCGCCGACGTGCCCTTGGCCGGGCTCGACGGGCGAACGTGCCGCGGCCGCGTGGACCAAGGCGGCGGCTTCGCCGTCGAGCTCGACGTGGCCGGTGGCCGCATCGCGGCCCTGCGCGTCACCGCGCGACCGGACATGCTCTACCCCGCCCTGGGCGCGCTGGTGGCCGACCGCGTGACCGGGGGCGCGACCTTGCAGGTCGATGGTGTCACCGGCGCGACCACCTCGAGCCGGATGGTGCTCAAGGCCGCCGAGGTGGCGCTGCGCGGTTGTCGTTGACGGGGCCGCTCATCAGCGGTCGGGCAACACCTTCAGCTTGGTGCCGTCCGGGAGCATGTCCGCGGGGGGCGGCTTTTTGTGTTCGTTGACGAACACGAACCGGGCGCAGCTTTTGTGTTGGCTGGAGTGGCAATACAACGCTTTCCACACGTTGAGCGTGGACTCCATCGAGAACAGCGGAAACAGTGGACAGCGGTCGACGTTCTCACAGACCGTTTTCGGTGACTCGCCCAAACGTTCCTCTCCTGGACCCCGCTTCATCATAGCCCCCCGACGTGGTGCGTGTGTCCCGGCGCCCCGGTGTGCTGGACTGAGACGCCCGGCCGCCGACCGGCCTCAGCCATTCCAGCTTTTCACGTTGTACACCGGGGTGGCCACGCTCTTGCCCTTGACCGTGACCTCCCCGCGCGACTCCACCTCGACGCTGTCCTTGATCTGGTCGTACACCGCCCCCGAGACCAACACGTCGTCGCCGTGGCTGATGCCCTCGAGGCGGCTCGCGAGGTTCACGTTGTCGCCGATGACGGTGTAGCTGACGAGGTTCTCGCCGCCCACCGGCCCGACAAACACCGGCCCGGTGTGCACCCCGATGCCGATCTTGGCCGCGGGCAGCCCCCGGGCGGCCCAGCGCTCGCAGAGCACATTGTGGGTGTCGCGCATCAGCAGCGCACAGCGCACCGCCTTCTCGACGTGGTCCGCGGTCTCGAGCGGGGCCCCGAAAAACGCCATCACACAATCGCCGATGAACTTGTCGACGGTGCCGCCCATCTTGAACACCACCGCGGTCATGGCCTCGAAGTGTTCGTTGAGCATCGCGACCACCGTGTCCACCGGCAGCTCCTCGCTCACCGACGTGAACCCGCGCAAGTCGGAGAACAAACACGTCACCTCGGTCCGCTTGCCGATCAAGAAGTCGTCGTGGCTGTCGAGCATCTGGCTGAACACGTCGCGCGACACGTACCGCGAGAACACATCCTTCAGCTCCTGCTGCCGCACGTCCTCGAAGATCGCGGTGTCGGTCTGGCTGCACACCGCGCGGAACAGGCGCACGTCCCGCGGGGAAAAGCTGCGCCCCTCGCGCCCGAGCAACAAAAACGCCCCGATGGTCTTGCCCCGCAAAATGAGCGGCACCGCGCACACCGCCCGGCGGGGCTCGCCGACCTGCACGTCGAGGGGGCGCTGGGCCTCGTACAGATTCTTCAGCAACGGTGTGAGCTGCTCGTCGAACCGCCGCGCCACCCGCTGGGCCGCCTCGGTACCCGACGAGCTCCGCGCGAACCGCTGGGCCGCGCCGAGGTCCTCGCCGAGCACCAGCAAGGCCACGTCGGCGGGGATGATCTCGAGCATGCGGTTCATGATGCGGGCGACCATCTCGTCGAAGTCGTGGCCCTGGTCGCGGATGCGATCGATTTCGTAGACCGTGGCCAGCTCGAGGTTGCGGTCCATCAACGTCTCGCGGTCGGTCAGGTGGGCCACCGCCCGGGACAGGCGGGACGCGGCGAACTCGAGCAGGTCCTCGTCCGCCGCGGTCATGCCCCCCGGGCGCCGGGCCACGAGGAAGCCGAGCCGGGCCTTCTTGCCCGGGATGGCCAGGGCCAAACAATCGTCCCAGCTCGTGCGCTCCCAGGATGCAGCCGCATTGGACAGGGTCCGGGCCAGCGCGCGCACCTCTTCACTGTATTGGGCGGCCTCGGACGCGATGAGCTGGGCCGGCGCCTCGTTGCGCAACACCAGGACCTCGGTGAGGCCGGTCTTGGACGCCAACACGCGCCCCAACGCGTCGTACGCCTGCGCCACGGTGTCGCAGGCGTCGACGGTGTCTTCGAGGGCGTACAGCAGCTCCAGCCGCGCATCGGGGGTCAGCATCGCCCGGCATTGTGGACCCGGCCCCGGCTGAAAAGCAACCGGCGTGGTGCGCTCAGGACGCGTGGGTCTTCAGCCCAAACAGGTCGAGCTGGGGCACCGCCCGCTTCTGCCGGCGGGCGCGGTCCCGCGACGCCTTGCGCTTGCTGACCTTGCGATCGCGGAGCTCCTCCTCGACCGCCGAGGGGCGGTCGAGAATCTCGACCGCGATGCCCAGCGCCGCGGCCTCCTCCTCGATGCGGCGGTGGCCGTTCTTGCGGAGGTGGGGGGGCAACAACTTGTGCGCCTCGTGCATCGACGAGGTCAGCCCGTCGTCGTCCGCCTGGCGCCACGGCTCGTCGGCGAAGCAGCCGCGGATGAGGTCGCGATTCATCGGGGTCAGGGTGCGGGCCAACGCCTTGGCCCGGTTGCGGGTGAGCACGAGGTAACGCGCCGAGACCTTGAACACCCCCGCGGCCTTGAGCTCTTTGAGCACCTTGCGCACCGCCGCGGGCTGGTCGGTGAGCATCGGCACGAGGGGGTCGAGCAGCGCGGACACGAGCACCCCGCGCGACGACAGCGCCCCCATCAGGCGCATGCGCTCCTCGAGCTTGGCCCCTTTGCGGCCTTCCAAGGCGCGCGCGAGCTCGGCGTCGAGCGAGCACAGGCCGACCTCGACCACACACAGCCCGCCCGCGTCGAGCAAGGCCCGCGCGATCGCGGGGGGGAACACGCTGTTGCCCAGCCCGCCCCGGGTGCGCCAGGTGTACGGCACCCGCTCGTCGTTCAACGTGGCGAGCAGGTGGGCGAAGGTGGCGAGCGCGCCGTCGCGGCCGGCGCTGTCTTCGTAGCGGGGCGCGAACAACGTGTCGGTGCCGACGATGATCACCCGCGCGATCTCGCGGCCCTCTTGCCGCAGCTGCGACAGCGCGGCGGCGATCTCCGCCGATGGATCCATCGCGTACATCGCGGAGCCAATGTCGACGTGCAAAAACCGGTAAAACAGGACCGCGCCGCGATCGCTGTCGCGGATCCCCCAACGGGGTTGATCCAGGTCTTTGGCTACGAATCGCATGGCGCGGCGACGGGTCCTGTTCGGTTGGTGGTCGGAGGCGAAAAGCCCCTCTGAAGGAATTAAAGCACTTGACTCTTGAAAAAGCATAGCCACGCCCCTTTGAGCAGCAACGTCGATGTTTCACTGATTCCGGGGCAACGCGGATCGATCTGCGCAACAGCAAAAAGGCAACACCCAAAAGCGTTGCCTTTAAGACACCTACGTTGATTTCCTAGAAACTTTATAGGCCTTCGAGGTCGATCAGGTCGACCGTGAAGGTCTCTCCAGTGGCTTCTAGATCTGTCTCACAACCATGCGCCAACACTGCACCTTCGCCGGCATTTTGATCTGTGCCGATCAAAAGCACCGCCACCCGCTGCTGCGGGACCCGGCCCACGGTGACGTCCGGGTGGTACGAGCCGCCGGACAACGCCTTGTAGCCGGCGGCCAACACGTTGACGTCCGCGCTCAACCGCTCGCCATCGAAGGCGTTGTCGCAGGTGAGCGGGCCCGACGCCGAGGTCATGTCCGCGACCACGTGCACCAGCGAGGCGACGTCGAGACTCCGCGGCCGGATGTTCACGTTGGCCACGATGGTGGTCGCGTCATCGCCGCGCACCTCACACACGTTTTCGCGGCAGAGCGCCTCGGGCACCTCGGGGCAGCCCGCGCAGGGCGCCTCGGCCCCGCCGCAATCCGTGGCCGCGACGCACTCGACCTCTTCGCCGGGGCAGCCGAGCAGCGTCGAGGACAACAACAACAAAGCCCAACGTGTGTTCATGGAGAGCGCATTTCGCGATCGCGCGGGGTCGTCAACACGGTCGCCGCCGACGGGTTGCGCCGGGGCCCTTGCCTCTTTAGGACAACCGCTTCAGGACGAGCCTGAGGACAACCAGTGGCCGAACGCTTCATCGCCTTTTTGCAGTCACCGCGCACGCGCCGCAACGCGCTGCTCGCGGCGGTGTGGATCGCGGGGCTGTGGTTTTTGTTTTCGGTCCGCGAGGTGCTTGTCCCTTTTTGGCTCGCGGTCGCCCTCGCCTACGTGATCGACCCCCTGGTCGGGAAGCTCTCGCGCCGTCCGGTGGCCGGCCGCTACCTGCCCCGGTGGCTGTCGGTGGCGGTCATCTACCTCGGCATCTTTTGCCTCGGCTGGTTGCTGGCGGTGTTCTTTGTGCCGCAGCTGTACAAAGAGGTCGCGCGCCTGGCCAAGGACGGCACCGCCTACGTCGAGACCATCGACGAACAGCAAATCGAGGAGTGGTCGGCCGGGGTCGATGACTTCTTCCAGCGGTTGCGGCTGCCGGTGCGCATCGAGACCCGGGTCTCGCCCAAGTACGGCCCGCCCAGCGAGGGGGTCGAGCTCGAGGAGGGACAAGGGGACGCGATCCTCACCGTCAACCTCGCCGACCTCGCCAAGGGCGCGCTCGAGCAAGGCCGGCGGCTTGTCGAGGAAGAGCTCACGTCGATCTTCGGGCGGGTCCAGGGCGTGGTCGCGCGCGTGGTGGGCACGTTCTTTTCGTTCTTCTTGGTCCTGATGATCTGCGCGTTCATCTCGATCAGCACCGAACAAATCCGCGCCAGCCTCTTCGCCCTCGTGCCCAAGGAGCGCCAAGGGGCGTTCGGCGCGTTTTTGACCCGGGTGGGCAGCGGGCTGTCGGGGGTCATCCGCGGGCAGCTGACCATCTGCCTGGTCAACGGCGCGCTCACCCTGGTGGGGCTTTTGATCCTGCAGGTGAAGTTTGCGTTCATCCTCGCCACGGTGGCGATGGTGTTCTCGCTCATCCCCATCTTCGGCAGCATCCTGTCGACGATCCCCATCGTGCTCGTCTCGCTCGCGTCGGGGTTTTTCACCGCGCTGTTCGCGCTGTTTTGGATCCTGTTCATTCACTTCGTCGAGGCCAACTTCCTCAACCCCAAAATCATGGGGGACGCGGCCAAGATTCACCCCGTGATCATCGTGCTCGCCCTCGTCGTCGGGGAGCACTACTACGGGCTCGTCGGCGCCTTGTTCGCGGTCCCGGTGGCGAGCTTCATCCTCACCGTCTACCGGTCCATCCAAGCCAAGGTCGCCGACCTGGACGATCGGGTCGCCGACGGCGAAGCCGACCCGCCCCCGCCGGTGCGGGCGCGCCCCCCGCGCATCATCCGCGACCCCTTGGCCTGACGCGCGCGGCCCCTTGCCAGGACCCGCTCACGGGTCCATACGGATCGCCCTCGACATGGCCCGCGACAAAGACACCCCCGATCGCCTCGCGCAAAGCGACCTGCACAACCAGCGCGGGATCGAGCTGGCGGATCGCGGCTGGCTCGACGAGTCGCTCAAAGAGTTTCGCCGGGCGATCGAGCTCGACCCCGAGAGCGCCCACGCGCACGACAACATCGCCACCGTGTACGCCGAAAAGGGCGAGCTGTTCGAAGCGTTGCGCGAGTACCTGCTCGCGCTTGAGCTCGAGCCCCAAAGCCCCACCGCGCACCACAACCTCGCGTGTTTCCTCGCCACCTACGCGCACGAGCTCGCGATCAAGCAGTACCATCGGGTGATCGACCTCGAGTGGGACTACCCCGACGCCCACCTCAACCTGGGGCTGACCTACGCCGAGCGCGGCCAGTTCGCCGAGGCGTTGCGCGAATACGAAATCGCCCTCGAGCTCGACCCCAGCGACGAAGTCGCCCGCCACGAGATGGCCACCGTGCTGATGGACATGGGCCGCTACGCCGATGCCATCGGCCACCTCCGGGAGGTGGTCAAGCGCGTGCCCGACAACATCGACGCGCAGATCGACCTCGGCATCAGCTACACCGTGCAGGGCTTCTACTCCGAAGCCGAGCGCAGCCTGACCTCGGCGCTGTCCCAAGACAGCGACGACATCATGGCCAACTACCACATGGCCGCGCTCCGGGCCGCGCAGGAGCGCTACGACGAGAGCCTCGAGCACCTCCGGCGCGCGGCGTTCTCCGATCCCGATCGGGTGCGCAGCTGGGCCGAGGCCGACCGGTTCTTCGACGGGTGCCGCCACTCCCCCGACTTCGTCGAGCTGTTCCGCCGCCTCTCGACCTGACCCGGGTGTGAGCCGGGCCACCGGCCACACGCCCCACGCGACGCCGGCCCAGGCTATGCTCCGGTCCAACCGGGGGAGTCCAATGCTGTTTCATCGCTTGTACACGGTCTTCGTGACCGTGGCCGTCATCCACGCGCTCGGCTGTCCCCCGTCGACCGGCGAGCCCCTCCCCGAACCCGCGTGCCACACCGACGCCGGCCCGGGCAGCGACATCGCCGCCGCGGCCCCCGGGACCCTGCACCTGGTGCTCGACGACGGCGCGGTCCAGGTGCTCGATTTCGGCGAGACCAGCGCCGAACAGAACGACGGCGGCTGGCCGCTGTACGCTGCCTACTCGACGGGCGGGACCGACCCCGTCCTCGTGCAGCTGTTTTTTGGGGTGGTGGAGCCGAGCGTGTGCCGGGCGGGCATCGACCTGTCCGAGACCGAGCCCCCGTACAACGTGTTCCAGGTGTTGATCGACGGCGCGTGGTTCACCGTCGACGATGACGACTGCGTGCTCGTGCTCGAGGACGGGTACAACGGCACCGCCGGGGACACCATCGCGGGCTACGTCACCACCTGCACGGTGGCCGACGAGGACACGACCCACACCGTGGCGCTTTCGTTCGATGTGCCCGTCGACGCGGCGGGCGACGGCGATGGGGACGGCGACGGAGATGGGGACGGAGATGGGGACGGAGATGGGGACGGAGATGGGGACGGAGATGGGGATGGGGATGGGGACGGCGACGGAGATGGGGACGGCGATGCCCTGTGTGGTCAGCCGCTCCCGGCGCTGGAGGTGCCGGCGGCCAAGACCGGGAGCGCCACGGTGTCGGTCAACGGGGGGCCGGCCGCGGTGTGGCGGTTCGAGGGCATCACCACCACGCCGTTTGAGCCTGGTTTTGCCTTGTTCGCCTACGCCACCGAGACCGGGCTGACCTACCAGGTCCGCGCCAACCTCAACGTCGTCGAGCCCAGCGTCTGCCTGGCCAGCGGGCCCCCGCAAACGGAGGTGCCGGTCAACCTGTTCACCGTGGCGAACACCACCGGCGAGCTCTACGACAACGACGACGCGGCCTGCCTGCTGGCCATCACCGACGGGTGGGACGGCACCGTGGGCGACGTGGTCCGCGGCCACTCCAACACCTGCACGCTGACCGCGCCAGACGACACCCCGCTCGACATCGCGTTCTCGTTCGCGAGCGTGGTCGACGATCCGGCTTGCCGCGACATCGATGAGGCCCCGGCCCCCTCGCTCACGGCGCCGGCCGCCGACCAGGTCATCGTCCAGGTCGATGGCGGGGCCGAGCAGGTGCTCCCGCTGGTGACCGAGACCACCTACGACGACGACGACCCCCTGTTCCCCCTGAAGACCTACCTGAACTTCATCACCGCCGGGGCCGAGCTCCGGCTCAACCTCAGCGACACGCTCACCGTGCAGACCTGCGACTGGGTGTTTGACCCGGGGGTCGCCGAGCGGCCTGGGCACCTCAACTACGCGGTGTTCATCGATGCGGACGGCACGTTCCTGTTCACGGATGACGACGATTGCGAAATCGTGATCGAGGACCCGACCGGGGGCGGCGCGACCGCGGCGTTCCAGGGCTATTCCACCGTCTGCACCCTGCGCGAGCAGAACAACGCCGCGCTGACCAAGACGCTGGCGTTCCGCTTCGATGTGGACCAAGGCTGACGCCGCGCGCCGGGCCGGACTAGCATCGGGCCATGAGCGAAATCCCCACCTCGAAGATGTGGCCAGGCTTGGCCTTGTTGGTCGGCGCCGCGCTGCTCGCGGGGGTGTCGATGCTGGCGCGGTCGTGCGGCGACACGTCCTGTGCCGACCGCCGCCCGGCGGTGCACGCGGCGATGATGGCGGCGCACCAAGCCTTGCTGCAAAAGACCGCCGACACCGGCGTGGTCGCAGACGGGCTGGCCGGGTTGGCCATCGAGACCGAGGTCGATGGGTTCGTGCTCACGTCCACCGCGCTGAGCCCCGATGCGACCAAACCAGACTACATGGTGCTCGCGCGCGACGATGAGGCCGACGTGGTGATCGAGTACCGGGGCCGGGAGGCGCCGACGCTCGCCAACGGCTCGCGGGCCTGCAGGTAGGCGAAAAGCCCAATACTATCAGCCGCTTGGGGCGCTCGCCTCATGCTAGAACGAGGATCGGGTAAAGCCTCGTATCACTTTGATTTTACTTGGGTTTCCGCGATGCGGGACCGCATCGCGGCACGACCGCGGACCGATTGACGCTCCCCACAAACAGCCTTAGCTCAACGTCTTCCGCGCTTTGTCCAAAGTGATCTGCACAGCTCAGCTCCCCCGGCCGGAAGGCCTTCACTTCCGGCAATAGAGGCCCGATTTCTATGCGCATTCGCAGGCTCGACATCTCTGGGTTCAAGTCTTTTGCCGATCGGACCGTGATCAAGTTCGGCAACGGCATCACCGGCGTGGTCGGGCCCAACGGATGCGGCAAGTCGAACGTGGTGGACGCGCTCCGCTGGGTCATGGGCGAGCAACGGGCCAAACACCTGCGCGGCGGCCAGATGACCGACGTCATCTTCAACGGCTCGACCATCCGCGGCCCGATGGGCCTGGCCGAGGTGTCCGTCACCTTCGAGAACGACGGCCACCTCATCCCCGCCGAATACGCCAACTTCTCCGAAATCCAGGTCACCCGCCGCCTCTACCGCGACGGCGAGAGCGACTACGAAATCAACCAGACCCCCTGCCGCCTGCGGGACATCCACGACCTGTTCCTGGGCACCGGTCTTGGCAAACAAGGCTTCTCGATCATCGAGCAAGGCCAGGTCGCGACCATCATCAAGTCCAAGCCCGAGGACCGGCGCCGGCTGATCGAAGAGGCCGCGGGCATCACCAAATACAAGGCCCGCCGCCAAGCCGCTGAGCGCAAAATGGCCGCGACCGAACAGAACCTCCTGCGCATCTCGGACGTCATCCGCGAGGTGTCGCGCCGGCTGGGCTCGCTCAAGCGCCAGGCGACCAAGGCGGAGCGCTACAAGGAGTACCGCACCGAGGTCCGCGACATCGAGCTGCACCAGGCGGTGCTCAAGTACTTCGAGCTCACCAACCAGCTCGGGGTCGAGCAGGCCCTGCTCCAAGGCGAGCAAGACCAGCTGGTGGGGGACGAGACCAAAATCGCGGTGCTCGAGACCCAAGCCGAGACCGCCCGCATCCAGCTGCTCGAAGACGACAAACGCCTGAGCGCGGCCCAGGCCCGGACCTACGAGCTCGACAACCAAATCGCGTTGCTCGAGCAGCGCATGACCCACGCCAAGGAAGCGCTGGAGGTCGGCGACACCCGCAAGGTCGAGCAACAAGAAGAGCTCGCGGGCCTCAAGGAGGCCATCGAGCTCATCCGGGTGCAGCGCGACAACCTCGCGCGCGGGGCCGAGGACCTCGTGGTCGAGGCCGAGGACAAACAAGGCCGGCTCGCCGAGGCCGAGCAGGCCCTGGAACAGATCACCGCCCGGCGCGTGGTCGAGTCCAAAGACGTCGACGAGCTGCGCCGCACCATGCTCGAGGCCTCGACCCGGCTCGCGGGCGGCCAGAGCACCCTGACCAACCTCGACGAGCGCCTGGCCGACATCGCCACCCAGCAAGACCAAGCCGGGGCCGCGATTCAGGAGGCCCAGGCCCAACACGCGCAGGCCGGGCAACAGATCGGCGCCCTCGAGCAAGGCCTGGTCGAGGTCCAGCAGGAGCGGGCCCGCACCGCCGAGCAGAAGCAGACCACCGAGCAGGCCGCGCTGCAGGTCGCCCAACAGGTGTCCGCCCTCGACGAGGACATCCTGGCCCGGCGCGAAGCGCTCACCGAGGTCACGGGCAAGCTCAACTCCCTGCAGGAGATCGAAGCCGCCCTGAGCCGGAGCCCCGAAGGGGTCCGGCAGTTCATGCAGAAACATGGGGCGAAGCTCGCGGTGCACGGCCTGCTCGCCGACGCGATCATCGTCGACGCCGAGCACGAGGTCATGGTCAGCGCGGCCCTGTCCGACCGGCTGAGCGCGGCCTTGGTCGAGGACGAGGACCTCATCCTGAACGCCATCGTCGAGCTGCGCGAGAGCGGCGAAGGCCAAGGCTTCTTTGCCCTGCTCAAGGACGCGCCCAAAGACGAGCCCTACATCCGGGGCGCGCGGCCCCTGTCGCTGCTGGTGAAAGCCAAGCCGGGGTTTGAGAAGTTTGTGCCCCAGCTGCTCGCCGACGTGTACGTGCTCGACGAGGGCGCGGACCTCCGCCAGGTGTGGGCCATGGCCCGCGCCCGGGGCGTGAATCTCTGCACCAAGGACGGCACGGTGCTGTGCGCCGACGGCCGGGCCCGGGGGGGCAGCGCGGACGAGGCCGACAGCGGGCTGCTGCGCCAAAAGCGCGAGATCCGCGACCTGACCGAAAAGGCCGCCCAGGAGCGCGCGGTGCTCGACGAGCTCAACGCCCAAAAGGCGGAGCGCACCGAACAAAAGCGCACCCTCGACGAGCAGGTGCAGGCCTTGGCCCAGGCCCTACAGGACATCGAGCAGCGGTACATGGACGGGACCCAGGCGCTCAACCGCCAAAAGGATGAGGTCACCCGCCTGCTGCGCGAGGTCACCGACCGGCAAGCGCAGAGCGAAAAGCTCGCCGAGCAACACGGCCAACTCACCGGCCAGCGCGAACAGCTCTTGGTCACCATCGCCGAGCTCGAGCAGACCAAGCGCGCCGCCGACGAGAAGCTCAAGACCGCCGCCGACAGCCAGGCCGCGCTGGACCACGAAATCAAGACCAAGGGCGACGAGGTCACCCGGCTCAAGGTCGAGGTCGCGGCCGCGGTGGAGCGCAAAGAGAACCTCAAGCAGACCCTCGCCCACCACGAGCAGAACGAGACCGACATCCAGACCCGCATCGGCCGCCTCGACGAGCAACTGCAGAGCTACGAGCGGGACCGCGAAGACATCATGCGCACCGAGGTCGAGTCCAAGACCCGGATCGAAGAGCTGATGAAGGAGCGCACCGAGGTCAAAGGCACCCTCGACGTCGACCGGGAGAAGTACGAGAAGGCGGCGGAGACGGTGCGCGCCCTCGAGGGCGAGGTGCGGGGCCTGCGCGCCGGGCTCGACAGCGCGCGCAAGCGCCAGAATGAAATTGCGTTGTCCGTGCGCGAGGCCGAGCTCTCCTTGGAGAACCTCGAGCAGCGCTGCCAATCCAACTACGGCATCTCGCCCACCGAAGCGATCTTCGACTACCACCTCGCGCCCGAGCCGGACTTCAACGTCAAAGACCGCCTCGCCGAGCTGCGCAAGAAGATGGACAACCTCGGCGAAATCAACCTCACCGCCATCGACGAGTACCACGAGCTCGAGGAGCGCTACGACTTCCTCAAGACCCAGTCCGACGACCTCACCCACGCCCTCGAGCAGCTCAGCCGCGCGATCGTCAAGATCAACCGCACGACGAAGAAACGCTTCAAAGAGGCGTTTGAGCAGATCAACGCGCAGTTCGAGAAGGTGTTCCCCCGGCTGTTCAAAGGCGGCAAAGCCTGGCTCGCGCTCACCGACCCCAACGACCTGCTCCAGACCGGGGTCGAGATCTACGCCCAGCCCCCGGGCAAGAAACTCCAGTCGGTGGCGTTGATGTCCGGGGGCGAGCAGGCGCTGACCGCGGTGTCGCTCATCTTCGCCATCTTCCTGATCAAGCCCTCGCCCTTCTGTCTGCTCGACGAGGTCGACGCCCCGCTCGACGAGAGCAACGTCAGCCGCTTCAACGAGCTGATCAAAGACGTGTCGAACATCTCGCAGTTCATCGTCATCACCCACAACAAGCGCACCATGGAGGCCGTCGACCAGCTCTACGGCATCACCATGGAGCAGCCCGGGGTGAGCAAAGCGGTGTCGGTGCGGGTGAGCTGACGCAGCCAGCGCGGCTCAGCCCGCGCGGGCCCGGGCGTCTCGGAACCGCGCCAACAGCTCGTCGAGTTCCCATTGGTCGTTGGCGTGGGTGCCGTAGTGCACCGCGGCCACGGTGCCGTCGGGGGTGAGCAGCAGGTCCGCGGGGAGCTGGGTCTGATCGCGCCCCCCCGCGAGCGGGTTGGACCGGGCCCCGAAAAAGCCCGCCACCGCCGCGCCCATGACCTTGGGGTGCACCACCGCGAAGGGGCTCTGCTCGGCGCCGACGAGCCGGTAGAAATGGCGGTCGGGGTCGGGCACGGCCGCGAACGGCAGGTCGCCCTGGTAGGGCTGCATCAGGCGGGCGGGCGAATGGAAAAACGCCACCGTGCGCAGGCCGGCCTCGACCAAGGCGGCGTGTCCCTGAGCGAAGCGGCGCAGATGAAGGTTGCACACCGGGCAACCCGCGAACCGGCGGAACTGCAGGTGGGTCCACCCGTCGGGCAATCGCAGCCGCCCGTGGGCCAAGGTCTCGACGGAAAACCGCCCCAGCGACTCGCCCACCCGGCGGCGGGACCCGGTCCGGGGCGGGGACGCGCCCGGGGCGCGGGGGGGAGCAAGGGCGGGCGAAGGGGGTTTGGTCGTGTTCATGCCCCCACCATGCCCCCCGCAGAGGAATCGAACCAATCGATGGATTGGGCAACAATCATTGGCGTATTCGATACCTTGGCGGGGTGTCTTTGTCCCTCGACCCCGCCCAGCTCGTGGCCCTGCACGCCCTGCTGCAGGAGCAGCACGTGAGCCGCGCGGCCGCGCGCCTGCACATCAGCCAATCGTCGATGAGCTACCGCTTGGCACAGTTGCGCGAAGGCCTCGGCGACGAGCTGCTCGTGCGCCGGGGGCGCAGCCTGGTGCGCACCCCGCGGGCGGAACGGATGCTCCCGGCCCTCGACGCGGCGCTGCGCGACCTCGAGCGGGCCCTCGCGCCGGAAACCAGGGTTTGATCCCGCGACCGCCCGCGCGGGGTTCGACGTGGTGGTGCCCGACGTGTTCGGCCCCTGGGTCCCCGCGTTGGTGCACGCGGTCCAAGCCGAGGCCCCGGGCGTGACCCTGCGCCTCTTGCCGTTGGCCGGTGACCTCCGCGCGGCGCTCGACGGCGAGCGCCCGGCGGTGGCCTTTTGCCCCACGTCGTTTGTGCCCGAGACGTTCCGGGCCCGGACCTTGGGCCGCCTTCGCATCATGGTCGCGGGCCGGGCCGATCACCCGGCCCTGCGGCGCCGCCTCACCGTCGAGCGGTGGGTGGCGTACCCGCACATCGTGGTGCGGCTGAACAACCCCGCGAAAAACCCCATCGACCGCGCGCTGGAGCAAGCGCAGGTCACGCGGCGCGTCGGCCTCGAGGTCCCCTCGTATGTGGTGGGGCTGATGGCGCTGACCCAGTCCGACCACCTGATGAACGTGCCCGTGCCGGTGGCCCGGGCCGCGGTCCGGCAGCTCGGTCTGCGGCTGTCGAAGCCCCCGCTGGAGATCCCGCACGTGGCGTTCGCGCTGGTGTGGCACCCGCGCTTTGACCGCGACCCCGCCCACGCGTGGTTTCGGCGGTTGATGCAGGCCGAGGCGCGGCGCGCGCTGGCCCGCGCCCCCGGCGCCAAGCAGCTTCCAGGTAGCTGATTTTAAAGGGTTTTTTGGTCAAGCTGGAGAGGCCCTGGGCCGCCTCCAGGAGCATTCAGGACGGTTGCGTTGTCTGCCTGCACCCACATGAAACCGTGGGCCCATGGAGGTGATCAACATGGTCCGTTCGCTGCACAATCTCCGGAAGTTCTTTGGCTTGGCCCTGTTGCTGACCGCGTGCACCTTGTCGGTGGCGACCAGCAGCGAGAACGATTACCCCTACGACGACGAGGTCGTGCCCGAAGACGAGGGCGCGGGCCCGGACGGGGACGAGCAAATGTTGCTGCAGGACCAGATGGCCCCGGCCCCGGCCGAGGCCCCCGTCGAGGACACGCCGCGTGGTGCGCCCGCACCGGACGAGACCGCGGTGATCTGACCGGGCTCAGCGCTTGACGAACACGTAGACGTTCTCCATCACCGGGGCGGTGCCGTCCGGGGTCGGCAATGTCCCTGCGTGTTGGGCGACGCGCTCGACGGTGCCGTGCGGGCCGAACAAACCGTGCACCACGTCGTCGGGCACCGAAAACGGCGGGCCCGCGCGCAGGTCTTGGTCGTAGTCGAACGTGGCGAGCAGCAGCGTGCCCCCGTGCGACATGAGGGTGAGCAGCCGGTCGCGGTACGGTTCGCGCGCGGACGGGTCGATGGCCACGAGCGCGGCCCGGTCCCACACCCCGTCGAAGGTGCCCGCGAGGGCGGGCAAGGTGGGGGCAAAAAAGTCGCCCAGGAAAACCGACACCCCGGCCCCGCGCACGAGGTCCCCTTCGCGGGTGGGAGAGACCCCGAGCGCCTCGAACAACTCGCGCACCGCCTGCTCGACGACCTCGACCCCGAACGGGGGACGCTCGTGGTCGCGGAGGTACGCGAGGTCGTGCGATTTGCCGCACAGGGGGACGAGCACCCGGCCTTTTGGCAACCGGTCGAGGTGGGCCACGAGCAGCGCGTTCTTGTCGGGCTGGTGAAACGCGGTGCGGCCCTCGGCCCAGCGCTCGGTCCAAAAGTGTGCGTCGGGGGGGCTCATGCGCGCTCCTTGTCCTGGCCGTCGTCGTCGCCGGTGTCCTGCGCGGTCCAGCCGGTGGCGCGCCCCTGCGCGCGCGCCCAGTCCTGGACCTCGTCAAACGTCCCGCGAAACACGATGCGGTCTTGGGCTTTGTCCAGCTGGTAGCCGTACATCTTGTCGTAGTAGCCGGTGAGCAGCAGGCGAATCCAGCCGAGGTGCGCGGCGGGGTCGTCGCCGTGCAGCTGCGCATCCAATGCTGCTGTCATCTCGTCGTGCACGTCTTGGGTCGCGGCCGGGCCGAGGCGTTTGCGGATGCGGTGCAACGCGGCGAGCAGGCCTTCGCGGTATCGCGCGTCCCCGTCCTCGCCGAACACCGCGCGGTGCTCGTCGCGGGCCCCGATCACATAGTCGTCGAGAATGTGCCGGGCCCGCGCCTCGAGGGGGGTCTCGACGATGGCCAAGGGGGCCTGGCGCATGGCCTCGAAGAAGTTCTGCGGGATGTTGCGCGAGCCGATGCAGCGCCCTTCGTCCTCGAGGAACAGCCCGCGGTCGGCGGCGCCGCGTTTTTTCATCACGTCGATGCACAGGGCGTGTTCAAAATCGATCTGGGTGGGGGGCTCTTCGGCCCGGCGCCCGAAGCTTGAGCCCCGGTGGTGGGCGAACCCCTCGAGGTCGACGCCGCCGGGCACGGCCCGGATCAGCCCGGTCTTGTTCGACCCTGTGCGGCCGCCAATGATGAACAGCCGCGCGCGCTGGGCGGCGTCCGCGAACTCGTCGAGGGCCACCTGCCGCAACGCCTTGAACCCGCCCGCGACCCGGACGATGGGCTGGCCCGCGGCCGCCATCCAGTCCTGGGCGATGCGCGAGCGCATCCCGCCGCGCCAGCAATAGATGCGCGCGGCCGGGTGCGCGGCCTTGAACGCACACCAAGCCGCGATGCGCGCCTCCTTGGCCGCGCCCGAGACAAGCTCGTGCCCGAGCGCGACCGCCGCGTCCTGGCCGCGCTCTTTGTACGTCTTGCCCACCCGGTGCCGCTCGTCGGTGGTCAGGATCGGCAGGGACCGCGCCGACGGGAACGCGCCCTTGTCGAACTCGACCTCGGCGCGCACGTCGATGAACGGCGTGTCGGCCAGCAGCAGGTCACGGGTGGGCGGCTCGAGCGTCACGCGGGCAATGTAGAGAAGCCGGGCGGCGTTGTCTGCCCCGTTTGGCCGCGGCCCATCGTCGCGTCAGCTTTGCTGTTCTTGGGCCACGCGCGCCTCGATGTCGGCGGCGTTTTTGACCGAGCGGCGCATCCACTGCACGAGGTGTTCGGCGAGTTGGGCCTCGGTCAGCTCGGGCACCGTGGCCAGCTGCCGTCGACGGCGCGTGACCTCGTACAGGGTGATCGCGGCCGACACCGACACGTTGAACGACTCGGTGAACCCGGCCATGGGGATGGTGAACCGCACGTCGGCGAGCTGCTTGGCGCGTTTGGACAGGCCGTCGCGTTCGCTGCCCATGACCACCGCGAGCTTGCCGGTCACGTCGAGCTTCTCAACGGGCACGCAGCCCTCGCCCACGTCGGCGACCGCGAGGGTGTAGCCGTCGGCCATGAGATCGCTCAGGCAGCGGTTGAGCCCGTCGTGGCGCACGATGTCGACCCAGCGATCCGACCCGCGCAGAATCGCCGCGCAGCGCGTGTATTTGTTGGGCTGCTCCACCACGTGCACCTGGTGCAAACCAAAGCCTTCGGCCGTGCGCACCACGGCAGAGACGTTGTGGGGGTCGTAGAGGTTTTCGAGCACCACCGTGACCGACGTGAGGCGGCCGCCGATGACGTCGAGCATCCGGTCTTTGCGCCGCTCGGAGACGTAGGGCCCGAGGGCGTGCTCGTCCATCAGGCGGCGCAGGCGGGAGCGGAGGGTGGCGTCCACGCAGGGGCGATGCCGAGGGAGGCGGTGGCCGTCAAGGAAGGTGGGGCGAGAGATTTGTTCCCGGCGGGGGGAATCTGCGCGGAAACGGGGCAGATGGGGCCGGGCGGCGCGAAAAGTGAGAGGGGGCCCGGAGGGCCCGCCCCCACCGACCAGCCTTCCCCGTCCGGGCGCGCCCCGCGGTGCCTCCTCTCGTCGAGGCGGCGGGATCAACGCCCCCTGCGCCCGTCGTGCACGGCGCGCGCTGGGAGGCCGCGGAATCTCCGTCGGCGCGGGAGGTATTTCACAACCCGTGCCCGGTGATGTCGGCGTTTTCGAGAGGGGCGCGTGCCGGGACTGAACCGAATTGAAAAACCGGTTCCACCGAGGCACAGAGCCATCCGTCAGGAGCATCCGCCATGGGTTTTTCGTGTGGAATCGTCGGCCTGCCCAACGTGGGCAAGAGCACCCTGTTCAACTGCTTGTCGAACGCGGTGGCCGAGTCGGCCAACTACCCGTTCTGCACCATCGAGCCGAACGTCGGCATCGTGTCCGTGCCGGACACGCGCATCAAAGCCCTCGCCGACGTGGTCGACCCCGAAAAAGTGGTGCCCGCTTCCATTCGGTTCGTCGACATCGCCGGCCTGGTGCGCGGCGCCTCGCAGGGTGAAGGGCTGGGCAACAAGTTCCTCTCCCACATCCGTGATGTGGACGCGATTTGCCACGTGGTGCGCTGCTTCACCGACGACAACGTGACCCACGTCGACGGCGACGTGAACCCGCGGCGCGACGTGGAGACCATCGAGACCGAGCTCATCTTCAAGGACCTCGAGACGGTCGAGAAGCGTCACGAACGCGCCAAAAAAATGGCCCGCGGCCAGGACCCGATGGAGAAAAAGGCCGTGGCCCTGACCGAGCGGCTCCTCGACCACCTGCAAAAGGGCCACCCCGCGCGCAGCTTCGACATCGGGGACGACGACGACAGCCGCGTCATCATGCGCGACCTGCACCTCATCACCGTGAAGCCCACGCTGTTTGTGGGCAACGTCGACGAGGACGGCTTCGACCCCGCGACCAACCCGCACCTCGCCGAGCTGCACAAGATCGCGGCCGAACGCGATGACCAAGTGATCCCGATCTGCGCCAAGATCGAGGCCGAGATCGCCGAGCTCGACGAGGAGGAGAAAAAGGAGTTCTTGGAGAGCCTCGGCCTGGAGGAGTCCGGGCTCGACCGCCTGATTCGCGCTGGCTATGCCCTATTGGGTCTGCAGACTTATCTCACCGCGGGCAAAAAAGAGGTCCGCGCTTGGACGATCCCCGCCGGGGCCAAGGCGCCCCAGGCCGCGGGGGTGATTCACTCCGACTTCGAGCGTGGGTTCATCAAGGCCGAGGTGATTTGGTGGGAGGACTTCGTGTCTCTGGGCGGCGAGGCCAAGGCCCGCGAGGCGGGCAAGCTGCGGCTCGAGGGCAAGGAGTACGTGGTGCGCGACGGCGACGTCATGCACTTCAAGTTCAATGTGTAGAACGTTCAATGTGTGACCGGGACGAGCCGTCCCCGGTGTGACGAGGAGGACGACGTGGCGAAGAAAATCGACTGGTACTACCACCGCTCAGGTTGAACGGGCTGCAAACGAGCGCAGGAGTTTCTTGCGCAAAACCAATACGAGATCGTCGAGCAGGTCCCGGCCAGCCGCAAACTGCAGCGGGCCGATGCATTGTCATTGGCACGCGCGGCCCGGGACATATACGTGGCCAAGGGCAAAAACGTGCTCCACTTCGAGATGAAAAAGGCCGCGCCCGACGACGAAGAACTGCTCTCCCACATGCTCGGCACCACCGGCAATCTCCGCGCTCCCACCCTGCGCCAGGGCCAGGCGCTGTTCGTCGGCTTTCCCCCCGGCGGCTTCGACGCCCTGCGCTGACGGGGCGAGCCGCCCGAGACGAAAGGCACCGATGGCCAAGTTGATCGTGCTTCTTCGCGGCATCAACGTCGGCGGCCACCACCGCATCCAGATGGCGGACCTGCGCGGCATGGCCGAGGCGGTGGGGGCGACCCAAGCCGCCACCTACATCCAAAGCGGCAACCTCGTGGTCGAGACCGGTCAGTCGGCGGGGCGCTACCGGCAGGCGCTGGTCGACGAGTTCGGCAACAACTTCCGCTGGGTCCCGCAGATGATGGTGATGGCGTTGGGCACCTACCGCAAGGTGCTCGACGCGTGCCCGTACCGCGCCGAGGGGGCGGCCGACCCCAAGGCGGTGCATGTGTACTTTTTGGAGAAGGCCCCGACCGCGGCGGCCCAAAAAGCCGTCGACGCGCTCCCCCGCGTCGACGAACAAACGACCCTGGCCAAACACGCCCTGTACCTTTGGAGTCCCGGCGGCATCGGGAAAAGCACGATGGTGAAGGGACTCGACAAAGCCCTCGGCGTGGCCGCCACCGCGCGCAACTGGCGTTCGTGCCAGAAGATCCTAGACCTCGCAGAAGGCCTGTAGCCCGCCGCTGGGCCTCGCCCCAGGGTGCGGCGCGGACGCCCCGCCCCGGTCCACGGATCGTCCACCGCACGAGCGGGAAAGTGGGTTATGAGTTCGGTCATGAAGCGTCTGCTCCCTGGACTGTTCGCCGCCTTCGTCGCGCTGGGGTCTTCCGCGGCCCTCGCCCAAGGCATCCCCCACGGCCTCACCGGCACCATCACCCCTTACGCCCAGACCGCCGCGGTCGACGACACCTGGGCGATGCACAGCAACCCCGCGGGCTTGGCGTTCGTCGACGCCCTGCAGGTGGTGGGCGGCTACTCCGGCGAGTTCGGCATCGGGGCGCGGCCACGGCATCGCCTGTTGTTGCAGTCGGCGTTCAGCCCCGTCGAAGGCTTCGCCCTCGGGGGCGCGGCCCAATACGTGGTGCCCACCGCGTTCGGGGCCACGCCGATGTTCACCAACTCGTTCACGATGGCGTTTCGGTTTGACCGCACCCTCGCCATCGGCACCCAGCTGCACACCTTTACCTCGCTCGACCCCAACCAAGGTCCCGGCGCGGTGCGCTTCCTCGGGGACATGGGGTTTCAAATCCGGCCCTTGTCGTGGCTCTCGATGGGTTTTGCCTTCGAGAACCTCGGCGCGGTCAAGCTCGACGAAGCGAGCAAGATGCGCGCGGGGGTGAGCCTCCGCCCGTTCGGCAAGTACCTCACCGTCGGCACCGACGTCCGCTTCGAAGCCGGTCACCCCAACCTCTTCACCAACGCCGCGTTCTCCCAGGGCCGCCTGCTCCCCTCTGCCAATGTCAAGCTGCAAGCCCTCGGCGGGGTCCTCTACGCCGGGGTCATGGCCGAGCAATTTGATTGGTCCTTCCAGTCGCTGCCCCTGGCCCGCGTGGGCGCCGGCATCGAGGTCAACACCGGGCACCTCGGCGCGCTGTTGCTCGGCGACATCGGCACCACCTCCAGCACCAACCTCAGCGCGAACACCGTGCAGGGCACGATGGGGGCGTTCGCCCGGTTCTCCGTCGAGGAGTTCGACAGCGTCATTCCCACGTTCTCCCATTGGATCACCCTCACCCTCACCGGGGCCGGGGTGCCCCCCAACGACGCGGACAACATCATCGAGGAGGTGTTCGCGGGCCAGACCTCGCCCCTCGAGGTGATGCACGGCCTGGAGAAGGCCTCCCGCGACGAGGGCGTCGAGGGCGTGGTGCTCCGCCTGTCCGGTCTGTCCCTGGGCTGGGGCCGCATCGAGGAGCTGCGCGGCCTGGTGCTCAAGCTGCGCGCCGCGGGCAAACGCGTGGTGGTGCACCTCGACGGGGGCGGGGACGAGGCGGTCTACCTCGCCGCCGCCGCGGACAAGATCTATATGTCCCCGGCCGCGGCGCTCTCCCTCGACGGCATCTCGGTGCAGTTGATGTACGTCAAAAGCGCGCTCGACCGGTTTGGCCTCCAAGCCCAGGCCATCACCGCGGGGGAGTACAAGTCCGCGCCCCAGACCTTCATCGCCGACGAACCCAATGCCGCTGAACTCGAAGTCGAGAACGCCCTCCTCGACGTGCTCTTTGGCCGGCTGGTCGAAGGTCTCGCCGCCGGCCGCAACTTGAGCCCGGAGAAGGTCAAAGCCCTGATCGACAAAGGCGGCCTCAACGCCGAGGACGCGCGGCGGGCCAACATCGTCGACGGCATCGGCTACTTCTCGGAGGTGCCCAGCCTGATCGAAAGCGACTTCGAGGGCATCGGCAAACCCAGCCTCGACGACAGCTACCTCGACGACGCCCGGCGCAAGGACCGGTGGTCCGACCCCAACCGGATCGCGATCATCCCCGTCAGCGGCACCATCTCCATGAGCGGGGGCGGGGGCATTCCCCTCCTCGACGGAGGGGGCGGCGCCGCCGCCAACACCATCATCGAAGCGTTGCGGGCGGCGAAGAAGGACTCCGAGGTCAAGGCGGTGGTGTTGCGCATCGACTCCCCCGGCGGGGACGCCCTCGCCTCGGACCTGATTTGGCACGCGGTGATGGACCTGCGCGAGGAAAAGCCCGTCATCGCCTCCATGGGCGACGTCGCGGCCAGCGGCGGGTACTACGTGGCCGCGGGGGCCCAAGAGATCTTCGCCGAGCCGCAGACCATCACCGGGTCGATCGGCGTGTTCTCCTTGATGTTCAACGCGGAGCGGCTCGCCTCCGACGTCGGCGTGCACGGATATGAAATCAACCGCGGGGCCAACCCCGGCCCCAACCTCCTGCGCGGGCTGTCCGAGTCCGAGCGCCAAGCGGCCGAAAAACAGGTCGATTGGATTTACGAACGGTTCTTGACCGCGATCAAGGAGGGCCGCGGCACCGACGACAAAAAGCTGCGCGCGGTGGCCGGCGGCCGGGTCTGGACCGGGGTCGAGGCCAAGGGGCACGGGCTGGTCGACACCCTGGGGGGGCTCGACGCCGCCCTCGCCCGGGCCCGCGAACTGTCCGGGCTGTCCGCCGACGAGGTCGAGTATTCGGTGCTCAGCGGCGACGACGAAATCACCAGCCGGCTGTCGAGCGCGGTCCGGGTGGTGGCGGGGACCAACGCGACCGCGGACAGCGTCTCGCAGACCACCAAGTTCCTCCTCGGGGTCGACCCTGACGTGGCCGAGGCCCTGTTGTCCCAGCGCCCGCTCGCGCTGTCTCCGGTCGTGGTGCAAACCCGCTGAGGCGGGCGATTCTGCTACAGTCGAGCCCGCATGCCCTCGATTCTCCTCGCTGACGACGACACCAACCTCCGGGGAACGCTGGCCGCGGCCCTCACCCAGGAGGGGTTCGATGTGTTGCCCTTCGCCAACGGGGCGGAGGCGCTCGACCACATCGACGCGGTGAAGCAGAGCGGCGCGGCGATGCCCGACGTGATCGTGCTCGACCTGTTGTTGCCGAAAAAGCAGGGTTTCGACGTCGCCATCGGGCTCCGGGCGCGCCAGGTGCAAAGCCCGGTGGTGTTCATCAGCGGGGTGTTCAAGTCCAAAGAGCACCAGGACGAGGCGTTCAACCAACACAATGCCCAGGCATTCTTGGCCAAGCCGTTCGGCCCCGACAAACTCGTGGCCGAGATCGAGCGCATCCTCTCGGCCCAAGCCGCGCCCGCCGCCGCCACCGCCGCCGCCGCCGAAAAGCGGCCCATGCCCGGCCAAGGCGGCCTGCTCGAGAGCCCGGTCATCCACCTTCTGTGGCGGGCGGCCCGGGAGAGCCACACCGGCATTCTCGACGTGTTCGGCCCGCGGCGCGGCCGCGTGTTTGTGTTTCGGGGGCGGGCGACCATGGCCCAATGCAACGCCCCCAACATCAACGTCGGGGTGGAGCTCATCCGCCGCGGCATCCTGACCTCGGAGATGTACCAAAAGCTCATCGACCTCTGCGTTGAGCGTGGGCGCGGCCTGTACGACGTGCTGCGCACCGAGGACTGGATCACAAAAGACCAAATCAAAAACGCCTACCGGGCGGTCATTCCGCGCGTGGTCAGCTACCTCATCGCCGCGTCGGGCTCGTTTCGCTGGACCGACACCGACGAGTTCAACAAGGTCGTGCCCGGCGCCCCGACCTCGCTGCTCGACGCGGTCAAAGTCGGGCTCCGGACCGCGACCGACACCGAGCTCGAACCACACGTCATGCCGCGCGGCCCCCTGCGCCTCGCCCCCGGAAAAAACTGGGCCGAGGTCACCGCCTTCATCGAGGCCGCGTGTGGCTCAGACTCGATGGTGCGCGCCATCAACGGCCGGGCCACGGTCGCCCAGATGCTCTCCGCCGCGCGCGACGGGGGCGAGCGCGTGGCCCGCATGCGCCAGGCGTACCTGCTGATGTCCACCGAGGCGGTGATGGCCTCGACCGAGGCCATCACCATGGACGCGAACCAGACCGCCCAGGTGGCGTCCCAGGCCGCCCGGCCCGCGCAACCGCCCGCCGCGCAAAGGCCCGCCGCGCAAGAGCCCGCTGCGCCCCGGCCGGCCCCGCCCCAGGAGGGCTCGCGACCCCAGCCCGCTTCGCGGCCCACGAGCCACCAAGCCCAACCGACCGCGGGCCCTGGCGGCCACGTGTTCTCCGACGAGGGCGCACCGGTGGGCGGCCCGACCATGCCCCGGCGCAGCTCGACCCGGGCGGTCGTCCAAGAGGCGCGCTCCGATGAGGGCCAAGCGTTCTCGCCCGAGGAGCAGGCCGCGCGCCAGAAGATCCTCGACAAGCTCGCCGCCCTCGACGACAAGGACCACTACGAGGTGCTCGGTGTGCCCGCCACCGCCGATGGGGCGCAAATCAAGAAGGCCTACTTCAACCTCGCCCGCGAGTACCACACCGACAGCTTCGCCGGCCTCCACCTCGGCAACGCCGCGGGGGCGCTCGACACCTTGTTCGCCCTCATCCAGGACGCCCACAGCACCCTGTCCAACGACGGCAAACGCGCCGAGTACGACGCCGCGCGCAAGATGGAAGAGGACGGGATGTCCACCGACATCGCCGCCATCCTCGAGGCCGAAAACGACTTCGCCAAAGCCAAGACGTTGGTCGCGCGCGGGGAGATGGCAGGGGCGGTGCGCCTGCTCGCCACCTGCGTCGAGGTGAACCCGGGCAACAACGAGTGGAAGGCCTACCACGACTACGCGAACTGGTGGGGGCGGCGCGACCCGCGCGAAGGCAAACGGCTGGTCAACGAGCTCGGCCGCATCGGGGCCCAGATGGCCGGCGTCCCCGACATCACCTACTTCGCGGGACGGGTGGCGATGGAGATGGGCGACATGAGCGCGGCCCGCAACTTCTTCCGGCGGACCCTCAAGCTCAACGACCGGCACGGGGGCGCCACCAGCGCGCTGCGCCGGGTCAACAAAGCCATCGAGGACAGCCAGAAAAAGTCCGGCGGTCTCGGCCGGTTCTTCAAGGGCTAGAGCCGGCTCAAGGCGCTCCTTCAGACGTGCTCCAGGGTTTTCAGGGGTGGGCCCCCGGCCTTCGCCCTAGGCTTCGCGCTGGAGGCTCAAGATGACGTCAGTGGTTCCCAACCTGAACAAGCTCAAGAACAAACAACTTCGCGATCTGTGCGGCTACGCGCCCCCGGGCGCGTCCAAGACGATGCTGGTCCGAACCGTGACCGCCAGCTTCAACGAGTTCTCCAAGCCCGACCTCAAGGGCGAGCAGGCGCGGTACGCCAAGTTTCACCGCGCGCGCATCGCCGAGGCGTTGGGGCAACACCTCGCGCTCCCCGAGGCGGCGGAGATTTCGTTTCGGCCAGTGCGGCTGGCCGCGGACTGGGATGGCTCCCTCCGCGCCGCCGGCTCCCTCACGTTCAAGAGCGCGGCGGGGCGCAACAAGGCCTTGGCTGCCTTCGACGCGAACGCCTACACCGAGTTTTTTGGACGAGAGAGTTGGACCGTCGAGCCGAAGTCCGCGTCCCTCGACCTCGATCTCAAGCTCCCCGTGGACTGCGTGGGCTTTGAGCGGGCGTTCGAGGCGGCGGTGGAACACGCCGTCGACGGCAGCATCGAGCTCTGGGCCGGGAACCTGCACCAGCGCTACGTCGCGGGGGGCGCGTGGGTCGAGCGTCTCGCTTAGGCGCGCGCGGTGGTCAGCGGGCCAAACACTGCAACATCACGTCGCGGATGCTCTCGGCGTCGCGCCGGATGGCGGCCGCGTCCGGCCCCTCGACCATGACCCGCGCCTTCATCTCGGTGCCCGAGTAACGCACCAGCACCCGGCCGTCGTCGCCCCACTTGGACTCGACGTCGCTGACCACCTTTCCCACTTCGGGGAGCTGGTCGAGCGGGACCTTCTTGCCCACTTTGAACGAGAGCAGCTCTTGGGGCACGGGGGTGAACATCCTGGCCAGTTCACTGACCTTCTTGCCCTCGCGCCGGGCCTCGCCGAGCAGGGCCACCGCGGCCAGCACCCCGTCCCCGGTGGTGGCGTGGTCGAGGAAAATGATGTGGCCGCTGTTTTCGCCGCCGAGGGAAAAGCCCCCCTCCCGCATGCGCTCGACCACGTAGCGGTCGCCGACCTGGGTGCGCACCACTTTGATCCCGTGGGGCGACAGGCACCGCTCGAGCCCAATGTTACTCATTACCGTGGCCACCAGGGTACTCTCTTTGAGAGCCCCGCGCCGGTGCATCTCCCGCGCGCAGATGGCCAACACCGCGTCACCGGGCACCGCGGTGCCGGTCTCGTCGACGACGATCACCCGGTCCGCGTCCCCGTCGAGGGCGATGCCGACGTCGGCGCGGGTCTCGCGCACCCGGCGGGCCACGTGCTCGGGGTAGAGCGAGCCCACGCCGTCGTTGATGTTGGTGCCGTTGGGCTCGACCCCGAGGCTCACGACCTCTGCCCCGAGCTCGCTGAACACCTCGGGGGCGACCTTGTAGGCCGCGCCGTGGGCACAGTCGACGACCACGCGCACACCGTCGAGGCTGAGGTCGGAGGGGAACACGTTTTTCAAGAACACCACGAACCGCCCGCGGGCGTCGTCGATGCGGCGGGCCCGCCCAATTTCGGTCCCGGTGGGCCGGACGTCGGCGATGGCGTCGGTGAGCATCAACCGCTCGAGCTCGAGTTCGAGCTCGTCCGGGAGCTTGAACCCGTCGTGCCCAAACACCTTGATGCCGTTGTCGTCGTAGGGGTTGTGGCTCGCGCTGACCACCACCCCGGCGTCGGCGCGCATGGAGTGGGTGATGAACGCGATGCCCGGCGTGGGCAGCGGCCCCACCAACATCACGTCGACGCCCATCGAGGTGACGCCCGCGGCGATCGCCTGCTCGACCATGTAGCCACTGAGCCGCGTGTCCTTGCCGATCACGATGCGCCCCTTGTGGCCCCGACCGAGCTGCCCCTGGCGCACGAGGTAGGCCAGCGCCCGCCCGAACTGCAGGGCGCTCTCCACCGTCATGGGCGCGAGGTTGGCCCGGCCCCGAATGCCATCGGTGCCGAACAGCGTCCGCTTGCTCACGCGTCCTCTCCTGGGTTGTCGGTGCCCTCGCCCGCCCCGGCCGCGTCCAGCAGCTGGTGAATCCGGGCCGCGCGCTCGCCGCTCTCGTCGAGCACAAACACAAGCTCGGGGGTGTTGCGCAGCCGGACCTTTTTGCCCACCTCGCTGCGCAGGCTCTTTTGGTGGTCGGTGAGCACGTCGAGCGCGCCTTGTTTGTCCTCGTCGCTGCCGAACACCGAGAAGAACACCTTGGCCCGGGTGAAGTCGGTGTTCACCTCGACCTCACGGATGGTGACAAAGCCCGGCAACGGGTCCTTCAAGCCGCGCACGATCCGCTCGGAGAGCACCTTGCGGATCTCGTCGGCCACCCGCTTTTTGCGAAACGACGACATCGTGGCTTACGCCGGGGCGCCGGCTTCGGTGGCCCCGGAGTCCGAGCCCCCCGGGGGGGTCTCGTCCTTGAGGTTGACCAACGCCTCGTCGAGCTCGGCGCGCACTTCCTCGACCTCGTAGCACTCGATGAGGTCCCCCTCCTCGAGCTTGTTGAAGCCCTGGATGCCGATGCCGCACTCGTAGCCGGAGGCCACTTCGCGGACGTCGTCCTTGAAGCGCTTGAGCGACGCGAACTCCCCGTCGAACAGCACCTCGTCGCCGCGCTTGACCCGCACCTTGCCCGCGCGCACCATTTTGCCGTCGGTGACGTAGGAGCCCGCAATGGTGCCAAGCTTGGGCACGCGGAACAGCTGCCGGACCTCGGCGGTGCCCGCGTAACGCTCCTCGAGCCTGGGCGCCAACAGCCCGGCCATCGCCGCGCGGACCTCGTCGAGGCACTCGTAGATGACCCGGTAGGTCCGGATGTCGACCTTCTCGTGTTGGGCCACCGCGGCGGCTTTGGCGTCCGGCTTGGTGTTGAACCCGATGACGATCGCTTGGGACGCCAACGCGAGGTTCACGTCGGTCTCGGTGATGGTGCCCACCCCCGAGCGCACAATGTTAATGCGCACCTTGCGGGTGGTGAGGTTCTCCAGGGACTGGGACAGCGCCTCGAGCGAACCACCCACGTCGGCCTTGACCACCAGACGAAGCTCCTGCACTTCCTCGTCGCCCTTCTTCTTGTTGAGGAAGTCGTCGAGAGAGACGCGGGACTCTTTCATCCGTTGCTCTTCGCGGTTCTTTTGGGAGCGGTGCTCGGCCACCTGCTTGGCGGTCTTGTCGTCGCTCACGGCGTCGAAACGATCGCCCGCGTCGGGGACCCCGGACAAGCCAAGGACCTGGACGGGCATGGACGGCCCCGCCTGCTTGAGCTTCTTGCCCGCGGAGTCGTACATCGCGCGCACCCGGCCCGCGTGCTCCCCCGCGACCATGTACTCGCCGGCTTTGAGCGTGCCTTGGGTGATCAGCACCGTGGCCACCGGACCACGGCCCTTGTCGAGCTGGGCCTCGACGACGGTGCCCTTGGCTTGGCCGGTGGGGTCGGCCTTCAGCTCGCCGACCTCGGCCTGGAGCAGCACCGCCTCGAGCAACCCGTCGATGTTGGTGCCCTTGAGCGCCGAGACCTGCACCATCATGGTGTCGCCGCCCCACTCTTCGCTGACCAGGCCGTGCTCGGTGAGCTCTTGCATCACCCGCTCGGGCTTGGCGCCGGGCTTGTCGATCTTGTTGATCGCGACCACGATCGGCACCTTCGCGGCCTTGGCGTGGTCGATGGCCTCTTTGGTCTGGGGCATGACCCCGTCGTCGGCCGCGACCACCAGGATCACGATGTCCGTGACCTCGGCGCCGCGGGCCCGCATCGCGGTGAACGCCGCGTGGCCCGGGGTATCGAGGAAGGTGATTTGGCCCTTGGCCGTCTTCACCGAGTACGCGCCGATGTGCTGGGTGATGCCCCCGGCCTCGCCGCTGACCACGTTGGCCTTGCGGATGTGGTCGAGCAGGCTGGTCTTGCCGTGGTCGACGTGGCCCATGACGGTGACCACCGGCGCGCGCGGCTTGGCGTGCTCTTCCCCGTTGTCGTCCTGCGCGTCGAGGATGTCGGTCTCGTCGAACGAGACGTTCTTCACTTCGAAGGAGAACTCTTGCGCGACGATCGCCGCGGTCTCGTAGTCGAGGGTCTGGTTGACGGTGACCATCATGCCCATTTGCATGAGCTTGGAGATCACCTGCCCGGCCTTGATCGACATCTTGTGGGCGAGGTCGGCCACGGAGATGACGTCGGCGAGCTCGATGACGCGCTTGTGCGCGGCGGCTTGCGTGATCTCGGTGCCTTTGCCCTTTTTGCCCGACTTCTTTTTGCGGCCCGGGTTGACCCACATTTCGCGGCCACGCGCCTCGCGGCGATCGCGGAACCCTTCTTTGCGGTGGGTGTTGCCCGAGCGACGGCCGCCGGCCCCGCCGGGACCACCGCCACCACCGCCGCCGCCGCCACCGCCGCGACCGGTCTGGCCGGTCACGTCGATCATCTGCGGGCCCGCGCCGAAGCGGTCGTTGACCACGCGGATTTCGCGCACCCGGGAGAACGTGCGGCGCGGCTTCTTGTCGAAGGAGCGCCCCTCGGCCCGCAGCCGGCTCTTGATCGCTTCGGCGTCGATGACGCGCACGACGTTGGACGGCCCTTTGTCGTCCTCGCCACCGCTGGCTTCGCCGCCTTCGGCCTCGGCCTTCTTCGCCTCGGCGGCCGGCTTGTCGGCGGCGGCCGCGGGGGCTTCCGCCGGGGCGGCGGCGGCCGCGGGGGCCTCGGCCGGAGCGGCGGCCGCAGCCGCAGCCGGCTCCTCGGCGGGAGCGGCGGGCGCGGGCGCTTCCTCCGCGGGGGCGGCCGCGGCGGGGGCGGCCTCCTCGGCGGCCAGCGCCGCGGCTTCGGGGGCCGCGGTGGGCTCCGGCTCGCTGGACGCGGTCACCGCCGCGCCGTCGTCGCCACCGTCCGCGTCGGCCGCGCTGGCCTCGTCGTTGGTGTCGTTGGAATCGTCGTCGTCCTTGCCCGAGCGCCGCCGTCGCACGACCGTGCGCGGTTTCTTCTTGGGGGCCGACTCGGCCTTTTTGGTTACACCGAGCACTTTCATCGCCGCCGCCTCATCGACCCCGCTGCTGTGGGTCTTGACCTCGATACCGCCCTCGTTGAGCTTCTCGATGAGCTCTTTGTTGGGCATCCCCAGCTTTTTGGCCAACTCGTGAACGCGCACGGTGTCCTCCTGCGTGTCGCAACCGCTTTCGCTATTGCGTGACCACGCTTTCCTTGGGCGCTTCTACGCCCTCTTTGTTCTCGTCGCAAGGCGCTCCGCCCGCGACGGGGGCGCCCGTTGACGCCGAAAAATGCCCGTAGCGCGACAAGTCGTCGCGCAGCCGCGCGGTGGCGCCCCCGAGGTCCATCACCCCGACGACCGCCACCGCTTCACGGCCAAACACGTGGCCCAACGTAGCTTTGGCGGGGCCTTGGTGCACGGCCAACCCCGCGGCTTTTTCCAAAATGTCACGTCGGGTGTTGGCCGCGCCGTCCTCGGCCAGCACCAGCAGCGACAACTGGGGCGCGGCCTCCAGCACGCGGTCGCGCCCGTACACCGCCCGCCCCGCGCGCCGGTGCAAGGCCAGCCCCCGCACGATCTCGTCGCGCAGCACCGACGGCACCCGCTCGACGAACCCATCGTCGAACACCACCGGCGCGGCGAACGCATGACCGAACGCGCCCTTTTCGCGCGCCCGCCGCAGGCACCCGGGCTGGGCACAGGTGTACGCGCCGCGCCCGTCGAGGCGGCCGCGCACGTCGAGCGCCACCGCCCCGTCGAGCCCCCGCACAAAACGCAACAGCCCCCGAGGTGGCGCGCTTTGGCGACACGCCACACAGCTCCGCATCGGCTCGGTGTGACCGAGCGCCGCTCCGCGTTTGCCGTGTCCTTTGCGTCGCTTTCTCAGGGGAGCCTCCTCGACAACACCCGCGGTCAGGCCGCGGGCGCGGCCTCCGGTGGGTTCTCGTCGGCCATTTCGCTCGGCTCGGCGCCTTCTTCGCCTTCGCCTTCGCCCTCGCCGCCGGCGTTCTGGTTGAACTCGTCGTACTGGTCCGCGTCCCGTTGCTCGGGCTCAGACAGCGGCTTGTCGACGATGGGCGCGACGCCGCCGGTGAGTTCGCGGATGTGCTCGGCGGCCTGGTACTTGAGCTGCCGGGCCTTGCCGGGCGAAAAGCCCGCGTTGTTCACCAGGCGCTCGACGTCGTCCTCGAAGTAGAGGTCCTCGGGGGCCTCGTACAAGGCGTTGACCAGACGCTCGATCACGTAGTCATGGGCCCCGGGCAACGACTTGAGCCGGCCGACACCGTCGGACGCTTTTTCGGAGGCGCGCTCGATGGTGAGCAACAACCGGGCGTCCTCGCGGGCCTTGTCGCGCAGGGCGTCCTTCTCTTGGGCTTCCATGTCGACGACGTTGCGCGCGCCGGTCTTGACCCGCGGCACCGCGTCGGGGGAGAACCCCGGCAGGCTGGCCATGAACTCATCGTCGGCGTCGACGACGTCCTTGGCCGAGCGAAACCCGTGGTTGTACAGGGTCTGGACCAGAATCTCGCTCAACCCGTCGATGCGGCTGAGCGAGGCCCACGCGACTTCTTTTTCCTCGCCGACCTTGGTCTCGGAGGTGATGTCGATCTTCCAGCTCGAGAGCTGGGCCGCGAGGCGGACGTTCTGGCCGCGCCGGCCGATGGCGAGCGAGAGCTGGTCGTCGGGCACCACGATCTGCATGGTGTGGTTGGACTCGTCGACGAGCACCCGGGTGACCTCGGCGGGGGACAGGGCGTTGCACACGAACCGCGCGTCGTCCTCGTCCCAGGGCACGATGTCGATCTTTTCGCCCCGCAGCTCTTGCACCACCGCCTGGACGCGGGCGCCCTTCATGCCCACGCACGCCCCCACGGGGTCGACGTCGGGGTCGAGGCTGCGCACCGCGATCTTGGTCCGCACCCCGGCCTCGCGGGCCGCGGCCTCGACGACCACGATGCCCTCTTCGATCTCGGGCACTTCTTGTTCAAACAGCTTCACCACCAGCGTCGGGTGGGTCCGCGACAAGATGATCTGGGGGCCGCGCGAGACCTCGAGCACGTCGAGGACATAGGCCACCACCCGGTCGCCGGCGCGGATGTTCTCCCGCGGCACTTGTTCGCGCATGGGCATCACCGCCTCGGCGCGGCCGAGGTCAACAATGACATTGCCGCGCTCGAAGCGGCGCACGATGCCGGTCACGAGGTCGCCTTTGCGATCCTTGAAGTCACCGAAGATGGTGCTGCGCTCGGCTTCGCGCACGCGTTGGATGATCACCTGCTTGGCGGTCTGGGCCGCGATGCGCCCGAACTCTTTGGAGTCGACCTTGACCCCGATGTCGTCCCCGATGGCGTCCTCTTCGAGGTCGGGGTCCATGGCCTTCGCGTCGGCGAAACTGATCTCCACCGACGGGTTGATCACGTCCTTGACGATCTTGCGGAACTCAAAGACCTCCACTTCGCCGAGGTCTTCGTTGTATTGCGCCTCGAGGTCCGCGGTCAGGCCGAGCTTCTTCCGCGCGGCGGTGAGCATGGCCGAGGTCAACGCTTCGATGAGCACATCCTTGTCGATGTTCTTCTCTTTGCCGACCTGTTCGATGACCGTGTTGAGGTTGAGGTTTTCCAGTTCCACGTCGTCCTCCTCTCGGAAGGTTCCCCTGCGGGGTGGTTGTGGACGCTCAGCGCGCCCGGGCCTTTGATGTCGATTTCGGATTCGCGGCCTTCTTGCCGCGCTTTTCGGATGCCTTTTTCTTTTTCCCCGCCGGCTCGAACTCGAACACGACGTGGGCGGACTCGATGTTGTCGAATGAAACCGTCAGCGGCTCCTCCCCGTCGAGGAACAGCTCGATGGCGTCGTCGCCGGCAGCGGTGAGCCGGGCGGTGTGGGTGCGCTTGCCGGCCTGCGCGCGCTGGAGCTTGATCTGGACCTTCTTGTCCACCGCGTGCTGAAAATGCGAACGCTTGGCCAGGGGCCGGTCGACCCCGGGGCTCGAGACCTCGAGGTCCCACGCGCCCTTGAACAGCCCGCGGTGTTGGTCTTCGACGTCGAGCACGTCGGACAGGCGCCGGTTGACCCGCTCCAGGTCCGCGATGCCGACGTGGGCGTCGTCTTTTTCGCCATGGGACCCGAGGGTGTCGATGAAAAAACGAACCTTGGTGCGCCGGGGACCGCGCACCAGCTGAAAGAACACAAGCTCACATCCTTCGTCGACGACCACCGGCTCGGCGATCGCGCGCACGTCTTCCGCCACCCCGATGAAGGGCACCAAGAAGGGCTCCAATGTGTCTGTGTCGTGCCCCATCGTCACCTCGCAGCACTGATGCCAGCGCCGCCTCTCGAAGCCCCCTTTCAGGAACCCCGAGCGACCCCACTGAGCATTCGCGGTTGTGCGAAGTCTCCGGGCACGCCGGCTCGCCCCTCCCCGCTGCACATGGGATGTAGGAGCAAGTGAGAGAGACGTAACAACCGGACGGGGGGTTGTAAACGACCAAACCAAGGCCCGGGTGCGCCGGCCCGCCACCGCGCGTAAGCCGTTAATCTTTAATGCTTTTCTCGCGACTGCCCCGGCGCGAGGCCAAAAACTGGCCATCGGGGGCCCGCCGCCCGAACCTGGAGCCCCCTGGCCCAAAAGGAGGACACATGGCCCCCAGCAAGAAACACCGCTTCGTCGACGACCACTTCTCCCCGATGGAGGACGCGTTCTACCGGGACATGGAAAAGGCGCTCAAAGACGAAAAGGAAATCGATCGGCTGCTCGATCAACTCTTCCCGACGTCCTGAGCGTCGTCGGCACCGGCCAGGGTCGCGTCCCGGACGCTCTTGAGCGAGACCCGGCCGGTCACGACGAACAGGCCCGCCCACAGGACCAACGCCACGATCTGCAGCGCGTGGGCGGCCACCGCCCCCGCCAGCCCCGTCTCCGCCGAGACCCCGACGAGGGTGAGCGCGAGCTTGGTGAAGTAGTGGAAGTTGCCCACGTTGCCGGGCGGCGCCGGGATCATCACCGCGATGACCATAAAACAGATGGTGAAGTAGGCCCCCACGAGGGTGAACCCGGGGGCCAAGTCCACGAGCAACACGTACAAGGCCACGCCGTTGATGGCCCAAAACGCGAGCGACAGGACGACGTACAGAAGGCCCGCGGACACGCTGCGGAAACACTTCAGGCCCTCGATGAAGGCCGCGAGCAGGCCCACCAAGGCCTCGCGCACCGTCTCGGGCAAAAAGAAAAGCGCCCGCCGCCAGAACTGCAATGACGCGTCCTGCCAGATGAGCGCGACCACCGACGCGGCGGTGGCGCCGCCGAACAGGACAAAGCCGCCGATGGCCGCGCTCTGCACCACGTCGGGCAGGCCTTGGTCGCGGAGCGCAAACAGCACCCCGGCGAAACACGCGGTGGTGATGAGCCCGTCGGTGATGCGCTCGACCAAGGAGTTGGCCAGGCCCGCGGACATGGTCATGTAGCCCTTGCGCTCGGACAAAAACGGCCGCACGAACTCGCCGAGCCGGAACGGCAACAAAAACACCGCGGCGAAGGCCACCGCACAGATGGCGAGCGCGTCGACGGGCTTGGGGCGTTCGCCGCTCAGGCCCTCGACCTGGATCGCCCAGCGCCAGCTGCGCACGATGAACATCAGGATGATGAGACCGAGGTATCCGGCGATGCCCCCGGCGGAGATGTTGGCCAGGGCCGCGCCGGTCTTGTCGAGGTCGACGTTGCGCACCGCGAACACCAAACACAGCGCGCCGATGACGAGCGCCACGACGAGGGACAGGGCGCGCGAGCGCGTTTGGTTCTTGGGGGCGCTCACGCGGCGATCTCGTGGGGGGCCTTGCCGGCGAGGATTTTGCGCGGGTTGTCGACGAGCAGGCGCTGGGCGCCGTCTTCGCCGACCATTTTTTCGAGCACCTTGCGCCCCTTCTGCAAAAACTTGGTCACGTCTTTGGCCCGGTGACAGTCGCCGGCCGCGACGTGGACCAGGCCGCGCTCGATCAGTTTGCGGGCGGCCTTTTTGTGCGCGCGGGTGTAGCCCCCGCTGAGCGACCCGAGGTTGACCTGGATGAGGTAGCCGCTGTCCACGATGCGCGACAGGGCGTCCTCGTCGTCGACCACATAGGGGAACCGCTCGAGGTGGGCGAGCAACAGGTGATAGCCGGCCCGGCGCAGAGCGAACAACTGGTCCATGAAGTGCGGCGGGGCCCCGTGGTAGGGCAGCTCGAGGAGGATGGTCTTGGACTGTGCATAGGGCACGCACACCTCGTCGAACGGCCCCGCCATCAGGACCTCGTCGAGGTAGTGCTCGGCCCCGCGGTGCACCGTGAGCGGGCTCTGGGCGTCGTCGAGCATGTCGTGCAGGGCCTGGTGGAGGCCGGGCTGCTCTTTTTGGGTGTTCATCCAGCCTTTGTCCGACCGCACGTGGGGGGTGCAGGCAACCTCGGTGACGCCGGCGTCGCTCAACGCCTGGGCGAGGTCACGGGCCTCGGCGGCGTCGTGCGGCCCGTCGTCGCAGGCAAAACACAAATGGCAGTGCAGGTCGATCACGCGGCCTCTTCACCCTCGTCGGACAAGCGCGCCTTGAGCGCGGAGAGCGCGGACTCGATGGCGTCGGCGCGGGCCTTCTCCGCGTCCTTGGCCGGCTCTTGTTTGGCGTGGACCGGGCCCCGTTCGCCCGTGCCGTCGGCCTTGGGCCCGATGCGTTCCCACACCGCGCTGCCGCGGGGCCGGCTCACGTGGTGCTTGACCGAGGCGAGGGTGTCGACGAAGGCCCGGGCATCGCCCACCACATGCTCCTTGAACAGCGTGCCCACCGCCGCGGGGGCCGCGCCGAGCAGCCGATCGAGGGTGGCCGACAGCTGGAGCACCCCTTCGCCGCCGGCGATGGCGCCGTGGCTGAGCAGCTTTTCGCAGAGCAGGTCGGGGGGCGTGCTGTCGCAGGCGAGCCACGCGGTGCACACCGAGTGGGCCGCGAGCAGCAAGAGCTCCACCGCGCGGGGCCGGCCGAACCACACGTCGACCGCGGGGGCCGACGCGCTTACCACCTGCGGGCCGGACGCGAGGTAGGCGTCGAGGGCGTGGCGCTGACACAGCTCGCGCACCCGGGCGCGGGCTTTGTCGTCGTGGGGCGCGGCGATGACAAACACCGGGCCCTTTTCCGCCAGGGTCAGGTGAAACACCACGCGCTCGATGTCGCGCCAGAACTGTTCGCGCACGTCGAGCATGACCACGGGCTTGTTGCCGAGACCACGCGCGGCCTTTTCCGCGGTGCGCTCGTCGCGCAACAGGGCCGGCAGCCGCGCCGGGATCACGTCGGGCACAAACGCGCCCCGGGTGCGCTCGACCGCGTCTTGCAGGGGCCCCACCATGCTCTCGTGCGGGGCCCAGATCGCGTCGAATCCTGTGGCATTGTCGCGCGCGTCCTTGACGTCCAGCGCGAGCAGCACGTGGGTCCGGGCGAACGCCTCCCGCGCGACCAGGCCCCCGGTGGCCTCGGCCGCGTCCGGCAACCAAATCGCGACATCGGCGCGCAGGGCGCCCTCGGGGGGCGCGCCCAACGTGTGCCGGCAGACCCGGACCCCGCGCGCCTCGAGCGCCATCGCCATCGCATCGCACAGGGCCTCGGCCACGGGGTGCGGCCGGCCGTCTTCGCCTTTGAGCACGAAGGTGATGCGGGAGATGGGGCGAGCGCTCATGGGTGTCCTTTGGGGCAACGTATACCCTCTCCTACCCTGTCTCGCTCCAAAAGCATCCCCCCGTCGGGCGCCCTTGCGCCCCCGGGTCCGAGTCGCGAACATGCGGCATGAAGTCGGTGAAGATTTACACCACCCCGTGGTGCGGTTTTTGTCATCGGGCCAAGCATCTGCTCGCCCAGCACGACGTGCCGTTTGAGGAGGTGGACGTCGACGGGGATTTCGAGACCCGGGCCTGGCTGCGCGAAAAGACCGGCCAGCGCACGGTGCCGCAGATTTTCTTCGGCGACGAGAGCATCGGTGGGTGCTCCGACCTCGAGCACCTGTTGCGCAAGGGCGAGCTCGACGCCCGCCTGGGGCGGTAGCCGGGCGGGGCGGTCAGGGTTTGGCCGGGCGGGTGCGGGCTTTGGCGATGCCCTCGGCCACGCGCAGGGCGTTGGCGATGATGGTCAAGGTGGGCGGCACGTTGAGGCTGCTCGGGAGCGCGCCCCCGCAGGTCACGTAGAGGTTGGTGGTGCCGAACACCTGGCCGGTCTCGTCGACCACCGCGGTCTCGGGGCCTTTTCCCATGCGACAGGTGCCGCCCTGCAGCGAGGTGGTCTCGCCCAGGCCCACGGTGGTCTTGACCTCGGTGCAGCCCATCTCGGTGAGCACCTTTTGCGAGGTCTCGCGCATGACCTGGGCCACGCGCTGGTCCCGGGGGTGGTGAAAATGGGTGATGCGCGCGGCCTTGAGCCCGTGGCGATCCTTGACCCGGGGATCGAGGTCAATGTAACTGCCTTTGTGCGGCACCGCCTCGCCAAAGCCCTCGACCACGATGTGGCGGCCTTCGCGAAAATGTGTATGCAGGCGTTCTTTGAGTTTGCTCCCGAAGACAAAGCCCCCGTCCACCGCGGCGCGCTCGGCCCGGTGAATGGGGTTGTCGTGCACAAACCCAAAATGCAATGAACCTGCACGGTCCAGCCGGTGGGCGGCCTGGTCTTTGTCCGACATCGCCCCGTGGGCCATCACCGTGCGGTTGAGGAACGGGCTGCCCGCCATCAGGGCCGGGACCTTCTCGGCGAACGCCGCGCGGGGCAGCCGGCCCACGACCTCGGTGAACAACGAAAACCAGAGGTTTTTGCCCACCTGCGTCGACGTGGTCAGGCCCGGGCCGGACAGCAGCAACAGGCGCGCGGACTCGATCGCCCCCGCGGCGAGCACCACCACCTTGGCTTTGACCGTGGTCTCGCCCTGGCCTTTGCGCTTGACCACCACACCCTCGATGCGGCCCTTGTCCCCCTTGACCAGGCGCGTGGCCATCGCTTCGGTCCAGAGGATGAGCTTGCCCGTGCGTTCGGCCCGGCGGATGTACGTGGGCCCCATCGCGCCCTTGGCGTCGTTGGGACAGCCATAGCTGCCGCACAGCGCGTGGTAGGCGCAGGCCGCGCGGTCCTCGTCGGGGCGCGGCACGGTCAAAATCGCGCGCGGGGTGGGCGCGCTCGAGACGCCCACCGTCTTGGCCGCGGCGTCGACCAGGCCCGCGACCTCGTGCGACACAATCGCGGGGTCTTTGCCCGAGGGTGCGCCACTCACGCCGAGCTCCTGTTCGGCTTGGTCGTAAAATCGCGTCAAGGCGTCGTAGGCGAAGGGCCAGTCTTCGGCGGTCGCGGCCTGGACCGTTTGAAATCGCGTGGCCTGAACCGCGTCCTCGGGCGCGGCCCGCAAAAAGTAACCGCCCATGTGCACGGTGCCGCCCCCGACGACGCACGAAATCCAGCCGTCTGCGGTGGGCACCGCGCGCAGCCCCTCGTCGTTGCGCCGGGTGTGCGGGTCTTTGCGCACGTGGGGGATGAACTTGTCGCGCCGGACCCACTCGACCTCGTCGCGGTCGAAGTCAGCTTTTTTGTAAAACGGGCCCTTCTCGACCACGAGCACGGTGGCCCCCGCCTCGCAGAGACGGGCCGCGACCGGCGCGCCCCCCGCCCCGCTGCCGATGACGATCACGTCCGGGTCATTCATAGACCGCTCCGCGTCCTTTGGGGTCGTAGCCGAGCCAGGTCCACGCGACCTTGTCTTTGTTGCCGCCACGACGGGGATCGCACAGGTACCCCTCGAGACAGACCGCGGTCAGCACCTGCACAAAGCGCGGCCCGGAAAACCGGTTGGGCCGCATTTTGCCGTCGAGCAGGTCCTGCAGGACCTGGTCCTGGGCCGCGGCGTCGAGGTCCGCGAAGGTCTTCGCCCCGCGATTTTTCGCCGCCCGGTGCAAAAAGTCCCCGCCCTTCATCAAGATGCTCTTGAGCTGGGCCGCGGCCGGGTCGTCGAGCAGCCCGACGACGTAGGCGCCCACGCCCGCTTCCTGGGCCCCGGGCCCGTTGCCGTCGCTGGGCAGGATGCGCCGCGCCGCGGAGACGAGCGCGACCTCGACCCCCTTGCGCCCGCTCGCCTGGTCCGGCGGGGGCGCGTCGTCGACGGCGGGCTTTTCCTCTTTTTTGCACGCGGGAGCCAGGAGCGTCGCCGCTCCCGACAGCAGGACCCGTCGTCGGTCAAACGGCACCGCTCACCTCCATGTGGCGCCCTTCGCGGCGCAGGCCCGCCCTCAGTTGGGTGGGATTTGCATCCCAGGTTTGCGAAGCAAACCGCAAGCTCCCCGGGGAGCGCCGCCAGGCGTCTCCTGGGGGAGCCCACCCCCGCGTCCGCAAAGCGGCGGAATTTTCACGCAAGCCCGCCCTCAGTTGGGTGGGATTTGCATCCCAGGTTTGCGAAGCAAACCGCAAGCTCCCCGGGGAGCGCCGCCAGGCGTCTCCTGGGGGAGCCCACCCCCGCGTCCGCGAAGCGGCGGCCTTTTTTTCACGCAGGCCCGCCCTCAGTTGGGTGGGATTTGCATCCCAGGTTTGCGAAGCAAACCGCAAGCTCCCCGGGGAGCGCCGCCAGGCGTCTCCTAGGGGAGCCCACCCCCGCGTCCGCGAGGCGGCGGAATTTTCACGCAGGCCCGCCCTCAGTTGGGTGGGATTTGGATCCCACCCCCACCACCACACGAGGGTAAGCCTTCCTCGTGCCGCAGCCAGTGCAGCTTCGGTTGTCGGACGCGTCTTCTTGTATTCCGGAACCGCGCCGGCCCAGTTGCGTCCCCGCAGATCCGTTCGGGCACAAACTGGCGAAAACTGTCGTTTATCCGGGGCCTGGCCGATCATGCGGTCGGTTCTAGCATCAAGGCGAGGCTTGCTCATCGTAGGCGACAACCGAACAGAACATCCCCGCGCGGTGCTGGGCCTCGGCCTGGTGTCGTTCGCGGTGTTTTTGTGTGAGCTGTCGCTGATGCGCGCAGTGGCGCAGGTGACGTGGCCGCCCTTCGCCTTCGTCGCGCTCAGCTCGGCGATGCTCGGCGGTGGGGTCGCGGGCACGGTGTTCGCGCTCCGCCCGTCGTGGGCGCAGACGACCCGCGCGACCTTCGCCGGCGGGGTGCTTGTCACAGTGGGCGCGCCGCTGTCGCTGGTGGTCGCCCTGCGCATCGGTCTCGAACCGTTGCTCGTCGGACAGTCCCTGTCCGCCACGCTCACGTTTGTGCTCGCCCTCGTCGCGTTTGCGGTGCCGTTCGCGGGTCTCGGGGCCGCGCTCTCGGCCATGCTCGAGCGCGCGCAGGACAGCGTGCAGCGCATTTACGGGGCTGACCTCCTCGGGGGCGCGGCGGGCGCGTTTTTGGCCGTGTTTGTGCTCGACTGGTTCGGGCCTGTCGGCGCCGGGCTGCTCGCGGGGCTGTGCGGGGCCCTCGGCACCATGTTGTTCACCGCCCGGCGGCGCTGGCGGGTGGCTTTGCTCGTCGTGGCCACATCGTATTTGGCCTTGTGTGTGGCCGGCGCGACCCTGATGCCCCAGGCCACGCAGGAAAAGCGCATCGGGCGCGAACACGCGACCGATGTCCTCGACAAACTCGAAGCCCAGGGCGCGCTCACCACCGAGGACCGCGCGGACGGGCGCGTCGACGTGATTCCCGCGCGGCCCGCGCCCCGGGTGATGATCGACCTCGGAGCGGCCATGACCCGCGCGCCGGTGTTCCCGGTGTCGGGCCCGCCCCCGCGCGATCAGGCGTCGGCCGCGTTTTTGGTAAAAGCGCCGCAGGGCCCGGTGCTCATCGTGGGCAGCGGGGCCGGGTACGAAGTGGCCCGGGCGCTGTCGCACGGCGCGCCCAGCGTCGACGCGGTGGAGATCTTGTCCGGCATCGCCGCGATCGTGCCCCACCCCGCGCTCATGGGCGGCAAGCGGGTGTACGAGGACAAACGGGTCGCGTTCCACCACATGGAGGCGCGCGCCTTTTTGGAACGCACCGAGAAAAAGTACAGCCACATTGTGGCGGTGCACACCATCACCAACGCCGCGCTCGCCTCGGGCGCGCTTCGGCTGAGCGAAGACTTTTTGCTCACCGCCGAAGCCATGGACACGTTCTTGTCCCATCTTGACGACGGCGGCGTGCTGTATTTCACCCGGCCCAAGGGCCAACTCTCGTTGCTCACCGCGCTCAGCCGCGACGCGCTGTTGCGCAAGGGCGTGCCCGCGGACGAGGTCGACCGCCACCTGGTCGCGGTCCTGGCCGAACCCGACGATGCGTTTTTTTCGGGCCTGCTCGTCTTCGCCCGCCCGGTCGATGCACAAGCATTGCCCCTGCCCGACCACACCCGCGTCATCCCCTTGCCCACCGACTACGACGGGCCGATGCCCACCGACGACCGGCCGTTTTTTCACCGCTTCGCCGAGGACTACACGCAGAACGCTTCGACGCGTTTGCGCATCGAAGGCCCCGCCCTCGTCGAGCGCGCGGTGCTCACGGTGGGCATCATCGCGTCGCTGGCCGCGCTCCTCGTGCTCGTGCTCCCGCTCTTTTTCCGTCGACAGTCCCGCCGCCCGGGTCTGCAGCCGCTGCTCGCCGCGGCCCTGCTCGGCCTCGGCTTCATGTTCGCCGAGCTCTCGCTCGCCCAGCGCTTTTCGCTCATCTGCGCCCGCCCCCTGCTCGCCTTCGGCGCGGTGGTGGGCGGCATGTTGCTCGGGGCCGGCGGGCTCGCGGTGTGGTTCAGCGACCATCGCTTGAGCGCGCGCCGGGTGCTCGCCATCTCCGCGATCGCGCTCTCCGCGGGCACCTTTTTGCCGCCGGCGCTCACCGCCCTCGGCGCGCTCACCTGGGGCCTGCCCGCGCGGCTTTTGCTCACCGGGGCCACCGCCGCGCTCGTCGCGCTTCCCCTCGGGCTGCCCTTTCCCGCCCTGGTGGCCCAGGTGCAGCGACACTTCGGGCCCGGCAGCTCGGCCTGGCTCTATGCGGTCAACGCGGTGCTCGCGGTGTTCGCCTCGGCGCTGTTCGCCGCGCTCAGCCCCTGGCTCGGCCTCGCGGGCATGGGCGTGCTCGCGGCCGGCGTCTACGCGGTGGCCGCCCTCGTCGCGCCCGCCGACTGAGGCCCCTTTTGTCAGCGGACAAAAGACGTTACGTCGCGCGTGTTGACGTAAGGGACCAAGACCATGCTCGAGACCGTTTCCAAAGGCTTTAAGAGCGCCCGCAACTACCTGTCGGGCCAAAGCGAACTCACCGAAAAGAACACCGAGGAGGCCCTCCGCGAGGTGCGCCTCGCGTTGCTCGAGGCCGACGTCGAGTTCTCGGTGGTCAAAGGGTTCCTCGCCCGGGTGAAGGAAAAGGCCCTCGGCGCGACCCGCGCGGTGGCGGGCAAGGACAAACAAGGCCAGAAGCTCAAGGTCGGTCCCGCCGACCACTTCATCAAGATTTGTTACGACGAGCTCGAGGCCCTGATGGGCCCGGTGGACACGTCGATTCGCCTGTCCAAGCCGGTGGGTTCGATCATGATGGTCGGCCTGCAAGGGACCGGGAAGACGACGACCACGGGCAAGCTCGCTGCCTACCTCCAGAAAAAAAATCACCGCCCGCTCCTCGTGGCCGCCGACATCTACCGCCCCGCCGCCATCGAGCAGCTCAAGGTCCTCGGCAACCAACTCGGCTGTAAGGTCTACACCGAAGACGGCGTGGCCCCGCCCGAGCTCTGCAAACGCGCGCATCAAAAAGCCAAAGAGATGCAGTGCGATGTGGTCATCTTCGACACCGCCGGCCGCCTCTCCATCGACGACGCGCTCATGGAAGAGCTCGAGGCGATCAAGACCCACACCAAGCCGGACAACATCTTCCTCGTCGCCGACGCGATGATGGGGCAGGACGCGGTGCGGACCGCGATGGAGTTCGATCAGCGCCTGAGCATCGACGGCTTCATCATGACCAAGCTCGACGGTGACGCCCGCGGTGGGGCGGCGCTGTCGATCAAAGAAATCACCGGGCAGCCGATCAAGTTCCTCGGGATGGGGGAGCAACTCGACAAGCTCGAGGAGTTCCGCCCCGACGGCTTGGCCAGCCGCATCCTCGGCATGGGCGACATCGTCTCGCTGGTGCAGGACTTCGAGGAGCACGTCGACCAAGACAAGGCCGAGAAGGACGCGATGCGCATGCTGCAGGGGAAGTTTTCCCTGCAGGACTTCCTCGACCAGCTCAAGATGATCAAGAAGATGGGGTCGATCTCGAGCCTGCTCGAGAAGATCCCCGGGATGAGCGACATGATCCCCGAGGGGCAGTCGGTCGACGACCGGGAGTTCGTCAAGCTCGAGGCCCTGGTCCAGTCCATGACCACCGAGGAGCGTCACAATCCCAAGATTGTGGAAGAGTCGAAATCACGCAAACGCCGCATCGCCAATGGCTCGGGCCGCTCGGTGCAAGAACTCGACGGGCTCTTGCAGCGCTTCTCGATGATGAAGCAGATGATGCAGATGATCGGGATGCAACCCAACATGCTCGGCCGCATCCCCGGCTTCAAGAACATGGCCAAGATGGCCCAGCTCACCAAAGGCATGCAGGGCATGCCCGGCGACATGAGCGCGATGTTCGGCGGCATGAACCCCTTCGGGGCCCAAGGCGGACGGCCCCTGGCCCCGCCGCCCGGTTACTACTCGACCACGCGCGCGGGGGGCGGCGGCGGCGGCAAAGCCGCCAAGGCCAAAAAGGACAAGCGCAAGGCCCAACAAAAGGCGCGCAAGAAGAACAAAAAGCGCAAGTGACGCGCGGCCGGCCGCGACGCTGACCGCGCGTCTCGCCGCTCAGGCCCGGGTCGCGGTGTTGCGCCCGAGCCGCCACACCGCGAGCGCGCCGAACCCGACGGCCCACAAGAGCACGACCCCCGCCGGCCGCAGGGTGGATGCGGCCCCCTGGCCCCGCACGACGATGTTCTGCAACCCGTCGAGGGCCCACGCCGACGGCAACAGGTGCCCGACCGTCTTCAAGGTGTCGCCCATGACGTCGAGGGGCACCCAGGCGCCGCCCAACCCCGAGAGCGCAAACATCGCGGCCAGCGACAACAGCACCACGTGGTCCTCTTTTTTGGCGAACGCGCCGATGCAGAGGGCCAGCGCGGCCAAGAAAAGACCGAACGCCACCAGCACAATGACAATGCCCAACGGCGCCCGCGCGTATTCGACCCCGAACAAGACCTGTCCCCCCACGACGAGAATCAGCATTTGGCCGAACGCCAACGCAAACATGGCGAGGCCGTGCCCGGCGATGATCGCGGATCGCGACATCGAACCCGCGAGCAGGCGCGCGAGCATCCCCTGCTTGCGCTCGGCGAACAGAATGCCCGCCGACCCGATCAGGCTCATGATCGCGAACTGGATCAGAATGCCCGGCGACGCTTGCCGCATGCCACTGGGCACGAGCTTGTCCCCGTCGACGCCAAACGCCAGCCGCTGGACCGCGGCCCGCCCTTGCCAAGCGGCCACCGCGTCGTCGAGGGGACCGGCGGGAGCGGCGCGGGCCGCGACGATGGCGCGAAACACCGTGGCCTCGATGCGCCGCAGGGCGAGGCTCGCCTCGGTGTCGCCTTGGTCGGCGATGACCTCGAGGGACGGTCGCTCGGCGCGCCGCAACGCCGACGCCGACGCGGGCGCCAAGACCACCACCGCCTGCGCCTGCTTGCGCTTGACCTCATCGATCGCGCTTTCCCGCGCGCTGGGGGCCAGGATCTCGACGTCGAGCCCGCCGGGGTCTTCGAGCAACCGGAGAAAACCCGCCGCCACCTCCCGCGAGGCCTCATCGGCCAACACCAGCACGCGGGGCACGACCGCTTCGTCGGCACGCTCGAACGCGGTCCCGAACGCGGCGGTGAACACCAGGGGCATCACCACGAGGACAAACGCGATCTTCTTGTCCCGCACCACCTGCACCAGGTCTTTGCGCGCCAGCGCCCACACCCGGCTCATGTGGCCCCCGCGATGGGTGCATAGCGGCGGCGGAACCGCCAAAGCGCAAAGGTGGCCAACCCGATCCCAATGCCGATGCACACCGCCGTCGTCGTGGCCACCGCCACCAAACGCGCGCCGCTGCTGGCCAGGTCGAACGCACGGAACGCCCAACCCGTGGGCGTGGCGAGGCTGATCACCTCCATCACCGGCGGGAGGTTGGCGACCCCGGCGGTGAACAATCCCCCCAGCATCCCGAGCAGGGGCATGGCCGCCCCGATGAGGGGCCCCCCCTGTTTGTTGGTGCGGATGAGCGACACCAACGCGAGGCCGAGCCCGGTGGTACACGACACCAGACCGATGGCGGAAAGCCCCATGGCCGGCGCAGACCCGACGTCGATGCCGAACAGCCAGGGCGCGGCGACGAGAAACACAACCGTCTGCACCGAGACGAACACGGCCACAAACAGCGCCTTGCCCGCGAGCAACACCCACAGGGGCTGGGCCGTGGCCCGCAGCCGGGTCCAGGTCCCCTCCTCCTCCTCGCGCAACAGCGTCTGACCGGCGAACGCGGCCCCAAAGAACGCAAAAAACACCAGCTGGGCCAGGATCACCCGCGCCTTCATGCGCTCGGTCATGCTGCGGCTCTTCACCGCCGGATCCGGGGGCTGCACGTCGAGCCGGGCCCGGACATCGGCCGCGGACGTCGACGACAACCACGAGAAATAGCCCGCGACCCGGCCCGCGGCCTCTTGTGGTGGTGCGCCTTGGGCGACGACCACGGCCCCGTGTTGCACGTCGAGCATGCCGTCAAACACCGCCTCGGCCACGTGTGGCCGGACCGCGCCGGCCGCGTCAGCGTAGAGCCGCACCCGGGTCGCGCCGCCCTCGGGGGCATCGAGCACGACCACCACCTCCACCGTCTCGTCCTCGAGCAACGCCCGACCGGCCTCGAGGGTGTCGGCCCGCGTCGGGGCCAAAACCGCGCCCACCGCCTTGTCCTCCCACATCGCGCGCAGGGTCTCGTCATCGCCGGGTCGCTCATCGACGAGGGCGACCCGAACGGGCTCGAAATCTTCTCCCCCGCTGCCCGCGAACGCGGCCGCGATGATGGCGCAAATCGCAAGCGGCGCCGCGAACGCCATGCCCATGAGGAACAGGCTCCGCACCGAGCGTCGGAGGTCCTTGACCGCGAGGGCAACGAGCGCACCCATGTCAGTCGCGCAACCCGCGGCCGGTCAAGTGCAAAAAAACCGCCTCGAGGTCCGGCGGCTCGATGCTGACGTGGCTGACCCGGGCACAGGTCGCCGCCACCGCGTCGAACGCGCGAGGGAGAACGGCGTCGGCGTCGTCGACGATGAGCACCACCTCGTCGTCGTGCGCGGTCACGCTGTCGACCTCATCCAGAGCGTCCCACGCGCGCATCACCTCGTCCCGGGCCTCGGGCACCACGAAGCGCAGGCGCGTCTTCTCCCCGATTTGCGCCACGAGTTCCGCCCGGGTGCCGGCCGCGATGAGCTTGCCGTGGTCGAGAATCACGACCCGATCCGAGAGCTCCTCGGCCTCCTCCATGTGGTGCGTGGTGTAGAGGATCGCTTGCCCTTCGCGGTTGAGGGCCTTCACGCTGTCGAGGATGTGGCGGCGGGACTGGGGGTCGATGCCCACGGTGGGTTCGTCCATGATGATCACCCGTGGCTCGTGCACGAGCGCAGCGCCGATGTTGAGGCGCCGCTTCATGCCCCCCGAGTAGGTGTCGACCTTGTCCTTGCTCCGGTCGGCGAGACCGATGAGGGCGAGCACGTCGTCGACGCGGCCTTGCAGGCGGCGGCCGCTCAGGCCCGCCATGCGCCCCCAGAACGTGAGGTTTTCCCGGGCGGACAGGTCCTCGTAGAGGGCGAGATCCTGCGGCACGATGCCGAGCTGCGCCCGGGCGTGCAGCGGGTCGGACAACACCGAGCGCCCGAGGATGCGCGCGTCCCCCGCCACCGGGGCGAGCAGGCCACAGATCACGGAGATGGTCGTGCTCTTGCCCGCGCCGTTGGGCCCGAGCAAAGACACGAGCTCGCCGGGATGGACCGAGAAGCTGACCCCGTCGACGACGGTGGTGTCACCGTACCGGCAGACGAGGCCTTCGACATCGATCGCAGGCGCGGTGACTTCGGGGGCGGGCATGCCGCGTGGTATGGCACCGGCGCAACCCCGCGGCAACGCCGCCCCCCCACGCGCGGAGCCGCGCCCGGGTTCAGCGCGGCCCGCCCACGAGCGCGGCCATCACGTCCTGGAGCTTGGCCCCGTAGTCCGGGAACTGCCCCTCCTGGTCCTTGCCGAACTTGATCACGTCACATTGTCGCGAGGCCTGCATCGGGAAGCTCTTCTCGACGACCACGCGGCCGGTTCGGGCCTCTTTGACCGTCACCGTCCAGGTCGCGTCGTAGACGCTGATGCCCCCGCCCGGCCCTTTGTAGTGACATTCCTTGACGCGCTTTTTGTCCACCGCGTCGACGCAGGCCACGAGCTGGGTGTCGGCCTTTTCTTGAAACGAGAACCACCACGTCGGGAGCTGCGGCTGCCCGGGTCCGCCCACCCCCGGCCAGCGCCAGGTCTCGAACCGGCGCTCGAAGAAGTACATCGGTGACGCGACCTCCGCTTGTTTCTTGTACGGGGCCGCGGTCGCCACCGCGGTGCCCTCTTCGCACAGCGCGCGCAGGTCGTCCTGGTCGACGGAGCCGGGCTCGCCCTTGGGCAACAGCGCAATGTTGTTGTCCACCGCCGCGACCGCTTGCTCGGGGTGTTCGAGCCAGGCCGCGACCTGGTCGAGCTTGTGCTTGGCCGCGAGGGCCTTGACCTCGGTCAGATCCGTCCCCGGTTTGTAGAGCTTGCTCAGGATGAACACCAGGTCCTGCTGGGGGGCGTCCCCGCGCCCGTAGCGCAGCGCATTGTCCATGAGCGCGGCCGCCGGCTCGTCGCACCGGCTCGGGTCCGCGCCGCGCTGCAGCAGGGCCTTGGCCACCGCGGGGCGGCCAAAGCGCAGCGTGGCAAAAAGCGTGCAGGGACTTTGCGGCGACGGCCGCTGGTTGACGTCGGCCCCGGCGTCGAGCAACAGGTCCATCGCCTCAAGGTTGCCGCGCCCCACCGCCCGGCCGAAGGCCTTGTGCCGCTCCTCGTCGGACACGCCCTTTTGCAGCGCCTCTTTCAACACCGCAACGTCGTTGTTGATCACCGCCCAGGGCGCGCGACCCCCTTCGAGCATGAACCGCCCCTCGAGGACAAAGAACACCACCAGGCCGGCCACCACGAGGAGTGACACGGTCGCGATCGCACCTTTCATCGGCTGCACCTCCCGCCTTGCAACGGCGGGGACCACGGGTTTGGCCCAACGTGGGGCTCAGGGTGTTTGGCCGGACCGCCGCCGTCGTCGTCGCCCCCCCAGCCCGGCCAGCGCGCCCGCGGCCCAGATCACCCCGGCGCCGGGGCTCTGGTCGGCGCGGCATCCGCACCCGCCATCACCATCACCATCACCATCACCATCTCCGTCGCCATCACCATCACCATCACCATCACCGTCTCCATCACCATCACCATCGCCGTCACCATCGCCGTCACCATCCCCGTCACCGTCCCCGGCATCCGCCACCCCGGCGTCCGCCCCGGGCGTCTCGTCGCCGCACGCGGCCGAACACCCGTCCCCGTCGTCGACGTTCCCGTCGTCACAGGCCTCGTCGCCCTCGACAAAACCGTTGCCACACACCGCCCCCGGCACGACCCCGATGGCCGAGTCCGCCAACGCCAACCCCGACGCCCACGGGGTCGCGCCGCTGAAATCGCCGCCCGCGGAGATGTCGAACACTTCGGTCCCCGCATACGTGCCCGACATCAGCCGGTCCTGGGCGTCGACGTACAGCCCCAAAAAGTCCTGCCCGGTGGCGAACGAGGCCGCGGCCGAAAAGTCCCCGCCCGCGGTGATGTCGTAGACGTCCCATTCCGCCCCTGCGTACAGCGTGCCGTCGCGGGTCTCGACGAGGGACTTGAGCCCGAGCAGGCCGCTGACGAAGATGCCGTCGACCGGCCCCCCCGTCGGGTAGCCGAGGTCGTAGACCACCCCCGCGAACTGGTCGGAGCACAGCACGGTGCCGTCGGGCCGCTGGTGGAGGTCACGGGCCCGGGTCAGCCCGGACACAAACGGGGCCGCGTCGATGTAGTCGCCGGGCGCGGTGACGATCTTCACGTTGCCGTTTTCCCACTCGGTCGCGAGCAACACGCCGTCGTCGGTCATCAGCAGCCCGGTGGGCCGGTGGAGCGTGGCGTGCACGGTGACCGCGCCGAACTCGTCGACGGCGAGCACCTGGTTGTCGTTGGTCGCGGCCACATACATCGTGGACCGGTCGAGGCTGAACGCGACCGCGCCCGAGATGTACGTGTTGATGTCGGTGAAGGGCGACACCGCGGCGAAGTCACCCCCGTCGGTGATGTTCCACACTTCCCCGTATTCGGCGACGTAGTAGACGTCGCCCGCCGTGTATTGGGCGTGCCCGGCCGTCGCCCCGCCGATCACCCACGCCACCGCACACCATGTTGCCGCTTTCATCGCGCCTCCTGTCTCGACGACGGTAGCCGACCTTGGGCGGTGACGGGCTGTGACGGTGAGCGGCCTTTGGCGCCGATCACCGCGCGGTCACGACGCCTGTTTCATCAGTTTTTTGTACACGACCTCGCCGAGGGACTCCTTCATGAGGTTCTCGACGATGCCCTCGAAGTGTTCGCGCTGGCCGTTGTCCTCGTAGACGAAGCGGATGCCCATGCCCCGCTCCTCGACGTCGGGCCGCTGCTTTTCGGTCTCGGTGTTGACCCACGCGACCTTGCCTTTGATCTCCACGCTCTCCTCGAGCACGGGGATGACCAGGCGAAACACAAACTCGGTGCCGACCTTGAGCGGGCGGTCGGTCTTGATGAACGTGCCACCCTTGCTGATGTTCTTTGTGTAGTCGGAGAAGAAGGTGTTCATCTTCTTGTATTCGACCTTCAACTCGATGGGCGCGCGGGGGTGTTTGCGCGCTTCTGGGCCGTCTGTGGTCTCCGGCATGTGCAACACCTCGTAGGTTGTTTTGTACCAGGTTGCGGGGCGCGGTTGGGAGTTTGGCGGCCGGTTTTGCGCTTTGCAGCGGTGCAGGTTCTTGTCAGGATGCGCCCCCGAGGTGTCGATGAGCGCGAAGGTAAAGCCACCGACGATTCCGGTGATGAGCCCCGTCGCGGTGTTGATCGTGTGGGTGGCGGCGCTGTTGTGCGCCATGTTCCCCCTGACCGGGACCGCCGGGCCCGAGGCGGCCCAAGTGCTGGGCGTGGTCGGGGGGCTGTCCCTGCTGTTCGCGGGGGCGGCGCGGGGGAGCTACCGCCAATCGCGCGGGTTTTCCGGCGACCTGACCATGCAGGCGCTCACGCTGGGCATCGCGTTTGTCGGGTTCGTCATCGTGATCATGGTCGCGTCGCTGGGGCATGAAAGCTGTGCCCCCGGGCGCGGCTGGCTGCCGTTTTTTTTCCTGTCCCTGCCGGTGATGCTGCTGTGCTCGGCCACCGGGCTGCTCATCGGGCGGCTCACCGGCCAGCCCACGGTGGCGGTGCTCGCCACCGTGGTGGTCGTGCTCGCCTACGCGGCCTGGCTCACCGCCGACTTTTACTTCGCGCCGTCGTTTCGGTTCTTGAGCCATTTTTCCGTCGTGCTCGACGGGGACATGCTGCGCGGCCGGGGCGTGCACCCCGCGGTGGTCGGCTACCGGCTGGCCACGCTGCTGTTCGCGGTGGGCTTCATCGGGGTGGGCATCACCTTGTTCCCCCGGCAACAGACCGGGGGCCTGGCCGGGCCGAGCCGCAAAGGACCGTCCTGGGTCATCCCCGCGGGGCTTTGTTTTTTGGTCGGGGTCGTGGCCCATGTGCGCAGCAAAGACGAAATTGTGCAAAGCCGGGGCGAGCTGTCGGACACCTACCGCCTCGAGAAGGCCGCCCCCGGGGTCCTGGTCAAGGCCGACCCCGCGGCGCTGACCGCGCGTGATGTCGAGGCGGTGCTGGCCGAGTCCACCCTCTGGCTGCAACGGCTCGAGGCCCGGCTCAAGGTCGGCCCCACCGAGCCGATCACGATCTACCTGCACAAAGACCGCGACGCCCTCGCCTACTGGACCGGGGCCGAACACGTGCACTTCGCGCTCCCCTGGAAACGCGAGATCCACATCTCCCACGCTGCGGTCCCGCACGGCAGCCTCGGCCACGAGCTCGCCCACATCGTGGCCGGCGAATGGTCTGACGGCATGTTCGCGGTGCCGAGCCGGTTTTTGTTCTTGGTCAACACCGGCGTGGTCGAGGGCGTGGCCATGGCCGCCACCCCCGAGCTCAAGCTCGACAACGAGTTGACCCTGAAAGAGCAGGCCGCGGCCCTGCGCCGCGCCGACCTCGCGCCGCCGCTGGAGGACCTGTTCGGCGGGGCCGCGGGCCTGTTCGGCTTTTGGCGGCACGCCCCCGGCCGTGCCTATGTCACTGCAGGGGCCTTGATCCAATCGATCCTCGAGGCCAAAGGCCCCGACGCGGTCCGCGCGATCTACGCCAGCGGCGACCTCGGCGCGGGGTTCAAGGGGGCCGATGCCCTCGACAAGTTCGTGGCCGAACACGAACAAGACCTCGACGAGCTCCCCCTGCCGAAAGACGCGCTGTTCTCGGTCAAGACCAGCTACGCCCGGCCCAGCATCCTCGACGAGACCTGCGACCCCGACCAAAAAGCCGCCCGCGAGGACATCCTCGGCTACGCCCGGTCCCAGGACTTCGGCCGGGCCGAGCAGGCCGCCCGCCAAGTCGAAGACCCGATCACCGCCCCCACCTTGGAGGGCCTGGCCGACATCGCCCGCGACCAGGACGACGACATCCGCGCCCTCGCCTACCTCCAGCAAGCGATTCAGCTCACCGACGATCCGCGCCGGCGGCTCAACCTGCTCGACGAGGCCGCCGACCTGCTCGTGGGCCGCGGTCGCTTTCGCGACGCCCAGGCCACCTACGGCCGCATGCCCCTGGAGGTCGCGTCCCCCGCGGCCGAGCGCCTGGTCCAGGCCAAATCCCTGCTCAACGACCGCTGTCGCCGGTCCGCGGGCAAAGACGAGCTCGCCCGGGCCGCGCTGGTGTTCCTCAGCCGCGACCCTCGCCACGGCGACGACACCACCCGCATGATCGGCCTGAGCGGCGCCCTGTCCGAGTATCGCGGCGACGACAAAGAGCTCGTCGGGTTCGTGCGGTACCTGCTCGCCCGCCAATACATCCAGCGGGGGGCGCCCGACGAGGGGCTCGACCTGCTCCTGCGCAACCACGAAGAGCGCATCACCCTGCCCGGCCCGTTCGACGAGCAGGCCCTGCGCGGCCTGGCCATGGCCCACGCCCGGCGCGGGGACTTCGGGGTGGCCGCGCTCGGCTTTGCCCACATCGCGGACAAGTCCGACCGGCCCGCGGTGCGGGTGCGCATGCGCGACTTCGCCGAGCGGGCCGAAAAGGCCGCCGGCTCGGCCTTCGAAGGGGCCCAGTGGCTGTTCGGCACCGACCGGGCGGGCGGGTTCTGAGCCGTCGCCTGCAGTCGCACACGGGGCGGGCACGATGTCACCCCTTGTCGCCGGGCGCTGGGCTATGCTCGTCCGACGATGATTGTGTACACCCTCGACATCCAGGGCGGCCCCACCCACACGTTCGCGGTCGACCCGCGCCGCGCCGAGCCCGCGGCCGACGCCGACCTGCCGTCGTGGGCCGACCTCCGGTACCACCAGTGCACCAACTGCCCCCTCGACGGCAACCAGCACGCCCACTGCCCGGCCGCGGCCGACACCGCGGCCATCGTCTCGCAGTTTGTCGACGTGGTCAGCTACACCAAGGTCAAGGTCACGGTCCGCACCGACGAGCGCACCTACGTCAAGGACTGTGACGTGCAGACCGCCCTGCACTCGATCCTCGGGTTGGTGATGGCGACGTCGGCGTGCCCCATCCTCGGCGAGCTGCACGCGATGGGGGAAAACCACCTCCCGTTCTCGACCACCAAAGAGACCATTTACCGCACCTGCAGCAACTACCTGCTCAAAGAGTTTTTCCAGGCCCGCAAGGGCGGCACCCCCGACTACGAGCTCGTCGGCCTGCGGAAGCTCTACGACGACCTGCAAACTGTGAATACCTGCTTCGTCAAACGCATCTCGGACGCCGCGGTCCGGGACGCGAGCCTCAACGCGCTGGTCTCGCTCTTTTCCGTGGCCGTGCTCGTGCGTCACTCCCTCGACGACGATCTCGACCAGCTCGCCGACCTGTTCGGCTGAGGCTCAGATCTCGTCCGGGAGCTGGTCGAGGTCGACCTGGCGCAAGGCCAGGCGCACGATCTGCGACCGGCTGACCTTGCGTTTGCCCTGCTGGCGGGCCTCGGACAAAAGCGCGTCCAGCCGCTCGACGTCTTCCTCGTAGAACGAAAACGTCACCAAGCGATACGAGCGCCCCTCGGGCAGAGGCCGCCGGCGCCCGGGGCCCCGGCGGCGCTTTTCCTCGGCTGGGCCGGACACCTGGTAGAGCGTCTCCAGCAAGGGGTCTTCGTCCTCGAGGGGCGAGACGAACGCGTCGTCCTCGGGTTGTTTGCGCCCTTTCATCGCGCCCCCGATCGCACCAGGCTGGCCACGTGGACCTCTTCGGTCACCGGCGCGCACAGGGCGTCGACCACCGCGAGATAGTCCTCGGCCCCGTGGGAGCCCGGCGCGTGTTCGAAGATTGTCTTCTTCTTGGACGGGGCTTCCTTGAGCCGCACGTTGTGGCGCACGGGGGGCAGGCACTTGTCGCCGAAATGTTTCTGCAAGGAATCGAGGGCGTCGCGGCAGATGCGGGCCCGGGCGTCGTACATGGTGGGCACCACCGCCCCCACCGAGATGGGGTGGCCGAGATGGGCGCCGACGTTCTTGATCGTGCGCAGCACCTGTTTGACCCCGACCAGGCTGAGGTAGTCGCAGGCCACCACGACCAGCACCGAGGTCGAGGCGCAGAGGACATTTTGGTTGAGCAGGGACAGGGACGGTCCGCAGTCGATGAGGATGTCGTCGTACTGGCTGGCCACGCTGTCGATGTGGCGCTTGAGCAGGCCGGCGCGTTTGGGGCGCTGGGCGAGCTTGATCTCCGCGGCCGCGAGGCGCTCGTCGCTGGTGAGCACGTCGAGGTTTTCGAACAGGGGGACCACGGCATCGGCGATGGCCGCGCCGTTCATCAGGACGTCGTAGAGGCTCTTTTTGCTGCGTACGCCGAGCGACGCGGCCACGTTGCCCTGGGGGTCGGCGTCGACGAGCAGCACCCGCCGGTGGCGTTCGGCCAGGCCCGCGGCCACGTTGATCGACGTCGTGGTCTTGCCCGTGCCCCCCTTTTGGTTGAGCACCGCGAACACCCGGGCCGGCGGCCGGTGCACCGCCGCGGGCACATCCGGGCGCTGGGATTGGCGGCAGGCGTCGCTGCACGCGTACACCTTGGCGTCGCCTTTGCGCGTCACCTGGTAGGCGTAGGTGGGGACAAAACGCGTGCCGCAGGTGTCGCACACCGCCTCGGCGCCGGCGCCGGCGGGCATCGCCCGGCACGGCACCGAGCAAAAGTACGACGTCGACGCGCCCTGCACCACGGTCTGGAACCCCAGCCGGGGAATGAACGGCTTGCCACAGCTTTGGCACTGCACCGACGGGGGGATGACCTTTTCGCTCATGGGCCTCGCCAAGTTTTCATCGCGGAGGAGGTTACCCGAGGGCGCCGGCACAGGACAAGCCGACCCACCCGACACGATCGATTCACCGCCGGGTCAAAACCGCGTAAAACACGACCGATGAACCAGCGGCAAAGCCTGGTCGGACACGTCATCGGCGGGCGCTACCACGTGGACGCGCCCCTCGGGGCCGGCGGCATGGGCGCGATCTACCTCGCCACCCAGCGTCCCCTCGGCCGCCGGGTGGTGCTGAAGGTGTTGCTCGAGGCGTTCATGTCCGACGAGACCGCCTCCCGCCGGTTCGAAAAAGAAGCTCTGTCGATCAGTCGCATTGTGCACCCCCACATCGTCACCCTCTACGATTTTGGGCGCACCCCGCAGGGCGAGATGTACATCGCGATGGAGTACCTCCCGGGCTTGACCCTGCGCGAGGTGTTGATGCGCGAGCAGCGCCTGCCCGCCGGCCGCGCCGCCCGCATCGTCGAGGGGGTGGCCCAGGGTCTGGCCGAAGCCCACCGCCACGGCATCATCCACCGCGACCTCAAACCCGAGAACGTCATGCTCGTGCGCGCCGGCGAGGACCATGACTTCCCCAAGATCCTCGACTTCGGGCTCGCCCACGGCGTCGAGACGCCGATGGAAAAAGACGGCCAACGGCTCACCCAACAAAACATGATCCCGGGCACGCCCTGCTACGTCAGCCCCGAGCGCGCCCTCGGCCAGGGCGAGGACCCCCGCTCCGACCTCTACAGCCTCGGGGCCATGTGGTACGAGCTCGTCACCGGCGACCCGCCGCTGCAAGGCGAAAACGCGGTCAAGACCATCGTCGCCCAAATCCAAGAACAGCCGATTCCCCCCCGGCGGCGACTTCCCGGGCTGCCCCTGCCCGACGTGCACGAGGCCTTGATCATGGCCTTGCTGCAAAAGCGCCCCGAGGACCGGCCGGTGTCCGCCCCCGCCCTCGTGCGCGAGCTGAAAGAGGCCGACGTCGACGAGCACTGGGGGGCCTCCAGCCCCGGCATCCCCCGGCTGCTCACCAGCCCACCGGCGTTGTCGGAGTGGGCCGACGACGCCAGCGAAATCCCCGACATCAACTTCGGCTCCTTCCTCGGCCTCGACGACGAGCCCGTGCTCCTGACCAACCGCAAACAAAAAAAGCCCAGCCAAGAGACCGAGGTCCCCCCCGAGCTGTCCGTCGAGGACACCCCGAGCACGCCCCCCGGCTTTCGCAACACCCTCGTCGGCATCAAGGCGATCGACCCCGAGCCCGAGGCGTCCCTGCCCCCGCAGGACACCGAAGAGGTCGACGCGATTTTGCTCGATTCGCCCAAGACCCCGGCCCCCCTCGCCGACCGCAACATCGACTCGGTGGCCGAGGCCGCCTCGGAGATGGCCCGGGCCCGTACCCTCGACGAGGTGTGCCAGGTGATCGTCGCCTACACCCGCTCGCGGTTCGATCGCGCGGTGGTCATCGACCTGCTCAGCGCGCCCCCGGTGGCGCGCGCCCGCACCGGATACGGGCGGTACACCGACGTGGTGGGCACGCTCTTGCGCACCCACGGGTTCGGCAAGCTCGTCGAGCGGAGCGAACCGTTCTACGGGCCGCCGCCGCGCACGTTCGAGTGGCGCGAGACGTTCGAGGGGCTCGGCGGCGACCGCCCGGGCGCGATTTTATGCGCGGTGCTGCGCCGCGCGGGACGCGCCGCGTTGGTCATCTTTGCCGACCACAAATCCGAGACCTTGCACGCCGCCCTCGACGACGTGACCCAGCTGTTGCGCGAGGCCGCGGCCTGTCTCAGTGTTCTCGAGCGTTGAGACGCACCGGGCCCCTCGTTAGCATGACGGTGTGCGTTGGTTTTCGCGCCTGCACAGCTGGCTGAGGGCTGAGCCCGGCGACCGCGCGTCGGCCCCACAGCAGCTGACCTTCTACCCCGGCCCGCTCCCCGAGGTGCCGGCCGACAATTTCCGGCGGCGGTTTTTGCGGGCGGTGGCCCAGAGCGACCAGAACCAGCAGGTGGTGGTGGTCGAGCTCGACCCCACGGTGCGCATCATGGTGCTGCCCACCCGGGACGACGGCGAGGTCCAGAGCGGTCTGGGGCCCCAGATCGACAATGCCATCCACGGGCTGGAGTCGGGCGGCCGGGTGCTCTCGTCGTTGACGTGGTCGGCGTTGCGGGACGCGCGCCCGGGGTTTTCCCCCTCGTTCGCCGACTGGGCGGGCAACCTCGCGCCGCTGTTCGACGGGGGCATCGGCATGGTGTTCTTTGTCGACCTCGAGGGCATCGTCGAGGGCGCGGTGCGGGCGGCCCAGCACTACGGGTTCACGCCGACTTACGACGAGGACAACGTGCGGTTGGTGGTGCGAGACGAACGGTACTGCGCCCACATCGGGGTGCACGCCTTGCTCGCCGAGGCGCTGTGGACGGGCCGCGGGCCCCACGCGGTGATCAGCCGGCGGGGGCGCGGCTTGCCCAGCGAGTTCCGGGCGTTTCTCGCGTTTGAGAAGAGCCTCGAGCGGCGTTTCCCCGACGTGTCGTTTCTGGTCGAGAACGACCACATCCTCGCCCACGAAAAAAGCGGCGCGGTCTCGCGCATCGACTACCGCCACGCCTGCGCGTCGATCCGCGCCCGGGGCATGTCCATCGACAACTGGTTGAGCCGCATCGTGCTCTGGGACCTCGCCCACCAGGCGGGCGACCCGCACCTACAGCTGAAATCCCCGGTGTACAGCCGCGCGTTCGACGACCGCATGGTCCGTGACCAAGGTCCGTACGCGGTGTTGATGGCGCGCCAAACCGAGTCCGGCCGGACCGAGCCCGTGCCCCGCTTCGACGACGAGCCGGTGGACCGCTTCGCGCACTATGAAGACGAGGCCAAGCGCCAGTCGGGCTTCATTCGCTACCAGGCCCACGCGTTTGTCATCGAGGACGGCGAAGGGTTCGCGGTGGGGCTGGTGGGGGACAAGATCGCCTCGGTGGCCCTGTCGCCCCATTGGGTCGCGGGCGTGCTCGAGCAGCTCACCGCCCACGCGGGCGACGTCACCGTGAGCGCGCGGAGCGAAGACGCGCTTTTGATCCGCTCGGCGACGTTGAGCCACGACGCCCTCGACGGGGCCGAGCGGTTCTTGAAGGCCCTGTCCGACGACCTGCTCGACGACGGGAGCGACGAGCTCTCCTACAGCGTGACGGTGACGTTGCCGGTGACCCCCGCGGGCCTGTTCGAGCTCGAGCTCGTCGACGGCGACTACTTCCGCGTGCGGTTCGCGGCCGAGGAAGCCGACGGCAGCCACCCCGGTCGCGCCCACCACCTGCGGGCGTTGGCGTTTCAGAGCTTGGGCCGGTTCGCCCGGGCGGGCAAAGCCTACGAAAAAGCCATCCGCAGCGACCGCAGCAATGGGGCTGCATTTCTGGCCTACGGCCAGATGCTCGTCGAGCGGGGCGACGCCGAACGCGCCGAGGGCGTGCTCGAGGCCGCCACCGTGCGGCTGCCGGAAAACGCCGAGGCCCAAAACGCCCTCGGGCTCGCGCTGTCTTTGCGCGGCCAGGTCGCGGCCGCCTCGTCGGCGTTTGAGAGCGCGGTGCGGCTCGACCCCACCGAGGCGGCGTTTTTGATCAACCTCGGCAAGAGCTATTCCGACGGGCACCAGTACCACCGCGCCCAGGCCTGCCTGGAACGGGCGTTGTCGATGGTGCCCGACAGCGCTGAGGCCCACGCGGTGATGGCGGTGGTGTGCCTGCGCACCGGGGACCCAGGGGGGGCGCGGCGCCATGCCCGGGAGGCGTTGCTCGAGGCCCCCGAGGACCAGAGCGTGCGGCAGCTGCTCAGCGCGCTGGAGAACGACCCCGACGAGTAGCTGCCCGCGCGGTCAGCCGCCGCCGACCGCCGCCTCGATCGCTTCGACACTTTTGGGAATGTCGGCGGTGAGGTTCTCGTGGCCCGACGAGGTCACGAGCACGTCGTCTTCGATGCGCACCCCGATGCCGCGGTAGGCGGCCGGGCACTGCTCGTCGTCGGGCTGGCAATACAGGCCGGGCTCGATGGTCACCACCATGCCCGGCTGCAGCGCGGTGGGGTCGGTGCCGTCGTGGTAGGGACCGGCGTCGTGCACGTCGAGGCCGAGGAAGTGGCTGGTGCTGTGGGGGTAGAACCGATCGAGCGGGGCCTTCTCGGTCCCGTCCTCCTGCTTGACCTTTTTCGCCAGCTTCGCCGGGTCCCCGTCGAGCAGGCCGAGCTTGACCAGCCCCGCGGCCAGCGCCTCACGGGTGATGCGGTCGATCTCGGGCAGGGTCGCGCCGGGGCGGGTGGCCTCGAGGGCCAGGCGCTGGGCCTCGAGCACCACCTCGTAGACCGCGCGCTGGGCCTCGGTGAACCGGCCCGAGGCGGGAAACGTCCGGGTCACGTCGGCGGTGTACATGCCGTACTCCGCTCCCGCGTCGATGAGCACGAGGTCGCCGGCCTCGATGGTGCGCTGGTTGTCGACATAGTGCAGCACACAGGCATTGGGCCCGCTCGCGACAATTGGGGAATAGCCGTGGCGCTTGGCCCCCGCGGACAAAAACGCGCTGGTGAGCTGGGCGTAGAGCACATGCTCGGACACCCCCGGCCTGCACGCGGCCATCGCCGCCCGGTGCCCGGCCGCGGTGGCCTGGACCGCGGCGCGCAGACGCGACACCTCGTCGGCGGTCTTGTGTTGGCGCAGGGGCCCGAGCAGCTCGCGCACGTCGCGCATCACGGTGGGGAACACCCCGCGCTTGCGCGCTTTGTGGCGCGCCCCTTCGTAGGCCGCGATGAGCTTTTGGTCATCGTCCGCGCGCCGGCCCCAGGCCCCGATCACGGTGCGCGTCCCGACGAGCAGCTTTGGCAGCCGGCCCGAAAGCGTGGCCAAGGGAAAGGCCTCGTCCGCGCCGTAGTCGCGCTTGGCCCCCTCGGGCCCGGCCCGGTACCCGGTCCACAGTTCGCGCTCTTTGTCCTTGGGCCGCACGAACATCACCAGACGTTCTTGCTCCGGCTCGACCACCAACACCAAGACCGCGTCGGGCTCCTCGAACCCGGTGAGGTAGTACACGTCGCTGTCCGGCCGGTACGCGTGCTCGACGTCGCTGTTGCGGAGGTATTCGGGGGTCCCGCACAACACCACCGCGCAGGGCTGCTCGGCCTCGGGCACCTGGTCGCGGACGTACTCGGCCAACGCCTGGCGGCGCACGGCAAACAACGACAGGTCGGTCTCATTCGGCACCCGCATGCCGGCTCCTTTTCGCGATACCCATGCAGAAATCTACGCATCGATGTATCACGCAGCATGCTCAGTGTGGATCGATTGGCCTTCCGCCCTCTCGACGACGCGGCCACTGCCCAAGAGGCGGACCGGTTCACCATCGACACCGTGAAGGTGCCGGGCATCGCCCTGATGGAGCACGCGGGCCGGGCCACCCTGGAGGCCCTGCGCACCCGGTACGGCCCGCGGCATCTGCTCATCCTGTGCGGGCCGGGCAACAACGGGGGCGATGGCTACGTCATCGCCCGGCACGCAAAGGCATTGGGCCACCTCGTGGACGTGCTCGTGTTCGGCGCCCCCAAGGCCGGGACCGACGCGGCCCGGGCCAAGACCGCCCTCGACGAGGCCTGCGTGCACCTGGGGTTCGACAACCCCGTGCGCGAGCCCCTGTGCCGCCCGCTGGCCCCCACCGCGATCTTGGCCGCGCTGCGGGACGACACCGTGATCGTGGATGCGCTGTTCGGCACCGGGCTGCGGCGCCCCCTCGGCGAAGACCTCGGCGCGCTCATCGACGAGGTCTACACCGCCGAGCGCAAGGTGGTCGCGGTGGACATCCCGTCCGGCCTGTACGCCGACGGGCGCAAACCCGACGGGCCGTTTTTGCGCGCCGACCTCACCGTGACCTACGGCCGGGCGAAGATCGCCCACGTGGCCGAGCCGAGCGCGGCCAACGTCGGCCACGTCGAGGTCGCCGACGCGGGCATCCTGCATCCCTTGCGCCGGCCGGTGGCCCAGACCGCCACCCTGGGCCCCCCCCGCGCCGACGGCCACGCGCCGTCGGGCACATCGCACAAGGGCAGCTTCGGCCACGTCGGGGTCCTGGTCGGCGCGCCGGGGACCAAGGGCGCCGCGTTCCTCGCCGCCCGCGCCGCCCTGCGCGCCGGGGCGGGCAAGGTCTCGTTGCTCTCGGGCGAGACCGACCTCGACCGCCCGGCCGAGCTGATGGTGCGCGGCCCCGACCAGCTCGAGGGGCTGACCGCGTTGGTCATCGGCCCGGGGTTGTCCACCGACGCCAGCCGCCAAAAAGACGCCGCCCGCCTGCTCGCCGCCGCCGCCGCCGCCGAGCTCCCGGTGGTGCTCGACGCCGACGGCCTGCGCATGCCCCACGCGCTGCCCCCCGGCCTCGACGTCGTGGTCACGCCCCACCCCGGCGAAGCCGCGGCCGTGCTCGGCATCTCGCCCGCGGCGGTCCAACGCGACCGTATGGCCGCGGCCAGCCGGCTCGTCGAGCACTACCCCGAACGCGCGGTGGTCGTGCTCAAGGGCGCGGCCCCGATCATCGCCGCGCGGGACGCGATCCCCACCATCGTGCCCGGCATGTGCCCGGCGCTCGCGGTGGGCGGCAGCGGCGACGTGCTCAGCGGGGTGGTCGCGGCCTGTCTCGACGTCGGGCCCGCGGTCGAGGCCGCCATCCTCGCGTGCTGTGTCCACCAGGCCGCGGGCGCGGCCTTGTCGGCGACGATGACGCGGGGTCACCTCGCGGGGGAGATCGCCGACGCGGTGGGACCGGTGGTGTTCGGAGCGCGCGGGGCATGAGCACCGAGCAACACATCACGCGCTCCGACGTCGAGACCGAGGCGGTGGCGGGCGATCTGGCCCGGCGCTTGGTGCCCCCCGCGGTGGTGCTGCTCGAGGGTCCGCTCGGCGCGGGCAAGACCACCTTTGTGCGCGGCTTTGTCGCCGCGCTCGGCGGGCGGGGGGTGAAGTCGCCCACCTACGCCCTGGGGCACAGCTACGCGACCGCGCCGGTGGTGCACCACCTCGATTTGTACCGGCTGTCCGACGCCCACGAGGCTTGGGAGCTGGGGCTCGGGGAGATGGTGCACGATCCGGCTGCGTTTGCCATGGTGGAATGGCCGGGCAACGTCGCGGGACTGTTCGACGATGCCCAGCGGGTGGTGCGGGTCCGGCTGGACCCCGGCGATGACGACGACGAACGATGCATTTACATTGAGCTGACCCCGTCGATGGAGCGCTAGGAAGCAACGATGAAAGCGGTGTTCAATTTTGAAAAGGGATCGCAGCGCGCGAAAATGATCCTGGACGATCTGGCGCTGTATGTGCCGAGCAGCGGCGGCCTGTTCGAACGGATCGAGTTTACCGACGAGAAAGAAGCGGCCCAGGCCTTCAACAAGGTGCTGATGCAGCGGTACAGCCCGCGGCAAGGGTGGCGCATCCGGGACAAGAAGGTGGGCGTGGCCGAGAAGGTGCCCAACGAGCGCCTGGTCGGGTACGAGCCGAGCCCCGAGGAAGCGGACCGCAAAAAGGGCATCATCAAGACCAAGGGCCGGCTGCTGCTCAAGCTGGACGAGTCGCTGTCACCCGACGACATGCACAAGCTGATGACCGAGCACATCACCGACGACGTGACCGCGCTGGTGCTCTATCCCGATCGGCGGCTGCATTTTGACCCCGCGGTGGAGGTGCTGGCCGACCTGTGCCCGGCCCAGCTGCAGACCCTGATCATCGACGCCTACGACCAGACGGTGACGCGCCAAGCCCACGTGTCGTGCGGCGACCTCGGGGGTGTGCTCGCGCTGCCCAAGCTGGAGCGCTTGTACGTGGTGGGGTCGTGGACGCTGCCCCCCGACGCGGGGAGCGACACCCTCAAACAACTCAGCCTGCTCGCCGACCCGATGGACGCCGAGGACGTGCGGCACCTGGCCGCCGGCGCGTTCCCCAAGCTCGCGTCGCTCGACCTCGGCCTGTCCACCGAGAGCGCGGTCGACGACGACGTGCTCACCGCCCTCCCCGGCGCGCTCGCCCATTTGGCCCCCAAGGAGGCGGTGCGCATCAGCGGCGAAGCCGACGTGGCCGACCTCATCGTGGCGTGGGCGGGCAAAAAGACCAAAGAGCTCGTGCTCGCCGGGTCGGTGGCCGACTCGTCCGCGGTCAAGGAGGTCGCCCTCGCCCACAAAAAGGCGTGGAAGGCGGCCGGGCGCATCGGGCTTCCGCTCGGCGAGCTCGACGATGAGGACGCCGCCGCCATCGCCGCGCTCGGGGTCGAGCTGTTCGACACCGACGAAGGGCCGCACCCCTTCGACCCGGCCCGGTACGACCACGACGCGTTTTTGGGCAAGAGCTGAGTTTTTCAAGAACCGCGATCTGATCGTTGACAGCCCGATACCGGCTGTTACATTCCCCCTCGCCCGCGGGGTGGAGCAGTTGGTAGCTCATCGGGCTCATAACCCGAAGGTCCTAGGTTCAAGTCCTAGCCCCGCAACCAAAACAAACGCAGCCTTCGTGGCTGCGTTTTTTTTTGGTGGTCGGGAGAGGGCTTGAACCTCCACGCGGCCAGAAGGCCGCGCAGGTTGCTCTTCTGATTGGCCTGCCTCCGGCGTGCGGGGCCCAGCCCCGCCACCAACGCGCCCAAAGACGCCACGCGGGTTGCCCCGCAACCGCCTAACAACCTGTTATCATTGCACTTTTCGACCTCCAACGCCGCGGCGCACCCCCCGCCCCCCGAAGAAGGGGCTGCGCCGCGCCGGCCACGACGGTACATCGGCGCTCCATGCGCTCGACCGCCTTCCTTCTCCCGCTCCTCGCCGCCGTCACCAGCTGCAGCAGCGCGCCCGCGCCCGCCCCGGCCGACCCCGCCACCGTCGAGGCCGGGCACAAAGCCTTCGCCCACCTCGTCGAGGTGTTGCGCCACCCGCGCTGCCTCAACTGCCACCCCGACGACGACCGGCCGCGCCAGGGCATGCACCAAGCCGTGCACGACCCGCCGGTGTGGCGTGGCCCCGACGACCGGGGCGAACCCGGCGCCCACTGCGCGAGCTGTCACCAGGATCGCAACGCCACCGACGCCCGCGTGCCCGGCGCCCCCGGCTGGCACCTCGCCCCCCTCTCGATGGCCTGGCGCGGCCGCAGCGACGCGGCCATCTGTGCACAGCTGAAAGACAAGGCGCGCAACGGCGGCCGCACCCTCGACGAGCTCCAGCAACATTTGGCCGAAGACCCGCTCGTGGGCTGGGGCTTTTCCCCCGGACACGGCCGCGAACCCGCCCCCGGGAGCCAGGCCGCGCTCGGCGACACCGCCCGAACGTGGATCGACGCCGGCGCGCCTTGTCCCCCCCGTGGAGAGCCACAATGAAACTGACCGTGAACGGCACCGTCCATGACGTGGACGCCTCCCCCGACACCCCGCTGCTGTGGGTGCTGCGCGATCACCTCGGGCTCACCGGGACCAAGTACGGCTGCGGTGAAGCCCTCTGCGGCGCGTGCACCGTGCACGTCGACGGCAGAGCGGTTCGCTCGTGTGTGCTCCCGGTCGAACGCCTGCAGGGGCGCGCGGTCACCACCATCGAGGGCCTGTCCCCCGACGGCAGCCACCCCTTGCAGCAAGCCTGGGCGCGCCACGCCGTGCCCCAATGTGGCTACTGCCAAGCGGGCCAGATCATGACCGCCGCCGCCCTCCTCGAGGAGGTCCCTCATCCCAGCGAGGCGCAGGTGGACCGCTCGATGGCGACCAACATCTGCCGCTGCGGCACCTACCTGCGCATCCGGGCCGCGATCCTCGACGCCGCGGGCGAATCATGAACGCGCCCCAGCTCTCTCGGCGCGGGTTTTTGATCGGCTCGGTGGGGACCGGCGCGCTCTTCGCCCTCGGGGCGGGCCCGGCCCACGCGGCGGGCAAGCCCTTCGTGCCCAACGTGTGGGTGCGGCTCGAGCCCGACGGCACCCTGCACTTGACCTGCAACCGGTCGGAAATGGGCCAAGGCGTACGCAGCTCGATTCCCGCGCTGCTCGCCGAGGAGATGGGCGCGGACCGGGCGCGGGTCCGCGTCGTGCAGGCCCCCGGCGACCCCGTGTACGGCGACCAGAACACCGACGGGTCGCGCAGCATCCGCAACCAATACGAGATGTTGCGCCGCATGGCCGCGGTCGCCCGCACCATGCTCGAACACGCGGGGGCGCGCCAGCTGCGGGTCCCGGTGGGCGAGGTGGCGAGCGTCGCCCACGAGGTGGTGCACGCCTCGTCGGGCCGCGCCGTGCCGTTTGGGCAGCTCGCCGCCGCCGCCGCCGCCGCCAAGGTCCCGCACCCCGACAAAGTGAAACTGCGCAGTGACATTCCGCCCGGGGGCTGGGACCTCCCGCTCGTCGAGGTGGACGAGTGGACCAGCGGCCGAGCACAGTTTGGCGCCGACGTGCAGAGGCCGGGCATGCTCACCGCGGTCATCGTGCGCCCCCCGGTGCTCGGGGCCGCGCTCCTCGAGGTCGACGATGGCGCGGCCCGGGCCGTCCCCGGGGTGCACGACGTGGTCACGATGCCGGTCCCGGCCCCGCCGTATGCGTTCCAGCCCCTCGGGGGCGTGGCGGTGGTGGCGCGCGACACCTGGACCGCCAAGAAGGCGAGCGAAAAGCTCCGCCTGCGCTGGTCCGAAAGCCCGCACGACGACGCCACCTGGGCCGCAGACCTGGCCCAGATGCGCGAACAGGTGGCCCAACCCGGCACGCCGCGCCGCCAACGCGGTGATGCCGAAAACGCGCTGAAGCGCGCGGCCAACGTCGTGGAGGCGACCTATGTGGTGCCGCATCTCGCCCACGCCGCGCTGGAGCCGCCCGCGGCGGTGGCGGAGGTCACCGCCACCGGGTGCGAGGTGTGGATCAACACCCAGACCCCCCAGCGCACACGCTCGCTGGTGGCCAGCCGGCTCGGGCTCGAGGAGGACGCGGTCCGGGTCAATGTCACCTACCTCGGCGCGGCGTTTGGTCGGAAGAGCAAGCCCGACTACGCGGTGGAGGCCGCGCATCTGTCCCAGGCGGTGGGCCGCCCGGTCCGGGTCCAGTGGCTGCGCGAAGACGCGATGCGCCAGGGCTATTTTCACGCCGCGTCGGTGCAAGCGCTCTCCGCCGGGTTTGACGACGAGGGCGCCCTCACCGCGTGGCGGCAACGCATCGCCTCGCCCACCATCGGCAGCACTTTCGACGCCGCGCGCCACGAGCTGCGCGACAGCGAGCTCGGCCAAGGACTGAGCGACCTGCCCTTGGCCGTCCCTCACGTGTCGTTCGAGACCCACGCGGTGCAAGAGCGCATGCGCATTGGGTGGATGCGGTCGGTGTACAACATCAACCACGCCTTCGCGGTCCAGGGCTTTCTCGACGAGCTCGCCCACCACCGCGGGGTCCCCTTGCCCGACTTCATCAAGACCGTGTACGGCCCACCCCGGGTGGTCTCGGCGGATGAGCTCGGCGTGCCCCTGTGGAACTACGGCGCGCCCGAGGGCGAACACCCCATTGACATTGCGCGGTATCACCGGGTCATCGACGCGGTCCGCGAACGGTCGGCGTTCGACGCGCCCCCCGTCGAGGGCCGGGCCAAGGGCTTCGCCGTCCACCGGAGCTTCTTGACCTACGTGGCCTGCGTGGTCGAGGTGTCGCGCGCCCCCGGGGGCGGGCCCAAGCTCGAGCGCGCGTGGGTGGTGGCCGACCCCGGTCGCATCGTGCACCGCGAGCGGGTGCGGGCGCAGCTCGAGGGGGCGGTGCTGTTTGGGGCCAGCGTGGCCCTGTACGGCCACCTCGACTACCAGGGCGGCCGCGTCCGCGCGGGCAACTTCCGCGAGTACCGGCTCGTGCGCATGCACGAAGCCCCGCGCAGCATCGACGTCGAGGTCATCACCGACGGACACGCCCCGGGGGGCATCGGCGAGCCGGGCGTGCCCCCGGTGGCGCCCGCGATCGCCAACGCCTGGTTCGCCCTCACCCGCGAACGCGTCCGCGAACTGCCCTTCCACCCCCCGCACGCTTGAGGGCACAAACGCCGTCAAGAGATTGACGGCCCCGGCGCGCCCCCCCCCCGCCGCCGTGCGAAATCGCCCACCTGATCAGGGCGTGGTCGACGACAAAAGGCCTTTGCCTTTCCACCGTTCGTGTCGATGACCGGGGTGGAGGTCTTTCACATGTCGAACACCCGCCCGACCCCGACCGGGAAAGAGCAGCGGTTTGCGGACGACGAACTGATCGTCAGCAAGACCGACACCCATGGCCGCATCACCTACGCCAACCGCGTGTTTCTCGACGTGGCCGGCTACACCGAAGACGAGGTGCTCGGCATGCCCCACAGCATGATCCGCCACCCGGACATGCCGCGCAGCGTGTTCAGTCTTTTGTGGAAGACGATCGCGGACGGCCAAGAGCTGTTCGCCTACGTCAAAAACCTCTGCAAAAACGGCGACCATTACTGGGTGTTCGCCCACGTCACGCCGACCTTCGACCACACCGGGCGCATCATCGGGTACCACTCCAACCGCCGCGCGCCCAATCCCCAAGCGGTGGCCGCGATCGAACCCGTCTATGCACAGTTGCGCGAACGCGAACGCCGGGCGGCGAACAAAAACGACGCGGTCGCGGCCGGCGCCCGCCTCTTGGAAGAGTTCCTCGCGGACAAAGGAATGAGCTATGAGCAGCTTGTCTTCGCTCTCTGAGCCGGTGCAACCGGACGTGTCGTCGCTCCGGGCCGAGCTCGAGCAGGTCAAAGCCGAACGAGACCAAGCCCGCGCGTGGCTTCGGCGCATCGGGGACGTGTGCAGCGGCGGGGCCCGCGGCGACCTCGAGGACCGCTTGCTGCACATCGATGGCGACCCCGCGCTCCGCGCCACGCTCGACGCGGTGAACAACTTCGTCGACATCACCGATGCCTTCGTGCGCGAATCCGCCGCGGCCCTGATCGCGGCCAGCGAACGGCGCTACCACCGCACCCTCCGCCCCAAGGGCCTCCAAGGCGCGTTCCGCCGCGCGGCCGAGCTGATCAACGAGAGCATCGGGGGCATGAAGGCGCAGCACGAGCGCATCGAGTCCCTGCGGGTGGAGCGGCTCGAGCTCGCGGACCAGTTTGAGTCCAAGATCGCCGACGTGGTCCAGGCCGTGGCCGCGGCCGCCACCGAGGCGCAAGCCACCGCCAGCCAGCTCGCGGAGACCACCGCGGACAACCGGGACCGCACCAACAACGTCGCCGCCGCCGCCGAGCAAGCGGCGGTCAATCTCAACGTGGTCGCCGAGAGCATGTCGGAGATCGCGGCGGTGATCGCCCGCATCGGCGACCAAACCAACGACGCGGGCACGGTGGCCAAGAGCGCCGAGGCGCAGGTGGACACCACCCGCGCGGTGGTGGGCGAGCTCTCCGACGCCTCCAGTACCATTGCGAGCGTCATCGGCCTCATCACCGACATCGCCCAACAGACCAACCTCCTCGCCCTCAACGCCGCCATCGAGGCGGCGCGGGCGGGCGAAGCGGGCAAGGGCTTCGCGGTGGTGGCCAACGAGGTCAAAGAGCTCGCCAAACAGACCCGCGAAGCCACAGAACAGGTGGAGACCCGCGTCGGGAGCATCCAGGGCTCGGTCAAAGGGGTGAGCGAAGCCATCGAACGCGTCGATGAGATCATGCGCACCATCGCCAAGACCACCGACAGCGTGAACCGGGCGGTGCAAGACCAGCAGCGGGAGATCACCGTCGAGATCCACCGCAGCCTGCAGGAGGCCTCGGTGGGTGCCCGCGACGTCAGCGCCCATGTGCATGGCATTGCGTCGAGCGCGGAGTCCACCGAGGACGCGGCCCGCAACCTCGGGTCGGCCAGCGAAGAGTTGTCGCAGCTGGCGGCGTCGCTGCAGCGGGACGTCGACGAGTTTCTGCGGACCCTGCGCAAGGATTGACCCCCGCGCGCCCGGCGGGGGGGCCGCCGCGCCCAGGGGGCTTTCAACTCGTGGCCTCGGCTGGCAAAGGCCAGCCATGGACAAGCCACTGTTGATGATCCCCGGTCCCATCGAAATCTCCCCCGCGGTCGAGCAGGCCGTGTCGGGGCCCCCGCCCGGCCACCTCGCGCCCGGCTTCATCGCCGCGTTCGGGCGCGCCCTCGGCATGATGCGCACGGTGTGGCAAGCGCCCGCCGATGCGCAGCCCTATGTGGTCGCGGGCAGCGGCACCACCGCGATGGACATGGCCATCGGCAACCTCCTCGACGAGGGGGACCGCGCGCTGGTGCCCCACATTGGCTACTTCTCGGACCGCATCGCGGAGATGGCGCGCCGGCGCGGCGCGACCGTCGACGTGGTCCCGTCCGCCCTGGGCGAGGGACCCGACCTCGACGCGGTGGCCCAAAAGCTGCGCGGCACACCGTACAAGGCGCTGCTGTGCACCCACGTCGACACCTCGACCGGCACCCGCAACGACGCCGCCGCCCTCGCCGCCCTCGCGCGCGAACACGGCGCCCTCTCGGTGTTCGACGGGGTGTGCTCCATCGGCGGCGAGCAGTTCGACATGGCCGGGTGGGGGGCCGACGTCGTGCTCACCGGGAGCCAAAAGGCGATCGGCCTCCCCCCGGGCCTGGGCCTGCTCGTCGTCGGCGCCCGGGCCCAGCAGGCCCGCGACAAGCTCCAGCGGCCCCCCGCGCTGGTGCTCGACTACTCGTCGTGGCGACCGATCATGACCGCGTACGAAGCGGGCACCCCGAGCTATTTCGCCACCCCCGCCACCACCCTGGTGCGCGGGCTCGATGTCGCGCTCGCCGAGGTCGCGCGCGACGGCATGGACGCCCGCTTCGCTCTGCACAAAAACGCCGCGGATGCGTTCCGCGCGGGCTTCGCCGCCCTCGGGCTGTCCCTGGTCACCACCCCCGCCCTCGCCGCGCACACCATCAGCGCGGTGCGCTTGCCGGGGACGGTCGACGCCGCTCGCTTCCTGCAAGGCGTGTCCGCGCGGGGCGTGGTCATCGCGGGCGGCCTGCACCCCGCCCTCAAAGGCAACAGCTTCCGGGTCGGTCACATGGGCCACGTGCTCCACCGCCCCGACGACCTGCGGCGCACCATGCGCGCCATCGGCGAGAGCCTGCGCGACGAGGGGCACGACGCCGACGTCGAGGCGGCCCTGGCGCCGTTCGAGGCGCTGGCCTGAGGTCCAATCCCATTGGGGCGCGGGGTTGTCAGCCGCGGCCCCCCTCGGCTACACTGGGGCCGAAGGTGGTGTGACATGAAGCGCGGCACGAACTGACCCTGTTCCCAGCGACGGCCCCGCCGTCCGTTCGTGCCGTTTGCGGCCTCACCGCGCCCCGGATTCCTCATGTCATCGCTCCGTTCCGCACGCCTTGTGGCGTCCGGCCTGTCCGCCCACGCGGGCCCCTCCCCCCGTGTGCTCTTCTCCGACGTCGACCTGACCCTCACCGAGGCGCCCACCGGCCTGGTGGGACAAAACGGCACCGGAAAAAGCACCTTGCTGTCCCTGCTGCACGGCTCCCGCCGGCCGGACCGGGGCCAGGTGACCGCCACCGGCCCGGTGGCCTGGCTGCGCCAACACCCCGTCGACGACGGGGCGCGCACCGTGGCCGACCTCCTCGGCGCCGGCCCCCCCTGGCGCGCCCTGCAGCGGCTGCTCGCGGGGGAAGGCTCCGCGCAGGACGCCGCGCAGGTCGGTGAACAGTGGTCCCTCGAGGACGAACTGCACGCGGCCTTGGACCACGTGGGCCTCGCCGGGCTCTCCTTGGCCCGGGCCGCGTCCGGCCTCAGCGGCGGCGAGCACCTGCGGGTCCGCCTCGCGGGGGCGTTGCGGGTGCGCCCCCACGTGCTGCTCCTCGACGAGCCCACCAACCATCTCGACGCCGCGGGCCGGCGCTGGCTGTGCACGTTTGTGCGCGAGCAGCCCGGGGTGCTCGCGGTCAGCCACGACCGGGCGCTGCTCCGCGCGGTGGACAGCATCGTCGAGCTCACCCCGCGCGGCCTGGTCACCTACGGCGGGGCGTTCGACGCCTACCGCGACGAAAAGGCGGTCCAGACCGCCGCGGCAACGCGCCGCGTGCACGACGCGGCCAGCGCACTGCGGGCGCGCAAGAAGGAGGCCCAACGCAACCGAGAAAAGCAGGACCAGCGCGACAAGAAGGGGCGCCAGTCCCGGCGGGAGGGGGGCCAACCCAAAAGCCTGCTCGACGTGCGCAAAGAGAGCGCCGACCGCAGCCGGGCGGCGGGGCAACGGGTGGCCGACGACCGCATCGCCGCCGCCGTCGACGGTCTGCGCGAGGCCCGCGCGCGGGTGAGCGCGACCGCGTCCCTGTCGTTCGGGCTCGACACGCCGGGGGTGGCCCGCGGACAGACCATCGCCGAAGCAGACGCATTGGGGCATCTGCTCGACGAGGGCCGGGTGGTGTTCGACGCCGTGACCTTCTCCTGGCAAGGCCCGGTGCGGGTCGCGATCACCGGGCCCAACGGCAGTGGCAAGAGCACCCTGTTGCGCATGCTCGACGACCAGCTCCCGGTCACCCGCGGGCGCTTGCGTCTCGGCCCGCTCCCCCGGGCCCGGTTTGACCAGGACCTGGCGCTGCCGGTGGAGGGCGGCACGGTGCTCGACAACCTGCGCGCGGTGCGCCCCGACCTGTCCGAGGGCGCGTGCCGCGAGCGCCTGGCCCCGTTTTTGTTTTGGAACCATGCCGTTCACACCCCCGCGCACGCGCTCAGCGGGGGCGAGCGCCTGCGCCTGGTGTTGTGTTTGACCGTGCACCAGGACCCGGCCCCCGCGGTGCTGCTCCTCGACGAGCCCACCAACCACCTCGACCTCGATGCGATCCAGTACTTGGAGACCGCGCTCGCCGACTTCCCGGGGGCTTTGGTGGTGGTCAGCCACGACGAGGATTTCCTCGACGCGCTCGGCGTCACCCACCGCCTGGCCCTCGGCGGCCCCCGCCCGGTCGCGGCCGGGCGCGGCAGCTAGGCGTCGTCGTCGAGCGCGGCGCGGATCGCGGCCTCGACCGCGGAGGGCGCGCCCGCTGCCGGCCCGTGGCCTTCGACCGGCAACAGCGGGGGCTGGGCCAAAAACCGCGGCCGTCCGGTTCGGTTGGGCTGGGCGCTGTGCACCAAAAACGGGTGGCACAGATACACCGTGCCCGCCGCCCCCACCGCCTCGACTTCGCCGCGGCCCGGGTCCCCCCCAAAATCCACCGCCACCAGGTCGCGCAATGTCATTCCATGCGCGCCGTGCGGGGCCAACACGCGCGCCATCGTGCGGTGCGAGCCCACCCGAATCCGGGTGGGACCGTCGTCCGGCCCCACGTCGGTGAACAAGAACAAAAGCAGCAGCGCCCGGCCGTCCGAGGCCACGTTGACCCGCCAGGACAGGAAGTCTGGCCGATCAAAGTCGAGGCTGGCGTCGACGTGCCAGCCGCAGTCGCCCGGGTCTGCCGCCGAGGGAAAAGCACAGCGAAATGTGCCCATCGCCGCCACCGGGCGGTACCGGCCTGGGCCCACCAACGCGTCGAACGCGTCCCGAAGCCGCGGGGTGTTCGCGGCCTCGACGAACCGTGGGTCGGTGTACATGCCGAGCCGCACCACGGGATCGGTCCAGGTCTCGGGTCGGTCGGGGTCACGGCCCATGTCGGCCCACAACCGCGCGACCACCGCGTCGGCCACGTCCCGGGAAAACGCCCCCTCGATCCGTGCATACCCATCGGTCACGAACGTGTCGATCACAGACTGACACAATGCCATTGCTTCCTTCTCGCGTGAGTCAAACCGCGCAGGTGGGCCCCGCGAGGTCCACCACCAGCGTCTTGGCCGCCATCATCGCGCCGTCGGTCATCTGGCTCACCTCGAGCACGTAGGGGGATGGGTCCGCGAGGTCATTGGTCACGCCGTCGGTGGTCAGCCACTTGTCCGGCTGCCCGTGGTCCGCGTACACCGGCTCGCCGGCAAAAATCGACGAGACCAGGTCATCGGCGAAGAACAACTGGGAGGTCAGCACCGTCGGGGCCCCGTCGTCACCGTCGTAGGGGCCGACCATGATGCGAAAATGAATATGGATCGCACGCCCGCTGTACCACCCGGGAAACACCGTATCGAAGTCCACCCGCCCGGCCGCGTCGGTCCGCAGGTAGCCCCGGAAGTAGTCCGCGGCCTGGTCCTCTGCCTCGTCGTTGCAGATGCTGCCGGCCAAGCCGGAGTAGATGCCCCGGGTGTCGGTGTGCCAAATCTCGACGATGGCGTTGGGCAGAGGCTGGCAGAGGCCGTCCACCACCCGGAGGGCCAAGCGCACGGGAAGGCCGTCGCTTCCTTCGCTCACGTCGTGGCGCAGCGGGGACGCCACGTGACAGGGCCCGAGGATCGCCGAACAGTGCAAAGCACACACATTGCCCAGGGGGCCGAAGGGGTTCGGGTAGGTGGCCGCGTCCACCATCGCCGCGGTGCCCCCCGTGGCCCACCCCGCGGGTTCCCCGGCATCGGCGCCGGCCGCGTCCGCGTCGTGGGCGTCGGGGGCGCCCGCGTCCCGGCCCCCGTCGGCGGCGTGCGCGTCGACGGCCCCGGCATCCCGGTCCGCGCCCGCATCCGCCCCCGCCGCATCTGGCCGTCCCGCGTCGGCGCCAGCGTCCGGGCCCGGCCCCACGGGGTCGATGCACCCCACCGCCGAGGCCGCGGCCGCGCCCCCCAACACCCCCAAAGCGTCGCGGCGCGTGAGGCGCCAACCGAGCATTCTCTTGTCCGTCATCACGCGATCTTGCCACATCCGCGGGCTGGCCGCCGCTATCCTTTGCCCCATGCGGCCGTTGCTCCGCCTCCTGCCCGTCATCGCCGTCGCGCCGACCCTATGTCACTGCGCGACCGCGCCGGACGCCCCCGCCGCGCCCGCGCCCCCCGCCCGCTGGGAGGACGCCTGCGCCCAAGCCGGCCCCGACGGGCGCACCGCCCTCGCCGAACGGCTGCGCGACGCCGGGTTGGTCAAAGTGACCGAACGGGCCCTCGACGTCGACGAGGTCGCGGCCCAGGCCGGCCTGTCCCCGACCGTCTACGGCGTCGACCTCGTGCTCACCGAGACCGTGCTCGAGGTGATCGAGCCCGCCGCCCAAGGGGCCCAAGCGTCGTTGGTGTGGACCCCCAGCGCGCCTCTGCCCAGCGCCCCCTGGTTCGCGGTGGCCGAACCCCCACCGGAAAAACCCCTGCTCCCGCCCCCGCCTTACCTCGATGCCCCGAGGTGGCGCCCGACGTTTCACGAGGAGATGAACCGCCTGGTCGGGGGTGCAGTGGCTTTGGTCGTCGACACCGCGCTGCTCCCCGCGGGCATCGCGGCCTCGATGTTGCCCGGCCCGCCCTACCGGCCCTTTCAGATCTTTCAGCGCGTCACCGACACCCCCGCCCGCACGATGTTCGACGACGGGCTGCTTGACCCCGAGGTCTACCAGGCCGAGGTCGGCGACCGCGCGCGCACCTACCTGACCGCCCTCGCCCGGCACAACGCCCGACAACAAAGCGCCGACGAAGCCGCCGCCCGGGTCGACGCGCTGGCCACCCTGCTGGCGTGCACCGCCACCGGGCCGGCCCCGTGCCGCCACCTCCGCGTGCGCCCCCGCATTGCCCGCGACCGCCACGTCGTGGACCTGGCCTTTCCCAATGGCTGCCGCGTGGCGCTCTCCATGGACATTGCGGTGCCGTTGCCCCCGCCGCGGGCGATGGCGCCCCCCCCGCGCCCGGCGCCCGCGCCCCCCGACCGGGTCGGGCGCATGCGCCAGGGGTGGACCGACGCCGACCACGCCGCCCCCGGCTTTGTCGTCGGCGCGCACCGGGGCACACCGCAGTCGGCGGCGCCGGTGTCCGGCCGGGCCCGCACCGTCGAGCAACTGGACGATGTCCCGCTGCAATGCCGCCTCCGCGTCGCGGGCGGCAACTGGGACGCGTTCGGGGGCCGGCCCGACCTCTCGGTGCGGTTCACCGCCGGGCGCACCGACGCCGCGGGCCGCACCCTGGTGCTCGACGACAACCGCCTCACCGGGACCCTGACCATCGAACACGTTCACCTCGCCCCCGGCGACATCGTCAAGCTCGCCGCCATCGACCGCGACATCCTCGAACACGACTGGGTCGGGTCCGCCCGGGCGACCTTCGACGGCACGTTGCCCTTGCGGTTTGAGCACCCGCGCTTCACCGCACGGTGTCACATCCTCGACGACGACAAGGATCGCTTGGCCTCGATTCGCCACCAAGCCCAGCGCACGCTGCGGGCCTTTGAGCGCTCCTGCCGCGCGGTGGACCTGCGCTCCCACACCCTCGGCGTCGACCCCCAGAGCCGGCGCGGCGCGATCGTGGCCATCGAAGAACACGCCGCGCGCACGGGCTGGGCCGCCACCCAACCGTACAGCGATCGCGTGGACGCGGCCGAGGCGCAGTTCGCCGAGAAGGTGGCCGCCGCCCACAGAGACCTCGCCTCCCATCCCCCCACCCCCCGGCTTGGCACATTTGCCGTCGACCGCGCCGAGGTCGACTGTCAGGCCTACCGCTGCGCGCTGACCGTGCGCCTTCGGGCCACAAAGGCCACCTCGTTGGATCTCACCCGCTCGCCCTCGTTCGTCGACGCGTTGGCCGTGGTCGACGACACCGGGGACAACGTGGCGCTCCCCCCCTTCCCGCACTTTCGGCAAGGCGACAAGACGCTCGCCGCCGAGCCCCACGCCCTCGCGCGCGGCGATGTCGTCGACGTCACCTGGTCGGTGCGCGAGTTGTGGACCGGTCCGCACCTTCTTCGGGTCGGCCGCGCGCGCAAGGGACATTGGGTCGCGATCGTGCGCCCGGTCCCGCCATCGTGACGACCCCACCGCTGGACCGCCCGCCCCCGATGTGTCACCCCTCGCGCCCGAGGAGGTCGCGATGGTTTCTGAACTGTTTGATGCCGAGCGCTGGGTCGAGGTCGAAGGCTTCTCCTTCACCGACATCACCTACCACCGGGCCAAAGACCAAGGCACGGTGCGCATCGCGTTCGACCGGCCGGACTGCCGCAACGCCTTCCGCCCCCACACCGTCGACGAGCTCTACGTCGCCCTCGACCACGCCCGGCAGTGGGCCGACGTGGGCTGCGTGTTGCTCACCGGCAATGGGCCGTCGCCCAAAGACGGCGGCTGGGCGTTCTGCTCGGGCGGCGACCAGCGCATCCGGGGCAAAGACGGGTACAAATACGAAGGCGCCGACGCCGGCGCGGGCGGCAAAATCGACGCGGCCCGTCTCGGTCGCCTGCACATCCTCGAGGTGCAGCGGCTGATTCGCTTCATGCCCAAAGTGGTCATCGCGGTGGTCCCAGGGTGGGCGGTGGGCGGCGGCCACAGCCTGCACGTGGTGTGTGACCTCACCTTGGCCTCGAAAGAGCACGCAATTTTCAAGCAGACCGATCCCGACGTCGCGAGCTTCGACTCGGGCTACGGCTCAGCGTTGCTCGCCCGCCAGGTCGGTCAAAAACGCGCCCGGGAGGTGTTCTTCCTCGGGCTCAACTACAGCGCGCAAGAAGCGTTCGAGATGGGCATGGCCAACAAGGTCGTGCTCCACGCCGAGCTCGAGGCGGTGGCCCTCGAGTGGGGCGCGCTCATCAACAGCAAGAGCCCCACCGCGATGCGCATGCTCAAGTTCGGGTTCAATCTCCCCGACGACGGCCTGGTGGGGCAACAGCTGTTCGCGGGCGAAGCCACCCGCCTGGCCTACGGGACCGACGAGGCCCGCGAGGGCCGCGACGCGTTCTTGGAGAAGCGGCCGCAGGACTACAGCAAGTTCCCTTGGCACTATTAGCCGCCGACGCGAAGTCGGCGGCCCGGCTACACGCTCCGCATCGCGTTGAGGGCGGTGGCGCCACCGGTCTGGGCCGCGATCATCGTGGCCCGGCGTTGTTCGCGGGCGTTGGCTTGGCCCCGGAGCACGACGGTGGGGCCGAGGTAGGCGACGTCGACGTCGGCGTGGGGGAGCTCGGTTTCGATCGCCGACTTCACCATGCGCGCCTTGCTGGTGTGGGCCTTCACCCCGTTCACCGACACGGTGGCGAGGTTGATCACGCGGTGGTGGGGGGCGGCCTTTTCGGCGCAGCCATTGACCGCGACGAGGGCGTCATGGTTCTCGACCACCCCCGCGATGGTCACCACGTTGTCCTGCTCGGACACCGCCAAGCAGCGGCGGTCGAGGTGAGGATGGGCGTCGATGGTCTGGATGATTTTTCGTTCGATGGGATTGTGCGGATGCAATTGGATTGTCCTTTCTGTCCGGCTCAGCTCAGGTTCTCGACCGCGCGACGAAACGCCTCGTTGCTGGCGGGTCCGATCAAGTCTTGGGTGTCGTGGGTGATGAGGGACGCCTGGGCGGTGATTGCCCGGGGCTGGCTGGCCAGAACCTGTTGAATCAGGCGAAACACCGCCCGCCGCCGGACCATGCCCACCATGCGGGCCCCGTCGACCACCGGGAGTTGGTGAAACTGCTCTCGGTAGAAGATCGTCGCCAACTCGTTGGCCGACGTCTCCGGGCGGACAGCGACCACGTCGGGCCGCATCAAGTCTGCGACGTGGGCTTGAGGCCGCGGGTTGGTGCCGAACGCCCGGTCGATCGCGAGCAGCATGCAGTCCTTTTCCGACAGGATGCCCACCAACCGCTGGCGGTGGTCGAGCACGGGGGCCGCCGAGAGGTCCCGCTCCAGGAACACCCGGGCCGCCTCGATCAGCTCCTGATCGGGACGTAAGACCTCAAAGCTTGTCTCCATGATGTCCTTGGCGGTTTGATGCACGGTGTCCTCCTTGGCTGCGGCCGATCGCCCCCTTTGTTGCGCGGCATTTCTTTTGTGTACGAAGCACTATGACAGGCGTACATGCCGATGAATAGGCGCAGGCTGGACATCGTCAACCCGTCGCCCATGGCGCGCCGCGTCGGGAACCACGCATTTATACCGATAAATCAGATACTTGTATCCCGGCCAGGCTGACCGGGTTCGCGATCTGCTCGACCAGAATCTGCTTTGTGTCCGAACCAATATCTGGACAGTTTTTCCGCCCAGCCACCGCATTTGTCAGCGGCCACCCCCGTCCGCTAGTTTTTTGCGTTCAAAGCATTTCGAACCCATTCTGAGCAGCCATGCCGCGCGAAGCCATTCGGCGCCGGCTCTACCACGCCGCGCGCCAACAGACCCTGATTCGGACCCACCCGTCGGTTGTCGGGGGGTCGTGCCTCGACGAGCCCCGCCTGGTGTTCGTCGGCATCGGGCTGTGCGGCCGGCATGGCCTCAGCGTCGGCCCCCCCCTCGACGTGCTCGGTCTGCTGCTGACCGCGCACCGGGCCGCGCGGCTGGTGCACGCCCCGCTGCTCATCCTCGTCGCCGATGCCCACGCCGAGGACGCGGGCGCGCGCTCCCTCCGGGTCCAGGCCCGCACCGCGGAGTGGCGCGGGGTGCTCGATCGGTTCGCGCGGTTGAGCCCCGGCGTGCGCGTCGTCGTGCAACGGGCCCACGCCCTCCACGCCGAGGCCGGACACGCCGCGGCCCGGGCCGACGCCGCCGCGCTGTGTCCGCCCGACGCGAGCGACTACTGCCGGCTGCAGGTCGCCGACCTGCTGCACCTGCAAAGGACCCGCGGCCCCCTGCTCAAGGTCGGCTGGTCGTTGGCCGACCACGTGGCGTGGGGACGCTTCGACGAGATGGCGTTCGACTGGCCCCTGCGCCGCCGGGCGCACCCGGGGCTGGGCTTTTGGTACACCCGGCCGGGTCGCACCTTCGACCCCCGCCGGCCACGGGCCATTCCCTATGTGGCTGCATCCGAGACCGCCCGGGTGTTGTTGCGCGACCACGTCGACCCCGCGGCCCAGCTCGCGGCCCACCGCCACGCGCCCCCGTTGGTGCTCGCCGGGGTCCGCCGCCACCTCAAGGCCATCGCCCGCCTGTGGTCCGAAGAGATCGCGCCGCTCCAGGGACCGCTCGAGGCGCGTCTGCCCGCCCTCTACGACCAGTTTTTCGCCCGGGCCGCCGGCCACGCCGACGCGTCCGCGCCGCGACCGGGGGCGATGCAACGGTGACCCGCCTTCGCATCACCACCCTGCTCACCCTCGGCGCGGTCGGGCTCTTGGCCCCCGGGGTCGACGCCGATCCCCCGGACCGGGTGGCGCTGGCCGCGCCCGATCCCAATGCTTATGTCCCGGTGTTTGAGGCGCCGCCCTGGCCCGCCGCCACCGCCCGCCGCAGCATCAAGGCGCGCGACCACCTCGCGCCGGTGTGGAGCGCGCGCGCGGGGTCGCGCAAACGTGTGCTCGGGCGCCTCGCCGAGGACAGCGTGCTGCCCGCCACCCGCACGTCCCGGCGCTGCCGCGACCACGGCCGGCGGGGCCGCTGGTACAAGGTCGACGGAGGCTATGTGTGTGTGGGCCGGCGCATCGTCGCCCTCGGCCCGCGCCCCCCCCGCCGCGACGACGACCGGCTGCGGCCCCGGTCCGACGAGGCCTTCCCCCACGTGTACAAGAAGGTCGCGCCCACCGACGCGGTGCTGTGGAACAAGCTGCCCTCCCCCCGCGCCCTGCGGTTTGTGGCCCGCGCCCCCGACCACGCGGTGCGGCAGCTGCCGTGGGCCGACGAAACCACCGACGGGGCGTATTGGCTGTCGCTCACCGACGAGACCCGCACGGTGGGGGACGTCGTGTTGCAAAAGACCGTGGCCGGTCAGTGGGTGCGGGCGGAATACGAAGACAAGACCATGCCGCTCTTTTTCGGGGTCGCGCTCGCGGGCCCCGACGTGCTGCCCCTCGCGTTTGTGCACGTCGAGGAGGGCGCGCCGGTGTATTGCCCCGCCGCCGGGGGTGGCTTGTCCCCCTGCGGGACCGCAGAGAAACACGCGCGGTTCTCCATCGATGACGAGGTCACCCTGGACGGCGCTGCGTATGTGACCACCCGCGACGGCCGCTTCGTGCCCCGGGACCGGGTGCGGGTCGCCCGGGCCCGGCCCCTGCCGCGGGCCAAGTTCAAAGGGGACAAGTGGGTGCACTTCAACCTCGACGAACAGACCTTCGTCGCCTACGAGGGCCGCACCCCGGTCTACGCCTCGCTCATTTCGTCCGGCATCGAACGGTTCGCCACCCCCACCGGCACCTACCGCGTACGGCGCAAATACCTCACCAAGACCATGGTCGGCCCCGACCCCGACGTGGGCCGCTACCACATCGAGGACGTGCCCTGGACGATGTATTACAAGGGCGGCTTCGCCGTGCACGGCGCCTACTGGCACAACATCTTCGGCAACGTGCGCAGCCACGGCTGCACCAACCTCGCCCCCCGCGACGCCCGCTGGCTGTACCACTGGTCGACGCCGGAGGTGCCCGCGGGCTGGCACGGGATGGTGGGCCGGCCGGGCACATGGTTCTACTTCACGAGGGACACATGACCGGCGGCGACCTCCTCGGCGACGCCGGGCGCACCTGCCGCTACCTGCGCGAACGGCGCCGGTTCGTGCCCCGCCCCGACGACATCTACGTCGCCAGCTATCCACGATCTGGCACGACCCGCACCCAACACCTGATCTGGTTGTTGCTCCACCCCGACGAGGCCCAGCGTCCGTTGTCGGCGCCGCCGGGCTTCCGCCACATCGCGGACGTCACCCCCTGGTTCGAGCGGGACCTGGCCCGGGGCCGCCACACCGCCGAGGCCCTCAACGCGCGACCCGGGCCCCGGGTGTTCAAGACCCACCTTGGGGTGGGTCATCTGCCCCGCGCCGGCCGCGTCCTCTACCTCACCCGCCCGGTGGAGGACGTGGTGGTCTCGTACCATCACCTCTACCGCACCCACCTCGACGACGACCGCGACTTCGCCGCGTTCTTTCGCGCGTTCCTGCGCGGCGACGTGCAGTACCGTTGCTACTTCAAACACAATGCCGCTTACCAGCGCGCGGCCCGGCGACAGCCTCGCGTGCTGCGCATCGACTACGACGAACTCTGCGGCCAGCCCGCGGCCGCCGCCCGCCGCATCGCCCAACACTTGGGCCTCGCCCCGGACGAGGCGACGGTGGACGGGGCGGTGGCCCGCACCCACCGCTCGTTCATGAAAACCCACGAAGCGTGTTTTGACCACGCCACCGTCGACGGGGGCGCCCCCCGCGCGGGATTCATCCGCGCCGCGGCCGCCTCCCGGGGCGACCTGCTCACCCCCGCGATGCGCCAGCGCCTGGCCCGCGCCGCCCGCCGGCCCCGGCCGCTGCCCCACATCGAGCTCCGGCTCCCGGCGTTTTTGCATTGAGGCCCGCCGTGCCCGCCCCCGCCTTGACCCCGCCGCGCCCCCTCGACGTCGTGTGGCTCGTGGCCAGCGCCGGCCTGTTCGCATCGTCGTTCGTGGCCACCGAGGTCGCGCTGTCGCCGCTCAGCCCGTGGGCGGTCACCGCCGGGCGGTTGCTCGTCGGGGCCGCGGCCCTGCTCGCGGTCACCGCCGGCCAGGGCCCGCCGCGGCCCCCCGTCCCGGTCGCCCTCGGGGCCGGGCTCGGGCTGCTCTATTTTGCGCTTCCCTATTCATTGTTTGCCCATGCCCAGACCGCGCTCACCGGCGCGGACACCGCCGCCCTGGTCTGCCTCGGGCCGGTGGTGGCCACGGTGGTGGCCAGCGTGTTTCTCGACGACGAACGCCCCCGCCTCGCCACCCTCGGGGTCCTGGCCGCGGGCTGCGCGGGCGGCTTTGTCATCGTGGGGCGCACCCCGTGGTCGACGGGCCTGCCCCTCGGCCCCGCCCTGCTGGTGGTGGCGGCCTTGGCCTCGTACGCCGCCGCCGGGGTGCTCATCCGGCGCGCGGCCCACCTCGGTCCGGTGCGCCTCGCCGCCCACGGCGCCGGGTATGGGGCGCTTTTCGCGGCCGGGGCCTGGGCGCTGGTCGACGGCACCATGCCCGCCGACCCCGAGGCGGCCGGCGCGGTGGCCTGGCTCGGGCTGGGCCCGACCGCGGCGGCGCTTTCGCTCCGCGCGTGGCAGGCCGCGCGGCACGGGGTCCGGTTTGTGAGCACCGCGGGCTGGTTGATGCCCGCCTTCGGCATCGCCCTGTCCGCGATCCTCCTCGACGAGCAGCCCCGGCCGAGCGCCCTGGTGGGCGTGGCGGTGGTGGGCGCGGCGGTGGTGGGCGCGGCCCGGACGGGGGTGAGATGACGCCACCGGACGCGGCGCGGTTGCTGTTCCCCACCGCGGGCCAAGTGTCGGCCGCGGACCGCGCGATGCGGTACCACACCGACCCCCGCACGATTTGGCTCACCGGCCTGTCGGCCAGCGGCAAGACCACCCTCGCCATCGCCCTCGAGCGGCACCTGTTCGAGTCCGGGCGCGCCATCGCCCGCCTCGACGGGGACAACCTGCGCACCGGCCTCTCTGCGGGCTTGGGCTTTTCGGCCGAAGACCGCACCGAGAACGTCAGACGCGCGGCCTGTGCCGCGCGCCTGTTCAATGAAGCTGGATTGATGTGTGTGGTGGCCCTGATCTCCCCCCGCCGCGAGATGCGGGCGATGGCCGCGGACATCATCGGCGCCGAACGGTTCGCGCTGGTGCATGTGAGCACCCCGCTCTCGGTGTGCGCGGCCCGGGATCCGAAGGGCCTGTACAAGAAGGCGATGCGGGGCGAACTCGACCGCTTCACCGGTGTGTCCGCGCCCTACGACGAGCCCGCGGCCCCGCTGACCCGGGTGGATGCGTCCCGCCACACGGTGGCCGAAGGCGTGGCGCAGGTGGTGGAGGCGCTGTCCGCGCGCTTTTCAGCGACGACGACGACGGGCTAGAGCGCATCACGAAATCGAAGATGCCATGCGCTCGACAGGGCCACGACGAGCGCCCGATCGGGCGTCTCGTCGGTGTGGACGCTAGGCCGCGGCCTCGTGGCCCGCCTGCTCCGCCTCGCGCAGCCGCTGGATGGATCGGCGGATGAAGTCGGGCAAGAACGGGGAGTTCCAATACAAGCCCAGGCTTTGGGCCTTTTTGCGCACGTGGGCAAAGGACAGCCCCCGCCGGGCCGCGTGCCAGATCAGCGCGAAGGGACCCGAGCGCTGGCCGAGACGACAGTGCACGTAGGCGGGCATGGCGACGCCCTCGACCTGGGACAAGAACTCGTCGACGTGTTTTTGGGACAAGGCGCTCACCGACACGGGGTAGTGCACGTACTGCATCCCATGTTGCTGCACCAAGGCTTCTTCTTCGTCGGGCTTGACCTGGCCAAGCTCGCCCTTGGTGCTGAGGTTGATCACCGTCTTGTATCCCTCTTGGGCCAGTCGCTCCCACCCATCGGCGGACAGCTGAGGGCCCATGGTGATGTCACCGCTTACTTCGATCCGTTCTTCCATTTGACTCCCGTCGTCGCGATTCGGCGACACCGCAAGAGTCACGTCGGCCGAATCTGAAACACCCGCGGCGCCCGCTCATGCGCGCCCGCAACCCCGCGGAAACAAGGAAAAATCCGCCGGTCTCTACAGTGTAACCACGAGCCCGCGCCGGTCAAGGAACTCCCGCATACAGGACCCAATGCCCAGGGAGTCTACACAGATGCAGTCTACACAGATGCAGTCTACACAGATGCAGTCACATCCCACTCGGGGTCGGCCTTGCCCGCGAGGTGCACCTGTTTGCCCTGGGCCCAGGTCTCGAGCACACGGATGTCTTTGATCGCGGACGCATCCACCGCGGTGGGGTCTTGATCAAGCACCGCAAAACTCGCCTCTTTGCCCGCCTCGATGGACCCGTGCCGGTCGTCGTTGAACGCCGCCACCGCCGCGTCGAGGGTCATCATGCGCAGCGCTTCCTCCGCGGTGACCCGTTGGTCGGGGTTGGGGTGATTGACCGCCGCGTGCATGCCGAGCAGCGGGTCGGGGGGCGTGACATTGGCGTCCGATCCCCCCGCCACCACCACCCCCGCGTCGAGGATCGTGCGCAGCCGGTTGGTGTTGCGCCACCGCTCGCCCAGCCGGGAGGCGTACATGCCGTCGGGGCCGCCCCAGAAATGTTCGAAGCTGGGCTGCATCGCCACCACCACCCCGAGGTCGGCGGCGCGCTCGATTTGGGCATCGGTGGCGAGCTCGAAGTGTTCGATCCGGTGGCGGTGGTCGTAGCGCGGCTTTTGCAGCAACGCTTTGCTGTAGGCGTCGAGCACCACGTCGATGGCCCGGGGGCCGATGGCGTGAAAGGCGAGCTGGGCCCCGGCCGCGTGCGCGGTGGAGATGAACGGGCCGATGGTGCGCAAATTCTCGTACAGCTGCCCATCGCCCCCTGCGGGGTAGCCGCCGTCGTCGAGCGCCGCGGTGTAAGACCCGATGGACCCGTCGATGAGGATGCAGCCCCCGAGGTGGTCAAAGCCCATCTTCTGGGTGAAGTAGACGTTCTTTTGTTGCAGAAACAGGGTCACGTCGATGGGCACGTTCTCCATCTTGGAGAGCAGCACGTGCACGCCCTCGTCGCCGAACAGCGGGCCCCCCTCGAGGGCGTGCACCGCGGTGATGCCGCGGCGCACGCAGGCACGCACCGCCTCTTTGACCGCCTTTTCGCGGACCCACACCGGGTACAGGCGCGCGATGCGGGTCTTGGCGTGCATGTACGCGTCCGAGCGCAAAATGCCATTGGGCGCGCCGTTGTCGCTCATCAACCCCCGCGTGCCCGGCGGCACCTCGAGCCGGCGCAGCGCCGCGGTGTTGGCCACCGCGGAGTGGTAGTCGATGCGGTTGACCCACACCGGCCGGTCGGGGAACCGCGCGTCGAGGTCGGCGGCGGTGAGGCGCGTGACGTCGGTGAGCGCGTCCTCCTCGAAGCTGTGGGCGAAGACCCAGCTGCGTTTGCCCCGGGCGTCATTGTCCAGGCGGGCAAAGACCTCCTCCAGGGTGGTGCAGCCGCTCAAATTGGTGAACAGCAGGTCGAGCCCGGTCTGGAAGAAGTGAATGTGGCTGTCGACAAACCCCGGCACCACACAACGTCCCTGCAGGTCGACGCGTTGTTTGGCCGCGGGCGCGGGGCCTTCCCCCACCTCGCCGAACTTCCCGTTGGTCACGGAAAACCACGTGGCTCGACGACGACGACGACCCACTGTCAACACCTCTGCGTTCTCAAACACCGTGATCGCCATCGTTCGTCTCCTGATCGGGATATTCTCGCAGCCGGTCCCCACGCCGGCAAATCCGTGTTAACAGGCCCGCATCGGTGTTCGGAACCTCTTCCTGGTCGCGTTCTGCACATTTTCGTTCACGGCGTTTTTCGCACCACGCGTCGAGGCGACCAAGCCCCCGCTGCGCCTGGCGATGTCCGGGGCGTTCCAGCCGTTCTCCACCACCGATGACCAGGGCCGGCTGGTGGGCTTCGACGCCGACATCGCCACCGAGCTCGCCCGCAGGCTCGACCGCCCCGCCGAGCTCGTGCAGGTGGATTGGGCCGGCATCCAGGCCGCGCTGCAACTCGGCAAGGTCGACCTCATCTGCGGCTCGATGGCCATCACCGACGAGCGGCAAGAGACCATGCAGTTCTCCTTGCCCTACTACGTCAGCGGGGCCCAGGTCTTCGCCCGCCGGGGCACCGCCTCCCTCGACGGCGCGCGCCTGGGGGTGACCGAGGACTCGACGTACGCGACCTACGTCCACGAGCACCCCGCCGACTTTCCCGGCGTCGAGATCCTGCGCTACGGGAGCGAGGCCGAGATCATCGCCGCCCTCGGCACCGACAAGGTCGACGCCTTCGTGAGCGATCGCATCGTGGGTGGTTTTTACATTCACAAAGCCGGCACCGACGACATCGAGGCACAAGGCGACCTGCTCTACCGCGAAGCCTGCGGCATCGCCGCCCGCAAGAGCGACACCGCCCTGGTCGAGGCGGTCAACCGCGCCTTGCTCGACATGATCCAGGACGGCACCTATGCCCAAATCTACCGGCGCTGGGTGGGCAGCCCCCCCGCCCTCGATGTGCTCTTGTCGTCGTGGAGCGACCACGTCGGGTTGCTCCCCCAGGCGCGGCCCGCGGCCGACGCCGCCCCGGAAAAGGCCGCCCCGCAGTTCGCGGATCGCGTGGGCCAGATGCTCCCCCTCCTCGTCGAGGGCGCGGGCTGGACGCTGCTCTTGTCGCTGCTCACCGCGTTGCTCTCGTTGGTCACCGGCACCTTCATCGGGCTGCTCTCGATCTCCCGTCGGGCGGCCCTCGCCCGCTTGGCCCAGTTGTACGTGTGGCTGGTGCGGGGCACGCCGCTGCTCGTCCAGTTGTTCATCGCCTACTTCGCGGTCGCGACGTTTTTCAACCGGCTGTTCGGGGCCGAGGTCATGGGACCGTTCGGCGCCGCCCTGTTCGCTTTGGTGGCCAACACCACCGCCTACAACGCCGAGACCGTGCGCGGCGGCATCCTCGCGGTCGACGACGGGCAGTGGGACGCAGCCGCGGCCTTGGGCATGTCCCGGGGCCTGACCCTGCGCCGCATCATTCTGCCCCAGGCCCTGCGGGCCGCGCTGCCGTCGTTCGGCAACAACCTCGTGGTGCTGGTCAAAGACACCTCCCTGGTCGGGGCCATCACCTTGATCGAGCTGAGCTACGCCGCGCGCAACGTCGTGTTCCAGACCGGCCAAGCGCTGTTGCCGTTTTTGCTCGCCGCGGCCTTTTACGTCGTCATCATCGGCACGTTGTCGCTCGCGGTCTCACGCCTCGAGCGCCGCACCGACGGGGACAGCCCATGACCGGCCCGGTGGTCCTCGAAGCCCGCGGGCTGCAGAAGCGGTTCGGCGACACCCCGGTGCTGCAGGATTTTTCCCTCGCCGTGCCCGAGCGCCAAATCGTGGCCCTCATCGGCAAAAGCGGCGCGGGCAAGAGCACCGCCCTGCGGTGCCTCAACCTCCTCGAACGCCCGGACGCGGGCACCCTGCTCGTCGACGGCCAGACCGTGCCCACCACCCTCACCGGCAAGGCCCTGAGCGCCCACCGCGCCAACGTGGGCATGGTGTTTCAACACCTGCACCTGTTCGGTCACCTCTCCGCGCTGGACAACATCGTCGAGGCCCCCGTGCACGTGCTCGGGCAGCCCCGGGCCGAGGCCGAGGCCCGCGCCCGCGACCTGCTCGCGCAGGTCGGCCTGCAAGACCGCGCCGGCGCCCGGGTGCAGGCCCTGTCGGGGGGACAGCGGCAACGGGTGGCGATCGCCCGCGCCCTCTGCATGGCCCCGCGGGTGTTGTTGCTCGACGAGGTCACGTCCGCCCTCGACGTCGAGAACATCGCCGACCTCCAGGCGCTGTTGCACGAGCTGAGCGACGCGGGCACCACCATGGTGATGGTCACCCACGACCTCGCGTTCGTGCGCGATGGCGCCCACCGCATCTGTTTTATGGACGGCGGCGCCATCATCGAAGACGGCCCGGCCCACCAGCTGCTGGACGCCCCGCAGAGCGAACGCCTCCAGGCGTTCTTGGGGGCCGCCGGGCGCTGATCGCCAGGGGCAGCCTTTTGACAACAAAAGAAATCGCGGCCGGGGGGCCTGCGTACCTTTCGGTACATATCGTAACCTATTGTTTTTATTGACTCATGATGGGTCGACAGACAGTGGCGCTTGTCGTTTGGCGGTTTTTGATTAGAATGCGAAACACCTATGACCACAGACACCATGCCCCCCGCGGACGAGACGAGCGCTGGTCTCGGCTACGTCCATGAAATTCAGAAGAAAATCATCGAGGTCGCGCCCGCCGTGACCGTGGTGGACGACCCGTACTCGGCGCGCCTGCGGTGCGATCACCCCGCCGGCATCGACGGGGCCGAGCTCGGCTCGTTGCTGTGGGACCGCGCCGACAAGCGCGGCCGCGATCGCATCGTGGTGTTCGCGGACACCGACACGTCCACCGGGCTCATCGATGAAGGGTTTGTGCCCGAGGCGATCATGCCCGGCTTCTACGAGGGCGAAGAAGACTGTGTGGTGCTCGCCGGTTTTGGCTCCGCGGACCGCACCGGGCTCGCCCACCCCCGCGAGGTGGCGCACGTGCGCAGCCTGCTCGAGACCCCGCGCCCGAAGCGGCCGCGGCCCGACATCGAGACCCAGCTCGCGGTCCCCGAGGACGCCGAAGACATCGCCCAGTTGCTCGACGAGACGTTCGACGACTACCCCACCCCGAGCCACGACCCGGCCTACGTGCGGCGCCAGATCGAGCAAGGCACGCCCTTCCGGTTCGTGACCGACGGGGACCGGATGGTGTCGTGCGCGAGCGCCGACCTCGTGGAAGCGGCCAAGAACGCCGAGCTCACCGATTGCGCGACCCGGCCCAGCCACCGCGGCCAAGGCCTGATGCGCGCCATCCTCGAGGACCTGATGGGGGACCTCCAAAAGATGAACTACACCGGCGCGTTCACCCTCGCCCGGGCCCGCATCCCCGGGGTCAACCTCGCGTTTGCGCGGCTCGGGTTCACCCTGCACGGCTGCATGGCGCAGTCGTGCCGCATCGGGGACGGCATCGAAGACATGAACGTCTGGAGCCGCAGCCTGGTCACCACCCAGTAGCGGCAGCGATCGCCGGCCGCCCGTGCCCGGGTGCGCCGGCCCCGCAGCCCACAAAAACGGCCGCCTCCCCGGCGGCCGATTTATTTCGTATACTTCATGATTGGTTCAGGAGGCTTTTGCCCGGTCCTTGGGGTGGGGCCGAGAGGCCCTATCATCCCGGAAAGAAACCATTTCTCCGCGCCGATAGACCAGGTTGAGGCGGCCATCGGGGATGTATACGGCGACCTTGCGGCCGTCTTGGCTCAGTTCTTTGGCCCGCGCAATCGCGGAATCAAGCTCCTGTTTTTCAATATATTTTGCTCCAGAATCGACGATGTACAAAGCACCTCCATGCGTTAAGCGTCACCTTAGTGATACTTTACGTACGAAATACTTTCAAGTAGGGTGCCGCGGTCCACCTCGGAGGAGTGCTCAGATTTTGCGTGTCGCGTTGGTGATTCCCGCTCTGGTCCTGTTGTTTGCCGCCTCGCCCGCCCTCGCGGACGACCCGGCGTTCTGTGCCGCGTTGGTCGGTGACGATCAGGCCCACGCCGATCACCACGACCGGCGCCTCCGGGTCATCGCCGATGTCGAAGAGCGCCCCGGGGTGGTGGTGATCACCCACCAGCTCGCCCTCGATGCGCCCCGGGTGCTGACCACCGACGATGTCGTGCTCGAGCACACCGAGGTCGGCGAGGACGCGGTGCTGGTGCTGGGCGAGGCCTTCGACGGCTTGTGCGACGAGGCGCACGCCGCCGTGCACACCGACGATGCCCTCGGCGAAGACTGGCAGGTGGCCTACGTGGGGCTGCAGGGCCTGCTGCTGTTGCGCCGGACCGAGCCCGAGCTGGCCTGGTTGAGCGTCGACGAAGAGGAGCCCCCCGAGTTTGAGCTGGTGTGGCGGTCGTCGTTTTCGCTGGTCCAGCCGCCGACACAAAAAGCCAAAAAGAAGCGCCGCAAGAAGCGGCGCCGCCGTCGTCGTCGACGACGCTGAGGGAGCGGCCGCGGCCGCGCCCGCCACAGGGGAGATGATGAAAGACCAACTCGATGAATCCACCGAGGCGCGCTTGGCGCGCATCTGGAAGAAGGCCTACGACGCCAAGACCCGGGACGACCTCCAGGCCCTCTACGCCGACTGGGCGGGCAGCTACGACGCCGACCACGCCGCGATCGGCTTTTTTGCCCACCGCACCGCCGCGGACCTTTTGCAACAACATTTGCCCCCCGCCGGCTGCCGCGTGCTCGACGCTGGCGCCGGCACCGGCCACGCGGGGGTGGAGCTCGCCAAGCGCGGGTTTGCCGACATCGTGGCCTTGGATTTCTCCGCCCACATGCTCGAGCGGGCGTCGCAAAAGGGCGTGTACCAGTCGCAGGTGCAGGCCGACCTGAGCGAACCCCTCGACGCGCTCGACACCGACGCGTTCGACGGGGCGATCCTGGTGGGGGTGTTTTCGTACGGACAAGCCCCCGCCCACGCCCTCGACGAGATCGTCCGGGTGGTGCGCCCCGGGGGCAAAGTCGTGTTCACCATGCGCACCGACTTTTACGAACAGGACGCGATGGGGGTGAAGAGCCACATGACGCGCCTGGGCGACGACGGCGTGTGGCAACAGGTCGAGGTCACCGCCTCGGCCCAGTACCTGCCGGGCAAGGACCCCGACGCGATGTTCCGCGCGTTCTGTTTTGAGGTGAAGCGGGGCCAGCCGGCGGTGTCCGACGCGTTTCGCGACGCGGTGCGGGCCGCCTTTTCCGGGCCGCGCCCCACCCGCGCCCTCGACCACGTGCACATCTGGGATGCCGCCGCCTCGCGCCTGTACAACGCGTACATCGAGGCCGACGACTACTACCTGCCGGACAGCGAGGAAGAGATTCTGCGCACCCACGGGGCGGCCCTGCTCGGGCCCAGCCGGTTCGTGGTCGAGCTCGGGTGTGGGTCGGCGCGCAAGATCACCCACCTGCTGTCCCACCTGCTGCAAGAGGGCGAACAGAACGTGGTGTACGCCCCCATCGACGTCAGCGACGGGGCCTTGGCCGACACCAAACAAGCGGTTGAGGGCGTGTTCGGCGACAAGGTCAAGGTCCGGCCCTTGTGCGGCACCTTCGACGACAAGCTGTCGGAGATCGCGCCCGACATCGCCAAGACCATGCTCTTTTTTGGCGGCTCCATCGGTAACTTCGAGACCATCGAGGACACGGTGGCGTTCTTGCGCAGCCTGCGGGACCGCATGACCGAACGGGACCGGCTGATCATCGGTTTTGACCTCGACAAAGACCGGGACGTGCTGCTCCGGGCCTACAACGCCGGCGAGCGCAACCGCAGCTTCTTTGTGCACATGGTGCGCCGCATGAACCACCTGCTGGGGGCGAACTTCGACGTCTGCGCGTTCGACCTTGCCTCGACGTACGAGCCCGAGGCGCCGGTGCTCGACGTGCAAAGCGCCCTGATGCGGTTGCAGGTCAAGAGCACGCGCGCCCAATCGGTGCACATCCCCGCCCTCGACCTGCGGGTCGAGCTCGCGGCCGGGGACACCATCGGGGTCGGGCTGTCCCGCAAGTTCACCACCGAGGGCATTCGGGCCCTGGCCACCGCCGCGGGGTTGAGCTGCGGGGCGATGTATTTTGATCAACGCGAATGGTTCTGCCTCGCGGACTTCTGTCGCGACGACGCGGCGCCCTCGTTCGTGGTGTGAGGCCGCGCTTGACCCCCGCGCCCGTCGACGCGAGCCTCCGCCCATGATCGAGCTGGCCCACGTCACCAAGGTCTACCCCACCGACACCGGTGAGGTGCGCGCGGTCGATGACGTGAGCTTCACCGTCGACGAGGGCGAGACCTTGTGTCTGATCGGGACCAGCGGGTCGGGCAAGACCACCGCGATGCGGATGATCAACCGCCTCGAGGAGCCGACCACGGGCACGGTGCGCACCGGCGGTCGGCCCGTGACCGAACAAGACGCGACCATGCTCCGGCGCAGCATCGGGTACGTCATCCAGCGCGGCGGCCTGTTTCCCCACATGACGGTGGCGCGCAACATCGGCCTGCTCTGCGAGCTGGAGGGGTACGAGACCGCGCGCACCACGTCCCGGGTACAAGAGCTGCTCGACCTCGTGGGGTTGCCGCCCGACACCTACCAGAGCCGCTACCCCCGCGAACTGTCCGGGGGCCAACAGCAACGGGTGAGCGTGGCCCGGGCCCTGGCCCTGGACCCGCCCATCGTGCTCATGGACGAGCCGTTTGGCGCGCTGGACCCGCTCACCCGACGACAGCTGCACCGGGAGTTCTTGTCCCTCCAGGACATCCTCGACAAGACCATGGTCATCGTGACCCACGACATGGACGAGGCGTTCTTGCTCGGCGATCGCATCGGGGTCATGGACGCGGGCAAAATGGTGCAGTGCGGGACCGCAGACGAGCTCCGGGCCGCGCCCGCCAACGACTTTGTCCGCGACCTGCTGGAGGCCGCGACCCCCGAGGCCCCGGGTGCGTAGCCCCGGCCCGGCGGCCCTCGCCGCGTTGTGCGCGATGCTCACCGCCGGGCCCGCGGCCGCGGCCGACCTCGTGGTGGGCAGCAAGAACTTCACCGAGAACCGCATCCTCGCCGAGATGATGGCCCAGCTCATCGAGGCCCACACCGACCTCGAGGTCGAGCGCCGGACCAACCTCGGGGGCACCATGGTGGTGTTCGCGGCCCTGCAGAGCGGGGACATCGACCTCTACCCCGAATACACCGGCACCGGTTGGGCCATCGTGCTCAAGCGCCAGGGCACCCGCGACGCCCTCGAGACCTACGTCACCGTGGCCCGCGAATACCAAGCCCGCTACGGCCTGATCTGGCTATCCCCCTTTGGTTTCGAAAACAGTTACGCCATCGCGGTGCGCGACGACGTCGCCGACCGCCTCTCGCTCCGCCGCATCTCTGACCTCACCCCCCATTTGTCGACGCTGCGGCTCGGCCTGTCCCACGAGTTTTTGCGCCGGGAGGACGGGTGGCCGGGCCTGGCCCGGGCCTACCAATTCCCCGCCGCGGCCACCCCCACCGGCATGGAGCACGGCTTGGCCTACGAGGCCATCGACTCCGGTCGCATTGACATTGTCGACACCTGGACCACCGACGGCAAGCTCGCGCGGTTTGACGTCACCGTGCTCGAGGACGACCACCAGTTTTTTCCCCCCTACGACTGCGCGCCGGTGATTCGACAGGGCACCCTCGCCGCCCACCCCGAGGTCGGCCCGCTGTTGGCCCGGCTGGCGTTCAAGATCGACAACCGCCGCATGCAACGCATCAACGCCCTCGTCGAGGCCGAGGGCCTCAGCTTCGCCGCCGCCGCCCACCGGTTTTTGGACGAGGCCGGCCTGCTCCAAGCCGGCGCCGCCGCAAAAAGCGCCCCCACCCCCGCGGCCGCGCCCACCCCCACCGGCACGCCGCTGGCTCAACTGCTCTTGACCCATGTCTGGTTGACGTTCCTCGCCCTTCTGCTCGCCGCCCTGGGCGGCATTCCCCTCGGGCTGTGGCTGACCCGCCACCCGCGGTTCGCCGGCCCGGTCATCGGCGCCACCGGGGTGATCCAGACCGTGCCCAGCCTCGCGCTCCTGGCGTTCATGATCCCGATTCCCGGGCTCGGTCTGGGCTCGCGCTCGGCGGTGCTCGCACTGTTTCTCTACGCGCTGCTCCCGATTGTCCGCAACACGTACACCGGCGTCACCGAGGTGGACGCCGACATCGTCGACGCGGCCCGGGGCATGGGCCTGACCGACCGCCAGCGGTTGGTCCTCGTCGAGCTTCCCCTGGCCAGCCGCACGATCATGGCCGGCATCCGCACCTCCGCGGTCATCGGCATTGGCATTGCGACACTGGCCGCGTTCATTGGCGCGGGCGGACTGGGCGACCCCATCATCACCGGGCTGCAGCTCAACGACACCGCCATGGTGTTGCGGGGGGCGGTCCCCGCGGCCCTGCTCGCGGTGGTGGCCGACGTCGCGCTCGGCCTGGTCGAACGGCGGCTCGCCCCCCCGGGGACCTGAGTGCTTCAGCCGTCCTGGGGCTCGAGCAACCCTTCGAGGTCTTCGGCCGAGGCGCTCAACGGGCCGGTGGCGAGCACGGGGGCGGCGTCGATGTCCTCCGCCCCCATCATCTCCACCAACTGCTCCAGGGCGATGTAGATCATCGCCTGGTTGGCCCGTGGGAGGGCGTGAAGCCGGCGCACAAAATGTTCCTGCAAGGGCGAGGGGGCGGTGTCGACCAGGGCCCGGCCCGCGGCGGTGAGCGACACGGTCTTGCTTCGGCGATCCGTGGGGCTCGGGGTGGTCACGATGAGGTCCCGGCCGGACAGACGGGAGAGGATGCCGGTCACGGTGGCGTGGCTCAGGGACACCCGGCGGGCGAGCTGGCTCGGCGAGACCGGCCCGGTGGCGAGCTCCCGGAGGCACACCAGCTGCGGCCCGGTGAGCTGGTGGGTGGTGGCCAGCTTGCGGCTGTAGATGTCGACCGCGCGGGACAGCTTCCGCAGGTCGCGGAGCACACGGTCCTCGAGGTCATCGGGGGAGAGGGAGAAGGTGCTGTCCTGCGTCGGATCGTGGCCGGCCATCGGCTCCTCGGGGGCGGGTCGGATTGTTATAGCAAGCCGGCGCGGGTTTGCCGCGTCTTGGCTGCGGGGCGTCGCGCCGGACGCGGTTTCGTGCGATAGACTGGATGACCGCCATGTTCGATGCCAGTTGGTTTTTGTGGGCTTCGCTGTTCGCGCTGCTGCTCGGGCCGCTCGTCTATGAGCTGGCCGTGCACCGGCGCCGCATCCTCCCCGCGCTCGACGGGTTTGTGATCGGCACGGTGGGCGCGCTGGTGCTGTTCGGCATTCTCCCCGAAGCGACCGCGACCGCGGGCTGGATGGCGGTGGCCGCGGCCGCCCTGGGGTTCGCGGCCCTGACCCTGCTCGAGCGGGTCACGCGCATCTCGGTGCAGGGCATCCACGGGGCGTTCATCGCGCTCGCCTTCGTGGCGCTGCTCGTCCACGTCGTGCTCGACGGTGTGGCCGTGCACGCCCCGGATGACGACGTGGGCTTCGCGGTGGTGGTCCACCGGGTACCGTTCGCCATCGGGGTGTGGTGGCTGCTCAAGCCCCGGGTGGGCGCGGTGGGGGCGGCGCTGGCCCTCGTGCTCGTGGCTGCAGCGACATTGGCGGGGTTCGAGCTCGGCCACGGCGCGCTCTCGCTGCTCGAGGGCCCGAAGGTCGCGGTGTTCCAGGCGGGCATGGGCGGGGCGCTGCTGCACGTGCTCGGTCACCGCACCGGTCACCGCACCGCCCACCCCCGGACCGAGCGCGGGCTCGGCCTGCACCTGGTCGAGACCGTGGCCCTGCTCGTCGGGGCCGGCCTGTTCGCCTTGTCGTTGCACGACGAGGAGCGGTCCCCGCTGCTCACGTACGCGGCGCGGTTTTGGGACTACTGTGTCGAGGCCGCGCCCGCGCTGTTGCTCGGCTATGCCCTCGCCGGCGTGCTCGTGGTGCTCTTGCCCAAGGCCTCGAGCGGGTGGCTGCAAGGCCGGACCCCTTTTGGCTCGGCCCTGCGCGGCACCGCGTTTGGCCTGCCCCTGCCGATCTGCTCGTGCGGGGTCATCCCCCTGTACCAGGGCTTGGTCACCCGGGGCGCGCCCCCGGCCGCGGCGATCGCGTTTTTGATCGCGACCCCCGAGCTCGGCATCGAGGCGGTGCTGCTCAGCTTTCCCCTGCTCGGCCCCGAGCTGGCCGTGGCCCGGGTGGTCGCGGCGGTGGCGGTGGCGCTCGGCGTCGCCCTCGTGCTCGGCAGCGCCCTGCCCGGCCGCGCCCCCGGTCCGGCCGAGGCCGCGCACGACGTCGCCCACCGGTCGTGGCCGGCCAAGATCCTCGCCGCGCTCCGCCACGGCTTCGTCGAGGTCCTCGACGACACCGCGGCCTGGATCGTGGCCGGCATCGCGGTGGCCGCGGCCATCGACGCGTCCAGCCTGCACGGCATCCTCGCCCAGCTGCCCGCGGGAAGTGACATTGTGTTGGCCGCGTTGCTCGGGGCCCCGCTGTACGTGTGCGCGTCGGGCGCGACCCCGCTCGCCGCGGCCCTGCTCGTGGCCGGCCTGTCCCCCGGCGCGGTGTTGACCTTCCTGCTCGCGGGCCCGGCCACCAACGTGACCACCCTGGGCACCCTCGCGCAGTTGCATTCGCGCAAGACCGCGGCCGCGTTCGCCGGCCTCGTCACCGCCGGGGCCATCGCGCTCGGGTTTTTGACCAACGCGGTGCTGCCCGAGGCCGGCCCCACCGTGGCCCGCGCCGGCCACCTGCACGAGAGCGGGTCGCTCCTCGGCGTGGCCAGCGCGGTGCTGTTCCTCGCCGGGGTGCTGTTCAGCGTGTTGCGCCGGGGGCCGTCGGGCTTTTTGCACCCGGTGTTGCACTTGGGCGGTCACGACCACGGTCATGGGCACGGGCACGACCATCATCACCACGACCACGACCATCACCACCACGACCACCACGACCACGACCATCACGACCACGACCACGACCCGCCGCCGCCCGTCGCACCGGACCGCGGCTGTTGTTCCTAGGCGGCGCCATGCATCCCCTCGAACGTGAGATCAACGAATCCGGCCACTTCCTGCTCATCGGCGACTCCAGCGAAGAACGTTTCCCGGCGCTCAGCTTCGCCGCCTACGTGCAAGCCGGCCGCACCTTCACGTGTTTTGACCTCGGGGGCCGCACCACGTCGCGGGGCAAGGCCGCCGGGCGCCCGGTGGTCAACGACGTGGCCCAGTTGCCCGCCGACCTCGGCCCGCTGGCCATCATCTGGACCAAACCACGGACCGCCGTACGCGGCGTGGAGGTCGCGAAGCAAGCTGGGTGCTCTCGGGTGTGGTTCTCGTTCACCACCGGCCACCGGGACGCGGTGCAAAAGGCGCGCGAGCTCGACATGACCGTGGTCGAGATCGGCCGCTGCCCCATCTACTACCTCGACGGCGACATCCCCGCCGCGTGCAAGGCCCACGTGGCCCTCACCAAGCTCACGGGCACGCGCAGCAAGCCCCCCCAGACCGACCCCGACGCCAAACGCCGGGAGATTTGGTGACCCGCCGCCTCCTGTTCGTCGTCGTGGCGCTGTGCGCCACCGTGGCCTCGGCCGCGCCCGAAGCACGCGTCCAAAACCCCGACTTCACCGGGCACTGGGAACTCGACCTCAAGCGCAGCACCGACCCCACCGCCCTGCTCGAGGTCGTCGACGCCAACTTCATGATCCGCAAGCTCGCCCCGCACACCTCGATGCGGCAGGACATCGTGCAGCACAAAGACCGCCTGGAGATCGACCGCAAGGCGCTCATCTTCAGCGAACACATGACGCTCTACTTCGACGGCCGCAAAAGCCAGAGCAAGGACCTCAACCAGCGTGAGGTCACGGTGACGTCGCATTGGTCGGAGGAAAAGACCACCCTCATCACCGTCATCCCCACCGAGATGGCCGACGGCAGCACCGGCACGATGACCGCCCACCGCTATCTCGCCCCCCAAGGTCACTGCATCCTCGAGATGGAGCTGCGCGGGATGGGCAAAGTCCTCCGCGGCCGCCGCGTGTTCGTGAAGGTCAAGGACTGAGCGCGGCTGGCGGGGGAGAGCGCGGGTCCCACAAAACCACAAGCCAAATCCGCTGCGTCAGGCGCCTGCCTGTTTTTCCCTTGCCCTGCCCCAGGTGCTGCCCCCACAAACAATCGTGGCGAGCCCCGTGTCCCGGTGGCTCGCCACGGTGTTGCGGCTCGCTCCGCTCACGCTTCGCGGTGAGCGCCTAACACACAGCGCCGGTGTGAAGTGCGCCTGAGGCGGTTCGAGGGCGTCGAGGCCAAGGCGCGAGCACCGCAGGGAGGGAGCGTACATGAGGTACGTGACCGACCGAGGAGCGGAGCAACGCGGGCATCGGCGTTCTGGGGCCGCGTCAGGTGTGCTTCACTGTTCGGTGCCGGGCTTGGCGCCCGCCCCCTCCCACCGGAAGTTGTCCAGGATAACCGCCGAGTCCCAGCTGTCGTCCGCGGTGTCGTGGATGTGGAAGGTCAGCGTGAACTCTTCACCGCCCTGGATCGTCCAGGTCGTCTTCAGCCAGCCCGTCGACGAGCCCGCGTCCGACAGGGAGCTGCACGTGCCGAACTGGGTCGCTTCGTACCCGGTGCCGGTGATGTCGGTGGTTTGGTTGTCACACGGCTCAGAGAACGCGGAGTTGATCGCGATGTAGCAAAGCGGTCCGTCCGGTCCCATGAAGTCGTAGTAGTTGGCGGGGTCGCTGCAGTCGGTGAAGTTGATGACTTGGTCTTGGCCGTTGGTCGTCGTGGGGGCGTTGAGCACGATGTAGAACTTGTCGTTGAAGATCGAGCCAATGTACTCCTCGTATTCCACCGACATGAAGATGTACTCGATGGAGAAGCCGCCCGCCCCACCCGGCGCGGTGAGGTGGAGGGTGTATTCCACCACGTCGTTCATCTGGTCGACGTCCTCGGAGAAGGGGTCATCCGCGCTGGTCCCGCCGGGGAGCGCGGACTTGTGAATGCTGTCGTTCCACACGCCGGTGGACATCACGAAGTAGCTCTCGCCCTCGGGCACGAGGTCGTTGCCCCCGTTGCCCCATTGGCTGATCGCGAGGGCCGCGTTGGTGCTGTCGTCCCCGAGCGGGGTGCTGACCGCGCCGCTCTGCACAATGCTGCTGTCGTAGCAGAGCTCCATGGCGCAGAGGATGGCTTCGTTGCTCGTGCCGGTGCAGGTCCCGGTGCACTCCGGCGGCGTGGTCACGATGCTGTCGGCGACCCCGTCACAGTTCTCGTCGATGGGGTTGTCGAGGATCTCCTCCGCCCCGGGGTAGACGTTGGGGTCGAAGGGCATGCAGTCGTCGGGGTTGGGGGTGCCGTCGTTGTCTTGGTCGGGGTCGCACTCGTTGCCCAGCCCGTCCTCGTCGAAGTCCGCCTGGTTGGTGTTGGGGTGATCGGGGCAGTTGTCGTTGGCGTTGGGCACGCCGTCGTTGTCGAGGTCGTTGGGGTCATCCCCGTCGCCATCGCCGTCCCCGTCGCCGTCGCCGTCGCCGTCCCCATCGCCGTCACCGTCACCGTCGCCATCCCCGTCGCCGTCCCCGTCACCATCGCCGTCCCCGTCGCCGGTGGTCCCGCCGCAATCGGGGTCCGGCAGCGGGCAGTTGCCGTCACAGACGCCGTCGCCGTACAGGTTGTTCTCCTCGCAGGGGTCGGTCTCGCCTTCGGGTTGCGGCTCGGGCTCGGTGCCCGTCCCGGAGGTGCAGGCGGAAAGCGCCAGCGCGAACACACCGAACAAAATCGAAGCGAGGGTCTGTTGCATATATAGTCTCCAGCTGAATGTCCGATAACGCGCACACTGTCGCCCATCTGGCAATGCCCCTTGACGAGGCCGCGTCGACCTTTGGTGTAGACCGCACAGCGCTGATCAGCCTGCACTTTTTGCCCGGTGCGAACTGCGGATCGCTGTACGCAGATGTAGGCAGGATTCCGACATCGTCGACGACCAGGCCCGACCGTGAGCGATGATCTCGAGGCCGCGCGGGGGCTGTTGGCCCGCGCCCAAAGCGTCGCATTCTTCACTGGCGCCGGCGCTTCACAGGAGAGCGGCATCGATACCTTTCGCGACGATGGCGGGTTCTGGGACCGCTATCCACTAGATGACTTCGCGACCCTCACCGGGCTGCTCAAGACCGGGACCACCGCCCCCGAACGGGTGGCGGATTTTCTCATCGACGTGTTTGAGCCGGTGGCCCAGGCCGCCCCCAACCCCGGCCACCGGGCGGTGGCCGCGCTCCAACCCCACAAGGACGTCGCGGTCATCACCCAGAACGTCGACGGTCTCCACCAGGCCGCGGGCAGCACCACGGTGTACGAAATCCATGGCAGCCTGTTCTCGGTGGTCGACGACGCCGGGCACGTCGTGCGCCGGCTGCAGCGCCCCGACCTGCAACGGTTGGTGGCCCGGCTGCGGCGGGCCCGCACCCGACGGTTCAAGCTGCTGCGGCTGTTGCGTGCGGTGTGGCCGATCTTGTCCCTGACCCCGACCGGCCGCTTGCGTCGACGACCCAGCGTGGTCCTGTTCGGCGAGGGTCTGCGCGAGCCGGACTGGACCCTGGCCCGCCACGCGGTGCACGATGCTGACGTGCTCGTGGTGGTCGGGACGTCGGGCGAGGTCGCGCCCGCCAACCAGTTGCCGCTGCTCGCCCGGTCCGAGCGCACGCCGGTGATCGGCATCGGGCTCGAGCCTGGCCCGTTCGACATCTGGCTCCAAGGCCGGTCCGCGAAGTGGTTGCCCGCCCTCGTCGAGAACGCTTGAAATCCCGCCCCACCCCGGTACGCTCGCGCGATGTGGACCCGCGTCATTGCCCTCGGTGTGCTCTCGGTGCTGTTGTCGTCGTGCCAGACCCCGGCCGCGGAGGTCCGGCGCGGTTTGGCCGCGTCGATTCCCCCGGAGCGTTTGCTTGTCGTGCCCGCGTCGTGTGGTTCGGTCGAGGACCTGTGCGACGACGCGTTCCTCGCGGGGGTCACGACATTGGTGCACAGCGAGCTTGAGTTCGCCGGCTACGCCATCGTCGACGCGGAGAAGATCGCGCTGGAGGCGCGCACCGATGAGCAGGCGGAAAAGCCGGTGCGCATGTTCGGCGAGCGGGTGCTGCGCGCGGCCAACCGGCGCCAAGTGGGCGAGATCTTCAACGACATGACCCCCGCGGGCCGGGCCGCGCTGCTGAGCCGGGCCGCGGCCACCGCGACGGTGACGGTGCGCATCTCCATCTCGGCCCCCGAGGGTGTGCTCTCCCTGCGCGAACACCAGGTGCTCATCCGCATCGGCAAGGGCGCCGACGACGACCTGGTGTGGGTGAGCCGCTGCTCGGAGTACGCGGGCATGTTCCCCGCGATCGAAGACGCGGTCGACGACGCGAGCCGGTGCGCGTTGGCCGGCGTGTTCCCGTGATGTTCCCCCGACCGGGGGGGGCGAGCGGTCAGCCCCGCGAGGCCACAATGTTATAGGCCGCGCGGCCCTTGGCGATGATGTCGGGCCCGTCGGCGACGACGTCGATTTCGGTGAGGCACACCCGGTTGCCGCGGCGGATCACGGTGGCCTTGGCGGTGATGTCGGTGGGGGGGCCGGGCCGCAGGTAATCGACCCGGAGGTCGACGGTGCTCACCATTTCGCCCTCGTCGATCGCGCTCATCGCCGCGGCCCCGCCGCAGGTGTCGATCAAGGTGCTGAGCACGCCGCCGTGCAGGGCGGGTCGACGAGGGTCACCGATGAACGAAGGCTGAAACGGCAACAGCAGGTGGACCTCGCCCGGGGCGTAGTGCGCGAGCTTCATGCCCAGGTGGAGGTTGAACGGGATCTTCTCCTCCATGAACGACCGCACGGTCTCCTCGGCCCAGCCCATCGCGTCTCCCGTCTCAGCCCCGTCGCGCCTTTTGCGACTGCCAGGGCACGTCCGCGACCCCGGCGCGGTGGTTGCACAGCCGGGCCCAGGCAAACAGCAGGTCGCTCAGCCGGTTGAGGTACCCGAGCACCTCGGGCCGCACCTCGTGGCCGGCCCCGATGAGGCTGACCACGTCGCGTTCGGCTTCGCGCACCTTGGTGCGGCCGACGTGCAGGCGGGCCGCGACCTCGACCCCGGTGGGCAACACAAATGTGGCAAGCGGGGGGAGCTCGTCCTCGGCCGCGTCGATGAGCGACTCCAGGTGCGCGATGCGCACGGGATCGATCATCGACGTCAACCGCTCGTGCAGTGACTTTTCCTTGCTCGGGGGGGTGGCCAGCTCAGCCCCCACATCGAACAGGTCGCTCATGATCGCTTCGAGCTCGCGGCCGAGCCCGTCGTCGGGGTCGAGCCCGGCGCGGCACCAGCCGAGCACCGCGTTGGCCGCGTCCACCGCGCCGTAGGCGCGCACCCGGGCGTGGTCCTTAGGTACCCGCTCGCCGCCGAACAGGCCGGTCTCCCCTGCGTCCCCGGTGCGGGTGTACAGCTTCATGGCGCCCGGTAGCCGAACCAGGTCCAGCACGGCAGGGCGTTGTCCCCCGCGGCTTCGATCGTCGCGCCGTCGGCGGAGACCGTGCCGATGCCGAACGGTTCCCAGTGGCCTTCCTCGACGACGGTGGCATCGACACCGTTGTCGGGGTCGGCGTCGTTGAGCGTGCAGGACAGCGCCCCGAGCACAATCATCTCGACCTCGGTCCCGGGGTCGAGACCTTGGTGGTTGGGGATGCGCAGGTCGAACGCGCCGTTGATGATGTTGCCCTCGGGCGACAAACCGTACACCGCGTCGATGGGGTCCTCGTCCTCGAACAGACAGATGTCGTCAACCGCGGGATCCAGCCGGCGCGCGGCCAACCGGTCATAGTCGTCCGCGGCGTTGCCGAAGTACCGGCCGGGCACGAAGTCGACCTCGAGCCCGTCGTCGAACACCACCGTCCGCACCGCGTCCGCGTCGCCCACCGGGGGCAACGTGGTGGCCGGCACGGTGTCGTACAGGGTGTACGGCGCGGCCGCGGGAAGCGTGTCCTCGTCGTCGGTCTCGAGGGTCATGCGGCAGTAGGCGGTGGTCTTGTTCGCCCCGGCCACGAAGGTGCGCGCGGTGGCCTGCAGCACGCACCGGGCCGCGGGGGTCACGTCGATGGAAAAGCTCCCGTCCGCCCCGGTGCCGGTGGGGGCGAGACACACGAGGTTGCCGGTGTTGAGCCGGAGGCACGCTTGGGACAGGGCCCCGTCGAGGCCCACCCCGGCTTCGTCGACCGCGAAGCCGGTGATGCGCTCGACGTACGTCGACTTCATGTCACAGCTGATGTCGCCGTCGCCGTCTCCATCGCCGTCTCCATCGCCGTCTCCATCGCCGTCACCGTCACCGTCACCGTCTCCGTCCCCGTCGCCATCTCCGTCCCCGTCGCCATCTCCGTCCCCGTCGCCAGAGTCCGCGGGACAAGCGGTCATGGCACCACCCGCCACCCCGAGCAGGGCGGCGAGCAGCACAGACGCCAAACGAACCGACACTGGGCGGGTCATGGGCGGGCGATCACTCCGGCTGGGACAGAATGAACTCGTAGTTGGCGCTGGCGCCGTTGTAGCCCACGACCGCGACATAGGCGGGGCCTTCGAAGTCCATCTGCTCGTCGTCGGTCACCGACCAGGCCTGCTGCACGGATTCGCCGGCATCGTTGATGCGGTGCAGGTCGAGGTCGCCGGTGGCGTGGCTGAAGAGCAAGTCGACACGAACCGGCCCGGTCACGTCGACGTAGAAGAAGTCCGCGGACTGATCACAAATGCCGCCGTTGAAGCTGCCGAGCCCGAGCGTCTCGGCCTCCTCGAGGCTGTTGTTCGGCTCGCTGGCCTCGTCGGAGTCGGCCGCGCATTGGTTGATGAAGGGGTTGAGGATCTCGGCCCAGTCGAGCTCGGGTTGGGCGGTGACGTCGCTGTAGGGCACCACGTAGCCGGTGTGCTCTTGGTGGGCGACGATGGTCATGTCCGCGCGGTTGATCACCATGCCGTTGGGCACGAAGCTGAGCAGGGTGTTGATCCCGGTCGGGGGGGTCATGCCGGACAGACCGACGCGCACGCCCGCGCCCTGCCCGATGTAGCCGTTGATGTAGTTGTTGGCCCGGGTGTGGTTGGTGGGCGCGCCAGCGGGGTCCTCGGTCACCAGCCACACGAGCAGCGAACCGTTGGCCTCGAGCACCGCGGCTTGGTTGCCGACGTCGGTGACGTACTGCGGACAGTTGGGGCACCACTCGGCCACGATGATGATCGTCATCGTGTTGTATTGGTCGTAGATCGGGTTGCAGTGGAAGTCCTCGAGGGAGAACGAATCGAGGGCGGTTCCGTTCGGGGCGAATCCGCCATCAAACGCCAGCGGGATCATCACATCCCCGGGCCCGTAGGGGGTGCCGTAGGTGGGGTACGTGCAGGGTTGGTCGCCGTCGCCGTCCCCATCTCCATCACCGTCGCCGCTGGTGTCGCCGTCGCCGTCGCCGTCGCCATCGCCGCTGGTGTCGCCGTCGCCGTCACCGTCCCCATCGCCGTTGGTGTCGCCGTCGCCGTCGCCATCGCCGTCGCCGTCCCCATCACCGTCGCCGTCCCCATCTCCAATGCCCCCGTCGCAGGCCACGGCGGTGGCCAGGGAAAGCACCACAAACGGGAACAAGAACAACAGCTTTTTCATCGGGACCTCGGGGACGCAGGGGAATAAATGTCGTACACTGTGCGCGCCGATCCGCCAACGGCCTTTCGGCGGTCACCACGCGCCAACTTTTGTCGTATGGGGTGTCCAGATCGAACATGTGCGGCCTCAGGCCGTCACAGCGGGCAGGAGCAGACATGAAGCGTGGGGCGCAGGTCGCGATGTGCGTGTGGTTGGCAGCAGCTCTCGGCTGTACCACCACCACCGGTGACGACGGCAACAGCGGGCGCGATGCCTATCCCGAGGGGCCCTATGGCCTGGACGAAGGCGACGTGATCGAGCCGCACAGCTTCACCACCGCGGACGGTGGGGCCCTCAGCCTGGAGGACCTGTTCGCCGACGTCGACAACAAGCTCCTGCTCCTCTCCACCGGCGCGGGCTGGTGCACCGCGTGCCGGGACGAGCAACCGGCCCTGCAAGAGCTGGCCGACAACCACGGCGCCGACGGCTTGGTCGTGCTCGTGACGTTGTTTGAGGACAACAACACGGATGTGCCCGACACCGCATTTGTGCAGAGCTGGATCGACCAATACACCCTCACCATCCCGGTGGTGCTCGACGCTGACTTCGAAATGGCGGTGTACTACGACCCCACCCTGACCCCGATGAACATGATCGTCGAACTCGACACCATGGAAATTCTCCGCATCAGCACCGGGTTCGACCAAAGCGCCATCGAGGCGATCATCGACGCCAAGCTGTGAGGCTCCCCATGCGCAACATCCGCCGATTCCTCCCCGCCCTCGCCGCCCTCAGCCTGTGCGCGGTCGCTTTGTTCGCGGGCACCTCTGACGCCAAGAAGAGCACCCGGGCCAAGGTCACCAACTTCAGCGGCACCGACCTCAGCGGGCACCGCGTCACCCTCGGGGGGCTCGAGGGCAAAGTGGTGGTCGTGAACTTCTGGGCCACGTGGTGCGCGCCCTGTCTGCAAGAGCTCCCCTTCCTGCAGCGCTTCTACGACAAGTACAAAGACGACGGCTTGGTGGTGTTGGCCGTCTCCACCGACGGGCCGGAGACCGCGTCCCGGGTGCGCACCGTGGTCAAGCAGCGCAAGTTCACCATGCCGGTGATCCACGATGTGTCCGGCGAGCTGCTGAGCCAGCTCAACCCGCGGGGCAACAATCCCTATACATTGTTCATCGATCGCCACGGCCAGAAGGCCTTCGCCCATGAGGGGTACTCCAGCGGCGACGAGAAGAAATACCTCAAGGTCATCAAGGCCCTTCTGCACGAGAAATAGGATCTCGTGCCCACCGCCCGACGGGGGTGCCCCGGTGCCTGGCTCCTGGGCTGCGCCCTTTTCGGGCTCGGCGGGTCATCGGTTCGCGCCGACGATGACGTGCACCTCAGCGTCACCAACACCTCGTCGGTGGAATACCGGACCGACAACCTGAACAGCAACGACGCGGACGACAACTACGGGGCGATCTTCGACCGGATGAACATCCAGGGAGGCGCGGGCCCGGTGGACGCCACCGCCCGCATCGACGGGTTCGGGTTTTTGTGGCCGCCCGATGATGGCTACGTGAGCCAAATCCGGCTCGAGCGCGCCGCCCTGCGCTACAAGCTCGGCGACTTCACGCTCGAAGTGGGCGATTTTTATGAACAATTTGGCCGAGGTTTTGTGCTCTCGATCCGCAAGCAACAAGAAGCGGGGGTGGACATCTCGATCTTCGGGGCCAAGGCGTCCTACCGGTCGCAGGCCCACACAGTCACATTGTTCGCGGGGCGGGCCAACACCGCCAACACCGACGCCATCAGCCGGCGGTTCGTGGCCGACAAGCGAGACCTGTTGGCCGGGGGCCTGTATCAACTCACCGCCACCCCCCGGCTCAAGACCGGGGTCTACGGCCTGTACAACCAGCCCGAGGAGCGACTCATCGACGAGAGCCTGGACTTCACCGTCAACGGCGGAGCCTACATCGATGCATCCACATTGGCGGACTGGTTCGGGGTGTACCTCGAGGTCGCGGCCCAAGAACGCTCCCTGGCGGGCGACTTTCAGCCCGGGTCCGCCCTCTACCTGCAGACCGAGACCCGGGTCTGGGACTTCACCCTGTTCACGGAGGGCATGCTCCTCAACCAGTTCGAACAAAAGGGGAGCCGCAACACCGCCCTGGGCAGCCGCTTCAACTACAACCGCCCCCCCACCCTCGAGCGCATCGACCAAGAGGTGCTCAACAACCGCAACACCGTCGGGGGCCGGGTCCGCCTGGAGTACTTCTACCTCCCGCTCAACCTCCTCATCTACGGCAACGTGATGTTGCGGCTCAACGACTACCTTGACCCCGCTCAGGTCGTGCAGTTTCATGGTTTCGGCGGTATGTCGATGCAATACAACGGGGGCGCGTCCCGCATCGCCATCGCCTCCGGGTACCGCCACGAGCAGCAGCCGGCCCAACCCATCCCCATCAAGACCATCGTGCACCTCGATGTGGACTACCTGCAGGCCCTGGGCTGGGACTTCGCCCTCCACCTCGTGACCCAGACCTGGTTCCGCACCCTCGAGGGGCGGCGGTACCTGTTCGGCTCGACGTTTTTGGGCATCGAACGCGCGGGCCTGGGGGGGCTCACCTTTGAGCTCGGTTACGACACGTTCGACCCCTCCCCCGACGTGCGCAACGTGTTCTACGCGCTGATCCTCAACGCTGAAATCAACCGCCACTTCACCTTCCGGGGCACCGCCGGCACCCAGCGCGGGGGCATCAAGTGCATCGCCGGGGTGTGCCGGGAGTTCCCCGCGTTCTCGGGGGTGCAGGCCCAGCTCATCTCCCGATTCTGACGCCGGCGCCGGGTATTCACCGGGCGCCGGGCGGGGTATGACAGCCTCATGCAACGCGCTGCTGCACACGCCGCTCCTCCCTTGTTGGGGCGTGCACCCGAGCGCGAGCGCTTCACCGCGCTCCGGGCGGGGCACCGGCTGGTCTCGATCACCGGGCCCGCCGGGGTGGGCAAGAGCACGTTCATGCGGGCGGTGCTCGAGGGGGAAGACACCCTCGTGGTCGACTGTGCCAAGGCGACCGACCCCGACGAGCTCGCCGCCGCGGTGGCCGAGGCCCTGGGGCTTTCCTACCGGCCGCTCGCCGACCGGGAGGCGATCTGGACCCAGGCCCACGCTGCATTGTCATTGCGCGACTCGTTGGTGTTGGTGTTCGACGGCATCGACCGGGTCCGCGCCCAGGTCGCCGAGACGGTCCCCGGGGTGCTAAAGGCCCACGACAAGGTCCAGGTCGTGCTCACCGGGCCGGAGAAGCTCAACGTGCCCAAGGAGGCCGAGCTCGCCCTCGGGGGGCTCGACGAGGACAGCGCGGTGGCGTTGTTCGAGCGCGCCACCGGGCAGATTCGCCCCCCGCTCACCGACGACGAGCGCGGCGACGTGCGCGCCATCGTGCGGGCCCTCACCGGCCACCCGCTGGCGATCACGCTGTGCGCGGCCCGGGCCGACGTCTTGCGCATCCAAGACCTGCGCGAGCGGGTCGAAGCCGCGCTCTCGGCGAGCGGGGAGCCGGGCATGCCCCTGGCCCCGGCGATCGGGTTTTCCTGGGAGCTGTGCGACGAGGGCGAGCAGCAGGCGTTGATGGACCTGTCGGTGTTCCCCGGGGGCTTTTCCATCGACGGGGCCGAAGCGGTCTACACCCCCACGCCCGCGGTGGGCTGGGCGGTGGACATGATCCAAGGGCTCAAGCGCAAGTCGGTGCTGGTGCCCTACGCGCCGGACCCGTCGAGCCTGCGGTTCCGCATGCCCCCGCCGCTGTGGAGCTATGCCCGATCTCGGCTCGAGCAGTCCGGCCGGGCCGCGGCCGTACACGCGAAAATGGCCGCCTACTTCGCCCGGCCCGACGCCCCGTGGACCCAAAGCTCCCAAGAGGGCCGGCGCAGCCTCGCCCACGAACGCGAGAACCTCCTCGACGTGGCCCGGCATGGCGCGGACGGCACCGGCCGGGCCCGCGCGGCCCTGGCCTTGGCCCGGCTCGCGCACATCCACGGGCCCATTCGCCCCCTGCGCGACCTCGTCGAGGACGTGCGGCTCACCGACGGCGAAGACCTCGAGCCCGACCTCGCGGCCGAGCTGTACGCGGCCGAGATCGAACTCGACCAGGTCTGCGGCGACGGCGGGCGCGCCCAGGACCTGCTCGACCACGTGCCCGGCCCGTTCGCGGCCCACCCCGCGGTGGGTCTGGCCCGGGGCATGGTGTTGTCCCTGCAGGGCAAGACCGACGAGGCGGCCACGACCCTCGTCGAGGCCAAGGCGGGCTTCGCCGCCCGGCGGGACAAGGACCGCGAGGCCGCCGCCGCGGTGCGCCTCGCGGCCTGCGCGGCCATCGGGGGCGACCTCGCCCGGGCCGAGGGGTACACCCGGCGCACCATCTCGCTCACCAACGACCCTTGGCCCATTGGGCGGGCCTGGCTCAACCTCGGCACCGCGCGCCTCGACGCCGGCCGGGTCGACGCCGCCCGCTATGCCCTGGACCGCGCGCAGGAACATTACGAACAGGTCGGCGCCCCCACCGGCCCGGTGCTGGTCAATCTCGGGCTCGCCGCCCTCGCCCAAGGCGACGGCGACCGGGCGGAGCCGTTGATGGTCCAGGCCGCGGACCAGGCCAAAGGCGCGGGCGATGCCCGGCTGTTTGTGTACGCGACCTGCGGCTTGGGAGTGGCGGCGCTGTTCCGCGACCGCGACGACGAGGCGCGCATGCTGCTCGGCGAGGCCGAGGTCTTGGCCAACGAGGAGCAAGACGTGCTCAGCGCGACCTGGGCGGGGGCGTACCTCGCGGTGCTCGACGAGAAGGCCGGCCGCTCGGCCGAGGCCGACGAGCGCCTGAGCGCGGCCCGCGAGGCGGCGAGCCACTTTTCGCACCCCGCGCCCCGGGCGGTGGTGGCGGTGCTCACCCGGGCCGTGGCCGCCCTGCGGGGCGAGAGCGTGGAGGTCCCCGACGAGCTGGGTCCCGGTGCTCACGTGGCCGCGGCCCAGCGGTACTTCCACAAGGCCACGGCCCGCGCGGCGGAGACCAGCGACGACCGGCCCGCGCTGCTCATCGGCGAAGCCGGCCGCCAGGTCGTGCTCCCCGACGGCACCAACATCGACCTCTCCCGGCGGGGCCCCCTGCGCCTCATCCTGCTCGCCCTGTGTGAGGCCCACGACAAAGAGCCCCCCACCCCCCTCGACGTGCCCCAGCTCATCGAGGCGGGCTGGCCGGGGCAACGCATCGTGGCCGACGCCGGGCCCGCGCGGGTCTACGCCGCGATCCGCACCCTGCGAAAGCTGGGCTTCGAGGAGTACCTGTTCACGCGGGACGCCGGGTACCTGCTCGCCCCCGATCTGCAGATCGTGGGGACCGCGGGGTGAACGCGCCGGTGCAGGCCCCCCCGCCCCCTGACGCGCCCGAGCAAGGCCGCGACCTGCGCGCCATCGCAGCGATGGTGTGGCATTGGGTCAGGCGTCGCCTGTCGGTGCCGATCCAGCTGTTCGCGCGGACGGCTCAGCCCTTCGGCCTTTTGCTCATCGTGTTCCTCGGGGGCACCCTCGGGTTTTGGATGTTGGGCCGCTTCTATGGGCAGGACTGGAGCTTGCTCGAGTGCGCGTTCATGACCAGCATTACGCTGACCACCGTCGGCTACGGCGACACCATCGGGGTGTCGCAGTATCCCGGCGGAAAAATCTACGTGATGATCCTGATCGTCAGCGGGATGGGGGCCACCCTCTACTCGGTGTCGTCGCTCACCGCGTTTTTTGTCGAGGGTTACCTCGGCCGGTTGTTTCGGGAGGCGCGCATGGAACGCATCATCGAAGGTCTGCGCGGACACACCATCATCTGCGGCGCCGGGGCCACGGGCACGCACGTCATCGAGGAGCACGCACAGTCCGGGGCCGACTTTGTGGTCATCGACAGCGACCGCGACCACCTCGAACACGCCCTCGATGTACACGGGCAGTTTCCGTACATCGAAGGCGACGCCACCGACGAGGAAGTGCTGCGCAAAGCCGGGATCGAACGCGCCAACAAGCTGGTGGCGGTGCTGGGCAACGACAAAGACAACCTCTTTCTCGTGGTCACCGCCCGGTACGTGGTCCCCGAGCTCATCATCATTGCCAAGTGCGTGGAGCATGACTCGGTGGGGAAGTTCAACGCCGCGGGCGCGTCCCACGTGGTCAGCCCGACGTACATCGGCGGGATGCGCATCGCGTCACAAGCGCTGCGCCCCCACGTGGTCGACTTCCTCGACGCGATGTTGCGCACCGCGGGGGAAGCCCGGGTCGCGGAGTGCACCATCGAAGAAGGCAGCGAACTGGCCGGCAAACGCATCCTCGAGAGCCGCATCGGCGAGCGCGTCGGTCTGCTCGTGGTAGCGATGAAACGTTTCGGCGAACGTGACTTTGTGTATTCGCCGGCCAGCGACACCGTGCTCTCCGCGGGCGCGGTCATCGTCGTCATCGGGCCGCTGGCCAAGGTGCAGATTCTGGAGAAGATGGCCCGCCGGACGTGACCGGCCGCGTCATGTTCGCTGGCCCCGCCCGTTCAACGCGCCGCACCTAACGCGTTGCGCAATCACACTGGGGCGCCGGCGGTGCCCGGTTCGACGGTTGAACGCCCCCTGCCCCCGTGACAGCCTCGTCGTCCTGGGGGTTTTGGATGAAGCCGTTTCAGTACCGGGTGGAAAAAGACGACGAGGGTCGCCCCGTCGTGGACTGCCCCTACCGGGGCGACCAGCTGCTCGCCCACGCCATGTACAACAAGGGCACCGCCTTCAGCCACGACGAGCGGGAGCAGTTCAAGCTGCACGGCATGCTCCCCCACATCGTGAGCACCATCGACCAGCAGGTCGCGCGCGCCTACCGGCGGTTGATGCGCAAGACCGACCCCCTCGAGCAGTACATCGGCCTGGCCGCGCTCCAAGACCGCAACGAGACGCTCTTTTACCGGTTGCTGCACGAGCACATCGAGCAGTTCGCGCCCATCGTGTACACGCCCACGGTGGGCAAAGCCTGCCAGCTGTTCTCGAGCATCTTCCGCCGGGGGCGCGGGATGTGGATCACCCCCGACGACCAGGGCCGCGTCGACGAGGTGCTCGCGAGCTGGCCGCACCACAACATCCGGCTCATCGTGGTCACCGACAACGAACGCATCCTCGGCCTCGGCGACCAAGGCGCGGGGGGCATTGGCATCCCCATCGGCAAGCTCGCGCTCTACACCGTGGCCGCGGGCATTCACCCGAGCCAGGTGTTGCCCATCAGCCTCGACGTCGGCACCGACAACCAAGAGCGGCTCGACGACCCCTACTACGTGGGCTGGCCGCACAAGCGGCTGCGCGGCGAGCGCTACGACGAGCTCATCGAGGAGTTCGTCAAGGCGGTGAAGCGCCGCTTCCCCGCCGCGTTGCTGCAATGGGAGGACTTCAAGAAGGGCAACGCCTTCCGCCTGCTCGACCGCTACAAGAAGCGGCTGCTCAGCTTCAACGACGACATCCAAGGCACCGCCGCGGTCGCCCTCGCCGGGGTCATGGCCGCGGCCCGCAAGACCGGTGTGCCCATGAGCGAACAGCGGGTGGTCACCCTCGGGGCCGGCGCCGCCGGGGTCGGCATCGGCCGTCAGCTGCGTGACGCGTTCATCCGCGCGGGGGTGGCCGCGGACGAGGTCGCGTCGCGCATCGTGCTCATCGACAGCAAGGGACCGCTCGTCGAGGGACGCAAGATCGACGACGCCCACAAGCGTGAGTTCGTCATCCCCACCCGCCACGCCGAGGCCATCGGCCTGCGCGCGGACGATGACTTCTTGACCGTGGTCAAAAAGGTCAAACCCACGGTGCTCATCGGCACCTCCGGGGAGCCGGGCTCGTTCACCGAGGAGGTCGTGCGGGCCATGGCCAGCGCGGTCGACCGCCCCGCGATCTTCCCGTTCAGCAACCCCACCGCCAACAGCGAAGCGGTGCCCGAAGACCTCTTCAAGTGGACCGACGGCCGCTGCGTGGTCGCCACCGGCAGCCCCTTCGACCCCGTCGAGTACAACGGCAAGACCCACCGCATCGGCCAGGGCAACAACGTGTACATCTTCCCCGGGGTGGGTCTCGGCGCGCTCATCGCCGACGCCAGCGAGGTCACCGACGCGATGTTCACGGTTGCTGCAGATACATTGGCACACAAGGTCAGCGACGAAGACCTCGACCAGGGCGCGCTCTTTCCCAGCTTGACCCAGCTGCGCGACATCTCCGCCGAGATCGCAGCCCGGGTCGCGGTCCAGGCCGGCGAGGAGGGCGTGGGCGAACGGCTCAGCCTCGAAAAAGCCCGCGAACGGGTCAAGGACCAGATGTGGACCCCGGACTACGTCGCTTACCGCCCGGTGCGGTTCAAGGACCGGCGCACCGACGACGACTAAGTCTCATTGGTCGCGACCCACCAGGTGTTGCCCCACGCGTCGCGGAATCCTCCGCGGCGATCGTCACCGTCACCGTGTCGTCGATGCGCACCTCCGCGTGCATCAAAGACCCGTCCGGCCGATCAAACCGCCGCGCCAGACTCCCGCCGAACACCTCGACCAAGAACGCGACCGACGCCGGCCCGTTCGGGCAGATGAGGTAGGGACTGACCGACGGGTAGCCCGCGGGCTTGAAGGATTTTGCGTTCATCGTCTCGTGCCTTTCACGGCCAAAATGTCATCACCGCCCAGAGGGCGAACAATCCCGCGCACAGCGTGGCCATGGTGTTTTTGGTGAGCTGGGCGATGCCCACCGCCACCGCGGCGGCCAACAGCCGGGGCACGCGCCCGTCGTCGGGCCCGGGCTCGCCCCACACCGCGGAAGCGGCCAGGGCGGGCAGCACCGATGCAGGCACATACCGAAACCAACGCGCCCAGCGACCGTCCGCCTGCTCGGCGCCCCCGCCGAGGAACACGACGCGCAACGCGTACGTCACGCCGGCCATGCCGAAGATGAGCAGCCACATCATCGTTGCCCCCGGTCGAAGAGCGCGCCCGCCACCATCCCCGCCGCGGCCCCGGCGAGAATGCTCCCGCCGTAGGGCAGGCCCCGGCACAACACCGCGACGACGATGGCCGCGCCCGCCGCCACCACCGCGCCTTTGTTGCGCAGGGCCGGCACCCCGAGCCCAATGAACACCAGCGCCACCGAAAACCGCCACAGCGGCGAGTCCGGCAAGAGCGCGCCGAACGCGACCCCGAGGGCGGTGCCGCCCTGCCAGCAGGACCATTGGCAAAGCCCCGCCCCGAGGTAGTAGCGAAACATCTCGTGCCCCTCGGGCACGCTCGATTGCGCGTGAGCGGCCGCGGTGGTGGCGAAGGCCTGGTCGGTCAAAAGCTGGGCCGACGCCACCCGCCCGCCGCGGCCCACGTCGGCAAACCAACCGCGCAAGGTCGCGCTGTAGAGCACGAACCGCAGGTTGATGAGGACGGTGACCCCCACGATGACGAGCCCGGGGGTCCCCGTGCGCAACAGCTCCACCGCCGCGAGCTGGGCCACCCCCGCGAACACGATCAGTGACATTCCCAATGTCTCTGCAGGGGTGAGCCCGGCCTCCGCCGCGCCCACCGCCACCACCACCGCGAAGGGGATCGAGCCCAGCCCCGCGGGCAGACACGCCCAGAAGCCGGCCTTGACCGGCGACGACGCGCCCGGGCGCATCAGGGTTGGGCGGCCGCGGGCAGCGTGCCGGACAACGCCGCGCGGTACAGCTCCTGGTACCGCGCCTTGGTGAGCTTGATGGGGTTGCCAAAGCCCGCCGGGTCTTGCTCGGCCATCGACGAGAACAGGTCGATGTGGTCCTCGGTCATGTCGAGCTCGGCCGCGGTGTGCACGATGCCGAGCTCTTTGCGCAGGTCGAGCACCCAGCGCAAAAAGCCGGTGAAGCTCACGTCGGGCAAGCCGATGGCCGCGGCCAGGCGCTCGATGCGCTCCTCGATGACGCCTTTGTTGTAGGCGAGCACGTAGGGCATCATCACCGCGTTGATGAGGCCGTGGTGTTTGTGCAGGTGGGTGCCGATGGGGTGCGACAACGCGTGCATGCCCCCGAGCCCCTTCTGGAACGCGGTCGCGCCCATGAGCGAAGCCGCGAGCATGTCCGCCCGGGCTTCGAGGTTGTCGGGCTCGAAGGTCGCGGTCTTGAGCGACTTGCGCACCAGCCGGATGCCCTCGGTGGCGATGCCGTCGGCCATGGGGTGAAAGCCGGTGGCGCAGTAGGCCTCGAGGCTGTGTGACATCGCGTCCATGCCCGTGGCCGCGGTGAGGTGCTTGGGCAACGAGATGGTGAGCTCGGGATCGCACAATGCCACTGCAGGCATCATCTTGGGGTGAAAGATGATGATCTTGCGGGTCTCGGCCTCGTTGGTGATCACGCTCGAGCGCCCCACCTCCGAGCCCGTGCCCGCGGTGGTGGCGATGGCGATGGTGTCGAGCACCCCGGCCTCGTTGACCCGCAGCCAGTTGTCGCCCACGTCCTCAAAGTCCCAGAGGGGGCGGTCCTGCCCCGCCATCAACGCAATCGCTTTGCCCACGTCCAGGGCCGAGCCCCCGCCGATGGCCACGACCCCGTCGTGTTCGCCCTCTTTCAGGACCGCGGTCCCATCGTCGACGTTCTTGCCCACGGGGTTGCCCTGCACATCGGAGAACAGCCCCGGGCGCAGGCCCGACCCCGACAGGTGGCGCACCAACTCGTGCACCATCTCTGTCTCGGCCAGGCCCTCGTCGGTGACCACCAACGGGCGACCGATTCCGCGGCCCCGGCACAGCTCGGGCAGACTGCTGACGATGCCGGCCCCGAAGTGCACCGTGGTCGGGTAGTTCCATTTGCCGTGTTGTGCGGTCATGACCCCGCTCCTTGTTTGCGCAGGTGGTACGACTTGGGCCGGGTGAGTTGTTCGTACCCGAGCCGCGAGAGGGTGCAGCCCCGTCCCGTGTCTTTGACCCCCACCCAGGCCAGGGCCGGGTCGAGGTAGTCGCAGCGATTCTGAAAAAACGTGCCCGTCTCGACCCGGTTGCCGATCGCCACCGCCGCGTCCGCGTCCTCGGTCCACACGCTGGCGGTGAGGCCGTAGACGCTGTCGTTCATCAGGCGCACGGCTTCGTCGTCGTCGTTCACGGGCATGATCCCGACCACGGGGCCGAAGGTCTCTTCGGTCATGACCGACATCGAGTGGTCCACGCCGGTGAGCACCTGGGGCGCGCAGTAGTGCGAGCCGCTCTGGGCCAGCGGAAACTTCTTCTCGTCGACGTGGGCGGTGGCCCCGGCCGCGACCGCCTTTTTGATTTCGTCGCGCACGTACTCGGCTTGGCCCTGTTTGGCCATGGGCCCGAGCGTGGTCTGCTCGTCGAGGGGGTCGCCCAATGTGTAGTCATTGGTCAAGGCCACGAACTTCTCCACGAAGCGGTCGTAGAGCGACCGGTGCACGTAGATGCGCTCGATGCCGCAGCAGCTTTGTCCGGAGTTGAAGAACGACCCGTCCACCAAGTTCTCGACGGTGAAATCGAACGCGCAGTCTTCGCGCACGTAGGCGGGGTCTTTGCCGCCCAGCTCGAGCCCGCACCCGATGAAACGGTCTTTCGCCGCGCGGACCATCTCGTGTCCGCCCTTGACCGAGCCGGTGAAGGCCACGAACGCCACCCGGTCATCGCCGACCATCTTCTCGGTCAGCGCGTGGCTGGTGTGAACGACATTGTGCACGCCCGCGGGCAGGCCCGCCTTGTCCAGCGCGGCCGCGATGCGCTCGGCCACCAGCGCGGTTTGCGAACTGTGTTTGAGGATCACGCTGTTGCCCGCGAGCAGGGCGGGCACGACGCTGTTCACCGCGATGAGGTAGGGGTAGTTCCAGGCCGGGACCACGAGCACGGGGCCCACCGGTTCGCGCCGGATGTACTTGCCCCAGGCCGCGGACTGTTCGACCTCGACGTCGGCGAGCCCCGCGGGGGCGAGGTCCATCATGGTCCGGGCCCGGTCCGCGGCGGTGGCGATCTCTTTGGGCGTGTAGCGAATGGGCCGGCCCATCTGCCGGGTCAGCTCGTCGGCGCTCGCGGCCTGATCCGCCATCAGCGCGTCGATGAAGCGGCCGCACAGCGCGAGGCGCTCCTCGAGCGAGGTCTCTTTCCAGGCCCGAAACCCTTCGCGGGCTTTTTGCAGCGTGGCCTCGATGCCCGCCTCGTCCGCGAGGGGGAGCTCGCCCACCACCCGCCCGTCGATGGGCGATTTGATCGTCAACGTCTGGCTCATGTGCGGCCGCCTTTCGGATGGCTCAGATGATCTCGAAATACCGTTTCAGTTCCCAATCGGTCACGTGCTTGCGGAACTCGCGCTCTTCCCATTCGCGGGACGCGGCGAAGTGCTCGACGAAGGCATCGCCCAGCCCCGCCCGGGCCGCTTCGGAGCCCCGCAGCCGGCCCGCGGCCTCGAACAACGTGGCCGGGAGCGAGGGCGCGCCCTTGGGATCCGCGTAGGCGTTGCCCTCGACCATGGGGCCGGGCTCCACCTTGTGCTCGATGCCCCAGAGCCCCGCGAGCAGGGCCGCGGCCAACACCAGGTAGGGGTTGCCGTCGGCGGCCCCGATGCGGAACTCGACGCGTTGGGCTTTTTTGGACCCCGGAATGACGCGCAACGCACACGTGCGGTTCTCGACCCCCCAGGTGGCGTTGATCGGGGCCCAGAAGCCGGGCACCAACCGGGTGTAGCTGTTGACGGTGGGGGCCACCATCGCGCACAGCTCGGGGAGCAGCTTCTGTTGCCCACCGACAAACCAACGCTGGGCATCGCTCATCGAGTGGGCCGCGCCCTCTTTGTAAAAGACATTGTCACCCGATTTTGTATCCAGGAGCGACAGGTGCAGGTGGCCGGACTGGCCGGGCACGCTGTTGTTCCACTTGGCCATGAACGTCGCCATCAGGCCGTTCTTTTGGGCGAGGACCTTGCTGAAGGTCTTGAACATCACCGCCCGGTCCGCGGCCTCGAGCCCCTCGGTCACGCTGAGGGCGGCCTCGAGCACGCCGGGACCGGTCTCGGTGTGCAGGCCCTCGATGTCGAGGCGCATCTGCTCGCCCATCGCCAGCAGGTCCTGGTAAAAATCTGAGTAGAGCGTGTTGCGCAACAGGGAATAGCCGAAGCTCCCCGGGGTCAGCGGCTTGAGGTTGCGGTACCCTTTTTCCGCCGCCGTCTGCGGGGTCTCGTCGAACACGAAGAACTCGTACTCGAACCCCGCCATCACCCCGTAGCCCATGTCCGACGCCTTCTGCAGCACGCGGCGCAACGTGCCCCGGGGACAGATCGCCTCGGCCCGGCCCACGAACTCGCCGAGCACAAAGACCTCGTCGTCGGCCACCACCACCTTTCGCGCGGTCTCGGGCACCAAACGAACCTCGGCGTCGGGGTACCCGGTGTGCCACCCGGTGAACGTGACATTGTCGAGCAGCTGATCGCTGCTGTCCCACCCGAGCACCACGTCGCAAAAGCCAAAGCCTTTCTCGACCGCGCTCTTGAACTTGTCCTTGGACATGTATTTGCCGCGCAGGATGCCATCGAGGTCGGTCACCGCGACCTTCACCGCCGGCAGCTCTTGCGCCTCCACCCAGCTCAGCAACGCGTCTTTGGACATCGGCTCCATGGTCACCTCCGCGGGCGCAGCATGGATCAAACCCCACTGGATCAAAACCGTGCAAACGAGGCGCCCTCGTCACCGCGGCCGGGTGTACGTTAGTCTCCTCCAAATGCCTTCCCCCCCGCCCCTGCCCACCCGGCCGCCCCCCTCCGAGGCGGCGTTGCGCGCGCTGGTGAACGAGGCCCGGCAGCTGGAGGTCGAGGACATCCTGGAGCTCTGCTACGCGTTCCATCACGACAAGTGGCGGCTGTACGCCTACCTCGAGGCCCTGCGCCAAAAAGGCGGCCTCAAGAGCCAGGCCGCGGCCTGTTTGATCTGTTTCGACCTCGGGAAAAAAGGGGACAGCCGCTTTCAAGACGAGTTCATCACCCTGGTGCCGGTGATGCGCGACTACTGCGACATGCCCCGTGGCACCGACGGGCGCCGCCCCATCGAACGCCTGATCGGCGACGACGACTACCTCGGCGCGCTGTTTCACGATCTCGAACACCGTCTCGCCGCCCTCGACCCGCGCCTGTCCGAAGGCAGCTTCGAAGAGCCCACCCTCGAGGACGTCGCCCCCGCCGAGCTCGATCTGTTCGACGACGAAGACCAATGGGACAGCGAGCTGTACGAGCTGCTCGAGCAGACCGACGAGCGCCTCGAGAGCGAATGGAGCCGCGCCCTCGACCGCTTCCTCGGGGTCGGCATGGCCGACGTCAACGACAACGACTTCGGCTTTTTGGCCCACAGCCGCGCCGGGCTCGGCCGGGTCGAACGCCTCCGCGACGACGCCACCAGCCTCCGCACCTCGGTGCGGGGGGCCGAAGCGATGTTGCCCCTCACCGAGCTGTTCCTCGCCACCAACCTGCGCGCCACCAACCTCTTCGGCCGCCGCAACCGGGCCCGGGATCGCATCCTCAAAGACGGGCTCGAGCACTTCAGCGCGCTCACCCTCCCCCCCGCGGACATGGTCAGCTGGCTCACCGCCCCCACCGCGAGCGAACACGCGTGGGAGAAGGTGGCCGAGCTCATGCTCGACTACGTGTCGTTCCTGTTCACGGTGTCGAAAAAGCAGCTCAAGGGCACCGACGCGACCGCGTTGGCCGACGCCTACGTGCGGGCCCCGCGCCCCCAGCCCCCCGAGGCACGACTCAAAAAAAAAGTGGAGGGCCGCCGTCGTAGAGCCTGACGGTCGGCCCGCCTCCCCCGCTCACCCGCCGAACGGACTTGTGTAGATCGCCTGGCCTTTGACCTCCCAGGTGTTCGACGCGCCGTCCAGGTACACGATGGGCACCCCGTCGAGGGACACGTCGTCGAGGGCCCGCACGTTCACGGACACAAAGGGCCCGCCCAGCTCGGCCACGTCGCCGCGCCCGCACACCAGGGTCTGACAGGCCGGGCAGCGCACCCAGGCATCGGCCTCGGCCCCGGTGGGGTCTTTGCCCTGGGTGAGGCGGAACTTGTCCGGGCTGACGATCGTGCCCCACCACCCGTTCTTGCGACAGAACGTGCAGTTGCACTGGGTCGTGCCCTTCGCCAGGTCCAGCTCGACCTCAAAGTGCATCGCGCCACATTTGCAGGCGCCGTGCAGGGTGGGCGCGGGGGCATCTTGGTGGTTGTCGGTCATCTCGTCCTCCTTCGACGGGGGTTTAAACGCGCCTCTGGGTGTACGACCCATTGCGGACATTTTCTGTCCGCAATAGCGTGGCGGGATGCTGGATACGTCCGCCCGGCTGTTGCGGCTGTTGCGCCTGCTCGGCGAGCGCCGGTTTTGGGAAGGCGCGTCCCTCTGTGACGCGCTCGAGATCACCGACCGCACCCTGCGGCGCGACATCGATCGGTTGCGCAGCCTCGGGTACCGCATCGACGCGGCCCCCGGGGTGGGCGGGGGCTATCGGCTCGGGCCCGGGCGCGGGGTGCCGCCGATGCCGTTCGACGACGAGGAGGCCGCGGCGGTGGCGCTCGGGTTGCGGCTGAGCGCCACCGGCCCCCTCGGCGGGCTTGAACAAGCCGCGGTGCGGGCCCTGTCCAAACTCGAAGCGGTGATGCCGCGCCGGCTGCGGTCACGCCTGTCCGCGATGTCCCGCGCGGTGCAGATGGACGCGGCCCGGCCCACCCGGGTGCACGCGCCGTTGCTGGTCGACCTCGCCGAGGCCTGCGACCGCGCGCGGGTGGTGCGGTTCGGCTACCGGCGCCGGGACGGCGCGCACGGGACGCGCGAGGCCGAGGCCCACCGCCTGGTTTTTGTCCATGAGCATTGGTACTTGTTCGCCTGGGATCGGGCCCGGGCCGATTGGCGCACCTTCCGCGTGGACCGGGTGGACGCGAGCAGCCTCGTCGTCGAGGAGGCGTATGCGCCGCGCGCCCTGCCCGCGGAGGACCTGGTCGCCTATGTCGCGGGTTCGCTCGTGACCCGGGCCTGGCCCATCGAGGCCGAGGTCGTGCTCACCGCCACCGAGGACGAGCTTTTGGGCATGACCCTGCGCGGACCGGTGGAGCCCGCGGGGCACGGCCGGTGGCGCATGGTGTTCAGCGGGGAGGACCTCGACTGGATGGCGCTGTATCTCTGCCTGCTGCGCGTGCCGTTCGAGGTGGTGCGCCCGCTCGCGTTGCAAGAAGCGCTCGTGGGGTTGGCCCGGCGGTGCCTGACCGGGGCGACCCCGCGGGCGCCGGCGCCGGGTCAGTCCGGGGACGAGATCGTGAGCGCGACCTCGACGGGCTCGTGATCGCTCAAGGGCTCGCCCTGGTCATCGACAAACCCCGCGGGCAGTGACCACGCGGTGGCCGCGATGGTGAGCGCGGCGCTCGACCGGTAGAGCACCCGATCGATGCGGTACTCGTCCCCGCAGGCCAAGGCCCGGCACGCGTCGGTCAGCCCCGCCCCGTCGAGCAACGTGGTGAACGTGTCCTCGTCCTCGTCGTTCATGTTGGTGTCCCCGCCGAGCACGATCGCCTGGTTGGCCGAGTAGGTGGCCATGTGGGCCAACAGCTGGGCCACCTGCGCGTCCCGCGCGTCGTGGTCGCCATCGCCCCGGCCGGCGTCGAAGTGCGCGTTGTACACGTCGACGAAGACCCCGGGCGCGACCTCATGCCGGGCCACCGAGAACCCTTTCTTGGTCAAGCAGTCGTTGGCCGCCGAGACAAAGCCATTGCATTGTTCCCAGGCGTGGCGCTCAAAGCCCACGAACCACGACGCCGAGAACCGGTTGAGCCCGTCCCCGATGGAATCGGTCAGGCTCGTCTGCATCGGTTCGCTGGCGTGGGGCAGCGTGACCGCGGACGCGAGGTCGTCGTGGTAGCCGAAGTCCTCCTGCACCAGCACCATGTCGTACGGGTTGAGCAAGGGGCTGATGAGCACGGTGTTCACCGCGGGGTCGGCGCTGGACAGGCCGAACGGCAGGCCAGCCACATTGTAGCTGAGCACCGACACCGCGAGGTCCACCACCACCGGCCCGGCATCGGGGCTGCCTCCCCCCGCATCGGGCGCGCCGGGGCCACCGCCGTCGGGCCCCACCGCGCCCCCATCGAAGCCAAGTCCCGCGTCGATGACGTCGCTCCCGGCGTCGACCGGGCTCCCCGCGTCGACCGGGCTTCCGGTGTCGAACGGGCCTGCGTCGTCCGGCCCCGTGGCGTGGGCGTCGGCGTCACCGCCCCCCGCGCCGCCATCGGTCGCCGTCTGTCCGCCTGCGTCCTGGTCCCCGCCTGCGTCGGCCAAAGGCACGCCGTCCGCGCAGGCCATGGCTCCGACGAGCCCCAAACACATCAGATGTCGCCGCATGGTCCAACACGTACGTGGCCGGTTGCGGCACCGCAACCAGCCCAGGCTGACATTCCACGCACGAAAGGGTCGGATTTAGCCCGCGACCCGTGTCGTCGGCTTTTCCCGCCGCCGCGGATTTTTCTGCGGGGGCTTGTCGTTCGACACCCCGGGCCAGCCCGCGGTCATGCCATTCCAAATCGCCTGCCAGTTCCAACCTTCCATCACCCACCTCCAACCACACCAGGACCATTGGTCCAACCAACAAGATGCTTGTGTGCTCTGTATCGTCACGAACCCGCGCGGATCTCAGAGACGGTCTGGGACGGACAAACGGTCCATCGACCACGACGTCGAGCCGCGCAGGCGTCAGTGTTGCCACATCGGCGGCGGGTGCGCTCGTGGGAATGCACGCCCCCAGATCAGCCCGTGCCCCGTCGGGAGACGGGACACGAGCATGACGTCGGGGTCAGACCACCGCCGCGGTCTGCCGGTCATGCAGTCGCATGGCTTGACGGGCCAAGCGGTTGAACACGTCGTCGACGAGGCGATACACATCGTGGTCGCGACCGCGGGCGGCGAGGTGCTCCCCCCGCAGCCTGGCGGTCAAATCCAGCCGGTAGCCAGGGCCGTCGGTGTCGAACACGGCCCGGACCTGCCCCGCTGGATCGAAGCGCTCACACAGGCGGCGGGCGCGTTTTTCCGCGCGCTCCACCACCGCAGAACTCTTTTGAAAGTGACGAAACGAAACATGGAAGTCCATCTTCCCTCTCCTCTCTTCCAGGGCACGCCCTGCGTATGTTGTGGATTGTCCGGCAATAGACACCGGCCGGTCAGCGACAAGGGCCAGACCGGATCTGACCCGCCAGGTCAGGCCATGCGCTGGCGGACGTAGAGTTCGTCGAGGGACGAGACCAAATCCGCCTCTTGGGGCGCCTTGTCCGCGCGGATGTAGGCGAGCTTGGGCCCGCGCAACGAAAGCCGACCGGTGGTGTTGTCCTTGGTGATGCCCTCAAACTTCACCGTGACCACGATGGACGGCTTGAGCTCGACCCCGGGGCGCGCCCCCGACGCCGAGGCGCGCTCGATGCGGCGGCCGGTGAGCAGCCCCTCGCGCATGATCTCCGCCTGGATGTCGGCCTCGCGCAGCTGATCGATGCCGGCGACGTCGCCCACGTCCTCGAAGGTGCCGTCGCGGTTGCGGGCGGCGATGACGTACGAGCCGAACATGCCGACGTTGGTCTTTTGGGTCACGGCGAACACCGCCCCGATGAGCACGAGGTCCAAGGTGAGCTCGGGCTTGCGCTTGTACCAGGTGGGGTCCCGCTGCGCCAATGTATATGGACGATTCAGGTCCTTGACGATGACCCCTTCGTACCCTTGGTTGCGAAAGTGTTCGTACAGGCGCTTCACGTCGTCGGGGCTCTGGGCGAGCTGGCCATCGGCGAAGCCCACCGGCACGGGCAGATACGCCCCCTGGAGCGGGGCGAGCAACAGCCCCAGCCGCCGCCGGCGCTCGGACAGCGGCAGGTCGGTGAGGTCCTGCCCGTCGAGGTACAAAAGGTCGAACGCGGCATAGCGGAGGTTGACCCGGCCGGGGGTATCGCCGGTCATGGTGGTGTACAGCTCGTAGACCGTCGCCGGCCGCACGCCGTGGCCGCTGACGGTGCTGCCGTAGATTTCGCCGTCGATGATCGCGCTGCGGGCGGGGATCATCTTCAGGGTCATGTCGAACCCGGGCATCAGCTCGAGCCAATCCGACCGCCGCCGGGTGTACGCCCCGACGAGCACCGAGCCCGCGCCCCCCGTCGACTTGTGCGCCATGATGCGGATGCCATCGTACTTGCGCTCGACCCACACGGGGTAGCGCTCGATGTCCTTGGTGGTGCGGTTGCCGCACAGCGCGGGGCGCACCGGCACGAGGGGTTGCAGTTGGATCTTTTTAAGGCCCTGTACGCCCTCGGTCTCGAGGATGCGCGCGACGTTGAACGCGTCGGTCAATGCAATGGCATGGCCCACCAGGTCCGGGTCCGCCCCGTGCGCCTCGGCCACCGTGCGGGCGATGAGCGGCCCTTGGTAGTCAAAGCCGAACCCCGCCTTGCGCAGCAAAAGCTTGGCGAAGAAAAACGCCTCCAGCTTGCCCATGCGCACGAGCAGCGAACGCAGAATCTCGAAGCGCTGGTTGCGCGTTTCGTTGGGCAAAAAGTACAGCGTCCACAACACCTCGGCGGCGGTGAGCGGCGGGTCTTTTTTCAGCCCGGGCATGGCGTCGGCGAACACGTGCGCGATGTCGCCCTTGACCGCGAGCTCGTCGAGCAGCTGCCGCCGGGACAGCATCGAGACCCCCATGAGCAGCCGCAGCATGCTGTCGCGCCGGAAGGTGCTGCGCCGCCCTTGAAAGGCGTCGCCGAGGATACACGCGAGCTTCTGGGTCAAGGACAGCCCAATGTCTTTGGACAAAAACTCGCCCAGCAACGCCTCGCGGCCCTGGGCGTCCCGGGGCACAGCGTCGGCGAGCCCAAAGATGTAGCGCACCTTGTCCGCGGCCATCATCGACAGCGGCAAGAACAGCCCTTTGCACAGGCTGTAGAACGGAATCGAGTCGAGCCGCACCGCGGCCGGCTCGTCGGTGCGCCGGGCCTGCTCGACGATGAACGCCACGTGGTCGTTCAGCGACAAGCTCTGGTGCAGCGCCTCCCGGTCGAGGGTGCGCTCGCCGATGCCCGCGGCCAGCGTCCGGTAATCGGACGTGCCCGCCTCGGCCCACCGGGCCAAGTCCTGCGCGCTGACGAAATGGGGCGCACCGCTCATGAGGGGACCGCGAACTCCTCAGGGTGGCTGTCGTGCACGACGAGCTCACCGCTGCCCGGGTTCTGCGTGACCCGGATGGGATGCGGGAAGGTCGGCGTGGTCACCGACTTCACCGCGCGCAGGATGTCGATCTTGTCGCGGTAGCTGCCGCCCCAGGTCGCGGCCATCTCTTTGGAGGTGAGCGACATCTCCTCGAGGAGGAACACGGCGTCGGCGGTGTGCTGCAGCGCCTCGCCCCCCACCGGGCCCCCGGTGTCGCGGATTTGGCCGACGCACAGACACGTGATGCCCTTGGCGTGGTTGTATGTCTTGAGCGCACTCAGGTTGTCCGCGGTGCGGTTCTTCGAGGGGTCGAGCATGTTGAGCGAGTCGATGACCACGAACTTGATCTGCTCTTTTTCGACGAGGTAGCGGTACTTGGTGACGAAGTCGTCCCAGCTGTTGCCCTTGTGGTACTGGGACTCGAGCACATAGACATTGGACAGGACCTTGTCCGCGAAGTCCTTCTCGGACAGGCCGGTGACCGCGCGCCCGATCTTCTCCAGGCGCGAACACAGATCGTCGCGGCCCGAGCCCTCCTCGTCGTGAAAACCCTCCTCGGCGACGATGAACGCACACCGGGTGCCCGCGAGCGCGACCTGGCAAAGGCCGGCCAACACCGTGCGGGTCTTGCCCTTGCCCGGCGGGCCCGCGAACGCGATGGTGCACCCCTGGGGAATGCCCCCGAGCGGCTTTTCCCCATTTTCGTCGAGGCAGAGCACGTCGAGCACCGAGCCCATCGGCACCGCTTGCTGGGTCTTCACCCGGTTCTCGAGGAGCGCGGGCCGGATGATCTCCGCGTCGAGCCCTTGGTCGGTGTCCTGCACCGGCTCCGGCATCGAAAACGGCATCGCCGCGGGGTCGACGTAGCCCCCCTGGGGCCCCTGCTGAAACGCCTGCATCATCTGCATGAAGGCGAACATCGGGTTTTGCATCATGGGCATGCCGGGCATGCCCCCCATCGGCATCTGGCCCGGCATCATCCCGGGCTGACCCGGCATCATCCCCGGCTGCGCCATGCCCGGCTGCGCGGGCATGCCCCCCATTTGGGGGTTCAGCGGTTGTGCGTTGGGGTCGGGCTTCTTCGCGGCCATCGGCGCCTCCTCTCGAAGAGGGCCGACCATAGCCGGGGACCGGGCGCCTGTCTCGGTGGTTCAAGACCGGCGGGGCTGGTCGTCGGGCGAGCCTACTCTTTGCGCTCGCAGGGGCCGCCGCGGTAGCCGAGCTGGGTCGGGGCGGCGATGGCGTCCGCACACTTCACGCCGTCGAACAGGCGGATGTAGCGGCGGTCGGCGTAGTCTTTGATCTTGCCCTTGTCGATGTTGTTCGCCCGGCTCGCGGTCATGGTCGCCTCGAACCAAATCGCCGCGTCGCTGGCGCGGTCCTCCGAGCGCGGGTCGACGCCGCGGATCGCGATGGTCTTCACGATCGACGCGGACTCGGACACCGCCTTGGCGAGCAGCGCGGCCTCCTGCACGAGCTTTTTGCGGTCGCCGCCCGTCCACCGCACGCTGGCCACGACGTGCGACGGGTCGCTGGCGTCGAAGTAGTAGAGGTCGACGCGCCCGGGGAGCGCGGCCTCGACCGCCTTTTTGCTCTTGCCCTCGAACATCTTGCCCACCTCGTCGCAGGTGGCGCCGTGTTCTTTGACCTTGTTGACCGATTTCATCAGCTTTTTGACCCGCATTTTCGCCATCTTGGCGATCTTGCGATCACGCTTTTTCCCCTTCAATTTCGCAACCTTAGGGTTGTCCAGGGCGTCCATGTAGCCGCAGAAAAGGCGGTAGTCCTCGGGCGTGAGCTTTTGCAGCTCGCCAGCCTGGACACCCGTCGCGAAGGTGAAAAGCGCCATCACGGCAAACACCAGCGGCCACTTGGTCATACGGTCGTTCCTCCTGGGTCGTTCTGTTGCTGGAGGCGCAAGCTTGCAGCCGGCACCGGGCTCGTCAACGTCGGTCTGACGGATGTGTCAGGTCGACATTCATCGAATTCCGGGCCGCCCTTCCCCGTCGACCGGCCGCCCCGGGCGCGCCTGGCGAGCCCGCTCCGACAATGCCAAACTACACGGACCGCACCGTTTTGCGCGCCACTTCCCGCCCGTAACGGCGTAGGGTGGCGCGGACCGGGAGAATCAACATGCTGCGCTTTTCATTGGTGTTCGCCCTCGCCCTTTCCCTCGCGCCCAGCGCCTCGGCCGAGACGGTCACGTCGTTCGCCGAAGGTGGCCTGCTCGACCTCGGCCGGTTGGGCCAGCCCACCCTCCTGACCAAACGCACGGTCGAGACCCAAGTCCGCGCCCTCCTGCAAAGCCCCGCCTACCTCGCGCACGACCCCACCCTCGACGGGGCGGACCTCGACGTGCGGGCGTTCGCCATCGGGACGCGGTTCATGGTGCGGGCCACGCCCTCGCTGGACGGCATCGCGGTGCGCGGGGCCGACCGGGTGGTCATCGTCGAGGACGGCCAAGTGACCGAGGTCCTGCAAAAAGCGCCCCTGCACCGCCTGACCAGCTTCGTCCACAGCCGTGCCGAGGCCGTGCTCGTCGCCCACGAGGCCGCGTTCCAGTCGTTGCTGCTCGACCCCACCGTCGAGGACGTCGCCAGCCTGGCCCAGCCCGTGTGGTGGGCCGGCCCCGACGGCCTGCGCGCGGCCTACCGCATCCGCGTGCCCGCCTTCGACATCCGCCGCCTCGAGGACATCACCGTCGACGCGGCCGGGCTCGCCGTGCTCGAAAAGCGCCCCGCGGCGTTCTTCCAAGCCGCGCCCACCGCGGCCAAGGTCTTCTCCTGGTGGCCCGACCCCGAGGGCGTGGACGAAGCCGACCTCAGCGACGTCGACCTCATCGGCCTGCGCGACGCCCCCGTCGGTGACTACATCCAAGGCACCCACATCGAGACCGCCAACTGCTGCAAACAGTACGTGTGCCTCGACGGCGGCACCGACTGTGAGTTTGACGAGCGCACCGAGTCCCGCTGCGCCACCGTCGACGACATCGAGCCCATCGACAGCCGCTTTTACGTGCCGCTCGACACCGCGCTGTTCCCCATCGACATCCCCGGCGTCGACACCCTGCACATCCAAGCCGCGTTCTGCGCCGAGCTGCCGCGGGTGCAATCGAAGGCCGCGGATGGCACCAACCCGGACGGTTGGTTCGAGACCCCGGTCGACAACCCCCGCAACCTCGATGGCACCCCCAACCCCGCCGCCCTCGCCTCCGAGGAGGACGGCTTTTCTGAAATCCAGACCTACCACGCCACCAGCGTGTTCTTTCAACACGTGCGCGACGTGCTCGACGACCAGACCTTCTGCCTCGGCGGCCTGTCCATGCAATGCGAGGACGACGGCACCCCCACCGTCGACGGCAGCGGTGTGCCGGTGCGCCCGTTCCGGGTGACGAGCAACGTGCTCATCCCCGACGTCGACATCGAGGCGATGTTCCTGCAGTTCGTCAACGAGGGCAAAGGCACGTCCGAGGGCAACCCCATCGAGATCGAAGACTTCGTGCGCACCGACAACGCGGTGTTCTTGCCCGCGGCCAGCGACCAGACGATCATCAACCTGCCCCCCGAGCTGTCCGGCTTGGCCGCGGTGCTCGATCGGCCCTTCGACTCCAACATCTACTTCCAGGGCACGCTGCGCGACTTCGCCTACGACGGCGCGATCGTGTTTCACGAGTTCACCCACGCGGTGATCTTCGCGCTCAAGCCCGGCCTCAAGCAGTCCTTGCTCGACGACCAAGGCGCCAACGCCGCCCCCGGCGCGCTCAACGAGGGCTACGCCGACTTCTTCGCCGCCAGCTTCACCGGTGAGCCCGGCATGGCCCTGTACGCCTCGAGCGGCCTGCAGCTGACCAGCGAGGTCGGCCTGCGCAACCTGGAGAACGAGAAGGTCTGCCCCGACGACATCAGCGGCGAGGTACACGACGACTCCGAGCCCTTCGCCGCGGCCTTGTGGGACATCCGCGACGCGGTGATCGCGGCCGGCAGCGAAGCGGACGTCATCCGCCTCGAGCAAGCGTTGATGGCCGCCATCGCCCAGGCCGACGACGCGGAGACGTTCGAGCTGCACAGCGACCGCGTGATCGAAGCGGTGCGCACCGAGTTTGGCGACACCCTCGCCGACAGCGCGAGCACCATCCTCGCCGACCGGGGCCTGTCCAGCTGCGAGCGGGTGGTGACCCTGGCCGAAGAAAACGGCACCACCTACACCAAAGAACGCCTGTTCATGCCCGCGCCCGGCCAACTCGGCGTCGACAACTACGCGCCCGCCGCGGTGCAACTGCGGGTCGAAATCCCCATCGCGTCCCAAGGCTTCTCGCTGCGGTGGGACCAGCGCGCCCTCATCGCCGGCGACATCGGCGCCAACAACGAAGCCCCCAAGCTCAACGTGTTGGTCGCCCCCACCGACGAGCCCGTCGACTTCGCGGTCAACGGCAACACCGTGTCCACCAGCTTCGCCGACGGCGCCCCGCTCAACTGGTCGCCCAACCCGATCAACGAAGCGGACATGACCAACCCCGAAAACCCCGTGTTCAACTACGCGGCCGAGGTCGACGCCTGCGGCCCGCAGACCTTCCACGTCGTGGTGGTCAACACCAACAACACCACCCCCGTCCTCGAGAACATCGAGGTCGGCGTGCTCGACGCCGACCCCGACGCGAGCTGCTCGGGCGACGGCGACGGCGACGGGGACGGCGATGGTGACGGCGACGGGGACGGAGATGGCGACGGAGATGGCGACGGGGACGACGCCGACCCGCCCATGGGCTGCGGCTGCACCGGGGGGGACGGCGATTCGTCCGGCCCCATGCTCGCCGGCCTCGTCCTGTTCGGCCTGGTCCTGCGCCGCCGTCGACGGCGCTGACCGACCCCGACCAGAGCAAAACGGGCCTCCTCAGGGGGCCCGTTTTCGTTGGCGCCCAAACCCGCTTGTGAAAAGACGCCGCCGGACGGGCGCGGCCTCTCTGGCGCAGGTCCCGCCCACGCGTTGCGTTGGGTTGCGCACGCCTCCGGAGGGCCGTCTTGTCCCCTCCCCGCGCGCGGCTCGTCGCCCGCCGGGTCACGGGCCCCCACCCCATGTCGCTGCTCCAGCCTCGCGACGGCGCTCTAGAAGGCGACGACCTCGAGCTCGGTGTCGAAGTTGCCGTTCAAGGTTTTGCCGGTGGTGAACGTCGAGATGAAACGCCCGCTCGCCGGCCCCGCCTCGTTGCCGCCCTCTTCGAACGTGATCGACGCGGTGTCGATGTCGGGGAAGTCCTCGCCCCCGCCCGCGCGACGTTCGATCACCCCGTCGGGGGGCACAATGTCAATGGCCTCACCCGCGACGACCCCACCCTCGGGGGGCGGCACGATCACCCGACAGATCACCGCGGGTTGATCGCTGCCCTCGATGTCTTGGAGGTACTCGAGCCGGAGGTAGCCGGCCACGAGCTTGAGCTCGGTCCGATCAAAGCTGAGATCGAAGCTCTCGTCGATGGAGCCCTCGAGGGAGTTGGGTTGCTCGGGGCACGCGCTGCACACCAACAGCGCCGCGACGAGGCCAGAACGGACAAGCCAAGACATGATCACCTCCGCACCAACCGGTGGATGACGACTTTATTGCTGTTGGGAAGGTGGGACGCCACGTAAATGGTGTCGTCCGCCCCGATGGCCATGTTGACCTCGGTGCCCTCGAACTCCTCGTCAAAGCGCGGCATGTCCTGTTTTTGCCAGGCGCTCCCCACCTTCATCGCCACCCGCACCCGGTCGACGTTTCGGTTGCAGTTGCTGTCCTGGGCCGAGCCGCAGTAGCGGTAGGCGATCACCGCGGTGCCATCGCTGAGGAACCCGAGCTTGGGCGAGCGGCCGGTCAGACCCAGGGTATCCACAGATTCAGGCGTCCAGGTCGCGCCGTCGTCGCTGCTGCTCCAATACACGATGTCGTCGGCCACCCGGTTGTGGTACGCGGCGCCGAACACCCCGCTGCCGTACGCCACCGTCACCCGCGAGTCGGTGCTGATGCCGTCGCCGAGCAAGGTGCTGATGAAGCTGCCGTCGGTCTGCTCCACCGCCGCGTACACCCCTTTCGAGATGCTGTACTGGTTGCCGTTGGCGTCGAGAAACACGTTGTTGGACACCACTTCGTGGCCCACGATCACGCGGTCGTCGGGGCCGAAGGCGATGTCGGTGTGGTACCCGGCGCCGGCTTCGGTGACGATGGACGAGAGGGTGAAGGTCCCGGTGCCCTTGGCGAGCTCGAGATCGCTGCCGTTGATGTCCTTGTCGGCAAAACCATTGTGGAGGTCCTGGTACCCGATGGCCACGGTGCCGTCGCCGCTGACCGCCACCGACGGGTAAAGCCCCACGGTGTCGCCAATGTCACAGTAAGGGTCCTCGCCGTTGCCGATTTCGATCAGGCACTGGGAGGTGGTCGGGGAATCGGTGGCCACGACCTGGGGGGTGAGGTTGGGGTAGGTCCCCGAGGCGAGCACCAGGTCGGACGGCCCGCAGTACCCGTTGGCGGTCTCGCCGCCGGCGTAGGCCACGTGCACCTCGGCCCCGTCGGACGCCAGAGCGATGGTCTGGCTGCCGGCCCCGGGCACGTCCTCGACCACGGTGTCGCTGGCCACCGCGCCGGTGCTGTCCACCTCGGCGACGTGGATGCGGACGTTTTCGCCGCCTTCGATTTCGCCCATCAGGGTCTGGCAGGTGAACGCCCCGGTGCCGGCCCCCACGTACGCGACCAACACGCTGCCCCCGTCGAGGGTGGCGACCCCGAGCCCCCGGCTGGCCAGGGGGTTGATGTCGTTCATGACCCACTCGTCCACATCGAACAGCGCGTTGTCCCCATCGCCATCGCCGTCCCCGTCGCCGTCCCCGTCCCCGTCCCCATCGCCGTCTCCGGCGGCATCCGGACAGGCGGTGACCCAGGGCAACACCGACATGAAGCTCAACAACACAAACGAATGAATCCAGGTGTGGCGTTTCATAGGGTTGATGTAACGCATGTCGCGTGCCGGCTGCACGCGCCCGTCCCAGGGGAGCCACCCGACCTGATGTGGACTTCAGACCCCAACCAAATCTGTGGTTTTGAGTCCCCAGACCCCAGACCCCACCCAGATGTGTGGACTAAAAACCCCAAAGGCCGGCCCCGAGAACTCCTAAGTGGCTGATTTTACTGATCCTGTCTCACCACAAGCGGGTTGGCCCGGTTCTGGCTTATAACATCCGTGACACCCTCACCAGAGTGGGAGAGAACGATGCAAAAAACGGCGATTCTGATTTCGACTGCGATTGTGGCCCTGGCCCTGCCGGCTTCGGCGCAAACGCCCAACGGCGAGTGTACTGGCTCCAGCTCCGACCCCATGTGCGGCGCGCCCGACCAATCCGGCGGCGGCGGCGGCTGCGGCGGCGGCGGCTCGATCCTCATCAACTACACCGACCAAGGTGATTCCTACCAATATGCCGACGACTACGATGACGACGGCATCGAAGACAACTTCGACAACTGCCCCTTCGCGGCCAACGCCGACCAAGTCGACGCGGACGGCGACGGGCGCGGGGACAGCTGCGACAACTGCGTGTCCAACGCCAACGACCTGCAGACCGACTCCGACGGCGACGGCATGGGCGATGCCTGTGACAGCGACGCCGACAACGACGGCATCGAGAACGACCTCGACAACTGCTGGACGGTGGTGAACCCCACCCAGAACAACCTCGACGGCGACGGCCTCGGCAACGCCTGCGACGATGACGACGACGACGACGGCTGCCTCGACGCCGCGGACAACTGCCCGCTGGCGGCCGCGGCCTCCTGCGCCGACCTCGGCGGCATCATCCCCAACGAGTGCTTCGATGACGAAGACGCGGACGGCATCCCCGACCAGCTCGACAACTGCCCGGGCGTGGCCAACCAGACCCAGCTCGACGCGGACGAGGACTTCATCGGCGACGACTGCGACAGCGACCTCGACAACGACGGCATCGACAACACCCAAGACAACTGCGCGGCGGTGTACAACCCGGCCCAAGGCGACGACGACCGCGACGGCTTCGGCGCGGCCTGCGACAGCCGGTTCTGCTTCGTCATCGACGCGGCGCAACCGGAGGCCTGCCTCGACCCCAACGCGCCCTTCGCCGCCCTCACCGGCCCCGACCTCCTCATCCAAACCGGTCAGGACCCGCTGCTGCACCTCTTCGCCAACCGCGAAATCCCGGTGCGCTACACCTGGAGCATCGAGAGCCAGCCCGACAACGGCAACGCCAGCATCCAGAACCCGCGCGGCTCGGCCACCGACATTGAAGCGTACGAGTTCCGCTACGACAGCGACTACGAGCCGCGCTTCATCGCCAACACCCCCGGCGAGTACGTGGTCAAAGTGCAAGCCACCCTGCTCTGCGACGTGCTCGACGGTGCCTGCGACAACGAAGCCTACCCCGACCAAACCGTCAGCGAAGACCGCATGACGCTCGTCGTCGAGGGTGACGCGCTGGCTGGCTGCTCCGCGATGCACACCCAGAAGAGCTCGTCCGCGGTGTACGGCGCGTTCGCTCTGGTGTTCGCCGGGCTGCTCATCCGCCGCCGGCGGAAGTAAGCCTCGACTCTCTCTCTGGTGACGGAAAGCCCCGGCCTCGTGCCGGGGCTTTTTTATGTCCGGGGGGGCGCTGACCGGGGACCCGACCGTCGGCGCCACCGACGAGAACCCGCGGTTTTTTTGGTGTCCCACCCGTCGAGAATCATCCGCGGTTTGGGTACACTTGTCGTCGAGGGAATGACCATGAAAAGAATCTTTCTCGCCGCCTGCGCCGCCTTGCTGTTGATGGCGTGCACCGACCGGAAGCTTGTCCCGGTCGAGGACGACACCTTCGTGACCTACGACGACCTCGTCGAGATTCGCGCGGATTTCTGCATCCGTGAGTCGACCGAGGTCGACTTCCCGGTGAAGTTGTTGCTGGTGCTCGACGGGTCGGGGTCGTTGCAGTTCACCGACCAGTCGGGGGTGCGGCGGGCCGCGGTGCGCGATCTGATGAGCGCCCTCGCCCGGCAGCCGGACGTGTACGTGTCCACCATGGTGTTCGGGTCCAATGTGTATGTGGACCCCCAGATCAGCCCCGGCACCCCGATGTTCATCCCGGCGTCGGATTGGGTCGAGCCCCCGTTCCTCGGCGTGGCCGATGTGCAGACCAACTACCACGGCGCGATCTCCGCGGTGCGGTCCCACTTGCTCAGCGACATGCTCGATTCCGACCCTGCCGAGCTCGCGCGCACCAAATACGTGGTGGTGTTCTTCTCCGACGGGGCCCCCACCCCGGTGTGCTGCCTGTCGGCGGAGGAGAGCATCGGTGTGCGCGGGGAGCTGCCCTTCGGGTGCGCGCCCGAGCCCTACGAGACCGACGTGGCCGGCACCGTGTACTGCGAAGGCCAGGAGGAGCAGACCCTCTGCAACGACGAGACCTGGCTCGACAACTTCCGTGACCTCAACGGCACGACCTACGCGCCCGACTACGGCGGCGAGGACGGCCCGGTGGTGGCGCTCGACGAGCTCGAGCCCAATGACAACTACAACCGCACCTACCAGATCGAAGACCTGGTGCGGGAGACGGTGGAGCTGACCGAGACCTTTGGGGTCGGCGAGTTCCGGCTGCACACCGCGCTGCTCTTCGACGAGAACCTCGATCCCGCGATCAAAGAGATCTACCGCCTCAACCGTTGCCGGTCGGAGGGTCTGCTCCGGCGCATGGCCGAGCTGGGCGGGGGCGTGTTCCGCGACTTCGAGCGCAGCGAAGAGATCGACTTTTTGTCCTTCAACTTCACGTCGCTGCAGCAGGGCTTTTCCCTGTTGTCGCACACCGTGGTCAACACCAACGCGATGCCCGCGCCGGATGGATTCACCCCCGACACCGACGGGGACGGTCTGCGCGACAGCGAGGAAATCGAGTTCGGGTCCGGGGTCAACAGCCGGGACTCGGACACCCTCGCGACCCAGCCCACCCCGGGCACGCTGCCCAACGTGCTCCCCCGCGACCAGTGGGGCGATGGCTACAACGACAAGATCGAGATGACCTACCTGACCACCGGGTTCGACCCGCGGTACCAGTCGTTGCCGGTCACGCCTTGCCCCGCGTTCGACCCCAACGGCGGTGCGGACCAATCCGACCAAGACGTCGATGGCCTCACCGGGTGCGAAGAGGCGTTGCTCGGCACCGACCGGGAAATCTCCGACACCGATGGCGACGGGATCATCGACGGGCTCGAGGTGCGCTTCGGGCTCGACCCCACCGTGGTCGACCGCAACCTCGACAGCGACTTTGACGGCATCGAGAACTTGAAGGAGCTGCGCCGCGGCTCGGACCCCACCGTGGCCGACGCCGACGAGCGCGAGGGGCTGTCGTTCCGGTACGAGCTGGTCGAGCGCGACCCCACCGAGGACGGCCGGCCCTGCTTCACCAGCGTGGTCAAGGGCGTGCGGCTGGTGACCACCGAGCCCCGCATCGACAACGGACGGCCCGGCTACAATGACATTTACTTCTGGATCGCCGAGACCCCCACCGACAACCCCACCGGGCGGTCGTTGCAGCGGTTTGCGTGTTACCGTGCCCAGTACATCGCGCCCTCGTTCAAGGCCCCGCCCACCGGAATCATCGAGTTCACCGAGGAGGACCTGTGGGACTTGGCCAACGACGAGCACTTGGCCCGGCTGGCGTCGGGCGAGGACCCCTGCATCGGAGCGGACCTGCAATGACGTTGCGACCCACCACGAAGCTGATCGCCGGCTTGTGCCTGGGGCCGTTTTTGGCCTGTACCGACGCACAGCTCGAGCCCATCCCCCCGGTGAAAGAAGCCCCCGCGGACAACAAGCTCCAGGTCGAGGGGGAGTTTTGCACCACCGATCCGGACAACTTGAACTTCCCGGTCAAGATCCTGTTCATGATCGACGCGTCCTCGTCGATGGAGACCACCGATCCGGTCGGGACCCGGGTGACCGCCATCCAAGATGTGGTGTTGCAGACCCGCGACCAGCCCGGCGTCGAGTGGGGCATCATCGCGTTCGGCCTCGGGGCCAACATCCTGACCGAGCGCTGCACCGACTACGCGAACCCCACCCCGGACACGTGCAGCTCGGGCTTCGCCACCGACCCCGACCACGTGCTGCAAGCCTCGGTGGGCACCGGCATCGCCGCGGGCACCACCGACTACATCTCGGCCCTGGACACGGCGATCTCGATGATCGCCGAGGACATGGCCGGGACCAACGAAGAGGACATCCAGAACGCGCGCTACGTGCTCATCTTCTTGTCCGACGGCATCCCCGACGCGGACTCCACGTTCGGGCCCGAGCAGTTCTGCGCCACCGAGGTCGACAACTGGGCCAACAATGGCTTCGCCGACGAGGACGGCCTCACCGGGACCCTCGACGAACTCATCGAGGAGTTCTTTGAGCTCGCCAAGCGCTACGACGTGCGCGAGCTGAGCTTCAACGGCGCGTTCTTGGCCGAGCCCAACGTCGACACCCAGGTCAAGGCCTGCGGGGCCAACCTCATCCGGGCCATGAGCAACAAAGGCGAAGGCGTGTTCCGGGACTTTTCGGGGGGCGAAGCGCTCAACTTCTTGTTCGTCGACTTCACGTCGTACAAACGCGTCTTTTCCTTGAAGAACTTCGTGGTCACCAACCTCTCCGCGCGCCCCTTTTCCGAAGCGCTCTACGTGGGGCCCGACGTGCGCTCCGACGACCCCACCCTCGCCTTGGGCATCATCGACTCCGACGGCGACGGCCTCACCGACGAGCGCGAGGAGCTCGCGGGCACATCATCCCTTCTGCAGGACTCCGACGGCGACGGCTTTTCCGACCTGCTCGAGGTCTCGCTGCAAGCCTCGGGCTTCGACGCCCTCGACCCCACCGACGCAGACTGCAACAACGAGGTCGACCGGCTCGACACCGACGGCGACGGGCTGCGCGACTGTGAAGAGCGGTTCGCCGGCACCAACCCCAAACAATTCGATTCCGACCTCGACGGGTTCGGCGATGGCATCGAGTTCTTGTACGGGTCCAACCCCTCCATCGCCGACGGCCTGCTCGACGTCGACTTTGACGGGGCGGACAACGGGGCCGAGATCCGGTGGCACAGCCAGCCCGACACCGACGACATCTCCTACCTCAGCGAACACGCCTACCGCTACACCGTCCAGGAGACCGGCCTCGAAGGGTCGCGCACCTGCTACAACTTCCACGTCGAGAACATCAGCTTGGCCTCCACCACCGGCGCCCTCGGCCCGGCCGAGAACCCCGACGGCACCCCCAACCAGTCCCCGGGGCTCGGCGGGGGGGCGATGTTGGTGGGCGAAAACCGCATCATCATCGAGGCCGCCGAGGCGCCCCTCGACGCGCCCAACCAGCCCGGCATCGCCCGCATCGCCTGTGTGAGCGCGCGCTTCTCCGCCGCGGACCGCATTCGCATCCCGGTCAACGGCGTGCTCACCGTGCCCCGCGAGTCGTTCTACGATGCGCGGGAGTTCGACCCCGCCACCCACTGTGTGGTGGCCTCCGAATAATCTGACCTTGCCCCCGGCGGGTCACCCGCCGGGCAAGACCGACCTCGAACAGGGGCAATCATGACACGTGTGCATATTCATTTTCGTTGGGGCCTCTTCCTGCTCGCGGGCCTGTTCATGGGCGCGGACTGCCAATCCACCGGCGGCGTCGACGCGGGGCCTGACGGCGAACAGTGCGACGTGGACTCGTCGTTCTCCGCCGACACCACCTTCCCGTTGACCTTGGGCGAGACCGCCACCGGCACCTTGTGTCCGGCCCGGGACCGCGACTGGTTCAAGTTCACCATCTCGGAGCCGGGCAGCGTGGTGCAGATCGAACTCTCGATGGACACCAACCTCACCCCCGTCGAGCCCGGCTACACCATCGTCACCGCCGACGACATGCCCACCGGGATCAGCGGCGCCGACGTCGACCGCACCCCCGGCGAAGCGGTGCACATTCTCGCCGCCCACCGCATCGAAAACGCCGGCGACTACATCATCCAGGTCTACGACATCGAAGGCTTCGATGACCGCTTCGACATCACCAACGAATACAGCCTCAACGTCACCGTGGTCCCGGACCCCGACGGCAACGAGCTCAACGACACCCCCGACACCGCCACCCCCCTGACCCTGGGCACCGCCACCACCGGGCTCATCGGGACCACCGGGGACGAGGACTGGTTCGCGATCCCGGTGGAAGCCGACGCCCAAGTCGTCGACGTCACCGTGCGCGCGAGCAGTGACATTGGCATCGACCTGCGCATGGAGGTCTACCAATCGGACGGCACCACCCTCAACGACTCCCGCGACTTCCTCCCCGACGAGGACGACATCGTGGCCCGCTCGGTGTCCCAAGGCCGGGGCGCGGCCGGGGACGTCTACTACGTGCGGGTGTTTGACGAGGGCGCCGACGACGCCCAGCCCGACCCTGCCCTCGGCACCTTCGAGGTGCTCGCGGTGGTGACCGCCGACCCCGACCCCCAAGAGGCGCTCCCGGGCAACGAGGACGCGGACACGCCCATCGTGGTGCAAAGCGGCGACAGCTTCACCGGCAAGATCTCGTACTACGGCGATCAAGACTTCTTCCAGGTCGTGCCCCCGGCCAACACCTCCCCGACCAACGCCCAGGTGTTGCTCATCAACCTCACCCTCTCTGCCGCGGTGCCCGAAGAGGCCCAACCCCAACTTCGGGTGCTCGCCCAAAACCCCCAGGTCGACACCTTCGCCTGCGAGACCACCTGCCAAGCGGACTCGGTCACCAACGAACAGTTCTTCTGCATCCCCGACGGCGTGGCCAAGGCCTGCGGCCGGGTCTACCTCCAGCGGGTGCTCACCCAGGACGCGGTCTACTCGACGGGCTTCCCGGTGCGCCGGGCGCGCCCGATCACGATCTCGGTCAACGACTTCGGCGACGACGGCTTTCTCGAAGACGCGACCTACACCATCTCGTTCGAGCTGATCCCCGAGCCCGAGGGCGCCAACGAGGGCGACGACTACATCATCCCCAACCTGCAAAACGCGACCTACGACAACAGTGGAGAGCTGGACTACCAGTTCGATCAAGGCCGGGACAACGCGCGCAACCTCCTGCAGAACATGCCCCCGCCCTGCTACCCCGACGACGCGGTCACGGTGGGCGTGGACGGGGGCTTGGCCTTCCCGCCCTCGTGCAACAGCGGTCCCGACGCGGGCCCGCCCCCCGACCCCTGCTACGACCCGCCCCCGGGGTGCATTGGCATTGAGCCGGTGCCCGAGTTCGGCGGGGGCGCCCCCTACACCGCCACCTGCACGGGGCAGGAATACTCGATCACCGCCCAGGGGCAGCTGACCTACGAGGGCGACCGCGACTACTTCGCGTTCACGGTGCCCGACGTGGGCTACTGGGGTCTCGAGGCCGACTATTCGGTGACCGCCACCGGCGGCACCCCGGTCGAGCTCACCGCGTTTGTTCACGCCTCCGACGGCATCAACGGCGGCCTGGTCGCGGCCTGGCTCGACGCCCCCGAGACCCCGGTGGTCACCCAATGCCCCGACCCCCAAATCAGCGGGTGCTGCGATCCCAGCCACTGCGAGGCGGGCTCCACCTGCATCGACCGCAAGTGCTGGGCGGACGCGGACAGCAACCCCGGGTTCGCCAACCGGACGTTCCCCAGCGGTGACCAATGTTTCTACGTGAACGCGCTGCGCGAGCGGCCTTTGCTCCTCGAGGTCGTCGACAACGGCATCAACGACTTCGACGCCAACATGTCCTACACCATCACCATCACCGCCAAATGTGGCTGCCCCGCGAGCTGCAACGGCGGGGGCGGCTTCTGCCAGGGCGTGGCCCCGCCTCCCTGAGCCGCGGTCTGAGCCAGCGTTGACCCCCGCGCACGCCGCGCGATAGGGGTGAGAATGGAATTGTCGTTGAGGTGGGACATGGACTGTTTCAGGACCGGCCTGGTGTGTGCGGCTCTGGCCGTGGGCGGTGTCGCCGGCTGCGCGGAATCTGAGCTCGCGGTGGGCGGCACCACCACCGACTTGCCCGCGCGGGCCGACGGACAGGACGCGTTTCACGCCTTCACCGTGCGCAACATCGGAGAGGGTGCGCTCACCATCAGCAGCGTGGCGTTCGCCGACGACAGCGAAGGCAACTTCTTCGCCCCCGACGCGGACATCGAGGAGCTGCTCGCGGGCGACCAAGCGGTGATCGGCTTTTTCTACCGAACGCCCGATGGCGCCCCCCAGAGCGCCACCCTCGCCATCGAGTCGAGCGCCACCGTCAACCCCACCCTCGAGGTCGAGCTCACCACCGCTTCGGCCCAGCCCGGCGGCCCCGACGCGGGGCTTCCCGACGCGGGGGGGGCGGCCGATGCCGGTGCCCCCGACGCCCACGTCAACGTGCCCGACGCCGGCGTGGACGCGGGTGAGACCCTCGACGGGGGCGCCCCCGACGCGACCTGAGCCCGCGGGGCTACTTTTTCAGTTCGACGTCGTGTTTTTTCGCGAGGTTGTACAGGTGCTTGCGGTCGATGCCAGCGTCCCGGGCCATGGCTGACGCGTTGTCGTCGCTGCGCTCGATGAGGCGCCGCAGGTATTCGCGCTCGAACGCGTCGAGCAGCTTTTCTTTGGCCTCTTTGAACGGCACCGTACAGTCTGCAAACAATGGCACTGCACCGTCTGGTCCCTCGCGTTCGACCAGGTCGCCCGCGGGCAGCGGCTGGGCGACCTTCCACAGCTCGGGCTCGGGCAGGCTGACCTCGCCAGGGACCTGGCCCGGGTCGGGCTCGCGGTCGGCGAGGCTCGGCGCGGGGGCGAAGGCTTCCGCCGACGGCGGCGGCCGGGTGGGAAACGCGCCGGTGGGGCTGCGCGAGGGGACCGCGGCCGCGGCCAACTCGTCGGCGGGGTCGGCGCCGAGATGCACCGCGCGTTCGATGACGTTCCGCAGCTCGCGCACGTTGCCGTAAAACGGGTGCTGGGCGAGCCGGGCCCCGCCCCCCGCGCGGAGCTTGGCCGCGAGGTCCTGGCCCCCGGCGAGGGAGTCGGCAAACGACGCGGCCAACACGGGGATGTCCTCGGATCGTTCGCGCAGGGGGGGCAACGGAATCGTGAACACCGCGAGCCGGAAGTAGAGGTCCTCGCGGAACCGTCCGGCCTCGACCTCGCGCCAGAGGTCTTTGCGGGACGCGGCGATGATGCGCACGTCGAGCTTGATGGGTTCGTTGCCGCCCACCCGGCGCACCTCGCGCTCCTCGAGCACGCGCAACAGGCGCGGCTGCAAGTGCAACGGCAGGTCGACGAGCTCATCGATGAACAAGGTCCCGCCTTGGGCCTGCTCCAGGGCGCCGCGCCGCTGCGACACCGCGCCGGTGAACGCGCCGCGCTCGTGACCAAACAGCTCCGACTCGATGAGGTTCTCGGGGATGGCCCCGCAGTCGACGGTGACGAACGGCTTTTTCGCGCGCGCCGACTGGTTGTGCACCGCGCGCGCCACCGCGCTTTTGCCCGACCCGGTCTCGCCCAGCAGCACGACGGTGGCGTCGGTCTTGGCCACCCGCTCGAGCAGGGCGAAGATTTGGCGCATGCGCACCGAGCGCCCGATGAGATCGCCGAACTGCTCGGCCTCGCTGGGCGGGACCTCGAGCTGGCGGAACAGCGACTCGAACCGCATCTGCACTTCGCCCGCGCGCACCGTGACCCCAGGACGGAGGTACGCTTCGCGGATGCGGAACTGGTCGATCCAGGTGCCGTTGGTGCTCTGCTTGTCACGAATGACAAAGCCGCCCAACGTCTGTTCGATCACGAAGTGTTCGCGGCTGACCGTGGAGTCGGTGAGCAACAGGTCGGCGTTCTCGCCTTTGCCGACGAGGAACGCCCCCGACCCGATCTCCACCGAACGGCCCCGCTGGTCACCGGACAGCACGGTCAAACGGCAGCGCCGCTCGACGAGGGTGCTGTCGAGCTTGCTGCCCACCTCGGTTTGAATCTTGGTCCGGGGGCTGTCGGCAAACAGCCCCGACCCGTCACTGCCCGTGCTCATCGTCGTGGGAGCTTACACCGCCCGGCCCAAGCCCGGGCAACGCGATCCGGGGCCCGGGACAGGCGGCCTCAGACGTCGTTGAGCGCGTTGAGCTTCTTGCCCTCGGTGAGGTACGCGATCATCTGCTGCGCGGCCTGCACCGCGACCCGGTCCTGCGCATCGCTGGTGGACGCCCCGAGGTGGGGGGTCAAGATGACGTCCGCCCGCGCGCGCAGCGGGTGATCGGCGGCCAACGGTTCTTTTTCGAACACGTCGAGGGCCGCGCCCCGCACGATGCCGTCGTCGAGCGCCTTGAGCAGCGCGGTCTCGTCGACGGTGCCGCCCCGCGAGGCGTTGACCAGCAGCACACCCTTTTTCATCTTGGCGAACGCGGCCGTGCCCACGATGCCACGGGTCTCGTCGGTGAGGGGCACATGGAGCGTGATCGCGTCCGCCCGGGCCAAGAGCTCGTCGAGCTCGACCTTGGTGATGCCCATGGCCTTGGCTTTGTCGTCGGACAAAAACGGGTCGTAACCGATCACGGTCATGCCGATGCCGACCGCCTTTTTGATCACGATGGACCCGATGTTGCCGGTGCCGATCACGCCCAGGGTCTTGCCGTCGAGCTCGAGCCCCATGAACGCTTTCTTTTCCCACTTGCCGGCCTTCATGCCCGCGTCGGCCCGCGGGAGGTCCCGGGCCAGGGCGAACAACAAGGCGATGGCGTGCTCGGCCGCCGAGGTGGCGTTGCCGAACGGGGTGTTCTCGACGAGGACCATCTTCGCGGTGCAGCCCGGGATGTCGATGTTGTCGACCCCGATGCCGGCGCGGATGACGAGCTTCAGCTTGTCGCAGTGGTGGAGCAGGTCTCCGTCGAGGGTGGTGGCCGACCGCACGATCAGGCCATCGGCCGCGTCGAGCGCGGCTTTCTTCTCCTCGAGGGAAAGCCCAGGCCGGTTGTCGACCTCGATGTCGGGGTGCTGCTCGAGGATCGCGACCCCTTGGGGGGACAGCTTGTCAGCGACGTACACACGATGGGTGGCCATGGCATCTCCCGCGGCGTGAGCCGGCTTGGGTTTGGCCTGCTTGTAACGCGCACGCCCGGGGGACTCTATGGCAATTTCGGCGCCCCGCGGAATCAGCGCCCGTCGGGGTCAAACCGCTCGAGCAGCGTCATGTAGCCGGTGGCGAGGGTCTTTTTGTCCACCCGCAACACCCGGGCGATTTGGGTCAAGAAGCCGCGCAGGTAGACGCGCCGCGGAAGCTCGGCAAAATCCATCTCTTCGATGGCGACCAGGAACTTGCGTTGGATGTGGGTCTTTTTCGCCACGTCGTCGACGGTGAGGCCCCGGGCTTCGCGCAGCTCGCGGATGAGCTGGCCGTTGACCTCGGAGGCCCCGTTGAACTCGGCGGACAGCTCCTCGGGCAAAGCCGGGGCCGGCTCGGCCGAGGCCACCACCCGGACCGGGCCGATGTCGGTGGGGTTGTTGTCGGCGGGTGGCCGGGACGGACGACGGGGGGCCGGCTTTTGGGGGGGCGTGGAGTCGCGCCGGGCGTGGTCGCGTTCGGCGTCGACGGGCGGGAGAATGGAGAAGGGGGGGCTCGAGGCCGAGCGCGGCGGGGGCTCGGCCCCGATCCCGGAAAAGTGGATGTCGTCTTCGTCGTCCTCGTCGTCCTCGTCGTCGGCCTCGTGGTCGGCGGCGGCTCCGGCCCCCGGGGGGTCCGGGGCCGGCTCTTCGAACACCGGGGCGAGAAAACGAAGCGGCGCGACCTCCGCGGTCTTGGGGCTGTATTTGTGGGCGACGCTGTCGATGCCGCGTTCGTTGTCGAAGGCGGCCCGGGCGTCGGGGTCTTTGAGCACGGCGTAGGCGGCCTCGACCTCGTCGATGGCCTCCTGCATCTTTTCCTCGTCGAGCATCAAGTACCCGCCCACGCTCTCGCCGCGGATCAAGTCCAACGCCCGGCGGTAGGCCTCGTCGATGTCGACGTAGGTTGCCGTCTCGGCGACGTCCAATACCTCGTAGTGGCTCTTGTCGGTCACGCGGCTCGTACTCGAATCCCTTGCTCGCCGGTGAGCTTCATCGCCAGCCCGCGCAGCGCATCGGAGGATAGTGCGCGCGGGTATTTCTTGACCAGCGGCTGCCGCTCCCGGATCGCGCGCCGCACGTCGTCGTCGTGGGGCATGGTCCCGAGCACGCGCAGGGGGATGCCGAAGAAGCGGCGGGACGCGCTGGCCATGTCCGCGGCCACTTGTTGATCTTTGTATTCGTCGAACCGAACCTGGTTGAGCACCACCCAGGGGGAAAAGCGCGCCATCTGTTGTTCGATCTCTTCGCCCAGCTGGGCGTCGTGGCGCTTGATGTGCACGATGAGGTCGGCCGGGGTCTTGATGTTGAGCTTGTTGCGGTGGGCTTTGGCCTCCTGGATGATGTCCCCGATGCCGTAGACGTGCTGCATCGCGGACAAGCGCCGCATAAACGCGGCCTTCAGGAAGCGGTAGGCGTTCTCCACCGACGTGGGCTCGGGCAGGACCACGATGATGGCGTCGTCGGCCAACAAGAACAGGTCCAGGGTGTTGAGCGAGGTCCCGGCCCCGAGGTCGAGCATCAGGTAGTCGACGTCAAGCTTGGCCAGGTGACGAAGCAGACGCATTTTCTGCATGTGCTTGGGGTTGGCCGCGTGCACGTCATCGAGCGCGCCAGAGATGAATGAGAGGTTCTCGTACGGGGTCTGCACCGTGACGTCGCTGAGCACCGCGCGCCGGGCGATAAAGTCCGACAACGTGACCACCGGGGGCGGCACCCCGAGCACGGTGTGCAGGTTGGCCCCGCCCAGATCGGCGTCCACCAGCGTGACCTTGCGCCCGATCTCGCTCAGCAACAATGCGACATTGGCGGCGAACATGGACTTCCCCACGCCCCCCTTGCCCCCGCCCACGGCAATGATGCGCGTCGCGGATTCGCCCTCGACCGGTGCTTCGTCGGACTCCACAGATCCATTGTAGTTCGGCGCCGTTTGGGAATCACGAAACCGACATGTACGGAAGCCGTCACACCCTCGTCACGGGCCGCAGGTGGCGAAAGCACCGCCCCCTGGTTACACTCAAGGAATCATGACCGCGATGGCCAGCTCACGAGTACTCATCCTCAACCGCAGCTATCAGCCGGTTCAGGTCGCGCGCGTGCAACGGGCGTTCGGCCTTTTGTACTCCGGCGCCGCCCAAGCCCTCGACGAGAACTTCCAAGCCTTTGATTTCAAAAGCTGGTCGGAGCTCTCCGCCCGGGCCCATGACGACACCATCAGCACCTCGCAATTGGTGTTGCGGGTGCCGCGCATCCTGGTGTTGCAGACCTACGACAAGCTCCCCCGCACCCGGGTGCGCTTCTCCCGGCAGAACATCTACCTGCGCGACAACTTCACTTGTCAGTACTGTGCCAAGCGGTTCGTGCGGCAAAAGCTCAACCTCGACCACGTGGTCCCGCGCAGCCAAGGCGGCCGCACCACCTGGGAGAACGTCGTGTGCTCCTGTGTGCGATGCAATCTCACCAAAGGGGGCCGCACCCCGCAGCAGGCGAACATGAAGCTGCTGAAAAAGCCCAAGCGGCCGAGCTGGCACTCGCTCATGCCCATCCTCGGGCAGGTGCCGTACAAAGAGTGGCTGCCGTTCATCGACCCGGTGGCGGCCAGCTATTGGAACACCGAACTCGAGTCGTGACCAAACCCGCCGCTCACTCCGCGGTCGACGGGGCGGCCGCCCTGCTCGACCAGCTCGAAGACCTGCTCAAGGAGCCCCGGTCCGCGCTTTCTTTCGCCCAGCGCCGGGTCAACACCAGCCTGGCCCAGGTCGCGGTCCAGGGCTTGCGCGCCTACCTCGAGGGCGACCATGAGCAGGCGGCCGAGGACCTGCTCACGGTCGGCCACGAAATCGAAGCCCGGTTCCACCGCCGGTGATCGCGCCCGGCCCGCTTGCCCCGGCCCGGTTGACAGACGCCCAATTATTAATCAAACGAACGGTAATTTTAGGGAGGCCTCATGCGCGCTGTGTTCTGTCTGACCTTGCTCTCGCTGGCCGGCGTGGGGTGCGGCCCCCAGCTGCCGACCGCCCCCGCGGACCCCGCCGGCTGCAGCGGCGCCGCGTGCGCCGACGACCCGCTCGAGACGGCGCCACCGGACGACGACCAGCCCGGGGACGACGTCGATCCGTGCGCCGACATGCTCGCGACCTATCCCGACGCCACCGTGTGCGACGGCGACCACTACGTGGGCATCCCCACCTCGACCCTGAGCTCGTCCTGGACGGTGCATCCGGTCAACGACCTGAGCGCGATGCTCGAGTGTGAGGTCGTCACCGGCCGGGTCGAGGTGCACAGTGACGCGCTGTCCGCCCTCGCCGGCCTGTCGAGCCTGCGCGCGGTGTGCGGAGACCTCAAGCTGATGGGCCCGCCGAACCACGACCTCGCCCCCTTGTCCCGGCTGACCCACGTCGGGGAGCGGCTGTCGGTCAGCTATTCATCATTGGCCTCGCTCCACGGGCTCGAACAGCTCGTCTCCGTGGGTAAGCTCGACCTTCGATTGTTGCCCGACCTCGTCGACCTCGCCCCCTTGGCCCAGCTGGCGCACGCGGACGAGGTCGTGCTCGCCGACCTGCACCAGCTCGAGGACTTCGCCACCTTTCCCCCGGGGGTCACCACCGTCGAGCGGCTCGAGGTGCGCGATGACGAGATTCTCCTGTGGGGCGAGCCCGACCCCATCAAGACGCTGGCGGGGCTGGACGCGATCACCCACGTGGGCCAACGGCTGGAGCTCGACATCGTGGGCGACGTGGACCTGTCCGCCTTGGGCCACGTCACCGTCGCCGGCGCAATGCACCTGCGCCTCGGCAACCACAGCATCGCCGCGCTGCACACCGCGGATCTGTCCGCGGTCAACCGCGTCGTCGTCGAAGAAAGCCCGAACCTTTACTCCCCCTTGGGTCTCGGCTCGCTCGGCCCCTCGCTCCAGCACCTGGAGTTTGAGGAGACCAGCATCCGGTCGCTCGACGGGCTCGAAGGCGTGACCGCCATCGGCACCCTGCGGCTGCACGACAACCCCTGCCTGGAGAACCTCAACGGCCTCGAGAACCTCACCCAGGTCGGCAACCTCTACATCACCGAGAACCTCGCCCTGCCCGACACGCAGCTGGACGCACTGCTCGACCGCGTCGAGGTCGAAAACACCGTGGTCGTCGACGGCAACAGCACCGGCGGACCCGACTGCGATTGAGCGCCTACCCGGCGCGGCGGCCCCGGTCCTGCACCGGGTGGGACAGCGCCCCCGACGCGCCGGCCCAGGCCCCGTCCACGAGGTCATCGACCTCGACCAGCACCGCGTAGACATCGTCGAGTCCGACCTCGAGGCGGCGGCCCCCGGTGCTCGGCTCGTGCGCGACCCGGGCCCGGCCCCGGCCCTCGTCGACCCACCCCTCGAACCGCGCCGAGCGGCCCCAGCTCCGGCCCGCGGCCACCCGCTCGACGACCGGCAGCGGTTCTGCGCCGAACACGTCAAGCCCGGCCGTCGCCCCGCCGCGGAACGTCACCAAGAACCCGTCCGCGGCGCGGAACCAGACGCTGTCCCCCGCCCCGTGTCCCGCGAGGAAAAGCTCGAGCAGCGCCCGCCGCCCGGCGTCGTCGCGTTCGACCGAAAAATGGCGCGAACGCAGCCGCAGCCCGTGCGGGCGCAGACGCTCGACCGTGCGCGCGAAGGCGACCTCGTCGGGGCAGGCCCACAGCGCGCCCCAGACCGCGAGCAGCTCGTCGGGCCGCTCAAACGCGGAAAGCCACCGGTCGTAGGCGGGATCGCTGGGGATGTCCCCTTCGCGGCCGGTGGCCGGGATGCTCAGGCTGATGCGCGCCCCGGGTTCGTGGCGCTGCACGAACAAGTTGCGATCGCTCGACCCAAAATCGTACTGGCGCGACTCCCGGCCGGCGGCGAAAAACGGCGCGGCCAAATGGTCCTGCATCGTCCGCGCGCTCACCGCGCACCCCGACCGGGGCGCCACCCGATCGTCACCGTCGAGCAGGGCGCGCCGGGAATGTTCATGCAGGGCGGCGGTGGGGTCGGGGTATGGTCTGCTCGGTCGGGGTGGACGTGTGGTCGCGCCGCCCGATCGCGGCCGCCGCCCGCATCGTGCCGCCGCGGGGGCCAGATGTACACGCCGCGACACGTGCGCCCCGCGGACGAGGCCCGCGTCCGGCGGGTCATTGACCCGCCCGGGACACCGCGGCACCTCTGCGAGATGGTCGGATGGAGCGCCACCACCCAGCTCGCCCTCGTCGCGGTGATCGTGGCCGTGGCCACCACCGTGGCGTTGCTTCTCCGATCGCGGCGCCTGCTGCACCGCCGGTTCGCGGCCTTCGCCATCTCCGTGGCCCTCTACTACCTCACCGCGATCATCACCTCGGTGATCGGCATGCAGGAGGCGTCCGCGCTGATGGCCGGGGTGCGCATCCTCACCGGCACCGGGGTGTTGATCAGCTCGACGATCTTCTTCGACGCCATCCTCGGCGATGCCGGCATCACCGCGCGCACCCGCAGCGACTTGCTCGTGCTCGCCACCACCGTGCTCATCGTCCTGTCCGGCCTGGTGCTGTTCGACGTGTTCGACCAGGTGTTCCGCATCGGGGCCCAGGCGGTGTCCGCGGCGATCATCATCACCATCCTCGGGCTGCGGGCGGTGCAGGTGTTGCGCAAGACCCGCGAGGTCAAAAGCGTCAGCGACCGGGTGCGGCTGCAGTACCTCGCCGCCGGTGGCCTCATCGCGGTGTTCGGCTTTTCCCTCGACCTGCTCGCGTTGCAGGGACTTTGGATCCCCCCGCTGGGCGGGTTGCTGATCGCGGTGTACCTCTACTTCATCTCCCAAGCCCTGATGGCCTCACGGCTTTTGGACCTCCAAGAGCTGCTCGGGCGCGCCTTGGTGTTCGCGGTGCTCAGTCTCATTCTCGCCACCGTCTACGGGCTGCTGGTGGTCTGGGTCGGGGAGAGCGCGGGGCTGTTTTTGTTCAACACCCTGATCGCGTCGATCATCATTCTCATCCTGTTCGAGCCGCTCAAGGCCTACCTCGAGGGCATCGCCACCCGGGTGCTCCTGCGCGAACGGCTCGCCTTTTCCCGCGCCATGATCCGCTGCGCCCGCCGGATCGCGACCTTGATCGAGCCCGAGGCCGCGGTGGCCGCGGTGCTCGACGAGGTGTACGAGCAAAAGGGGGCCACCGCGGTCAGCATCTACCTGTTCGACCAGGCCGGCCTGCGTTTGGTCCGCCAGGGTTTCCGCGGCACCGAGGGGCAGCTCGACCTGTCCGCGAAGGAACACCCCGCGCTGTTCACCCAGCTTTTGGAAAACAAAAACCCAATCCTACGGGACAACCTGGAAGCAGAACTTGAAAAGGACATCGACGAGCTCGCCGCGCACCCGGGCGACGACGAGGCGCCGGTGCGCGCCCGGGTGCTCGCGGCCTTGAGTCTGCTCGAGGCCGACCTCGCCTTGCCCATCCGCGCCGAGGAGCAGACGGTGGGGCTTTTCTGCCTGCGCGACGACCGCCTCGCCGAGGCCTACGCCAAAGAAGAGATCGCGGCCTTGTCCCGGGTGGCCGACCAGCTCGCGATCAACATCGAAAACAGCCGGCTGTTCGACACGCTCAAGGAAAAGGACCGGCTCGCCACCCTCGGGGAGATGAGCGCGGGCCTGGCCCACGAGATTCGCAACCCGTTGGCCGCGATCAAAGGCGCGGCCCAGCTGCTCGACCCCGCGCAGCTCGAGGGCGAGGACGGTGAGCTGTTGCAGGTCATCGTCGACGAGGTCGACCGGCTCAACGCGGTGGTGTCACAGTTTTTGGATTATGCCCGGCCCCACCGCGGCACGTTTTCGCCCCTGAGCGTCAACGACGCGGTGATGCGCACGGTGCAGCTCATGACCCACGACCTGCCCGACACGGTGCAGGTCGAGACCGACCTCACCGAAGACTTGCCCGATGTCAGCGGGGACGCCGAGCAGTTGCAGCAGGTGTTGATCAACCTCATTCTCAACGCGAAAGAAGCGATGGAAGAGAAGGGGTCCATTCACATTTCGACCTCGCTCGAACGCCGCGGCTACGGGGCCCACAACCGCCAGGTGGTCATGCGGGTCAAAGACTCGGGGCCCGGCCTGTCGGAACAGGCCAAGCGCGGGCTGTTCATTCCGTTTTTCACCACCAAGCACCACGGCACCGGCCTGGGTCTCGCCCTGTGCCAACGCATTGTGAAAAACCACGGCGGGTCGATCGATGCCTACGGCGCGCTCGGTGAGGGGGCGACCTTCGTGCTTCGTCTGCCTGCCTTGCCCAAGAAAAAACCCAAGCCAAATCAGGATGATAGCACGACTTCCGCACCCTCGACGGAGGATGCGAACCAAGCGGAGAAGAGCCCGGCGCCCGGGGCCTGACCGGTGGTTTGGCCCGCGCCCCTTTTTGGATAAATGCCCCCCATGACCCGCGTGCTGCTCGCCGATGATGACGCCTCCGTGCGCAAGGTGCTCGCCGCCTCGCTGCGCCGGGAAGGCTATGACGTGACCGCGGCCCAAGACGGCCAAGAGGCGCTGGAGCTTCTGCGCGCCACGGTGGGCGACGAGGAGGCCGAGCCGTTCGATGTGCTGATCAGCGACGTGCGCATGCCCCGCCTCGATGGAATGTCCCTGCTCGAACAGGTCGCCCGCGATTTCGCCGACCTCCCGGTGGTGATGCTCACCGCCCACGGCACCGTGGACCTGGCGGTCACCGCGCTGAAGCAGGGCGCGTTCGACTTTGTGTCCAAGCCGTACGATCGCGACGAGTTCATGCGCACGATCAAAAAGGCCGCGCGCCAACACGAAAAGGACGACGACGAGCCCAAGCGGGGGGACAAGAGCGCGCGCCTGCTGCTCGGCGAGAGCGAGGCGATGCAAAAGGTCGTGGCCATGATCGACAAGGTCGCGGACAGCCCGTCGACGGTGCTTGTCACCGGGGAGTCCGGCACCGGCAAGGAGCTTGTCGCGGTGGCCTTGCACGAGGGCAGCGCCCGGAAAGACAAGCCCTTCATCCGCATCAACTGCGGGGCGATTCCCGCCACCCTGATCGAGGCCGAGCTGTTCGGCTACGAAAAGGGCGCGTTCACCGGGGCGGCGACCCAGAAGCCAGGGCGGTTCGAGCTCGCGGACGAAGGCACATTGTTCCTGGACGAAATCGGCGACCTTCCGCTCGACATGCAGGTGCGTCTGTTGCGCGTGCTGCAGGAGGGCACGTTCGAGCGGGTGGGCGGGATCAAGACCATGTCCGTCGACGTCCGGCTGATCGCGGCCACCAACAAGGACCTCGAGGCCGAGATCGAGGCCGGCCGGTTCCGCGACGATCTGTTCTACCGGCTCAACGTGGTGCCCATCGCCCTGCCCCCGTTGCGGGACCGTCCAGGGGACATCCGCACCCTCACCGAACACTTCGTGGACAAGTACAACCAGCGCCTGGGCAAGAACATCGAGGCCGTCGACGACGACGCGCTCAAGGTGCTCACCACCTACCCGTGGCCGGGCAACATCCGCGAACTCGAGAACATCATCGAACGCACCGTGCTCTTCTCCGATGGCGACCGCATCACCCGCGCGAGCCTCCCGCCCGAGCTGCTGGCCAAGATCGACAGAGCCCGGGCCCCGACGACCAAAGACGACGCCGGCGCGCCCCGGCCGATGAAAGAGATCGTCAAAGAAGCCACCGCCGAGCTCGAGCGCGACCTCATCCAGGCCGCGCTGAAAGAGACCGGGGGCAACGTCACCCACGCCGCGCGGTACCTGAAGATCTCCCGCAAGAGCTTGCAGCTCAAGATGCGCGACCTCGGGCTGCGCGAAGACCGCCCCGGTCAGCCCGACTGAGCGGCCGCCACCGCGCGCAGCCAAGCTTCGGCGTCGGCCCACACGTGGAAGGACCGGACCTTGGCCCCCCGGGACATGGCGGTCATGTTGCCCGAGATGCGGGTGAGTTCGGACTCGACCAACAATGCCACCGCATCGTGGTGCACACCCGCTTCGGCCCAGGCCCACCACAACCTCCGCGCGTCCTCGGTGGGGGGCAACACCCCGCGGGTATCGAACAGCACCCCCCGCACCCCATGTTGCTGCAGCAACCGATCGGCCTCGGCCAACACCGCCCCGGTTCCTGGCCCGGACGGCTGCGCGGTGGTCACCACCACGAGCCAATCGTGTTCGACGCGAAAATCAGACTGCAGCGTTTGTGCGGTTGACATCAGGCCCCATCGTGGTGGTCACGGCCCCGCGTCGGGGTCCGGCGCGTCGAGCAGCTCATGCAACAGCTGCACAACCCCGTCGTTGTCCGCGTGGCTGCGCGCGACGATCTCGCCCCCCCGGGCGAACACGAAGCTGGTGTCGCTCTCGTCCACGCCGTAGAGGGTCTGGAACACGCCCGCGCCGTCGAAGAGCACGGGCATGGACAGGCCCAGCTCTTCTCGTTTGAGCGCGCAGTGTCCGGCCGAGGGCAAGTCACCCGCGGCGTCGTGAAAGATGACGAAATAGACCTGCAGGCCGTTTTCGCGCTCGGCCTGGTACAGCGGTTCGATCACCTCACGGGCGACCCGGTGGCAGCTGTTTCAATGACTGGCGAAGGCGAACAGCCACGAGGCTTTTTCTTCGCACAGCCCGAACAGGCTGTGGGCCACCCCGTCGCAGTCATCGAGACTGACGTTGGGTCCGTAATCACCGGTGTCGGTGCCGAACGGGGGCGCGGGCGGGCACGTCCCGCGCGGCCCCGCGTCGACGGCGCGCCCGGCGTCGGTGCCCCCCAGCCCCGCGTCGAGTCCGCCGGCGGGGTCGCAGCCCGCGCCACACAGCGCCGCGGCCAGGGCGGCAAACGCCCCCGCCCGACGAGCACGGCCCTGGCCGGGTGCACGGGTGAACACAGGACGATTCTACACCAGGGCGGTCGAGTCTGGTCGCGGGCGGACAGGCCGGACGGCGCCCGCGCGCGCCCCGGGGCGCTGGCAACAACTTGACCCTGGCCTGTCGCCCCCCATAACTTCCCCGTGATGCTGCGCTTTTTCGCGATCGGGGGAGCTTTCCTCACCCTGGCGGTGCTCGCCGCCCCGCCCGCGCGCGCGGCCGCGGTCACGGACGTGGCCGATGCCATCGACGGCGACGACCCCTTCGATCTCAATCTCGAGCTCACCCTCGAGTACACCTTCCAGCGCGCCCTGCTCTCCCGGGAAAACACCCAGGTCCCCGAGGCCGGCGGGCCCCCCCGCTCCATCCTCACCCGCGAGCTCGACTACACCCGGCACACCGCGCGTTTGATGCCGCGCATCGAGGTCGGGCTGTTTCACGATCTGTCGCTCTTCGTGCAGTGGCCGATCCGCCTCTGGGACCAGCAGTTCTACGGCTTCACCCAAGGCACCACCGCACAGAACTCCACCATCGCCCGGGACATGACCAACGAGCCCACCATCGACAGCTGGCCCGAGCGCGCCACCGAGTACGGCATCCCCGGCACCGAGCGCAACCAGCAACACAACGATTGGCGCTTCGACCTCACCCAAGAGGGCCGCTACGAAAAGACACGCAGTGGCATTGAGTTTCCCCGGTTCGGCCTGCGCTTTTCGCCCGTCAACCAAGAGCGCGACGACACCAAGCCCACCATCACCCTCCAGGCCGACTACAAGCTCGCCAACGTGGGTTTTTTGCCGTTGCCGGTGGCCCTCGATGCCAATGACCCTGCAGACGGCATCTCCACCTTCGTCGCCGATGGCACCCACCGGCTCCATGGCTTGGCCGCGATCTCGAAGAAGTTCTTCATCATCGACCCCTACTTTGTGCTCGACTACAACTTCCCCATCGGCGCCTCCGACGCCCAGCTCGGGCTCGAACCTCGCCACGACGCGGGCTTTTGGCTTGGCACCGAAATCGTGCCCTACGAGTACGAGGAGTTTGACCAGAAGCTGGCCATCGACGTCGGCGTGACCGGCCGCTACTTCTCCCCCGGCCGCGACTACTCCGAGCTGTCCGATGCCCTCGCCGAGCTCACCTTCACCGACGAGTTCGTGCGCCTCGGGGCCGCGGCCAAGGTCTATTTCCGGGCCTGGAAGTTCATCTACTTCGACGTGACCGGCTCGGTGCTCTACGACACCCCCCACTTCCTCACCACCGAGCCCATCGGCTGCGACGGGGGCTGCCCCGCGCCCGGCCTGCTCCCGCGCACCATCGCCCTGTTCCAAGACGTGCCCCGCGACGAGGTGGTCAGCCTCGATTTGCAGGACGGCGAGCGCAATCCTTATTACAACCCCGTGGTCGACACCGTGGGACGCCGCTTCAAGGTCGAGGAGAGCTTCCGCTTCCGCCTCATCGCCCACGTCGCGGTCACCTTCTGACGAGGCCTCGAAGGGCTTCGCCCCTCGCCTCGTGGTCGAACGAGTCGCACGACGTTGCGAGCCCCGACCACTTCGGGCTCGCCACGATTGTTTGTGCCACTCAACCGCGGGTCGCGAGGCGATACAGCGTCGCGATGATGTGGTCGAACTGGTCGACGAGGGCTGCATCCAGCCCGTCGAGGAAGCCGATGGCCACCGCGACCTCGAGGCACGCGAGCGCCTCGCGGGCCGAACCCAGCGCGGTGTGGTACCGCGCTTGACGGTTTCGGCCACGCGAATACATGCCCTCGGCGACATTGAGCGGAACACTCGTCAAGGCGCGCCGCAGTTGACGCCCCAAGTCGGGATCGTGGCGCGCAATGCGCCTGCACAGCGGCTGGCAGGTACGACACAAGGCGAGCGTGAGTGGATAGATGCGCAACATCGGGAAGCTCCTTTCCGGTGAAAGGAACTCACCACGCGCCGCGCGCAGGCGTGGTCAAGGGCGCGTCAGCGCCGAGCGCAGCGAGGGCACCCTTGACGACGCTGAGCACGGCGCCACGGTCACCGGAACCGGAACCGGAACCGGAACCGGAACCGGAACCGGAACCGGAAACAGAACCGGAACCGGAGCCGGAACCAGAACCGGAACCGGAACCGGAACCGGAAACAGAACCAGAACCGGAAACGGAGCCGGCTCAGATGCCAAGCAACCGACTCACCATGTCCGCAACATCCCGCGCCGCCCGGTCCAGCTCCTCGTCCGGCGGCAGGCCCCGCGCCACCGCCTTGCCCACGGTGACGAGCGTGGTCCGCGCGAGCCGGGTCAGCTCCTCCGCGCGCGCCAGACTCATGTCCTCGTGGGTCGACGCCTCGCGAAAAAACGCCGCTGCCTTCCGCAACACCGCGGGGTCCTCGTGGGCGCGCGGGTCCGCGTCGATCCACACGTCAATGTGACTGAGGTGCGGCCCGAAGGTCCGGACCTGCTCGGCCTCGCTGCGAAAAAACCACACCGCAAACAGCGTGACCTTCTCCGCGGGGGACAGACCGTTGTCCTCGAGCAACAGCGCGACCCGCTGCCACCCCTCGGCTACGTCGCGTTGGTGCAGCGCGAACAGCAGCGCCTCTTTGTGGGGATAGTACTGGTAAAGCGAGCCGACGCTGATGCCCGCGGCCTCGGCGACCTTGGTGGTGGTCAGGCCCATCGGTCCCTCCCGGCCCAAAACGCGAAGGGTGGCGCTGAGAATGTCCGCCTGCATCTGCCGGGATCTCTCCTGCTGCGGCTGTTTGCGCGGGGCGAAGGGCTTTGGAGAACGGGCCATGGAACACGAATCCAAAATGCGAAGGTTCATTCGTATTCTACCCGGGCGTGTCCCCCTCGGCCCAGGAGTGCCCCATGTTCCGCCCCCTCGTTGTCACCCTCGCGCTCGGCGCCGCCGCTTGCGGGCCCGCCCCGGCCCCGCGCTGCTTGGTCCCCCCCGCGGAGGAGGCGCCCACCCCGCACCTCGCCGCCCAGGCTTGGCTCGACCGCCTCGACGAGGGCCAGCGGGCCCGGGCGGTCTACGACTTCGACGATCCCGCGCGCACGAGCTGGTCCAACCTCCCGGCCCGCCTGGTCCCGCGGCGCGCCGGGGTCGCGGTGGGCGAACTCGACGAGGCCGCGTGCGCGGCGGCATCGGGCCTGTGGGCCGCGCTCGCCTCGGCCGATGGGCGCCAGACGGCGGACGACATCATGCACGCCGACGACGTGCTCGCGGCCGGCGCGGCCCCCAACGTGTTCGGCTTCTCGTCCGGCGCGTACCATCTCGCGGTGTTCGGCACGCCGTCGCGAGACGGGATCTGGGCCGTCCAACTCAGCGGGCACCACCTCGCGCTCAACGCGACCTTCCGCGGTGACGAGGCCGCGCACACGCCGTCGTTCTGGGGGGTCGAGCCCACCACGTTCGCCGTCGACGGCGAACCCCGCGCGCCCCTCGAGCGCCACCGCGCCGCCGGGCTCGACCTCGCCAACCACCTCGCGGCCGGTGACGTCGCGGAGGCCCGCGTGGACCGCCCCGCCGACGGGATCTTGCGCGGGGCGGGCCAGGACGCGACCCCCTACCCCAGTCCCCCCGACGGTCTGGCCGCGTCTCAGCTCGACGACGACGGCCGCACGCTGTTGCGCCGGGTGCTCGATGTGTTCTTGGACCGCCTGCCCGATGAGGCCCGCGCCGCGCGCGCCGCGGCGCTGTCGGAGGGGTTCGAGGACACATACTTTGCCTGGTCGGGCGATCTCGCCGACGACAGCGCGGACGCGTACTATCGTGTGCACGGGCCAGCGGTTTGGATCGAGTTTTCGTTCGAACCCGCGGTCGCGGGGGGCGATGGCTTGCCACATTTTCATTCCGTGGTGCGCAACCCCCTCGACTGAGCCGACGTCGGAACCGCACCCGAGGCCGGAACCCGAGGTCGGGGCTCAGATTCGGACATCAGATTCAGAAGTCGGAATCCGACGTCGGAACGCGGACCCGGAACCGCATCCGGAACCGGGTCCGCATCCGGATCCGGGTCCGGAACCGGGTCCGCATCCGGAACCGGAACCCGAGGTCGGAGCTCAGATTCGGACATCAGATTCGGACATCCGACTCAGAAACCGGAACCCGACGTCGGAACCGCATCCGGAACCGGGTCCGCATCCGGAACCGGAACCCGAGGTCGGAGCTCAGATTCGGACCTCCGACTCAGAGATCGGAATCCGACGTCGGAACGCAGAACCGAAATCAGAGTTCGTCGACATCGAGATGCAACACCCGATTGTCTGCCAGGACCACGTCAACACCGCCCGCCACCCGATGCAAGGAGTTCAGGTCGATGTCCTCGAGGTCGAGGTCCACGGCAAAAATGAGCACATCGGTCGCCGCGTCGGCCAGGGACACATGCAGATCCGACGACCCTTGATCTCCGTGCCGCACAACCGACAGCGCAAGAACCCGGGTTCCTTCCCACGGCGAGACGCGCATGTGCTGAAAGCCGCGCTGGGGGAAGGTCAAGCTCGACACGGCCCTCCATTCGCCGGTGTCCGGTGCATACGTCCACACCAAGGGGTCGCGGACGTCGTCGTGCCGGCGCTGGGCCACAAGCACGCGGCGGTCGTCGATCCAAAAGCACGTCGGCGCCGCCAACGTCACGGGCGCATCTGGCAACGACGTCCACTCGTCGGCGGCGATCGAGTACGCCAGCACCGAACGCCGGAGGGTCAAGTCCGATCCGAAGGACAGCACGCGGTCACGCGCCGGGTCCTCGACCAAACATTCGGCCGACTTCTCGTTCGGCAACGGCGCCAGGTCTTTGAACGTCAGCGCGTCGGCGTCGAACGCATGGAATGTCATCTGTCCCCAGCCCTGGTTCCGCACTCGGCTGCACAGGCCGCCATCGACAAACCGAGCCCCGCCTGGCCCGTGCGCTGTGAATGTCGCGCCCGCTCCCAGGGCGGGCCAGACGCCGTCCAACGCCACCTCAGCGCCGCTGTCGTCGACGAGGGACGCCTGGGGCAGGCAGTCCCCCGACCAGCCATCATTCGGGTCCTGTCCCCCCAGCAACAGGACCCTCCGGTCGCCGAGCGGGAGAAGCAATGGCGACAAAGACCGCCAACCGCGCTCCCGCACTTGCACCGCCTCGCCGGGGCCAAACACGCTGATGTGCTGATCACCCGCTGCGAGCCAGGTCCCGTTGCCCAGATCCGCCGTGCTGTAGCGCGTGGTGGTCGGAAGCGCGGCCTTGAACCGCGGCGTCACGCAGTACTCTTGCGGCGCGTGCGCGCCTTGTTCGCAAACGGGCGCACACGCACCGCTCACGGCGGAGAGCACGACGGCCCAAGCGAAGGGGAAAGCACGCACCCTGAGCATTGTATCGCGGTCCGCCGCGGAGCTCGACACGGGGCCTGACGCCGACATCCAGAACCGGGTCCGCATCCGGAACCGGAACCCGAGGTCGGAGCTCAGATTCGGACATCAGATTCGGACATCCGACTCAGACATCGGAACCCGACGTCCGAACGCGGACCCGGAACCGCAACCGGAACCGGAACCGGAAAACTAAGAAGGCCCCATCTCGATCGCATCCCCCAGCTCATCCGCCGCCGACAGCGCGGCCAGGATCACCTTGGCCAGACTCTGCGCCTCGACCGGGGCGGGAATCTTCGTGCGCTTCTGGGCCAAAAACCGCATCAACGCGGTGGCCCCCGCGAACTCCTCGTCGTCATCCGGGGTGGTGTCCACCGGCGTTCCCCCGTGGTCGGCCTCGAGGGCCACCAGGCGCAGGGCCGCGGCCAACAGATGGGACTGAATCTCCGCCAAGCCGTCGCTCATCTCGCCCCCTCTGCGCGAATGCGCTCTAACAATGCATAGGCATCACCCACCGACAGACCCGTCAACTCCGCGAGCTGTTTGGCCCGGGCCTTGGGCTTGAGCGAGTCGTCCTCGAGCAGGACCCGCGCGGCCTCGTCGGGATCGTCCACCACCGCGCGCTCTTGGGCCCCGGCCTCGACCACGATCACGAACTCGCCCTTCTCGACCAGCGGGGGGGACAAGGGCCCGCCCAGGGTCCCGCGGTGAAAGGTCTCGTAGTGTTTGGTCAGCTCGCGCCCCACCACCACCCGGCGCGGGCCGAACACCGCGTGCAGGTCCTCGAGGGTGGCGGGCACCCGCCCGGGGGCCTCGAACGCCACGAGGGCGAAGCCCGTCTCCGCCACCGCGCGCAGCAGACGCTCCCGGGCGCTTTTGCGTCGAGGCAAAAACCCCACGAACGAAAACGGGTGGGTGTTCATCGCCGCGCCCATCAGCACCGCGGTGATCGCGCTCGGGCCGGGCAGCACCTCGACGGCGAAGCCCGCGTCGAGCACCGCCTCGAGGAGCCGGCCCCCGGGATCGCTCACCGCGGGCGCGCCGGCGTCGGTGATGAGACACACCTTGTCCCCCCGATCGAGGCGTTCTTTGACCACGTCGACCCGCTGCAGCTCATTGTGCTGGTGACAGCTGACAAGCTTGCCCTGCCCGCCCGCGAAGGCGACCAGCGGCGCGCTCTTGCGGGTGTCCTCGCACAGCACCACATCCGCCTCGGCCAACGCCTGTTTGCCCCGGGGGGTCAGGTCCGAGAGGTTGCCGATCGGCGTGCACACCACCTGGAAGGTGCTCGCCATCTCAGCGCACCCAAGCGGAGAACGCGTTTTTGATCAGGGCCGGGGCTTGGTCGCCGTCGATGCCCACCACGTCGAACCGGCACCGCGGCGGGGGCTGCATCTCGGCCACGATCTGGGACGCGCAGCGAATCAAGCGCTGCTGCTTGGTGCGCGTCACCGTGCGCGCAGCGGTGCCGTACCGGGCGCTCTTGCGGGCCCGGACCTCGACAAAACAAAGCACGTCCCCGTCGTAGGCGAGCACATCGATCTCCACCGGGCCGCGGCGGACGCGCTCGGCCACCACCCGGTAGCCGTGGGCTTTCAAAAATGCCACTGCACGGCACTCGGCCCGTCGCCCGATCTCGGCCCGGCTCGGCCCGCCTTGCTTCGCGGTCAAAACAGCCTCAGCGCGGCCTGGGCCACGGGGGCAAAACTCCGGCGGTGCAGCGGACACGGCCCGTGCTGGTCGAGGGCCGCGAGGTGAAACGCGGTCCCGTAGCCTTTGTGCCGCTCGAAGCCGTACATCGGGTAGCGCTCGGCCTCGACCACCATGCGCTCGTCGCGAAACACCTTGGCCACGATGCTCGCGGCCATGATCGGCAGGCTCTGCCCATCGCCGCCCACCACCGTGCGTTGGGTGACCCGGCCGGGGAGCGGCGCGGTCTGGTTGCCGTCGACCACCGCGCCGAAGATGCGCTCGCCGAGGTTGCGCTCGCACTGCTCGAACGCGAGCTCCATCGCGTACAGGGACGCCCGCAAGATGTTGAGCTGGTCGATCTGGTCGGGCTCGACCACCCCGATGCCCACCGCGCGGGCCTCGCCGAAGATGTACTGCGACAGCTCCTCGCGCTTTTTCGCGGTGAGCTTTTTGGAGTCGTCCAGCCCCGGAATGGGCCGGGTCTCGTCCAACACCACGCAGGCGGCCACCACCGGGCCGGCCAGCGGGCCGCGCCCCACCTCGTCGAGCCCGCAGGTGATGCCCACCTCCTGAAAAAGTTCGGTCGCCGGGTCCATCATCGTCGCTCGCTCCTTGCGCACGTACTGTTATCCGGCCGGCAATCGATGCGCTTGCGCGGGCAAACCCAGCAGCGCCTTCCGGGTGGTCATCATCACCACCTGAGCGCTGGATGCAAGGTAGGCCACGAGCTTGGCCAGGGCGGGATCTTTTTGGGGCATGAACGCCTCGAACGCCTGCTCCCAGATCACCGGCAGCCGCGCCCGCTTCACCGCGGCCTCGAGGATCGCGATCTTGAGCGCGAGGTACACCAGGTCCCGATCCCCCGGGGGCAGGTTGGCGTAGGCCACGGCGCGTCCCGACGCGGCGTCGAGCACCTCGGGCGCACCGGTCGCGGTAAATGACATTTGGCTGAACCGGCCGTCGGCGAAGAACGCCAAGATCTGCGACGCCCGGGCGCGGATCATGGTCACCACCCCGTCGGTGTCGCACAGGAAAATGTCACTGGCATGGTCGACCAGGGCCTCGACCACGTGAGGGGAGACCACGGTGGCGCCCCCGGGCGCGGCCGGGGTCGGGCCCGACGGCTCCGGGGTGGGGGGGGGCGCGGCCTTCTTCACCGGCGTCCGGCCCGCGAGGTCGTCCTCGAGCTCTTGCACCTGCGCGAGCAGGTCTTCTTTGTTGCCGACAAAGCCCCCGCCGAGCGCGTACAGCTCGTCCTCTTTGCGTTTGATCTCGGCGCTGACCCGGTCGCGTTCGGCCTCTTTGACCTCGAGCTCGTCGGGGCGAATGGCCTCGTCGAGCGCGGCCTGGGCCGAGCGCACCGCGTGCATGGCCTGGCGATACAGACGCATTTCGTCGGCGAGGTGGTCGATGTCGTCCTCGGTGGCGGTCAGCCGCTTGAGCAGACCGGACCAGGCTTTCTCGTCGAGCTCGAGGCGTTGGTTCTCTTTGGCTTCAGCCTTTTCGATGCCCTCGACCCGCACCTTGAGGCGCCGGGCGAACTGGGCCTCGTCGATGAGCCGCCACGCGCCGAAGGTGGCCACCGCGAACCCCACCACGTCGAGCATGGCCACGTACCGCAGCGGCTCGGGCCCGAACAACCCGATCACGCCCAGGGCGATGGCCGCCACCGCGCCCAACACCCCGTAGATCACCAACGGGCTCTTCGCCGCGGCCTGCACGACCTGCCAAATCGTGCGCGCGTCCTGCACCATGCGCGCGAGCTGGGCGTTGAGCTTGTCCTTTTGGGCCGCGAGCTCCCGGCGCTTTTCGTCGAACTGTTGCCGGGCTTGGCGAATCTGGTCATAGCGCAGCGGCAGGTCCTCGGGCACGTCGCCCAGGTCGCGCATGCGCGACACTTGCTCCTTGGCTTGGTTCAGCTGCATCCGCAGGTGGTCGACCGGTCGCAGGGTCTCGTCGAGGGCAAAGGCGGTCTTCTGCAGCCCATCGATCTCGAACTCGAGCGCCTTCATGCGCTCAAAGCCCCCGAGGCGTTTTTTCAGCTCGGCCAGCTTCTCGCGCTTGGCGCCGGCGTCGAGGTGGTCGTACCGGCCCGCGTCGTTGTCCTCGGAAAAGCCCGGCGGGAGCGGCCGGTTCCAGCTGTCCCCGCCCCCCACGGGTTCGTCCGCGACGTCCTCGGCCGCCGGGGTGGACGCGGCCCGCTCTTCGTCGTGGCGGCGCGACGGCAGGTCCCCGGCCCGGGTCACGAGCAGGCTCAAGAACACGTCCTCTTGGGGAAAGCCCATCTGGGCGGTGACCATCTGGGCCACCTGCGCGGGGGTGTCGCACAGCGGGGTGTAGCCCCCCTGCCCCTTCTTCAGCGCCGAGACCCGGCCGGTGCGCAAGTCCCGGATGATGCGGTAGGTCTGCCCGTCGCGGCCGACCATACACACCGCAATGCGGCTGTGTGGCTGGGCTTCGTCGACCAACCGCTCCAGGGCCGATTCGTTGGATTGCGGGTACAACAAATCCCGCAGGGCCCGGACCACCACCGTGTGGCGGCCGTCGACGGGCCCGACGAGATTGAGGGCAGGCCCAAATTCGGCCCGCCAAGCGGTCGGAAAGCCGCGCAACCCCTCGATGGCCAACTCCACCAACTCCATGGTGGAGGAGCTTACGCCATGTCAGGCCGCGCGTGCCGCGTTGGGACGCCCGGGAGGGCTTACTTCTTGGCGGCTTTCTTTTTGCCGTAGTCGACGCGCTCTTTGATGCGGGCTTTCTTGCCGCGCAGGGCGCGCAGGTAGAAGAGCTTGGCGCGCCGCACGCGACCGCGCTGGACGACCTCGATCTTCTCGATGCGGGGCGAGCTCAACGGGAAAATCCGCTCCACCCCTTGGGAGAAGCTGATTTTGCGCACCGTGATGGTCTCGCGGTGGCTGCCGCCTTTTTTGGCGATGCAGACGCCTTCGAACACCTGCACCCGCTCTTTTTCACCCTCGCGAATGCGGAAGTGCACGCGGATGGTGTCGCCGGCGCGGAACGCGGGGTGGTCGCTGCGGAGAAATTCTTTTTCGATCGACTCGATGACGTTGGCCATTTTGCTTGCTCACGGACCCGAAGGTCGTCAAATCGGAGAGGATGCGCAGTCTCGAACGACCTGCATCGTCGCGGTGAACGCGCAACGAACCAAGCGACCGCCGGGTTGTCAATCCCCTTGACTTGCCCGCCGGCGCTGGTACCGCCTGGATGTTGTTGGACTTGTGCCCACCAGTGAGGCCTTTGCATGATTTTTAACTCCAAGCAGCTCGAAGAGCTGGAAAATGCCCATGACTCCTCCTCCTCCTTTCAGGACAGCGAGGATTCGGGGGACAAGTCCGATGGCGGCGATGCCGCGATGGAATGGCGCCGCCAGCTGGTGGACGAGGCCGCCGAAGCGGTGAAGCGCGCCAAGAGCCGGCCCGTCGACCCCGCGATCACGTACTCGGTGTCGTCGCTGCTGTACGACCGCGAATCCCGGCGGTTTGGGCGGGTCCAGGCCTCGGTGCCCGGCTACCTGCGCATCGCCTACCTCTCGGGGGGCGAACGCGAATACGGGGTGCTCGACCTCGAGGGCTATCTCACTGATTTTGCTTCACAAAAGAAGCCTTCCGAGCTCGCCGAGCAGCTCGGGCTGAGCGAAGACGAGGTCCGGGACGAGCTCGAGGACATCGGCCTGGTGGCCCAAGACGAGGACGAGGACGAGGAGGGGGCGGAAGCAGCCCCCGCCGGTGACGCCGCCGCCTCCGGCGACGAGGTGCCCGCCCCCGCGGAGACCCAAAAAGCCGAAGCCCCGGCGCCCAAAAAGCCCGCCCGCAAAAAACGCGCGAGCAAGAAGGCCGCCGCCGCCGCGCCCGCGGCCGACACGCCCGCCCCCGCGGGCGACGCCAACCCCATCGACGACCCGAACTCCTATATCCGCCAGAACTACGAGGCGATGTCCAACCGCGAGATGGCCCGGGTGACCGGCCTGTCCGAGCACACCATCCGCCGCAAACTCGGCGAGTGGGGCCTCAAGCGCAAAAAGAAACCAAAGAAGTGACCGCGCCGCGGGTCGGCGCCCCTAGGGGAACACGTCGGCCGCGTCGGAGAAAAACTCCAGCTGGTCCCACAACGGGGCCAGCGAGCGCTGCCACGGGTTCTGGTACAGCTTGGCGAGCACGTCGGAGAAGCTCTCGCCCCGCTCGGCTTCGTCGATGAGCCGTTCGATGAAGAGCACCTCGCTGCGCCCGTCCGGCAATGCTTGTGCATCAAGCCCGCGGCGGGCCGCGTCGAGGAGCTGACAGGCGAGGGTCTGCACCGTGCGGCCCCGGAACTCGGCTTGGTAGCCGCGCGCGCACACGTCCCGGTGCAGCGCCTTGAGCTCGTCGGCGGACACGTCCCCCATCACCGCGCTGGCCTCGTCGCGGATGTCGGGCGCGTACAGAATGCCTTTGTAAAACGCCGGCAAAGCGCAGATGCGGCTCCAGGGTCCGCAGTCGGCGGACCGGACCTCGATGTATTTTTTCAGCCGCACCTCGGGGAACGCCACCGTGAGGTGGTCCTCGAAGTCGCGCATGGTCGCGCGGATGCCGTCGATGCCGTCGGTCATGAACGTGCGGAACGACTGGCCCGCGTGGTCGTGGTGGATGCCGTCGCGCCGGATGAAATACATCGGCACGTCGAGCACGTACTCGAGGTAGCTCTCGTACGAGAAGTTCTCGTCGAGGAAGGTCGCGGGGAAGCCCGACCGATCGGGATCGGTGTCGGTCCAGACAAAGCTGCGCTCGGTCTTGCGACCGGACAGCGCGCCGTCGGCGAACGGGCTGTTGGCGAAAATCGCCGCGACCACCGGCGCAATCTTGAGCGAGGTCTGCATCGTCGCGCGCATGTCCGCTTCGGTCTCGTAGTCGAAGTTCGCCTGGACGGTGCAGGTGCGCTTCATCATGTCGAGGCCGCGGCCGCCCACGGTGGGCATGTAGCGTCGCATGATGCCGTAGCGGGACTTGGGCACGCTCGCCATGTCGTCCCACGACGCGGTCGGGTGGTAGCCGATGCCGATGAAGCCCACGCCCATGGGCAGACACACCCGCTTGAGCAACCGCAGGTGGTGCTCGACCTCCTGGCAGGTCTCGAAGATGGTCGAGAGCGGGGCGCCGGACAGCTCCAGTTGGCCGCCGGGCTCGAGGGTCACAGACGCCCCTTGGCGGGTCAGGCCGATGAGGCGCCCGTCCTCCTCGATGGGGGTGTAGGGACCGTGGGCCGCGCGGTCCTCCTCGTCGTCGAGGATGCCGCGCAGGATGGCCTCGATGCCCGCGGGCCCGTCGAACTGGATGGGCTTTTTGGTCGCGCGCACAAAGCCGAACTTCTCGTGCTCGGTGCCGATGCGGAAGCGCTCGCGCGGTTTTTCGCCCGACGCAAAATAGGCGAGCAGTTGGTCGCGGCTTTCGATCACCGGGCCGAGGACATCTTTTCCGGGGGCTGGCTGGCTCATGGGCGGACCCTAGCGATGGGGTCAGGGTTCGTCTGTGGATTTCTCGTTTCGCGCGCCCCCCGCCCGCGGGGAGCGCCACGCGCGTGGGCGAACCCAAGTGGGGAGAGTGGCGCTGCGCGCCCGAGGGTCCGCGGCGAGGATCCGGTCTTGCCGGACGCCGTCCCCTCCCCCATGTTGAGCAGGATGGCCAACGAGACGTTCCAGGATTTGACCGAACAGGGCGTGCTCGCCCGGTTCTTCGCCGGGGCCGGCTTTGCCTTTTCGGGCATCGGCTTCACCCTCAAGCACCGCCGGCTGTTCCAGCTCGCGCTCATCCCCATCGCGGTCAACATCGTGCTGTTCATCGGCATGGTGTGGCTGGGCTTTTCCTTCTACGACACCATCGTGGGCTGGGCCGCGGTGGACGTGTCCCCGTCGAGCGACAGCGGTTGGTGGGCCGCGTTTGTGCAATGGATGGCGGAGGCGGGGGCGTTCTTGTTGCGCATCCTCGTCGCCATCCTCGCGGTGCTGCTCATCTTTGTGATCGGTTTTGTCGCCAGCGTCACCCTGGGCAACATCATCAACGGGCCGTTCTTCGACATGATGAGCGAGCGCACCGAGGAGCTTGTGCTCGGCCGCTCGGTGGCCGAGCCGTTCACCTGGGCGAGCTTCGCCCAGGACATGGGCCAAGAGCTCGCGCTCACCCTCGTGCGCCTGGCCATCTACCTCATCGGGGTGGTGGCGATTTTCGTCGTCGGCCTCGTGCCCGGCATCGGCTCGCTCATCGGCTCGGCCGCGGGCAGCCTGTGGTCGTGGATGTTCCTCGCGGTCGAGCTCAAAAATGCCTCCCTCGCCCGCCACAAGGTGCGCGGCACCGAGCGGGTCCACCACGTGTTTCAACACAAGGCCACCCACCTCGGGTTTGGGGCCGCGAGCTGGCTGATGATGTTCGTGCCGATCACGATGCCGTTTTTGGTCGTGGGCGCGACCCGCCACCACCTCGCCCTCGCCGCCTACGGCCACGCGCCGAGCCTCTTGCAGGACGAGGACCGCCAAAAGCTCGCGCAGCTGGCGTAAGGCCGCGGTCGAGATCGCGTGCCGTGGCGCGGCCGGGACCGGACTGCTATCGCTCCCGGCATGTCGTTGCGCCACCTGTTCGTCATGGACCCGCTCGGAGGGGTGAACCCCGACGCGGACACCAGCTTTGATTTCCTCCTCGAGACCACCCGCCGCGGTCACGAGAACTTCCTCTGCGCCATCGGCGACCTCGTGTCCCACCAGGACAAGGGTTCGGCCTATTGCCGGCCGGTCGAGGTCTTTCGTCCGGGCCAAAAAGGGGGCGAACACCACCGGGTGCACGACGAGCGCAAGATGGCGTTCGACGACTTCGACGTGATCTGGATGCGCAAGGACCCGCCCGTCGACGAGGTGTTCATGCTCGCGACGATGATGCTCGACCGGCACGACCCGAAAAAGACGGTGATGATGAACCGGCCCGACGGCCTGCGGGTGGCCAACGAAAAACTCTTCGGGCTGTTCGCCCCCGAGCTCGGCCCCGAGACCATCGTGAGCTCGCGCCCGGCCGAGCTGGTGGCCGCGACCAAAGAATGGGGCAAAGCGGTGGTCAAGCCCATCGGGTTCGCCGGGGGCTCGGGGGTGATGGTCTTCGACGCCGACGACAAGAACCTGAACGCGGCCTGCGACCTGCTCACCGACGTGGGCCGGCGCCCCGCGGTGTGCCAACGTTACTTGAAGGACGTGCGCACCGGGGACAAGCGCGTGATCCTCCTCGGGGGCGAGCCCATCGGGGCCCTGCTGCGCATCCCCGCGGCCACCGACCACCGGGCCAACATGCACGTGGGCGGCAGCGTGGCCGCGGGTGTGCTCGACGAGCACGACCGGGCCATCGCCGCGCGGCTCAAGCCCGCGTTGCTCGCGCTCGGGCTGCACTTTGTGGGCATCGACGTCATCGGGGGCAAACTCACCGAGGTGAACGTGACCAGCCCCACCGGGGTCCAGGAAATCGATCGCCTCGACGGCCGGGAGGGCGACGACCGCATGTCCCACCAGGTCATGGACTATGTGCAGTCACTTTGCGACGCGCGCCCCTGACCGCTGACGGCCCCGACCGGCTCAGCCCTCGCCCACATCGTCGACGGTGAGCATCTGCTCGGCCCGGTCCCGGATGCGCAGGTATTCGCCCCCGTCGAGCCACAACCCGCCACAACCCGCGCAGAGGTCGACGGTCTCGCCCTTGATCGCGACCTCGGCCATGCGCCGCCCGCACCGGGGGCAATCGCATGACTTGCGGCCAAACTCCGCGACCATGCGCATCAGGTCCGCCCGCCCCTCGAGGCGCAGCCGGGTCACCGCGAGGTCCTCCACGCTTTGCTCGTCGAGCAGCTCCCCCGCGCAGCGCGGGCAGCGCATCAGCTCGTCGAGGGCTTGGCCCTCGCACCGGGGGCACTCCCCGATGCGCACCTGGCGCGCGGTGTCGCGGGACTTGATCAGGCGCGGGGGTTTGCGCAGCGGGGCATAGACCGGGATCACAAACGTATGGCGCTGCGCGCGGGCGCGCCGGGTCCGCCGCCCGGCCCGGGCCCGGGGCACGACCTCGACGTCGAGCTCGTATTGGCTCACCGGCCGGCCGGCCCAGGAGCTTTCCCGGTACGGGTCGCGCTCGTCGACGTCGATCTTCATCTCCACCCGCAGGCGCCGGCCGGTGGCGCGGCCCAAGGTCTCGCGGTCGAACCGGCGGGTCTTGTGCCACCGGGTCTGCCGAACGGGGTCGAAGCTGAGCCCCCACGGGCCCTCGCCCTCGTCGGCGCGGCGAAACAATGTCCCTGCTTCCTCCACCACCAGCCGCAGGGTGCACGCGACCCGCTCGCAGCGCACCAACGGCGCGGACAGGGTCAGGTCCGCGACCAGGCTCTCCCCCGCGCGGGGCACGGAGAGCAAGCGCAGCTGGGGCCGCCCGGTGCTGGCCCACAGCCCGGGCGCGCCCAGCGCCGCCACGAGGGCGCCCGCCCCCACCGCGAAGCCGGGCACGGCCCAGCCAAACCCCACCTCGGCCAGGGCCGCGGCCATGAACGTCGCCGCCCACGCCGTCCACCCCGCGTAGCGAAACCAGCGTCGGTGGGGCGCGCCCCGTCGCGTGAGCGACACCTCCCGCGTCGCGCGGGCCTCGTCGAGCGCGGGCCGGTCCTGCCCCGTCTCGCTGCGCCGCAAAAACGCCCCCACGTGGCGCGCCCACGGCACGCCCCCGACCACGCCGGCCACCGCAATCCACCAGACGGGCAACCACCACCCGCCCCCGACCTGGCGCGCGGCCTGCGCGCCGATCAGCGCCGCCGCGGTGGCGATGGCGGTGCGCATCCACAAGGCGCCATCGCGCGACGGGGACCGGCTGCGCCGGGCCATGGGCACGTGGCCTTCGTCGGGGTGGGCCACCGCCGCGGTGCCCTGGGGCCGGCGGCCGCCGACGACGACCCCGCGGACCTCGTCGGGCGCGGGGACGTCGGGGAGCGCATCGCCCTCCCCCTCGACGGGCGCGGTGTCGTCCGGCACCCCCCAGCAATAGCACTTTGCACGCGGTTGCCCGGCGACAGGCCATATGCGAACACGCAGCAGCGAGGAGTGCGCCATGAAAATTGCTGTGGTGGGAACGGGTTACGTCGGGTTGGTCACGGGCACCTGCCTGGCGAACATCGGGCTGGACGTGGTCTGCATCGATGTGGACGCGGACAAGATCCGGGTCCTGCGCGACGGCCAGATCCCGTTCTACGAGCCGGGGCTCGAAGAGCTCTTGGTGAGCAACACCCGGGCCGAGCGGCTGACCTTCACCACCGACACCCAGGAGGGCGTCGAGGGCGCCGACGCGGTGTTCCTCGCGGTGGGCACCCCCATGGGCGACGACGCGAGCGCTGACCTCTCGTACCTGTTCAAGGCGGCCGAGGACGTCATCGACGCGGCCACCTCCGACCTGGTGATCGTCACCAAGAGCACCGTGCCCGTCGGCACCGGCGAGAAGCTCAAGGCCCTGGTGCACAAAAAGGCCTCACCGCACCACATCGTCGTGGCCAGCAACCCCGAGTTCCTCAAGGAAGGCGACGCGGTCAACGACTTCCTCAAGCCGGACCGCATCGTCATCGGCGCCGACGACGAAAAGGCCAAGGCGCTGCTCAACCGCATCTACCACCCCTTCATGTTGAGCGAGTACCGCGTCATCCACATGGACATCAAAAGCGCGGAGCTCACCAAATACGCGGCCAACGCCATGCTCGCGACCCGCATCTCCTTCATGAACGACATGGCCAACCTGTGCGAACGCGTCGGCGCCAACATCGACCTCATCCGCACCGGCATCTCGACGGACAAGCGCATCGGGAAAGCGTTCTTGTATGCCGGGGTCGGCTACGGGGGCTCGTGTTTTCCCAAGGACGTGAAGGCCTTGATCCACACCAGCAAGGAGGCCGGCCACGAGCTCTCGATCATGGAGGCGGTCGACGCGGTGAACACCCGCCAACGCGGGGTGATGCTGGCCAAGATCCTGCGCCACTTCGACGGTGACGTGGCGGGCAAGACCTTCGCGGTGTGGGGGCTGGCGTTCAAGCCCCGCACCGACGACATCCGCGAGGCCCCCGCGGTGAGCCTCATCGAGGGGTTGTTGTCGGCGGGGGCCAAGGTCCGCGGCTACGACCGAGCCGCCCGGGCCAATGTCGCGGCGCACTTCTCCGGTCGCGATGACGGCCTGGTGCTCGTCGAGGACGAGTATGCCGCGGTGGAAGGTGCAGATGCATTGGTGCTGATGACGGAGTGGCCCGAGTTCCGCCTGCCCGCCTGGGGGGACATCAAAAAGCGGCTCAAGGGCGCGGTGGTGTTCGACGGGCGCAACATTTACAGCCCCGCCGACCTGAGCAAAGAGGGCTTCACGTACTATGGCATTGGGCGCGAAAAAGCGGAGCCGTCGGCGTGACCGCCCACCGCCCCGAGGGCTGGCCCGCGGTGATCCCCCGGGTGGTCACCGACGACGTGAGCGGGGTGGTGGAATTCGTGAAGAGCGTGTTTGGTGCCCGCGGGGACTTGTGCACCGGCCGGCCCACCGAGCTGTGGCTTGACGGCTCCTTGGTGATGGTGAGCGACGGGGGCGGGGTCCGGCAAGCGCTGCCTACATTTCTATACGTCTACGTACCCGACGTGGAGGCGGTGGTGGCCCGGGCCGCGGCCCAGGGTGCGACCGTGGTCGAGCCCCCCACCGACCTGCCCTACGGCGACCGGCGCGCGACCCTGCGGGACCGCTGGGACAACACCTGGCAGGTCGCGACCCGCCTGCCCGCTTGACCCCCTTTACGGTCTGTACGACGTCGGCCAGCCTGATCGTCCGCGGTGAGGCTGGAGGGGCCCGCGGATTCCCTGGGAGGACACATGAAGTGGTGGACTGGATTGCTGTGCGCGGGCGCGTTGGTGGGGTGCGTGGGCCCGGACCCGGAGCTCGAAGAGATTCCGTTTGCGCCCGCGAGCGAGACCGCGGCCCCGGTGCCGAGCGAGTTTGGGCCCTTTCAGGTCGGGGTGCGCACCGAGGTCTGGGTCGACGAGACCCGGCTCAACCCCGCCGAGGACGGCCCCCGCACGCTGACGGTGGAGATCTGGTACCCGGCCACCGCGGCGGTGAAGGACGACCCCCGGGTCACGTACTTGCTGTGGGATGAGCTGCCCGAGAGCCAGCAAGACCGCATCGCCCCCGAAGTGCTCGGCGAGATGCCCACCGAAGCGGTGCGCGACGCGGCGGTCCAGCCCGACCGCGGGCCGTTTCCGCTGGTGGTGTTTTCCCACGGCAAAGGCGGCATCCGGATGCAGTCCACGTTCCACACCGTGCTGCTCGCCAGCCACGGCTATGTGGTGATCAGCGCCGACCACCAGGGCGACACGGTGCCGGACATCCTCGAAGAGGGTGAAGTGGTGATCTCGACCACACTGGACTCGATTTTTGATCGACCGTTGGATGTTTCTTTCATGATCGACGTGATGGAAGAGCTCGAACCCGACCATTTCCTGTACGGCCTCGCCGACCTCGAGCGCATCGGGGTGGTGGGCCACTCCATGGGCGCGCTCACCGCGTTTCGCACCGCGGGGGGCGACGCCCGGGTGGACGCCATCGTGGGCCACACCCCGGTGGGCATCACCCCGGTCAACCTCGGCCTCGAGGTGAAGCTGGAGGATTTTGAGATCCCCACCGCGATCCAGGCCGCGGGGCTCGACGAGACATTGGATCCCACGCTCCATGCTGATTCATTGTGGCCCTACATGCCCAACCCCAAGGAGTACCTGATGCTCCCCACCGCGGGCCACTTCACCTACAGCGACCTGTGCATCCTCGACGTGCTCGCCCTCGACGAGGCCCTGGACATCGACGTGGCCAAAGTGCTCGACGACGGCTGCGGCGAAGAGAACATCGCCCCTGACGATGCGTTCCCCTTGATCAACCAGTTCACGGTGGGCTTTTTCAACGTGCACCTGCGGGGCTCGACCGCCACGTACGACCAAATGAACCAACGCGCGGCCGACGACATCGCCCCCGGCCTCGCCAACTACAAGTACGAGCGGTGAACCCGACGTCGGCACCGCCCCCCGTCGACGTCGCCCCCACCGGCCGGACCCGCCGCCTGGTGACCAAACCCGCGTTTGTCGAAGCGCTCGAGGAGCGCATCGGGCGCGCGTTGCCCCTTCACCCCCACGTGCTGTCCGCGGGCAAGCTGCTGCTCGTCACCCCCGTGCTGCTGTACGTGCTGGCCACGGCGCCGCCCGGCCCGCTCAAACCCGCGCTCCTCGTCGGGCTGTTCATGGTGTTTGGGCTGTTCGACTACCTCGACGGGGTGGTGGCCCGCGCCCAGGACAAGGAGAGCTGGTTCGGCCGGTTTTGGGACCGGGCCTGTGACTATCCCCTGTTGCTCGGGGTGTCGTACTTCTCCGCCGACGTCATCCCCACCGGCCTGCTGTTGGCCAAGCTCGCCCTCGACGGCATCTTGTTGGTGCTGTTCTTGATGGACAAAGGCTCGACGGAGAACCGCATCCGCACCACCATCAGCGTCACCACCCTGTTCGTGTTGATGCTGGTGTCCGAAGACCTCGGCGGCCGGCTCATCACCCCGCGGTTGGTGACGCAGCTGCTGGTGGTCAACATCCTGTTCAACGCCACCGTCGCCCTCTACCACCTCAAGGTGCTGCAGAAGCGGTTCATCGCCGACGCGCTGTCCTTCGGCAACCTCGTGTGCGGGGGCTTTTCCATGCTCGCCGCCGCCCGGGGCCGGCCGGACCTGTCACTGCTGTTCCTCCTCGTGGGCGGCGCCCTCGACGGGGTCGACGGGGCCGCGGCCCGCCGCTGGGGGGGCACCCGCTTTGGGGTGTACTCCGACGACATCGCCGACGGGGTCAACTACGGCATCGCCCCCGGGGTCGCCCTGTACTTCGGCCTCGAGGGGGCCACCGGCGCCATCCTCGGCATCTTCTACGCGGTGTTCACCATTTCCCGGCTGGTGTTCTTCACCCTCCACAAAGAGGGCGCCGACCCCAACTACTTCGCGGGCGTTCCCAGTACCATTGGGGGCATCATCACCCTGTGTGCGCTCATCGCGTTCCCCACCGAGGAAGCGTTCGTGGGCTTCGCGGTGGGGCTGGCGTGTCTGCACATGGTGAGCTTCGAGACCCAACACCGCCACCTCGGGCGCGCGCTGTTCGAAAAGCCGATGCGGGCCGCGTTCGCCCTGCCCTTCGTGCTCCTGTTCTTGGTCGGCTACCGCTTCTGGGGGCCCGCGCCCGCGGCGCTGGCGTTGCTGTCGGTGTGCCTGCTCTACGCGTTCTTGCCCACCGTGCGCAGCTTCCGGCGGGTCCTGGCCCCGCGCGAATCCGCGGGCTAAAGCCAGCGCACCATGGACCTGTTCCAACACGCGGCCGACCAAGATCTCAGCGGCGCCCCCCTGGCCGCGCGCATGCGGCCCCGCACCCTCGACGAGGTCTGTGGCCAGGACCACCTGGTGGGCGACGGGGGGCTGCTGCAGAAGTTCGTCAAAGCCGGGCGGCTGCCGTCGTTGCTGTTCTGGGGCCCGCCGGGCACGGGCAAGACCACCTTGGCGGAGATTTTGGGCCGTACGCTCTCGATGCGGTTCGTGAAGATGTCCGCGGTGCTCTCCGGCGTGGCCCAGCTGCGCCAGGAGATCGAAGGCGCCCGCCGGGCCCAGGCCGAGCACCGCCAGCGCACGCTGTTGTTCATCGACGAGATCCACCGGTTCAACAAGGCACAGCAAGACGCCCTGCTCCCCCACGTCGAGCGCGGGGTGGTCACGTTGGTGGGCGCGACCACCGAAAACCCCAGCTTCGAGGTGAACGCCGCGCTCCTGTCCCGGATGCGGGTGGTCGTGACCCACCCCCTCGACGACGACGCGCTGATGGACGTGGCCCGCCGCGCCCTCGTGCGGGACACGCACCTCGCGGCCCTGAAGCTCACCCTCGGGGACAACACCCTGCAGGCGTTGGTCCAAGCCAGCGCGGGGGACGCGCGGCGCCTGCTCACCGCCCTCGAGGTCGCGACCGACTTGGCGGCCCAGGAAGGGACCGGCCGGCTCGAGCCCGCCCACGTCGAGCAGGCCCTGGCCCGGCGGGTGGTGCTGTTCGACAAGGGGGGCGATCAGCACTACAACATTGTGTCCGCGTTCATCAAGAGCATGCGCGGCTCAGACCCGGACGCGGCTTTGCACTATATGGCGCGCATGCTCGAGGCGGGCGAGGACCCGCGCTTCGTGCTGCGCCGGATGGTCATCTTCGCCAGCGAGGACGTGGGCAACGCCGACCCCCAGGCCTTGCAGGTCGCGACCGCGGCGCTGTCCGCCTACGAGCTGATGGGCATGCCCGAGGGGGCGCTGCCCCTGACCCAGGCGGTGACCTATCTGGCCCTGGCCCCGAAATCCAACGCGGTGCTCGTGGCCTACACCCGGGCGCGCAAGGACGTGCTCGAGCACGAGGGCGCGCCGGTGCCCAAACACATCCTCAACGCCCCCACCAAGCTCATGAGCGGCCTCGGCTACGGCAAGGGCTACAAGTACCCGCACGACTTCGACGGCGCGGTCGTGCCCGGGCGCTACCTGCCCGATGTGCTCGCCGGTCGTCGCTACTACGAGCCCAAGGACCGCGGGTTCGAGACCGAGCTCCGCGCGCGCCTGGACCACATCCGTGAGGTCTTGAACACCGACGGCGACTGACGCCGCGGTCAGCGTCGTCGTCGCCGCACAACCCCCGCCACCACCAGCGCGGCGAGCGCGCCGAGGGCGGGGAACGCGCCACCCGCGGGGTGCGTCACCGTGCAGCCCGCGGCCACCGTGCCCCCGCCGTTCAACGCGTTCTTGATGTCGTCTTCGTCGCCCACCCCGTCGCCGTCGCCGTCGCCATCCCCGTCGCCGATGTCGCCGTCGCCATCCCCGTCGCCGATGTCGCCGTCACCATCCCCGTCGCCGTCACCATCGCCATCCCCGTCTCCGTCACCATCCCCGTCGCCGTCACCATCGCCATCCCCGTCTCCATCGCCATCCCCGTCTCCATCGCCGTCCCCGTCGCCATCGCCGTCTCCATCGCCATCGCCATCCCCGACGATGCCCGCGTCCAACCCCGGTCCGGCGTCGACACCGGCGTCGGGCCCGTCGACCGCCGCGTCGGGGAGGCCCGCGTCCGGCCCGTTCGGCGGCGCGCCGTTGACGACGACGATGCAGGTCTCCCACAGGCGGGCCGCGCCCCAGGTCGAGGACGCATCGATGGTCACGGTGGGCGCGTCGGCGATGCCCACAAAGTCGGTGGCCTGAGCCGGAAACACACCGATGTAGTGCGTGCCGCTGGTGCCGCCCCCGACGTTTTGCACGTTGATGTTGAGCACCAAGGAGTCTGTGCCATCCCCCTGGTAGGTGACCTGTTGGTTGCCGGCGGCGCCGTTTTGCGCGAACACGACGGTCTCGAAGCCAAAGATCGCCCCGTCGTAGAGCGTGCGATCGATGTCGACGGTGAGGGGCGGCGGGTTGTCGTTCTCGGTCCAGATGAAAGTGCCCGGCGGGGAGTTGCCGTCGAACGCGCTGACCCCGCGGGCGTCTTCGGAGCAGAACCGCTCGACCGCGGGCGCGGGCACGGTGGGCGGCGCGCCCGCCACCGCCAAGCAGATGCGGTCGATGATGAAGGGCGAATCGTTGTTGTCCTGGAACTCGATGACGTTTTCGCCTTGCAGCACCGCCCCCGGGGGCAAGGGCGTCGAGAACGTGTAGCTCCGGCCGTTGAGGGTGAAGTTGTTGCCGTCCCCGTCCCCGGTGAAGCCTTCAAACTGGTCCGCGAACCAGGTCTCGACCCCGTCGTGGTAGATGCCGATGCTGACCTCGCTGGGGCTGAGGTTGCCGTCGAGATCGTCCGCGTCAAACGCGGTGAACACCAAGTGGGCCGCGGTGCCGAGCGCGGGGTCGCGGTCGACGTCGATGACGAACTGGTCGTCGTCCTGGATGTCGAGCCCGAGCAGCGGGCTGCCGTCCGCGCAGTAGGTGACCATGGGGGCGGCCGACGCCATCGACGGGGCCAGGGCGGCCAGCAACAGGAACATCCCGTGTTTCATCACATCGATGATGGTACCAGAACAAGGGGGCGGGCCAGGCCGGCATCTGACGGATGTGTTCGGCCCCTACATGTGTTCGGAGGGAGGACACCCCATGTTGGTCGACTCACATTGCCATCTCGACACCAAGCGGTTCGACGCGGACCGGGCCGCGGTCCTGGGCCGGGCGCGGGACGTGGGGGTCGAGCGCTTCGTGACCATCGGCTGCGACGTGGCGAACTCCGCGCGCGCCCTCGGTCTCGCCCAGGCCCACGCCGACGTCTTCTGCTCGGCCGGGGTCCATCCCCACGAGGCGGACAAAGCGGAGCCTGACTTCATCGACAAGTTGCGCGCCCTCGCCGCCCACCCGCGCTGCGTGGCCATCGGGGAGTGTGGGCTCGACTACTACTACGACCACTCCGCGCGCAGCACCCAACGGGACGTGTTCCGCGCGCAGATTCGCCTCGCCCGCGCGCTCGACCTCCCGTTGGTGGTGCACGTGCGCGACGCCTGGGACGACTGCCTCGAAGACCTGCGCACAGAAAAGGCGGCCAAGGGGGTCATCCATTGTTTTTCTGGCGAGCGCGCCCACGCCGAAGCCAGCCTGGCCCTGGGCTTTTACATCTCGATTCCCGGCATCGTGACCTTCAAAAACCCGGGCGCCCTGCACGAGGTCGTGCCCCTGGTCCCCGACGACCGGCTGTTGGTCGAGACCGATTCGCCCTACCTGGCGCCGGCCCCCCACCGGGGCAAGCGCAATGAACCTGGATTTGTCCGGCACGTGGCGGAAAAATGCGCCGCCCTGCGCGGGGTGTCGGTCGAGGCCCTGATCGCCCAGACCGGCGAAAACGCCCGGCGCCTCTTCCAGCTCCCCTGAGCCTGGGCGACGCTTCGCGTTGCGTCAGCCATTCCTCCGCGATGGCCCAAAGCAAACGGCACCGAATCCGACGGGCCCGAGGCCAAGCCTTCGGCTTGGCTGAAGCTGCCGCTTCGCGGCAGCCAGGCCCTGGGCGGGTTCGAGGGGGATGGGGACCCGCCGAACGCCGAGCTTGCGGGGCGCAAGACGGGGGAAGGGGCCTGCGCCCCTTCCCGAGGACTCAGTTCGCCAGTTCGCAGTCCGGGGTGCAGTTGCCGCCGGTGACCGGGTCGGCGGGATCGCAGACCTCGTCGCCGGTGACGTAGCCATCGCCACAGGCCGGGCAAATGGTGACAAGCCCCACGGTGATGTCGGTGCCCGAGGAGTGGCTGATGGTCACCGTGCTCAGGTCGAGGCCTTCGGAGTTGTCACAGTCGATGGTGGCGGACAGGTCGTACATCGGCGTCCCCAGCAGCGGGTAGTCCTCGCAGTACGGGCGCCGCGGGTTGCGGGTACCGTTGCCGGTGTCGGTGATGCCACACTCGTTGATGGTCTTGGCCACGCCGGTGCCGGTGAGCTTCAAGGCCCCCTCGGCCGAGGCCCCGGTGGTGGCGGCGAAGCCGGGGCTGTAGCAGTTGCCGTTGGCGTCGCGCCAGTCGTAGGCGAAGTTGTACGACGACAATGAGCCTGCAAAGTCCGCGGCGCTGTCCGGGTCGTTGATCAGCTCGGGCGAGACCAGCGCGGTGGGGGTGCAGCCCAGGGCCACGCCGTAGTACTCGTTGACCTGCTTGCAGGCCGCGGTGGTGCCGTCGCTGCAGGTGTGCCCGGTGACGACCTCCGCCGGCGTGCACAGCTCGCCGTAGTCGATGAACGGGCCGCCCAGCAGCTTCACCATCCGCGCTTGGAAGAAGATCTCGGTGTCGCGGTCCCAGCGTTGGTTGGCGAACACCCGGGCGTCGGCCGGGCCCCCCACGGGCACGAACCCGAAGTCGCCGGACTGGTCGACGTCGCTGTAGAGGTCAGAGTGCTGAATTTCCTCGTACGGCTCGAGGCGCGGGTGGAACGCGTAGTCGTCGTAGACGCAGTTGTCGCCCTTGTCGAGGAACGGCTCGGGCATGTCCACCCACGGCTCGGCCGCGGGCTCGCCCGGGTCGTGGAGGTTGTTGTTGTTGGTGTCGGTGTAGTCGAACAGGCCGTTGCCGTTGAGGTCGACGAAGCCCTCTTCCCCGCGCACGCTGGCCATCACGCTGACCAAGCCTTGGTGCGGACAGTAGGTCCCGTCGAAGTCGAAGCAGCCGAGGGCCACGGGACACTCGTCGCCGGTCACGAAGGAGAAGCCGTCCTTGCGACCGACCAAACACGTCACCGGGTAGCCACAGTCGAGCATGTGGTTGCGCAGGTCGTCGACCGCGGCGGAGACGTTGGGGTCGGTGGCGTAGAGCAGGCCGTTGAGGTTGTCGTTGGGGATGGTCACGCTGCTGCCGTCGTTGCAGGTGATGACCCGGTCCGCGCCCACAATGTTGCTGTCGCAGTCGGCGGTGTCCACGCCCATCATCTCGAGGCCGAGCTGGGGGATCGATTCCCAACAGCCGCTGCCGTCGTCCTTGAGCGGGAGCGTGCAGTAGGGGTCGTTGGAGCCGTCCGCGCACATGTAGTAGTGGTTGCAGGCGGTGGCGGTGCTGCCGTCGAAACAGTCCGCGGGCACGAAGTTGTCGCCCACGTTGGTCACGAAGTCACCCGCGGTGAACGGCAACACAATGCCGTAGGACCAGTCCCGCACGTCGGCGTAGGCCGCGCCCGGTTGGCCGCTCACGTAGGTGGCGGTGGCGGCGGAGTCCCCGAGGTTGGCGTAGGGGGTGATGTTGCCCGCTTCGGTCCGGAACTGCACCGCGAGGTCTTGCTGGATTTGGTTGGAGAACCGGTCGGCCACCGTGGCGGTGCAGCTCACCACCGCCCCCCCCTCGTGGATCACGCCCTCTTTGGCGCAGGTCAGGTACGACTGCGAGAAGTTGGGCAAGCCGCCCACCACCGGGATGGGGAAGCCCCCCGAGCTCACGGTCACGCCGTCTTTGGTCACGGTCGCGGTCACCGACAGCGGGCTCGCTTGCGACCCCGCGGACACGGTGGTGCAGGCCACGCCGCTGGCGTCGGTGTTGGTGCCCACCGGGGTCACGGTGGCGGTGGGGTCGGCGGACGCGGGCAGCGAGAACACCACCGCCGCGGTGGGAACGGGGCTGCCGTCGTCGTAGTAGGCCTGGAAACAAGCCTGGGACGAGCTGGGCAGCGCGCCCCCGGCGACGCCGAGCACCGCGGGGTTGGCCCCGTTGTAGACGACGTTCTGCAGGACCGGGACCCGGTCGACGAGAAGGTTGACCTCGGCGGTCTTGGTCTGGGGCGGGTTGACGCTGTCGTCGAGCACGCTGACCTGGATGGTCACCGGGCCCTTGGCCAGGGTGTCTTCGGCTTCGACGGTGATTTGCACGTTGCCGTCATCCCCGGTGGGAATCTGTGACAAGCTGTCGCCCACCGGCTGACCGGGGTATCGGAGGTTGGCCCGGTCCTGGGCCGAGGGGTCGATGGTGACGTCCACCGGCCGGTCGACGGGGGAGCCGCTTTGGTTCAGGGTGACGGTGAGCGTCGCGGTCTCGCCTTGGTCCGAGTAGATGGTGTTCTTGTTGAGGGAGGCGTTGAGCAACAGCGCGCCGGGCACGAGCACGTTGATCACCGCGGTGGCGTCTTTGGTGAAGTCCTCGAGGGCGTCATCCGGCACGAACGTGCCCAACACGCTGACCTGCGATTGGTCGGCCCCCGGCACCAAATTGGGCAAGGTGATGGTGGTGGTGCCCATCACCCCGTCGTCCCCGAGGTCGGTGTCGAGCACCACGGACGTTTCGTCCTCGCCAGCGACGGCGAAGTACGGCGGGCCGTCGAGGTTGCCGCCTTGGTCGCTGGCCACCAGCGTCGCGGCCTTGCCGAGCAGGCCGGAGCTGTCCGCGCCTTCGGCGTCGTTGCGCGCGATGACGGTGATGGCGAGTTCGGTGCCGCCCTCGACGGAGTTCTGCGCGGGGGTCACCGAGAAGAAGACGTTGTCGGCGAAGGGTTTGATCGTGACGGTGGTGGTCACGCTGGCGAGGTTGCCTTGCACGCTGGTGGTGAACTCGATGGTCATGCGCTGCTCGAGCAACGTCTGGGGCGCGATGACGTAGATGGGCACGCTCCCGTCGTCGGCGGTGGTGGCGCTCACGCTGGAGGCGGCCACGCCGCTGGGGGTGAGCGCGAGCACCGCGTCGTTGCCCTCGTCCTCGACCCCGTTGAGGAACGCGTCGGTGACCTCGGTGACGCTGGCGGTGACCGACGCCCCCGGCTGCGGGAGCGGGGTGGAGTTGGGGATGAGCACCTCGACGGTGACGGGAATCGCGCAGTTGTTGCCGAGCGCGGCGGTGAGCTGGTTGCACTGGGTGTTGGGCGCGCGGAGCGACACCGTGGCTTGCGGGGCCACGCAGGTGACGTTCTGCCGGGAAGTGACGTCGCCGTTGGTGACGGTGATGACCTGGGTGCCGGCCTCGAACACCGCGCAGGTGTACTCGAACACGGTCTCGCCATCGTCGGGGGTGAGGGTGATGGTGGCGCCCACCTCGACCTCGTCCAGGTCATTGACCTGCCCGGTGTTGACGCTGATGGTCAGCGCCCGGTTGTCGGCCTCGCCCGCCGCGTCCTGGGCGCGCACCTGAAAGCGCAGCCGGGTGTTGCCGTCCGCGGGGATCTGGGTGGACCCGCCCCCGACGGGGAAGACGCTGATCAGGGGCTCGCCGGTGCCGTCGTCGCCGGTGGGACATCCGGTGAACAGCACCGCGGAAAGGGTGAGGGAGAGTGCAGCGAAAAACGCGTTGCGCGCCATAGAGTAAGCCTCCAACAATGCGGCTGACTGTGGTTCAGCCCAAGCCAACCGTACTATGTCAGCGCGGATCGAGGGGGCTGTCAAAATTTCCCGGCGGGTGACGCAGGTTTCGGGACAGTGCGGTCGATGTCGGTGGGTGTGCGCGAACGTCAGCGTCGAGGGCGCGCGGCTTTGGTGACCTCGGCCCAGACCTCGGGCGTCATCCGCAACGGGGGTCCGTCGGCCTCGAGCCGGTAGCCCCCGCTCACGACGTCGAGCATCTCGACCAGCACCTGGTCCGGGGTCCGGTTCTCGACGGAGATGGGGGGGTGGAAGTCGAGGGACACCGGCCCCGCCCGCATGAACGGGGTGCCACGGGGGAACAACGGTCCCGTGCCGGAGATGGACACCGCCATCACGTCCACCCCCGCCGCACACGCGATGTCCGCGGCCCCCCGGCGGAACTTTCCGAACCGGTGGCTCGGCACGCGGGTGCCCTCGGGGAAGATCAACACGTTCTTGCCCGCCCGCACGTGCTCGGCCGCGCGATCGACCTGGGCCCGGTTGTTGATCTTCTTCTTGCTCGTGGCGCGGCTCACGGGGATGTACCCCACGCCACGCATAAACATTCCGAACATCGGAATCTTGAGCAGGCCTTCCTTGATGATGAACACAAGCTTGACCCGGGGCTTGAGCATCCCGATCAGGCACACCACGTCGAGCCAGCTGCGGTGATTGCCCACGTATACGTAGTTCTTGTCCGGGTCGATGTGTTCGAGACCGGCCACCCGCACGTCGATGGCGAACACGTGAATGAACCATTCACAGAACAGGCCGATCCACCAATGCAAGAACTGTCCGTGGCGCCCCACCAACCGCAACCCCAGCGCGGTGAGCAGCAACAACGGCGACACCCCGATGATGTAGGGACCAAAAAAATACGCCATGAGATTGCGCGCCCATCCGATCACCCCCAACCGCTGTCGCCTCAATGCATAGGCATCCGCTGCCCGGCCTCGCTTTTCGCCCACCCGCGTCTCCTTCACGCCAATTTGTTGACCAAGCTCCGCACCGCCTGCACCCCTTGGGGCTGCCCCACGAGGACCATGGACATGTCGTCCCCCGCCCGGAAGGTGGACCGGGCCACGTCCCGGAGCGCGCCGCCGGTCAACGACCGGACCCGCGACATCGTGCGCGCGGGGGTCCAGCCCTGGCCGAACAGCGCCCGCCGCGACGACGACTCCACCAGGCGCATGGGGTTTTCGTAGAGGTCGTTGAGGTCGCGGTGCCATCGACGCCGGGCGCGGGCCAACTCGACCTGTTGGGGCGCGGTCCGTTGCACCGCGCGGAGCTCGTGCACCAAGGACTCGACCAGGGGCACCACCCGGTCGTGGGCCACCTGGGCCCCGAACTCGAACACCGCCTCGCCCTCGTAGGTGTCGAGCTGGGCCCACAGGGAATAGCAGAGCCCCTGCTCGTCGACGAGCTTGCCCTGCAGACGGCTGGCGGGGCCGTCGTCGAGCACCCGGGCCAACACCGCGCCCGCGATGCGGGTGTCCGCGTCGGGGTCTCGGATGCGGAAACACAGCCGCAACTGGGTCTGGCTTTGTTCGGTGCGCACCACCCGCACCCCGTGGGGGGCCCGCGGGGGCCGCGCCGCCCCCACCCCGGCGATGGGCACGCCCTGGGGCTGCCACGATCCGAAATGTTTCTGGATCGCACGCAGGCCGGCCCGCGCGGTGGTGGGCGCCACCACCACCACCGCGGCCCGGGCCGGTCCGTATTGGGCCCGGAAGAAACGCCGCAGAGCGGGCCGGGTCAACGCCTCGACCCCGCTCAGGCTGCCGTCGATGGACCGGCCGAGGGGGGCATCGCCGAACAAGTCCTGGTACACGACATTGTCGACGTCGATGTGTTGGCCCCGCTCATCGTACGCATCGAGCAGCTCTTCTCGAATGATGTCCTTTTCGATGCGCAGGCCGCGCAGGCGCGGGCTTGTCACCATTTCGTGCAGCAGGGCCAGGGCCGGGCCCACCCGGTCGCGGTCGCAACGCAGGTCGTAAAGCACCCGGTCCCGGTAGGTGGCCCCCGCGACCTCGCCCCCGAGGTCATCGGCGTGCAGGCTCAGGGCCCGGGCGGTGGGCCAGCTCTGCGTGCCCCGAAACAGCATGTGCTCGAGCACGTGGGACATGCCCCAGGTCTCGTCGGTCTCGTTCACCGGGCCGGCCCGGAGCGTGACCCCCACGTGGGCCCGCCGCAGATGGGGCACGGGAAACACCCACGCCTGCAACCCGTTGGCGAGGGTCTTGCGCTCGGGGGTCACCCACCCGCTCACCCCGCGACCCCCATCGCCACCGCGAGCGCGGGGGGGGCGAAGCCCGCGCGGGCCGCGGCCTCGACGAAGGCGGCGGGCACCGGCGCGAAGGCCTCGACCGGTCCGGCGACGAGACGGTACGCGTGCAGCATCAGCGGGCCCGGCCCCCGGCCATACCGCGCGTCGCCCACGATGGGGTGGCCGGCGGCGGCGAGGTGCACGCGCAGCTGGTGGGTCCGGCCGGTGAGCGGCCGCAACAGGACGAGGCTGATCGGGCCGCGGAGCACGGTGGTGAGCACCGTTTGCGACGGTTTGCCCGCGGCGTCGATGACCACCCGGCCGCCGGGGCCCTGGGCCAACGGCGCGTCCAAGACCGTGCTGGGCGTGGCCACCGCGCCCTCGACCAGCGCGATGTAGCCCCGGAGCACGCGGCCCTCGGCGAAGCGCGCGGAGTGCTCGGCGGCCGCGGCCTTGTGCCGCGCGAACAGCAACGCCCCGGTGGTGTCCGCGTCGAGCCGGTGCACCAAGTGGGGCGCGGCCTGGCCCTGGGCGCGGAGCCACTGCCGCAAGGCCTCGTGGGCGGTGCCGGCCGCTTGTTGGCGCGTGGGGGCGGACGGCACCCCCGCGGGCTTGTTGATCACGATGACGTCATCGTCCGCGTGCACGTGCGGCAGGTCCGGCACCGCCGCGGCGGGGGCGGCGGCGTCCTCGATGCGGATCTCTTGCCCGGCGCGCACCACCCGGGACTGGACCCGCACCCGCTGGCCCCCCACGAACACGCTCCCCGCCGCGATCAGCCGGCGGGCGCGGCGCCGGCTGATGCTGGGCGCCCCCTGCACGATGGCGACATCGAGCCGGGTGCCATCGAGCCCTCGGTCCACGCGAAAGCGGGTGGTCATGCCTTCGCCCATAGCACATTGTCAGCCCGCCGAACCCAGCCGGGTGACGCAGAGTTGCGGCCGCGGACGGTCAGTCTTTATGATGCCCCGCTGCCCGATCCACGGGCGCGTTGGCCGCCCACAAAACAGAGAGCCCCGACATGAGCGAATCCCACGGTGAGGAAGAAAAGGTCGCGCACCCCAAGACCACGCGACACCTCCGTGCGCCCATCGAAATTCGCGTGGAGATTACCGCGCGCAGCCAGAGTTTCACGACGACCACACGCAATGTGGCTGTTGGCGGAATCAGCTTCGAGAGCAGCGAGAACTTCATGCTCGGGGACGAAGTCAACGTCCTGCTGTACATCCCGGTGAAAAAAGAACTCGAACTGCTCAAGGTCGCCAGCGAGGTGGTCTGGGTGGAAGAAGATCTCGGGTGCTGGATGGTGGGCGCGCGGTTCACGAAGTTCGCGCCCGGGGATGAAAAACGCCTGCGGGAGTGGCTGCTCGAAGCGGTCCGCGCCCAGCGTGACGGCCAAACGATCTAGCGCCGGCTGAGGTCCGGGGGGACCCGGACTGTTCGCGTCATTTTGCCCCTGGGGCGTAGGGCACCTCGACGAGGGCCACCTGCGGTCGGCGCCCGGCGGGGGTCATCGTCACCCGGGCCACGGCAAAGTCCGCGAAACACACCGGTGCGCTCAACACAATGCGACTGCGGTCGGGGGTGATCCCCGCCCGCGGGACTTGCCCCCCGCAAGCGGACGACACCGACAACCAGTGCGGCGCCGGCAACGGCCCGGCCTGCCCCGGCCCGCGCATCGCGCCCACCGCGCGGCCGGTCACGGCAAAACCCGCGGCCTGGCCGCTGCGGGAAAAGACCCGCGCGTCCCCCACCCCGGTGCGAAACACGTCGTCGGACACAAACACGCGCAGGTCGTCGTCGCCCAACACCGCGGGGCGGTCGGCGCGCGGCGCGACCGGGAGCTCGACCGGGCCGAGGCCGGTGAGGGTGAGCAGCCGGCCCCCCCGGGCGGGGGCGGCCAAAAACTCGAGAGGGTCGCGCCCCACCGAGGCCGGGCCGTCGAGGGACACCGCGCGCACCAGGCCCGTGCCGGTGGTCAGGCGCGCGGTGATCGCGGCCTTTTCCTTTTGCTGACGGGCCTCGAGGGTGAGCACGAGGTCGACGTCCTCGGCCACCACGGTGAGCACCACCGGGTTGGCCGCGAGCGCAGACAACAGCATTGTGGCGGCCGCGATCATGACCCCTCCGACGCGCGAAAATCACGAACCCGCAGCTGCAGGGTGCGCGTGCCCCGGAAATGCGAGGCCTCGACCACCCCGAGCAGATCGAGGGGTCCGGTGAACTCGTCGAGGCGCTCCCCCTGGCCGAACACGATGGCCTCGAGGAAGGGCCGTTCGCGCAGCACACACTTGAAGTGGCCGCCCGACAGCTCGCGCACCCCCTTGGGCTCGACGCGGTTGAAGCGAAACACCGGCTCGGGATTTTTTCGGCCGTAGGGGGCGGCCTTTTCGAGCTCGTCCACCAGGCGATCGTCCACCGCGGCCACGTCGAGCGTCCCGTCGTACAAGACCCGGCGCCCGAGGTCGGTGGGCGCGAGGGCGTCCGCGGCGTGGGCGAGCAGCTTGTCCCGAAACGCATCGAGCCGGCCCGCCCGCACCCGCACCCCGGCCGCGTGCTGGTGCCCGCCGAAGCCCTCGAGCTCGTCGGCGCAGGCCGCGATGCCGTCGTACAAATGGTACTTGGGGATGCTGCGCCCGCTGCCCCGGCCGCCCTCGCCCACCACCACCGCGGGCTTGCCGAAGCGGTCGGTGAGCCGGCTGGCCACGATGCCCACCACCCCGGGGTGCCAGCCCTCGTGCCCGACCACGATGGCGCGACCGGCCATCATCTCGGGCGAGGCTTCGACCTGAGCGCGGGCCTCTTCGGTGATGCGCCGCTCCAGGTCGCGGCGGGCCAAGTTCTCCTCGTCGAGCCCCTGGGCCAACCGGTCGGCCTCGTCGCCGCGCAAGGTCCGGAACAGCCGCACCGCTTTCATCGCGTCCCCCAGCCGGCCCGCGGCGTTGATGCGCGGCCCGAGCTGGAAGCCCAAGTGCCCCGCGGTGACTTTGGGGCCGCGGAGCCGGGCGACGTTGACCAGCGATTGCATGCCCGGCCGCCGCCCCCGGTCGATGACCTGCAACCCAAAGCGCACGAACGCGCGGTTGTCCCCGACCAGCGGCACCACGTCCGCCACTGTCCCGAGGGCGACGAGGTCCATCTCTTCCCGGAGGTCGGGCTCGGGCCGGGTCGACGAAAACCACCCCCGCTCGCGCAGGGTGCGCCGGAGCGCTGCACACACATTGAAGGTCACCCCCACCGCGCAGAGGTCCTCTGCCCCGCCGTCGCAGTCGTCCCGGTGCGGGTTGATCACCGCCAATGCCGCTGGAAGGGTGACGGGCACCGTGTGGTGGTCGATGACGATGACATCGATGCCCTTGTCGACCGCGTACCGCACCTCATCGTGGGCGGTGACCCCACAGTCCACCGTGACCACCAGGCGCGCCCCCGCCGCGGCCAGGCGATCGATGCCCGCGCGGCTGAGCCCGTAGCCCTCCACGAGCCGGTCGGGGAGCGTGGCCACGACCTTGCCCCCCACCGCCTCGAGCACGTCCCACAGCACGGTGGTCGAGGTCACGCCGTCGACGTCGTAGTCGCCGAAGATGCCCACCACCTCTTCGTGCACCAGGGCGTGCACCAGCCGCTCCACCGCCTCGTCGACCCCCTTGAGCCGCGACGGGTCGCCCAACGCACCGAGCCGGGGGTCGAGAAATCCGGGCGCGTCAGCGGCGGCGACGTGCCGGCCGGCCAACACCCGGGCCAGCGGCGTACATCCGCGCACCGCGCCCGACAGCGCGTCGATGTCCTCGGGGCGGGCCGCCCGTTCGACCCATTCTGCGGCGGCGGTGCTCATACTCTCCAACCTACTCTCTCGCCGGGTGGCCGTGCACCCTCTCCCCTGAATCCGGGGCCGGCGGCGTGCAGTTGCGGCCATGCCGATATTTGGCTTTCGTTTCAATGGCTTGTAGCCTTTCGCCACCATGCGATTGCGAGATCTCTGCATCGTCGGGCTCGGCCTGTGCCTCGCCCTCCCCGCCAGCGCCCAAGACGACGAGCGGCTCAAGACCGTCGTGCTCGGCATCAAAGCCCGCCGCGGGGTCGAGCCCGGCTTGGCCGCGGCGATGACCGACGTCGTGCACGGCGAGCTCAGCAACGACCCGGGGCGCAGTGTGTTCTCGCGGGGCGATCTCGAGCGGGTCCTGCAGTTCGAAGCGGACAAACAATCGGTGGGCTGCGACAGCGACTCGTGCCTCGCCGAGGTCGCCGCCGCCCTCGACGCCGACCGCATCGTCAACGGGTCGATGGACAAGATCGGCAGCAAGTTCTTCATCGTGATCAACGAGATCGACGCCCGCAACATCCAGCCCGTGGCCCGGGTGCAAGAGCGCGTGCCCGCGGACGAGGACAAGCTCATCGATGCGGTGATCAAAATTTCGCGACAGCTCATGATCAAGGGCGCGGCCAGCGGCGTGCCCGACGGCCCCCGCCAACAAGAGGCCAAGCTCGAGACCGACGACGGGGTCGACGTGGGGGTGGCGATGCTGCGCTCCGAGCCGCCCGGCCTGGAGGTCTTCTACGGGGGGCAGTCCATCGGCAAGACCCCGCTGCGGGTGCCGGGGGTCCCGGTGGGCGATGCCGCGTTCGAGGCCCGGCTCGAGGACGGCACCAAAATGTCATTGCACGTACCGGTGCAGAGCGGCCAAACCACCGAGGTCCGCGCCGACCTCAACGTGCCCAACGTGGTCACCACCCAAGACATCGAAGACTACGAGGCCGCGTCCACCGCGCACTGGATCAGCACCTGGGTGTCGTTGGGGGCGAGCGCGGGCACCACCCTGCTCGTCGGGGGCGCGGGCCTGCTCGGCGTGGTCGCGACCTATTACGGCCTTTGGTACCTCGGCGTGCCCCTGCTGTGCGTCGCCGGGGTCAGCGGGGTGGCCGGCTGCGCGTTGCTCGGCTGGGGCGTGTTCAAGTTGTTCAGCCCGCCCGACGAGCCGACCCCCGGCGGGGCGGCGGTGCACCGGGTGCAGATCAAGACCCCCGACGGGGCGGTGAAGATGCGGGAGTTTGACGCCGCGGTCCCCGACGGGGACGGCGCGGACACCACCGGCGACGACGTCGACGACGCCACGACCGAGGAAGACGCGGCCGGCGACGAGGGCGCGCCCGGTGAGGAAGGCGACGACGCGACCACCGACGGCGACGGGCCCGACGAGGCAGAGCCGGCGCCCGCGGCGAACGACGACGCCGAAAGCAGCATCAGCGACGAGCCGGCCGGGGACGGCCGCCTCCAGGCGATGGGGTTCTGAGCGCGCTCAGGGGTCTTTGGTCTTTTTGCCCAACCGCCGGGCCTCGCGCACCAAGCCGTCCAGCCGGTTGAGGGCCTGCAGGGGCGTGAGCCGGTTGACGTCGATGTCGAGCATCTCGTCGAGCAGGTTCTGTTCGGGGGATTTGGCCTCGGGGGCCCCGCCCAAAAACAGGTTCATTTGGTCGTCGCGCTTGTTGCGCTTCTTGAGCGCGCGCTGCGGGACCGCAGCATCGGCGTCGGGGTGCACCACGTCGCCCTCGAGCTCGGCGAGCAGCTCCCGGGCCCGGGCGAGCAGCCCCGCGGGCAGTCCCGCCAACCGCGCGACCTGAATGCCGTAGCTGCGCTCGGCCCCGCCCTCCTTCACCGTGCGGGTGAAGATGATCTCGTCGTTCCACTCCTTGACCACGACGTGGATGTTCTTCACCCGGGGCCGGTGGGCGGCGAGCTCGCACAGCTCGTGGTAGTGGGTCGCGAACAGCGTGCGCGCCCGCACCTCGTCGTGCACGTGCTCGGCCACCGCCCACGCGATGGACAGCCCGTCGAAGGTGGCGGTGCCGCGCCCGATTTCGTCGAGGATGACCAGGCTGTGGGCGGAGGCGTGGCGCAGGATGTGCGCGGTCTCCTCCATCTCGACCATAAACGTCGAGCGGCCCTCGGCGAGGTTGTCCGAGGCCCCCACCCGCGCGAACACGCGGTCGACGAGCGACAGCTCGGCCCGGGCCGCGGGCACAAAACACCCGACCTGGGCCATGACCTGGCAGAGGGCGACCTTGCGCATGAGCGTGCTCTTGCCCCCCATGTTGGGGCCGGTCACGATCACGAGCTGGCGTTCGTCCGCGGACAGCTCGAGGTCGGCGGGCACGTACCGTTCGCCGTCGTCGAGCAAGGCCTGCTCGACCACCGGGTGGCGGGCCTGCTCGAGGCAGAGCCGGCGCTGTTCTTTGGGCCCCAGCACCGGGCGCACGTAGCGGCGGGCGGCGCTGACCTCGGCGAAGCCGGCCACGAGGTCGATCTCGGCCGCGGCCTCGGCCGCGTCGAGCAGCGTGGCCACATGTCCCTGCAGCTCGTCGATGAGGGCCGCGAACAACCCGGCCTCGCGCTCTTTGTGGCGGGCCTCGGCGTGGGCGACCTTCTCCTCGAGGGCCTTGAGGGGCTCGGTGACGAACCGCTCGGCGTTGGCCACGGTCTGCTTGCGCCGGTAGTCGTCGGGGATCTTGTCGAGGTGGGTCTTGGTGACCTCGATGTAATAGCCGAACACCCGGGTGTACTTGACCTTGAGGCTGGGGATGCCGGTGCGGGCCCGCTCGTCGGACTCCATGCCAAAGATCGCCGACTGGCCGCCGTCCTTGAGCGCCAAAAGCTCGTCTAGGTCGGCGTCGAACCCGGCCGCGAACAATGGTCCTGCACCGAGCTGGGCGGGCAGCTCTTCGCGCAGCGCGGCCTCGAGGTGGGCGGCCACCGGCGCCACCGCGGCCAGGCGCTCGGCCCGGGCCAAAAAGCCGTCGCCCTGCCCGGCGAGGATGTCGGCCAGGGGCAGCAGCTGGGACAGCGACGTGCGCAGGTGGGCGAGGTCGCGCGGCCCCGCGGCCCGGGCCGCGATGCGCGCGCACACCCGCTCGACGTCGTAGACCTGGGACAGGGCCTCGCGCACGGTGGCGCGCACGTCGGGGGCGCCCACCAGGTGCTCGACGAGGTCGAGCCGCGCCTGGATCGCGGCGAGGTCCGCGGACGGGGCGGTGAGCTCCTCAATGAGTCGCCGGGCGCCGGCCGCGGTCTTGGTCATGTCGAGGCTGGCCGCGAGGGTGCCGCGGCGGCGGCGCTCGCCCCGGGGGCCGACCAGGTCCAGGTGCTGGCGGGTCACGGGGTCGATGAGGGTGCGCGCTTCGAGGGAATAGGGCCGCGGGCACCCGATGTGCGCGGGCCGGCCCCCTTGGGTGTCGCAGGCGTAGTCGAGGCACAGCTCGGCCGCGAGCCGCGCGGGGGCCGCGTCCTTGCCCGCGAGCGCGGGGTCGACGGCCAGCTTGTGGTCCCGCAGGGTGCGGGGCTTTTTCGGGCGGCGCTCGACGCGGGCGGGCGCGGCGGGGCCGGTGGCCAACGCGTGCAACAGCCCGTCGTCGAGGTTGTGCTCCCCGAGGATCACGACCTCGGCGGGCGCGAGCCGGCGCACCTCGTCGAGGCAGGCCTCGCGGGTCTTGGCGCAGGTCGCGAAGAACACGCCGGTGGACACGTCGAGGGCGGCGAGCCCGAGGCCGTCTTTGCCCTGGGCCAGGCCCACCAGGTAGTTGGCGCTGTCGGGGGACAGGCCCTCCCCGTCGAGCACGACCCCGGGGGTGACGATGCGGGTCACGCCCCGTTTGACGATGCCGCGCGCGAGGGCCGGGTCCTCGAGCTGGTCACAGACCGCGACCTTGTGGCCGGCGGCGATGAGCTTGGCGATGTACTGCGCGGCCGCGTGGTGGGGGAAGCCGGCCATGGCCACGGCGTCTTCCTTGGCCTTGCCCTTGTCCCGCGAGGTGAGCGCGAGGTCGAGCACCGGCGCGGCCACCACCGCGTCCTGCGCGAACAGCTCGTAGAAGTCCCCCATGCGGAACAGCAGGATCGCTTCGGGCGCGCGCACTTTGGCCTCGAGCCACTGCCGCAACATGGGCGTGACCTTGGCCCCCTCGGGCAGGTACTGCCCCGCGGCCAGGTCCACGGGATCTTGCGCGGCTTTGCGTCCCATCGCGGCTTGCTACGGCGTTGGGCGCCATCGATCAAACGGGGCGTACCCCTTGCCGCCGGGGCCGGGGCCGCCTATCGGCAGCGCATGTTGACGTCCAAGCAGCGCAAAGCCTTGAAGGCCCTCGCCCACCATAAAAAGCCCGTGGTCCAGCTGGGTAAAAAGGGGCTCACCGACGAGGTGGTTCTCGAGGTCGAGCGGGCCCTGCTCGCCCACGAGCTGATCAAGGTCAAGGTCGCCGAGGACGACGTCGACGAAAGCGGCGCGGCCCTGGCCGCGCGCACCGGCGCGGAGCTGGTGACCACCACCGGCAAGATCGCGATGCTGTACCGGGCCCACCCCGACGAACCGACGATCAAGCTCCCCTGAGCCGCGGGGCGTACAGCCCCCCACCGCGCCCAACGGTCAGCGGCCGCCTTGCTTTTTCATCATGATCTTTTTGGCGTGGGCCTGGACCGCGGCGGGAATGCTTTTGGATTTGGCCAAGCTCTTGACCTCGTTGATGCGCAACCCCGGCAGCCACCGCATGGCCAGCCCGATGGGGGTTTTGGGGTGCTGCACGAGGAGGAACTGAATCTTGTGGTTCTTGGTCCACTCTTTGTTGTGGCAAATCTCGCGGATCACGGTGTCGGCCAGCGACCGTTGACGACAGATGCGCTCGACGTCGGGGAGCTTGATGCGGGGGTTGTCGATGCCGGCCTTCGCGATCATGCGGTTGGGGCTGTACACCGCCTCCATCGCCAACGCGTGTTCGCCAAAGCTGGCGAGCTTGAGCTGCACGGGGATGGGGTAGCTGTTGAGCGGCTTGTGCCGACGGGAGTTTTCGATCTCCTCCTCGGACACCTCGGTGCCGTCTTTGTCCGTGCGCAAAAGATACTGCTCGGCGCTGAGCCCGAGCTTCTTGGCTTCGGCCTTCTGCTCTTTGTCGAGCACGTCCGCGCTGATCTCGATCTTCTTCACCGCCTCGAGCATCTCGTGCTTGCCCAAGCGGGTGAACGCATCCTCGAACTCGTCGACGTCCTCGAGAAACACCCCTTCGCGGACCAGGAAGTCGATCGCCCGATCGACCTCGCTGCGCAGGGCGTGGCGGTTCTCGGTGAGGGCCCGCACGATGCCGTGTTCGCGCAGGAGGCGCTCCTGGTTGCCGGCCACAATGCCAATGGTGGCGTGGTCTTCGGCCCGCTCCGCGACCCACACAAACGCGCGGTCGGGGGTGTTGCGGTTGACCAGGACCTTCTCCAGCTTGTCCGGCCGCTGGATCAATGTCTCTGCAAAAAGACCGAGCACCGGGGGCGCGATGCTGGGGTCCGGGCACACCGCGTCGATGATCTTGTCGTCGAACGCCTCGAAGGTCTGGCGGGCGATGGCCGCGATCTTCTTCACCTTGTCGAACTGCGCCTGGTACACGACGTGGACCATGTCCCTGGGCCCCATCGGGACCATGGCCTTGGCCCCCATCAGGCGCACCGGGGGCGGCGCGCCCGGGTCGAGGTGCTTGTGCAGCTTCTCGGGGATGAGGTCGAGGGAAATGGGCTCCAGAGAGCCGGCCTGGTCGGCGGCCACGTCCGCCGCGGGCGCGGCCGGCGCAGGCGCGGCCTCGACGGGGGCGGCGGCGGGGGCCGGGTCGACGGCGGGGGGCGGGGCCGGCGCAGGGGCGGCGACGGGCTCGGGGACCGCGACCGGCACCGGGGCCGGGGCGGTCGGCTCCGCCGAGATCGGCGACAAAAACGACGGGTCCAGGTCGATGGGCGCGGGTTTTTTGGGGTCGCTCATGCGGCCAGTGTGGCGTTTCTTCGGACCGCAGACAAGAGCCGCAGCATGGCTGTGCCAGGCCGTTTCAGGTGGTTTTAGGCGGGGCTATTGCCACTTGATGTGGTCGCGCACGAGCTCGCGCACGAGCTCTTCGACCTCGAGCCGGTTGCTCGACGCAGACTTTTGCAGCGACGTCAGTTCGCTCTCGGTCAAGGCCACGGTCAGCCGCTCGGTGAGATGACTGCTCTTGCGCTGCGGGTTGGTGGCGGCCCGCCGGGAAGGGCTGCCGTCGGCCTCGACGGTCACCGGGCGTCCGCCGATGTCCTCGAGTTCGAGGATGTCCGCCTCCATCACCGACGCGGTCTGTTTGCCGGACACCTCGACCTCGACCGAGCGCACGAGCAGATCTTTTTCCTGTTCGATCTCGTCGGAGAAGATCTGTTTGAGGAAGTTCGCGAGGTGGATGTTCGACGGGGTGAAGTCGTTGGACGCGACGAAGGTGTCGATGTCGAACTGCAGCTCCCACGCGCTCTGGTACCGCTCTTCTCGATCCTTGGACAACGCCTTCATCAGGATGCGCTCGACCTGCTCGGGCACATCCTCTTTGAAGTACGACGGCGGATAGATCTTGCCGTCGATGATCGACTTGAGGATCGCCATCTCGTTCTCGCCGGTGAACAGGCGATAGCCGGTGATCCACTCGTACATCACCGCCCCGAGGGAAAAGATGTCCGACCGGTGATCGAGCTGGTGGCCCATGGCCTGCTCAGGGCTCATGTACGAGAGCTTGCCTTTGATCTCCCCCGCCCGCGTCTGGCCGAGTTGGGTCGAGGCCTTGGCGATGCCGAAGTCGACGATCTTCACCGTGCCGTTGAACCCGACGAGGACGTTCTCGGGGGTCAGGTCGCGGTGCACAATGTTGAGGGGGTTGCCGTACGCGTCGGTCTTGGTGTGCGCGTAGTACATGCCCTCGCAGCAGTTGGACCCGATCTTGAGCGCGTAGATCATCGGGAACGGGATGTCCGCCTTCTCCGCCTTGGGGATGATGCGGCTCATGTCCCGGCCGGAGATGTACTCCATGGCGATGAAGTACGAGTCGTTGATGCGCCCGAGGTCGTAGATCTGGACGATGTTCGGGTGGTTCAACTGGGCGGCGAGCTTGGCCTCGTTGAGGAACATGCGCACGAAGTTCGGCTGGCTGGAGAGGTGCGGCCGAATGCGCTTGATGCAAATTGTCTTCTCAAAGCCCTCGAGGCCCTCTTGGCGGGCGAGGAAAATTTCGGCCATGCCGCCCACCGCGATGCGGTTGAGCAGCACATATTTGCCGAATCGAATGCCCCGTTGTGACAAGCCCGCTCCTTGAAGCGCGGAACGTAGCAGGCCCGGCGCCCGGCCAAAAGCGTTTCGGCCCGGTCAGGGCCGGCGCATGCGGGGCACGGCCCCGGCCCGGGCCAACACCCCGTCCACCTCGCGCTCGACGTCGCCGAGGATGTCGTCCAGGTCCATCTGGGTCAGCTCGCCGTCGCGGACCAGCCATTGGCCGTCGACGAACACATCGCGCACGTCGCCCGCGCGGGCCCCGTGCACCACCGTCGTGTAGGGGTCGACCACCGGCCGGAGATGGGGCTTTTTGGCGTCGAGCACGACCACGTCCGCGCGCTTGCCCTTCTCCAAGCTGCCGACCTGGTCCTCGATGCCGAGCAAACGCGCGCCCCCGAGGGTGGCCATCTCGACCACGGTCTGCGCGGGCATGGCCGCGGGCCCGTACTTGGGTTTTTGCAGCAGCGACGCGAGGTGCATCTCGGTGAACACGTCCATGCGGTTGTTGCACGGCGCCCCGTCGGCCCCGATGCCCACGTTGATCCCGGCCTGGAGCAGGTCCGGCACCCGGGCGATGCCCGAGCTCAACTTCAGGTTGGTCGACGGACAGTGGGCCACGTGGGTGCCGGTCTCGCGCAACACCCGTTGTTCTTTGGCCGTGACCCACACGCAATGCGCGAGCACCACGTTGTCGCCGGTGCACCCCAGCGCGTGCAACGCCTCGACGTTGTCTTTGCCGGTGGCCGCGCGCACCGCCTCCATCTCGCCCGGGTTCTCGGAGGCGTGGGTGTGCAAAAGACAGCCCAGCTCGCGCGCCATCTTCGCCGTGGTGCGCAACAGCTCGTCGGTGCACGACAAGATGAAGCGCGGGGCGAACGCGTACCGCAACCGCGCCTTCGACTTGTTGTGCCAGCGCTTGGCCAGCCGCAAGGACTCGCGCAGGCTCTCCTCGGTGGTCTCGCGCAGGCCGCCGGGTCGGATGTGGCCCTTGTCCATCATCGCCTTGCCCGACGTCAGCCGAAAGCCGGTCTGGTCGGCGACGCGAAACAATGTGTCGGTGTGCTTGACCGTGCCCATGTCCAGCGCGCAGGTGGTGCCCCCGAGGAGCAACTCGGCGATGCCGAGCCGGGCCGACGCGCGCAGCGAGGCCGGGGTGTGCGCGCCCTCAAAGGGCCAGATGTATTCGCTCAGCCAGTCGAGCAGCACCTGGTCCTCGGCCAAGCCGCGAAACAGCGCTTGGCACAGATGCACATGGGACTGCACAAAGCCGGGCAACACCAGGCAGCCCCGGGCGTCGATGGTCTGGGTCACCCGCCGGGGCCGGACCTTGCCGGTGGGACCGAGGGCGTGAATCTTGTGGCCGCGCAGCAGCACGTCCCCCACAAAGACCCGGCGCTCCGGGTCCAGGGTGACGACGGTGCCCCCCTCGACGAGGATGTCCGCGCTCAAGGGGTCGGCTCCGTGTCCGCGCCATCCTGCAGCAGGCGGGCGTCGAAGTTGTTCGGGAACAGCGCCTTCAGGGTCGTGCGCAGCCGTTCGCCCTTGTCGTTGCACAAGACCACGTCGAGGTCGCGGCAAAACTCCGCGAGCACCTGCCGGCACATCCCGCAGGGGGTGCTCGGTGGGCTGGAGCCGGTCATGATCGCGATGCCGATGAAGTCCCGACGGCCCTGCACCACCGCGGTGCTCACCGCGGTGCGCTCGGCGCAGATGCACAGGCCAAAAGAGGCGTTCTCGACGTTGGCCCCGCGCACGATGTCGCCGCTTTCGCACAACAGCGCGGCCCCCACGCGGAACCGCGAATAGGGGGCGTAGGCGCGCTCCCGGGCCTGTTCTGCCGCGGCGACGAGCTGCTCGACCTGGTCGGGCGAGAGGGTCCGGTCCACGCCGGCACGATACGGCCTGAACGGGGATTCGCAAAGAAAAGCGCGCCTTTGGCCGGCTCGATCCCGGGCCAGGGGCGGCCGCGCCGCGCTCTGCACGCGCCCTTGTGTTGCCGGAATCTCGTTTTTGTGCTTTGCAGGGGCCGTGAAATACGCGCCGCTGCCCTGGGTTCATCTCGCCGACGCCCTGCGCCCGTCGAATCGGCGGCTGCGCATCATCCTCGAGGAACCGGCGTTCGCGGCCGAGCGGACGTTTGTGCGGCTGTACGACGGCCCGCGCTCCGATCACATCACCGACGCGCGGACGTTCTTGGCCGGCCAAAATGCGCTGTCGGCGCGCGAGCGCGCCGCGGTCGAGATCCTGCAGGAGGCGGGGCCCAGCCACGCCAAAAAAGGCCGGTTCGCGCTGACCCGGGCCCAGGTCGGCCGGCTGCTCGCGTTTGCGTCGGTGGTGGCCCTCGAGGTCGAGGACCGCGGTGGCTTGGTGGTGATTCCCGGCCCGGCGCGCATCACCGGGCGGGTCATCGAGGGCGAAGAAGGCGCGTTGTGCCTGCGCTTCGAAGCGGTGGACGTCGAGGACACCCCCATCCCGACCCCCGAGGTCCTGGGCGAACAGGAAGCGCACCTGCTCGATGCCCAACTCAAGCTTCACCGGATCGCGCCCCCGTTGCTCCCCGGCGAAGCCAAGGCCCTGCTCGAGAGCGAGCCGCTGGTGCTCGATGGGCTGACCACCGACGAGGGGGCGGCCGCGTTCGAGGCCGTGGTCGGGCTCGGCACCGACCTCGCCGACCTCGTCGAGGTCGCCCAGCAGAGCGAGCCCGCGCCGAAGATCTGGCTGCGCGCCCTGCTCACCGCGGGCGAGGACAACAGCGGGGTCGGCCTGCGTGTGCACCTCGTGACCGAGATCGGCCTGCACGGTTTCACCGACGAGGTCGAGGTGAGTTCGCGCGGGGCCCTGCCCCCCATCTGCGCGATCAAGCACCCGGACGACCCGGACGCCCCCGCGATGATCCTCGGCCGGCCCACGATGCAGGAAGAGCAGGCCCGGCAGGGGCTGTTCGACATGGGCCTGTTCGCGGCCGGCAACCACCGCGGCTTTGCCCAAAATGGCGAAAAGGCGCTCGACATCTTGGTGCGCATTTCCGCCCGAGAGGGCGTGCCCGAGTTCGTCCAGGTCGACGAGGACACCCTGCCCCGCATCGTGCATTTGCCGCACGTGCCCATCCTCAACGCGAAGAAGATCCCCAAGGACAAGCGCGGCCTGCTCGAGGTCAACCTCGACATCGGCGAAGAAGCCCGCAACCTCGCGGTGGAGTTCGACGACATCGTCACCGCCGCGGTCAAGGGCCGGCGCAGCCTGGTCGTCGACGAAGACACCGTGCTCGGCTTCACCCCCGCCATGGGCAAGAGCCTCGAGCTCATCGGGGACGCGCTCGAACTCAAGAACCTCGACGACACCCGCGAGATCGGCCAGGGTGAGCTCGCCTTGCTCGTGGCCGCCCTCGGCGGTCACGTGGAGCTGCAGTGTCCGCCCGACGTCAAAAAGCGCATCGAGGCGTTCCTCAAAGAGCCCACCGACAAAGACCGCGAGATCCCCGACACCGTCACCGCCACCCTGCGCCCGTACCAGCTCGACGGGGTGGCCTGGATGAGCCGGCTGCACAACCTCGGGCTCGGCCGCATCCTCGCCGACGACATGGGTCTCGGGAAGACGCTGATGGCCATGAGCCTGTTGGCCAAGGCCAAGGCCGACGACGGGCAAAAGCCCAACCTGGTGGTGGCCCCGACCTCGGTCCTCGACGTGTGGGTCGACGAGGCCAAGCGGCACATCCCCAGCCTCAACGTGTTCAAGTGGCACGGCCGTGATCGCAAGGGCCTCATCGAGCTCGCCCCCGAGACCGACGTGGTCGTCACCAGCTATGCCCTGTTGCGCCGTGACGTCGAAGGCACCCTGGGCGAGGTCGACTTCCGGTACCTGATGCTCGACGAAGCCCAGCACGTGAAGAACCACACCACCGAGGCGTGGAAAGCGGCCCGCCAGGTCCGCTGCGACCAGCGGCTGGCCCTGACCGGTACCCCCATCGAAAACCGCGTCGAAGAGCTCTGGAGCATCCTCGAGATCGTGGCCCCCGGCCTGCTCGGCACCGCCAAGAACTTCGAGAAGCGGTACGGCCGGCCCATCGCCAAGGGGAACCACGCCCGCCTCGACGAGCTGCGCCGGCGCACCCGCCCGGTGATCCTGCGGCGCAAGAAGGAGGAGGTCGCCAAAGACCTGCCCCCCAAAATCGAGACCATCATGCGTTGCGAGATGGACGACGACCAACGCGGCCTGTACCTCAAGGTGCTGTCCGAGGTCCGCTCCGACGTCGAGAAGGCATTGTCACTGCACACCAAGGGCCGGGCCCGGGCCCCGATCCTCGCCGCGCTCATGCGGCTGCGGCAGGTGTGCTGCGACCCGCGCCTGGTGTTCAAGGGCAACAAGAAGAAGCCAAAAGACCCGATCTCGTCGGCCAAGCTCGACCTGTTCGAGGAGGTGATGACCGAGGCCATCGACGCCGGCCGCCGGGTGATCGTGTTTTCGCAGTTCGTGGAGATGCAAAAGATTCTTCACGAGGTGCTCGAGCGCATCGGGGTCGACAACGCCCTGTGGCTGCACGGCGGCACCAAAAAACGCGGCGAGGTCGTGGCGCAGTTCCAGGCCGAAGACGGCCCCCCCGTCATCGTGGTCAGCCTCAAAGCCGGCGGCACCGGGGTGACGCTCACCGCGGCCGACACCGTCATCCACTACGACCCCTGGTGGAACCCCGCGGTCGAAGACCAGGCCACCGACCGCGCCCACCGCATCGGCCAGACCAAGACCGTGCACGTGATCAAGCTCGCCTGCCGCGACTCCATCGAGGAGCGCATGCTCGCCCTCGGCGAGGACAAGCGCGCCGCGGCCGAGGGCGTGCTCGGCCAAGACGGGGCCGGCCCCCGCAGCCTGACCCTGGACGAGATCCGGGGCTTGCTCGACGACGAGGCCGCCCGTGGGTTCTGACCTGCGCACTCCGCTCGCCGCGGCCGTCGTCGGCGCCGCCGCCATCGCGCTGCTCGCGTGTCAGGGCTCGATGGAGGACAAGCTCGCCGAGGTGCTCGCCACCGTGGCCAAGTCGGTGACCATCGAGGGCGAGTCGGTCAAGGCCGTGTGCAACAACGACGAAGCGGTCGAGGTCCCCGCCGCCGACCTCGAGCTCAACTTCATCGGCATGGCCCCGGTCGAGAACCTCTCCCAGGTCGCCCGTGACCTGATGCGCGCCTGCGAGGAGACCGCCCAGTCCGAGAAAAAGGCCGCCGACGAGGCCCGTCGTTACCGGGACGAGGCCAAGCGCCTCGGGCTCAAAGACTTCGACGACAAAAGCCCCGACGAGCTGCGCGGCCCGATCTGCGACGCCCTCGCGCAGCAACTCCCCCGCAAGGGCGACGCCCGCGCCGAAGGCATCCAACGCAACGCGATCAACTTCAACTGCCCCGACCCCGGCGCGCCCCCGGAGCTGCCCACCGGGGAGTGGATCTTGTCGGTCAAAGGCAAAGGCCGATCCAAGTCCGCGGTCATCCGCCTCGACGACGGGAGCGAAGACCGGGACGCGCCCAAGCTCGCGTTTCGCTGCATGGGGGGCAAGAAGCGCAAGCTCGAGGCCTACGTGACCACCCCCTTCACGTTGCACAAGCGAAAGAACAAAAAAGTGTCCGCCAAGGTGGGCAAGCGGCGCGATTCGTTCGCGACCAACATGGGCCAAGACAAAAAGTCGGTGTTCTTCAAGGACGCCAAGGACGCGTACAAATCGCTCCAGGCCGGCGACAGCCTGTCGTTGTCGCTGCGCCCGGCCCGGGGGCGGACCAAGACCCTCACGTTCGCGACCAAGGGCCTCTCCGAAGCGGCCAAGCCCCTGCGCAAACTCTGCCGCTTCTGATGCCGCGCCGCGCGTCTGGCCCCCGCGCACCGTCGTGTCGGCCGCGCGCCAACCGCGCAGCCGGGCGCGGTATTCCCCAGATTCTGTCCACATTCTGGCCCATCCCACGCGACGACAAACTTGCTATAGACAAGTTCGGAGGCTTTGTATGACCAAGACGTTGCTCCTCGGCTGTGCCGCCCTGTTCGCCCTCACCGGCTGCCCCCAGGACACCAACAAGCCCACCATCGCCCCGGTCGGCCCCGCGGGCGTGGGCGCGACCGCGCCGTCGGGGGCGGGCGTGTTGCCCGGGGCCTCGTCCCAACCGGGCGCCACCGCGATGGCCGCGCCCTCGTCGATGCCCGCCGGCCACCCCACCGGCACCGCGCCCGCGGCCGCGCCGTCTTCGATGCCGGCGATGCCCACCGTGGTCAAAGGCGAAGGCGCCACCCCCACCCCGACCGGGTCGAACGAGAAGGGCCAGCGCTACAATGGCACTGTACTCGAGACAATGAACGCGGCCGGCTACACCTATCTCAAGGTCAAGACCAACACCGGCGAGCTCTGGGCCGCGGTCACCGAGACCCAAATGGCCGTCGGCCAGCAGGTCACGCTCATCGAGTCCCTGACCATGACCGACTTCCACAGCAAAACGCTGAACCGTACGTTCCCCTCGATCGTGTTCGCAGCCTTGGCCACCAACTAACGCCACCGGCCGCGCTCACGCCGGGCCGACCGTCACAACCGGTGGACGATAAGACACCCTCGTCGCCGACGAGGGTCTCTTTTTCTGTGCCCTGGGCGCCGTTGGTGATCGCCCCCGTGTCGATTTCGCGCGCGCGGTGGGCGGCGGGCGAATCCCGCCCGCCTACTCGACCACCACCGCGGCTTCGCCTCCGGTCGCGACCCCGACGTAGACCGCCCGCGCAGCCTCGTCGACGACGTATTCGCCCGGCCCGGGCACGCCGCTGCCCGCGGTGGCGGCCTCGCCGCGCACGGTCACCGACGAGGCCCCGTCGATGTCGTGCAGCACCACCAGGGTGTCGGCCGCGACCGCGCCCAATGTCACGGTGCGCGCGCCGCCGTCGTTGATCGCGGTCAGCGCCAGGTGATTGTCCTTGTCCGTCCACCAATCGAACTGCGTGGTCTCGCCCGCGGCGGGATAGGTCACCACCACGGGTCCGTCGTACACCGGCGCGAGCTGGGTCAGGCCCCGGGACTCGGCCAACACCACGATCGCGCCCTCGACGAGGAACAGCCCGATGTCGTCCGCGTCCTGCCCGACCCACGCGAGGGTTTGGCCGCCCGGGATCACGTCCCCGCCGAGGTCGCGCAGGGCGAGGAAGCTGCCCGCGGGCAGCTCGATGTCGCGGGCCAAGGTCTCGTCGAGGAACGGGGCCACGAAGAACGCGTCCCCCACAAAGTAACGGTAATCGCCCACCGCCTGGTCGGCGGTGCCGATGGGCCGCAGCGGGGTCCCGGCCCCGTCCACGTCGTGGCTGCGGGTGAGGCTGTACCAGTGCGGCACCATCTCGTGATGGAGCGTGGCCCACTTGCGGTACATGGCGATGGTCTCGTCGGTGCGCTCCTCCACCGTCCAGGGGGTGAGGTTCTGCTGGCCGTGCAACTGGAAGAAGGGGGTCATCGACGCCTGCGCGGTCCACGCCCAAAACACGTCGAGGTCGAACGGGATGTCCGCGAGCATGTTGTCGTTGTCGATCTGCAGGTACCCGCCAATGTCACTGCCGATGGCCGCGTAGCCGGCGTTGGCCGAGCGGAACAAATGATCCATCACGTCGGCCATGCCGCGCCAGTCGCGGTAGTTGTCGCCCATCCAGGCCACCGGGGCGTCCTCGGGCCGGGCGAAGAAGCGCCCGTCGAAGCTGTAGCTCTTGTCGTAGGCGCGCACCATGGTCACGAACTCCTCGAGCCCCTGCTTTTGTCGCCCGTAGGACAGAAAGTCGTCGTAGTAGGCCTCGGAGTATTCCTGCAGGGGCTTTTCCCCGTCGGCGGTGGTGACCGGGTCGTCGTCGATGTACTCCTCGCCGAAGTCGAGCTTCCACCCCGCGATGCCCATGTCGAGCACGTGGTCCTGCTGGGCGTGCCACCAGTCGCGCGCGTCGGGGTTGAAGAAGTCGACCGCCGCGCCGGTGCCTTTCCACCAAAAGTACGTCTGCCCGTCGTTGATGTAGTAGTTGGCCCGCGCGCCTTCGCGGTAGTTGTCCGCTTCTCCGTCGTAGGTGTCGCCGCCGTTTTCGAAATCGATGCTGTCGTTGTTCACCATCTGGGTGATCCACAAGACGGTGCGCACCCCTTGGGCCTTGAGATCGCCGACCATGACGTCGAAGTCGGGGTAACGATTGGGGTTGGGGATGAACGTGTTGTAGTTGGTCTCCCAGGGCGAATCGAGCACCACCGCGCCGACGGGAATGTCCCGCGACATGAACCCCTCGACGAACGCGTAGGTGTCCGGTCCGTCCGAAATGTCTTTTGAAATCCACGGCTCAAACGCCCAGGCCGGGGTGTAGACCGCCTGCACATCGACCGTGGGCTCGGGTTCGCCCCCCGCGTCGGCGCCGTCCCCGCCCGGCGGACAGCCGGCGAACAGCAGTGAAAAAGCCAACAAAATCAAGACATAGGATGCGCGCATCCCGGAAGTGTAGTCGACAAATCCACATCCGGCACCGGGGTCCGCCCCCCAAACCGGTCGGGTCCGCGATGCCGCCAGGCGCGTGCCCGCTCACACGAATCATCGCCCAAAACGCAAAACGAGCCCGCAAGCGTCCGCTCACGAGCCCGTTCTGTCTTTGTTGAGCGCGACCCTCCGCCTCGCTCAAGTCACGGCCCGCGCGCGAGGCGTAAGCCGAGCCTGCGCCGGGCCGTAAAATACGCAGCGCCGGCCTGAGCCCAGCTCAGGCCGTCGCGGGCGCTTGGGTCATCATGCGCCGGGTCTTGGCCGGGTGGCCCCCCTCGAGCGCGGCCTCGAGCACTTCGTCCACGTTCTTGGGGAACACGAACTCGAGCTCGTCGCGCACGTTCTTCGGGATGTCGCGCAGGTCCTTCTCGTTGCGCGCGGGCATGATGATGCGCTTGATGCCGCCCCGGTGGGCCGCGAGCACCTTCTCCTTGATGCCCCCGACGGGGAGCACCAGACCGCGCAGGGTCACCTCTCCGGTCATCGCGGTGTCCGCCCGGCAGTTGCGGTTGGTGAACAGCGAGATGAGCGCGGTGGTGATGGTGATGCCCGCGGACGGACCGTCCTTGGGAATCGCCCCCGCGGGGAAGTGGATGTGGATGTCCGCTTTGTCCAGGAAGTGCTTGTCCGCGTCGTCGGAGATCCCGAGTTCAGTGGCATTGGAGCGCATCCAGGACAGGGCCGCCTGGGCCGACTCTTTCATCACGTCCCCGAGCTGGCCGGTGAGGATGAGCGAGCCTTTGCCCCCCATGCGGGTGACCTCGATGAACAACAAGTCGCCGCCCACCGCGGTCCAGGCGAGGCCGGTGGCCACCCCCGGCACCGAGGTGCGCTCGGCGGTCTCGTTGAAGTACTTCTCGGGGCCGAGCACCTCGACCAGGCTGTCGGTGCTGATCACCTCCGCGCCCGCGTCCGCCTTTTGTTCTTCGCCCTCTTTGGGCTCGGGCGGCTGCGCGACCTTCACCGCCACCGCGCGGCACACCGAGGCGATCTCGCGCTCGAGGTTCCGCACCCCGGCTTCCCGGGTGTAGCTGGTGGCGAGCTTGAGCAGCGCCTCGTCGTTGAACGAGATGTGCTCCTCGGTGATGCCGTGCTCCTTGACCTGCTTGGGCACCAGGTGGCGCTTGGCGATGTTGAGCTTCTCTTCGAAGGTGTAGCCCGGCACCTCGATGATTTCCATGCGGTCCCGCAGGGGCGCGGGAATGGTGTCAAGCTGGTTGGCGGTGGCGATGAACAGCACCCGCGACAGGTCGAACGGCACGTCGAGGTAGTGGTCGGAGAAGGTGTTGTTCTGTTCGGGGTCGAGGACCTCGAGCAGCGCCGAGGACGGGTCCCCGCGGAAGTCACTGCCCAGCTTGTCGATTTCGTCGAGGAGGAACACGGGGTTGTGGGTGCCCGCCTTCTTGAGGCCCTGGATGATGCGACCGGGGAGCGCGCCAATGTAAGTGCGCCGGTGGCCGCGAATCTCGGCTTCGTCGCGCACGCCCCCGAGGGAGATGCGGTGGAAGCTACGGCCCAATGCATCTGCAATCGAGCGGCCGAGCGAGGTCTTCCCGACCCCCGGAGGACCGACAAAACAGAGGATGGGCCCCTTCATGTCGTGCTTCAGCTTGCGCACCGCGAGATATTCGATGATGCGCTTTTTGATTTTTTCGAGGCCGTAGTGGTCGTCGTCGAGCTGGCGTTTGGCGTTGTCGAGGTCGAGGTTGTCGGTGCTCGCCTTCGCCCACGGCAGGTCCGCGAGCCACTCCAGGTAGGTCCGGGCCACGGTGTATTCCGCTTGGCTCGGTTGCATGTTGCGCATGCGGCGGAGTTCGCGGTTGCAGGCCTTTTCCGCTTCTTCGGTGAGACCCGCTTCTTTGAGGCGACGCTCGAGTTCTTCGATGCCGTTCTCGTCGTCGTCCTTGTCGCCGAGCTCTTCCTTGATCGCCTTGAGCTGCTGGCGCAGGTAGTACTCGCGCTGGGTCTTGGACATCTCGCCCTTGACCTGGCTGTTGATTTTGTTCGACAGCTTCATCACTTCAAACTGCCGGCTGAGCAACTCGAGCACGCGCTTGAGACGCACCTTGAGATGCACCGCCTCGAGGACGTCTTGTTTTTCCTCGATGGTGGCGTCGATGTTGGCGGTGATGAGGTCGGCGAGATGACCCGGCGCTTGGATGCTCTCGAGGAGCTGCTTGGCCATCACCGGAATCTCGGGGAGCATGTCGATGACTTCGCGCGCGGTGTTCTTCAAGTTGAGCGCGAGGGCTTCGACCTCGACATCGCCCGTGCCCTCGTCGACGAGGGGGGTCACGCGCGACGCGAAAAACGGCTCTTCCTGGGTGAACCCGTCAATGCGGAAACGCGACACGCCCTCGACGACAATGTTGAACCCGTCTTTGCCCGTGCGGGCGAGCTTGATGATGCGCGCCGCGGTCCCGACCTCGTAGAGGTCGTCGGGGCTCGGGTCGTCGATCTCGGGCGCCCGCTGGGTCACGATGCCGAGCAGGCTGTTGTCGCGCGTGGCTTCCTCGATGAGGCGGATGGTCTTGGCCCGCCCGATCGTCAACGGCATCACCGCGCCCGGAAAAAACACACTGTTGCGCAGCGGGAGAATCGGAAGCTCGCTGGGCAGGTCTTGGGGACGAAATTCGGGACGTTCCTTGGTCATCGCTGGCCTCTCTGGCGCTGGGCGCAAACGCGCGCCCATACGACGAAATATATTCAGTCGCGGGCCGGCGACAAGCCTGACCCCCCCCGTCCTTTTTATCGACACACCCTACCCATTTGCGCAGGTTCGGCGGCGGCGGCGCCGGACGAGCAGCCCGAGGACCAACCCCGTGCCCGGCGCCCCCACCCCGGCCCCCTGACACCCCCACTGCACGCGCGCGGCGAAGCGCGCCGGGGGCGAATCGGTGCGGTGGTTGGCGAAGTCGACCGCGGTGACCCGGACCTCGACGTCGCGGTCGGTCCGCAGCCACAGCACGACCTCGGGCCCGTCGGCGGCCGGACGCCGCCCCACCAGCGCCCAATCCCCCGCGTCATCGCGCTGCCAGAACTCGTACAGGGCCAACCCGAAGTCATCCTCCGCCGTCCAGGAGATGCTCATCTGGGCCTGCTCGTCCGGACAGGGCTGAAAGTCACAGAACCAAATCTCCTCGGGCACGGGCTCGATCGCGAGCGCCCCGATGGTGGGCGGGGTCTCGTCGGGCCCGGCCCCGGTCTGAAACACCTCGTCGAACGCGCGCCGCTCGGCCTCGAAGTAGCGCGCGCGGTGGTTTTGGTGGGGGGCGAGGTCGAGCTGGACCGGCACGACCCCGATGGGCACCACCCGCGGGGTCAGGGGCGCCGGCTCTTCGCCCGGGCCCTGCCCCCGGCCGAGGGACAGGTCGACGCGCTGCTCGAACAGCTCCCCGCTCTCGTCGCTCAGCACCAGCAGGCCCTCGTCGCCAAAGCCCGGCGAGACAAAACGCAGCACGAGGTTGGTGGGCAGGCCGGCTTCGCCCCCCGCGGGCAAAAAGCCCGGCAGGACACCGATCCACGCGGTCTCCGGCACCCACGAGCGGTCGTCGATGGCCGCGAACGCGACCGCGCCACCGGCGGGGAACAGGCCGGCAGAGGCCAAAAAAGCAACCAGGGCGACAGAGGGCGTGCGGGTCATGGGCGCAGGCCGAGCAAACCCCGTTCCGCGGGGACGAGCGCGCAAAGACGCCACCTATCGCCCCGCGGGCACACAGATTTCTGAGGTCGCCGGGGCCGGCGTCGCGCGCTCAGCCGCCGCCGAGCTGGGGCAGCACGACCCCGAACGCGCCGGTCTCGTCGGCGCGGCTCTCGCCGAGGTACAGCGCGGCCCCGTCTTCGCCGATGGCCAGCGAGTACACGCGCACGGTGGCGCCGGGCACGGCGGTGTCGGTGGGGCCCACGACCTGTCCCGCCAACAGCAGCGCCTCGGGCAAGGTCAGGTCTTGCCGCACGCTGCTGTCCGCGAACACGTCGATGACGGTGGTCCACACCGGCAGCTGGGCCTCGGGGCTCGGCACGATGCGGACCCGGTAGCGGCCGGGGTCGACCCGGGTGGCGTACGAGCCGTCCGAGCTGGTGGTGGTGGCGAAGGTCCAGGTCGTGTTCTGCAGGACGGGGTCGGGACCGGCGCCGTCGCCGGGCCGGGCGATGCGCTCGAACTCGACGGTGGCGCCCTGCACCGCTTGGCCCACCGCGTCGACCACCGCCCCGGTGAGGCGCACCCGCTCCTCGACCGCGAACACATAGCCCGCGCCGTCGCCGGGCACAGCCACATTGGATTGCCGCACCATGCCGGGCTCGGTCTCGTTGACCGGGGACACGACCACCACGTCGTAGTTGCCGGGCGGAAGCTCCCCCGCGAACCGTCCGCGCTCGTCGCAGGTGACCTGCCGCAGCACCTCCCCGTTGCCGATGGTGCCGCGCAGGTAGATCTGACCGTATGCCACTGCATCACCGCCGGGGCCGAGGACCCGCCCGGTGAAGGGGACGGGCGAGGCGACCGGGCCGAGGCTGATCACCCCGACGTCCTGGGGCTCGAGAATGTCCGCGTCGACCTCGACCACCGGGAACTGGGGGTTGGCTTCGGTGGGGCGCACCACCAAGGTCAGCGCCCCCGCGGCCATCGCCGGCAGACGGAGCACGAACGTGCCGTCCTCGTCGGTCCGGTCCACCGAGGAGACCACCCGGCCTTCGAGGCTGAGCTGGACCTCGAGGCCGGGGATGGGCAACGCGGCCGCGCCATCTCCGGCCGCGACCTGTCCGGTGATGGCGAAATATCCTTCTTCTCCGGGCAGGCTGACGTTCAACGTCGAGGCGAACGCCGAGCCCACGAACGCCTCCGACTCCGTCCAGGGCGGGGTGTGGGGATCGTCGGGATAGAAGGTCACGCGGTAGACGTCCCCCTCGATGAGCGGCAATGCGTAGGCCCCGGTGCCGTCGGGCAAGGTCTGGCGCAACAACGACCGCCCGGGGATGCGGTCCCGCGGCACCGCCACCAAGCGACCGGGCAACGGGCTGCCGTCGACGTCGAGCACCGTGCCGGTGATGTCGACGGTGTCGCGCAACCGGAACACCGCGCGCTCTTCTTGCATCGTCTCGAGGTTGAAGTACTGCTGGGCCAACAGGCCGGAGTCATCCAGGGGGTCGACCTCGACGTGCACGCCGGACAAGGCGTCGCTCTCGGAGCACGCCCCCAACACGCACACTTCGTTCTGCAGACAGTCGACGTCGGACAGGCACGACACCAGCCCGTCGTCGCCGCCATAGGACGCGCACGCGGCCAAGCCCGCCGCCGCCATCGACACCATCGCCCACATCGTCAGTTCGGTCGTTCGCCGCGCGTCCATCTCGATCTCCTACAAACCCATGCAATTGGATTCCACCACCTGGACCAGCCAAAACGCGCTGTCCTTCTCGAACCCCTCGTGGACTTCCGAGCCGCGCGGCTGGGCAAACCCGAGGGGGTCGTCGGTGATGTGGAACTCCAAGAGATGGGTTTGGCCGGCCTTCAGCTGGTCCACCACGCCAAAAAACGCCCCGTTGAGGATGTTGCGGGTGACGGTGAAGGGCTGCAGCGTGACCGCGATGCCGGTGGCGCCGCTGTTGGGGGGATTGGCGGTGGTGCTGCCGAACAGCACCTCGGACGCGGACGCGACCCCGTCGAGCTGCGCGACCATGTTGAAGCGGTAGCTGAGCGCCGAGCCTTCGGCGAGGTCATCGTCGACGACGCTGAGGGTGAACGACTGGGCCACACACCCCGCGCCGATGTCGATGGTGATCGGGTCCGGCGACAGCACGGGCTCCGACTCATCGAACAGGATCAGGGGCGGCAAGTTCACCACGGGGGCAATCTCCGGCGTGGTCGGAATCCGGGGGTCGATGCACGCCGACCACATCGCCAGCAGGCACACCCACAGGGCCCCCCGGACGAGGACGCTGCATCTGCCCATGCACATTGCGAGGACCGTGCCCATGCTCGGAGTATGGCACAACCGCTTGTTTTTGCTCGGCTTCGTTCGGGACGTGGCCGGCCTGGGCCGCGCCGGTCGCGACAGCCCCGTCATAGGGGTGCGATCTGCGGCCGGGACCGCCGGGTCACATGTCGGCGTCATCTCGTTCGGCCTCGAGGTGCCGGAAGATCGTGCGCGGATCGACCCCGAGCTCGCGGGCGGTCTTGGTGCGGTTGTTGCCGTTGCGCGCCAGTGACTCATTGATGTACCGGCGGCGAAAACGTTCGACCGCGTCGGCCAGAGGGAGCACCTCCTGCAGATCGTCCTCGGTGATGTCGAGATCCTCGGGGCCGATCTTGCCCCCCTCGCACAAGACGATGGCGCGCTTGAGCCGGTTTTCGAGTTGGCGCACGTTGCCCGGCCACCCGTACTTCCGGATCGCGGTGAGGGCCTTTTTGGTGAAGCCTTTGACCTGAGAGCCGAACTCGTCGTTGAACTTTTTCAGCAGGAACGTCGAGATCACGACCACGTCCTCGTCGCGGTCGCGCAGCGGGGGCAGGTGCAGGTTCACCACGTTGAGGCGGTAGTAGAGGTCCTCGCGGAAGGTCTGTTCTTTGACCATGTCCTCGAGGTTGCGGTGGGTGGCGGCGAGGACCCGGATGTCGACGGGCTCGGACTTGGTGTCGCCCACTTTGGTCACGGTGCGCTCTTGCAGCGCGCGCAGGATCTTGACCTGCAGATGCATCGGCATCTCGCCGATCTCGTCGAGGAACAGCGTGCCCCCGTGGGCGGCCTGGAACTTCCCGCCCCGGGTCTGCACCGCCCCGGTGAACGCCCCGCGCACATGGCCGAACAGCTCGCTCTCCAGGAGGTGCTCGGGGATCGCCCCGCAGTTGATCACCACCAGCGGCCCCTCGGTGCGCGGGGAGCGCCGGTGGATTTCGCGCGCGATCAGCTCCTTGCCGGTGCCGGTCTCCCCCGTGATCAACACGTTGATGTCGGTGCGCGCGACCTTGTCGATTTTTTTGAACACGCGCTTCATGCCGTCACAAGAACCGATGACCTCGCCGTAGCGGCGGTCCTGCAGCGCGCCTTTGAGGCCCGCGGTCTCTTGTTCGAGCGCGTTGATGTGCAGGGCGTTCTGCACGACGAGCGAGGCCTGTCCGCAGAAAATGGTGAGCAGCTCCAGCGCGGTCTCGTCGAAGAGATTGACCACCGAGTTGTTGCCCACGTAGATCGCGCCGAACACCTCGCCCCGGTGCAACAACGGCGCGCACATCACCGAGGTGAGGCGCAGGTTGATCACCGACAGCGACGAGTTGAACTCGGTGTCCTCCAGGGCGTTGCTCACCACCAGGGGCCGCTTGGACCGGAACACCCGGGCCAGAATCGTGTCCGACAGCTCGCCCACCGCCTCGTCGAGGTTCTGCCCTTTGAGGCCCCGGGCCACGCGGACGGCGGGACGGCTCTCCTCGTCGAGCAGCACCAAAAAGCCCTTGGCCGCCCGGGTGAGGCCGATGATCTCGTCCATCAACCGCTCGAGCAGCGCGGGCACATCCTTGGCTTCGCCGAGGGCCTCGGAGAAATCGAGCAAGCGCCGGTAGGCCTGCAGCTTCATGTCCGCGCCGGGATCCTCGCCCCCGTCGTCCAGGACTTTGTCGTCGTCGAGCACGAACTCGAGGTGGATCTTCCCGATCACGAGCTGGTCGCCGTCCACCAGGCGCTGTTTTTTGACCCGGTGGCCCGAGACCAGAATCTCGCTGCGCTTGTCCGCGGTGGCGATGGTGTACGTGCTCCCGTCGAACCGGATGTGCGCGGCCAGCGCCGGCACGTCGTCCCCGTCGAGCACCACGTCGCTGTCGGGGTCCGATCCGATGGTGGTCAAGCTCTTGAACACCGGGACAGGCTCTTTGCCGCCCTCGGATTTCGTGACCAGGACCGCCATCAACTCCTCCTCGCGCCCGGGACCTTCCCGTGCGCCCTGCCCGCGCGTGGACGACGCCGCAACCGTGAAACTGCTTTATATCCCGCCGCGGCGCAAGCACAGGCGCGCCGCGCGCCGCACCGGGCGGCTATTCGGTGCCCACCGCGGGCACCGGCCGCAGCTCCCGCTCGTCGATGACCACCTCGTCCTCGAGGGTAAACCACGCGGTGGCCACCCCCGAGACATAGGCCACGCCCCAGGCCGCGATCGCGGCCAGATGCGTGCCCCACAGGGCGTATTCGATCACGAGCTGTTGCCCCGGGTCCGCGAGCGGGAACACCTGCTCGGCGAGCCCAAACGGTTGATCGCGCACAACCTGCAGGGCGGCGAACGCACCGACGTTGAGCACGAGGGGAATCGCCTGCAGGAACAAGAACAGCATGCCGAGGCCGGGCTCGTTGTTGACGAACTGGGGCACCCCAAAGGGCAACAACACCACCGCGCACGGCGTCGTGCGCACGGTCTTTTCGCGCTCGACGATGACCTTCTCCGGGGCCTTGTCGTTTTGTTGTTGCTGGTCGCGTTCGGCCTTGGCCTTGCGGATTTCTTCGAGCTTTTGGTTGAGCTCCTCTTTGAGCGCGGCGAACTTGTCGATCAGGGGCGGCGGGGTGATCAACGGGTCGAGCACGTAGTCGGGGTCGAGGTAGAGCAGGCTCTTCAGTTCGCGCTCGGCCTCGTCGTGGCGGCCGAGCTGGTCGTAGCAGACGCCCAACATGCGGTGGGCCTCGACGAGCTGGCGCTGATCTTTCTCGGCCGCCCCGAGGGTGAAGTCCCCGAGCACGTCGATGACCGATTCGCAGTCGCCGAACTGGAAGAGGTTCTGGGCCCGGCCGAAACGCTCCGCGTCCGACAGCGCGACCCCGGCCCCGCCCGGGTCGGCCGGGGGCGCGGGGGCGTCGATGGGCTCGTCGGGGCCGTCGTCCTCGGCGGGCAGGTCCGCCACCGGGTCTTCTTGCGCCCCCGCCGCGCCCGCGCCGGCGACAGCGGCGAACAACAGCCAGGGAAAAAGCCAGGACGGCGGCGCGCGACCCATTGGTGCGGGGTTTTAGCGCACTGCCCGGGACCGTGCCCGATTTCCGCGACCCCGCGGCGTGCTCAGCGCTTGGCCAGGGTGGCGTCGATGGTCTTGAGCTTGCCGGCGGTGAGGGTCACGTCCTGCACAAACGGGGCGTGTCCCGGCGCGGTCACCGTGACCTCAAAGCGCTCGGTCCCGCGCAGCACGTGGCCGCGCCTCGACGAGAAAAACACCGGAATGGGCCGGGCCACGCTCTCCTGGGTGGTGCCCACGATGCGCCCCTGTCCGGCCCCGGGGGACAGCGACCGGACGAACACGTCGCCGCTCAGCCCCGGCGTGCGCACGGTGAGCAGGGCGGGCTTGGGCTTGAGCTGGACCACGATCGGCTTGACCGGTCCGTCGGCGGGCACGTCGAGGGTGAGGGTCTGGGCGATGGCGGCTTGGTTTTCGAAGCGCAGCTCATGGCGCCCGACGCTGAGCTCGATGTCCTTTTTGCGCATGACATCGTGCAGGGGCTTGCCGTCGACGAGCACCGACGCGTAGCCGTTGACCGTGACCGCGACGTGGCGGGTCGCGACCTCGGCCGGCGCCGCCTCCTGCGTCTTGTCCACGGCCGCGGCCGGCTTGGCCTTCGGCTGAATTGTGGCCCGTACGATTTTTTTCGGCTCCGGGCGCCGGACCGCGCGCGGGTCCACCGCGGGGCGCGGGGCGGGCGCGGGGTCGACCGCGGGCCGGCTCACGTCCGGCGCGCCGATGTTCATCTCGGGCTCGGGGTTGTCCACCGCGCCCGCCACCGGGTCGGCCCCCCCCTCGCCGCGATCGCGGAACCGCTCGACGAACAGCGCGACCGCGACCACCAGCGCGAGCAGGCCCACAATGCCGAGGTACAGGCCGAGGCGGGAGGCGGCGGGCGCGGCCGCGCGCTCGAGCACATCGGTGGTGGTCAGCACCTCGGCCGGCGCGGCCACCGCGGGAATCCCGTCCTCGGTGTGCTCGTCGGGGGGCAGGTCTTCCCATTCGCCGCTGTCGTCGCCGGGCTCGGCCTGTTCGAGCAGGGCGGTGGCCCGCTCGTCCCCCGGGTACTCGGCGAGCACGCGGGACAGGACCGAAAACGCGCGCGCCTTTTGCCCCTCGGCGAGCAAGGCCTCGGCCCGGGACAGGCACGTCGCGCGCACCCGCTCGGCGGCGTCGGCGAAGGCTTCGTCGGGGCTTTTCATGGTCCGCGCCACCAGCTCCGGGGTCGCGACGAGGCCGGCCTCGCGCAGCACCGCCTCGAGGGCATCGGCGAACTCGCGGGCCGACGCGTACCGGTCCTTCTTCTTTTTGCGCAGCGCCCGGGACAGGACCCGGGCGAGGTCGTCGGACACGCGGGGGTTCTTTTGTTGGGGCGGGGGCACGCGCCCCTCGACGATGGCCTTGAGCAACGCGTGGGGGGTCGCGGCCTCGAACGGGAGCGCCCCGGTGCACAGCCAGTACATCACCGTGCCGAGCGAAAAGACGTCGCTTTGCTCGTCGGCGTGCTCGCCTTCGATGCACTCGGGGGCCATGTGCGCGGGGCTGCCGAGGAGCGTGCCGGTCATGGTCAGCGACTTGCTGTCCACCACCTGGGCGATGCCGAAATCCATCAGCTTGATCACGCCGTCGGTGCGGACCATGACGTTCTCGGGCTTGAGGTCGCGGTGGACCACGCCCATGTCGTGCGCGTGCTGGAGCGCGCAGGCCACCTGCCAGATGCACAAGGCCCCGACCTCGGGCAGCCGCCACATCTCGTGCGTCTCCGCGTACTCCTTCAGGGTCCCGCCCGGGACCAGCTCGGTGACCAAAAAACCGTCGTCTTTGGCCGGCACCGGCTCGTCGTCGTCGTGCTCGGCCCCCGAGTAGTCGAAGATGCGGAGGATGTTCTCGTGCTCGAGCCGGGCCACCGCGCGGGCCTCGCGGGCGAGCCGGGCCCGGCACTCGGCCTTCTCCGCGAGGAAGGGGTGCAATACCTTGACCGCCACGTCGCGGTGGAGGTTCTCGTCGATGCCGCGGTAGACGACGCTCATGCCGCCCTGCCCGATGCGCTCGCAGATGCGGTAGTGCAGCAACACCCGCCCGATCATCGGGTCCGGCCCGTCGCGCAACACGCGGGGCTCGGCAGAATCGGTCAGCTCGACGGTGTTGCCCAACGCTTCTCAGTCTCCCAAACAAATCCCGACGCCACGGGCGGCTTCGATCCAGGTGCTGGCCAGATCCACGATGCGTTTTTGCCCCACCGCTTCGGCGAGGGGAACCCGGACCACGTGGGGCGTCTGCAATGTCACCATCTTGCCCCAATCCCCTTCGGCGGCGGCGTCGGCGGCCGCGACCCCAAAGCTGGTGGCCAGCACCCGGTCAAACGCCACCGGCGAGCCTCCCCGCTGCAGGTGGCCCAGTACAGTGACCCGGGTCTCGATGCCGGTCACTTCCTCGAGCTGCCCTGCGACCCACCGGCCGATGCCGCCGAGCTTGCGCTCGCGGCCCTTCTGGCGGTCGTCGGTGAGGGTCTCGGTCTTCTGCCCTTCGCCTTTGGCATGCGCCCCCTCGGCCACGGCCACGATGGAAAACGATCGTCCATACAAACGGCGGCGCTGGATTTTCGATTTGAGCACGGTCAAATCGTACGGAATCTCAGGGATCAAAATGACGTCCGCCCCGCCGGCCAGGCCCGCCGCGAGGGTGATGAAGCCCGCGTCCCGCCCCATGAGCTCGACGACCATGACCCGGTCGTGGCTCTCGGCGGTGGAGTGCAGGGTGTCGATCGCGTCGGTGGCCCGCTGGACCGCGGTCCAGAACCCAAAGGTGTAGTCGGTGCTGGCCACGTCGTTGTCGATGGTCTTGGGCACCCCGATGACGTTGATGCCACACTCCGCCATCAGCCGGTGGGCGATGCCCAGGGTGCCGTCCCCCCCGATGCAGATGAGACCGTCGAGCCCGAAGCCCTCGACCGCGGCCTTGAGGCGGTCGGTGACGTCGAGCAGCTCGGTCCCGCCCGGGACCTTGGTGGGAAACGCGAAGGGGTTGCCGCGGTTGGTGGTGCCGAGGATGGTCCCGCCTTTGCCCAGGATGCCGCTCACCGAGCCCAATGCCAATGGGTAAACCCGCGCGGGCTCGTCGAGAAACCCGTTGAACGCGTCCTCGGACCCGAACACCTCGACTTTGTGATGCCGCAACAAACGGTGGACGACCCCGCGAATGACCGCGTTGAGACCGGGACAATCCCCGCCGCCGGTGAGCACCCCCACCCGTCGCGCCTTCTCTGCCAAGAGCCCTCCGTTGGCTGTCCGGGCAGGATACCACGGGGGTCCGGGGCGGACGAGCCCGAAAGGTGAATCTTTTCAAAGAGTTCTGGTCCGTTTTTTCCTGGCCAGAGGTTTGCTAGAGATCCCCGTTCTGGTTTTCACACCCAACAGGGGGCGCGCCCGTGGCCAAAAACATCTTCGACATCTTCGACACCACCGTCAAAAACCGCGGCGACAAAGTTGCTGCACAGTACAAAGTGGCCGGCGCTTGGCGCGACATCACCTGGGGGGAGATGGGGGCGATCTCGGCGAAGATCACCGCCGGCCTCATCAAACACGGGGTGGCGAGCAAAGACCGCGTGACCATCCTGTCCAAGACCCGGGTCGAGTGGTGCATGGCCGATTTCGGCATCCTCGGCGCCGACGCCACCACCGTGCCGATCTACGAGACCAGCACCGCCGAGGACGTGCAGTACATCCTCGACAACGCGGGCACGTCCTTTGTGTTCGCGGAGAACAAAGACCAGCTCGAAAAGCTCCGCGAGATCAAATCCAGCATCCCCAACGTGCGCCGCGTGGTCGTGATCGACAGCGCCGGTTGCGACTTCGACAGCGCCTGGGAGTCGAGCTGGGAAGACTTCCTCGCCGAGGGCGAAGAGTACAAGAAGGACCACGCCGACGAGATCGCGGCCCGGTCGGCGGGGCTCACCCCCGACGACGTGCTCACGTTGATCTACACCTCGGGCACCACCGGCAAGCCCAAGGGCACCATCCTCACCCACGACGCCATGCTCTACGAAGCCGAGGTGGTGCAGAAGACCGGCCTCGTCACCCCCGACGACGTGCAGTACCTCTTTTTGCCCCTCGCCCACGTGTTCGCCAAGGTGCTCGAGGTGGCGTGGATCCAGACCGGCCACGTGATGGCGTTCTGGGAAGGCGACCAAAAGAAGATCGTGGACAACCTCGCCGAGGTGCGCCCCACGCTGATGGCGTCGGTGCCGCGCATCTATGAAAAGGTGCACGCCGCGGTCACCGGCCAGATCATCAACAAGGGCGGCATTGGTGGCAAGCTGGGCCGCTGGGCGCTCAAGAAAGGCCAGGAAGCCGCCGCCCTCGAAAAAGCGGGCAAAGACCCGTCGAGCTTCGGCTGGAACCTCGCCCAGAAGCTTGTGTTCGCGAAGATCGCCGAGACCCTCGACCAGAAGTTCGGCGGGCGCTTGCGGTTCTTCATCTCCGGTGGCGCGCCGCTGTCGCCCGACCTCGCGTTTTTCTTCAAGTATGCCGGGGTCAAAATCTGTGAGGGCTACGGCCTCACCGAGACCTCGGCCGCCACCGTGGTCAACCTCCCCCACGAGATCAAGATCGGCACCGTGGGCAAAGTGCTGCCCGGCACCGAGCTGAAGATCGCGGGCGACGGCGAGATCCTCATCCGCGGCCGCGGGGTGATGAAGGGGTACTGGAAGCGCGACGAGGCGACCAAGGAAGCGCTCGACGACGACGGCTGGTTCCACACCGGCGACATCGGGGAGCTCGACAAGGACGGGTACCTGCGCATCACCGACCGCAAAAAAGACATCATCGTCACCGCCGGGGGCAAGAACGTCGCCCCCCAGAACATCGAAGGCGCGCTCAAGACCAAAAGCCCGCTCATCTCGCAGGTGGTCGTGCACGGTGACAAGCGCAAGTACCTCACCGCCGTGATCACGGTCGACCCCGACACCCTCAAGTCCTGGGCCCAAGACAACATGGGCGCCAACGGCTCGTTCGACTTCGCCCAGGTCAGCCAGTCCGACGCGTTGAACAACGAGATCGAAAAGGCCGTCGATGCTCTGAATCAGGGACTCGCGCGCTACGAAACGTTGAAGAAGTTCCGTATCCTCGACCACGACTTCGAGATCGGCGATCAGCTGACCCCGTCGCTCAAGGTCAAACGGAAGGTCGTGAATGAACGCTACAAGGATGTGTTCGATTCCATGTACGAGTAGCCGCCTCGCGCGGTGGACGACGGCGCTGGTCGTCGTCCTCGCGGCCCGTGGGGCCTCGGCCCAAGAAAAGCCCCCCACCGACAAGGCGGTGCAAAAAGCCGCCGCGTCGATGCGGCTGTCCCTGGTGGGCCACGTGGTCACCGACTTCAACGGCGACGGGACCGAAGATTTCATCGGCGCCTGCCAGGACCAGAAGACCAAAGCGGTGTTCGTGTGCCGGTGGGCGGGCGCCGGGGTGCCCAAGCTCGTCGAGAAGTTCGACGGCGGCGGCGGGAACAAGTTCAAGTCGCTCGACGCCATCGACCTCTTCCCGCCCGCCGAGGCCAAGGAGATCGCGTTCGAGTTTTACGGGGACAACCCCGACGAGAAGATCAAACGCGTGCGGGTGTACAGCGGCGTGGGCAAGACCCGCGAGGTGTTCACCAGTGTGATCTTCCGGTCCAAGGACAAGGACAAACGCCCCCAGTGGGAGCGGCTCCCCGGGGTCATCACCTACGGCAACCCCCGCCCGGGCTGGTACTTCGTCGACGAGAACGGCGATGGCACCACCGAGGTCCTGGTCCGGGGCAAGCCCCAGCTGCTCGAGATCGCGCGGGACGACGGCGAGCCCGCGTACCTGGTCACGGGGGTGAAAGAGAAAGTGTTTTCCTTTGTCGGCACCGCCACGAACGGAAAATACGTCGAACAGGAGGGCCGCGCCTTTCGTGACTTTTTGCCCGCCTACGATCTGGCCGGGGTGACCGCGTCCTCGGCGTGGGTGCCGCCCAAGATCCTCGCCGAGCTCGAGAGCGAGGCCCTGGCCGCGGCGGTGTACGCGGCCAGCGAGGGCGGCGGCAAGAAGGTCCCGTCGACCAAGGTCGACCGGCAGCCGTACATCGACCCGGTGATCGACAAGGACCTGTCCACCGGCTGGGCCGAGGACCAAAAGGGCGTGGGCGAACGGGAGTGGATCGAGATCGACCTCGGGGGCGAACGCGAGGTGCACATGGTGCGCTTCGTGCCTGGCTGCATCAAGGACAAACCGACCTACCGCCGGTTCAACCTGCCGCACAAGATCGAGATCCTGCTCGACGACGACGCGCGGACCTTCGTCAACCTCGACGAGCCCGGCCGGCCGCTCAAGCCCGCGGTCGCGATCAAACAGATCGGGGTCAAGAACAAGCGCTTCGCGCGCCAGGTGCTCGTGTTTTTCGACGGCAAACAGAAGGCCTCGAAGGTGCGCCTGACCATCCTGGGCGCCAAGCGACAAGGCCGCGACAACCTCACGTGCATTTCCGAGGTCTCCGTGCATTGAGCCCGGGCCGCGAGCCGTTATAGTCACCGCGTGAGTGCTCTGACCGACGTGCCTGGCCTGTCGACGCGTTCCGTGCGCGGGGCGTTCGAAGAGATCCTGTCTTCGCGCGCGTTGGTGTTCGTGTCCGGCAAGGGCGGGGTCGGCAAGAGCGTGGTCAGCGCGCTGCTCGCGCTGCTCGCGCGCGAGATGGGCAAAAGCCCGGTGCTGTTCGAGTGCGATGCGCCGCGGCGGCCGTCGCCGTTCCCCGGCGGCCGGGCCATCACCGACGAGCTGCGCGAGGTCGTGCCCGGCATCCTCGCGGTCAACCAAGACTCCGAGGAAGCGGTGCGCGCCTACGCGCACGCGTCGCTGCCGAGCAAAGCCCTCGCCGACCTGTTGTTCCAAAATCGGGTCTCGCGCCTCTTCTTGCGCGCGTCCCCGTCGGTCAATGAAATGGCATTGATCGGGCGCGTGGTGCAGCTGGCCGAGGAGCGCGCGGACAAGGGCCCGGTGATCGTCGACCTGCACGCCACCGGTCACGCCCTCGCGATGTTGCGCGCCCCCGACGGCATCATGCGCGTCCTGCGCGCGGGCCCGGTGTACGAGCGGGCCAAAAAAGTGCGCGAGTTCGTCAATGACAAGTCGCGCACCGCCATGGTGACCGTCGCGCTCCCCGAGGAGCTGCCCGTGACCGAGCTGCTCGAGTTCCTCGACCAGCTCAACGAGCTCGGCGCGCCCCTCGGGCCGGTGGTGGCCAACGGGGTGTTCGTCGAGCCCAAGCCGCACCTGCCCGACGCGCTCCTCGAGGACCTCACGGCCAACCCCACCCTCGAGTCGTTTGGCCACGACCTGCGCTTTTTGCGCTCCTGGGCCCGGCGCGCCACCCGCGAGGCCCAACGCCTGGCCGAAGGCGCGGTGGAGCGCGGGGCCGAGTGCGTGGCCCTGCCCTACATCTCTGACCTCTCCCCCGACGAGACCCAAGCGGGTCGGCTGGCCGCGGAGCTTGCATGAACGCGCCGCTCGACACCTCCGCCGGCCAGCAGACGCTGCACAGCCTGGTCAAGAAGAGCCGCGTGATCGTGTGCGTGGGCTCGGGGGGCGTGGGCAAGACCACCACCGCGGCCGGCCTCGCGATCTACGCCGGCCGCCTGGGCAAACGCGCGGCGGTGCTCACCATCGACCCCGCCCGCCGGTTGGCCCAAGCCCTCGGCCTGCCCAAGATGGGCAACGAGCCGCGCCCGCTCTCCAGTGACATTGTAGCCCCCGGCAGCGTGGACGCGATGATGCTCGAGACCGCCGAGGCCTTCGACGACCTCATCCAGCGGCTGGTGCCCGAGCCCGAGCGCCAGCAAAAGCTGCTCAACAACCGCCTGTACCAGGTCGTGGCCCGCCAGCTCGGCGGCACCCACGAGTACATGGCGGTCGAAAAACTGTTCGCGCTGTACCAAAGCGGCGACTACGACCTCATCGTGCTCGACACGCCCCCCTCGGTGAACGCCCTCGACTTCCTCGACGCCCCCACCCGGGTGGCCAACTTCTTCTCGGAAAAAATCCAGCGGTTTTTCATCAACCGTTCGGACGAACAAAAACGCGGCTTGTTCCAAAAGCTCAAAGACCGCGCCGGCGAAATGGCCCTGCAGGTGCTGGGCAAGACCCTGGGCGAACCCTTCATCGAGGACGTGCAGGACTTCGCCACCGCGTTCCAAGGGCTGTTCGGCGCGTTCCGCGAACGCGGCCAGGCCATCGAGCGCCTGCTCGCCGACCCCACCACCAGCTTCATCGTCATCAGCGGCGCCGACCCGGTGCGGGTGAGCGAAGCGCTCGAGTTTTCCCGGACGCTCAAGCGGTTCAAGGTCGAGCCCAAGGCCTTCATCGCCAACCGCGTGCACACCGTGAGCGCCCCCGACGAGGTCCCCAGCGCCGAGGGCATCCGCCAAGCGCTCGCCACCGCCCCCGACGCGGCCTTGTCCGAGGTCGACCTCACCAAGGTCCTGCTCGGCGCGCGCGCCACCCGCCGCCAGCTCGCCCGGCGCGACTCCGAAGGCCTGGGCAACATGCGGCGCGCCGCCGGCCCCGGCCGCATGCTCGTCGTGCCCGAGCTCGACCAGGAGGTCGAGGACCGGGGCGCGGTCGAACACCTCCTGGCCGCCCTCGGCGGCCCCAGCCCACAAACGACCTGAATCGCGGAAACGACCGCACGAGGTTGTTGACAGGGGCGCACACGCCCCGTAGCTACAGGCTGGAATGGGGCTGTAGCTCAGCTGGGAGAGCGTTGCATTCGCATTGCAAAGGTCGTCGGTTCGAGCCCGATCAGCTCCACCATCAGCCTCGCTTCGGCGAGGCATTTTTTTTGCGCGGCGGGCGGGAGACGAGCTTTGGCGAATCCGGTTGAGCCCCTGCCCTCGGCCTACGGCCGGCTCCCCGACGAGCTCGGCCCCGGCGCGACCACCAAAGCGCGCGTGTTCGAGCGGCTCATGCGGCCCTGGACCTACCAGGGCGGGCGGCCCGCGCTCGGCCGCCGGATGATGAGCGCGGTGGCCGGCCTCTCGCTGGCCCTGCCCGCCATCGAGCGCCGCGAAGCCGCCGCCGACGGCTCCGAAAAGCTCGTGCTGCGGCTCGCGGACGATCACCTGATCGAGACCGTGGTCATGCCCCGGGCGCACCTGGAAAATCCGCGCACCACCCTGTGCCTGAGCTCGCAGGTGGGCTGCGCGATGGGCTGCACGTTCTGCGCGACCGGGCGCATGGGGCTTTTGCGCGACCTCGACGCGGGCGACATCGTGGCCCAGGTGCTGGTGGCGCTTTTGGCCCGAACGGACCTGCGCGGCCACGACCTCAACCTCGTGTTCATGGGCATGGGCGAGCCTTTGGCCAACCTCTCCGCGGTCGAGCGCGCGGTGGCCGTGCTCTGTCACGAGGCCGGGCTCGGCATCGCCCCCCGCCGCATCACCGTGAGCACCTCGGGCCTGGTCCCGGGGATCGAACGCCTCGCGCGCATGTCCCCGCGCCCCCTGCTCGCGGTCAGCCTCAACGACACGACCTCGGCCGGCCGGCGCCGCACGATGCCCATCGAGGACGTGCACGGCCTCGACGCGCTGGTCGCGTGTCTGGCCCGCTACCCGCTGCGCCCGCGCGAACGCATCCTCGTCGAGTACGTTTTGCGCGCGGGGGACAACGACACCCGCACCCACGCGCGACAGCTCGCCGCCATCGCCGCGCGGTTCCCGTCCACGGTCAACGTCATCCCCCTGAACGAACACGACGGCACCACGTCCGTGCGCCCCGGTGACGATCACGTCAAACGGTTCTGCGCGTGGCTCTACGAAGACGGGTGCCGGGCCACCACCCGCCGCTCGCGCGGGCCCGACGTGCTCGGCGCGTGCGGCCAGCTCATCGACCAAGCCCGGCGCGGACAGGGACGCGGCCTGTCGGTGGTGGCCCCATGAGGGTGAACGAGACCCTCGCGTTGGTCGCGCTCGGGCTTGGGCTCGCGTTGAGCGTGTGGGTCCCGCTCACCGACGGAGATGGGGCGAGCGCCGAGGCGTATGTCACCGCGCTGCGCACGCTCTCGCCGAGCCCGCGCGACACCGTGGTGATCCAGCCGCCCTGGCGCGACGATGTATTGCGCGCGGCCGACGAGGCGGGGCTGCCCTTTGCCGTGACCTTGGCGGTGTCGAAAAAGAGCGTGGAGCCGTTGCGCAATCTCATTGTGGTGCACGACGACGCCTTCCCCTTGCCGCGGGCTTGGCGGCGCGTGGCCGAACCCGTGTCCGACCACGGGCCGGTCCGGGTGGTGCGCCTCTCCCAAGGGCGCGACGCGGGCGGGCCCCGGCTCTTGTCCGGCATCGAACGGGCCGCGGTCGTGGTCGTCGACGCCGCGGGCCAAGAGACCGCGTGCCGGTGGGACGCGGCCCAGAAAAAACACACCTGCGCCCCCCACCCGGACTGGGTGTGGGTGGGCGAAAAGGACGTGACCTCGGGCGAGACCTCCCGGCGCTGTTTTTGGTCGCACCCGGTGTCCGGCGGCCACGTGCGCACCACGTTCAAAGGCGTGGACCCTGCACAGACATTGTCGCTGGGGGCCGCGTTTCAGCAAAGCGCCCTGCGCAAACGTGACGGGGCCTCGGTGGTGGTCGAGGCCACCGTGGGCGGCACCCGGGTGGCGCGCATCCGGCACCGCAATGAAGCCGGGTTTCGCACCACCGCGCTCGACCTGTCCGCGTACAAACAGCCGGTGGACCTGGTGGTGGACGTGACCACCGCCGACGACGGGATGCGCCACTTCTGTTTCACCCTGGACGTGACCGAATGAACGCGGCCGCCGTGCTCACCTGGGTCAAACACCCGCGCCGGCTCCTGGCCACCGCGTGGTTTGTGCTCGCCGCGGGCGTGCTGTTTGTGTGCCTGCCGCAACAGGGCCTGACCGACGACGACGACTTCTACGCGCCCGCGGGCGAGAGTTACGCGGGCTGGCTCGGCGACGCGGTGACCACGCCGGGAAAAGCCTTCAGCAAGGACGCGGTGAGCCGCGCGTTCAAGCCCAATCACGAACACCCCACGTTCGCGAAGTTTGTGATGGGGGTGAGCCAAGCGGTCACCACCAAGCTCGGGCTGTTCGGTCGGCTCGACGGGGCGCGCGCGGGGGTGGCGTTGATGTGCGCGCTTCTGTGCGCGCTGCTCGTGCTCTTGCTCTACGACGTGCTCGGCCCGGTGTACGCGGGCGTCGCGCCGCTTTTGTTGCTGTCGCTGCCGCGGTTTTTCTTTCACAGCCAGGTCGCGACCCTCGACGTGCCCGTGGCCACGATGGTGGTGTTCACCGCGGCCGCGTTTTTGTGGGCCGAGCGCTCGCGCACCTGGGTCATCCTGTGCGGGGTGGTGTTCGGCCTCGCCACCTTGACCAAGCTCAACGCGCCCTTCGCGGTGTTCCCGGCCATTCTGTACACGCTGATGTCGCGCTCACGCGACCTCAAGCTCGTCGCCCGCACCGGGCCGCTCGTGATCCAGCCCGCGTTCAAGCTGCCCGCGATCCCCCACGCGCTGATCTCGATGGCGCTCATCGGCCCGGTGGTGTTTTTCCTCGGCTGGCCGTGGATGTGGTTCGACACCATCCAACGCCTGGGCGACTACCTGAAGTTCCACCTCGGCCACTACCCGATCTATCTCTTTTACGACGGGGTCATTCACCACAAAGACATCGCCCCCTGGCACATGCCGTTCGTCATGGCGGCGGGGACCATCCCCGCGCCGCTGCTCGCCCTCGGGCTCGTCGGCACCGGGCTTGCGGTGGGCGCGACCTGGCGGCTGTTCACCAAATCGCGCGCGGGCCAGCCTTCGCCCTGGCGCGATCACGTGCTCAACTTCGTGCTCCTGCAGGCGCTGTTCGCCATTGGCATTGTCGCGTTCACCAACGTGCCCAAGTACGGCGGCGAAAAACTGTTCATGCCCTTTTTCCCGCTGTTTGTGGTGCTCGCCGCCTTCGGGCTCGAGGCCGCGGCCACGGGCCTGGCGCGCCGGCTGCCCCGCGCGCCCGCCCCCGCCCTCGTCGTGGGGCTCGCCGTGCTCTGTGCCCTGCCCGGCCTCGCCGGCACCGTGCGCACCTTCGGCGGCTACGGCCTGTCCTACTACGCCGAAGCCGTGGGGGGCCTGCGCGGCGCCACCGCCCGCGGGTACGAGCGCACCTACTATGACATTGCGGACAAACCCCTCGCCCGCTGGCTCGACAAAAACGCCCAAGGCAAAAGCATCCACTTCGAGCCCAACCACAAAGAGTACGTGCGCACCTACCGCTGGCTCAAACGCGACGGGGTGATCGACGACGTGCGCCTGTCCGCGTCGTTCGACAAGGCCGACCTTCTGGTGCTCACCCACGAACGCCGCTGGAGCACCTACCCCGGGCTGTTCGACCGCGTGCGCGGCTGGCGGGTGGTGCACGAAAAACGCATCGACGGTGTGCCGCTGTACACCGTGTACGAGCGGCCGCGCTGACGTCCCCGCGCGGTGGCGCCCGCGCCGGCCCACACGCGTCCTGGCCCACGCGACGGGTGTACAAAAAAGCCCCGCTTTCGCGGGGCTTTGATGAGGGGGTGTCCGCGGCTCAGCGTCGACGACGCCGACGGCTGAACAGCCCCAGCGCGCCGATGCTCATCAGCGCGAACATCGGACCTGACGAGTCGCCGTCGCCGCCTTGGGCGCACGAACACATCGGCGCCTCCTCGGTGGTGCACGCGGTTCGTTCGGCCGGGGTGGTCTGGCAGTTGAACCCGTCGTCACAGATGGACTCGTCATCGGCGCAGGACAACGCGCGGCACACCCCGCCCGGCACCCCAGCCTCCTCGTCGCATTCATAACCACCGGGACAACCGTCGCTGACGTCGCAGGGACGGGTGCACACGCCGTTCAGGCAGATGCCGCTGTTGCAGTCTTCGCTGCTGTTGCAAAAGCCCCAGGCCCCGACGTCGCCCTGTGCGTCCTCCACGCACGCGCCGTCGACGCAGCCGGTGCCGTTGGGACAGTCCCAGTGACCGCGGCGCTCATCGCACTCGCCGTCGCCGTCGCCATCCCCGTCACCGTCGCCATCACCGTCGCCATCGCCGTCTCCGTCGCCATCACCGTCCCCGTCACCGTCACCGTCACCGTCACCGTCCCCGTCGCCGTCCCCGTCGCCGTCCCCGTCACCATCGCCGTCCCCATCGCCGTCGCCATCACCGTCCCCGTCACCGGGGGCGTCGAGCGGCGTGCAGTACGAGACGTCCTGGAGCGGCTGGCAGGACTGAAAGTCTTGGCAGGTGTAGCCCTGGTCGCAGCGGTGGAAACAGAAGAACTCGCCCGCGCTGCCCACGCACAGGTTGCCGCCCGCGCAGTCGAGGATGTCGTCACACGGCGAGCCCTCGAGGCCGGCCCCACCGGGGAAGCAGTAGCCCTCGGGCGAGCCGATGTCCAAGCAGTGGTCGTTGCCGCCGCTGCACCCGGTGCCGTTGCTGAGGTTGCAATCTTGACGACAGAACCCAGACGTTGGGCTCTCGAGCACACACGCGCCCTCGGTGCAGGCGATGGTCTGGTCGCAGTACTCGCCGATCCCGGCGGCCCCGGTGCAGAACCCGCCGAACTGCGGTTGGGCGTCGTCGTAATAAATGCAGGTCTCGCCCGCGTCGCACGTGCCCGGACCGGTGCAGTGTTGGTAGCACTGGCCGTTGGTCGCGCCTTGGGCGCCCAAGCAGTCGAGGCCCGGCTCGCAATTCTGTTGTTGGATGTTGCACACGCCGCCTTCGCCGACGAGCACCGACCCCGCGAACACACAGAACCCGGTCCCGGCCACGTCACACTCAAAGCCGGCCAGGCACTGGGCGTTGCTGGTGCACGTGTCGGTGCAGTAGTCGACCCCGCTGAGGGTCTCGCAGGTGAGCCCGCCGTTGCAGTCGCCGTTGCCGTTGCAGCCGTAGCCCATGCCGCCGGGGGTACCCGGGTAGAGCACCTCCATCACCGCGAAGTCCGCGGACCGCAGGGACTCGGGCTCGTTGAAGCCGCTCGATTGCGCGGCCATCACCGACCAGTTGGAGCATGCGTCGTTGCCGCAGGGGTGGCCGATGCCGATGAAGTGGCCGACCTCGTGGAGCAAGGTGGCGGTGGTGTTGTTGCACCCAAAGAACCCACTGTTGCTGCAGTCGTCATCGTCCGCGGCCCAGTCGTTGAACCCGGCGCCGTTCATCACCAGGTCCGCGTCGGAGAACTCACGATCGCAGAACGGGTAATAGGCGGAGGTCACGCCGAGGGCGTTGTTGATGCCGCTCATCACCTTGTTGTTCCACTCGCTGGCGGAGGTGATCCAGAACATCTCGTGGCTGTCGTCGTTCTGGCCGAACGAGCGATAGATGGTGCTGCCCTGGTCCTGCATCGTGAAGTTCGACCCAGAGACATTGCTCCAGGCGCTCAGCACGTTGGCGGTGACCGCCTGCCACTCGGCGGTGGACACGCTGGGGTTGCCGGTGGGCACGGTGGTGTCGTCGATGCGCACCCCGAGGGTGCTCATGCCCCAGCGCGACGGGGCGGCGTCGGAGCACGCGGGCGAACACCCGTCGTTGCTGATGTTGCCCTGCACGTCGAGACTGTTGCAGTAAAAGCGGTAGCAAGGTTGGCTCGGCACGAACTCGTTGGGACACATGCCGATTTGGGCTTGGGCGCTGGTGGCGCAGAGGCCCACCAGCGCGGCGAACGCGACCTGGGCCCCGCGCATCAGTGCGCCCCCTCACCGAGCGGCTTCTGCGGCATCTTCACCGCCCCCAGGGCGGCGGGCATTTTCACCTGCAGGCCGGTCTCTTGGGCGTACAAATGTCCCTGGATGCGCTGCTTGAACGCGTCGACGCTCTCGTAGCGGCGGGCGCGCGGCCGGTTGATGTTCACCCGGCCATCGGGCGACTTTTCCGCGGCCACGATGTCGCCGAGCTGCTCGACCACCTTGGTCCCGTCGGCGTCGCGCTCCACGCTGAACTTGCCCACGCCCACCCCGTACGCGATCACGCGGTTGTTGGTGTGGTTGACCCCGAAGAACACCATCTCTTCGTCGGCCTCGAACTTGTGATTGCCCACGATGACGAGGCGCTCGCCCTGATATTCCCCGCCGAGGTGGGCGATGGTGAGGATGTCGCCGGTCCGCGCCCCTTTGAGCCCGTCGATGACCTCGACGGTGGTCAGGGTGATGATGCGGCCGTCCTCTTTGACGGTGTGGGTCTCGAACACCCGGGCATGCACGATCACGTCCGCGCGTTGGGTCATCTGATCGAGGTCGTGCATCACCACCACGGTGGCCTGCGCCGAGGTGGCAAACACCAGGGCGGAAAACGCCGCCCACGCAATCGTCGTCATGCGGAAGAGTCGAAACATTGGGGACCTCGATGTAGGCAAAGGTGGGACTATGTCGTCGACGGAGCGACTCATTTCTCTTACCAGCCGTCGGGCGATCCGTCGACGCCCACGAACCCGGGCGCGCGAACATCGGAAAGGTGACCGATAAGCGTGCCCTTGGTTTCTTGGGCCCGCTTGTAAACCTCTGGTATCAAGAGGAGTTTTCTCTCGGTGGAGTTCCCACCTCAGCCCGGAGCGCAATGGACGCCGGCAACATCGATGTCCTGCTGATCGGGCCCCGCGTGGCCCATCTCGCCCCCTACTTCGATCGGCGTGGGTTTGCGGTGGTGGCGTGCGCAGATGGGGCCGACGCCGTCGAAGCCCTCGAGGAGAGCTCGCGTCATTTGGTGTGCCTGGAGCTCAACCTGGGCACCTACGCGGCCGCGGATTTTCTCGCCCTCGCCCGCGGCATCCAGCCCGACGCGCGCTACCTGCTCCTCGACGATCCCACCAAGGCGGGCCTGATCCTCAAGGCCCTGCGCGCGGGAGCAGACGCCTACGTGGCCACCCCGCCCGACGAGGACGAGCTGTTCTTGGAGGTCGAGCGCCTGCTGGAAAACCGCATCGGCACCAGCGCGGTTTTTTCCGACGGCCCCGACGAGCAGCTCAAAAAACTCCGCCAACGCAACGCCGAGCTCGAGCAGCGCCTGCGCGAACGGCCCGCCGCGCCCATCGAGGTACAAGCCGAGGCCGACGACGAGACCGCCGCCCTTCGGGCGGAGATCGAGTCCCTGCAAAAACAACTGCAGAACGCGCGCGACGACCTCGCCTACGTCGAGACCGCGGCCACCGACGCCGGCGACGACAAGTCCGTGTTGCTCACCGAGCAGCTGTCCCGCGTCGAGCGCGAAAAGACCGACCTCGAGGCCGAGGTCGTGGCCCTGCGCGGGGAGATCGATCGCCGCGACGAGAACGCGGGGGCCCTCGACGACGAGCGCAACCAGCTCTTCCGGGAACGGGAGGAGGCCGCCCGCCGGGGTGACGCGTTGTCCGAGACCGTCACCGCCCTGGAGGCCGAGCTGGCCGAGGCCAAAGCCGAGCTCGACGGGCTGCGCAGCGACCAGGCCGCGGCCGAAAAGGAGACCGCCCGGCTGCAGGACGAGCTCGCCGCCGCCCAGCAACGGCTCGACGCCCTGGCCAGCGAGGGCGCGGCGGAGAAGTCGACGCTCGCCGACGAGGTCGCGGCCCTGACCGCGGCCAAGACCGCCGCCGAGGAGCGCGCCGCGTCGCTCGAGGCACGCACCGAACAAGCCGAGGCCGCCCGCCTCGAGGCCGACGGCAAAGCCGCGGCCGCGGTCAAGGCGGCGGAGGAGGCTGAGCGCAAGGCCGAGACCGAAGCCGAGCGCGTGCGGGCCGAGCTGCAGGACGAGATCAAACAAGCGCACCGCGCCGCGGCCAAAGCCGAGGAGCGCGCCATCGACAAGGAGCTGGAGCACGACGAGCTCCTGGCCGAGATCGACCGCCACAAGGAGTTGGTGAAAAAAGCCAACGCCGAACGCATCGCCGCCGAGCGCCGGTTCCGCCAAGAGAAGCTGCGCTTGGTGGAAGCCCAAGAGCAGGCCGGCTCGGCCGAGGCCTACCAGAAGATGGAAGCGATGCTCGACGAGCTCAAAGAGCTGCGCGCCCTGCGCGACAAGATCAGCTCCTGACCCACACAAAAGCATTGGATGGGACGCGGACATCCCGCCCCGGCAGATCAATGTCACTGTGCAGGCGCCGCGCCCACAAAAACGCGTCTCGACCGCAGCCGCAAATAAAGAGGCCAATAGGACATCAGGGGAGTTGATGCCCTATTGGCAGGAGAGCGCTCGGGGGAGGCGAAGCGCTCAACGTCAGATTGTAGTCACCGGTGCGAACCCCCGCAACTTGAAGACACCCCGGCCGGGCTCGGCTAGGCTCGCGCCATGTTGTGGTGGAGCCGGTTCGGCCAGCGGTGCGCGGCGCTTGCCCAGCGGGTGGTGCCGGATCCGTTCATCCTCGCGGTGCTGCTCGCCGGGTTGGTGATGGTGATGGGGGCCACATACTCACAGGCCCCTACATCCGTGCTCACGGGCTTTGCCGCGGGCATGCTCGGCCAGGCCGGCATCGCGTTTGCGTTCCAGATGGCGCTCATCCTCGTGACCGGGCACGCCCTCGCCGATGCGCCCGCGGTGCGGCGGGGCTTGGGCTGGGTGGCGCAGCGGCCGCGCACGGGGGGCCAGGCCGCGGCGCTGGTGGGGGCGGCGGCGATGGGGCTCGGTCTGCTCAACTGGGGGCTCGGCCTCGTCGGGGGCGCGTTTTTGGCGCGAGAAGTCGGGCGCGCGTTCGCCCGCCGGGGACAACCGCTGACCTATCCCCTCGTCGGCGCGGCCGGTTACTGCGGTCTTCTGGTCTGGCACGGCGGCTTGTCCGGCTCGGCCCCGCTCAAGGTCGCGGCCGCGGACAATGTCTTTGCACGCGCGATCACGGTGGGGGAGACGTTGTTCACCCCGCTCAACCTCGTGGCCTCGGGTTTGGTCCTGATCGTGGTCACCGGCCTGCTGTACGTGCTCGGCAGCGGCCCGGTGGTGGACGGCCCCGGCCCGCCGCTCGACGACGAGGCGGCCGGTCCCGACGAGGCGGACGACGCGGGGCTGGTCTCGCGGCTGTCCCGCGCGCGGGGGGTGACGGCGATTCTGGTCCTGCCCATCGTCGTGTACCTCGCCGTCGAGGTCGGGGAAAAAGGCGCGGGCGCGGTCGGGCTCAACGCGGTGATCCTGTTCTTCTTGGTGCTCGGGCTCGCCCTGCACGCGCGCCCCCTCGCCTATGCGCGCTCGTTCTCGGCCGGCGCCCAGGGCGCGGCCGGCATTCTGCTGCAGTTCCCGATCTACTTCGGCATCCTCGGGGCGGCGAAGGCCAGCGGCATCCTCACCGCCCTGAGTCAGGCGTTGATCGCGGTGGCGCACAGCCTGCCCGCGCCCGACGCGGCCGCGGCGGTGATGACCTACATCTCGGCCGCGGTGGTCAACCTGCTGGTGCCCTCGGGCGGCGGGCAATGGGTGCTGCAGGCCCCGCTCATCGTCGAGGCGACCACGAGCGTGGGCGCGGATGCGGGCACGATGGTGATGGCGTTTTCGTACGGCGACCAGCTCACCAACATGTTGCAGCCGTTTTGGGCCCTGCCCCTGCTTTCGGTGACGGGGCTGAAGGCGCGCGACTTGATGGGCTATACCCTTTTGGTGATGATGGCGGCCGCGCCGGTGTACGCGGTGTGCTTGGTGCTGTTTTCGGTTTGAAGGAGGAAGCGATGGCCAATCCCGAAGGTGCGTTTGCCAAAGACCTGGGCTACCTGGCCAAGTTCTTCGACAAGCTCGAGGCCCACGCGTCTCAAGTCCCCGCCGAGCACCAGAAGCGGTACCGCACGCTCATCGCCGAGGAGCGCACCCGGTGGCAGGAGATCACCGCGATCTTGTCCGGTGCGCCCGCCCCCGCCGCGGTCGCGCGATCGGCCGGCCGCGTGGCCCCACCCGAGCAGCCCGCGGCCGCCCCCGCGAACACCGGGGACGTGTCGTTGACGGTGGGCTCGTTGCGCAACGGCTGAGCCCGCGCGGTCACGCCGCCTGGTCGAGCAGCCCGTACGCCCGCAGCAGGGGATCGACCTCGGGCTTGCGGCCGCGAAACGCCTCGAACACCGCCATCGGGTGGCGCGCGCCCCCCTCGGACAGGATCGTGTCCCGAAACTTGTGGCCCAGCTTTTGGCGGGCCGCCGCGTCGTCGAGCCCGGCCTCCTCGAACGCGCCGAAGGCATCTGCGGCCAGGACCTCGGCCCACTTGTAGCTGTAGTAGCCGGCGGAGTAGCCCCCGGCGAAAATGTGCGTGAACGCGCAGAGGAAACGGTCCTCGTCGAGGGGCTGCTGCACCAAGACCTCGCGGGCGATGCGCCGCTTGACGTCGAGGGGGGCCTCGGGACCGGACGGGTCGTAGGTGTGGTGCAGCGCGAGGTCGAGCCGGGCAAAGTACACTTGCCGAATCATCGCGGTGGCGGCGCGGAAGGTGCGCGCGGCTTTGATCTTGGCGAACAGGTCGTCGGGGAGCTTGGCCCCGGTCTGGTAGTGGCCGCTCATGCCCTGGGCGATGTCCTTTTCGTACACCCAGTTTTCCATGAACTGGCTCGGGACCTCGACCGCGTCCCACTCGACCCCGTTGATGCCCGCGACCTCGGGCACGTCGACGGTGGTGAGCATGTGCTGCAGCCCGTGCCCGAACTCGTGGAACAGGGTCTCCACCTCGTAAAACGACATCAGCGAGGGCACGTCCCCCGACGGGGGCGTCTGGTTGCAGCAGAGGTAGGCGACGGGATGACGCACCCCGCGGTCGGTGCTTTTCCGGCCGATGCAGTCGTTCATCCAGGCCCCGCCGCGCTTGTTGGCGGGCCGGGCGTAGGGGTCGAGGTAGAACGCCGCCCGCGGGCTGCCGTCGAGGTTCTGCACCGCGAAGTACCGCACGTCGTCGTCCCACACCGGGGCTTGGCCGTCGGCCGCGGTGATGCGCACCTCGAACAGCTCCTCGGCCAGGGAGAACAGCCCCTGCAGCACCCGCTCCAGCGGGAAGTAGGGCCGGGTCTCCTCGTCGGTGAACGAGAACTTCGCTTCTTTTTGGCGCTCGGCCAAAAATCCCGTGTCCCAGGGCATGAGCGCCGCGTTGGGGTCCATGCCATCGGTGCTCTTTTTCATCGCCTCGAGCTCGTGGTGTTCGCGCTCGGCAAAGGGCCGGGCCTTGGCCGACAGCTCGCCGAGCAGGGCCTCGACCTCGTCGACGCTGGACGCCATCTTCTGGGCCAAGCTCATCTCGGCGTAGCTGGCGTAGCCGAGCAGCGCCGCCTGCTCCTGCCGGAGGGACAAGATCTCGCGCACCCGCGGCTCGTTGCTCGCGGGACCGGTCGCGGCCCGGGTCACGAACGCGCGGCATACCTCTTCGCGCAGGTCGCGCCGCTTGGCGTGCTGGAGAAAAGCAGTCACATTGGGTCCATCCAAGGTCACCGCCCACGGGCCCTTCTCCGGCGTGGCCCCGGCGTGGTCGCGGGCCTGGGCGGCGGCCGCGGCCATCCGCCGCCAGGTCTCGGGCAACCCCCGCACGTCCTCTTCGCTGGTGAGGATCTTGGCGAACCCCTTGGTCGCGTCCAGGACCGCGTTCGAAAAATCCGTGGACAACTGTGCCAAGCGGCGATCGAGCTCTTCGAACTTCTTCTTCTCGTCGGGGGCGCAGGCCACCCCGGCCAGCTCCGCGGACAGCAGCCGTTGCTCCACCACCCGGCGTTGCCCGGGCGAGAGCTGGGCGAAGTCATCGCTCGCCTTCACCGCGGCGAGCTTGTCGTACAGCGCCTTGCTCTGCCGAACCCGGCTCGAGAGGGCCACGATGCGGGGCTGGGCCTTTTCGTAGACCGCCCGCAGCTCGTCACTGTTGCGCACGCCCATGAGGTGCTCGACGACCCCCCAGCACTTTTCCAGCCGCGCCTCGGCCTCGGCCAGCGCGTCGATCACGCCCGCGTACGTCGCGGGCGCGTTTTGCTCGATGTCGGCCACGGCCGCCTCGTAGGCATCGCACAGCGTGGCCACCGCGTCCTCGACGTGGGCGGGCTCGATTTGGGGAAAAGGGGGCACGCGATCGACGGTGTCGGCTTCGAAAAGAAGGGGATTTGCCATGTCGAGGTTCTAACCAAAATGCGCCGGAAAATCTGCGCGCAGCCCCGAATTGAGCCGACGGGTCCGGCTGGCGACAGGTCCGTCCGGGCGCACAAATCCGGTCCGACTCGCTCAAGTCACGCGTGCGCGCGGCCTGCGGCCGCCTGCGCCGTCGCCATGGCCTCGTGCGTGCCACGCACGAGCCCCGAGCGAAACCAAACGAACAAGCCCAGCCACTCACGCGGCTGGGCCAGACGATCGTTGCGAGCCCCAAACGCACGGGGCACGCACCCGGCGCGACTCGCTGAAGTCACGCGTGCGCGCGGCCTGTGGCCGCCTGCGGCCAAACCCGTCGCCATTGCCTCGTGCGTGCCACGCACGAGCCCCGAGCGAAACCAAACGAACAAGCCCAGCCACTCACGCGGCTGGGCCAGACGATCGTTGCGAGCCCCAAACGCACGGGGCATGCACCCGGCGCGACTCGCTGAGGTCACGCGTGCGCGCGGCCTGCGGCCGCCTGCGCACGCGTAGAATCAGTACCCGCGCTCGAGCTTGATGCGCAGGCGCTTCAGGTCTTGGTTGATGCGCACGAACTGGGTCTTGCCTTTTTCGTCGGCCAGGATCTCGTCGATGCGGGCCACGCCCTTTTTGGGCAGGGCCCGCCAGACGCCCAAGATCGCCGCGAACCGCGCCTCGTTGTCTTGGTCGCCGAGCGCCCCCAGCAAGGCGTCGACCGCCTTGTCGGAGCCGTCCCAGGTCAACTCGTAGGCGGCGCGTTCGCGCTGTTGGGCGTTGTCGTGCTTGAGCTTTTCGATCCAGCAATCGACGCCTTTGCCCTCGCAGTCCTTGGCCGCGGCGATGCGGTCTTTGCCTTTGACAAGCTTCTTCTTGAGCTTCGCGTCCTGCTCGTCGGCGATCATCTTCTCGAACGCACCGAGCATGTCGCCCGACCCGATGCGGGACAGGGTCTCGACCCGCGGCGGCCGGACCTGCGGCGAGGCCTTCTCGCACACTTCCTTCTTGTTGCGGCGATCCAGCGCTTGGCACTGCCGCACAAAGCCGTCGAACGTCGTCATCGCGAGGAGCTCCTTGGCCACGCTTTTCGCCCCCATCTGGGCCATGGCGTTGAGCGCGTGCTCGCTGATCGATTGGTCGAGGGCGTCCCACCCCTTCTTCAGGACCGGGAGCGCCTCGGTGTAGCCGAGACGGCCCACGCACTGCGAGCCGTACACCCGGGCGAGCGAGTTGGCGGTGTCGCTGGGGTCGATGCCGGCGGCTTCGATGCAGAGCTTCTTGATGCGGGGGTCGCCGCCGATGTCCATCAACACCTGGAGGGCCTTGGCTTTTTGCACCCCGGGCTCGACGTGGAACTCCGCGATGGGCTCGAACTTGTTGTTGTACACCGCAAACAACGGGTCGACCGCGGACTTGCCAATTTGGAACAGGGCATAGCTGGACTCGGCGTAGAACGAGACCCCCGCGCGTTCGAAGAACATCAACCGCACCAGGATCGGCACCGCCTTCTCGTCGCCGATCTTGCCCAGGGCCTCGGCGGCGTTCTTCACCATGAAGTTGTTGGTGTGGCCTTCGGCGATGTCCATCAGCGACTGCACCGCGTCGGTGGCCTTGAGGTTGCCCAACGCCACGATGGCCGCCAGTTGCGTCTCGAGGTGGCGGTTGTCCACCAGCCGCTTCAAGGCTTCAATGGCATTGCTGTTGTCGGGGCTGGCGAGCTTGCCCAGGGCTTTGGCCACCCGCTCGTTGGTCGAGGCCGCGGCCCGGGCTTTTTTGTCGCGACCCGCCCCGGCTTTGAAGTCGATGGCCTTGATCAGCGAACCCACGCTGTCCTTGGTGCCGAGGTTGCCCACCAGCTGCGCAGCCTTGGGTTTGATCTCCACCTCGGTGCCTTCGAGCGCTTGGTGCAAGTAGGGGAGCGAGTCTTTGCTGTTGAGCTGCTCGAGGTGGGTCATCGCCGCCTCGCGCTCTTTTTTGGCCACTCCCGGCTCGACCAACTTCTTCCCGTAGTAGGTGGCTTCTTCGCCCTCTTTCGGACCGCTTTCACAGGCACCAACGAGCGCCCCCATCAACACAAACGCGCCCACAACGCGCAGCTTCGGCAACCAGATCATCGAATACCTCCCAAGCTTCTCCCGTCGGTGCAATGGAACCGGCCCGGGGTCAATGCCCCTCCCCGCCACCGGCCGCACTCGAAGGTGGCTTCCCCCCGCGATTGGGTCTAGGTTGCTAGGGTACAGGGAGAATGATGCGCGAGATGACGCCCCTGATGTTGTGCCTGGGCCTGGCCATGCCGGCGGCGGCCGGCGAATTGGCGTACGTCGAGGCCAGCACGGAGCTGCACAAGGGTACGCCCGCGAGCTACGCCTACAACGCTGTCGATGGCAAAGACACGACCACCTGGTGTTCGTCCAAGGGGCCGTCGCGCGAGCGCTTGGTGTTCGGCTTTGAAAAATCCCAGCGCATCACCGAGATCGGCTTCATCGTCGGGCCGGTTTCGGGCGGCAAGATCGACAAGAAAAACGCGCGGCCGAAGGTCGTGCGCCTGCTCGACGGCCAAACCCAGCGGAACCTCGAGCTGCGCGACAGCGACCAGATGCAAGCGGTCAAGCTCGACCCCCCGATCAAAAGCTCGCGCCTCATCGTCGAAGTGGTCGAGGTGCGCGACGGCAAGAAGCCGGACGCGCCGGTCTGCATCGCCGAAGTCCTGCTCAAGGACCGCCGAACAGAACTCACGGGTTCGAGCATTGGGTCCAAGCTCCGCGGCCTCAACACCCCGTCGCGGCGCCTGCTGCACACCTGGATCGACAACCCCGACGCGCCCGAGCGCACCCTGACGTTCAGCCTCGACGGGTCGTTCAAGTACAGCTACGAGCCCCTGCTCGAGGGCAAGCCCCGCCGCATCACCGGCAAGTGGTCGGCCACGGGCAAATACGTGCGGTTCACCGTGCACGGCAAGAACAGCCAGATGCGGTACCGCTTGACCAAGGTCGACGAGGGGGACGGCGAGTTCACGGTGGTGAACCTCTCGGGGGACGGCCCCGAAGAGTCGATGATCAGCGCCTTTCGCGTCGCCCCCGTCCAGTATTGATTCGACGTTGCGGCGATGCTCGCCCGTTGGGCTCGCCGCGCAACGTGAGCCGAGCGAGGCGAACGCGCTGCGCGGGCCCGCTAGCGATGGAGGGCGGCGGCGGCGTCGAGGTCGAAGCCGTTGTTGGTGGTGTCGGGGGGGATGGGGGCGTCGCCCACGTCGGTGACGCGGATGAACCGGGCGCGGTCCAGGCCCACCTCGGCGAGATCGAAGCGGTCGCCCCCCGCGTCGGGGCCGAGGGGGTCAATGTCATTGCCTGAGGCCGCGTAGACCGGGCGCTGGCCGGCGCATCCAGTTCCCGTCTCGGGGTCGCAGGGGAAGGTCTCGAACGCATCACCGTCGAGGCTGACCGCGACCTCGCCCGGCTCGGTGAACAGGCCGGTGCCGTACTCGAACGCGTTTTCGAACACCACAAAGTCGGCGCCCTCGCCGTCGACCACATCCTGGCCGAGCTCGACCACCACGTGGCCCCCGCGGCCGAGGCTGAGCACGTCCACCGACCCCGCCGCGTCGCCATAGCCGTCGGGCGGGCCCATCACGATGCCGGGGAGCGCGTCCTCGCCGTGGCCGGCGCCTGCGCCCAATGCGTAGGACACGACCCGGGCGATGAACGGACCGGGCTCGACGCCCCCGTCGACGAGCACCCCCGCGTCGTCGTCGGGCACGCCCCCGGTACAGGCGCCCACGAACGCGAGCGCCCAAAGGGCCAACCAAGCTGCGGTCGCGCGGGGCATGTCGTCGATGTCGCATCCCGCGGTCCGGCGCACAACCGCTCCCGTCCCCCTGGGCCCACCCTTTACCCGCGCGCCCGGGAACGCGAGACTGAGGCATGAGCGATGTGCCCCCCACCGGACCGGCCGCCACCAGCGCGGCGCAGCCTTTCGACGACGACGACGCCCGGGCCTCGGCCCTGTGGCAGCCCGACGCGGCCGAACAAGCGTTCCCCCGCGCCTGGCGCGCGGCCGGCTGGGTGCTGCTCAGCTGGTCGGTGGGCTTTCTGGTCGCGTCCGCGGTGGCCCAGCGCGTGCCGAACACGGGGGCGGGGACGATGTGGGCGCTCGCGGTTGTCGTCGGTCCCATCTCGCTCGGGCTGTTGCGCCGGGTCCGGCTGGCGCGGGGGGTGGCCCTGTGGCTTGTCGCGGGCGTGGCCCTGTTGGGGGCCGGGGGCGTGGCCAACGACTCGGTGGCGGTGGGAGGCCTCGGCCTCGCGGTCGCGCTCGGCTGGGGGCTGTTGCTCGTGGGCCGACCGGGTCCGCGCCGCACGCGCGTGGGAACGGCGATGAGCGTGCTCATGCTGGCGCTGTTTGTGTGGGGCCAAGGCACGTCGGTGTATGAAGCGAGCCGTTTCGGCGCGGTGGGTGAGCGGTGGACCTGGGGGGACGGCCGGGTCGAGCTGTGGTTGCACGACTGGGCCCCCTACGCCCTCGACCCCGACGACGAGGACCGGCCCGACCTGACCGCGCTTTTTGTTCATCCCCGGACGAAGTCATGGCTGCGGGTCTACTGCGCCCCGCTCACCCCGGGGACCGACGACCCCCACGCCGCGGTCGACGAGCGGTCCCGGGCCTGGGCCCGTGACAATGATACAGCGTTGCGCGCGCCAGATCTGCCCACGGTGGGGGCCCGGGCCGCCACCGCGTTCATGCGCGTCGACGAGGACGCGTTCAGCCCCCGCGACGTGGGGGTGGCGGTGGTGGCCGACGACGACGCGGTGTGTGTGATGGAGCTGCGCGCCAGGCGCCCTGGGAAAAAGGCCTTCCCGCCGTTTGCCCAGGACGTGTTCGAGGAGATTCGGCTCCCGATTTACCGAGAGCCGAACCGCGCCGAGGACGCGCCCGCCGCGGCGGGCGAGCGCGACACCGACGACGCGGACTGGTTTTCCGAGGGGAACGTCCCAGACGCCCGCTCGGGCGCTCGTCGTGGCCCGCGCTAGGCCATTTCGATGAGGCCGGCCGCGCCCATGCCCCCGCCGATGCACATCGTCACGATGCCGTAGCGCGCTTTGCGGCGCTTCATCTCGGGCAGGATGGTCGCGACTTGGCGCGCCCCGGTGCAGCCCAGCGGGTGGCCGAGGGCGATGGCGCCCCCGTTGGGGTTGACCTTCTCCACGTCGAGGCCGAGCTCGCGGATGCAGGGCAACGACTGCGCGGCGAAGGCCTCGTTGAGCTCGATGACGCCCACGTCCTTCAGGTCCACGCCGGTCTTTTCGAGCAGCTTGCGCACCGCGGGAATCGGCCCAATGCCCATGATCGAAGGGTCGACCCCCGCGGTCACGAACGAACGGAAGTAGGCCACGATGTCGCGCCCTTCCTTTTTGGCTTTGTCCGCTTCCATCATCATCACCGCGGCGGCCCCGTCGGAGATCTGCGAGGCGTTGCCCGCGGTCACCGTGCCCTTGATGGCAAAAACCGGCCGAAGCTTGCCGAGCACCTCGAGGGAGGTGTCCGCCCGCGGGCCTTCGTCGGTGTCGAAGGTGACGGTCTTCTTGCCCGCGTCGGTGAACACGTCGACCTCGATGGGCACGATCTCGTCCTTGAAGTGCCCCGCGGCGATGGCCTTGCTCGCGCGCTGGTGGCTCTCGAAGGCGAACGCGTCCTGGTCCTCGCGCGACACCTTGTACTTCTGGGCGACGTTCTCCGCGGTGATGCCCATGGGGGTGTAGGCCGCGGGGTAGTCGTGCATCAGCTCGGGGTTGGCCGAGGGTTTGTGACCGCCCATGGGCACCATGCTCATGGACTCCACGCCCCCGCCGACCCCGGCGTCGATCTGGCCGACCATGATCGACTTGGCGATCTCGGCCACGGCGTTGAGGCCCGAGCTGCAAAAGCGGTTCAGGGTCGCGGCCGAGGTCTCGTCGGGCAGGCCGGCGAGGAAGCTCGCGATGCGGGCCACGTTCATGCCTTGTTCGCCCTCGGGCATCGCGCAGCCGAGGATCACGTCCTCGACGTCCGCGGGCTTGGCCCCGCTGCGCGCCACCGCGGCCTGGATCGCGTGGCCCGCCAATGTATCTGGACGCGTGTCCTTGAGCGTGCCCTTGTTGCCTTTGCCGATGGCCGTGCGCACGGCCGAGAGAATAGCGACTTCTTTCATGATCTGTTCTCCTCGGAAGGCTCAGTTCCGGAGCGGTTTGTTCTTTTCGAGCATGTGGGCGATGCGGGCTTGGGTCTTTTCCTCGCCGCACAGCGAGAGGAACGCTTCGCGCTCAAGTTCGAGCAAACGATCCTCGGTGACCTTCACCGTCGACGAGGTATCGCCGCCGGTGAGCACGCTCGCGATCTTCATCGCGATCTTCATGTCGTGTTCGGACACAAAGCCGCCGTCTTTCATCGACTGCACCACCATTTCGAAGGTGGCCATCGCGCCCTTGCCGGGCAGACGGAACACGCGCTTTTTCGGGGGCACGAAGCCGGCCCGGGCCATGCCCAGCGCCTCTTGCTTGGCCGCGTTGAGCAGCTGACGACGGTTGAGCGTCACCCCGTCGGAGGGGGCGAGGAACAACATGTCGCGGCCCTCCTCGGCCGAGGTCGCGACCTTGGCCATCGCGATCTGTTCGAACACGCGCTGGAGCAAGGGCTCGACGGGGAACGTCGGGGTGTCCGGCGCCCCTTCGAGGGTGCGCGCGAGCAGCTCGATGTTGCCGCCCGCCCCGGGGAGCAGGCCGACGCCCACCTCGACCAGGCCGATGTAGGTCTCGGCGTGGGCCCGAATGCGATTGCACCACATCGCGACCTCACAGCCCCCGCCGAGCGTGAGCTGAAACGGCGCGGCCACGGTGGGGATGCTCGAGTACTTCAGGCGTTGCATCGTCGACTGGAACGCGTGGATGGTGTTGCCCAGCTGCTCCCACTCTTGCTGCTGCGCGGCCATGAAAATCATCAGAATGTTCGCCCCGACGCAGAAGTTGGGGCCGTCGTTGGCCACCACCAGCGCCTCGAACTTGCCCTCCTCGCAGAGGTCCATGCCCTCGTTGAGGAAGTCCATGATCTCGGTGTCGAGGGCGTTCATTTTGGAGTGGAACTCGCACGCGAGCACGCCGTCCCCGAGGTCGACGAGGCTGGCCGAGAACCCGTCCTTCACGATGTTGGACTTTTCGCGTTTGATGTCGAGGAACGTCATCTCCGCGGGCCCGGTCTCGACGGGCACGGCCTTTTTCTGGTTGGGATCCCACACCGTGCGGGCGCCGTTTTCGAACGCGTAGAACGACTCCCGCCCGGCCTTCAGCATGTCCTTGACCCAGCCGGGCACGGTGCCGCCCTCTTTTTCCCAGCGCTCCACCGAGCGGGCCACGCCCATCGCGTCCCAGGTCTCGAAGGGACCGCGCTCGTACTTGAAGCCCCACTTCACGCCGTTGTCGATGTCGACCACGCTGTCCGCAATTTCGCCCATGCGGTTGGCCGAATAGACCGCGGTCGCCATCGTCACTTGCCAGGCGAGCTTGGCCGTCTGGTCCTCGCCGAAGGTGAGCGACGCGATTTTCTCGTCGAGGTCCTCGATGTTGCGGATCGCGCCCAGCGACTCGGTGCGGACCTTTTCCTTTTCGCGGTACTCGAGCACCCCGTCTTTGAGCTTCTGGGTGTCGAGGGCCATGATCGTCTTGCCCTCTTTTTTGTAGAACCCCTGCTTGGTCTTGGACCCGAGATAGCCCTCGTCGACCATCTTTTTGAGCCAAGCCGGCACCTCGAACACATCATGGCGCTCGTCGTGGCCGAGGTTGTCCCAGCAGTTCTGCGCGACGTGCACGAAGGTGTCGAGACCGACCACGTCGGCGGTGCGGAACACCGCGGACTTCGCCCGGCCCATGGCGGGACCGAAGGTGGCGTCGACCTCCTCGAGGCTGAGGCCGTCCTTCATCATCACCCGCATGGTCTCCATCATGCCGAACACGCCGATGCGGTTGGCCACGAAGTTGGGCGTGTCCTTGCCCATCACAATGCCCTTGCCGAGCACGTTCTCGCCGAACCAGGTCATGCGCTCGATGACCGCGGGGTCGGTCTCCTTGCCGGCCACGATCTCGAGGAGGTCCATGTAGCGGACGGGGTTGAAGAAGTGGGTCACGCAGAAGCGCTTCTTGAAGCTCTCGCTGCGGCCCTCGGTCATGCCCTCGATGGACAGGCCCGAGGTGTTGGAGGTGATGATGGTGTCGTCGCCCACCGCCTTCTCGAGCTTCTCGAACAGCGACTGCTTGATCTTGAGGTTCTCGATCACCACCTCGACGACCCAGTCACATTCCTTGAGCCGGTCCAGGTCGTCTTCGAGGTTGCCCACCTCGACCAGGCGGGCGTCGTCCTTGGTGAGGAACAGCGCGGGCTTGGCTTTGATCGCTTTTTGCAGCCCACCCGCGGAGAACTTGTTGCGAAACGCTTTGCTGTCTTTCGGGGGATCGCCCTCGCCGTGCTTGGGGGGCACGATGTCGAGGAGCAGCACCTCGGTGCGCGCGTTGGCGAGGTGAGCGGCGATGCCCTGCCCCATGATCCCCGCGCCGATGACGCAGACTTTTTTGAACGGCTTGTGTCGCATGAATCCTCCGAAACGGCCGGGCTCCGATCCCACCCCGACGGCGGGTCCACCCTCGAGAGCCGGGTAGCAAATCGGCCCTGCCCCGACGAGCACCTTCACCCCGTCCGGGTCGCTTTTGTCAGGTCGTGCGAGGTGCTACATGTCGCAGGATGCGTCCCTGGTTGGTTTTGTTGTTGGTGTGTGCGCTGTGCCGTCCCGCGGGCGCGGCCGAAGAGGTCGACACCGGGAGCGCGCCGCTGTCGGCGGCGGGCGCGATCAGCATCGGGGTGTTCAGCGCGGTCACCGCCCTCGGCGCGGCCGCGGTCATGGGGGGCGCGTCGCTCCTCGACAGCGGGGAGCGCAACACCCCGCGCGCGGTGCAGTGGGGCATCCTCGGGACCGGGGTGGCGGTCACCGCGGTGGGCGGCCTCGGCATGTTGTCGGGGGTGGCCCTGATCGGTCTCGACGTGGTGTTCGCTGAGTAGACCGAACGGCCGCGTTCAATCTGACGCGCGCTCCCGGCGCCAGCGGTCTTCGGCGTCGAGCCGGTCGTCGGCGCGGGCGATGGCGCCGGCCACCGCGCGGCCACACCCGGGACAGGTGCCGTCCGGCTCGTCGAGCCCAGCCTCGCAGTCGGGGTCGGCGCAGACCCAGCCGCTGCGCTGCCGCCCGACGGCCCACCCCCCGCCCAGTCCGGCGGCGATGCCGAGCCCCAGCACCACCGGGGTCGCGGCGATCGCCGCCCCCGCGAGGCCCCCGAGGACGCCCACGCCCCCGCCGAGCCCGGCCCAGGTCCAGGTCTGGTTGCGCCACACCGCGAAGGTCGGCGCGCCCCCCACCGCGCTCTCCACATCGGCGGCGGCGAAGGACGCGGCGTCGCCCGCCGCGATCGGCTCAAACGCGTACGGGGCTTTCAGCGCGGACCAGTCCGCCTCGCACGCCGCGCGCGGGCGCCGGCGGATCAGACCGGCGCTGATCGCGGGGGGCGCGGCGGTCACCGACCGCCGGGCGGCGTCGAACGCGGCCCGCGGGTTCGATTCCAAAAAGCCGCGCATGCGTTTGGTCTCGGCGGGGTCATCGCGCACATGACACTGGATGGCCAACAAGTACGCGAACTGGACGGGATGAAGCGCCCCCAGCGACGACCGGGTGAGGGTGGACCACGCCCACCGCCCGTCGAGGCCGCCGGTGGTCCGCGTGAGGTCGGCGGCATTGGCCAAGATCGCGCCGAACCCGAGCGCGACCCCGGTGACGTCGATGAGACGTTGCTCGTCATCGTCGTCGTCCTCGTGCAGGTCGTGCAACAAACGCCACAGGCCGGCCACCATCCGGCACAAAAGCCCCACCAGCCGGTCGGCGTCCTCGGTGGCCTCGGCATCGATCCAGAGCTCGACCTCGTCGTCGTCCGAGACCGTCCACCACGCCAGCGCGTCCTCGTTGTGATCGAACAACCGCACCGAGACCTCGACATCATCGAGACCCGCGTAGCCCAAGACCCGCAACAACAGCACCGCCACCCCGTCTTCGTCCGGCTCCACCGCGTCCGGGAACCACTCGTCGTCGGGCCAGATCAGCGGGCCGTTCACCGCCTGGTCGGCGGCGCCCGACGCGAGCACGTCGGCAAACGCCGTGCACAATGCCACTTGATCGTCAGGGGTGGGCAGCTTGTCCACGGTCACGCCCCGGCGGCGAGCCTCTTGTGCATGCGCAACACCTCGTCGTAGTGCGCTTTGTCCACCGGCTGCACCGAGAGCCGCTGGCCCTTCTGCACCACCCGCATGCCCTCGAGCGCGGGGTTGTCTTTGAGGGCGGGCAAGCCCACGCCCGGCTCGAGCTTGCGCACGGCGCGAATGCGCACGCCGTACCAGCGCGGCGCCTCGCGGGTGGCCTTGTCGTCGTAGTACGCGCTTTTTTTGTCCAGCGCGGTCCAGTCCGGGGTCCCGCCTTCGATCACCTCGGCCACGCCCGCGACGTGGGGGGGCTTGGCCCGCGAGTGGTAGAACAACACCCGGTCCTTGGGTTTGACCTCGTCGCGGAGCAGGTTGCGGGCTTGGTAGTTGCGCACCCCGTCCCAAAAACAAGCCTGGTCGGGCTCGGCGAGCAAGTCGTCGAACGAATACGAATCCGGCTCAGACTTGAACAGCCAGTGGCGGCGGGCCATCGCGCCCCCTCAACGACCCGGCGGGGTCAGGAGGTGATTTGGCTTTGTTTGGCCCCGGTGGTCAGCCAGAGCATCATCGTTTGCCACTCCGAGGTCTCGATGCGGTCCTCTTTGAGCTGCTTTTTGAAGTCGTCGAAATCACGCTTGTCCGCGCGGTCGTGGGAGTCGACGACAAACTCGTGGAAGCTCTGGATGTCCTGGGCGAGCTGCTCCCGGGCGCGCCGGTTGTAGTCGGCGTTGGCGGTGTCGATCATGTCCGCGTAGTAGGCGTCGCGCAGGGTGTTGGTGAACTTCTGCGCGCCTTCGTCGAGGACGTTGGTGGAGGCCCCGAGGGTGTCGACGATGGCCTTCATCTCCTCGGGGAGAAGATTTTTGCTGTCGATGCCGGCGTCCGCCAGGGTGCGGCGGAGGTCGGCCTGGCTCATCTTGTCGCGGCCGGAGCGTTTGGCCACCTGGTAGCCGCGGCGCATGTGGCTGCGCAGCTTTTCGCAGCTCTCGTCGTACTTGGCCTGGTCGAAGGGCTTGGCTTTGCCTTGGCCTTCGCTCTGCTCGCGGGCGCGGACGGCGTGCTTCGGACCGGGTTTGTTGATGCGCATGATCAGCCTCCGGGGGGTCTAGCGATGGGCCCGCGGTTTTGGCGGGTTCGTCCCCGTGTGGTTCAGTATGAAAGAAAACCCGTGGGTTTTCAAACCGTTGCCAGGCTGACGCGGGGCGGGGCGTGACCGGGATCGTGGCCCGGCCCCGCGGGGGGCGGGCTCAGGAGAGTTTGAGCAGCTCTTTGACCTTGGAAATCACCTGGGGGGCCTGGATGGGCTTGGTGATGTAGGCGTTGGCCCCGAGGGACAGGGCCCGCTGCCGGTCTTCCTGCGCGCCCTCGGTGGTGATGATCACGATGGGGATGTCCTGGTGGACCTCGTCCTTGCGCACCATGGAGACCAGCTTGAGCCCGTCGAGCATGGGCATGTTGATGTCGGTGATCAGGATGTCGAAGCGTTGGCCGCTGAGCTTCTTCAGGGCGTCGACCCCGTCGTCGGCCTCGACCACCTTGAGCTGCTTGATGCGCGAGAGGGCGAACACGATGAGCTGCCTCATCGTCGGGGAATCTTCCACCACCAGCGCTTGTAGCGTCTCAGACATCTTCGGCTCGTCTCCGCCCCTAGTTTTGGAGGAGGGAGCGGGCGGTCGTCAAATTCATGACCTCGCCTTCCGCGCCCTCCCCCGCCGCGTGGCGCAACAGACCGCTCAACAGCGCGGTCGCCGCGTGGGCGGACAAAAGATGAAACAGCTCGTGATCCACACGGGAGAACGCTTCCTTCTGGACCAGCAACTCGTTGATCACGATCGCGCCCACCAGGTGCTCGCCGGCGACCAACGGGATCACCGCCCGCGGGTCGCTGCTCGCGTCCTCGTCCAAAAAGGTGTCGCGGGCCTGCACCGCGGCCCCCACCGCGCCATCGCCGAGCACGATGGGCGCCGCCGCAGAGACCTCCTGGCCCTCGGCGAACACCGCCTCCAGCCGCGCGCCGGCGGCGTCGTGCAGGTAGATGGCGAACCGCTGCACCCCGACGAAGTTGATCACGATCTCCGCGACCACCCGCACGATCTCGGGGAACACCAGCGTCGAATGCAACTGGAACGATGCGATGTAGAGGTTGGCGAGGTTGTTGTGCTCCTCTTCAATCTCTGCATAGCGAGACTTGAAGTCGACGTTCGACGATTCGGCCTCCGTGTAGGACCGCAAAAGCCCGGCCTTCTCGGCCTCGAGCTCGTTGATGCGATCCTTGAGCTCGGCCACCGTCTTCTCGACGAGGTCCACGGTGGCGGTGCTCTCGGGCTCCGCGGATTTGGCTTCGTAGCCGGCGAGCCGGTACCGCAGGCGCTCATTTTCTTTGAGCAGCTCTTCGGTGAACGCGAGGCCGCGACGGAACAGCTTGAGGAAGTCCTCGTGATCGTCCTCGGGTTTTTTGTTGGCGTCGCTCATTGTGTCGGGAGGGAACTTCGCACGCTTTTCGGCGCGGGGGCAAGCGCTTGGCCCCGCCGGACACCATTCAGGGGACGCGCGCCAGCGCCCGGGTGAGCGCGTCCGCGATGCCGTCGAGGGGGATGCGCACCGAGGACCGGGCCCGGGCCGCGGCGGCGTTGGGCATGCCCGCGATGACCGCGGTGCTTTCGGCTTCGCACCAAACGGTGCCGCCCACCTCGTGGATGTTGGCCGCGCCCTCGGCGCCGTCCCGGCCCATGCCGGTCAGGACCACCGCGAGGCAGCCCGCGCCCGCCACCTCGGCCGCGTCGCGAAACAGGTGGTCGACGCTGGGGCAATACAGCTCCCCCGCCAGCGGCTTATGCAACAACGTGATCAGGTGTTGGCCGTCGGGGCTGCGGCCGAGCCCGAGGTGCAACCCCCCGGGGGCGATGCGCACCATGCCGGGCCGCAGGGCCTCGCCGTCTTTGGCCTCGGTGACGTCGAGCCCGGTGAGCTTCTCCAGACGGTGCGCGAAGGCCGCGGTGAAGCGGGGCGGCATGTGCTGGGCGATGAGCAGCGGCACCTTGGGCGTGCTCATCCCCGTCATGATGGTGCGGATGGCGCTGGGGCCGCCGGTGGAGGCGCCGAGCACCGCGAGCTCGATGTGTTCGGGGACGGCGAACTCGACCGAGGGTCGGTAGTCCTTGACCCGCCGATGCTCCTCGGTGAGGGCAAAGATGCGCCGGGCCAAGGTGTCGGAGAGATTGCGGATGGCGACGGTGGAGCCCTCGGGCTTGACCACAAAGTCGCGGGCCCCGAGCTCGAGGGCGAGGAGCGCGCTTTCGGGGCGCGCGTCGGAGGTGACGACGATGACCGGCACCGGGGCCTTTTGGGTGATCACCCGCAGGAAGGTGAAGCCGTCCATGCGGGGCATCTCGAGGTCACAGGTGACCACGTCGGGGTCGAGGTCGAGCACCAGGCGCAGACCAAAGCTGCCGTCCATGGCCCGGCCCACGACGTCGATGCCGTGTTCGGACAGGGCTTCGGACAACGCGCCCCGGGACACGGCGCTGTCGTCGACGACGACGACGCGGGGGGGACGTTCGCTCATCGGGGGCCCCCCAGCGCGGGCACGGTCCCGTCCTCGAAGGGCCGCAGGTAGACAAAGTCGCGCCCGATGGTGGTGAACCGAAACGGGGTGTCGACGTGGAGAAGCGATTCAGAGTGGCCGAGGAACAACGCCCCCCCGGGCCACAGCTGACCGAACAGACCGTCGACCACCGCGCGGCGCGCGTCCGCGTGCAGGTAGATCATCATGTTGCGGCAGAACACGGCGTGGACCCGGGGCAAGGTGGCGACAAACGCGGGGTCGGCGAGGTTGCCGACCTCGAACGAACAATGTTCACGAATCTCGTCGGACACCGTGAACACATCGGGGCTCTCCTCGTCGCGGGACAGGTACCGGTCCCGGAGCGGTCGGGGCATTTCACCGCGCAGGCCGCGCCGGCCGTAGCGGCCGGCCCGCGCCACGTCGACGGTCTCGGAGGCGACGTCGACGCCGATGACCGAAAAGCGCTGCACCCCTGCGTCCTTGAGCAGGATGGCGAGACTGTACACCTCTTCGCCGGTGGCGCAGCCCGCGCTGAGCACTTTGATCCAGTTCCCGCTCGACAACGAGAACAGATGATCGAGCACGTAGTTCTTGAACGCGTCGAGCTGCTGCTTTTCCCGATAGAAATACGTCTCGTGCACGGTGATGCGGTTGAGCGCGCGGGCGAGCTCTTTTTCGCCCGCCGGGCTGCCCGACGTGATCAGGTCGACGTACTCGGTGATGTTGGCCACGCGCACTTGGCGAAGGCGCGGCAGCAACCGGCTCTCCAACCGGTCGGCGGTGCGCGGATCGATGGCCAGGCCCGCGCGCGCGGCGAGCACGTCGGCCAGGCGCTCGAAGGTGGGCTTGGGGAACGACGCGGTGCGCGGTTCGGTGCGGTCGGCGGTGCCGCGCTGCAACAGGGCGGTGGACAGTTCGAGCAGGAACGCGGCGGCGGGGCCGGACGCGTCCTTGGACAGCCGCGCGAACTCCCGGGACACGGCGGGGTCGTCGATGTGCGCCACCGCGGTGTGCGCGGCGGGGAGCAGCTGCGCGCGGTCGGGGCGCTCGGCCACCCGGCGAAACCACGCGACCCGGCCGGTGGCCCCGGCGAGCAACAACGCGCCGAGCACCGGCTGCTCGGGCGCGGACAGCAGCACGCGGTCGATGCGATCGTCAGCGACGTCGACGCCGCGCACCAGGGTGCGCTGGATGGGCGTCATCCGGGGCCAGGCCGCGGCCAGGCCCGCCATCGCGTGGCGCAGCCGGGTGCCGGTGGCCGAACGCAGCCCGTCGACGAGGAGCTCGACATCGCCTGAGCGCGCGGCGAGCTCGAGCGCGGGACCGCCCGCGAGGGGGTCGGGGATAAACCGCCGCAGGGTGCTCGAGGGGACCGTGGCCCCGAGGTCATTGAGCGCGAGCAGCGACGCGAGGATCACCGACGGCGAGCGCTCCTGGGGCAAGCGGTTGGCGATGGCCTCGGCCGCGCCTTTGCCCTGCAGCGTGCCGAGGGCCTCGGCCGCGGCCGCGCGCACCACCGCGGAGGGATCGGCGAGCGCGCCTTGCACGAGGTGGTTGGACTCCTCGCAGGGGATCGTGCCCAGGGTGTCGACCGCGAGCCGGCGCAAACCCGCGTGGGGTTCGCCGAGCAGACCCGCGAGCACCGACGTGGCGGACTGGCCGAGGCGCCCGAGGGCGGACAGGGCCGAGGCGCGCCGCACCACCTGCCCGTCCCGCGCCGAGTGCCCGAGGGCGTCGAGCAGCTCGTCGCTGCGCGGCCAGGTCGAGACCCGGTCGATGACCGCGTTGCGGACCATGAAGTCGCCGTCCCCGAGGCCGCGGTAGATGAACACCGTGAGCTCGGCCCCCACCGGCGGACGCGACAAGGCCGCGACCGCCCGGGCGCGGGCGGCGGCGTCGGCGAGGTCGAGGGCCGCGCTTGCGCTCAATGTGACTGGCCCCGGGCGCGGCGTCGCTCGGCCAGGCGATCCCGGAAGGAGGCGAGCTCCTCGTCAAACGTCCGCGCCGCGGTGGGGCCGGGGGCGGCGGCGAGGTACGCGGTCCGGGCCTCCTCGACCGCGCCCTGGACGTGCTGCAGGGGGTCGTCGGAGCGAATGCCCTGGTCGATCTCCTGGCCGTGGTAGAGCGCAATGTCGCTGAGTAAGCGGCGGGCATAGATGCGCCGGCCCTCCTCGCTGGACACCTGCACCCGGGTGCGAAAGGGGGCGGCCGCGGCCCGCTCCGACGGGGACTGGCGGTGCACGTCCGAGAACTCTTCGCCCCCCTCGAGGGCGGCGAGCAGCGGCAAGAGGCGGTCGGGCACGTGGTGCAGCTCGAGGTAGGCGTTGGCCCCGTACAACTGATTGGGCTGGCGCTTGTAGCGGGTCTTTTCGAACACCGAAGCCAGCAACACGATGGGCACGTCTTGGGTCGCGGGGTGGTCTTTGAGTTGCTGCACGACCTCGAAGGCGAGCACGCCGGGGATGGCCACGTCGAGGAGCACCGCGTGCACCCCCGCGGGCAAGGCCGGGTCACAGGCCTGCAACACCAAGTCCCCGGTCCCGACCAGCACCGGGTCGTAGCCACCGGCGCGCAACACCCGGGCCAAGGTGCGGCTCGCCCCGGGCTGCTCGTGGCCCACCACCACCCGGGGCCCCACCGTGGGCGCCTCCTCCGGGGCCTCGCGATCCGGCTCCACCGAGAGGTCCGCGACCTTCGAGGCCTGGCGACACAACCCGCACAGAATCACCACCGCCTCGTCGGACAGCAGGGCCTCGGGGCCGACAAAACGACCACCGCAATGGGGGCAGAACACCACCGACTCGCTCATGGTTCTCCCTCGGGGGCGGACATCGCCTCGGGGGCAAACTGCGTCCAATCCACCGCGTCGGCCCCCTGCAACAGGGCCCGCACATTGACCAAAAACACCACTTCGTCCTCGACCGTGACCACGCCCACGAACAGGTCGGCGGCGTTGCCGGACAGCACCGCTTCCGAGAGGCGCACGTCCTTGCGCCGGATCTGCAACACGTCGAGCACATCATCGACGATGAGGGCCACGTGCCGCCCGTCGACGCTGAGGATCAAGTACCGCCCGAGGTTGTGCGCGCCAAAGCGGCTGTCGTCGGTGGTCATGCGGAACAGCGGCAACACCGTGCCCCGCAGGTTGAACACCCCGACCATGTGGGTCGGCGCCTGCGGCACCGACGTGATGCGCAGGGGCCGGACGATCTCGCGGATGCGCATGATGTCCACCGCGAACATCCGGCCCTGGACCCGGAACGTGGCCAGGCGAAGCGGCTCCTCGGGCGAGAGGCCGGGTTTGCGCGGGGGCTTGGCGGTGCTCATTCCGCGAGGTTCTCCAAGAAGGCCAAAAATGCATCTGCATCGAGCAGGATGTGCAACACCCCGCCGACCCGGCCAAGGCCATGCAGGACCCCGACCCCCCGGGGCTCCACCCCGGCCGGCACCGGGCCGATGTCGCCGGCGGGGAGCTCGACCACGCCGTGCACCGCGTCCACCCGCAGGCCGCAGATGTGATCGCCCTCGCCCACGACGAGAATGCGCTGCCGGGTGTCCACCCGCTGTTCGATGTCGCGCAGCTCCAGGCACGCGGCGAGGTCGACCACCGGCATCACCACGCCGCGTTTGGACAAGACCCCGAGCACGCCCCGCTGGCAGCGCGGCACCGGCGTGACCTGGGCGGTCTTGAGGATTTCGCGCACCGAGAGGATCGAGGTCGCGTACCGTTCGCGCTCGAGGTCAAAGGCGAGGTAGCGCGGGGCGTCGCTGACGTCGTTGGCCTCGCCCAGCGTGCCCGCCTCGGCCTCGTCGTAGCGGGCCAAGAACTCGCCGAGGGGATCGACCTCGCGCGGTTCGATCGCCACCGCCTCGTCTTTGACCCGCACCGCGGCCCGGGACGTCCAGGCCGCGCCCGCGGCGCTGTCCGGGGCCGCCGCGGGCGGGGGACCGGGGGGCGCGGGCGCAGGGGCGTCCGGCGCTGGCGCGGGGGCGTCCGACGCCGGGGGGGCCGGATCTGTGGGCGGCGGCGGCGCGGCGCTCGCCTCGGGTCCCGCGGGCTTGTCCCCCGGGGCGGCCCCCCGTCCCTTCTTGCGGATCTTCAGGATGTCCACGCGCCCCCCTTGTCGAGGCCCGAGAGGTCGGGGGCGGGGGCCACCGCGGGGAAGACGCTGCCGAGGTGGCGGGACAGGTCGTCGAGCACGTCCGCCACCGCCGACGCCTCCACCCGGGGCGCGCCCTCCCCGAAGGCGACCAGGAGCGCGGACTGGCAGATGGTGTTGATGCGGCGGGGGATGCCTTCGCTGCCGCGGAACACCAATGCCAATGCGTCATCTGTGAACAGCTGGGCTCCGCCCCCCGCGACCGCGAGGCGATGGCGCACGTACTCGAACACCCCGGCCTCGTCGAGCGGGCCGAGGTGGTAGGCCATGCCCACCCGCTGGGCGAAGCTCGCGTAGGCCTTCTTGGCCAATTTGGTGGCAAGCTCGGGCTGCCCGATGAGGAGCAACCCCACCAGGGGGTCCTCGTCGAGCTGGACGTTGGTGAGCAGGCGCAGCTCCTCGAACACGGTCTTGCTGGGGATGAGCTGGGCCTCGTCCACGATCACCAACGGGCTGTGGCCGGCTTCGTACAGGGCGAACAGCTGGGCGGTGAGGGCGTCGAGCAACTTGACCTTGCCCCGGGGGACGGGGTCGACCCCGAGGCGCTCGGCGATGAGGGCGAGCAGCTGGGTGGCGGACAAGCGGGGGTTGATGACCAGGACCACGCGAAACTTCTCGTCGAGTCGATCGATCAGCGCCCGCGACAGCGTGGTCTTGCCCGCGCCCACCTCGCCGGTGAGCAGCGCGATCTCTTTTTCTTCGACCGCGTATTGCAGCCGGGCCAGGGCCTCGCCGTGAATCTTGCCCTCGTACAAGAACGCCGGGTCCGGGGTCTTGGAAAACGGCCGCTTGCTCAGCCCGAAGTGCTCTTCGTACACGCCGCGTCTCCTATCCCGGCAGGGGGGCCCGGCCGGGGCGGCGCTCGTTGCGCTCGATGAACTCGGACACCAACGCGGCCACGTCGAGGACGAGGATCGTCTCGTGGTCGCCGAGCTGGGTGGCGCCGGCGAAGCCGCGCACGTTGGACAGGTAGGCCCCGAGGGATTTGATCACGATGTCTTGCTGGCCGGTGACGTCGTCGACGAACAAGGCGACCCGGTGTTGGGCCAGGCCCACCACCGCCACGTAGCCGAGGCCCTCGAAGTGTTCTTCATCGTCCGCGCTCACCGGGCGCGGGCCGGAGATGGCAAAATGCTCGTCGAGACGGAGCAACGGCAAGGTGTCGCCCCGGACCTCGACCATCTCCCGCCCGTCGACGAAGCACAGGTCGGTCTCGGTGATGAGCACGATCTCGAGCACCGAGGCCAAGGGCAACGCGAACACCTGGTCGCGGCAGTGCACAATAAGACTCTGGATGATGGCGAGGGTGATGGGGAGGGTGATGGTGAAGGTCGTGCCCTGCCCCGCTTCGCTGTGCACATCGATGATGCCAGACAACCGGGCGATGTTGTGCTTGACCACGTCGAGCCCCACCCCGCGGCCGCTGGTCTCGCTCACCGCCTTTTTGGTGGAAAAGCCCGGGTCGAAGATGAGGTTCCACACGTCCCGCTGGGTCAAGGCCCCCACCTGATCCTCGCTCACGATCCCGCGCTCGAGGGCGGTGCGGCGGACCGCGACCTCATCGATGCCCCGGCCGTCGTCCTCGACCACGAGCACCACGTGGTTGCCGCGGGGGAAGGCGCGCATGCGCAGCGTGCCCGCGCGGGGCTTGCCCATCCCCTCCCGGTCGTCGGGGGCCTCCAGCCCGTGGTCGATGGCGTTGCGCACCAAATGCATCAAGGGGTCGACGAGGTCCTCGACGATGAGCTTGTCGAGTTCGGTCTCTTCGCCGGCGAGGCGGAGGTCGACTTCTTTGCCGAGCCCGCTGGCCACCCGGCGCACGACCCGGGCCAAGCGGTCAAACACCTGGCCGAGCGGAATCATGCGCACCTGCATGATCGCAGATTGGAGATCGGAGATGCGGCGCTCGACAGTGCGCACCAAGCGATGCAGGTCGACGGCGATGCCGCGGTAGCCGAGCTGGTTCTTGAGCTCGTCGGTGACCCGGGTCAGGCCGCCGCGGGCGAGCACCAGCTCGCCCACAATGCCCATGAGTTCGTCGAGCTTGTCGATGTCCACGCGCACGGTGTCGGCCACCTGCCGAAGGGACAACATGTCGTCCTCGGCCAGGTGGGCGCCCTCGCCGCCATCCCCGGACCCGGTGGGGGCCGCGGTCTGGCGATCGACGCGCTCCACCCCGTACGCGGTGGACAGGCCGCGCAGCTTGGTGGTCAGCTCGTGGTCGGGGGCGTTGGTGGCCACGATGAGGTCGAAGTCGATGCCGGTCCCGGTGTTGTCCGCCGACGGCAACGTGGTGATGACCTCGCCGATGCTGGTGAGCAGCTCGGTGAGCATCGACAGGTCGCTTTCGAAGGTGTCCAGCGGCAGCGGGGCGCTGACCCGGTAGATGGGCCGGCGCTCGCGGAGGTTCTCGGAGAGTCGGTGCTCCTCGTACTCGGTGAGCACGCTGAGGGCTTGGGCCGACAGCTTGAGCACCGACGCGGCCTCGCTGGCCCCGCCGCCGGCTTTGCTCGCGGCGCGCTGGAGGCGCTCGACGAGGTTGCTGGCGGTCTCCATGTCGTCGGGCTCGCCGGCTTTGAGCGCCCCGAGCGACCGGGTGAACGCGTCGGCGCAGGCATAGAGCAGGTCCATGACCCCGTCGTCGAGGGTCACCCGCCCGAGGCGCAGCCCGTCGAGCAGGGTCTCCATCTCGTGGGCGAGGATGCCGATGGCCTCGACCCCGAACATGCCCGCGAGCCCCTTGAGGCTGTGCGCGGCCCGAAAGACATCGTTGAGCTGGGAGGGCTTGACCCGCCCTTTGCGCCGCCCCTCGTCGAGGAGCGAGAACCCGGTGGCCATGCTCTCCACAATTTCGCTGGCCTCGACGAGAAACTCTCGCATCGACCGGCGATCGAGAGGTTCAGACACCGCCATCCCCGCGTGGTTGGAGCACCGCGGCGAACGCCTCCACCGTGACCGGCTTTTCCAAAAAGCCCGCCGCCCCCGCGTCGCGCGCCTTCTCGGCGTCGCGATCGGACACCAGCGTGCTCGACACGTACGCCACCGCCCCCTCGACCCGCCGCTCTTGCCAGAACGCGAGCACCTCGAGGCCGTTGAGGTCGGGCATGTGCAAATCCACCACCATCAGGTCGATGCCGTCCTGGGCGAGGATCTTCAGGGCCTGCATGCCGTTCTCGGCCACCACCACTTCGCCCTCGATCCCGAGGTCGGCCAACGCCGCCTCCAACGACACCCGCGCCACCTCTCGGGCGGACTTGGAATCGTCAACGATCAGGGCGCGCATCGTGGTGGTCACCGAGGAGCAACTTACCCCGAAACCCCACCCACACCCAACTCTGCCCCGCTTTTTGCCGCCCCGGCCGCCCGCACAAACCCGGGCGCGCCGCGGCGCGCGGCAGGCAAGCTCATTGGGACAGCTGGGGCATGAGACACATGGACACGCCGTTCCAGGGCTCGAGCAGGTTGTTGTTGAGCTGCCCGCACGTCGTCCCGGGAAAACTTGCGCACGCGTTGGGGTTGGCGCTGCAATCGGGCAGACAAATGCCCCCCGCCTGCAAATCGACCCCCTCGAGCAGCGACTTCACCGCGAAGGGCACGTGGCCGTTGCGGAACGCGGCCTGGCACACATATCCGGGAGCCGCGTTGCACGAGGCGCGGTTCTCTTGGGCGCGCTGGGTGGGATCGGGGTTGGCCGAGGGCGCACACGGCAAGCCGCAGATGCCGTCGCCATCGGGGATTTGCGGGAAGAACGCCGAGGCCTGGTAGCACAGCTGGAACCCGGCGCACTCGGTGGTGTCGTTGCACGCGCCCCCGGGGAGCACGTCCCCGCCCGCGCCGTCGGGGTTGACGCCGCAGATGCCGGTGCCCACGTCGCACACGCTTTGGCCCTCGAGGTCCTCGTACGCCACGTAGGCCGCGACTTGGTTGGGGTCCATCTGGGTGGTGACGATGCCGGACCGGACGCAGTCGGGGGCGTCGGTGCGGCACGCGCGCACGCAATGGCCGACCTGGGCCCCGCCCTGCCCTTGCGAGGGCATGTCGAAATACCGGTAGTCGCACACGTAGCCTTGCCGGCCGCAGTCGGCGTTGCTGGTGCAGAGCTTCATGCACGCCTGCACATTGGTGGACAGCAGCTTGGGGAACGTGCCCGCGGGGCAGCGGAAGTTGGGGTCGTTCCACGCCGACACCAGGGTGCAGTAGCCCTCGTCGACGAAGCTGTTGCCGACCATGCGGTCGGTGTAGACGGTGAACTGGTCTTCCCAGAAGTAGTTGGTCAACGCCGCGCCATACAGCCCGTCATAGGTGCGGATGAGGCAGGTCAGGCCGGCCTCGCAGTCGTTGGTGGGGTTTTCGCCAGACCCGTCGACGTATTCGCAGGGGGTGCCGATCATGTCCGCGGTGACCCCGCCGTCGGGCAGGTCGGTGCCGGCGTCCCGGGGGGTGATGGTCCCGCCGCACCGGCTGGCGCCCATGAGAACGATCACGAACAGCCCGAGACCGGCGCTGCGGACGACGACGCGGGTCAGTTGCGAAGCGGTGGAAGCAGACACATTGACACTCCATTCCAGGGTTCGCCCAGGCTGTCGTTGAGGGCCGCGCAGGCCGTGCCCGGGTGGCTGAGACAGATGTTGGGATCGAGGGTGCAGTCGGGGAAACAAAGCCCCCCGGCGACGAAGTCATTGCCGTCAGAGAGCGATTTGGCCGCGAAGGGCACAAAGCCTCCGCGAAACGCCGCTTGGCACACATGCCCGACCGCGCCGGCGCAGGCCGCGCGGTTGGCGTCGGCGTCGCCCGCGGGGTCGGGGGCGCACGCGAACCCGCACACCCCTTGGTCGGCGGTGGCGCCGTCAAAGAACCGCTCCCCTTGGTAGCAGGTCAGCCCCCCCGCGCAGTCCGCGGTGGTGGTGCACGCTTCGCCGGGACCGGAGCCCCCGTTGCCCGGCGCGTCGACGCAAAGACCGGTGCCCACGTCGCACATCGACGCGCCCTGCAGGTCCTCGAGAGCGACGAACGCCTGGAGCGGGTTGCTCCCGTCGGCGGTGCTGCCCACCCCGGAGCGAACGCAGTCCGGCGCGTCCCACCGGCACGCCCGCACGCAATGTCCCTGGGCGATGTCGAAGTGGCGCACGTCGCACACGTAGCCTTGCCGCCCGCAGTCCTCGTTCTGCGTGCAGGTCTTCATGCACGCAATCACATTGGGGGAGAACACCTTGGCCGCGGTCCCCCCCGGGCAGGTGAACGCGGTGTCGTCGGTGGTGGACACCTTCGTGCAATACCCCTCGTCGACGAAGGCACCGTTCTGTATTTGGTCCGTGTACACCGTGGTCTGGTCTTCCCAGAAGCTGTTGCTGCGGTTGTTGGTGTAGACGCCGTCCGAGGACGTGATCAAACAGGTCAGGCCCTGGGCACACCCGCTGGTGGGGTTGTCCCCCGTGCCGTTGACGTACGCGCAGGGCGCGCCGACGTCGGCCAAGTCGAAGCCCCCCACCTCGGGCTCCGGCTCGGGCTCGGGCTCGGGCCCATCGTCGCCGGGGGGACAGCCGGTCCAAAGCCCGGTCGCGCCCGCCACCACCAGCAGCGGGCCGAGGCGCCAAGTCCACAGGCGGCGTGCGCGGGCCATATCGAACCTTAGCACCCCTCAGGAGGGTCGCACCCACACGGTGAGCGCGTCGTCGCCGAGGGTCTGGTGATGCCGGGGCAAAAGGCCCACCGGCACCGCGCGGGGCCCGCCCCCGATCAGGGCCGCGCCGGCGCCGCCGGGGCCCGCGAGCTTGGGCGCGCGCAACCAGAACAGTTCGTCGAGCGCCGCGTGCTCGACGAGGGTGCCCATCAAGGTCGGCCCCGGCTCGACGAGGACGGTCTGCACCTGGCGGCGGTGAAGCTGCTCGCGCACAAAGTCGAACGGAACCGTGTCGGCGTCGGCGACCACCACCTCCACCCCGCGCGCGGCCAAGCGCGCGCGGCGCGCGGCGGGGGCGCGTCGGGTGCAGAACACCAGCGGGGGCCCCTTGTCCGCGGGGTGGCCGTCGAAGACCGGCGCGCCGGGGTCGAGGCGCAGCCGGCCGTCGAGCACCACCCGGCGGGGATGGCGCGCCCGGCGCCCCCCTTTGGGGCGCGCGGTGAGCCGGGGCGTGTCCACCGCGCACGTCCCGCGCCCGACGAGGATCGCGTCGACGTGGTCGCGGAGTCGGTGCACCAGCTGCCAGGCCGCGGGCCCGGTCAACGCTTCGCGGACCCCGGGGCGGGCCGCGACGTGGCCGTCGAGGGTGGTGGCGATCTTGCCCACAAAGTACGGCCGGCCCTCGACCACCGCGGTGCGAAAGGGCCGCAGCAGGGCCTCGGCCCGGTCGCGGTGGGGGCCGCGCGCGAGCACCTCCACGTCGAGCCCGGCGCGGCGGAGCCGGCGGAGGCCGCGGCCGTTGACGAGGGGGTTGGGGTCCTTTTGCGCGACGACCACGCGGGCGATGCCGGCGGCGATGATGCTCTCGGTGCAGGGCCCGGTGCGCCCGGTGTGGTCACAGGGCTCGAGGGTCACGTACATGGTCGCGCCCTGGACGCTCCGCTTGGCATGTTTGAGCGCGGCTTTTTCGGCGTGGTCGGTGCCCGCCCGCCGGTGATGGCCCACCGCGAGCACCCGCCCCCCCTTGACGATCACCGCCCCCACCGCGGGGTTGGGGCTGGTGCGGCCCACGCCCTTTTCCGCCTCGAACAACGCCCGGGCCATGGGGTCGTCGTCGGCGTGGCCGGGGACAAGCAGACAGGACAGCGCCGAGTCGCGCGGCCGCATCACGCGGTGGGCGCGGACTCGCGCTTGAGGGCGTCCGCGGTCTCGGCGAACTCGGACACGTCGCGGAAGCTGCGGTACACGCTCGCGAACCGCACGTAGGCGACGTGGTCGGTCTCGCGCAAAAAGTCCATGACCTTCTCGCCGATCCACGTCGAGGGCACTTCGCGGTCGAAGGACAGCTGCGCTTCGCGTTCGATCCGGCCCGCGGCGTGCTCGATGTCGGCGGGCGGCACCGGCCGCTTCTGCGCCGCGAACAGCATGCCCCCGGCGAGCTTGTCGCGGGAGAAGGTCTCGCGGGAGCCGTCCTTTTTCACCACGAACAGCGGCATCTCCTCGACGCGCTCATACGTGGTGAAGCGGCGGTGGCACGACTGGCACACCCGACGACGACGGGTGGCGCGCCCCTCGTCGGCGTCGCGGCTGTCGACCACGCTGCTCTTGTCGGCGTCACAGTGCGGGCACCTCATGCGTCCTCCGGCCCGTCGAGGCCACCGGGCCCCGTGCAGTACAGCTCGAGATGGCTCTCTTCGATGATCATCTTGGCGATGGGGTCGGCGTACCCCTCGAGGTAAAACACCCGGCGGATGCCGGCGTTGATCAACATCTTCGCGCAGATCGCACAAGGGTGCGTGGTGATGTAGATGTCCGCGTCTTTGATCGCGACCCCGTGGTAGGCGGCCTGGATGATCGCGTTCTGTTCGGCGTGGAGGCCACGACAAATCTCGTGGCGCGTGCCCGACGGGATGTTGAGCTGGGTGCGCAGGCAGCCCACCTCCTCGGCGTGGGGCAATCCCTTGGGCGCGCCGTTGTACCCGGTGGCGAGAATGTGGCGGTCCTTGACGATCACCGCCCCCACCCCGCGACGGATGCAGGTGGCCCGCTCGCGGGCGAGCTCGGCGAACTTCATGAAGTAGGCGTCCCAGGGCGGGCGGGACCGCACGCGTTCGAGCCCGGCTTCGTTGCCGGCGTGTCCCGGCGCCGCTTCGTCGAGGATGTGCAACATCATTGCCTCCGGCTCGATCAGCCCCCTTGGGCGACCTCATCGTACCGGCGCACCAGGTCGGGATACAGCGGAAAACGCCCCGCCAGCTCCCGCACCTCGTCGCGCACCCGGGCGATGACCTTGTCGTCATCGGGGTGGCCGAGAACGTCGCTGATCGCCTGGGCGACCTCTTTCATCTCGCCCGGCCCCATGCCCCGGGTGGTGAGCGCGGGGGTCCCGATGCGCACCCCCGAGGTCACAAACGGCGATTCAGGGTCATTGGGCACTTTGTTCTTGTTGACGGTGATGTCCGCGCGCCCGAGCGCCTCCTCCGCGCTCTTGCCGGTGAGGGGGTGATCACGCAGGTCGAGGAGCATCAGGTGGTTGTCGGTCCCGCCCGAGACGAGGGAGAAACCATGTCCCTGCAGCGCCTCGGCCAATGCACGCGCATTGTCGACGGTGCGGCGCTGATCGGCCTTGAACTTGTCGGTGTTGGCCTCTTGGAAACACACCGCCTTGGCCGCGATGATGTGCATCAAGGGGCCGCCCTGGGTCCCGGGGAACACCCGGGAATCGAGCTTCTTTTTGCGCTTCTCGGGACAGAGGATGAGCCCGCCGCGGGGACCGCGCAGGGTCTTGTGGGTGGTGGTGGTGACGTAGTCGGCCAGGGGCACCGGCGAGGGGTGGACCCCGGCCGCGACCAGGCCCGCGATGTGGGCCATGTCGACCATGAGCTTGGCCCCGCAGGACTCGGCCGCCTGCTTGAACACGTCGAAGTCGATGGTGCGCGGATACGCCGAGGCCCCGGCGACGATGAGCTTGGGCTGGTGCTCTTTGGCCAGCTTCAGGATCTGTTCGTAGTCGAGCACCCCGTCGGCGGTCACGTGGTAGGGGATGATGTCGAAAAACCGCCCCGAGAAGTTCACCGGGGAGCCGTGGGTGAGGTGCCCCCCGTCGTCGAGGCTCATGGCCAGGACCTTGTCCCCCGGCTCCACCGACGCGTGGTAGGCGGAGAAGTTGGCGGTGGCCCCGGAATGGGGCTGCACGTTGGCGTGGTCGGCCCCGAACAGCGCTTGGGCCCGCTGCCGGGCCAGGTCCTCGATTTCATCGTAGTAGCCGCAGCCCCCGTAGTAGCGCTTGCCGGGGTAGCCCTCGGCGTATTTGTTGGTCAGGGGGCTGCCCGCGGCGGCGAGCACCGCCCGGCTCACGAAGTTCTCGCTGGCGATGAGCTCCAGGCCCTCGGCCTGGCGGTGCACTTCCTTGTGCATCCACGCGAACACTTCGGGATCGGTCTTTTTCAGGTCTTCAATCATGAATAGCCCTCACGCCCCGGGGACGTCGTTATCGATTTTGTCCACCCGCGCCTGGTGCCGTCCGCCCTCGAACGCGGTGTTCAGAAATGTATCCAGGATGTCCTCGGCCAGCCCCTCGCCCACCACCCGCTCGCCGAGGCAGAGCACGTTGGCGTCGTTGTGCAGGCGGGTCATCTTGGCTTGGTGCACCAGGGTGCAGTTGGCGGCGCGGACCCTGGGCACGCGGTTGGCCCGCATCGCCATACCAATGCCACTGCCGCACACGAGCACGCCGAGCCCGGCCTCCCCGGTGGCGACCTTGGCCGCGACCTTGTCGGCGAAATCGGGATAGTCCACCCGCTCGGCCGAGGCCGGGCCACAGTCGTCGACGGTGCGGCCCCGGGCGGTGAGCCAGGCCACGACCTTTTGCTTGAGGGCAAAACCCGCGTGATCGGACGCCACCGCCACGCGTTGGTTGTCGGTTGTCATGTCCGTCTCCGGCTCAGGCGGGGGCGCCGTCTTGCTGGGCCTGTTCGGCGGTGGTCGAGCGGGTCATCTCCTCGTGCACCAGAATGCGACTGCACGAGGGGCACCCCTCCAGCACCACCCCTTTCCACACCTGCAAACACAGCTGCGGGGGGAGCACGGTGTTGCAGGCCGAACAGGTCTCGCCCTTGATCAACGCCACCCCCTGCCCCTGCCGCTTGTCCGCGATCTTGCGGTAGCGGTTGACCAACGCCGCGGGCAGCCCCTCGGTGAACTTGGTGCGGCTGGCCTCCAGCTCCTTGAGCTCGCCCTCGAGGGTGGCGACCTCCTCTTGCACCTTGCTCCACTCCTCCTGGGCGTGGGTCTGGGCCGCCGCGTGCACGTCCTTGGCCTTGGCCATGTCTTTGTCGATGTCCTCGATCTCCTGCATGCGCTCGAGGATGTCGTTCTCCAGGCGGCCGATGACCCGCTTGAGGGTTCCGATCTCGGATTGGAGCGCGGCGTGCTCGCGGTCGTCGCGGATTTTGTCGAGGCGGGCGTTCCATTTGCGGAGGTGGTCGCGTTCGCCCTGCAGGTCCTTTTCCTTGGCCTGGCGCTCGCGGTCCTTGTCGAACCGCTTGCGGTCCAGCACCTCCACCGCGGTGGCCTTGGTCGCGGCCTCGTCCTCAGCGTCCTTGGCCAACTTGGGCACGACCTCCAAGCGGTCCCGCTTGTCACGAATTTTCAACTCGATGTTCGAGAGCTCGGCGAGCTTGGTCAACTGTTCGGCAATTTCCATGGCGGGACCTCAAAGGTGGGGGGCAAAACAAAAAATGGTGGGCCTGGCAGGATTCGAACCTGCGCACGGTCGGTTATGAGCCGAATGCTCTACCGCTGAGCTACAGGCCCAGAAGCAATCGAGCGCCCCGCACCCTCGACGAGGGCCCGGAGGCAAAAACAAAGCCTGCGGAATCGCAGGCTTGGTTCGGGGGGTGACCGTCATTGCGCGGGCCCATCGATGAAGGAGTGCAGCTTCTTGGCCCGGCTTGGATGGCGCAGCTTGCGCAATGCTTTCGCCTCGATTTGGCGAATCCGTTCGCGCGTGACCTCGAAGTCCTGTCCCACCTCCTCGAGGGTGTGGTCGGACTTCTCGCCGATGCCGAAGCGCATGCGCAGCACCTTTTCCTCGCGGGGGGTCAAGGTCGCGAGCACCTTGCGGGTCTGCTCGGAGAGGTTCATCGAGATGACCGCGTTGCTGGGCGAGGTCGCGCCCTTGTCCTCGATGAAGTCGCCGAGCGAGCTGTCCTCGTCTTCCCCGATGGGGGTCTCGAGGGAGATCGGCTCCTTGGCGATCTTGAGCACCTTGCGCACCTTCTCGATGGGCAGCTCCATCTTCTCCGCGATCTCCTCGGGGGACGGCTCGCGGCCGAGCTCCTGCACGAGATAGCGCGAGGTCCGCACCAGCTTGTTGATGGTCTCGATCATGTGCACGGGGATGCGGATGGTGCGCGCCTGGTCGGCGATGGCGCGGGTGATCGCCTGGCGAATCCACCACGTCGCGTAGGTCGAGAATTTGTAACCCCGGCGATACTCGAACTTGTCCACCGCCTTCATCAGGCCGATGTTGCCTTCCTGGATGAGGTCGAGGAACTGCAGCCCGCGGTTGGTGTACTTCTTGGCGATGGACACCACCAAGCGGAGGTTGGCCTCGACGAGCTCGGCCTTGGCGCGCTCGGCCGCCCGCTCGCCCTTTTGAATCCGGCGGTAGGTGTCGCGCAGCTCGGTGAGGTTGACCTGGGCTTCCTCGAGCACCCGGCGCACGCGGTTGACCGCCATCGAGAGCGTGCGGTCCCACGCGTAGACGGTCTCGACGTCGACCAGCCACTTGGCGGACTGCTTCTCGAGCGACTCGTGGTCGTCGCGGATTTCGCGCAAACGCTGCCGCACGTCGAGGGCGGTGGAGCGCGAGGTGCGCTCGATTTGTTGGACCTCGAACTCGGCCTTGTTGACCCGGCGCACCAGCACCTTGATGCGCTGGACGATGCGGTCGATTTGGCGCTTGTTGATCTTGAGATCGCGCAAGAACGCTTCGATCTCCATCTGGATTTCGGCGCTGCGCTCCTCGAGGGCCATGGCCCGGGCCCCGCTGGCGTGGGGCAGCTCCTCGAGGATGGCCCCCCGCTCGCGCTTGAGCTTGTCGAGGGAGGCGATGATCTTGAGCGCGCGCTCGGTGATCTTCGGCTCGTCGAACTCGAGGGTCTGGCCGTCTTCGCCCGACTCGTTCTCTTTGACGATCTCTTTGACCCGGACCTTGCCTTTGCGCAGGCGGTCCCCGAGGTCGAGGATCTCGGTCAAACAGATGGGCGTCTGCAGCACCGCGGCCAAGACCTCAAGCTCACCGTCCTCGATGCGCTTGGCGATCTCGACCTCGCCGTCGCGGGTCAGCAGCGACACCGAGCCCATCTTGCGCAGGTACATCCGCACCGGGTCGTTGCCCAACGAGAACTCGGCGTAGTCGTAGTCCTCTTTGGTCTCGGCGCTGTCCACCAACGCACCCGAGCGCTCCCCGTTGCTGGTGTCGCCCTCGGGGGCGGCGTGCGCCACCGCGTCCACCACCTCGACCTCGGCCTCGGTCAACAATGCCAACGCATCGATGACTTGGCCGAGCTGGGTCACGTCCGGAGGCAGGCTCTCGTTGACGTCGTCGTGGGTGACAAAACCGCGCTCTTTGCCTTTGACCAGCAAGCGCTTGAACTCTTTGCGGTCCCCGATGGGGCGCTGGGGCGCGCGGATGGTGGTGGCGTTCTTGGCGCTGCTGCTCGAGGACGACGACGATGACGACGACGATGTGCTCGCGCTGGGGGTGGTGGACCGGCGCGCGCTGCTGCTCGACCCACCGCTGCGGCCGCGGCTCCCGTCGGAGCGCCGGCGCACCGGACGGCTGCGCGACGTGTCCGGCACTGAAATTTCCATGTCCAGACCGAGGGCGGCGGCGGCGGCGACCACGTCGGTGGCGGGGCCTTTTTTGCGGCCGCGCTTCTTTTTCGGCTCGGCCGCGCCGGCGTCGCCGGAGGCCTTTTTCGACGTGGTCTTCTTGCTCGCGGTCTTCTTCGCCGTCGTCTTTTTCTTCGCCACCTTCTTGGTGGTGGCTTTTTTGGCCACCTTTTTGGTGGTCTTTTTCTTCGTGGCGCTCATGCAGACCTCGTGGGCATCAACTGGCAGAGGCGTTTGCCATGTCAGCCGGCCATTTCCACCGGGGAAACCCAAAAAAGCGTTGTAGCAACTCGAAAAAAAACCACAAATGTCTGTGCGGAGGCGGACGCCGCGCCCCCCGTCACCAGAGAAAATCCTCGTCCTCGGACGCCGCGGGCCCGGGCTCGAGGTGCGTCTCCGCGGGATCGTCGAAGCCGTCGTCGTCGTCCAGCACGACCTCCGGCGCCGGCGCCGGCGTCGCCGGCCCCGCGGGCAGCTGTCGGGGCGTGGGGGTGGTGGCCAGGGCCGGCGCGGGCTTGTCCACCGCGCGCTCCTGGGCCAGGCGACGGGCCACGCCGCGCTGCTCGGCGAGCAACTCGCGGGGGGTGTCGCCCCGCGACGACGCGGTCTCGATCGCCCGCGACACCTGGCCGAGCTTGTCCTCGAGGGCGCGGCGCTCGACCTGGCGCACAAAGTCTTCGATCAGGGCGCGGGCGTCGGGCGCGGAGATGTGCGCGTCGGGGTTATTGAGGCCGCGCCGTTGAAAAATACCAGCAATTTCACGGGCTAACGAGACCTCCGCGTGCAACGAAGCCAAGACCTCGCGGGGGGTCTTGTCCCCGTGCTCGATGAGCCCGTTGCGCAGCTGCTCGATGAACTGCGCCAGCTGGGTGTTCTTCATGTGCGGCACCAGGGCCGAGGCCCGGGGGGCGAGATCCGGGTGACAGACCAGCGCGCGCAGGAGCGAACGCTCGGCCGCGGTGAACGCCCGGCTGGCCTTGGCGTGGCCGCGCTCGGGGCCCGCGGGGAGCTTGAGGTCGACCGCCACCGGGCCGGCGGCGGGGCCCGCGCCACCGGGCCCCCGCGACGAAGCCGGCGCGCGGCTCGACGACAGGCGTTCGCGGAGGAGCTTCTCGCCCCGGGTGCGGACCTGGTCGCGCAGGGTGTCCTCGCTCTCGGACAGGGCTTGGGCCGCGCGGCGGATGTATTGGCTCTGCCACAGCTCCTCGTCGGAGACCGCGGCCAAAAACGGCAAGGCTTCGGTGAGGGCGGTGACCCGGGCCGCGACCGAGCCCGTGGCCCGCTCCACGGATTCGCGGATGACCACGTCGAGGGCGTGGGGGGCGGCCTCCAGGGACGCGAGCAACGCGCCCGGACCATGTTCCTGGATCGCCTCGTCGGGGTCTTTGGCCAGCAGCTCGGCCCAACGCACCACAAAGCCGCGCTGGAGGAACAACAACGTCGCGCGCTCGCGGGCTTTGCGCCCGGCCTGGTCGCGGTCAAAACAAAGCACGACCTCGTCGGTGTAGCGCGACAGCAGGTCGACGTGCTGGTCGGTCACGGCGGTGCCGCAGGGGGCCACCCCGGTGCCGAGACCGGCGGTGTGGGTGGCGAGCACGTCGAAGTACCCCTCGACGAGGACCGCCGGCTTGCCCCGTTTGAGCGCGGGCAAGGCCTCGAACAACCCGAACAGTTCTTGGCTCTTTTTGTACACCGCGGTCTCGGGCCCGTTGACGTACTTGGGCCCGCGCCGGTCGCGCTCCAAGAACGCGCGGCCCCCGAAGGCGATGACCTCCCCCCGCCGGTTGCGCACGGGGAACAGCAATCGTCGACGATAAAAGTCGTAGGGCCCGCGTTCGCCTTGACGGACCAGCCCCGCTTGTTCGGCCACCGCGGGGTCGACCCCATGTTGCTGCAGGTACTTGACCAAGCCGTCGTCGGCCCGGCCGCCAAACCCGACGGAGAAGGCCGCCACCACCGCGGGCTCGGCCTGGCGCTCCTCGAGCAAGTACGTGCGCGCGGCCTTGCCCTCGTCGGGGTCACGGAACCGGGCCTTGAAAAACAGGCCCGCCACCTCGAGGGCCTTGAGCACCTGCCGGCGGCGCTCTTGCCGGGCCTGCTCCTCGGGGGACAGCTGGCGCTCTTCGATTTCGATCCCGGCCTCGCCGGCCAGGCCCTTGATCACGTCGATGAAGCGCTGGCCGGTGTGGCGCTCGAGGAACGTGACCACGTCCCCTTTGGCGTCGCAGCCGAAGCAGCGAAAGTAACCCTCGTCGGGCCGCACGTTGAACGAGGGGGTCTTCTCGTTGTGAAACGGACACAACCCGACGAGGTTCTTGCCGCGTTTTTTGAGCGAGACATAGCGGCCGATGACATCCCCGATGTCGACGCGGGCCTTGATCTCGGCGATGGTCTGTTCGGGAATCATCCGTGCGTCACGACAGGGCTTGCTTCACCGCCGCCTGCACCCGCTTGCCGTCGGCCTGACCGCCGACCTTCGCCATCGCCGCGCCCATCACCTTGCCCATCTCCTTCATCGACGAGGCCCCGGTGGCGGCGACCACGTCTTTGACGATCGCGGACAGCTCGTCGTCGGACAGCTGCGCGGGGAGGTAGCCCTCGATCACCGCGAGCTCAAACTGCTCCTTGTCCACCAGGTCTTGGCGGTTGGCTTTTTCATATTCCGCCACCGATTCCCGGCGCTGCTTGGCCATCTTGGCGAGCACGTCTTGGGCCGCGTCGTCGTCGAGGCTGGTGCTCTGATCGCCGCCGCTGCGGGCGGCGATGGCCGCGTTTTTGAGTTCCGTCTTGATCAAGCTGAGCACGTCCTTTTTGGGGTCGCGCGCCTTCACCGCCTCTTTCCACGCCGTTTCGATCTCTTGCTGCAACGCCATCGCCAAACCTCCAGCGGAAAAGGCTAGCCGATGACGCCGAGAAGAAAACCAGCCCGCATCGAAAACGTCACCGTCGCGCGGCGTAGGGGGGCGCAGCGGGCCGCACCGCCAGGCCGTAGTCCCGCAGCATCGTCTTGACCTGCCCGATGGTGACGGTCCCGTCGGTGAACAGACCCGCGGTCACCACCCCATCGGCGCCGAGCAGCAGCGGCGCGGCGAGGTCGTGGGGGTCCTTTTCCGTCCCCATGCTCACCACCTGCACCGACACCTTCTCCGAGATGCGCTCGACGAGGTCGGCCGCGTGTTGAGCCAACGCACCCTCGAACAACGGGATGATCAAAACCTCGTCCGCCCCCGCCGCCACCAGCTCGAGGATCGCGGCCTGGGCGTCGATGCCGGTGGCCGCCCCCTCCCGGTCGGTGAGCTCCCAGGCGAAGCTCTTGCGCATCGCCACCCGCCGCACGTTGACCTGGGCGGTGACCCGGTCGCCGCCCACCGAGGCACTCACCTGGCGCACGTGGCCGACGACGGCGTCGAACTCGTCGGCGTCGGTCTCCAGCACCACCCGGTCGGCCCCGAGCCCGAGCACCAAGCGCGCGTCGGCCGCGGTCCGGATCGAACCCCAGGCCACCAACGGCACGAACGTCGTCGGGCGCACCGCCTTGAGGGTGTCGAACAGGCCCGCCGCCCCCCGCTCGTCGGGGTGGGCGAGGCGGAGCCAGATCTCGTCCGCGCCCTCTTGGGCGAGGTACCGCAACGCGGTCTCGAGGTACAAGATGTCCATGCCCCCTCGACGGTGAACGCGCAGCGGCTCGCCGGTGGGCAACAGCTCGAGCACGGGCGCGACCCGCTTGGCCGCGGTCACAGCCCCAACCCCCGCGCCCACCCCTCGAGGAGGGTCATGCCCACCGGGCCGGACAGCTCGGGCAAAAACTGCAGCGCGAGGGCGCGCTCCTTCCACATCGCCCCCGCGAAGGGCACCCCGTGGTGGGCCACGGCCACGTCGGAAAACGGGACCCGGGCCGGCGCACACAAGCGGTGGCGAAAATAAAACCACGCGCCTTTTTCGCCCTCGGGCACGACCCCTTCACACAGCGGGTGCCGGTCGAGCCCGACCACGTAGGTGTATCCGGTGTGCGGGCTCTTCAGCGGCCGTTCGTGCTCGTCGACCATGCGGGGATCGAAGCGCGTGACCGGCGCGTTGAACAGCCCCACCCCCTCGGGCATCGCCGCGTGGGCGTGGCCGGACAACAACAACACCGAGCCAAAGCCAACGCTGAGCAGCGGCCGCTTTGTTTGTGCATAGCGGCGCAACCCTTCGATCACGCTCTCGCTCACCCCTTGGGACAGCGCGCGATCGCTGTCGTCCCCGTCGGGGACCACCACCACGTCGGCGCCGCGCAGGTCGTGCGGGTTGGCGCTCAGCGTCGCCCGCACGCCCACCGCGGCCAGCGCCTGCATGAGCGGGTGCGGCCGGGAAAATCCATAGTCCAAGACCAGCGCGGTGGGCACAGGCCGACGTTAGCTCAGCTGGGCGGCGGACCCGAACACCGCGCCCCGGGTGTGACCGGACAGATCACGGTACGCGGTCCCCGACGACAGCCCGGGGTGGGCACAGGCCAGCAGCGCGTCCCCTTGGTCGAAGCCGCACTCCAACGCCACGAACCCGCCCGGCGCCAGGTGGGCCGCGGCCCCGGCGAGCAGCTGCCGGTGGTGGCCGAGCCCGTCCGGGTCGATCCCGAACAGCGCGGCGTGTGGTTCGTGGTCGTGCACCTCGGGGGCCAAGGTGGCGGCGGCGTCGCGCCGGATGTACGGCGGGTTGGACAGGATGCACAAGAGGTCGCGCTCGTCCTCGAGGGGCGCGAGCAGGTCTCCCTCGAGGAAACGCACGCGCGCCTCGAGCCCGTGGCGGGCGGCGTTGTGCGCGGCCTTGGCGAGGGCGGGCGCGCTCACGTCGGTGCACACCGCGGTGAGGCCGGGGCGTTCTTTGAGCACGGCCAGGGCCACCGCCCCGCTCCCGGTGCCGACGTCGGCGATGCGACCGGTCACGTCGGCGGGGAGCCGGGCCAAGGCTTCGTCGACGAGGTGTTCGGTCTCGGGCCGGGGGACCAGCACGTGCTCGTCCACCCCGATGAACAACCCGTAAAACTCCCGCCCCCCGACGATGTGGGCCACCGACTCCCGGCCCGCGCGGCGCTTGACCCGCGCGCGGTACGCCGCGACCTCGTCGTCGTGCAAAGGCCGGTGAAACTCGGTGTAGAGCTGCACCCGGTCGAGGCCGAGCGCGTCGCACAAGAGCAACTCCGCGTCGAGACGCGGGGTGTCGAGCCCGCGGTCGGCAAAGAACGCCCGGGTCTTGTCGAGCAAGTCCTTCACCGTGTGTGCGCTGCGGCCGGCCATGGCTGCCGCTCTTAGCAGAACCGGATGGGGATGCTAGCCGGGGACGATGTGGAGATTGATGCAAACCATCGGTGGGCTCGGCCTGTTCATGACCTTCTTGTGCGGCTGTCCGCCCGAGGCGGGCAAGACCCCGAGTGCGGCGGACTTCACCGGCTTTCGCGACGACTTTGAGCGGGACGCGCTCGGCGACAAGTACGTCAAAAAGGGCGGGACCTGGGGCGTGGAGAACGGCGCCCTGCACAGCGTGGGCGAACACAACATCCCGCTCTGGCTCGACGTGGCCTTGCCCAAGAACGTGCGGGTGGAGTTCACCGCGTGGTCGAACTCGAAGGCGGTGGACACCAAGATCGAAATCTTCGGCGACGGTCTCCGCCACGAATCCGGTTACATTGTGATCTTGGCCGGGTGGAACAACACCATCTCGACCATCGCCCGGCTCGACGAGCACGAGAAGACCCGGGTGGAAAAACGCACCACCTTCGAAAAGGGGCGCAAGTACCGTTGGCGGGTCGAGCGGGCCGACGGCAAGACCCTGCGGCTGTTCATCGACGACCAACTGGTGGTGGAGTACGTGGACGCCGACCCGCTGTACGGCCCGCGCAACAACCGGTTGGCGTTCACCAACTGGGAGTCAGACGTCTACTACGACGACCTGACCATCACCGCCCTGCCCTGAGCCGGCCACGCGACACCCCGCGCACCAGGCGCGGAGCATGCGGTCGGCGATCACGCGTCGGCGATCACTCGGACAGAAACCCCGCGCTGGGATTTGTGAACAGCCGGTCGATGATCGCGTCGGTGTCGGTGTCCTTGTCGAGACATTGGCCGCCGAGCTGGCGCTCGGGCCGATCCCAGATCATCAACGCGCGCAGGAAGGCATCACGGTCTTTTTTGTTGCGCACAGGGTTCATGGGGACCTCCTCGCACCCTGGTTCACATGTGGGTGCCTGTGCCCAGCATGCGCGCCACCGGTCCCGGTCTCCAGTTTTTGACCCCGCGCGCGCAGATCGGCGGCGGGCTGCGCCGGTGGCATGAAGCCTGCTGCGTTGTGCCCCCAGCGGGTTTGGATCGGGGGTAAAGCGCAATGAAATCAGAAAGATACCAACACCGGGGCCGCGCCCCGGGGCGGGCGATCGCGACAGCCCTGTCAGGGTGGGCCGCGGTCTCGGTGCTGCTCGCCGCCGGCTGCCCCCAAAACCTCACCGGCGATCAAGGCGTGGTGGTGGTCGCGACCAGCCTCTCCGCCACCAACCCGTGGGTGTCCTTCCGCAAACCAGACGCGGTCGCGGCCGGCGCCGCGTTCGAGGTGCGGGCCACCGGCGCGGTGATCGCCCCCGAGGACGAACCGAGCAGCTACCAAATCGCCGGCGCGGTGCGCGACGTGACGACCGCGGTGGACCTGAGCGACGGCCCCGCCGCCTTCGTCGTCGACGACGAAGCGCCCATCCACAACGGGGCGCGGCTGCGGGCGATCACCGCGGGCAGCGGCACGGTGCAGTTCATGGGCGAACGGGAAGTGCACACGGAGTTCGACGCGGAATGGAAGTCGTTTGCCGATCACCTGACCTTCGAAGCCCGACCCGTCGCCGGCGGCCAGATGGCCGACCCCCTGTGGGTCGCGCTGACCACCGAGCCCGACGACGTCGAGCCGCCCCCGGTGCTGCGCTTGGCCGGGGCCCTGCCCCCCCCGCTGCCCTACGAGCTGGTGCTCGTCCCCGACGCCACCGTGCGGCTCAGCTTGGCCCTGTTCGGCGCGGGGGGCGAGGAGCTGTTCTGGAGCGCCGACGGGCCCCTGGTCGCCGCGTCCAGCCACCAAGACGTCGACATCGCCCCCGCCCCGCGCGCCACCTTCACTGTCACATTGGCGGACACCGCCCTCGACGACGACCCCCGCACCGTGGCCCTGTCGTGGTGGGGCACCCCGTTGTTCGAGGCCTCGTTCTCCGCGGTCCGGCCTTCGGCCATCGCCGACATCGGCATCGGTCTGCTCCACCAACGCAACACCGACCTGTTCGCCCTGATCGCCACCGTCACCGACGACCACGGCCGCCGCGTGCTCGGGGCGCCCCTTTCGTGGGACCTCCCCGCGAAGTTCGCCGACGTCACCGCCGAACACTTCCCCCCCGACAGCGCCCTCGCCTTCTACGACCGCGGCGACTTCCGGGTGCTCCAGATGGCCGGCAACTACCCCATCAACGGCGCCACCTACGACTTCATCGCCCGCGTCCCGGGCACCGACGTCGCGGCCACGCTGTCGTACGAGATGCCGGGCAAGCCCCGCCGCTCGCCCTGGAACGCGCCCGATCCCGCCAAGGCGGACCCCACCGCGGTGTTGACCGACCTCGGCCCCGGCTGCCGCGCGCTCCACCGCGTGCCCGACGCGGCGCCCCCCTGGAGCATCGCGGCGGTGCTCGCGGTCCTCGCCGGCCTGCGGCGCCCCCGCGGCAAAAAGAAACGGGGACCGCGCGGTCCCCGTTCTTGGTGATCGGCCCCCCCGATCAGTAGCAGTAGGCCTCGTAGTTCACCTCGATCTGGGCGCCCCGCGGGGGCACGTCGTTCGGGTTGAACACAATGCTGTTGCTGGCAGGGTCGTACCAGTAACCGTTGGCGTCGCCGTCCGCGGTCTGGGCGATGGGCGTACAGGTGGGGTCGCTGGGGCCCAACAGCCGCACGCACACGTCGAGGGTGGCCGCGTCCGCCGCCCGGGTGAGGTAGAACTCGACCTGCAACCCGAGGGAGTCGAGGCCGAGGTTCTGCATCATGGTGGTCCAGTCCGCGTCACAGATGGGCTGGAACCGGCCGTTGAGCTCGTCGACCACGGTCTCGTAGCGCGAGTCACCGGCCAGCGACGTGCCGTCGGTCATGGTGCACCCGCTGGCGGGCACCGCGATGGCGGACACCGCGATGAGCGAATCGTTGCGGAAGCCTTTGATGTTCTTGAAGAAGTCGATGTAGAGGTTGACCGGGCCCTCGGACTGGTCGACCTCGTCGGACACCATGATCACGTGCAGCTTGGCGTCGTCGCGCAAGAACCCGCCGTTGATCGCGGGGTCGTCGATCTTGGGGGCCTCGAGGAAGTTGCGCGCGGCTTGCAGGGCGCCCTCGGCGCTGTCCGACGACGGACGGCTGGGGTTGACGTTGCCGGAGTTGTCGACGTCGACGTTGCATTGGAACTGCGCGTCCGGATTCGAACTCGCGGGGGTGAGGTAGCGATCGTTGCCGCTGCACGAGGTGTAGTGCCCACACATGTCGTGCACCGGACAGGTCTGGGTGCCGAAGGGATCGATGCAGTTGCCGTCGGTGGTCAGCGTCGTGGTGACCGCGATGTGGTAGTCGCTGGCGTTGACGTTGGACGCGGTGAAGAAGGCCGAGAAGTTGGTCGCCATCTGGTCGATGAACGGCCCCATCGAGCCCGAGTCGTCGACCACCCAGAGCACGTCGGTCTTGGGATCGTTGAACTGGGTGAAGATGTCGGTGGCTTCGGTCTCCAATGTGCCTTCACCCGACAGGGGGACGGTCACCGGCGGGGCGGCTTGGCCGCCCTCGAGGGTGGGGATGACCAGCTCGCCGCTCACCGGCCCGACCTGGTTGGCGTAGAAGCGCACGAAGATGCCCATGCTGCCGCCGGGGGGGATGGTGTAGGGCCAGGTGCCGGTGGGGTTCTGCACCGCGGTGACGACAAAGTCCGCGGGGGTGTTGTCGGGGGAGATGTAGGGCTCGTCGATGACGAGGTCGCCCGACCCGGTGTTGTACACGTTGACGCGCTCCTCGGGCGACCCGCAGCCGAGGGTCACCAGCCCGAAGGTGAGCTCGCCGGGGATGACGTCGATGGCGGGCTCGACCGGGGTGGCGGAGAACCCGATGGAGAACTCGCCGGGGCCGTGCAGGTCGCCGTTGATGGTGGTCAGGGTGTCGCTGGTGACGAACTTGACGCCGTTGCACGCCTCGGTGTCGAAGTTGCAGTAGCCGTCGATGGTGCCCGAGAAGGCGCCCTCTTGGATCTGGCCCGAGTAGCTCCCGAAGGAGAAGTCGGGGAAGATGCCGCCGTCGCTCTCCACCACGTGGGTGGGGGCGAACACCGCGTTGAACACTTGGGTCATGCCCGCGCCGATGGTGATGGGGCTGACGCTGCCCACCGGCACCGGGGTCCCGTCCTCGTACTCGAGGGAGAACTCGTTGGTGGCGGTGTTGGGCGCCCAGTCCCACACAATGTCATTGATGGTGCAGTCGTCGTTGCCGATGTTGGTCAAGGCGATGGGCGAGCGCTTGGTGCCGTAGATGGTCACCCGGCCGAAGGACACCAAGCCGTGGCGGTTGCCGGCTTGGATGATGTCGAACCCTTGGGCGCCCTCGGGGGTCACCTCGAGCTGGCAGTACGGGGTGCCGCCCCCGTTGGCCTCGAGGAGCACGGTGGTGGTCGGCTCTTCGGGGTCGGTGGTGGTGAACTCGATGTTGGCGTTGTCGACCTGGGGCTGGGCGCGATCGGGGGCGGTGTAGCGCACCGGGATGGTCACCGAGGTCGGCGCCCCCGCGGAGCCGGGGTCGTCGAACTCACAGCCTTGGGTGCCCGACACCCAGAACGGCAGCGCCGGCGGGTTGAGCAGCTCGAAGCCGGCGTCGCCGGGGGTGGGCCCGACGATGTCGGTGACCTGGCAGGCGCAGGCCCCCACGCTCTGCACGATGATGTCGCGGTCCTCGGTGCCGTTGGACGCCACCGCGCCGAACTGCACAGTCTGCGGCACAACGTTGAGGCGGCAGGTGGGCAGCGCCACCGCGGTGCCCTCGAACACGAAGGTGTACTCGCCGTAGTAGGGCTCGGCCGACGTCGCCTGGGCCAGGCCGGCGAGGCTGTCGCGGTAGATGCGCACTTGCTGCGGGGCGAAGGTCACGTCGAGCACGACCTGCTCATTCTCCTGCAGCGGGCCGATGGGCAGGGAGACGGGGTTGCCGTCGATGCGCACGTCGAAGACGTCGTCGGGGTTGTTGACCATCAGGAAGCTGTCCACCTCGAGGGGACGCACGCCACAGTTGGTGAGCGTGACCTGCAGGGTCTTGGTCTCTCCGACGTAGACGTCACCGAAATCGAGGGCGTTGACGTCGGTGCAGAGGCGGCCGGCGGTGCCGCGGCCGGTGAGCTCGACCGCCGCCCAGGGGGCGTCCTCGTCGTTGGACGCGACCCGGAAAAAGAGCGTTTGGGGTCCGCCCTCGACGGGGCGGAAGGTCAGGGCCACGTCTTGGGACTCGCCCTCGCGCAGCTCGGTCCCGACGATGTTGTCGTAGGTGAACGGCGCGGTGGTCGCGGACAAGCAGGGGCGCTCGGCCTCGATCGCTTCCTCGGCGGTGGCCGCCACCACCAGGCACACCGCGTCGATGGTGAGCACCCCGTCGCTGCTGTTGGCCACGGTCAAGGTGCGGGTCGCGTCGGTGCCGGTGTCGACGTCGCCGAAGTCGAGACGAAGCCAGGGATCGGCCTCGGTGTGCTTGTTGCCGTCTTCATCGCTGAGCTCGATGTGCGGCTCCGGCAACTCCTGCAGGGGCGTGTCACACTCGCAGTGCGCCAAGGTGAAGCTGAGCAACACAAGCGACAAAGATACGCGACGATTCATGAAAAGCTCCTTCGCTCTGAAAGCAACGAAATGCTTCTGGGCGTCCCTGAAGAGGGGTTCTCTAAGAGGGTGTACACAAATGGTCAAAGGGGTTGTCGTCGAGGAATCCGACCTGGACCGACAGGTGGGCCGATGTAGGCACATGTCGCAATCGCATTCTGATGCGGCGCCGGCCCAAACGTGGAACGTGGCGCGCGCCAGCGATAAGTTGGGGGCATGCGACGAGTGGGGGCGCTCTGTGCCGCGCTGGCGGTGACCGTGGTGGGCTGTGGCCACGAACGGCAAATGATCACGTGGGAGACCGCGCATCCCGAGATCGAGGTCGAGGCCCCCGCCGACGACGGCGCGCCCCCGCCGCGCAAAACCCGACCGGCCGCGCGCCAAAGACGCGCCCGACCCGAAGATCAGTTTGGCGGCGGCCGGCGCTCCGCGTCGCTCACCCCGCCGGGGGTGCAGATCGATCGGGCGTTGATGCGGTTTCAGTCCGAGCGGCTTAAGGCCCGCAAGCGGCGCGCGCCCGCGGCCGCCCGGGTCAAGCTCTGGAACGAGGTGCTCACCGCCATCGACGACGCGTGCGCTGAGGAGCCGAGCGCGGACGACTTCGGGGCCTTCGTCCGGGCCCGGGCGATCCTCGATGTGGAATACCGCCACGACGTCGACAAGAAGGGCCCGGTGCCCAAAGGGTTGGGCAAGCGGCTCGACGAGATCTTCGCGGTGATGGACGGCCGGGTCGCCGAGCTGCGGCTCGCGTCGGGCAACGTCCCGCTGGGGCCCGCGCCGTCGTGGAGCGACGAGCCGCTCGATTTCCGCCCCCCGGTGAGCACCATGGTGGTGACCAGTCCGTTCGGGGTGCGGATCGATCCCATTCATGGCAAGCAACGTTTTCACGCCGGGGTCGATGTGGGCGCGCCCTTGGGCACCACGGTGTACGCGACCGCGCCGGGCACGGTGGTGTTCGCGGGGTGGCAAGGCGGGTTCGGCCGGCACATCGTGATCGACCACGGCCGGGGGGTGCGCTCCCACTATTCCCATTTGGAGGACATCTTCGTCGACGTGGGCCAGAGCCTCGACGGCGGCCAGATCATCGGCGCGGTGGGGGCCTCGGGCCGCGCCACCGGCCCGCATTTGCATTGGGCGATCTCCAACCGCGAAGGACGGTTCGTCGATCCTCTCGAGGCCATGGACAGCCCCGCGATCGTGGCCCAGGGCAAGGTCAGCCTGCGGTAGTCCGGACCGCGCTCAGGGTTGGGCGTCGAGATAGTCCTGGGTGAACTTCACAATGCCGTTGTAACGCTTCTCGACCTCGGTGCGAATCAAGCGTTCGATCAAGAAAGACAGGCCCGGCACCTTGGCGTCGACAAAGCCGTCGATCACCCGCTCCACGCCCCCCGGCACCTCCCGAAACGAGATCGTGCCCCCCACGTCGATGAAGCCGTCGGCCGCGCTCTCCACCCGGTAAGACGCCTGGTGCTTTTCGGGGTCGTACACCGAGACCTCGACGTACTCGGGATCGCGCCCCCCCATCACCGCCTTGATCGCCCGCGGCACGTTGACCGCGGGCACCATCTTCGTGCGCCGGGTGATCAACCCCGCGTCGTCGATCTGCTCCTCGACCAGCTCCCGCGACTTGAGCCCGGCGTGGGGCGCCACCGCTTCATTGAACGCCTCGGAGAAGTAGACGTCCACGAACTCTTTCACCGTGCACCCAGTGAAACGGTGCCGGACCTGAATCGACTTCATCGGGTCAACTCCTGCAGCAGAAACCGCAACGCCACCGACGCGGCCAACGCGCGGATGCCCCCCCGCCCGAAGTCCGGCAACCGCCGCAGCTTGGTCTTCACCCCCGCGGGACCGGCCAGACCGAAGCACACCGTGCCCACCGGCTTTTCCGGGGTCCCCCCGTCGGGGCCGGCGATGCCGGTGACGGACAACGCGTAGGTGGTGCCCAGGCGTTCCCGTGCGCCCTGCGCCATTTCCGCCGCCACCTCCTCGCTGACCGCCCCGTGCGCCGCCAATGTATCTGGATTCACCCCGAGCACGGCCACCTTGGCCTCGTTGGCGTAGGTCACCGCGCCCCCCCAAAACGCGCGGCTCGCGCCCGGCACCGCGGTCAGGCGCTCGGCGATGAGACCGCCGGTGCACGACTCGGCCAACGACACCGTGGCCTCCGCGTCGACCAGCGCGGTCAACAACAGGTCCTCGAGGTCACGTTCGCCGATGGCGTAGACCGCGCCCCCGATCGCGGCCGCGGCCTCCTCCGCGAGTTGGGCGGCGCGTGCGTCCGCCTCCTCGGGGGACTTGGCGGTGACGATGAACCGGACGTGATTCTCGGGGAAGCGCGTGCGGTACTGGATGCGCACCTCGGGACCCAGTTGCATTTTTTCGACCACGTCCGCGAGCGCGGACTCGGCGATGCCCAACCCCCGGACGGTGCGGTGGGCGGTGGCCACGCGGTCCGGCAGCCGCCCGGTCACGAGGCCCACGACGTGCTCGGCCACAAACCAGCGGTATTCGCGGGGCACGCCCGGCAGCGACACCACCGTGGCCGGGCCCACCCGGGTCAGAAACCCCGGGGAGATGCCGGCCCCGTTGGGCCAGATGTCGGCCCCCACGGGCACGTCAGCCTGGCGCTCGTTGTTGGCCGGCATCGGCAGGGTGCGCTTGGCGAACAGGGCCTGAAGCTTGTCCAGGGTGGCTTGGTCGCGGGTGACGTCCACCCCGGCGGCGCGCGCCACCGCCTGCGCGGTCACGTCGTCGGTGGTCGGGCCCAAGCCGCCGCTGGTGACGATGATGTCGGCGGTGGCGGCGAGGTCGAGCAAGGCGGCCTCGATGCGATCGATGTCGTCGTCCACGACCCGGGCGCCAGAGAGGGACACCCGGTGGCGGTAGAGCGCGTCGGCCAGGGTCTGGCTGTTGGTGTCCGCGATGCGGCCGTCGAGGAGTTCGTCCCCGATGGCGAGGGTCATCACCGAAAGAGCCATGGCGCGGTCACCTCCAGGGACAGGTGCCCGCCGTAGCGGAGCAGCAAGGTCATGATCAACAGGGCATAGCCGCCGGCGAGGATGTCGTCGAGCATGATGCCCAACCCACCGTGGACTTTGCGGTCGGCCCACGACACCGGCCAAGGCTTGGCGATGTCAAAAATGCGAAACAAGACAAAGCCCACCACCAGCGTCCAGGGCAACGCGGGGGCGAACAGCAGGGCCACCCCCTGCCCCGCCACCTCGTCGATGACGACCTCTTTGGGGTCATCTTTGCCCAGCAGCACCGCCGCGCGATCCGCAGCCCAGGTCCCGGTGACGAACACCACCCCCACCAAAAGCAGCCGGGCCCACCACGGCAGGTCGTTGAGCACCACCGGGGCCCAGAGCACCATCGAGGCCACCGTGCCCACCGTCCCCGGCGCCCGGGGAAACAAGCCACTGCCGAAGAACGTCGCCCACCAAAACGCGGGGCCTCGTGCAGGTTGGTCCATGCCCTGGTCATGGCGGGTTCGCGCCGCCCCGTCCACCCGGGATACGAGCGGGGTCGGCCTTTTCACGCTACGCTGCGGGGGTGAAGCCCGCCCCGCGCCTCGCGCGTTTTTTCCAGTCTGGCTTGTGCTCGGCCGTCGTGGCGGCGGCTGCGTTCCTGCTCGCGTGTCCCACCATCGATGACCTGCCCCTCTACGACGCCGGGGTCATCGACCCCACCGCCCGCCCGGTGCTGATCGCCCTGGCCGGCGCCGACCTCGTCGTGCTCGAAGGCAGCCGGGTACAACTGAGCGGCGCCGCCTCGCGTTCGCTCACCGGCCCGGCCACGCTCAACTGGACGCAGGTCGCGGGCAGCCCGGTGCTGCTCACCAATCCCTCCGGCCCCACCCCGACGTTCGTGGCCCCGCTCGCCCCCGACACCCTGGTGTTCCGGCTGCGCCTGGCCACCGCCGACGCCGAGGCCTTTGACGAGGTGCGCGTCGACGTCACCGACACCGGCCCCGGCCCCACCCCGGTGCTGGAGCTCGGCCCCGACGTGGTCGCGCTGCCCGGGACCGCCCTGGCTTTCGAGCTTCAGGTGGACGGCCCCGCAGACCTCACCGCCGAGCTCGTCTGCCCCGACGGCGTTCACCCCGCCGCGGTCGAAGGCGACCGGGTCATGGCCACCGCGCCCGAGGCCCTGCCCTGCGCCGTCCTCGTCGACGTCGCGTCCGCCGAAGGCCCGGCCCCCGGACGGGCCGCGGCCGCGGTGTGGCCGGCCGAAACCCGGTTGCCCACCGAGACGCGCGTGACCGGGCCGGTGTTTGCCGATCCCGGCGTCGACTATCCCCTGTTGCCGGTGGTGCCGCTCGCCGACGGGGAGACGCTCTCCATCAGCCCCGCCGGGGGCACCCCCCTGGCCCTGACCGCGGGGGCCGACGGCAACACCCTCACCACCCCCCGTCGAGAAGGACGGGTCTTGCTTTTGGCCGAGCGGCGGCGGGGCGCGGCCTCGGGGGGCGCCCACCTCGTCAGCCTCGACGTCAGCGCCGGGCCGCGCAACGTCGCGCCCACGGTGTCGGCCGGGCCCGACCGGCTCGTGCCCCCGGGGGCGAGCTTCGGGCTGTCCGCGACCTTCGACGACGCCGACAGCGACGTGGGCGTCACGTTGGCGATCGACCAGGTCTTCGGCGCCGAGGCCACCCCCGACCCCCTCAACCCCCAGATCTTCACCGCCCCCGGACAAGAATCGATTCTGCTGTTCCACGTCGAGGCGGACGACGGGTTGGTCAAGAGCCAAATCGACACCGTGCGGGTGCGGGTGGGCGAGGACGTGGTCAACCTCCCCCCGGTGCTCACCCTGCCCACCGAGGTCTACGTCAACCCCGGCATGCCCTTCACCATCGACGCCTCGAGCGCGGTGGACCCCGACAGCGGCATCATCGACCGGGTGACCATCGCGCAGTCCGGACTCGATCCCGTTCAACTCCTGGCCGAGCCGGTGGAGATGACGAGCCTGACCCTCACCGCCGGGGAAGACGGCGATACCTATCACTTTCAGGTTTCTGTATTTGACGAACTGGGCGCCTCGACCTCGACCACGGTGAGCGTGTTTGTGGAGGTCGCCGGCCCCTACGTCGACCCCGCCCGGGGGGACGACCTGATCGGCAACGGCACGCCCGACGCCCCCTTCGCCACCATCGCCGCGGCCCTGCCCGTGGCCGCCCGCCATCGGTTCGACGCCCTCCGGCTCGCCGCCGGACAGCACACCCCGTTTTCCGGGGTGTTGCCCCCGGGCACCGGCCTCGACGGCGCGTATGTCTTCGTCGTCGACAACTACGAAAAATCAGACGCGGAGGTGTCGGCCCTGACCCTGACCTCGCTGGGGCTGGAGACCCAAGGCGGCAACCTCGCGGACCTCGCCTTGGTGCTCGATTCCGAGTCTGCGCCCCTGCTCATCCGGGGCGCGGTGGAGTTGACCCGCACCAACCTCACGGAAACCAGCGTGCACACCGGACCGGCCTTGCGCGTCAACAATACAGCGGCATTGGACATTCACGACAGCACGGTGGCGGGGGCCCCGGGGGGCACCGCGGACGGCCCCTTGGTCGAGGTGCTGCCGGGGGCCACGGTGCGGCTGACCGACAGCGAACTCCGGGGCGCGGCGGGGGGCGTCCGGGTGGGGTTGTCGGCGGAAGAAGCCTTCGTGCGGCTGTTGCGATCGGTGGTGCGGGGGAGCGCCGGGGCCACCGAGAGCACCGCGGCCGCGGTGATGGGCGGCCAGCTCGAAGTCCTCGAGTCCACCGTCGAAGGCGGGGTGGCCAGCGGGGGGGTGGTGGGCATCGCGGCCGAGGACGCCTTGGTGTACGTCGACGAGTTCAGCGAGGTGGTGGGGTTGACCCAAGGCCACGTCACCGACGCGGTGGCGGTGCGAGCGGCCGGCAGCGGGGCCCCGTTGGTGTTGTCGGGGACCTTGGCCGCGGTCCGCAGCCCCGGCGAAGCGGACCGCGCGACGGTGGTGGTCGCCGTCGACACCAACCTCGAAATCCGCGACGCGGTGTTGACCGCCATCGCCACCGACGAGGCCACCGGGGTCGACAGCACCGGGGCGGGCGCGGTGGTGTTCGAGACCACCAACATCACCGTCGAGGCCGAGCGGGCCCGGGCGGTGGTGGCCAGCGGGTTCGAGTCCTTGGACGCCGACCTCGGGGCCTGGATGGTCAACGGGGTCGACGCGGCGGCGTTGGAGGTCCCGGAGGAAGACGGCGCGGTGGTCTTGTCCAACCTCGCCATCGTGGTCGGGGGCGAAACGCAGACCGTCGGGGTCGCGGTGCCGGGCGCGGCCACGGTGCTCCTCGAGGACGTGCAGCTGGAGACCACGGGTGACGCGGCGGCCACCGGCCTGGTCGTCGACAAAGGCACGATGCGAGACTGCCACGTCGAGGTCAGCGCCGCCGGCGCCGCGGTGGGCATCGTGGTCGGCGACGGCTCGGGCACGGTGGTGGTCGAGCGGACCCGGTCGCTCGTCGACGGCCCCGGCGCGCTCGCCTACCGCATCAACGGGGGCGCTTTGCTGCTGTCGAGCTTCGGCCGCGCGGCCGGCGCCGACGCGGCGGGGCTCGAGGTCGCGGGCATGGTCACGGCCCTGCACCTCTCGGTGCGCGCGGACGAGGATGGCGTGCGGCTGCTCCCGGGCGGCACCCTCGAGTTCGCCAACAGCCACGTCGAGGCCGACGTGGGGCTCGCGGGCCGCACCGACGCGAACCTCACCACGTTCAACAGCATGTCGTTTCTCGCGCCGGTGGCGGTGCGGGACGAGGACGGCACCGAGGCGTCCTCCGTGACCGAGCTCAACGCCCTCGGCTGCGTCAGCTGCCAGGTCCTCGCCGGCCCCTCGCCCATCGACGCCGATGGCCACCTCACCGTCGACGGCGCGTCCCTCATCGACAAGGGCACCCCCGCGCTCACGGTGAGCTACGACATCGACGGCGAGCCGCGCCCCAATGGGCCGCTCCCCGACATCGGGTGCGACGAGGCCTCCCCCTAAAAAAAAAGCGGCGCGTCCACCGGGGACGCGCCGCCGCATGGCAGCAAACCAAATCTGTGCCTACTCGGCGTTGCGCCGCAGGAAGGCAGGGATGTCGTATTCCTCGTCGTCGAGGATTTCGCTGTAGACCCCGTCCGGTTGGGTGGGGGCGTGCCGGGGCGGCTCGTCTTCCACCGGGGGCAACATCGAGATCACCGCGCGGGGCTCGTCGGACACGCGCTCGGCTTTGCGCTCCGCCGACTGTTGCCAGTTGCGGCGAATGTACGCGGGCACGTCGGCGTCCGAGCGCTGCTGCGCGGCCACCGGGGCGCGCACCGGGCGTTCGGACGACGCCTCGAGCACCGGCTCGGACCGCCCTTTGGACTGCTCGAACCCGGTGGCGATGACGGTGATGGACACCTCGTCGCCCATCTCCTCGTCGACGACGTAGCCGAAGATGATGTTGGCCTCTTCGTGCGCGGCGTCGGTGATGAGCGCGATCGCGGCGTTGACCTCGTACAGCGTGAGGCTCGGTCCACCAGTGACATTGACGAGAATGCCCGTGGCCCCGTCCACCGACACGTCCTCGAGCAGCGGGCTCGAGATCGCTTTGTGGGCCGCGTCCACCGCGCGCTCGTCACCGGTGCCGCGCCCGATGCCCATCAGGGCCATGCCCTGCTCTTTCATCACCGACACGGCATCGGCGAAGTCCACGTTGATCACCCCTTGTTGGGTGATGATGTCGCTGATGCCCTTCACCGCGTTGAACAACACCCGGTCGGCCATCTTGAACGCGTCGAGCATCGACGTGTCCTTGCCCGCGAGCTGCAGCAGGCGGTCGTTGGGCACGATGATGAGCGTGTCCACCGCGGCCTTGAGCTCTTGGATGCCGGCGTCGGCCTGTTTGCGGCGCCGCGCGCCTTCGAACCCGAACGGCTTGGTCACCACCCCGACGGTGAGCGCCCCTTGTCGACGGGCCACGTCCGCGATGATCGGGGCCGCGCCGGTCCCGGTCCCGCCGCCCATGCCCGCGGCGATGAACACCATGTCACTGGCCCCGGCGAGCTCTTCGATGCGGTCGATGCTCTCCTTCGCCGCCGACGCGCCCACCTCCGGCCGGGCCCCCGCCCCCAGGCCCTTGGTGCACGCTTGGCCCAGTTGCAGCTTCACCAACGCCCGGTTGAGCTGCAACGCCTGACAGTCGGTGTTGGCGGCGATGAACTCGACGCCCTGCAGGCTGTTTTCGATCATGTTGTTGATGGCGTTGCCGCCACCACCGCCGACGCCGATGACCTTGATGCGCGGTCCCAACTCTTCGGTTTCTTCAAACTCAATCATCTTGGAATCCTTTTTTGATCTCGTTGGATGTTCAAAATCCTGCGGGGGCCTACAGCACTTCTTGGAGCCAGGCGCCCATCCGCTTTTTGACTTTGGAGTAGATGTTCTCGTCGCGGGCCCGGAACAGACGGTGGTCCGATTGCTGGGCCCCGTAGAGCACCAGCCCCACCCCGGTGGAGTACATCGGGCTGTTCACCTCGTCGACGAGCCCACCCACGCCCCGGGGCACGCCCTGCCGAACCGGGAGGCCGATGATCTCCTCGGCGACCTCCACCATGCCCGGCAACAACGTGGTGCCGCCGGTGAGCACAACCCCAGAGGCCAAAAGCTCGGTGAGCTTCAGCCGGTCGATCTCGCGACGGACGAGTTCAAAAATTTCCTCCACCCGGGGCTCCAGAATGTCGCCCAGGATTTGGCGCGACAGCACCCGGGTCTTGCGGCCCCCGATGCTCGGCACCTCGATGTGGTCTTTGCCGTCGATCATGCGGGAGGTGGCACAGCCATACCGCCGCTTGATCATCTCCGCGTCTTCCTGGGGTGTCCGCAACCCCACCGCAATGTCATTGGTCAGATGCTGGCCGCCGATGGCGATGACCGCGGTGTGCTGGATCGAGCCATCGGAGAAGATGGCAATGTCGGTGGTGCCCCCGCCGATGTCGACGAGCGCGACCCCGAGCTCCTTTTCGTCCTCGGACAACACCGCCAACGCAGAAGCGAGCTGCTCGAGCACAATGTCGCTGACGTTGAGGGCACACTTCTGGGCGCACTTCACGATGTTCTGTGCGCTGGTGACCGCCCCGGTGACGATGTGAATCTTGGCTTCGAGGCGCACCCCGCTCATGCCCAAGGGTTCGCGGATGCCGTCCTGGTCGTCGATCACGAACTCCTGGGGGAGGATGTGAATGACTTCCCGGTCCACGGGGATGGCCACCGCTTTGGCCGCGTCGATCACCCGGTCGATGTCGGTCTCGGTGACCTCTCGGTCTTTGACTGCGACAATCCCGTGACTGTTGAAGCCACGGATGTGGCCCCCGGCGATGCCCGCAAACACCGAACCGATTTCGCAGCCCGCCATCAACTCGGCTTCTTCCACCGCCCGCTTGATCGACGCCACGGTGGATTCGATGTTGATCACCACACCTTTGCGCAGCCCCTTGGAGGGAGCGGTCCCGATGCCGATGATGTCGATGCCCTCGTTGGTGACCTCACCCACGATGGCGCAAATCTTCGTCGTGCCGATGTCCAGCCCGACGATGACGTCTTCTTTCCTTGGTCTTGCCATGCGGCTCTTCCTCCCACCCCCAGACCCTCGTCCGGTTCGTGCCCACTCTCATGGGTTTTGTTGTTCTCCGTGAGCGGCCATCTCTGGTCCGCCCCGGAGCCGCACCGCCACCCTCTCAGGTCGACGATGGTCATTCAGAAACACTTCCGCGGGGACCCGGCCCGCCTGGCCCAAGCGCGACAACACCTCGGGGAGCCGGGCGAGGCGGGCGTCGAAATCGCCGGTGCCCAACCGCACGCGGGTCTCGGCCAGGTGCAGGGTGATGCCCACCCCCGGCTCCACATGAATCTCTTGCACCGGGCCCCCCGGGTTGCCCGCCACCCCGTGGGCCAGCAACGCGTCCAGGGCCAAACCCAATGTCTCTGCCTTGCGCTGGTCGAGGTCTTCCTGGCCGATGCCGGTCACCACCGGCAAATCCAGCCCATCCCCCGGCGCCGCCCGCTTGAACACGACCCCTTCCCCGTCGGCGAGGTAGAGCGACCCCAAGCTCACCAACATCACCGCCTCCCGGGGCACAACCTCGACCACCAGGGTGGACGGCGGCACCCGCCGGACCGTGGCCGACCGCACGAAGGGATGCTCCTCCGCCCGCCGGGCCACCTCATCGAGGTCGATGGCGAGCAGGGGGGTGCCGGGGGCGACCTGGGCGTAGGCCTCGACCTCCCGGGCGATGGCCAGGTCCACCCCCTCGACCCGAACCACGGACAGCTTGAGCAAGTCGGCGCGGCGCGCGAAGTGCGACACCGCCAACACCGACGCCGCCACCACCACCGCCACCCCGCCGGTGGTCAACCAAAAACGCAACCCGAACCGCGACGACGATGTCGCCGGACGCCGAATCCGCTCGGTGGTGAGAAGCCCCAAGCCGCTCATGCCGAAAAGTCCCCCACGCGCTTGACCTCCCACTCGAGGTCCACGCCGAACTGAGCCTTCACCTCGCGCGCGGCGCGGGTGGCGAGCGCGAGCACGTCGGCGGCGCGCGCCCCCCCGAGGTTGACCACGAAGTTGGCGTGCACGTCGGAGATGGCCGCTTGCCCCTCCTGGGCCCCCTTCAGGCCCGCGGCCTCGATCAGCCGCCCGGCAAAATCCCCGGGGGGATTTTTGAACAACGAGCCCGCGGACCGCTGCTTGGGTTGGCTCTGGTGTCTTTTCTGCAGTAACATTTTGGCGCGCCGGGATAGCTCGGGAGCTTCTTCAGTTCGATGACTGTCGCATCGAAGATCCGCGCGCGTCAAGACCCACCCAGCGGGAAACGCACTGTTTCTGTATACAAACCCGCACCCGGCATGGTCGACGGAAACGACCCCGTCCGCGGTGGCGGCCTGGACCCGCTCCACCACCTCGCCAACCTCGCCATCGCGGGTCCCGGCGTTCATCTTCAGGGCCCCCCCGACCTGGCCGGGGGTCCCCATCCACCCCACCGCCGAGGGCCAACCGAGGTCGAGCGCCACCCGGGTGAGCTTGGGGAACTTCGCCCCCGCCCCCACCGCGATCGCGGCGCCGTCGTCGAGCACATCGATGCGCGCGAGGTCACCGGCCAAACGCAGCACCACCCCCCGGACCCCGGCGTCCGCGATCAACAGGTTGGAGCCGCCGCCCAGCAAGAACCAGGGCACCCCGCGATCGCGGCAAAACTTCAACACTTCCACAAGTTGATCATCATCGTGGGCAAACACCATCGCGTCCGCCGGCCCCCCGATGCCGAACGTGGTGTAGCGGGCCAAGAGCACGTCGCGCGCGATCGCGAGATCGGGCCGCGCGTCCTCGAGGTCCGCGATCGCGTCGTCGTAGGGACCGGGCCGCACCTCAGCCCTCCCCGGCCAAGACCTGAAGCAGGGCCGGTCCCACCTGGGTCACGCTCCCCGCCCCCATGGTGACCACCACGTCGTCCGGCTGGACCAAGGTACCGAGCTCGGCCGCCGCCCCCTCCACGCTGCTCAGGCTGGCCACGTCCCGGTGTCCTTGGCGGCGCATGCTCGCCACCAGCGCGTCGTGGTCAACGCCCGGGATCGCGGCTTCGCCCGCGGCGTACACCGGCAACACCCGCACCACATCGGCGGCGTTGAACGCCCGCCCGAACTCGTCGAGGAACGCGGCGGTCCGTGAATAGCGGTGCGGCTGAAACACCACCACCACCCGCCGCGCGGTGTGGGCGTTGCGGACCGCGCCCAGGGTGGCGCGAATCTCGGTGGGGTGGTGGCCGTAGTCGTCGAGCACGAGCACGCCCCGTTCGGTGCCCCGGGGGGTGAGCCGGCGGTCGACCCCGCCGAACTCCATCAACGCCCGCTGGGTTTGCTCGAAGGGCACCCCCAGCTCCTCGGCGATCGCCACCGCCGCGGCCGCGTTCAGGGCGTTGTGGGCGCCAAGCAGGTTGAGGTGCACGCGCCCCTTGTCCGCTCCCCCGACGCTGACGTCGAAGAACGTGCCCGCGCCCTCGCAGCTCAGGTTGGTGATGCGCACGTCGGCGTGGGCGGACGTCCCGTAGGTCACCACCCGCCGGGTCAAGCGGGGCAGCAACGCCTGCACGTTCTCCGCGTCGACACACAGCACGGCCAAGCCATAAAACGGCAGCCGGTTGAGAAACTCGACGAACGCCTCCTTGAGCGCGTCGAGGCCGCCGGTCCAATAGTCGACGTGCTCGAGGTCGAGGTTGGTCACCACCGCGAGGGTGGGACGCAGCCACAAAAATGACCCATCCGACTCATCCGCCTCCGCGACCATGTAGTCGCCTTGGCCGAGCTGGGCGTTGCTGCCGAGCTGGTTGAGCTTGCCCCCGATGACCACGGTGGGGTCGAGCCCCGCCCGGCCGAGCACGGTGGCGATGAGGGACGTGGTCGTGGTCTTGCCGTGTGACCCAGCCACCGCGATGCCATGCGACAGGCCCATGAGCTCGGCGAGCATCTCCGCCCGCGGGATCACCGGGATGCCTTGGGCATGCGCGGCCTGCACCTCGGGGTTGTCGACGGTGACCGCGGTGGACTTCACCACCACGTCCGCCCCGTCGACGTTGCTCGCGGCGTGGCCGATGAACACCTTGGCCCCGAGGCCCTCGAGCCGGGACACCGTCTCCGAGGCCTTGAGGTCCGAGCCCACGACGTCGAAGCCGAGCCGCAGCAGCACCTCGGCGATGCCGTTCATGCCCGTGCCGCCAATGCCGATGAAGTGAATGCGGCGCACGCGGCCGCGAAAGAGCCGGTCGGTCATGTGGGGTCTCCGGTGAATCCACGGGCGGCGGCGTCGACGATCACGTCGCCGGCATCGATCCGGCCCAGGCCCGCCGCGGCCCGGGCCATCTCGGCGAGACGGGCTTGGTCGTCGAGCAGGTCGGCGAGGACGGGGCGCAACCCACCGTCGACGAGCGCGGGCTGGGGCAACACCACCGCGGCCCCCGCGTCGGCGAGGTCCTGGGCGTTTTTGGTTTGGTGGTCGTCGGCCGCCTGGGGAAACGGCACGAGCACGCTCGGCACCCCGAGGGCGGTGAGCTCGGCGCAGGACGTTGCCCCCGCCCGGCAGATGACGATCTCCGCGCGACGGTACTCGCCCACCATGTCGTCGATGAACGGCACCACCTCGGCCTCGACCCCGAGGTCCCGGTACCGGGCGGTGACGGCGTCGAGATCGGCTTTTCCCGTCTGGTGTTTGATGTGCAGCGTCCGCCCGTCCTCGACCAGCGCCTGGAGCGCGGCGGGTACGTGTTCATTCAGGGGGCGCGCCCCTTGGCTCCCCCCGAACACAAACACCCGGCCCGGCTCGGGGGCCCGGGAACCAGCGCGCACCGCGTCGAGAAAACTCTGGCGCACCGGGCTGCCCACCAGGCGCACCTTCCCCGACGCAAAGTGGTCGGCCGACGACGGGAACATCGTGAACACCCGCCGCACAAACCGCCCGAGAATGCGGTTGGTCACGCCGGGCACACTGTTTTGTTCGCAGATGGCGGCCGGCACCCCGAGCAACCACGCCGCCATCACCAACGGTCCCGAGGCGTAGCCGCCGACCCCGATGACCGCGTCGGCCCGGGCCCGCCGCAGAATCGACACGCTCCGCAGCCCCGCCATGGGCAGCGCGACCAAGGTCTTGAGCTGGGCCAGGCGTGACATCCGTTTGAGCCCCGCGACCTCGATCAGCTCGAGCTCGAACCCCGCCTTGGGCACGGCGGTGGCCTCGATGCCGCGGGCGGTCCCCACGAACAGCACCCGGCTGCCGTCGTCCCGGCGGCGCAGCGCCTCGGCGATGGCGATCCCCGGGTACAGGTGGCCGCCGGTGCCGCCCCCGGCGATGACGAGATTCATGACGTGGGCTCCTCGAGCTCGGGCTCGGCGGCGGGCGCGACCTCACCGCTCAGGCGGAGCAACACCCCGGCCATAAACGCCGACACAATGAGGCTGGATCCGCCGTAGCTCACAAAGGGCAGCGTGAGCCCTTTGGTGGGGACCAAGCCCAGAGCCACCGAGATGTTGAACGTGGCCTGCAGGGCCAAGCTCGAGGTGAGGCCCAGGGCCAACAACGCCGCGAACGCACTGCGGTGGGACAGCGCCACTTGGACCCCCCGCACGGTGATGACCGCAAACGCACACACCACAAACAGCACGCCCAAAAAGCCCATCTCCTCGCCGAGCACCGAGAAGATGAAGTCGGTGTGGGCGGCGGGAAGAAAGAACAGCTTTTGGCGCCCCGCGCCGAGCCCCAGCCCCCAAAATCCCCCCGAGCCGAGGGTCATGAGCGATTCGGTGACTTGGTAGCCAATGTCATAGCGATGGGCCCAGGGGTCCAAAAACGCGAGCACCCGCCGCAGGCGGTAGGGGCTCGAAGCCACCAGGAGGATGCCCGCGGGAACCGCCGCGGCGAGGGCGAGCCCGATGTAGCGAGGCTTGACGCCCCCGACGAACAACATCAGCAAGGTCACCGACGTGAGCATCGCCGCGGTCCCGAAGTCCGGCTCGAGGAGGAGCAAACCGATGACGGTGCCGGCGATGATCGCGTGGGGCACGACCCCCACCGCGGGGTCCGACATGCGCGGCCCCTTCTTGGACACCGACATGGCCAGGTAGTTGATGAGCGCGAACTTCGCGACCTCCCCGGCCTGGATGTGAAACGCCCCGAACGCGATCCACCGCCGGGCGATGCCGATGCGCGGCCCCACCCCGGGGATCAGGACCAAAAACAACAGGACCAGCGCCGCCCCCAACAGGGGATAGGCCCACTTGCGGTACAGCTGCGGGTCAACCGCCGCCCCCACCACCAACGCCACCACCGCGGTGCCGGCAAAGATCGCTTGCCGGCGGAGAAAGAACAGGGCGTCGTCGTGGTTCTCGGCGGCCAAGGCCCAACTCGACGAGTAGACCATGACCACCCCGAGGCCGATCAGCACCAGGACCGAGACCAACAACGGAATGTCAATGCGCACGTCGTGTCTCATGTGGCCGCTCCCCGCGCCCGGGCCCACGCCCCGAACACCTCTCCGCGATGTTGATAATTGCGAAACTGATCAAATGACGCGCAGGCGGGGGCGAGCAGGATCACCTCCCCCGCGCGGGCCCCCGCGGCGGCCGCGGCGAGGGCGGCTTCGAGGTCGGTCACCCGGCGCACCGCGATCTCCCCGTCGAACGCCGCCACCAATGCGGGCGCGTCCTCGCCGAAGGCATACACCCCGACCACCCGGCCGCGGCTGGCCTCGACCAACCGGGCATAGCTGGCGCCCTTGCCCACCCCGCCCACGAGGAGGTGCACCCGCTGGTCAAAGCTCTGCACCGCCTTGATCGCAGCGTCCACGTTGGTGGCCTTGGAATCGTTCACGTACAAAACGCCGTCTACGGTGGCGACCTGTTCGAGCCGGTGCGGCAACCCCGGAAACGTGGACACCCCCGGCTGCCACTGCGCGGCCGGCACCTCGGCCACCGCGGCCAACGCCAAGGCCGCGGCCGCGTTCTCTTTGTTGTGGGCCCCGCGCAGGGTGGGCGCGTCGATGTGCACCCGCATGGTCTGGGTCCGCTCGCGCACCACCGCCCAGGCGTCGTCCAGGCTGACGCCATCGCTTCCTGCAGGGACATTGAAATCAAACCGAGCCCCCGCGGCCTGGTCCGCGAGGTGCCGCTGGCTGTTGACATCCCCGGCGTTGAGGCTCGCCACCCCGTCGTCACGGAGCAGACCGAACACCCGCGCCTTGGCGGCGTAGTAGGCAGACTCGCTGGGGTACCGGTCGAGGTGGTCGGGGGCGAGGTTGGTCACCGCGGCACCGCTCACCTCGAGCGCGTCGATGGTCTCGAGCTGGTAGCTCGACAGCTCCAACGCACAGACCCGCGGCTCTTCGCCGTCGGCCACCGCCGCGGCCAACGGCGTGCCGAGGTTCCCGCCCACGAACACGTCGTCGAAGGCCTGGCGCAACAAGTGCCCAAACAGCGACACCGTGGTCGACTTTCCGTTGGACCCGGTGACCGCGTAGAACTTCGTGCGGGTCAACCGCGACGCGGCGATTTCGATCTCGTTGAGTATGGGGAGTTCGCGGCGCTCCGCTTCCTGAAGCGCGGCCAACGCGCGGGGCACGCCGGGGGACAACACCACCGCGTCCGCGCCGTCAAGGTTGGGCCAGGTGACCTTCCCCCGGTACAGGTTCGGGTCGAGGTCCGCCGCGGACAATCGGGCCCGGACGTCATCCGGCGCCCCGTCGTCGAGCGCGTAGACGTCGTCGAGGCCGAGCCGGCGCAGCAACCGAAGACCGGCGATGCCGGACGCGCCCGCGCCGACCACCGCGACGGTGCCCCGGGGGGTCTGGAGGAAGGCGCGCTTGTTCGCGTTCATCGCAACTTCAACGAGGCCAGGGCCAGCAAGGCGAGCATCACGCTCACGATCCAGAACCGCACAATCACTTTGGGCTCGGGCCAGCCGAGCTTCTCGTAGTGGTGGTGGATGGGGGCCATGCGAAACACCCGCCGGCCGAACATCTTGAACGACGCGACCTGGATCATCACGGACAGGATCTCGGCCAGGAACACGCCGTGAAGGACCGCGGACAACGTCTCATTCTTGGTGAAGATCGCCAGCAGGCCGAGCGCGCCCCCGAGGGACAGGCTGCCCACATCGCCCATGAAGATGAGTGCGGGGTAGGCGTTGTACCAGAGGAAGCCGATGCCGGCGCCGATCACCGCCGCGCAGAACACCGCCAGCTCGGACGCGCCCTCGACGTGGGTGATGCGCAGGTAGGAGGCGATGTTGAAGTCGGCCAAGGTCGTGCCCGCGGCGTAGGCCAAGACCAAGAACACAAACGCGGACACGATCACCGGACCGATGGCGAGGCCATCGAGACCGTCGGTGAGGTTGACCGCGTTGGACGTCCCCACCACCACGATGAGGGCAAAAATCACGTACAGCCACACCGGGAAGTGAAACGCGAACGCGTCGACCGCCACGAAGGGAATGCTCACCTCGCCGGAATACGGGAGGTCGGTGTAGCCCTGCACGTACAAGCCGATCGCGATCCCCCCAAACAAGAACTGCCAGAACAGCTTCCAGCGGCCGGCCAACCCGTCGGACGACTTGAGCTTGATCTTCTTGTAGTCGTCGTAGAACCCCACCGCGCCGTAGCCGAGGGTCACCAACAACAAGACCCACATCGCCCGGAACGACACGTCCGCCCACAGCACGCAGGCCACCGTGACCGCGATGAGAATGAGCACCCCGCCCATGGTCGGGGTGCCTTCTTTTTTCAGGTGGGCCTCGGGTCCATCCCGGCGGATGACCTGGCCGAACTTGAACAGCTGCAGCCGGCGAATCAGGGCCGGATACAAAAACAGCGTGACCAACAACGCGGTCAGCGCAGCCATGATCATCCGAAACGATGGATAGCGAAGGACGTTCAACGCCGAAAAATCTGTATGCAGGGGGTACAAATACCGAAACAGCATCTACGCGTTCTCCGTCAAAAGCTCGACGACGCGCTCCATGCGCGCCCCCCGGGACCCTTTGACCAACACAGCGTCCCCTGCATCCACATCCGCCAACATCCGCGCGGCCAACGACGTGCTGTCCTCGGCCCAAACCACATCGTCGTCGCGGAGCCCGGCCTCCCGCGCCCCGTCGAGAACCGCCCGCCCGAGTTCGCCGCAGCTGAACACCTGGGCCACCCCCTGCTCCACCGCGTAGCGACCCACCGCGCGGTGCATCGCGGGCGCGTCGTCGCCGAGCTCGAGCATGGGCCCGAGCGCGAGCACGGGCCGGCGCGAACCGGCCACGTCGACCAAGGCGTCCACCGCGGCGCGGGCCGAGTCGGGGTTGGCGTTGTAGGTGTCGTCCACGACGAGGGCGCCGTGGTGCGCACGGGTCACCCGCAGCCGGCCCGGGACGCCGGCGAAGTGGGCCAAGGCCCGCGCCCCCGCGGCCACATCCGCGCCGAGGGCCTGCAACACCGCCAACGCCCCGGCCGCGTTCTGTGCGTTGTGCCGCCCGATCACCGGGAACACGATGCGCACGTCTTCGTCGGCGCTGAAGGTGACGTCGAGCCCGCCTTCGGTGACACCGTGCACCGTGAACCGCACCGCGCCGTCACCGCCCCGGCCGAAATGCACCTGCCGCCGCGGGTTGGACGCGGCCAGCCGCACGCAGGCCGGGTCGTCGTCGTTGACCACGAGCACGCCCTGTTCGAGCACACCGAGGAAGAGCTCGCCCTTGGCTTGCTCGACCCCGGCCGGGCCACCGACGTTGCCCGCGTGAGCGGTCCCCACGTTGGTGATGAGCCCGACCTCGGGGGCGGCGATTTCGCAGAGCCGTTCGATCTCCCGGAGGTGATTCATGCCCATCTCGAGCACCACCACCGTGGCGGATTCGTCGGCCGCGCAGGCCACCAGCGGCAGCCCAATGTGATTGTTCAGGTTGCCGGTGGTGGCGTGGACCGCGCCCTCCCCGTAGGCCCCCTCCAGGGCGCAGCGGAGCATCTCTTTGGTGCTGGTCTTGCCGTTGGACCCGGTCAGGGCCACCCGACGACCGGGCAGCCGCAACAGGTGAGCGTGGGCGATGTCCTGCAGCGCGCGCAGGGAGTCGTCGACGACCACCACCCGCGCGTCGTCGTGCGGTCGTTCGCTCAGGCACAACGCGGCCCCCGCCGCGAGCACGTCGTCGAGATAGTCGTGCCCGTCAAAGCACTCTCCCACCAGGGGCACGAACAGCGCCCCCGCCGGGTCCTGGCGAGAATCCGTACACACCCATTGGGCCCCCACCGACAGCGCCGGGGCGGACGCCGCGCGGCGCGCGTGCAGGGCCTGGGTCAAGAACGCGCCGTCGAACTTCATGCGTCCCCCCGCGCGGCCAGGGCCTCGGCCGACACCACCCGGTCGTCGAACGGCACGGTGCGCTGGCCCCGGGTCTGGGTGGTCTCGTGGCCCTTGCCCGCGATGAGCACGACGTCGGCGTGACCCGCCCCGGCCACGGCCTGTTCAATCGCCCGGCGCCGATCGCCCTGGTCGTGGACGCGCCCGGGGCCCGCCGCGCCCGCCACCACCGCGGCGCGAATGGCCTGCGCGTCTTCGGTGCGGGGGTTGTCGTCGGTGACGATGACCACGTCCGCGAGTTCCGCGGCCACCCGCCCCATCACCGGGCGCTTTTTCGCGTCCCGGTCACCGCCGCACCCGAACACCACCCAGAGTTTGCCCCCCGGGCCGACCAGCCCCCGCGCGGTGCGGGCGGCGCCGGCGAGCGCGTCGGGGGTGTGGGCGAAGTCGACCACCACCACAGGCGTGCCCGTCCCCACGCGCTCGAAGCGGCCGGGCGCCCCCCGAACCCCGGGGACCGCGGCGAGGACCGCGGCCGGGGCGTGACCCAATGCCAGTGCACAGGCACAGGCCACCAAGAGGTTCTCGACGTTGTACGCGCCAAACAGCGAGACCTCGACCTCGCCGGTCACATCCCCCAGGGCCAACCGGAGGCGGGTGCCCCCGGGGGTGGGCGTGACCGCGGTGGCGGACACATCCCCGCCCGGGCCCCAGGTCAAGCACCGGTGCCCGCCCGCGGCGGCGCGCACCCCGTCGTCCTCGACCGGGACCACCGCCACCCCCCCGGGGGGCAGAAGGTCGCGAAAGAGGCGCTCCTTGGCCGCGCGGTACGATTCGATACTTTCGTGAAAATCAAGATGATCGTGGCTCAGGTTGGTGAACGCGGCCACGGCGAAGTGCACCCCCTCGGCGCGCTCCAGGGCCAGGGCGTGGCTCGAGACCTCCATCGCCACCGCCTCGGTGCCGTCCTCGACCAGCGCGGCGAGGCGGGCGCTGATCACGTCCGCCTCCGGGGTGGTGAAGCCGGTGTACGCGGGGGCGGCCGGGGCCCCGATGCCCAAGGTCCCGAACACCGCCGACCGGGTGCCCAGCGCCTCGAGCAGGTGGGCGAGCACAAAGCTGGTGGTGGTCTTTCCGTTGGTGCCGGTGATGCCCACCACCGCAAGCTTCGTCGACGGGCGGCCGCACAACCTCTCGCTGGCCATGGCCGCCAGCGCCCGCACCCGCGAAGACACGAACACCCCCACCCCTGCGGGCACCGCCACCGCGCCGTCGTCCTCCACCAGCACCGTGGGCGCCCCGCTTTTCACCGCTGCGGCCACGTAGGCGTGACCGTGCGTCGACGCCGGCGTGGCCCCGGGGCCGGCCGCGAACGCGACCTCGCTCCCGGCGCGACGAGAATCCACCGTGACCTGACGTGCCTCCCTCGTCGACGCGACCACACATCGGGCCCCGAGGTCCAGCAGGATGTCGTCGAGCTGGGTCACTTCGCCCCCAACTTGACCCGCCAGCGGGGCGGCTTGTCCTCGTCGGTGGTGCGCTCGACCTGGCGCACCATCCCCGTGCCTTCGAACACCACCTCGGCCCCCGCGCGCTCGGCGCGGCGGATCACGTCGCGGGCGCTCAGGCCCAACAGCTCCTCCCCGTCGTCGGGCGCGGGACCGGCGGGGGCGGCCACCTTTGGCTCGTCGAGGGCTCGCTCGTCCTGGATCAGAAGGCCCTCTTTGACCAGCGCGGCCGACACAATGTCACGCCACACCGGCCCGGCGGCGGAGCCGCCAAAGGTGCTGCCGTGGGGCTCGTCGATGACCACCACCGCGGCCACCGCGGGGTTGTCGACGGGGGCGAACCCGATGAACGACGCCACGTGGAGCTTCTTGGAGTACCGCTTGGTGACGGGGTCGACCTTCTCCGCGGTGCCGGTCTTGCCCGCGGCGGTGATGCCCTCGATCCGCGCCTGAGGGGCCGTGCCCCCCTGCTCGAACACCGAGCTCATGATGTCCCCGAGCACGCGCGCGGTCTGCGCTTTGATCACCCGGCGCGGCCCGTCGGTCGCGGGTTGGGCCACGATCTCCCCGGTGGGGGACACGACCTTGCGCACGATCCGCAGCGGCCACATCTCCCCGCCGTTGGCCACCCCCGACAGCGCCTGGGCCATCTGCAGCGCGGTCACGGTCAGGCCGTGGCCAAAGCTCGCGGTGGCCGACCGCACTTCGCCCCACCGCCCATCGGGGAGCCGCCCCGCGCTCTCCCCGATCAAGCCCAGCCCCGTGCTGTGGCCAAAGCCGAACCGATCGATCACCTCGCGGAACTTCTGCTCCCCCAGCTTCTCGCCGATCTTCATCGCCCCAATGTTACTGGAAAACTTGAACACATCGCGCACCGTCAACCACCCCTCGGGGTGGGTGTCGCGCACGGTGAAGCGGCCGAGCTCGGCTTTGCCGTTCTCGCAGAACACCCGAAACTGCGGCGTGACCACGCCCTCGTCGAGGGCGGCGGCGAAGGTGACCATCTTGAACGTGGAGCCGGGCTCGAACGTGGCGCTGATCGCCTGGTTGCGCATCGCCCCGGTCTCGTTGTTGCGGGGGGCGTTGGGGTTGTACAGCGGCGCGCTGGCCAGCGCCCGGATGTCGCCGGTGCGCGGGTCGACGACCACCGCCGCGCCATAGTTGGCCGACAGCTCCTTGACCGCGTGGGCCAAGGTCGCCTCGACCACGTGCTGCAGCCCGGCGTCCACCGTGAGGTACACGTCGTCGCCGCTGAGCACCTCGAGGTCGAACCCCTCGGTGAGCACCGCCTTTTGCCCATGGTTGTCGCGAAGGCCCGGGAGCCGCACGGTGCGGCCCCGCAGATGCTCGTCTTGGGCGCGCTCGACCCCCGACTGCCCGCTGCCGTCGATGGACACCGTGCCGAGGAGTTGGCCGGCCAGCGCGCGGTTCGGGTAGAACCGCTTGGACTCTTTGTGCAGCTCGATGCCCTCGAGCTTGAGGGCGCGCACCGCGTCCGCGACCTCGGGGGTGACCCGGCGGGCGAGCCACACGAAGCGCCGTCCCGGCGCGAGCTTCTTGTCCAAGGTGCTCGCCTCGAGGGGGAGCACATTGCGCAGCGCCTGCTTGACCGCCTCCCGGTCCTCGATGCGGTGGGGGGCGGCGGCTATGGACCAGACCGGGACCGAGATCGCCAACGGGCGGCCGTCCTTGTCATAGATGTTGCCCCGCGGCGCCCGGAACTTGAGCTGCCGCAGATACTGCCGTTCGGCCAACGCCTTGAGGTCTCCGCCGAGACCGAGCTGCAGCCGCGCCGCCTTGAACAGCAGCAGCGACAGACCCATCACCAGCAGCCCCGCAACAATGTATATGCGGGTACGCGACAGCGACAAGGAGCTCTCGGTCAGCGGACTCACTTCTTGCCTCCATCGACGTCGATGACCTGGTCAGGCCGCACCGGGAACAACCCGAGCTTTTGCTGGGCCAACCGGCTCAACCGTTCGGGCCGACGCAACGCGGTCCGCTCCACTTGCAGCGCGCTCTGCTCTTGGCGCAGCTCCAGCAGTCTCATTTGGAGGGCGAAGATGCTGTAGCCCGCCTGGACCTGTTCGATCTTCAACCACACCAAAAAGGTCAGCGCGCCGGTGATCAACGACGCCCCCAGCACCGCCGACACCAACTTCAACAGCGCCCGCGGGCTCAGCCGCTCGTTGCCGGTCAGGCGCCGCGACGGGGGGTCGGAAAAGCACACCATCGACGACGTGGGCCGCGCCACCTTCACCGGGGTGCGGGGGGTGCGACGGGTGAGCAAAGCGCGCGATCGCATCATCATGACAAGCGCTCCACCACCCGCAGCTTCGCGCTGCGGGAACGCGGGTTGAGCCGGCGCTCTTCGTCGCCGGCCACCACTGGCTTTTTGGTCAACACCCGAAGGGGGCCTGCTCCCTTGCGTCCCATGTCTCGAAAACTGTGTTTGACCCGTCGATCTTCCAGCGAGTGAAAGGAAATCACCGCCGCCCGCCCGCCGACCTTCAGCACATCGGGGATCGCCTGCAGCAACGCGTCGAGTTGGTCGAGCTCGCCGTTGACCGCGATGCGCAACGCCTGGAAGGTCCGGGTGGCCGGATGCAGCCGCCCTCGACGGGGCAGCACGCTGGCCACCCGCTCGGCGAGTTCGAGCGTCGTCGACGGCACCGGCCCGCGTTTGATCGCCTTGGCGATGCGCCGCGAGGCCCGCTCCTCCCCCAGCTGAAACAACACATCGGCGAGGTCTGATTCCCCGGTGACGTCGATGAACTCGGCCGCGGTCAATCCCGTCGAGCGATCCATGCGCATGTCGAGCGGCGCGTCGGCCTGGAACGAAAACCCGCGCGCCCCCTCGTCGAGTTGCATCGAGCTCACCCCGATGTCCGCGAGCAACGCGTCCACCCCGTCGAGGCCCAGCTCGTCGAGCACCCGGCGCACCTCGGAGAACGGCGCGCGCACCAAGGTCACCACCTCGGGGTGCGCGGCCGCCACCCCCCCGGCCGCGTCGGGCGCAAACGCGCGGTCGTCGCGATCGAGGCCGATGACCCGGCCCCCCTCGCCCACCGCCTGCACAAACCGCGAGAGATGTCCCCCCGCGCCGGCGGTGACGTCCACCACCACCGCGCCGGGTTTGACGTCGAGCAAACTGACCGCTTCCTCGGCAAGGACCGCGGTGTGGATGTCTTTCACCATGATGGTCAAGGCCCGGCGTCGCCGGTCAAATGCCGTGGCGTTCGAAGAACGCGCGCGCGTCGTCGAGGAACTCGCGATCAGCGAGGCGCTTCTGATTCCGTTCGTCCCATCGCGCCTTCGCCCACAGCTCCACCTTGTCGATGACGCCGGCCCACACGGCATCTCTTTCGAGAGCGGCATAATCCCGAAGCTCCTTCGGCACGATGACGCGGCCTGCTTTGTCGATGGAGGTCACCGACGCGGAGGCGATCACCACGCGCTTGTACTCGGCCACAGCCGGATTGGAGGGAGGAAGGGATCGAATGCGCGTCGCCGCCTGTTCGAAGTCGCGCTCGGTGCTTGCCACCAGGCAAGGCTCGAAGAACGACTGGTGCAGGATGAAGCGGTCTTCCGCCCCGGCCTCGACGAGGGCCGCCCGCAAGGGGGCGGGAAAGGCCAAGCGACCTTTCTCGTCGAGAACGTGGTGGTGAAGCCCGACAAACAACCGTGACACCCCTCGAAATGGCGTTGGCGATCCGCTGTGATCCCCAGAATTACCACTAAAACCCACGCGAACTCTAAAGATCCGCGTTACATAAGGTCAAGGGGCGCCTCAAAAGCGCGGTTTGAGGCGGGTCAGCCTTTGATAACCGGGATCTACGTCCGGTTGTCTGAGGTGCCGCACCAGGAAAAAAGTCAAACTTTTGTGATCTTACCCGGATAACCGGCCTTGGCCCCCGCCCCAGAGCCGAAACCGCCGGTTGTGGATCGTGGTGGATCGTGGGCGGCAACCGGCGGGCGCCGGGCCAGGACACCCGTGGCCCCGCCGCCGCCCCCCCCGCCCGGACCCGCCGTCACAGAATGGACGCCGGCCCCGGTTGTTGCGTAATCTCGCCGCCAATGACGGTGCGCACACAAGCGATGGCCTCGGGTTTGGCGTGTCTGGCGTGGCTGGCGACCGCGCCGGCGTGGGCGGCCCCCAACGACATCCACCTGCTCGGGCTCACCGACCCCGGCGGCCAACCCGACAACGTCGCGTTCCGCGATCTCACCACCGAGCTCGGCTTCGTGATGACGCCGACGCACATCAACCCCGCCGAGACCACCGGCCAAGCCGGCTTCGACTTCGCCATCGACACGTCGCTGCACGTGATTTCTTTTTGGGAAGAGCAGTGGGACCGCGGGCGCAAAGGCACTGGACTCGACAACCAGCCGCCGGTGGTCCCGACGATGGAGACGTTGGCGGTGCGGGGGCGCAAGGGCTTTGTGCTCCCGGTGCCCTTGACCTCCGAGGTCGAGATGGGCGCGATGTGGATTCTTGAGTCTGGCCTCGTGGCGATCTCGGCCAAAGGCAAGGTGGCCCTCAACGAAGGCATCCTGTGGCTGCCGGACATCGCCCTCGATGCGGGCATCACCCGCCTGGTGGGCTCCGACGACCTCGACCTGACCACCGCCACCGTCGGCGGCGCCGTGTCCAAAGGGTTTGCGATTTTTGGCGACTTCGAGGTCGTGCCCTTCTTCGCCTACGAGAGCATCTTCATCGACGCCCGCACCCGCCTGGTCGACGCCGACCCCACCAACACCTCCGACGTGGGCAACACGTTCACGTTCCAGCCCGTGGCCATGGCCCAGGTTGTCGCCCCCTCGCAAGAGGCCTGCACCTCCGACGTGCTCAACTGCGTGGCCCTCAACCGGTACGACCGGGTCAGCGCCGGGGTGCGGGTCCAGGTCGCGATCGTTCAGATCGGCGCCGGGCTCGACCTCAACATCTTCCCCGACCGCCTGCTCCAGCTCTCGTCGGGGAGCCTCGACCGGTCGCCGGTCATGGCCCAGGGCACGATTCGGTTCGGGCTGCTGTTCTAGCGCGGCCGGAGCGCGCCGAAGGCGATCGGGAGACGTGGTCAGCGCGGGGGTTTGCCGTCGAGCAGCACGCGGGCGCTTTGGCGGACGCTGGGGTGCAGACGCTTGTCGTGGGCGATGTCGACGAGGTCGTGGCGCTTGAGCGACGGGAGCACGCGGCAGGCGAGCGGCGGGGGGCAGCGGGGATTTGTGGCAAGCCCGAGCCGCACCCGGGGCGACTTCATGAACTTGCTCTGGCCCAACACCTCGAGCACCGCGCTGGGGGCCTTGGTGCGCGCGGCCAATCGCACCGCCTGGCCCTCGACCAGGCGGGGGTTGCTCATCAGTTCGCGGACCACGTCGGGGTGCGGGTCGATGAGCAGCTTTTCCAAGGTGTCGCCATGGGCGGTGCGGGCCAGGGACTTCCGCCGGCCCAAGGTCTCGCCCTCCGCGGCGAGGCTGCCGCGGGGGGCTTCTTTGTCATCGGCCTCGTCGACCGGCCCTTCCCCGCGGAGCAACAGGGCCACCGCGACCTCGGCGATCTCCTCCGCGGCCTCGGCCCAGGTCTCCAATGTGTCAGCATCGATCATGTTCTCGGCGAGCACACTGCCGAACACGTCAAACACCAGCCGCCCGTGGGCCGACCCCATCGCCGCCTCGCGCTGGGCACAGCCCAGGAGCCGCACCATGGGCAGCGCCGGGGCCTCGCCCACCACCCGCATCATCGCCCGCCGGCGGTGGTCCAAGCTGTCCAGCGCCCGGAGTCGTTTGGCCAGCTCGATTACCGCGAAGGGAGCCGGCAGCGCGAACAGGCCGGTCATGGGGGCGCGGCCTGATCGCCGAGCCGCAGCTCCGCCCGCTGGCCGTCCTTCACCCCGTCGACGAAGGCCACGAACGCCGCGCTCTCCCCCGGCGCAATGCGACTGGACCCAGGGCGCGCCAACAGGGCCCGCAGATCCTCAAACGAGCCCGCCCCGTCCACCTCAAAGGGGTCCATGTCCACCCCCACCGCGGCCGGCGCCACCGTCTCCCCGATGGCGACCTCGACCGGCGGCGCCGGCACCGGCTGCTCTCCACGGTTTTCGATCCGGCCGGTGACCACCACCAGCCCGGGCACCGCTTTGGTCGGCCGGCGCCGCACCTCGATGTCCATGGCCGCCAATGTGCCTTGGGTTTCGGCTGCGCCCGACGCCACGAACGCGCGCTCCAGGTCACCGTCGAGCAGGGCCACAGGATCGCCGCCCCGGGCCAAGCTCACCGCCACCACCACAAACCCCGCGAACAGCACCACTTGCACCGCCCCGCTCAGCACCGGCCCCAGGGGCAGCAGCCACCGCGACAGCGCGCTCGGCGGCGGTGGCTCGGTCACCGGGGGCGCGGTGTGGTGCGCGCCGGTGTCGGGGATGGACGTGTCGAACTCCTGCGGCAGCGTGTGGATCATCGTCGCCGGGGCCAGCTCCGAATGGGGCGCGCCAAACGCGCCCTCGTCGCCCTCGGGGAGCTCGTCGAGGGGACCCACCGGCGGGCCGGCCAGGCCGCCGGTGGGGTGCGCGTCGGACGGGGTCGCGGGCGATTTCGGCATCTCGAAGGGGTCGCTCTGCCCCGGCGCGAACGGGTCGATCCCGTCATCGCCGCCGGGGGCGAAGGGATCGGTGGCGGGGGGCGGCGGCGGTCCCGCGTCTCCCGCGAAGGGATCGGGCGCCCCGCCCCCGCCGGCGGCCTCGGCCGCCAATGCCGCGAACGGATCGTCGACGGGACCGGACGGTGAGGACGAAGCCGCCGCGAACGGATCCGGGGCCCCGCCGAACGGGTCCGCCCCGCCCCCGAAGGGATCGCCGTCGTCGCTGCCAAAGCGCGCGCCCCCGCCGAACGGGTCCTCGTCGGACGACGCACCAAATCCGCCGGGGGTGGCCGCGAAGGGGTCGGCCTTCACCGTCGGCGTGCTCTGGAATGGATCGGCCTTCACCGTCGGCGTGCCCTGAAACGGGTCCGTGTGCACGTCGTTGCTCGTCGACGTCGGGGGCTGCTCAAAGCTGGGGGCGGCCTCCTCGCTGGGCATGCCCAACATCGGCTGGGGCGCGGACGGCGGCCGAAAGGGGTCGACCGGCGCCGGCGGCACCGGGCCCGACAAGCCCGGCGGCCCGGGCTGGGCAAAGGGCGGCGTGGTCGGCGCCACCGCCCCCGCGAACGGGTCGTGCGGGGCGTCGGGGGCCGCCCCGGGCCCCGGAATCTTGGCGAACGGGCTCGTGCGGGGTTTGCCCACCGGGGCCACGCCCGGGGGCGCGCTCAGCGTGCCCAGCGTCTGGGTCTTGACCCGCGCCACCGGTTGGCTTCCGGACATCGCGGCGAGCAGCGCGGCCTCGACCTCGCCGGGCCCGAGCCGGGTCTTGCTCGACATCGCCGTGATCATGCCCGCACGGCCGTACGCAAAAAACACCGCGCCACATTTCGAGCAGCGGACCTTCGTGCCCGTCGTGCCCACCTTGTCGTCGGGCACGTTGAAGCGTGTGCTGCAATCATCGCATTGGATGATCATGGATGGTCCTGCCCCACGGTTTTTGAGCCTCGTCGGCCCGCGGGGATTCTATGGGTGGGCGCGTCGGCGGAGCAACGTTTGGCCCCATTTTGCCCACGGGGGGACGCGCGGTGATGCCGCAGCGCGTTGACAGAGGGCGATCGGCGCTGCTAGTCCGCGATGGCCCCAGGGGCATCGAATCGATTGTGAGGCGAGCATGAGCGAGGACAGCGCCAGCACCGAGGGCGTCCCAGTCAAGATCATCAAGCGGTACGCCAACCGCAAGCTCTATGACACCGAGCGCAGCTGCTACGTCACGCTCGACGAGATCAGCCAGATGATCAAGGACGGCGAAGAGGTCCGGGTCGTCGACAACAAGACCAAGGAAGACCTCTCCGCGGTCACGTTGGCGCAGATCATCGTCGAGGAAGAAAAGAAGGTTTCGCGCATGCCGCTCAAGCTGCTGCGCGGCATCATCCAGAGCAGCAACGACGCGCTCGGCGATTTTTACCAAAAGCACTTCGCCGACCCCGCGAAGAACATCCGCGACGACGTCGAGCGCCGGGTCGACGGGTTGCTCAACCGCAAAGACGGTGAGCCGGGTGCGCCCGGTGAGGCCTCCGCCCCCCCGGCCTCGAGCGGCGGCGAGGGCGAGCAAGCCAAAGCCGGCGACCGGGCCGCGGACAAAGAGAAGACCGACGGGCCGGTGCGCGCGTTTGTGCAGTCGACCACCGAGGCCTTCGAGAACATGCAGCGCACCATCGACGAGGGGGTCAAGGACGCCCTCGGCCGCATGACCCACCTCAGCCACGCCCGGCCCGATTTTGATCGGTTGTTGTCCCGGGTCGAGGAGCTCGATGCCCGCATCAAGCGCCTCGAAAACGGTGCGGCCAGCGACGATTGACGCCCTGGGGCCGCGGTGTGCCCCGTGCGTTCAGTCCGCGTCCGCCTCGAGGCGATCGAGCAGACGCCCCAACCGGTCCTCGATGTCGCCCAGGGCGTCTTCGAGCTCGGTGAGCTTGGTCTTGACCTCGACCACGTCCTCGACGGTGGGCACGTTGGCCGCGGAAAACACCGACGACAGGGTGCTGTCCACGCCCTTCTTGGCCCGCAGCCCCGACGTCACCGCCCGCTCCACCGCGCCCGCGAAGCGCGGGTTGGCCAGGAGTTGGCCCACCAACTCGCCCATCCGCTCCTCGCCCAGGTTCATGATCGACGACACCAGGTTGTTCTCGGTTTCACTCATGTTCGCCCCCGTCCCCATGGCGTCCGCGCCGCGCTACGCCCTACCATCCCCGATCGGAAGCAACAAACGCGAAACCGCGCGCGCTTTTGTATGTTGGGGGCATGGCGGTCCAAACCGTGCTGGTGGTCATCGCGGCGGGGCTGGTGCTCCCCCGGGTCCTGGCGCTGGCGTTTTTGATGCTCTCGCATCTGTATTTTGCCCAGTGGACCCGCGCGGTGGGTCGGCGGGTGCCCATCTCCGGGGTCGCCCTGCTCGCCTACTGGTGGACCGAGGCCTCGGCGATGCTCACCCTCGCGCGCCAACACCTCTGGCCGCGCCGCGCCGGGTTCGACCGTGTCGTCGAGGGCAGCCGCCCGGTGCTGCTGGTGCACGGCTTCACCCAGAACGCCTCCAACTTTCACCGGCTGCGCGAGGCGATCGAAGACCGGCTTGGGCGGCCCACCGTGGCCGTCACCCTCGGCTGGCCGATGCGCCACGACCTCGACGGCTACGTGCCCGCGCTGCAGCGTGCGCTGCGCCGGATGCACGACGCGGCGGGCCCGGCCGGCTTCGACGTCGTGGCCCACTCGATGGGCGGTTTGATCACCCGCATCGCGCTCGAACAAGCGCCCGACCTCGGGGCGCGCCTGCGCACCGTCGTCACCATCGGCAGCCCGCACAACGGCACCGCGGGGGCGCGCGGCCCGGTGTGGGGCGCGGACGCACGGAGCATGCGCGAAAAGTCCGAACGGCTCTCGACGCTCGCCCCCCTGCGGGTCCTGGTGCCCGGCGCGCGCCGGGTTTTTCTCGCCGCCCGCCAAGACTACGTCGTATACCCGACGGAAACCTCCTTCGAGACCGACGCCGAATGCATCACCCTCCCCCGCCCTGGCCACGCCGGGCTCCTCGTCGAGCCCAGCGCGATCCAAGCGGTCCTCGAGGTCCTCGGCGCCGACCGCGGAGCGGGCGATGACCCTCGCGATGTTTGAGCAGAAGCTCCACGTGGTCAGCGGCAAGGGCGGCGTGGGCAAGAGCGTGGTCGCGTGCGCGCTGGCCGACGCCTTCGCCCGGGCCGGCCACAAGACCTTGCTCTGCCAGATCAACACCCCCGACACCCACGGCGCGTTGCTCGGCATCGAGCCCCCCGGCCCGACGGTGCAGGCCGCGCGCCCCGGCCTGTACGCGGTGAACATCACCCCCCGCGAAGCGCTGATGGAGTACGCGCGCATGGTGCTGAAGTTCGACACCGTCGTGCGCGCGGTGTTCGACAACCGCGTGACCAAGAGCTTCCTGCGCTTTCTGCCCGCGCTCCAGGAGCTCAACATGCTGGGCAAGGTGTGGTACCACACCATCGAGACCAACGACGACGGCAGCCCCGCGTGGGACCGCATCGTCGTCGACGCGCCGTCCACCGGCCACGGCCTGTCGCTGATGTCCACCGCCCGGGTGGTGCACGACCTCAGCCGCGGCCACGGCCCCCTCGCGGACAAGACCGCGGAGATGCAAAAGACCCTGCTCGACCCCGCGGTGACCCGGCTCCACGTCGTGAGCCTCCCCGAGGAGATGCCCACCAACGAAGCCCTCGACCTGCTCCGACGGGCCAAGACCGAGCACGTGGCCCCGCTTGGCAATGTCATTGTCAACCAACTCACCCCCCCGCTGTTCGCGGATGTGCCCGGGGGGGCCCTGGACACCGACGAGTCTGACCCCATCGTGGCCCGGGCCCTCGACATCGCCTGCGAGCGCAAACAACGCGAGGCCGACGAGGCCGAGCAATACGCGCGCCTCGACGCCCGGCACACCGGGTGCCCCCGCCTCACCATCCCCCGCATCGACGTCGCCCCCTTCGGCCTCGACGCGATCCACATCGTGCAGCAGCACCTGGGCCTCGGGGCCACCTCATGAGCGCCCAACAGATCCGCGAACTGGTCGAGGACAAGCGCGTGATCGTGTGCGTGGGCAGCGGCGGGGTGGGCAAGACCACCACCGCGGCTGCATTGGCATTATACGGCACGCTCATCGGCAAGAAGACCCTCGTCATCACCATCGACCCCGCCAAACGCTTGGCCAATTCCCTGGGCCTCGACGCGCTCTCCCATGCCCCCCAGCCCATCCCCGGCGCCCGGCTCGCCCCCTTCGGGGTGCCGCCCCAGGGGGCGCTGTGCGCGATGATGCTCGACCTCACCTTTGCCTGGGACGACTTCGTGCGCCGGGCCGCCCCCACCAAGGCCCACGCCGCCACCGTGCTCGACAACCGCCTGTACCGGGTGCTGTCCCGTGACCTGCCCGGGGCCCAAGAGTTCATCGCCTGCGAGGCCCTCTACACCCTCACCCACGAGCGCGACTACGACCTCGTGGTCTTGGACACGCCCCCCACCGCCAATGCTCTTGATTTCCTCGACGCGCCCGAACGCATCCTCACCATGCTCGAGAGCGACGCGGTCAAGATGTTCGCGCGGTCGGACGAGAAGGCCGCCCGCCGGCTCGGTCTGCGCTTCTTGGACGGGGCCAAAGGCGCGGTGTACGCGGCGTTCGCGAAGTTCACCGGCACCGAGTTTCTCGACGACATGGGCGCGTTCTTGGCCACCTTCCGCGAGATGTACGCGCCGATTTCGGCCCGTACCCGGGGGCTGCAGTCGTTGCTGGCCTCGGACTCCACCGGGTTTTTGATCATCACCGCCCCGGTCCAGGGCCCGGCCCGCGAGGCCCGCCTGTTTCACGACATGCTCCACGAGCGCGGCCTCACCGTGCGCGGCCTCGTGCTCAACCGCCACACCCCGGCCCCGGACGTGCCCACCGAGGGCCTGGCCGAGCGCCTGCAGGGCGCGGGGCTCGACGCGCCGGTGGCGGACAAGGTGGTGCAAGCGGTCAACGCCCGCGCCGCCGCCCACCGCGCGGACGCGGCCATCGCCGCGGATCTGGAGCGCTCGTTGCCCGCGGATCTGCCCCGCGCGGTGGTGGCCCGGCGGGCCCGGGCGGTGGCGGATCTCGACGCCCTCTATGCCCTGTTGCCCGACCTCGTGGGGCTCTGACCGCGGCGCGACGCGCTCTCGCGCCAGCGCACAATGGGGTTGGATCGGGCGCGATGTAGGACAGTCCCCCACGTCGACGAAGCGGATCCAACCCGTCCGCCAACCGGCCTATTCCCTCCCGGCCCGGCTTTCCCATACGCTTTGTTCAATGACGTTCTTGCGGGTGGGACGACTCTTGTTGGCAACGGTGGTGGCGATCGCCACCGGCTGCGTGGGCGAACTGACCCCGCCTGAACCCGAGCCCAGCGTCGTCGGCGATGGAGACGGTGACGGCGTCGCCGGCGATGGCGATGGCGACGGCGATCCCGGGGACGGCGATGGCGACGGGGACGGGGACGGCTTTTTCCCCAAGTTGCCGATCACCCAGGCGTTCCTCTGCCCCGGTGTCACCGTGCCCGCGTGTGAAGGCAATGTCATTGGCTCACAAGAGATCCTCACCACCGCGGGACTCGACGTGCTCGAGGGCGTGACCTGCATCGACGGTGACCTCACGATCAAGGGCACCACCGCCCCGGATTTCTGGCAGGCCTCGTCGTTGCTCCGCATCACCGGCAACGTGCTCATCCGCGACAACCCCGCGGTGGTCGAGCTCGGCGGTCTCGAGCAGCTGCTCGCCATCGACGGCCGGCTGTCCATCGTCAACAACAACGCCCTCACCTCGTTGGCCGGGCTCGCCGCCCTCACCACCGCCGAGCAGCTCTACGTGGCGGGCAATGAGATGCTCGACCACATCGGGGGCCTGACCACCCTCGACCGCGTGGATGCCGACTACTACTTCGGCTACAACCCCAACCTCGTGACCATCGAGGGCATGAGCTGCCTGGCCGAGGTGGGCAACGATTTCTCCATCTTCCAGAACAACGAGCTGACCGCCATCAACGGGCTCGTGCGTCTGTCACTGGTCGAAGGGGCGTTCTCGGTCAGCCGCAACACAAAGCTGTTGCAGATCAGCATCCCCCGGCTCGACACCGTGGGCGGCACCTTTGCCCTCGAGGAGAACAGCTCGCTCGATGACATGAGCGACTTCGGCCCCCTCTCCTTTGTCGGCACCGACCTCCTCCTCCACGACAACTACTCCCTCGACGACGTGTCTTGGCTTCAACACGTCGAGGAGCTCGATCACCTCGAAGTGCGCGGCAACCACAGCCTCCCCGACCTTCACGGCTTGGAGTCGCTCGAGGTGCTGCACGCGGATTTGTTGATCGAGAACAACACCGTGCTCGAGAGCCTCGACGGCCTCGACAGCCTGACCTCGGTGGGCTGGACCGCGACCATCGCCAACCATCAATCCCTGGAGCGCATCGACGCCCTCGGCGAGCTCACGTCCATCGGCGACGACTTTTACATCCTCGGCAACGTCGCCCTGGAATCGCTCGACGGCCTGGAGGGCTTGACCGAGATCGGCACCCTCGACGTCTTCGCCAACGACAGCCTGAGCGACATCTCGGGCATCAGCAACATTGCGGTGGCCTGGGACCTCGTGCTGGACACCAACGCCAGCCTGGTCAGCTTCAACCTCCCCCTCCTCACCTCGGTGGGCAGGAAGTTCTCCGTGACCGGCAACGACCAGCTCCACGACTTCAACTTGCCCTCGCTGTTCTCCACCGGAGAGAACTTCGCGGTGGGCAGCCACGGATCGCTGGCCGCGTTCCAAATCCCCGCCCTATCGCAAGTGGGGTACGACTTCTTGGTGTTCGAAAACCTCCTGATGACCAACTTCGGCTTCACCGCGCTCTCGTCGGTGGGGGGGGTCGCGGTGGTGAGCGACAACTGCTCGCTGGACCTCGGCCCCGTCGAGGCCCAGCTCCAAGCCATCGACGGCAACATCACCGAAGGCTGGGTCGTGCAGAACGGCCCCATCTGCGACAGCCTCGGGTTCTGATCAACCTCTCCCGCACGTTGTGGACGGCGGTGTCCGCGGATTTTCCGTGAGCGGACAAAATCGTTAAGCTGGGGAACCCTCCCTCCGCCCGGTGTGTCCGTCCCCCATGCTGCATCGTCTTGTCCTCTGCCCTGTTTTGTTCGTGCTCGCCGCCGGCTGCGCCACGCCGGCGCAGAAGGTCGATTTCGAGACCAAGACCTTCCGGGCCGAGCCAAAAGGGGACGACGGCTTCGAGGTCTACGACGCCGAGGACCTGCTCGCCCGGGCCGACGATCTGTTCGACGGGGAGCTCTACGAGGAGGCCGCGGGCTACTACGAGCGCCTGATCCGCGAGTTTCCCGACGCGGGGGCCGAGGTCGCGCGGGCCCACTTCTCCGCCGCCGAAGCCTACCTGCGAATCGAAGACGGCCCCCGGGCCCTTCACCATGCAGATGCATTCCTGGGCATGGCCGACACCGCGGCCGAGCGCACCCGGCGACGCGCCCGGTTCAAGCGGGGGGCCGCCCTCGCGTACATGAAGCGGTACGACGACGCGGCCGAGGTGTTCGACATCATCCTCGTCGACGAAGGCCTCACCGTGGCCGAGCACATCGAGGCGTTGGTCGACTCGGGCGTGGCCCACTTCATGCGCGAAGACCGCCCCACCGCCGAGCACCGGTTCCTCAAGGCGCGGCGCCTGTACAAGCGCGCGTCCACCCTCGAGCGCATCCCGGTGAAGTACTTCATCGCCCAAGCGAGCTTCTACCTCGCCGAGCTCGCCCGGTTGGACTTCGAAGACTTCTCCCTCCAAGTCCCCACCGCCGAGCAGCTCGCCGAGAGCGGCCAGCCCTCGATGGAGCACTTCCTCGGCCAGCAGCTCGAACAAAAATGCCAATTGCTGCTCCGGGCCCAGTACCAGTTCTTGCGCGTCATCCGCGAAGCCCACGTCGGCTGGGCCTCGGCCGCGGGCTACAAGGTCGGCACCATGTACGAGGTCCTGTACGACGACCTCACCGCCCTGCCCGTGCCCGACGACCTCGACGGCGAAGCCGGCGCGCTGTACCGCACGCTGTTGCGCGACAAGGTCATGATCCTGCTCGAGAAGGCGATCCGGGTCTGGCAATCCACCGCGGACATGGCGGTGCGCACCGGCGCGGACAACCTCTGGGTCGAACGCACCCGCGAGAGCCTCGCGCGGGTCCGCGCGTTCGTCGCCCAACACAGCGCCGAACGCACCACGCCCGCCACCTGACCGGCCCGTGCCCATGCCGCCCCCCCCCGCCCCCCCGTCGGCCAAACGCGTGCTCGGCGTCGACCCCGGGCTCAAGCGCACCGGCCTCGCGGTGTCCGACGCCCTCGGGCTGTCCGTGCGCACCGTTGAGGTGTTCACCGCCAAAAGCCGCGCCGACGCGGTGACCCGCATCGCCGACGCCGCCGCCGCGCTCGAGGTCGAGGCCGTCGCCATCGGGCACCCGGTCATGCCCCAGTCCGAGGACGAAGGGCCGATGGCGCGCCGGGCGCGCGGCTTGGCCGAGGGCGTGGCCGCGGCGGTCGCGGTGCCGGTGTTCCTCGTCGACGAACGCAACAGTTCAAAGGACGCGGCGGCCTGGCTCGCGGCATCGGGCGCCAAGAAGAAGACCCGCCAAACCATGCTCGACGCCGCCGCCGCCGCGGTGATCGTGCGGCGCTTCTTGGACGGCGGCGGCAGCCTCGTGCCGCGCTGACGCGGGCCCCGGAATGGGTGGCACGTCCGGCGCGCTTTTGTCATGGTCGCGACGGTTTTGGCGTCGGGTGAAGCCCGGCGCCCGCGGAGGCATGGCGTGCGGTTGGTGAAGCTCGGCTTGGTGGCGGTGGCATTCCTCGGCGCGGTGGGAGCGGTGACCGCCTACCTCCTGTACCGGGACATCGGGGGGGTGGGGGCGACCGCGTTCCACCCGGACAGCGAAGAGACCATGGAGTTTGTGGTGTCCCGGGGCACGCCGCCCAAGAAGATCGCGCGGGCTCTGCAGGACAAAGGCATTGTGGAGGATGGCGAAAAGTTCTTCCGCTACATGCACTACGTGGCCAAAAAATCGAGCGCGCTCCAGGCGGGCGAGTACGTGCTCAGCCCGTCGATGACCGGCGACGACATCATCGAAGAGCTGTCCTCGGGGCGGGTCCGCGAAATCAAGTTCACGGTCCGGGAAGGCCTGCGCAAAGAGGAGATCGCCGACGCCATCGCGGGCAGCGGTTTGGCATCCAAAAAGGCCATGCTCACCGCCATGAACGACCCCGCCCTCGCCCGCGCCTTCGGGGTGCCGGAGACGGGAGCGGGCGGCCAGAAAGCAGTACCCGGCGGTATTGAGGGCTATCTGTTCCCCGACACCTACCAGTTCCCCCGCGGGACCAAGCCGGCGGCGATCCTCAACAAGATGCGCGCGCGGCTCGACGACGTCATCACCGACAAGATGAAAGCGCGCATGAAAGAGCTGGACTGGACCCTCCACCAGGTCCTCACCCTCGCCGCCATCGTCGAAAAGGAGACCGGACAGCCCCAGGAGCGCCCGCACATCTCGAGCGTGTTCCACAACCGGCTCAAGAAAAAAATGAAACTGCAAACGGACCCGACCGTGATCTACGGCATCAAGGACTACGACGGGAACATCCGCAAGCGCGACCTGCTCACCCCTCACCCGTACAACACGTACACCATCAAGGGGCTCCCCCCCGGGCCCATCGCCTCCCCGGGCAAAGAAGCCATCGAAGCCGCGCTCTGGCCCACCGACGACGACGACCTGTTCTTCGTCAGCCGCAACGATGGCACGCACATCTTTTGCCCCACCCTCGACTGCCACAACGCCGCGGTCCAAAAGTGGCAAATCGAGTTCTTCCGCAACAAACGCAAGGGATGACCCCGCGCCCCCCGCCGGCCACCCCGGCGTTCGCCGCCCTGCTCAGGCCCGACGAGCACTACGACGACGCCGCCGCGGCCAGCGTGCGGCGCGAGCGTCACCGCCGGGTCCTGCTCAGCGCGCTCCGCAACGAACCCATCGACCTCAGCCACGCATCGGTGCGCGAGCTCGCCCGGCTCCCCGGCATCGGGCCACGGCGCGCGCGGCAAATCCTCGCGTTGCGCCAGCGGGGCGCGCTGCTCCGCGTCGAGGACCTGGTCAAAATCCGCGGCATCGGCCCCCGCACCGTCGAGACGGTGCGGCCGTACGTGGTGGTCAGCGTCGTGACCTGACCGGGGCGCGGGGTCGATCGGGGGAGACACCGCGCCCCGGGCCCCGTACAACAAGAACATGGGGTGGGTGACCTGGGCGGTGACGGGACTTGGCGCGTTGCTTTGCGCCTCCGCCGTGCATGCCGAGGCATTGGTCCCGGCGACCGCAGGCGCGGTCAATGCCTTTGTGTTCGTGCCCCGCGTGCGCACCGTCGGGTACAAAGAGCTTCGGTTGCGCACCACCCTCGGCTGGCAGTCGGGGGCGGTGACCTGCCGCGACGGCGCGGGGCGCCTCGCCTCGACGGTGGTGGCCAACGCGGTGACGCACACCGTGAGCGGCGGCGTGGGGCTTCCCTACGGGCTCCAGGTGGGCCTCGCCCAGCCCGCCCACCTCGTGCTCGGACACGGCAGTCCCCCCGAGGACGCGTGCGTGGGGTTGCCGGCCCGTGATTTCATCGGGGCGGGCCTCGGCGATCCCCGGCTTCAGCTCAGCTGGGCCCAGCGCCTGCACCCCAAGGTCAGCATCGGGGCGTTCGCCCAGCTCGCGGTCCCGGTCTCGAGCACGGTGGCGTTCCTCATCGGCCCGTCCCCGTACAACGACCTGTACCCGCGCACCGTGGCCCAGCTGTTCGGCGAGACCTGGGGCGCAATCACATTGGGCGGCCAAGCCGCGGTCAACAATGACTTCATGGAAGGGACATTGTTCGCCGCCGTGGTCGGGCGCCCCGCCAGTGCCATTGGGTCGGCCCAGGTCGGCAGCGCCTTGGCCTACGGGGGGGCGTTCGAGGTGTCGATGTTCATCCCTGGCCTGCACATGGTGAGCGAGTTCCAAGGTCAGGTCGGCCCCGCCCTGCCCGGGATCGCATCGGTGGCGACGTCGTCGAGCTGGCAACTGCCGCTCGAGGCCATCGCCGCCTTGCGCTACAGCATCTGGCATGTCGCGGTGGGGGCGGGGGTGGGCGTGGGCATCATCGGCCACGTCGGCACCCCGGCCGCCCGCGCGGTGATGTTCCTCGAGTACGCCCCGCTCAACGAGATGCCGCGCAAAAAGCCGTTGTGGCGTTTGCAGTTCCCCGACTTTGACCTCAACCTCGCGGCGGAGAGCGTGCTCGCCAAAGAGCCGGTGCCCCCCATGCGCCGGCCCGAGCGCAAGCGTCGTCGACGAAAGCCCCCCGCCGATCCCCCCCCGTTGCCCGACGACTACGAGTGCCCGCCGCAGACCGGCAGCACCGACGACGTGTTGTTCGACCCGCGCTGCCCCACCCTCGACGAGGACAAGGAGCGAGGCCGCGCCGCGGGGGGCGGCCGCGGCGACGGGGACGGCACCGGGTGTCGGGACGGGGCGTGCCCGGTGGCCGTGCATGTGCAGGTCTACTTCGACACCGGGTCGGCCGCGCTGCCGCCGCGCCAGCTCGCGCGCATCGAGTACTACCTCCGCGCGCAACCCGAGCGGCGGATCCGCAAGGTCCACATCACCGGGCACGCCGACGCCCAAGGCTCCGACGAGTTCAACGAGGTGTTGAGCCGGGCCCGGGCCCTGACCGTGCAGCAAGCGGTGCGGGCCATGGTCCCCGACGTGCCCACCCAGCTGAGCTACGAAGGCAACCGCGCGCCGGTCATCGACAGCGAAGTCGCCGAGGCCGAGAACCGCCGCGTCGACCTGCGCATCGAGTACGAGGAGGACGAGACGCCATGACCACGTCACGCGAGGCAGCGGTGTGGGCGCTGTTGTGCTTTGGCGCGGCGCCGGGCGCGGCGGCGCTGGACGGCGGTGTGCCCGACGGGGGCGCCGATGCCGGGACGCTGGACGGGGGTGTGGCCGACGGGGGCGCCGATGCCGGGCGCCAAGACGGCGGGGGCGCGGACGCTGCGTGTGTGGGGCTCTGCCTCGGCGAGCTGCCCGACCGGGACGGGGACGGGGTGCCCGACGAGACCGAGATCGGCCTCGGGCTCGACCCCGACGTGGCCGACACCGATGGCGACGGGCTCGACGACGGGGTGGAGCTGTCCGGCGACCGCATCACCGACCCCCGACGGGCGGACAGCGATGGGGACGGGTGTTGCGACGGACCCCGCTCGGTGGAGGCGGCGGATTGTGTGGGCGGCGAGGACCGCAACGCCAACGGCTCCTTCGACGCGGACGAGGGCGAGACCGACCCCACCGACAGCCTGGACCGAGAGTGCGACGTCGTGAACACCCCCGTCGGGGAATACCAAGTCGCGGGCTCCAACCTGTTCGGGTGCGGCGCCACCGGCACCGGCGATGCGGCGGTGGGCGCGGTGCTGTGGTTGGGGCTGTGGTGGGGCCGGAGAAAAGCGCGCCGCTGACCCCCCGCCCCTGGGGCGGGCTGTGCTACAACCAGCGGGTCCAGCCGCACCGGCTTTGTCATCTGGAGTTGTTTGTGAGCACCCCCGATTCTTTCGTCGCCACCATCGCCAGCCTCCAAGACCGCGAGGAGTACCAGAACCTCCACTGGGAGGGCACGTTCGAGGAATACCTCGGCATTGTGAAGCAAGACCCGCGCGTTTCCCGCACCGCGTTCCAGCGTGTGCACGACATGGTGCTGTCCTACGGCCGCGAAGAGTACATCGACTCCAAAAAGAAGGTGGTGCACTACCCGTTCTTCGACGACCCGTTCGACGGGGGCAAGGACGCGATCTTCGGTCTCGACATCCCCCTGATGCGCTTGGTCAACGTGCTCAAGAGCGCGGCGATGGGCTACGGCACCGAAAAGCGCGTCATCCTCCTGCACGGGCCGGTGGGCAGCTCCAAGTCGACCATCGCGCGGTTGTTGAAAAAAGGGCTCGAGCACTACTCCGCCACCGACGCGGGCAAGCTCTATTCGTTCGAGTGGCACATCCCCGAGACGCTCTCTCACATCTCGGGCGGGGCCGACGTCGTGCCCGACCCCATGAACGAAGACCCCCTCAAGCTCATCCCCTGGGACATGCGTGCACAAGCATTGCAAAAGCTCGGCATCGGCTCCGACGACCAGCCGGTGCGCATCAAGGGCGACCTCAACCCCTCGAGCCGGTACATCCAGCGGCTGCTGATGGAGCACTACAAGGGCGACCTGTCCAAGGTGCTCGGCCACGTGCGGGTCAAGCGCCTCATCCTCTCGGAAAAGGACCGCAAAGGGGTGGGCACGTTCCAGCCCAAAGACGAGAAGAACCAGGACTCCACCGAGCTCACCGGCGACATCAACTACCGGAAGATCGCGGAGTTCGGCTCAGACTCCGACCCCCGCGCGTTCAACTTCGACGGGGAGTTCTGCGTGGCCAACCGCGGGATCATCGAGTTCATCGAGATCCTCAAGCTCGACGTGGCGTTCCTGTACGACCTCCTCGGGGCCACCCAAGAGCACAAAATCAAGCCCAAGAAGTTTGCCCAGACCGACATCGACGAGGTCATCATCGGGCACACCAATGAGGCTGAGTACCAGAAGCTCTTGTCCAACGAGTTCATGGAGGCGTTGCGGGACCGGACGGTGAAGATCGACGTCCCCTACATCACCAAGCTGAGCCAAGAAGTCCGCATCTACCAAAAGGACTACAACAACGAGACCATCCGCGGAAAACACATCGCCCCCCACACCATCGAGATGGCCGCGATGTGGGCGGTGCTCACCCGTCTCGAGGAGCCCAAGGGCCACAACCTCACCTTGATGCAAAAGCTCAAGCTCTACGACGGCAAGAGCCTGCCTGGTTTCACCGAGGACAGCGTCAAGGAGCTGCGCAAGACCGCGCGCGAAGAAGGCATGAACGGCATCAGCGCCCGCTATGTGCAGGACAAGATCTCCAATGCCCTGGTGAGCGACAAGAGCGACACCAGCATCAACCCCTTCCTTGTGCTCAACGAGATGGAGGGCGGCCTCAAGACCAACACCCTGATCACCAACGAGGACGACCGCAAGCGCTACACCGAGCTGTTGCAGGTGGTCCGCCAGGAGTACGAAGACATCGTCAAGAACGAAGTCCAGCGCGCCATCTCCGCCGACGAGGACGCCATCGGCAAGCTCTGCGCCAACTACATCGACAACGTGAAGGCCTATACCCAGAAAGAACGGGTGAAGAACAAATACACCGGCCAAGACGAGGAGCCCGATGAGCGTTTGATGCGCTCCATCGAGGAGAAGATCGACATCCCCGAGTCGCGCAAGGATGACTTCCGCCGCGAAATCATGAACTACATCGGGGCCCTGGCGGTGGAGGGCAAGAAGTTCGACTACCGGACCAATGAGCGGCTGCACAAAGCCCTCGAGCTCAAGTTGTTCGAGGACCAAAAGGACACCATCAAGCTCACCACCCTGGTGTCCAACGTCGTCGACCGCGAGACCCAGGCCAAGATCGACATCGTCAAACAGCGCCTGATCAAGAACTACGGCTACAACGACGAGAGCGCCACCGACGTGCTCAACTTCGTGGCCTCGATCTTCGCGCGCGGGGATGCCAAAGGGGAATAGCGGATGCGGCTGGCGCGTCTGGGGGTGCTCCTCGTGCTCCTCGGGGGTGGGTCCTGCGCGACCACCCCCGAGCCGCATTTTCGTCCCGGGGCCAAGACCTTCCTGAAGGTGACCGTCACCAGCGACGGCCCCGACATCGCCGGACGCAACGGCCGCTATTTCCGACGCCACGGCCTCGCCGGCGCGCTCATCGACGCCGCGGGCAACAAGATCGAAAGCGACCTGCGCAGCAACGACCACCAACAGGACTCGGCCGATGTGCTCGACGGCCAGACCCTGACCGACCTGTTCGCGGCCAGCCTGCGCACAGAGTCGACCCGGGTGGGCCTTCGGCCCGCCGGCGCGGACGATTGTGAAATGGCCGCGGAGGTCTACGTGTACGCCTTCGGCGCGCGGTTTTCCGAAGACACGGGCGGCCGCGCGTTTGTCCACACCAACCTCGTGCTCCAGGACTGCGCCACCGACGACGCGGTCTTTCGCGGGGCCGCGCGCTACAGCGTCCCCGTGGCCGAGCTCGCCCTCGCGGTGGCCGGCCCCGATCGGGTCGACCTCGGGGGCGGACGGGAGGCGTTCTACAACACGCTCAACCTGCTGACGCCGGCCGAGACCAAAGCGTTCTACGAAGAGCTGTTCCGCCGCGGGGCCGAATACGTGGTGAACAACTACCTCCGCCCCGCGGTGCGCGAGTAGCCGGTGGGAGGCGCCGCGTTCGTCGCCGAAGGCGAAACAGAAACATTGCTGGACGCCCGGGAGGTGTCCCCCGGTTTCCTCGACCGCCTGTTGGGACGCACCCGCACCGCCGGGCCCCGCTGGGAGCAGTTCGGCACCAAGCGCCTCGCCCACCTCCCCGACGTGGCCGCCCTCGACGAAGTCCCGCGCGCCTTCCAGCGCTACATCGAGCGGCGCTTTTTGGACCCCGACCCCGCCCAGCGCGCGGTGCGCGACTACCTGCGGGCCGGCCCCGCGCGGGCCGCCCTCACCGCCGAGGAAGACGAGGACGGCGAGCGCCGCATCTTTTTCCAGGTGGGCTTTTCCGGCTGTGCCGGGCTGGCCGAGGTCACGGCCCAGGTGTGCGCGCACTGGTACGGCTTTTATTGGCAAGACCCGCTGAGCGAACCCTTGCGCGCCGACCTCGCCACCTGCGGTTTTGTCCCCGGGCCGGCCATGGCCCGCGACACGCCCGAGCGATTCTTCCCGCTCCACGGCGGGCATGGCTACGCCCAATGGATCGACGGCAGCGACTGGAACCCCGCCTACCGGCCGCACAAAGACCAGCACACCTGGCTCGAGGTCGACGCCGCCCTCGACGAGCAACTGCCCGATGTCGCCGCCCGCTTGGCCGAGACCTACCTCGCCGCGGTCGAGGCCGGGGTCGAACAACAATGTCGCTGCCCCTTTTGTTCCCCCGATTTTGTTCGGCGTGACGAGGCCCGCTTGTAGGTGTGGCGCGCCCTTGCCGGCGCCCGCGGGCGACCCTACCGTGACGCCATGGGCGACCTCGACCGCCACCAACGGGCCCTGCTCTGGAGCGTGACCAGCGCGGTGGCGCTGACCCTGCTGTTGCCCTGGCTCCCGCTCGGGGGCTTGCTCGGCTGGCCGCTGTTGTTGTTCGACACCTTCACCCACGAGATGGGCCACGGCTTGTCCGCGCTGCTCGTCGGCGGGACCTTCTCGGGACTCGAGCTGTTCTCGGGAGGCGGCGGCGTGGCCCACACCGGATCGCCGGCCGGGGTCGCCGACGCCATCGTGTGCGCGGGCGGCTTGCTCGGCCCGGCGGTGGCCGCGTTCGGGCTGTTCTTCTTCGCCGCGCGGGCCGGCTTGTCCCGCATCGGCCTGCTCCTCACCGGGGTTGTGCTCGGGGTGCTCTTGGTGGTGTTCGTCGACGGGACCGCCGGCTGGCTCGGGCTCGCGCCTTTGGCGCTGCTGTTCGTGGTGGTGGCGATCAAGGGCCGGGCATTCGCCCAGACCCTGCTGCTGTTCCTGGCCGCGAAGCTATCCATGAATGTATTCAGCCGCGGGGACTACCTGTTCGAGACCGACAAGGTCGACCCCGGCAACGGCCAGCTCCTCGCGTCGGACATCACCCGGGTGGCCACGGCCCTCGGCGGCCACGAGTATCTCTGGGGCGCGCTCATCGGCACGGTGTCGGTGGCCATCCTCGGCACCGGCGTGCTCTGGGTCCTCTTTGCCAACGGCGTTCTCCGACGAGGGGACCGGCCCTTGGCGTGAGCCCCCTTGGCGCGAGCCGACCCGATCCGTCATCGGATCTGCCCCGATCTTTGGGCTTGGTCACAGGTGAGACCGTCGCCCTGCACAAAGGCGCTTTTGCGCCACCCCACCTGCGACCTCGAAGCCACACCTCGATGGGTTTCTGACTTCCCCACGCGCCGGTCGCGCCGGCACGGCGATTGCTCATGCACATCGCGTCGGGTGAAGGAGAAGCAAACACATGCGCAGACTGCACACCACCATCGGCTTGGCCTTGGCCTTGTCGTTCACCACCGCCTGTGACGTCGAGATCGACCTCGACCAGCTCGAGGACGAGCTCGCCCTGCTCGCCGAACAACTCGATGACCACGCCGGCGACGGGGAGGCCCCGCCCCCGCGCGATGGCCCGACCGAGCGCGACGAGCCCCCCGCGCCCCCCGACGGAGATGACCCGGGGATGGACGCGCCCGACGAAGACCAACCCTGTGACGCGTTTTTGGTGCTCTACGAACAAACCCAAGACCCCGCGCTGCTCGACCACTTCGCCGCCTGCACCGGGGATCCTTGCGACGAGCTGCTCGTCCTGTTCGAGGCCACCGGCGACGAGTCTCTGCTCGACGCCCACGCCCAATGCATCGGCGATGCCCCCGTCCCCTGCGAAGCCCATGAAATCATGGGGGACGACGGCGAAGTCGAGATCGTCGAGTGGTGTGACCAGCCCACCGAGGACCCCTGCGACGAGTACCTGCTGATGTTCGAGCGCACCCAGGACCCGGCGTTCCTCGACCACCACGCGGCCTGCACCGGGGATCCCTGCGACGAGCTGCTCATCCTGTTCGAGATGACCGGGGACGAGTCCTTGCTCGAGGCCCACGCCCAATGTGTGGGGGACAGCCCCTGCACGGTCTACGAGGTGATGGGACCCGATGGCGCGGTCGAGGTGGTCGAAGACTGTGGCGAGCCGGGGCAAGACCCGTGTGACGAGTTCTTGTTGATGTTCGAACAGACCCAGGACCCCGCGTTCCTCGAACAACACGCGCAGTGCACGGGCGATCCCTGCGATGAGCTGTTGATCCTGTTCGAGCTGACCGGCGACGAAGCGTTGCTCGAGGCCCACGCCGACTGCGTGTCGGACGATGTGCCCCCCGCGCCGTGCGATGACGAGGGCGAAGGCGACGAGGGCATGGGCGGTCCCGGCCAGTCGGGCGGCCCCGACGAGCCCCAAATGTAGCGGGTTTGAGTTCTTGCCGAGGCCCGCACCCGATGGCCTTGGGGGGGCGGGGTGGCCATGGTGGTCACCCCGCTTTTTTTCCGGTATGAATAAGGACCTTTCTCGTCGAGGTCCGTGTGTCCCTGCGCATCAAGAACGACCACGCCCGGTTCAAGGACATTGTCCGCGGCAAAATCAAGTCGAACCTGAAGAACTACGTCAAAAAGGGCGAGCTCATCGGGAAGCAGGGCAAGGACACCATCACCATCCCCGTGCCCCGCATCGACCTCCCCCGGTTTCGCTTTGGCGGGCAGCAGCAGGGCGGCGTGGGCCAGGGCGATGGCCAACCCGGCGACCCCGTGTCCGGGGGCGAGCCCGGCGACGGCCAGGGCGGCCCTGGCGAAGCGGGCCAAGACCCCGGCGAGCACAGCCTCGAGGTCGACGTGTCCCTCGACGAGCTCGCGGACATGCTCGGCGAAGAGCTGGAGTTGCCGCGCATCGAGCCCCGCGGGTCCAAGCTTGTCACCGACCGCATCCGCTACTCGGGCGTGACCAACGTCGGGCCCGAGTCGCTGCGGCACTTCAAGCGCACGTTCAAGGCCGCGCTGCGACGACAGATTTCGATGGGGGCGTACGACGCCAACCGCCCGGTGATCATCCCCATTCGTGACGACCGGCGATACCGCACCTGGCGCATCGACGAGAAGCCGCAAGCCAACGCGGTGATCATCTACATGATGGACGTGTCCGGTTCGATGGGCGAAGAACAAAAAGAGATCGTGCGCATCGAGAGCTTCTGGCTCGACACCTGGTTGCGCCGCAACTACGACGGTCTCGAGTCGCGCTACATCATCCACGACGCGGTGGCCAAAGAGGTCGACCGCGACACGTTCTTCCACACCCGCGAATCGGGTGGGACCATGATCAGCTCGGCGTACCGGCTGTGCGCGGACATCATCGACGCCGACTACCCCGCCCAAGACTGGAACATCTACCCGTTCCATTTCTCCGACGGCGACAACTGGTCCATCGACGACACCCGGCTGTGCATCTCGGTGCTCAAGGACCGGCTGCTCCCCATTTCCAACCAGTTCTCCTACGGCCAGGTCGAGTCCCCGTACGGGTCCGGTCAGTTCCTCAAGGACCTGACCGAACACCTCGGCTCCCACGAGGCCGTGGTCACTTCGGAAATCAAAGACAAAGAAGGCATCTACCAGTCCATCAAGGACTTCCTCGCCGCCGGACGGTAGTGGGCGCGCCCGACCTGCCCTCGAGCCCTTCCACCGCCGTGGCCCGCGGGGTCCCGGTCCAGCCCTCGATCGTCCGCGCCATCGACGTCGACGACCGCACCGCCCAAGCCTTGCTCGACATCCTCTACGACACCATGGTGTTCCGCCGGTTGGCCGTCCCCGGGCTGCTGCTGCTCATCGTGGCCAATGTGTTTGTGTTTGGGCGGGGGCCGTTGCGTTCCGCGCTCAACTTCGCGCTCGCCTGCTCCGGGTTGGTCATGAACCGCTTGGTTCGCCGCTACATCGTCCGCCAAGCCCGCCAGCTCGGCCTCGCGCCGCCCGCCACCACCGCGTTTCTCGACGTGGTCACCCCCGCGCTGCGCAAACGCCCCGGTCGCAGCTGGCTGGAGCGCGACGACGTCCAGACCCAAGGACTCGCCGCCTGGCACGCGGGCCGGCCGTCGCTGACCGCCCCCCCGACGCCGCGCTGACCGCCGCCGGGCGCGACCTCAACGCGCCAGCTGGGCGAACGCCTCGCGCACGTGGCGCTTGCCCACCGGGGACCCCAGCAGGGTCTTGTCGGCCACCGCCTCGCCTTGGCCGCCGATGCTGGCCACCGGGATGCCCAACACCTTGATGCCCACGCCGCCGCCGCCGCCGCCGCCGACCTCGGCCGGACAGGCCTCGGGTGCACCACCGCGCACCGTCTGCCGCGCGACCACCACCCGGCGCGCCGGATCGATCAGCCACGCGGGGCGCGTCTCCTGCTTGCGGGTGTAGACCGCCACCACCTTGTCCGGGCTGGGCCCGAACGCACACGACTCCACCGTCTCCACCGTCGCCTCGTCGAGACACAACACAAGGTCCGCGTCGTCGAGGCCGTCGGCGCGTTCGATCTCGCGCGGCATGTCATTGTTGTAGTTGTAGTCCCACTCGCCCCGGCGCTTCACAAACGACACCACCCGCGGCGCGCCCTCCCCCCGCGCCCAGGTCCCGTCGGCGAGGTCTTCGCCACACAGCCCGGCCGCGTCGTGCAGGTCCCCGTTGAGGTTGCGCACCAGGGCCCCCAAGCCGAGCAACAACCCGAGCCCGACGACCGGGGCCAAACACCCAAACATCAACAGTTTCTTTCCAGACCCAGACTTCGCGGTTGCTTCTGACGCCATCGCCGACCTCCTCCTGTGGGGACCCCTCTTCGTGGCACATCCATCCGCGGCGGCAAGACCGTATGCCACTGTATGACGCAACGATGACCAACCCCTGCGGGTTGCGTCTCGCTCGACGTGGGCACGGTCACAGCCGCCCTGTGCTTGGCGCGTTTGGCCAAGTCGGCCCCCGTCCGATGTGCCAATCTGTCGCCGCCCCGGCTCCGGCGATGGCCCGGCCCGCGCCCTGGCCCGCCCCGCCCCGGGCCGCCAGGCGCTTCGCCCCCTGCGGCTCAGACTTCCCGCCGGCGACGAGGTCCGCTACCCTCGCCCCATGGCCCGACCCCTCCCCCCCGAGTACATCGACCTCCAGCAAGAGGTCGAAGAATACGCCCGCGGCTTTGGCCTCGACATGTTCGAGTGTTTCTACGAGATGCTCGACTTCGACGAGGTCAACATGGTCGCCTCGTACGGGGGATTCCCCGTCCGCTATCCACACTGGAAATGGGGCATGGAGTACGAGCGGCTGTCGAAGAGCTATGAGTACGGCCTGCACAAAATCTACGAGATGGTCATCAACAATGACCCCTGCTACGCCTACCTCCTCGAGTCGAACAGCTTCACCGACCAGAAGCTGGTGATGTGCCACGTCTCCGGCCACAACGACTTTTTCAAGAACAACTTCACCTTCCGGCACACCAACCGGAAGATGATCGACGAGATGGCCAACCACGCCACCCGCATGCGCCGGTACATCGACTGGTACGGCGTCGAAGAGGTCGAGAAGTTCGTCGACGCGGTGCTGTCCATCGACAACCTCATCGACGTGCACGCCCCCTTCATCAAGCGCAAAGGCGCGCCCATCCCCGAGGAGGACCGCGAGCGGCCCACCCAACGCGATCGGGTCCCCGGGCTGCTCCCCACCGACCGGGAGTACATGGAGAACTACATCAACCCCCGGGCCTTCGTCGAAGCCCAGCGCAAAAAGGCCGAGGAAGAGGCGCAAAAAGAGCAGCGCTTTCCCCGCGACCCCGAGCGCGACGTGATGCTGTTTCTCCTCGAGTACGCACCCCTCACCCGGTGGCAGCGGGACATCTTGGACATGCTCCGCGAGGAGGCTTACTACTTCGCGCCCCAGGGCATGACCAAGATCATGAACGAGGGCTGGGCCACCTACTGGCACGCCAAGCTCATGACCGAAAAAGCCATGGACAGCTCCGAGGTCATCGACTTCGCGGACAAGCACTCGGGGGTGGTGCAAATGTCACGGCAATCGCTCAACCCGTACAAGCTGGGTCTCGAGCTCTTCCGCGACATCGAGGACCGGTGGAACCGCGGCCGGTTCGGCAAGGAGTGGGACGAGTGCGACGACATGGCCGAACGTCGACGCTGGGACAAAGAGCTCGGCCTCGGCCGGGATAAGATTTTCCAGGTCCGGCAGATCTACAACGACGTGACGTTTGTGGACGAGTTCTTCACCCTCGACTTCTGCCGTGAGCACGGTTTCTTTGCGTACGAGTATGACAAGAAGCGCCGTCAGTTCGTGATCGACACCCGCGAGTTTGACGCGGTGAAGCAAAAGATGCTCCAGCAGCTGACCAACTTTGGCCAGCCCGTCATCCGGGTCATCGACGGCAACTACGAAAACCGCGCCGAGCTCCTGCTCGAGCACGACCACGAGGGCGTCGACCTCGACATGGGCTACGGCCAGGACACCCTGAAGAACATCCACGCAATCTGGACACGCCCGGTGCACATCCTCACCAGCTACGACGATCGCCGGGTGATGCTGAGCTTTGACGGCAGTGAGTTCGCGGAAAAAGCCGTGTAGCCTTCGCGGGTTGTCGCCGGGTGGATCATTTGCGCCACCGTCGACGAGAGCGTTCTCGAAACCGCGCGCGACCTCCATCGCCAGACCGGATTTTCCCTGCTAGGGAATTTCAGTCGTCTGATGGAGTTTTCATGATTCGCTTTTTCTCGGTCGCGCTTTTCCCCATTTCTGCCTGTCTTTTGGTCGCGTGTCCCGCGCCCAGCCAAGACGACCTCTGCACGTCGGACGGCCACTGCTACCGCGAAGACGGCCAGGTGTTCTGCGAAGACGGCTACGACTGGGAGGACGCCGGCGACCCCAACAACTACAACTGCGTCGCCGTCGACGTGAACGAGCCGGAGGCCAGCCCCGAGGCCGAGCCCGAGGCGGGCCCCGAGGCCGAACCCGAGAGCGAGCCGGAATCCGCCGCCGGCCTCCCGGTCCTCGGCAACTACACCCACTCCATCGACGAGGTCGAGCTCACCGAGATCGCAGGGGGCGAAGTGGGTCTCGCCCGCCCCCGCGACCTCGAGTTCCACCCCCGCAACCCCGACCAGCTCTGGATCGTCAGCCAGGGCATGACCTTTGGGGCCAGCGCGGTGATCGTGCTGTTCGAGCCCACCGCGGCGGTGATCGGGGCCGGCCTCTACAACGGCCCGGGCAACTTCCACTTCCTCGCCCGCCCCTCCGCGCTCGCGTTCTCCGACGACCCCGCCTTCCCCAACTTCGCCACCGCCCACGACGAGGACGAGGAGACCCAGGGCCCGGTGTCGCAAGGCGGCACCCCCGCCGACTTCATGGGCCCCACCCTGTGGCCGGCCGACGCCGCGGTGTTCGAAGGCGGCCACGCCAGCCACATGGACATGCTGCACAACAGCCCCAACGCGGTGGGCATCGCCTGGGAGGTCGGCAACGCGTACTGGGTGTTCGACGGCTACCACAGCTCCCTGACGCGGTATGACTTTGTCGATGACCACGACCTCGCCGGGGTCGACCACAGCGACGGCATCGTGGCCCGCTACGTCGAGGGCGAAGTGTCCTACGTGCCGGAAGTGAGTTCACACCTCGTGTTCGACCACACCAGCTCGCTGCTGTACGTGGCCGACACCGGCAACAACCGGATCGCGGTGCTCGACACCACCACGGGCACCCGCGGGTCGAACGTGTTTCCCAACTACGACTCGGGCGGCGGCTTCGGCACCGGCGAGCAATACCGCGTCGACGACGCGGTGCTCACCACCCTCGTCGACGGGGACACGGTCACCGGGATGGGCAAACCCTCGGGCCTCGAGATGCACGACGGCATCCTCTACGTGTCCGACTACGACTCCTCGATCATTTACGCGTTCGACAAGGACGGCAACTTGCTCGACTGGCTCGAGACCGGGTTGGGCGCGGGGTGTGTGATGGGCATGGCCATCGCCGACGACGGGAGCATCTACCTCGTCGACAGCGAGCAGGACAAGGTCCTGCGCATCGCGCCCAAGCCCGCGGAGTAGGCCCCGGGTTTCGTCCGCGCAAGCCGTGGCGTACGATGTGGACATGTTCACATCTGCGCCACGGTTTTTGTTTGTCCTTGTGTTGTTTCCTGTCTTGCTCGCCCTGTCCGGCTGCCCGGAAGACTGCGTGGTGGGGTCAGAGGGCTGCCCCTGCACGGCCGGGGGCGCGTGCGATGGCGACCTGTCCTGCCTGAGCGACACCTGCGTCGATCCGGGTGATGGCGACGGAGACGGGGACGGCGACGGGGATGGCGACGGGGACGGAGACGGAGATGGGGACGGTGATGGGGACGGTGATGGCGATGGAGATGGGGACGGTGATGGCGATGGAGACGGGGACGGGGACGGGGACGGCGACGGTGATGGCGACGGTGACGGAGATGGCGACGGAGACGGAGATGGGGATGGGGATGGGGATGGCGACGGAGATGGAGATGGAGATGGAGATGGAGATGGAGACTGCGCGCCGGGGTACATGGACTGCGCGTGCACGGGGGGTGGGTACTGTCACCTGGGCCTGACCTGCGCCAACGACCTGTGCGTGCCCGCGGCCGAGGACTGCGGGACATATGGCGACGAAGACGCCGACGGCTTCCTCGATTGCCTCGACCCCGATTGTGCCACCGACCCCGCCTGCGACAATGCCGCTGCATTCCAGGGGCTCGGCCAGCCCTGCACCGCCCCGTCCGACTGTATGACCGCCGCCAACGGCGCGCCCGCGTGTTTTGACGAAGCCGGCCTCGGCCAACCCGGCGGCTCGTGCTCGCAGCACTGCGACTCGAACCTCGACGACTGCCCGGTCGGGGCCCGGTGCGTGGACCTGTACACCCCCGACGGGACCGGCACCGGCCTGTGCCTGACCGACTGCACCGGCCAGCCCAACATCTGCGCCCCCGCGCACGGTTGCGTCAGCAATGACGCGTTCGATGTGTGCCTGCCCACCGGCTGCCTCGACGACGCGGAGTGCCTCGGGGAGTGTGCCGTCTTCACCGGCCCGGGCAGCCCCGTGACGTTCGGCCAATGCACCGAGCAGCCCTTCGTGTGCGACGCCAACAATGAAATTGCAGACTTCCTCGTCTGTGACGGCACCGAACACTGCGAAGGGGGAATCGACGAATACCCCGCCAACCCCGACTGTCCCGCCCCGGGGTGCGGTGACGGCGTACAGGACAGCGGCGAAGCCTGCGACGACGGCAACACCGCGGATGGCGATTACTGCTCGGCCGACTGCTCCCAGTTCTTCTACTGCGGCGACGGGGTGTTCTCGCCTGAACTGGGCGAGGTCTGCGAAGACGGCAACACCGCCGACGGCGATGGCTGCTCGGGTCTGTGTGACAGCGACGAGACCTGCGGCAACAACGTCGTCGACCCCGCCGCGGGCGAGGTGTGCGACGACGGCAACACCGTCGATGGCGATGGCTGCGCCGCGTCGTGTGACAGCGACGAGACCTGCGGCAACAACATCGTCGACGACGCCGCGGGCGAGATGTGCGACGACGGCAACACCGTCGATGGCGACGGCTGCCCGTCGACGTGCGACTTCGGTCAAGCCGAAATCGAGCCCAACGACACCACCGGCGAGGCCGACGGCAGCAACCTCATCTCCGGGCCGGGCCTGCACGCCGCCTGGGGCGCGATCGGGGCGGCCGGCGACCGCGACCTCTGGCAGCTGGTGGTCACCAACGCGGGCCTCATTCAGGTCACCGTGCCCTACGGCCCCACCGACACGTGCGGTCCGGAGGGCGACATCGACACCGAGCTCATCCTGCTCGAGAACGACGGGGTCACCATCGTCGACTCCAACGACGACATCGCCGGGTTGAGCAACCACTGCTCCGAGCTTGTCGACGTCTCGGTGGGCCCCGGCGTGTACTACCTCGACGTGAGCGCCTCGGCGACCTTCTGCCCCGGCTGCACCTTCGACTACAGCTTGGTGCTCACCCTGCCTTGACCGGGCCGGTCAGCCGCCCGCGTTGACGATGCGCTGGGCGATCTCGGCGTCGGTGATGTTCAGCCCTTCGACCTGGGCCGCTTGCATCACCCGGGTGGCGGCCGCGGCGTCGATGACGCCCAGCTCGAGGAGCTTTTCCGCGGCGTCCGCGTAGTTGTCGATGAGGTACATGCCCGCGGGGGGCACGAAGTTCGGCCGGTTCTTCACGGTGTGGATGAAGGCCGCGCTCACCCGGCCCGGGTACTTGGCGATGACGTCGCTGTACGCGTCGTGATCGGTGTGGCTGTTGTCGCCGAACATCACGAAGCTCTGCCCCGGCGCGGCATCGAAGTGCGCGGAGATGTCACTGACCTTCTCGGGGCGCGTCACCCACGGCAGGGGGCTGATGCCGGTGTCGATGCTGCCCGCGGGCAGCCCGCTGTTGGCCATCCACCCCGCCACGTCGGCCGCGGCCACGCTCGCCGGGTCTCGCGCGGTCACGTAGTGCACGTCCCCCGCGGTGGGGCCCTCGAGCTCGACGAGAAGTTGCCGAATGCCGGGGTACGGCGGGGGCAACATCCCGTTGGGCCGATTGGGGGGGAGCAAGGTCTTGTCGATGTCGGAAATGATGCCAAGCTGAGGCAACGACCCGCTCAACACCTTCGCGCCGGCCTCGAGCTCGCTGCGCTTGAGGTAGCGGTTGCCGTCCGCGTCGTGCTTGGTCGCCTCGCGCAGGAGCGCGTTCTTGTCGCCCAGGTTGTACTCGGCCATCACACTCGCAATGACATTGTCCGAGAAGCTGAACGTACTCAGGTCCACGGCCTGGTCCCGCAACGCCTGCGCCGCCGCCTCGAGCTCGGTCCGGTTCAGGTAGTTGTTGCCGTCGCCGAGCGAGAGCGCGGTCTCGATCAGCGCGGCCTGATCGGTGATGCCGTAGCTTTGCATCACGTCGTTCATCACGTTGGTCGAGAAGTTCACGTTCGCCGGCGCGGGCGTGGTCGGCGCGGGGCTGGTCGCGGGGAGCTCCCCGGTGCGCAGGTAGTGGTACGCGAGCCGCATGTCCTGGGGCAGATTCTGCGCATCGGCCTTCGAAAGCCGGCCATCCCCGCCCGAGACCGCGGCCGCCGCCGCCTCGGCCGCCGCCCGCTGGGCGGCCACAAACGCGGCCACGTCCTGGCCCCCCGCCGTGCTGAGCGCGCCCTGGAGCAGCACGTCGGCGCCTTGGAGCGGGGCCTCTGCGTCCACCGCCCCGCTGCTGTCCGCGATCCGGGACTGGGCGGGCTCGAGGATCTCTTTTTTGTACGCCTCCGCGAACGTACGCGGCGAGGGGGCGCTGGACAGCTTGTTGGCCATGGATGCCTCCGGGGTCTCGACGAGGTCTAGCGCGCCAGGGCCGGTTTTGGCGCCCGGTGGGGGGTCTCGCCTGTGTCATACTGGGGGCATGCGCGCGATTGTTGCCGCCTTGTTGCTCGGCCCCTGGGCCCTCGCCTGTGATGGGGACGGCGCCGCCCGCGGCGGTCCCGACGCCGGTCCCCCCGCGATCACCTTTTGCGGCGACCGGGTCGACGACGATGGCGACGACCGCGACGAAAACTGCCCGTCCACCCAGCCCGCCGACGCCGCTCCCGCGTACGAATGCGACGCCAACCCCCCGGACAACGTCGTGGCCTACGCCGCGTTCGAGGAGAACGCGCAGGTCTCGGAGGGGTGCGTGTTCGTCTACCAAGGCGAAACCGGCGCGTACTACGCGTCGGTCAAGGTGCTCAACGGCCAGGACGTGTTCGGGCCCATGGGCGAGAGCCAGGGCAAATGCCGGGCGTACACCTCGGCGCGCCGGCACGTGTTCATGACCACGTCCCCGGTGGGCGACTGCCCGATCATCGAGTTTCAGCATCCCGATCAGGTGACCAACCAGCTGCTGTCCAACGATTGCCGCAAGATGCTGCGCAACCAGCAGTTCAACGACCCGGGCTTTGACCCCGACGTGCAGTACCTCGACGGCGACCTCGCGGCCCAGCGGTACCGCTTGGCACAGTTCGACACCGTGGAGGTGGCCTGCACCGGGCTCAACCGCCCCAGCGGTGAGCCCTACGCCAACGACTCGGTGTTCGTCACCCAGGCCACCACCACCTGGACCACGAACCCTGACTTCGTCGAGCGCTGAGCCCCAGGCCCCAGCCTGAGCCCCCTCAGGCCGACGCCTGAGCCCCTCAGCTCGTCGCTTCCGCGTAGGCCCAATCCAACCAGGGCAGAAGGGCCTCAATGTCACTGGTCTCGATGGTGGACCCGCCCCAGATGCGCAGGCCCGCGGGCGCGTCGCGGTAGGCCCCGATGTCGTAGGCCACGCCCTGTTCGTCGAGGAGCGCGACCATCTTTTTCTGGGCCGCGGCGGCGGCATCGCCCGACAGCTTGGTGAAGGTCAAACACATCGAGGTGCTCGACTTGGTCTTCTCGTCCTCGGCCAAAAAACGACACCAGTCCGAGCCCGCCACCCACTTGTCCAGCGCGGCCAGGTTCGCCTCGGAGCGTTTGATCAACGCCGACCGCCCCCCGATGGACTCCGCCCACCGCAGCCCGTCGAGGCAGTCTTCCACCGCGAGCATCGACGGGGTGTTGATCGTGGACCCTTCAAAGATGCCCTCGTTGAGCGCACCCTTTTTCAGCATCCGGAAAATCTTCGGCAGCGGCCGTCCGGAGTCAAAGCTCGTCAACCGCTCCACCGCCCGGGGCGACAGCGCGAGCATCCCGTGCGCGCCCTCGCCGCCCATGACTTTCTGCCAGGACCACGTGACCACGTCGAGCTTGTCCCAGGGCATCTCCATCGCGAACGCAGCCGAGGTCGCGTCACAGATCGCCAACCCCTCCCGGTCGTCTTTGATCCAATCACCGTTCGGCACCCGCACGCCGCTGGTCGTCCCGTTGAACACGAACACCACGTCGTGCGACCAGTCCACCGCGTCGAGGTCCGGCAGCTTGCCGTAGTCCACTTCGGTGACGGTGAGGTTGTCGAGCTTGAGCTGCTTTTGGGCGTCGGTGGCCCAGCCGCCCGAGAAGCTCTCCCACACCAACACGTTCACCGGGCGGGGGCCGAGCATCGCCCACATCGCCATCTCCACCGCGCCGGTGTCCGACGCGGGCACAATGCCCAGGCGCCAGTCGCTGGGCATGCCCAGAATGTTCCTGGATCTCTCGATGACCTCGGCGAGCTTTTTCTTGCCGAGCGTGCTGCGGTGGCTGCGCCCCAGGCAGGACGTATCCAGCGCGGCGAGGGAATAGCCGGGCCGCTTTTTGCACGGGCCCGAGGAGAAGTTGGGATCGTTCGGCTTTTGCGATGGCTTTTGCATGCCGTCTGCTAGGCCGGCGGGCTGCTATGGTCCAGACCCGATGGACCCTTGGAGACTGCGCCTGTTTGTGGCCACCATCGCGGGAACCTTCGCGGGGTACGCCTGGCTGCTCGCCACCGCCGACCCGCGGGTTCAGGTCATGCTCGCCCTCCTGTCCGGCACGTTCCTCGTCGCGGGCGTGGGTCTGGCGTTGCTGCTCCGCCGGCAGGTCACCAAGAACCTCCTCAGCGCCAACATCGCCCTCGGCGCCATCGTGCACCTCGTGGCCGCGGCCACCGTGGTCGCCGCCGACCACCTCTGGACCCGGGGTTTGATGTTCGGCCTCCGCGGTCACTGGGGCTATTTTGTGATCGGCACCGTCGGGGTCCTGGCCGCGATGTTCACCTGGGCCCGGGCCCGCCCCCGCCCCGACGACAAACCGCCCCCCGCGGCCGGGCACGAGACGCCCCCCGACGAGCCCGCGCCCGGCCCCAACGAGAGCCTCGACCAGGCCCCCGACTGGGACGCCCTGGCCGAACGGTTCGCCGCCCGCGGCGACGAGATTCGGCTCAGCCAGCTGCAAACGCTGCGGCGCCTGGCCGCGCTCATCGAGGACCGGCCCAAGGGCGAGGTGCGCCGGGCGGTGCACCAAGAGGTGATGCGCCTCGACACCGAGAGCGCCGCCGCCGCGCACGGGGACGACGACGACGACCTGCTCGGCAAGGTCGCGTCGTTCTTTGAATGGGGGGTACAAAAGCTGCCCGAGCTCGCCGCGATGGACGTGCCTGACCTCCTGCTCGCCCAGGTGGTGGCCGAGATTCGCGCGCGGTCCGATTCGGTCGAGCACCTCTTTGTGCCCCACAAAAAGCTCGTGCCCATCCACCCCATCAACCGGCCGAGCGCCGAGGAGAAAGCACAGGCCCGCGCGGACGCGGCCCGGGCGGCGTTTTCGATCATCGAGGCCAACGGCATGCGGTTTTCCGAGGAGCTCACCGCGGGCCGCGAAGAACTCGCGGCGTTCAAGTCCGTGACCGGCATCCAGGTCGTGCAGCTCGAGGACGGTCGCTACGTGACCTTCGAGGGCAACGGGCGCGCCGCGGCGTTGGTGCAGGCCTTTCCCGACGAGGACATCCTCGTCGAGGTCCGGCACTACCTGTTCGACGAAGAGGACGAGCGGCGCCGCATCTGGCGGCACATCGCCCGCACGCGCAAGGCCAATGGCATTGCCGCGCAGGACCCGCCCTGACCGGCGTCAGTCCGGGGCGCCGGGCGTCATCGGCGGCAGGTCAATGTGCACGTCCTCCAGGTCCTGGAGCGCATCGGTCGCCTGGCGACGCACCTCGTTGACCAGGCCCGTGCGTTCGGGGTCGAAGCGGTCGACGTCCGCCGCGCTCCCCGCGTCCCCCGCGTGGGCTTGGGCATCGCGCTCGCTCGTGAGCACGCGCCGCATCTCGCGGCCGCCGTCGGCGGCCTGGCTGTACGCGGTGCCGTCGGCTTGCGGCCACGGGTCATACAGCTCGCGCACCCGCGCCCCATCGGCGTGGGGGTCCCGTCGCCCCGCGCGCCCTTGGGCGAGCACGAAGTGGCCTTCGCCGCGCCAGTGCACGTCGACGGGCACGCGCCGGGTCCGGCCGTGGGGCTGCTCGATGCCGTAGCGGGGCTGCCCTTGCCAGGTCAGGTCGCGCAGGCTGCGCACGTCGGTCGTCGTCAACTGACCGTCCGGGCGCAGGCCACCGTCTTGCAGTTGTTGCGCACGACCGACCTGGTAGGTCCCGTGCTGCAACCGCTCGACGTCGCCGTGCGTCCAGCTCTGCGGGTCTGGGGGCAGCCCTTCGAGGGTCTCGCGCGCCTCGGCCGCGCGGGCGCGCACGTCGGGGTCGGGGTCGCGCGACAGCGTCTCGGTCCGGCGGAACAGCTGGTCGCGGGCGTGGGCCGCGCCGTCGGGACCTTGCAACACCGCGCCGCCGACGACCGCGGCGGCCCCGCACTCGGTCTGCCCGGTGCCGTCGGCATGAACCTGGCTCATCTGGTCGAGGGTTTGTTCGGGGTGCTCCCAGTCCACGGGGCGCTGGGCGGCGGCGGCCGCGGCGGCTTGGGCGGGGCTGATGTCCTCGGCGGGGGCCGCCTCTTGGCCACCCGCGCGCGGGCTGATGCCCCGGGCGTGCGTGGTCGCGCGCTGGGCCGCGAGCTGATCCGACAGCGCCGAGGCCGGCGCGGCCGGCGCGCCGGGAGGCGACGTCGGGCGGGCGGTCTGGGTCGGGGCCGGGCCCGCCTGGTACGCGTCCTGGGGCAGCGTCATCACGCTCACGGCGCCGGGCGCGCCGGGGGCCGCGGGGCTGTCCGCGGCGGGGCCGGTGGTCGTCGAGGGCGTGTGGGTATTTGTGGGGGTTTGCGTGCGGGGGGTCGTGGGCTGGTGGATGCGCGTCATAACCGTCCTTGTTGCCGGGCTGTTTTCGGTCCGGTCCGGCGCGCGTTGCCCGCGGGCGTGACCTGCGCACAACCCCGCACAATGCTGTTGCATCAAGCCTGGGCGGGACGGGTCATCACGACCGCGGTGTAGGCGGGTCGCAGCCCCGCCCGCTGCAGGTTGGTGCACGACGCGCCCTGTGGCGCGCAGCCGACGAACACCCACTCCCGCCCCGCGTCGAGGGCGACATGGCCCCGGACCGCGACCAGGGCGCGTTGGATCCCCCGCCCGCGGTGCGCCGGGGGCACGCCGCACCCGAGCAGATAGCCAGCCTGCGCCCCGACGAACACCACCCCGCCCCCGACGAGCTGGCCGCCCTGCCGGGCCACAAACGCGTGCGACGGCGCCGAGAGCACGGAACGCGCGACCTCGACAAACCAGTCGCGCCGGTCGGGCCCGAACCCAAACGCCTCGTGGGTCGTCTCCCACCACACGAGCGGGTCATGGCAGGGCTCGATGGTCAGGTCGTCGGGGATGGCCCCGGCCACGTCCTCGGCGCGCCCCACCAGGACCTGTTCGAACCGCTTGGCACGATATCCCCGGCGGCCGAGCTCCTCGTCGAGGGACCAGTCCGCAAACGGACACACCATGAACTCCGTGCGCGCTCCCTGTGCGTCGTAAAAGGCCTCGACGCGGTCCACGTCGTCGGCGGTGACCGGCCCGTGAAGACCGAGCCCCCAGGCCCGGCCGACGTTGGGGCCCGCGAACGGCCCGCCGAACGCGGCCACGCCCCCCGCGACCTCAATCCAGGCCGGCCCCGCGTGCCGCGCCGCCTGAATCCGCACAAAATGCCGCGCGCTCTCCGCCTGATCGGCCTCGATCAAACGGGCCAAGTCCTCATCGACCAACCACATGCTAGGCCCGCTTTTTGGCCCGAGCCGGTTTGGCCTTTTTCGCGGCGGGCTTCTTCTTCGCCGCGGGCGTTTTCTTCGCGGTCTTCTTCGCGGTCTTCTTCGCGGTCTTCTTCGCGGTCTTCTTCGCGGTTTTCTTCGCGGTTTTCTTCGCCGCAGGTTTCTTCTTCTTTTTCGGCGGCAAGGTGCGGGTAAACGCCACCGCGCGGTCGAGCCAGCGCATCAGCTGACGGCGGTCGTCCCACACCTGCTCCGGCAATGCCACATACTGGGGGTTCGACCAGTTCTTCATCGGCGAGAAGGCCTCCGCCCCCTCCTCCTCGTCGAGCACGGTGGTGGCATCGGCCTCGCCCAGCCGCACCATGATGCCGCGTCCCCAGGTGCCCGCGGTCATGTTGCCGTTCACGGTCAAGCAGATGCCGCCGAACATCGCGATGGTGTCAATGCCCCGCCCGGTGGGCGCCAGCTCCAGGAACATTTGGTTGTGCTCTTTGGGAATCTTGACCCACCCCATGCCCACCTCCGCGCGCAGTATACGGCCGCCCCCGGCCGCGGGTCAGGCGAGGATCGCCCCCTCGTGCACCAGCAGTTTGCGTTTGTTGTCGAGACCGCCGGCATACCCCGTCAGGGTGCCGTCCCGGCCGATGACCCGGTGACAGGGCACGATGATGCCCACCGGGTTTTTGCCGTTGGCGAGGCCCACCGCGCGGGCGCCGTGGGTGAGGCCCAATGCCGTTGCGATCGCCCCGTAGGTCGTGGTCCGGCCGAACGGAATCTCGCGCAACGCCGCCCACACCTGGTTCTGAAACGGGGTCCCGGTCGTGGCCAACGCCACCTCAAAGCGTTGGCGCGTCCCGGCGAAATACCCGGCCAGCTCCTCGGCCACCGGCGCGAACGGCCCGTCCGCCGGTGCCGCCTCCCCGGGAGGGGCGAAAAACACCCCGGTGACCGCCGCGTCCGCGGTCACACCCACGCGGAGCCAAGCGGTGTCTTGGCCCCAGGGAAACGCCAATAGTCTGGTTTCAACCATCCAGAACCCCTATAACCATAGTCAGACTATATAAAAATCCCCTGACAACCCGCGTCCGCCCCCTTCCCCTCTGGGGTTCGCATGTTAGGTATCCCACATCCCCCGACTTTGAGGTGATCGCCATGACCGCCGCCGTGCAAAGCGAGCTGACCGCCCCCCCTGAACTCACCGCCCTCGAAGGCGGCGAAGCGTTCGACGCGGACAAGCTGCCCCACGCCAACCTCACCCGGCTGCGGTCGGTGATCCCCGAGCACATCCGCTCCCCCCATTTCCTCAAGGCGGTGTTCTACATGACCACCTGCGCGGCCCTGTTCGCCGGCAGCACCGCCTTCGCGTGGTGGACCTGGACCGAAGGCCTTTGGTACCTGTGGCCGGTCTCGTGGTTCATCGGGGGCATCACCTTCACGTCGTGCTTCGTCATCGGCCACGACTGCGCGCACTTTTCGATCCTCAAGAGCCGCAAGTGGATGACCTTCTGGGGGCACATCTTTTTCCTCCCCACGCTCTACCCCTTCTGGGCGTGGAAACACTCCCACGACGCCCACCACCAGCTGACCAACAACTTCAAAGGCGACGAGGGCATCTACTACGACAACGCCTGGCTGCCGCTCACCCCCGCGCTCTACAAGAAGCTCAAGAAGGTTGACCCCAAGATGGCGCGCATCTACCGCATCTCGCGGTGGGCCCCCTTCCTCGGCTCGTTTGCCCACCTCGTGCTGCACCACTTCCAGCCGCGCAAGTACTACAAGGCCGACCACGCCAAGAAGGTGAAGTTCTCCATCGCCGTGCTCGGCCTCGCCTTCGTGGCCATCTCCGCCGGCCTCATCTGGTGGAGCCACAACCCGTTCACGATTTTCCACTTCTGGCTCATCCCCGCGTTTTTGCTTCAGATTTGGATGAGCACCTACACCTATCTGCACCACACCACCGCGGACACGAAGTTCTACGACCAGAAGGCGTGGACCCCCTACAAGGGCCAGTTCGAGAACACCATCAACGTGTACTTCCCCCGGCTGCTCTCGTTCGTGCACTTCAACATCGACGTGCACGTGCCCCATCACGTGTTGCAGACCATCCCCAGCTATCACCTGCGCGCGGCCACCGAGGCCATCCGCAACAGTGAATATGGACCGGAGCTGCGCGAAGAGAAGTTCTCCTTTGGGTACTTCTTCCGCGCGGTGCGCGAATGCCAGATGTGGGATCGCAAAAAGCAGAAATACATGTCGTTCAAAGAAGCCGGCGTCTGACCGTTCGCCGGACGCGCCGCGACCCTCCTCGACGACGAAAGCCGCTCGAGGGGGGTCTTCTGGTTTTGGCGGGATCGCCCCTTGCGTCCCGCCCCGCCGCACCCTTGATTGAACCAGGCCTGCTCCGCCATGATGCAGGCCCTCATTCAAGGAGCAACTCGTGAGCGCGTCGTCCTGGCGGCCACCCGACGGTTTTGTGGAGGTCGACTCGGCGCTGGCCGGCATCTCGGTCTACGCCCCCGCCCCGCCCCCCGACGACGTGGCCCCGCCCCCCGACCTGCGGTGTGAGCGGTGCGGCGCCCCCGCGGCGTACGCCCCCGGCGAGCATGCGCTGGTGTGCTCGGCGTGCGCCTCGAAGAGCACCATCGGCGCCACCAACGTGTCCGTCGAAGAGGGCAAAGCAGAGTTCCGGGTGGCCACCCTCGACGAGATGAAGCGCGGCTGGGGCGCGAGCCGCACCGAGGTCCACTGCGAAGGGTGTGGGGCCACCGTGGTCGTCGAGGCCCGGGCCCAGGTCACGGAGTGTTCGTTCTGTCTGTCGACCCACATCGTGGCCCAGGGGGCGAGCCAAGAACAGCTCCGGCCGAGCTCCGTGCTGCCCTTCGTCGTCGACGAAGCCGGCGCGCGCGAGGTGATCAGCGGGTGGCTGCGGGAAGGCAAATACCAACCCGTGGGGCTGCCCCGCGCGATCCAGTCCTTGCACCTGCAGGGGGTGTACCTGCCATGGTGGGTGTTCGGGTCGACGATCCGCGTGCAATGGCACTGTGAGGTCAAGGTCACGCGTGGCTCGGGCGACAACCGCCAGACTTATTGGGAGCCCCGCTCGGGCACCGAGCGCATCGGGGTGTCCGGCGACCTCGAGCCCGCGGTGAACGACCTCGACGAGCGTCTCGTCGACCAGCTCTATCCCTTTCCCCTCGCCCAGGCGGTGGACTTCGCCCCCGAGTACATGGCCGGGTTTCAGACCCGCGGCCCCACCGTCAACCTCCCGGTGGCCTTCGCCCGGGCCCGCCACCGCTGGCGGGACCAGGCCCACGCCGCGGCCCAGAGCAAGCTCGCCGGCCAATCACACCGCAACTTCACCAGCGAAATCACCTACGAGGGCGAGCGTTGGCAATACGTCCTGCTCCCGGTCTACATCGGGCGGTACCGCTTCAAGGACGACTGGTTCGACGTGATGGTGCACGGCACCGATGCCCGCGTCGTCGGCCACAAGCCGCTCGATGCCCGGGCCTTCCAAAAACGCGCCGCCCTCCTGCTCGCCCCCGGGGCCGCGCTGTGGACGGCCGGCCAGATCCTGCAGGAGGGGTTTTCCCGTCACACGTCCCTGTCGACCTGGGGCCTGATCGTGTCCGCGGGGGTGGGTCTTTATCTGTACCTCGACTGGCAACAGGCCAAAAAAGCCGGGGGCCCCTCATGACCGCGCTCCCGAGCACCGGCGCGTCCTGGGGCGTCGACCACCTGGCCCGGGCCTGCGCCGCCTGCCAATGTCGCTGGTTGCTTCCCGCGCCCCAAGCGACCCAATGCCCCTGGTGCGGCACCACCGGAACGCTCTCCGAGGCGTCCTTTCGCGTGCCCGCGCCCGAACACATCCGAACCAACGCCGCCTCCCGCGAGGCGGTGGCCCGCACCCTGCGCCGCGCCCTCGCGCGCATCCCCGCCGCGTTGCGTCCCCCTGACCTCGACCCCCGGCGCTTGGAAGACCGCTTGCGCGCGGTGTTCGTGTGCCGGTGGCAGGTGGACAGCGACGTGCACGGGTCCTGGTCGTGCCAGGCGGGGTTTGACTACGACGTCGAGACCCACCGCGAACGCCGCGTGGCCGGCGGATGGGACGTACAGAAGATCAACCGCACCCACATCGATTGGGAGCCGCGCCACGGCACCTTGGCCCGGCACATCGACAATGTACCTGCACCCGCCCTGGTGGAGCACCGCCGCATCGAGAGCGTGCTCGGCCCCCTCGACGGCGATGACCACCGGCCGTACCAACCCGGGGACGTGGCCCAGGGGGCGGTGATGCTGCCCAACCTCTCGCAGGCCGAGGCCTGGAACCGCGCCCAAGACAGCCTCGACGAGGAGATCACGCAGTTGGTGCAAGCGGCCTGCGGCGCCCAGCACATCCAGAACGTCAAGATCGACGCCCGCTACGACAACCAGAATTGGACCCTGCTGCTCACCCCGCTGTGGACCACCCACTACCAAGACAGCCGGGGCGCGATCCGCCACATCCGGGTCCACGGCCCGTCGGGGGCGATGCGCGGCGAGCTCTGCGCGGACCACAAAAAGCTCACCCTCGCCCGGTGGGGCACGCGCCTGGCCGCGGTCGCGCTCGGCGCGGTGGGCGTCTGGAACCCGACCGGGCTCATCCCGCCCCCCCTGGTGGTGATGATCGCGGCCATGATCCTGTTCCTCGGGCCCCGCCTGCTCCCCGAGAGCGCGAAGCTGGACAACCAGACCGCGGGGTGACGGCCCTGATCCACGTCGGTTGAAACACTCCTGCGCCCGGCGGCGTCTGCGGTTAGGGTGTTTTCACCCGGTTTTTGAGCCCAAGGAGTTTTCGATGCGTTTCATCCTCTCGGCCGTCGCCCTGTCCACCCTCGCGTTCGCGGTGCCCACCCTCGCCTGTGGGGGCGACAAAGCCACCACCGCGCAGAACGACAAGAAGCCCGCGATCAAGAAGGTCACGGTGGCGGAGCTCGCCGACCTCATGCAACAGAACGCCAAGAGCAAAGGCGCGACCGTACAGACCGTCGACGTCAACAGTGACAAGACCCGCGCCAGCATGGGCGTGATCCCCGGCAGCGTGATGCTCACGTCGTCGGCCAAGTACGACACCAAGGTGCTCGGCCAAGACAAAGCCAAGACCCAGGTGTTCTACTGCTCCAACACCAAGTGCAGCGCGTCCAAGACCGCGGCCAAGCGTGCGCTGAAAGACGGCTACACCGACGTGCGCGTGCTCCCGGTGGGCATCAAAGGCTGGAAAGACGCCGGCCAGTCCACCGCCACCCCGCGCAGCTGAGCGGTCGGCCGAAGAAGCCAAAAAAGCGCCCTGACCGGGGCGCTTTTTTTCTGCGGTTTTTACAATGTTTAGGCATGACGGCGATGACATGCCGGCCGGCCGTCGGCCGGGTCCGCCGCGGTCACAGCCCGCCGGCGTCGGCCTCGAGTGACTTCAGCTCCGCCTCGAGCCCGAGCTCGGCGGCGTACTGCTGAATCAGATCGCGCTCCTTGTCGGACACCTTGTTGTCGGCCTTGACCAGCGCCCAACACGTCTTCAAGAACACCCGGCGCAAAAAACTCGTCTCGAACACCCAGGGCAGCATCGCGGGGTCGAACTCCAGCCGGTCCACCGCCCCGATCTTGTCCTCTTGGCCGACCTCTTGAAGGAAGTCCTTGATCACTTGGACTTCGCTCTCGTCGACGCCGTCGACCACCGCGAGCTGGTACAGCCCGGCGGCGAAGGTGGTGATTTGCTCGTCGGTGAGATCAGTCTGGGCCATGGGCGAACCTCCGGCCGGCGTTATCGGGTCAGGCCGCCGGCCCGTCAAGTGGCCCGGCGCAAGCCGATCACGAAGTCTGGGGGTCGTCGTCGAGCGAGCCCGGGGGCAACTGGAAGCTGGCCATGGCGTGTTTGGCCTCTTCGCCGGGCACCCGGAGCGCTTTTTGCTCCTTGATGCGGCTGTAGCCAAAGTAGCCGTACATCGCGCCCAGCGCGGTCATGATGCCGCCGAGCACCACCGATTGCGGGAGCAACGCGACCCCGGCCGCCCCGAAGGCGGCGCCGAAAAAGAGCAGCGCCCGCCCCGCGCGGCGGCTCTGCAGCTTGGCCACCTTCACCACCCGGCTGTTGTTGTCGACGATGGCGTTGAGCAACTCGACGCGCTCTTCACACATGTCCCGGCAGGCGATGCCGTTTTTGACCTCGGCGGCGCAGTCGCGGCACACGCCTTTGCCGCAGGAGCGGCACACGCCGACCGCGGGCACATCGTAGTGGTAAAAACAGTTCATGCGGCTTTCGGCTCCTGCCCCCCACTGTAGTGTCCCGCCCGCCGCTTGTCCGTTTTTGACCGCCGCGCCGGCTTGAACGCCCCGGCCCAGCGTGCGAGCCCCTCGCGCATGCCCGGCCCGCGCTGTTTGCGTTGCGAAAAACCCGCCGCAGATTTCTCCGGCCTGTGCCGCCATTGTGGCGGGCTCACCCTCGTGCCCTCGACGGGAGACCGCGCGGTGGTGCTGCCCGAGGTGGCATCGAGCGCCTTTCGCCAAGCCGCCCTCGAGCTCATCGCCCTGTATTTCCCCGGCGCGGACACCGTGCACCACGAAAAGGGCATGGCCCGCGGCAACCTCGTGCTCGTCCAGGGGCTCGACCCCGACATCGCCGCCGCCCTCGCCGCCCGGTTCGCGCGCATCCCGATCAAGGCCCGGGTCGAGCAGGGCGCCGACCGGGTCGGGACCCGCGCGATGCTGTCGCCGCTGGCGCTCACCGTGGGGGTCGCGGTCGGCGCGGGCGCCTACGTGGCCTTTCCCGGGCTGATCGCCCTCGACTTGCTCGGCGGGGGCCTGGCCGGGCTCACCGCCGGCGCCGTGCTCGCCCTGCGCCGCCGCAAACCGGTGGCCGACGACCACTTGCTCCCCGCCCCCGACGAGAGCGCCATCGTGTACGCCGACGACTTCGCGGCCGCGCGCGCGGTGCACAAGGACCTGCCGGAGGCGGCGCGGGTGCCTTTCGCCACCGCCATCGCCGCCTCGGCGGCGGCGAGCCTGCGCCTGGCCCAGGACGACCTGGTGGCCGCCTCGGCGCAAGCCCTCGACGACAGCCTGGACGATCTGCGCGATGAGGCGCTCGCCATCGCCCGCAAGCTCGCCGCCGGCCGTGAAAAAGACGAGTACTTTCAAGCACTTAGAGACTTGGCGGCCCTGGCCGAACAGATCGAGGCCGAGATCGAGCGGACCGAAAAGACCCTTGCCGGCGAGGACCTTCGGCAACAGATTGAGGACAAGCTCGGTGTGGTGCGGGACACCACCGCCATCCTCGCCGACGCTTGAAAGACCCGGCGTCGCGATCCAACCTCGCGCCGTCCCGACTTCAGGAGGTCATCATGGGAATCCTCTCCTTCATCAAAAGCCAGCTCATCGAGATCATCGAGTGGCTCGACGACTCCAACGACACGTTGGTGTGGCGCTTCCCCGACGACGACCACGAAATCAAGATGGGGGCCAAGCTCACCGTGCGGCAGGGACAAGCCGCGGTGTTCGTCAACGAAGGGCAGATCGCGGATGTGTTCGGCCCTGGCCTGCACACGTTGTCGACGCAGAACATGCCGGTGCTGACCCGCATCAAGGGTTGGAAGTACGGCTTTGAGTCGCCGTTCAAGGCCGAGATCTACTTCGTCAACACCAAGCAATACCCCGACCTCAAGTGGGGCACGAAGAACCCCATCATGTTGCGCGACGCCGACTTCGGCGCGGTGCGCCTGCGGGCGTTCGGGATGTACAGCCTGCGCGTCGACGACCCCAAGAAGTTCATGGAAGAGATCGTCGGCACCGACGGCCACTTCACCACCGACGAGATCGAAGAGACCTTGAAGTCGCGGCTCATCTCCGCGTTCACCCATGTGCTCGGCGCGTCCAAAGTGCCTGCATTGGATCTCGCGGCCAACTACATGGAGATCGGGACCAAAGCCCAAGGCGCGATGGACCTCGAGTTCAAGTCCATGGGGCTGGCGCTGGTGAAGTTCACCATCGAGAACATCTCGCTGCCGCCCAAGCTCGAAAAAGCCCTCGATACCCGCGGCGAGATGGGCATCATCGGCAACATGGGCCAGTACCAGCAGTACCAAGCCGCCAACGCGATGATGGCCGCGGCCAACAACCCCTCGGGGGGCAACATGGCCGGCGCCGGCGTCGGGCTCGGCGCGGGCATGATGATGGGCCAACAGATGGCCGGCGCGATGATGCCGAACATGGGCGGGCAAGGCGCGCCGCCGCCGATGCCGGGCATGGCCGCGCCGAATCAGGTCTGGCACGTCGGGGTCAACGGCCAACAGGTGCAGATGCAGACCGGCCAGCTGCAGACCGCGGTCCAGTCCGGCCAGGTCAACGCAGAGACATTGGTGTGGGCCAACGGCATGCCCGGCTGGCAAAAGGCCGGTCAGGTCCCGCAGCTCGCGTCGCTGTTCGCGGCCGGCAGCCCGCCCCCGATGCCCGGTGGCGCGGGCGGTCCGCCCCCGATGCCCGAAGGCTGAGCCGGCCATGAGCGGCCTCGGCACGACGACCACGCCGCTCGCGGGGCGGGACGCAGAAGCGCCCCGCGAGTACCCGTGCGACCAGTGCGGGGCCAAGCTCGCGTTCTCCCCCGGCCAACAGAAGCTCACCTGTGGACACTGCGGGCATGAGCGCGCGGTGCTCATCCCCGACGGGGACGTGGCCGAGCAAGACTTCGTGGCCATGCTGCACAAGATCGAATCCGAAGGTTCGATCGAACCCGCGGCCGGTCTCGACAGCGAGGTCACCTGCACCACCTGCGGCGCCACCGTGCAGTTTGCAGGGACATTGACGGCGACCCACTGCAGCTATTGCGGCGGGCCCATTTCGCGCGACGCGGTGCACCGCGCGGAAAACCGCATCCCCGCGCACGGCATGTTGCCCTTCGAGGTCGACAAGCCCCGGGCCCAAAACGAGCTCAAGAAATGGGTCAGCAGCCGTTGGTTTGCGCCCGGCACGTTCAAAAAACGCGGCGTACAGGGTCAGTTCTCCGGGGTGTACCTGCCCTATTGGACCTACGACGCGCTCACCCACAATGAATATGAAGGCGAACGCGGCGACCACTACTACGTGACCGTCGAGGACGGCGACGGCGAGGAACGCCAGGAGCGGCGCACGGACTGGACCTACGTGTCCGGCTCGTTCAATACGTTTTTCGACGACGTGCTGATCAGCGCGGTGCAGCGCCTGCCGAAAAAGCTGCTCGAGTCGTTGGAGCCGTGGCCCTTCGACAAGCTGATTCCCTTCGCCCCCGACGTGATGGCCGGGTTTTTGGCCCAGACCTACGACGTGTCCCTCGGCGATGGCTTCGCGTCGGCCAAAGAAAAAATGGAGCGCGCGGTGGAGCGGGAGACACGCCAGCGCATCGGCGGCGACGAACAACGCGTGCACGCGCTGGACACGGCTTTTTCCGCGATCACGTTCAAGCATTTGCTGCTGCCGGTGTGGCTGCTCGCGTACCGGTACGGCGACAAGACCTACCAGGTGTCGATCAACGCGTGCACCGGCCAAGTCCGGGGCGAGCGGCCCTGGAGCATCTGGAAGATCGCGGGCTTTGCGCTGTTCGTGGCCGCGCTCATCGGCACCATCGTGTTCCTGGTGCAGAAGTACCGCTGAGCGCGCGCAGATCTCGGCAAGTGTTTGTTTTTATTTTGGAATTCGGGTGCGCCGCAAATGGCGGCGGCGGCGGCCGGATATAGACAAAGCGCGCGCGGACATTTTGGTTGGCTCTGAGCTGGCACGAGAGGGGTTTGTCCCGCGTGGTGGTGGGGGTGGGCGTGGAAGCCCACCCAACTGAGGGCGGGCCTGCGTCAAAAAATGGGGTGGGCGGGCCTGCGTCAAAAAATAGGGGCGGGCCTGCGTCAAAAAGCTGTGGGCGTGGAAGCCCACCCGCCCCTCCCGCGCATCGCCCGCTTGAGCCGGGCGTGCGGACCGCGTACCCCTAGGTATGCCCATGCCCATCCTGCGCTTTGCCCTGTTGCTCCCCCTGTTGCTTCCGGTCGCGTGCACCACCGGCACCTCGGCCAACGACGCGGGGGTGAGCGAGCCTGACCCCGACAGCGGCATCGAGCTGTGCGCGGATGTATCGGAGTGCCCGGAGAACATGACCTGCATCGGCGGCGTGTGTGTGGCCGGCGAGTGCCAGACCAAGCTCGATTGCCCCGCGGGCCGCATCTGCCGCGACGACGCGTGCGTGCCCCCGCCGGCGGAGTGCAGCAACAGCGACGACTGCCCCGGGGTGGAGTTCTGCGATGGCTTCTCGCACCAGTGTTACGACCCCAACGCGCTGGTTTGCGAAAATGACAATGAATGTGCATTGGAACCCGGTTGCGAAGACGGCTGCACCTGCGACGTGGGCAGCTGTGTCCCCCTGGGGGGCGACGGGGACGGCGACGGGGACGGCGACGGCGACGGGGATGGCGATGGCGATGGCGACGGCGATGGCGACCCCATCGATCTCGGCGGGTTCATCATCGAAAACCGCGAGAACAACCCGCCCACCCAAGTGGGGGTCATCCCCGACGGCACCGTGCTGCAGCCGGGGGGGGTGCTGGTCATCGGCCGCGACGCCACCGAGTCCGAGTTTGAGGCCAAGTGGGGCGTGACCTTCGCCGCCAATGTCGTTTACCTCTCGGCGGAGGCGAACAACGCGGGCATTCCCATCGTCAACGGTGGTGAAATCTGGGCCCTGACCTCTCCGGTGGGCAGCCTCATCGACGGGCCCACCATCGAGGGGGACAAGGACGAGTCCTACCAGCGCAACAGCCCCGGCCCCGCCAACGCCGCCCCCAACTGGGACGTTGTCGCCGATGCCGAGGCGACCCCCGGCACGTCCGCCCTGACCAGCGGCGGCCTGCGCATCTCGGAATGGTCAGACGCCAGCGGCAACGGACAGTTCGTGTTCGAGTTCATCGAGCTCAGCTACAACCCGTAAGGGGCGCCCTACGCCTTGCGCTCCTCGACGCGCCCATCGGCGTGTTTGGCGAAGCGGCCTTTGGTGCGGGCGTGCACCGGACCGTGCGAGGGCCACGGCCACCCCCCGAAACGGGTGCGTTGGTAGTCGGTGTAGGCCTGGCGGATTTCGTCGACGGTGTTCATCACGAACGGCCCGTGCTGCACCACCGGCTCGCCGATGGGGCGGCCCTGCAACATCAGGATTTGGGTGGGGCTCGGCCCCGCGGTGAGGGTCACGGGCCGATCCGCCTGGACCGCGATGCCGTGCGGTCCATCGATGGATGTCTCGCCGACGTACAGGCCGTCGCCCTCGAAGAAAAACAGCGTCCGCAATGTCTCTGCCTGGGCCGCGGGCAGGGTCAGCCGCGCGCCGGGGTCCAGGGCCAGGGTCCAGATCGCGATGTCGGCCTCCGGGCGCGCCGCCCAGGAGTTGGGCGGCGGCTTCGGAGCCGACTTGTCCCCAAAGCGTCCGGCCACGACGGTGACCACGCTCTTTTGACCGGCGTCGTCGGTGACGGTGACCTGGGGAATGGTGTCGGCCCAGAGCATGGAGAAGTAGGGGTCGACCATCTTGTCCGCGCGGGGGAGGTTGAGCCAAATCTGAAACAGCTCGACGTGGTTGCCGTCCCGCTCATGCAGCAAGGGGAACATCTCGCTGTGCACAATGCCCTTGCCCGCGGTCATCCATTGCACGTCCCCGCCCCCGAAGCGGGCGGTGGCGCCGAGGGAATCGGAATGGTCGATGCGGCCCTTGCGCACCATGGTGATGGTCTCGAACCCCCGGTGCGGGTGCTGGGGAAAGCCGGGCACCACGTCGCCGTGGTACATGCGCCAGCCGTCCTTGCCCTCGAAGTCCATGCCGATGTTGCGCCCCCGGAGCAGCGCGGGGTCGGGCCCGAGCTTGTCGTTGCCCGCGGGGTACCGGTCATCGTGGTGCACACAAAACAGGAACGGGTCCGGCGGGTTCCACGGGAAGCCGAGGGGCTGAATGTCGAGGATGGTCGAGGTGGACATGGGGCCTCCAGACGATTTGTTCATCCTAGCGTCCGGCCCCCGCGAGGTCAGCGGGCGGCCTTCTTGGCCGCGGGGGCGCGCTTTTTGGGCGCGGGGGCGCGCTTTTTGGGCGCGTTGAGCACCGCCTCTTCGGCGACGCGCTTCTTGCTCGCGGCCCAGCCGCAGATGCGACAGGCCGCGAGGTCGTGCCGCCGGGCCGGGCAGTACTCGCGCCCGAAGTAGATGATCTGGAGGTGCAGATCGTTCCAGCGATCCTCGGGAAAAACCGCCTTGAGGTCCCGCTCGGTCTTCTCGACGCTGTGGCCGTCGGAAAGGCCCCAGCGCGCGGCCAGCCGGTGGATGTGGGTGTCCACCGGGAACGCGGGCACGCCGAAGGCCTGGGCCATCACCACCGACGCGGTCTTGTGACCCACCCCGGGCAGCGACTCGAGGTCTTCGAACGTGCGCGGCACCGCGCCCCCGTACACGTCACAGATGCGCTCCGAGAGCCCCACGAGGTTCTTCGCCTTTTGGGGGGCGAGCCCGATCTGTTTGATCAGGTCCTGGACCGTGGCCACCGACAGCTCGCGCATCGCCTGCGGGGTCGAAGCGACCTCGAACAGCGCGGGGGTGACCTCGTTGACCTTCTTGTCGGTGGTCTGCGCGCTGAGCATCACCGCCACCAACAATGTGTAGGGATCGGTGTGGTCGAGGGGGATCGGCGGCCGGGGGTACAACTCGGCCAGGATGTCCATCACCTTCAAGGCTTTTTCCGCGCGCTTCATGCCCTCTCCTACCGTCGGGACCACCCGCCTTCAACGCACCCGGCCCGGGCGCGGCCCCAAAAGAAAACGCGCCCCCAGGGGCGCGCTTTCATCACTCGAAAACCGTCGGCTCACTGGCCGAGGGTCATCTCTTCGCCGCCCCGCATCACGGTCACGGCTTTGCCTTCGCTGCACGCTTTGATCAGCGACTGCACGCCGGCGCGACCTTCGGGCACCGCGGCGCCGTCGATCATCTTCACTTTGTCGCCGTTGGCCAAACCACATTGGGCGTAGCCGGCGCCGTCCACCAGGGCGCTCATGTCGAGACCTTTGGTCCCGTCGTCGAACTCGGCGGTGGTCACGGTGGCCGCGTCCTTGAACGCGTCCAGCTCGATCTTCAGGGCTTCAGCGGTCTCTTGGGTGGTCTCTTCGACCGGCGCTTCCTCGGCCGCCGCGGGGTTCTCCGCGTCTTTTTTCTCGGCGCTGTCGTCGCTCCCGCAACCGACGGCCAAAAGTCCCAAACCAACAAACGCGATGGCAAAAATCTTCTTCATGGTTCCCTTCCCGCCTCGCCTCGTGGACGAGGACAACCCTTCAAGGGGCGCGGTCCTATGGACCGATTTTTGGCCCAGATCAACCCCTTTGACGGGGCCCCCGGGCCGGCGAACAGAACCACACCCGCGGGGTTATTTGGCATCCGCCCAGCTCGCCCCGCGTCCGACATCGACGAGCAGCGGCACGCGCAGATTCACCACCGACTGCATCACGTCCCGGGCCAGCCCTTCGACCTCGTCGAGCTCCGCGTCCGGCACCTCGAACAGCAGCTCGTCATGGATTTGCAGGACCATCTTCGCGCCGAGCTTGCGCTCGGTCAGCGCCTTGTCGATGCGCAACATCGCCAGCTTGCAGATGTCCGCGGCCGACCCTTGGATGGGGGTGTTGGCGGCCATGCGCTGCCCGGTCTGCCGCTCCATGAACGCGTTGCTGGAGAGCTCCGGAATGTACCTGCGCCGCCCCAGCATGGTCTCGACGTACCCGGAGGTCAGGGCCCGCTCGACGGTGTCGTCCACCCACGCTTTCACCCCCGCATAGGCGTTGAAGTAGCTTTGGATGTACTGCTCCGCCTGCTTGCGCGGAATCTTCAGTTGTTGCGACAGGGCGGTGGCCCCCTGGCCGTAGATGGTCGCGAAGTTGATGGTCTTGCCCACCGCGCGCTCGTCGTCGGTGACCTCCTCGCGCGGCTTGTCGAAGATCTGCCCGGCGGTGCGGCGGTGCACGTCGAGGCCCTGGGTGAACGCCTCGATGAGCAGGGGGTCTTCGCTGCGGTCGGCGAGGATGCGGAGTTCGATCTGGGACCAGTCCGCGGACACGATGTGATGGCCCGGGGGCGCGACAAACGCACGACGGATGCGTTTGCCCTCCGGGGTCTTGATCGGGGTGCGTTGGAGATCGGGCTCGGTGGAGATGAGGCGGCCGGTGGTGCTCACGGTTTGTTGGAAGGTGGCGTGGACCCGGCCCGTCGTCGGGTTGACCGCTTGGGTGAGCACGTCGGTGTAGGTGTTGATGAGCTTGTTGATCTTCCGGTACTCGAGCAGCAGGCCGGCGATGGGGTGCTTGTCCAACAGGCGCTCCAACACCTCAGCATTGGTGGAGTAGCCGGACTTGGTGCGCTTGATGACGGGCAGGCCCAAGTCTTCGAACAGCACCTTGGACAGTTGCTTGGTGGAGTTGACGTTGAAGCTCTGTCCCGCGTGTTCGAAAATCTCGGCCTCGATGCCGGCGAGCTTTTCTGCGAACTCCTTGCCGATGACCGCGAGGTCCGCTTTGTCGACGAGAATGCCGTGGATCTCCATGCGCGCGAGCACGTGGGACAGCGGCAGGTCGACGTCGAACAAGTGGTCGGTGTGGCCCTCGTACTCGAGCTTCTGGGCCATGGGCCCGTGCAGCTCCCAAATCGCGGCCGCGAGGTGGCAGGCGTAGTCGCTGACCGCCTCGACGGACAGGGCCGAGAAGGGGCGTTCTTTTTTGCCCGCGCCCACGATGGCTTTGACCGGCTCCAGGGTGCGGTGGAGGTACCACTTCACGATCTGCGGGAGGTTGTGGGGGATGAGGTGGGCGGGGTCGATGAGGTATGACGCCAACAGCACGTCGAAGGTGATGCCGGTGAGCGCGATTTTGCGTTGAGACAGCGCGACCTCGAGGAACTTCGCGTTGTAGACCACCTTGTCCCGCACGGGGTCTTCAAAATAGCCCTTGAGCACCTCGAGAACCCCGTCGGCCAGGGGCACGTAAATCGCATTGGCGGCGCTCTTGGCAAACGACAACCCCACCAACTTGCCCGTCACCGGGGTGGGCAGATCAAACAATGGGTTGATGGCGATGGGGGCCCCGTCATCGTCGAGGAACGCCTTGAGCGTGGCCGCGTCGGTGACCACCGCGTAGTCCTCGGTCTCGTGGGCGTAGTCGCCCTCCAGGTCGTCCTTCTCCAGCAACGAGAAGAACTCGAGCTCTTTGTAGAGGTCGTTGAGCACCGCCTGGTCTGGCTTTTCGAAGCTGAGCTCGTCCCAGGTGAAGGGAAGCGCCACGTGCCGGTCGATGGTGGCGAGCTCCTTGGAGAGCTGCGCCTGGTCTTTGTTCTCGAGGAGGGACTTTTGTTGTTTGCCCTTGAGGTCGTCGATGTGGGCGATGATGCCGTCGAGGTCGCCGTAGGTCTCGAGCAGCTTGGCCGCGCCCTTTTGGCCGATGCCGGGGACGCCGGGGATGTTGTCGATCTTGTCGCCCAGCAGCGCGAGGTAGTCGACGAACTGGTGCGGGGGCACGCCCCACTTCTTTTTCACCAGCTCGGGGTCGTAGGTGATGTCGCGCAGGGCGTCGAGCATCTTGACGTTGTCGGTGATGATCTGGGCGAAGTCTTTGTCCCCGCTGACCACCACCACCTCGTGGCCTTCGGCTTCGGCCTCGCGGGCCAGGGTCCCTATGACGTCGTCGGCCTCGTAGCCCTCGACCCGGAAGATGGGGAAGTTGTGGGCCTCGACGAGCTGATCGATGTAGGGGAGCTGCTCTCGCAACTCTTGGGGCATCCGGGGACGGTGGGCTTTGTACGCGGGGTATTGCTCGTCACGGAAGGTGGCGCCGGGGGCATCGAAGATGACCGCGGCGTAGGCGGGGTCGCGGCCCGCGAACAACTTCTTGAACATCAACGCGAAGCCGTAAATGGCATTGGTGTGCAGCCCCGACGCGGTGGAGAAGTTGCCGGGAATGGCAAAAAAGGCCCGGTAGATGAACGCGGTGCCGTCGACGAGGATGACTTTTTTGGGGGTGGCCACAAGCGGTCCCTTCTCTGCGCGGAGGTGGGTGGCGACGAGGTCTAGAGGTCGATGTCGAGCTCGAGCCCGATGGGGCAATGGTCGCTGCCCATGATGTGCGGCGAAATCCAGGCGTCGACCATGACCTCCTCGAGGCCTTCGGTGATGAAGAAGTAGTCGATGCGCCAGCCGTCGTTCTTGGGCCGGTAGTTGCGGTAGTTGTCCCACCAGGTGAACTGTCGCTCGAGGTCACCGTGCTCGGCCCGGAAGGAGTCCACGAAGCCGGCGTCGAGGAGCCGGTCCACGAAGGCGCGCTCCTTTTGGGAAAAGCCGGTGTGCCCGGCGAAACGCGCGGGGTCGTGGATGTCGATGTCCCGGTGGGCGCAGTTGACGTCCCCGCAGAGCACCACTTCGCGGCCTTGGTCGACCAGGGCGGTGAGCTGGTCGAACACCGCGTCGTAGAAATCCAGCTTGAACGCGAGGCGCTCGGGCCCGCGTCCGCCGTTGGGAAAGTAGATGTTGTACAGAACAAACGCGTCGAGGTCGCAGCGGATGACGCGCCCCTCCCCGTCGAAGCGGTCGAGGCCCAACCCGGGGGCCCACGCGGCGGGCGCCAAGTCCTCTCGAAGGTAGGTGGCCACACCCGAATACCCTTTTCTTTCCGCGGGGTTATACAGGCTCTTCCACCCCTCGGGGTGGGACAGGGACCGCGGCAGGTCCTCGGCGGAGACCTTGGTCTCCTGCAAGCACACGACGTCCGCGTCCTCGGTGGTGAACGCCCAATCCAGTTCGCCCCGTTTGTGCACCGCGCGTACGCCGTTGATGTTCCAGCTGATCAGCCGCACCCGGGCCCTCCTTGCGCGGCTTCCGCGCCGCCGGTTCGCGTCGATCTTTGGGACCGGCAATCGACGAGCGCAACCGGGGTTCATCCTCTATGCTTCCGCAGGCCGGTTTTTGTCCGGCCCGTCGTCGGAGGATCCATGACCGGCATGCGCCGCGCCTCGCTCCTGAGCCTGTCCTTGGTCACCGTGGCCTGGGCCGCGGGCTGCCCGCCCCCGCCCTGCTGTGAGACGGACAGCGACTGCGCCGACCTGCCCACCGTCGGGTGCGAGGACGGGGATGAGGCGTGTTACCAGCCGGTGTGCCGCGAGGGCGTGTGCGCCTACACCTGCGAGAGCGACGCCGACTGCCCCCTCGACGAGGTGTGCCTGCGGGGGTCCGGCGCCGGCGGCGCGTGTGTGCGGCCGGGCGGCTACCCCGACGGCGAGTGCCCCGATCCTTCGCCCCCCGCGGTGCCCGCGCCCTGCGACGACGACGACCAGGAGGACAACGACAGCCGCCCCGAGGCGCGCCCCCTCGCCCCCGACACCTACGAGTTCAACTTGTGCCCCGGGGACGAAGACTGGTTCGCCCTGTCCCCGACGACGCCCAGCGCGGTGCGGGTGGACATCTCGTTCCCTGGCGTGGGCAACGTCGACCTCGAGCTGTACGGCGCGGACGGCACCGTGCTCGACGCGTCCAACGGCGCGGGCACCACCGAGTCGGTGGCCGACGACCGGGTGTTGAGCAGCACCCGGTACGTGCGCGTGTTTGGCCCCGGCCTCGCCGATGCGGTGGCCTACGAGCTGGTCGTCGACCACGAGGGCGCGGCCTGCACGGACCCCTTCGAGCCCAACGACACCGCCGCGCAAGCCACCACCGGGTACGGCAACAGCGTCGAGGCGCGCATCTGCGAGGACGACCGCGATCTGTTCGTGGTGCGGCGCGAGTCCTTCACTGACATTGTGGCCACGGTCTACTTCAGCCACGCCGAGGGGGACATCGACGCCCAACTCATCGCCCCCTCCGGCCAGGTGGTGGCCGACTCCAACAGCACCAACGACAACGAGTACATCAGCTTCTTCGTGGGCAACGACCCCGGCGACTACCTCTTGGAGGTGTACGGGTTCCAGGGCGCGACCAACCGCTACAGCATGCAGGTCAACGACCCCGGCAACGCCTTCTGCGGCAACGGCACGCTGGACCCCGGCGAGCAGTGCGACGACGGCAACCTCGTGGGGGGCGACGGGTGCAGCCCGGTGTGCACCACTGAGGCGGTCTGTGGCAATGGCATTGTGGAGTTCCCGGAGCAGTGCGACGACGGCAACAACCTGCCCGGTGACGGCTGCTCCGCGAGCTGCACCGCGGAGGCCGACTGCGGGGATGGCACGGTCCAGCTCGGGGAGGAGTGCGACGACGGCAACTTCGTAGACACCGATTCCTGCACCAGCACCTGCCGGGACGCGCGGTGCGGCGACGGCATCACCTGGGCCGGGGTCGAACAGTGCGACGACGGCAACCTCACCGGCGGCGATGGCTGCTCGGCGTTCTGCACCACCGAGCTGCCCGATTGCGGCAACGGTGTGCTCGACCCCGGGGAAGGCTGTGACGACGGCAACCTCATCGGCGGCGACGGGTGTTCGCCCCTCTGCGAAATCGAAGCCCCCTGCGGCAACGGCACCCTCGACCCCGGCGAGGAGTGCGACGACGGCAACACCACGCCCGGCGACGGTTGCTCGGCCCTGTGCCTGGTGGAGATCCCCGCGGGCTGGACCTGCCCCCCCGAGTATTACAACCACGAGTCCTGTGACTGCGGCTGCGGGGTCATCGACCTCGACTGCGCGTCGGGCTCGGCCGGCGTCTGCCAGTTCAACCAGTGCCCCACCGGCTTCGACCCCCTCCCCAACCAGAACTGGCTCTGCAACATCGACCAGTGCGGCAACGGCGTGGTCGAACCCCCCGAGCAATGCGACGACGGCAACACCCAAAACGGCGACGGCTGCAACGCCAACTGCGTGACCGAGGGCGGGACCTGCGGCAACGGCTTCATCCAGGCCGGTGAGGAGTGCGACGACGGCAACACCCAAAACGGCGATGGCTGCTCGTCGACGTGCCAGGTCGAGCCCCCCGCGGGCTGGACCTGCACCGCGAGCTTCTACCTCGACGGGACCTGCGACTGCGGCTGCGATGTGTTCGACATCGACTGCCCCACCTTGTCCGCGGCGGTGTGTGCCCGGGACAACTGCCCCCCCGGCTTCTCCCCCGTGCCCCAACAAAACCCCATGTGCGAAGAGGCGAACGTGTGCGGCGATGGCGTGGTGGTGTTCCCCGAGGAGTGCGACGACGGCAACACCCAAAACGGCGACGGCTGCAACCAGGACTGCCGCCTCGAGGCCCCCACCTGCGGCAACGGCACCCTCGAGCCCCCCGAGCAGTGCGACGACGGCAACAATGTCTCTGGGGACGGCTGCAACGCCCTGTGCCAGGTCGAGGACATGATCCCCGCGGACTGGAGCTGCGTGCCGCAGTTCTATGGCGACGGGCTGTGCGACTGCGGCTGCACCGCGCTCGACAGCGACTGCCCCACCATCGACCCCGGGGTGTGCGAGTTCATCAACTGCGACGCGGGCCTGACCCTCCCCGACGACAACCGGTTCTGCGCCGAAGCCCCCTGCGGCAACGGCGTGCTCGACCCGGGCGAACAGTGTGACGACGGCAACAATGTCTCTGGAGACGGCTGCAGCGCGGGCTGTCTCATCGAGACCGACTGCGGCAACGGCATCCTCGAACCCCCGGAGCAATGCGACGACGGCAACAACCAGCCCGGTGACGGCTGCTCCCCATTTTGCACCGTCGAGGGCATCTGTGGCGACGGCGTCATCCAGTTCCCCGAGCAGTGCGATGACGGCAACAACCTGCCCGGCGACGGGTGCTCGCCCAACTGCACGGTGGAGGGCCCCACCTGCGGCAACGGCCAGCTCGAGCCCGGCGAACAATGCGACGACGGCAACACCCAAAACGGCGATGGCTGCTCGTCGACGTGCCAGGTCGAGGTCCCGGTGGGCTGGACCTGCCCCGTGTTCTGGTTTGGCGACGGCATCTGTGACTGCGGGTGCGCGGTGCAAGACAGCGACTGCCCGTCGCTCAACGCCAGCGTGTGCGAGTTCAACAACTGCCCCGGCGGTGTCCAACCCGTACCCGACAACAACCCCCTGTGCCTGCTCCCCAGCTGCGGCAACGGCATGATCGAGCCCCCCGAGCAGTGCGACGACGGCAACACCCAAAACGGCGATGGCTGCAACGCCAACTGCCAAATCGAGCCCGCCTGCGGCAACGGCCAAGTGGAAGCCGGCGAACAGTGCGACGACGGCAACACCCTCCCCGGCGACGGCTGTGACGAGAACTGCCTGCTCGAGGGCCTGTGCGGCAACTTCATTCTCGATCCCGGCGAGGAGTGCGACGACGGCAACCTCCTGCCCGGCGACGGGTGTTCCCCGGAATGTTTGGTGGAGTTTCCCACCTGTGGCGACGGCGCCCTGCAGTTCCCCGAGGAGTGCGACGACGGGAACAACCAGCCCGGCGACGGCTGCGACGAGGACTGCGAGTGGGAGATCCCCGACGCCTGGGTGTGTTTCCCCGCGTTCTACGGCAGCGGCAACAGCTGCGACTGTGGCTGCGGGGCCCTCGACCCCGATTGCGAATCGGCCGACGCGCAGTTCTGCGATGTGAACAACTGCCCGGGTGGCTTCCCCCCCGTCGACGACGAGAACTACCTGTGCGACATCGAGAGCTGCGGCAACGGCGTGGTCGAGTTCCCCGAAGAGTGTGACGACGGCAATGTGCAATCCGGCGACGGCTGCAACGCCAGTTGCCAGGTCGAGCCCTTCTGCGGCAACGGGCAGCAAGAGGGCAGCGAAGAGTGCGACGATGGCAACAACCTCGACGGGGACGGCTGCTCGGCCACCTGCGAACTCGAGATCCCCGACGAGTGGACCTGCTCGCCGTTCTGGTTCGGCGACGGCATCTGTGATTGTGGGTGCGGGGCGTTCGACGAGAACGACTGCGTGAACACCACCGATGACGCCTGCGGGTTCGACAACTGCCAGCCCCCCACCACCCCCAACCCCACCATGAACTGGATCTGTGACTTCCCGGAATGCGAAGACGACCTCTCCGAGGAAAACGACACCTTCGAGGACGCGACCTTCATCGGCGAGAGCTTCACCAACGCGGACCTGTGCCCCGACGATCCCGACTTTTACGAGTTCAACATCGACGCCGGCTTCATCGGCACCGTGACCCTCGAGTACGACGCGCCGCCGGGCATGACCCTCGAGGTGTACCGCGAGGGGGGCGAGCTGGTGGGCACGTCGTCGGGCGGCGGCGGCGTCGAGACCGTGACGTTCACCGCGGCGTTCAGCGGCCCCGCCTACGCGGTGGTCACCGGGGTGGCGGTCGGGCCGTTCGACGCGCGGCGCTACCAGATTCAGGTGCAGATCGAAGAGCCCGCCTGCGTGCCCGACGCGTTCGAGCCCAACGACGACCCCCTCGCCCCCCCCGGCCTGATGACCCCCGCGTTCATCGACGCGACGCTGTGCAACGGCGACATCGACTTCTTCCGGGTGTTCTTGTTCGGGCAACCGGAGCTGTTCGTGTTCCTCGACGCCGACCCCGCGGCCACCGCCGCGGTGACGTTCGTCGACGAGAGCGACTTCACCATCATCCAGACCATCAACGGCCCCGGGGACGGCATCGTGCCGGTGCCCGCGGGGGCGATGTCATTGCTGGTGGTGGTCGCCGGGGGCGGCGAGACCCCCTATTTCCTCGGCATCGAGTAGGCCGCGCCCCGCCCGGCAAGCCTTCTCCCCGCCCGGGTTTTGTGCCATGACCCCCGCAAGGAGGGGCTATGGCTCACTTTCGCGTCGAACACGTTTTTCGCGGCATCTCGTTGGCCGAATATGAACAGCTCTACTTCGACGAGACGTTCAACCAAGCCCTCTGCGACGCGGTGAAGCTCACCCGCGACGTGCAAAAAATCGATCGCACCGACGCGCGCATTCACCGCGTGGTCAAGGTCGGCCCCGACCGCGAAATCCCCAAGCCGGTGCAAAAGGTGCTCAAGACCGATCGGCTCGATTACGAAGAACACCTCCGCTACGACTTCGGCTCGTTCAAGGGGACGTGGGAGACAATCCCGTCGGTGTTGGCGAGCAAGGTCGACACCAAGGGCACATTTTCGTTCGCCGACGCCAGCGGTGGCGTGCGACGCGTCGTCGAGGGTGACATCAAGGTGAAGGTGCTCGGCATCGGCGGGGTGATCGAGAAGTTCATCGTGGCCGACGTCGAGAAGTCCTACCAGGACGCCGCGCGCTTCACCCAAAAGTGGATCGACGAGGCCAAACACACCGGCAACGCTTGAGCGTTCTCGTCGATAATTCGTCGTTGCCCCGGGGAGCGTCATGGCCCACATCGTCATCATCGACGACAACCAAGACATCGTGAACATGGTGCAGAAGCTGCTCAAGAAAGCCGGCCACACCGTGGGGTCGGCCGGTGACGGCGAGCGCGGCTTGGCCACGATTCAGCGGGATCGTCCCGACCTCGTCATCCTCGACCTCAACCTCCCCAAGATCGACGGTCACGAGGTGTGCCAACGGGTCAAAGGCGACCCCACCACCCGCCACATCCCCATCATCATGCTTACAGCCGCCTACACCGATGCCGACGACGCCCGCCGCGGCTTGGCCCTCGGGGCCGACGAGTACGTGATCAAACCCTTCATGCACACGCCGTTTCTGCACCTGGTGGGCCGGCTGCTGAACAGCGCGGGCACCACCCGATGAGGCGGGGCCTGGAAAGTTTGAAAACCCCCCTTCGTCCCCTATCTTCACGCCGTTGGCCGGCCACTTTCCGCCGCGAGGAGCCGCATGCTCGAGCTTGAGAACCTCCGGACAAACGAAACCCTGCAAATCCCCCCCGAGGGCCACACCTTTGGCCGCGCGGGGTCGAGCGCGGACATCACGCTGCGCGACCAAGCGGTGTCCAAGCGCCACGCGCGCATCTACGAGGACGCGGGCATTTGGTACCTCGAGGACCTGGGCTCCTCCAACGGCACCTACGTCGACCGTGAAAAAATCTCCCAGCGAGTGCCGCTGACCGAGGGCATGGTGTTCGCGATGTCGCGGTTCAAGTTCCGCGTGGTCAGCCTCGGGGGCGGCGCCCCCGCGACCGCGGGGGACGCGATGTTCGACACCGGCGCGGGCGAGATCGCCCCCCCGCCGCCGGCCGGCGATCTCACCCCCCCGCCCCCGGCCTCGGGCGACATCGCCCCGCCCCCGCCCGCGGCCGAGCCGCCGCCCCCCGCGGCCCCCGCCGCCGCCATGGCCGCGACCGCGCCCCCTGAGGCCGCGGAGATGCCCGACGAGCCCGACGAGTTCGACGCGTCCAAGGGCGCGTCCTACCTCATCGCCGCCGTGCCCAAAGCGTTCGCCTACTACATGGTCGCGGTCCCGTACCTGGCCATGGCCCCGTGGAAAGCCATCCCCGCGGGCATCGACGAACAAAAACACGACCCCAAGGGCAAGTTCGAGCTGATGGCCTACGCGCTGCCCGCGCTGGCCGGCTCGTCGATGATCGGCACCCTGTGCGGCGCCATCGCGATCGCCATCGGCGGTGGCGGCTTCGGCGCAGCCCTCGGCGGGGCCGTGGTCGGCTTGATCATCGGGGCGGTCAGCGGCCTGATCGGCGCGGTCATCGTCGGCCTGTTCGGCGACAAAATCCTCGAGTGGTTCATCAACCTGCTCAAGGGGGAGTCCGACCCGCGCTCCCGCACCAACTACTTCCTCATGGTGTTCACCGCGACCCTGCTGGTGGCGGTGCCCAACGGCCTCGGCGCGATCTTCGGCGCCATCCCCCTCCCGGTGATCCCCGCCCTCGGGCCCTTGCTCCAGCTGGTGGGCACCGCGATCACGTTGTTCGTCGCCTACAAGTGGTTCGTGCACTTCCGGGTGGTGAAGTGGTTCCAGATCGTGATCCTCGTGTTCGGGGTGTTGGCGATCCTCGGCACCTTGGCCAGCGTGGTCACCACCACCATTCACTCGTTCAGCTCGCGCCCGTCCACCGACGTGCCCGACGTCGAGGTCCCCGACACCGACGACAGCGATGAGGACAAGGACGAGGACGAAGACAAGAAGGACGAGGACGAAGACAAAAAGGACGAAGACGAGGACAAGAAGGACGAAGACGAAGACAAAAAGGACGAGGACGAAGACAAGAAGGTCGACGAGGACAAAAAGGACGACGAGGACAAGAAGGACGAGGACGCGGCCCCGCCCAAGGACAAGAAAAAGGACAAGAAGAAGGACAAAAAGAAAGACAAGAAGAAGGACAAGAAGGCGGCCAAGGACGACGGGGACAGCGACAGCGCCCCCGCGGTGGCCGCGGCGTCCGGGTCCATCGACTTGCCCACCGGTGAAAAACCGACGATGTCCTACAGTGACTTTGCCGAGATGTTGCAGGACATCGACGAGGCCCTCACCGAAAACCCGCTGCTCCTCGACCAGGTCAAGGGCGCCCGCACGCTCTATGAAGAGATCAGCGCCGCGCGCCACGAGGCGGAAAAACAGTTCCGCGGCGCGATGACCAAAAACCCCCAACACGAGCTGGTGCACACCCGCGACCGGGACGCGTTCGTCTACCTGAGCGTGGCCACCGAGGTGCAACGCCTGCACGAGCTGGTGGACTGACTTCCCTCTTGGGGCCCTCCTGAGGGGGAAGTGCCTTCCCCCTCGGCCTCACGCTTCGCAAGCTCAGCGCGTCCGGCCCCACCCCCGAGCGGTCACTCCACGGGCCTCCGGCCCGTCGCGCTGGTCGTGTGCGGGCGCACGCGATCCGCGCGGGATGCAGACCGAACCAGGCATCGCCCCCACACAAAAACGCGCGGGTTGCCCCGCGCGTTTTTGCTTTGGCGTTCGCCGTGTTTTTGGGCCGAAGCCCGGACGGGCTCAGCCCTCGACCACGCTGAAGGTGTGCGTGAAGGTCTCGCCCCCCACGTCGGTGGTCAAGGTGCCGGTGAGGACCCCGCTGACCGGGCCCGCGTCGAGGACCAGGGTGCCGCCCTCGACGAACACGACCTCGTCACAGGCCCCGGCGCCGTACACCGCTTGCGGCATGTAGTGGCCATCGCCCATGTCCGCGGGGGTGAGGTCCAGGGTCAGGCCGGGGGCCACCGTCGCGTCCTCGGGCACGAGGGCGTAGAAGTAGTGGTCGCTGCCGTTGGTGTCGTAGAGGACGAACAGGCGGTCAAAGCCCTCGGGCAGCTCGCCCACTTCCTCGGCCACGTAGGTGTAGGCCTCGGTCGGCGCGAAGGTGTCCGGAATGTCATTGAGCCCCACGCACTGCTCAGGGTCGATCGGCTCTTCACAACCGGGGCCGTCACAGGGGGTGCGCACGTGGTACGCGGTGTCGCTCAGCACCACGCTGCCGGTGACGGTGCCGCCGAGGCTGAGGTCCGCGCTCTCCACCGTGAGGGTGCCGCCGCTGTAAGCGTAGAACTCGCCGTACACGTCGGAGAGGTAGGCCGCGCTTTCGAACCCGGAGAGCTCGATCGCGGCGCCGGCCACGAGTTGGTCCGCGGGCACCAGCAGGGTGAGGAAGGTGTTGCCGGTGGACAGCGCACCGAGGTTGATTTGGGCTTGGCCGTCCCACACCATGACATTGGACACCGCCGCGGACAGCGCGAGCGCGCCCGCGGTGGCCTCCACCGACGCGGTGCCCCAGTTGGTCCAGGTCCCGTCGTCGTAAGCGGCGCTGAAGGTGCCGCTGCCCGAGGCGGCTTCGGTCTCGAGCTCTTCGCCGTCCGAGGTCAGCGGGAACAAGCCTTGGGGCCAGTTCTCGAGGGTGACCTCGACGGTGTCGCCGGTCAGCGACCCGGCCAGGTTGGCGCCGTCGGCCACGGTGACCGACAGCTCTCCGCCGGTGGTGACCCGACCGGTGCCGAGCACTTCGTCGACGACCACCGCCGCGGCCTGGGTGCCGTCGAGGGTGAGGGTCGCGCCCGCCACCAGGTCCGCCTCGTGGGCCGCGATCACGACATAGTGCCAAGGCTCGACCTCATCGAACAGCGCGGCGTAGACCAGGTCGGTGTCGTCGTAGACCCCGCTGTAGGACAGCGCGCTCACCGCCCGGGTCACGCCCGCGATGGTGAGGTCCGCGGTGCCGAGCACCGAGGGGGCGGACTCGTCCACCGCGATGAGGGGTGAGGTGAAGGTCGCGACCACGTCGCCCACCACCGGTTCGGCTTCGTCATCGGCGGCGTCAAACCCCATGATCGAGAGCACGTGATCCCCTCCAATGGGATTGTGCTTGGTCTGGGGACCGGGCAGCGCCGCGGTGGCGAAATCGTCGTCGTCGACGAGGATCTGGGTCACGGGGTTGTCCACCGGCACGACGTCGATGGGACGGTCTCCGGGGGGCTCGGTTTGCGGCGTGGGACACGCGGTCCCCACGAGACAAACGGCAGAGAGCAGAGCGGGCATCAAGCGTTTCATCAAACTTCTCCTGCACTGGCGCGCGCACAAACGGACCCCTCGCCGTCGTCGACGGTCGTGTCGCGGGTCCAAACTGATCGGGGAAAGCGCACCGCTTGGGTTCTGGCTGCATCAGTCGCGGGGCGGCCGGAGGTTGTTCAAAAATGTGATTGTTTTTTTCGCGAACGCGACAGACCCGCTGGCCGCGCGGATGTGCGCGGATCAGCCGACGTGTACGCCACCACGAAAAACGCCGCCCGATGTGGCACAACACCTACATCAGGCGGCCCCATGCCGTTCGGCCCAGCGCGCTTTAGTTCGCCGCGGGGTGGCTGAGCGCGGGGGCGGCCGGCTCGTTCCACAGGTGGGCGATGGGCTGGACCACCAACTCCACAAACAGCGTGGCCATGGCTTGCAGGTCCGGCATCCCGGCCAGGGTGGCGTCACCGGTCACGGCGTCGGCGATGGCGCGCATCTCCTTGAGCACCGAGCCCAAGGCCCCGCCGGTGCGGAACCGTTCGATGGCGTCGTGGACCGCGTCCTCCGCGGTCTCCTCCCGCGGGGCCGAGAGCAGGTCGAACAGCCACTCGCGGTCGCCCGGGTGGTGCAGCAGGTGGTGCACCACCAGCGAGCTGACCTTGCCCTCTTTGAGGTCCGCGCCCCGCTCGGCCCGGCCCTTTTCGCCGTACAGGTCGAGCACGTCGTCCTGGAACTGAAACAACGTGCCCAGCCGCGTGAACGGCGTGGCGATCGCCACCGCGTCCATGTCGCGCCCCGCGACCAGGGCCGCGCCCTCGACGGGCAGGCCGAACAGCGCCGAGGTCTTGCCCTCGATGGCGCGGATGTAAGCCCCATGCAGGTCCTCGGGGGCCGCGTCGGGCAACACCAGCTCCATCGCCTGGCCGTGCACGGTCGTACACGCCGAACGGGCCACCAGCGCCGACAACGCGGCCCGGGTCCGCGCCGGCGCGTCGACTTGATCGGTGGCCAAAAACGGCAACATGAGCATGAGGTCGCCGGCGTTGATCGCCTGCGCGGCGCCGTACTCGACCCAGATCGTGGGGTGGCCCCGGCGCACGGTGTCGCCGTCCTGCAGGTCGTCGTGGATCAAGGTCGCGTTGTGCAACATCTCGCAGGCCGCGGCCCACGGGATGAGGCGGGCCGGGTCGGCGCCGAGCGCGCGGCCGGCGGCGATGGCGAGCCGGGCCCGGATGCGTTTGCCCCCGGTGCGCAGGTGCTGCCGCAGCACGGTGGCGAGGGGCTCGCGCTCCCCGGTCATGTGCTCCATCAGGCGCTCGGTGCGGGCGAGCGCGTCTTCATCGCGGGCCAGCAGGGCGTCGAGGCGGTCTTTGGCCGAAGCAGCAGTGTCCATGGTCTCCCCAGGATCGATCAACGGTCGGCGGGACGCCGGTGCGGCGGCCACCGGACGGCGGCGCGGCCCAAAGTGGACCGCGGTCAGGCTGTAGCCCAGATCGTTCCCCACTAAAAGGCTCTGTCCGCATTGCGCAGCCGCCGACAGAGCCTTAGACCCCGGCCGCCATGACCTGGTCACAGCGTCTCCGAGAAAACCTCGTCCACCTGCGGATCAAAAACACCCTCCACGTGGCCCCGGTGGTCCTGTTCGCCATTTCCCAGGTTGACGCACTGCATTGGGACCGGATCCTGCTCACGGTGGGCATCCTCCACCTGCTCATCTTCCCCGCCAGCGTTGGCTACAACGCCTATTACGACAAAGACGAGGCCCCCACCGGCGGCATCGAGAAGCCGCCCGAGGTCCACGTCAGCCTGCTCTGGCTGGTGTGGGGGCTCGAGGCCATCGCGCTGGGGTTGTCCGTCGTCGTCAACCTCTACTTCACCGCGTTCATCGCCGTCACCATCCTCGCCTCGCGCGCGTACAGCAGCGACAGGACGCGGGTGAAGGGCATGCCCGTCGTGGGGTACATCTGGGTCGCGTTTTTTCAGGGCGGGTTTTCGTACGTGATGGTCATGGTCGGCATCTCCGCCGACCCCCTCGCCGTGCTCCAGCACGTCGGCACGCTGGACATCCTGCTGCCCGCGCTCTTTTGCACCTTCCTCGTCGCCGGCTCGTACCCGCTGTCGCAGGTCTACCAGTTCGAGGAGGACGCGGCCCGCGGCGACGTCACCATCGCGATGTTGCTCGGCTACAACGGCACATTCTTGGTGTGCCAAGCGGTGCTCACCGTCGGTTGGGTCGTGGTCGCGGCGTATTTTTTTCACATCGACAAGCTCGGCCACCTCGCCCTGCTCACGGCGCTCTTTTTGGCCCCCGGCGGCTTCGTCGGCTGGTGGTGGCTGCAGGTCCGCAAGGACACCGGCGCGGCCGATCACACCAACGCGGTGAGAATGGGCTGGATTTCCGCGCTCTTCGGCGGGGTGTGTTTCGTCGCACTGGCAGTGCTGAACCACGTCCCGCAACTTTCCGTAGGCACTTGAGAAGCGGGCCCGCTGCGGCGGCCCTGGAGGACACATGCCCCACAACCTCGGTATCCAAGGCATCTGTGCGCTGCACCGGTTTTGCCATTCGCTCGAAGGCAACCGCCGGTTTCTCGTCGACCGGCTCGACTTCGCCGAGGTCGCGGTGTCCAGCCCCGAGCTGGAGCGCCGCACCCGGCAACGATCGGCGATCTTCCAAGCCGGCGACTGCGTGGTGGTGTGCAGCGAGCCCCTCGGGGAAGGCCCGGCCGAGCGTTACCTGCGCCGGCATCCCGAAGGCATCGGCGGCATCGCCCTCGAGGTCAGCGACGTGGAAAAGGCCCTCGGCATCCTCGACCGCCGGGGGGGCACCCCGACCTCCGATGTGCAACGGTTCTCGTCGGACGAAGGGCTTGGCATCTTTTCCATCACCACCCCGCTCGACGACGTGCTGTTCTATTTTGTGCAGCGCCGCCCCGGCGGCGCCCCCTTGCCCGGCTTCATCCCCCACGACAAGCCCAAGGGCGGCCAGAATCGCTTCGGTTTCACCAAGTACGACCACATCACGTCCAACTTTCAGACCATGAGCCCCGCCCTGCTCTGGTTCGAGCACGTGTTGGGCTTCTCCCGGTACTGGGACGTCGAGTTCCACACCAACGACATCGAGCCCGAGGACGACGGCGGCACCGGTCTGCGCTCGGTGGTGATGTACGACGAAGGCTCGCAGCTCAAGTTCGCCAACAACGAGCCGGTGCGGCCCAACTTCGACAAGTCGCAGATCGCGCTGTTCTGCGCCGACCAGCGCGGCAACGGCGTCCAGCACGCGGCCATCGAGCTGACCGACATCATGAGCTCGGTGCCCGAGCTGCGCGAACGGGGCGTGCGCTTCGTCAACACCCCCGGCGGCTACTACGACAAGCTGCCCGCCCGCCTCGAGCGGCTCGGCATCGGCCCCCTCGAGGAGTCCATCGACGAGCTGCGCCACCACGAAATCCTCGTCGACGGGGACAAGGACGAGGGCTACCTGCTCCAGCTGTTCATGGAGGACGCGGCCCGGTTCGAGGGCGACCCCAAAAAGAGCCCTTTCTTCTTCGAGCTCATCCAGCGCAAGGGCGACCGCGGATTCGGCGCGGGCAACTTCCGGGCGCTGTTCGAAGGGGTGGAAAAGGCCCAGACCGTCCGGGTGCGGCCGTGACCGGGGCCCTTTCGGACCTGGCTTTCGTTCGCTAAGGAACCAGTCGTGACCACAACCACCGCCGATCCGCAGCTCAGCGCGCCCAAGATGGGCGCCCTGCGCGCGTTCTGGGAGTTCACCCGGCCGCACACCATCATCGGGACCTCGATGGCGGTGGGGGTGTTTTATCTCATCGCCGCGGCCAAGGCCGGCGCGCACGACCTCGGCGCGCTGCTGTTGACCTGGAGCGCGTCGATCACGCTCAACATCTACATCACCGGGCTCAACCAGCTCACCGACGTCGACATCGACCGCATCAACAAGCCGTACCTGCCGGTGGCGGCGGGCGCCTTCTCGTTCGCCACCGGGCGGGCGATCGTCATCGTGTGCGGTCTGCTCTGTTTGCCCCTCGCGTTGTGGCAGAGCCAAATCTTGTTCTTCACCGTGCTCACGATTTTTACGTTGGGCTCGCTGTATTCGCTGCCGCCGTTCCGCCTCAAGGGCCACCCCTTCTTCGCCGCGGCCTCGATCACCCTCGCCCGGGCGGTGGTGGGCAACATCGGCGTGTACCTCACGTTCTCCGAGGCGATGTCGGGCGAGCTGACGCTGCCCGGTCACGTGCTCGCGTTTGTGGGCTTCATGTTCTGCTTCGTCGTCGTCATCGCGTTGATGAAAGACGTGCCCGACCTGCAGGGCGACAAGATGCACAACATCTCGACCTTCACCGCCCGGCTCGGCGCGAGCAAGGTCATGCTCATCTGCCGGGGCATCTTGACCGTGGCCTATGGCGGCATGGTCGTCGTCGGGCTGCTCGGGCTCGGGGGCATCCACTCCGGGGTGCTGATCGCGAGCCACGCGGTGGCGCTCGCCCTCGTCTGGCTCATGCACCGCGGGGTCGACGACGAAGACGCAGACCAGGCGTACGGCTACTACATGAACATTTGGAAGCTGTTCTACCTCGAGTTCGTGGTCTTCCCCGTGGCCTGCTTTTTGGCCTGACCGAAAAAAGCGCCGCTAGCGATCGCGCGGCCGTGACCGTTCGAGGTCGTGGGTGAGCATCCGCCAGATGCGGCGCACCTCGTCGCTGCGCGCGTAGGCCGACGGCCCGCCGTCCTCGCCGGGGGCCTTGGCGGTCTTGAGGCGGCGCTCGACCCGTTCGATCAACGCCCGGGCCCCGTCGGTGTTGCCCGCGGACAACGCCGAGCGGGCCAGACACAGCTCGAGAAAACCGCGCTGGAGCTTGCCACAGTCGATGTGCCGGGGATCGCCCACCACCCGGTTGCGCTCGTCCGATTGGCCAAACACCGCCTCGGCCCGGTCGGGGTCGTCGGACGCGGCCAGGGCCGCGCCGAGGTAGCCGAGCATCAGCCCCTCGTAGCGGAGGTTGCCGGTCTCGCGCATCACCGCGATGGAGCGCTCGAGGTGGCGCACCGCCTCGCCCAAAGAGCCCCGGTTGTGGGCCGCGATGCCCAAAAAGCCCAAGAACGGGCCCTCGAACGTGCGGTCACCGACCTCGGACAGCTTCTGCAGCGCCTCTTCGTAATGCCGCTGGGCCGCGTCGGGGTTGCCCTGCTCTTGTTTGAGCCCGCCATAGTTGCCGTGCACCAACGCCTCGGTGCGCAGGTCGCCCACCTCGCGCAGGATGCGCAATGCTTCTTGGTAGTACGGCTCGGCCGCGGCTGGTTCGCCGCGCTCGTCGTACAGAAACGCGATGTAGGCCCGGCACTCGCCTTCGTCGCGCACCGCTTGGGTGCGCTGGTTTTTCTCCAGCGCGTCCTGGAAGTTGCGCTCGGCGTCGTCGAGGCGGCCTTCGTCGAGGGCGAGCACACCGAGGTCGCGCAAGGCCACGCCCTCGAGGTCTTCGCGCTGATTTTGCACCGAGAGCTTCAGGGCCTCGGCGAAGTCGGCGCGCGAATCCGCGATGCGGCCGAGCCGCCGCCGGGCCCGGCCCCGGGCGAGGTGGGCCTCGACCAGCTGGTGCACGGGGATGTCGCCGGGCAGGGCCAACGTCTTGTCCAACAGCTCGATCTGGTCGGCGAACGGGCCCCGGGCCGAAAACAACGGGGCGAGGATGAGCGCGGCCGACACCGCGGTGGCCTTGTCCCGCTGCGCCACCGCGCGGTTGGCCACGGCCATGATGTTCTGCCGCTCGAGGGTGAGCTGGATGAGCGCGTCCTTGCCCTTTTTGGTCGGGACCTGGGCCGCCCAGCTGGTGCCCGCGTCGAGGAAATAGGCGGCGTGGCGCGCCTCGGCGTCCGGGCCCCGGCCGGTCTCGTCGAGCTTCTCCTGGGCGTACTCGCGCACGGACTCGTACATGGAAAAGCGGGTCTCGCTCGCCTGCTGCGCGACCTCGTACGAGCGCAGCAACGACTTGTCCCGCAGGGCCTGCACGACGTCGAGGGGCCAGGGCGCGTCGTCGCCGAGGGCGAGCACCTCCTCGGCCGCCTCCAACGAAAAGCCCCCGCGAAACACCGCCGACTGCGTGAGCGCGGTCTGCTCCACCGGCTCGAGGAGGTCCCAAGACCAGTCGAGGGTGCCGCGCAATGTGGCTTGGCGGGGACTCAGGTCGCGGGCCCCGCCGCGCAACAGATCGAACCGGCGCGAGAGGCGGTCGAGGATCTTTTTCGGCCGCAGCACGCGCATCCGGGCCGCGGCCAGCTCGATCGCGAGCGGCAACCCGTCAAGCTTGGCCACGATTTCGGCCACCACCGCCGCGTCCTCGTCGGCGAGGGCAAAACCGGGGCGGGCCTTTTTCGCCCGGTCGACGAACAGCTGCACCGCTTCAGCTTTGTGCACCGGGACGTCGGGCCCGGGCAACGACAGCGGCGCCACCTCGTACGCGGCCTCGTCGTCGAGGCGCAGCACCTCCCGGCTGGTCACGATGAACCGCGCGTCCGGCGCCAGGTGCTGCCACTGGGCCACGGTCTTGGGCCCGTGCGCCACGAGCCGTTCGAAGTTGTCGAGCACCAACAGCATCCGCCCGCGGCCGGCGATGGCCCGGCCGAGGTGGGCCGCCAATGAATCTGCACTGCCCTGCCCGGTCAAGGGGACGCCGAGAACCTCGCCCACCTTCGCGCACAGCTCGCCCAGCCCATCGACGTTGGTCAGGTCCACGAACCAGGCCCCGCCCCCGCCCTTGGACAGCTCCGGGAGGTGCTTTTCCGCGTAACGGAGCGCGAGCCGGGTCTTGCCCGTGCCCCCCGGCCCGATGAGGGTCACGATGCGCGCGCCCTCGGCGAACAGCGCGTCGATGTCGGACAGCGCCGCCTTGCGCCCCACGAACCGCGCGCCGTGGGGGGCGAGGTTGGTCTTGAGTTTTTCGAACGCGCGGGTGGACAGCGAAATGTTACTGGACTCGTTGGTGCCCGACCCGGTGTCGTCGCCTTTTTGGCTGTTGAGGGCTTGTTTGGTCTGGGTCTTGCGCGCCACGTGGGTGACCTGGCTGTGGATGCCCTCGTCCGACGAGCTGTCCGACGAGGGCAGGGTCTCGGCCAGGGTCGCTTCGCCCGACGTGAGGGGGTCGGACCCGGGACCGCCTTCGATCGGGGACACGCCCCCCACCGGGGGGATGCCGCCCTCGGCCGCGAGCTTCACCGAGGGGATGAGCACCTCGGCCTTGGCCGAGACCCAATCCCCGAGTTCGGTCTGAAGGTGCTTTTGGGTCTGGCGGCTGATCCAGGTCGCGAGCTCGGCCGCCAACGCCTCCATGGTCGGGGTGCGCTCTTCCCGGTTGCGGCGCAGGGACCGGGCGATGATGCCGGCGAGTTCATCGTCGACGTCGGGGTTGAACGCGCTCGCCGAGGGAGCGTCCTCCTGGGTGATGAGCTGCATCGAGACCAGGTCGCTCTTCTGTTTGAACAGGCGGCGCCCGGTGGCGATCTCGAACAGCACAATGCCCAGGGAAAAGATGTCCGAGCGGCGGTCGATGTCGTCGCCGAGCACCTGCTCGGGCGACATGTAAAAGACCTTGCCCTTGACCACCCCGCTCTTGGTCTCGCTCTTGCGCCCGGTGGCCTTGGCCACGCCAAAGTCCACGACTTTCACGTCGCCGAAGCGCGACACCAGGATGTTGTGAGGGCTGATGTCGCGGTGCACGATGCCCAGGCCCTGCCCGGTGTGGGGGTCCTTGGCCTCGTGGGCGTGGTGAAGGCCCAGGGCCACCCCGTGCACAATGTATGTGCACAAGACGAGGGGGAGCTTTTCCCCTCCCCGGATGAGATGGCGCACCAGCCGCCCCAGGTGGGGACCGTCCACGAACTCCATGGCGATGAAGTACGTGTCCTCGACCTGCCCGAGGTCGAACACCTGCACCAGGTTGGGGTGAAACAAGCTCGAACAGATGCGCGCCTCATCGAGGAACATGCGCACCGCGTCTTTGCGTGCGGACAGCTCCGGGCGCATGCGCTTGACCACGAGCTGCCGGGAAAACCCCTCGGCCCCGATCAGGCGCGCGAGGAACACGTCGGCCATGCCCCCCGACCCGATGGGCGCGATCAGTTCATAACGGCCTAAGCGCTCCACGACGCGGATCCCTCCAGAGGACCCACTTTGCCATACCTGCACCGATGCCGGGGGCCAGAACTGCCCCGAGACGCCTTGGCGCAAAAAGCGGCGTCACCGGTCCCGCTGAATGCCACTGCATCCGGGGGCCCCGCGGCTAAAATCGATAGGAGACCCCGAGCTGGGCCCCGACGAGCGGGAACGGGAGGATGAGCCCGTTGATGCCGTAGACCGACACGCCACCGTAGGTGCGGGCCCCGACGTGCACGGTGTCGAACAGATCGGTGCCGACCTCGCCAAACAAGCGCCCCTGCGCGGTCACCGGCAGCACCCCGGCCGGGGGGCCAAAGGTGGGCAAGCCCTGCTGGTGAAACGCGACCACGCCGCCATCGAGCCCGCCCCCGAGCAAGAGCGGCCCGGCGTCGATGTTGCCGCCCACCGCCGCGCCGAGGTCCAGCTCGCTCTGCATGTAGGCCCCGCCGGCCTGGTAGGTGGCCAGGCGCACGGCCGCCCGCGGCTGCACAAACGCGTACTTCCAGCGCACCCGGTAACCGGCGGTGAGCTCGGGCCCGGGGGACAATCCCTGAACCAGAAAGCTGCGCGCCCCGAGCCACACCTCGGGGCCGTGGTCCTCGACCCCGACCGCGCGGGTGAGCGCGGAGAACAGCGACAGCGGGGTCAGGCCCCCCTTGGCGTCACCGCCCTGGATGGACGAGACCTTCATGTCCTTGTCGCGCAGCACCGTCGCGTCGCCTTGGCCGACGTCGATCTCGGCGGTGAGCACGCGCTCCTTTTCGCGCTTCTTGATCCGGTACCGCCCGGGCGGCAACGGCACGCGAACCTCGCCGCCGTGGCTCTCGATCGCCTCTTGCAGCACCAGCTCCCGCTCCGCGTCGAGGATGAGGTAATCGCCCGCGGCCCCGTCGGCCCGCAGCACGATTTGGGCGGTGCGGCGGCCGAGGTCGGCGAGCACCACACTGCCCTCACCGGTCAGGTCCATGGCGAAGGTCGGGTGTTGCACGCCCCCCTGGCTCTCGATGGTGCGGGACACGGTCTGGTAGTGCGCGTACTGGTACGCCTCGGCGAGGGTGACGTGCCCGTCGTCGTTCTTGTCGGCGGCGCCGTACAGGCCGCTGACCCAGTAGTGGGTGAAGAACGAGCCGAACAGCTCATCGCTCTCCTGGCTGATTTCGTCCCCGGTGGAGCTGGTGATGATCACGCTGCCCTCGACCTTGGGGTCGCGGATCGCGTCCACCGCGAACGGCGGCCCCACGGTCAGGCCCTTGGCCCGGACCATCGCGCCGCTCTTGCACGCGTCGATGATCGCGATCTTCACCTCCGCGTTGACCTCGTCGAGAAAATCACGGACCTCCTCCATGGTCAGCTCGGACTCGCCCAGGTGGAGCGACGCCCCGTCCCCGTGCCCCGAGAAATAGAACATCACCGACTCGGCCTGCTGTTGGCGGCTCCGCCCCAGCATCGCGTCGAGGGCCCCGCGCACATCCGCGGCCGACACCCCGGTGAGCAGGTACACGTCGTCGTTCTCGTACTGGCCGAGGTCGACGAGCGCCTTTTCCATCTTCGCCGCGTCGGTCTCGGCGTAGCGGAGCTCGACCTCACCGCGCTGGCCTTCGTTGTGGCCGACCACCACCGCCCACCGGGGGCCGGCCCACGCCTGGGCACAGCAAAGCAGCAACACTGTGACAAGGAGCGCGCGCATCATTGTCGGGCTCCCTTGTTCAGCACCACCCAGGACAGCTCAGCGTCGAGGGTCACGTCATGCAGCGCGTCTTCGTGCAACCGCCCGTCGCGGGCCCGCGCCGCCGCGACCGCCCGCGCGACCTCCCCGGCGGTGACCGCACGATCCGCGAACACCCCGAGCACGAACTCCTGCTCCGGCGCGTCGTCGAGCACCAGGCTGGCATCGAGCGGGACCTCGTCGTGGTCCTCGAGCGGGGCCGCCGCGTCGCCGCCGAGGGGGTAGAACACCGTGGTCCGTCCATGGCCATCCACGCCCACGAGCATAAAGTATGGATGGTGCCGCGGCCGCACCCGGAACCGGAATGCGTCCCCCGCTTGGTAGGCATCGCCCGACGCCCCGATGAAGACCTCGCCGTCACGCTGCACGAACAGCGACATGGCCACGCCCTTGCTCCGGTCGGGGGGCGCTTCGTCGACGACGAAGAACACCAACGCGGCCGCGGCGCAGGCGGCCGGGACCAACCCCGCGAACAGGCGACGGGCCCACACCGCGCGGGCCCGGGGCCGGGCATGGGCCTTGGCCCGGGCGGCGAGACGCAACACGTCGGGGGCCCAGATGCGCTGTTGCTCCTCGAGGACCAAGAGCCGGGCCGCACACGCCGCGCAGGTCTCGAGGTGGGCGGCATCGGGCGCGGCCAGGTGCCCCTCGGCGACTTTCACGTCGAGGACGAGGTCGCTCAAGCACCCCGCCCCGCGCCCGGGCTCGTCGAAGGCGCGGCTCATGACGGCACCTCCGCGCGCTTTTTCTCCGTCCACTCGTCGAGCTTTTTCAATCGCTTGTTGATCGTGCGCCTGGAGCGCCCGACCACCTCCGCGATCTCGTCTTGGCGCAGCCCGTCGACGTGGCGCAGCACAAAGATCTGCTGGTCGAGGTCGCTCAAGCCGCCCAACGCCTCCCGCAGCACGTCGCTCTGCACCACGAATCGCTGGGCATCGGGATTTTCTTTTTCGATCCAGTCGCGCACATCGCCCGACTGCTCCCGGGTCCGCCGCCGCGACTCCGACCGGATGTGGTTGAGGCAGACGTTGGTCGTCACCCGGTAAATCCACGTCGAGACCGCCGCGTCGCCACGAAACTGCTGACCTTTCTCAAACAGCAGCACCATGACCTCCTGCGCGGCGTCCTCCGCCTCGGCGTCGTTCTTCAGAATGGCGCGGCACCGGCGCAAGATGGAGCTGCCGTAAGCTCGGCAGAGCTGCTCCACTTGGTCGGCTTCGAACGTCACTCTGTCTCCATTGGACACCGCGGGGCGCGCAGAATGTGAACCCACATCGGGCGTAGCAGGATCCGTGCACGGCCCGGGCCTGGCCGCTCACGCGCGTCTGGCCGCGCCCTGCCGGCGATCGGCGCCGGCCCGCGCCCCACCGCCTCCCGGGGTGTACCGGGCTGAGCGGAAAAGCGCGACAGGGCTGTCGCACGGACGACAAACGGGCTTCAGCTGGGGCCGGCCCGGTGCCATGCTGCGCGCATGTTGTCGCCGATTCTGCTCGCTGCCTGTCTCGCCGCCGCGCCCGCCGACGCGGATCCCGCCCACGACGTCGCCGTCACCTACCTCAAGGCCCTCGCGGGCCAGGCAGAGGACAAGGGCCGTGAGCTGCTCCTCGGGGGCGTGCCCCTCGCGGCCAAGGACTACACCATCCCCAACTGGAACATCGTCGTGCGCGAGCCGGTGCAGCGGGAAAAAAAACGCGTGCTGTTTGTCAAAAACCGCATGCGCAAACTCGACAAGCGGGGGGCCAAGGCCCTGTCGGCAATTGTGAAGAGCCAACGCTTCCCCGACGCGGTCAACCGCAAACGGGCCAAGCAGCTGCTCGCCGCCACCAAGAGTGAGGCCGACGCGTTCACCACCGACTTCCCGGTGTTCGCGTATGTCGCGCGCGTGGGCAAAGACGTGTTCTGGCACCCGAACAACCCGTGGCGCAAAGTGCTCACCGACCTCGGCGACGACGGCAGCTACGAACTCGAGCTGCACCTGTTCCGCATCGAGGAGCGCGCCCCCGACCGGCCGCCCCGCGTGTGGCCGTTGCGGGTGGTGCGCATCACCTCGTCGAACGGGTACGACTCCGGCTACAAAGTGCTCCCCGCGAGCGATTGGGACCCCGAGTACTAGAGCGCATCTCAAAAACAACAGATGCAGTGCGCTCGCCAGGGCCACGACGAGCGCCCGATCGGGCGTCTCGTCGCTGGACACGAGAGCACGTCTCAAAATCGCCTTCGGCGCTTTCGAGCCGGGCCTTCTTCGGGCATTTGGGCTTCGAAGGGGTTCTGCTCGCTCGGCGCGCAGGTTGGCCATTCCCGGGGAATGGCTTGGGCAACGCCAAGCGTGGCCACGCCTCGCCCACGTCGGAAGCCTGTGTCGTTTGGTTTGGGCATCGGAAGGGCTGCGCTGAGGCCCCCTCGCCAGATGTCGTGGCCATTCGCAGGGTTGGCTTCAGCAACGCGAAGGGTGGCCAGGCCAAAAGCGGCTGCGACGCGTCGCGCCGAACTCGCATCCCCTTGCCACGAACGCGACCGCGTGAGGGCGTGCGCGCGGTCAGCGGCGGCGGGTTTCGACGCGGTTCATCGAGGCGAACTCCTCGGGGGTGAAGGTCACGCCCGGGGCTTTGATCTCGATCTGGGCCTCTTCGTAGAGCTTCTTGAGCACCTTTTGGTGGGCGCGCTCCTCGTAGCGGTTCTGCATCGTCTGGTAGACCACCTGCTCCCAGTCACCGACCTTGCCTTGGTGCGGACCGCGCAGCTCCTCGACGATGAAGATGTGCACCCCGAACGCGGTGTCCACGGGGCCGACCAGGTCGCCCACTTTTTTGCCCTCCAGGGCCACATCAATGTCACTGGAAAGCCGGCCCTTGCGCACCATGCCCAGCGCCCCGCCCTGGGCCGCGCTGGGTCCATCGGAGTAGCGCTTGGCCAGCGCGGGGAACTGCTGCTTGTCTTTCTCCAGCTGGCGCATGATGCCTTGGGCCCGACGACGAATCTCGTCCTTGGCCGCGAAATTGGCCCCTTGGGGATAGCGCAGAAAAATCTGTGACAAGCGGGTCTGGGCCGGGATCTGGTACGCGTCCCGGTTGGTCTCCAGCTCTTTTTTGGCCGCCGCGCGGGTGGGTCGCTTGTCCTTGAAATACTTCGAGGCGAGGGCGTCGATGGCCAGACGCTTTTTGAGCTCCGCCTTGAGCGCGCCCTCGTCGCGGCCGAGGGCCTGTTCGTGCGCGGTGAACCCCTTGGCATGATTGAACTGCGAGCGGTGGTCGGCGAGCGCCTCGGTCACGTCCTTGTCGGTGATGCGGATGCCTTCCTTCTTCAGGGCCCGCGCCACCAGCTCGTCGCGCAACGCGTCGCGCACGATGGTGCGGGTCACGGCCTCGACCTGGCGGGCGTTGGGCTTTTTGCCCCGCCGCCCCGCCCGGGCGTTGAGGCGCGCGAGCGCGGCCCCGAGCTCGGGGGCGTCCACCGGGGTCCCGTCCACCACCGCGACGGGGCCGCTGCGGGCCTGGCCACGGGCCAGCGGTCCGCCGGCCCACAGAGCACAACCGACGCCAAGGGTGAGCGCGAGGGGAAAGGAACGGGCCAGGGTCATCGTCACCTCCGCAACTGGGACGCGACAGGGTGTAGCCGCTTCAGGCCCCTGGCGCATCCCATGATGACGATCACCGCCCAAAAAAGAACCCCGCCGGGCGGCGGGGTCCTCTTTCCAAGTTGTTCGACCGAAGGTCGAATCACTCAGGGAACGGGGTCGAAGCAGTACACGTTGGACGTGTTGGTCGCGCCCCCGTTGGCCACCAGGTCGTCGTCGGCGTTGACCGCGGCGAGGTAGGTGGCGAGGCCTTCGTAGCAGGACTCGAAGGTCACGTAGTAGAAGTCCGGGTTGGCCGCGTCTTGCATCCCGCCGGGGAAGTCGAAGCCGTAGCTCGCGCTGCCGTCTTCGCTGATCACGAACCACCGGGTGTTGATCGACAGCGGGTCTTGGCCGCCGTTGGTGTTGCCGTCGTCGAGCAGACCGCCCGGCGCGTACACGGTGGCCTCGAACTCTTCGACGGTGCCGGTGCAGTTGCCCGCGGTGCTGGACGCGATGTTCACCACGTTGACGATCACGGGCGAGCCCGCGGTGTGGCTCAGGGCGCTGGCCGCGGCGTTGTCACACCAACCGGTCTCGTCGTCCGGCGCGATGCAGGCGTTGAAGGTGTCGACGGTGGTGTCGAGCGAGCACAGCTCTTCGTCGAGCAGACAGGTGTCGTCGACGCACTCGGCTTCGCAGCTGTTGTTCGGGTCGCCGGGCACGCACACCTCGTCGGCACCGCAGGGCGCGGCGTTGCTGCCGATTTCGGTGCAGGCCGCGAAGCACTCACCGTTGGCGAGGTTGCATTGCTCACCCGGGTCGCAGTCGGCGTCGCCGTCGCAGCCTTGGATGCACTTGCCGGTGGCGGTGTCGCAGATTTCGCCGCCGGGCTCGTCGCAGTCGAGGCGGAACTCTTCTTGGCCGTCGCACCGGCCGATGCACTGGCCCGCGGTGAGGTCACAAATCGGCGCCACGTTGGGGCAATCCGCGTCCGCTTCGCAAGCGACTTGGCAGACAAAGGCGTCCACGCCGTCGTTGGCAAAACAGGTGTAGTCGTCTTCGCCGACGGGGTTGCACTCATTTTCTTCGGCCGCGGGGTCACACTCGGTGACACACACATTGGCGGTCGGGTGGCAGACCTCGTCGTCGGCGCAGGAGGTGTCGTCGCAGCCGCAGATGCCAGTCACCAGCGCGGTGGTGCTGTCTTCGGGGATGCAAACCGGGGTGGCGTCGCCGCAGTCTTCGTCGGCGGTGCAGGTGGCCACACATTCGCCGGTGTAGACCTGGCAAGCTTCACCGTCGGCGCAGTCCGCGTCTTCGGTGCAACCTTCAACGCCAGCGTCGCCGCCACCGGTGTCGCTCGGGCAGGCAGCGAACACGGCCACGCCGGCGCTGATACAGCCAAGAAGGAACAGTTCGTTGATTCTTTTCATCACTACTTATCTCCCGTGGAAGGGTCATTTGACGTGCGCGTATTTGCGCACTCCCTGCGCCACAAAACACATGACCGGGACGAAGTAAGACCTCATTGCGCCTCGGTCAACAGTTTGTTGCGCCAAGCACATCGTTGTCGAGCAATGCATGTGCCAGCGCGCGGGGCGCACTGAGACGCTGGGGTGCGGCGTGCTGTTCGCTTGATCTGAGAAGTCACGACATCCTTGTCGCGGTTTCGCCGCTTGTCGGGGCAAACGCGCCTGCTACGCTCGCGCGCGCCGTGGATCTCAAGCTCCTGCACGCCTACCTGAACCTCATGTACCGCACGGTGCTGCACTACCTGCGGCGGCTGAACCCGTTCCACCAAGACTTCGGAAAAGAACGGTTTTTGACCAACTACGTGCCCGACGGGCTCCCGCCCGCGTCACCGGCACAACGGGGCCGGCGGCGCGAGGCGGGACGCTGCACCGCATGCAATGCTTGTGATCAGGTCTGCCCTCTGTTGGCCGACCGCCTTCACACCCAATTCACCGGCCCAATGGCATTTGTCCTGTCCGGCGCCCGCGCGGCCCCGCACTACGCGGACGCCGGAGAAGAGCTGGCGCTGCTCACCAGCCCGGTGTGCACAGATTGTCGCCGGTGTGAGGCAGAATGCCCCGAGGGCATTCCCATCCTCAGCATTGCCGAGGACGCGCAGGCCCAGCTGCACGTGATTCGGCAGGCCCAAGACCGGGGCGCGACCTGATGGGGGTGCTGTCCGGTCCCGCGACCTTTCTCCGGTTTGACGTCGACGGCGAGCCCCCCAAGGGCTACCGCACCCAATACGAACAAGCGATCGAAGCCCGGCGCTTCACCCCCCTGTCCGCGCGCGGCGAGGACATGGTGGCCGCCGGCTGGGCGCCGCTCGAAGCCCCCTTCGACGACGACGCGCCGGTGACCAGCCGCGACTTCGCCTTCGGGGACGTGATCGCGCTCTGCTACCGCGAGGACAAGATCGCCCTGCCCAAGCCCCTGGTGCGGCACTTGACCCAAAAGCGCTTGGCCGAGCTCGAGCTGCAAGGGGAAAAAATCACCCGCAACGTCAAACAGACGGTGCAGCTCATGGTCCTGGCCGAGCTTCGCCGCCGGGTGTTGCCAAGGCCCCGGGTGGTCGACGTGGTGTGGGACACCAGCCGGCGGCGGGTGCGGGTGTTCGCCGCGGGGGCGCTGGCCAAAGAGCGCGTCTCGGCGTTGTTCGAACGCACGTTTGACCTGCGTCTGCACCTCGCCGACTACACCCGCCGGGCGTTCACCCTCGACCTGTCCAAGCGCGCCCAGGCGGTGCTCGAGGCGTTGGGCCCGATGCCCCTGTACGAACCCGCGTGGCACATCGAGGAAGACGACGATGGATAACCACGACAAGGGTTTTCTCGGCCAGGAGTTCTTGACCTGGCTGTACTTCTTCCTCGACGAAAGCGACTACGAGGTCGAGCTCCCGGGGGCGTTCGAAAAAGGCATCGGCCCCCAGCACGACCGGGTGGCGTTCGCCATCGGCAAACGCACGGTGCTGACCTCCCTCGACCAGAGCGGGGTCCGGGTGGCCCTGTCCGGGCCCGACCTCGACGATTGTGGCGAGGTGCTGCAGGCGTTGCGGCGGGGCGCCCTGGTGGAGACGCTCGAGCTGCAAATGGCACTGGATGAGCGGGTGTACACCGTGACCCTCAAGGGACGGGATGCACAGCTGTCCTCGGTGCGGTTTTTCGAGGGCATGGTCAAGGAGGGGGAAGGCGATGCCTCGGACGTGCTCGACGTGCGACTGGCCGCCCTCGACGAGATCGATGCGGTGATCGACGGGCTGTTCGCCCGGTTTGTGACCCGGCGCTTGGCCCAGGCCTGGCAAAAAGAGGACATCGCGCGGATGCAAAAAAAGGTCGCCGCGGGCTTGGCGAGCAAATTGGCCTGAAGCGGTCCGGGGTGCGGGCCGCGTGGGTTCCGCGGTACAGTGCGGCTCGATGATCGGTGCCCGGTGCCGACGAGGAGGATGTGTGCAGAAGTACGCCTTGATCGCCGTGATGCTGTGGACCGCGGGCACGGCCCAGGCCGGCGAGTGGAAAAAAGTGTCCAGCGACGACGGCATCACCATCTACAACCGGGAGCAAGCTGGCTCCGGGGTCAAAGAGGTCAAGGCGGTGGGCACGATCAACGCGCCCCACTGGGTGTGCAAGAACGTCATCGACGACGAGGCCCACTACAAAGACTTCATGCCCTACACCGAAGCCTCCGACGTGCTGAAGCAAGCCCAGGACGTGAAGTACGTCTACCAGCGCATCTCCGCCCCCTTGGTGTCCGAGCGCGACTACACCCTCGCCATCCGCAACAAGAGCTTCCGCAAACCCGACGGCAGCATCGTCTACAAGAAGGTCTGGTCCCTGGCCAATGCCCATGGACCAAAGCCCAAGGACGGGGTCGTGCGGCTCTCCACCAATGAGGGTTACTGGGTGTTCGAGGACGCGGGCAACAACAAGACCCACGCTACCTACTACGTCAACACCAACCCCGGCGGGTCCCTGCCCTCGTGGGTGGCCAACGCGGCCAACACCCGGGCCATCCCCAACCTGTTCGAAGCGGTGACCACCCAGTCGAAAAAGCCGCAGTACCGCAAGACCAAGCCCGCGTTGCCCGAGGGCGTCGACGCCCCCCCCACGACCATGGCGCCCGCCCCCCCGAAGTAGAGGCGAGCGGCTACCCCTCGAGCCAGACCAGCGCGCCGTCGACCTCGTCGATGGCCGGCTCCAATGTGTACACAAAGTAGCCGGGGATTGCCCCGTCCGAGAACATCTCGACGGTGACCGGATCGTTGGTGCGCGACCCGGTCATCACCCGCTGCACCGCTTCTTCTTTGCGGCGGCGCGGGTTGTACACGTGGTCGAGGTAAAGCCGAATCTCGCCCTTGAGGTGCTCTGGGTGCACGGCCTTCTTCTCCACCAGGCGGGACAGCACCCCGTCGTCGTGGGGATGGGCGGCGATGGCCGCCACCGCTTGGGAGGGCTTGTCCAGGTCGTGCGGATTTTTGAGCGTGAACCCGACGTGAATCACCTCGCCGGAGGCGAAAAACAAGTCGCTGGCCTCGGTGCGGGGGTGGTGCTGCACATACTGCGTGCGGAACCGTTCGGCCAAGGCCACCCGCACGTCCTCGTCGAGGATGCCGTGCTCAAAGTACACGTCAAACTTGTCGAGCGCGCTCTTGCAGTCCGGCAACGCGGCCTTGATGCCCGCGGTGGCCTTGTAGAGCGGGGCCTTGAACGTGAAGTCCAGCGTCGACACCGCCGGCTCGGCCGAGAACACGTGCACCAGCTGCTGGTAAGCCCGCAGGTCCCGCAGCACGATCCCCATCGTGAGGTGGGGCGCCTCCAGCGTCATCATGACGCGGCCTGGCCGAACGGCCCGGTGACCCCGGAGTGGGTGACCAGCGCGACGATGCCGTCCTGGATGAGGTACGCGACCTCGCCGTCGGCGCGGATGAGCGCGCCGTCGACGCGGCCGGTGACGGGCGCCCCCTTGCGGTCGACGAGCTCACCGGCGGCGGCGGCCTTGGCCAGCGCGTCGAGCTGGGCCGGGGTGGCCGGGCGCAGGGGGGCTTGGGTTTCGGGGCAGACCAGCGTGGCCATGAGCTCTTCGGGGACGTTCACGCGTCGGGTTTAGCACAACCGACCGGTCGATGGCCCGGTGGCGCGTTTTGCCGATTCGTGAAAAAGACCGGGCCAGGAGGTGCCGATGAGTGGGCCGCGCCGCGTCAAGGCGCCCCGGGGCACGGAGCTGTCCTGCCGGGGCTGGGTACAAGAAGCCGCATTGCGGATGCTGATGAACAACCTCGACGACGAGGTGGCCGAGCGCCCGGCGGACCTCGTGGTGTACGGCGGGCGGGGCAAGGCGGCCCGATCCTGGGACGCGTTCGACGACATCGTGAGCGCGCTGCGCACGCTCGGCGACGACGAGACGCTGCTGGTGCAGTCGGGCAAGCCGGTGGGCATCGTGCGCACCCACGAAGACGCGCCCCGGGTGCTGATCGCCAACAGCAACCTCGTGGGCAAATGGGCCAACTGGGAACACTTCGACGAGCTCGAGCGCCGCGGCCTGATGATGTACGGCCAGATGACGGCGGGGTCGTGGATTTACATCGGCACCCAAGGGATCTTGCAGGGCACCTACGAGACGTTCGCCCAGGCCGCGCGCACCCACTTCGGCACCGACGGCAGCCTAGAGGGCAAAATCGTGCTCACCGCCGGCCTCGGGGGCATGGGGGGCGCGCAGCCCCTCGCGGTGAAGATGTGCGGGGGCGTGGCCCTGTGTGTCGAGGTCGACGCCACCCGCATGCAGCGCCGCATCGAGACGCGCTACCTCGACGTGGTCGCGGACGACCTCGACGACGCGGTGCAAAAGGCGGAAGCGGCCAAGGCCAAAGGCGAGGCGTTGTCCATCGGCGTGCTCGGCAACGCGGCGGAGACGCACCCGGCCCTGCGCGCGCGCGGCTTTGTGCCCGACCTCGTCACCGACCAGACCTCCGCGCACGACCCGCTGCTCGGCTACATCCCCGCGGACACCACCCTCGAGGGCGCGCGGGCGTTGCGAGAAAAGGACAAGGCCGGCTACATCCAGTCCGTGCGAAAGAGCATGGCCCGCCAGGTCGAGGCCATGCTCGGCTGGCTCGACGACGGCGTGCCCGTGTTCGACTACGGCAACAACCTGCGCGCCGAAGCGGTCGAGGGAGGCTGCACCCGCGCGTTCGACTATCCAGGGTTTGTGCCCGCGTACATCCGGCCGCTCTTTTGTGAGGGCATGGGCCCGTTCCGCTGGGTGGCGCTCAGCGGCGACCCCGCGGACATCCGCGTCACCGACGAGACGGTGCGCGCGCTGTTCCCCGAAAAGCAAAGCCTGATGCGCTGGCTGGACATGGCCTCCACGGACATTGCGTTTCAGGGCCTGCCCGCGCGCATCTGTTGGCTCGGCTACGGCGAGCGGGAAAAGGCGGGCCTCGCGTTCAATGAGCTGGTCAAGACCGGCAAGGTCAAGGCACCCATCGTCATCGGGCGCGACCACCTCGACTGCGGGAGCGTGGCCAGCCCCAACCGCGAGACCGAGGGCATGAAGGACGGCACCGACGCGGTGGCGGACTGGCCCATCCTCAACGCGCTGCTCAACGCGGTCAACGGCGCCAGCTGGGTGAGCTTTCACCACGGCGGGGGCGTGGGCATGGGCTATTCGCTGCACGCGGGCCAGGTCATCGTCGCCGACGGGACCGACGCCGCGGCCAAACGGCTCTCGCGGGTGCTGCAGGGCGACCCCGCCATGGGCGTGCTGCGCCACCACGACGCCGGCTACGAGCGGGCCACCGACGTGGCCAAAGCGCGCGGGGTCAAGATCCCGGGGGTCACCGCGTGACCCTCGTCGTGGCCAACATCGGGCGGCTCTACACCATGCAGAGCGCGCCGGACAATCCGCTCGGGGTCATCGAGGACGCCGAGCTGCACCTCGAGGGCGACCGGGTGCTGTTCGCGGGGCCGCGCCAACACGCGCCCAGCATCACCGCCTCCGAAATCCTCAACGCCGACGGGCGCGCGGTGATGCCGGGGATGGTCGACTGCCACACCCACACGCTCTTCGCCGGGGACCGGGCCGGGGAGTTCGCCCTGCGCAGCAAGGGCGCCACCTATGCACAGATTCTCGAGGCCGGCGGCGGCATCGTCAACACCATGCGCGCGGTGCGCGCGGCCAGCGAAGACGAGCTCACGGATTTGTGCGCCGACCGGCTGATGGCCATGGCCCGCCGCGGGGTGTGCGCGGTGGAGGTCAAAAGTGGCTACGGGCTAGACGTCGAAAACGAGCTCAAGAGTCTGCGCGCCATCGCGCGGGCCAAAGAGCGCACCGGCCTCGACGTGGTCGCGACCTGCCTCGCCGCCCACGCCGTGCCCCCCGAATACCAAGGCCGCACCGACGATTACGTCACATTGGTGTGCGACGAGATTTTGCCCGCGGTGGCGGACGCCAACTTGGCCACGTTCTGCGACGTGTTCATCGAGCAGGGCGCGTTTGACCTCGCCCAGGGCCGCAGGGTCCTCGAGCGGGCAAAGGCATTGGGCTTTTTGCTCCGCGTACACGCCGAGCAGCTCTCGTGGCAGGGCGGGGCCAAACTCGCGGCCGAGCTGTTCGCGACCTCGGTGAGCCACCTCGAGTTCTGCACCGACGAGGACATCGCCGCGCTCAAGGACGCGGGGGTGTGCGTCGAGGTGCTCGCCGGGGCGCAGGTGTTCTTGGGCATGGAGCAGCGCATCCCCGGCGCGAAGTTTGAGCAGGCCGGGCTCACCGTGGCGGTGGGCAGCGACTTCAACCCCGGCTCGGCCCACATCAGCGACCTCGCCCTGTGCGCGGGCTTGGCCGTGACCATGGCCGGCCTGTCCGCGGAAGCGGCCCTGCTCGGCATCACCCGCGCCGGGGGCCTGGCCCTGGCCCGCCCGGAGCTCGGCCGCTTGGCGCGCGGCACCAAAGGGCACGCGGTGGTGCTCGACGCCGAGACGATTTGGCCCTTGGTCTACGAGTGGGGCGCGCCGCACGCCCGACAGGTCATTGTCGGGGGTCGCCTGCTGCGGCGATGACCGCGCGCAGGGTGCCCGGCCACAACAGGCACGCGAGCAGCCCGACCCCGAAGGGGGTCAGGCCCCAGACCCGCAGGGCCACGATCACGGCAAAGGTGCACAGCGCGGCCCAGCCGATCACGCGGGCCTGCAAGAAGAGCAGCAGCGCGACCATGCCGAACATCCCGACGCCGATGAACATCGGGGCGAGGTCGTGCACGTCGAGCCCGAGGTGGGTGAGCAGGTCCGCCCACACCCCGTACTGGACCATCTGGCCGGCCCCGTCGACGTACCCGTAGGCGCCGTCGGCGTCGGTCACGTGCCGGACCACCCGCCCAAAGTACGAACCGGTCCAGACGCATTTGACCCCATCGGCGATGAGCCACAGGGCCGCGCCGAGGGTGAGCACGATGATCGCCCGCAACCGGAGCCTCATGGCTCGTCTCCGAGCAGCTCACGGTTGTGGGCGCCGAGCCCCGGACCGGGCAACGCTTTGTGCGCGGGCAAGGCCAGGCCTGGCAATGTCACATCTTGTCCGGCCACTGCGATCGTGACCGACCCGGCGTCGTCGGGGCCGCGCACCGCGGTCACGCAACAGTCGTAGGGCGCAAGGTGCGCTTCCCACTCGAGGGCGGTCTTTTCCGAGAGCCGCGCGGTGATGGCGGCGATGGCCGCGTCGGCGTCCGCGCCCTGGTCGTGGCCGTTGCTCACGAGATCGGGCAGGCCCACCCCCCCGCAAAACTTCGTCCAGAACTTGGGCTCCAGCGCGCCCACCGCGAGGTGGCCCTGCTTGGTCGGGTACACCCGGTAACAGGGCAAAGCCCCCGCGAGCCAGTCCCGGCCCTTGGTCACGTCCTCGCCGAACGCGAGCTGGCGGGCCCGGGCCATGATGAGCATGTCGCGCACGGAATCGGTCATGGACACGTCGAGGACCGCGCCCTGCCCCGTCCGGTTCCGCTGGACGAGGGCGGCCAAGATCTGGGTCGCGGCCGGCCACGCCCCCCCGGCCACGTCCGCGACCTGCACCGGCAGCGCGGTGGGGTCTTTCATCAGGCCGAGCACGCCGGCCTTGGTCGCGTAGTTGAGGTCGTGTCCGGCCAAGTGTTTGTCGTCGCTGTCCTGGCCGTAGCCCGAGATGCGGCACACGATGATGCCGGGCTTTTTCGCGGCCAGCGCGGCGGGGCCGAGGCCGAGCTTCTCGAGCACCCCGGGGCGAAAGCTCTCGACCACCACGTCGGCGGTCTCGAGCAGCCGGAAGAACCCCGCGCGGCCTTCGTCGGTCTTGAGGTCGAGGCTCACGCTCTTTTTGCCGCGGTTGAGCGCGTGGAACACCGCGCCGTTGCCGTCCTCGAGCAATGGTGGATAGTAGCGGGCGTAGTCCCCGCCCTTCTCGTCCTCGACCTTGATCACCTCGGCGCCGAGATCGCTCAGCACCAGCGTGCACAGCGGGCCGGGGAACAGCCGGGACAGGTCCAACACCACCACACCGTCGAGCATCGTGCCCTCCAAACGACAAACGCCGGCGACCAAGCGCCGGCGTCCGCTCATCCTCTGACCGGGCTCAGGAGAGCAGGCCTTGGAGCTTCATGGCCAGCGACATGTCGCCTTTGACCTTGAGCTTGCCTTGCATAAACGCGGCGGTGGCGTTGAGCTTGCCGGTGGCGATGGACACCCAGTCCTCTTCCTTCGGCACGGTGATGGTGCACTTCGCTTCGCCGTCGTCGACTTTTTGAATCCAGGGGCCTTCGCTCTTGGTGAGGTCGGCCAACCATTTGCCGCCGCCGTCCCCGCCGATGTCGAACAGGTACGTGGTGTTGATCTTGGCGGCTTTGTCCGCGGTCAAACGCTCGTTCATTTCTTCGAAGACTTGTTGGGCACTCATCGGGCAGCTCCTGTGTACGCGCTGGCGTGGAAAGGGGGCGTGATTGACACGCGTGTCAACATTCATAGGGACGGCCGCCCGCGCTGTCAACGGCAGAGGCCCGCCCCGGGCCGACAAATCCCGGCCCCTGGCTGCTAGGCTGGCGGTGGTTTTCCGCGGCCTTGTCCACGGCGGCCCGCCTTTTGCGGGAGAAGCGAGGAACCCATGCGACCGATCACCCCCCTTGTCGGGGTCGGCGCCCTTTTGCTGTCGGCCACCCTGCCCGGCTGCGCCCCGCCCGAGCTCCCGGGTGTGACGTGCCTGAGCGACGTCGGCGGTCTGGCGCCGGACAGCGACCTGAACCGCTATTGCTGCAGCAGTCTCGAAGACTTCGTCCGGGACGCCCAACGGAGCGCCCCCTCGTGCGTCGCCGACGCGGACTGCACGCTGATCACCACGGTGGACTACGGCACCGACGCCTGGTGCCTGGAAGGCTCCTACTCGCCGTTCGGCGGCCAGGGCGTCGGCGTGGTGGCGGCCGAGGACGCGGCCTTGTATCGGGCGGTGACCGACCATCTCACCGAAAGCCCGGCGTGCGAGGGGTTCCGGTCCGCGGCGGGCACCCCTCTGGGCGGCACCGCCATCACCCGCGTGCGCTGCCTCGAAGGCTCCTGCAAGGCTGAGCCCACGGAGTCCTGTGACCCGCCGGGACCGCTGTGCCCCCTCGTCTACCCCGGCGACGGGACGGCCGACGACCTGTGCGAACAGCGGCTGGGCTGCGAATACGACGAGGGGTGGTGCGCGTGCGTGACCGCTGGCGCGCCCCATTGGCGCTGCGAAGACCCCGCGCGCTGCCGGGTCGTCGGGGTGGACGTCGCGGACGGCGGGGCGTGCTCGTCGCCAGGGCTGGGCTGCGTGGAAGAGGGCCTCTTGGCGGCCGAGCGAAGTCGTTGGTGTACCTGCGACGGCGACACCTCGAGCTGGCGGTGCGCGGACTGAGCTACTTGCCGACCTTGCGCAGCAGCTCGGTGTTCTGGTCGTACAAAAGACCGTCTTTGTCGAACGCGAAGGTCTCGCGGACCTGCTCCTCGCCGAACACCGAACCGCGCGAATGTTCGTACGACCAGGTCAAACCACCCTTCTCGTTTTTCTGAGTCTGGCCCGGCGCACCCTGGGCCTTGTAGACCTTCTGTTGCGCGATCGAGAGCATCGCGGGCGCGGTGTCGCCGGGATTGCGCATGCCGCAGCCCGGGGGTCCGGGCATCTCGTGGGCGAGCTTCACCGGCTCGCAGCCCGTCGAGGCCAACGCCCCCACCGCCACCATCATCGAAGCCAGCAAAACCCACCGTCGCATCCGTGCCATGTCGCGTCCTCTCCATCGGCCGCCCGCCGGACGGCCTCCTCACGACGATACCGATGTCGTCGCCCGAGCACCACCCAGGTTGTCGGTCCCGACGGTCGCCCACGAAAAAGGGCGGACCCTGCGGCCCGCCCCCTCTCTGTCCGTCATGGACGCCGACTGGTTCAGTCGTCGCTGTCGCCGCCGGCGAGGCCGCCCAGCTTGTCCTTGAACGCGTCGCCGAAGGTGCCCATGCCGCCGCTGCCCCCGGAGGTGCCGGCGGTGCGGGAGCTGCCTTGCGATTGCGCGAGGTAGGCACGGTAGTCGATGCCTTGCTCGGCCTTGGCCACCGCTTTGATCGACAGGCCGATTTTGCGCTCTTCCTGGTCGATGTCGATGATCATGACCTCACGCTCGTCGCCGATCTTCACGTACTGACGCGGATCGTCGACGTGCTCGTCGGCGATTTCGCTGACGTGGCACAGACCTTCGATGCCGGGCGCGATCTCCACGAACACCCCGAAGTCGGTGATCTTGGTGACCTTGCCCTTGATGCGCGCACCGCGGGGGTATTCCTGCGGGATGCGGGTCCAGGGATCCTCGTGCAGCTGCTTGATGCCGAGGGAGAAACGCTCGTTCTCGACGTCGATGTTGAGCACCACCGCCTCGACCTCGTCGCCCTTCTCGAACATTTCACTCGGGTGCTTGACCCGCGTGGTCCAGGAGAGGTCGGAGATGTGCACCAGGCCGTCGATGCCATCCTCGATGCCGACGAAGATGCCGAAATCGGTGATGTTGCGAACCTGGCCGCGGATGACCGCCCCGACGGGATACTTCTCGCCGAGCAGGGTCCACGGATTCGGCTGGGCTTGCTTCATGCCGAGGGAGATGCGCTTGTTGTCGTAGTCGATGTCGAGCACCACGGCTTCGACGTCGTCGCCGATGTTGACGATCTTCGACGGGTGCTTGACCCGCTTGGTCCACGACATCTCCGAGACGTGAATGAGGCCTTCCACGCCGGGCACCAGCTCGATGAACGCGCCGTAATCGGTGAGGGACACCACTTTGCCCTTCACGCGGCTGCCCACCGGGAAATGCTCCTGCACGGTGTTCCACGGGTCCTCTTGGATCTGTTTGAGGCCGAGGGACACGCGCTCGCTGTCGCGGTCGAACTTCAACACCTTGACGGTGACCTCGTCGCCGACTTGGAACAGCTCGTTGGGGTGATTCACCCGGCCCCAGCTCATGTCGGTGATGTGCAACAGGCCGTCGATGCCGCCGAGGTCGATGAACGCACCGTATTCGGTGATGTTCTTGACCACACCCTTCATGATCGCCTCTTCGGCGAGGGTCTGGAGGGTGACCTTCTTCTGCTCTTCGCGCTCCTTCTCGAGGAGAACGCGACGAGAGAGCACGATGTTGCCGCGCTTCTTGTTGAACTTGATGACCTTGAAGTCGAACTTCTCGCCGATGAGCTTGTCGAGGTTGCGGATGGGCCGCAGGTCGACTTGGCTGCCGGGCAAGAACGCTTTGACCCCGATGTCGACGGACAAGCCGCCTTTGACCCGGGCCACGATGGTGCCGGAGACCACTTCGTCGCGCTCGCAGGCGGCGGAGATCTCGTCCCAGACCTTGAGGCGGTCGGCTTTCTCTTTGCTGAGAATGATGACGCCGTTTTCGTTTTCGCGGGCCTCGACGAGGACATCAACGGTGTCGCCGCCCTGCACTTTGGGGGCGCCGTCGACGATCGAGAACTCGGAGACCGGGACCATGCCCTCGGACTTGTAGCCGACGTCGATGAGGACAAAGTCCTTATTCACAGAGATGACGGTGCCGGTGACGATCTCGCCTTCTTTGACTTCGTCCCGGGCGTAGGATTGTTCCAGAAGCTCCGCAAAAGACAGATTCTCTTCGGAGGCTTGGGTTTGCGTTTCCATGTATGAACGATTCCTGTTGTCCGGCCGTCGAGACGACCGTGGTCAAAGGCGCCTCGGTCGAGGCGGCGGGGGACCAATCCCGCGGAGTAGAGACAAAAAAGCCTGGTCGAACCGACGACCAGTGCCGGGCCATTCCTCGTACGGCCGATCCCCCTTGTCAAACGGGGTAGGACGTTTTCCCACCGGGTCCGGGGGGCGCTTTGGCCGGGGGAATTTACCAATCGGGACGCACCTTTAGCAACCATGACGCAAAGTCCCCCACCCGCCCCTGACGCGCCTCCTCCCCGGCTCGTGGCCGCCCGCGGGGCGCTTTTGATCGTGGACAAACCGTCCGGCTGGCTGGTGCACAACAGCGCGTGGGCCGGCCCCAAGGAGGCGACCCTGGTCGATTGGCTGCGCACCGGGCACCCCGGGGCCGTGCCGTTGCACCGCCTCGACCGGGGCGCGTCGGGCCTGGTGGCCTTCGCCGCGGACAAGACCGCGGCCGCCGCGCTGGGCGAACAGCTCGAGCACGCCGAGAAGCGTTACCTCGCCCTGTGCCGGGGCCGGCTGAAGGCCCCCGTGGACCTCTCGCACCCCCTGGTCATCGACGGGACCGAAAAGCCCGCGCGCACTGCATTTTCATTGTTGGCCCACTGCCCGGACCCGCGGGTGTGCCTGGTCGAGGCCCAGCTCTTCTCCGGCCGGCGCCACCAGATCCGCCGCCACGCCAAACACCTCTCGCACCCCCTGGTGGGCGACGTGAAGTACGGCAAAGGGCCCCTCAACCGCGCGTTCCGCGAAGGGTATGGCTTGCACCGCTTGGCGTTGCACGCCCACCAGCTGACCTGGCCGGACGGCACCCGCGACCGCGCCCCTCTCTCGGGGGCGCTGGCCGAGACCGTGACCGCGCTTTTCGGTGACGGGGTTTTGGCGTTCTAAGACGACGACCGCTGCCGCCACCAACCGAACGCCGCAAGCGCGACCGCGAACACCACCGGCAGATACAACATCTTGGATTCAAACATGACAAACCTCGGGCGTGACCGGCCGCGGCGCGGCCGACTCGGAAAACAATGAATAGGGGTGGCCAGCTCAGCCGAGGCCGTGTGCGCGGGCGATGTCCGCGAGCCGCGCGGGGCTGAGATCCCCGTTGATCACGTCGTGGCTGAGCTCGACCAGCTCGTCGAGGGCGAACACGCTGCGCCGGTCCCGCGGGTCCTTCTCGGGCAGGGCCGCGATCTGGTTGTAGAACGCGGTGGGGGACAGGCCCAAGTCGGCCGCGAGCTGGGAGAGCACCGCCCCGGGGGGCACGGCGCCGGCGTTGTTGTTCAGCTGCCGGGCGACCTCGGGGGGCACCCCGGCTTCGCGCAGGATGTCCTCGAGGGGGCCCTCGAAGCGGTTGGTCTCGTTGGTGGCGGCCACCGCGCTGGTGACGATGCCGGCCACGGACAAGCCCGCGGCCACCGCTTGGCCCCAGCCGGGGACCACGTTGGCCGAGGCCGCGGCGGACAAGAGCGCGCCCGCGGCGGTGAGGCCGCTGCCCGCGCCCGCGAGGTAGCGCTGTTCGGCGAAGTGGCGCGCGGCGTCGGCGGCGGAGAAGCCGGCGTTGACCACGCCGAGCACGCGACCGGTCACGGTGAGCGGGCCGGTGATCGACGCGAACCGTTCGGCGTTGCCCGCGAACGCGGTGAGCGCGGCGTTGGTGGCGCTGATGGCGTCGGCGCCGGTGCCGATGATGGCCCGCACGCGCTCTTCGCCGCTGCCGTGGAGGATCGCGTCGGCGGCGCCGAAGGCCGCGTTGGCGAAGGTGAGCCCCGCGACCAGGCGGGTGCCCCCGGCGAAGCGATCCCCGATGTGGGGCAGCTCGGTGCCGCGGGCGTCGTTGAACCCGTCGATGACCCGGTCAATGTGGCTGCGTGCGCTGTTGACCGCACTGGCCACCTCGCGGGCGGCGTTTTCATCGTCGGGCGATTGGGCAAAGTCATTGTAGGCGTTCCGGATCCGGCCCACGTGGTCGGCGTCGATGAGGTCGAGGCCTTGGAGCGACGCGGCGAGGCCGATGCTGGTGTCGGCCACGGCTTGGGCGCCGCCGGGCTGACCCGCCTGCACGATGCCGTCGGCGGTGGCGCTGTCGGTCAGCGCCGCCCCGAGGGCGACCCGGGCGCGCTCGGGGTCGTCGCTCTGTGCCGCGGCCGCGGGGAGCGCGTCCAACCAGGTGGCTTCGCCTTGGCCGCGAGAGGCGAGCGCGTCGGCGATGACCTGTTGCCCGCCGGGGCTGGTGCCGAAGCGTGCCACGTCGCCGAGGGCCTGCGCGGATTGGTCGACGAGGGCGGCGGCGCCGTCGTTGGGCGGGGGGGTGAAGCCGCGGTTCGGCCCGAGCACAAACGCGGCCCCGTCGAGGGCGGTGGCGAGCTGCTCGGCCGCGGTGTTGGCCGCCCCCGCGACGTCGTCGACGCGGGCCTGCGCCGCGGCGGTGCCCGCGGCGAACTCATCGGGGGGCAACGCGCCGCCGTACGCGGCGAACGCGCCCTGGACATCGAGTTCGTGATCGAGCGCGTCCTGGGCGTCGTCGTACCGGCCGCGCAGGGTGTCGATGCCCTCCGACGTGCCCAGTGCAGTGGCATGCGCGAACCGTTGCACCCCGAGATCCGCCGGGGTCCCGTCCGATTGAATGCGACTGGACAGCTGCTGCGACAACGACGCGCCAAAGAGCGCCCCGTGCCCATCGCCCACCGCCTGCTGCACGCCCACCGCCAAGGCCTGCGGGTTGGCGTCGGCCGCGACCGTGCTCAGCCCCCCGGCCACCGGGCCGGTGATCGCCGACGCGTGGTCCGGTCCCAAGGTCTCGGTGGCCTGGGTGAGCGCCACCGCGGCGCGCTCGGTCTCGGGGTTCGGCCCGCCCGGGTTTTGGGCGAGGGCGGCGCCGATGGTCTCGAGCTCGTCCCCGAGTTGGTCCGCGACCGCGGCGCGTTCACGCGGGGGCGCGGCCTGCACCGCCGCGTTCGCGGCCTCCGCCGCCACCGCGGTGGCTTCGCGGTGTGCACGGGTGCCGGGGCGGTGCTGGGCGATGTCGGCCGCGGCGCGTTCGGCCTCGGCGATGGCCGCGTCGTCGGCGGACGGCCGCGGGGGCGCGCCGGCGTCCAGCCGACTGGCCACGCCGGGCCCACTGGGGGTCAAGGGCAGCCCTTCGCGGGTCGAGAGCGAGCGGCCCTCGCGCGAGGTGAGCGGGCCGCCCTCGGCGGTGGCGAGCCGGCGCTCGAGCTGGCCCCGGGCCTGGGTCTCGGCCCCGGCCGCGCGCTGGCGCGCGTGGCGCACGGTGGCCGTTTGGACCGGCTTTTTGGTCGGCATGGACCGGGCCCCGGACCGCGGCTTCGTCGCGGCTGGGGCGGACGCGGACGAGCGAGGCCGGACGGCCCGGGGGGCCGACTTGCTGATGCGAGACATGGGAACTCCTGCACAAAGGGGGAAAAGCTTTCGTCGTGTGCGACGTGCCTGGGATACGCCCGGTTTGGCGGGTTCTGTGACGTGAGGCGGGCCACGCAACGATCCGCGGCCGCGACCGAGACATGTCAGTCGGTCGCAAAGCTGCGTGCAGTGATTCCGCCGTTTATGCTCGACCGCGCATGAGCATCCCCGTCTTATCCCTCGCCTCGTTTCGCAGTGGTACGGCCGCCGAGCGAGACCGGTTCGCACACACATTGGGCGAAGCCCTGCGCGAGGTCGGCTTTTTTGCCCTCGACGCGCACGGCATCGACCCGGCCTTGGTGCGCGCCGCCTACGACAAGTCCAAAGCGTTCTTCTTGCTCGACGAGGCGGACAAACGCGCGTGCGAGGACGGGGCGCTCGGCCAACGCGGCTTTGTGCGGTTCGGCAAAGAGAAAGCCAAGGACCGGACCGCCAACGACCTCAAAGAGTTTTTCCACGTCGGCCCCGAGCTCGACGCGGACGACCCCTTGCTCGACGTGTACGGCCACAATCTTTGGCCGGCCGCGCCGGACGGGTTTCGCACCTCCATGACCGCCCTGTGGTCCGCCCTCGACGAGGTCGCGCAACGTTTGCTCGAGGCCTGCGCCATGTACCTGGGCGAGGACCGCCGGCGGTTCGCGGACATGGCCACCCGCGGCGACACCGTGCTGCGGTTGATCCACTATCCCCCATTGGGTCCGGACACCCCCGCGGGGGCGATGCGCGCGGCCGAGCACGAGGACATCAACTTCATCACCCTGTTGTGTGAAGCGACCGAGTCCGGCCTCGAGATCCAGGGACGCGACGGACAGTGGTTGCCGGTCAAGGCCGCCCCCGGGCAGTTCATCGTCGACAGCGGCGACATGTTGCAGCACCTGACCAACGGGGTGTTCAAGAGCACCACCCACCGGGTGGTCAATCCCGACGACATGACCAGCCGGCGCTTTTCCATGCCGTTTTTTGTGCACCCCCGGGCCGACGTCGACCTCACCCCCCTGCCCTCGTGCGTGGCCCGGCAGGGCGGCGAGAGCCGTTACCCCGCGGTCACCGCCCGCCAACTGCTCGAAGAGCGCCTGCGCGCCATCGGCATGGGCCCCGACACCGACCACGCCCGCTAGAGAGTCGACCCGCTTAGGACGAGAGCCGCATTTGCGGTTCGCGGCTCCAGCGCACGTCACGGCGCGTCTTCATAGACATTGCAGCCCTCGACCTCGAGCAGGCTGGGCATGTCCCACAGGTGGCCGGGGGCCTCGAGCCCGTCTTCGCAGCGCTCGACGCAGTAGGGCTGTCCCGGACACCCGTCGGCGACCAAATCGATCGGGACCGCCGCGGGCTTGGTCTCGCCCTGGCACTGCAATGACTCGATGGCGTAGCAGTCGGCCCCACTGTCATTGCACGCCAGGGCCATCTCCACCGCGAACCCGTCCGCGTTGCGCACCATCTCCACCTGGCAGCGCGCGCCATCCGGGGTGAACGTCACCGTGCTGCCGCTGTCGCACCCGGCGCCCAGCGCGATCAGAAAACCCACCCACGACATGGTCTGTTTGGTCATGGTCCCATTCTACCCCGCGGCACCAAATGCAGCGACCTTGGCCGGGGCCAACTGGGAAAAAATGCGCCGCACCCGCCCCGCGCCGTCGAGGTCGAGCAACAGCACGCTGCGCGGCGGCCACCCGGCCGGCACCGTGTGCGGCTCCATCACCACCGCGGTGCTCGCGTTGGCCGGCACCATCGCGACCCGGTACCCGGCGCCGTGCATCTGCGCCAGCCGCCCAAAGAACACCACCACCTTGTCGCGCCCCACCACCGGCGCCTTGGCCGCCAACACCTCACCCGCACCGTCGGACAGGGCGACCACGTCCTCGCGCAGCAGGCGCACCAATGTCTCTTGATCGCCCTGCACCAACGCTCCCAGCAGCGCCCCCAGCGTGTCCTCCACCCCGGTCGCGTCCACCGCCTGCGCCGACCACGCGAGGCCCTCCTCGTCGAGCGCCGCCCGGGCGCGGTGCAGCGTGACCTTGACGTTGCCCTCGCTCAGGTCCAAGTGCGCCGCGGTCTCCCGTGTCGAGCAACCAAACACGTCCCGCAACACCAACACCGCGCGCTGCGTCGGCGTACACCGCTCCAGCGCGACCAAGAACGCAAACGTCGCGCTCTGGCGCAACTCGATGCGCCGATCCGCGGCCCCCCCTCCCACGCGCGGGTCTCCTCACGCAACAGGTCTTCGACATCGCACGGACCGGGCAGCCACGGCCCCACGTAGGCGCGCTTTTTCCGACGACGCAACCGGTCGATGCACAGCCGCGACGCCACCGTCACCAACCACGGGCGCAGGGATCGCTCGAGGTCCGGCGGCGGCTTTTCCAGCGCCCGCACAAAGGTGTCCTGGACCGCGTCGTGGGCCTCGGCCGGCTCACCAAGCATCCGATAACAAATCCCGAAGAGCACCCCGCGGTGCTCCTCGAGGGAGGCCGCCAGCCCGGTCACGCCGCCCCCGCGAGGGGCGCGCGATGAAGGCGCGCCGCGATGCAGTGACATGCGGCCTCGGCGCTGTGGGCGGTGCCGTCGGCGAGGTACCCTTCGGGCCCCACCCAGTCGCCCACCAGCTGCACCCGGGGCGCAAAGTCACTGGACGCGCGGGCGGCGAGCCCCCCCTCAGCCCCGGTGGGCAGATGACCGGTCACGTTCATGCGGGGAAGGTACCGCACGTGCACCACCCGGTCGCGCCAAGCGGGGTCCCACCCGTCGAGGACGCGCTCCAGCGCTGCGCGGGGGGCACCGTCGTAGCCCACCACGTGCACCACCTCGTCGCCCGCGGGGGCGAGCGCGGCCACCCGCGAGTGCACCGAGAGATACGTGGGGGCGTCGATGCCGAGCACGAGGGTCGGCCCCCGGCAGGTGCCCCGCAGGGCGAGGTCGAGGCACGACACCTGCGCGGGCTCGGCGGGCGCGAGCGCCCCGTCGAGCAGGGTCTGGGCCGCGGGCCGCGCGCAGGCCAGCACCACCGCGTCCCCCTCGTACGCCCCGCGGGCGGTCTCGAGCCGCACCCCGTCCGGTCCGTGTTCGAGCTTGTGCACCGCCGCCTCGGTCACGATGCGCGCCCCCCGGGCGCGGACCTTCCGGGCCAGTTGCTCGACCAGCCGCGACCAGCCGCCGTCGAGGTAGAGCACGCCGCGGGCCGCGCCCTGCAGCTGGCCGAGCGCGACCTCCGCGCTGAGGTCGTCGGCCGCACAGTAGGTGGCGATCCGCACCGCGGCCTGCAGGAATGCCAATGCTTCAGCATTGCCACGGGTCTGTTCCGCCAACCATCCGGACACCCCGCGGTGGGCCACCGCGGCCGGGGACGTGCGCCACAGGGTGGTGAGGGCGGGCAGCAGCCGCCAGCGGCCGCCCTTGGTGGCGCCGAGCAGGGGCACGATGTCGCCCCCCCGCGACGCGCAGACGCCCCGGTTGGGCGGCACGTGGCCGCGGACCTCGATGCCCTGCGCGAGCAGGAGCCGGCGCAGCGCGCCCCCGCGGTACAGCGCGCGCGGTCCCCGGTGGAGAGAAAAGCCGGCCTGCTCGTCGGTCTGGGCCAGACCGCCGAGGGGTGCGCTGCGTTCGAGCAGGGTCACGTCGAGCCCGCGGTCGAGCAGAAGGTCGGCACTGAGCAGGCCGCCGAGGCCGGCGCCGGCGATGAGAACATGGGGGTTTGGCATGGTGGTCTCCTTTGGGAGGACCACGCAGCCCGGCGGCGGAGGTTACAGATCCGATGCGTGTTTGCGGGCCAAGCCCCGTGTTTTCAAGGGGTTGAACCCGGGCGACGCAACCCGGGGCGCGGGCGTCCGGACTCTGTGTGGAGGGTTCGATCGCGGCGCGGCGCCGGGCGGTGTGATCGGTGGTGGCCCCTGTTCCTGCTGCGGTCCTGCGCTTGCGCGCGGGACGGCACCGGTCCGTCCGGTGGCGGCGGGCGCTGGGGCCATGGGGGTGGGCCCTCCCGGGCGATCCGTCCGGCGCGTTCGGTTTTTTCAAACTTTTCAAATGGTTAGGCGAAACCTCGAGGCCGCGGACAAACTGGCTTGCATTTTCCGAACACTGTTCGTAAAAAACATTCATGACCCGCACCGCCCGCGCCGGAAGCAAAGCCCTCGGACGCCTCGAGCTCATCGCCGTGGCCCGCGAGCTCTTGCGCGCGGAGGGGCTCGACACGTTCTCGCTGCGTGCGGTGGCCAAGGCCGCGGGGTTTTCGCCCGCGGGTCTGTACGAGTACTTCCCGAGCAAACAAGCCCTGGTCGATGCGGTCCAAGACCACGTCGACGGCGAGCTCGCGGCCCGCCTGCGCGACGCCGCGGATGTGGCAGCCCCGGGGGCCGAGCGCGTGCGCGCGGTGTTGCTCACGTACATCCGGTTCGCCGTCGAGCGGCGCGACGAGTTCTTGCTGCTGTTCGCGCGCTTGGGCGCCCGCGTGACCCGCCTGGAGCAGGAGCAACACCGCCCCTTCCAAGTGCTGATCGATGTGGTGGAAGAGGCGATGGCGACCGGCGCGGTGCGCAAACGGCCGGCGATGCCCACCGCGGGCGTCGCCTACGGCCTGTGGGCGGCGGCCCACGGTATGGCCACACTCCAGGCGACGTACCTACAACGGTTCGAAGCGGATTTTCCCGCGGCGGACGCGGTGCTGCTGCAGGACTTCTTGCGCGGCCTGGCCGCCTAGTGCTTTTTTTTTTTCCCACCACCGAACAGTGTTCGGAAAAGGAGACCAGCCATGAACGTTCTTTTGGTGCTCGCCGCCCTGTTGCTCTCCGCCGCCCAGCTGGGCTGCGGGACCGCCCCCGACGCCCTGCCCGGCCCCGCGGGGGAGAGCGAGGACATCGTGATGACCGCGGCGGATTTCGAATGCCTGCACGGCGGGGTGCGGGTGGGCCGCGTGACGGTGTGGAACAAGCGCGGCCACCTCGACGAGGCGCTGGCGGTGGCCGAGTCGGACGAGCCGGGCACGTACCCGGTCGGCACGGTGCTCCAGCTCGTTCCGCAGGAGGCGATGGTCAAGCGGGCGCCGGGCTACTCCCCCTCGACGAACGACTGGGAGTTTTTCCAGCTCGGCACGTCAGCGGACGGCACGGAGATCATCGACCGCGGCCCCAGCGCGCGCGGGGTGTTTGGGGCCTGCATGGGGTGCCACGGCCAAGCCCCGGCCGAATACGACTTCACCTGCGGCAAGACCCAGAGCGAACCCTGTGGCTACGACGAGAACCAACACCCGCTGTTCGATTGGCTCGTCGACAACGACGCCCGCTGCCCGGGCTGAGCGCGGTCGCGGCGCCGCGCTTGTCCGGTCCGCCCGCGGGCCTCGTGTCGCTGGTGCCGGCGGGTGCGGTTGTCGCCGCCGGGGTCAGTACCCGCTCTCGCGCAGGTCGGCCTTGCGGTAGTGGCGCCCCCGCCACGACACCGTGCCCCGCACCGCGAACACCAAGGCCGCGTGCAGCGCGGCGACGCCGAGCACCGCCGCCCCCACCGGGTAGAGGATCGCGGCCAGGGGTTCGAACCGGACCATGGACCGGGCCCGCAACAATGCCACTGCAGGCGCGATGAGGGCGGCAATGGCCGGGATCGCAGCCCAGGGGATGTGCCCGAAGTAGATCAGCGGCCCCACCGAGGCCAAGGTCATCAGCGGCGCCCCCACCGCGGCGAGCAGAAGCAGGCCCATCGCCGCGGCGACCACGCTCGAATGGCCGAACGAGCTGAGCACACCCTTTTTGATGCCCAGGTACATTTCCCGCACCGAACGAAACGGCCGCATCCGGACCTCGGTCCCGGCACGCATCACCGTGCCGCGCCCGCCGTCGTCCCGCATCATGCGCCCGAGGGCGCGGTCGTCGAGCACCGCCCCGCGGATGCGCGCGTGGGTCCCCCGCAGACGATAAGACTCGGCCCGCACCAGGTTGAACGCGCCGATGCCCGCGCCCACGCCGCTGTCCGGCTCCACCGACCGCCGATCAAAAAACCGGAACTCGGTGAGCAAGAAAAACAGCGGCAGCACCACGGCCTCGACGAGGGTCGACGCCTCCAGCCGCGGGTGGAGCGCGAGATGGTCGAGGTGCTGAAACTCCATCGCCGCCACCGCGTGCGCCACCGCGCGCCGGCTGTGAATCACATCGGCATCGGTGAACAAGATGTACTCACCGTCGGCGCGGCCCTGGCCCAGCTCGAGGGCGTAGTTCTTCGCGACCCAGCCCGCGGGCAGCTTCTCCGATTGCAGCACCAAGAGGCGCTCGTCCGCGTCGGCCAAGCGCAGCAAGCGTTCGTGGGTGTTGTCCTCGCTGGCGTCGTCGACGACCACGACGTTGATGTCGACGCCCTCTTGCGACAGGAGCGATCGCACCGCGCGCTCGATGATGCCCGCTTCGTTGCGCGCCGCGACCACCGCCGTGACCTTGGTGGTGCGGTCGCCCGGCGCGGCCCGGGGCAAGCGACCCAGCGACGCGATGGTGCGCCAGGCGCGGTAGATGACGAACGCCCAACCCATCGAGGCCAACGCCGAAATGGCGAGCAACGTCGTCGATACAGCTTCAGCCAAGCTGTCTCCCACCCCCCGGGGCGAAGCATAGCGCACCGTGCGTCATGCCGGCGACAACGCCGCCCCGTTCGGCACATCCTGGCCCCGGCGCGCGGCGGCGCGCCGGATGCCAGTCGCGGGTCAGAGCGTTTGGTAGTTCAGGATGATGCCCGCGATGCGGTCCACGCAGTTCTCGTCGGTGAAGTACACGATGGCGACGTCGGACGCGCCCGCGTCGTACACCCACAACGTGTCGCTCTGGGTGCCGGTGCCGTACACCGCTTCGACGTCTTCCCGCGACGAGCCGAGGCCCAGCCCATCGCCGGTCGCGCCGAGGAACGGCGGGGACAGGACGATGGAGGCCACGTCCTCCGACAGATCGCCTTCGCAGCTGAACCCACAGAGGCCGGCCACGCGAATGCCCAGCGCAGGGTAGATGCGCGCCACGCCCTTGATGAACCCGTTGGAGTCCAGATCGACCTCGCCTTGGGCGTCGTAGTCGGTGCCCAAGATCGCGTCCACGCCCGCGACCGTCGTCGTGCCGGTCTGCAGCGTGCCCACCGCGCCCGCGCCCATGTCGACGGCCAGCCCCCAGTTGTTGCCCGCCTGCGGTTTGTACAGGGCGAGGCCCACGATGTTGGTGCCATCGGACGTGACCTGGATGCCGTTGGCCGCGCCGAAGTGAAGCGTGACCCCGTTGAGGCTGTGGCTCACCGGCGCGGTCAACTCGGCGGTGGCATCGCCCACCGGATCGCCAAGCCCCACGCCTGCGCCTTCGAGATTGACGTCCGCCCCCGACAACGTGATGACGCGGGCGAGCACATCCCCCGCGCTGGGGTTGCCCTCGAACCCTGCGCCGTCGAGGTCGTCGACGTACTGGACCTGCACGCGCTGGGCGCAGTAGTTCACCCAGAACGGGTTGTTGGCCGACGCCACCCCCGCCCCGAACGCCGCCTCGACGTTGGCGCGGGTGTCTCCGAGCGAAATGATCCCGGCGGTCGCGCTCGACACCGAGGGCGGCACGCCGCCGTTCTGGCCCAGCAATGTCACAGGATCAACGGTGGCGTCCGGGCACACCGGCGCGATGGGACAATCGCCGTCGCCGTCGCCGTCGCCATCCCCGTCGCCGTCACCATCCCCGTCGCCGTCACCATCCCCGTCGCCATCGCCATCCCCGTCACCGTCGCCATCGCCGTCGCCATCCCCGTCGCCATCCCCGTCGCCGTCACCGTCGCCATCCCCGTCGCCATCGCCATCGCCATCCCCGTCGCCATCGCCATCCCCGTCGCCGTCACCGTCGCCATCGCCATCGCCATCGCCGTCGCCGTCGCCGGTGTCGCCCGGACACCCCACCGAAAACCCCACGGGGACAGTGAGCAAAAAAGCCAGCAGGCCAAACAATCCATAGCGACGCATGAGTCCTCCATTGTGGGGCGACGTGAGCCCGGCGGCGTTGTCCCCGCGGGGACAACTCCCGGGCGGAGCTTAGCGCGTCGAGCCAGCGTGCGGAGGGGGTTGTGGGGGGACAGCCGACCGATGGGTGGGGTGACGCGACGCGACGTGATCGCCTCGGCGCGCCAAGCGCCCTAGCCGGGCCCCGCGGCGGTGGCAGAGGCTTGGTCGAGGCGGTCGGGGTCCACCGGCGTCATCGCGTCGACCCCGCCCTGCGGGGTGGTCTTGTAGACCTGACCGGCGACGATCTCGACCGGGTAGTTCTCGGCGTCGTCGATCAGGGGCACGGTGTACACGACCTTGTTGTCCTCGCGGGCCACCCAGTAGAGGAAGTCCTCGTGCAGCAGACAGCCGAAGTCGCTGCGCGCCGACTCCTGGGCCTTCTCGAGGGCCTCCTCGCGCGCGTCGCGCTCCAGGCTGATCTTGTCCGCCTCCTCGCGGAGGGCTTGGGCCTGGCGGGACTCCGCTTCGTACGCCTCAAACAATGCTTCTGCTTGTTTGCGAACCAGCGCGCCCTTGTGCCGCAACTCCCGCAACGCGAGGTTGCAGTCGATGCTCCGGATCCACAGCCGCTCCACGTCTGACCACAGCCGCTGCTTCCGCTGGTCCTCGCGTTCGTAGTCCTCGGAGAGCTTCTGCTTTTGTTTTTGCAGCTTCTTGCGCTCGCGTTCGCTCTGGGCCTGCTCGATGGTGACATCGATGGCGCCGAGCGTTTCCCACAGCTTCGTGGTGCGATCGCGTTGCATTTCGAACTGGGAGACGACCTCGAACGAGTCGTTCTCCAGCACCGCCGACTCGTTGGCCAGCCGCGCGCTCATGTCCTCCAGCCGCGTGCTGCGCTCCAACGTTTCAATGGCATTGCGGTGGGCCAACTCCGCCCGGAACTCGACGAGGTTCACCTGGGTGAGGATCTCGTCGTACCGGTCGCTTTTGGCTTTCAGGTCTTGGCGCGCACGATGAAGGCCCTCGAGCCAATCCGCGAACCGATCCGCGGACACGATCTCAACGACCTCATCGATCCACTTCGCCTTCACCCCGCTCCCACCTCAAGCGTCCGTCAGCCGGACGGTTGGAACACGAACGAGTTCGTGATTGTGACCTCGCCATCGTCCGGTCGCGGGAACCGCAGGCGCTTGAGCGCCGACGTCACGCACCGGCTCACCGCCGAGGAGTTCAGCCCGTCTTTGACCACCCGGGCATCGATGACCCGCCCGGACGCTCCGATGGTGAACTCCACCACCAACTTGCCCTGCAGCTTGGAATTGGTCTTGAGCGCGGTCTCGTAGCACTGCTGGAACATGCGCTGCCGCCCACGAAGGACCCGGGACACGCCCTTTTTGTCGATGGTCCCGTCGACGTCGCTGATCTTGTCCGACGACACCCGGGCCTTCACCTTCGTGGTCTTCTTGGCCCCGGCCGAGACTTTCCCGCCCCCGCCCGCACCCAAACCACCGATGTCCGCGGCACCACCGCCACCGCCGCCCTCGCCGCCTTCGCCACGACGGGAGACACCGCCCCCGCCGGACGCAAAGCCGACGCCGCCGGTGCCCTCGATGTCGGTGGACACGCCCCCGAGCACCGAGCCCGACCCGAACACGTCACCCATGGCGCCATCGCCGCCGGACGTGCCGATCATGGCCAGCAGGCCCTTGCCCGCGATCTTGGACCGGACCGCGTCGCGGTTGGCCTGGGCCGCGCGCGCTTGGTCCGCCGCGCTGCCCTTCTTCTTGGGCTTCTTTGCGCCCTCTTCTTCTTCTCCCCCAGATTTCTTCGGCTTCTTGGCCGGCTGGTTGGCGTTGTCGTCGACGATGGGCTCGTCCGGGGGCGGCGGGGTGTCCACCGCCTGTGGCTTCACCCGGGCGATGAGCGCCTTGAGGTCGTCCATGCTCGGCGGCGGCGGCCGGTCCACGTTGAACACCAAAATGGTGAACAGCGCGTGGAACAGAAAAGACCCCGTCAGCACGGTGGTGAACACCGGCTCGATGGATTTGACCCATCCGCCCTTGGCCGCCAACGGCAGCTCGGGCTTTGCCGCCACCGGGGGCGCGGCCACAAAATGGAACAGGATGGTCAGGTCTTTGCCGAACTGCACCCGGCCGCGGGAACTGTCCGAGAGGTTGAGCCGGTAGCGGTCGCCCTGCTTTTGCACCAGGTCCTGGGCTTTCAAGCTGGCGAAGTCGACGTTGTTCTTGTCGACCGAGACCCGGCCGTCCATGTCGTCGGAGAACACGAGGGAGTACTGGTTGCCCTTGAGCTCAAACAGCGCCCAGCTCTTGGGCACCTCGTCGCTGCCGAGCACAAAGGTGTTCTTCTGATCCGAGCCGAACGTGACCGTGGTGCGCTTGCGGACCAGGCGCTCTTCCACCACCTTGCCCGACTGAATCACGCCGATGCGAAGAATCTTCGTGTTGGAATCGTTTGGCGCCATGTCTCCTCCGGGGCCCTAGCGGGGCTCGGTGGTGCAAACGGTTGCGGTGAACGAACGATCTAGACCCAGCAAAAACATCTCCCTCAACCCGTGCTGCGCAGAATCGCGAAGCGGAACTCGCCGAACCCGGCCTGCCCGCACGTCACGAGCACGTCCATGAGCACGCGGTAGGGCGTGCGCTTGTCGGCCAGGATCACGACCTTGCCGGTGAAATCGGGCTCGTTGATTTCGGCGGCGAGGATCTCCTGCCGCTCTTTGGCTTTGACCAACTCGTCCTTGAGCACGTTGACGACGTAGCCGTCGGAGCCGCCGGACTTTTGGTCCGCGGGCACCCGCCAGGTCACCGAGCCGTCCTTGGCCTTGTCCTGCACCAGCGGGAACAGCTTTTGGTTGTCGACCGCGAGGATGGGCTGGTTGGCTTCGTATTTGGTCTGGCCGGACGCCTCGTCGTACACCTTCCGCACCGGGCCGGTCACGAGCACCACCGCGCCCTCCTCCACCGTCTCCAGCGACGACGACGCGGGAATCTCGAGGCTCGGGTCCTGCACATCGATGGGCGACGTGGCGAAGCTCTTGATCAGGTACACGAGGATGATGGTCACAATGTCCATCAACGAGTTGATGGACAGCGACGCCTCGGGGAGCTCAAAACGGCTCTTGCGGCGCCGCTTCTTGCCCCCGGTGGGGGTCGCTTGAACCGACTCCGGCCAGCCCGTGTAGGGCGCGCTGCCGTCGGCGATCGATGATTCGGGGGCGTTGCCAGCCATGAAGTCCTCGCCTTAGCCCACGATGCCGGGTGAAAATGCCACTGCAGGGAACAGCTCTTTGTTGTCCTTCGTGGCCCGCGCGGCGTCCATGGTTTGCACGATGTCGTCGTACAACACGTCGGGGTCGGCCACGATGATCACGCTTTGCTCCCGCTTGAACACCTTTTTGATTTCGATCAGCTTGCGCTGGAGCGCGTCGTAGTCGTAGGTCTCGCCCTTTTTGGGGAACAGCGCTTCTCCGGGACGACCTTCGGAGCTGCCGTCGAGGGTCGCCCCCGACGCGGCCAGGTTGTAGCCTTGGTCGGTGATGAACAGCGTGAGGTTGAGCTTTTTCTCTTCTTCTTTTTCCTCGGGCTCGTCGGTGGGCCCGGAGGAATCGCCGCTGTTGAGCCGGGGGGCCTGCACCGAGATGAGCCCGATGGCCATAGACGTCATGGTCAACACGCCGGCGATGAGAATGAACGTGAGGTTCATGATGGGGATGAGATCGGGTTCTCCGATTTCATCGCTCGCGCCGCCGCGTCGTCGATCAGAAGGCTTTTGTTTCGCCATGCGTCTTTGTCCCCCCGAGGCTCAACCCCAAAAGGCCCAAACGGCCGATCAGCCGGCTCCGCCTTTGCCGCGGGTGATGAGGAGATTCTCGAGCTTGACCGAGTACATGTCGATCTCGTCGATGATCTTCTTCATGATCCCAGACAGCATCATGTGCAGGAAGAGCGAGGGAATCGCCACCAACAAACCAAACGCGGTGGTGTGCATGGCGATGGCGATGGCGTCGGAGAGCAGGTTGGCGCGTTGGTCCGGCGGCGCGTTGGCCACAACCTTGAACGCCTCGATGAGGCCGAACACGGTCCCGAGCAAGCCGAGCAGCGTGGCCAGAGACGCCAAGGTGTTGAGCGAAGAGACGCGCTTTTGCAGCAGCGGGATGACCTCGAGGCTGGCCTCCTCCACCGCGTTTTGGATTTCGGTCTCGCCTTTGTTCGCCCGGTGCAGGCCGGCCTTGACGATGCGGGGAAGCGCAGCGTTGGGGGCGGCATTGCAGAGCTTGATGGCGCGGTCGATGTTGTTGGCCATGACCAGCTTTTGAATCTGGGCCATGAACGCCGAGCCGTTGATGTTGTAGCGGAAGAACAAGAAGATGACCCGCTCGATGGCCACGGCGACCACGATGAACGAGACGATCCCAATCGGGATCATCCAAGCGCCACCCTTGATGAAGAAATCAGCGATGCTGCCCATGAAACCTAGCCTCCAAGGCGCGGCAACTTTTGCCGCATGATCAGCAGGTTGCGTCGCAACCTTCCACGAAATGGGGTCAGAAGAAAGATCAGAATGGTGCTTTCTCCACCGAGTCGATGATGCGTTTTTTGAGATCTTCGCGGCGTTCCAAGTCCTCAAAGTTGAGGCTGGTGCGCGGGAGAATGAAGAACGCTTCGGGCTTTTGAATGTTGCCCTCGACGACAATGTCGTCGAGCGAAATGCGGCGCCGCTCCTGGGCGTGCGCGCCGGGCGCGGCGGTGGCGATGGCCAAGGCGGCGAGCATCACTGCGCCCAGCCCCCATGCCACTGCTTTGTTCCACGTCCGCGTCGCCATCACTCTTCCTTTCGACACGCTGGGGGCGATGTCGATATCCCCCCCCGAGGCGAATCCTTCAAATCGCCCGGAGTATAGGGGGACCCGGCTGCGCGAGCCAAATTGACCAGGACGGCGCCTCATTTGGCATCCTCCTCGTCCGCACCACCACCCCTGGAGACATCGGATCTCGACGCGGTGTTCCCCGCCTCGGGAGCGGCGTCGCCGTCTGCGGGCGGGGCCTCGTCTTGGGTCCCCTCCCCGCCAGCGCCGTCGCCGCCCTCCTGGGCGCCCTCAGCCGCTTCTTTGGCCTTCTTTTCTGCTTCGATGGCCTTGCGCTCCGCCGCCCGCTCGATGCGCTTCTCTTCGCGCCGGATGCGCTTTTTGAGCGTCTTTTCGTAGTCGTCGATCCGGGACGCCAAGTCCTCGGTCACCTCGCCGGTCTTCTTGAAAATGCCGAACTCCTCCTGCGACTTCTTCAGCCGGGCCAGGAAGTCCAGCCCCGGCACCTCGTTGTCGAGGTACATGATGGCGAGGTTGAAGTGCACCTTGTGCAGGTTGGGATCGAGCTGCAGCGCTTGTTGGTACGCGGCCGCCGCCTCCTCGTAGTGCTTCTGCGCGCGCAGCCCATTGCCGAGGTGCATGCGGGCCACCGCCGAGTTGGGCTTGAGCGCGGTCACTTTGCGGAACGCCTCGACCGCCTTGTCCGCGTCCCCGGCGCGCAACACGAGTACCCCGTAGTTGCTGTGGGCCTCGGCCACGTCGGGCCGCAGGGCGGACGCGGTGGCGAACTCGGTCAGCGCGCGTTTTTCTTCGTCGAGTTTGATCAGCACGTGGCCCAGCTCGAGGTGCAACAAGGCGTTGCCCGGCTCCAGGCGCAGGGCGTTCTCGAGGGCAAAGCGGGCGGTCTCGTAGCGGCCCTCTTCAAAAAACACCGCCGCCATCAGCTGCATCGCGGGCACTTGGCGCTCGTCGATGCGGATGGCGGCGAGCGCCTCTTCTTTGACCTTCGCTTTGCGGCGGTTGACGTAGTGCCGCATGGCCGCGGCCACGTGCGGGCCCGCGCGGTCCCCGTGTTTGGCCAACGCGTCGTCGATGGTGCGGTCCGCGTCCTGGGCCCGGCCGAGGTTGCGCAGCAGGAGGTAGAGGTTGATCAACGCCGGGCCGTAGTCGGGGCGCTCTTTGAGCGCGGCCCGGTAGTTGCGTTCGGCCGCGCCGGCATCGCCCGCGGCCTCGGCGGCGGCGCCGGCGTTGAAGTAGGCCGCGTAGAAGTAGTTGGTCTTGCCCGCCGCATCGAGAAACTGCTGCACCGCCGCGGCGGGGTTGGTGCGCGCGGTCTGGGTGGCTTGGTCGAACGCTTGGCGGGCGGCGGACCCGGCGTTCGGCAGGGGGGTGTCGTCGTCGATGCCGTCCGGGCTGCGCCGCCGGTCGGCCTCCCCGGGCGGGCCCTTTTGCGGGGCGGGCGCAGGCTCGGCCGCGGCCGCGGGGGCCGGTTGGGGCGCGGGCTCGGCGGGGGCCGGCGCGGCGGTGGGCGCGGGCTCGCGCTCTTCCGGGGCGCCCTCGGGGGGGCGCTCGGCCGGCTGGATGGGACCGCCCGCCTCCCCTTGGCCCGGGTCGGACGAGGTCGTGTCGTCCCGCTTGGCCGATTCGGTGCTGGCGCACGCAGACAAGAGCACGGCGGCGACCACGGGCACGAGGACATGACGCATCATTTGTCGTCCTCCTCGGTGGGGGCCGCTTGCCCGCCCCCGCTCTGGCCGTCTTCGCCCTCGGCCGCGCCCGACGCGCCGGTGTCGACGCCGGTGGCCTTGAGCTCTTGCGCGCCACCATCGGGCAAAACCATGCCAAGCCGGTAGATGTCCGCGCGTTTGGGCGCGACCAACGGTTCTTTGTCGATGGGGAACTCCGAGGAGCGCAGCAGGTTGAGCGCATCGAGCGTACGCTTGGTCCACTCGTTGGAGATTTTGAGCTCTTTGGATTTTTCGTACGCGACCCGGTAGGCCTCGACCGCTTTTTCCTCCACCGCGTACGCTTTGTCCTCGAGCACGGTGCGGTACTCGTCGCAGGCGATGGGGTCGATGCGCTTGATGTCCGCGGGACAGGGCGCGTCGAAGATGGACTTCTGCAGATTGTCGTACAGCGAACCGATGCGGTACAGCGACGCCAGCGACCACTCCGCCTGCTTGTAGTCGGAGATGATCTCTTTGTAGGTCTTCTCGACCTTCTGCAGTCGTTCGGACTTGGACACGAGTTCTTTTGCCTGCTTTTTGCCGGTCTTCGCCTTAATCGACATGTCGTCGTAGGACGCGAAGTCCTCCTCCGCCAACAGGAACGCCGCCTTGCCCGCGAAGTACGCCGCCGCGGGGTTGCCCTTGGCCCGGTTGTATTGCGTGACCGCTTGCTCCCAGGCCTTGACCGCGGCCTTGTTGGCCGCCTTGCGCTGCTTGTACTTCTTGGCCGTCTTGGCCTTCTCTTTTTCGATCTCGCCGATGCGGGTGTAGGCCTCGATCACGAGGGGGGCCTGCTCCGAGCTCGACTTGTACCGGGCGATGAAGCGCTTGAGCGATGACTTCTCCGCCGCGGGGTTGCCGCGCTTTTTGTGCACCAACGCGGCCCGGAAAAAGACCTTCGGGGCCTCCGGGTTGTCGGGAAACAGCTTCGCGAAGTTCTCGAACTCTTTGGCCGCTTGTTTGTACTTCTGCTGCCCCTCGAGGGCGAGCGCGGCGTTGATTTGGGCATCGGCCCGGCGGTCGGACTCTTTGTACTTGTCGACGAGGGCGAGGTAGGTGTCGACCGCCTTGTTGAAGTCGAAGGCCTGCTCGGACTTGCTGCCCACGCGGAACATCGCCTCGGCCGCGTATTCGCTGTCGGGGTACTCCTTGTAAAGGCGTTCGTAGAGGCCGGCGGCGCGCGCCGGGCGCCGGGCTTTTTCCAGCGAGAGCGCGGCGTTGTACATCATCACGTCCGCGAACTCGCGCTTGGGATCCTCGTCGAGGAGCGCGAGGTACTGGTTGGCCCCTTCCTCGAGCAACGCGAGGCCTTCTGAGATGCGGTCTTCGCGCAGGGCCTGCTCGCCGTCCTCGAGCTTCTTCTTGGCGATCTGGAACTTCGCCCCGCCCTCGATCTTGGCGAACGTGCCCGAGTCGTCGGCGAGGGTGCTCTTGAACTGCGCGGCGTATTTGGCCGCCTGGGCCCAATCCTTCTTGCCCAACCAGTAGTCGAGGATGAAGTTGGCCGCGAACTTGGCCGCCTCGTGCTGCGGATAGGCCTGGATGATTTTCTCGAACCGCTTCACGCCCTCGTCGAGGTGACCGTACGAGTAGTAGATCGCGGCCGCCGCGTACGAGAACGCCGGGGCCTTCTCGTGCTCGGGGGAGCGCTCGACGATCTTGTCCACCGCACCGACGTACTCCATGCGCAGGGGCGGGATTTCCTCTTGCGGCGGCGGGGTGCCGTCTTCCGACGGCGTCGGGGGGGCAAAGATGTTGCGGTCCTCGAGTTCGCCGTTTTTGACCGCCGCGTCGATGACGCGCTCGAGCGAGTACACGACGTTGACCGCCGCATCGCCGCGGTATTTGGTGCCCAGGGTCGAGTCGCGGACCTTGGCGTATTGCGTGGCCGCGCGGCGGAAATCGAGCGAGTAGTAGTAAGTGTCCGCGAGGTAGTAGCCGAGCTCGTACGCCTCTTTGTCGTGGGGGTACAGCTGCAGGTATTCACCATAGGACGCGGCCGCGGCCTTGAAGAACTGGATCGACAGGTCCTGCTTTTGGTCCTCGTAGTACTTCTGCGCTTGCTGGTGGTAGTAGATCGCGGCTTTGTACAGCGAGACCCGGGCGAGGTCCTCGGCCTGCTTGCGCGCCTCCGAGTCGTTGCGGTGCTTCTTGCCCCACTCGGAGTTGGCGCCGAACTTCTTGACCAGCACGTCCCGGGCCTCGGACGCTTTTTCGAACTCGCGCTCCCGCTCCCAGGCTTGGATGATCATGTCCTGCAACTTGGGCGCATCCCGGTGCAGCTCGTCGAGGGCGATGGCCTGCTCGAGGGCCATGACCGCTTGGCGGTTCTTGGACTGTTTGAACAGGATGTCGCCGAGCTTGGCCATGATGTCGCGCCGGTAGGGCTTCTTTTCGCCGGCCTTCTTTTCCGCCCCGTCGAAATAGTCGTTGGCGAACGCGACATAGTCGACGTCAAACTCGGCGAACTCGTCGTCGAGGCTGTCGCCAGCGATGAGGGTCTTGTACTTGTTGGGGCGCTCCCAGTTGTCGTCGGAAAACGAGATCGCGACGTACTGCACGGCCTCTTCCTCGAGGACCGAGCCCCCCTCGGACTCGCCCGCCAGGCGCTTGGCCCACGAGAAGTCGAGCAGCTCAAAGAACAATGTGACAGATTTGTCGAACTCGTTGACCAGGTAGTAGGTCCAGGCGAGCTTGTAGAGCGCCTTGTCGTAGTAGGCCCCATCGCGGATGGGCGTGACCTTGGAGAAGGCTTGAATCGCTTCTGGCCACTCCTCCTCGTCGAAGTGGTAGTCGCCGATGCGGAACCACACCTCGGCGTAGAACCGGCTGTTGGGGTAGCGCTCCACCAAGGTACGCCAGGCCTGCATGCCCTCCTCGGCGTCGCCCTGGGTGCGGAGCGTGTAGCCGAGGAGGTAGTAGGCGCCGTCGAGCAGGCGGTAGTTGGGGAAGTCGTTGATGAGCTGGCGGTACAGCGCGATGGTGCGGTCGAAGCGCGGCTTGGGCTCCTCGGGGGGGTCACCCTCGGCCCCGGCGTTGTTCCAGGTCTCGAAGTCGTTGCGGTACCGCTCCATGTTTTGCTGGTACTCGTCGTCGTACTTTTCGAAGTACAGCTCGGCGAGACGGAACAGCGCGTCCGGGGTGTAGGTCGGGTCCCGGGGGTGTTTGGCGATGAAGCGCTCGAACGCGGTGATGGCCTCGAGGCGGTAGGCCCGCTCGCGCTTGATCACGGGGGCGAGCTGCTTTTTGTAGTTGGTCTCGATGCTGCGCCGGCGCTCTTTGTATTTCCGCTCGGCGACGCGCCGGACCTCTTGCCGGTAGGCCTCGGACTCGCGCTCGTAGGCCTCCACCAAATCCTCGAGCGCCTGCAGCCGGTCGAGTTTGGTGTCGTCGCTCATCGGCGTGGCCGGCGGGCGCGCGGGCTTTTTCGGCTTCGGCGGCGGGGGCGGCGGCTGGGGCGCGGCCTCGGCCTCGGTCACCTCGCCGGTGGCGGCCGCGTCCTCGGGGGCGTCGCCGTCCGCGTCTGCGTCCCCTTCGCCGGTCGCGGGGGCGGCCGGCGCGGGGGCCTGCGCCGTCGCCATCGGCGCGGCCAGGAGCACACAGGCCAGGAGGGGACGCTTCATCAATTGACCTCGTCCTGGGTCAGGTCCGCATAGGCCTGGTTCAGGTCGGTGAGCTCAGCTTGCCGCGCACGCTGAAGCTCCGCGATCTTTTCTGTCTCGGCCTGCTTGCGCGCCCACGCGACGTCGACGAGACCGACGTCCGCGCGAATCACCACTTGGCCGAGCACCGCGCGCACGTGCTCGAGGGCGATGGCGGTGGCGGTGTCCCGGAACGCGGCCGCGTCCGCTTCCATGCTCGCCACCCGTCGACGGTAGTCGTCGAGGTTGCTGCGCTCGGTGGCGATGGCGCCCTGGAACTCTTTCACGCGCTTTTGCACCACCGCCTCGACCCGGTCGATGAAGGTCTGGTTGCGGCGCTTCATGTCCGCGAGCCGCGCCTCGATGGCGGCGAACTTGGCCGCCTCGGGGCCGAGAATCTCGTTGAGCAGGGTGTTCTCGTCGCGCGCGGCCTGCTCGAAAGCTTGCCGAACCGCGGTGTCGCCCACCCCGCGCCCGGCGGTGAGCTTGAGCTCGTCGCGCATGTCGCGGATTTCTTCGTCGATGGCCTCTTGCTCGGCCTCGAGGGCGCGGACATTTTGGTTGAAGAAGGCGAGCTCTTTGCGGAGGTTGCGCACCTCGAGGGGCGACGCGTTGCTTTGCTGCTTGGCCCGCGAAATCATGCCGTCCACCGCGCGCACTTGGGCTTTGACCCCTTGCAGCAGGACCCGAACTTCGCTCATGCGTTCGGACAGGACGCGCAGCTGCCCCTCGCGCGCCCCGCGCTCGGCCTTGATCGATTCCTCGTCGGAGGTGATGCGCTCCAGGGCGTCGCGGGACTCGTTGGTGCGGGCGGCCAAGCTCGCCATGCGGAGCTTTTGTTCGTCGGTGGCCTTGAGGCGCGCGGCCACCCGCTTGACGTCGAGCACCTTGGCCTCGGCCTTGAGCAGGTTGGTCTTGTTGGCCTTGGCCCGCACCAAGGGGGACGCGACCTCCTTGAACAGCCCCGCGCGATCGGGCTGGTTGAGGCGTTGCTCGAGCTTGCTGAGCAGCTTCTGGGTGGCCACGATCTCGGCCTTGGACCGGTCGAGCTCGCGGTAGATGGACAGGGCCTTGGCCACCTCGGTGTTCTGTTTGGCCCGCTCCGCGGCGAGGCGGGGCAGCTTGGTCTCGGCCGCGAGGCCCCCTTGCTCGAGGGTGAGGATGTCGCGCAGCAGCTGCTGGCGGGCCACGGGGTCTTCGACCATCAGGCGCAGCTCGTCGTCGGCGGGGCCGTACAGCCCGAGCACCGACGCGAACGTCGAGGTCGCCTCGGGGAACGCCCGGCGCTGAATCTGGAGGTTGCCCATGAGGATCTTGATGTCCGCCTCGAGGTCGGTCTCGGACTCGAGGTAGTCGAGCACCTGCAGGCGTTCGAGCGCGGACTCGTATTCCTTGTCCGCGGCCGCTTGGCGCTCCTTCTCCTCGAGGTCGGTGTTGGTCCGGGCGTTGCCCGCGCGGCGCACGTAGGTCCAGATGACCTCGTACAGCATGGTCGCGAGGTAGTCGGAGTCGACGTCAATGTAATTGTAAGCGTCCACGGCCTCGTCGTACTTGTCGAGCTCGTAGTACAGGCGGCCGCGGGCCAGGTGGCACAGCTCGCGGACCTCCGGGTCGGCGTCCGCCACCGGGGGCACAGTGCGCAAAATCGTGTCGTACTGGCGAAGGCCGTCGACGAGCTTGCCCTCTTTCACGAGGTTGGCGCCGATGAGGTACTGCGCGCGCAGGTAGTAGGCGTCCCCGGGGGGAATCTGGACCAAACGGTCCTTGCTCTTCCCCATTTCCCCGGCGAGGAAGTACATCCGGCCGAGGGCATAGCTGACCTCCGACGGGGTCCCGTTGCGGCTTTGGCCCTGGGCCTCGTAGATGCGCACGTAGTTCTGGACCGAGCGGGTGTCGCGCAGCGTCGAGGCGATGTCGATCAGCCGCACCAGCGCGTGGTCCCGAAACTGGTTGCTCGGCATGTTGAGCAGCCGCTCGTAGTGGGTGCGCGCCCCGCCGTAATTCTCGAGTTTGTAGAGGCTGTCGGCGAGGCCTTTGATCGCGAGGGCAAACTCGGGCCGGGTCGACGCCGGGCGCCCGGGCTCCGGGAGGGGGGGCTCGACCGCGCCGTAGAAGTACAGCGACGAGATTTCGTACTCTTTGTTCTCGTAGGCGCCGGTGGCGTAGAACAGGTAGTCGTTGAACCGGCTCTCGCCGCGGATTTCGGGAATCGTGTGGTACTCGGATTCGAGCCGGCCGAGCTCCTCCTCGTACGCGGTCACCTCGGCGCGGATGCCGTCCATGCTCGGCGTGGGCGGCTTGGGGGTGTCCCCCGGTTGCGTCGGCACCCCCGGCTGCCCCTGGGCAAAGCCTGCCCCCGCCACCAGCGTGCCCCACAACAGGGCGCCGGCGGGGCGCAGCACTCGCGTAGCCGAGGTCTTGGTGGCCAAATCGGCTCCTATTCGCCCGCGGGCGCGGCCGCCGGGGAGGCGTTGGCGTCGAGTTGGGTATCGAAGCGGATGGCCGGGCGGTCGGTGAGCTCGGTGGTGAAGTTGCCTTGCTCGTAGCCGACCACCTCGATGATGACCTGCTTGCCGGGCTCGGCGGTGAAGGTGATCGTGTCCTTGAGCTTGAAGTTGTAGCCCTCGAGGTAGCTGAACACCCCAGTGCCATTGCCTTTGTAGATCATGGACACGCTCAGGGTGTGGCTGCCCTCGACGATGTTGCCTTCCCACACCACGTGTTTGCGCTTTTCCGTCAGCTGCGTGCCCTGCTCGTCGACCTCTTGCCACAAAGGCCCGCCGTCGAGGAAGTAGGCGACGTCGGTGAGCAGGAAGTTCCCGCCCATGTCGTTCTTGTGGATGATGATGACCTGGGCCCCGCGGCCGAGCCCGCCCTCGGTCACCGCTTGGGTGAGCAAGGTGAGCTTGGCTTTGCTGCGGTGAATGTTCTCTTTGAGGTCTTTGATGCGGGTCTCGAGGTCGGAGACGCGCAGCTCGTATTCGCGCTCGGCGGTGGCGAGGTCGGTGGTGGCGGTGGGGCTCTCGGCGCCGGCCTCAGCCGCGGCGGCCTCGCCGGGGGCGGTCCCGTCGGCGGGGGCCCCATCGGCGGGCGCGGCGGCTCCCTCCGCGGGGGCCGCGCCCTCGGCGGGGGCGGTGGCGTCAGCCGGGGTCGCGGTGTCGGCGGGGGGCGGGGCCGGCTGCCCGGCGGCCGCAGGGGTCCCGCCTTCCTGGGCAAAAGCGGACACCGCCGCGACGAGCGCGACGGGCAAAAGGAGGCGGAGGGTGGGCACGGTCATCGGGCCATCCTTCTGGGGGCGCGCCATCAGCTCGACCCCTTTTTGAGCTCTTGCAGAACGAGTTTAGCCACGGCCTTGAGGGTGTCGAACACGCCCACGCCGTTGGTGGCGGTGGCCTCGAAGTCGGGGACCATCCGCGGGTTGAGCAACCGCCGAAGCTCGTCGACGGAGGCGGCGTTGGGCAGGTCGCGCTTGTTGTATTGGACCACGTAGGGGATGCGGTCGAGGTCGTAGCCTTGCTCGGCGAGGTTGACGCGGAGGTTCTCCATCGATTCCAGATTGGCTTCCATGCGCTCGATCTGTGAGTCGGCCACGAACACCACCCCGTCGACGCCTTTGAGAATCAGCTTCCGGGACGCGTCGTAGAAGACCTGACCGGGCACGGTGTAGAGGTGAAAACGGGTCTTGAACCCGCGAATCTCCCCGAGGGAGAGGGGCAAAAAGTCGAAGAACAACGTCCGCTCGGTTTCGGTGGCGAGCGAAATCATCTTCCCTTTCGCGTCGGGATTGGTCTTGTTGTAGACGTACTGCAGATTCGTCGTCTTCCCGCACAAGCCAGGCCCGTAATAGACGATCTTGCAGTTGATCTCGCGGGAGGAGTAGTTGATGAACGACATGGTGGTTGGCCTTTAACCGTCGGGCGTGGGCGTCGACAAACGAAGCGGGTCAGTTCGAGAACAAGCTGTCGATGTCGTCGTCGGTGATCTCCGCGAACGGAGACGCCGCGCCCGGCGACTGAGACTTCTGCTCGATGCGAATGAAGATGTTGCTCAGCTCTTCGGACGCTTTTCGCACGCGCAGGCGCACCAAGCCCAGCGACGAGCGGTGGTCAAATATGACCACCAAAATGACCTTCTGGCCAATGATCGAGATGTGGAGGTTGTCGCGCTCTCCCTCGTGGAAGATTTGCGAAAACTCGCGCTCGTTGATCAGCTTGGCGATGCCCCCGGTGGCGGCGATGTTGCCCGCGGTCAGGGACGCGAGGCTCGTCGTGTCGAGGTGGGCGGTCTCCCCCGAGGACGAAATCAGCTGGCCATTTTTGTCGACCAGGAAGACCACTTTGGCGTTGGCCTCGCGGGTGAGGCGGTCGCACAAGCGCTGAATCTCTTGGACCTCAGCCTCGTACATCACCATCTGGGAGTTCATGAACGCTCCTCAGGAAAATTCCGGCACCATCGAAGGAGGGCCCCCCGATCGGCTTTCGCGGTTTTAAGCCGATTGTGGAGAGACATTCAACGTTTGCCTTGTTTTTCCGGTGCCTTTTTTGCCCTTGGCCCCAAAAAGCAGCCCGTGGTCTCAAGTGGGGGCAAAACCCGCCCCAACCGACGGAGACACGTCGGATCCACGGCCCGTCGCCGCGCCCCCCCGAAGAAAAAAAAGCGAACCGCAGGCCGCACCCCGCCGGGCACACCCGCCGCGCTAGGGACGGTCGCCCCCGGCGGTGGGCGGCGGCGTCGCGTGGCCGAGCCGCTGCCGGGCCGCCAACGCCTTGCGCAACGTCATTCGGTCGGTGTGGGCCAAGTCCCCGCCCACCGGGACGCCGGACGCGATGCGGCTGACCACGATGCCCGTGGGGGCCAACGTCCGGCTCAGAAACAGCGCCGTGGCCTCGCCATCGACCGTCGGGGGCGTGGCCAGAATCACTTCCTCGATGTCCGCCCCCTCGCGCAACCGGGCGAACAGGCTGGCGATGCGCAGCTCGTCGGGACCGATGCCGTCGAGGGGGGACAGCGTGCCGTGCAGCACGTGGTACAGCCCGCGGTATTCACCCGTGGCCTCGATCGCGGCCTGGTCTTGCACGTCCGAGACCACGCAGACGACGTCACGGTGACGTCGCAGGTCACGGCAGAAGTGACAGCTCGTGCCGTCGGCGGTGAGCGTGTGGCAGGTCGGGCACTCGTGCACGTCCTCGGCCACCTCGGTCAGGGCCCTGGCGATCTCGACCATCAGGCCGCGGTCGGTCCGCAGCAGGTGATGCACCAACCGGCGCGCGGTCCGCTCCCCGATGCCGGGCAAGCGGGACAACAACGACGCCAGCTTGTCGATCGGGTCGAGGCCGCCCTCGTCCATGGCCTAGAACAGCCCGTCGGGCAGGCCCATGCCGCCCATCACGCCGCGCACCTCGCTCATGCGCATCTCCTCGACCCGGCGGACCGCGTCGTTGATCGCCGCCCGCACGAGGTCTTCGAGCATGGTGACGTCGTCTTTGTCGACGACGCTCTTCTCGATGGTCAGCCCCACACACTCAAACCCCCCGTTGAGGGTGACTTTGACCATGCCCCCACCGGCTTGGCCTTCGGTGGTCTTCTTGGTCAAGTCGTCCTGCAGCTTCTGCTGCATCGCCTGCGCCTGCCCCATCATCTGGGCCAACTTGCTGGGATCAAATTCCACAACGCCTCCTTCGACCCTCGAGGGCTAGCAGCCCACCGGGCCCCCAACAATGCGGCAGTGACCGCGGGTTGGGCCCGCCCGCCGCCGACGGTACAACCGGGTATGGCCCCGCCCGAATCCACCCGCGCCGCACTGGACAAAAAGCTCGCCGAGCTTCCGCAGCAGCCCGGTTGCTACCTGATGCGGGACAAAAAGGGCGACATCTTCTACATCGGCAAGGCGCAGAATCTGCGCAGCCGGGTGCGGTCGTATTTCAATGGATCGGACAGCCGCGCGTTCGTGGCCTGGCTCGACGATCTGCTCTACGACCTCGACATCGTCGTCGTGCAGAACGCCAAAGAGGCGCTGCTCCTCGAGCGCACCCTGGTGCGCGAGCACAAGCCGCGCTTCAATGTGCTGCTCAAAGACGACAAGAACTTCATTCACCTTCGGTTGCGCACCAAGCTGCCCAAGGACGGGGCCAAAAAGCGCCACCGCTACCCCCGCCTCGAGGTGGTGCGCAACCCCAAGGACGACGGGGCCCGCTACTTCGGGCCGTATCATTCCGCGAGCTCGGTGCGGCAATCGCTGCGCTGGGTGAACCGCTATTTCCAATTGCGCACATGCAGTGACAGTGTGCTCGAGAACCGCAAACGGCCCTGCTTGCAGTACCAAATCGGTCGCTGCCCCGCCCCCTGTGTCGTCGAAGTAGCGTCCTATCCCGATCACGTGGCCGAGGCGGCGCTGTTTTTGTCCGGCAAGGGCGACGCCCTGATCCAAAAGCTCGAGCAGCGGATGTGGACCGCGTCGGAGGGCCAGGATTTTGAGACCGCGGCCCGCCTGCGCGACCAAGCCGAGGCGGTGCGGACGAGCTTCGCCAAACAGGTCGTCACCGAGGTCGCCCGCCGCAAAAACCAGGACATCGTGGCCGCCTGCCGCGAGGGGGCGCTGCTGGAGATCGCGCGGGTCACGGTGCGGGGGGGGCGGATGTTGAACACCGAGACCTACTCGTTCGACCGGCAGGAGTTCCCCACCGACGAGCTGGTGGGCAGCTTCTTGTCCCAGCTGTACGCCGAGATGCTCGACGAGGACCTGCCCGATGAGGTGTTGCTCAACCTCGAGCCCGGGGAGGACTTCGACGAGCTGGCCAAGGTCCTGACCGAGCGGCGGGGGCGCAAGGTCTGGATCAAACAGCCCGCCCGGGGCGGGCTCAAGCGGCTGGTGGGCATCGCCGAACAAAACGCCCAGCTCAAGCTCACCGAGCGGCTCAAAAAGAGCGACACCCGGCAGCGGGCGATGCAGAACCTGATGCGCCGGCTGCGGCTGCAAAAGTTGCCGCGGGTGATCGAGTGTTTTGACGTGTCGCTGTTCCAGGGCACCGACGCGGTGGCGTCCAAGGTGTGTTTTGTCGACGGGGCGCCGGACAAGGCGCGCTACCGGCGCTACAAAATCCGCAGCGTGGACGGCACCGATGACTTCTTGATGATGTACGAAGTGCTCGGGCGGCGGCTCAAGAAGGTCGGCCCCGACGACCCCTTGCCCGACCTGTTGCTCGTCGACGGGGGCAAGGGCCAGCTCAAGATGGCGGAGACGGTCTGCGCGGAGCTCGGCATCGACACCGGGCCGGGCGGCCTGGCTTTGTGTTCCATCGCCAAAAGCCGCGTGCTCGACGAGACGAACAGCGCCGCGCGCGACGACGCCAACCTCGAGGAACGGGAGGTCGAGCGCAGCTTCGAGCGGCTTTTTATCCCTGGCGCCAAGGACCCGTTGCTGCTCAAGCCGCACACCCACGAGCGCTACCTCGTCGAGCAGGTCCGGGACGAGGCGCACCGCTTCGCCATCGAGTTCCACCGCAAACGGCGCAAGCGGCGCACGCTCAAAAGCGCCCTCGATGGCATCCCCGGGGTGGGCCCCAAAAAGCGCAAGGCCCTGCTCACCAGCTTCGGCTCGGTGGCCAACATCAAGACCGCCCACCTCAAGCATGTGGCCGAGACCCCGGGCATCGGGGAAAAGCTGGCCCGCGTCATCCTCGCCCACCTGACCGCGGACGACAAAAGCGAGGCCGGACCGGCTGGACGAGACGGGTGACCGGGCTAGACTCGCCTCCCCCGGAGGTGTCGTGGTGCTGCGCCCTGCCCTGTGTGCCCTGTTGGCCGTTGTGTTGCTCGCCCCTGACGCGGACGCCCGCCGCCGCAGCGAGTCCTACACCGTCGATGACCTGAACACGAAGGGCAAGCGCCAGTTCCGCAACGGCAACTACCCGTCGGCGGCGGCGTTTTTTCACGTGGTGTACGAGCTCGACGACCAGCGCTACGAGGCCCTGCTCAACGAAGCCCTCGCCTACCGCCGGGCCCAGGAGTACGAGCGGGCCTTGGCCGCCTACGAACAGGCCTACGACCTCGACAAAAACCACCCCGACGCGCTGTTCGGCCTCGCCGAGACCCACCGGTTGATGGGCAAGACCAAGACCGCGCGCGACCTGTTTGTGACCTACCTCGCCACCGAGAAGCGCAAAGGCAAGCAGGCCCTGGTCGACTTCGCCCAGGAAAAAATCAAAGACCTCGAGCCGGCCAAAAAAGGCACCAAAAAAGAGACCACCGCCCTCAACCACCGGACCGACGACGGGGTCAACACCGCTTTTCACAAAAAGCACCAGGGCGAGATCGTGTTCGCGACCAAACCCCTGTCCGCCCGCAGCAAAGACCGGGACACCCAAAGCACCTTCCGCCTGTCCGACCCCATCCACTTTCTGGCCCTGCTCAAAGAGAGCATGGGCAACAGCTTCCGCACCGCGGGCACCGAGTGCTCCATCGATGAGGAAAGCGCGGGCAACCTCGTGTACCGGCTCAGCGTGAACAACCACAGCGTGCCGGGGAACAAAGAGCTCTACCGGGAGCCGGCCCCCTCGCAGCTGTTTGAAAAGTGGACCGCGTTTCGGGTGCCGGAATCGCTCACCGACGAAAACCCCGCCGGCCCCGACGTCAAGACCTTGTCCAAGGCGTTCTCGATTCACGCCCTCGATCGCTTCAGCCCGGGCAAGAACAAGGTCGAGCTGGTGCTCGCGGCCCAATGCCGCGGCCGCACCAAGAACGGCGCCTGGAAGGACCACGAAAAAATCGTGGCCCAAGGGTCCTTCACCCTGCTCGTCGACAAAGGCGACATCGACGTTGCCAAAAAGCGCCTCGGCCCCCGGCTGCCCAAGCCCGCGGTCAATGACAAAAATCTCGCCGGCCGCATGATGTCGGCGATGGACGCCCGCTACGGCAAACGCAAAAAGGTGCTCTCGGTGGTGCCGCTGGAGCGGGACTGGACCGACCAGACCGACGACCGGGGCCGGGCCAGCGAGCGCACCCGCAACGCGTTTGTCGTCGTGCGGAGCACCAAAGGCCAGTGCGAGCTGTGGAACACGGTGTTCGTCGAGGAACGCAAGAAGAAGGGCTGGGGCGAGACCCAGGTCGCCGCGGTGGGCGACACCGAGCCCTTCCATTGCCTCAACGCCAACTGACCCGCGGCCCCGGGGGTCCGGCGGACACGACGTGGTGGACTCTTTTTTCCGCCCCGCTAGCATAGGGCCATGACGACGTCCACGCTGCAAGACCTGCTCGCCCAACGCATTGTGCTCCTCGATGGGGCCATGGGCACCATGCTGCAAAAGAAGGAGCTCACCGAGGCGGACTACCGGGGCACCCGGTTCCAAGACCACCCCATCGACATCAAGGGCGACGCCGAGCTGCTCAACCTCACCCAGCCCGAGGTGATCAAGGAGCTGCACCTGACCTTCCTCGAGGCCGGCGCGGACATCATCGAGACCAACACCTTCAACGCCAACGCGGTCAGCCAATCCGACTACCAGACCTCGGACCTGTCCTACGACCTCAACGTCGAGGGCGCGAAGATCGCGCGCGCCGCCCTCGACGCGTACCGAAAAAAGGACCCCCGCCCCACCTTCGTGGCCGGCTCCCTCGGCCCCCTCAACCGCATGCTCTCGCTCTCGCCCGACGTGGCCGACCCCGCGTTCCGCAACCTCACCTTTGACCAGGCCAAGGCCGCCTACGCCGAACAGACCCGCGGCTTGCTCGACGGCGGGGTGGACGTGCTCTTGTGCGAGACGTTCATCGACACCCTCAACCTCAAGGCCGCCATCGCCGGCATCCACGAGGTGTTCGACGAGCGGCAAACCGAGCTGCCCCTGATGCTCTCGGTGACGGTGACGGACAAGTCCGGGCGCATCCTCTCCGGCCAGACCATGGACGCGGTGTGGACGTCGATCGAACACGCCCGCCCCCTCTCCGTCGGGCTCAACTGTGCGCTGGGGGCGGAGGCGATGCGGCCCTACGTGCAGACCTTCGCCGAGACCGCCCCGGTCCTGGTCAGCGTGCACCCCAACGCGGGCCTGCCCAATGCTTTTGGAGAGTACGACGAGACCCCGGCCCACACCGCGGCCCAGCTGCGCGAGTTCGCCGAGGCCGGCTTGGTCAACATCGTGGGCGGCTGCTGCGGCACCACCCCCGACCACATCGCCGCGATCAAGCGCGCCCTCGAGGGCCAGGCCCCGCGCCGGGACATCCCCGCCCCGAGCGAGCGCACCCGGCTGTCCGGCCTGGAGCCCTTCGAGATTCGGCCTGACTCCAACTTCTCCATGATTGGGGAGCGCACCAATGTCACTGGATCCAAGCGGTTCGCGCGGTTGATCAAAGAGGGGGACTACGCCACCGCGCTCGAGGTCGCGCGCGACCAGGTCGAAGGCGGGGCCAACATCCTCGACGTGAACATGGACGAGGGCATGCTCGACGGCGAGCAGGCCATGACCACCTTCTTGAATCTCATCGCCAGCGAGCCGGACATCGCGCGCCTGCCGATCATGATCGACAGCTCCAAGTGGAGCGTCATCGAGGCCGGGCTCAAATGTGTACAGGGCAAAGCGGTGGTCAACAGCTTGTCCCTCAAGGAGGGCGAGGCCGACTTTCTCGACAAGGCCCGCCGGGCCCGCGACTACGGCGCGGCGGTGGTGGTGATGGCCTTCGACGAGGCCGGCCAAGCCGAGACCGTGGCGCGCAAGGTCGAGATTTGTCGCCGCGCCTACGCCCTGTTGACCGAACAGGCGGGCTTCGCCCCCGCCGACATCATCTTTGACTGCAATGTGCTCGCGGTGGCCACCGGGATCGAGGAGCACAACGACTTCGCCAAGAACTTCATCGACGCGGTGCGCATCATCAAAGACCAGTGCCCGGGGGCCAAGACCTCGGGGGGCATCAGCAACCTGTCGTTCAGCTTCCGGGGCAACAACGTGGTGCGCGAAGCGATGCACGCGGCGTTTTTGTACCACGCCATCGAGGCTGGGCTGGACATGGGCATTGTGAACGCCGGCCAGCTCGCGGTCTACGACGACATCCCCAAGGACCTGCTCGAGCGCGTCGAGGATGTGATCTTCAACCGGCGGGATGACGCCACCGAGCGGCTGGTCGACTTCGCGGAGACGGTGAAGGGCAAAGGCAAAAAGCGCGAACAAGACCTGTCCTGGCGCGAAGGCGACTTCCAGGAGCGGCTCAAGATCGCCCTGGTGCGCGGCATCGATCAGTTCATCGAGCAGGACACCGAGGAGGCCCGCCAAGCCTTCGACCGCCCCCTCGAGGTCATCGAGGGCCCGTTGATGGACGGCATGCGGGTGGTCGGCGATCTCTTTGGCGAAGGCAAGATGTTCCTGCCCCAGGTGGTGAAGAGCGCGCGGGCGATGAAGAAGGCCGTCGCCTACCTGATGCCGTTCATGGAGGACGAAAAGGGGGAGGACGGTCCCTCCCACCAGGGCACGGTGTTGATGGCCACGGTGAAGGGCGACGTGCACGACATCGGCAAGAACATCGTCGGGGTCGTGCTCGGCTGCAACAACTACAAGGTCATCGACCTCGGGGTGATGGTGCCGGCGGAGACCATTCTCGAGACCGCGAAAAAAGAAGGCGCGGACATGATCGGGCTGTCCGGTCTGATCACCCCCTCCCTCGACGAGATGGTGCACATCGCGGACGAGATGAAGCGGCAAAAGTTCGACATCCCGTTGCTCATCGGGGGCGCGACCACCTCGGTGCAGCACACCGCGGTCAAGATCGCACCCAAGTACGACCAGCCGGTGGTGCACGTGCACGACGCGTCCCGCGCGGTGGGGGTGGTGGCCTCGCTCCTCGACCAAAAGGGCAAAGCCGCGTTCGTGGACCAGGTGCGCGCGGGCCAAGAAAAGCAGCGCGCCCTGTTTGCGGGCAAAAAGGCAATGCCGTTGCTCCCCTTCGCCGAGGCCCAGGCCTTGGGCCCGAAGCTCACGTACGACGACCTGCCCCGCCCCGCGTTTTTTGGGTTGCGCACCCTTGACGATGTCACCGTGAAAGACCTGCGCGATTTCATCGACTGGACGTTTTTCTTCCACGCCTGGGAACTCAAAGGCAAGTTCCCGCGCATCCTCGACGACGAGAAGATGGGCGAAGCCGCCCGCGAGCTCTACGAACACGGCCAGTCCCTCCTCGACGAAGGCATCGCCCAGGGCTGGTTCGCCCCCCAGGCGGTGTACGGCTTTTGGCCCGCCCACCGCGAGGGCGAGGACGTGGTGTTGTTCAGCGACGAACAAAAGACCGCCGAGGTCGCGCGGTTTCACTTCCTGCGCCAACAACAAAAGCGCGCCGACGGCCGGGCCATGATGTCACTCAGTGACTTTGTGGCGCCCACCGGCGCCCCCGGGCTCGACACCGTGGGCGCGTTTTGTGTCACCGCGGGGTCGGCGGTCGACGAGCAAGCCAAGGTGTTCGAGGCCGCGCACGACGATTACAAAGCGATCATGCTCAAGGCCCTGGGCGACCGCCTGGCGGAAGCCTATGCCGAGTACCTGCACCAGCGGGCCCGGCGCGAGTGGGGCTACGGCCAAGACGAGGACCTGAGCCAGGACGACCTGCGGCTCGAGCGCTACCGCGGCATCCGGCCCGCGTTCGGCTACCCCGCCTGTCCCGACCACACCGAGAAAAAGACCCTGTTCGCCCTGCTCGAGGCCGAGTCGCGCTGCGGGGTCTCGCTCACCGAGAGCTACGCCATGACCCCGCCGGCGAGCGTGAGCGGAATGTACCTGCACCATCCCGACGCCCGGTACTTCAACCTCGGCCGGGTGGGCCAGGACCAGGTCGAAGCCTATGCCCAGCGCAAGGGCGAGGACCTGCGCACGATGGAGCGTTGGCTCGCGCCCAACCTCGGCTACGACCGCTGACCCCGCCCGCTCACAGGCCGGGGGGGTCGAAGCGGCCGTTGTCGTCGAGGTCGAGCAGGTAGGGATTGCCCATCGACAGGGGCATGCCCCCCGGGACCACCGCGCGGAACACCTCGTAGCGGTCCCCTTCGACCAGGGGAGCGAAATCGATGGGGCCGGTGCCCCCGCTGCACGGGGCGGGCACGTCGGCGTCGTCGACCGCGCCGTCCCCGGTGCGGTCCTGGTCGGCGCTGGTGATGGCGCCGTCCCCGTCGCGGTCGACGTCCATCCAGGTCACGGCCCCGTCCCCGTCGTTGTCGGTGGTGTCGGGGTAGCTGTCGCAGTTGAGGTCGCCCAACGAGGGCAACGGCGCGCCGGCCTCGACGAGCAACCAGGCGTCAGAGGACAAATCCGGCACCAAGGTCGACAGGGGCAAGCGCAGGCTCGCCCGGTGGACGGGCCCGTCGCCGAACAGCGCGGCGGGGTCGTTGTCCGGCAACCGGTCCACGAACACCACCTGGCCGTTGAGCAGGACGCGCACCTCGTCGATGGGCACCCAGGGCGCGCCGTGGACATGGATCGCGAGCTGGTCGCCGGGGGCGGGCGCGATCAACCGCTCGATGTCGCTGCCGAGCCGGCTGCCGTCGGCGCGCTCGAGGGCGGTGCGCACCACCGGCCCGTTGGTGCCTTGGCTATGCCCCTTTTTCACCGCGTCTTGGAACGCGCTGAGATCGGACGGCACGATGAAGCTCGCCTCGACCAGCGTGCGCGGGGTGCCGAGCACCGAATCGGACAACGCGTGGCTGTCCGACGACGAGGTCTGGGCGCGGAGGATGCCTTGGTTGAGCAGGTAGAACCAAAACGCCCGGTGCGAGAAGTTCTCGCGGCCGGAGGTGCCGTTGAGCACTTCGATGGTGTGGAAGTCCGCGTTGGAAAACGACGCCCCCGGCGGGGTGCGCAAGAACATGCCCGGGCCGGCGCCGTCGAACAGAATCGGCAGCGGCTCGTCGAGCCGGATGGACAGCGCCGAGGCCCACCCGTTGGCCCGGCCGAAGGTGTCGCCCGAGGTCGGGTGGTTGAGCTGGATGATGCCGTCGGGGCCGAGCCCGGCCCGGCGCACGCGGTCAAAGAGTTCGCCTGGTTCGGCGAACTCGTCGTTGGGGGCGCCGCGGCGGGGGCGGTCGGGGCGGACCGGGAGGGGCCAGAAGTTCCAGTGGCCGATGACCTGGGGATAGGTCACGTCGGGGCGGAGGTTCTGCAGGACCAGGGGGGTGGCCTCGAGGCCGCCGAGGATGCGCACCACCCCGGCGAGGCCGAGCTCGTCGGTGGCGCGTTGGTAATCGGAGATGGCGTCGTGGTCGGTGGCGGCGATGACGTCGATGCCCGCGGCCACAAAGCTGAGCACCCGGGTCCGGTCGGGGATGCTCGAGTCGTACGAGCCCGATCCGTGCACGTGGAAATCAGCCCCCAGAAGGCCCGCCACCTCCCCGCCGGGGAAAAACGCGGGCAGGTCATGGGCCTCGATCACCACCGACAAAGACTCGCCCGGGGCGAGGTCGACGTCGGCTTTGCCCGCCTGGGCGAAGGGCCCGCGAAAGGCGTAGACCCGGTACCGGCCCGCGGGGAGCTCGAAATCTTCCTCGCTGCGCACCACCGCGCGGTTGCACGCGGGCGAGCCGCCGTAGGGATAGCCGAGCATGGGCGCGCAGGTCCGGCCCTGCTGCAGGTACTGGGCGGTGGTGCGGCTCTTGGTGCGGTCGTCGCGGGGCTCAAAGAACAACGTGGCCGGGCGGCCGCCCTGCCCGGAGCCGTTGCGCACCCGGACCCGCAATGTGGCTGCGTCGTTGATGAAGAACGGCTCGAACGCGGCGTCGGCCATGACCGGCGGCAGCACCCGCAACGAGCTCGCTCGACGAGAAAACGCGTAGAGCTCGGCGATGATGGACTGGCCCCGCGGCACCTTGGCCGCGAAAGAGCCGTCAAGCGCCGGCACCACCTCGGCCAAGACCCCGCTGGTGTCGCGCAACAACACGCTGGCCCGGTGCTGTCCGGTGAGGGGGGCCTCGGTGGGGGTGACCACCTGGCCGCTCACGGTGACGTGGGTGTCGCCGTGGAGCTGTTCGCGCAGGGTGCGGGCAATGTCATTGGCCCGGCCCACACCCGGGCCCGCGGCCGCGCCGATGAAGCGCTCGTAGACGATGCCGTCGCCGGGGGTGACCACCCGCCGGGCGGTGCCCGCCGCGCTCACGTAGTCGTCGTGAAAGCCCTCGAGCTGCGCGACGTCGCACCCCACCGCGAACACCGTGGCCTGGTCGGCCGAGGCCCCGCTTCCTGCGATGTAGTCGGTGGCGCGGAACACTTCGTTGATGTTGCCGAGCCCGAACGAGGGATGCACAAAGCCCGCCCCCGGGGTGAACGGCAGGAGCGATTTTTCGCCCCAGAAGAACCCGTCCTGCAGAGCCCAGACCACGTCTTCGTCGCCCCCGTTGGTCAACTCCGAGCGGACCCGCAGGCCGGGCTCGCACCGGCGCAGCTCGTAGCGGGTGACGATGCGGTGCCGCTCGTCCCCTTTGAGGTGGCCGCGCACCTGGACCCCGACCACGCCCCCGGCGTCAAAAGTGGACAGCTGGGTGTACACCGCGGCGTCGTCGGGGAGCAGGCCCGCGCCATGCCAGATGTGGTTGATGCTGTCGTCGCCGAAGGGCCAGGTCGCGATGTCCAGCACCATGCCGCCGGACTCGGCGAGGTGGTTTTCGTGGTGGAGCGCGTCGATGACCACCGCCACCCGGTCGTTGACCAACAACAGGTCGCCCACCGCGCCCAGCGCGGCTTCGCCTTGGGGCAGAAGCTCGCCGGGCTCGATCTCGTGCACCGAGGGCACGATGGTGGTGTCGCAATCGAACGCGACGGGTTCGCACGGGGTGGGCAGAGGACAGCCCGCGGCCTCGTCGGGGCAATCGGCCTGGGGGCAGCCCGCGGCCCCGACCACGCCGAGCAGCGCGGTCAGGGCGAAGCGACCCAGGTCACTGGCCTTGGCTGTCACGCGCCTCGGCGATGGCTTGGCAGATGGCCCCGAGGCAGCCCTTCACGGTGTTGCCTTGGTCGTCGACCGGAATGTCAATGCAGTTGAGCCCACGGGGGCAGTCGAGGTTGGACTCGCACCCCACCGAACAATAGCTGCCCAAGGACACGGTGTTGCCCTGGTCGTCTTGCTGCTGGAGTTCAAAACAGTCGGACTCGATGCCGAACATGTCGATGTCCGCGCAGTCGGCGGTCTCGGTGCAGGTCTGGCACCAGGGCTCGGGGGTCAAGAAACACTCGCCCTCCTCGACCTCGGCCGGGCACGCGTTGTCCGCGTAGTACTCCTCGCCGCAGCACCATTGGCCGAGGTTGCACGAGAGGTCTTTGCCCCGGCAGCCCTCGGGCACACATTGGCCGTCCTCGCACAGCTCGAACGACGCACAGTCGCTGATCACCTCGCACCCGTCGACGCACTCGCCGCTGGCGGTGTCGCAGTAGGTGCGCACCAATTCACAATCTTGGCTGGTCACGCACCCGGAATAGCCACAGCTGCCGTCGGCGGTGCACTCCAGCCCGGCCGGGCACCCGGTGGTCTCGCCCTCGGTGGGGCACAGCGGGCCGAAGCGCCCGTCGGCGTGGCAAATCTGGGTCTCGCCCCCGACCTGCACGGTCTGGCCTTGGGGACAGCCGTTGAGGCACTGGCCGGTGAGCGGCGCTTCGTCGCCGCAGATTTGGCCCGGGCCGCACTCGGCGTCGTTTTCGCAGACCCGCAAACACACGCCAAGCTCGGTGCAGCGTTGGCCGTCGGGGCACTCGTTGTCGTCGCCACAGTGGATGGCCCCTTGGCAGCTGCCCGCGGACTCGACCGGGACGCAGCCCCCGTCGGCGTGGCAGGTGAAGCCCGGCGGGCACGGCCCGCACCCCTCGGCGCAGAACCCGTCGATGCATTGGTTCGGGAAGTTCGCCCCGTCGCCGCACTCCGCATCGTCGGTGCAGGCATCGCAGGTGGCCTTGCTCCGGCGGCACACGCCCGCGTCCTCGTCGCAGTACGCGGGGGCGGCGCCGGTGCCGCAGGTCCCGCCCGGGTCTTGGCAGAACGCGCAGATGCTCGGGTTGGCGCTGCAGTCCTGGCCGGCCACGCACTCGCCGCTGTCGAGGTCACACAAGGTCCCGACCCCGCACTGGTCGTCGGCGGTGCAGCCCACGTCGATCACCCCGTCGCCGTCTCCCCCGTCGCCGTCGCCGTCCCCGTCCCCGTCCCCGTCCCCGTCGCCGTCGCCGTCACCGTCACCGTCACCGTCGCCGTTGTCGTCGGGACACCCGGGGACCACCACCGCCACCCCGAGGGAGAGCGAACACAGAATCAACAGCCGGAACACAATGCGCGTCGTCGTCATCAGGACCTCGGGGGCGAGCGTGAACGAGAATTCCCCGTCTAGCCCGCGGCATGGGGGCCGTCCATGGGGCCTTTTTGTTAGCCTGGTCGGGTGACGACGCACCGCACCGTCCTGGTCAGCGCCTGCCTGCTCGGCCGCTCCTGCCGCTACGACGGCGAGACCGCCCGCGCCGAATGCCAGGACAACGTGCGCCCGCTGCTCGCGGCCGACGTCGAGGTCATCGCCTTTTGCCCGGAAGAACACGGGGGGCTTGGCACCCCTCGCCCCCCCGCGCGCATGGTCGGTGGCGACGGCCACGACGTGCTCGACGGACGCGCCGCGGTCGTCACCGACGGGGGGCGCGACGTGACCGCGGGGTTTGTCCGCGGGGCCCAGGGCGCGCTGTCCTGTGCCGAAACCTGCGGCGCCACCGCCGCGGTGCTCAAGGCCCGCAGCCCGAGCTGCGGCCTCGGCCAAACCCACACCGACCAAGGCCTCGTGGCCGGCGACGGCGTAACCGCGGCGCTGCTCACCCGGCGGGGGCTTTTGGTGATCAACGACGAGGCGTTCGCGGCCGCGCCCGGGCGACTTTTGTCCCCTCCCCGCGCGGGCGAAGGCGACTGAGCCTTTTTGTCCGCGGGGCTTCCCTGCTATAGCCCGCCGCCAATGAGCACCTTGCACGCAGACGTCGCCGTGGTGGGAACAGAAATCTGCGCCCTCGCCGCCGGCGCGTGGCTCGCCCACCAGGGCCGTCGCGTGGTCGTCCTCGACGACGGAGAGCTGGAGAGCGCCCCGCTCGGCGGGTTCATGGTGCCGCGCGCCCCGGCGCTGTTTCGCCTGCCCGCCAGCGGGCCGGCGTCGGTGATTTTCGACAAGCTCGGTCTCCGCCAAGACGCCCGCCGGGTGGTCGGCGACCCTGTGGGCATCGGGGTCATCGCCGATCCCGAGGCGCGGTTTGTGCTGCCCGTCGACCGGGGCGCGCGCCAAAAAGAGCTCGCCCGCGTGTACGGCATGGCCACCGGGGACAGCATCGCCGCGGCCCTGGACGGCCACGCCCTCGACGGGCGTGACCCGGTGTTCGAGGAGACTACGCACCTGCACGTCGAGGGCTTCTTCGCCCGGCGCCGGACCAAGAGCCGGCTGGCCGATCCCGAGCGTGAGCTGCAGCGCACCGACGCCTCGGTCGACGCGTTGGTCCGCGCGGGCTTTGGCCCGGTGCTCGAGGCCGCGGTCCCCTTCGTGCAGTGGTCGACGACCAAGTCCGCCGCGGGCATGACCGGGCACATCGCGGCCGCGTCGCTGCTCACCGGGTCGGTGGCGCACAGCAAAGAGGGGCTCGGCCTCCGCTCGGCCTTGTTCGGCCTGTTCGCCAAGGTCGTGCAGGGACATGGGGGGGACGTGATCTCCGACTCCCGGGTCGAGCACGTCGAGGTCAAGCGCCAGAAAGCGGTGCACATCCGCACCCAGGGCAAGAACGACTACGCGGTGTCGGCGATCATCGACGGCACCCGCCAGCGCACCCTGTCCGAGCGCGTGCAGAGTGAAAAACACAGCCAGCGGTCGGCGTCGTTGGACAAGCGGGTGGGCCAGGCCGGGGGCGCGGTGATCGTGCGGTGGCTGGTGCCGCGGGGGATGTTGCCCCGGGGCATCCCCGTGCGGGCGTTGATGCTGTTCGACGACGCCGAGCCCGCGCTCCTCGGGGTGTACGACGACCTGCCCTTGGAAAAGCCGGGGCAAAAAAGCGCGGTCCCCACCGGGCTGGACGAGCCGGTGGCGGTGCTGCTCGCCCGCCGCACCGAGCGCCCCACCCAAGAAGCGGACGCCGACCGGCTGGAGCGCTGCTTGTCACAGTTGATGCCGTTCGCGGACCGCGCCCGGGTGGCCCACGACCGGGTCTACGGGGCGGACGCGGCGGTGACCATGCCCACCTACCGCATCGACGACGCCCAGAACGCGTTCGGCGGCCGCTCGATGAAGACCGCGCTCAAGAACGTGTTTCGGGCCGGTCGTGACCTGTGCCCGGGCCTGGGGCTCGAAGGCGAACTGTCCGCGGCCATGAGCTGCGCCCGGGCCGCCGAGTCCGTGCTCGGTCAGTCCAAATAACGCCCGGCCTCGTCGAGGCGGCTCAGCCTTGGCGCGAGAAGGGGCTCGAACGGCCGCTGTCGGTGTTCTCTTCGACGGTGAGCGGGCGGATGCGCGGGAACCGCTCGGCGGTGAGCTGGGTCAGGGCCGAGCGCAGACTCACGGTGTCGATGCCGTCGGGGTTGGTCACGTCGTACTCACTGTTCATGAAGATGTTGGCCACCCGGCCCACGAAGGGCAGCAGCACGCCCTCGTATTGCTCGTACAGCAGGTTGGCCTCGGCGGGGTCCTTGATGGTCTCGAAGAAGAACTGCCGCAACACGGGGACAAAACAAAGCGCGGCGACCACGAAGTGCTCCAGCTCGAACCCCCCGGCCAGGCGCATGGTGGCCAGGTCATCGACCAGCGCGGCCAAGCGGCGCGCGTCCCCGGCGCGCACCAGCGGCTCGGACGCGCTCAGCACCCCGCGGCAGCTGCGCGCGAGGGCGACCTGGTCGACCTCTTTGTACTTGGGCACCTGGTGCTGAATCTGCCGGGCCACCGCGCGGGCGATGCGGTCGCGCTTTTCGTGCACCAAGAACACCGCCCGCTCGCGCGCGGTCTGGAGATTCGCGTCTTCGTCCATCCCTTGGTGGTACCAAACCGGTCCCGCCTCGTCACGGCGGGTCGTGACGCCACCGGGCCACCGCCGCCCCCCCCGCGTCCACCTGTCGTCGAGCGAACCGCACCGTCCAGAGGCAGAACAACCCGCCCACCACCGCCGCGACCCCGCCCCGGGCCGCCGCCCCCAAAAAGAACGTCAACCCCGCGGTCACAAGCTGAAGCCCCGCCCCCACCCCGGACAAAAACAGCGCCCGCAGCATGGTCAACATCGCGCCCGGCCCCATCGCCATCTCCCCGACGCTGGCCGCGTCGAACAGCGGCGCCACCGACCCCCGCGCCACCCCCATGGCCACGCAGCACCAGGCGATGCCCGCGGACAGAAGCACCGACAACAGCCCGGTGCCCACGTCGAGGTCGAGGGCCACCGCGCCGAGGATCGCGGTCAGCACCGGGAAGCCGAACACGATCGGCAACGCCGCCCGCCGCTTGGCCTCGACCCAACCCCGCGGCGACAGCGGGCTGGCCCACGCGAGCCACATCGCGGGGCCCTCCAGTGCCATTTGCACAAACGCGAACCGGGCCGCGAGCCCCGCGGCGACAAAGCCCACCACCCCCACGTGCAACGCGGACAGGATCACGCCCCCCGCCTGGGGCACGTCACCAAAGCCGGCCACCAGCGCGCGGCAGTTGACCACGTACACGATCGAAATCGTGAGCAGCAGCACGAGCTGTCCCCACTGGCTCGGGTCCCGCACGAACGCGAGCAGGTCCTTGCGCACCATCGCCCCCGACGAGGGCCCGCTCCTACGCGCGTAAAACGCCACCACCCGCTCGACCAACCCTTTGGCGTCCCGGCTCGGGTTGTCTTGCTCGGCCCGGGTGCGCGCCCGTTTGTACAGGCCGCCGTAGACCAGCCGGGCCACCGCCACCGCGCCCGCCACCCACAACAGCAACCACCCGCCGGCCACGAGATCGCCCCCGATCACGAACTGTGCAGCGGCATTGTGGGGCAACCGGGGCGGCCCCACCGTGAACAGCCCGCCGGCTTTGGCCACGAACTCCTCGGCGCCTTTTTCCGTCACCAGCCGCTCGACCCCGCTTTGGCGCAGCAGGACCAGGGCCACGCACAGGGCGATGCCGAGCAGCACCACCGAGGCCCGGCTCACCGCCCCCGCGGGGAACACCGCCGCCACCACGTGGGCCACCACCGCGGCCACCACCACGGTGAGCACCACCACCGCGACCAGACCCACCCCCGCGCGCGCCACCGCCCCCGGACTCTCGGTGCCTCCGATGACAAACCCGAGCAACAGGCTCGAGCTCAACCCCACCGTGGCCGGCGCCGCCAATGTCAATGTCTCGATCACCCGGTCGCCGAACGACGCGGTCACCGACGTGGGCGAGGCGTCCCAGAACCACAGATCCCGGGCCGCGAAGAACGCGGTCGCGGCGTGGCCCACCGACGAGAAGAACAGCGCCCCCATCACCCCCAGCAATGTCACTGCCACCCCGCCGGGCAACACCTCGGGCGCGCCCCGGGACAGCACGTAGCGCCCGGCGAAAAACGCGGCCGCGAACAACCCGCCCCACATCCCGAGCACGGTCGCGAGCAACGACAACAGGCGCACCAAACCCTTGTCGCGCTCGTCCTGCAGCCGGCGCCAGAACCGATGGCGCCGCGCGCGCATCGACGCCCCCAGAGGTCTCAGCGTGTGCTCAAGGAGCCGGCTTGACCTGGGCATCTTCCTTTTCGATGGCGTAGCGCACCAGCGACTTCACCGCGTCGTTGCGCTTCACGTTGCCGAGCAGGACCTTGAGGTCCTCGTAGACCGACGGATCGGTGAGCAGCGCGCCCACCGTGCCTTTGCCCTGCTTGGCGTCGGCGACCATGACCTTGACGTCGGCGGCGGCGGACTTGGCGTCGGCGCTCGCGGTCTTGATGTCCTCGCTGGCCTGGGTGAGGTTGGCCACCAGCTCGCCGTTGTCCTCGTTGTAGATGAGCTGGTGGGCGATGCCGTCCTTGCTCTTGATGTCGGCGAGCAGTTGCTTGACCTCGACCAACGTGTCCTTGGCCGCGGCCACCGCCTTCTCCCCTTCGGGGTCGTACATCAGGCCGTGGAGCAGGCTGTCCTTGCTCTTGACCTGGTGGATCATCGCGTTGACGTCGGCCACCGCCCCCTCGACGTCCTTGATGATCACCGCGTACCGCTGGGCGGTCTTCTCGTCGTAGACCAGCTCGTGAATCAGGCCCCGGCCCTCTTTGACCTGGATCGCGATGTCCTCGAGGGTGCGCACCGCTTGGATGATCACGTCCTCGCCACCCTCTTTTTGGAACTCGCTGATGAGGCCGTGGACTTCGTTCACCGCGTTCTTGATTTGGTCGAAGGTCTCGAGGGCCTCGGGCACCCGGGCCACGATCTGGTCGAGCCCCGACAAGCGGGACGGCAGGGTGTGCCCGTCTTCGTGCTGCCGGCCCGACGACGGGCCGAGGCTGATGTCGATGGTCTTGTCCCCGAGCAGGCCGTCGGAGGACAGCACCGCGGCCGAGCCGTCGCGCACCCGCTCCAGGGCGTCCTGGCGCACGCGCATGGCCACCGTGATCAAGGGCAGCCCGCCGTATCCGATCTTGAGCCGGTCGAAGGTGTTCGGCTGTTCGTTCCCGTCGAGCATGCGGGTGGGGTGGCTGTTCTCCAGGAGGCGAATCTCCTCGATGGTCTTGAAGCGTTTTTTGCCCTCTACGCGGTTGCCCGCGCCGCGCCAGCCGAAGGCGAAGGTCTCGACCAGGGGATCGCCGAACTGGTCTTGCCCCACCACGTCGATCTTGAGCGTCCGCGAGGTGTCGCCGCACGCCCCCGCGGCGCCGTCGGCGGCCTGGCAGGTCGCGGTGAGCCGCACCGTCTTGGGCACGTCGAAGGTGAGGGCTTCAGGCCCGATGTCCAGGGCGCGGTACCGAATGCCCTGGGCGGACTTCTCCGGTCGCTGGGACAGCGCGGCCAAGGTGGTGGGGGGCATCACCTTTTCATAGATGTCGGGGTCGGCGGGGGGAAAGGCGATGTCGGACACAATGCCAATGTCCACGCCCGAGAGCCGGACCGCGGCCCCCACCTTGAGACCAGCCACATTGGGGAACTCCGCTTTGAGATAAGCGGGGCGCTCGAAAAAGTTCCGCTCCTGACCGATGAGGAAAATGCTGATGAACAGCACCACCACCCCCGCGGTCACGAACAAGCCGACGCGGATGTCGGTGGCCCGGCTTTTTTCGTTCGCCATGTCCTGACCATAGCGAAAACCGATGGCCGGCGCGAGAAGCCAAGACTCTGTTTTTGCTCAGGAATCCTGAAACGGCGCCGGGTCCCCGGACATGAACCCGGACACGATGGGATTGGGGCTGCGCTCCAGGGTCGCGGCCGGTCCCGCGGCCGCGATCTGTTGGTCGTACACAAACGCGACCCGGTCGGACACCTGGCGCACCAACCCCATGTCGTGGGTGACCACAATGGATGTGCAATTCAGCCGCGCGTGCATGGACAGGATGAGGTCCCCGATGCGATGGCAGTTGACCGGGTCGAGGCCGGTGGTGGGCTCGTCGTAGAGGATGACCTCGGGGTCGGTGGCGATGCCCCGCGCGAGCCCCACGCGTTTTTTCATGCCCCCCGACAACTCGCTGGGACGTTTTTGTTCGATGCCGGGCAGCCCCACCCAGGTGAGCTTCTCATCCACCCGGCGCGCGATCTCCTCCTCCTCGAGGTCGAACTGCTGGCGCAACGGGTACGCGATGTTCTCGTAGACGGTCATCGAGTCAAACAGGGCCGCGCCCTGGAACACCATCGCCACCCGCTTGCGCACCGGGAGATACTCCTCGTCCTCCTCGAACGCGGCCACATTCTCCCCGTCGAACCAAATCTCCCCCGCGTCGCTGCGCAAAAGCCCGATCAACATCTTGATCATCACGCTCTTGCCGCACCCCGAGGGGCCGATCACGCACAGCGTCTCCGCCTTGCGCACGTCGAGGTTCAAGTCTGTGTAAATGACATTGCGACCAAAGGCTTTTTGTACCCCGCGAAACGAGACCAGGGGGTTTTCCCCTTGCTTGGGCGGCGGCGGCGGCCCCACGTGGGTCACGGACGTCATGCGCCCTCCCCGCCCGGGGGCGGCTCGAGGGTCAAACCGCCCAAGGGGTCGGGCGCGTCGTCGGGGGCGGCGGATTGTTCGCGCAGGGCCCGGGTCTGGGGATGGGCCGCGGGCCGCTTGGGCACGAACGTGGGGCGGTCCTTCACCGCGGCCAAGGCGCTCGCGAAGTCACCGCCGCCGCCCCCCTGGCTCGGGTCCACCGGAACGTCCAATGCCTCTGCAGGCAGAGCCGGGCCGGGCCCATCGGACAGTTCCCAGCCTGGCCCCGCGGTGTCGTCGTCGGTGGCCCAGCCCGACGGGGGGCCTTCGGGGAGCGGCACCAGGGGGGGCAAGTCCGCATCGGGCTCAGGCTCGGGCCGCGCCCGGGACGGGACCAGCGCGGCCGCGGCGGGGGCGGGCCCGGCCACGGGGGGGGCGAGCATCACCGGCGCGAGCACCGGGGCCGGGGGCCGCGCGCCCTCGTCGGGGAGCGCGACCTCCAAGCCCCCGGTGGGGGCGTGGCCACACCGGGCCCACACCGCGTCAAACTGCGCAGCGAGCCCTCGCCGGGTGTCCGCGTCCAGGCCCTCGACGTCGAGCACCACCACCGGGCCCGCGCGCAGCCACCGCGCGGCCTCCGGGCCGCGACACCGCACGAACACCATGTCCACGCCCAATGCCACAGCATGCTCCAGGGCCCGGGTCCGATCCGGCCCCCACGCGTCGGGGCCGTCGAGGTCGGTGCACTCCGCGCGCTGGGTGGCCTCGGTCCACAGCGCCCCGCGCAGCAGGCCGCGCCCGGCCCGGTGGGGGCCGCTGATCAGGATCGGACGGCCCGCGAGCAGGGCGTTCATCAGGGCGGTGGCCACGTCCCCGGCCACCGCGCCGGCCTCGACCAGCTCCATCATCGTGCGCGGCCGGGGGCGGCAAAAGGCCACGAAGTGCACGGTGCCGGCCGGGGTGCAGACCGCGCGCAGGGTGTAGCCGTCGGGCAAGGCCACGTCCGCGGCCCCGGCGTGGGCGCGCTCTCTCAAGGCCGCGACCAGGTCGTCGTCGAGCTCGGCGGCGAGCGCCTCGCGCTGGCCCCGCCGCGACACCCGCAGCGCGCGGCCCGTGCCCCGAATCCAATCGATGTCGGGGTCGGACAGCAACGCCGCGAGGGCCTCGGCGAGACGGCGCGGGAGCTCGTCTTCGGTCATGCCCGGGCCAAATCCGTGAGCAGGCCGTCGATGATCTCGAGGGCTTTGTCGATCTCCTCGTCGGTGATGACGAGGGGGGGCGCGGCCCGGATGACCCGCCCGCCGATGCAGTTGAGCACCAGGCCGCGTTGGATCGCTTCCTTGGCGAGGTTGCTGCCGTCGACGGTGAGCTCGAGCCCGCACCACAGCCCGCGGCCGCGCGCCTCGCGGGCCACCCGGCGGTGTTTTTTGGCCAGGGCGTCGAAGCCCGCGAGCACCCGGGCGCCCGCTTGTTGCACCCGCTGCAAGAACGCGGGCTCCTTCACGGTGTCGATGACGACGTTGCCCGCGGCACAGGCCACGGGGTTGCCGCCGTAGGTCGAGCCGTGGCTGCCGTAGGTCAGGCACGCCCCGATGTCTTCCTTGGTCAACATCGCGGCCAAGGGCATGCCCCCGCCGATGCCTTTGGCCAGGCTCATGGCGTCGGGCTCGAAGCCTTCTTGTTCGTACGCAAACAATGTTCCTGTACGACCCACGCCGCTTTGTACCTCGTCGAGCAACATCAGCACGCCGTGTTTGCTGCAGAGCTGGCGGACCTCGGCGAGGTAGCCCGGCGCGGGCATGCGCAGGCCGCCCTCGCCTTGGATGGGCTCGAGCAAGACCGCGGCGGTGCGCTCGGTGATCGCGCTCTCGAGGGCGGCGAGATCGCCGAAGGGCACGTGGCGCACCCCGGGCAGCAGCGGCTCGAAGCCCACGCGGTATTTTTCCTGCCCCGTGCAGGTCACGGTGGCCATGGTCCGGCCGTGAAAGCTGCGGTCCATGGCGATGATCTCGAACCGGCCTTCGCCGCGGTCGTGGAAGTACTTGCGGGCGAGCTTGAGCATGGCCTCGTTGGCCTCCGCCCCGCTGTTGGCGAAAAACACCCGGTCGGCGAACGAGTTCGTGGTGAGCTTCTCTGCCAATGTCACAGCAGGCTCGTTCCAAAAAATGTTCGACGTGTGCATGACCTTGGCGGCCTGCTCTTGCACCGCTTGGATCAGAGGCTGGTGGTCGTACCCCAGGCAGCTGACCGCGATGCCTCCGACGAAGTCGATGTACTCTTTGCCGTCCTTGCCGTAGAGGCGGGCGCCCTTGCCGTGGTCGATGACCACGGGGAGCGGACGGTAGTTCTTCAAGCAGGAGTGCTCGGCGCGTTCGATCAGCTCTTCGGTGGTGGATGCGGCGGCTCGGCCCATGGAAGTCCTCGGTGTCGTCTGGGTGCGTAAAGCCCCGTTGTAGCAAAACCCGGTGCGCGGTTGGCCGGGGCCGCGGGCAAAATCAGCCGACGAGCAGCCGGCCCAGACCGTCGGCGTCGTGGGCGGTCTCGACCGCGGGGAGCGCGTGGGCATCGACGTAGCCCCAGGTCACGGCCACCGGGCGCACCCCCGCGGCCACCGCGGCGTCGATGTCGAAGGCGCTGTCCCCCACGTGGGCGTGCAGCGGGCCCCCCAGGGCGTCGGCCGCGCGGTGCAGCATGGTGGGGTCGGGCTTGCGCGCGCCCACGTCGTCGGGACCGAGCACGGTGGTGAACACCGCGGGCAACAGCGCCGCCACCACCTGGCGGGCTTTGTCCCCGGGCTTGTTGGTGCAGACCGCCAACGCATGACCGGCGTCGTGCAACCGGGTGAGCAACGCGGCGATGCCCGGGTAGACGGTGGTGCGCCCGGTGAGGGTCGATTCGTACACCGCCAAAAAGCGCTCGAGCACGGCCGGCTCGTCGAGGTCGAGGCCCCGATCGCGCAACGCCTTGTGCACCAGGTGACCGGCCCCGCGGCCGATGTAGCCGCGCACGTCCGACCGCGCGTAGGTCACCCCCGGGGCGAACGCCACCACCGCGCGCTGCAGCGCGACGGTGATGTCTTCGAGGGAATCGACGAGGGTGCCGTCGAGATCGAACGAGAAGCGCAAGGCGCGGCTATTTTTCGCAGGCCTCGGTGGACGCCTCCGCCTCGGGGTCGGTGGGATCGAGACAGGTGTTGGTCCCGTCGACGGTCTGGCAGACCCCGGAGAAACACGAGCAGCGGTAACGCGTGCCCGCGCGGCGCACGAACACGTTGTCGAAGCTGTTGGTCACCGGCGGTTGGGTGTTGTTGAACGACGCTTGGCTGCGCGGCATGCCGTCTTGCCAGTCGACGAGCTGCTCTTGCACCGCGCAGGCAAACCCGAAGCGGTGGAACTCGACCCGGACCTTGTGCAGGTACACGTCGGGGCCGAGGTCGTCTTTGAAATACGCCTCGAACTTCGCGGCCGCGGCTTGGTTTTCGATTTCGGCCTCGGCGTCGATGGTGCGCAAGCGGGACGTGAACTGCGCGGACGCGGTCTGGAAGGCGCTGCCCTCGGTGTTGGCGTAGTTGGACTCGAAGTGGAAAAACGGGAACCCGTTGGCGGTCATGTGCTCGTCGGTGAGCGGCACGTCGGTGTAGAACGTCGCGGTGCCGTCGGAGGTGGCCTCCACCGCCATGAGCTCGCCGAAGGGGGCGACCTTGGACCAGAACAGCCGCGAGATGCTCGCGTAGCTCGTGCCGTCCTTCTTCAGGGTGTAGTTGAAGTAGGCCTCGATCTCCCAGCGGTTGGTCTCCTCGTTGAGGGTGACCGACTCGATGGTGTACGAGGCGTCGATCGCGCGATCACAAAACCCCTCGCCCGCGTTGCAGGGCTGGGTCCGGGCCCCGACGTTCATCTCCACGATGTCGCCGGCCTTGAGCGGGAACACCGGCGGATCGGGCGGAATGTCCACGTCGGGGATGCCGGCGTCCAGGCCCGCGTCGGGGTCGTCGCGCACCACGCCGCCGTCATCACACGCGCACAACGCGCCGCAGATTGCCGAGATCACAAACAAATTCCGCATAGAGGCCTCCGCCAGTCGAATACACAATCACCATACCCAGGCAAAGAGGGGTCGGCATCCGGCTTCTGGCCCCAGGGCGCTTCGGCCGCGTACCGCCGCGAAATGAGGGGCCCCGCCCCGGCCCGCCCGAATCGGGGCAGACGCCGCGCGCCCGCAGGGCTAAACGGGGGGCATGGTCTCGCACATCGCCGACAACGTCGTGCGCGCGCGCAACATGGGCGCGTCGGCCGAAGCGATCACCGCCTGGCGGGAGCTTCTGACCCACACCCACGTCGACGAAGCCGACTACGCAGACTGGGCCCGGGCGTTGGCCGAGCTCTACCGTCGACGAGGACGCGGGCTGGCCGCGGGCCGCATCCACGAATACCTCCTGTCCATCGGGCCCGCCCTCGAGCAGTACGGGCAGGACGGCAGCCCCCGGGACGTGGGCCGCGTGCTCCAGCTCGGGCGCCGGCTGAGCGAGGCCGCCCGGCAGTACCAAGAAGCCTCGCTGTTCGCGCACGCCGCGCAGGCCGCGGAGGAGGACGGCGACCTCGAGTTTGCCCTGTCCCTGTACGAGCAGGTCACCCGCCAGAACGAGGCGCTCGGCGAGCGCTACCTCGCGGGGCTCGGCGCCCTCAACGGCGGGCGGGTCGCGGCCGAGCTGTCCCGGGACAACCGGCGGGACGCGTTGTTCGCCCACGCCACGCGGCTGCTCGAACAGGAAGCGGACGAACGGGAGCAACGGGGCGAACGCGAAGGCGCGTTCCGCTGCTACCTGTGCTTGATCGAGATCGGCAAGGTCGAGGCCAGCTACGAAAACCTCGCCGAGGGCTACCTGAATTGCATTCGCATTTTGAAGGCCAAGGCCGACCGGTTCTTCACCATGCAGTACTACTACGACTTCATCAGCCGGGCCGAGGAGCTCGGCGAGTTGCACTCGGTGGCGGAGCTGTACCGGGAAGCGGGCGAGTACGCGCGGCGGGTGGGCTTCATCTACGGCGACTATTTTTTGCAGCGGGCGGCCAAGGCCTGGCTCCACGTCGGCGAGGTCGGGCTCGAACAGGGCAACCCCCCCGAGCTGGTGGAGAACGCCCTGCTCGCGGCGGTGAGCTGTTTCAACCGCATCGAGGACGACCGCGGGGTGGCGGAATGTTACCGCACGCTGTCGGAGCTCTCGTTGTCCGACAGCAAGATCAAGCGGTACCGCACGCTGTTTGAGGAGCTGCAGGACGAGGCGTTCCAAAGTGGACAGCCGAACGAGCCACAGCCGTTCCCCGAGTATTTCCGTCGACCGGTCAAGATGCCGAAGATCTGGATCCGGGACCTGTTGGTGGCCGAGTCGGGCAAGGACATCCCCGACGCCATCGGGCGGTTGGTCGGCGACCACAAGAATGTGTGGGAGGTGCAGCGCCGCAAGGCCTTGCTCATCTCGCTGATGTACGACGACCACATCCGCAGCGGGGGCGATGCCTCCGCGGTGCCCCCCGCGATCATCGAGAAGATCGGCGAGCTCAACCACGCCGCCGCGGTGCCCCCCCTGATGGCGCTGTACGAACAGGCCGGCCCCTCGACGAGGGTGGTCATCCTCGAGCGCGCATCGGGGCTCAAACAAAAAGAGGTGTTCGCGCTCATCGACCGCGCGGTCTCGGACAGCAACGACGCGGTCCAAAAAGCGGGCATCATGGCCCTGCGCCGGACCACCTTTCCCCAAGCCCTCGATTCGTTGGTGCGCATTTTCAACAGCCACAACGAGGCCGAGATCAAAGACACCTGTCTGCGCTCCATCGCCGCCATCGGCACCGACGAAGCGTGCGAGTTCTTGCTCGACATCTTGCGCAGCAACTCCGCCGCCCTCGGCCACCGCGCGCGCGCGTTGCTCGAAAAACACGCCCAGGAGCGCATGCTCTCTGCCCTGGAGCGCAACCGGCGCCGCGAGCCAGACCCCAACCTGCGGATGTTCATCGGGCGGCTCGTCGATCAAATCCGCACCCGACGCGGGTCGTTGGCCTACTGAACGTTTGAGCGTCGGTCAAAACGCCCATATTGGCCCCCCCTGGCCTTGGTACCGCTGAGGGTCTGGTCGTGCGCGCGCTCTTTCCCCCTCGCGCCCGGCCCCTGCCAGGAGGCGTCATGCTCCGCCCCACCCGCTCGCTGTTGTGTTCGCTGTTGTTGCTCTCGGCCCCCGTGTGGGGGGTGGCCTGTCCCACGGACACCGCCGGGGACGGGGATGGCGACGGCGATGGTGATGGTGATGGTGATGGTGATGGGGATGGCGACTGGCCGCCTGACGGCGGCTTGGAAGAACCGTCGGACGGCGGAGCCGCCGACTCCGGTTCTTCAGGCGATGGGGATGGCGACGGGGACGGGGACGGGGACGGGGATGGTGATGGGGATGGCGATGGGGATGGCGACGGGGATGGCGACGGGGATGGCGATGGTGATGGGGATGGGGACGGCGACGCCGAGAACACGTTTGAGGCGTGTACCGACCAGATCGACAACGACGGCGACACGTACGTCGACTGTGAGGACTTTGACTGCGGGGCGGTTTTGCACTGTCAGCTCGACGAGGACAACGACGAGGCCTGCAAGGACGGGTACGACAACGACGGGGACGGGTACTTTGACTGCGACGATTTTGACTGTGACGTTTGGTACTGCGGCGTGCCCGAGGTGACCTTCGACCTGTGCACCGACGGCATCGACAACGACGACAACAACGCGACCGATTGCGAGGACACCGCCTGCGCGCTGGTGTCGGTGTGCAAGACCACCGAGGACGCCAACGACACCTGCAGCGACGGGGTGGACAACGACGGCGACACCTACTTCGACTGTGACGACTTCGACTGTGACGTGGCCAGCGTGTGCCAGCCCAACGAAGACAACGACGCGGCCTGCAGCGACGGGGTGGACAACGACGGCGACACCTATTTCGACTGTGACGATTTCGACTGCAACGGGATCGCGATCTGCGATGCGGTGACATTGCGGGTCGCGGCCTACAACACCGAGACGGTGGGCGCGGCCGGCACCCTGCAGAACGACGCCCTGCGCGACGTGTTCGCCCGCATCGATGCTGACATCCTCTGCCTCGAAGAGATCACCAACGACGACTCCGCCGATCTCTTGTCCATCGCCGCCGACCTTGGCTACGTCGACAGCTTCCAAGGCTCGATCACCACCGCCATGGCCGGCGGCCTGAGCAACGCCTGCATCAGCCGCTACCCCTTGGTGCTCAAGGCCTCGCGCAACTCCCCCAACATCTCCGTCGACGGCACCGCCAACGAGACCGGCCGCGACATCGTGCACGTCCGGGCCGAGATCATCCCCGGTGCCGCCTACGTGCACGTGCTGGTGCTTCACCTCAAGAGCGGCTTCGACGACACCGACGAGTTTCGCAAACACGTCGAGGCCGTGCGCGCCGGCCAGATCGTCGACGAGATCGAAGCCGCCTACCCCGGCGAGGGCATCATCGTGCTCGGGGACTTCAACGAGGAGCTCGACGGCTCCCCCATCGGCAACACCTTCAGCGCCCCGCCCCCGGGGCTGCCGGGCAGCTACAGCCTCGGCAGCGACCTGGCCCTGCCCCTCACCTACGACCCGTTCGCGCCGTTTTTGACCGCCCATGACTTCGACGTCGCCGACGCCACCTGGGAGGACGATCCGGGCGCCTACGGCACCCGCTACCCGTCGGAGCGTCGCATCGATTACGTGCTCTACCAAGACCTCGCCACCGTGGGCGACGAGGTCTACGAATCGTGCGCGGACAATGGCGTCGATGACGAGCCCCCCACCGGGTACTACCTCGACAAAGCCGGCACCAACTTGCCCTGCGGCCGGAGCGCAGAAGCGTCCGACCACCGCCCGGTGTTGGTCGACTTCTTCATCCCCGCGCCGTGAGCGCCCCAAGGGCGGCGCGCGGGCACGTCCCGGTTCACCCCAGGGGTCTCGCGCGCTAGCTTTTCGCGCGATGAGCACCCTGACCAAACGACAGATTCTCGATGCCCTCGGCCAAATCGCGTTCGCGGCCGAGCTCCTCCCCGAGACCGGCCTGAACGGCCCCGCCTTTTCCGCCGCGGCCTGGACCCTGCGCAGCAGCGAAGGGGAGTTTGACGAGATGGTCGAGTCGGGCGAACTCGACAAGCGCCGTGACATTGGCAAGCAGGTCAAAGAAGCGGTGCGCGCCCTCGCCACCGACGGGGCCTTCGCCCCCCTCGACGAGATGAAGCAACAGATCCCCATCGGGCTGTTCGACGTGCGCAAAATCAAGGGCCTCGGCCCCAAGAAGGTGCGCCAGCTGTGGCAAGAGCTCGGCGTGACCTCGGTGGGCGAGCTCGAGTACGCCTGCAACGAAAACCGCCTCGTGGACCTCAAGGGGTTTGGCAAGAAGACCCAAGACAAGGTCGTGGCCGGGATCGAGACCGTGCGGCAGTTCTTGGGCAAGCGCCGGCTCGATCATGCACTGGCATTGTACGCGACCCTCCAAGCCGCGGCCGCGGACAAGGCCCCCGATGCCCAGCTGCATTTGTCCGGTGCCCTCCGGCGCGGCCAAGAGACCGTGGCCGGCCTGCGGGTGGTGTGCACCGGGACCGACGGCGAGACCCTCGCGGCCTTGCTCGACGACGCCAAGGTCGAGGACGACACCGTGACCGGCACGTTCGACGGTTTCGACGTGACGTTGCACCTGCCGGACGCCGACCAGGCGATGGCCGCGGTGCTCTACTTCGGGGCCGAGCCGGACTTTTGTGCGCGGCTCGTGGCCCGGGCCGAGGAGCTCGGCTTTGTGTACGACAAAAGCGGGCTTTTCGACGGCGAAGACCCGGTCGAGGCCGCGGACGTCGACGAGGTGTTCCGCGCCCTCGAGCTTGTGCCCGCGCCCCCCGAGCGCTGGCTCGATCCGGTGCCGCTCGTCGTCGAGGGCCAAGCGGGCCCACGCCTGGTCCGCCGCGAAGACATCGCGGGGGCGTTGCACAACCACACCACCGCCTCGGACGGCCTGCACACCCTGGTGCAGATGCGCGACGCGGCCGCGGCCGCGGGCCTGACCTATCTCGGCATCACCGAGCACAGCCACACCGCGGCCTACGCCGGCGGGCTCGACGCGGGCGCGCTGGCCAAACAGCGCCAAGAGGTCGACGCGCTCAACCAAGACCACCAGGGCTGCCCGGTGCTGCTCGGGGTCGAGAGCGATATCTTGAAAGACGGCGCCCTCGATTACCCCGACGGGGTGTTACAGACCCTCGACGTGGTCATCGCGTCGGTGCACCAGCGCTACCGGGCCACCGCCGAGGAGATGACCGACCGCATGCTCGCGGCGGTGCGCCACCCCCTCACCGACATCATCGGCCACCCCACCGGCCGCCTGCTGCTCGGCCGCGCCCCCAGTGAGTTCGACGTCGACGCGTTCCTCACCGCCTGCGCCGAGACCGGGACCTGTGTCGAACACAACAGCCACCCCGCCCGCCTCGACCTCAACGAGACCTACATGGCCCAGGCCAAAGAGCGCGGCATCCTCATCTCCATCGCCGCCGACGCCCACAGCACAGAAGCATTGTCCCACCTCGACTACGGCATCACCATCGCGCGCCGGGCCGGGCTCTCCCCCGACGACATCCTCAACTGCCGCCCCCTCGACGCCCTCCAGCAGTGGATCGCCGACCGGCGCGCGGCCGCCGCGGCATGACCAACGACGACATCGCCGAGGTGTTCCTCGAGATGTCGGAGCTGCTGCGCATCGACGGCGGCGACCCCTTCCGGGCCCGCGCCTTCGAGCGCACCGCGAAAAAACTCCAGACCCTCGGCCGCCCGGTGAGCGAGATGCTCGCCGCGGGCTCCTTGGAGCGCCTGCACGACATCGGCGAAGGCAGCGTCACCCGGATCAAAGACATCCTCCGCACCGGGACCTGCGCCGAACACAAGCGCCTCCGCCAAAAACTCCCCCCCGGCATTCGCGCGCTTTTGGCCATCAAGGGCATCGGCGCCCGCACCGCCCGCACCGTCTTCCAACACCTCGGCATCGCGTCGGTCGACCAGCTCGAATACGCCGCCCGCACCGGCCAGCTCATCGGCCTGCCCGGCCTGCCCGAACAAGCCTCCGCCGACATCCTGCGCGCCATCGAGATCCACAAAAGCCAAGGCCACCGGGTGCTCCTGTTCGACGCGTTGCGCATCGGGGGCGAGGTCATCGACGCGCTCAAGAGCGACCCCGCGGTGGCGGCCTTGACCCAGACCGGCTCGGCCCGCCGGCGCAAGGCCACCTGCGGGGACCTCGACGTGCTCGTGGCCACCACCGAGCGCGGGCGCATCGTCGAGACCTTTGCCCACCTGCCCATGGTCGAGCATGTCTACATCGCCGGCGAAGGCCGGGCCTCGGTGCGCATGGCCCCGGGCCTGCAGTTTGATGTGCGCGTGATCCCGCCCGAACAGTACGGGGCCGGTATGCACTATTTCACCGGCTCCCAGGGCCACAACATCGCGATGCGGCTGCGGGCCAACCGCCGCCAGCTCAAGATCTCGGACCACGGCATTTTCCGCCTCCCCGAGGAAAAACGCATCTCCCCCGGCCCCGAAGAGAACGACATCTTCCGCGCGGTGGGCCTGCCCTTCATCCCCCCCGAGCTGCGCGAGAACCTGGGCGAGATCGAAGCCGCCGACGCCGGCACCCTCCCCGCCCTCGTCGAGCCCACCAGCCTGGTCGGCGACCTGCGGGCCATGGCCGGGAAAAGCCGCGCCGCCATCGAGGACGTGGTCGCCCGGGCCCGGCGCCTGCGCCTGTCCCATGTGTTCGTGGGGGTGGACGCGCGGGACTTCGCCCAGCGGGCGGAGGTGGTCGCGTTTCACGACACCCTGGTGCAGGTCCAGCAACATTCCCCGGTCCAGGTCAAGAGCACGCTGTTGCTCACCGTCGATGCCGCCGGCGCGCTCAACCGGCCGGACGACTGGACCGAGGGCTTCGACTGGGTGGTGGCGCGCTTTGACCAAGACGTGCCCGACGACGATGAGGTGCGCACCCGTGCGCTCACCGCCGCGGCCGACCACGGGGTGATCGACGCCTGGGCCCACCTGTCGGATCGGCACGAGGGCAAGAGCCGGGCGGGCACCCCCAGCGCACAGTTCTTTGAAGCGTTTTTGGCCGCCAAGCTCGCGGTCGACGTCGACGGGACCTACCACCGCATGGACCCCGACGAGGGGGTGGTGCGCAGCTTGGTCGAGCGCGGGGCCAAGCTCGCGCTCGCCTCGGGCAAGTCCGACGAGGGTTTGCGCTTCGCGACCTACGTGGCCCGGCGGGGCTGGGCCACCCGGGCCCGGGTGCTCAACACCTTGGACCTCGAGGGGCTCTACCGCGTGACCCGGCGCGGGGAAGTGCCCGCGGCCGCGGCCCACGTGCCCGTGCGCAACGACATTGCCGAGCAGCTGAAGGCCGGGGTGCTCAGCCCCGCCCTGCGGGACCGCATCCAGAAGTTTATGCAGGGCCAGCCCGACCACGAGGTCGAGGCGGGCCTGATGCAACTGTCAGACAACCCGCTGCAAGCCGCGTTCAACCTGTTGATGTTGACCGGCTCGCCCCAGGTCCTGCCCGAGGAGAGCAGCGACATCGTCGACGTCGAAGACGATGGGTAGAAGCCCCCTTAGGAGCTCTTGACCAAGGTGAGCTTGGGGGGGCCGCGGGGCGGCTCGTCGTCGCCCCCCTCGTCGTCGGCCCCGTCGTCGGCGGTCTCGGTGGGGTCTTGGCTGCCCACCTCCGCGGTGTCGGACAGGGCGGCCGGGGTCTCTTCTTTGGTGGGCGCCTCGGTCACCGATTCGGGCTCGGGGCCGAGCAGGTCGGTGCGCAGCACGTCGGGCACGTCGTCGGGCGCGAGGGCGACCTCACCGGTGACGTGGGAGCGGATCATCCACACCGCGGGCCAGGGGATGTCACACAGCGAGGACGTGCCCGAAAACGACAGGGACGCGCGCACCCCGCGGTCGTCGTACTCGAAGTCGTCGAGAAAAAACCGGTGCGAAAAGTTCAAGTTGAGTTGGCAGTTGCCGCGAAACTGGGCCGGGACCTTCACCCCCACCGGGCGGGCGTCGATGGTGACCATGACCATGCCGTCCTCGATGTACCGGGCGAAGGCCGCGAGCTTCTGGGCAGACCCCGCGACCGCGAGGATGGCCGCGTCTTGGGCGTCGGCTTCGGCCTTTTTTGCGGCGAACGAAACCACGTCGCCCCCTTTGTCCTCCGCCACACGTCCTCCTCTGGCCCGCCGCGCGCCTGGCGCTGGCCCCCGCGCCCCCTGGGCCGCGTGGCGCGGGAAGTCTCGTCCAGGCCTGGCGTTGATCCGCTTACCGCGTTGCATCATTTTACGGGAATGCCAACATGTGCGCATGGCCGTCGCCCTCAAAGAGCGTCCGTGCTCCGACCGCGCCCCCAAGGGTGCGTTTTGTTTTCGGTCTGACGAGCCCTTCGGGCTCGAGCACGGCGGCAGCCTGTCTCGCCTGCAGCTGGCCTACGAGACCTGGGGCGCCCTGCGCCCGGCCAAAGACAACGTCATCCTGCTCCACACCGGGCTCTCCGCGTCCTCGCACGCGCACTCCACCGCGGCCAACGACAACAACGGCTGGTGGGAAGCGTTCATCGGCCCGGGCCGCGCCCTCGACACCGACCGCTTCTTTGTGGTGTGCACCAATGTGCTTGGCGGCTGTTTTGGCTCCACCGGACCGAGCAGCTTGGACTTCGCCACCGGCCGGCCCTACGGGCCCGACTTCCCGATCATCACCGTGTTCGACATGGTCCAAGCCCAGCTGCGGCTGCTCGACGCCATGGGCATCGAGCGCCTGCACGCGTCGGTGGGCAGCTCCCTCGGCGGAATGCAATCGCTGGCCTTGTCCGCGCTCGCCCCCGACCGGGTGGCCCGCACGGTGTCCATCTCCGCCACCGCGCGCAGCTACCCGTCGTCGATCGCGGCCCGCTATGCCCAGCGCCGGGCGGTGATGGCCGACCCCCACTTCGCCGCCGGCCACTACTACGACGGCCCCGCCCCCCTCGACGGCATGCGCGTGGCCCGGGCCATGGGCACGCTCACCTACCGGTCCGGCCCCGAGCTCAACGAACGGTTCGGCCGGGCGCGCCAGCCCGGCGCCCCCCAGCTCGGGACCGACTTCGCCGTCGAGAGCTACATCGAATACCAGGCCGAGAAGTTCGCCCGGACCTACGACGCCAACAGCTATCTCTACATCAGCAAGGCGATGGACCTGTTCGACCTCGGCGATGGTTTCTCGTCGCTGGAGGAGGGCGCGGCCCGCATCCAGAGCGACACGCTGGTCATCGGGGTCACCACCGACATCTTGTTCCCGGTGTGGCAACAGCGGGAGGCGGCCCGGCTCATCCAAGAGGGGGGCGCGCCCACCACCTACGTCGAGGTCGGCGCCCCGCAAGGCCACGACTCGTTCCTGATTTTGACCGACGACATCGGCGGCCCGGTCAAGCGCCACCTGGAGAAACGCTGACCGCGCCCCCCGCGGCTATTCACTGATCCACGGGGCCGCGTCCTCGACAAATCCGCCGTCGTCGGCAAACGCCATCACGTCGTCACAATCCGCGTCGTCGGCGATGCGCACCTCTTCGAACCAACTCTCGTTCGCGTCCGGGTGCGGGTCGGCCGAGCCCTGGTAAATCGAGGACAGGATGTCCGGGTCCGCCCCCAACGGGAGGCTCTCGTAGCCGGTGGTGACAAAGCCAAACGCGTGGTCCTTCGACACCGTCACGCCCTGCAGGCCCACCGTCTTGCGTTGGATCGCGTAGACGTCCCCCACGAACTCCCCCGCGCCCAGCTGCCCCTCGATGTGCAGGGTGATGCCGCGCTCGCCGTCCTCGTCCATGTCGTAGATGTGGTCTTTGTGCGGGGGGGCGTCGGCCTCTTCAATCGTCGTCGGCAACGGCGAGGTCGCGGGGTCTTCGAGACCCTGAATGCCCCAGAGCTGCACGTGGCCGAAGGACAGGTAGATGCCGCCCTCCATGTCCGCCCGCACGGTCTCGTTCTCCGATGCAGGCACTTTGCGGTACGCGCCGGGCAACGTCTCGGTGATGACGCCGGCGACCTCAAAGTTGAAGCCGTCGCACAGCACCGAGCGCTGGGTGTAGTCGCGGGTCTCCTCGTCGAAGGTGCGCGTGACCAGGCGGAAGTTGACCCCGCCGCCCCGGTGTTGGCCGTTGATCACGGTGTCGACGAGGGTGGCGGACACGGTGCGCAGGGCGAAGGTACCGGCGAGGTCGCCTTCGGGGATGCCCACCCCTTGATCGCGCACCGCGGGGTCCATGTTCTCCGCGGCGGTCTCGAAGTCTTCGACGTAGGGGCTGGGGCCGACCACGAACCCCTCGGGCTCGGGCGCGGGCCCGGTGGTGTCGGGGCAAGCCCCCAAGAGCACGACGAACAACAGGAGGGGGCCGCGGCGCATGGCCTCAGTGTACCACCGCCCGGCCGGCGGGCACGGGCTCAGGATTTGAGCGATCCCACGGTGGTGCCGCTGTCGTCGCCGGCCGCGTCCCCGCCATGGTGGGCCAAGGGCTTGTCGGTGAACAACCAATCGCGCAGCTCCTTGTCGAAGGTCGGGCTGCGGCGGCGGATCCACTCCAGGGTCATGGCCGCGTGCTCCATCTCCTCGTCGCGGTTGTGTTCGAGCACGCCCTTGAGCTCTTCGTCTTTGGTCGCGCACGCGCGCTGGTTGTACCAGTCGACCGCCTCAAGCTCCTCCATCAACGAGATGATCGCCCGGTGCATGTCGCGCACCTCGTCGGTGAGTTCAGAAATGGGCTCGTGCATTCCTTCGTTGGCCATAAGGTCCTCCGCAGGGTCACAAAGCATCTTGGGTCGAGGTTGAAAAGGGTTCTCTGGGCGAGCGACCTGGGGCAACCTCGCGGCGCGCAACCGAACAGGAGGACGAGATGCGGGTGGATTTGATGGTGGACCATGTGGAGTTTTCGGCCCTCGACGGCGGGGACGTGTTTCTGCACAAAGAAGACCTGTACATGAAGCTCGAGGTGCCCGCGTCGGCCGCGCACAACGCGGTGGACCTCGAGGACGGCAGCCTGCACAGCTTCAAAGAAGACAAGGGCGTGGCCCACTTCCCGGGGGCCACCGTGCACGTCGAGGAGCCAGACGACGACGACGACGACGACGACGACGACGACGAGTAGCGCCTACTCGGCCTCTTCTTCGGCAAAGACACATCGGTGATCGACGCAATGACCGGTGGCGCCCAGGCGCTCCACCGTGACCTCGGTGTCGCCGCACAGGCCACACCGCCGGGTGGCGTATTCCTGGATCGCAAACTCCGTCTCCTCGTCGATCCCGCCCTGCAGGGCCGCGCAGACCTCGCCGCACGCGGTGTCGAACTTGAACGCGAAACACTCCTCGTCGGCGTTGCACCAATTGGCGCAGGACGCGGGCACGGTGTGGGCGAGCATCTCGGGCAAGCCTTGCTCGGCCATCTCGCAGGTGTCGCCCTCGACCGCGGGCAAACACACCGGGCACGGGCTGTCCGGGGAAGGCCCCAACACCCCCCCCTCGCAGCTCGGGGTGATGTCGCAGTCGTGATCGACAAACGTCTCGTAACACGCGGGGGCGTCGAACTCGATCACGCACGAGCCCGATCGGCTGCTTGCATTGGCAATGGATTTGGTCACGTAGGTGGCGGGCCCAAACCCGATGGCGCCCCCGTCGCACCCCATCCCCAGCAACAGTCCGATCCCCCACACCGCGTGTCCGCGCATACGTCCTCCGTTTGTTTTGTTTTCCCCACCACGCGCGGGGGCCCGGGAGGTTTCCAGTACCGTGCAGTACGGCACACGGATCGCCCCCGGCTGCGTATTTGTGACGATGGCCGACAATGTTCTCTACGCCACCAGCCTCGTCGCGCTCATGGTGGTGATCGCCGGCTTCTTCGTCTTCGTCGTTGTCCGGGCCCGCCGCGGTGAGCGCGACCGGGACCGGCTCCAGGTCGCGGTGGCCAGCGGCCTGTCCGTGCCCGCGTCGCTGCACCCGGTGATCAGTCTCGACACCTGCATCGGCAGCCTGTCCTGCCTCAAGGCCTGCCCCGAGGGGGACATCCTCGGGCTGGTGGACGGGCGCGCCCACCTCGTCACCGCGGCCAACTGCATCGGCCATTCGCGGTGCGCGGCGGAGTGCCCGGTGGGGGCCATCGAGCTGGTGTTCGGCACGCGCGAGCGCGCGGTGATGCCCCAGACCGACGGCCAGTTCGAGTCCAATGTGCCTGGATTGTTCGTGGTCGGCGAGCTCGGGGGCATGGGCCTGATCAAAAACGCCCTGCGCCAAGGCCTGTCCATCGGGCCGCGGGTCGCGCTCCGGGTCCAACAAGCGCGGGCCGCGGGGGCCACCGCCCCCGACGACGTGATCATCGTGGGCGCGGGTCCGGCGGGCTTGGCCGCGGCGGTGGCCTGCCGCCAAGCGGGCTTGCGCTTCACGGTGTTCGAGCAGGGCGCGGTGGGGGGCGCGGTGCAGAACTTCCCGCGCGGCAAAGTGGTGATGAACGACACCGTGGACATCCCCGGCTACGGCCCGTTCGGGGCGGATGAGATGACCAAGGACGAGCTCATCGCGTCGTTCAAACGCATTGTGCGCGCCCACCATCTCGACATCACCGACGGGGTCCGGGTGGGCGGGGTGCAAGGCGCCCTCGGCGGGTTCGTCGTCGACACCAGCCAGGGCCCGCACCACGCCGCGGTGGTGGTGATGGCCCTCGGGGTGCGGGGCACGCCCCGCCGGCTGGGGCTTCCCGGCGAGCACGCCCAGAAGGTGACCTTCGGCCTCGCCGACCCCCGCCAATACGACGGGCGCCGGGTGCTGGTCGTCGGCGGGGGGGACAGCGCGGTGGAGGCCGCGATCCAACTCGCCGACGAGAGCGACGCCGAGGTGGTGATCAGCCACCGGCGGGCCGCGTTCACCCGGTGCCGGCCGATCAACCGCGAACGCATCGGGCGGTTGGTGGCCAACCAGCGCGTTCGGGCGGTGATGTCGTCGGTGGTGGCCGAGATCGGTCCCGACGCGGCGGTGCTGCGACACCAGGACGGCCAAGAGACGCTGCCCAACGACAATGTGATTGTCTGCATCGGGGGCAGCCTGCCCACCCCCTTGCTCGAGCGCGCCGGGGGTCACGTTGCGCCGCTACACCGGCGAACGCCAGGTCGCGGCCCGGGACGACGACCAGGCCGCGGCCGGCCGTCGTCGGCGGGTGTCCGGGGGGGTGTGGTTGGCGCTGCTCGGGACCGCGCTGTTCGCGGGCCTTTTGTGGGTCGGGGGCGACTACTACACCGTGCCGGTGGCCGAGCGCGACGAGCACGCCTTGCACCGGCTGCTGCGCCCCTCGGGGTTGTGGGGACATGGCATCGGGGTCGTGGCCACGTTGTTCATGCTCTCGAACTTCCTGTACTCGATGCGCAAACGTCTCGGCCTGCTCAAACGCGCGGCCCCGATCCGGCGTTGGCTGACGTTTCACATGTTCGTGGGGGTGATGAGCCCGGTGGTGATCGCGTTTCACGCCGCGTTCTTGTTTCGCAATCTGCTCGCGGTGTGGACGTGGGTGGCGCTGTTCATCGTGGTGAGCACCGGGGTGTTCGGCCGCTTCTTGTACGGCCTCATCCCCTCGGCCCAGGGCAAGCTCCTGGCCCTGACCACCCTCGAGGAGCGATTTGCCGAGGGCCGGGTCCGGCTCGAACGCGTCACCGGCTCCCCCGCGCGCGCGGCCGAGCTCATGGACCTGTGCCAGGTCCCGCGCCCGCTCACCCTCGGCAAAATGATTCTGCATGTCCCCCGGCGGCGGCGTGCCTTGTCACGGTTCATGCACTACATCGAGCCCGAGGTGAACGACCCCCGCGCCCTCGCCGACATCTCCGCCCAAGCCCGCGCGCTGATCCTGCTCAAGCTCCAGGTCGCGGCCTACCGCGAGCTCAAGGGGTTCTTCCGGTTGTGGCTCGCCCTGCACGTGAGCTTGGCCAGCTTCATGGTCCTGCTCATCACCGCCCACGTCGGGCTGTCGATCTATCTCGGCTTCCGGTGGCTGTGGTAGCGGCTCAGGTCCAGTCCTTTTTGCCCCGGTCCTTTTTGAGGCCCGCGCGGCGTTTCTTTTCCTTGAGCCGGCGCTCCTTGCTCCCCCGGGTGGGCTTGGTCGCGCGGCGTTTCTTGCGGGGCTTGGCCGCGGCCTGAAGCATCTGCTCCATGCGGTCGAGGGCGGTGGCGACGTTGCGCGCGCGCTCTCGGTGCTCGTCGCACACCACCCGCAAGGTGCCGTCGGCGTCGAGCCGGGCCGACAGCTGATGCCGCACCCGCGCGGCCACGCTCGGGGCCAAGACCTCGACCAGCCGGTTCACGTCGAGGCGCAGGTCGACCTTGGTCTCGACCTTGTTCACGTTTTGGCCGCCAGGCCCCGAGCTCCGCGCGAACCGCACGTCGAGAAAACGCGCCGGCACCGTGCGGTGACCGATGACGACGAGGTCGCGCAGCTGGCTCATGCCGCCCGCCGTCCGTTCAGCCAGTAGGCGGCCATCGGCCCCTTGCCCTTGACCTCGATGGTGCCGCGGTCCTCGATGTCAAAGGCCGCGTCGTCGAGCAGGGCCCGGGTGCTGGCGGACACCTGGATGCGGCCGCGGGCCCCGTGCGACTCCATGCGGCTGGCCACGTTCACGGTGTCGCCCCACAGATCGTAGGCGAGCTTTTCGATGCCGATGACCCCGGCCACCACCGGCCCGGTGTGGATGCCGATGCGCACGTCGATGTTGTGTTCGGTCTCGGCGCAGAACTCGGCCAGCGCCTGCCGCATGTCCAAGGCCATGTCCGCCACCCGGCGGGCGTGTTCCTCGACGGGGAGCGGCAGGCCCCCCACCACCATGTAGGCGTCGCCGATGGTCTTGATCTTCTCGAGCCCGTGGCGGGTGGCCAGCCGATCGAAGCGCGAGAAGATGTCGTTGAGGATGCCGATGAGCTCGTCGGTGCCGATGCGGCTGGACATTTCGGTAAATCCGCAAATGTCGGAGAAAAGCACCGTCACCGACGTGAAATGGTCCGCGATGGTCTTGTCCGGCTCGCTCTTGAGCCGCTCGGCGATGGGGGCGGGGAGGATGTTGAGCAGCAGCTTCTCCGCCCGGAGACGCTCCCGCTCGGCCTCTTGCTCCGCGGCTTCGGACACCGACGCGAAGAAGGCCCCCGCGGCCCAGAGCACGAGCACGTTGGTGGTGACGTTGATGGCGTAGATCTGTTCGAGGGTGGTCTCGGTGACGTGGTCGGGGGCGAACGTCCACCGGGACACCCAGGTCACCGCCACCCCGGAAAGGCCAAAGCCGAACAGCCAAGCCCGCCGGGGCCACTTTTGGTCGAGGCGGAACATCATGTAGGCGACGATGGTGATGGTCAGGTAGTACCAATAGAACCCGGCGTCGAAGCCCAATGTCACAGCACAGGCGCTGACGTACACGAGCAGCTCCAGCCCCACCACCAGCACCCCGGCCATCACCCGGGCGCGCAGGATGAGCACGATCGCGGCCAGGTAGGCGAGCACGGAGAAGAGGTTGCCCACCGCGTACACGTCCAAGCCGCGCCACCAGAAGTAGGCTCCCTGCAACACATGAAAAAACCCCGCGAGGGCGGCCAGGATCGCGCAGATGCGGGCCTGCTTGCGCTGGGCCCGGGTGAAGTCCGGCGGAAAGGTGAACAGCTGGTCCATCAGCCCCGCCGGCGCTGCAGGCCCTCTTGGATGGTGGACGCCACCAGCGCCCCGTCCTGGGTGAAGAACTGCCCGCGCACCAACCCCCGCGCCCCCGACGCGGAGGGGCTCTCGATCACGTGGAGCAGCCACTGGTCGACGCGGAAGGGCCGATGAAACCACATCGCGTGGTCGATGCTGGCGACCTGAAACTTGGGCGAGACCCAGCTCGCGGCGTGGGGCCGCAACGAGGTGGTCACGAACGCAAAGTCACTGCAGTACGCGAGCAGATACCGGTGCAGGGCGTCGTCGTCGGGGAGCGGGGCGATGGCCCGGACCCACACCGCGTTTTGGGGCTCTAGCTTTTTGGGGTTGAAGGGGTCTTGGGGGTCGACGCTGCGCAGCTCGATGGGCCGTTCGGCCAGGGCCCGGTCGCGGAAGGGGGCGGGGATGAGGTGCTCCCGCTCTTGCCACAGGGTCTGTTCGTTCTTGATGCCCTCGGGGCCGGGGATGCCCGCGGGCATCTCGTCGGCGTGGTCGAAGCCCTCTTCTTCGATCTGAAACGAGGCCGAGAAGTTGAAGATGGGGCGGCCGTTCTGGATCGCGACCACCCGGCGGGTGGTGAAGCTCTTGCCGTCGCGGATGCGGTCCACGTCGTACACGATGGGTTTTTTGGCGTCCCCCGGCCGCAGAAAATACGCGTGCAGGGAGTGCACCTTGCGGTCTTTGGGCACGGTCTGGACCGCGGCCGACAGGGCCTGGCCCAGCACTTGGCCGCCGAACACCAGGCCCCAGCCCAGGTCCTGGGATTGGCCGCGGAAGAGGTTCTCTTCGATCTGTTCGAGGGCGAGGAGGTCGACGAGCTGGGACAGGACATCGGTCATGGCCTCGAAATAGCCCAGCCAGTCCCCCATGACGAGGGCGCACGAGCCGGCTATGCCCCGGGCCATGGACCAGCCGCCGTTCGACGATGAGGAGCTCGCGACCTGCATCCGGGTGCTCGAGGCCGTGGCCGATGACCTCGCGGTGATGGCGCAGTTTTCACAGGAGCAGCGCAAGGCGCTCCAGACCGCGGCCGGGATCGTGATGCGGCCAGACAAGATGGCGCGCAAGCGGCTGGTCAAAGCCCTGCGCAAAAAAAAGGTCCTCGACAAACGCGCCCACAACGAGTCGCTCCGGGAAAAGACCGGCCTGCGCGTCGAGCGCGAACGCAAGGTCTACCAAACGCCCCCCCTCGCCCTCGGCACCGGTCAGGGCACCGGCGAACGGCCGCGCTACACCGACGAGCGCCGCTGCTACGTGTGCAAAGAGAAGTACGACGAGGTACACGCGTTCTACGACCAGATGTGCCCGGCCTGTGGCGACTTCAACCAACAAAAACGTTCGCCCCGCGCCGACCTCGCCGGACGGGTCGCGCTCGTCACCGGGGGCCGGGTCAAGATCGGGTACCAGGCCGTGATCATGCTGCTGCGCAACGGGGCGCACGTCGTCGTGACCACGCGGTTTGTGCACGACGCGGCCAAACGCTTCGCGGCCGAGGCGGATTTCGACACCTTCAAAGACCGGCTCTCGATCTACGGCTGCGACCTGCGCCACACGCCCTCGGTCGAAGCCTTGGCCGAGAGCCTCGAGCGCGACCTGCCCCGTCTCGACTACATCATTCACAACGCGTGTCAGACCGTACGGCGCCCGCCGGGCTTCTACGCGCATCTGCTCGACGACGAACGCCGCCCGCTCGACGCCCTGCCCGCGGCCGAGCGCGCCTTGGTCGAGGCCCACCACGCCCACCTGAAGCAGCAAGCCCTGCCCGCCCCCGCCGAGCTGTCCCAGCTCGCCTCCCCCGCCGACCGCTTGCTCGGCGACGGCGGCGAGGGGCCGCGGGAGCTGTTCCCCGACGGGCTGCTCGACAAAGACCTCCAGCAGGTGGACCTGCGCGAACACAACAGCTGGCGCCTGACCCTCGCGGAGGTGCCCACCGTCGAGCTGCTCGAGGTCTTCTTGGTCAACGCGGTGGCCCCCTTCGTCCTGTCCAAGCGGCTCAAGCCCCTGATGACCCGCCACCGCGCGCGCGACCTGCACATCGTCAATGTCTCGGCGATGGAGGGGCAGTTCTACAAAGAACACAAAACCGACAAGCACCCCCACACCAACATGGCCAAGGCCGCGCTCAACATGCTCACCCGCACGTCCGCCCCCGACTACCGCATGGACGGGATCCACATGAACGCGGTGGACACCGGCTGGGTCACCGACGAGGACCCCGCCCACCTCGCGGAAGAGAAAGCGGCTATGCACAGATTCTCGCCGCCGCTGGACATCGTGGACGGCGCCGCCCGCATCGTGGACCCGATCTTCCACGGGGCCAACACCGGCGAGCACCTCTGGGGCCTGTTCCTCAAGGACTACAAACCCACCGCTTGGTAGCCAGACGCTACTCCTCGGAGCGCAACCAGCGCGGCTTGCCCAGCATGCGCTCGACGGTGTTTTTGGGCTGCGCGTCGATGTCGGTGGGCACAAAATCCTCCGGGGTGGGGATGCCCATCCGGGTCCGGGCCTCGACACAACGCACGGTGCCAGCGGTGAACGTACGACACGGCGTCGGGCGCAGCTCGTACATGGTGCAGCCCACGCGCTCGCCGAGCACCCCGTCGAGCTGCTGACAGCGGGGCTTGTCCCCGTCGGTCATCTTGAGCCCCCAGTAGCCTTGGCCGCGGTACTCGGCCACCTGCCGCAGCTTGGTGCGGTGCTTGACGTCCCGGCGAATCTCGTCGTCGGGGTACACGTCGACGTAGCGCGCGGGGTCGTCCAAGAACTTGGCCGGCAGATGGCAGCACGCGCCGCAGTCTTGGCAATCAAAGGGCTGGTCTTGGCCGTCGTCGCTCATGGGCAAAAGCCTGTCACGGGTCGGCCCCGGGGTGAACCCAGGCGGCCTTTCTCGGGTCACACCTCGTCGACGTCACCCGCCCTGCACGATGGTGCGCACCTTGCCGTAGTCGCTGTCGTGCACCGCCCCCACCCGCACGCAGCGGATCTGGTCCTGGGGGTCCACCAAAAGGTGCACGGGGATGGCGCTGTCCGGCTCGATGCCGAAGCTCTCGAACGTCGCCGCCAGCGCGCCCTCGGCCAACCAATGCACCTCGCCGGGCGGGGTCTTTTCCGCCAGCCAATCCTTCAGCTTGGCCTCGTCCTCGTCGATGCTCCACAGCTCGAGCTCGACCGGGGCCGCGTCCTTGGTCAGGGCTGCTTGCCACTTTTTCAGCAAGGGGAACTCCTCGATGCAGGGCGTGCACCAGGTGGCCCAGAGATTGACCCACCGCCAACTCTTGGCCTCCCGGGCCGCGCTGACCTCGACCGGCACCTGCCGCTCGGCGGGGGCGATGAACGCGCGCACGTTGTCGCCGGTCTTGTCGTAGGCGTGTTCGCAAAACGCCTTCTGGGCGGTCTTCACCGCGCCCTCCGAGGCTTTGACCGCCTGGAACCGATCCGGGGCCGGGGCGTCCGCCGCCTTGTCCTTGCAGCCGCCGGGCGCGACGACCACCAGGGCGAACAATGGTATGGCAACACTAAATCGCACAGTCGATCCAGGCCACGAACGCCGAGCGGTTGATCTCGGTCTGGTTGCAGCTGCCGTCCCGGCTGCGCCGCCAATCGCAGAACTCCTGCCCCAGCTGCGCGAACTCTTCGCCCAAGCTCATCAGGCCCACTTCCTTCTTCAGGTCGGGGTCGTCGTATTTGGTCTCCAGGTGCTGGAGCACGGACTCGGCCCGTTGCTGGCTGAGCATCTGGTTGTAGGCGGCGTCCCCGTCGGGGCTGGCCCGGCTGACCACAAAAAAGAAGCTCGCCCCGCGCTTTTCCGCCCAGGCCGCCTCCACCGCCCTCTGCCCGTCGGGGTCGACCTCGGTCTGGTTCGAATCAAACTGCACGATCGAGACCCGCTCGGCCATGGGCACAAACAGCGCGTTGAAGTCCGCCCCCGACAGCGACGCGACCTTCTTCACGTCGGCGGGCGCGCACCCCCGGCCCGCGCCCTCGAGCAGACCGCACGCCCCCGCGACCCGGCGGAGGATCTTCTTCAGCTCCGGGGTGCAGTAATCGTCCTCGGCCACGCTGGCGATGGCCACCTCCGCCGCGGTGGGCGGGGCCTTCTGCATCGCTTGGTCCGCGCTCATCAACCAGTACAGCAACAAAATCCCGGGGAGGAACACCCCGGTGGCCATCACCGCCACGGTTTTGGGGTTCATCAGCGGCCCCCTTTCGACTTCGCCGCGTCCACCATCGCGGCCACGGTGTACTCGAGGCCGAGGTCGGTGTCCTCGTCGCACACCCGCGTGCCCTCGACGAACAGCTGGGGGGTCAACACCGGCAACGCGTTGGCCACCGCCCAGCGCAGGCTTTTGTTGAGCTTGTTTTTGATGCGACCGCTGCCGAGGCATCCCTTGAGGTGCGGGAACTGCTTGAGCAGATCGCTGTGCACAGATTTGGGGTTGGTCTTGGCTTTGTCCTTGATCTCTTCTTGGTGCTCGAAGGCCCAGGCCATGACCTCGGGGGCGCGTTGCTCATCGCACAGAAGCGCCTCCGAGACCTTGCACGCCCCCGGGTGCAGGGCGTCTTTGACCATCCAGTTGCAGCTGTTGTCGAGCGGGAAGAGCACGGTCTTCATCGCCAGCTCGTCGTGCAGCCCGCTGGCCGCGATGCGCTTGTCGAACGCCCGGCAGGCGGGGCAGAGCGGGTCGAGCACCGCCACCGCGTCCGCCTGGCCCCGGCCTTGGTGCAGGGTGAGCATGATGCCCGCGTCGTCGCTGCGCTTGACCAGCGATCCACACCCATTGGCGGGGGCCACGTCCTTGGGCGAGAACACCAAAAAGATCAGCACCATGGTGAGCACGTAGGCGCAGCCCACCGCGAACCAACGCCCCCACGCGCCGAGATGGTCGCCCACCTCGACGGGGGCCTTGCGGTGGGCCAAAAACGCCGCCCCCCACCCCACCGCCGAGGTCAGGTAGACGCCGACGCAGAGCTTGCACAAGGCGCCAATGGCACTGGCGGAGATGAGCCCGTAGATGACGCTCATGATCACCGGGAGCGTCCAGGCCGCGAGCAGATAGGTGGTGTGGCGCTTGGTCAGGGTGTTCTCGAGGGAGAACGTCACGCTCCGCGCCAACAGGTAACAAAACACCGCCAACGCCAGCAGGCTGATGGGCAGGCCCCCCCACATGCTCTCGCGGAACAGCGAACTGTACGGGCTCATCATCACCGTCCGGCACCCGCTCTCGCCGAGCTGGGCCGAGGCCCCCGGGATGAACGAGCAGTGGATCGAGTGCACCTGCCGGTCGAGGTGGGCGACGAAATCGGACGTGGAGAAGCCAGAGAACAACGCGCCCAAAAACGCGGCCGCGGCCGAGCCATACAGCAGCTTTCTGGCCTGATCGGGGCTGCTGCCCATGGTGGACGCGTTGATCGAGTACTCGTAGGCCGCGGTGCTGCGCTCGGCGGGGCGCCCCTCCGCGGGGAGGTCGAGGTCGTCGGGCAGGATGTTCGGCTCGTTCATCTGGCTGGGGTAGTCAGGCACGGCGCCTCCTCGGCGCGAGTCTACAGCGGGGCTGGGGCCGGGCACACCTGGACAAAAATGGGCTGGACGCCCGCTCCTGTCCAGGGATATGTAACCATTGTCCAGGCCGGTCATCGAACACTGCAGAACCTACATCCCGGAACTGCCATATGCCCCCCCTGAGCGAAAACGGCGAGAAGACCTACAGCATCGGCGGCGCGAGCGAAAAAAGCGGCGTGCCCGTCGAGACCGTGCGCATTTGGGAGCGCCGGTACCAAGTCATCCAACCCACCCGCACCCCCGGCGGGCACCGGGTCTACTCCGAGCACGATGTCCAGGTTTTGTCGGCGTTGAAAACCTTGGTCGACGGCGGCGAGCGCATCGGGCGCCTGTCCAAGATGGGCCCGGAGGCGATCCTGGCCTCAGCGGGCCAGACCCCGGTGGACAGCCGGGTGCCGGAGTTCGACGACATCCTGCAGGACCTGCTCGAGGCCGCGGCGACCTTCGACAACACCCGCGCGGCCGAGCTCCTCGACCGCCCTGGCCTCCACCGGCACGCGCTCGAGGTCGTGCTCGGCCTCTACCTGCCGTTGCTCGTCGAGGTCGGCGACCGCTGGCACGCGGGGACCTTGTCGGTGGCGAGCGAACACTTCATCGAGCGTTTGGTCACCAGCCGGATGATGAGCATCCTCGCCAACCAGGCCGAGCCGTCGGGCCCGCTGGTGGTCTGTGCCTGCACCCCCGGCGAGCGCCACGAGGCGGGCCTGCTCGCGTCCGCGATCCTGCTGCAACACGTGGGGCTCCAAGTGCTCTACCTCGGCGCGGATCTGCCCGCGGACGAGCTTGGGCAGGTCATCGAGACCCGCCGGCCGCGGTTCGTGGCCCTGGCCGCGACCCTCGCGCCGACCGACGCCACCGTCGATGCGCTCCGCGCCGCGCTGTCGCAGAGCTTGCCCGCGCGGGCGCACGTCTACCTGGGCGGCGACGCCGGACCGGCCCTCGCGAACGCGCTAAATCTGGACAATGTCTCCTACGTCGACTTGCCCGGGTTGCTGAAAACCGCCCGCCAGCTCGCGCGCAGCAGCTGACCAAGACTCCAAAATATGCCTATATTTTGCCTATCTAGCGATAGGCAAAGCCAATCCACGGCTCTGTGGGCCGTCGCTCGGCGATCTCCCACCGCTTGACCCTGTCCATATTTGTCTCTAATATGTCCAGAGTTAACTGGACAGGAGTGAGACATGAACACCGAACGATCGACCGCTCCCGACGACCTCGATTTCCACACCCTGTTCGAGCAGGCGCGCCCCCAGCTGCTGGCCGTCGCTCGTCGTGTGGTGCGCTCCGCGGCCGACGCCGAGGACGTGGTCCAACAAGCTTTCGTCAACGCCATCCGCGCCGCCGACAAGTTCGAAGGCCGGGCCGAGGCCACCAGCTGGATGTACCGCATCACCTACAACACCGCGCTGATGCACCTGCGCAAGAAGCGCCGCAAGGGCGCCGACAGCCTCGACGCCATGGTCCCGAGCGTGGCCGAACACGCGGTGCAAAAAGCCGCCGAGCCCCCGCCCTCGGCCGACGCCCAGCTCGACCAAATGAGACTGCGTGAAGTGCTCGCCGAGGCGGTGGGCGCGTTGTCGGACACCGACCAGCGCATCGTCATCCTGCGGCTCGAGCAAGGCTGGTCGACGCAGCAGGTCGCCGACGACGTCGGCCTGTCCCCGGCCGCGATCAAGACCCGCCTGCACCGCGCACGGCAGGTGCTGCAGCGGCAGCTCACCCCCACCCGCGCCTTGTTCGCGGTCTGAGCTACCGCTTCGGCTGGGCGAGCTTCTCCAGCGCCCGCAACCGCTCGCGTACATCGCCGGGCATGTGGGTGCCGGAGCTGCCGGTGTTCTGCGCCACCACCCACTCCTCCAGTGTGTGGTAGCTGCGGTCCGCAATGTCACTGTGTGGCGCCAAACGGATGGCGTGCTCGAGCCGGTCTTCGATCCGGCCCGGGTCCCGCGCCCCGAGGATCTGTTTTTCCGACTCCGCGAGATAAAAATACGCCTGGGCGCGCTGGGCCGCGGGGGCCCGGGGGGAGGCCGCCATGTAGCAGGAGGCCGACGCCAGGATCGAGTAGATCAGCGCGCGCTCGTCGGCGGGCGCGTCCCGGTGGGTCTCGGCGGCCAAGGCGTGGGCCTCACAGCGCTCGAGGTCGGTGCGCGAGGCGAGCCCGGGGTTGTGGGCCTGGCGCAGCGCCGTCGCCCACTGGGTGAGCAGCGCCTTGTCCTCTTTGTGCAGTCCCTTTTTGCCCGCGAGCTGTTCGAGGGTCTCGGCCGGCCGGGCGGTGTCTTCTTTCACCCGCACGCGCACGGTCAGGTAGTCGACGAGGTCTTCGCGATAGTCGGGGAACGGCTTGGCCGGCATCTGGGCGAACGCCTGTTCCCACGCCTGCGACGACGCGTCGAACTGCCGGGTGGCGGCCAGCGCCCGGGCCCGGGCGGGCAGCGGGAGCTTTTGCAGGTCGTCGTTTTGCAGAAAGCCGCGCGACATCAAGGAGTCGGTCCGGTCCGGCAGCCGCACATGACAGAACATGCAGCTGTCGACGAGGTTGTGGACCACGTGGCGCACCCGGTCGTGATCCTGCTTGCCATAGTAGTGCTGCAGGGACGCCGCGGTCCGGCGCACCCGCCGGGCGAAGAAGGTCGCGTCCGAGTCCTGGGCCGCGAAGTGGCGCTCGACGAGGTGGGCGTTGTTGCGGATGTGGTTGATCTCTTTGAGCACCGCGGGGTCCAGGGCCTTGTCGCCGTCGTGGGCGGTGGACGTGGCGATGAGCACGTAGCGCAACGATGCAAACAGCGAGACCATCGAGGCCCGGACCTCCCCCTCGTCGGGGGTGGCGTGGGCGGCGGGGGCCGCGACCAGCAACAATGAGGCCGCGATCAGGGCCGAGAGGGTTCGCGAGGGAGTGAGCGAAAAACCGTGCATAGCGGTTGCCTTTCGGGACAAGTCAGATGTCGAGCTGGTCGACCGCGCGACGATAGCGCGAGACGAACTCGGGATCGGGGGTGGTGCGCACGTTGGGCCGGCCCTGGGCATAGGGCACGTTGGTGAGCACGTAGCGGATGCTCTCGAGCCGGGCGGTCTTTTTGGAGTTGCCCTTGACGATGACCCAGGGGGCGAACGACGTGTGCGTCCGCATGAACATCGCTTCTTTGTAGTGGGTGTACTCGTCCCAGAGCGATTGGGCCTTCTGGTCTACGTCGGAGAGCTTCCACTGTTTGAGCGGGTCTTTGCGCCGGGCGTCAAAGCGGCGCTCTTGTTCGTCGCGGGTGATGGAGAACCAAAACTTGATGAGCTCGATGCCGTCCTCGTGCAGCATGTGTTCGAAGTCGGGCACCTGGCGCATGAAGCGCTCGTATTGGACCGAGGTGCAAAAACCGTTGACCGGCTCCACCACCGCCCGGTTGTACCAGCTGCGGTCAAAGAAACAGATCTCGCCGGGGTTGGGCAGCTGGTTGACGTAGCGCTGGAAGTACCATTGGCCCTTCTCCTCGTCGGTGGGCTTGGGCAGCGCCACCACCCGCATGGCCCGCGGGTTGAGGTGGTGGGTGAAGCGACGAATCGCCCCGCCCTTGCCGGCCGCGTCCCGGCCCTCGAAGATGATCACCACCCGGCGGTTTTCGTCCTGGACCGCGCGCTGGAGTTTGACCAGCTCGACCTGGAGGGCGCGCAAGCGGCGCTCGTACTTCAGGTAGCGGAGGGCGCTGGACAGCCGGGCGTTCTTCCCCCGGCGCACCACCTGGCGCAGGCCGCGTTCGCTGTTGAGCGCGACGAGTTCGTCTTCGGTGAAGGTGGCTTCGGGGGCGAGCGGCGAGGCGATGGAGAGCGTCATGGCCCAGGAGACTACAAGGCATGTGCCAGCTCCCGGCAGGTCTTTTGGGGCCTGGCCCCCGCCGGGGTTGGGCGATTTTGCCCACCCCGCCGACCGAAGTGGGCCAACCCGCGCCCCCGGCATCGACGCAGGCCCGAAAGGACGTTAGGTCACGGGGCGCGCCACCGGAGGTCGCATGGCCCAGAACCGCAAAGCGGGCGTGAAGTTCATCTTCATCACCCTTCTGCTCGATGTGCTCGGCATCGGCATCATCATCCCTGTTCTGCCCCAGCTCGTCACCGAGATGACCGGCGGCAGCGCCAGCGAGGCCGCGAGCTACTACGGTGTGCTCGCCGCGGTCTACTCGCTGATGCAGTTTCTTTGTGCGCCCTTGATCGGCGCCCTGTCCGATCGCTACGGGCGCCGGCGGGTGATTCTCCTCGCCCTGTTCGCGTTCGGGGTCGACTACCTGGTGATGGGCTTTGCCCCCACGTTGTGGTGGCTGTTCGCGGCCCGGGTGGTCTCGGGCTTCACCGGCGCGACCATCACCGCGGCGAACGCGTACATCGCGGACATCTCCACCAAGGAGACCCGCGCCCAAAACTTCGGCCTGGTCGGCGCCGCCTTCGGCCTCGGCTTCATCCTCGGGCCCGCCCTCGGCGGCCTGCTCGGCGAGGTCTGGCTCCGGCTCCCGTTCTTCGCCGCTGCCTTCGTCACCCTCCTCAACGCCGCGTACGGCTTTTTTGTGCTCCCCGAGTCGCTCCCCGAGGAGAACCGCCGCCCCTTTTCCTGGGCCCGCGCCAATCCCATTGGAGGCCTGTACGCGCTCAAGGCCTACCCCGCGGTCCTCGGCCTCGCGTTTGCGTTCTTGTTCTTCTCCCTGGCCCAGCGGGGCCTCGAGACCGTGTGGGTGCTGTACACCAATTACCGCTACGGCTGGGGCGAACTCGAAAACGGCCTCGCCCTCACCGTCGTCGGCCTCGCCGCCGCCGTCGTGCAAGGGGGCCTCATCCGGCGCATCATGCCCGTCCTCGGCGAGCGCCGGGCGGTGGTGTTCGGGTTTCTCATCGCCATCGTCTCGTTCTGCTTTTACGGGGCCGCGACCCAGGGCTGGATGGTCATCGCCACCATCTTGTTCGGCGCCCTCGGCGGCATCGCCGGCCCCGCGATCCAGGGCATGGTCGCGGGCGCGGTCCCCGGCAACGAACAAGGCAGCGTGCAAGGCGCGCTCACCTCCTTGATGTCCCTGACCGCGGTGTTCGCGCCCCTCATCTCGACCCAGCTGTTCGCGCACTTCAGCGGCGAGGACGCCATCGCCGAGCTTCCCGGCGTGTCCTTTTTCGCGGGCGCCGGCTTCATGGCCCTCGCCCTCCTCGTGGTGCTCGCCACCTTGCGCCGGCACCCCGACCTGGGCACCGACGGCGACGCCCCCGGCGCCTCCCCCGCCCCCGTGCCCCCCGGGGACGGCGCCGAGGCCCCCGCGGACGCTTGACGCCAGGCGGTCGAAGGGTGCGGCTGCGGTTCTGGTTGCCTGCTGACGGGGTGGCGGCTGGCGGCTGGCGGCTGGCGGTTGGCGGTTGGCGGTTGCCGGTTGACGGTTGGCGGTTGATGGTTGCCGCTTGGCGGTTGCCGGTTGACGCGTGGTAACTTCCAAGTTACGGTAACTTTGAGGTTACCGGACATGGGCGCACAACCAGTTGAAAAATCAGCAGTTTTTGATGCTCTGGGCAATCCCGTGCGGCGGGAGATCATGCGGCGGCTGGCCGCCCACCCCCGCTCGGTGGGGGCCCTGGCCGCGGCGCTGCCCATCTCGCGGCCCGCGGTGTCCAAGCACCTGAAGGTCCTGCAGGGGGCGGGTCTGGTCTCCCACAGCGCCTACGGCAACCAGAATGTCTATGCATTGGACAAGCGCGGGTTCGACGAGGCCCGGGCCTGGCTGGACGCGTTCTGGGATGAAGCCCTCGCCCGGTTCGCGATGGTCGCGGAGAACTTGGATGACTGACCCGTTGCGCAAGTCCGTGGTCGTCCGGTGCTCGCCCGCGCGGGCGTTCAGCGCGTTCACCGCCGAGGTGGATTTGTGGTGGCCGGCCGGCCACAAGAAGTTCGACGGGTCGCGGCTGGCGTTTGACCAGGGCGCGTTTGTGGAGACCGCGCCCTCCGGGGAGACGTTCACCCTCGGCGAAGTGGTGCGCTGGTCGCCCCCCGACGCGTTGGTGTTCACCTGGTGGCCGGGGGCGCTCGACGCGCCCACCACCGTCGAGGTCACGTTCACCCCCGAGGGCGAGACCACCCGGGTGGACGTGATCCACTCCGCGGGGGCGGCCGGGGATCGGTTCGACAAGGTCATGGACATTTTCGTCAGGTCTTGGGACCGGGTGCTGGGCAGCTATTCACAATATATCGACGAGTCCATCGAGAGGGAGGCGTGATGACGCGCGGGGTTTTGGTGTGCGGTTGGCTGATGGGAGCGACCATCCTGGTGAGCGGGTGTTCGACCACGCGGGAGGTACCGGGACTGCTCCAGGCCGCGGACGGCAAGGCGGTGATGGACAAGACCGACGACCATGTGGCGTACGGCGTGTCGGTGGAGATCGCGGCCCCGCCCGAGGTGGTGTGGGCCGCGCTCACCGACGTGACCCGCTGGCGAGAGTGGAACAGCGCGCTGGTGTCCATCGAGGGCAGCATCGAACAGGACGGGGAAGTGACGTTGGTGGTCAAGGACGCGCCGGACCAGACGTTCAACCTCGCGGTGACCACGTTCAGCCCGCCCACGGAGATGGTGTGGGAGGACGGCATGCCGCTTGGCATGTTTGCGGGGGTGCGGACCTACCGCCTGACCAGGTCGGACGCGGGCACGACCTTCGCGATGCAAGAGGTGTTCTCTGGCGGCATGCTCTCCATGATCGAAGGCTCGCTGCCCGATTTTCGGAAGAGCTTCGAGACCTTCGCCCAGGACCTGAAGACCGCCGCGGAGGCCGCGGCCAGCTCGTAGCCCGGGTCAGGCCGCGTGCAAAAACTCGTAGAGCCCGCCCCGGCGTGCAGCGGCATTGCCGATGCGGGCGTCGTTCACGAACCGCACGAGCCGCTTGTGGGCCTCGTCGGACGGGCGGTCAAACCACAACACCGCTTTGCCCTTGTCCGCCCGGTGCACGCTCGCCGAGAGCACGATGTTGCCGTGGGTCTCGGTGCGCAGGGAGATGGCCACGGTCTCGCCGATGGTCAGGCCGCTGACCGCGCCGACCAGCTCGACCGCGTCTTCGCCCACGTGGCTGACGATGTGCGCGCCGGCGCCGTTTTCGCCCGCGACCCAGGCCCGCATCGCCACGGGAACCCGGGTGAGCTCCGGCGCGGCCCACACGAGGGGAATCACGGTGCTTTGAAAGGTACGACCTTGTTGTACATCGACGCCCATGGCTGCCTCCTGGCCCTCGGTGGGGCAAGGAGGAGCCTAAGGGCGACCGGGGCCGGCTCCAAAAAAACGACCGAAATTTCTCGCCCCGGTCAGGGGCAGGGATAGCCCACGTCGGCGTTGTCGCAGCGGGCGGCGTAGTCGTACATGTAGGGCTGGCAGGCGGTGGGCGCGGGCGCGGCCGAGACCTCGAGCGGGGTCACGTCGCGGTCATCCTCGCAGCCGACCCAATGCCCCAGGTAGCGGTCCACCCCGAGGGCGACGTCCGACGCCGCGGCGTCGGACAACAGGGCATAGGCGGCCGCGGCGTGCATCCGGCGCCACACCGCCCAGCGGTCATGGGCATTGAGCGTGCCCCCCGCCTCGGGGTTGACGGTGCCGGCGCCGCAGCCGGGCACGGAGTGGCCGGCGGTGAGCGCGCAGGTGCAGGTGTCGCTGCGCACCACTTGCCACTGTTTGGGCATGGCCGCGGGGAGCGCGTCCCAGATGTCCTGGGCCGCGATCTCATGATCGTTCACGTCGTCGTCGGCGTACACCTGCACGATGGTGAGCATGTCGGTGGGCAGGGTGTCGTAGCCCGTGCCCCACGAGTACCAAGGCGCGATGATGAACATGAAGCGCGCCGCGCTCCCCCAGCCCCGCTCGACGATGCCGAGCCGGGCCATCTCCGGGGTGGCGCCCGCGCCAAAGGAGTGGCCGACAAAGCCGACCCGGGTCAGGTCGAACACGGTGGGAAACTGGGCCGCGGCCTCGACGAAGCCGGCGTCGAGCCACGCGTATTTGGTCTCGTTGCCGTCGGCCCCGCCCCCGATGGGGTACGGCACGAACACCACCGCGAAGCCGTGGCTGGCGAGCATCTCGAGCAACGGCCGGTAGAGGTTCACGTTGATGGCGGCGAAGGCATGGCTGAAGAAAATGACCGGCACGTCGGTCTCGCCCACCGGGGTGAACACCGTGATGTCGCCCGGGTTGGGCGGACCGATGGTGTCGAGCGGGTTGGCGAAGGTCGCCTCGGCCACCGCGTAGCTGCCGGGGGCCCCGTAGTCCATGGGCGGCGCGATGCCCGACGGGGTCGTGCCCTCTTGGCAGTAGTTGTCGGGGGGCGCCGCGGGACCGCACATCCCCGGGCCCCCGCAAGCGACCTCGTAGTCGGCGCAGCAGTCGCCCGCGGTCAGGCACGCGGCCGAACAGCTGCACGTCCCGCCGGGGGACAGGGCCAAGCCACAACTGCCCGCGCACGACGCGTCGCCGTCTCCGTCTCCGTCTCCGTCTCCATCCCCATCCCCGTCGCCGTCGCCTGAAGAACCGGCGTCGGCGGCTCCGCCGTCCGACGGTTCTTCCAAGCCGCCGTCAGGCGGCCCCTCTCCATCACCATCTCCATCTCCATCACCATCTCCATCTCCATCTCCATCTCCGTCTCCATCGCCATCCCCATCTCCTGAAGAACCGGCGTCGGCTCCGCCGTCCGACGGGTCCTCCAGGCCGCCGTCAGGCGCCCCACCACCCGCGTCCTCGCCGGGCCCTGCGTCCGTCCCGTCCGTCTCGCCTGGGCACCCCGCGAAAAGCCCCAACCACAACGCCAGCCCTGCGCCTGTCCAGATTCTCATTCGTCCATGCCTCCCGTAAACCACCATAGACCCGCCCGGGCCCCGCGGGTGAAACGCCAAATCGCCAGCCCCCGTGGCCGCGCGACATCGCCGCGCTATAGATTGTGCATGCGCCCCGCCCTGTTGTTCGCCCCGATCTTGTTTTTGTGCACCGCCTGTCCGGACGACGGCGGCCCGTCCGATGGCGGAACCGACGGCGGGGTCATCGAACCCACCGCGCGACCGCTGGGCGCCCATCCCGATCCCGCGCGCAACGCGGTGGCGGTCACCGTGCGCAGCGGCACCGCCACCCGCATCACCCTCGAGCTGTACGACGATGCGTTCGCCGCCGCCCCGGTGGAGCGCATCGTGCTCGACGGCCCGGACGGCGATGACCTCTTCACCGCCACCATCACCCGGACCGCCCTCGACGAGCTGGGCCTCGGGGAGAGCTTCCTCTACGGCTTCCGCGCGTTCGGGCCCAACTGGCCGTACGACGAGAATTGGGCCCCAGGCTCGGACGCGGGGTTTGTCTCCGACGTCGATGGACAGGGCAACCGCTTCAACCCCAACAAGCTGCTCATCGATCCCTACGGCCGCGAGCTGAGCCACGACCCGTTGCAGGCCGATCACGACTGGTCCCACTACGCGTCGGGGCCCGACTTCCGCACCCTCGACACCGGCCCCTTCGCGCCCAAGAGCGTGTACTTCGACGACGACAGCGCCTTCGGCGCCCACGTCGAGCGCCCGCTCAAAGACGACGTCGTCTACGAAGTCCACGTGCGCGGCTTCACCAAAAACGACCCCGACGTGCCCGAAGCGCTGCGCGGCACCTACGCCGGCGCGGCCCAAAAGGCCCCCTACCTCGCCGCCCTCGGGGTCACCGCGGTGGAGTTCACCCCCATCCACGAGGCGTCCAACGACCAGAACGACCTCACCGTCGATGACGCGAACGGGGACAACTACTGGGGCTACGACACCCTCAACTACTTCTCCCCGGACCGCCGCTACGCCGCGGACAAGAGCTGGGGCGGGCCCACCCGCGAGTTCAAAGAGATGGTCGAGGCGTTCCACAACCAGGGCATCAAGGTGTTCCTCGATGTGGTCTACAACCACACCGCCGAGCTCTCCCCCTGGGGCACCGACGGCGACACCGCCCCCATCGTGTCTTTCCGCGGGCTCGACAATGCCAATTACTTCCAGCTCGGCGAGGACGTCCGGTACTACGGCAACCACAACGGGGTGAGCCCCAACCTCAACCCCGTCACCGACATCGCCCGGGACCTCGTGGTCGACTCCATCCAGTATTGGCACCGCGTCATGGGCGTCGACGGTTACCGCTTCGACCTCGCGGCCCTGCACGGCAACGGCTGTCTGCGCGGCTGCTTCAACTTCTTGCCCAACCAAGCCGGCAATGTGCTCCGCCGCGTGGCCGAAGAGCTGCCCGCCCGCCCCGTCGAGGGTGGCGAGGGCGTCGATCTGTTGGCCGAACCCTGGGGCGCGGTGGGCGGCACCTACCAGCTCGGCAACTTCCCCGCGGGCTGGGCCCAATGGAACGACCAGTACCGCGACACCTTCCGGCGCGACATGAACCAGCTGTTCGTCGCCGAGGTCACCCCCGGCGACATCGTGACCCGGGTGGCGGGCAGCTCGGATTTGTTTGGCGACCGCAGCCCGGCGCATTCGATCAACTTCATCGTGTCCCACGACGGCTTCACCCTCAAAGACCTCGTGAGCTGCACGGAGAAACAAAACGACCAAGGCTGGCCCTTCGGGCCCTCGAGCGGCGGGTCAGACAACAACATTTCCTGGGACCACGGGGGCGACGAAGCGTTGCAACGCCAAGCGGTGCGTTCGCTGCTCACCGTGAGCATGGTCTCCGCGGGCACGCCCATGGTCTACGGCGGCGACGAGCGCCTCCGCAGCAAAAACTGCAACAACAACACCTTCAACCTCGACAACGAGAGCATCTGGCTCGACTGGACCCCCACCCCCGAAGAGCAGGCCCACCAAGACTTCGTCACCGCCATGCTCGGCTTGCGGGCCGAACACTTCGGCCTGCGGCGCGACACCTTCTTCACCGGCGAGGACCCCGACGAAAACGGCCTCAAGGACATCACCTGGATTCACGACAGCGGACAAGAGGCGTGGCCCGAGTTCTTCGGCGACGCCAACCTCCACTTCATCGGCTGGCGCATCGACCTCGAAAGCGCGGGCGAGAGCGCGCGCTCCATGTACATTGGCTACAACGGCTGGGAGGGCACCGTCACCGCGACCCTGCCCGAGACCGCGGCCGGCCTCTCCTGGAACCTCTACGTCGACACCGCCGCGGCCCGTGAACCCGACAACGCCCTCGCCTCACCCGAGCCGGTGGGCGCGACCTACGATGTGGCCGGCCGCGCCGTCATCGTGTTGATCGAAGAGTAGACGCGGCTAGCCCGCGTCGCTCGCGCACCGTTCGTCGTCGTCCAGCGCGGCGAAGCGGTGCTCAAAATCCCCCGCCACCTCGGCCACGGTGATCTCCGCGAACCGCCCGAGCAAAAGCTCGCGGGCCTGGTCCAGGGTCTCGTCCAGGCGGTCGGTGACCGCGCGCTCGACCAGGCAACGGGGGTTGTCCTGGCTCGTGGCCAGGGCGAACAGCCCGGGCTCACCCAACGCCATGTACACGTCGAGCAAGGTGATGTCCGACAGCGGCCGGGTCAGGGCCCAGCCCCCGCCGTGGCCCTTCACGGATTCGACGTAGCCGCGCTCCCGGAGCCCGGCCATGGACCGGCGCACCACCACCGGGTTGGTGCCCAGCATCTGCGCGATGTCGTCCGAGGTGAGCCGGCCGCCGTGCCGGTCGAGGTGGATCAGCACGTGCAGCATCCGGGACAGGCGGCGGTCGGGGCGCATGGACAAGTCATACCACGGGCGCAGAGGCCAAACAGAACATTTTATGTTGCATGAACGGCGGGCCCTTCGCTATCACGTAACAAACACGCTTACGTGAGGAGCAGACCATGTACGAGGCGATCATCATCGGCGGCAGCTTCGCGGGCCAGGCGGCCGCGACCATGCTCGGCCGGGCGGGCAAAAAGACCCTGCTCGTCGACGCGGGCGCCCCGCGCAACCGCACCTCCCCGGCCGCCCACGGCTTTCTGGGCCACGATGGCCGGCCCCCGGGCGACATCCTCGCCGACGCCCGGGCCCAGCTTGGCGCTTACCCCGCGGTGACCCAGCGGACGGCGCGGGCCACCCGCGCCCGGGCCGCGGGCGAACACTTCGTGCTCACCCTCGACGACGGGAGCGAACAAGAGGGCGCGCGTCTGCTGCTCGCCACCGGCCTGCGCGACACGTTGCCCGACCTGCCCGGCCTGCGCGAACGCTGGGGCAGCACCGTGCTGCACTGTCCGTACTGTCACGGCTTCGAGTTCATGAACCGGCCGCTGGGGGTGCTCGCGACCTCGCCCCTGTCGGTGCACCAAGGGCTGATGATTCCCGATTGGGGCCCGACCACCTACTTCACACAAGGGCATTGGGCTCCGACCGACGAAGAGCGCGCGCAGCTCGACGCCCGGGGCACAAAGGTCGAAGAACGCAAAGTTACCGGACTGTCCGGCCACGGCACCGACCTCGACGCGGTGCGGCTCGACGACGGCACCGCGGTGCCCACCGCCGCGCTGTTTGTGGCCCCTGACGTGTCCCTGGCCAGCGACCTCGCCGAACAGCTCGGCTGCGCCATCGAGTCCGGCCCCATGGGCCCACGCATCGTGGTGGACAAGATGCAGGGCACCACCGTGCCCGGGGTGTTCGCGGCCGGGGACGCGGCGGTGATGATGAGCAACGCCACGCTGGCCGCCGCGTCGGGGGTCATGGCCGGGGCCGCCCTGCACCGTTCGCTGATGTTTGGCCTCGAGGCCTAACCGCTCACCGGTCGGACGGACCGAACGGATCGAGCCCGCAGCCTTCGTCGCGGTCGATGCGGGCTTCGTCCGCGGCCCGGGTCAGAGGCAGGCCGAACCGGCGGCGGGCCTTGAGGCACTCCTCGTCGCCGGCCTCGACGTTCTTGCAGACCTTCGGGCGCCACGGGTAGATGGTGCACGCGACCCCGTAGCCGAGCTCACCCTCGAGGCCGATGCAGCGGGCGTCGCGGCCTTGCAGTTTCATGTGCCAGCGGCCGTCCCCGTCCCGGTCGGCGAGCACCTTGAGCCGGGCGCGGTCCTCGCGGTAGAGGCGGTCGTCTTTGGTGACCTCGATGTAGGCCGCGGAAAACGCGCGCAGGTTCGCTTCGGTGTTGCAGCAACATACGCCGCAAGCTTGGCAATCGAAGCGCTCCATGCGCGCGCCCTCGACGTGATCAGCCGAGGTTGTAGATGCGCTGGATGTCGCGCAGCACCGCCTCGAAGGGGATCTTGAGGTCTTTGAGCAGGCCGTTGTGCAGATCGTAGACCCAGCCGTGCACCTGGGCGCTCTTGTCCTTGAGGTAGGCGCGCTGCACCGCCGCGGTCTTGATCACGTTGATGCATTGCTCGCGCACGTTGAGCTCGACCAGGCGGTTGTAGCGGTCTTTTTCGTCGCCGATGGCGTCGAGCTCGTCGGCGTGCAGGCGGTAGACGTCGCGCACCTCCCGGAGCCAGCCGTTGAGCAGCCCGAGGTCTTGGGGCTGCATCGCCGCGCCCACCCCGCCGCAGCCATAGTGGCCACACACCACGATGTGCTTCACGTGCAGGTGATTGACCGCGTAGTCGATCACCGACTGCACGTTGAGATCGGTGCCGATGACGAGGTTGGCCACGTTGCGGTGCACGAACACGTCGCCGGGCTCGAGGCCCATGATCTCGTTGGCGGGCACGCGGCTGTCGGCGCAGCCGATGTACAAAAAGTCCGGCGATTGGGACTTGGCCAGGTGCTCAAAAAAGTCGGCCTTTTCCGCCTTCTTCGACTCGACCCACTTCTTGTTGTTCTCAAAGACCTGATCGTAGATGTCCACGCTTGCACCTCGGCTCGGAGTTGAAGCGCGTTTTGTACCAATGGGCCCCAGGCCCGCCAAGCAGGCCAAACCTCACAAACCGTCAAGTTGGACCTGACCGTCAGCGGCGTTTGGCCCGGGCGGGCTGCACCGCGGCCTTGAACTCGAGCTCGGGGTATTTCTCTTCGGTGCGCTGGCGCATCCAGTCGCTCTCGAACAACAGCAGCGGCCGGTCCTCGACGTCGAGCAGATAGCCCACCGATTGGCGCATGAGCATGCTCTTCATCTTTTCATCCACGCCCTCGCCGAACACCCAACGCGCGCACGTGTACCCGAGCCGGTCCATCTTCACGTCGACGGAGTACTCGGCCTTGAGCCGGTGGGTCACGACCTCGATCTGCAGCCAACCCACCGCGCCCAGGATCGGGTCCACGCTGCCGCGGATGGGATCGATGTAGAGCTGCACCGCGCCTTCGTCGCTCAATTGGGCCAAGCCCTTGTCGAGGGCCTTGCGCTTCATCGGGTCTTGCAGGCGGGGGCGCACGAAGTGTTCGGGCGAGAACACCGGCAGCTGCTGAAACGCCACGTCCTTGCCCTCGGTGAGCGAGTCCCCGATGCGGAGCATGCCCGGGTCCCACAGGCCCACGATGTCCCCCGCGTACGCCTCCTCGACGGTGTTGCGGGTCTGGGCGAGAAAACTCACCGAACGATCCAGTGACAGTGACCGCCCGCTGCGCGGGTGTTTGGCCCGCATGCCCCGCTCGAACCGCCCCGAACACACCCGGGCGAAGGCGATGCGGTCCCGGTGACGGGGGTCCATGTTCGCCTGAATCTTGAACACAAACGCGGAGAACTCGTCGTCGGTGGGCGCGACCTCGCCCTCGGGCTCGAGCTTGCGCCGGCCGGGGGCGGGACACAAATCCGTGAACTGGTCGAGGAACACGTCGACGCCAAAGCTGTTCATGGCCGAGCCGAAAAACACGGGGGTGAGCTCGCCTTTCAAGAACGCCTCACGGTCGTACGGGTTGCCCGCTTCCTCGAGCAGCTCGAGCTCCTCGCGCAGCTGGGCCGCGGCCTCTTCGCCGAGGGCCTCGTCGAGGCGCGGATCGTCCACCGCCATGTCCTCGGCCGCGGCCTTGCGCCCGCTCGCCTCGCGTTGGTACCGCACCAGCCGCTCCCCGGCCCGGTCGTACACCCCTTGAAAACTCTGCCCCATGCCGATGGGCCACACCTTGGGCGAGGTCGGGATCTCGAGCACCTCCTCGACGTCGGCGAGGATGTCGAGGGGCGGCTTGCCCTCGCGGTCCATCTTGTTCACGAAGGTGACAATGGGAATGCCCCGCACCCGGCACACCTTGAACAGCTTGATCGTCTGCGGCTCGACGCCCTTGGCCACGTCGACGAGCATCACCGCGCAGTCGGCCGCGGCCAGCGTGCGGTAGGTGTCCTCGGAGAAGTCGTTGTGGCCGGGGGTGTCGAGCAGGTTGAACATGTGTTCGTGGTGCTCGAACTGCATCACGCTCGAGGCCACCGAGATGCCGCGCTCCTTTTCGATCGCCATCCAATCCGAGGTCGCGCTCTTCGCCGCGCGCTTGGACTTCACCGCCCCCGCGATCTGCACCGCCCCGCCGTAGAGCAAGAGCTTTTCCGTCAGCGTGGTCTTGCCCGCGTCGGGGTGGCTGATGATGGCGAACGTGCGGCGACGGCCCACCTCGTTGGCGAGCTTCTTGCCGTCTACAGAAGGACCTTTGGCGCCCATGCCCTTCCCTACCTGGAAAAATCCGACCTGCCGAGCCCCTTTGCCCGGGTTCTCGCCGGGGCCGTCGCCGGGTAGACCGCGGCATGGACCAAGCTGCACTCAATGCCTTCATCCGCAAGATCGTTCCTCTCTACGGGCACATGGACGTGACCACCGGCGTCGACGGCGACCGGTTCTTCGCCGAGGTGCCGCGCACCGACGCGTTGATGGCCCACGAGGGCACCATCCACCCCGCGTTTCAGTGGGCCGCGGGCGAGCTGCTCGGGGGCACAGTGACGCTGCACGTGTTCGACGGGCTCTCAGGGCTTTTCCTCGTCGTGAAAAAGGTCGACATCGAGTTTGTGCGGCCCGCGCGGCGGGACATCGTGGCCGAGTGCGTGTTCGACCAGGCCGCGCAGGATAAGCTCAAGGCCGACGTGGCCGCGGGCGAAGGCACGTTCACCCTCGACGTGACCCTCAAGGACAGCCAGGGCACCACCGTGGCCACCATGGTCGGTCACTACCTGGTGCGCCCCCGCCGGAGCTGAGCCCGAAGGCCCCGACGCGGGCCGGCGCGTGGGGTATGGTCGGGCCATGGTCGAGACCCAGGGCCGCTGCCCGCTGCACCAAGATGTGCCCCACACCGTGATGGCCGACGTCGAGGACCGCTTCTGGGGTCACGACGGCACGTTTGCCTACGCGCGCTGCACCACCTGCGGCACGATGGCGCTCGACCCGCGCCCCGCCCCCGACGCGCTCGGGCCCTACTACGCCGACTACTACCCCGCCGACCGGCTCGAGCGCGCGGGCCGCGCGATCCGCGCGGGCAAGTTCAAGTCCATGCGGCACCGGCGCCTCAAGGTCGTGGCCCGGATGGGCGGGGACGTCATCGGGCCGGTCTCGGACCTCGACGTGCTCGACGTGGGCTGCGGCTTGGCCCATTTTCTCGGGGCCTTGAAGGAAGCCGGGGCCAAGAGCGTGCGCGGGGTCGACTTCGGACAAAACTGCGCTGACTTTGCCCGCGACGTGTACGGCATCGACGTCGACCCGGGCGAACTCGAGCAGCAAGGGTACCAAGACGGGCAGTTCAACCTCGTCACCGCTTGGCACTATTTGGAGCACGTGTACGAGCCGGACGAGATCTTGGCCGAGCTGTTCCGCATCACCCGGCCGGGCGGGTGCTGCTTCGTCGAGGTCCCGGCCCGCACCCCCATCGCTTGGTTGATGGGCCGCTACTGGGTGCCGCTGCAAGCCCCCGCGCACCTCTGGCATTTCTCCGAGGACACCTTGCGCCGCCTGTTCGAACAGGCCGGCTTCGAGGTCGTGCGCACCCAGCGCGGCATGCAGCTCGGCGAGTTCGCGTGCAGCTTCGTGATGCTGTTCACGAAGGGCTTGATGCCCAAAGTCGCGCGAAAGCCGTTGAGCTGGCGGGCGCTGTTGCTCGCGGCGATCGCCCTGTTGGAGCTGCCGTTCACGATGGTGATGACGCTGGCCGGCTACGGCGGGCTGCAACGCCTGCTCGCGCGGCGCCCGAACGAACCCGCGGCCAAAAGGGAATAGCCGACGCTATTGCAGGCGGTAGTGCGCGGCGTGCTCGGTCCGGACCGCGCCGGTGCGGTCGTCGACGAGCCAGCGCATGGCGAGCTTTTTGGGCACCCGGATGACACCCGGCTCGGCGTAGGTGCCGTACACCCGGTCCCAGAAGGTGGTGGTCACCCCGTGGTTGAGCTTGGGGCTGCCGAAGTGGTGCCAAAAGTGATGCCGGCGCAGGCGGCGCATGCGGGGGGTCCAGCCGGGGTGTACGTGGTCGAGCCAGTGCAGGCCCTCGTAGGTCAGGTACATGAGGGCGAACCCGAGCGTGAACGCGCCGCCCACCAGCGCGCCCAGCAGCCACACGCTGGGCCCCCCGAGGAGAATGGCGGCGAGGATGGCGGCCCCGGCCTTTTTGATCGCGGGGGCGAAGTAGTTGCCCACCGAGTGATGCCGGGTGTGCTCTTTTTCGAAGATGTTGCCGCGAAAACGCGGGTGGTGGCCGAGAAAACGGTGGATGTTGTACTCGGCGAACGTCCAGAGCCCCGCGCCGACGGCGAACGCCACCCCCGCGGACAGCACGCCCCACAATGTCACAGCAGAAAAGTCAGCCATGGCGCTCTCCTGGCGCGGACCAGCCCGCGAGCAAGCCCTCGACGGTGAGGCGGGCGAGCGCGTCCACCGCGAGGGGGAAAAAATCGTGGCGCTCCTGCTTTTTGAGCAAGAGCGCGCCCTGCACCGACGAAAACAGCGACAGCGCCCGGGGCATGGCCGGCGCGTCGGTGAGCAGCCCGCGCGCCACCGCCGCGTCGAGGGCTTGGCACAAAGGCGCCACCGAGCGGGTGAGGCCAGAGAGCACTTCGGCGGCCCGGTCCACGTCGGGCACGAGCACCCGGGGGTCGCCGAGCAGGACGGAGATGAACGCGAGGGCCCCGGGATTGTCCGCCGCGAACGCGAGGTAGGCATCGATGGTCCCGCGCAAAAACCCGAGCGGGTCCTCGTCGGGGGTGACCGCCACCGAGCGCTCGAGCACATGCCCGGCCTCGTCGATGATGCGCAGGGCGATCTCCGCGAGCAGCGCGTCCTTCGAGTCGAAGTAGCGGTAGAGCGCGCCGGGGGTGAAGCCGACCTGCTTGGCCAGCTTGTTCATCGACAGCGCATCGATGCCCTGCTCGGTCACGGTGCGCAGGGCCCGGGCCACGATCTCCTCGTGGCGCTCGAGGCGTTGCTGTTCGCGCGGGGTCATCGGCAGTCCCATGCCCAAATCGTAAATACCATTCACGGTTTTGTCAATGGCATTTACGCATGGGTGACATGGGCGCCCAGAGGCCGGTCTCAGGCCGTTTCAAGGCTCTGGCGCCCGCCCCCCGCGCGGCGTTACGCTCCGCGTCATGCACGAGAAGTACCCCCACCTGCTCGCCCCCCTCGATCTCGGCCACGTCACCCTGCGCAACCGGGTTTTGATGGGCTCCATGCACGTGGGGCTCGAAGAAGAGCGCGGGGGGTACAAGAAGTTCGCGCAGTATTTCAAAGAGCGGGCGGAAGGCGGCGTGGGCCTCATCGTCACCGGCGGCATCGCCCCCAACCGCGAAGGCTGGACCAAACCCTTCGCGGCCAAGCTCTCCACCAAAGCCGAAGCCAAAAAACACAAACGCGTCACCGACGCCGTGCACGACGGGGGCGGCCTCATCGCGATGCAAATCCTGCACGCCGGCCGCTATGCCTACCACCCGCTGGCGGTGGCCCCGTCGGCGCTCAAGTCGCCGATCAGCTGGTTCAAACCGCGCGCGCTCTCGTCGCGCGGGGTCAAACGCACCATCAATGACTTCGCCAACTGCACCGCCCGCGCCCGCGAAGCCGGGTACGACGGCGTCGAGATCATGGGCAGCGAGGGCTACCTCATCAACCAGTTCATCGCGCCGCGCACCAACCGCCGCGACGACGAGTGGGGCGGCGACTACGAAGCCCGCATCCGCTTTCCCCTCGAGATTTTGCGCGCCACCCGCAAAGCCGCCGGCGACGACTTCATCATCATCTATCGCCTCTCCATGCTCGACCTCGTGAAAGGCGGCTCGACCTGGAAGGAGGTCGTGCAGCTCGCCAAAGAGGTCGAAAAGGCCGGTGCGTCGATCATCAACACCGGCATCGGCTGGCACGAGGCGCGCATTCCCACCATCGCCACCATGGTGCCGCGCCGCGCGTTCACCTGGGTGACCAAGAAGCTCAAAGAGGAGGTCTCGATTCCGCTCGTGACCTCCAACCGCCTCAACCGCCCCGAGGTCTGTGAGCAGGTGCTCGCCGACGGGTGCGCGGACATGGTGAGCATGGCCCGCCCGCTGCTCGCGGATTCACACTTCGTGCAAAAGGCCGAACAAGGCCGCGAAGCCGAGATCAACGTGTGCATCGCGTGCAACCAAGCCTGTCTCGACCACGTGTTCGCCAACAAACGCGCGAGCTGTCTGGTCAACCCCCGCGCCTGTCACGAGACCGAACTCGTGGTGCTCCCGGCGAAGAAAAAGACCCGCGTGGCCGTCGTCGGCGCGGGCCCGGCCGGGCTCTCCTGCGCCACGGTGGCGGCCGAGCGCGGCCTCTCTGTGACATTGTTCGAGAGCAGCGACCGGGTGGGCGGCCAGCTGCACATGGCCTCGGCCATCCCCGGCAAAGAGGAGTTCAAAGAGACGATCAAATATTTCGAGACCCTGCTCGAAAAACGCGGGGTCGACGTGCGGCTCCACACCCGGGCCACCGACGAGGTCCTGCGCCAAGAGAAGTTCGACCACATCGTGCTCGCGGCGGGGGTCAACCCGCGCGAGGTCGACATCCCGGGCGCAGACCTGCCCCACGTGCTCAGCTACGTCGACGTGCTCTTGCACAAAAAGCCCGTGGGCGATCGCGTGGTGATCATCGGCGCGGGGGGCATCGGCTACGACGTGGCGGAGTTTTTGGTACACGGCGAACGCGAGCCCAGCAGCCTCCACGTCGAGGAGTTTTTGGCCGAGTGGGGCATCGACCCCGACAACGAAGTGCGCGGCGGGGTCGAGGGCATCGAGATGGAGTGGCCCAAGGCCGCGCGGCAGGTCACGGTCTGCCAGCGTTCGCCCGACCGGCCGGGCAAACGCCTGGGCAAAACCACCGGGTGGATTCACCGCACAACGCTGAAGCACTATGGCGTGCGGTTCATGCCCGGGGTCTCGTACGAAAAGATCGACGAGCGGGGCATCACCGTGGACACCGGGCGCGGGGTCGAGCTCATCGAGTGCGACAACGTCATCATCTGCGCCGGCCAAGTGCCGCGCAAAGAGTGGCAAGCGCCGTTCGAGGCGCTGGGCGTGCCCGTCACCGTCATCGGGGGCGCGGACGTGGCCGCCGAGCTCGACGCCAAGCGGGCGATCAAACAGGGCGCCGAGGTCGCGATCGCGATGTAACCCCCAGGGGGCGCGACCTCATTCGGAAACGGGCTCGCACGAGCCCGTTTCAAACCCAAATCACTCGGAAACGGGCTCGCACGAACCCATTTCAAACCCAAATCACTCGGAAATGGGTTCGCACGAACCCATTTCAAACCCAAATCACTCGGAAATGGGTTCGCACGCTTCCTGGGTGCAGAACGCGCCGGGGGGCGCGCAGGTGCCGCAGCTGGCGTTGCAGCAGGTGTCGTCGCCCTGGCAGATGTTGTCGCCGCAGACCTGCTCGGGGGCCACGCAGTTGGCGATGGGATAGCAGGGGGTGGTCACGCACTGGACCTGCACCTCGACGCAGACTTGGCCGGGCGCGCACAGCACGGTGGCGCACGGGTTGTAGTCGACGTCGCCACACTCGCCGGGGTGGTCGATGGCCACGTCCAGGCACTCGGCGCTGCAGGGGTTGTCGTAGGTCGCGCCGTCGGTGCCGCAGACCGGGTCCCAGATCTCAGCGCAGTAACATTCTTCGGGGGGCGTGCCGCCGGTGCCGCCGCAGGTCGAGCCCGACATCACCAACACAAAACCCACCAACAACAACGACGAAGCGAACACACGAGCCATGGCAGCATCTCCCGGGGTAAGACAATTCCCTACTACGCCCACAGGGTAGAGGGCGGGCGGCCGGCGTCAACCCTGGCCGCGCCCCCGGCGTGGCCGGTCAAGTCGTCAATTCTCTATCTTTTCAGGATCTTACGGGAGAATCGTGCCGTCTTCGAGCGGCACCTGGAGCACGTTTTCGTTGCCGTGGGCATCGACGGCCACCAACGTCACCTTGGTCTTGTCCGGGTCATAGGTCACCGCGACCTCAAAATCGTTGCCGAACGCGGAGGTGGAGACGGCTTTGCCGTCCATGGTGAAGCTCTCCGCGTCTTCGTCCACCTCGCCCTTCAGCATGAACCGCACCTCGCCGACCTTGGTCACCGCCACGCGGATGCCCGGCGGGGTGGTGTCGATGGAGAAGCTGTGCACAAACGTGGTGACGTTGCCGCTGCTGTCCTCGGCTTTGACCTCGAGGCTGTGGCTGCCGTCGACGAGGGTGAGGTGGGCGATCCACTTCCCGTCGAACAGCGGGGTCGCGGCTTCGCCGTCGATGGTCACCGCTTTGGTGTCCTTGTCGGGGATGGCGAGGATGATCTCGACCTCTTGGCTGGTGAGCACGCTGCCGGGCTCGGGCTTTTCCGCGCTCACGGTGGGCGGGGTGTTGTCGAACCCGTCGTAGCGGAGGTCCGCCCGCGCTTTCATCGCGTTGAGCCCGGGGTGCGGAAGCTGCGCGATCTGGTGCCGCAGGTGATCGAGGCCGCCGGCGTATTTGAACGTCAGCAGCGCGGTCTTTTTTTGCAGCTCGGGCTCGATGGGGGGCTCTTCGTCCTCGGGCTTCGCGGCCTTTTTCTTCTTTTTGCCCTTCTTGCCTTTGGCCGCCGCCGCCGCCGCCGCTTCGGCCACCGGATCGACCACCTCCAGCCGGCAATCGGACACGTCGTCGAGCGCGCACACGTGTTGCTCGACGAGGGCGCGCTGCCGGGCGTCGACGTTGTTCACCTCGATGACCACGTCCACCGGGGGGTCGACCAACGCGTCTCCGTGGGCACACCCGGCGGTGTACGCAAGAACGACCAGAGCCCAGCGGGACCTCATGAGAGGGTTTTACGACGGCGGCGCGGGGGAATGAAAGTTTGTGGGGATCGGTGTCTCTCCACCCCGCGTGCCAATGAAGCTGGAGACCACCGCGGTGGCCTCCAGCCCGGGGCTCACAGACGCTGGCAGAGCCAGACCGAGGGCACGACGCGGTCGAACCCGGCCTTTTCATACGCCCGCCGGGCCGCGGCGTGGCTGGCGTCGCCGCCGGTGCTCACCGTGGCCACCTTCAGCCCGGCCGCCCGCATGCCGTCGAGGGCGTGGCGGTACAGGGCCAACCCCACGCCCCGCCCGGCGTGGACCGGGTCGACGGCGTTGAGCCCAATCTCGCCGACGCCGGTGTCGTCATCGTGGTGGGTGGTGACAAACCCCACCACCGCACCGTCGAGCTCGGCCACCCACGTGGTCCAGCCGCCCGCACCGGCGAGCAGGGAATCGAGGGTGGCCCCCTGTCGATCGTCGCTCGCCCGTTGGGCGAGATCGTAGACGTCGTCCCCGAGGAGGGACCGAAAGGACGCAAACACCGGCGCGAACGCGGCGGCACGAATGGATTGAAGCCGCGCGCGGTCATCCGCGGCGGCGAGACGAATAAGCAATGACATTGCTTCACCTGTTGTCAGAAGTGATCGAACCAGGGCGAGGTGCGGCCGGGGCCGCGGGCCCTCAACGCTGGCGTTGTGCGGCGAAGCAGCGCCCGAACAGGCAGGTGGCGGCGATCATGACGAGACTCTATCAGGCCGCGCCGCCGGCGCGGGCCAGCATGGTGCGGGCCTCGTCGAGCGGGAGCCCCATGCCCTCGAGCGTGTCGAACACCCCATCGAGGTGGCGGCGGGTGGACAGCTCGTGGTGGTGGACCCCCCGCACCGTTTTGTCGCGGTCGATGACGTAAGTGACCCGCTGGCGAACCAGGCCCAGGATCGACCCGACCTGGTAGAGGTCGGCGATGTCCCCCCCGGAGTCGGACACCAAGGGGAACGGGATGTTGTGCGCGTCCGCGAAATCGCCGTGGCTTTCCACCGTGGCGCCGTTGACCCCGCACACGGTGGCGCCCGCGAAGGTCAGCAGCTCGTGCTCATCGCGAAACGCGCACGCCTGCTGGGTGCAGACGAACGAGAAATCGCGCGGGTAAAAGTACAACACCACCGGCCCGTCTTTGACGAGCTGGTCCAGGGTGCAGCGCTCGCCGTATTGGTCTTCGGCGATGAAATCGGGGGCGCGGTGTCCTACGTCGAGCATGCCCCTTGGATGCCGTGGATCTGGACACGTTTCGCAAAACCAGCGCCTGGGGTGCGGGATTGTGCGCCCGGTACCCCCGCGGCCCCGCGGCGGCGGCCGGGGGGCTGGAAGCGGCCGATTTCGTTCATGTATTTACTTATGTAGCAAACTACAAACCCGCCCAACTGGCGCTGGTGCGGGGGCCACCGCGGAGATCGCCCCCCGCCGCGCCCCCGGGCTATGGTCCGCGCCATGAACGCCCCCGGACAGCCAGAACTCGCGAGTTTTCCTGACCACACCACCGTACACGAGGTGACCCTGCCCGACGGGCTGCACATGCGCTACTACGCGCGCGGTCCCGAAGACGGGCCGACCGCGCTGTTTGTGCATGGTTTTCCCGAGCTCGCGGTCAGCTGGCGGTTCCAGTTCGCGGCCCTGTCCGAGCGGGTCCGGTGCGTGGCCCCGGACATGCGCGGCTACGGCGGCACCGACGCGCCCCCCGCCCGGCTCGACTACACCGTCGACAAGCTCAGCGACGACCTCGCCGGCCTGATCGACCACCTCGGCGGACCGGTGCACCTGGTGGGGCACGACTGGGGGGGCGCGGTGTGTTGGGCCGCGGCCGGGCCCCTGGGGGATCGGCTGCACACGCTGTCGGTGCTCAACTGCCCCCCTGCGCACATGTTACAGCGTGCCTTGGTGACCAATCCGCGGCAGTTCTTGCGGTCCTGGTACATGCTGTTTTTTCAGCTGCCCTGGCTGCCGGAGTGGTTCATGTGCCGGGACCCGGCAAAAACCGTAGACGGGGTTTTTCGCGGCACCGCCTACAACAAAACGCCGTTCACCGACGACGACCTGGCCCCCTACGTGCGCCAACTCAGCGAACGGGGCATCCCCGGGGTGAACTACTACCGGGCCAACCGCTGGCCCCCCCCGCCCCCCCCCGCCCCCATCGGCGTGCCCACCCGCCTGATTTGGGGGCTGCAGGACAGCGCGCTGGGGCCCTGGTTCGCCACATCGGAGGCGTACTTTTCCTTCGCCCCCGAGTTTGACCGGGTGCTGCTCGACGCCGCCGGACACTGGGTGCAAGCGGAAGCCGCCGACCAGGTCAACCAAGCGCTGCAAGAACATTGGGCGAAGGTGACCTCCGGGATCTGAGCCCTCAGCAAGGGGGGAAGGCGCCCTCGTCTTCGGTGCGCAACGGGTGCTGAAACATCAGCCGCCGATCCGCGAACGCGCTCGGCAACAACCGGGTCAGGGTGTCGAGACGACCGATCACCCGCGGCCGCTCGGGGTCGGGCCGCTGCCCGGGGGCCAGGCCGGTGGCCGGGGTCGCCGCCACCACGTCGTAGAGATGGGACTTTTCCGGGATGCGGCCGAGGGTGAGCCGCCAATCCTCACCGGGATGTTCCTGCACGGTCTCGGCCCACCACCCGCGCAGCCCCTCGGCCGGCTGCAACCGGATGCCGACCGGGGCCCGGACGCGGTCCAGGTGCACGGAGGCGCCGTGCCCCGAGATCGCGGCGAGGGCATGCAGTGGCAATTGGCGCGCACTTTGGGGGCAGCCGTGGCTGATCGCGGGGTCGGCGATCGCACGCTGGAACGCGACGTAACAGACCTTGAGCGCGAACGACGACGGACAACCGCTGTAGGTGGCCAGGTCCCGGGCGAAGAAGTTGGTGTCCGCGCCCTGCCCCTCGGGGTCGGCGAGGGTGAGCAGGTTGACCGAGGGGCGCCCGTCGACGAGGAACTTCACCGCCACGCTCTGGTTGTAGGGCATGTGGGGATCGCTGGGGTTGGCCGCGTCGGCCAAACGCACGATCACGTCGGCGGGCTCGGCCAAGACCCCGGTGTAGGGCGAGTCGGGACGGGGGGTGAAGGTCATCGACCCGGCGGCGCCGAAGCAATGTACGAGCTTGTCGCGCAGGTTTTGGGGGTCGTCGGCGTGGGCGGGCGGTTGTTCGTCGGCGGCGTGGGTGAACAGCGGCTGGAGGTAGTCCTTGTCCACCAAGCGCAGGGCGTTGCCCTCGGCCCGGGTGGGGAGGTGGTCGTAGGGAACGCCCAGCCGGTCTTGGAGCAGGGCGCGCTTTTCGGCCGCGGGCAATGCCATGTAGTTGGCGGGGAGAGGCTCGCCGGTGTCCACCGGTTGGTAGCCGTCGACCAACCGGCGCCAGTGCTGTTCGATGTCCTTCTCGATGTCCGAAAAGTCCAAGCCGGTCTCCGTTCAGGTGTTGATGCGGGCGCGGATGTTGTCGAGGGGTTGGCCCCAGCCTTCGAGCAGCTCCGCCGCGGAGGGGCCGCCGTTGCGTGGCATGTGCATGACCTTGAGCAACGCCGCGATCTGTTTTTCTTCGTCGTGGTCGACGTGGTCGGTGCGTTCGGCGGCCTCTTCGGGGGGGCGGCCCAGCAAGTAGCCCCAGCGCAGGTTGGACAGGAAGTACGACAAAAACAATGTATAGGCAGCGGCCCCGGGGGGCGGCTCGGCCCGGGCCCACCACGCTTCCCAGTCCCCGTCGGTGGGGGGCTGCTTTTCCCGCAGCCCGAGCGACGCGTGGTAGAGGTCGCCCCCGTCGGCGAACTGCCGGTCGTTGCTCCAATCGTGCAGCATGGTGCAGTGGAACAAGACGTAGGTGCAGACCTGGAACACGTCGTCGAGGGTCTCGAGCCCACTCACCGCCCCGGTCTTGGCCCGGCCTTGCCGGTCGGTGCCGGGGGCGCACTCGGTGTGGCCCAAAAGGCCCTCGCCCCCCCCGTAGGTGGGCACGTAGGGGACCGCGTGGGCCACGAGGTCGCGGGAAAAACGTTCGATTTCTTGCCACCACCGGGCCCGGTCCCGGTCGGGGGCGATGTCCCAGTGCTCGGCGAACCACTCCTCGACGTGTTCGCGCGCGACCGACCAAAAGACATTGGCGGCGTGGGCGTAGTCGTGCGCGTCGCACAGCGGGGCCCGGGGGTGATAGCCGCGCCAGTCTTCGCCCCCGAGGCAGTCCTTGAGCCGGTCCCGCACGCCGCGGGCGGTGAGCGCGCTGCTCTTGGCCAGCACCCCGGTCTCGCCGAAGATGAGAATGGTGCCGAAGTTGTTGATGCCCCAGACGTCGCGAAGGTGGGGGCCCATGACCTGTCGCATGGGGTTGTCCGCGGACAGGTGCATCATCATGGGGACCGCGTACTGCTCCATGTTGAGGTGGGCGCGGGTGAGGTGCGAGTCGGCCTCGCCGGCGAGGAACACGCTGACCATGAACTGGTACTTGGCCCAGTTCCATTCGTCCCAGGTCGCGGTGTTGCCGGTGGGGGTGTGGCGGGTGCCGTCGACGTCAATGAACGCGAGCGCCGGCATCTCCGCGGGGTCGCCGGCGAAGGCAAAATAGGCGGTGACGTTGTTGAGCGTCAGGTCGGTGCCCTGTTCGTAGGCGTCCCAGGAAAAGCCGACCTCGAGGTCGGCCCCGGCCACGGTGCTGGTGCGGAACATCACCGGGTGCATGCCCTGGAGCAGGCGGGTGACAAGATAGTCGTCGGGCAAAAACCGCACCCCGAGTTCGGCCTTGGCCTTCTGGCTGGCGTTGCCGGGGAAACAAGCCTGGGCGGCGCGGTTGTCCTCGAACACGGTGGCGATGCCAGGCAGGCACAACATGTCCATCTTGAACGACCAGTAATCGCGCAGCTCGTCTTTGTGCAGGAAGTTCTTGGTCAACACCCCGTAGGGCTTGAGCAAGGTGGGGACCCGACGCTCGGTGAGGAAGCGCAGGTAAGCGATGGTCCAGCCTTCGCTGAACACCGGGCTATCCACTTTTTGCTTGCCCCATTTCCGGCGGGGAAAGTCGTCGTCGGGATCGTAGGCCCAGTGGTCGGGATCGTGGGAGGCTTCGATGCGGCCGAGGGCGCCGAGGTCGAGGGCGTCGTGTTCGGCGGTGACGGCCAACGGGTGCACCAGCGCCGCGCCCCCGCGATCGTCTCGGTGGTGGATGTGCACCTCGAGGTTGGCGTGTTCGCGCGAGGGGGCCCGGCCTTCGGCCGCGGCCGCGAAGTGGGGGGCGAGGCTGACGAAGTGGGCCACGTCCGCGCGCAGCCGGTGCAGGTCCCGCTTGAGCTCGTCCGCGGCCACGCTGCCTTCGCCCCCGGCCTCGACCAGGTCCCCGGTCGCGAGCGAGAGCAGCTTCTCCTCGACGTCGTGCAGACCGAACAGGCGGCTGATGCCGTGGTGTCGCTTGGCCAGCTCGTGCTTGGTCTGGGCGGGATGGGGCGCGTGGTCGGGATTGACAAGCCGCACCAAGAACCGGCCTTGGTCGTCGACCGTGCCCCGCCCCAGCACGCGGTCATCGCGCGGGTCCCGCACCTCCACCCGGTATTGAGACGCGTCTGCCCCGCCCGTCAGGTCGACCTGCCCCTTGATGTCCAGCCTGCGCTCGACCATCCGCACCCTCCTTGGCCCCACGTTAACCCGGCGTGATCACCCGCAGGTAACGCGCGGCGTCGGCCACGCCAGAACCGGACACCTGGGCGAGCAACGCGCTGTCGTCCTCGTCGCGCAACCGGGCGCGCATGCGGGCCGCGCCCAACACGTGCAAACCCATGCCCCCGTGGGACGCGCACAGGCCCTCGGCGTCGTCGAGCGCGGCGAAGGCGCGGTCGCGGTCGCGGTCGGCCACGGCCTGGGCCGCGGTCAGCAACGGCAACAGCCCGCTGCCCCAGCCGCCGGCCTCCGCGGCCAGGGCGCGGGCGGCCTCGTCGAGCGAGGCCCGCGCCGCCTTGGACGACGGGTCCGCGGCCCGGGTTTGGGCCGCGGCGAGGCCGGTCAACCAGGCGAGCATGATGCGCACGGTCTGGAACGCGCCCATCTCTTGGCGCACCACATCCGCCCCGTCGAGCTTGGCCAACGCCCGCGCGGGGTCGCCGGCGTACAGGTCGTTGCGGACCTCGGCGGTGAGCACGCTCAACCGGAAGGTGGGGGGCAGGCTCTCTTGCCAACGTTCTTTGCAGGCGCTGAGCAGCAGCCGGGCGTGCCCGAGCTCGTCCCTCGCCAATGCCACTGTGGCCCCCACCGCCACCCGCAGGGTGTCGGCGGCCAGGCGGTCGTCGACGGTCAAGAACCGATCCAGCAACTCGTCGTAGCCCTCGCACACCTCGGCCAAGCGCCCGCAAAACTCAAGCGACGCGAGCCGGAGATTCTGGGCCAAGCTGCGCTCCCACCGGGCGTAGCCCTCGCGCCCGTAGTGGGACGCGGCGGTGCCCAGCAAGCCCACCGCCTGGTCAAAGTGCCCCCACAAGAACGCGTTGTACCCGTCCATGAGCGTGAGGAACGCGCGGTCGTCGGGGTCGTGCACCAAGGGGCGCACCTCGTCGAGCAACGCGTCGAAGCGGTCGGTGCCCTTGGGCCGGCGGCCGAGCGGCCCGAGGTAGATCCGATCCAGGGCGATGGCCCGGGCGATGCGGCCCGGGTCCTTGGACGCCACCGCGGCCCGCGCGAACTGGGTGTGGACCCCGAAGGATTGCAGGGAGTTCAAAAACCCGAGCAGGCTGGAGGCGATGAAACACGCGTCCGCGCGACGCAGCAACATTTTGGTCTCGACCGAGTCATCGGGCCCGTCGAGCTTCAGCCGCTTCAACCCCGCCCACAGCTGCACCCGGTCCCAGGACAAGCGCAGCACGGTCTGTCCGGTGGAGCTCGGCGGCGTGACCCCCGCCCGGCGCAGCACCCGGTCGAGCACCGCCCGGCCCTCGTCGAGCCGGCCGGACCCGATGAGGAGCTCGGCCGCGCCGCGCAGGTCGTCGAAGGAGTCGCCCGAGGAATCCAAGGTCGCGGCCCGCATGAGGTCGTGGGCCGCGTCCTCGGCCAGGCCTTGGGCGCGCAACGCCGCGGCGCGTTCGCGCAAAAAAGGCACCGACGCGGTCAGGGTCTCGTCGCACGACACCGCGAGTTCGTACTGGCCGATGGCGCGCTCGAAGGCGAGCGCGTCCATCGCGTCCCGGGCCGCGCGCACCGCCCACCGCGCCGCGGGCTCGCGCTGCCCCGCCTCGGCCCGGTGGCGGGCGATGGCGGCCGCGTCGGGGACCGGCTCCTGCTCAAACGCGTCGGCCAGCCGCCGGTGCGCCTCGCGCAACGACTCGTCGGCGAGCTCGTCGAGGACCGCGTCGCGGATGCGACCATGCTCGGGCACCAGGGCGTGGCCGCGCCCGGACAGCACGGTGCGCACCCAGCGCCCCCGCACCAAGGCTTTGAGATGCGGGTTGATGTCGTCACATTGGGCGGCCCGGGCCACCACCGGCCGCGGCACCGGCTGGTCGGCGAGGGCGATGGTCTGCATCACCCGCATCTCGGTGTCGTCAAGGCGCCGCAGGCGGCGGCCCAAAAACGACTCGGTGGCGAGCAGCGGCCCGGCGGCGAAGGACGCGTCGGGGTCGCCGCCGATGGCGTCGGCGAGCTGGAGCAACAAGAAAGGACTGCCCCCCACGTCTTGCAGCGCCTGCCGGTAGGTGTCGACGTGGCCCCGGTCGTCGGGGATGTGGTCGTCGAGCAAAGCGACCGCTTCCTCGGTGGGGAGCGGGCCGAGGTCGAGCCGGTGTTGGACCTCGGCGGGGGCCAAGGCCTCGAACGCGCTGGGCCCGAGCAGTTCGCCGTCGCGGTAGGTGAGCACCCAGGTCACCGCCGGGGCCCGCGGCGCGCGCAACAGCTCGGCCAACAGGGGCAAGCTGCCCCGGTCGGCCCATTGCATGTCGTCGATCCAAATCACCAGCCGCCGTCGTCGACACAGGGTGCTGATCAGGGTCCGCAGGGCGCTCGCCCCCTGGCGCCGAAGATCCGCCGGGGGCAAGGACCGCACGTCGTCGGGCAGCGCGGCGGGGGCCGAGGCCCGGGCCAGCACCGGGAACAACCGGGCCAACACCGGGGGAATGTCCAACGGCTCGGTGGCCTCGCCCTCGGGGGCCACCAGCACGCGGCTGAGGTTGTCGACGAGCGCATCGAGGGCCCGGAACGGGGTCGACTCGTGGGGCAAGCAACGGCCCCGCAACAGCCGCGCCCCTTGGGCCCGAAACAGGCTGGCCGCCTGCTCGACGAGCGCGGTCTTGCCGATGCCGGAGGGACCGACCACGTGCACCAAGTGCGGGGTCGCGGTGCGGGTCACCAGGCCGTGCACGTGGGTGAGGGTCTCGAGTTCGCGCGCGCGCCCGATGAAGCGGTGGTGGGACAGCGCCCGGGGCCCGCCGCCGAGACGAGACGACAGCTCGTGCGCGCTGGGGCGCAGCCGGGGGTTGGCGCTGAGCAGTGACATGGTGAGGGCGGCGAGGTCCTCGGGGATGTCGGGCACGACGTCGAGGATCGGGCGCGGGGGTTCGGATATTTTCTTGTCGAACGCCTCGGCTTGGCTGCGCCCGACGTGGGGCAGCACCCCGGTGAGCGCCTCGTAGAGGACCACCCCCAATGAGTAGAGATCCGACGCGGGGTCGATCTCGCCGAGCATGAACTGCTCGGGGGCCATGTAGACGAGGGTCCCGCCGATCATGTCCTCGGGCTCGAGCCAATCGCGGTGCACGGACACGCCGAAGTCGAGGAACACCAGCCGCTCCTCGTCGTCGACGAGGATGTTGTTGGGCTTGACGTCGCGGTGAATGATGCCGGCGTCGTGAAGGGCGGCGAGCCCGGAGACGAGCTGGGGCAAGATGCGGCGCAGGCGCTCGGCCACCGACGGGTGCCACGGCGCGGGGGACGGCGGCGGACGCTCTTTGGACGGCTCGTCGCTGTCTTTGGAGGACGACCGCCCGACCTTGTCGTTGACCGTGGCCTCGGTCTCGTAGCCGTGCTGGATGAGATGCGGGGGCGCGTCGGCCCGGATCCAGGTCAGCAGGTCAGTGCCCTCGACCAGCTCCATGGTGAAGAACGCGCGGCTCTCGTCGACGACGAGCTCGTGCAGCTCGATGAGGTTGGGGTGGTGGAGGTCGGCCACCGCCCGAAACTCTTGTTTGAGGTGGAACAGGCGGTTGGGGTCGACCTCGCTGATGGTCTTGAGGGCGATGTCCTCATCCCGCGCGGTGTCGAACGCGCGGTAGACGACCCCCATCGCCCCCGCACCGAGCTTGTCGCGAATGTCGTAGCGCTCGTGGCGGGGGGACTCGGGGGGCAACGCACACCTCGTGGTGGTCGGTTTTAACCCCCCAGGGCCGACCACGGAAGTTTTGCCGGCCAGGATTCCCCGGCCGGCGCATCGGCGGGCGGCTCAGCCCGCGATGTGATCGACGATGGCGTTGAACGTTGCGCTCGGTCGCATCGCCTGTTCGGCCTGGGCCCGGTCGGGGAAATAGTACCCGCCAATGTCCATGGGCTTGCCTTGGACGCCGTTGAGCTCGCCCACGATGGTGTCCTCGGCCGCGGCGAGCTTTTTGGCCACCGGCTCGAACACCGACGCCAGGGCCGCGTCGTCGGATTGCGCGGCCAACGCTTGGGCCCAGTACATCGCGAGATAGAACTGGCTGCCGCGGTTGTCGAGCTCACCGACCTTGCGGCTGGGGGCCTTTTTATTGTCCAGCAATTTCTCGGTGGCCTCGTCGAGCGCGGCCCCGAGCACCTGGGCTTTTTTGTTGTCGGTCCGCTCGCCGTAGTGCTCGAACGACACCGCCAGGGCCAAAAACTCGCCCAGCGAATCCCAGCGGAGGTGGTTTTCGGTTTCGAACTGCTGCACGTGTTTGGGCGCGGAGCCGCCGGCCCCGGTCTCGAACAGCCCGCCGCCGTTCATGAGCGGGACGATGGAGAGCATCTTCGCCGACGTGCCCAGCTCGAGGATCGGGAACAGGTCGGTGAGGTAGTCGCGCAGCACGTTGCCGGTCGCGCCGATGGTGTCTTTGCCGTCTTTGCAGCGCTCCAGGGTGTACCGGGTGGCGTCGACGACGTTCTTGATTTCGATGGTGAGACCGCTGGTGTCATGTTCGCCCAGGTACTGTTTGACCTTGGCGATCAGCTGGGCGTCGTGGGCGCGTTGCTCGTCGAGCCAGAACACCACCGGGGTGTTGGTGGCGCGGGCGCGGGCCACGGCCAGCTTGACCCAATCTCGGACCGGGGCGTCTTTGACCTGGCACATGCGCCAGATGTCGCCCTGCTCGACGGTGTGCTCCATCAACACCGCCCCGCCCTCGTCGACCACCCGCACCGTTCCCGCGTGGGGCACCTCGAAGGTCTTGTCGTGCGAGCCGTACTCTTCGGCCTTCTGGGCCATCAACCCCACGTTGGGCACCGTGCCCATGGTCCTCGGATCGAACGCGCCGTGTTGCTGGCAAAAACGAATCGTCTCTTGGTACAGGCCGGCGTAGCTGTGGTCGGGAATCACCGCTTTGGTGTCCTGCTGCTTGCCGTCTTTGTTCCACATTTGGCCCGACGTCCGGATCATCGCCGGCATCGACGCATCGATGATCACGTCGCTGGGCACGTGCAAGTTGGTGATGCCCTTGTCGGAGTTGACCATCGCGAGGTCGGGCCCGTCGGCGTAGGCCGCGGCGATGTCTGCTTCCACCGCTTTGCGCGTGTCCGCGTCGAGCGACGGCAAGACCTCGAGGAGGTTGCCGAACCCGTTGTTGACGTTGACGCCGGCTTTCTCCAACGCGGGCCCGTGCTTTTCGAACACGTTCTTGAAGAACCGCTTCACCGCGTGGCCGAAGATGATGGGGTCTGACACCTTCATCATCGTGGCTTTCATGTGCAGCGAGAAGAGCACGCCTTGCTTCTTCGCGTCGGCGATTTGCTCGTCGAGGAACCCGCGCAGGGCCCTGATGCTGAGGAAGGTGCCGTCGATGACCTCGCCCTCGAGCACCGCCACCTTTTCTTTCAGCACCGTGGTCTGGCCCTCGCCCACCAACTCGATGCGCACCGCCCCCGCCTTGTCGAGGGTGACGGATTTTTCGTTGCTGTAAAAATCATCGTGCTCCATGTGCGCGACGTGGGACTTGCTCGACGACGACCACGCGCCCATGCTGTGGGGGTTCTTTTTTGCGTAGTTCTTCACCGCTTTGGGCGCGCGGCGATCGGAGTTGCCCTCGCGCAACACGGGGTTGACCGCGCTGCCTTTGATTTTGTCGTAGCGCGCTTTGATGTCGCGCTCCTTGTCGTCGCGGGGCTCGTCGGGATAGGCCGGGACCGCGAAGCCTTTCTTCTGCAGCTCGGCGATGGCCGCTTTCAGCTGGGGAATGGACGCGCTGATGTTGGGCAGCTTGATGACGTTGGCCTCGGGGCTTTTCACCAGCTCGCCGAGCTCGGCGAGGGCGTCGCTCACGCGCTGGTCGTCCTGCAGATGATCACCAAATCGCGCGAGGATGCGCCCCGCCAACGAGATGTCCCGGGTCTCCACCGCCACGCCACAGGGTCCCGCGAAGGCCTTGATGATGGGCAAAAATGAATAGGTGGCCAACGCCGGCGCTTCGTCGGTGTGGGTGTAGATGATCTTGTCGTTCATGTCGCTTCAGTCCTGTCCCTGGCGGCCCCAAACAGCCGCTTTCACCCCCGCCCTTTACGCCCCTGATCCGCAAGGATCCAGCCCGGGCCGCCCAGGTTTCGACCGGACCGGCCCCGCCGCCCGGCCGGCCCGCCGCCGGGCACTGGTCGTCGACAAACCGACGCTGTTCACAGTCCGGGACCTTGACGCAACGTGTCAGGAGAGCGCCTACGGGGACACGCCGCCGCACGCGGCCCAGTCGTCGGCGCAGGTCCCGTCGCGCAGCCGCGGCTCGGCGCAGGCATACAACGCCTCCAGCGGGCCACGGCACCGGTCCGCCATACACGAAAACGCCGCGTAGGGGTCCTCGTCGTCGACGGGGCATTGGTAAAAGCAGGCCCCGAAGTCGACGGTCTCGACCGGGCATTGCTCCCGTGTACACGGCCCGAAGATGGCGTCCGAGCCGCACTGCAAGCAGCCGAGCCCCAACTTGGTCATGCACGCGAACGGGCAGAACGCGTCGCCGGCGGCGCAGCCGGTCATGCACGACGAGAACCCCGCGCACACCCCGGTCCCGGCCGCGGGGAAGAACGGCTCCCGCAACACCAGGGTCATCAGGCACATCTCGTCGAGCGACCCTTCGCCCCACCCCACCGCCTCGGGCGGGCGCACCTCCCCGCCCACGCGGGGCTGGTTGTCGACGGAGTTGTCGAACGTGCAGGTCATCTCAAACCGGTCCGCCACGCTCGCGGAAAGCTGCGACGGCAGCGGATAGAGATAGCCGCGCTGCCAATCAAAATCCCAGTGGGGGACGTCGACCAGGCATTCGCGGCCGCCGTCCTCGCGCACGAGGTCCATGCGCAGCGACTGACCCAGCAGATGCATGTGGGGGGCCGCGCCCACGATGGTCGTCGACAAGGGCAGCCGGTGGCTGGAGTGGTGCACGCTCGCGGCCTCCCCCGCGGGGATGTCGATGCCGTAGTTGGGCACCGGCAACGTGGTGATGAGGTAGTCGGGGGTCTGCCCCGGGGGCAAGGTCCAGAGCGCGATCTGGGTCTGATCGGTCAAGTCGTCCTCGGGGCCCGCCGCGACCACGTTGTAATGCATCTGCATGACGATGCGGGAGCCGGCGGGCAACCGCACCGCGGTGTCCGCCGAGGGAAAGCCCGCGCCCTGCCCCGGGGCCCAGCCCGCGAGCCAGTTCGCCTCGGGGATGCCAGAGTCCCCAAAACACGTGTAGCCGAGGCCGGGGTCCGCCTCGTCGAGGGCCTCGAGCGCGGCGACCTGTTGCGCCCCCACCACGTACACGATCACGTGGTGGACCACCGCGGTGTTGTCGGGAAAAAAGTCCGTGAGGGTCACGTAGGTGTCCTCGACGAAGGGCTCGTCGAGCACGATGCAGCGGTAATCGTCGCGCTTTTGCGGGTCGAGCGGGTACGGGGCGCTGAAGGTCAACACCCGGTCGGGGTCGGGCCGGGCCACCGGCGCAAACGGGGCGGCCTCGGCCGGGACCGGATTGTCCCCGGGGGGAAAGTCGGCCGCCCCCCACGCGTCGACGAGCGCGACATCCTCGTCGCTGAGCCAAAGCGAACCGAGCGCGGGCCGACAGTCCTCGTCGTGCCCCCAGGGGGGCATGGAGCGCTCGAGGACCACGCTGCGCACCACCGGGCCAAACGCCGCGACCTCGTCGTAGGTGGTGAGCGGAAACGGGGCTTGGCCACCCGGGGTGTGGCAGGGCACGCACGACCGGGCGAACAACGGCCGGATGTCGTCCTGCCACGTCGGGGGCGCGGGCTCGTCGGGGGGGACCGGGCACCCGGCGGCCAACGCCAACGACGTCGCGCACACGATTCGCAGGAGGGGACGAGCCCGGTCCACACACGGATGGTACCGTAGCGGAGACCGTGTGCCCGGGAGTTTGTGCTGACCCGACCCCTCGCCCTGTGCCTGACGCTGTGCGCCGCCCTGGCCCCGGGGTGCGCGGCCTGTGACGGCCCGACCCTGAGCGAGCAGCTCGCCACCGGGGTGGCCCGCCTGACCGTGCTCGATGCCGCCGCGTTGCTCGTCATCGCCGACGACCACGCCCCCTGTGCGTTCGCCGATGCCACGGTGCAGGCCGCGGCCACCCACAGCGCGGACATCGGCCGCCAGGGCACCCGCCGGGTGGCTTTTGAAGACTGCACCGTGACCTTCGATGCGCCCACCGTGATCCAAGAGGATTGTGACGGCGTACAATGGACCGCCACCGGGACCGTGACCCTCGGGGGCGCCCTGGAGATGACCGGGCTGCTCACCGGCAACGACGACGCCCCCGTCGCCCCCCACACCCCCGACGCGGCCCGCCTCGAGCTGTCCGCGCGCTTCGACGAGTTCGATCTCGTCACCTCCGCCGACGATGAGAACCACCTCACCCACCACGCGGGAGCGCTCTCGTTCGGGGCCGTGCCCCGGCTCGCGGCCCTCGACCGGTACCCCGGCATCTGTGGCGCCGTGACCCCCCACGTGGCCTTCTCCGACATCGTGTGGGATGACGCCCGGCTCACCTTGCACACCGATCGCAGCGCCCTCCCCCTCGCGCTCACCGTGCCGTCGTCCTCGCTCGACGCCCAGACCGGCCAGGGTCCCGACACCGAAAACCACCTCGCCGGCACCATCGACATCGACGGCACCGTCACCCCGCTCCCCGTGGCCGGCGACGAAGGGCTCGACCCCGCCTACGACCGCGCGTCTTTTGTGGAGAGCTACCAGAGCTGCGTCGACGAGACCGCCGATGATGCCCCCTTGCGCCCCGAGACCGACGTGTGCCCGGGCCTCGACCGGCTGTTCGCCGTGCGCACCGGCCAAGCCGCGGTCCGGACCCTGGCCGCGGTCGTCGACCTGCTCGAGCAGGACGATGCGTGCGGCTTTGACGCCCCCGGGCGCGCCCCGGTCATCGACGGGGCCCCGGGCCAGAGCGGGACCGCCACCACCACCATCGCCGGCTGCACGGTGGCGCTCCTGTCCCCCCGCGCCGTGCATACCGATTGCACCGGCGAGACGTTGACCGCCCAAGGCGCGTTCACGGTGTCGGGAGCGCGAACGGTGTCCGGGGTCGTCGACGAGACCGGCACGTTCGTGATCCCGGCGGGCGACCGTCCGCTGGTCTACGACCTCGACGTGTTCGAACTCGACGACCTGCGGCTGTCCGCCGACGCCACCGGGCAGACGGTCGCGTTCTCGGGCGGCGGCCTGGCCGCCACCGTCGAGCGGCGCTGGGCCGCGGGGCCCGACGGGGGCTGTGCGGTGAAGAGCCCGGTCCTGCGCGTCGACCCGCTCACGATGTCGGGCGTCGAAGCGACCCTGGTCTCGGACGAGCTCACCGCGGTGCTGGACGTGTCCGCCCCCGCGCTGTTCGCGGTGCGGGGGCGCTGGGGCGACGACGTCAACGCCCTGCGCGGAGACGTGACAGTGGACGGCGTCAGCTATTCTCTATTTCGCACGGGGGTCACCCTCGAGCCGTACTACACCCAGGCCGACTTCGACGCGGCCTGGACCTGTGATGAGGCCCTGGCCGCGCCGGTGTCGTTCGACTGTGGGCCCTAGCCGGCTCAGTCGACCCGCTCGGCCCGCGACAACATCGCGTTGAGCAGCACGCTGCCCCCCGCGGCGATCCACTCGGGCTTGGCGTCCTCGATCTCGTTGTGGCTGATGCCGCCCACACAGGGCACGAACACCATCGAGGCGGGCGCGACCTTGGACAGGTAACACGCGTCGTGCCCCGCCCCGGCCACGATGTCGCGGTGGGGCAAGCCCAGGGCCGCGGCCGCTTCGCGCACCGCGCCCACACAGCCTTCGTCGAAGGGGATCGGGGCGTAATAAAAGATCTGTTCGAGCGCGGCGGACAGGCCGATGCCGGACGCGATCTCCTCGACCCCGGCGCGGATGGCGGCGTCCATCTTGCTCAAGGTCGCGTCGTCGGGGTGGCGGATGTCGATGGTCAAGAACACCTTGCCCGGAATGACATTGCGCGAGTTGGGGTAGACGTTGACCATGCCCACCGTGCCACAGGCGAGCGGGGCGTGCGCGAGGGCGGTCTTGTTGACCAGCTCGATGACCCGGGCCGCGCCGAGGAGCGCGTCCTTGCGGCGGTCCATCGGGGTCGGTCCCGCGTGGCTCTCGACCCCGGTGAAGGTCAGCTCGTACCAGCGTTGGCCTTGGCCGTGGGTCACCACCCCGATGGGCTTGCCCTCTTCCTCGAGAATCGGGCCCTGTTCGATGTGGACCTCGAAGAACGCGTGCACCGGCCGACCCCCGCAGGGCTCGTCGCCGGCGTACCCAATGCGCTTGAGCTCTTCGCCCATGGTCTTGCCGTCCTGGTCTTTGCGGGACAGCCCGTACTCGAGGTCAAACACCCCGGCGAACACCCCCGAGGCGACCATCGCCGGAGCAAACCGCGACCCCTCTTCGTTGGTCCAGATGCTGGCCTCGATGGGGTGCTTGGTCTTGACGTTGTGGTCGTTGAGCGTGCGGATGACCTCGAGCCCGGCCAACACCCCGTAGACGCCGTCGAACCGGCCGCCGGTGGGCTGGGTATCGATGTGCGAGCCGGTCATCACCGGGGCCAGGCTGTCATCCTCGCCCGCGCGCCGTGCAAACACATTGCCCATCTGGTCGATGCGGATGCTGCACCCGGCGTCTTTGCACCAGCCCACGAACGTGTCCCGGGCCTCTTTGTCGAGGTCGGTCAGGGCCAAGCGGCAGCTGCCACCTTTTTCGGTGGCGCCGATCTTGGCGATGTCCATGAGGCTCTGCCAGAGCCGTTGTCCGTTGATTTCAAGAGGCTTTTTGTCGGTCATGCCCACTCCTTGAGACGCGCTGAATAGACAGCCCCGCGACCCGATACAATGGGGCATGGACATCGAACTGCTCCCCCTGCTCGGCTCGGCCATCCTCGGCGTGGCCCTGGCCAGCAGCTGTGGTCTGCGCGCGTTTTTGCCGCTGCTTCTGACCGGCCTGTTGGCCCGGTTCACCGACTGGGTGGGCCTGCACGATTCGTTCGATTGGTTGACCAGCACCGAGGCCCTCCTCGCGCTGTCGCTGGCCGCTTTGTGCGAGCTGCTCGCGGACAAAGTGCCCGGGGTCGACACCCTGCTCAACGCCCTGCAGACCCCCGTGCGCACCGCGGCCGGGGCCTTGATCTACGCGTCGGTGGCGTTCGAGCTGCCCGGCTGGGTCATCGCCCTGCTCGCGCTCATCATCGGCGGCGGCACCGCCCTGTCCGTGCACGTGGCCAAGTCGAGCACCCGCCTGGCCTCGAGCGCGGCCAGCGCGGGAGCGGCGAGCCCGGTGATGAGCCTGTTCGAAGACCTCGCGTGCGCCCTCGGGGTCGTCCTCGCGGTGGCGTTCGCGGGCATCGCGTTGGTGCTCGCGCTGTGCGGTGGCTTCGTGTTTGTCGTCAGCGCCTCGGCGGTCTGGCGACGCTGGCGCCGCCGCCGCACCGGCTGAGGGCGACCGCTACAGGGTCTCGACCGCGCGCGGGGCGAGCGCGGGGAGGTCGACCGCGTCGTAGAGCGCGTCGCAGCCGGTGAGCACCCGCTCCGAGGCCGCGCCCCAGCAATAAAAACGAAACACCCGGTCCGCTTCGAGCCGGAGCCGGATGCGGTACGTCAATGTCACTGGGGGATCGCCGGCCATGGTGCCGGACACCGCCCAGCGCACGTCGGGGGCGTTCCCCGCCGGCGCGAAGGGCGCGGTCGTCCCGGGCGGCACCGCGGTCAACCGGTCGGCGGTGTCGCTGTGCACCAACGCCCGCAGCCGGCCAAAATAGTCCGGGTCCGAGGCGGCGGCGGCTTGGGTCTCCGCGTCGAGGGGCTCGATGATCAGCATCATGAACAGCCCCGCCTCCGGCTGGGCCATATCCAGCGATGCGTCCTCGTGCAGCTTTTGGGGCGGCAGCCGTTTCCAGCCCGCAATGTCCCCGGTGAACCGCACGGGCACGTCGGGGTCATCGAGGGCCCAGACCTTGGGTCCCGGCTTTGGCGAGACCGGGCGGACGAATCGAAAATCGCCGCCCTCGAGCTTCGCCAAGGTATGCGCAATCACATTGCGGAGCGGCGCGGGCCCGCCGACGATGACCTGCACGTTGTGGTCGGTGGTCGCGGTGTGCACATTGAAGTTGAGCACCGCGGGGGTGTCCCCTTCGGCCTCGATGCGCATCTCGGTCTCGCGCGCGGGGAGCCCCCCCAGCTCGCGGTCGCGCCCTTTGGCGACGACGGTGAGCCGCTCGTTCCCGTACGCGGCCCGGGCGTTGTGCGCCACCGCCGCGTCGAGCTCGTCGAGCAGGGCGCTGGGTCCGTCGACCACGACCCCGACCACGATGTCGTCCGCGCGGTTGACGAAAAAACAGTCAAACGCCTGGTTGGGGGGCTCGACTTGCCGAAACGACGACGGGAGGTCGAGGGCGTACAACCCGTCGGGGTCGGCGTACGACAAGGGCCCGCCACCGCCGGGCGTGCTCGCGCAGCCGACCGCAAAAAGGCCCCCCGCCCCGGCCAGCAGGGCGACAAGACCACACAAAGGATGAGTCGGAGCACGCATCCCGCGTCATAGCGCGTCCCTGCCGCGCGACAACCCGCGTCAGCCCGAGACCCCGGGCTCCCCCTTGAACGGCCCCGCGTACCGGGCCGTGATCCAGCCGCCGTAAAAACCGCCCGGCTGGGGCACCGCGGGTTCGTCGTCGACGCGGCAGGTCAACTCGCCGGGCATAAACGCGATCGCCCCCGCGATGTCGGCGAACTCCGCGAACGGCTCGACATAGGTCCAGGCGGCCCGCTGCAGGGTGTGGCCCCCCGCCACAATGTCATAGTACCGGGCCTCGCCCTTCCATTCGCAGAAGCTCTCGCCGGGGGCGGGGGCGAGGTGCTCGATGACCACGTCCTCGCGGGGAAAATAGTAGGTCGGGGGGTGGCCCGTCTCGCAGACCTCGAAGCCGCGGCGGGTCTCGGCGAGCACGATGTCGCGGCGGCGCACGACGAGGTGGGCGTCGGTGCGCCGGAGCAGGGGAGGCCGGGGGAAGTCCCACACGGACTCCTGCCCAGGACGGGGGATGGCGGCGAAGGGCGGGCGGCGGGTGCCCCGGTACGTCCACTGGTCGCGGGCGGCCTGCACCCAAGGGGGAGGTTGTTGGGTCATGGGAGTTTGGATGCGGGCGCGGCCGCGAAGGTCACGGCGTAACCCGGCGGCCCCCGCCGGCATCCCAACCCTACAGGCCAGTTTTGGCCGGAAAGAAGGAACCATGTCTCGCCCCGGCGTTTTGTCTTTGATGTGCGCGGCCGGTGTGTGCGTCCTCGTCGGCGGCACCGGTTGCCAACCCACCACCACCGAGCGGCTCGGTCTCCCGCCCCCCGACACCATCGATGGGTTCGACGTCGAGCGGTACCTCGGCGACTGGTACGAGATCGCGAGTTTCCCCCAGCCCTTCCAAGAGGGGTGCGTGGGCACCGAGGCGCACTACCGCGAAGGAGACGGCGACCTCATCGACGTGCGCAACACCTGCACGGTCGACGGTGACCCGGTGGAAGCGTTCGGCGCGGCCCGCCCGGTCGACCTCGCGGAAGGTAAGCTGGAGGTCAGCTTTTTCGGCCCCATCTGGGGCGACTACTGGATCCTGGATTTGGTCGAGTCGGCCGATCCCGACGCGCCTTACCAGCAAGCGCTGGTGGGGGCGCCGAGCCGCGACTCGTTGTGGATTCTCTCGCGGACCCCGGCGATCGACGACGACACGCTGGCGCGCCTGCGGGCCGTGATCGACGAGCAACAGTACGACTTCGACCGCTTGAGCTTCACCGCGCAGCCCGACGCGCCTTAGGCCTCTAGGCCCGCGGAGCGGCGTCGAACCGGCGCACCACCAGGGCCCACTGATCGGGGTCGATGCCGAGGGTGTCGACCGCGGGGTCGGCGCGCAGGTGGTCGACGGCCTCCTGCACCGTGTCCACCGCGCGCATCGAGGCAAAACGCCGGCTCACCCACGAGAGCGCGGTGACCGTGCCCCGGACGATGCGGCTCTGGGTCACCAACACGTGGGCCGCGAGCCGGCGCGCGTCCTCGTCGGCCAAGTCCCGGGCAAAACCGCCCACGATCGAACGAAACACGGGCGTGGCCTGCTCCAGGGTGCGGGCGTCCACGAGCAACACGAACCGCCGCTGCTCCAGCGTGGCCCGGTCCAGGCCCGCCTGGATCGCAGACAGCGCGCCATCCGCTTCGTCTTTGCCCGCCACCCCCTGAAAGGTGAACAGCAGGACCGGCCAGTGGTCCCATTCGGTGTGCATCATGTCCGAACCCCACCGAACGGTACCGCACGCCGCCCCCTCGCGGCGAGCGGTGCCTCAGGCCGATGCGGTCGGGTTCGCGGCTGCAACAGCATTGGCGCGCACCCACCTACATCAGACCAGGTCTTCCGACACTTTGGCGTCGGGTTCGCGCCGAGGGGTCAGGTCTTGTACCCTCGGGGGCGGAGGCAACCGTGAAACGATTCATGATCCTGTGGGGCGCTCTCGCCCTGGGCGCCGTCGTCCCCGGGACGCTCGGGTGTCCGGGCGAGCCGGGCGGCCCTGGCGATGGCGACGGCGACCGCGACACCGAAGAGCCGACCCCCCAGACCCGGTTTCCCCGGCTCTCGCACGACCAGTGGGAGCGCTCGGTCCGGGACCTGTTGTTCCTCCCCGACGACACCACCTACGCGGCCGGCTTGCGCAACGACCCCAACGCGGGGGGCACAATCTTTGTGCATCACGGCGACCTGCGCGTCGACCAAGCGCTGTGGCAGGGCTACCAACAGGTGGCCGAAGACGTGGCCCGGGATGTCGCCGCTGACCCCGCCCTGCTCGACGCCCTCATCCCCGCGACCTCGGGCACCGAGGACGCGCGCATCGACCGCTTCATTCGCACCCACGGCACCCGGGCCCACCGCCGGCCGCTCACCGACGCCCAAGTCGAGGCCTACCGGGCGCTGTTCGCCGCCGCGCCCACCATGTACCCGTCGGGCGAAGGGCTGACCCCCCTGGCCGCGGGCGTGCGGGTGGTGGTCGAGGCCTGGCTCCAGTCCCCGTATTTCCTGTACCGCCCCGAGCTGTCGGTCGACGGCGCGGGATCGCGCATTCCCCTCGACGGTTACGAGATGGCGTCGCGCCTGTCGTACGCCCTGTGGGGCACCATGCCGGACCAAGCCTTGCTCGACGCGGCCGGGACCGGCCAGCTCGCCACCAAAGACGGCGTGGCCCAGCAGGCCGAGCGCCTGCTGCAGAGCCCGCGCGCGGCCCGGGTGGTCGAGGACTTTCACGTCCGGCTGTTCGACGTGGCCAGCTACGCCCTCGTGCAGCCGCCCCCGGCCCTGGGCGCGTCCGCGGACTTTGGCCAGGCCTTGGCCGAGGAACACCGCCGGCTGGTCACCGACCTGTTCGAGACCGACGGTGGGCTGGAGGGCTTGCTCACCACCAACCGCACCTTCGTCAACGCCGAGCTCGCCGACGTGTACGGGCTCGAAGGCACGTTCCCCGACGACGACTTCGCCCCCGCCGAGCTCGACCCCGAGACCCGGCGCGGGGTGCTGACCATGGCCGGCTTCCTCGCCCGCAATGCCGCTGGAGGATCCCCCGACCCGATTCACCGCGGGGTGTTCATCTCCGATCGCCTCGCCTGCAACGACGTGCCCGCGCCGCCCGACACCATTCCCCCCTACCCCGTGGCCGAGGGCCAGACCAACCGGCAGCTCGTCGAGACCCTCACCGAAGGGGCCGGCACCAACTGCCGGGAGTGCCACGCCACCATCATCAACCCCTTCGGCTTCCCGTTCGAAAACTACGACGCCCTCGGTCGCTACATCACCGAGGACAACGGCTTTGCCATCGACGCCAGCAGCTCGCTGCTGCTCGGGACCGAGAACGTCTCGGTGCAAAACGGGGTCGAGCTCGCCGAGGCCCTCGCCACCTCCGGCGCGGTGCACGCGTGCTACGCCGGTCACTGGCTGGACTTCTTGTATGGCCGGGAGCTCGACGAGGACATCGACTCACCGCTGGTGGGCCGCGTGGCCGACATGAGCCTGTCCGAGCACGCGTCCATCGCCTCGCTGATCGTCGGCCTGGTGACCAGCGACGCCTTCCGCCACCGCAGCACCACGGAGGAGCTGTGATGAAATCGAATCGTCGACTTTTCTTGCGCGGCCTGGGCGGCGTCACCGTCTCCCTGCCCCTCCTCGAAGGACTGCGCGCGGGACCGGCAAACGCCCGGGACGCGATCCAGGCCGACCCCTACGCGATCTTCCTGCGCCAACCCTGCGGGGTCGCGGCCCAACAGGACACCGACGAGGTCGGGGCCGAACCCGAACGGTTCTGGCCGCGTGAAAAGGGCGCGCTCACCGTCGACAACGTCGCGGGACGCGCCCTGGACGAGCTCAACGCCTACCTCGATCGCATGCTCGTGCTCGGCAACGTCAACTACGCGGGCTTTGACTTCGGCGACGGGCACGCGCGCGGCGTGCTGCAAGCCTTGACCTCCCGGCCCCCGGCCCCCGGCACCTACGCCGGGGAGGCCAAAGGCGGCGGGGTGTCGCTGGACATGTTCATCTCCCAAGCGGTCGACGGGGGCAACGACTCGCTGTTCTTGCACGCGGGGAGCGCCAACGGCTGGCTCGGCGGGCCCTGCGTGGCCTGGCGGGACGCGGCCGTGCCCCACGCCGCGATCCGCGATCCGTACAATGCATTTACATTGTTGTTCGGCACGGACCAGCCCGGGGACGGTGACGACACCATCCGGGCCACCCGCCGGACCGCGATCAACGACCTGGTCCGGACCCAGATGCAGTCCCTGCTCGCCCACCCCCGGCTGTCCAGTCACGATCGCTCGCGCCTGCAGGATCATTTCGATGCCATCCGCGACCTCGAGGTCGCGGTGACCTGTGAGCGTGATGCCGCCGAGGAGGCGGCCATCGCGATGGGGAGCGCCGGATACAACGACCCCACCGGGGACAACCTCGTGACCACGGTGGAGCTCCACGCCCGGGTCGCGGCCCTCGCGGTGGCGTGCGGCCTGCGGCGTTCGGTGGTGATCCAGGTCGGGAGTGGAAATGGGGGAGAGCTGCGGTTCACCGACCCCGACAACGGCTCGCTGATGGAGAACTTCCACTACATCTCACACCGCCGGCTCTCCCACGACAGCAGCGGCTCGATCATCGCCGGGTCCGACGTCCTGCACCACAAGGTCGATCGTCACTTCGCGCGCATGTTCCGCACGTTGCTCGACGCGTTGGATGCGTTCGAGATGCCCGACGGCACTTCATTGCTCGACGCGGGCGTGTCCGCGTGGTTCAACGACAACTCCAACGGGCCCCAGCACTGCAGTTGGGACACGCCCTGGATCCTCGCGGGAAGCGCCAACGGCTTTTTCAAACAGGGCCAGTACGTCGACGTGGTCGAACGCACCGGAGGCGGCCCCCGCTGCAGCCGATCGCCGGACCAAGCCCCGACCACCATCGCCCAGCTTCACAACACCATTGCCACCGCCGCGGGCGTCAGCGCGTCCGACGGGGGACCGGTCGTCGACTTCGGCGATCCCGGACTGCCCGGGGGCCTGTTGGACCGCATCATGAGCTGAGTTGACCGCACGCACAGCCGGGCCCCGCCGCGCGGCTTGCCGCCCCCCGGCGCCGGACGTACTGTGTGCCCCTGTTTTCGATGTTCTCGTTTTGGAGGCCCCGATGACCCAACCCGACCACGCCATTCCCGCCAGCCCGGCCCAAGGCCGGCTCGGCATGAGCCCGCAACAGATCACCGCCCAAATGACCTCGTCGCTGTCGGGCACTTCGCCCTGGGCGATGGTGCTCGCGGTGCTCGCCATCGGGGGGGCGGCGATGATGGTGCTCGGCGGGGTGATCATGCTCATCGGCGGCGGAGCGATGGGCGCCTTCGCCCCCGAGGAAGCGGGCATGCCGGTGGCGATGTTCTTCCTCATGGGCCTGATGTACATCGGGATGAGCGCCGGGTACCTGCTGCCCGCCATCCGCCTTTACAAGTTCGCGCGGGCCGCGGGCCGCATCGACCGCCAGGGCGCCGATCAGCGGGCTCTCCTCGAGGAGGCGCTCGAAGAGAACCGCCTGTTCTGGAAGACCCTGGGGGTGGCGATGATCATCATGATCGGGGGCACGTTTGTGTTCAGCATGCTCATCGCGTTGGTCATCCCCTTGATGGTCGCGGCCTGAGCACGCCGCCGGCGCAGAGAAACGCCCCCGCCCCGCGGGGGCTTTTTTGTGGGGACCGTGCGCGCCCAACTGTGGCTAGCGGGGCGCAGGCCAGGCCTTGAGGTCGGCCCAGTTGGGCCCGACCTTGACCCCCACCCGCAGCGGGACCACCAACTCGAACGCGTGGCGCATGGCCTCCGCCGCCACCTCCGCCGCGGCCTCGACCTCGTCCGCGGGCACCTCGAACAGCACCTCGTCGAGGATGGACAGCAACGGCACCGTCCGCAGCCCGGCCTTTTGCAGCGCGAGGTCGGCGTGCCACAACGCCCGCCGGGAGATGTCCGCCACCGACGCTTCGTGGGTCGCGCGACGGGACAAACGCTCGGCGTAGGCGCGCAGATGCACATCGGGGTTGTCGAGCCCCCCGATGGGCCAGCGCCGGCCGGCGATGGTCTCGATGTAGCCGCGGGTCTTGGCCAAATGGTACTGCTCGTCAAAGAACGCGCGCACCTTCGCGTAGCGGGCGAAGAACCGATCGATCATCGCCTGGGCCTCGGCCGGCTCGATCCCGAGCTGCTGGGCCAACGCACTTTTGCCCTGGCTGGCGAAGGTCGCGAAGTTCACGACTTTGCCAACCTGGCGCTGGGCGCGGGTCATGCCCTCGACGGGGATTTGCAGCGCCAGCGACGCGGTGATGGCGTGCATGTCCGCCCCCGCGCGCAGCGGCTCGATGAGCGCAGGGTCCTCGGTGAGGTGCGCGAGCACGTACAGGCCGAGCTGCTTGTAGTCGACCGACATCAAGACCGTGCCCGCCGGCGCCGCGAACGCCCGGCGGATGCGTTTCATCTCGGGGGTGCGGCCCGGGACCCGGCCGAGGTCGGGGTGGGAGTTGACCAACCGACCGGAGAACGAGCGCGCGGGGTGAAACGTCGATCGCACCCGCCCGTCGTCGTCGATGGCCGCGATCAGCGCCGTGACCCAGGTGTCGGTGAGCCGCCGCAGCCGCCGCCAGCGGATGACCCGGGGCACGATGGGGTGCGCGTGTTCGATGCGCTCCAGGGCCTCGTTGGACGTGCTCCACCCGGTCTTGGTGTGCCGAAACACCGGCAGCCCGAGCTCGCCGAACAGCACCTCACCGAGCTGTTTGGTCGAGCTGAGCAAAAACTCATGGCCGGCGAGGTCGTAAATCTCCGCCGCGAGCCCGGCCCCGATGCGCTCAAAGTCGTCGCCCGACCGCGACAGGCTGTCCGCGTCGCAGGCGATGCCGCGCAGCTCCATCCGCACCAACGTGTCGGACAGCCCCGCGTACTCGTCGAGCAGGTCCTGTGCGAGCCCAGGCGCGAGCTTCTCGCGGAGGGCAAACAACCGCCGGGCCCGGGCCGCGGCGAAGTCGGCCACGTCGCGCACGGGCAGATCGCCGAGGGCGCGCCGGCGACGCCCCACCCCGCGCAACGCGTCCTCCTCGGGGAGCGGCTGGTGCAACAGCCGTTTGCACAATCGCTCGAGGTCGTGCGGCGCCATCTCGCTCGGCTCGTGCAGGTGGGACGCGTGCTCGGTGTCGAACACCACCCCGCGCAACGTGATGCCCCGCCGCGCGAGCGCGACCTGCGCGGCCTTGGCGTTGTGCCCAAGCTTCGCCGCCCCCGCGTCCTCGAGATACGCGACCAACGCCTCGTCGTGCAAAAGGGGGGCAGCGCCGGCCGCGGGCACGTAGGCCGCGGCCCCGTCCTCGGTGGCGAATAAGAGCCCGACCAGCGGCCCCCGCGGGGGGCTGGGGTCGTCGGTGACCGCGTAGAGCGCGGTGGTTGTCGTGCGCCAGCGCGTGATGTGCGCGGCCAGCGACGCGGCATCCTCGATACACGCGACCGCGGGCCCCGCGCTTTGCCCGTCGTGGGTCAACATCTCGTAGAAGCCGTGCGCGGCGTACAGCGCGTCGCGCTCGTCGTCGGACGGGGGCCGGTACGAGAGTTCCTCGAGGGGCACGGGCATCGCCGCCCCCCGGGCCAGGGTCGCGCGCTCGACCTGGCGGCGCACCTCGTCGGGGGCCGCGCGCAATGCGTTGCCCAGCCGTCCTTTGATGTCGTCGACGTGGGCCAACCCCTCGTCGACCGACCCGTAGGTCTGCAACAGCGTGGTCGCGCCCTTCTTGCCGATGCCTTTGACGCCCGGAAGCGTATCGTCGTCGCCGACCAGGGCGAGCCAGGCCGCGGCCTGCGCGGGGGCGACACAGAACCGTTTCTCCACCATGTCCGGCGTGTACCGGGCCCCTTTGATCGCGTCGTACCACCAGCAGTTTTCGCTCACCAACTGGGCCAGCCGCTTGTCGCTGCCCACCACGACGACGTCGTCGCCCCGGGCCAGCCACGCGTCGGCGTAGGCCGCGACCACGTCGGCGGCGTCGGCGGCGCGCACGCAGGACACCCCGAGCCCCTCCAGCAGGGCGGCGAGCGCTTCGTGTTGGGCCGCGGCCGGGGCGTCCCGGGCGCGGGGCGCGTCGTCGAGCACGGCCACGGCGAACGCCGGCGCCTTGAACCCCACCGCGGTCTCGAGCGCCCGGGCCATCACGTACAGGGCGTGGGTGGGCGCGCCGTCCGCGCCGGTCCGACCGGGCGATGCAGTATCATAGGCGCGGTCCAGCAGACTGCTCCCGTGCACGATGAGCGCGCGCTCCCCCATGGGCCAGGTATAGCGCGTTTGGCTGTCCGCGATGGTGAGGCGGTGTTGTTGTCGGACCCGACGGGGGACTAAGCTCGCGCCATGCGTGTTTTCCCCGTCCTGTCCTGGCTCGGCGTGTGGTTGGCCGCGGCGTCTCCGGCCGCCGCCGGTGACGCGGTCGCGCCCGCGGCCCCCGAGCGCATCCTGGTGCTCGACCTCAAGCCGAGCGGGGTGGAGCCCCGCGTCGCCCAGGTCGCGACGCGTCTGGTGTCGTTGGAGCTGAGCGAGGATGCCCGCTACGACGTCGTGACCAGCGCGGAGCTGCAACAGGTCGCCGCGCTCGAGGGCGAACGGCAAAAGCTGGATTGCGACGGCGACAACAGCTGCTTGGCTGAGATCGCGGGGGCGATGGGCACGCGGCTGGTGGTGTTCGGCGACATCTCGCGGCTCGGGTCGATCATGCTGGTCAACCTGTCGCTGTTCGATTCCGAGGAGGTCCGGCCCCGGGCCCGGATCGGCTTCCGCGTCGAGAGCGAAGAGGCCTTGGCGGACGCGATCCCGCCCGCGGTCAAGGAGCTCACCCAAGCCCCGGCCGCTGCCTCCGAGGACAATGGGGCTGGAGGGGCGGTGTGGCCGGTGGTCGGCTGGAGCCTGGTGGGGGTCGGCGCCGCCGGCACCGCCGTGGGGCTTTTGGGATTGGTCGTCGGGCTTGTGCCCGGGGTGGGCCATGCCGTGGCCCGGGGCCAGATCGACGCCCTTGAAGCCGAACAAACGCTGGACAACCTCGACGACGCCAAGGCGCTCCAGGCCACGCAGAGCATGTGGGCGGGGTGGTGGTCGCCGTGGGGCATGATCGCCGCGGGCGCGGGGGCGGGCGCCGCGGTGCTGGCCCTCGCCGCGACCGGGGCCGGGGTCGCGATGGTCGCGCTCGCCCCCGGAGGAGAGACCGAATGACGCCGTTCCGATTGTGTGTGGGCTTGTCTCTGGGCTGGGCCCTCGGCGCCGCCTGCGTGCCGAACAACGCGGTCTACGGCCAGCCCTGCGACGACGAGCGGCCCTGCCCCGACCCCTACGTGTGCTTTGCCGAAGCGTGTGTGCCCACCGCGCTTGTCGATGCGGGCCGAGGGGGTGACGGCGACGGCGACGGCGACGGCGACGGTGATGGTGACGGCGACGGTGATGGTGACGGTGACGGCGACGGCGACGGTGACGGTGACGGTGACGGTGACCTCGACGCGGGGCGGCCCGACGTGGTGGCGCCGCTCGACGCGGGGTTGCCCGACGCGGCGGCCGCGGACGCCGGGGTGTTCGACGATGTGGCGGTGCTGCAACCGGCCAACCTCATCGCCGACGCGGAGTTCGGCGCGGCGGTGGCGACCTCCGGCCCATGGATCGCGGTGGGGTTGACCGGCGACGCCGAAGCCGTGCACCTGTACCAAAACGACGTCGACGGCGTGCTGCCCGCGGACGTGATCAACACCGCCCAGGCCTACAATGGCTTTGGGTACAGCCTCGCGTTCGTCGATGGACTGCTCGCGGTGGGCGCGCCCTATCACGACGACACCGCGGTGGGTCAGGGCCGGGTGGACATCTACGACGTGTCCTCCGGCTCGTTCATGACCGCGGGCGCGGTCGTCGGTGCGCCCGAAAGCGCGGCCGCGTTTGGCGCGGCCTTGGCCGCCCGCACCAACGCCGCGGCCGGCGCCGCGGAGCTCGTGGTGGGCATGCCCGGTTCGAGCGAAGACGGCCCCGCCAACGCCGGCCACGTGCACATCTTTCAACGAACGGGCGTGGCCAACTGGACCACTGTGGACAGCCTGCCCAGCCCCATGCCCACCGCCGACGGCCGGTTCGGCGGGGTGCTCGCGCTGTCCGAGGACGGGCTCACGTTGGCGGTGAGCGCGCTGGGCGAAGAAGCAGACACCGGCGTGGCCCGCACCGGGTACGTGCACGTTTTCACCCGGTCGACCGAGGACACGCCCTTCGGCTTTTCCCACACGCTGACCGGCCCCACCGAGTCCACCAACAGCGGCACCTTCGGCGCGGCCCTCGCGTTCTGGGGCGGCGACCTGTTCGTGGGCATGCCCGAGTTCAGCCTGGCCTTCGCGCCGCTCGACCCCACCGGGGTCGTGCTGCGCTATCTCGGCGCGACCAGCCTCGACGGGGACTACATCTACCCCAGCGACGGGGAGGGCGAGTACTTCGGCGCGAGCCTCGCGTTCGTGGGCGACACCCTGTTCGTCGGGGACGCGCCGCGGCTCAACCAGTTCTTCACCACCCCGGGCACGGTGAGCGCGTTTTCCGGCGGCGGCGTCCCGGCGTGGACCGCCCTCGGCAGCGCCGTGGCTGAGGGGCACTTCACCGGCGCGGACGCCCGGGTGGGCTTTGCCCTGGCCGGCGGCGCCACCTTCGTGGTGGTGGGTGCGCCCCGGGCTGAGCGGTTGGGGCCGGGCCCCGACGCGGGCGCCCCCGACGAGACCGGCGGGGCCTTGGTCATCCCCTGGCCTGCGGAGTGAGGTCTCGTGTCCGGCGACGAGACGCCCGATGGTGCGCTCGTCGTGGCCCTGGCGAGCGCACGGCGTCTTTGATGTTCGATACTCGCTCTAGGGGAGGCCGATGACCGCGCCGAACATGTCGCGCAACATCGCGTGGCCTTCGACGTTGGGGTGGATGCAGGAGTAGTCGAACCAGCGCGGGGTGTTCGCCCCGCGGTAGCAGGGCGCGGCGGGGTCGTCGTTCTTGTAGCCGTGCCCACAAAACTGCTCGAGCATGAACACCAAATCGATCCCGGTGGACGTCGCAATGTCCATGTACGCCTCGTTGGCCGCGTACATCAGGCCCGCGAGCTCGTCCGGGTCGTCCCACGGCGACAGCCCACCCAGCGAGGCCGCGGGGCAGCTCGCGATGTCGCCCGTCCCGTCGGTGAACTCCCACAGATTGCCCATCACGATGTACGTCGTGCCCGGCACATTGTTCGGGTCCAGCATCCACTCCACCGCGTCCCGGACCTGCCCGCTGAACTGATCGATGTACTGATACAGCGTGTCCACCGGCACGCCGTCGGTGCCGGCCGCGGCCATGCTCGCAATGTTATTGCCCCCCATGGTCATCACCACCAACGTGGTCTGATCGCGCACCGCCGGGGGAAAACACGTCCCGATCTGGTTGTCCTCGATGAGCAGGTCTTTGCTGTGCGCGCCGGACTTGGCGCAACTCCAAAAGTCCCCCGAGTTCACCTGGCCCGCGCTCCCGGTCAAGCCGCTGCGCCACACCGCCCCGGGCGCATCCAGACCGAACGCGGCCGCGAGGTCGTCGGCCAAGAGGTTGCGGTAGTAGTCGCCCGACCCCGCCGGGAGCGTGCCCACCGTGACCGAGTCCCCCAAGAACACCACCCGCTCAATGCCACTGATCGCCTGGTGCGCGGTGCCAAAACATTGCGCCCCGACCACGGGGCCGTACGCGTCGTACACCGGCCCTGCCCCCGCTCCGCCGCCCAGGTCCGAGAAACATTGCTCGACGACGGTGGGGCCATCTCCATCTCCATCTCCATCTCCATCTCCATCTCCATCTCCATCTCCATCGCCATCGCCATCTCCATCGCCTGAAGGACCGGAGTCGACGGCTCCGCCGTCCGACGGTCCTTCCGAGCCGCCGTCAGGCGGCCCGTCGCCGTCGCCATCGCCGTCTCCGTCCCCACCGTCCCCATCACCGTCCCCATCACCGTCACCGGACACCCCGGCGTCGTCCCCGTCCTCGTCGCCGCCGTCCGCGGGGTTGTCGCCGCCCCCGTCCGGCGCGTCGTCCCCGCTCGCGCCCGTGCACGACAGCGCCAACACCATTCCCCACCCAGCGACGATTGCGATGTGCTTTTTGGCCATGCTCCATCGACGGTCGTCGACGACCGCCCGTCAATTGGGCCCGCGCCGTCCCCCGCTGAAAACGTTCTGAAGACCCGCCCCCCGGCCAGATCGTGGCGCGCCTCGACCAACCGGTGGCGCGCCCGACCCGACGCATTGCGGTATTGTGTCCGGATGGGTCGAACCACCAGAGCCCTGCTGTCTGTGTCACTGAGCCTGCTCTGGGCGGCCTGCCCCGGTCCGGGCGGACAAGACGCCGGCATACCCGACGCGGGCGTTCACGACGCGGGCGTTCACGACGCGGGCGCACAGGACGCCGGCGTACCCGACGCGGGCGGTCTGGACGCTGGGCTCGTCGATGCCGACGCCGGGGCCGCCGCCCTCGACGCAGGCCCGCTGGATGCCGCCGCCCCGGACGCGGCCGCCCCGGACGCGGCCAGCGTGGATGCAGGTCCGGCCGGGGTCGTCACCGAGAAGCTCCCCGGCACGGGGCTGCACATCGTCGGCGCGGGCCCCGCCCTCGCCACCTGCGTGGGCTGTGACCTCGACCTCGACGGCCTCGACGACCAGTGGGAACAAGCCGTGCTCGAGGCGGCCCGGCCCGCGGTGCGCCTGTCCGACGACGAACCCCACCTCACCGACGACGACGCGGTGCTCGCCCAGGTCGGCCGGGTCGAGCTCGTCGCCCTCGCGCCGGTGGAGGTCCGGGTCTACGTCATGCTCGGCTACAGCGAGGACTACGGAAGCTGTGGCCTCACCGCCCACCACGGCGACTCCGAGCGGGTGGCGCTCGTCCTCCGGGGCGATGCCGACGACGGCGCCGGCAATGACATGTGGGTGACCCAGGCCTACACCGCCGCGCACGAGGGCACCGCCACCGACCACGGCCGGGTCTACGTCGACGAGGCCCTCGACACCGAGCTTGTGTACGCCGTGGTCGACGGCGCGACCCGCTGGGTTGTCGCCGCGTCCGAGGCCAAACACGCGACCTACGGCAACGCGACGCTCTGCGCGGACGCGTTTTTTATCCCTTGTTTGGTCGAGACCTGCGCCCCCGACGACGGGGGCGTGGTGCTCCTGCCCCCGGTCATAAACGCGGGCGAACCCGACGCCCCCCTGGTGACCGACCTCGGCCCCCTCGGCTTCGCCGGGGACGACGCCTGGGCGGACCAACCGTTCTGCGGCGGAACCCCGATGGGGGGCTGCTCGAGCCCGGTGCGGGAGAAGCTCCTCAACAACCCGTTCTGAGCATCAGCGCACCGACAGCGCGGGCCGGTCGGGCAAGGTCGCCACCGGCTCGTCGACGACGGGGGACCGGGGCTGGCCAAAGGCGCGCATCTGCCGGTAGTGCGACGCCACCGCGCCGAGGAAGGTGGGGTGCTCGTGGTAGGGCAGGCCATGGGCCGCGGCCACCTCCCGCACCAGCGGGCGCAACGCGGGGTAATGCACGTGGCTGATCTTGCTGAACAGGTGGTGTTCGACCTGGTGGTTCAACCCGCCGGTCAAGGCCAATGCCCATGCGCTGTCGGTGGCGAAGTTGGCGGTGGTGAGCAATTGGTGCTCGGCCCACGGTCGGTCATACGCGCCGTCCACCTCGGGGAACACCGGTCCCTCGACGCAATGCGCGAGCTGAAACACCACCGCGAGGGTGAAGCCGACGAAGTAGTGCATCACGAAGTACCCGAGCAGAACTTGCCACCAGGCGTGGGGCAGCACCGCGAGGGGAAGGGCCAAGAACACCGCCCAGTGCACGAGCTTGCAGGCCACGACTTGGGCCATCACCTTGCGGGGGGGACGACGACCAGAACGCAAATCGGGGGTCAGGGCCTGCACGAAGTCCTTCTTGAACACCCACACGATGGTGGTCAGCCCGTACAAAAACCACGCGTACACGTGCTGAAAACGATGCAGCCAGAACACATCGTCTCGCTCGTAAAAGCGCATGTACGGCCCGGGCTCGAGGTCGTGGTCGAGGCCCACCATGTTGGTGTACGTGTGGTGCACGAAGTTGTGCGACGTCGCCCAGGTCACGCTCGAGGCCCCCGCCAAATCGAAGGTCCAGCCGAACAGGGTGTTGATCCATTTGCGCGGGCTCACCGCCCCATGGATCGCGTCGTGCCCGACGTTGAACCCGATCTGCGCGATGACGAAGCCCAGCCCCGCGCACATCAGCAGCAGCCACGCCCCGTGCACCCCGTGGGTGCCGGCGAACAGAATCGCCGCCCCCAGCCCGGCCTGCACCAAGAGCAATGCCAATGCTTTGGCGAAGAAGCGGCCGTCGGCAAAACGGGTCTTGCCGGTGCGCAAAAAATAACCGTCCACCGCCTGCTTCAGGGCGTGGTGCACGGTGTTCGAACGGGAAAAAGTAACGCGGGCGCTCATCTCAAACACAGCTCCTCACCGGGGATGTGTCCCCCGGGGCTGGGTTCAGAGATATCGGGCCCGCGTCATCGCCCCGCCACGATTGGTCATGGAATGACCACGGGCGGGGAACAATCTCGCGTCACTCAGACAGCAGGTCGTAGGCGATGATGCCGCCCCCGGCCGCCGCCGCCACCACCCCGACCACGGCGAGCACGCCAAAGCCGATGGCGGCGTACAGGCCGTACTGGGGGTCGACGTTGACCGCGCCCGGGTTGGCGTAGATGTACCCGCCGACCCCGGCGCCGGCCGCGCCCGCGACCGCGCCGACCACGCCGACGGTGGTCAAGGCCACGCCCCCCCAGAACAGGTAGGACTGGCCAAACAGCGTGCCGTCGTTGTCGGTGTTGTTGCCGTCGCCCTGGCCATTCTTGTTCGCGTCGTCTTGGCCGTTGTTCTTGTTCTTGTCGGCGTCGTCTTTGTTCTTGTTGGCGTCGGCGTCGCCGTTGCCGTCGCCCTGCCCCGCGTCTTGCGGGGACAGGCGGCCGCCCATCCGGAACTGGTCGCGGCGGTTTTTGGCCCACGCCTCTTCGTTCTGCCGTTCGTCGACCGGCCGCTCTTCCCCGTAGGAAATGGTGCGGACCTGGTCCTCTTTCGCGCCCTTGGCGATGAGGTATTTGCGCGCCCCCTCGGCGCGCCGCTCACCGAGTGCGATGTTGAACTCGCTGCTCCCCCGCTCGTCGGCGTGGCCCTCGATGGTCACCTTGAGCTCGGGATTGGACACCAGCTTCTCGGCCAGGGCGTCGAGGTTGCCCCGGGACTCGGCGGTGAGGTCTTCGAGGCCAAACTCGAAGTAGATCGGGCCCATCTCGGGGAGGTCCGAGCCGTCGGCGGCCTTGAGGGTCGCTCCCGTCTCCCCCTCGTGGGTCGTCCCGCCCCCTGCGTCCTGCGCGCGGCCGGCCGAGGCACACAGCAAAAGCGCGACCGCGGTCCAAGCACTGGCGAAGCGAAGAGCGGTCGGGGTGATGTAGGGGATTGTCTTCACGGGTCCTCCACGCGGAATGTCCGCGGAACAAGGTCTGCGCGTTGTTCGCCCCATCACACGAATCACGGGCGGAATCAATGCGCCCTTTGCCCGACGGCAACCGATTTGTCTCCTCGTCGATTCCGAAGCTCCGTTCAGGCGGTTTGGCCGGCGAAGGCATGGCCCGCGGCGAGCCCCCGCAACGCGCGGAACAAGCGCGGCGGGCGCGCCACCCGATGCTGCACCACCCGCGCGCGGGCCCGCACCACCTCGGGCGCCTCGTCGACGCGCACCACCCGCTCCCGCGCGCGCGGCCCCCGGCGGTCGAGGTAGGTCACGTCGGTGTGGGCCAGCTCAGGCCGCGGCGCGGGCCCCACGGGCTCGATGGCCACAATGTCTTGGGCCGGGAGCCAAATCGGCTCGTCCTGGCGGGTCAGCCGGACGTGGCGCGGGCGGTCGGTGGGCAGTGGGCGGGTCATGGTGGCCTGGTTTGTCGTCGGGGGAAGCGGCCGCACGACCTGTGCGCACCGCGGGGACGGAGAGGACCGCGGCGGGCGCGGCCCGATCTCTTCAATCGTGCAGGTGGCTCTCGAGGAACCAAAGGTCCTGCTCGAGCTGCGACAAGGTGCTGATCAAAAGGTCCTCGGTCACGGGATCCTTTTTGCCGGCCACGGTGGTGCTCTCCCGCAGCATGGACACCACCTGTCCGTAGCGATCCGCGAGGTGCCGCAGGTGTTCCTGGCCGCTCACCGCTTTGTCGGGGTACCCGTCGAGGATGGACAGCTCGCAGGCGTGTTGGGCGGTGCCGGCGGCCACGTTGCCCAAAGCGGACGCGCGCTCCGCCACGTCGTCGGCGAAGGCGAGGAGATTGGCCGCGATTTTGTCGAACAGCTCGTGCCGCGCGAAGAACCAAGGCCCCTTGATGTTCCAATGGGCCTGCTTCACCTGGCTGTGGAGGTCGACGATCGAAGCCAGCGCACGGTTGAGGTGCTCACCGAGAAGCTTGCGATCGGACACGTCGATGTTCAGGCGGGTGGCGTAGAGTTTGCCGGGCATGGTCATGGTGATCCTTTCCAGTTTCATTTTTAGGTTCGTGGGTTCGTTTCGTCGGGTCCCCGGCGGCCGTTCTCGAGGAGAGGGCAGCACGCATCCCGGGCCCGACCGCGGTCGCGCCGTCATGCCTTGGCATGGTGGGAATCGATGCCTAGCCGTCGTCGAACGACGTCAGGGTCCGAATGTTGGATGCCGGATCCGGCGCCGCGGTCACGGCTTGTTCGAGGGCGCTGACCGCGGCCTGGAAGTCGGCCAGCATGCGCAGGGCGTTGTCCGGTTGGGCCCGGGCTTGCCCCGGCCGCAGGGCGCGTCGCTGGTCGAGCTGCCAGCGCAGGCGGTCTTGGAGGTCGAGCGCCGACGACAAACAGCGCCGGACCCGGTCGCCGTCAATGCCATTGCCTGGCTCGACCACCCTGGCGCGCAGCGTCTTGAGGCGCGCCGCCCCCCGCGCGTAGCGGGTCTCGAGCCGCCGGTCGAACTCGCGGCGCGACCCCGGACTGGGCGCGCCCGGCGATACGTGACGGTGGTCGGGACCAAGGGCTTCGGGCAATGTTGTTGTCTCGTCGGTCATGGCAATGCAGGGCCGGCGCGGCGCCGGCCGGGGGGTGAAGGGTCAAGGACGAATGCCCGTCTGGGTTCCGGCGGACCCGGGCCCGGCGGGGTCTTCGTCGGCGTCGCTCGGCGTGGTCGGGGGCGGCACGCGGGTCAAGCGGCTCCGTCCCCCGTCGACCGGCGGCGCGAGATAGTCGACGCGGTGGCGGTACGCGGTTCGGTTGTCTTCGCAGGCGCCGACCACGCTGAGCAGCGCGGCCGACAACGCGACGAAAACTGGGCGTCTCCAACACGTCATGCCCATTTACATTGCAAGCTCGATGCCGCGATTTCACCGCACGAACTCGACCACCCGGCGGGGCATTATGTCCCGCCCGGCAAAACCGCCCCACCCCGAGGGTCAGGCCGCGCCTTCTTCGGCCTCGTACTCCTTGAGCTTGCGGTACAGCGTGCGCCGGTCGATGCCGAGCACGCGCGCGGCCTCGGTCTTGTTGTGGCCCGACGCGGCCAACACCCGCTGGATGTAGGACCGCTCGAGCTCGGCCAGGCTCACCAGCTGGGTCGGATCCGAGCTCATCGGGGCGGGGGACTCCGCGGCCGCGTGTTGGACCCGGTCGGGCAGGTCTTCGCGGCGCAGCTCGTCGCCAGGGCAGAACGCGACCGCGTGGCGGATGGCGTTCTTGAGCTCGCGCACGTTGCCCGGCCAGTCGTGCGCCAGGAGGCGCTTGGCCGCCTCGGGAGAGATCGCCTTCACCGCCCGGTGCGCTTCGGTGTTGGCCTCTTCCAAAAACACCTGGGCCAGCTTGAGCACGTCGTGGCCGCGGGCGCGCAGCGGGGGCAACGACAGCTCGACGACCTGGATGCGGTAGAGCAAGTCCTCGCGGAACCGTCCCTCCGCGGCCTCGTCGGCGAGGTCCTTGTGGGTGGCGAACACCAGCCGCACGTCGAGCTTCACCTCTTCGACCGCGCCCACCGGGCGCACCGTCATCTCCTGCAGGGTCCGCAGCAGCTTGGCTTGAAAATCGAGCGGAAGCTCCGCGATCTCGTCGAGGAACAGGGTCCCCCCTTTGGCGGCCACGAACAGCCCGTCCTTGTCCGCTTTCGCGTCGGTGAACGCCCCCTTCTTGTGGCCGAACAGCTCGCTCTCGAGCAGATGCTGCGGCAGCGCCGCGCAGTTCACCGCGATGAACGGGCCATCGCGCCGGCTGCTCTGCCCGTGCAGGGTGCGCGCGGCGAGCTCTTTGCCCGTCCCCGTCTCCCCCGTGACCAACACCGGCATGTCACTGTCTGCGACCCGGTTGAGCATCTCGACCATGCGCTCCAGCGCGGGGCTGTCCCCCACGAGGGGAATGGGCGCGCCGCCTTGGGCGTCCCGCAGCTGGTGAAGCTCCCGCAGCAACGCGTGCCGCTCACTGGCGCGGCGCACCGCGGCCTCGAGCACGTCGAGGTCGACGGGCTTTTGCAGAAAGTCGTACGCCCCGTCCCGCATGGCCGCGACCGCGCTCTTCACAGATCCGAACCCGGTGAACATCACCACCGGCAGATCCGGCGCCACCTTCTGTACGTGCCGCACCACGTGCATCCCGCTGTCGTCCTGCGAGATCCGCAAATCCGTGACCACCACATCGTAGGCGTCGGGTCCCACCCGGGCCTGGGCATCGGCCACCGTGGTCACGGTCTCCACCTCAAACCCGCGCTTGGCCAAGCCTTTGGACAGCATGTCCAACAACGCCAAATCGTCGTCCACAATGAGAATGCGTGCTTCGCTCATGCCGTCTGCTCCTGTCGGGCTTCCACCGGGAAGCCCGCATAGAACGTCGACCCCTCGCCGGGGGCGCTGTCGACGTCCAAATAGCCTTCGTGTTCGTCGAGAATGTCCATGCAGATGGACAGCCCGAGCCCGGTGCCGCCACCTTTGTCGTTGGTGGTGTAAAAGGGCTCAAACACCCGGCGCCGGGTGGCCTCGTCCATGCCCGGCCCTTCGTCCTTCACCGCGAACACCACGTGCGGCCCGGCGCGAAACGCCGGGGGGGAGGACACATCCTGCCAATAGTGGGCCGCGACCTCGATGGTTCCGCCATCGGGCATGAACTTCATCGCGTTGGTCACCAAATTGGTGAGCACCTCGGCCACGAGCTGCTGGGCCCCGATGAACGAGATGTCGGTCACCGCCCCGAGGGTGAGCTTGATGCCGTGGTCGTCGAGCAGCGGGGCGAGCAAGAGCCGGATTTCGTTGAGGCAGTCCCCCGGCTTGGTCGCGGTCATCTCCACCTTGTTGCGGCGCGAGTAGTCGAGCAACGCCCGGAGGTGATCCGAGATGCGGCCCGCCTGGCCCACGATGAGGTCCTTGACCTCGGCGCGCTCCGACTCCTCGTCCATGTCCGGCAGCATTTGGGCATAGCCGGAGATCACGTTCAGCGGGGTGGCGATTTCGTGCGCCATCGACGACCCGATGCGCCCCACCGCGGCCAGGCGATCGGAGTGGCGCAGCTGGTTGAGGGCCCGGGCCCGGCGCCGGCGCTCGTCGGCGATGCGGCTCTCGGCGGAGGCCAACGAAGCGGTCATGTGATTGAACGCGGCCGCGAGTTCGCTCAGCTCGTCGCGGCCGCTGTCGTCGACCCGCAGGGTCTCGCCGCGGGACCGCGCCAGCACCGCTTCGTGCAGCTCCCCGGTGCGCCGACCGACCACGAAGTGGCCCAGCCACGTGGCCAGCGCCCCCGCGAGGAGGACCAACACCCCGAACAGCACCCCGTCGCGCACAAACAACGACTGAATGTCGGTGCGCCGCGCGCGGGTGTCCCGCCGCACCACCAACCGCCACGGCCCGTCGGGGGTGAGGATGATCGTTTCGGTCAGCACCGCGTCGTCGACCACCTCGGTGATCAGCTCATCGGCCTCTTCGGGCGGCACCACCAAGCCATCCTCCAACGGGGTGATGTCGATGGTGGTGTTCTGCCGGCGGGCGTCGGCGAGCTCGGCGTATTCGAGAGCCCGCGCCTGCCCCGACGTCCGCCACATTTCCCGCAGGGCGGGGGCCAAGGCCCGGGCCAGGATTTGTTGGTCGTTGACGAGGTCGCGCTCTTGCAGCTCGAACAGCCGCCGGGCGTGGAACCACGCCATGGCGCTGAGCACCAGCATCATCAGTGAAATCCAAACCGCAGCGAGCTTTAACGTCAGGCGCATGTGCGTTCCACGGGGCGGTTACGCGGCGGGACCAGGGATGAAAAGACAGGCGAAGACAGTTTCTTGTTTTCCCGGACAGAACCCACAAAGCCCGGAACACCTGGGTTCCGGGCCTCGGGGCACATGCGTCATGCGGAGCCGGCCGCCGCGACACCACGCCGCGGCCGCGCCGGCTCGCCATTGCTATTGCACGTCGTGGTTGCTGCCCTTCCAGGCATCCTCCGCGTCGGACATGGACGCTTTGAACCGGTCGAGCGCCTGGCGCGCGGCCATCTTGAGGTTCTCGCCGGATTCTTTGGCCCCGGTTCCGATCTTGTCGATGGCCTCCTTGGCCTGCTCGCGCCGGGCCTTGGCCTTCTCGGTGAACTCGGCCGCGCTCTTCTCGACGTCGTCGCGCTTGTTTTTCATCGCCGCCTCGAACTTGCGCAGCTTGGTGTCGAGGGTCGAGAACACCGTGTAGTCCTGGTCGCTCCAGTGCGCGCTGTCTTGTTGATTGCTCTTCGTCGTCGTGTTCGTTTCGGTCGTCATATCGTCTCCTTTTTCGTGTCCGCGCACCGGGCGCGGCGTCGTACAAATCGGGCGGTGCGTCCGCTCGCCCTGAAAGACTGCGAGGACTGTGCCAAGCCAGGCCACGACGAGGTTCGCCCGGGTTGGCCCCGCGGCCACGAGGCATTTTGCCCCGGGCCCGGCCCGCCGGGGCGCCCTGCCCCAGGTCGCAAAATGGCTGCCTCCCGGTGGCCGTGCCATCGTGGGGCATGTTCGGGCGGCTGCAAGCCTTCCTCATGTCCCTGCGCCGCATCACCCAGCTCGCGTTGGTGGTGCTGGTGGCGGCCGGCCCGCTGGTGCTGGTTCCGTTGCTGTTCGCCCCGCCGTTGGTCATCGGGCCGGGCAAGTTCGAGCACCTCGTGCAGACCCTCGAGATGTTCAACTTCAAGTGGTGGCTGGCCGCCCTGGTGGTGTTCGCCTGGCTCGTCCCGTTGGGCATCCTCGTGCTCTGGCGCCGGTCGCAGGCGGCGGTGATCGAGCTCAACGCCCTCCGGGAAAAGTTCGTGTCGCTGCTCGAGGGCCGGCGCATCCCGGTGATGGTCGACGTCGACGAGCGCATCCCGGTGGCGTTCGATGCCACCCTCGACGTGCCCGTGTCCCTGCACACCGACATCGACATCGATCACGACATCGAGATCGAGGCCGACATCCCCATCCAGACCGAGCTCCCGCTCGACACCACCATCCAGACCAGCGTGTTCGGGCTCGGCAATGTCAATGTGCCCATCAAGGCCCGCCTCCCCCTCGCCCTCGACATTCCCATCCGGGGCAAGCTCCGCATCCGCGCCACCGACGTGCCGGTGTCCATCGAGGAGACCGCCCAGGTCACCCTGCCCAACATCGAGGTCCCGCTGCGCTGCCAGCTCCGCACCCGCATCGACCTGCTGCGCAACATCGAAGCCGCGGGCCTGATCGACGGTCTCGCGCCCCCCGACCCCCCCGAGCAGAGCTGACCGCCTCCTGGCGGTGGGGCGGCGGACGCGCTCTACCCGTCCAGGCCCCGCCGCGCCCGGGCGTCGGTCCCGCGCAAGAGGGCCGACAGCCCGCCCATGCCGAGGGCCCACATCACCACCAGCCACGCCGTGGTCGACGTCGACTTGTCGATCCACACCGCGTCCAAAGCCTCCCCGCCGCGATACGACAGCGGGCCCACCACCGCGCCGGTGAGCACCGCGATCCAGGGCCGGGCAAACAAGAACCGCAACGCGGTCCGCACCGTGGCCCCAAAACCCATCCACAACATCACCATCCACAGGGGGCTCGGTCCGAGCAGCTGCGCCCGCTCCGGGAACACCATCAGGCCGCTCAGCACCAGCGCGGAGTCCACCAGGTATCCATAGATGCCCGCGGACAGGATGATCACCGCTTCGGCCCGCCACGCGCCGACGAGCCAGGCGTGCAAGGGCAAAGCGGGCAGCGTCATCAGCACCCCCGCCCAGGGGTGTCCCCACGCGCCGCCGAGCACGCACACCCACCACGCGACCTTGAACAGCACCGTGTTGACCACGATGTTGAGCCAGAACCGCCAGCGGGGGATGGCCCCCTCGGCCTCGCTCATGCGTCGTTCATTTCTTCGGCTTGCTCTTGGTGATGCGCACCGCCTGCGAGGTCTTCTCGACGAGCAGGGCCTTGACCTCGGCCCACCACGAGGGGGCGTCGTCGCGCGCGTTCATCTCGTTGGCGAACTTGTTCAGCGTGGAGCTGTGCACAGATTCTTTGACCAGATCCGGCTGGTGGGTCTTCAGCGCCGCGAGCAGGTTGTCGCTCGACTCCTTGGGCACCGACCACCGGTGGGTCACGCTCAGGGTCACGTAGCGCTCCGCCGCTTTCACCTGGGTCTCGCCGCTCGCGGCCAGGGCGGCCCCGAGCTCCTCCTCGAGACCGGCGAGCACATCCTCCGCCGCCTTGAGCGTGGCTTTGGCCTCGTCGACTTTTTCTTGGGCGGCCACCGCCTGGGCGGTGAGTTCTTCGATGTTGCTCTCGGACATACGCTCCTCCGGGCCCCACCCTAGCCTGGGCGGGGCCCGGTCGTCACCGTCGTCAGCCCGCGACTTTGATGCCGCGCTGGACCGCGGGGCGCTCCCAGATGCGGTCCACCCATGCAACGACATTCTTGTGGTCGTGGAAGCCGATGTGCTCCACCGCGCCGTAGAACTCGAAGCTCTTCATCCACCCCACGTGGGCGATGTCCGCGATGGAGTACTCGCCCGCGAGGTAGTCGCGGTCCGCGAGCTGGTCGTCGAGAACCTTCAACAGCCGTTTGGATTCTTTGCTGTAGCGCTCGGCCCCATACTCGTCGGTCTTGCCCTTGGCGAACTTATAGAAGTGACCGAACTGCCCGAACATCGGCCCCACGCTCGCCATTTGGAAGAACAACCACTGGATCGCCTCGGACCGGGCCCGCGGATTCTCCGGGAGCAGCCGCCCGGTCTTGTTCGCGAGGTGCATCAAGATCGCCCCCGACTCCATGATCGCGAGCGGCTTTCCGTCCGGCCCGTCGGGGTCGATCAGGGTCGGGATCTTCGAGTTCGGGTTGATGGCGATGTAGTCCTCGTCGAACTGCTCGTCGGCCATGATGTCGACCTTGTGCGCCTCGTAGGGCAGCTCGAGCTCCTCGAGGACAATGCCCGCCTTTTGCCCGTTGGGCGTCGGCAACGAATAGAGCTGAAGCACCGACGGGTCCTTGACCGGCCAGCGCTTGGGATAAATCGAATCTGTCATCTGTTCCCCCACAGAAAGGTGTTCCCGGTTGTACGAACTCGCCGCCGCCCAGACCACGCCCCCGCCGCGTCGGGGCACAAAAAAAAGACGCGCCCCGGGGGGGGGGCGCGCCTTTTCGCGGTGCGTCTCAGGGCCGCCGGATGTCCATCCACAGCGTCGGCGCCGGGCGCCCATCGGCCATCGCGGGCCCCCCACTGTCGAGGCGCAGGGCCACGGTGCCCGACGTGCCCCCCGGCAACACCACCGACAGCTCGCGAAACTTCCCGCCCCGCCGCGCCACCACGGTGTCACCCCGGATCGCACCCTGCGCGCGCAGCGCGTCGATCAGGGCCTTTTCCTCCGCGGGCCCGGCCATGGCCAAGAACGTGAAACGCGACAGCGGGCTCGTCGGGAGCGCCTTCCGTGGCGAGAAATTCGCCACCAGCGTACCCGGCAACGCCGGCCCCACCCCGAGGGGGGCGGCCTTGGTCTGCATCCAGTAGAGCATCAAGGGCTCGTCGGGGCTTTTGACCCGGGCGGTCTCGTCGATGCTCTTGCTGGGCGCGCCGTAGGCGTCGACGAAGCTCTGCACCGTGGGGACGGCGGGGGACGCCGCCGCCACCGCTGCACACAATGCCCATGCGCCAAGCATCAGTGCTTCCCGGGCTCGATCTTGACCCCGCGGCGCTCCCACTGCAGGTAGGCCTCGATGGCCCACATGCGTTCGTCGTCGAGGGCCAAGGGCTCGCCCTGGAGCGGGTTTTGGATGCACCAGTTGATCATCTCCCGGATGGGCACGACCTTGCCGAGTTGCTTTTGGTACTTGGGGTAGGTCTCAGGGTGGGTGTTGGCCCCGTTGGGGTGGCACTGTGCACAGGCCACGCCATTGGTGCCAAGCGCGGGGCTGGTCCAGAGCGTGCGCCCTTTGGCCGCCACCGCCTTGTATTGCTGCATCCAGCGGTCGACGTCCTTCTCGGTGAAGGTGTCGCCGAGGGCTTGGGTGCCGACGAGCACGGTGGCGAGCAGCGCGAACACCGCGCCGATGATTGTCTTGCGGTTCATGATTCCTCCAAAAACGGAAACGGGGTTCGGTCAGTAATGTTTCTGCGGGGCGGTGGCGCGGGAGGCGTACTGCTTGTCCTCGGGCACGCCTTGGTCGTTGGGCCCCACCACACGGTTTTCGTTGTTGTACAGGTTGTACGACAGCGTCGGCCGCCCGGTGTGCACGTCAATGAGCTGCCAGCCGGTGGCGTCCCGCTCGTGGAACGGGTCGGCGCGGTTCATGGGCACGGTGAGCACCGGGAGGTGGCTCTCGGCCTGGGCGTAGCTCTCGGGATAGGGCCAGGGCCAGGCGGTGGCCATCACCGAGTGGAAGTTGATGTTGCCAATGCGGTTGTACTGAATCTGATGCACGTGCCCGTAGATGACGTTCACATTGCTGAACTGGTTGAGCACCGCTTGGATGTCCTCCGCCTCCTCGGTCCAGAAGTTCCAGCCCTTGTAGATCTTCTGCAGCGGGGAGTGCGAAAAGACCACCACCGGGGTGTCCTTGGCCACCTTGGCGAGGTCTTGCTTGAGCCACGCGAACTGCGCATCCCCGATCATGAACGGCGATCCATTGGGATTGTCGAGGCCGGCCATCTGGTTCATCCGCTCGGCGGCGGACGGCCACTTGTTGATCCACTTGTCGTAGGTGAGGATGCTGTTGAGCACCACGAAGTGCACGCCCTTGTGGTCCCAGCTGTAGTACTGCTTGCCGCCGAACAGCTTTTCCCAATAGGCGCCCATGTCGAGGTAGAAGTCGTGCTCGCCGAGCACGTACTTCACCGGGGCCTTGAGCTTGGCCATCATCTCCGCCCCGTGGTCCAGCTCTTCCTTTTTGCCGAGCTGGGCGAGGTCCCCGCCGTAGACAATAAAATCGGGCTGGGGGTCGAGCAGGTTGGTCTCGGCGATGGCCCGGATGAGGCCCCGGTCCCAGTTCCGCACGAACTCTGTGCCCTTGATGTGCTGCAGGTGTGAGTCGGAGATGTAGGCAATGTTGATGTCGGGGTGGTCCCCGGCGAAGGCGAGCTTGACCTGGGTAAAGGGCAAGGTCGCGGCGATGAGGCCGGTGGACTTCAGAAATCCGCGACGGGTGGCGTTGTTGATCTTCATGTCAAAATCCTTTCGAAGCAAAAGCGGCTAGGCCCTATTTCTTGCGCGAGGTGTTCTTCTTGGCTTTGCCCTTGGCGGGGGCGGCGGGGGCGGCGGCGAACTGAGGCTTCGGGATCGACGCGCTGGTCAACGCCTTCATGAACGCCACCAGGTCCGCCTGCTCTTGTTTCTCGAGGTTGAGCGGACGGATGCCCCCTGCGAGAAAGTCGCTCACCGGGTCCCCGGGGTTGGTCACGCCCCCGTTGTTGTAGTGCTCCACCACCTTCTCCAAGGTCTTGATGCTGCCGTCGTGCATGTACGGGGCGGTGAGCTCGATGTTGCGCAGGGTCGGCGTCTTGAACGCCCCGAGGCCGTCGAAGTTGGTCTCCACCGCGAAGCGGCCGAGCTCGGAGCTCTTGGGGTTGGTCAACACCTCAACGTCGACCTCTTCGGTGGTGCGTTTGGCCTTGAGGAACGCCGAGGCCAGGCTTTCCACGTCGTCACGGATTTTGTTCACCCCCACCCCGATGTTGTGGAAGTTGCCGTCGGTGAACGACGCGTGGGTCTGCTCGATGGTGTGGCAGTCGGCGCACCGGGCCTTGCCGATGAACAGCTCGTAGCCGCGCTTTTGTTGGTCGGTCAGCGCGTCCTCTTTCCCCCCGTAGAACCACTGGTCGAAGGGGGAGTTGCCCGCGACCATGGTGCGCTCAAAGGTGGCGATGGCCTTTTGCACGTGAGCGAAGGTGACCTGGTCCGACGACACCCCGAACGCCTCTTGAAACATCTTCTGGTACGCGGGGTCGCTCTTCACGATATCGACGATGGGTTGGTGATCCTTGAGCCCCATCTCCACCGGGTTGGTGAACGGATGCTGGGACTGGTCCTCGAGGTCGGGCGAGCGGCCGTCCCAGAACTGGCTGTCGTTGAACGCGGCGTTGAGCACAGTGGGCGCGTTGCGGGTGCCGGTCTTGCCCTCGATGCCTTCGGACACCGAGCGCGGGCCATCGGTGAACCCGGTCTGGGCGTCGTGACACGTCGCGCACGACACCGTGCCCGTGCTCGAGAACCGCACGTCGTGGAACAGCTTGTCCCCCAGCGTGACCTTGGCCGGGGTGATCGGGTTGTCCGCCGGCACCGGCAGGGGGGGCAGACCCAGGTAGTTGTTGGCGAGCGCGCCGGTCGCGAGGGTGGCGACCGCCGCGCCGAACATGAGAAGACTTCGTCGGAACATGGCAGACCTCCTGGCGCCTAAACACGGGACCCACAGAGCGGCGCGAGACTCTCGCAGGCATCCTCGGTCTGATTGGATGATTTGCCCAACCGATTGTTACTATTTGTCCATAGATTGTCCCTATGCTCTTCCGAGTTCTCGTATGCCCTCGATAACACAGCTGAAATACATCCTCGCGGTCCACCGACACGGCCACTTCGGCCAAGCGGCCAAGGCCTGCCACGTCTCCCAGCCCACCCTCAGCACCCAGATCCGCAAGGCCGAAGAAGAGCTCGGCATCGCCCTGTTCCAACGCCAGAACAAGCCCGTGTCCGTGACCGAACGGGGCGCGGCGGTGATCGAACAGGCCCAGGTGGTGGTCGCGGCCCACGAGCGCCTGGTGCGCCTGGCCCAAGGCAAGTTCGAGCAACGCGCGGGGGCGGTGCGCCTCGGCATCATCCCCACCCTCGCCCCCTACGTGCTGCCCTGGTTTGTCCAGGGGTTCGCCAAGGCCCACCCCTTGGTGCAGCTGACCATCGAGGAGCGCACCACCGAAGAGATCCTGCGCGGCCTCAAGCGCCAGACCCTCGACGTGGGCCTGCTCGCCATTCCCCTGCACGAGCCCCGGCTCGTCGAGCGGCCGCTGTTTGTGGACCCGTTCTATCTGTACGCGGCCGAGGGCGAGCCGCTCCTCGACCACGACGAGGTCGAGGTCACCGCCCTCGACCCGGACCGCATGTGGCTGCTCGAGGAAGGGCATTGTGTGCGGCACCAGACCCTCGCGCTCTGCAACCGCGACACCCGCCAGCGCCACCTCGCCACCGTCACGTTCGAAGCCGGCAGCTTCGACACCTTGCGCAACCTCATCGACGCGGCCGAGGGCTACACCATCGTGCCCGAGACCTATGCCCAACGCCTGGGCCGCGACGTGCGCAAAAAGCAGGTCCGCGCCTTTTCCGGCCCCACCCCCGCCCGCGAGGTGGGGCTCGTGCACCTGCGCAACACCTGGAAGACCGACCTGCTCGACGCGCTCGAGGAGTCGATCAAGGCGGCGCTGCCGCGGCCCTTCCGGCGCACCCCCGCCGAGCCCATGGTGTTGCCCGTCCGCGACGAGGGGTGACCCCCGCCCGCGGGCCCACCGCGTCAGTCCGCACTGTTACTGCATAGAATCGCGCGGGACATCCTCGGCCTCTGGATGGCTCAGCCGCCGATGTCGGTGAGGCGGTCGAAGAAGTCCGAGGCGTCCCGGCCAAGATCCGCGGCCGAGCCTTGGAAGCGGTACACCGGGTGTACGTCGCGGGTCATGTACTCGGCCTCGACCCCAAAGCGAAACACCGCGCCCTGGATGTCGACGTCGATGTCCTGCCCCCGGCGGTCGACCGCCTCGAGGTTGACGTCGATCTGGCTGCCCTCGGAGAGCCCCCGCAGCGCCCCGCGCAGGTCACCGTCGAAGATGCGCGCGGTGGCCCGCTGCAGATCCTGTTGGGACACGGTGGCGGCGATGGACGCGTTGAGCGCACCGCCGCGGTGCTGGGCCCCCGGGGCGCCGAGCCCAGGGGTCAGGACCATGCCGCCGCCCTGCACCACCACGTCGGCGCCGATGGTGTGTTGGGCCCCTCGCATCAGCGACGGGTTGGCCGCGAGCACCGCGCTGGGATCGGCCACCGCCGCGGCCGGCGAAATGCCCTCGAGGGGGATGCGGCTCTCCACCCGCAATGTGCCTTCCCCGCCGGCCTCGGCGAGGTCGAGTTCGCCCCCGCCGGGCAGGTCCAGCTCGCCGGTGCCGAGCGAGATGTTCGCGCGGCCGGTGATGGAGCTGCCGATGATCATCGTCGGGTCCTGTCCCGGCCGCATCTCGATCTCCATCGACATCTGCGCCTCGACCCCGGCCGAGCCCCCGAGGCCCGCGTGCCCGACCTGGACCCCGAGCTCGGCCGCGACCTCGCCCGAGATCTCCCGCCGCACCCGGGTGGCGGTCACGTGCTCTTGGAAGTCACGCATCTCGTCGCCCGCGGTGGACCCCGTCAACAATGTCCCTGCAGGACCGAGCGCTCCGCCCATGGTCATGCCCGCGATGGTGCGCGCCGCGGCCTGGGCCTCCGCGCGGGTGGCGTAGGTCGCCTCCACCGAGACACGCCCCGTGGCGTTGATTTCGCCGCTGACCCCGGCGTCGAGCACGCCGGTGCGCACCCCCAACCGGCCGAACACCCCGGCCGAGGCTTCGCCCGACACGGTCACGGTGTAGCCCTCGTCGGTGCGGGCCACCTCCATCTCGGCCCGGCCCCCGACCTGAACCCCGGCCGCGGCTTGGCCCCCGAGGCCCATGCGGAAGGTGTCCCCCGGCGAGTTCAGCCCCGCGATCTGCCGGTCCACCCCCGTGGCCCCCCCGAGGGTGTCGCGCAGGGCATCGCCGACCTGGTTGTGCACCTCGGCGAAACGCTGCCCCACATCACGCGCCGCGTTCTGCACCGACTCGGGCACGACCTGGTCGAGGGTGTCGGCCACCCCGTCGCGAATCTGGCCCAGGGCCCGCCCCGCGAGGTCGAGCGGGCTCGCCACCGACGAGCGGCTCTCCACTGTTCCCGAGGTCCGCAGCTGCGCGGTGCCGCTCACCGCGACCCCCTGGCCAAAAAGCCGCGCCGCCATCGCGGGGTTGGTCTGCGCCCCCCGCCGGCGGCTGCCGCGCACGGTCTGGGCGTCGGCGGGCCGGCGGGCCGGGGTCTCGGCCGGGCGCCCGGGGGCCGGGGTGCGCCGCGGCGCGTTCGGTTGTCGCGCGGCGGAGCCGCTTTGCGCGGTCTCGGCCGCGGTTCGTGCGGCCCGGGCGGCGATGTCCCGCATGCGCTGGATGACGCTGGTGCGGCTGTTGCGTTGAACGGTCACGGGGCCCCCACGGTGCAAAATGAACGTGGGTCAATTCTCGCCGATGGCGCCCCCGCGCGCGCAGTTTCTGGGTTCGGGTCACGAAACCGAGTTTCTCCTTATTTATTAGGAGCTTACGTGTCTCAAAACGATCCGGTTCGGCTTTCGAACCGGATCGTGGCGCCGCCCGTAGCCCCAGGTCAGGCCGCCGCAGGTTGCGCCGCCGGCGTGCTCAGCCCCACCAGTTCGCAGCTCTTGTCCCACAGCGCGGCCGCCATCTTGTCGTCGTGGGCGTGGGGGTTGGGCGACTCGAGCGGCCAGCCCCCGCGGTTTTTGCTCTTGTCGCGGTACAGCCCGATCTGGCTGTAGTACGCGCCGCTGTGCGCGGTCACGTCGTCGCCGAGGGCGGCGTAGAGCGTGGTCTGCGCGCCTTCCCAGGGTTCGATCATGCCAAACATCGCGAACACCGGGCGCAGCACGGTGTTCTGCAGCCAGGTGGGGCCGGTGTGGCGGCTGAGGTTGGTGCGGACCCACCCCGGGTGCACGCTGGCCACGGTCACGCCGGTCCCCTCGAGGCGCTTGGCCAGCTCTTGGGCGTGCAGCAGGTTGGCGAGCTTGGCCTGCGCGTAAGCGGTCCACCCGTCGTACTTGCGGTGGGCAAAGTGCAGGTCGTCGAGCACGATCTCGCCTTCGCGGCCCATGGCTTTGTCGTGGTAGCAGCTCGAGAGCACCACCACCCGGGACGGTGCGCTCTTCTTCAGCACGTCGGTGAGCAGCGCGGTGAGCAGGAAATGCCCGAGGTGGTTGACGCCGATTTGCGTCTCGAACCCGTCTTTGGTTTTGCCTTGGGGGGTGTTCATCACCCCGGCGTTGTTGATGAGCAGGTGCAGCGCGTCGTGATCGGCGAGGAAGTCCTTCGCAAAGGCCCGCACCGACGACAGGTCGCCGAGGTCGAGGGCGCGGACCTCCAGGCGCGCGTCTTTGTGCTTGGCCTTGATCTCGGCCACCCGGGCCTCGCCTTCGGCCACCCGCCGGCAGGCGAGCACCACCTGGGCGCCTTGGGCGGCGAGCTGCTGGGCGGTGACGAACCCGATGCCCGAGTTCGCCCCGGTGACGATGGCGACTTGGCCGGTGAGGTCTTTGTTCAACACGTCGGGGGGACAGAGAAGCGGTTTGGCCATGGTGGCGTTCCTTTCGAAGAGTCGGAAGACGAGGTCTTGGAGACTGCTGTTCTTTTATTAAGAGACTCTTGGTCTTTTATTAGGAGAACGTTAGTCTCTTGTAAAGAGCCGACAAGAGGTCCGATGTCCAAGTCCTTCCAGCGCGCCCGCCAGCCGGGACAAAAGGCCCAGCGCCGGGCCCAGATCCTCGCCGCCGCCCGCGCCCTGTTGCGCAGCTCGGCGGATCTCGCCGACCTGAGCCTCACCGCCCTCGCGGATCGCGCGGGCATGGCCAAGTCCAACCTCTACCGCTACTTCGAGAGCCGCGAAGCCGTGCTCCTGGCCGTGCTCGAGGCCGAATGGGAAGACTGGGCCGACGACCTCCTCCCCGGCCTCGCCCCCCTCGACCCCGACGACGATGACGCGCTCGCCGCGCTCATGGCCAAGACCGCCCAGGCCCGGCCGACGATGTGCGAGCTGGTGAGCGCGATGCCGTCGGTGCTTGAGCACAATGTGTCCACCGAGACCATCGCGTCGTTCAAGGCCCGGTCCTTGAGCATCCTCGAGCAGGTCGCCGCCGCCCTCGCCGACGCCCGCCCGGTGCTCACCGCGGACCAGTACGCGGAGTTTTTGCACCACGGGGTGACGATGATGATCGGGCTCTGGCCCGTGGCCCACCCCTCGCCCCTGGCCCAGGAGGTGCTCGCGGCCGAGGAGATGGCGCCCTTCCGCCACGATTTCGAGACCGACCTGCGGCGCTCCCTGGCCTTGTTGCTGCGGGGCCTGCGCACAGAGGCATTGTCCTGAGGCCTTTTGGTACACTGCGGGCATGAACGAGACCGCGCTGGTGCTGAGCGGTGGGGGGGTGCGGGGCGCGTACCAAGTGGGCGTGCTGCGCGGCATCGTCGAGGTGCTGGGTCTGTCCGAGACCGATTCCTGTCCATTTTCATTTTTTGCGGGCACGTCCATCGGCGCGCTCAACATCGGCTACGTCACTGCCCACGCCCACCGCGGGGACATGGGCGTGCGCGAGCTGTCCGCGGTGTGGTCGGGGTTGCGCATGGAGGACGTGGTCAAGACCCGCCCCCTCGGCTTGTTGCGCAGCGTGGTGCGCGGGGTCGCCCCCACCCTCGAGGGCAACAACAGCTTGGTCGACCCCGACGCGATGAAGTTCCTCGTCGACAACGACGACTGGTGGGAGCAGCTCCACAAAAATGTCGACACCGGCGTGGCCAAGGGCATCTTCATCGCCACCCTCGAGGTCGCCACCGGCCGCACCTCGGTGTTCGCCGACGTCGCCCCCGGGGTCGACTACGTGCCCTCCGGCGATCCCCGGCGCATCAGCCGCCGCACCCGCCTGCTGCCCGAGCACCTCATGGCCAGCGCGGCCATCCCCGTCCTGCTCCCCGCCCGCAAGATCGACGGCGGGCTGTACGTCGACGGGGGCCTGCGCTTCAACACCCCCATCTCCCCCGTGCTTCGCGCCGGCGCGGATCGGGTGATGGTGGTCTCCATGATCGACCGCATGCGCCCGCCGCCCCCCGAGGAGGTCGACCCCGCCAACGAGCAGAGCCTGCTGTTCCTCGCGGGCAAACTGATCAGCGCCGCCCTCCTCGATCCCCTCGAGTACGACCTCGCGATCCTCGATCGCATCAACGCCCTGATGGGCGCGCTCGAGTCGGTGCTCGACGACCAACAGCTCGCGCAGGTGCGCGCCCTGATGCGGGAAAAGCGCGGGGCGGACTACAAAAAGGTGCGCACCTTGCTGTTCACCCCGTCGCAAGACATCGGCCTGCTCGTGGCCGGGTTCATCCGCGACCACAAAGACCGGTGGAAAAAGGGCTCGACCATTCTCCACCGGGTGCTGCGCCGCACCGCCGCGGCCCAGACCGAAGAGCTGGAGGAGGCCGATTGGGCGTCGTTCATCCTGTTCGACGGCCCCTTTTGCGAGCTTCTGATCAACCTCGGCCACAACGACGCGCTGGCCCGGGCCGACGAGGTCCGCGACTTCTTTGCTTGACCCGCTTTTCGGCGTCTAGGGCGCGACCACCCGACCCGGCGCGCCGTTGTTCCCCTGCGCGGTGTGGCAGCGGTTGCAATCGCCATAGGTCGCCACGTGGCCGGCCATCTCCCGGCTCCGCCCGTCGAGCCCGAGCCGAACCCGGAACGCGCGGAACGGCACCTCGCCGGGCGTGACCACAAAGTTGCCCGCCGCGTTGGTCACGGTCGAGTAAAAGACATTGTCGTCGATGTCGAGCAGCTCCACCGCCACCCCCGGCACCCCGCGGCAATCGTCCTCGTCATCGAGCGCCCCCATCACCGTGCCCCCATAGGCCACGGGGATCGCGTCGTCGTCTCCCGACTGGAGGTGGCACTGCCCGCAGGCGAGGCCGGGATGCATCATCGGCCCCTCCTCCTCGTCGTCCTCGTGCTGCCACCACTGCCCCGTCGAGCAGTGCGTGCCCGCGGCCCAGGGCGGCGGGTCGGTCTCGAGCAAGCACACCAACTCGCCGTCGTCGACGGCGCAGACCTCGTCGCCCACATCGATCGGCCCCCCGGGCACAATCCCGCCGCCGCCCCCACCGTCGCCGCAATCGAGACTCGACGTCGCGATCATGTCCCGCACCGCCTGCACGTCGGCGGCGGAGAGCAGCCCGGTGGGCGGCATCGACCCGCCCTGCCCGGCCAGCAGGCTGTCCTCTATTTTGTGCACCAAGAACGACGCGTCGGGGTCGCCGGCCACCACCAAGGTCTGGCCCGGATCGATGGACGCGGACTGGCCCACGAGGTCGGCGATGGCCCCCGGGAACAGCGGCGGGAACTGTCCGCCGTCGAAGTGGCAGGCGGTGCAGTTGGTGTTCAGCACCGTGCACCCGGGGTGACCGTCCACCGGCGCGACCCCGTCATCGACACAGGACAGATCGCCGCTGTTCACCATCTCGCGCAGCAGGTCGATCTCTGGTGCACTCAACCACGCACCCTCCAGTGGCATTTGCTCTCCCTGGCCCGGGCCAAGACTGCCTTCGACCTTGTGGATCAGGTATGACGCGTCCGCGTCCCCGGCCACCACCAACACCTGCCCGTCGTCCTGCAGCGACGGGGCCCCGATGAGCGAGCTCAGCGTCGCCGGGCTGAGGTCGGGATAGGTCTGCTGCGGGTTGTGACACGAGGTACACCGCGCCTCGATGACCTGGCACGCGGGCGTCCACACCGGGGGCTCCGGCTCGGGCGCGGTGACGTCGCCGTCGCAGCGGATGTCGCCCGCGGTGATGAACGCCTCGAGGTGCGCGATCTCGTCGTCGGACAAAGGCGTGGGCCCGGGGGGCATGCGTCCCCCTTGCCCGGCGGAGAGCGCGCCGGTGACCTTGGCGAACAGGTACGACGACGACGGGTCGCCGGCCGCCACCAGGACTTGCCCCGGCGCTCCCGCGGCGGGGGCATTGTCCAGGGCGGGCACGTCCTCCGGCAACAGCGACGGCGACTGGGCGCCTTCCCCATGACACTGCACGCAGCGCTGCAAGAACACCCCGCAGGCGGGGTGCGCGGGGCCCGCGGCCCCGGCGTCCGATCCGTCCGCCCCGTCGGAGCCCGCGTCGGGGGCGGCGACGGCGCCCGCGTCGTCGCGGGGGGGATCGTCGGGTCCGCCGGCACACGCGGCCAGGGACAAGGCGGTGAGCGCAAACAACACGCGGTCGGGCAGCAGCTTCATGATCATTCCTCAAGGCCGCACACACCGCGGCGGGGACCGAACTAGCAGCCCGGCCTGCCAACGCATCGGCCGTCGGCATGACGCGGATGCATTTCAGCCGCTTCTCAGCGCCGCGCGCGGGCCGCCGGTGGGATTGCACCAGTTGCGCACGCCGCCGGCGCAAACCGTCCACCGCGCCGATGTCGTGACCCCGCAAAAAACTGAGGCCGGACGTGTGCGCCGCGTGTTTTCCCTGACGGATCCGCGCCGCCGGCGCCGATCCGATCTCGGTGTGATGCAGCCCCCTGACCGGGCACGCCCCGTGCTTTACAACTGGAACACGAACCATCCTTGGGAGGATTCACATGTCTGAGCGCCACGACGCCCCCCGCCGCGCCCCCGATCGTTTTGTGCCTGCGGAGGGCGTGGTCCATGCGTTTCGGGCCTTCATCGTGGCCGCCACCGTCGCGATCTTCACCCTCGCCAGCACCCACGCGGCCCCCGAGGCGCCCGCCAAAGACGGCAGCAAGGTCGCGAGCGCCGAGGTCCCGGCCGATCCCGCCGTCGTCGAGTAGCCTCAGGTATACGACAGCTCGTAACGCGCCTCGCCCGGCCCGTGGCCGGTGAGCCGCACCGCCGCGCGGCGGGCCCGGGCCGCTTGCAGCGCCACCACCAGATTCACCCGCAAAAGCCCCAGGCTCTCCTCGGTGTGAAGGCCCGCCGGGTGGGTCAACACCGCCTCGACCTGGTGGGTGTCCCCTTGTTTCCAGTGTTTGACCGCAAGCTCGGTGCCCCGGCGGAACGCGGTCCACCGCTTGCCCATGCCCATGATGATCAGGGTCGGGGACATCACCGTCATCAGCGCCCGGTAGAGCGGCTTTCTGTACAGACTCATCGCCGCCTCGTGGTTGAAGCGGTCGAAGGCCACGTCGTCGTCAAAGTGTTCGCGCACCAGATAGAACGCGGCGTTGAGCATGATCTCCGGCACCCAGCCCTGCGCCGGCACAGGCCGCCCCGCCACCGCGGCGAACATGTCCGTGGCCCGGCGCCGCCCGCGCTGGGCCAACTCCTCGTCGAGCATGTCGAACACCGCGTGGGGGACCTGGCAGGTGGGGAACGACGACCAGCCGCTCGGCAACGACGCGACGTAGTCCGCGAAGGAGTGAACGCCCAGCGCCACCGCGCCTATTTGCTCTGCGGGAACCCGAGGTCGACGCCCCGGAAACGTGGGTCGGGCCAGCGGCTGATCACCACTTTGTTCTGGGTGTAGAACCGGACGCCGTCGGGTCCGTAGATGTGCAGGTCGCCGAACAACGACTGCTTCCATCCCCCGAAGGAGTAGTACGACATCGGCACCGGGATCGGCACGTTGATGCCGACCATGCCCACGGGCACGTCATGTTGGAACTTGCGGGCCGCGCCCCCGTCGTTGGTGAAGATCGCAGTGCCATTGCCGTAGGGGCACTCGTCGATGAGCTGCATCGCCTCGTCGTAGGTCTCGGTGCGCACCACCGACAGCACCGGTCCGAAGATCTCCTCGGTGTACACACTCATGCTCGGCTTGACGTGGTCGATGAGGCAGGGCCCGAGGAAAAAGCCGTCGTCGTGGCCTTGCACCTTCAGGCTCCGACCGTCGACGAGCACCGTGGCCCCGTCGCCTTTGCCCGCCTCGACGAAGCCGGCCACCCGGTCGCGGTGTTCTTTGGTGATGAGCGGCCCCATCTCCGAATCGGCCTCGAGCCCGTTGCCAACCTTGAGCTTGGCGATGCGGTCTTGGATCTTCGGCAGCAGCTTGTCCGCGGCGTTGCCCACACACACCAACACCGAAATCGCCATGCAGCGTTCGCCGGCGGAGCCGTAGCCCGCGCCCACCGCGCTGTCCGCGGCGAGGTCCATGTCCGCGTCGGGGAGCACCACCATGTGGTTCTTGGCCCCGCCCAGGGCCTGCACCCGCTTTCCATGTTTGGTGCCGGTCTCGTAGACGTACTGGGCGATGGGGGTCGAGCCCACGAAGCTCACCGCGGCCACATCGGGGTGCTCGAGCAGGCGGTCCACCGCGACCTTGTCGCCGTGCACCACGTTGAGCACCCCGTCGGGCAGGCCGGCTTTGTACATGAGCTCGGCGCAGAAGTTGGTCACCGACGGGTCGCGCTCGGAGGGCTTGAGCACGAAGGTGTTCCCGCAGGCGATGGCGAGCGGGTACATCCACATCGGCACCATGGCCGGGAAGTTGAACGGGGTGATGCCCGCGCACACGCCGAGGGGCTGCCGGATGGAGTAGCTGTCGACGCGGGTGGACACGTTCTCCGACAGCTCGCCTTTCATCAGTTGGGCCACGCCACAGGCGTACTCGATGTTCTCCAAGCCCCGCTGCACTTCGCCGTGGGCGTCGGACAGCACCTTGCCGTGCTCGAGGGTCAGCAAGCGCGCGATGTCGTCACGGTGTTGGTGCACCAACTCGCGAAAGCCAAACAACACCTTGGTGCGCACCGCCAATGAGGCTGCACGCCACTCGCCAAACGCCTCCTGGGCGGTGGCCACCGCGTCGTCCACCTCTTCGACCGAAGCCAGCGCCACCTGCTTTTGCACCGCGCCGGTGGCGGGGTTGAACACGTCTTTGAAGCGGCCGCTCTGGGCCTCTTTGTAGCGGCCCCCGATGTGGTGCAGGACGTGATCGACAGGCTTGTTCATGGGCTTCTCCGGGCCAAAGGGACGCAAAAGCCTATGTCTTGCCGGCGGAAAGACAAGCCCGCGCCGCCGCCCGGCGCCCCCGCCCGGTCGATTTCACCGCATCAGCAAGCCATTTGACCGGCCGGGCACGAAAAAACCCACATCCGAGCACAAAAGGTTTGCAATACCGAGCATGCTTGGTACTTATTGAGCATGCTCGGTATTTAGGAACGAGCGCCACGCAGGAAGGAACAGATCATGCCCGGCTACATCCCCGTCATTCTCTGACCCGATCCCAGGCCTTCGGCGGTCCATCGAGGGCGTGTAGACGCTTCTCGGCCGCGCGGACGCCCCGGTAGATCTCCTCGACCTTGTCGACCCCGACCGGACCGAACACGGTGTCGAGGATCTCCCGCACCACCACAATGAACTTCGGCAGCGTGTCGTAGACCTTCTGGGTCGGCCGCACCAAAAACGCCCGCCGGTCCTCGGTCGACCGCTCCTTGTGCACCCACCCGTGGGCCTCGAGCGCCTTCACGAACCGCCCCATGGTCACGTCGGACACCGACAACCGCCGCGCGAGCTCGCGGGTGGTCAGCGGCTCTTTCGCCTCGACCAGCACCATCAACACCTGGCTCTGCGCCGGGGTGATCTCTTCGATGTCGATCTCGTCGAACAGCCGCCCCATTTGCGATTCGATCAACCGCACGAAGCGCACCAACGCTTGGTAGGTGGCGGTTTCACGTCGACGAAGTTCGAGAAAAGACTGGCGCTCCATGACCGGAAGGTAGCACGCCCCGGCCCGCGGGTCCGGTTGTCGAGCGCGGCGCGGCCCAAAAAGGCGACGCTCAGATCGCGGCCGAGTACCGCCCGCCCTCGTCGGTGGTGGCGAGGAATCGATCGAAGGCCGCGGCCACGTGCCGCACCAACGGTTGGCCCACCGCGGTGACCTCAATGCCATTGGCGTCGAGGGTGATGAGCCCGTCCGCCACCAAGGGGCGCAGACGTTCGACCTCGCGGTGAAGGGCCCGCAGACCCACCGCGAAACGGTCCTCGAGGTCGCGCCAACGCAACTGCAGGTTGCACATCAACTGTTCGATGGCGTAGGCCCGCACCAGGTCTACGTCATCGATCTGCAGCCCGCGAATGGTGGCAAGCTGACCCGCGTCGATGGCCGCGTTGTACGCGTCGATCTTCTTGGCATTTTGGGCATAGGCGTCGCCGACCTGGCTGATCGCGCTCATGCCGAAGCCCACCAAGTCCACGCCCCCCACCGTGGTGTAGCCCTGGAACGACCGGTGCAACGTGCGCTCCTTCTGCGCCACCGCCAGGGGGTCGTCGGGGCGGGCGAAGTGGTCGAGCCCGATGGCGATGTAGCCCGCCCCCTCGAGGCGGTGCTTGGCCTGCTCGTACAGGGCCAAGCGCAAGGCGGCGTCGGGGAGATCGTCGGGGGCGATGCGCAGCTGGTTCTTCCGGAGGTGGGGCATGTGGGCATAGCCAAACAGGGCGATGCGATCGGGCGAGAGCTGGACGACGTGGTCGAGGGTGCGGTCCATGCTCAGCTGGGTCTGGCGGGGCAGGCCGTAGATGAGGTCGGTGTTGACGCTCCAAAAACCCGCGCGGCGGGCCTCGTCGACGCAGGCCACGGTCATGGCGAAGCTCTGGTGGCGGCCGATGGCGTCTTGCACCGCCGCGTCGAAGTCCTGCACCCCCATCGACAACCGGGTGAAGCCGGCCGCGAACAGTTCGGTGATGTCGCCGGGCCGGGCCTGCCGGGGATCGATCTCGATCGAACGCTCCGCGTCGGGGGCGAACGGGGTGATGAGCTCCAGCGCCTCGACGATGCCCGCGATCGCCACCGGGTCGTAGAGGTTGGGGGTGCCGCCCCCGAAGTGCACGCCGGTGGAGACCTGGCGCGGGTCGAGGTGGGCGGCGACGGCATCGATCTCGCGGTGCAACCGCTCGAGGTACCGCTGGTGGGTGGCCGGGGTGCGGGACACGACCATGTTGCAGCCGCAGTACGCGCACATCTCGGCGCAGAACGGCAGGTGCACGTAGTAGGCGAGCGGGCGCTGGGCGGCGGCGGAGCGGTCCAAGGCGCGCAGGTGGTCGTCGGGGCCGAACCCGTCGTGAAAGCGGTCCGCGGTGGGATAGCTCGTGTACCGGGGCACGGGCTTTTGGTACCGGGCAAGCAAGGTCGCGTCGATCATGCGGATGTCATTGCAACGACAGTGCCCACCCCCCGCGTGCGCTGCGGCGCGATGCCGCGGCGCCCCGCGACGTCGACCACGGGCGATTTCGCCCAGCGTTGGGTCAGGTCACCCGGCGGGCACCGGGCGCCAGCCGCGCGGGCGACCGGGCTTGGTGTGGGCCCGACGACGGAACAGCACCCACTCGGCCACCGCGAGGTTGATGGCCCAGCCCGCGGCCATGCTGACGAACCGGCCGGTCTGGTTGTGGGCCGCGTCGACGAAAAACACCGGCAGGCTGGTGAACACCTGGGTCCCGGCCCCGAGGCCGAGGGCGTAGGCGCGCATCATCCACGCCCCGTGGTCGAGGTACCGGCGGCGCGCGAGGGTGAGCCCCCCCTGGGCCAAAAACACAAGCGTGGCCCCCGCGACCAGCACGCGCGCACCGTCGAGCCAGGGACCGTCGAGGTCCACCCGGGGGTAGCGCAGCGTCATCCACAGCCCGGTGGCGGCCATGATCGCCCCCGCGGGCAGAAGCCCGTAGCCGGCCCACCGGTGGGCGCGGGGGAACCGGCGGCGGATGCCGCGGGGGAACTGCAGCGCGCCCCCGACGAGAAACAGGCTGGCGAACACCGCGTGCAGGATGATCGGCACCGGTTGGTCGAAGAACCGCTGTTCGTCGGCGCCGGGCACGTCGGTGGTGACAAAGCCGAGCACCCGCACGCCGCTGGCCACCACCGGGACCAGGGACAGCAAGAGCAGGCCCGCGACCACCCGGTGGGGCCGAGGGGGTGAAGGGGGCGAGGACGGGACAATGTGATTTGATCGTTGGGTCATGCCCACCATCATGAACAGCCGGCGCGGGCCGGACATCGGTCCGGGGAATGTTTTTGCATCGTGACAAAGGCCGAGCCCGGCCCCGTACTTTTGGCCGAGGCCGGGCGTCAGCGCCCCGCGCGGCCGGTTTCGTAGGCCCAGATCGCGAGCTCTACGCGGTTGCGGGCGGACAGCTTGCCCATGAGGCTGGCGAGGTGGGTCTTCACCGTGCTCAGGCTGATGTGCAGGACCGCGCCGATCTCCGCGTTGGTCTGGCCCCGGGCCACGGCCAGGAGCACTTCTTCCTCGCGGTCGGTCAAGGGCTCGATCGGGGGGGGGCGGCTTTTGTCCGGCAACCGGGCAAAGGTGGACAGCAGCCGCGCGGTGATGCGCGGGGCGATCAGCGCGTCCCCCTCGGCGGCGGCGCGCAAGGCCTGGACCAGCAGCGCGGGGCCCGCGTCCTTGAGAAGAAAACCCCGCGCCCCGGCTTTGAGCGCCTGGTGCACGTACTCGTCGAGGTCGAAGGTGGTGATGACCACCACCGCCACGGGATCGTCCACGTCGGGGCCGGCCAGTTTGCGGGTGGCTTCGATGCCGTCCATGCCCGGCATGCGGATGTCCATCAAGCACACGTCGGGCCGCAGCTGGGCGGCGAGCTGCACCGCCTCGCGCCCGTCCCGGGCTTGGCCCACCACCTCGATGCCGTCCTGGGCCTCGAGGATCATGGCCAGCCCCGTCCGCACCAAGTCCTGGTCGTCGGCGATCAACACCCGCACATCAGTCTCCTTCGCGGGCGCGCGGCGTGCGCGGGAGCCGCGCGGTGACCACAAAGCCCCCCGCGGGGTCTGGCCCCGCGACCACGCTACCACCGAGCAAGGCCGCCCGCTCGGCCATGCCCAACCGGCCAAACCCGCCGGCGGCCACCGGCCCCCCGCGCCCGTCGTCGGTCACGGTCAGCTCCACGTCGTCGCCCCGGCCACGCAGGCGCACGTCGATGCGGGAATGGCCGGTGGCGTGGCGTCGCGCGTTGGTCACGCTCTCTTGGGCGATGCGAAACAGGGCGGTGGCCACCGCGGGCGACACCGGGTGGGCGTCGTCGTCGACCTGCACCACGACCCCGCCCCCGGTCTCGGCCAGGGCGCGGAGGTCGCGGAGGCCGGGGGCCGGCCGCAGGGCCGCGCCCTCCGCGGCCAGACCTTGTGCATTTTCATTGTCCCGCAACGCGCGCACGATGGCGCGCATCTCGGCCAGGGTCTGGGACGCGGCCTGTTCGATCACCCCGAGGATGGCCGCGGCCCGCTCGGGCTGTTCGGGGGCCAGGGCCTGCCCCGCCTGGGCCTGGATCGCGATGGCGGACACATGGTGGGCCACGGTGTCGTGCAGCTCCCGGGCGAGCCGTTCGCGCTCGCGCAGCCGCACCTCCTGCAGCCGCTGGGCCTGGGCTTGGGCCCGAAAACGCAGCGTAGCCCCCACCACCCCGGGGAACATCATCACCACCGCCCCGCCCACCACCTCGGCCGCGGTCCGCATCTGTCCCGACCACGCCGAGAGCCCGAACGCCAGGGCCATCACCGCCGCGCCCACCACCACGCCCCGCCCCGACCCCCACCGAAACAGTGCATAGGCAAAGAGCAGCACCTGGGCGTGGCTGGGCGGCGCGGTCCAGGGCACCCCGCCGCGCCAGGCCACGAGGTCGAGCCCCAAGGCCGCCCCGAACACGAGCACGAACATCGCCAGCGGGTGGCGGCGCCGCCACACCATCGCCCCGGCCATGACCAGACCAAACCCGGCGTTGGGCCCCGGCCAGCCGCGGCCCTCGCCCACGAGCACGTCGAGGACCACCAGGGCCCCGACCACCACCGCCCCGGCGACATCGGCGCGCCCCGGCGCGGGCCGATCCGCCGGGGGCGGGGCATCGATCAGGTCACGCCACAAGGTCACGCCGCACGGTACGCGCCCGCGCCGCGCCGTGGATCAGCCGAAAGTATGGTCAGCCGGCCGCGGAGAAGCGCCGGGCGAGCAGGGCGCGGACCGCGTCGGAGGGAGCGGCCCGCTCGGCTGCGGCGCGGTGGCGCCGGGCGGTCTCGAGCTGGCCCGCCCGCCGGTGAAGGTCGGCGAGCACCGCTTGCCACAAATACGACCCCTCGAGCCAGGTGGGGGGCCCCACGCCGTCGAGCGCGGCCAGGCCCGCCTCGGGCCCTTCGGCCTCGGCCACCGCCACCGCCCGGCCGAGTTGGTGCAGGGGCGAGGGCTCGACCGCGTCCCACAACGCGTAGAGCTCGGCGATCTTGTCCCACCGGGTGGCGGCCAGCGACGGGGCCAGGCAATGCTCGGCCGCGATCGCGGCCTCCGCGTGAAACCGTGAAAAGCTGTCGCCGGCCGCCGAGCGGGCCAGCCAAGCAAGGCCTTCGGCGATGGCGTCCGCGCTCCAGGCCGAGCGGTCCTGTTCTTCGAGGAGGAGCAGCTCCCCGGCGTCGTTGACCCGGGCGGACAGCCGGGCCCGGTGCAGCCACATCAGGGCCAACAGGGCATAGGTGGAGGGCCCCTGCCCCACCGGGTGCGCGGCGAGGAGGTGGCCGAGGCGGAGGGCCTCGTCGCACAGCTCGGCCCGGATCGCCAACCCGGGGTGCGACGACAGGTAACCCTCGGTGAACAGCTGGTACAGCACGCCCTCCACCGCGGGCCGGCGCGCGGCCAGGGCCGGCAGGTCGAGGCCCCCGTCGAGCGTGGCCCGCTCGCGCAGCGCGGACTTGGCCCGCTGCAGCCGCTTGTAGACGTTGGCCTCGCTCACGAACAACCGGTGGGCGATCTCGGGCACGGAGAAGCCACACAGGATTTTGAGCGCCAACGCGAGCTGCGACGCCGGGGGGACGACCGGATCGCAACACACAAACAGCATGCGCAACAGGTCGTCGGCCACGTCCCCGGCCAGGGCGGGGTCGGTCGGGTCTTGCCGCGCGGGGCGCAGCTCGGGGGCGTGGGCCCCGTGCAACCGGTGGTGGCCTGCCTGCTGGCGAAGCTGGTCGAGCACGCGGTTGTGCGCCACCCGGTACAGCCATGCTGCAGGATTGTCGGGCTCCCCGGTGCGCGGCCAGTGGGTCAGGGCCGCCATCAAGGCGGCCTGGGCCGCGTCCTCGATGAGCTCGAGGGGGGCGAGGCCAAAGCGCCGGGCCAGGGTCGAGACCATCCGGCCGTATTCGTGCCGGAAAAAATGCTCGACCCGGGCCGCGGTGCTCAAGGGGTCTCGATCTCGATGACTTCGCAGCCCGAGCCGGGCCGGATGAGTCCCGGGCACTCCTGGGCCACCTCGATGGCCCCCTCGATGGAGTCCGCCTCCACGATCATGTAGCCGCCGCACAGCTCCTTCACCTCTGTGAAGGGGCCGTCCGCGCCGGGAACTGTGACAAGCTGGCCGCCGCCCAGCTTGCCCCCCATGTCCACCATCCGGTCCTTGAACTTCTCTTGCCAAGCGCCGAACTTGGCGTACATCTCCTGCATCTGGGCGGGCGACGGTTTGTCGCCCCCGGACGTGGCGGTGCTGGGCAGGCTGCGCTGCAAACACAAAAACTTCGGCATCGGTTCTCCTGGATTGAGGTGCGCGTCGGCCACGCGGCCGACACCCTATGACGAACCGGGGCGCGGGTTTTGGACACCGGGCCAAGGTTTTTCGCCCCTTCGCGCAAGGCCCTGTATTTGCTGACTTTTTTGTCGATGCCGCGGGCCTAGGTGCCCTTTTCGCCCGCCTCGCCATCGGCCTCGGACAGCACCGGCCCGTCATCGGGCACGTTCACAATGTAGCTGACCGGGACCAGCTCCTTGCGCTTGGTGATCGGCGGCCGCAGCGCGGGGTTGGCCCGGGCCAGCGCGCTCTTGCTCACGTCCAACGCCTTGGCCAAGTCTTCGAACCGCGCGGCCCGGCTCAAGCGCACGGTGCGCGGGGGCGCGACCTGGCTCGGCTTCAGCTTGGCGGTGGCGCGCACCACCGCGAGCAACTGTGCATAGTAGTTCTGCCCGTCGAACCCGAAGCGGGCGTCGCGCGCCTCTTCGATGATTTTGCCCAGGTCCTCGGTGCGGTGTTTTTTCGCCAGGCGTTTTACCCGGCTCGGGCCGGTGTTGTACGCGGTGGTGGCCAACGACCACTTGCCGAGCTGCTCGTGGAGCTTCTTGAGGTACCGGGCCGCGGCGTAGGCCGCCCGGGCGGGGTCGCGCCGCTCGTCGATGTCCTCGGTGACGGTCAGGTACTCGCGGGCGGTGACGTCCATGAACTGAAACGCGCCGATCGCGCCGGCCCGCGAGGTGGCGTCGGCCCGGTAGAGCGACTCGACGATGGCCACCCGCGAGAGCTCCGGGGGCACGCCCACCGACGCGAACACCCGCTCGGTGAGGAACAGCTCATCGCCGGCCCGGGCCAGCGCGCGCTCCAGGGCGTCCTGGCGCCCGGTGACGCGGATGATGGACGACGCGGCCGAGCGCATGAGCTTTTTGTCGTTGCTGTAGGCCCGGCGGTGCCGCCGCGTGGGGCGCTTGGCGAGCTTGTGAAGCCGCTTCTTCACACCCTTGAGGGCCTTGGCGATCTTGTGCTGGCAGGCCTTGTTGCGCCGCTGGCCGGGCACGCAGGTCACGCTGGTGTGCACGATCCAGGGGCGCCGCTCGTCGACGAGGAGGTGCACGTGCTCGGGGGTTTTTCCCCAGACCCGTTGCCAAAACGCCACCCGCTGCCGGAGCGAGCGCATCATGTCGAACGGCACCGGCTTGTCCGCGTCCTCGGCCGGACCCATCGCCCAGCGGGGGCTGACCGGCGACAGCACGAGCTCGGCCGGGCTGGCCTCGTCGGGCACCGCCGCGTCGGGCGCCGCGGCCTCCACCGCGGGTGTGTCGTCGGCGGCGCGCGCCGTCACCACCGGCGGCGTGTGCTCGTCCACGTCGATGAACGGCACATAGACAAACTGGTACCCGGCGAACGCCAGACCACCGAGCGCCACGCACGTCACCACGCCCCAGGCAAAGCCGGCGCCGAAGCGGTCGCGGACGATTTTGATGATGCGGGTGCCGGTTTCGTGAGCGTTCAACGGGCTCGAGTCCTTATGCGCCCATCGTAGCGTACGACGGGGGGCCCCGCATGCCACACTTGCCCACACGTGACCGGACGCGCACCAAGGTCCCGCGGCCCGCTCAGAAGGCGCACATGGAGACCGCGCCCGCCGGTTGGCAGCTCAGCCCGGTGGGGCACGCGTTGTCCGCGGTGCACAACCGCGAACAGAACCCCTCGGGGTGGCAAATGCCGCTGTGACACGCCACGTCGGCGTCGCAGGGCTGGCTCAGGTCGAGGGTCCCGGTGGGCAGGCAGGCCAACAGCGTCGTGCCCGCCCCGTCGTCGACCGGCACGCAGGCGGCGTCGGGGCCACAACCCGCGCGCTCGGTGCAGGCCTGGGTGCAGCGGGGGGTGCCCAAGAAGTCGTCGATGCAGGCCGCGCTCCGGCATTGGTTGACCCCGCCGGTGTCCTGACACGGGGTGCCGAGGGGATTGTCCCCGACGACAAACGGCGACGGCACACAGATGTTGCCCACCGGCGTGCCCGAGTCTTCACAAGTGTAGACCAGGCCCAGGCCAGCGAAGGTGGTCGGGCAGTCAGCGACATTGCGGCAGGTGGTGGTGCACCCCGCGTTGCCCGCGAGGCACAACCCGGTGGTGCAGCTGGCGCACGGCCGCTCGATGTCGACACAGATGAACGCGCCCCCCGCGTCCGAACACGCCATGCCCGCCGGGCAATCCGCCGCGGTTCCGCACTCCCGGGTGCACTCCCCGAGCGCGCCGCTGCCCGCGCACAGGTTGAGCTTGCACTGTGCAGCGGCATTGCAGGCGTCGCCGACGTCGGACGGCTGGCATTGGCCGCCCACGCAGAGCTGGCCGGAGGCACATTGGGTGTGGTTCACACAGGGTTGGGTACAAAAGCTCGTGGTCCCGAGGTCGGGCGTACACAGGTCGGACGCGCAGTCTCCGCCCACGTCACACCGGTCCAGAAACGCGCCCATGCCCTCGCCGTCCCCGTCGCCATCTCCATCCCCGTCTCCATCCCCGTCTCCATCCCCGTCGCCGTCTCCATCCCCGTCGCCGTCTCCATCCCCGTCGCCATCTCCATCCCCGTCGCCGTCTCCATCCCCGTCGCCGTCTCCATCTCCATCCCCGTCGCCGTCTCCATCCCCGTCGCCGTCTCCATCCCCGTCGCCGTCTCCATCGCCGTCGCCGTCGCCGTCCCCGGCGTACAAACACTGGTCAAAAAAACACGTGAGCCCGAGGTCGCACCCGCCGCCGGCCGTGCAGGGACATCGGTACGACCCGATTTGACAGGACGCGGCCGCGTCCGCGGCCCCGGCGTCGGGGCCCGACGGGCCCGGGCACGCCGCGCACACCCCGACGACCAACCACACCCACCATGCGCGGACCATGCGTCCTCCTCCCGCGCGAGCGTATCTCACCCGCCCCGTCCACGGGCCCCTGGGACACGAAGCGCCGCCCGCGCGGCCAGACACCCGGCGCGGGCGCCGCACCCCTCGAGGTGATCGTTCACCACCCCCGCGGCCTGCATCAACGCATACATCGTCGTCGGCCCCACGAACTGAAAGCCCCTCTTTTTCAGCGCCCGGCTCAACCCCCGCGACGCCTCGGTCTGGGCGAGCTTGTGCACCGCCGCCCACGTGACCCGGGCCGGTCGCGCCACCGGGTCTGGCTCGAAGCCCCACACAAACGCGGCCAACGATCCGCACTCGTCCCGCAACGCGCGCGCGGCTTTGGCGTTGGCCAACGTGGCCTCGATCTTGCGCCGGTTGCGCACAATGCCACTGTCTTTCATCAGCCGGTCGACGCTGCGGCGGTTGAAGCGGCACAGCGCGTCGATGTCAAAATCGGCGAACGCGGCCCGGAAGTTGTCCCGCTTGTTGAGGATGGTCAGCCAGCTCAGCCCGGCCTGAAACCCCTCGAGGCAGATTTTCTCAAACAACCACCGATCGTCGACGCACGGGCGGCCCCACTCCTCGTCGTGGTACCGGCGGTAGGCGGGCGTGCCGTCGCCCCAGGCACAGCGCCACACCCCGTCGTCCCCTTGCACCACCCCGCGGTCCACCATGCTGCGGTGTAGGCCAAACGGGCCCGCGCGACCAGGCCAGATTCTCCGCCCCCCGGCCGGGCGGGGTCTGTGGCACCTTGGGGATCTGCCCGGGGGTGACGATGTTCCTTTGGACAAGGAGTCGATCATGGAGATGGGCCTCGTCGCGTTGCTCGCTGCCCCGGTGGGGCTGTCGCTGGTGGGCACCGGCATCTTTTTTGCGCGCCGCCGGCAGGCGAGCTGGTCGGCGCTGGAAGATGACGACGCCCCGGGGGCGCTCGACGACGATGCCTCCCCCCCGCTGCCCCCGCCGCTGCCCGACGACCCCGAGGATGCGTTCTTTGGCGCCGCCGTCGACGAGGACCCACCGGACGCCGACCTGCCGGGGCCACACGACCGCGCCGCCAACGACGATGCCGAGCCGCAGGCCGGCGGCGGCGATGCCGACGCGCGCGACGTCGCCCTGCTCACGTTTGTCGCCGACGACGACGCGGACCAGCTGCAGGCCGCGGCCGAGGACTTCGCCGCCGCCTTGGCCCCCGCGCTCGACGGTGACGACGAGACCCTGACCTTGGCCGCCGCGGTCAAGCGGTCCGAGGAGCTCGCGCCCATGCCCGAGGTGGTCCGGGAGCTCTTGTCCGTGGCCGGTCGCGACGACGTGGGCGCGCCTGCCCTCGCCGCGATCGTGGAGCGGGACCAGTCCGTGGCTGGGATGTTCTTTCGGCTCGCCAACTCCGCGTTCTTCGGGTGCCGGGAAGAGGCCGCGGACATCCACGCCGCGGTCGCGCGCGTGGGCAATGCCAATGTACGCCAGCTGGTGGTGGGCTTGGCCATGGCCCAGGCGGCCCAGAACGGACCTGCGTCGGCCCGCGGGTTGTGCGACCGCATGCTCGGCGAAGCCGCGTGCGGGCGAACGCTGGCCCAGCACGTCGACGCGCTCGACGGCCCCAGCGTGTTTTTGACGTGTATGGTCCGCGACATGGGCCAGGTCTTGCTCTTGCTGCAGCTCGGCGAACGCTACGAGACCTTCTGCGCCGGCGCGCACGCCGCCGGCCTGCCCCTGCACATCGCCGAGGCGGCGTGGCTGGGCTTCACCCACGCCGATGTGGGCGCGAGCCTGGCCGCGAACTGGGGCCTGGCCGACCCGGTGCGCCACGCCATACGGGTCCACCACGACCGGGCCGCCGCCGACGAGGCGGGGCCGGAGGTCGCCGGCCTGGTCACCGCGGCCCACGTCGCCGGGGTGTTGGCCCACGCCTGCCGGGACGTGGTCGACGAGGCCCGCGACCTCCGCGCGCAACGCGCGGCCCGGGAACAACTCGGGGTGCCAGCCCGGGCGGCCAAGATCCTCGTCGAGGAAGGCGTGGCCGCCATCTTCCAGATGAGCACGGTGTTCGAGTAGCCGTCGTCGTGGTTCAGGCCGCTTGTTGGGCGGAGGGGGCCGCGCGGCTGACGATGGCCGGGGCCTTCTGCACCAAGCCGTCGTCCTCGGCCGCGGCGACCATGAACAGCGCAAAGTCCGTGCGGCGGGTCAGGTTGCTCGCGAGCGCGGGGTCCCCGACGTGTTCGCGCCAGATGGGCAGGCCTTCGCTCGGTCCCTCCTCGAGGTCGCTGCCGCGCACCACCGTCCAGCGGCGATCGCTTTTGAAAATCAGGTCGCAGGCCGCGACCTGGTCGTCGATGTCGACCACCCGGGCGAGCTTGGCCAAAAACCCGCCCACCTTGACCAGGGTGAGCAGCTTTTTGGAGTACACGTCCTGGCCGTCGCGGGTGATGTGCCACCCACACGAGAACACCAGGCGCGCGCGCGGCGCGCTCAACTCGAGCACCGCCCGGGCCGTGCCCGAGGCGTAGTGGGTCATGCCCCAGGGCACGAGCACGGTGAGCACCGCGTCGCAGCCCCGCACCGCCTCGGCGATGACCGCGCGGTCGTCGGTGGGCCCGGGCACGATGGTGATGCGGTCTTTGAACCGCTCGAGCTTGTCCACGCTCTGGGCGCGGCACACGCCGACCACCTCGTGGCCCCGCGCGAGGCTGTGTTCGATCATGTACTGGCCGAGTTTGCCGGATGCGCCAACGATGCAGACTTTCATGAGGTTCTCCTGTGGTTTGGACCGCCGGGTTCGTCCCGGGAACGCCTTCAGTTGTATGCATGCATCGCCGCATGGAGAATTCCCCAGTTTGGCATCTGTGGTATTCATTCATGCATGGACTGGCGCAAGCTCGCCTTTGACTGGAACCGCGCGCGGGCCTTTTTGGTCACCGCCGAGGAGGGTTCGTTCTCGGCCGCGGCCCGCGCCACCAGCCAATCGCAACCGACCTTGGGCCGCCAGGTCACCGCGCTCGAGGACGAGTTGGGGGTCGCGCTGTTCGAGCGGGTCGGCCACCGGCTGGTGTTGACCGCCACCGGCCTCGAGCTGCTCGAACAAGTCCGGGCCATGCACCAGGCCGCGGCCCGCATGTCACTGATCGCCGCCGGCCAATCCCAGACCATCGACGGGCTGGTGCGCATCGGGGCGAGCCAGGCGGTGTCGACCCACCTGCTCCCCCCCGTCGTCGCGGCCCTGCGCCGCGACCACCCCGGCATCGAGATCGAGCTTGTCGCGTCGGACGCGGCCAGCGACCTGCGGCTGCGCGAAGCCGACATCGCGGTCCGGCACTTCCGCCCCGCGGGGGACGACCTCGTGGCCACCCTGGTCAAGCCCGAGAGCCACGCCCACCTCTACGGCAGCCCCGCCTACCTGCGCCGCATCGGCCGGCCGAAGACGCCGGCCGGGCTCGCCAAGAAGGCCCAAGTGCTCGGCTTCGACGACGACCCCCTGATGAAAAACATCCTGCACGACGTGGGCTATCCCTTTCCCGACCACGCGTTTTTGGTGCGCAGCAAAGACCACCTCGTGCAGTGGGCCCTGGCCAAACAAGGGGTCGGGCTGTGCGTGATGATGGAAGAGGTCGGCGACCCCGAGCCGCTGGTCCAGCGCGCGCTCCCCGCCGGGCCCCCGGTGGTGACCTTGCCGATCTGGTTGGTCAGCCACCGCGAGCTGCGCACCAGCCGCCGCATCCGCGTGGTGTTCGACGCGCTCGCCGCGCACTTCGCGCCCCCCGGCTGACGCGATCCCCGACGCGGGCGGGCCCGCCGTGTGCTAACCCACCGGCATGTTCAACGCGCTTTCGCCCGCCCCCGCTGACCCCATTTTTGGCCTCAACGCGGCCTTCGCCGCCGACGACCGCCCCCACAAGGTGAACCTCGGCATCGGCGTGTACCAAGACGAGCAAGGCCGCACCCCCGTCCTGCGGGCGGTGCGCGCGGCCGAGCAGCGCCTGGCCGAACGCGGGGACACCAAGAGCTACCTGCCCATCTCCGGCGCCCCCGCGTACGGCGACCACGTGCAGCGGTTGTTGTTCGGCGAGGTGCAAGACAACGCGCGCACCGCCCAGACCCCGGGCGGCACCGGGGCCCTGCGCGTGGCCGGCGACCTCGTGGCCCAGACCGCGGGACCGACCCGCGTGTGGCTCCCGTCCCCGTCGTGGGCCAACCACCAACAGATCTTTGCCGCCGCCGGACACGAGATTCAGACCTACGCGTACTACGACCCCGCGCGCACCGGCCTCGACGAGGACGCGATGCTCAGCGCCCTGGCCACGGTGGGGGCGGGCGACGTGGTGTTGCTTCACGGGTGTTGCCACAATCCCACTGGATTTGATCCCTCCCCCGCGACCTGGGGCAAGATCGCCGACCTCGCCGGTGACAAAGGCTGGCTGCCCCTGGTCGACCTCGCCTACCAAGGCTTCGGCGAAGGCCTCGACCACGACGTGCAAGGCCTGCGCACGCTCACCGACGCCCTCCCCGAGGTGCTGGTGGCCTCGAGCTTCTCGAAGAACTTCGGCCTCTACTCCGAGCGGGCCGGGGCCCTGACCATGGTCGGCGCGGACGCCGCCCGGGCCGAGCTGGTGTTCGGCCACATCAAACGCGCGGTGCGCGCCAACTACTCCAACCCCCCCCGGCACGCCGAGGCGCTGGTGGTCACGGTGCTCGACGACGCAAGCCTGCGCGCGGACTGGTCGGCCGAGCTCGACACCATGCGGGACCGCATCACCTCGATGCGCCGCGCCCTCGCCGAGCAGCTGGGCCGCACCGGCCGGGACTTTTCGTTCTTGCTGCGCCAACGCGGCATGTTCGGCTTCACCGGGCTCAGCCCTGCGCAGGTCGATCGGCTCCAGGGCGAGCACGCGATCTACATGGTGCGCAGCGGGCGCATCAATGTCGCTGGACTCAACCCCCACAACCTGGATCAGGTCGCGTCCGCCATCGCCGCGGTGTTGTGATCACGTCCCCGTCGACGTCGGGCAGAGGCGGGCCAGGGCGTTGATGTCGCTCGAGTCGAGCCGCGCCTTTTTGACCTGACCCACGTGGTGCCCGAGGGCGGCCGCGATCATCGCCCGGCCGATCTCGCCGGTCGACGTCGCTTGGCGCATCGCCCGGGCCACCGGGATCAACGGCGTGAACAGCGTGGTCATCACCCCGTAGAGCCGCACGTTGTGGCGCAGGCCCCGCTGGGGCACGATGATGCCCGGGCGAAACACCACCGCGTCGGCAAAGCCCATCCCCAGGATCGCGTTCTCCGTGCGCCCCTTGACCCGGGCCCACATCACCCGGCCCTGCTCGGTCTCGTCGGCGCCGCCGCCGGACACGAACACAAACCGCAGCGCGGGGTTGTGCGCCAACAGCACCCGGGCCGCGGCCACGGTGTAGTCGTGGGTGATCGTGGTGTACTGCGCCTCGGTCAGCCCCGCGACCGGCACCCCCACGCACCAAAAACACGCGTCGAACCCCCGCAGCTCGTCGGCCAGGGGGGCAAAATCGAGGAAGTCCTCGTGCACGATCTCGCGCAGCTTGGGGTGCGCCCGCCCGGTGGGTCGTCGTCCCACACTCACGACCTCGGCGATGGCCGGGCAGTCGAGACACTCCAGCAGCGCCCCCGCCCCGATCGTCCCCGTGGCCCCAAACAGCACAACCCGCGTCATGGCCCTGGCCTTCTCGGGCCCGCGCCCGCCGGTCAACCGGGGCCGGCGTGCCCCTCGGCGGGACAGTCGGCGGTTTTCGTGCTCTCGGCCGCGCCGGGCCATAGGCTGGGGTCGTCGAGGGGGCCGGACGACTTATGGGCATGGAGCGCCGACAGTTTCTGAGGGTGGCTTGCCGTGGTGCCATCGCCGAGATCTTTGTCCAGGGCGCGAGCGTGGGCATGCACAGCGTCGAGGACGTCTCCGACGGGGGGCTGTTCTTGGCCAGCCCAAGCCCGGTGCTCCCGGTGAACACCCACGTCGAGGTGCACATCGTGGACAGCAAACCCCGGGTGCAATGCCAGGCCCAGGTGGTCGCGGTGGTCGGGCCCGGCGAGGCACGCCCCAGTGGCTATGCCCTGAAGCTCGAGGCCGGGACCGAGGACGTGGTCGCGGCGGTGGCCTCGGCTTCGGCCGCGCGGCCGGTCAAGCCGCCGGCCCCCCGGCGACCGACGAGCGAACACTCCTTGCCGTCGGAGATGCCCCGGGTCCTGATCGTGTTGCACAGCGCCGGCCTGCGCCGCGCGTTGTGTGACGCGCTCGGCGCCTTCCGGGTCACCGCGGTGGCGTTCGCCCCCGGCGAGCTCGAGCGCGGCCTGGTCAAGAGCCTGCGGGTGGCGCTGTTCGAGATGGTCTCCGTCGACGAGGGCATCGACCGGATGGCGGCCTTACACGCCAAGGCGCCCAAAGCCCGCGCCCTGCTCTTTTCCCGCAAGTTGCCAGACCCGGTCGGCCGCAAGCGCCTGCAGGAAGCCGGGGCCGATCAGCTGGTGCTCCCTCCGCTGGAACCGTTCGACGTGCTCAAGCGGCTGTTCACCAAAGCGCGCGGCGATTTGTCCAAGCTCAACGACGCGTGACGCGGGTCCGGCCCGCCCCCCTCGTCGCCCCTGCGGTTCCGCGTCGTATCCCCCCGGCCAAAACAACCGGGGGGGGACCACCATGCAACCTGGGCTCGACGCCTTCGAACACCGCATCGCCCAAAAACGCGAAGAGCTGCTCGCCCATCCGCTGTACCCGGCGCTCGATGACCTCGACGCGGTGCGGGTGTTCATGGGCTTTCATGCGTTTGCGGTGTGGGACTTCATGTCCCTGCTCAAGCGGTTGCAGCAGCGCCTAACCTGCACCACCGTGCCCTGGGTCCCGTGCCCCGAGGCCGAGCTGGCCCGGCTCATCAATGACATTGTGTTGGGCGAGGAGTGTGACGAGGCGCCGGGCGGGGGCTACCTCAGCCACTATGAGCTGTATCTCCAAGCCATGCGGGAGGTGGGCGCGGACACCGGCCCGGTCACGGATTTTGTGCAGAGCCTCCCGGTGGGGTCGGACGTCCTCGCTCTGCTGGCCGACAAAGCAACCGCCGGGGGGGTGTTCGCGTTTATGCACACCACGTTTGCCGTGCTCGAGCGCGGGACCCACGAGGTCGCGGCGGCGTTCTTGTACGGGCGCGAGGACATCATTCCCGCGATGTTCCAGGCGATCCTGCAACGGGCCCGCCTGTACGACGACGAGCGGTACCGCTGCTTCCGGCACTATCTCGAGCGCCACATCGAAGTGGACGGGGACAGCCATGGACCGCTGGCCCGCCACATGCTGCGCGGGCTGTGCGGCCGCTCAGCGGAAAAATGGGCCGAAGCCGAGGCCGCGGCCCTGGAGGCCCTCGACGCGCGCATCGCGCTGTGGACGTTCGTGCACGACCACATCCGCGCGGGCTGAGCCGCGCTAGGCGCCGTTGTCCGCGTACTCGTAGAACGTGTACGCGCCCGCCGCGCCGAAGTCGAAGTCGCCGGCCACGGGATTGAGCCCCCCGTGCCCCTGGTACGCACCGATGTTGCGGGCCCGGACACAGGTCTCGCCGTCTTCGCACAGGCCGTCGCCATCGCCGTCTTCGATCCCGGTCTCGGCCTCGAAACCAGACGTATGAAACTGTGACAAGCAGCTGCTCCCCGTCCACGCGCCGGGCTCGAGGGCTTCGCACTCCGCGTCGGACGTCACCGTCCAGGTGTGGGCCACCACCCCGTTGGCGTCGGGCGCGGGGTTTGTGTCCCGCAGCGGGTTGGCGCCACCGGTGAGGGTCACGTCGTAGATTTGGCAATCGAAACCGGACTGGCAGGTGGCCGCCCCGAGCAGGGGAAAGGCCCCCGCCCCCAGGGCCGAGGCCCACGACCGGTAGGATGACGCAAACGAAAACCAGTCGTCGATGGTGTCGAAGGCGGCCTGCCCCGCGGCATCGGCAGAGGCATTGTTGGGGTCTGGCACCGCCCCCACCATCGTTCCGGCGATGGTCGAGGTGGTGTCGACGGTGAGCGCGGGGCTGGTGCTCGCGCACCCTGCGCCCAGGTTGGTGAGGTCGTAGGTCGCGCCCGGGGCGAAGAAGCAACCGACGGTGTGCTCGAGCAAGAGCAAGTTCCCGGTGAACACCGCTTGGGCGCCGTCTTGGACCTGCAGCCCGATGCCGCTGGGGGAGGCGACCGCAGCCACATTGGCAAACCACTGCCCGGTGGTGCCGACGGAAAGCCCCCCGCCGACCTGCACGAAGTTGGCGATGGTGGTGTTGGTGTTGCCCCCCGCGGCCCCGATGCTGGTGCCGTTGATGAGCACGTTGCTCGGGGCCTCGAAGCTGATGGAGCCGAACATGCCCGCGTAGGCCACGACGTCGATGAGGCGGTTGTTGGGGGTGAGCAGCCGGATGCCGGTCTCGGTCGCGTTGGTGGTGCGGATGCGCACGAAGGTGTGGCCGCCATCGAAGGTCGCGGGGTTGTTGTCCGGCGGGGAGAAAAACCGATTGTCGAACCCGGTGACGGCCACGTCGACGAAGAGGTTGGCAAAGCCCGCCGCGGATACGCCGCGATCGCCGGCGGTCGACCCGGTCACGGTGGCGCGGCGCACGACGTTGTGCGCGCCGCTGGTGTTGATCCCGGTGGTGACGTTGGTGCACGCGATGTCTTCGGCCAAGCCGAGGTCACCCTGCAGCTCGACGCAGTCGCTGGCCGGGCCGGTCACGGTCAACCCGCGGACCACGTTGCCGACGGTGTCGGTGTACGTGAGGTACGAGTCCCCGAGCACGACGTCGGTCGCCTCGTTGGTGCTCCCGATGAAACGAAGCGCGCCCCCGGTGGTGAGGCCGACCACAAGGTTGTCGTCGCCGCGCACCACCACGTGGCCGGTGTTGGCCACGGTGGTGTGGCGAATGACGTTGAACTGCCCGGTGTCCTGCACGTCGAACGCCGTGGCGCTGAGACCGACGTCCAAGCCCAGCTCGTACCAACCAAAGTCGGCGTACGGCCGAATGGTGGCCGCCCCCGCGGTGCCGGTGAGGGTCACCCCCGGGGCGGTGATGATCGCGACCCGGTCGCCGGTGACGTCGACATAGCCGCTGGTGTCCGCGCCGATGGCGAAGATGGTCCCGCCCACGTTCACCGCGGCGCCGGCGCCGGCGAGCTGCGGGTCGAGCACGTTGTTGGTCCACCACACCCCCGGGGCGCTGCTGTACACGGTGCCGGCCACGTCGACGGAAAGCTGAATCTCGCGCCAGGCCAACGCGGGCACGTCGATGAGGTCGCGCAGACCCGCCGCCGCCGACAGCCCGGTGCTGCGCACCACGACGTCACCGGCGCTGTCGTCGCACGACCAATCAAAGGCGCCGAGGGAGTCGCTGATCGCGACCACCTGCCCACAGTTGGACGCGGCCGGCACCGCCGCGGCGTGCAGCTCCGCGGTGTGGACACAGCCGCCATACCCCTCAGCCGCCGCCGGGTCGCAGGCCGCGCCGCTCGCCGACCACACGTCGAGGCCATCGTTGGCCACGAACGTCATCCAGGCGTCACCCCCCGCGTAGTGCGGCGCCACCGTCAGGTCGCCATCACCATCCCCGTCGCCATCCCCATCACCATCACCATCACCGTCACCATCACCATCACCATCCCCATCCCCGTCGCCATCCCCATCACCGTCACCATCCCCATCCCCGTCCCCGTCGCCATCCCCATCCCCGTCGCCATCCCCGTCCCCGTCGCCATCCCCGTCCCCGTCCCCGTCGCCATCACCATCACCGTCGCCATCACCATCCCCGTCGCCATCGCCATCGCCATCGCCGTCGCCGTCCCCGTCGCCATCACCATCACCATCACCATCACCCGTGCCGTCGGGGCAACCCCCCAACGACGGCACCATCACCAAGCTGCCGAACAGCCACAACACCAACCCGACATGACGCATGACGCCCCCCTGTGTTCCCGGGAGCGTAGCCCGTCCGCGCCGCCGCACAACGGCCACGACGCAAGAAGGCGGCTTGACGCCGCCCTCCTGTCCGAAACGTCGGGCTCACGCGGCCGCGGCCAGCTCGTCCACCACCGCGGTGAGCTCCTGCATGCTTTCGCGCATCCCGTGCTCCATGCCGGTGGCGATGACCGTGCTGCGCACCTCCGCCGAGGGGTAGCTCGCGCGCTGCACCATCAACGTCTCTCCCCCGCGCTCCTCGAGGGTCACGGTCACGGTGGACGGCGCGTCGGGGAAGTATTCGATCGCCTCGGTGTACACCAAGCGTTTGCCCGGCTGCAGCGTCAGGTATTCACCAAAAAACGCCACCGTGGAGTCGTCGCGGGCCAGGCGCATCACGTAGCGCCACTTCCCGCCGACCTGCGCGTCGACCTCGCACACTTCGAGCCGCGCGCGCGAGCAAGGCGCCCACCACCGCATGATGAACTCGCGTTCGGTCAATACCCGGTACACCGCCGACGCCGGCGCGCGGAACGATCGGGTGATCACGATGTCGCAATCCCCTTCCAGGGTCATTGTGGTGCCGTCGTCGGGCGCAGGGGTCACAGGTTGTGCTTGCATGGTCACTCCTCGGGCTCATCGCCCGGTTGTTGAATCTCTTCGAGGATCTTGTCCATCTCGTCGAACCGCGCCGCCCACAGCGCGCGGTAGTCCTCCAGCCAGGCCTGCAACGACATGAACGGCTGGGCCCGCAACCGGTAAATCCGCCGGTTGGCCTCGGGGTGCACCTCGACCAGGCCCGCCGCCTTGAGGGTGCTCAGGTGCTTGGACACTTGGGGTTGGCGGATGCCGAGCGCGTCGACCACGTCCCCCACCGAGCGAGGCCCGGCCTTGAGCAGCGAGACAATGGCAAGACGATTCGGTTCGGCCAGGGCCTGGAAGGTATCGAGCATGGCCTGAATATTCTTCTTCCGGAATATTCTGTCAAGAGCATATTTGGCGGGGCCGCCCGCGGGCAAGCCGTGGCCTTTTCGTCGACGTCCTGTGTAGGTGCGGCACCGCGTACCTCCGACGAGCAACCACCGTCGGGCAATCGCCGTAGGCCCGTTCGCCCATCTGTTTCAGCGGGTTTACAGGACACGGCGCGGCAGCCCGGTCCGATACTGAAGCGTTCCCCGGAGGCTCCTTGAAGACCGACAGCACCAGCCGCTCCTCTGCCCCGTCGTCCTCCCGCACCCGCACCGAACGAGATCAACCCAGCGCCCCCTCATCGGCGCCGGCCGCCCCCACGCGCGCGCAGGCTGACGCGGAAAAGGCCGCCAAGGTTCAAGCCCAAACCGAGGCCACGCTCGCCGCCCAATGCCAGCCGCTGCCGTCCAAAGAAGCGGTGCAATCGGTGGGTGGCACCCCCTCCCCCCTGGCGCCCACCGCCTCGCCGCGCCCGGCCCCCGCGCCCCGGCTGAGCGCGGGGCTGCAGAACGCCCCCGCCCCCGGGACCCACGTGGTGCAGCCGGGCGAGACCATGGGCGGCATCGCGCAACAGCACGATGTGCCCCTCGACGACGTGATCAAGGCCAACCCCCAGGTGGCCGATCCCAATGTCATTCACCCCGGCGATCGGCTGAGCGTCCCGGGCATGGCCGCGCCGCCGCCGATGGGCACCCACGTGGTGCAGCCGGGCGAGACCATGACCAGCATCGCCAAACAAAACGACGTGTCCCTCGGCGAGCTCATCGACGCCAACCCCCAGGTGCCAAACCCCGACCTCATCTACCCCGATCAGCGGCTCAACGTTCCGCTTCGCCCCGGCCCGGCCGTCGACACCACCCCCCCCGCCCAACCTGTCTCCCCCGCCGCCGACGAGGCCCCGGTCGCCCCCGCCCCCGACGCGCCCCCGCCCGCGGTCGACACCGCGCCCCCCGCGCTCCCCAATGCCCCTGCAGCCGGCGCGCCCCCCGCCGTCGACACCGCGCCCGCGGCCCCAGCGGCGCCGGCCGATCCCGGCGTGTTCCGGGCCCCGGCCGGGTTTGACATCGAAAACCCGCCGCCGAGCTTCGACGTCGAGGTCAGCGACGGCCAAGGCGGCAAACGCACCCTCAGCGTCAACGGTGGTGCGTCCGAGCGGCTTGGCCCCAACGGCGAGGAGATGGTCACCATCTCCGTCGGCGTCGGTGAAGGCCGCGGCCAAGGCGCCGAACTCGACCTCGGCCCCGCCACGATCGAGGGCGCGGTGTTTGCCGGGGAGGCGACCGAGTACAGCGTCACCATCCCCGCCGACCACTACCGCGAGGTCCTCGCCGGCAACGCCCCCTTCCCCAACCCCGGCGATCTGTCCACGCTGCCCGAGGGCAGCACCGCCACGATGACAGCCGAGACCTTCGCCGGGCTCACCGCCGGGGTCAGCCGCGGGGCGTTCGACGTGAGCGCCGATGTGTCCTTCTCCGAAGGCACCACCATCGGGCTCGAGGTGGGCGCGGACGCGGTGCGGGTGATGGCCGGCCCGACCGAGTCGTTCAACACCAGCGTCAACCTCGGGGCCGGTTTCGACGTGGGCGCGGTCGGCGCCAGCGTCGAGTTCAGCCTCGGCAACTCGGTGCGCAACACCGAGCTGCAGTTCCTGGACCTCGACCGCGAAGGGGGCCAAGCCGCCCTGCAAGACTTCGTGGCCACCGGGCAGCTGCCGCCCCCCGATGCCGAGGGTGTGCTCTCCGCCGGCACCATCCGTCAAATCGACGCTTCTGAAGGTGCCAAACTATCCGGTGAAATCGACCTCGGGCCCTTGTCGTTCGGGGGGGACATCCTCGGCAGCGGCCGCGACCTCAACGTGACCGAGGTGGCGTACACCACCGGCGAACGCGAGCTGTCGTTCGCGCTCAACGAGCGCGGCGTGGGGGCCTTCGCCACCGCCCGCTTCGACGCGGAGGGCCGCCGGGTCGACGGCCAGATCGGGCTCACCCTCGACGACGTCAGCCCCGAGACCAGCCGGGCGCTCTACGGCCACTTCGCCGATGACCAGCGCTCCCACTCGCTCGAGGGGGAGATGGATCGTTTCCGCTTCCCGGGCGGCGCGGTGCACGACGTGCAAGTGGAGATGACCGCCGACGAATACACCGCCCTCCGCGACCGCGCGGTGGAGGCCGAGATCGCCCGCTACGCGGACACCCACAGCCCCTTGAGCGCGGACGAAGTGGCCGCCCTGCGCGCCGGCGACCTCGACGGGGTGAATCTCAGCCTGCCCCCCGACCGGGTGGCGTTGCTGGCGAACCCGAGCTTCTTTGGGTTCATCACCGACAGCCGCAACGGCCTCGTGGGGGCCGAAGGCGTGGCCCAGGCCCTGCACCGCGCGGCGGCCACCGACCCCGAACAGCGGGGTCTGCCCGGCACCGGGTCGTTCTACGTCGACGACCCCGCGTTCGACTGAGCGTCTCTTCCCGGGGGCGCCGGGCCCACAACCGCGCGCGTCAGTCGCCGACCGGCTCGAGGTCGGCGTCGCAGGTGACCACGACCTCTTGGTTGTCGTCCAGCTGGTTCCATTCCCCTTCGAGGGATCGAATACTCTGCGCTTCGCCTTCACGCTCGACGTCCAGCTCGAAGGAAAAGTCCGGCGCGTTGCCCCGCCCGTCCGCGAGTTCGCTGAGCATCAAACCACTGAACGTGTCGCCGTCGAGGTCCCCATCGGACAGGCGGCCGCGGACCACGTGGGGAATCGTGACGCTGAAAATGCCGTCGACGTAGAGCACGTTCCACTCAACAAAGCCGTTGCCCTCGACGTCGTTGTCCTCGGGATCCGCCTGGGAGAGCATCAGGTCGAGCTGCCGCTCGATGTCGTTGCAGGTGGCCACCCCGGTGAAGCCGCCGGTGAGGGTGGGGGGCTCGAGCTCGGCGGGCATCACGCAAGCCGCGAGCCCGAGGCTGCCCGCGCTGATGACAAGGCAAAGCAGGGCGTGGCGATCGAACATCGGTCCTCCGGTCGGCGGGGCGAAGAGCGGTCCTGATTCTAGCGAATGTCGTCACCGGGCGAAAACGCCGGCGCCCGACTTTGCGCCCGCGGTTGGCGTGTTGTGCAAAGTCCCGCCCGATGCGCCCTCGTAGCCTTTTGTATGCCTACCTTCCGTCTTGTCTCGGTTCGTTTTGGGGCGCGCGCCGCCATCGTCGGCGCCCTGGCCACCCTCGCGGCGTGCCACCCGCTGTCCTGCTGGGTGCCCCCCGACTTTCCCGCCGGTGCACCCTACGAGCACACGTCGACGGGCGCGTACCCGGACGGTGATGTGAAGACCTACGTCGATGACCACGGCATCCCCCACATCTTTGCGCAGTCGCGCGCCGACGCGGTCTATGCCCTCGGCTTCTTTCACGCCAAAGACCGGCTCTGGCAGCTCCAGACCCAGCGCTACGGCGTGCACGGGCGCCTGACCGAGCTGCTGGGGGAAGATTTCCTCGACCAAGACCGCCAGGCCCGTCTGCTCGTGTACGGCATCGAAGACCACTACGCGATCCTCACCGACGAGGACAAGGCGCTCTGCGAGGCCTACGCCGCCGGGGTCAACGATGGCGCGGCCTACGCAGGCAACAGCATTGAGATGACGGTGCTGGGCGTGACCTTCGAACCGTTCGAGGCCATCGACGCGCTCGCCATCGCGCGCTTTTTGGGCTGGCGCCTGAGCTCGGGCTGGGACGAGGAGCTCGCCCGGGTGCGGATCGCGGCCCGGGTCGACGCCGACGCCCCGCTCTACGACGAGCTGCTCGCCCCGGTGCTCAGCCTCGGCAACCCGGTGGTGCGCCGCGAAGAGCACAGCGGGGTCTCGACCCTCTCCGCCCTCGACCACCGGGACCCGGCCCCGCCGCCGCCGCCGTACCTGCCCCGCCGCCTGAAAAACCACCCCGCCAAAGGTGCGCCTCCCTCGGCCAAGAGCCGCTTGGCACAGATGTTCGCCGAGCGCATCCTCGGGGCTGGCGCGTCCAATGTATGGGGCGTGTCGGGGGCACACACCGCCAGCGGGGTCCCGGTGTTGGCCAACGACCCGCACCTCGGCCACAGCTTTCCCGGGCTCGCCTACCTCGCGCACGTCGAGGGTCCCGGCTTTCAAGCCGCGGGCGCGACCATCCCCGGCCTGCCCGCGGTGCTGCTCGGCCACGGCAAAGACATTGCGTGGGGGGCCACGGTGTCCAACGCCGATTCGCAAGACATGGTCCGCATCGAACGCGCCCCCGACGACGATGGAGCGTACATGCTCGACGGCGCCCCGGTGCCCTTCGAGACGTTCACCCAGCGGTACATCATCGGGTCCGGCGACGACGCAGAAGTGTTCGAAGAAGACTGGCAGGTCACGACCTTCGGGCCGCTTCTCCCCCCCGGCTACCACCACATGATCGACGAGGGCGACACCTTCGCCATCCTGTCCACCCACATGCAGCCCCTGCGCACCACCGGGCGGCTGATCACCTCGCTGTGGGACCTGGCCGCGGCGGACAACGTCGAGCGCGCCACCGCCGCCCTGCAGGATCTCACCGCGCCCCCGATCAGCTTCGGCATGGCCTTCACCGATGGCACCATCGCCTACCGGCTCAACGGCGACATCCCCCTGCGCCAAAGCGCAGACCCGGTGTACTGGCCGCGCGACGGCCGGCGCAGCGACGCGGGCTGGACCACCTTCTTGCCGCCCGAACAAAAGCCCCAGCTGACCAACCCCGCCCGCGGCTATTTCGTCTCCGCCAACCAGCGCATGGTCGAGGCGGATGGCCCGGCCGCCGCCACCGTCGGGGTCGAGGGCGACATGCCCTTCCGCGCCGCGCGCATCACCGAACGGCTCGAAGCCTTGCTCAAGAACGGACGCAAGGCCTCGCCGCAGGAGATCTACGACATCCAACAAGATGCGGTGAGCATCCTCGCCCGCGAGGTGGCCCCCATCTTCGGCACCTACTGCCCGGCGCACGTCGACGGCATGGACGACGCCGTGGTCGAGGGTTGGTGCGACGCCCTGCGCAACTTCGACGGTGAATACGACGTGGACTCGGTGGGCGCGCTGGTGTTCAACCGGCTCGAGCGCGACGTGCGACGCGATGTGCTCGTCCTTCATCTCGGGGAGGACGTGGCCGAACAAGTCGAGGTCCAACGCTTCGTGAACACCGGGCTGTACACCGCGTACCTCGCCTTTGACGCGGGCGAGCAGCCGGCGCTGTTCGACGATCCCGACACCGAACAATACGAAGGCCTCGGCCACTTCCTGCAGCAGGCCACCGACAAGGCCCTGCCCGCGCTCGTCGACCAGCTCGGCCCCGATCCCGCGGGATGGCGGTGGGGCAACGTGCACCGGTTTGCCCCCAAGGGCCCGCTGTCGGTCATCCCCGTGCTCGGCCTGCTGTTCACAAATCCCGCGCGCGAGCAGGCCGGCTGCGCGCGCTGCCCCCGCGCCGAGCAGGGCAACCGCGACACCGCCGACGAGGTCAACTACGGGGCGTTCTACCGGCTGCACGCGGAGATGAGCACCCCGGTCAAGGCCCGCGGCATCATGGAAACGGGGCAAAGCGGCCATTTCGGGCACCGCCACAGCTATGACCAAAACGAGCGGTGGAGCTTGGGTCTGCCCGTGCCCCTGGTGGTGGCGGAGGATGTCCTCGAGGACGAGGCCGACGGGCGCGTGGTCTTCCACCCGAAGTGACCGCGGCCGGGGCTAAGCCGCGGCCGCGCCCCGCCACAGCAATGTCAGTGCAGTGTGAACCAGGGCCTCGCTCATGGAGCCGGGGGCGCCACGCTCGCCGTGCATCGCGCCCAGGCCCTCGATCAGGGCCAGGGTGGCCGCGGCGAGCACGTCGAGATCGACCCCCGCCGACAGCTGCCCCGCCGACTGCGCCGCGTGCAGCATCTCGCGGAAGGGGTCGTACAGCCCCGCGTGCAGCAACAGTGGCACCTGCTCGGCGAGCCCGGCGTCAACCCGGGCCAGCGCGGGCACGTCGACGGAGATGATGCGTCGAAAGTCCACCGGGGGGTGCCCGAGCACCGCGTCGGCCATCGCCAACCCCGCGGCGGGAAAGCCCGTCTCCGCCGCGGCCTCCAACGCCCCCTTCAACCGCTCCATCACGTGGGCCACCGACCGCACGTACAGCTGCGCCTTGCCGTCGGGGCAATGGTAGTAGAGCGAGGCGGGCTTCATCCCCAGCGCGCCGCCGATCTGCCGCAACGACACCGCGTCGAACCCGCTGGTCAAAAACAAACGCGCGGAGACGTCCGCCACCCGCTCCCATGCCCCTTGGTCCACCGCGCGCTCCTGGATCTCCCGGTTGTTCTCGGTTGACCACAACCTAACGATGATTAGGCTGTGGACACAACCTAACACTTATTAGGTAAGGAGACCACGATGAACCCTGGCTACACTTTCTTGAGCGTGTCCACCGCCCAACCCGGGCGGCTCGACGACCTGATCCGCCTCGCCGCCGGCCCCAGCGAAAAGATGGAGGGCAAGGTGCCCGGCATGCTCGCCCGGCAGGTCAGCGTCGACCGCACCCGCAACACCGTCGCGGTGTGGGTGACCTTCGACGAGAAGCGGTCGCTGTACGATTGGCTGGAGTCCGACCAAGGCAAGGCCGACCACGGCGAAGGCGAGGACATGACCAGCGTCATCGCGACGTTTGAGATGTTCGATCTGACCCCGATGAGCCAACGCTTCTGAGCCTGCGGGGCCCCCTTCCGACGGGGGCCCCGGACCGGCCGCCGTCGGTCAGCGGTCGATCACCACCTCGGCCTTGGGCAACCGACGCTCCAGCCCGTCGGCGATTTCGCGCAGCTCGCTGTCGGTGCTCCCCACCGCGCCGGCGGGAATGTCGAACCGCACGAACACCGACGTGCCGTCACGGCCTTCGCGCAACCGGACGTTGACCTTGAAGGTCCGCCCCGTCGAGTTCGCGCCGTCCATCACCCGCTCCGCGGTGACCACGCCGGTGGTGGGATCGGAGTTCAGCACGGCGTAGTCGAGCTCGGCCAAGGTCTTGACCACGGCCTTGTAGGTCTTGCTCTCGCTCGCCCCGACGTAGATCGCGTGCTTGTCCGCGTGCGCGCACGCGACGGACAGGGTGCTCAACAACAGGGCGGCCAACAGGTTTCGCAGGGTCATGTAGTCCTCCGACCTACAACATCGCACACCCACCAGGGGCCGCTTGGCGGATCGCGCCAACCGACGGTCGGGCTGCGCCGGCTTGCGCGGCGGCGCTGGGCCACTAGGTTGAGGAGCATGGGGCTTTGGCTGTTTTTGCTGTTCACCGTGGTGCCGGTCGTCGAGCTGTACCTCCTGTTGCAGGTCGGCGCGGTCATCGGCGGGTGGCCCACGGTGGGGCTGGTGCTGTTCACCGGGGCGGTGGGGGCGGCGCTCGCCCGGCGCGAGGGGCTGCGCGTGCTGCGCGATTGGCAGACCGCCCTCGGGGCCGGCCGGTTGCCCTCCGAAGGCGTGCTCAGCGGCTTGTTGGTCCTCGTGGGGGGCGTGTTGCTCGTGACCCCGGGCTTGCTCACCGACGTGGCCGGCTTTTCCCTGTTGGTGCCGTGGACGCGCCGCGTGGTCGCGGGCTGGCTGAGGCGGTGGGCAAAGACGCGGCTGCAGGTCGCGCAGGTGCAGATGCAGGTCGCGTCCGCGCCGTTCGGGGGTGTGCCCCGGCCGTCGGCCGAGGCCGGCGATGTCGTCGACGTCGAGGTCCTGCCCCACGATCGCCCCCCGCGTTCGTGAGCGCGCGCGCGGCACCGTGCAATCCTGAGACGCTCGCGCGGCCGTCGGCAACCCCGGCCACGGGTTGTTAGAAGGGCCCATGGCCCCCCCCGCCTCCGCCCCCGCTGTGCCCTCGTCGCCGCCGCCCCGCGCGCTGTCCAAGGGTGAGTTGGTGGCGATGGTGGCGTCCTTGATGGCGCTCAACGCCCTCGCCATCGACGTGATGTTGCCCGCGCTGCGGGCCATCGCCACCGAGCTGTTGGTGGTCGATGCCAACGATCAACAGAAGGTGGTGCTCGCCTACGTGCTCGGCTTTGGCGCCCCCCAGCTATTGTGGGGGCCGCTCGCCGACCGTTTTGGTCGTCGGAGAACGGTGATGGTCTCGCTCGTCGGCTATTCCCTGATGGGCTTTGGCGCGGTGGTGGCGACCACGTTCGATCAGCTGCTGATGATGCGTTTCGCCCAGGGCATGTTCGCGGCCGGCGGGCGGGTGGTGGCGGTGGCGGTGGTGCGCGACATGTACGCGGGACGGGGCATGGCCGGCATCATGTCGTTGGTGATGACGGTGTTTATGGTCGTGCCCATCACCGCGCCGATGATCGGTCAGGCAATCTTACTGTTTGCCCCTTGGGAGGGTTTGTTCGTGGTGCTCGGCGGCGTGGGCCTGGCGTTGTTGATCTGGATCGCCACCCGGTTGCGCGAGACCTTGCCCCCCGCGGACCGGACCCCGCTCGACGTGCGCGGCATCGCCGGCGCGTACTGGGCCATCGTGCGCACCCGCGCCAGCCTCGGCTACGTGCTCGCCGGGGGCGTGGTGTTCTCGGCGTTGTTCTCGTACATCGCCTCGTCCGAACAGATCTTCCGCGAGGTGTTCGGCGTGGGCGACACCTTCGTGTTCTGGTTCGCGGGGGTGGCGGTGGTGCTGTCGGGGGCCAACTTCGCCAACTCCCGGTTGGTGCAGCGCTTTGGCATGCGCCGGCTGTCGCACAGCGCGCTGGTCGGGTTCACCCTGCTCGCGGCCCTGCTGTGGGCGCTGATGGCGTTGGTGGGCGAGCAGCTGTGGGTGTTCTTCCCGCTGTTCGCACTGTTGTTCGGGCTGTTTGGCCTGCTCGGGGCCAACTTCAACGCGCTGGCGATGGAGCCTTTGGGACGGGTCGCGGGCACCGCGAGCGCGGCGTACGGGTTCGCCACCACGACGGGGGCGGCGGCGATCGGGGGCGCGATCGGCAACGCCTACGACGGGACGACGCTGCCGATGCTCGCGGGCTTTACCGGGGTGGGCCTTTCGTGTCTCGTCATCGTGGCCGTCACCGAGCGCGGCCGGCTGTTCACCGATCCGCCCGACGACGGCTGACCGCGCATCTTTGGTACAAAAAAGGGACAGGAGGTCCCTTGCCGGTTTTGTCGCGTGTTCTCGTCGTCACATCGTTCGCTCTTGTTTCGCTCTGTCCCGCCGTCACCGGCTGTGAAGACCGCGACAAGCCGCGCCCGGCCGACGACGGGGCCGATGCCGGCCCCCGGAAGACGGTGCGGGCCGACGAGGGGGACACCGCCACCGGCGATTTGAGCGCACGCCGCGACGAGGGCACGATTCGGTTCTTGGTGTTCGGGTCCGCGGACCAGGACTACCTGCCGCGCGACGGCTCCCCGGTGGCCGACGAGTGGACCTGGTGCGAAGAGTTCGCCGCTTCGCTCAGCCTCCGACCGGTGTTCGTCACCGTCGATCGCTTTGACCAGCTCCTGCCCGCCCTGCTCGAGGGCCGCGGCGACATCGCGGCCGCGCGCATCACCGTCACCGACGAGCGCAAACAGAAGGTCGCCTTCACCCGCCCCGTGCAGGTCGTCGACGAAACCGTCGTGGGCCGCAAAAACGCCCCCGACCTCCCCCGCCGCCCCAAAGACCTCGCGGGGCGCAAGGTCTTGGTGCGCCCCACGTCCTCGTACGCCGAGACCCTCCAGGCCCTCAACCGCACGCTCACCGCCGCGGGCCGGCCGCCCATCCAGCTCGTGACCGCGTCCGAACAGGACCACAACGAGCAGCTGCTGCACCGGGTCGCCACCGGCGAGGCCGACCTCACGGTGGTCGATTCAGACCAGCTCGCCGCCGCGGTACAGTACGAAAAGCGCATCAAGGGCCTCTTCCCCGTCGACCAGGGTCGTCAGATCGCCTGGGGGGTGCGGCCGGACAACCCCGCGCTGCTCGCCGCGGCCAATGCCTTTGTCCTCCAACGCGCACTCACCGGCCACACCCGCGAGACCTTCACCGGCGACCTCGACGGGATTCAAAAGCGAAAAGTCCTCCGCGTGCTCACCCGCAACAACGGCGTGACCTACTACCTGCACCGGGGGGTGCAGATGGGTTTTGCCTATGAGCTGGCCAAGCTGGTCGCGGCCGACCTCGGGGTGCGGCTCGAGGTTGTGGTCCCGCCCCGCGCCGCCGACCTCGTGCCCTGGCTGCAAAAAGGCCGCGGCGACGTCATCGCGGCCAGCTTCACCGTGACCGACGCGCGGGCCCAGGAGGTCGCGTTCACCACGCCCTACCTGTTCGTCGACCAGGTGTTGGTCGGCAAAAAGGGCGCCGCGGGCAACCCCACCACCCTGGCCGCGCTCAAGGGCAAGACCATCCACGTGCGGCGCTCGTCGAGCTACTGGGCCACGCTGCAAAAGCTCGCCGCCAACCACGGGCCGTTCAACATCGTGGCCGCCAAAGAGACGGTCGAGACCGAAGAGCTGCTCGCCCAGGTCGCGGACGGCACCATCCCCTTCACCGTCGCGGACAGTCACATTCTGGCGGTGGAGCAGACCCTGCGGGACGAGCTGGTGGGGCTGGTGCGTTTGACCCACGCCGAAAAGGGGGCCACCGATCCGTTGGGCAAACCCCGCGAAGAGGCCTTGCCCATCGCCTTCGCGGTGCGCCCCACGTCGACCAAGCTCCAGGCGCGGCTCAACGCTTGGGTGCAAAAGCATTACCGCGGCCTCGCCTACAACGTGCTCAAGCGAAAATATTTCGAGGACGCGCCCGAGGTCGCGACCCGCTCGGCCGAGCGGCAAGCGGAAGACGGCACGCTGTCGCCGTACGACGCGATCATCCAAAAATATGCCAAGCGGTACGGGCTCGATTGGCGGCTGATGGCGGCCCAGGCCTACCAGGAGTCGCGCTTCGACCCCGACGCCAAGAGTTGGGTGGGGGCCATCGGCCTGTTCCAAGTCATGCCGCGGACCGGGGCCGAGTTGGGCTTCACCGACCTCAAAGACCCCGACAAGGGCACGCACGCGGGCATCAAGTACATGCACCAACTCATCGACCGGTTCGAGGACACGTTGCCGGTCAAAGAGCGGGTGCGGTTCGCCCTGGCGTCGTACAACGCCGGCCGCGGCCATGTCATCGACGCGCGCCGTCTCGCCGCGCAGAAGGGCTGGGACGATGACCGGTGGTTTGGCCACGTGGAAAAAGCAATGCTCTTGCTCAAGCAGCCGCGGTACGCGCGCAAGGCCCGCCACGGCTATTGCCGGGGCGACGAGCCGGTCCAGTACGTGAGCAAAATTCAGTCGCGCTACGACGCGTACACCACCCTGGTGGGCGAGCAGTAGGCCTGGACGGTGCCCCCGTCATATGTCGTCGGCTCAGGCCGGCGGCGCCGGTGTGTAGCGCATGAGCATCGTGCCGGCGGCGAGCTCGGTGCAGCTCAACATCTGCAGCTCGACGTGGCGCCCGAGGCCGGCAAACAGGGAAGGCCCGTGCCCGACGATGCGCGGGTGCACGACGAACTCGTATTCGTCGATCAGGCGCAGCTCGGTCAGGGACATCGCCAACGCCGCGCCCCCGACGAAGATGCCGCGCCCCGGTTGCGCCTTGAGCGCGCGCACGGTGGCGGCCAAATCGTCGCGAACGATCTCCGCGTTCCAGTCGACGTCGCTGAGCGTGCGGGTGGCCACGACCTTTTTCGCCGCGTCGATGGTGCGGGCGAACACGCCGGGTTCGCCCCGGTCCGGGTCCCAGGTCGAGAGGCGCCAGGCCGACTCCATCAGCTGGTAGGTCACGCGCCCGAGGAGAAGCACGTCCGCGCCCGCGATGTGAGCGGCGGCGTTTTCGTGAAGCTTCTGCAGGACCGCCGCGGCGGGGACCACTTGGTGGTCGATGCACCCGTCCAGGGTGACGTTGATCGAGAACTTGACCGGCTGCATGACTTCACCTCACGACGCACGGGGCATATCATCTTCCACCGAAAGGAAGTCTCATGCTCCACCACTCAACCATCGTGCGCCTCGCCGCCCTGGGCGCTGTCCTCGCTTCTTGTGCCGCCTGCCCCACCGACGACGGGGCCGACGCGGGCTGTGAAATCGGCAGCGAGGCCTGCGCGTGCACCAGCGGCGGGGGCTGCGACCCGGGCCTGGACTGCTTCAGCGGGGTCTGTGTCGACGTGAGCGGCGATGGTGATGGTGATGGTGATGGTGATGGTGACGGCGACGAGGACGCGGGGGTGGGCGACGCGGGCGGCGGATGCCCGCAAGGGTGCGACGATGGCGATCCCTGCACCACCGAAGTGTGCGACGACGAAGCGGGGGCCTGCGTGACCACGTCGGTGTGCTTGGCTTTGCGGGTGGACGCCGACCGCGACGGCGTGGTGCGCGTCGACGATCAAAGCGACGTGCCCGGCCAGCACCCGTGGACCGAGGCCGCGGGGGCGGTCTTTATCCCCAACCTGGACGACGACGAGAGCGCCTGCCCCGACGTGGGCAGCGACGAAGAACTCGCGGCCTGTCACGACGCGGCCGACGAGGTGGTCAATGGCCCCGACGACCTGTTGGACATGGCGCGCCTGCGGACCGTGCCCTGGCCCGCCGCCCCCGACGACGCGAGCCTGACCGTGACCGTGGCCGCCGACTGCGCCCCTCATGTGCGGGTGTTTGTCTCCACCGGCACGGGCCACGAGGTGTTGACCGCCGGCACCGTGATCGCGGCGCCCGCCCTGCGCACCGGCGTCGAGCTGTACCTGGAGGGCAAAGACATTGTGCGGGGCGGCGACGCCTTCACCGGCCGGTGCGAAGTGATCGCGAGCTTTCAGCCCGGAACCGGCCCCTACGGCGCCATCGCCACGGTCACCGACATGGCCGAGCTGCGCCAATCCCCGCTGCTGTTCGGCCACGGCCTCGTCCCCGCCGCGGCCTGTGTGATGTCCGGCCTGACCACGCCCGACATCGCCGCGTTCCGCGCGGGGGTGACCACCGCCTGCGCCACCGCGGGGGTCAGCCCGGTGACCCAACTGACCGACGTCATGGACCGCTGGGTCGGCAACTACCTGGCCGCGGCCCAGGTCTCGTTCCCCGGTCCCGCCGGCCCCCACGCCCTCCAGGTCTACGTGCGCACGCCCGCGCTCGAGAACGACGGACCGCGGGAAGCGGGCCGCGCGGTGTTCACCCATCTGCGCGGCCCCGACCGGGCGGGCCTGGTCGAATACAACCCCGCCCAACCCGCGAGTTCGTACCTCGCGAGCTTCAGCAGCAACCTGTTGGTGCTGCCCCCCCTGTCCGGCTTCCCGCACGGCCGGGCGGTGATCAGCAGCACCGCGGGTTCGGTCCCCGACACCGCCTACACAATGCTCTTGGAGAAACAGGGGCTCAGCCTCATCACGGTCGACGCCAGCGACTTTGTCCTCCACGGGGTGGGCGGCTTGTTCGCGGTGGTGCCCGCCCCTGCCTCCGCGCGTGGGTGGGCGCTGCTCGTCGGGGACGGCGATGTCGGCCGGAGCCTGCTCGAGGACCTCGCGGCCAACGGACAGGGGTCCACCGAGATGTTCGTGGGGCTGCAAGGCCCTGACCTGAGCCCGGCCACCGTGACCGTCGATGACGTGCTCTCCGACGTGGCCCTGCAGGCCGCCAACCAAGTCGCGGTCAACGCCATCGACGCGATGGTCGCCACCATCCAGGCCCAGGCCGGTCTCGCCGAGGCCGACATCATCCGCGTGCCCGCGCTGTACCAAGAACTGACCGGGATCGACAGCCTGATGCCGTTGTTCCCGTCGATGGCCGGGGGCATCGCCCTCGACGACGGCACCTTCCTGGCCCCAGACCCGCACGGCCCCGACGTCGGGGGCGACGCCCTGCAAAACGCGTTCGAGGCCCAGCTCGCCCCCCTCGGGTTGAGCGTGGTGTGGGCCGAGAACTGGGACGGCTACCATCTGTTCCTCGGCGGGGTGCGCGACGCGATGGTGGTCGCGCGACAGCCGCGCGCCTGGTGGGACGAGCTCACCGCGCAGCCCTAGCCGCGACGGCAACCGGTCGGGTTTGGCCCGCGCCGGTTGTCCCCCCGGTGTGCCCCGTTACCGTCGCCTTCGGGAGGCGCGGTCATGTCCACCAAACCCCACACGCTCACGCGACGCCAGGTCCTCGCCCACGGCGCCACCGCGGCCGGGCTGTCCCTCGTCGGCGGCTGCCCCACCGGCGGGAGCGGCGCGCCCGGCGAACGGCCCCGGCCGAACGTCCTGCTCATCACCGCCGACGACCTCGGCTGGCGCGACCTCTCCGTGTACGGGGACGAAAATGTGCATACCCCGCACCTCGACCGCCTCGCCGGCGAAGGGGTGCGCTTTGACCGGGCGTTTGATGTCGCGTCGAGCTGCTCGTCGAGCCGGGCGGCGTTCATCACCGGGCAATACCCGCACACCAATGGGGTCATCGGGCTCACCCACGTGCACACGGACTTTCAGCTCGCCTACGGCCACACCACCCTGCCCGGCCTGCTCTACGAGGCGGGCTATCTCACCGCGCTCGAGGGCAAGTGGCACGTGGCCACCTTTCAGCCGGTGAGCGACTACGGCTACGCGGCATTTTTGAACCGTACGCCCCTGCCCACCTTTGTCATTCCCGACGCCCAGTCGAGTACGGACTTTTTGCGTTCGTACCACAGTGTGTATGGAAGTGAGCGGTTCTACCTCGAGCTGAACTTCATGCAGACCCACCGCGACCTGTTCGGACAGTTCGAGATGGCGCCAGGCTACGAGGTGGACCCGGACGCGATTTCGATCCCCGCGTATTGGAACCTCCCCGACGTGCCGGAACTGCGGGCCGAGCTCGCCCGGTACTACAGCCAGGTGCGGCTCATGGATGCGATCATCGGCGAGATTCTCGCGGTGCTCGACGAGGAGGGGCTCGCCGACAACACCCTGGTGGCGTTCGTGAGCGACAACGGGCCGCCCTTCCCCGGCAACAAAATGACGCTGTACGACCGCGGCACGGGCACGCCGATGATGTTGCGTTGGCCGGGCGTCATCCCCGCGGGGCGCCGAGAAGACGCGCTGGTCTCGACCATCGATCTCATGCCCACGATTCTGGAAGCGTGCGGCATCGCCGTCCCGGACACGCTGCAGGGACATTCGTTGATGGGCCTCTGCACCGGCCACCCCGATGCCATGCCGCGCGGGGCGCTCTTTTCCGAGATGACCTACCACAAGGACTACATCCCCATGCGGGCGGTGCGGACCGAACGCTTCAAGTACGTGCGCAACCTCAACGACGCGCCCATCGGGCTCGACGACCTCGAAGGCGTGCCCTGGGCCGAGGCATTGGTGACACGCGACGACCAGCCGTGGACCCGGCCGCGCGTGCCCGAGGAGCTGTACGACCTCGACGAAGACCCAAACGAGCGGGACAACCTCGTCGCGGACAGCGCCTACGAAAGTGTGCTCGACGAGATGCGCACGCGGCTGGAGGACCAGATGGCCGCCAACTCTGACCCCCTGCAAGGGGTCGCGTTCGAGGTCACGACCGGGTGAACGTGGGCACGGCCGCCGCGGTCTCGTCGGGCACCGGCGCGGCCAAGCGCAACTTCTGTTCCCACTCCGCGACCTTCTTGTCCGCCGCCGCCTCGGGATAGCTCGCCATCTCGAGCGGGAAGTTGACGAACGCCTCGGGAAAAGTCGCCGCGAGCACAATCGTGTACAGCTGCACCTGGGCCGGGCCTTTGCCGGCCCGGATGCGGCTCACGTAGAGCTTCTGCAATGCATCTGCGCGGCCGTCGAACGCGACCTTGCCAAAGGGGTTGCCCTTGCGGATCTGGACGCGCCGGGTGTCGAGGTCAAAGCGCAGGTATGACTCGCCGAAGAGGGTGTCGACCACCCCGTAGCCGGTGAGCAACGCGCCGAGGCCCATGAGGATGCGCACGAAGATCGGCGCTTTTTCAGCGAGGACCGCGCCGCCGACCATGGCCGCGGTCATGGCGAGGAGGAGAATCCACGCGAGGCGCATGCGGCCTTTCACCTCGAGCACGCGCCCGTCGAACGAGACCTTGCTGATGACGTGGGAGAACTGTTTGCGTCGCTTGGCCATGGGGGAGTGTACGGGATGTGGGGTCAGGGGGTGCGGACTGCGCCTTCCGAGGTGGGCCGCGGCAGCACCGCGAGGGCCTGTCTGCGAATGGCATCCCAGGGCTGCCCCAGGTCAACGCTCCTGACGAGCACACGGTGCCCCTGAAGGCTCAGGTCGGCCCGGACGTCCTCGCCGACAGAGGGGTAGACGAGCACGCCCGTACAGCGCGCGTAAGGCGCTCCTCGGGCCTCAGCGTTCTTGAGGTAGGCGAACAATTGATAGAGGTGGGTCGACCGGAGCTTTTTAGAACCGTCATCCCGTTCGTATGGACGCTTGGTCCACTTGCACTCGACGATGGCGCGCGACGCTCCGCACGAAAGCGAAATGTCCGTGTTCATGGACGGCATCATGCGTGCGAAGGACGTTTCTTCATCGAGGTCCCACTTCAGGGTCTCTCGAGCGATCCGCCACGTTGCTTGTTCGCGCTTCCACAGACTGCGCAGGAACTCCTCGAAGAGAAGCCCCAACAGTTGCGGCTCACGACGGATGTCGGAGAACTGTCCCGGGCCGCCGCCGCCAGGAATCCAAAGGCGATGGAGCAGTTCGCACAAACTCATCAGGAATCGGTAGTCCTGGTTGTGGCGATGGATGCGGACGCGCCGCAGCTCTCGGAGAGTGAACGGCGCGTCCGCCACGCCAGCAAGTCGCGCGACGAGCCGACGGCACGACTGCTTCACCGCCGCGGCGAGGTGCGGGTCCCTCAACAGGAGACGCAAGGTGGCCTTCAGAATCCGGTTCTCGGGCGTATCTGGAGAAAGCTCATCAAAGGAGCAAGCAACCTGCGCATCGAGCAAGAGGCCTTCTTTGACCGTCTTCGAGACGTCGAACTTTCCACGAGGCCGTCTCAGACAGTCTTCCATCTGCACGTATTCACGTGCGATGCCGCGCTTGAGTGCCCTGGCGACGCCGTCGGTGAGGAGCAACGCAAAGAGATCAACCGGGCGCTCGGCGTACTCTGCCCCGACGGGGAGCGCCGTCAGCGCCTCGTGGCGCTGCCAGGCGTAGCAAAGGAGGTAGTAGACATTGCGGACGGGTACGCCGCCAAAGTCTTCAGGCTCTACCGTTGTGGTCACTCCTCCCCCAGGAGCAGTTGGAGCGCTTGTTCGACCTTCTCGTCGCTATCGAACCAGTATTCTCGCAGAAGGGGCTCGACCTCCGTCTTGACCACCCGCTCGAACCAGACGTCGCCGGCGTCCGCATCGGGATCGCAGAAATAGCTATGACCAATTTGAAACCCCGCTCCAAGGTCCTGGTCTTCCCCGATCTTCTGGTTCAGAGCAGCGAGGCGTTGGCTGATCTGCTTTCGCGTCGACGCCTCCACACCTCGCACCGCGAGATGACGTCCGAACGTCTCTGCGCCGAACCGCGGCGCGATGTCAACGAACGCAAACCGACGTCGAAGAGCGTAGTCGACCAATGCGAGAGAGCGATCGGCCGTATTCATGGTTCCGATGATGTAGAGGTTGTCCGGAATGAAGAACGGTGCTTCGCCCTCCCGGGAGTAGGCAAGCTGGAGCGCCCACTCATCCGAACGCTTGTCCGCTTCTAGGAGCATCAACAGCTCGCCAAAGACCTTGCTGAGGTTGGCGCGATTGATCTCGTCGATGATCAGTACGTAGGGACCGGAATCATCTTGAAGCGCGAGGCTCGCGAAACGCAGAAAAGGGCCATCTGAACGAGCAAAGCCACCATCCTCCGACGGCCGGTACCCCTGGACGAAGTCCTCGTACGCGTATGATTGGTGAAACTGCACCATCGACACCCTGGATTTGTCCTTTGCACCCAATAGAGCATAGGCAAGCCGCTGAGCCACAAAGGTCTTCCCGACGCCAGGGGGTCCCTGCAGCACGAGATTCTTCTTTCGGGCCAGAAGCTGAAGCGCATCTTCCACCGTCGCACGGTCCAGAAATAGATCCTCGAGTGCGTCCTCCAGCCTATACGGAGATGCTGCGTCGTCGGGTTCGACGGACTCCACTTCCGTGGCGACCTTCGGGTCCAGTTGAGCAAGGAGTTGGTGGAGGTCGTCCACGAGCGACTGAAACCGCGTGATGTCGGTCAGCGTCTTCATCGCCAACTTTGTTTTGTGGAACTCGAGCTCTCCGCGTTGGGCCCACCAAACCACCTTTCGGCGGTGTGGGTATTCACCTTTTGATGGGTCAAACTCATACGCGCCAGCGACCTTGCCAAAGCCGAGAACGGTGCCCCGCCCTCGTTTGACGATGACCTCATCGCCAGGCTCCATCTCGTGGGCAAACTGCCAGCAGGCGTGCGCCGCGTTGTTCGGCTTCGGCCCTGTCGGTTCGCGCGACCAAAGAGTCGCGAGAATCTGCTCACTGTCCTCGTAGCGCGACAGGTCGCCTGCATCGGCCGAGCCAAGGGTCATGTATCCGTTCGCGAAGTTCTCGTCCCAGTTCATCGCTCGCTGACCGGGCGCATAGAGCCAAGTCCGAGGCTCTCGTCGATCGTTGACTTGAGTCGCGTCCTTGGCGGTGGCCACCTTGTGGTCGTATTCGTAATCGACGAGCCGCGCGCAAAGTCGGGCAAGCTCCCAGTGGCTGCAGCCGAGCTCGGCCTGCAGCCGCGCAAACTCTGTGCGAAATGCGAGATAGCTTGCGACCGGGTCTTTTCGGTCGAACTCGAACTCGGTGAACTCATCGATCGCATCGCGCGCTGACTGATAGTAGATGGGCCAATCTGTGGCCCCGCGAAGATGCCAGACGGCGCTGGTGAAGAACGGAAGCCGTCCTGGCGAGATGCTGCGCCCGGAGGCCACCCCCTCCGCGATAAGCCCCTTCAACCAGCTGTGGAACGCTTCGAGTTTCGCCTTGCCGTCCGCGGCGTTGTTTGGCGGACTGAGCAGGGCGCGCAACCTGGTTGCCAGCTCTTCTTGGTGGTCAGGGAGGTGCTTCACCAGTTGATTGAGGAACATCGCCCCCGACAAACCCTTGAGCCCCAGGACGTCCCATTGGGTCCTCGTGCGGGTGTCGAAGACGTACCGAAGCTCGTCGACCGGTACTTCGCCCGCATCGAAGCGGTCGAACAGTGCGGCAATCTCGGGCATTGCTGCCTTCCGACGTTCCTGGTTGTCCGCGAAAGCAGCCATGTAGGAACTGTCGGCACGGGCTTGTGCAAGGCGTTCGCGCCAATCCTCTACGTTCATGCTCCCCCCTTGGTCAGGTCGGCGGTTCCGCCGACGCGGGTGTACCTCTTCACGCCGGCAACCGACTCGATCCGCACCTCGAATGGAACATGAAGAGCGTGGCTCTCGAAAGCCCGGGCAAAGCGCCGGGCTCCGCGCTGTCCGCCGACCATCCTCACGACCTCTTCTTCGGTGATCACGCCGTGCTCGGCGATGTGAAGAAAGACACGCCGCGTACCGGGATCCTCGATGGCCGCGCTCCACGCGTGCTTTGATTCATCCGGTTCAACGCGACCTGAGGGCTCCGGCTTGTCATGATTGGCGTCGGGCTCCTCCGGCCCCGAGGGCCAGGTGGTGTCAGGTTCTTCCGGCTCCGAGGGCACGGCCAAGGGCGCGACACGCGCTTGCCGAGCCTCGGTGACGAACGTGCTCGGTATGGTCGCGCTCAGAGAATGCTCGGACTCTTCGAGGGTTCGAATCTCGATGCGTGTCTCCGTGGCTTCAGTCGCAAGGAGTCGAAACAGAACCTCAAACTCCTCGGACGGAGTAAGCAGAAGCTTGGCACCAAGTCGCCAACCGGAGGGCCGCACGTGACAAATCTCGATGGCCACGTCCGATTCCGCGACGGCAAAAAGCTGTGCGAGCACAGGCTCGCCACGCGGGTCGGACAGCTTTCCACGAACGCAGTGCATGTCGCCGATTCCCTCGTGACGTCTGAGGGTCAGACGCCGAAGGGCCGAACGCACCCCTTCTCGGGCCATGGGTCTCGGTGGCGCGGCCCGCGCCGCCTTTCGCAGATGCCCACCTCCGCCTTTGCCCCCATGGTGCAGGACGGTCACCTCGTCATCGTCACCGAACGCCTCCGCCCTCGCCTTTTGAAGCACTTTTGACCGTGACGGTGGGCGTTCTTTCTCTTCGAGCGCCATTCGAGTGACGTCCGCGCCACAGTGTGGACACGTCGGCGAGGTCTTGAAGAGCGTTCCTGCACAGCGAATGCAGATTCTACCCGTCACGCGCCCGGAGTCCGGGCTGACGAACTCATCGCTGTCTTCTTCCCAGCTCATCGTTCAGCTCGCCGATTCCGCGTGAGGTTCGAAGACGTCCCACAGCCGAATCAGGACGTCGACGTCGAGGGCCGCATAGTTGAGCTGGTCGTCTGAAAGGGGTCGTTGCCTCCAGTCCGATTTCTGCTCACTCTTGTTGAGGGCAATGCCCAACTCTCGGGCGCACACAGCCCTGAGGGAGTGGCCGCCGGCAGCTTCTCGGCCGCGCCGCTTCCTCGAAGCGACCATGGTGTCGAACACGTTGGCAATGCTGATGTTCATCTGGGCGAAACAGTCGCGCTCGAACGCCGCGTTGTGAATGATCTTCGTGACGCCCGCATCCTCGAGCAGTTCCGCCACCGGGGAGAGGTCAGACAACGCGCGCGCATCAAGGACGAAGACACCGGTGTGCGTCGCCAGCTGAATGACGCAGATGGCGTGCTCGAGAAGCGTCGTCTCGATGTCGAGCGCCACGTAGGATTCATTCCGCAGGCGCCGGCAGATGTCCCCTGCCTCCGCCTGGTCGTCGACAAGCCGAACCGACCGTTCGAGCTTTGCCGGAGGTAGGTCGAGGTCCTCTTGTACCTTCGGGCGCCACGCTGAAATGGCCGACTCAAATGCTGTGGCTCCGTCCTTTCCAGCGCTCAGAAAACGACGGGTGCCTTCAGCATCGAGCATGTAGCGCCCGATGGTCTCACTCTCGAACCGCGGAGGCAGCGCGGCTTGAAACTTCGACAGCCGATACGGCGGCAGGCGAGAAATGATGCCTTTCCATAGTTCAATGTCGTTCCAGAAGTCCTCCGTCCTGAGCTTCTGGATCTGCTCTTCCAGGGCGCCTTGGGTTGCCCCTCCCTCGATGCGGACGTGATAGTTGTCCGCGACCACCTTCCACCCAGCGCTTTCCGCCAATGCATATTTCAACGTGTGGTTGATGCGTCCGCCCGCGTACGTCCACCAACGGAGGCCGTCTTCGTCGTGCTGGATGGCGTGGGTGGTATTGAGAAGGAGCGACCGCATCTCTGCCCGGTCCTCGTCGAGCATCGCCCGCGCCACATCATCGAGATACCCAATGCTGGCATCCGAACGGAGAAGCGTCGCTACGCGTTGACACACTTCATACCCCAACAGCTTGGGGACGAAGCCGCCCCAGCTTGGCTTCTTTCCGCGCGGCGCCGGGGTGACAGTGATTTGTCGCTTCTTGTGATTGATGTGTTGCACCAACCACGCACGTCCCCCGAGCAAGAAGCTCGACATGTCCTCGACCAGGCGATCGATGAAGCTCTGCTCCAGCGAGCCGATGTCGGCGCCGCTTCCCGTGAACACGCGGTAGTACTGGGGCGTGCTGAACACAGCGTACAGCTCCATCCAGTTGCGTCGCCCATAGGAGCGCTCGGCCTGTTCTCCCATCGCGAGTCGGCCGCTGCTCTCGAACAGGAACGCGCGGCTCACCATGTGGTCGACCATCTCGTCGAACTCATCGTCGTCGATGCCGGAAAAGTCCGGCACCCGCCTGAGTTGATTCCACAGCTCGGTCCGCGGAACGCTTCCTCGTTCCATCGTGATGGCGAACGTCTGATGAACCAGCGCAGGCCAACATCGTGTCTGGACCTCGACGGGCTCGACCCACCCCTCCTTGGCCAGCTCGATCAACGCTGCTGCCTGCAGGACGTGCTCCTGGTCCAGGCAGAAGAACGTCATGTTGGGTGTCGAGTTTGGCCGTCGCCCGGTCCGTCCCATCCGTTGCAGGAACGAGCTCACCGTGGACGGAGCCCCGGTTTGGAATACGTAGTCGAGGTCACCGACGTCGATGCCGAGTTCCATTGTCGACGTACACACGATGGCCGTGTTCTCCCCTTTTTCGAACTTCGCCTCGGCCTCTTGGCGCTGTTCGAGCGACACCGAGCTGTGATGTACATGCACTTCCGTGCGGCGATTGCGCATGTGGTCTGCGATCGACTCGCTCGTGGCCCGCGTCTCGCAGAACATCAAGCTCTTGTGCCCGTACGCCTTTTTCGCAGCGTGCCGGGCAAGGTCGATCTCGGTCGGCTCGAGGTATACCGCAAGCTGACGCGCGGTCTTTTTCTTGGGAGGGTCAATCACCTCACCGCCGCGTTCCGACGTCCCCGTGAGCCAAGTAAGAATAGCGTCGGGGTTGCCCACGGTGGCGCTCAACCCCGCGCGCTGAATGTCATTGTCCGTCAGACGCCGAATCCGCTCGATGACGCTCATGAGGTGGGCGCCGCGATCGGTCCCCGCCATCGCGTGGACCTCGTCGATGACAATGAAGCGCAGGTCGGAGAAAAGCCGCGGTGCGGGCACCCGCGCTGACATCAACATGACCTCGAGTGATTCCGGCGTGGTCATCAACAACGCCGCGGGGTCGTTGATGAACTTTTTGCGGTCTGCCTGACCGACATCCCCGTGCCACAGGAAACGACGAAGTCCCACCATCTCCGTGTACGTACCGAGGCGCGCCGCTTGGTTGTTCAGCAGTGCCTTGATGGGAGCGATGTAAAGCGCGCTCACCGACTCGGGAGGTTTCTCCACCATCTTCGAGAGCACCGGAAACATCGACGCTTCGGTCTTGCCACCTGCCGTCGGTGCAAGAATGACGGTGTTCTTGCCGTCGAGCATCGCCGTTGCCGCCTGCTCTTGCACGGGTCTGAGGCTCGACCAGCCGAGCCGGCCAACGATGGCCTCCTGCAAGCGCGGGGCGAAACGAGCGAAAACGCTCAAAAGACCTCCGCGGCGGGGATGAAGTCGTCGTCCTCATCGGTGGCGGGGTCGGTCGGTCCTCTCCCCTCCATGGCCGCCTTCTCTTCCGGCGTGAGCTCACGGGCGGCGAACGAATACTGCGCAGCTGGGTCGTACTCGTCCCCTTCCTGCTCGACCAAATCCATTTGGTTCAAAAACTCGCGCAGGAAGGTCCGTGGCACCACACCCACGTGCCCTTTGAACCCCTGTGTGACCTGGTCGACAAGCATCCCGATGAACTCATCGCTGACCTTCGCCTCAAGACGGCGCCGGTCCTTGGTGGGGAAAAGCTCACGAAGCTTCAGCGCGACTTCTTTCAGGCGCTGGGCGTCGAACTGTTTGAGTTCGAGCTGAGGCTGTCTCAGGCTCGCGAACGCACCACTTTTCTGAAAGCGCAGTCGGTCGGCCAAGGGTGGGAGACCCTCTACCCCTCGTTTGCTGTCGAAGAACTCAGGGGTCCCCGTAAAGACCCACAACATCCCGGGAAATGACCCTGCAGCATCGGCAATCTGCCGGATGCCGTTGAGCGATTTGTGTCTCGAGTCTTTGCGGGGCATCCGCAGAATCGTCTCCGCCTCGTCGATGACGATCACCAACCCTGCATAGCCGGCGGCCTTGACGATTTCCAAGACGCCACGCAGGTAGTCGAGGGCTGCGCGGCTGCCGATGTCCCCTTTGATGTCGGCCGCGCGCTTTGCCGAAGCCGCAACATTGGGACTTCCGGAAAGCCAACTGATCAACGCGCCGGCTTCCGCGGTCTCGCCCTTTTGCTTGAGGTCAAAAATGGTCTGAACGACGCGAATGAAGTCTTGGGGGATCTTGCCCCCGGTCGCGGCGGTCAGATCTGCGTCGATCCGTTTGCGCACCTTTTCGTCAAAGTCGGGGGCAGAGTCGTCCTCCCCGCCGTCGATCAGTCCATCCTCCACCTCGCCGATCCAGCGATCGAGAATGTCACCCAACGCGCCACGCTCGCACGACTCCGTGCTCAGTTCGTTCATGACCTTGCGGTAGACCTCGTCGAACTGGTGAAAGCGGAGGTCGTTGTCCGAAACCACCACAAAGCTGGTGGCAAAGCCGCGTTTTTGCGCATCGTGAATGGCCAGCCGCGCGGTGAAGGTCTTGCCACACCCGTATGCGCCTCGCAGAAACTTTGTGTTTCCCTCATTGCCTTTCTTGCTGCTCACCAAATCGAGTTGTCGCTTGAGCTCGTCGCGCCGCTTCTCAATGCCCACCGCAAAAGCCTCGACCGCACGCTCCGGCACGAGGCCGTTGCGCAGCTTTTCGAAGATGTGTTCGATGTCGCGTTTGCTGAGCTCAGTCATGGTCGTCCCTCATCGTTCGCCCTCGCGGACGTAGCGCTTCACGCCGGCCACCGTTTCGATGCGCGCGTTGAACGGAAGTCGTTGCCGGTACGTTTCAAAGTTCCGCGAGAACCGTCTCAACGCCCTCGGCCCGCCCACCATCTTGGCCGCTTCCGACTCGGTCAGGTTGCCGTGCTCGGCCAAATGCCTAAACACATCGCGCACCCCCTCGTCGTCGAACTCGCTGAGCCATGCCATCTTGTCGGAGGCGGGCCCCTCGGCCTCCCCCGTTTGCTCTGAGGCGGCGAGACCCAAGACCTCGACGGCAAACCGGCCGGCCACGGTGCAAGGCTCGACGTCGACGGCCGCACCGGTGTGGTGCAGCTCGACTTGTTGCCGTCCTTGTTCAGGGCCCTGCACCCGAAAGAAAAGTTCGATCTCTTTTCCCACCGGAGCATGGATGACGCTGCCGTGTAGATGGCCTTCGGGGCGGGTCTGGCAAGGAACCACAACGAGGCTTCGCGCCGGGTCCTGGGGCCGCAACCCAAGTTCCACGCTCTCGGCCCCGCCGAACAAGCCCGCCTGCGGCCCTGTGGGCATCACCGTCAGTTCGATGCAGTGCATGCCCAAGAGACCATCGCCGGCCTTGGCCTGGATGCGGTAGGTCAGACCATCGCCCCCGCGCATCCCCTCGTGTTCGAGGGTGAGCACGGGGATGACCCGCTCCTGCAGACTGTTGCCCCCATGCACAAACGACGTGTCGCGCTGGCCGATGTCAAACGGCGCCGTCGTCTCCGGCATCATCAGCTGCAAGTTGTCGCCCTGATAGCCGAGCTCCTTGAACGAAACGCGCAACTCGCCGGGATGGTCCGCCTCCGCCGCCGAGAGCACGTAGCGTCGATTGGGGGTCTTCTTGTTGCCGTGTTTGATTGGTTGTTGGCCTCCGCCGTGCAGAAGCAAGAAGCCGTGGTCCGACGTGATGACAAACCGTTGTACGCCAGCGTCTCGGAGCAACCGCCAAGCCGCTTTGAGATCCTGAAGTGCATGGTCGAAGGCAGAGGGACCGAGGCCCTTTTCGCCCGCGTTGTCGATCTCCAGCGAGTGCACCACCAGCAGCCGGGCTTTCGAGACGGTCTCTTTGAGCTTCTTTTCGTCGCGGGCCAACACATCGCCAAGCTTCATCCAGGGACATTGGGTGCCACCGACGCGCTGGTGCATCGCCTTTTGCCGCGTTTTGGGGTCGAACACGCGAAACGCACCTTGTTGAAACCCCTTGAGACTGCCCCCCTTCACTTCGGGGTGCAGAGCGCCGCCGTCATGGACGGGAGCCAGGGCGTTCATGCCCACCTCGGTGACGGTCGGCAGCTCGGCGAGTCTTGGCCGAAGCGTGATCATCGACCGCGCTTCGTCGCCGATCGAACGTCTGAGCTCTTCGGCCATCTCGAAGCGAAGAGCATCCACGACGAAGTACGCCACCGTGCCCGCCTCGACTTGCGGCATCACCACGTCGTCGAAAAGCCGCCGCTGCTGCAAGGCGCTCTCGGCCACAAAGCCGTGCGTACGACAAGCCGCGTTGAACGCGTCGGCCCATTGATCGGCCCACGAGCGCCAGCGGGACCGCATCTCGTTGAGGCAGGCTCGGATGCGGTGGTACGCGGGCAAATGTGGATGAAGCACCAAGCGCCGCTGTTCGAGCCGTCGATGCGCGCCGTCGACGGCCACCCCGCGTGCAACATAGGCATCGACCACCTCCGCCACCGTGGCGTTCGTGGGGGCCTCTGAGGCCCCGTCGAGGGCAACCCCCAACTCCGCGGCATGCAAGAGCAGCGACCACGCCGCGATGCGGTTGGGCTCACCCTGAAGCCAAAATGAGCCGCCGGCCGCACGGAGCTGCGCCCACTCGTGGGCCATGGCGTACTGGCCGCTCTCCAGTGCCGCGATGGTGCCATCGAAGATGCGCTGCTCCTCGAACTTGAATGTGTCGACCTGACCCAGGTCTTCGGCCCGCGCGCTCTGCTGGTCGATGACCAAAAGCTCTTCGGTGTTGTCCGCGGACTGCTGGTAGTGCTCCGCATGGTGCTCACGCAGGTACTGCGCGAGGGCTTGGCACCTTTCGACCGTGGCTTTGGGCAGGGCTTTGAGGGGGGCCAATCGCTCGTCGTACGGCGGATGGGTCAAGTCGTGCACGTATTCCACGGCGAGCACCCACGACGACGCGACGAACGCATAGTCGCCGGCACCCTCACCACTTTTCCCGAGGTCTTCCCACCACGACGACGCAATGCCGAGGCGCCGAGACAAGAAGTCGGCAAGGGCTGCCCTGGTCTCTTCGGTCGCGACATAGCGCCCGGCGCCGCGCTCCAGCAGTCGACTGATGAAGCCAGGAAAACCTGCGCGTTGCAGCTCGGACGCGATGCCGCCGGTCTCGTCCGCCAGCTGGCTCGCGAGCCACCCATCCGCGGCCTCGAGGGTCACGTCGCCTTGGGCCAAAAACCCGTCGACAAGCTCGGCTTGCACCAACCCTGCGGCCGCTTCGGTCACCAGGGTCGGCAGCGCCTTTTCGAACCGCGTGCCAGCGGCGAACAAGTCGTACAAAGGTGTGACGCGCACAGTGTCATTGTTGAACCCGGGCAGATGCACCAGAACACGCGGCGGATCGGTCCCCGCCGTCAGCGGCTCCAGCGCCAGCATCGTCTCCAAGAAGCTCCCGCGAAAGGCGACCACCGAGAAAGGGGGTCCGTCGTCGACCAGGAGCGCATCGACAAAGGCGTCGTACCTCGACTCGGCATCGAGCCACACGACCAAGCCATGCTTCTGCACCGAAGAAGACACCTCGGCGCGAAGGGCAGCGGAGACGGGCGCAGCGCGGACCTCAGACCTCATGGCATCAGCCCCTGGCTCAGGTCGGCGAGATCTTGGGGGCGATACCCCGCTCTTTCGAGCTGGGGTCGCAGACTCTGTGGGATGTTCGGCGCGATCGCCACACGCTCGATGCGCCAGGTCTGCAAGCGCGCGTGGGCATCCAAGAACCTCTGGATGTGCCCATCATAGTTCTTGAGGTCGGGCAGGAGCTTGTCGGCGTTTCGTTTGCAGGTACCGAACCGAACGATTTTGCTCTCCTCATCGAGAGCCACCAAGTCGAGTTCGGTCTCGGCCTTGTTCCAATACCCCTCGATGCGTTTGGTCAGGGCAAAATCGCCGATGCCAAGGCGACTCCGCTCTTCATAGAGCTGGGCCGCGAGCCGCTCCAGTGCATAGCCCTCCGCCACCTTCAATCGTTCGTCGGCCCTCTCGACAAGCTGCTCCTCGGGACGGAAGTTGAGCGCCGCCACCGGGTCTGCCAGGGCAGCCAGCCACGAACGGAGGAAGTTGTCGCGGATGTAGTAGCGCCCCTTCTTGGATGTCGCCTGGGCGAAGATCGGCACCTTGCGCTCGAGCATGCGGTACTTGTCGCGCAGAATCTTGAGATGACCACCGACCTGGTCTGCGTTCTCCACGGAGATTTCCCGCACATGAGCGACGATGTCACCGTTGGTACAACCGGGGTTCTTGCTGACGAACTTGAGCACCACGTCGTAACGCCCGCGGAGTTCGCTCAAGAACCAGTTCTCTGCCTCCGTGCGCAGCGGTGATGACGATTGAAAGAACATCTTGCGCAGCAGTGCGCGGCGGTCAGACCCGATGACCCCTTGTTCGAAGCAATCCCGATAGAACTTGGGGACGCCTTCGAAGAGGTTCCACAAGAACAGCAATCGCTCGGATGTGGTGTCGGCGTGCGCCTTCAGAATCGTCAACACCGAGGCGGTGTCGAGGTGGTCGAGTTCGATGTGATCGGTGGTTCGGTTGTAGAGCGGGGCCTGTCGGTCCTCCAGCAGCGCCACCAGCTCAGCATGCAACGACCCGAGCACCACCAACCCGCCGGGCACGTCTGCGGCCTGCGCCGAGAGCTCATCGACCACCGCTTGAAGGTGCGAGGTGAACTCAAACAACGGCTTCCGACTGAAGTACTGAAACTCATCCAGGGCGACGACGTAGCCCGCGCGGGCCAGGTCTTGGATGAGGTGAGCGAGCTGAAGCAGCGTTTTTGGAGGCTCGTAGTGCCGCGTCAGCTCGAAAATCTCCATCGCACTCCCCACGGCGGCGAGAACGCCCGCGGGAGCCGAGTCGGGAATCTGGACATACAGGACGGGAATCCCGTCGACCTCGCGAAGAGCGCGTTGCACGAGGGTCGTCTTGCCGATGCGCCTCCGACCTGTGATGCGGGCGAAGAACCATCGACGGCGAGACAAGATGCTCTGCATCTGTGCTCTTTCTTTGGCTCGTCCGTAGAAATCCCACATGGCGTACCCGTAAGGTAAAACTTTTTACCTTATCCTCGAAATCAGCGAAAAATCCTTCACAAACATATACTTACCCAGTTCAAATGCTCCCTGACCCGGCGGCTTTGGCCGTGCGTTTTGCCCCCGCCCGCTTCTTCGGTTCCTCAAAAAGCCCCCCCACGGACAGCTTCGAAAGCACCTGCTGCCGCTTCTCCGCCGCCTCCCGGTGGGCCTTCAAGTACGCCGCCCGCGCCTGGTCCGCATTCGGCGCCTCGAGCACAAACGCCACCTGCTGGCTTTTGTGTCCACTGAGCGCCAGCTCAGTTGCCACACACCCGGCAGGGTCCACATCCCAAAGCACCGTCTCAAGCAAACGCAACGACACCTGCGGCGCATCATCCTTCTTATTGCGCCGCAACACTTCCTTCTCCACCGCCGCCAATGCCTCTGCCGCATGCGCCTTCAAATACGCAGCCCGATGCTCCGCATCCCCCCCATCCGCCTCTTCACCCGGCGCCGCATAGGGCGCCTCCTCGATGCAAAAGGCGGGGCCGATTTCATGCTGCAGCCGCAGCTCCCACGCCCATGCCCGCGCGGGGTGGTATTTCCAAAAACACCCGTGGGCCACGCCGAGCGATGGGTCCTTGCGGCACTTCTCATCCACCCGCTTCGGCCAATAGCGCATGGCCAAGTGCGACCAGTCGTAGTCCTTGTTGCCCTTGGGGTCTGCCTTTGCGAGCTGCAGGTACCACTTCTTTGGGTCCTTCCACTGCGGTTCAAGCAAAGGCCACAGCGCCGCGCTGTTGATCATCACTCCATCGTCCAGATTTGGTGCATAGCGGGCATCGACCTCGCGCGCGGGGCACTTGGCATCGGTTGGCGGCGGCCCGCGTTCGGCGCATTGCTCGACGAGGGCGATGAAAGCTTCGAGTTCGCTCCGCCAGGCATCGACTTTGGCAAATCGCGCCTCCGCATCCCGGGCCGCGCTCTTGTCGTTGCCGTGACGTGCCGCCGACAGGTCTTCACGCTCGCCCGACAGCCGCGTCAGCGCCGGCAACAAATGGTCCGCGAGCAGCACCCGCAATGTGTCTTGGTCCCAGCGGTGGATGTTGACCCAGGCGACAAAGGTCTTCTTCTCCGAGCTGAGCGGAAAGTGGATGGGGCGGTTTTCGTACATGCCCTTGTGCACGTCAGCGAAAAACTTGGTGCGCAGGTATTCGCGCACGCCGCGTTTGTCGTCGATGGTCGGGCCGTATTCGCGCCACTTGTCGTGAATGATGCTGGCCGCGTCGTGGCCCAGGCTGTCGCGGTGGTCGGTCTCGTCGAGGGTGCCGTCGAGAAAACAGATGCCCGCGGGGAGCGTCGCGGTCAGGTCGTCTTTTTCGGGGTCGAGGATGCCTTCGCCCTTGGCGCCAAAGCGGCCAAGGGCGACGCCGAGCGCGAAGCTGATGTGGTCGGTGGGGGGTTCGGGGTCGTATTCGGGTTCGTAACGGGGGAGCGGTTCGCCTTCGGGGCGGTCGACGGCGCTTTGCGCCCATTCTTGGGCATAGCGCCACGGCGAAGGGCCAGGCCGGCAAAAGCGGAGCGACCGCTCGTCGCGCTTTCGTTCTTCTGACTCAGCGAGTTCGACTTTTTCAAACACTCGCCGAGCGTCTCGAACTGAAGCCATCGGAAGCTTGTTCACGTCCCCGGACTGAAAGCTAATCGAGGGGTTTAGGTCTTCGAGCATCGACCGCGCCCTACGGGTGTTTATCCAGCAGACGAAGGTCGCCACCGATTCAGGAAAGAGCGAGTTCCCCTTATCTGCACAATAGCTTGGGTACACATGCGCACGGGCCGAGAAGGAGTTGCCAACCATGGTGAAACAGACACCGCGGTGAAAAAACCTATCCTCGTTCGCAAGAGCGCCGTTCCCCTGGCCTTTGAACTCCTTGTTGACGCGAAGTTCCAATGCGCCTGCTGTCCAATGGACAGCGTGTGACATTGGTTCGAGCCACTCCTCACCGTCGGCGCCGTTTACGCAGGGTACCCACATTGAGGGGCTGGCACGCGAGAATGAGTATGCCCGCGATCCCTCGTGAGGGAGGACGAGAGCAGACGGCCTAAGTTCGCTTGGCGCCCTCAAGAATCGCACGTTTCCGCTCGTTGACTGAAAGGCGACGGCGGGCGCTGCGGTTCCTATCGTTTCATTGGAGAGGTAGAGGCTCATCCTCTCCTCCCCCCACCAATACACAAGCGGCCACTCCGGCACGACCTTGAGCGCCGCCGCATCGAACTCGTGCCGGCCCACGTGGGCCAATGTCGCTGCTCGCTTGCGCAACGTTTCGCCGATGTCCGTCACCGTGTCGTCGTCGAACACCTTAAGCGCCACCGCGCCCGGGTTCGGCATCTCCTTGGCAAACACGCTGCTGACGACACTCACCACCACCTGCGCGGCCGAAATCTCCTCGAACGCGCCGGATGACAGGTCATGCAACGCGCGCAGGTCAAAGCGCTCCAGCAAATGCTCGCGCAGGTCCGCATACGTCTTGATGAACATCCAGTTGCGCATGGTGAGCAGCGCACTCACCCCGCCCGGCCGCACCAGCTCAAGCCCCCGCAGCAAAAAGGCCGCGTACAAATCCGCCTTGCCGAGCTTGTAGTGCGCATCGATGTACGCGGTCTCGGCCATCTTGCTCGTGCCCTGGTAGGGCGGGTTGCCGACCACAATGTCATAGGAATTGGGCCGCACCAGACGCAAGAACCGCACTCCCGCGGCGAGCTGCTCCCCAAAGAGGCGCAGGCCGAGCTCGGTGCTCTTGGTGTGCGCGGCCAAAAAGGTCTCGAGCGCGTCGGTGACCGAGCGTTGCATGTCCGGAATGGACGTGTCGGGCAAGCGCGGGCGTTCCTGCACGGAGGGCGATTTGCCGAACAGGTCGCCTTGGCCGGTGTCCGACGCTGTTCCACGCTCGTACGCCGCGATGGCCTCGCCCACCGCCGCGTCAACCTTGAGCAGCGAGCCGAGGTGGTCGGCCCCGCGCAGGGCCTGCACAATCTCGTCGGTGAGTGCGCCGGGGATGCCGGTCTCGTCCTCGATGGTCTTGCGTAACGCGTGCAGCGCCGGGTCATCGTCTTTGAGATGGGCCAAGCGCAGATGGGACGCGACGAGATTGAGCCGCTCGGGCTTGGCGTCCGCACACGTGGTGCGCGCCTTGAGCCACAGGGCGGCGGCGGCGATTTGCACCGCACGGGGGTCGAGGTCGATGCCGTGCAGGTTGTGCGAGAGGATGCGAATGACAATGGCACTGTCTTGCCACTGGTCCTGTTCACTCTCGCCCCGGTGGCGGGCCTCTTCTTGGTAGAGGGCAAACAGCAGCTCAAAGGCCACGACCAAAAAGTGCCCCGAACCCACTGCAGGGTCGAGCAGCTTGAGGTCGCGCACGCTCTCGGGCGCGCTCTTCACCGCTTCGTCAGGAATGGGCTGTGGGAGGTAATAGGCCCAACGATGCTCGGCATCATTCTCGAGCGGCATGAGCGCGGTGAGGTCGACTTCGCCGTCGTCGCCGTGCGGTTCGTAGACACGTTTGCGCCAGGCCGTTCGCCGCTCCTCGAGGGCGGCGAGGGTGCCGTCGGATTCGCACTCGGGGGTCCAGCCGTGCTTTTTGCAGAGGGCCAGCCACATGGGGCCGAGGGTGTTCTGCAAAAGCCAGTCCACCATGTAGCGCTCGGTGAACATCTGGGTCTTGGATGCGATTTCGTGTGGCTCGACCTTGCCCCCGTCGTTGAGCTTTTTGTCGAGGGCTTCGCGTTCGGGGTCGTTCCAATATTGGTAGACCCAACCCAATGTCATGTCATCGGCCCAGCAGGAGGCGAGTTCCTTTTGGTCGAGCTCGGCGATGACGTGACGCAACAGCGCACTCGGCATGGGGATGAGGTCGGCGGCGCCCGATTTGCCAAAGATGCCGGGCAAGTCCTGGGCGAGGTCGTCGAAGATGAGCTGGAGCAAAAAGGCATAGCCTTCGGTGTCGTCGCCCTTGACCAGGGCCCGGGCCAGGCTGCGGAAGTCTTTGTAGCCGGGGCTGTCCCAGCCCCCGGTGAGCACGGGCACGTCGCGCAGGCCCATGCCTTCCATGAGCCGCACGACGACCAAACGATTGAGCCAGGTGTAGGCCGCCTCTTTGACCACGTCGCGCAACAGGCGGGTCTTGAGCCCTTCCCGTTCGACCAAGCGCAGTTCGATGTCGTCGCGGGAGACCGCTTTTGATTTCTTGGCGCTCGCTTTTTTCTTGGGTTTGGCCTTCTTCGGCGTTTGGCCTGGGGCTTGGCCGGTCTCCCGTTTGTACACGGCCTCGACCTCGGCGCGCACCTGTTCGTCGAGGTGTCGTTCGAGCCGGCGTCGCCGTTCGCGCCTCGCCTCGGGCAAGCCCGCGTCATCGACGCGCGCAATGCTGAGACGATAAGCGCCCTCGGTGGCAGCGAAGAGATCGACGAGCAGCTTTTCGCGCAGCCCGCGGATGACCTTCGACAGCGCGCGCTTGGCCTCGGAGGTCATTCGGGGAGACGACGAGCGGGCCGCGCTCATGAGATGATCCTCACGCGAATGCCTTTGTCTTCGTCGAGTTTGTCCTCGATGCGCGATCGCACCTCGTCGAGCAGCGCGTCGAGTTCTGCCTGGGTCGAGATTTCACGCCCCTTGAGCGTGATGCGCACCTTCTCGACGGTGACGCCTTCGTCGCCGGGTTTTTCGGACAAGAGCTGGTCGAGGATGTCGTTGGCGTGGTCCTCGGCTTCGCGCAGCTTGGCCTCAAAGCCTTCTTTGAGCTGGAGCAGAGTCGGGGCGTAGGCGTCTTCGCCGGTCTGGGCCTGGGCGTCTTTGATCGGCCGCAGCACCTTGTGCGCCTGGTCGGCGGTCAGCGTGGCAAAGCCGGCCCGCGCCTTCAGCCGGGACCGCGCGGCTTGGGCCTGTTCTTCTTGCAGAAGGATGCGCTGCTTGCGTTCGGCCTTGTACGCGTCCTTCACCGCCGAGAGCGCATCTGCGATGTCGGCAAGGCCTTGCCAGGGTTTTTTGCTGTCGAGCTGGGCGAGCACGTCGTCCACCTGCTGCAAAAGGCCCTCGTGGGCGACGTGTGCCTTTTGCAGCTGTTCGATTTCGTGATCGCGCACATCGGCGGCCGCGCGCAGGTCGGCGACCACGTCGTCGGTCAGTTCGGCGGTGAAGTGTCCGAGGATTTGCATCCCATCGTGCAGCGCATCCAAGTGGCGTTTGACTGCCCGCACAGTGGGCTGGGTCAGGCGGACGTTCTTGAGGCATTGCACAAAGGCGTCCTCGAGCGCGCCCAGCTTGTCAGGGATTTCGGTCTTGGGAGGGAGTGACTTGAGCAAGCGCTCCAGCGCGCGCACGCGGTCGAGCTGGTGCGGGAAATGTTGCTGTACAGCGTCGGCAATGGCGTTGTCTTCTCGATTGAGTTTGACCTCGAGCCGCTTGTCGAAAAAAGCGCAGATGCGTGACCGCGTGGCGTACCCGATGTCGTCGTCACCCGCGGGGTAGAAGGTCGCGCGCTTGAAGTCGCGGTCCTTTTCGAACACATCACGCACATTGGCGTCGCGAATCGCGGTGAGGTTCGCGCCGCTTTCGGTCTGGACCTTCACCTTGCTGCCGCGCAACAGACCCGCGGTACAGGCCTTGATGACCGCCAACGAGTAGCCATAGGGCGGCCCACCGAACGCTTTGTCGAGGGTCGAGCCCGCGGCTCCATCGTGTTCGTCCAAAAACTCGAGGATGCGCTTGGGCACCACCCCTTCGCACGACGAGACGTATTTGCCCCCGTCGAGTTCAAGCAAGCCGAGCTCTTCAGGCAAAAACTTGCTCGAAGGCCCCGACAGCTCCGCATCGAGCAGAACCGAGAGCTCCGAGGGCGTGATGTTGGTGCCCACGAACCGGTCGAACAGCACCGGCAACTTCTTTTCCGCCGCCGCAAAGAGCGCAGACGTGAACCCATCGCTCAGGCTCTTGGGGTCGATGGACTCGCCCCGGAAATAGATTCGGCCTGCGAGCCAGGTGGATGCCACCGCTTCCATCACCGCCTTTTGCAGGTCTTCGACGCGGTTTTCTTCCTGCTGCAGAAGGAGCTTTTTGGCCTGGCTCAATGACTCTTTGCGCGGTTTGAAGCGGCGCACCATCGCCTGCGACCGCGCGAGTTCGCGGGCTTTGTCTTTCAGCTCATCTGGCTCGCCACACACCCACACGATGCGGTCGGCGAGAGCGCTTTCGTCGCTTCTTTTGGCCCAAGCCGAATCGCTGCGGTCGTCCTTGGCCAGGTATCGAAAATCGACCCACACCGCCCGGCCATCGCGCGGGTCCTTGAGCACGACGTCATCGTGGCGGTGCCCGTCGGAAAAACGCCCCGCCCACGGAAAAGGCGTGCCTTCAAGCTTGGGCCGTTCCGGCCGTGCGAGCAGCTCGTCGAGCGCGCCCTTCACGATGTCGCTCAGCTTCTCGGTGGCGACCGGAATGTCGCGGCGGTCCCGTTCCCACTCCTCGCCCGCGCTCGACTGCAGTTTGTAGCCCGTCTTTTCTGAATAGCCGAGCAGGTTGCGTTGCTTGAGTTCTTCGAGCGCGGCCTCGACCGACTTCTTGTTGTCGCCGCGATCGAGTCGGTCGTAGAGACACTTCGCCACCAGGTCCGAGGTGGTGGGCAATGTGTCGGACACGAGTTCGAGCAGGGCCACGGCCTTCGCGGCGCGGACGAGCAGCGGGTCCTCGTCTTCGGCACACTGGTTGAGGATGCGGGCCATGCTGTGTTGGGCATCGGAGCCGAGCGCCGTCTGTTGGACCTCGTAGATCATGTCGAACGAAATCAGGGTGCCCACGTCAGCGTCGGCGAGATTCTGTGAGCGAAAGAGCTCGCCCAACATCTGCAGCAACCCGCGAATCGCTTGGTCGTCGCCCTGCGCGCGGCTCGAACGGGTGCGAAGCGCCGAAGTGACCTGCAGCAATAGATCGATGTGCTCGGGCAATAGAGGATAGGTCTCGACGAACTCTTCCGACGAGATGCCCTCGCACCCATAGGCGTAGAGCTTGAGATTGGCCCGGTGTTGATCGAACAGCTTTGACAGTGAGGCGGCGGCAGCCTCAGTTTTGCGCAGCAGCCGCTGGTGAATCACATCGCGGATGTTGGTCGCCGAGAGGTGCACCCGCAGGTTGGGCGGAAATCGGTCCTTGGCCCACACCAAAAATGAATCGCCCGCTTCCTCGTCGACCTTCTGTTGGCCCAGGGCCAACAGCCACGCCTTGCCCCGGAGCTTTGCGCCCAGCGCGCTCGCAAACGCGCGCAAACGGTCCACGCGGTCCTTGTGCGAAAGCACGTACTGCGAGACCTCATCGACGACCACGAACAGGGTGGCGTCCGGCTGCCGGAACTTCAGCATGTCGTCGATGGCGGTGACGGCCTCCTCTGGGGAGTTTTTCGCTGACTTCATGCCCGCCCGGCTGGCGATCCAAGCCATGGGGTCTTCGTATCGCTCGGGCTCAAGCTCATGCATCGCCTGCGAGAACTCTTCTTCGGCCAGAGGGCGGTCTTTGACGTCATCCCAGGGTCTTCCCAGAGCCTTTTCTGCGGCTTTCAGAAAGTCCTGCCATTGACCGCGTCGTTCGAGCCCGAGCTCGAAGTCGGCGACCAACGCGTCTTTGCTGCAGTAGCCCAGCCGCTGCTGCACCTGCCGCACGATCGCCGCATGGATGTGTTCGTTGTCGCGACCCACCGCGCCAATGTCGAACACGACGGCGATGGGGTCGATTTGACCGCGCAACGCCGACCATGCCGCCGCGAGTTCGTCTCGGCGGGGGGAGATGTCGCGTTTGAGCCAGGCGTCGGCCGCCGACCGCCCGTCCGGCAATGCAGTCCCATCGAGGGCCATGCCCAAGAGCTTCGCGAAGCTCGACTTCCCTGACCCATAAAAGCCCGAGATCCATGCGGTGGGCAACGCGGGGCCGCCGGTCTTGTCGAGTTCCTTTTTGATGTTGGTGAGGAGTTTGACGTACTGCTCGTGAATGCCGTCTGGGACCCTGCGGTGGTTGGGATGCTCGTCGGGCCAGCCGCCCGTGATGATGTATTCGTCAATCTCCGAGGCCACCCGCAACGGGTCCTGTTCGTGGAAATAGACCACCGGCGGAATGTCCCGGGTGACATCCGAAACAAACAGCTCGCGCATGGGCGTATTCGTTTTGCTCATGGTCTAGGTCCTAGGGGTAAATCCGGGGTCGGTAGTCGGCGTCGGGGTCGACAATGCCCATGAATGAAAGCGCGGTCGGCCCACGGCGTTCGCCTGGGTAGAGAAGCACCACCGGGACGTTGTTGGTCTTGCCGTCGAGGTGCTTGAGCAGGGCCGAGGTCCGCAGAAAAGGGTACAGCGCGCCCCCGCGCACAATGAGCGCGAGCGTGCGTTCGGACCGGTCCGGGTTATCCTCGGCGAACTGCCGAATCTGTGCCGCGCAGTCTGCCGCGATGCCGTCCGGGCCCTCGACCAAGGGAACGATTTTCTGTTTGAGGTACTCGAGGTTGCGACCTTTGCCGATGCGCTTTTCCATCGCGATGACACGCTCGACCCAGTCGTCCCCCTGGGCTTTGAGCTTGGCGAGCAAAAGGCCTTGAAGCGAAATGGGCAAAACCACCCAGCCATTGGCCTTGAGTTCGCTGGTGAGCCGCTGCACCTCCGCACGGAGTTTGAACTCGTCTCGCGGGTCGTAGGGCAAGATCGCGAAGCGGTAGTTGCGCATGGTGCTGATGCGCGGACCGCCCTCGTGAATGAGGTCCTTCTTCAACGCAGCGAACGCTTCGCCAAGCTTGCCGCGCGTAAGGGGGAGCTGACTCATAGGTAGCTCCCGACATTGGCGCGCTCTTGGTGCACGGTGCCCGCGGCCCAGGTTTCGAGCGTGTCAAACGCCCAGTCGACTTCCACGAGGTCAGTCTGGCGTCGGTACGACAGGGCACTCAGGCCCCTCAGACGGTCGGTGGCAAATCCCGCGTCGAGGCCGACGGAAGCGAGATACGGATTGTTCGCCAGCGTTCCTTCGAACGCAACGCTGCGCAGCAAATACATCAGATACGTCAGCGCATCGTCTTCGACCCGTGGGTACACCAAGGGCCTGGGGTCCCGGTTGCCGCCAACCAATCCTGCTGCGTACGCCACCGACAGGAGTTTAGACGCAAACTGGATGCGGGTGGGCATCGTCCAGCGCTCTGCACCTTCGCTGCTCACCCACTTGAGCACAGCATCGCGGGTAACGGTGTCGGTCTGGTCCCGACGCTCCACCAAGTACTCGCCCGTGAAGCGCCGGTAGAGCGGATCCGACAGCTGCATGTGCCAATGGCACACGATGCCGCGTGTTTTCGGCTCCATGTCTTTCCACGCCGACAGGACGGGCAAGGAAGGGGGGAACGCATCGAATCGCGCACGGAAGTTGGTGATCAACACCTCGACGCGCTTCATGCTCCTTGAGCCAAACCAAGCCTCATCGAAGGCGGTTTTCGGCGTGCGGTCCCGCTCGGCGCGAGCGCCGTGGGCCCAGTACGCGCGCGTGTCATCGATTTCGAGCGCACACTTCAGGATGCGTGTGTGCACGGACGTTTCCTCGCGAGGGCGGGAGGCCGATGACACCGTCACGAAAGCCTCCAATGGGGAAACGGGTAGTCGTCTCGGAGCGGGACCAAGGCGCTGATGAGCTTTTTGGTGCGTAGCTCGATCGATGCCGGCGGTTGACCGGTGAGCTTCTGGCCGAGCGGTTCCGTTGTGGTGGAGGCATCGCCGTGCCCCGTGACCCAATCGGCCATCTTGTCCGCGGACCAGTTGCCCTCGAGCAGCTCGACAAGCCCGGGAAGAGCTTCCAGCGGGAGTTTCCCCGACCGACGGTGTGCATCGAGCCTTTCGTCCAGCTGCTCATCGATGGCAAAGCCCATGCGATAAAGACTGAACACCTCATCGGGGCTGTGGTCCTTCTCCACCACACCCTGCTCCGTGCGCCGCGCTGCCTCCCGCGCGGTTTCGAGCACCGCCCATGGCCAGGTCGTCGGCGTCAAACGCTTCATCAAGTCCTCGCCGCCGTACTCGCTGCACATGTCCGTGCGCCACCACCCGAGGCGCTTGGCTTCACCCCCCTCGCCCGCCCAAGCGACCACGAGCTGTGCGGTCAGGATGTCATCGAGCTCCATGTTGGTCAGCGCCACGGTCTTAGACATCGCCCAGCCCCTCCTGCGATGAGCGCTCCTCCGAGCGGCCCTGGTGATACCGCGTCCAGCTCCCTCGTGCCCGGCCCCGTCTCGAGTTCATCCGTTGAGCCTTTCCACGCCTCGTACGACGCTGTGCAGACGCCGGAGCGCTCGCCCGCGTACCCTGGCCCGCCGTGCGCTCATCCCGGTGGCATCTTCCAGAAACGCTGCCGCGGTTTCCTCGTCCACGTGGACCAAAGCGGCCTTGCCCGCCCACGCTACCCACGCTTGGGCGACGTCCGAGGTCAAAAAGCCCTGCACCACCGCGCGCTCTGCATCCAAGCGGTCCGTGGCGCGCAATGCCGCGACACCGAGGGGGGTGAGGTCGTAGAGCCGGCCACACAGACCGAGCAACACGGCGGTGCGCAGACAATTGTCTCGTTGCGGCTCGTCCGCGCCCTCGTACGCGTAGCCTTCAACCTCCGCCCGCAGCACCGCCAGGATGAGGTGCACGCGACCCGTGAGCGGAACCTGCGCGGGCGTGAGCGCCACCGAGCGAGCCCTTCGTGCGACTGGTGGCAAGGCATCAGCGCTCGTCGACGATACGTCCAGCAGGAGGCCGTGCAGCGGCATGTGCACCAGCGTGCCGAGGATGGGACGCCCCGTGGCTGCGGCAATGGCCGCGGCGTAGGCCTCGAGCTGCCCCGCGAATGTCGCCGCTTTTGCGGCGGCTTCCTCGACTGACCCCGAGAACGATTTGTGGTCGACGATGACAAGGCCTTCTACGGTGTCGAGCACGAGGTCGACGGCCCCTCGCACCACAGTGCCGTTGGGTTGCGGATGGTGAATCGGCCACTCGGCGCGCCATGTCGTCGGCCGCTCGCGGGAACCTGGCCACCGTTTCGCGACCACTTCGTGCAAGCGGTCGCTCGCCACCAAAGCGTCATCCGCGTAGGCGAGACAGGCATCGTCATCACCAGCTGCTCCCAAAAAGCGTCGAAACAGCCCCAGGGCGACGTCGCGACGACGGCGTTTGGGTGCCCCGCTGGACACGTACAGCACATCCGCCGCCAAGAAACCATGAAGAGCACTACCAAACCGTTGGGCCTGTTCCTGGTCGCGTCGCTCGTGCGAGGGCAGAGGCGCTCCCAAGCGCGTGACCTCCCCCACCGCGCCGGGCCTCGAGATGTCAGAAGGCCGTCGATGGGCCGGCGGGTGGTTGCGCGGACCTGGCGCAACCAAGACACGTCCAGGCACCAGGGGTGGTTTCGAATGAGGGGTCGAGTCCGCTTGTCGGACGACGACGGGTACATCGTGGCCTGCCCAGGCAACCGTTTGTGTCTTCGCCGACGAAGTCTTGTCGACATCGGCGAACACGAGGTTGTCGTTCGCGTCTCGCAGTGTCCGCAGCACACCCTTCTCGAGATCGCGCTCCGCGCCAGCCAGCACCAGGCGGTCTTTCGCCCGGGTCCAGCCCACGTACAGCAGGCGAAGGTCTTCGCGGAAGCGACGGTCCTCGGCGTCACGATGCTGGGAGCTGGCGTTTAACCTGTCGTGAACGGGCGACCGCGCGTTCGAGGGGTGAAAGGGATGGGGCCAGTACCGCACCCAGCGCGATTGCAGAGGGTCTCGGTAGTCGAGCGCTTGGCCCGGCACCATCTCCGCACTCACCCCCCAGGCCGCCGACTTTCGGTCCCGTTCGAGCTCGTACAGGACGGTGACCGGCCATTCCAACCCCTTCGAGGCGTGCCAGGTCATCACTGAAACAGCATTGGAGCCGCTGACGACGGCTTGGCTGTCTTCCTCTGTGGCTTGCAGATTCTTGAGGTGAGCCCACATCGCCGCCGGCGACGTAGAGGTGCCGTCGACGAGAGCGCGCCCTGCCTGCGCAATGATGTGTCCCCGCATGGCATCGATGTTGGCGCGTCGGGCATCGGCGTTGCCCCACGAGGCACAAAGCGTACGGAGGTCGATGGCATCGACGATGCGGTCAAATGCCTCGATGCCGGAGGCCAGAGGGAATCGCTCCCGCTCTTTTGCGATGCGCCGCACGAGGTCTGTGTTCAAGACCGGGGAATAGGTTCTGGCCGCCGCCGGCAGTTGCGCGTCCTCGAGCACTGCGAGCAAAAACCCGTTGGGGTCGTCCGCGTACTCGGTCAGACGCAGGAGCTCTGCCGCCGCCAGGGTGTCGCGATCGTCTGCCCAAAGGCGAAGCGCCGCGGCAGCCGCTATGCCTTCGGCCGTCGAGAGCAAGCCGGTCTTCGCCATAGCGGCATGGACGCCGCGGTCGCTGAGGGCTCGCGCCACCAACAGCGCCGTTCTCCTCCGACGACAGAGGATGGCGACATCGCCTGGTTGGACCACGCGCGTTGTGGCGCCATCACGAACGCGAACACTGTCGTCCTGGAGCATCTCATGCACGGCATTGGCCAAGCACATCGCCATTTTGTCTTGCGGTGTTGACTCTGCGAGCACCCAACGTTCGTACGCCGGCCCAACGGCTTCGTCGTCGGTTGCCGCTGCCGTGAGGGAGACCCGGTCTGCGGTGATGCGCTGCGCGGCGAAGGGAGCAACAAATAGAGCGCTGGTCGTATCCACCAACGCGGGTCGGGAGCGGTATGACGTCTTGAGGGTGTCGACGTGACCGGCATCAGAGGCAGCCACTGCGTCGACCGCGGCATCCATGAGAGCGGGATCGGTGCCGCGAAAGCCGAAGATTGCTTGCTTTTGGTCGCCGACCCAGACGCTTTTGTCTGCGAGCTCTGCGAGCTTGAGAAAGATGGCGAGCTGAAGTGGACTCGTGTCCTGAAACTCATCCACAAAGACGACGTCCACCTCACGCCTCAACCGCTCGAAGACATCGGACCGTTGGAGGAGTTCGAGCGCCAATGTCTCTTGATCGATGAAGTCGATGGCGCAGCGATCTTGCTTGAACGATTGGTACGCATCCAGGGACCTTGCCGCCAACGCATAGACGAGATGCGTCGCGGTCTTGAGGTCCTCGTGGAACCGAGGGTGCTGTCCGAACCTCGCTGCGACAGCCTTGATGGGTGCTACGAGGGCTTCAGACGCTTTCGTGGTGCTCACGTTGCAGGCTTTGATCCATTGACTCCACTTCAAGCGTCCGTACCGGCTTGCCCGAACGATCCCGCCGTAGGTGCCCATGGTGCTGCGTAGTCCCTTGGCCCCTCGCTTGAGTCCGCCGTCAAGGCTCACTTGCGCATCGGCGAGGAACGTCTCGATGGCAGCCTGAAGCTCCGCGTCGAGGTCAGTGCCTGGCTCCGCTTCTTCGAGCACCGCCCCCAAGAGCGACCATGAACTCGCGGCCGAGCCACGTAGAGCTTCGGCGCTCACCCCATTGGTTCGCGCTTGCTCTGCCACCGCCCGCACGTCTTCGCGCCACGCAAAGTCATTGAATCGCGCGGTGATTGTTTCGAGCACGTCTCGTTCCTCGGCGGTCACGACCTCTGCCAGGCAACGCTTGAATCCCTCCGCAGCACGCTTCTCGTCGAGAACGTCGCTGGTCGGGGACACGCCGAGCTCGAATGCGAAATCGGACACGAGGCGGCCGCACACGGCGTTGACCGTCCCAATTCGCGCGGCGTCGAGGGCTTCCGCATCCTCGACGCGGCCTGCACGGATCAAGGCGAGTCGTGCCCTTTCACTGAGCTCGGCGGCAGCCTTCCGCGTGAACGTCGTGGCAATGATGCGAGACGGGTGGATGCCGTCGTTGATGATGGCTTGCGTCAGTTCTTGGGTGAGGCGGTACGTCTTGCCGCTCCCGGCACTGGCCGAGATGACGCGGATGCGTTCAAGGAGAGTCGCGTTCACCGCGCTCACGCCTGCCCTTCGGCGAACGCTTTGCCGCAAAGCACAGCGTAGTCGCAGTACCGACACGGAGGGGCCAGCTCGAGGCGGTCTTGGCGCAGCTGCGACCGTCGTACGACCAAATCGGGCTCGCCCACCCCTCGAGCGGTCACGAGGCCTGCGCCTCGGGCGGCACGACGCCCCGCAAAGGTGAACGCGGCGGCATCCCACGTCTCTTTCGGCGAGGGGCCCTCGATATGTGTACCCAGCGCCGTGATCGCATCGCTGAGGAGAAGCGACCGGTTGCGAAGCACATAGAACGCGACGGCAACGGGACCCTCAGACTCCTTCTCCAGCAGTTGCGCGTAGGCCGCGACCTGAACTGCAGCGCCATTCCGGAGCTCATCCTTGCGGGAGGATTCGCCGCCAAACTTAAAATCGACCACGAGCAGGCGCCCTGCAGCGTCCTTGAGAATGACGTCCGGCCGACCCCCGAGCGAGATTTCGTTCAGGAGGCCTTCCACGTGTTCTTCGACGTGATGCACAGTGAACCCGTCGTTTTGAACGAGCCGCGCCATGTGTGCTGCGGCATCAACGACAGCGCTTCGCAGCTCGTCGTATTCACCCCGTCGTGCAGGGTCTCGAAGCTGGGCCACATGATCAGCGATGACCTCGTCGAAGAGCGCTGCTGCCTCCTCGCCCGCGTTGCGCTCATACGCACCCTCCCGCCCCAGGTGTTCCAAGATCGCATGCGCCGCTCCCCCGAGAACTCTTGGGCTCAGTTGAAGTTCGAAGCTTGGCCCTGCGCGCAACCGCGCGGCGTAGGTCAAAACGTGTTGCAGCTCGCACCCGATGTATTTGGACACGCTCGAGGGCGATTCGGCCTCGCGCTCGGGGACAACGCCGGCACCGATCTCAAAATCCCGCCACGGCTTTGGCAAAGAGCGAAGGCTGACTTGCTTGGCTTCCGACGCCGCGAACAGCGTTTCGGTTTGAAGCAATGAAGCGCTTCCGTGTTCGACGCATGCGCTGATTTCGTCCCAGAGCGGGTGTGGGTGCAGCCGCTCGTTGTCAGCGCCAAACTGTGGACAGATAAGGATCAGCCGATGACCTGCGTGCAAAACGGCACGACGGGCCTGGGCTGCACGATGGCGCGACACGACGTGGGGCTCGACCACCCCGATGTTGGCGGCCCGCAATGCGGATTGTTCGTCGTCGGTCAGCGGGACGACCGTTGGCGCCGGGATGTGCTCTCGGGAGAAGTTCCACCAAAGCACCGTCTGCGCGCGGGAGGCCAACGCTCCGGGGCGCGCCAACGAAACAGTGCCAACCTGGTCGCGGAACGACGACCTCACAGACGGGGGAAGGCTCAGCTCAAGAGCTTGCCGAACGCGTGGCCGCGACAAGGTGCCGCCCCCGAGTGCTTGAAACGCGCGCTCGAAGGTGTCGCACTGCCAAAGCACAGCGCGCCAATCATCCGCCTCGGTCGCGTCGAACGCGGATTCTTCAAGGGTTGGATCGACGAGGCCATCGTTGCGGAGCGCACGTTGATACGCCGCCGTCGCGAGCTCTCGTGTGATTTGAACGCAGCTCCGAAGCTGAGCCACGCGGACCTGCTGCGCCCCGGTGGCATCCGAGGCGAATAAGACCGTGTCGAGGCGGGATTTTACCTGTTCGCGCTTCGCCACATCGGGGTTGCGCGCCAGAAGCGTAGCCAGACATTCGTGAAAAGCAGCGCTCCGGAGGGAGGGAACGTCATCGAGAACGCGGGCAAGCGCTCGCCGAAACCGCGCCGGCACAGGTGATTCGGGAAGGCTCAAGAGCTCCGCCGCGCGTTGCGGATCGGCCGACCCGAACTGCAGCTCACAGAGGAGTGGGAGAATGTGGAGCGCCGAATGCGCCACCGCGCGGGTTCGACTGGCCCGCGCAGTTCCCATCGTTGGAGCGCCGAACCGATAGAACGCATCGTCCAAAGTCGAGTCGCCCTGAATCACGATCAGCGACGATCCCAGTGTCGGCGCCATCGCGGCGGTGGCGTCGGCCGCTTCGACAGGACCGTAGGGGCGGTAGAGCACGAGCGAGGGGCAGCCGGGATCGAGTGCGGCATTGGCGCTCGTGCCCATCGCGCGCTGAATGCGGCCAAGATTTGTGTCCGGAGGCGCCGCGGCCGCAGCGGCAGGGGCGACAACAACTTTGGTGCCGCGCCTCTCCAAGCACGAGATGGTGTGTCTCCAAAGGGGAGCGAAGACTTCGCGCCCCGAATAGAGCGTGAGGCACTCGATGGGGGATTGGACGTCGCCAAGTGCGCGATTGACGATGTGCAATCGTCCAACCATGCCAAGCGGCAGGTCGCCGCAGACGTCTGCGAGCGGACCGAGACGTCCGTGTTTGACCTGCCCAGTCCAGCCCCAGGCACTCAAGGTGTCGTACCAGTTGAGAAGCCGTCGACCCGTTCCGAATGGGTCTCGCTCCGCCGAAGCGCTCCAAAAGCCTTCGTGCTCGGGCAGGCGCCGGACCAAGGCCAACAGGCGGGTTGTTGTGTCGGCGTGCTGACCGCCGAGCCCCAAGGCAGTTTCGAGTAGCTCCAGAAGACCTCTCGGACCGGTTGCGGTCACGCCGAACTGCGGTGTCTGCTGCCATGCCAGGACAGTTCCGCCGTCGAAATTTGGATCAAATTGAACGCGCACCCGACCCCCAATCTTGGGATACCTCGATCGTTCGTCAACGACCAACCGCGCCTCACGGTCGAACACCACCGCTTCGTGAAGGTGGTCTCCCGGACCAAACCGGCGGGTGTCGAGGCGATGCGGCGCACCAGAAGTGAATTCGTCAACGCTGCCGACACCTCGCGGTGGGCGGGGATGAAACGCTACGCCTCGATCCAGGTGCGGCACGCGGCGCCGCGGCGCTAAGCAGAAACCAGCGGTTCTGTGCGCGCTTCCGATGGAAAACGAGCCGCTGAACGACCGAACACATCGTTCGCCGAAAGCACGCCTGGCCGAGGCGCCCAACGGCCAACCTTCTGGGGTGCCATGACACGAGCGGTGGCATTTACACCGGAGGATAGACGGTCGCGCACTCGCGCGTTGGCCTCCGCCCGCCCGAGCCCCGTACCGACTTGCACCGAGCCGAGTCCGACAGCCTCGAGGACCAATCCTGAGTGGGTCATTCTCAAGACATGAAAACTCACCCGGGCTTCGCCGTGGCGAAAAGCACAGATGCGCAGAACCCGTTCAGCGCCGGGAGCCAAACGATTCAGGTAGCCGACGAGCATCGGGGCCGCCCGCTCCCAGTCGTGCAAGGCCTGGTCAAGCGACAGCCCGACCTCCCCGCACACGCGCCTTGCATGCCACGTGGCGATGGCGAGCACGACATGCACGTCGTCGCAGGGTGGCGGCCCGTGGACGCCTGGATTCACCTCCCCGTACGCGGCGCGCATGTGGCGCGGGCCACGGGCGCAGCGTGAACAAAGACGGAAGCCTTCCCCATCGCGTCGCAGCATTGGCAGCCCGTCGTCAAGCCGCTCCGTCGCCAGAACCGCGCGGGCATCGACTTCGACCCAAGGGACGCAATCTCGAAGGTAAGTGCGCGCCTTCCGCGCGGAAACGGGGTTTGTGTGCACAACCTCGAAGGCGAACGAGCAGGAACCGTCGCGCTCGATGGCGACATCGGGGCGGACTGAACCAAAGGCGCGCTCGAGCAGTACGGTACCGCGGGGTACGTCCAGGTCCGCACGTCGGCAGCTGGAGCCGCACTTGTGGCAAAGATGCAGCAGGGCAATCGTACGCGGCGCACAATCGCGCAGGAACTCAAACAACCGCTGCTTCGCCGCGCGATGCTCGTCAGATTCCCGTTCGCCAGAAATGCAGTCGTCGCCTTCGCGATGTCGCCAACAAGCAGCCTTCACTTCCCCGAGTTCCAGCACAACCGGCTGCAGGCACCAAGGACACAACACCTCTGGGCGGTCGCGGCGCGCAAGGCCTCTGAACCGATCGCACCGAACAAGCCGGCCATCGTGTAGGACCCATGACTGAAGGAACTCGCCAACCACACGCGTAGGACGTGCCGTCGCGCATCTTGTTCTGCGCGTCACCGATGAGCGTGACGTTCAACACGGCTCCCTGCCCTGGCCCTACCCCGCCCGCTGCAGCGCCCGATCAAACGCATTGGCGAACTTCTGCTTTTCCTTCGGCCCAAACGCGGACGGCCCGCCCGTCATCACGCCTGCGTCGCGCAGGTCGGTCATGAAGTCGCGCATGCTGAGCCGCTCGCCGATGCTGTCCTCGTCGAACTCGTCGCCCCGCGGGCTCAACGTCACCACCCGTTTCGGCACCAACCGCGCCGCGAGCGGAATATCCTGCGTGATGGCAATGTCGCCCGCCGCCGCGTGCTCGGCGATGAAGTCATCGGCCGCGTCGGGGTCGCCGGGGACCTGAATCATGTGCACGCGTTCGCTCCGGGGCACGTATTGGGCCTTGTTGGCCACCACCCGCACGTCGAGCCCCCGCTTTTCGCTCGCGCGGTACACGATTTCTTTCACCGCTTTCGGACACGCGTCCGCGTCGAGCCAGATGGTGGGTGAAGCCATGCGCCCAGCGTACCGCCCTGCCCGCGACAACGCACGGGCAAAGCGCACAGTGTCATTGCGCGACCACCCGGGCACGCAGCGCGCCGAGGGTGCGCAGGGGCATCTCGTGGATGTTCTCGTTGGCCATCCAGAGGGGGATGCGGCCCCCGAGCTCGGTGTGCATCACGTACGTGACCTCGGTCCTGGCCCCCACCGGCTTGACCTCGATGTGCCCGCGGGCGCTTTTCATCCGGTAAATGCCATTGCGCACCGGCAACTGCCCAGGCACGCCCTCGAGGTCGATGCGCGTGGTCTGTCCATCGGCGGTGCGACGCAATCGGTACACCATGTCCTCGTTGGAAAACGGCCACGGGAACTGCGTCTCCATGTACAGGAGCTTTTCGGCCCCTTTCTCGTCGAGCACGCGGGCGGTCTCGGTGTACGCGAACCAGTCGGCGTAGCCGGACGGGTCCTCGACCACGCGCAGTACCTCGGCGGGGGATGCGTCCAAGACGGTCACCGCCTTGAATGCCACGTATTCGCTGCCCGCGATGGACGCGGTGTACACCTCGATGCCGCCGCGTGCGGCTTTGGGCGTCCACGCGGGGGCCGCCGCGGACGACGACAAGAGCAGACAAAGGGCCGAAGAGAACAGTGCGTTCATGATGCCGCCCCGACGGCGGCGCGGCTCAGGTGAGGCGTTGCCCGGGGTGCCTGATAGAGCTTGTAGAAGTACCAAGCGAACGCGAGGCAAAAGAAGAAGTCGCCCACGATGACGATCCAGACCACGGGTTCGGCCAAGCCCGCGGTGTAGAGCTGGAGGAGCTTCATCGCGTAGCCGACCTTCCCGATGCCGCCGACGATGACGATGCCCATGTGTTTGATCGGGTCTTTGGCCACGATGAGGTAGCCGAAGAAGTAGACAAACGTCGTGCCCCAGGCGCCTTGGTAGATTTGGTGCATCAAGGGGTCGGTGAGCGCTCGGCCAAAGAAGTGTTCGAACGTGAACGCGGTGTTGAAATAGCCGAACACCGCGCCGATGAGGTTCCACCCCGCGCCGGCGATGAAGATGGTCCGGATGAGTTTGAGGGTTTTGTCGTCCATGAGGTTCTCCTTTGTCGACGGTGTCCTGGGCCGCGGCCTCGGGGCCGACCGTCCCGGGGTGAGAAGAGAACTGTGCCTGGTTGACGCCCCCAGGCCATTGACCGAGCCTGTCATTCTCTGTCCGAACCTGACATCGATGCCACGAACGTCCGTCCTGCGTTTGAGGTCTCCCTGCAGTTCGGCGCCACCGAAGCCGACATTGAGCGAGAAGTGGGCTGGCGCGCAGAGGACCTCGCGGCGCCAGGCGCCACCGTCAGCGGCACGTCCACGTACCAGCACATGGAGCTGATGGTGCAAAAGCCGGACTACCACCGGTTCGTGCTCGCCGCGGCCAAGAGCCACACCGCCTCGAGCCTGGGCGCGGTGGGACTCGCTTGTCGCAGCTGCGCCACGTTGGCCGAAGCCATCGCGTGCCACGGCCGCTTTCAGCACCTGACCAACCGCACCGCCAGCTACGAAGTCACCCTCGACGACGACCGCCTGGTGATCACCGAACACCGCGTGGGCCCGCCGCGCCTCGGGAGCAAGCTCATCTCGGACTACGCGATGCTCATCGCCGTGCACCTGTTGCGCACCATCGCGGCCGAACCGCCCACCGTGTACGTGATGCGTTCGCGCCGGACGGACATGCCCGACGACGAGCGCGACGCGTACAGCGCCTTTCTGGGCGCACCGGTCGAGGGCGGCGCGCCCCAGGCCCAGCTCGAGCTCGACGCCGCGGCATTGGGCACAGCCGTGGTCACCGCCGACGAGGAGCTGGCGGCGTATTTCCAAGGCGTGCTGCACAAAGCGAGCGGCACCACCGCGGACGAGCCCGAGCTGCTCCAGGACGTCCGCGCCAAAATCCGCGCGGAGCTTTTGCACGGCGCGCCCACCGCGGGCGAGATCGCGCGGGCGATGGGCCTCGGCCAACGCACCCTGCAACGCCGCTTGGCCGACCTCGGGCATTCGTTCGCCGACGTGCTCGAGGACACCCGGCGCACGATGGCCGACCTGCTTCTCGACGACCCCCGCATGTCACTGTCTGAGGTCGCCTACCTGCTCGGCTACGCCGAGAACGCGTCCTTCTACCGCGCGTTCCGTCGCTGGCACGGCACGACCCCGGCCGCCTACCGCAAGGGCCGCCAAGGGTGAACGACACCGACGACGACCTGGCGGGATTCGGCGCCAACGAACGCGCCATCCTCGAGCGGGTGCCGACACGATTCCTGCGCCGCGCGGCCGCGGGCATGGTCAGGACCAAGGAGCGGCTGCAGTTCACCGGTTGGCTGCAGTATCTGATTCCGCTCGGCCCCACGTCGCTGATTGCGTTGTTGGCATTGGCCACATGGGCGGTGGGGTTGTGCGCACGTTCTCGCGCCTCATGCGACGGCGCAAACCGAGCCGCGAGCTGTTCTTCACCGACGACGGCCTGGCACACCCCGCCGACCTGGCCGCGCCCCGCTTGGCACCATTCGCCCGGGCGTTCGAATCGCGCCGTTGGGGCCCGTCTTCGTACAACGGCCAAACCACGCGTGCGGTGTTGCGCACCGACGAGCAACCCCCGCGGTTGCGCGAGGTCGCGTTCTGCGCCGCCACCGGGTCGCGGTTCTATGCGCCGGTGGCCCTCGGCATCTGGTGCGCCAACTGGGAGCTCGGGGTGGGCGCGCTCGGCGTGGACGGCGGCTTCGACTGTGTCACCGGTCCCGACCCAGACGTCACCCCGCCGCACCTCGATGTGCTCTGGTGCAACTCGCGTGGGGGCCCCGGGACTCGGCGAGCGCGCCAACCGTGAACGGGAAGGGACCGGGACAGCCCTGCCAAAACCAATGCGCCTCTCAAGTTCAACGATGGCGTGCGCTGGCAGGGCCACGACGAGCGCCCGATCGGGCGTCTCGTCCGTGGACACTAGAGCCCGCAACCGATGCGAACGCTGCCTGGAGGTTGGACCTCGGTCGCGACAGACAGGCTCGCGCCGGTCACGCCCAGCTTGCCCATCTGGTTGCTCCCGACGCACCACAACGACCCGTCGTCGTACACCGCACACATCGAATCCGTGTAGTACTGCATCGCCAGAAACAACACGCGTCCCGGGGCGAACATGGCTGCGTGTCCGGCCCCCGCACCACAACGCACCACCGCTTCATCATCTAGCCAACACACGCTGCTGCCGGCGTCGAAGGCGCCGCCCTCGACTTCTCGCCGGCCGCCGGCCACCACGTGGCCCGTGGCGCCATGAGGCGGGCCGTCAACGCCGCACTGCAGCCCGCTCTGGCGAATCACGCACTCGGCCCGGAACGGCGAGACACGCCACACCCCGAAGTCGTTGAACGACAGGTCACCGGAGTCGCTCTCCCACACCCAGTCGGCTTCGCCCTCGAACGTAGGCGTCATTCCTGAGCCGTATCCGCTGCACCAGACCGAACCGTCGGTGAGCTTGGCACAAATCCGGTCGAAGGTGCCGGTGGTCACGGCCGCTACGTTCTCAAACGTCCCCCAAAGCGTGAACGCCGGGAGGTCCGCAGTGTCCCCCTGACCCCACCGCCCGTAGATGGTGTTCTTGCCCATCACGTACACACGAGCGCCGGTCACAGCGACGATCCCATTTCCGTTTTCCGCGTTCGCGGTGAACGACAGCAACAGCTGGTCGACGTGACTCAGCCCCGTATCCGTGAACGCGGGGCCATAGGTCTGCTCGAAGACCCGTCCCGCGCACAACAGGGGACCACTGCTGTGCGTATAACAAACAGCCTGGTCACCCACTGCCAATGCAATTTTGGCGTCACACTCAGTCCCATTGGGGCCGACCAACACCCTCTGTTGGCCTTGCCACATCGGGCGGACGGCCGAAGGCGCCACCGGCAGCCAACCCACTTCGGTGTCGACATCTTGGGGCCCCGCATCGGGGCGGCCGGTTCGTCCAGCGTCGGCGGACACCGCAGGCCGGCAAAACACCGCTTCGTCGCAGGCGGCAATCTTTCTGCATCGTTCTTCTTCTTCGGAACAATCCTCTGTCAGTGACGCCCTCTCATCCGGCGCGCAGAACGACAGCGGATTGCAGATCCCCGCGTCCAAGCCGGCGGCGGTCGCCGCATCGCGCTGCCCCCCTGACCCATCGCAGGCCATGGGCAACCCCAATGCGCACGCAAAGACCAAGCCCGATGCTGCTCTGCTCTTGTTCGTCATCGCCCCCTCGCGGCACCGACTGTATCGAATGCACGGCTCCCCGGGGGGCATTGGACACTTGCACCGCCCATGGCGGCCACATGGCCCACCCCCGCGACATCATCGAGCTCACCCACGCGGGCACCCCCGGCGGACGGGCCCCACCCCAGATCAGCTTGCGCGCTTGCCCTCGCCGACCCATCCATGGGATCGGGGTGTCATGACTGAAGAGCCAGCAAAGTTCGACGAACTCGCGCCGTCGGACCAGAAATTCGTCCGAAGCCGGGTGGTGAGCGGCACGAGGACGGCGCGGGCCTGGATGGGCTCGTTCTCCGTCCTGGCTGCGTACGACAAAGCCGCCGACAAAAAACGCTTCAACGTGGGGGTCCTGACGCTCGCGTGCATCCCCGTCGCGTTCGCGCTGGCGTTTGTGCTCGCCAAGCTCCGCCTGGACGTCCATTGGTGGCAGTTTGCACCCTTCGGCGTGGCCGTGGTGGGGGGCTTTTTTTGGTGGCTCCGGCTGCGAACGGTCGACGTGCCCAACCACCTGCGCGAGTTCGTGTATCCGCTGATTTGCCTCATCGGCGAAGACTGCGACCCCAAGTCCGGCATCACCCTTCACCTCGATTTGCGCGGCTACGACCGGACGGCCCCCGAGGTCAGCAAGATCAAACGGCACGGGCGCAACACCAAGTGGAAGCTGTGGCATGACCCCTGGTTCAGCGGCGAAATGCTCCTGCACGATGGGTCGGCGCTCCAGTGGAGCATCGAAGACGAGGTGAGCCGCTTTTCCTATTGGAAGCGCAGCATCAGCGGAAAGATGAAACACAAGACCAAGTTCAAGACCAAGCGCCTGGTGACGGTGACGCTCAAGCTTCGCCAGGACCGCTACGCCGCCGACGCCATCCCCGGGGCGCGGGTGCGACAGGGCGAAAAGCGCAGCGTGTTCACCATGCGGTCGAAGCTGAAGATCCCGGCCGCGCCCACCATTCCCGCGGTCGACGACGTGCTCGGGCTCGTCGGCCGCGTCTACAAGGCGGCATCGCCCCAAGGAGGTGCATCGTGACCGATCGAGGTTGTCGCGTTCGCAAGGGGTTCTTTGTGTTGCGGGACTGCAAGCAGCCCGCGACGGTGAAGTGCCGGGCTTGTCGTCGCTACGTGTGCAACGAACATCTGCACCGCAGCCAGACCGGCCCCACCGCCGGCATGGTGCGGTGCACGGAGTGTGCGGCGAAGTTCGAGACTGACCTGCCGAAGGACGAGCCCCGGGACTCGGCCTGGCGCCACCAATACCGCCGCTCGTACTACGGCCGCTACGGCTATGCACCATATTACTTCGGCCACCACCACTACGACGATTACGACACGCGGGCGTTCCGGCACCACGCCGACGGCGACTACCGCGACCATGACGCCGACGGGGACGTGGATTTTTATGACAGCTGAGGCCCCCCGCATCCTGTGGCTCACCGAGCACTTTCCGCCCGCGCGGGGGGGCATGGCCCAAAGCTGCGATCGCATCGTGGCCGGCCTGCGCGCGATGGGGCGCACCATCGACGTCGCGTTCATTTCTCGTCGACATCCCCGGCATCGCCGGGTCATGGACGTGGGCGGCGACCGCTTCGAGGCCCCGTGGTCAGACGACGGCGCCTACGCCCTGCAGCGCCTTTGGCTGGACATCGCCGCCGCCGGCCGCCGCTATTCACATGTCGTGGCCTACGGGGGTCATCTGCCGGTGGCGGGGGGCCCCGCGTTCGCCCGCTGGCTTGACGCGCCGCTGATCACGCTGTTCCGCGGCAACGACCTCGACGCGGGGATGTTCTCGCCGCGGCGGGCCCACCTCGTGGAGCGGGCCATCGACCACGCCGCCGCCGTGGTCACCGTCTCGTCGGACGCGCTGGAGAAGTGCGCCAAGCTGTATGGGTGCGCCGACAAGACGCGCTTCATCGCCAACGGCATCGAGTTGTCCGACTGGGCCCCGCTGCCCTCGGAGCTCGCCCACAGCCAGGCGCTGCGCGAAGAGCTCACCGCGCCCTTCGACGGCGCCGACGACGATGAACCCGCGCCGGTCGTGCTCGGCCTCATCGGCCAGCTCAAGGCCAAAAAGGGCGCCACGATGTTGCTGCAGGCGGTCATCGACGCGGGCTGGGAGCGCCGCTTTTCGTTTCTGGTCGTGGGCCATGCCGACGAGGCCACCGAGGCGTGCCTCCAGGAGGCGGCGGAGACCCTCCGGGTGGTTCGGCGGCCGTTTCTGGACCGCTCGGAGTTGCTGTCGGTCTATCCCGCGCTCGATGTCGTGGCGTTGCCGTCCTTCTTCGATGGCATGCCCAACGTGATGCTCGAGGCCCAGGCGCTCGGCATCCCGGTGTTGGCCGCGGCGGTGGGCGGCATCCCCGATGTGGTGCACGACGGGGAGCAGGGCTACCTGTTCACCCCCGGACAAGCGGCGGCATTGCGGGAGGCGCTGGCCCGGGTGCTCGACGACGACGAGCCGCAGCGACGGGCGCTGGGGGCGGCGGGCCGCGATCGGGTGACGGCGGCGTTCACGGCCGGGCGCGAGGCCCACGCCTATGCACAGTTGCTTGACGAGGTAGAACAAGACGCTTCACGGCAAAAAGGGGACGAACGATGAAGAGACTGTACACGCCGCGCCGCGCGGCGCGACTTGCGGCGGGGATGGGGGCGGCGCTTTGGCTGATGCTGGCCGGTGCGTGCAAGGACAAGGCCGGCGAACTCGGCCGCGCCGCGACGGCGACCCCCGCGTCTGGCTCCACCGCGACAACCGACGACGACGCACCCACCGAATGGGGGGAGAAGATCAAGGTCAAGACCCCGGACAAGTCCGAGGTCCTGTCCGTCCAGCAGGCCGACGGCCGGGTCAAGCTCAAGACCGCGGCCGGCACCCTCAAGGCCAAGACCAAAGGCGACAAGACCACCTACGCCGACGACGCCGGACGCGCGGTGGCGGTGGTGAAGGACCGGGCCGACGGCTTCAAGATCAAGGGTGTGGACGGGGCGTTGTGGGCCAAGGTGAAGAAGAAGGACTACGGGATGAAGGTCTCGCTCGACGACGAGGGGGAGCGCGCCTACAAGGCCAAGCCCCACGGCGACAAGGTGAAGGTCAAGCGCGACGACAAGGAGCTCGGCGCGGTGAAGGTCTATGACGACAAGGTAAAGGTCAAGCGCGGCGAGGAGACGCTGTTCGAGAGCAAGGGCAAGACCAACGGCATTGTGTTCGCACCGCTGCTCATGGACGAACTGTCCGAACAGACCCGCCACATCTTGGTCGCCGAGTTGGTGCGGAGAGGCTGGTGATCGTCTACTGGGCCCCCGGGGCGGGCCTGGGTCATGTGACCCGGGGCCTCGCGGTGTTGCACACCCTGCACCCGGGGGTGCGGGCGACGCTGGTGACGACTTCGCGCGAGGTCTGTCGTGTGCCGTTCACCGCCGCGCACGACGTGGTCGTGGTTCGTCCCGGTGACCGGGGCTCCCTCGTCGAGGCGGGCGCGGCCCTGCTCAGCGCCGGGCCGGTCGAGTCCGTGTACCTCGACGCGTTCCCTGCCGGGCTGCGCGGAGAATGGGCGACGCTCGGCACAGCAGGCGTGCGCACGGTACACGTCGCGCGCCGGCTCCAGCTCGGCGCGTATCACGCCGCGGTGGGTGAGCACGCGCCGCGCTTCGACGCGTGTTGGGCCGTCGAGCCCCTCGCCCCCGCGCACGAGGCGTGGCTGCGGCAACGGTCGGGGTCGTTCGACGCCCTGTCGCTGATGGACCCCCCGTCGCCAGAAGAGGCCGCGCCCCCGCCCCACACCTGGCTGGTGGTGCACAGCGGCCCCCGCGACGAGTGTGCGGCGTTGCTCCACCTCGCCGAGCGCGACGCCCACGCCGCGCCCGGCCCCGTGCACGTGGTGGTCGAGGCCCCGGCCCTCACCGGGCGTCCGCTGCGCTACCCCGCGATTCGGCCCGGCTATGCCCGAATCTACAGCGGGGCCGGCTTCAACGCGTGCCGGCAGGCCCCGCGCACCGGGGCGCGTCACATCACGCTGCCCTTCGCCCGGCGCTTCGACGACCAGCCGTGGCGACACCGTCGACAACAGATGCGGGGCGTGCATGACCTCGCCGCTTGACCTGGTCGACGGCGCCAAGGTCCGCAGCCTGTACGCGGCGTTCGACGTCTTTCCGTCGGCCAAGGGCGCGGCCACGCACATCTTTCATTTCGCCCGCGCGCTGTTCGACGAGGTCCCGCCCGGGCTGCTGTATGTGGTGGGCGAGCCCACGCTGCCCCCCTTTCAGCGCGAAGGGCCCATCACCGTAGCGCGCTTTTCCCGGGCCATTCCTGGGTACCTCGAGCGCGCGTTCGCCTTTGGCCACGACCTGCAGCGTTTCCTCGTCGAGCAGAAGCCGCCCCTCGCTCTCGCCCACTTCCGCGACCCCTTCTCGGGGGCGGCGATCCTGGAGGCGGGCCTGCCCGGCGTACGCACGCTTTTTGAGGTCAACGGCTTGCCGTCCATCGAGCTGCCCAGCCGCTATCCCCATTTGACCGAACGCACCCTCGGGAAGCTCCGCGCCCTCGAGGACGACGTCCTCTCGCGCGCCGATCGCATCGTGGTCCCGGCCGCGGTCACCGCCGAGATGCTCGGGCGCCGGGGGGTCGCGCCCGGCCGCGTCACCATCATCCCCAACGGCGCGCTGCCCGTGCCCGAGGGGCCGGCGCCGTCCGATATCGCGCGGCCCTACGTGCTCTACTTCGGCGCGGTGCAACCGTGGCAAGGGGTCGACGTGCTCGTGCGGGCGTTCGATCGGGTGCGCGACCTCGACGTGGACTTGCTGATCTGCTCGTCGACCAAGGAGAAGACCACGCGCCCCCTGCAGCGCCTGGTGCGCCGGCGGGGCCTCGACGACCGCGTGCACTTTCGACACCGGCTGGCCAAGGCCGAGCTCGGCGGCGCACTGCGCGGCGCGGTCGCCTCGGTGGCCCCGCTCACCGCGTGCGAGCGAAACATCGCCCAGGGCTGCAGCCCGCTCAAGGTGCTCGAGACCCTCGCCGCGGGCGTGCCCCTCATCGCCTCCGACCTGCCCGCGGTGCGCGAGGTCTGCCCCCCCGGGGGCGCGGGCGTGCACTTCGTGCCCCCCGACCGCCCCGACGCGTTGGCCCGCGCGCTCCGCCGCGTCGTCGACGACCCCGCCCCCGCGCGCGCGGCCGCGGCCCAGGCGCAAGCCTGGGTGCTCGAACACCGCACCTGGGACCGCGCCCGCAGCGATCTGGTGGCGGTGTACCGTGGCCAGGCCGAGATGGAGCCGCGGTGACGCGCACCGGGGTGGCCGGTCTGGCCGTGAGCCTGCTGTTTGGCCTGTGGCATTTCGTCATCCCGTACCAGTTTGATTGGTTCGGCTACGTGCCCGACGCCCCCCGCGCGGTGGTGGTGTCGATCGACTGGGTGAACTTTTTCTTCTCGTGGCTGCTCACAGGGCTCTCCACAGTTTTGTTGGTGTTTCGCCGCGAGGTGTTCGACACGGGCTTCGGCCGGGCGGTCTATGGGCTGCTGGTGTCGACTCTGGGTCGCACGGGTGATCGTCACCGTGGTGCACCCGTGGGCGTACGAGGGGTGCGATGTTCGCCGCCCAGCTGGCGGTGTTTGTGCTGGTGCTCGCGATGCTCTTGGCCCCGGTGGTGCGCCTGGTCCGCGCGCGGGCGTAGGGGCCGAGATGGGGCCCTGGCCGCGCTGGGGCCCGCGCCGGTGTGAACCACCTTGTCCCCCCGCACAAAGCGCGTATTGTCCGGACACCCTCGGGGCGACTGGGCCCACGAGCGGAGCGAGTCGCGCGACGCGAACGTCAGTGAGCCTGGAGCACCAGGAATACGAGACGGAGGTCGGCGCGCAACGCGCGACGCCCGTTGAAATCCAAGTCGCCCCCCACGGGGGCGACTTGGATTTCGACGGAGGTTAGACGCTCAGAGTTGCACGTGCCGGGACCGTGATTCGCGGCTTAAAAAAATCACGAAAACTATAAAAGCCAACGACAACGTTGAGTTCGCCGTCGCAGCCTAAATTTAGGTTGAGATAGCGCGTTGGACCTCGGTTGCCTGAGTCGAGGGTTCCCAGCGCCATTCTTCAGGCTAGTGCAGTTCCATTCTCCACCGGGAACCGCGCGAAACAAAAGGTGGGGGACCTCTTCAGGACGACCCTGCTCGTGGGGGAGCCTGCGGAAAATAAATCACGAGCTAAACGTGTAGAGACTTTGTGAAGAAGACTTTCGGACGCGGGTTCGATCCCCGCCGCCTCCACCAAAGGCAAACGCCGGCGCGAGCCGGCGTTTGTTTTTGGTGGAGGCGACCGGGGATCGAACCCGCCGCAGCGTCGGCTTCGCCGACGGCTGCGGGCGCGGGTTCACGTGTTGATTTCCGCTCCAGGCTCCCTGCGGTCGCGTCGCGGATGCGCCCTCCGGGCGCGCGCCGTTCGCATCCCGTGAGAAGCAGGGCCGCTTCTACACCCCCACCACATGTCGCCGGCCTTCCGTCCGCTTAGGCGGCGGCCTGTTCGTCCCCCCAATGCTCACGCAGCGCCCGGCGGATCTTGTCCGGCGTGGCCTTGTTCTCCTTGATGAAGCCCCGCTTGATCAAAGGAAAGAGCAGCTTGACGAAGCCGTGCGGGATCAGCTCCAGCTCCGACACCACCTTCGCGCCTTCCGCGTGCGGCTCCACCCGGCATGAAAAGCGGCTCTCCAGGGCCCCGTCGCCGTGCGCTTGCCACGAATGCGGCCGCTCGAACGCAACCCATACGACCTCGCTTTCCGGGCCCCCTTTCCACCGTGCGCGGTACCGCGTGCCCACCCCGACCGGCCCGTCGGTGATCTTTTCCACGGACTCGCACTCCCCGGGGTTCCACTTCAGCTCGTTGCGGAGGTCGGACAAAAAGTCGAACGCCTGCTCCGGGGTGCACCCGACCACGAACTCGTTGCGGATCACAGCAGTCATGGGTCTCTCCTTGGTTGACAGCCTGATTTCACTAGTGGTACCACTAGTGAGGACACTAGGCAAATGACATCAGACCAGACCACTCCCACCACCCGGGCCGAACGCACGCGGCAGACCCGAAAGCGCATGCTCGACAGCGCGCGGGAGCTGTTCATCTCGCAGGGCTACCCCGACACCGCGATGACCCAGATCGCGGACAAGGCGGAGGTCGCGGTCCAGACGCTCTACTACACGTTCAAGACCAAGGGGCGCCTGCTCGTCGAGGTTGTGGAGGTCACGGCCGCCGGCGACGACGACGCGGTGCCCGTGCCGGAGCGGGACTGGTTCGTGGAGATGATGTCGTCCACCGACGCCCAGCGGCTGTTCGCGTTGCTGGTCGAGTACGGGACCACCATCTACGACCGGGTGGCGGCGCTTTGGCCGCCCATCACCGCCGCGCTCTCGGACCCCTTCGTCGCCGAGTACTGGGAGGGGATCGGCGCCGGTCGACGGCAGGCCCAGCTCGCTCAAATCACACGCGTCGCTCAACTCGGCCAGCTCAAGCCGGGCCTCCCCATCGAAAAGGCCACCGACATGCTGTTCCTCCTCAGTGGTCACGCCCCCTACCGCGCCCTGGTGGAAGACGCGGGTTGGCCCTTCGTCGAGTACAAGGGGTGGCTGTTCACGACATTGGTCGAGCAGCTCGTCGACGCCCCCGCCATCGACGTCCAGGTGGCGACGGATTTGTCGTTCGCGGACTTGGTGCCCTACCCCGCCGCGACCAGGAGCAACACATGAAGCGCATCCTGAGGCGCGGGCTCACCGTGGCCGCGGTGGTTGTCGGATTGTTGGCGATCGCCGTCGTCGGCGTGGTGCTTCGCGTCGAGCTCGGCTGGCCGATCACCCGGGACATCGCCGCCCCCGACCTCACGGTGGAGGTCACGCCCGCACGCGTCGCGCGCGGAAGGAAGCTCGTGCGCGTGCGCTGCGCGCTCTGTCACTACGACCAAAAGACCAACGCCCTGACCGGCACGCACCTCGCGGCCGAGCCCGCAGAGTTTGGCCAGGTCTACAGCGCGAACATCACCGCACATCCCACCGCGGGGGCCGGGGCCTACACCGACGGGGAGCTTTTTGTTCTGTTGCGCACCGGGATCAAACGCGACGGGGTGTCGTCGGGCCAGTACATGGCCTCCCCGTTTTTGGCCGACGAGGACCTCTACGCCATCATCGCGTTCTTGCGCTCGGACGACCCGTGGGTGCGCCCCCAGGACACGCCCTCGAAGCCATCGGAGTGGACGTTTTTGTACCGCGCCCTCGCCACCTTCACCTTTCCCGCCCACACCATGCCGCCAGCCCCCGTTCCCCTCCCGCCCGCTGACGACGAGGTGGCCCTCGGCAAATACATCGTCACCGCCATGGCGGATTGTTTTGTCTGCCACTCTGCTTCATTCCCCACCCTCGACCCGGCCCAACCCGAACGAAGCGCCGGTTACATGGGCGGCGGCAACGCGGTGCTCGACGCCCGCGGCCACGTGGTGCACGGCTCCAATCTCACCATGGATTCGACAACCGGAATCGGCACCTGGAGCAAAGACGAGTTCGTCCGCGCCGTGCGCACCGGCATGCGGCCAGACCAAAGCCCGCTGCGGTACCCCATGCTCGCCTATCCCGACCTCACCGACGACGAGGTGCGCGCGGTCTGGGCCTATCTCAAGACCTTGCCTCCCCTCGTTCACGCGGTGCCCCGGGACCTCGAGCACATCGCTCCCACCGCCCCCAAAGGGGAGCAGATCTATCGCCGCTACCAATGCAACGCTTGCCACGGTGACACCGGGGTCGGCATTTGCGACCTGCGCCAGGCGCACGAGCGCTACCCGACGGACGCGTCGTTGGTCGCGTTCTTGCGCGAGCCCTCTGCGTTCGTCACTGGCACCAAGATGCCGTCGTACCAAGACGTCATCGCTGACGACGAGTGGGCGCCGCTGGTGGCCTATGTCCGCGCCCTCGAGAGTTCGTCTCCCCGCCGGTGAGAACCCCAATGTGTCCGCAGGACAAGTCCGCAGCCAGGTCTTTTTTCCGTGGCCACGGTCGACGACCCCGTGCCCGGACCGCGCGAGGTCGTGGTCCAACAGGGCGCCACCGCGGTCAACTCGGGCGACGCCCGGCTGCGCCAGGCCTCGTTCCCCGACGGGTTTGCCCTGCCCGGCCGGCTCGCGGTGGGTTGGTCGCGCCCCCGCAAACGGGTGCTCGGCGTCGACGTGGCCGGCACCGTCACCGCGGTTGGTGCCGACGTGCACGAGGTCGCGCCCGGCGATCGCGTCGTCGGCCAGACCGGCCTGCGCATGGGGGCGCACGCCGAACGCGTGTGCGTGTCCGTCGACCACTGCCTGGTGCGCTTGCCCGCGGGGGTGTCGTTCGAGGAGGCGGCGACGCTGCCCTTCGGGGGGTGCACCGCCCTCACCTTCCTCGAGGCCAAGCTGAAGGTGCGACCCGGGGAGCGGGTGTTGGTGGTGGGCGCGTCAGGGTCGGTGGGGGTCGCCTGTGTGCAGGTCGCGCGATTGCTCGGCGCGGAGGTCACCGGGGTCTGCAGCGGGCCGAACGCCGCGTTGGTGCGGTCCATCGGTGCCGCGCGCGTCATCGACTACACGTGCACAGACATCGGAAAGCTCGACGAGCGCTGGGACGTGGTCGTCGACGCCGTGGGCCGCCTCCCCGTCGCGCAGGTGCGGCGCCTCGCCACCGCGCGCGGCCGCGTGGGTTTGGTGGCGAGCGGCTTGCCCCAGATGCTCGCGGGCCTGTGGGCGAACGTCACCAGCCGACAGCGCGTGGTGTTCGGTCCCGCCGACGAGAACCCCGCGTACGTCGAGCGGTTGGTGGGCTGGCTGGCCGAGGGGGCGTACGTCGCCGTGATCGACAGCCGCCACGACTGGGAGCAAGGGGCCACCGCCCACGCGCGGGTGGACTCGCAGCACAAGCGCGGGAGCGTGGTCCTCACCTTTCCCTGAGCGCCCTCGCCCCGGGGCGCGCGCGCGGTGCGCCTCGATGCACGAAATGAGTTCGAGGGTGGGTCGCCGGGTCACGTGAAGGCAACGTTGGATCCGCAGCTTGACGCACAGCGGCGATACGACACGCCCCGCGGATCTGGTCTGTCCCAATAAGCAAGTCATTTCAAGGCCCTGCGGCGTCATGCCGCGGCGCGGCGACGAAATGCCTTGTTTTTAAGCAATCACGCAAATACCAATTTCATTGATGTCTAAGAAAACACCCGACCAGCGCGCGATCGCGGACGCCTACTACCCCGAGCTGTCCCGCATCGGCAAAGCCATCGCCTCCCCCAACCGCCTCGAGATCCTCGACCTGCTCCGGCAGGGACCGCGCTGCGTCGACGACATCGCCGCGCACCTCGGCTTGACCGCGGCCAACGTCTCGCAGCACCTCAAGCAGCTCCGCGAGGCGCGATTGGTGGAGAGCGAAAAGGACGCCCAGCGGGTGTTCTACCGGGTGGCCAACGACAACGTCTGCCGGTTCGTGTGCGCGCTGCAGACGGTGGCGGACCAACAGCTCGCCGAGGTGGCTGAGCTCCGGCGCACGGTGCTCGACATCCCCGACGACCTCAGCGTCAAAGAGATCGAAGAGCTCGCGCGCAGCGGCAAAGCCACCGTCGTCGACGTACGCCCCCCCGTCGAGTTCGACGCGGGCCACATGAGCGGGGCGATCAACATCCCGCTCCCCGAGGTGGCCGCGCGCATCGACGAGCTGCCCCGCGACCAAGACCTGGTGGTGTACTGCCGCGGCGTCTATTGCGTGCTCGCCCTCGAGGCGGTGCGCGTGTTGCGCGAGCACGGCCTGCGCGCCCACCGCCTCCCCCTCGGCATCGTCGACATGCGCAGCCGCCGCTGGCGGGTAGAGCGCACACGCCAACCCCGCGGGGCCCGCCAAAGCCGATCGCCGTCCTCCTCCCGCAAGAAATCGAGGTAATCGCCATGGTTCGATTCGTTCCCGTCACGTTGACCACCTTGTTGCTGTCCACCGCCGCGCTCGCCGGCGGGGCCGATGGCGTGCTCATCGACGCCAACACCGCCAAAGGGAAATTGGGCCAAGCGGTGTTCGTGTTCGCCGATGGCGAAAAAGACTTCAGCAAAGAACACATCCAGGGCTCGGCCGAGGCCTACGCGCACGACCTGCACTACCTCGACGACGTCAAAAAGTGCGACGGGCTCCCGATGTGCGAGGCCACCGCCGCCAAGTTCATCGGCGGGCTGGGCATCGACAACAACACCGAGGTCGTGGTGTATGACGGCGGTCCCGGAGTGAACGCCACCGGCACGTGGTTCTTCCTCAAGCTCTACGGCGCCAAGAACGTGAAGATCCTCGACGGCGGCCTCGCGAGCTGGAAGGCGGCCGGGGGCCCGGTGGAATCGGGCCACGCGAAGGTCGCGGCCAAATCGTTCAAACCGAGCGTCGACCGGTCGATGATCGCGACCAAGGCCGAGGTCAAAAAGGCCACCGAGGACCCCGGGCACTACTTCATCGTCGACGCCCGCCACAAACTCGACCAGTACACCGGAAAGTCACTGCAGTCCGCGCTCGACCATCCGGGCAAAGAAAGCACCGTGGCCCGCGGCGGGTTCATTCCCACCGCGGTGTTCTCCCCCTGGACCAAGTACGCCGGCAACAAGAAGGGCGAAGCCGGCGAACCCACCTTCCGCGACGACAAGAAGCTCAAAAAGCAGCTCCAGAAGCTGGGCAAAAAGGGCTACGCCCCGGGCAAGACCGTGATCAGCTACTGCCACGTCGGCCTCGGCCGCGGCTCGTTCCAATACCTCGCCCTCAAGCAGGCGGGCCACGACAACGTGAAGCTCTACGTGGGCTCTTGGAATGAATGGGGCAACGACGCGTCCCTGCCCTTGGGCAAGCAACCCTAGCGCCCCATTCCCGCCCCACCACGCGCGCGCTCGACGAGGAGTTCTCCATGTTCACCGCTGTTGCCACCGGACTGTTGATGGGCATGGCCTTCGGCGCTGTGCTCTATAAGGTCGGCGCCACCCGCTACTCGCGCGTGATGGGCATGCTCACGCTGCGCGACACCAAGATCATGAAGTTCGCGTTCATGGCCATCGCCACCGCGTCGGTGCTGTACGGCCTGTTCGGGGTCTTCGGCGTGGCCGAGGACTGGGGCGTGGTCCCCCGGGTCATGCCCTACCTCGGGCCCGCGCACCTCGTGGGCGGTCTGTTCTTCGGGCTGGCCATGGGCACCACCGGGTTGTGCCCGGGCACGTGTGTGGCCCGCACCGGAGGCCGCGCGGGGGACACGAAGTTCACCGGCTGGGCCTCGGTGCTCGGTCTGCTCGTGGGCATCCTTCTGTACAACGGCCTCAAGGGCTGGCTGGTCGAGGTCGGGGTCATCGCCGGCCAGCAAAAGCCGGTCACGCTGTACGGCTGGCTGGGCATCCCGTACGAGGCATTGGCATTGGTGTTCGGGGCCGCGGTCATGTTGATCACCTTTGCCGTGGACCGGGCGACCCCCGAGAAGTCCTACGCCCCCGTGCACGAGCGCAAGACCCTGCTCGATTGGGTGCGGGGCGAATGGAGCTGGGCCTGGTCGGGGGCCATCGCCGGCACCCTGGTGGTCTGGGCCAGCGCCCAGGACGGCTATCTCGGCTTCTCGGGCGCGGCCTTGGCCGCGGTGGGTTGGGCCGCGGACGCCCTCGGCTTCACCCTGGAGTCGGTCCCGGTGATCAACGAGAGCATCGCCTGGCGCGCGGCGTTGCTCGTCGGCGTGCTCCCCGGCGGCTTCGTCGCGTCGCTGGTGTCGCTCAAGTCCGAGGCCGCGGCCCACGCCACAGTCCAAAAACATTGGGATGGCAAAGCCTTGGCCCGCTATTTCGGGGCCGGGACCTCGATGGCGTTCGGCGCGATGGTGGGCGGCGGCTGCACCACCGGGGCGTTCATCGCGGCTTGGCCCACGCTGTCGGTGGGCAGTTTTTTGATGGCGGGCACGTTCTTCGTCGTGTCCGTGGTGGTCAGCAACGCACGCATGTTGACCCACCGCTTTGACCTGCCGCAGGTCCAGCTGGTGGGCGACAAGGTCTACGACTGAGGGGCACGACGATGAAGAAACACGTACGGGTGTTTTTGGGCGTGTTCGTGCTCGCCTTGGTGGGCGGCTACTTCGGCCTGCGCGCCCAGAACCAAGACCTGGCAACCCAACTGCACGACCAATCGGACAAGCCCGCCCCCGCGGCGGCGGATGGAGGGGACGCGCCATGATGGTGTCCAACCACAAGTGGATCGAACCTGGGCTCTGGTTCGGCGCTATCTTTGTGCTCAGCGGGCTGCTCCTCGCCGCCGGGATGGAAAACGCCGCGCTCAAGTCCGAGCTGCCCATCGCCCCCAAAGAGCTCTACCGCACCTTGGCCAAGTCCAAGTCCACGATTCAAATCATCGACGTGCGCGACGACGAAGAAGAGTTCGACGACACCCACGTCCCCGGCGCCATCCCCTTCCCCGGGTGTGACTTCGACAAGACCGCCGAAGAGGTCCGCCCGCACATCCTCGCCGCGGTCCCGACCATCATCGTGTCCGAAGAAGGGGACGCGGCCGCGTTCAAAAAGTGCCAAGCCATCTTCCCCCTCGCCCGCAACCTGCAGGGCGGCATCGAAGGCTGGACCGACGAGGGCCTGCCCGAGGACTCGGGCGAATACGTCCCCCCCAAACCCGGTGCCGGCGGAGGCTGCCTGTGACGCTGTCTCGACGCGACATGGTCAAAAGCCTGCTCGCCCTCGGGGCCGCCGGGGCCGCCACCGGCGAAGCCCAAGCCAAGGGGGTCCGCCCCGACCCCGTCCGGGTCGACGACCCCCGGGCCGACTATCCCGACACCGCGTCCACCGAGGACATGTACCGCATGGAGTTTGCCCACACCCAGGGCCAACAGCCGGACATGGGGTACGCCTACCACTGCGTCAACTGCCAGGGGAACTGCGCCTGGGAGGTCTGGACCGACGACGGCAAAGTCACCCGCGAGAACCAATCCGCTCGCTATCCCCAAATCGCCCCCGACATCCCCGACGCCAACCCCCGCGGTTGCAACAAGGGTGTCCAACACTCCCAAATCATGTACGAGCAGGACCGCCTGCTCCATCCCCTGAAGCGCACCGGCCCCCGCGGCGCCGGCCAATGGAAACGCATCACCTGGGACGAGGCCATCGACGAGGTCGCCCGCAACCTCTACGACACCATGCTCGAGACCGGCCCCGAGGGGAACTACGTGCACGTCGGGGCCGGCATCCTCACCGAGGCCCGCGCCGCCTCGATCAAACGCCTCGGCACCCTGCTCGGCGCGGTGCGTCCCTACATCGCGTCCTACGTCGGCGACATGTTCCCCGGGGTGAGCGTCGTCTACGGCGAAGGCAACATCGGCTGTACGTTCGATTTTATGTACCAAGCGGACGTGAACGTGTTCTGGGGCTGCAACCCCAACACCTCGCGCATCCCCGACGCCCACTACCTCTGGGAAGGCAAATACAACGGGGCCAAGACCATCGTCATCACCCCCGAGTTCAACTCGACGTGTGTGCACGCCGACCTGTGGGTCCCGGTCAAACCGGGCTACGACGGCCACCTCGCCCTCGCGATTTTGCACCGCATCCTCGAGACCAAACGCCACAAGCCCGAGTTCCTCCGCACCTTCACCGACCTCCCGCTCCTCGTCGACAAAAAGAGCCAAAAGCTCATCCGGCTGGCCGACATCGACCTCGCCCAAGTCGACAAGAAGCTGCTCGACCAGTTCGCTCCCGACGAGGTCACCCACCACGATGTCTTCCTCGCCTGGGACGAAAAGTCCAAACGCATTGTGCCGCTTCCCGGATGCGAGGGCTCGGCGGTCGAGTCCCTCCGCCTGAGCGACATTGGCTGGGACCTCCAGCCCGCCCTCGGTGGACGACGACCGGTGAAGCTCAAGGACGGCCACACCGTTCAGGCGATCACGGTGTTCGACCAGTTCCGGCAGGAGCTGCGGCAGTTCTCCGCGGCCAAGACCCAAAAGCTCACCGGGGTGCACCCGAGCGTCGTGCATCAACTCGCCGAGGACCTGACCGCCGACGGCTGCGCCCTCATCACCATGGGTTTTGCCGTCGGCAAACACTTCAACGGGCTGCTCAGCCAGCGCGCCATCTCCACCCTGGCCGCGTTTGTGGGCAAGCTCGGCCCCGAAGGGGGGCTCAACACCGAAAACGAGTGGAACATCACCGGGCTCTCGGGCTTGTCGGGGTTCGAAGGCAAGTTTAAGCAGCGGTTCGCCTCGGGCTTTGTCAGCGAGTTCATGCTCGGCGACCAACTCAACGACTACGACACCCACTACGACGATGCCGACGTCCGGCGGGCCACGGGCCTGTCGAAATCGGCCTACAAAGAGAAGATCGCGGGCCTGCTCGCCGAGTCCAAGAACGACGACGGCTACCAGAACGGCAAAAGCTACTGGACCACCCTCGAGACGTTCTTGATTTTTGCCGACGCGCGCTTCCGGCGAAACAAGGGCAGCTACAAAAAGGCGTTCCTCGAGAAAGCGAAGTTTTTGGCCTACGGCGATTACCGCATGAGCGATTTCGCCATGTACGCCGACGTGCTCCTGCCCTGTGCGTCGCACTACGAGGTCTGGGACATCCGCACCAACCCCGGCTATCACCGATATGCCAACATCGCGTACCCGCCCAAAGGGCTCAAACCGGTGGGCGAGTCCAAGAGCGAGTGGGAGATCGCCACCCTCATCGTGCAACGCATGGAGGCCATCGCCAAAGAGCGCTTCGCCAAGACCAAAGACAGGCGTTTCCTCGAGGTCAAAGACGAGACCCACACCGAAGCGGGTGTGCACAAGATGGACGAGCTGGTGCGGGAGTTCACCAAAGACGGTGTGCTCGGCAACGACCGCCAAGCGGTGGAGTACGCGCTCGAGCACGTCGACCAGTTCAAGCCCAACGACACCAAGAGCGTGTACGACCGGGGCGGATTTTTGGTGCTCGGCGACTCCGCGGGCAAGTCGAGCCCGCTGTACAAAGACAAGCCGTACAACACCTTTGAGCGGAACCTGTTCCTCAAGGAACGGTTCCACACCCTCACCGGCCGGCTCACGTTTTACGTCGACCACCCGCTCTGGATCGAAGCCGCCGCCCACGTGCCCACCGCCCGCGCCCCCATGCGGCCGCAACGTCACCCCTTCTTGTTGATGACCCCGCACGCGCGGTGGTCCATCCACTCGACGTACAAGACCTCCCCCACGTTGCTGCGCCTGCAGCGCGGCAAGCCCTACGCGATGATCAACCCCGAAATCGCCGCCGCGCGGGGCGTGAAGGACGGCGACGACGTGCGCCTGTTCAACAAGATGGGTTCGGCGGTGGTGATGGCCAAGCTCACCCCCGGGGTGCCCAAGGACGCCATCGTCATGGAGCACGGCTGGGAACCGTTCATGTACAGCAACAAACAAGGACACAACCAACTCAACGCGGACATGCTCAATGTGCTCGAGCTGTCCGACGGTTGGGGGCATCTCAAGTTCGGCACCCACTGGGACGGCAACCAACACGCCTACGAGGCGACCATCGACTTCGAGAAGGCCTAACACCATGTCTACCCGTCAACTCGCCATGGTCATGGACCTGAACAAATGCATTGGGTGCCAGACCTGCACCGTGAGCTGCAAAACCCAGTGGACCAACCGCGACGGTCGCGAATACATGTACTGGAACAACGTCGAGACCAAGCCTGGCAAGGGCTACCCCGCCCGCTGGGAAGAGATGGGCGGCGGCTTCGATGAGACCGGTGCGCTGCGCGACGGCGAGGTCCCGTCCAAGTACACCGACTACGGCGTGCCCTGGGATTACAACCTCGACGACATCATGCGCGGCGAGGCCCTCGAAGCCCAACAGAAGCTCAAGCAAGGCCCCAACTGGGACGAGGACCAGGGCGCGGGCGACCACCCCAACTCCTACCTCTTCTATCTGCCGCGCATCTGCAATCACTGCAGCAACCCCGGCTGCCTCGCCGCCTGCCCCCGGGGCGCGATCTTCAAACGCGACCAAGACGGCATCGTGCTCGTCGACCAGAAGCGCTGCGAAGGCCTGCGGTACTGCATCGCCGGGTGCCCGTACAAAAAGGTCTACTTCAACCCCAAACGCTTCAAGTCCGAAAAGTGCATCTTCTGTTTCCCGCGGATCGAAAAGGGACTGCCCCCCGCGTGCGCCCAGCAGTGCGTGGGCCGCATCCGGTTTGTCGGCTTTCTCGACGACGTGGACAGCCAAGTGCACAAGCTGGTCCACAAATACAAGGTCGCCCTGCCCCTGCACCAAGAGTACGGCACCCAGCCCAATGTCTTTTATGTGCCGCCCCTGCCCGGCCCCCCCAAGTTCGACAAGAACGGCAAACCCATCGAAGGCAGCGAGCGCATCCCCGTCAGCTACCTCGAGGAGCTGTTCGGCCCTGAGACCAAAAACGCGCTCAAGACCCTCCAGGCCGAAATGGACAAGCGCAAAAAGACCGGCAAGTCCGAGCTCATGGACCTGCTCATCGCCTACAAACACGAAGAGATGTTCCGCATCGAGACCCCGCGGCCCAAGCCGCAGGTCGCCCACGGGGGCGACGGCTTGGTGCAGATCGTGAAGCGCAAGGTGCCGGCATGATTGGCGCAATTCTCGTCGTCGCGGCCGCGGTGAGCAGCCCCGATCCCGGGGTGGCCGCCTACCTGTCCGCCGAGGGCATCGAGGTCGCCAAGGTGGCCAAGGTGCCCAAACGCGCGGATGACCGCGCGTGGTCGCACGCGGCCGTGCACGAGGTGTTGGCCCATCCCCAGCGCACGATGCGGTTGCCGGACAAGACCGCCAACGCGCACCTGTTGCGCGCGCCCACCCCGGTCCAAGTCCGGGCCCTGCACGACGGGACGTCCCTGTCGGTGAAGCTCACCTGGCCCGATGACACCGAGACCCGGCCGGTGGCGGATGCAGCCTCATTTGGCGATGCCGCGGCGATGGAGCTGCCCGTGACCTTCGGCCGCGGGGTGCGCCTGCCCTACATCGGCATGGGCGATGCTGGGCAAAACGTGCTCGTGTACCTCCTGCGCACCGCGAAGGACGGGTCCTACGGCCGTGAGTACACCGGCGCCGGCTTTGGTTCGCTCACCCGCACGAACGTGGGCGGCTTTTACGGCGACATCACCTATTCGCCCGCGCAGAAAATGTGGCAAGCGGTGTTCGTGCGCCGCTTGACCAGCCACGGCCACACCATCGCCCGCGGGGCGGTCCCAGTGGCGTTCGCGGTCTGGAACGGCGCGCTCCACGAGCGCGGCGGCAACAAGGCGCTCACCTCGTGGAAGACCCTACATCTGCAGGGCCTGAACGACGACGCCGCGTACCTAAAAGAACTCTCGTTCGGGTATGGCGAAGGGGAGTATGGAGACCCCGCCGCGGGCAAGGCGATGGTCGAATCCATGTGCATTGCCTGCCACCATGTGGGGGACAAAGCCTTGGTTCCCGCCGAACTCGCCCCGTCTCTGCAGAGCGTGGGCGGCATCGCGACCTACCGCTACCTGTACGACTCCATCACCAACCCCAACCAAATCCTCGTGCCCAACCCCAACAAAAACCGCCACCACCAAGTCGGCGGCCCCCAAGACCCCTACGGCGCCTTACCCCACAACCCGGGTTTTTCGTGGAGCGTCGACATGGGCGGGGGCAAAACCAACTCCAAGATGCCCCCCTTCGCCCTGCCAAAAGAGCAGGTGCTGAACATGGTGGCCTACCTCAAACCCCGCCCGGAGAAATGATGCGCGCGCTTTTGATCGCCTCGGTGTTTGTTCTCTCCTCTTTCGCCTACGCGGCGCCCGCGGGCCCCGCCGTCCCCGACGTCGACGATGACGTGGAGGTGTACAGCGGCCAGGTCACCGCCTTGTCCTGTGCGCTGCAAGCGCGCGAGAAGGGAAAGCTCAGTTACATTGAGAACTGTCCCCTCGCCGAGATGGCCAAGGGGCTGGTGGTCTACGACGTGACCGAGAAAATCGTGTACGAGATCTCCACCAAGAACGTGTACCGCTACGAGCTCGAAAAAGCCGCCGGCGGGGGCAGCATCGACTTCGAGGGCACCGTGGCCGGGGTCAAAGGCGTGGTCGCCACCGTCGACGTCGAAGAATACAGCGTCACCGCGCGGCCCAAGGCGGGCGCGTTCAAGGGGTGCCTCTGATGCTGATCCAGCTCGACCCGGGCAAACGTTCGGCCGCGGCCCCGTTCGACGCGGTGCCCGCCGGTCGCCTCGCCCAGGTGAAGAACATCCTGCTCACCACCAGCGGCAAAGGCGGGGTGGGCAAAAGCACGGTGGCGGTCAATCTCGCCTCCGCGCTCGCCCAGCGCGACCTCGCGGTGGGCCTCCTCGACGCGGACGTGTACGGGCCCAGCGTGCCCCGCATGCTCGGGCTGCAGGACGAGCGCATGCGGTGGAACGACGACGACAAAATCATCCCCGCGGAGAACTTCGGGCTGAAGGTGATGAGCGTGGGCATGACCACCCCGGACGCAGACACGCCCTTGGCGTGGCGCAGCTCGGTGGCGGTGAGCGCGCTGATTCAGCTCTGTGACGACGTGGATTGGGGGGCGCTGGATGTGTTGATCATCGACATGCCCCCCGGCACCGGCGACGTGCAGCTCACGATGATGCAGGAGCTTTGTGTGGCCGGCGCGGTGGTGGTGACCACCCCCCAGACGGTGGCCACCGACGACGTGCGCCGGGCGTTGCGGATGCTGAAAGAGATGAACGTGCCCGTGGCCGGCGTGGTCGAGAACATGAGCGGCTTTGTCGCCCCCGACACCGGCACCGTGCACCACCCGTTTGGCCAAGGGGGCGGACGCACCCTGGCCGAGGACTACGCGGTTCCGTTCTTGGGCGAGATCGCCCTCGACCCGGACATCGGGGCGCTGGCCGATGACGGCCGACCCGTGGCCGCGATGGGCCACCCCGCGCAGCGCGCGATGTTTGATCAGATTGCAGAGGCATTGCTGTCTCGGGGCACGATTGTGCTCGACAACGACGAAGGAGTTTCCCCATGAACGCTCGTGCATTCAAAGCCCTCTGGGGCGGTGCGGTCGCCCTGATGCTGGTCGCCGGCGGCCTGTCCGCGGCCGAGCCTGAGGCCAAAAAGGCGGTCAAGCTGCCCAAGCCCCCCGCCCGGACCCAGCCGTTGCTCGACAAAGGCAAACAAGCGTTCACGCTCTACTGCGTGGCCTGTCACGGCGAAAAGGGCGACGGCCAAGGCCCCGCGGGCATGGCCCTCAAGCCCCCGCCGCGCAACTTCGCCAAGGATGCGTTCAAGCAGGGGCAGTCCACGGCGGAGATTTTCCTCACCGTGAGCAACGGCGTGCCCCAGACCGCGATGGTCGGCTACGGCCACCTCCCCGAGGAGGACCGCTGGGGGCTGGCCTATTACGTGGGGGAGTTCATTCCCAAGAAGAAGGCGGCCAAGAAGTAGGCCTTGGGCTAGAGTCGGCGCGCTAGCGTGAAGCACCGGCGCGGCGTTCTTCGGAACGACGCGCCATTTTTTTGTCCGCGAGACAGCAGCGCCCGGTGGGGCATTTTGTCTCGGTGCCACGCGCCCGATCGGACCCGAACCTCCGGCACAGCCTATGCAGTGTACTGGGATGTATTCATCCCGGAGGTTCCATGGGCTATTCCCTGTTTTTCGACCGCCCGCCCATCCAAAAGGCGGTCCTCTACCGCATGGTGATGGACGATCACCTGTGCCCGTTTGGCCTGAAGGCCAAAGCCCTGCTCGAACGCAAAGGCTACTTCGTCGACGACCGTTGGCTGGAGACCCGGGCCGAGACCGAAGCGTTTCAGGCCAAACACCACGTGGACACCACCCCGCAGGTGTTCATCGGGGGCCACCGCATCGGTGGCTACGACGCGCTGCGGGCGCATCTCGACCTCGGCCCGCTCGAGGAGGAAGGCACGACCTATACGCCGGTGCTGGTCACGTTCGGGGTGGCGTTGGTGCTCGCCCTGGCGCTCAACTACCTGACATTGGCCAGCTTGGTGTCCGTCACCACCCTCAGCCGGTTTGTGGCCATCGCGATGGTGTTGCTGGCCCTTCAAAAGCTGCAAGACCTCGTGGCCTTTCAGAACCGTTTCATCACCTACGACCTGCTCGGCATGCGCGCGCCCCGGTACGCGTTTGTCTACCCGTTTTTGGAGTTGCTCGCCGGGGGCCTGATGCTGACCGGTCTCTTTCCGGTGCTCTCCGCTCCGGTGGCCACCTTCATCGGGGGACTGGGCGCGGTCTCGGTGTTCAAGGCGGTGTACGTCGACAAACGCGCCCTCAAATGTGGCTGTGTCGGGGGTGACAAAAACGTTCCCCTGGGGGCCCTGTCCTTGACCGAGAACGTGATGATGTTCGCCATGGGGGTCGCGACGTTCGCCTGGATGGCGGGCTAGGTCCAACCCGCGGGGGATTGTTCGCGGTTCGCGCGTGGTTTACCGACCGCCATGCGATTGGTCCGTCCCACGCTCGATGACCGCGCCCAGGTGTACGCCTGGATGATGGCCCCCGGCGTGCTTGAACACATGATGGGCCCCCCCACGTTCCCCGACGTGGAGCCTCCCGAGGACCTCGAGGAGTTCTGCGACGACTTCGTCGACCACTACTGGACGTGGGAAAAGCCGGACCAGGGCCGGTCGTTCTTGATGGTGCACCAGGGCGAGCGGGTCGGGCACATCTGCCACAATCCCATTGTCGAAGACCCGGACGGCCGGCGCGTCACCGAGCTCGACATGTGGCTGCGCGGCCCCGACGTCATCGGCCACGGCCACGCCCCGCTGGCCACCGAAATCCTGTGTACGCGCCTGCGCGACGAGGGTGTGGAGATCGCGTTCTTGCAGCCCAGCGCACGCAACCCCCGCGGCATCCGCGCCTACAAAAAGAGCGGCTTTGCCCCCCTGGCGCTCGACGCGGAGGAGGCGGCCACGCGGTTCGGCACGAGCGCTGACTACAGTGACAGTGTGTTCATGGTGCGCGACCTGGCCGCCACCATCGCCCCGCTCGTGGTGGGCGCCCTGTCCCCCAACACCAACCCCGCGCCGTACCGGCCGCTGTTCGCCCTCGCCGATGACGCGGCGTCGAACATCGAGGCCAGTCTCGACCGCGGCACCATCTGGGCCGCGCGCCGGGGCGAGACCTTGCTCGCCGCCGCGATCGTGACCCACACCGACGACATCGCCGAGCTCACCCACATCGCCGCCGCCGAAGCCGTGCAGGGACATGGCTATGGGGGCAAGCTGCTCGAAGCCTGCGTCGACGGGGCGCGGGCCTACGGGGCACGCCGCATCCTGGTCGCGACCTCGAGCACCAGCGTGGAAAACCTCCGCTTTTACCAACGTCACGGTTTTCGGATGGAGCGCGTGGTGCGCGACCACTTCACCCCCGCGCGCGGCTACCCCGACGAGATCTGGGACCACGGCCTGCGGGTCCGCGACCAAGTCTGGCTCAGCCGGGACCTGTGATCCGCCCCGCTCACGGCACCGACATGAACTGCGCCACGCGCGGCCGACGACCGATGGCCGCGCCATCGCCGAACAACGCATCGAGCCCGTGCCCATCGAGGTCACGCTCGACCCGGATGTAGCCGATGCAGTCGTCGGGCACCTCCTCGCCCGACCGGGGGGTCGGTCGCGCCCAGTCCGACGCGGCGATCGCGAACCCCCGGGCGGTGCCCGGCAACGTCATCTCCACCGTCTCAAAACAGTTGCTCGACACCCGCACGTCAAACGCGCCGCGTTCGCCTTCGCTGGTCCACGACACCGCGAGCCCCTCCTCCGCGCGCGACACCTCGTCGTCGTCCAAGACCAGCGGGCCCATGTCGTCCGGCATCACCACCTGGCTCTCCAGCGCGCGGTGGTCGCGTTGCCGGCGCACCACGACCGCCACCGGCGCGCCTTCGACCTCGTCGAGCCGCGCGGTGTACCGGACCAGACCCAGCAGCCGCACCTCGTCGAGGGTGACGGTGACATCATCGTGCACCGCCTCGATGGTGTCCCCTTCCGCCAGCGCCAAATAGTAGGTGGTCTGCGCGCCCTGGCGAAGCGGCGCGAGGGTGACGGTGACGTCGAGCTCATCGTTGTCGGTCGCGTCTTGCACCAAGATGGCGGCGTTGATCTCTTCGGGTGCGTAGTCCTCGGCCTCGAGGGTGCTGCACGCGCTCAAGCACAGCGCGCTGAGGGTCACGGTCCTGGTCCAGCCGGTCATCGGGCGATCCTTCCAGTGGCTTGGGGAAGCTCGTCCGACCCATGAGCAACAACCGTACCCACACCGCCACGGTGGCGCCGGACCCGGGCCGGCCGCGCGCCCACACCCGGTGCACACCCCATCGGGGGTGTGCACGGGGGGCGAAACACACGCGGGACTACGCGTCCTCTTGGTCGGACGGGGCCGCCGCGCCCGCGAACCACGGATAGAGGCTCGGCAACACCAACAGGGTGAGCAGCGTGGAGGTGACCAGGCCGCCCACGATCACCGTCGCCAACGGTCGCTGCACCTCCGCGCCCACTGACGTCGACAGCATCATGGGCAAAAAGCCCAGCGCGGCCACCATCGCGGTCATCATCACCGGGCGGGCCCGCACCCGGGCCGCGTCCAACGCGGCATCGTGGGGCGACGCGCCGTCGTCTTGGCGCCGCAGGATCTCACTCATCAGCACCACCCCGTTGAGGATGGCGATCCCGGACAACGCGATGAACCCCACCGCGGCCGAGATCGAGATCGGCATGCCCCGCAACGTCAACGCGAGCACGCCCCCCACGCTGGCGAAGGGCACGTGGGCGAGCACGATGATCGACGACCGCAACCGGCCGAGGGCCAACAGCAGCACCACCACGATGAGGCCCAACACCAACGGAATGAGCAGCATGATGCGCCGCTTGGCCGCCTCCAATGTCTCTGCTTGGCCACCCCACGCGAGCCAGACCCCTTCGGGAAGGGACAACCCCGCCACCGCGGCCTGGGCCGCGGCGGTGACATCACCGAGGTCGGCCCCCCGCACGTTGAGCCCCACCACCACCCGGCGCTGGCCCTCGTTGTGGCTCACCAGCGACGGCGCGCTCCGGGGCTTCACAAACGCCACGTCGGACAAATGCACCAGCTCGCCCCCGGGCACGGCCAGGCGCACCGCGGGGAGCTGGAACGGCCGCACGTCGGCGTCGAGCCGCATCACGAGCGGAATCCGTTGGGTCCCGAGCAGGGTCTCGCCCACCTCGACCCCCGCTTCGATCGCCGCCACCGCGTCGAGGATCTCGACCTCGGACAGCCCCACCCGCCGGGCGCGCACGGGGTCCGGCACCACCTCGCGCACCGGCACCTCGGGGGGCGTCCCGATGCGCACATCCGCCGCGCCGGGCACGCCCTCGATGGCGGCCTTGACCTGCTCGGCCGCGGCCCGGAGCTCGTCGAGGTCGTCGCCGAACACGCTCACCGCAATGTCACTGACATCACCCCCGAGCATCTCGTTGAACCGCATCTGAATCGGCTGGGTGAAGGCCGGGTCGCCCCCGAGCCCCCGATCGTCCAGCGCCTTCTGCATCTCTTGAATGATGGTGTCTTTGTCCACCCCCGGCCGCCACTGGGACTTGGGATACAACCGCACAAACACGTCGGCCTGCTCGAGGCCCATCACGTCGGTGGCCACCGCGGGACTGCCAATGCGGCTGTACACGGCCTTCACCTCGGGCACGTCGGCGATGACCGCGGCCTCGAGGGCGCCGGCTTCGCGCACCGCGGTGTGGATGTCGATGTCGGGAGACCGCGTGGTCTGGATCACCAAGTCGCCCTCGTCGAGCTGGGGCACAAACGCGGTGCCCGCCATCAACCCCGCCCCGCCCCCCAAGGCCAACAGCAACACCGCCGCGGCCGCCACCGCCCACCGCCGAGGCGCCACCGTGCGCAACGCCGCCATCACCACGCGCTGAATGCCGCGGGCGAGCCAGGTCGGCCGTTCGGGGATGTGTTTGTCCCGCACAAACGCGGCGATCGCCGCCGGCACCGCCACCAGCGACAGCACCAGCGCGGCCAGCAGGGCCATCACCACCGTCGAGGCCATGGGCCGGAACAGCTTCCCATCCACCCCCGACAACAACAGGATCGGCAGGTAGGCGATGACGATGATCAACATCGCGTAAAACACCGGCCGGGCCACCCGCTGCAGCACCCGCTGCACGCTGTGCCCCATGGGGGGCTCGTCATCGTTGGGCTCGTTTTCGGTGCGTACGTGAAAGAGGGTCTCGGTGACCACCACCGCCCCGTCGACGAGCAACCCGAAGTCGATGGCCCCCAGGCTCATCAGGTTGCCGGGAATGCCCAAGAACGTCATGCCCGCCAGCGCAATGAGCATGGAGAGGGGAATGACCGCGGCCACGATCAAACCCGCCCGCACGCTGCCCAGCATCAAGAACAGCACGAAGATCACCAACAGCCCGCCCTCGACGAGGTTTTTGCCCACCGTGGCGAGGGTGGCCGAGACCATCTCGGCCCGGTCGTAGATCACATCCACCGCCACGTCCTCGGGCAGGGCCTGGCGGACCAATGCCATTTGGTCGTCCAGCGCCTGGGACAGCTCCAGCGCGTTGGCCCCGCGCAGCATCTGCACCATCACGTACACCAGCTCGCCCTCGCCATCGCCGGTGGCCGCCCCCACCCGGGGAAAGTGGGCCGGCCCGAGCCGGGCCACGTCGGACAGGCGCACCACCGCGTGGGTGCTGTGATCGTGCCCCACCACGACGTCGCCGAGCTCGTCGGGGGACTGGGGGCGGCGGGTCGCCCGCACGTAGGCCTGGCCGCGCCCGTTGCGCAGCGCCGCGCCCGCGCGGGTGCCTTGGGCCTGCTCCAACGCCGCCTGCACGTCGGCCAAGGTCAGGCCGCGGGCGGCGAGCTTTTCCGCCGACACCGCCACAGAAAAGCCCATGCGCTCGCCCCCCCAGGTGTTGACCTCGACCACGCCGGGCACCCGGGCCAAAATCGGGCGCACCCGGACCTCCGCCAACGACAGCAATTCAGCCCCATTGCGCACCGGGGAGCGCAGGCTGAAGTGGTAGACCTCGCCGAGGCCGCCGGCGGGGGGCCCGAGCGCGGGGGTGTCGGCTCCACCGGGCAACGAGACCGTGAGCAGCCGCTCTTGCACCACCTGGCGCGCAAAAAACGGGTCCACGTCGTCGGGAAACTCCGCCACCACCTGGGAGACCCCGTACCGGGACACGCTGCGCTGCGACACCAGCCCGGGGGTGCCCGACAGCGCGACCTCCACCGGCCGGGTGACCAAGAGCTCCACCTCGTCGGGGGTGAACCCGGGCGCGGTGGTCAACACCACCACCTGGTTGGGGGTGATGTCAGGGAGCGCGTCGAGCTTCAGCCCGCGGGCGTAGAACGCCGCCGCCACCGCGAGCACCAACGTGACCCCGAGCACCGCGTTGCGCGACTTCAGGGGCGCGACCGAGAGCTGCTCAATCACGGACGCCGACCTCCTGGGCCGCCACCGGCCCGCTGACCACGACCAGACCCGCGACCTCGGCGTGAACCGTGACCGGCCGGCTGACCAATGTCCCTTGATCACGGATCGCCACGGTCGCGCCCTCGTCGGTTCGGGTCACCGCGTCGGCCGGCACCACGAACAGCGGGTCTTTGCCTTTGGGCCGCACCAACCCGGTGCGGCCGGCCGCGATGCCGGCCTCGTCCACGCTGAACCACACCCGGGCGGTTCCGCTCTTGGGGGAGAGCGTGCGGGCCGCGGCCAAGGGGGTGATCGGCACCACCGCGTCGTCGAGCATCAGCTCAAAGCCGGCGAAGTCCGCGGCCCACAGGGCGGGCGCGATGTGGGCCTCGACGCGGACCGGGGCCGCGGTCTCGAGGCGCGCCACCGGGTCGTTTTGCTGGAGCGCGCTTCCGGGGTGGCCCATGACCTCGACCACCACCCCCTCGTGGGGGGCGGTGAGCCAATAGCGCCCGCCGGCTTCGGCCCACTTTTGGGCTGACGCCGGATCGATGCCCGCCCCCCGCAAGCGGGCCGCGGCGGCCAGTGACCGCCCCTCGGCATCGGCGGCCGCGACCTCCGCGTCGGTGACCGCGCTGGCCCGGGCCATGCCTGACTGGGACAGCGCCACGAGTTGTTGGAGCCGCTTTTGCCGGCTCTGTGACGTGCGCTGGGCGATGACGTAGTCGGTCGCGGCCTCGCCGAGGTCGGGCAGCAGCAACACCGCGATGACCTGACCGGCCTTGACCTCGTCGCCGGGGGCGACGTCGACGCGCTGCACCCGGCCCGCGAAGGGCGCGGCCAAGAGCCGGGTGGCCGACGGGGGCGCCACCGTCTCGGCCACCGCCAACAGCTCGCGCACCTCCTCGAGGGGGCGCGCCGCGGTGAAGTGTCCTGCATAGACATTGGCAGGGGGTGTGGCCGCGTCGTCCGCGGCCGCGGGCTGCGGCGTGGGCGCGGCGGCAGGGGCGGTTTGGTCGCACGCGACCAGGGCCCAGGCGGACAAAAGCAAGGCGGGCGCGCGGCCCGCGGGACGGTGGCGCATCAGCGGCTCCCTTCGTCGGGGGCGGCCCAGAGCCGGGCCCCCACCACTTGTTCGGCCAGGTCGCCGCGCAGCTTGAGCGCCCGCAGCTCGGCCCCGGTCAACACCCGCTCGGCCTTGGCCAAGGGCTCGGCGGTGGACTCGCCGAGCGCGAACGCTTGCCGTTCGAGCTCGACCGCTTCGCGCAGCTGCGGCAACAGCTGCTCGTCGATGACGCGGCCGGTCTCGGTGAGGTGTTCGATCTCGTGCACGTACAGCGCGAGGGTCTGGGCCTCGGCGATCTGCGCTTGGCGGGCCCGGCCTTTGAGCAGCTCGACCTCGGCCGCGATCTGGGCGCGTTGGGCGTGGCCCCCGTCGAACACCGCCCACGTTCCCGACAGGTTCGACATGGTGCGGAAGGTGTTGGTGCCGTCAACCTCGGCGGTCATGCCCACCCCCACCTGGGGCCGGGTCTGCATCGTGGTGAGGTCGTTCTCCGCCGCGCCGGCCTCGACTTGGGCCTCGAGCTTGGCCACCGCCGGCGACCGCCGCCCTTCGGCGAGGGACGCGATCGCCCCCGCCTCGGCCCAGGGCTCGCCGATGACGCCCATCTCGCCGCGGCACCCCACCGCCTCGGCCAAGAACAACGCGGTGTGCGTCACCTCCCCTTCGGCGTCGAGGAGCGAGACCCGGGCCGCGCTCGCGTCCGCCCGGGCGGTGGCCGCCTCGGCCCGGGTGACGCCCGCGCCGATGGCCCGCTCGAACTTGTCCGCCAGGGCGGCGGTGCGCTCATACTGCGCCTTCGCCAATGCATAGGCATGGTCGGCCCGCCACCGGTCCACCCACCGGTGGGCGACCTCTTGGCGTTGCACCAGGTGCGCTTCCCGCATCGCCTCGTCGGACACCGCCGCGTGGGCTTTGGCCACCCGCTCGCGCGCCCCCCCGAGGTTGCCGAGCAGAACCGAGTGCGCCAGCCCCACCGAGCCCTCCGGCTGCAGTTGATCGCGGGGCCACCACCGGACCCCCGGGGTGGCGGTGAGCTGGGTGGTGCCGTGCAACCACGACACCCCGTCCGCCTCGCGCCGGGCCGCTTTGGCCCCCGAGCCCCACGCGAGCACGTCGGGCCGATCCTCGACCAACCGCAGCGCCTCGTCCAACCCCACCTGCGCGGGGCAACGGGCTGCCTCCGCAGGGGGCACAACCAACGCGACGCCCCCCGCGCCGAACCACAATAGCATTGTCCACATGTTGTCCTCACCCCGGGATACGCACCGCGTCGCCCGGTGTGTGCACGCTAACAAATGCCCGGAGCTCGACGAGCGATAACGTATTCTCGATTGTTCAGGCGAGAACGATAACGATTCTCGTCTTCAACGATAACGAGATTGCATCTTCATTGGGCGGGGCGAACTGCGCCGGGCGATATCGCCCACGACGTCAATCGTCGGCTTGGGCCCGCGAAAGCCGCAGACTCATCAGGTCTTGCTTGCCCAGCGACGGGCTTTGCCGCGAGCTCTCCGGGGCCAAGCGCAGGTTCACCATCGTCATGTCCGCGGGGGCCAGGCCGGGAATGGACATGAACGCCGCGTGGTTCTTCAGCGTGAAGGGATCACCGCCGCGCATCCAGCCCGCGCCTTGGGCCTCCTTGTAGCCCGTGCTCATCGCCGAGCGGACCCGGCCGAGGAGGCGGTGGGGCAAACCGAGCAGCCCCTCGGGGGCGTTTTCGAGCTCGGCCACTTCGTCCACCCCGCCGAAGCCGTGACCGCTCCGTTCGTACGCGTCCTTGATCTCGGCCGAGGCCAACGCGTCCACCACCGCGGAGCTGTCCGAGGCGATGGCTTTGCCCACGTCGAGGCTCTCCCCAAAATCCGGCCCGAAGCTGCCCACCGTCTGGCGCATGTCGGTGAACACAAACCGCTGCTTGTCCTGAAACATCAACTGCAGCTCGGCGAGTTTTTCGAACCACTGCTGCCCGGGCCCCTCCGCTTCGTTGCCCTTCTCGTTGGCGAGCTTTTGGCCTTCGCTCTTCATGTTGAGCACCCACTCCTCCGCGGTCTGGAGCAGCTCGTCCTCGTGGGCCTGCCAATCGCCGACGCCGGCCACGTCTTTTGACACATCGGATTGGCGCTTCAGGTCCTCGCGGTTGACCCCCCGTGGCCCCAAAAACTCGACGAACTCTTTGATGCGCTCGACGTAGCTCCCCGCGTCTTCGCCGTCGCGGCGCGGGGGGGTGCGGGCCCACTTGCTGTGCAGGTTCTCGCTGCGATCGGTGCCGTGCATCAGCCCGATGTAGTTCTTGCCCGCGCCGGTGAGGCCGCAGTTGGACATGATGCCGTGCCGGCCGGGCGGCTTGGGGAGGTTGATGATGTCGGTGACGTCGTCGAGGGCGGTGGAGACCCGAATGCCGTCCTGGAAGTGTTTCATCGCGTCGAACTGCTCTTGGGTGACCCGCGCCTCACCCGGGAGCAGGGGTTCGTCCTCGCCTTTCACCACCGGCTTGAGGATGCGGGTGGCTTGTTCGTCGAGGGGGATCACGCTCACCCCCGCCTGCTCGGCGCGATCGATCAGCCCCCGGTGGGTGCGGCGCACCAACGGCGCGACATCGGCCGCAGTGGCATTGTCAGGCACCTCCACCCCCGCCGCGCGCAGCGCGTCGGCGAGATGGGCCACCGCCGCCTGGTGGGCGGCGTCGCCGGCCAGCCCTTGGTCCCGGAAGGACTGCTCGACCCCCGCCAGCACCGCTCCCCCGAGAATCCCGGTGTCCTCCATGTTGTCCATGGTGGTGCGGCCGAAGTCTTTGTTCTCGATGCCGGACTCGTCGGCCACGGTGACGTGCACGTCCGCGCCGCGTTCTTTGCCTCGCTGCAAGGTACCCAATGCCGATGCGTACACGCTCTCCCAGCTCGAGACCGTGGGGTAGCCATTGATGCCCCAGTTGATGCCCGGCTTGGACAGGACATTGTGGGTCTGGCCGGGCTTGAAAAAGTCCCAGCCGGAGATCGCGTCCGTCTGCTCGAGGAACACCTGGAGCACGTCCTGTGCAGTGGCATTTTTGGCGAGGTCGCTGACCGCGGCGTTGGCGGTCACCCCCTTGGCCGCTTTTTGCGCGTCCTGGAGGTACACCCGGTCGGCCTCGCCGGTGGACACGATGGCCCGCACCGTGCCTTTGATGTACTCGCGCATGACCTGGGAGTTGGCCGCGAGGGAGGCGGCCTTTTCGCTGGTGGCCTTGCTCGGATCGATGTCCGCGAGGTGCAACACCGCGAAGCGCAACAGGTCGAAGCGGGCGAGCCGGGCCGCCTCGGTGAGCTCCCCGGACGGGGTCTTCTCGAAGCGGTCCTCGTTGAGCCCCTGTTGCAGGAGGTACACGGCCTCCTCGTCGGTGACCTGCCCGCCGTCGAAGGCGGCCTTTTGCAGATCCCGCACGTCGTCGGCGTTGAGCTTGCCCCCGAACGCTTGCTTGAGCCGGTCGCGTACCCGCAGGTTCTTGTCCGTGTCGGGCAGGCCGATGTCGAGGTTCTCCGAGCCCACCCCGCCCTTTTTGCGCGCCTCGATGAGCGACTTGGTGAACATGTTCATCGCTTCGGACGTAAATCGCATCCGTGGCATGTCGGTCCTCCTGGGCGCGTTTTGAGTCTAGCGCCCAGCGGCTCGAATTGGCCGCCGCCGGGGCTCGCATTCGGGCCGGGCGCCCCGGGCAACGGTAAGCTTGTCCCATGCCCCGCGACCCCGACGACACCCTGCTGCCGGTCAAAGACCCCGGCGCGGTCAACATTCCTCTGTACGCGGTCGACGCCGGCGGGCTCGACGTCGCCCCGTTGCCGCGAGGCCGCGTCGTCGGTGAAGCGATCATCCTCGGGGAGCGCTTCGACCCCGCGTTCGTGGCCCGGATCAAAAAGGCGCCCCCCAGCCCCGCCCCCGACGGGGCGTTCGGTTTCGTCGCCCCCTACGGGGTGATCGTGCTGTTCGAGGCCGGTCCGCTGGTCCGCGCCCATGTGCTCACCACCCTCGCCGCCCACGTCGTCGGCGCGGTGGACATCGACGAGACCGAGGGCCTGGTCCTCGAGCAAGGCCCCGGCCCGCTCACCGTGCACAACGGCCAGGCCCAGGTCGAACGCTTGACCCTCGCCCACTGCGACGTCGCCGCCACCGCCCTCGCCCAGAGCGTGGCCCTCGCCCACCGGGAGGCGGCCATCGTCGAGCTGCTCCAGACCGCCGAGAGCTGGGCCACCGGCTTGGCCGACGGGGGCCGCGTGGTCGGCACCGACCGCGCGCTGATCAAGAGCATTGGGGGAACATTGAAGAACCGGTTCCGGTTCTTGCGCGACGTCGAGCTCGACGAAAAGCCCGACGTGGTCTGGGACCGCCCCGACCTCGACCGCCTCTACGCCGGCCTGCGCCAGGAATACGAGCTGTCCGAACGCCACGCCACCTTCAACCGCAAGATGGCGCTGCTCGACGACACCGCCCGCATGCTCGTCGAGCTGAGCGCCAACCGCCGCAGCCTCCGGCTCGAGTGGCTCATCGTGGCCCTCATCGCGGTCGAGGTCTTCATCATGCTCAGCGAGTGGATCAAGAGCTGATTCTTTATATTTTTTAAGCACTTACCGCGGGGCCCAGGCCACCCTGGCCCGCGCGGATCGCGGGCAAAACCTCCGCCAAAATCGGCACTTGGGCGCAATACCGGGCACGGCGTTTTGTCACGTCACGAGGTGCCCCATGCCCCGCATCAACCGTCCCCGCTCCACCCGGACCCCGCGCGCCGCCAGCTCTGGGGCCGCGACGTCGACCAGCGGCGCCACCGCCACCACCCCGGCCGCGGGCACGTCGGGCACGACCCCCCCGGTGCCGAGCGCGGCGGGCGAGATCCAATCCAACGTCCCCAAGGCCACCATCGACGGGTTCGGCGGCAAGCGCCCGACCATGCCCACCAACGCCACCCGGCGCTTCGCGGGCGATTCCCAATTTCAGCACTACCACGCCGACGGTGAAGGCCCGGTCGATCGCGGCTTCATCGAGGTCAACGCCGACCCCATCCCCGGCGGTTGCCGCGTCACCGTCGACACCTTCCACAAAACCAAGAACGACGCGATCACGTTGTTTTTGATGTGTGAGGTGCTCGACACCAAGACCAACCAACTGCGCACCGTGACCCTCGGCATCCTCGCCGAGAACGAGAAGATCAACGGCGACAGCTACCGCGGGCAGAAGGTCTACGACCTCAAGTACGACGACGTGAACAAGTGGCTCAAAGCCCGCAACCCCGCGCTCAAGCTCAACCCCGGTCACACCCCGCTGTCGGTCGCGGCCCGCTTCAAGAGCGGACACCAGGCCGGCGGGCCCGGGCGCGGGGGCTCGTTCCGCACCCCGTTCCCCGCGGGCGCGCAGAGCGCCACCGCCACCCGCATCGGCAACCTGTCGGGCAACCGCGGCGAGGCCACCGACCTGCCCCTCGACATGCAGGTCGCCTACGACCCCGCGTTGACCCGGACCTACAAGATGCTCAAGCCCGGGGGGGCCATCGTCTCGCGCCTGGAGTCGGAGTTCAAAGGCACCACCGACAAGGCGGAGATGACCCGCGCGGTCAAAGAGATGTACGCGATGGTCGAGAAAATCCAGGGCGGCGACAAGAGCGACGTCGAGGCGCTGCTCGGCAAGGATTGGACGATCTCGACGGTCAACCGCTACTGGCTCAAGGACGAGGGCGGGGCCGAGCAACCGGGCAAGCCCGGCACGGGCTTTTTCAAAGGGTTCCGCGTCGACGACGAAGGGCTGCCGATCCAGGACCCGATGCGCGACAGCTACATGGACGACGGCAACCTCTCCATGACCCACCACGAAGGGGCGATCCGGCTGCGCAAGAACAAGCAGGCCACGTTCATCAACGTCAAGCCGGGGGGCGGTCGCCTCGACGACAAGACCGGCATCCGCCAACGCGTGGAGGTCGGGGTCGAGCTCAAGGCCGACGCCGATGTCGACGACGCGGCGGGCTTTCTGCGCGGGGTATCCACCAATTCCCAGTGGGGCAACACGGTGTACAACCACGCCCAGCGCGAGGTGCACAAGTTCGACCCCACCATCGCGCTCAGCGAGTCCCTCAAGCCGTTCCTCGAGGTGGTGCAAGACCGCCACAAGTTCACGGTGAAGAACGAGAAGACGGGGGTGGAGATCGAGTTCTCCTTCGACTTCGTCAAGGCCACCACCACCCGGCCGGAGCACGCCGGCGCCGACGGCAAGCCCCAGGTCATCGAGTTCTGTGTGCTCGAAGGGGAGCTCGACCACCTGCAGCTGCAGTCCGCCAACCAGAATGAGTTTCAGGCCGCGGGGGCGTCGTCGTCGTCGTTCTCGGACGACCGGGGCCAGGACGATTGGCTCAAGAAGACCTCGAGCAAGGTCACCCTCGACGTCGACCCCCGCCTGCACGAGGTCGAAGACCTCAAGAACAACAGCTTTCGGTCCACTGAGTCCTACAAGGCGTTCGAGGGGGCCAACGGCAAGCTCCTCCAGCGCATCTTTCCGAGGGGGCTCAAGCCCGGCAAGCAGAAGGCCGCCCACGCAGCCACGTTGCTGGACCTGATCATCACCGACAAGAACAGCGCGCTCACCGCGGCCAAGCGGCAGTTCCGTTCGCTGGGTCTGGAGTGGACCGCCAACGTCGACAAAGCGTTCAAAAAACGCCTCGACAAAGACGACGGCATCAAAGATGTGGGCCGCGACCTCGGCCGCTTGCCACAGTTCCGCAACGTCAAGCAGTACCTCGCCGCGGTGCTCGACACCCAGCGAACCCCCGCCCTCACCTACGACAAGGCCGGGATCGAAAAGACCATCACCGCCACCCTCGACGCCGCCGGCTACACCATCAACGACGGGGTCAAAGACCTGATCAAGAAGCTCGACCCCAAAAAGCTCGACCCGGTGGAGCTCAAGCAGACCCTGGACGCCCTCGCCACCGCCACCCCCGCCTACATGTTCCGCAACATGGCGGCCCGGCTCGGCCAACGCGGCCGCGCTCCCGAGCCGACGTTCTCCCCCGCCAAATTCATGAAGAGCATCGAGCCCCAGCTCGACACCGCGTGGGTGGCCACGGCCGACCGGAAGGCGATCGAGAAGTTCCTCGGGCAGATGCTCCAACAGGGCGTCACCGGCGACCGCATCGCGTCGTACATGCGCAACTTCTCGTCGTACGGCGACCGCGCGCTGGGTTACATCGCCCGCAGCGCGCCGGGGGGGAGCGCGGCCCAGGTCCCCGTGATCCACGCGGACAAAAAACGCGTGGTCGACGAGGCCAACGTCCACTTCACCCGCCACAACATCAAGCTCACCCCCGCCCTGAAGAAGCTCCTCGAGCAGGTGGCCGAGCAAAAGCCGCTCACCGAGGTCCAGACCTTCGTGTCGTCGCTGAGCCGAAGCGACTTCGAGCGGTTCTTGCAAAAGCAGGCCAAGGACCTGGGTGTGACCATGCCCGCCCTCGAGCTCGACAAGGCCGCCCTCGACGAGAGCCTGAAGGCGGCCTGCGCGGGGGCCAACGTGGTCTACGACGCGTCGCTCAAGGGCTTTTGCCACGCCCTGGCCGACGCGGGCACGCCCTCGTCGAAGATTGCCCCCTTCGTCAGCCGCCTGTGGATGAACACCCCCGAGCAGGCGCTCAAGGCTTCCCACATCAAGGTCCCCGCGGGGTTGTCGGTGCCGGACATCGCGTTCGCGCCCACCGCGTTCGACCACGCGGCCGAGGCGGCGTTCGACGAGAACTTCGTGGGCAATGGGGCCAAGCTGCTCGCCTTCGGGGAGAAGCTGATCAAAGACGGCGCCAATGCTCCTGGAGATGTGGTGGCGATGTTCGAGAAGATTCGGGTGCCCGACCTCGCGGCCGCGATCAAGAGCGCCAAGGTGGATGTGCCCGGCGGGCTCACGGTGCCCGCGGTGGACTTCGATGAGGACGCCTTCGTGGCCCACCTCAAACAAGCGCACGGGGCCAAAGTCAGCCCCGCGGTCGAGGCGTGGGTCAAAAAGGTGTTCGACAAGGCCAGCGGCGACGCGAAGTTCAGCATCCTGCGGATGAAAAAGGGCAGCTTGTCGTCGGTGGCCAAACGCCTGGCCGAGCAGTCCGGGGTGGCCCTGCCCGACGCGCTCGGCCTCTGACCCAGGATCGCCGGTGGTGGCCTTCGCTGGGCGGACCTCGCGCAGGACTTATGTAAGACTTATGTAAGAGCGGCTTGGGTGGCGCCCAGGGGCGCCAAGGCGGCCGCACGCGGGCTTTCTCCGCCAATCCGGCGGAGTTTGGGCTATATAGGGGGCACGGTTCCCCGCCAGACAACCCCTTGATTTCATAGAGTTTTGGGTTGTCGGAAGCCGTCCGAGCCCCGGCCCATTTGGGGCCCCGGCCCCGCGCGTGGGATCCGCCAACCGAGGTGCCCCATGCCCAGCATCAACCGCAACCGCCCCACCACCCCGACCGCGACCACCGGGACCACGGGCGCCGGCGCGACGACGTCGACCACCGCCACCGGCACCACCACGCCCGCCGGCGCGGCCACCCCCGACGCCCCCATTCCCTCGGCCGCCGGCACCATCAACGCCGCGGTGCCCAAGGTCCCGATCAACGGGCTCAACGGCCTCGATGCGCGCGAATTGTCGGCCGCGGGCAGCCGCTTCAACGTCACCACCGAGTTCAACAACTTCCACGCCGAGGGCGAAGGCGCGGTCAGCCGCGGCTTCATCGAGGTCAGCGCGGACGCGATCCCCGGGGGCGCGCGCATTCACGTCAACACCTTCCACAAGTCGAAGGGGGACAAGCTCACCCTCGTGTTGCAGGCCGAGGTCCTCGACACCAAATCCAACCAGCTGCGCACCATCAACCTCGCGGTCCTGGCCAAACAGGTGGTGCTCAACGAGGGCGGCTACCGCGGGTCCGCGTCGTTCGACATCAGCTACGCCGACGTCAACGCCTACCTGCAAGCGCGCAACCCCAACCTCAAGCTCAACCCGGGCACGACGTCGCTCGCGGTGGCGGCGAAGTTCAACGGCAGCCACCAAGCCGGGGGCCCGGGCCGGGGCGGCAACTTCCGCACCCCGCTGCCCGCCGGGGCGCAATCCCCCACCGCCACCCGCATCGGCAATGTCACGGGACACACCGAGCAGACCGACCTGCCCCTCGACATGCAGGTCGCCTACCCCGCTGAGCTGGTCAAGCAGTTCCCCATGCTCAAGCAAGGCGGCTCGGTGGTGAGCCGGCTCGAGTCCGAGTTCAAGGGCAGCTCGACCCAGAAGGACATGGCCTCGGCGGTGCGCAAGATGTACGACCTCGTCGGCAAAGCCGCCGGCGGGGACCGCTCGGGCATCACCCAACTGCTCGGCCCCGACTGGAACATCACCACCGTCAACCGCTACTGGCTCAAGGACGACGGGAGCGCCAACGCCCCGGGCCAAGCCGGCACCGGGATGTTCAAAGGGTTCCGCGTCGACGACGAGGGCCTGCCCATCCAAGACCCCATGCGCGACCAGTACATGGACGACGCCCAGCTCTCGATGACCAAAGAGGAAGGCGCCATCCGCCTGCGCAAGAACGAGCAGGCCACGTTCATCAACGTCAAGCCCGGCGGGGGCCGGCTCGACCCGCGCACCGGCATCCGCCAGCGGGTCGAGGTCGGGGTGGAGCTGCGCGCGGACGCGACCCAACAGGACGCGGCCAAGTACCTCAAGGACGTGGCCCGCAACGCCAAATGGTCCAACACGGTGTTCAACCACGCCGAGCGGCAGGTCAAAAAACTCGACGCGAGCATGCAGCTGGCCAACACCCTGCAGCCGTTCCTCGACGTGACCCAGGACCGCCACAAGTTCACGGTCAAGAACGAAAAAACCGGGGTCGAGATCGAGCTCAGCTTCGACTTCGTCACCGCCCGTACGTTGCGCAACGAGCACGGCAACCTCGACGGCTCCCCCCGGGAGGTCAAATACGCGGTGCTCGAGGCCGAGCTCGACCACCTTCAGCTGCAGTCCGCCAATGCCACTGACTTTCAAGGGTCGAGCGCGGGCTTTTTGGCGTTCAAGGACGACAACAGCCAAGACGACTGGCTCAAGGCCACGTCGGCCCAGGCCACGATGGACATCGATCCCCGGCTGCACGAGCTCGAGGACCTGGAGAACGAATCGTTCCGCTCCACCGGCTCCTACAAAGCCTTCGAAGGGGCGAACAAGAAGCTCCTGCCTTTCTTGTTCCCCGCCGGACTCGACCCCGCCAAGCAGAAGGCCGCCCACGGTGCGGACCTGCTGTCCGCGGTGGTCAAGGACGCGCCCGCGGTGGTCAACAAGATGGCCTTCCTCGTCGGGCAGTACGGCATCGAGTGGACGCCTGAGCTCGAAAAACTCGTCAAGACCAAGGCCGAGGCCGACGGCGGGGTGCAAAGCACCAACCAGATCCTCGACAAGTACCGCAACAACATTGACGGGCTGCTGCAGCAACTCAACGACAACCAGCCCGTGACCGGCCTCCGCTACGACCCGGCGATGATCAAGTCCACCGTCGAGGCGAGCCTCACCGGGCTGGGGCTGACCATGACCCCCGAGATCGAGGCCATGCTCGGCCAGATCGACATCGCCAAGCTGCCCCCGCAACAGCTGCGCACGTTGCTCAACGGGGTGCCCCAGCAAGACGACAAGCTCGCGTTCACCGCGCTGGCCAACGCGCTGGGGGTCAGCCCGGTGCCCGCGCCCGGCATCGACACGCAAAAGCTCACCCAGGGGCTGCACGGCCCGATGGCGGCGGCGTGGATCGACCGCGGGGCGTTCGGCGACATCCAGGCGTTCGTCGACGACGCGGTGCAAAAGGGCGCCAGCGCCAAGAAGATCCGCGACGCTCTCGCGGTGTTCGCCAACAACCCGGAGTCGGCGCTCCAGCGGGTGGCCCAGGCCGCCCCCGGGACCACCCCGCCGGTGCTGCACGCGGACAAAAAGCGCGTCATCGGCGAGGTCGCGGGCAAACTCTCGTCCCACCTGGTGATGGTGGACAGCGCCCTCGAGGACTTCCTCAAAGAAGCGGCCAAGAAGGTCCCGCGCCGCGACATGCACACCTTCGTGTCGAGCCTGGCCCGCGCCGACTTCAAGCAGCAGCTCGATGCCTTCGCGGCCAAGCAAGGTCTGACCGCGCCCCCGCTCCAGCTCGACGAGAGCGCGGTCAAGTCCCGGCTCCAAGGCGCGGCCGGTCAGGTGGGGGTCGTGGTCGACGACGCCTTGACCAAGTTCGCCCTCGACCTGCTCGGCAACGGCGCGCCGGTGTCCAAGGTCGAAGGGTTCGTGGCCAGCCTCTGGAACCAAACGCCGGCCAACGCGTTCAGCCGCCAACGGGTGGCCTTGCCCGAGGGCACGCAGGTGCCGCAGATTTCGTTCGAGCCGGGCTTTGTGTCCAACAACCTGCAGAACAGCACGCAGAACGTGCCCTTCAACAACCACGGCGAGATCGCGCAGTTCATTGTGGATCTGTGCAAAGCCGACCCGACCCTCACGCCCTACAACCTCACCCGGGCCGCGGGGTACTTCAACCGCTCCAAGACATTGGGCGAGGCGTTCAAGCGGTTCGTCCCCGCCTACAAAGTCCCCGACGGCCTGACCGAGCCCAAGGTGGCGTGGCAGCCCGATCAGCTCATCAGCTACTGGAAGACCTCGTCGAGCTACATGCGCACGATGAAGCCTGAGCTTGAAAAGTACCTCGAGCAGGCGTTGCCCAAGGCGATCCAGAACCCCGAGTTTGTGCTCTACACCATTTACAACCAGACCCCGCAGAACGTGGTCAAACACGTGCAAGCCTGGTCCGGCGACGCGCCCCCGGCGGGCGTGCCCTAGACCGCGGCGGCCCTTCCGCCCTCTTCGCGCGGGGCCCGACCCCGCGCGCTCCATTTTTTGTCGAACGCCCCGACACCCATTTTGTCCCCGAGGCCCCATGCCCCACATCAACCGACCCCGCACCAATCGCCCCGCGACCTCGACGACCAGCACCACCGCGACCACCGGGCCGGCCGCCCCCGCGGCCCCCGCGACCAGCGACGCCACCCCCGCGGCCGACGCCGCGCCGGTGCCCTCGGGGGCCGGGCGCATCAGCAACCAACCCCCCAAGGCGACGATCAACGGCCTCAAAGGGTTGACCACCACCTTCGACACCATGGCCACCAACCGCTTCGGCGCGGACACCTCGTTCACCGCGGGCTCGGGCAGCGACGCGGTCAAGCGCGGCTACATCGAGGTCGAACCCCAAGCCATCCCCGGCGGGGTGCGGGTCACGGTCAACACGTTCCACAAGGACAAGAACGACAAGATGACCCTGGTGCTGATGGCCGAGGTGCTCGACCTCGAGACCAACCAGCTGCGCACCATCAACCTGTCGGTGTTGACCAACAAAGAGAACATCAACGGGGACAAGTACCGCGGCTCGCGCACGTTCGACGTCAGCTACGCCGACGTGAACAAGTTCCTCCAGGCCCGCAACCCCAACCTCAAGATCAACCCCGGCCACACCAGCTTGTCGGTGATGGCGATGTGGAACAACGACAGCGGGGGGGTGCGGCACCGCGCGGGGGGGCCGGCGCGCGGCGGTTCCTTCCGGACCCCGTTGCCCGAAGGGGCCCAATCTCCGACGTCGACCCGCATCGGGGCGATGACCGGCAACCAAGGCGACGCCACCGACCTGCCCCTGGACATGCAGGTGGGCTACGCCCCCGACTTGGTGGCGACCTACCCCATGCTCAAGGACGGGGGCGCGATCGTGTCGCGCTTGGAGTCTGAGTTCAAAGGCACCACCGACAAAGCCAAGATGACCGCGGCGGTGCACAAGATGTACGGCATCGTCGAGGCCAGCAGCAAAGGCGACCACAGCCAGATCGAGAAGCTCCTCGGCAAGGGCTGGTCGATCAGCACCGTCAACCGGTACTGGATCAAGGACGACGGCAGCAGCGACAAGGGCAAACCCGGCACCGGGTTTTTCGCTGGCTTCCGCGTGGGCGACGACGGGCTGCCCCTGCAAGACCCCATGAGCGACGCCTACATGGACAACAAGAACCTCACCATGACCCGCCACGAAGGCGCGGTGCGGTTGCGCAAAAACAAGCAGGCCACCTTCATCAACGTCAAGCCCGGGGGCGGTCGCCTCGACGACAAGACCGGCATCCGCCAGCGCGTAGAGGTCGGTTTGGAGCTCAAGGCGGACGCGGACACCGACGATGTGGCCGGCTTTCTGCGGGGGGTCGCGACCAACGGCAAATGGGCGAACACGGTGTTCAACCACGCCGAGCGCGAGGTGAAGAAGCTCGACAGCCAGCTCGAGCTCGCCGAGGCCCTCGACCCATTCATGCAGATCACCCAGGACCGTCACAAGTTCACGGTGAAGAACGAAAAGACCGGGGTCGAGATCGAGTTCTCGTTCGACTTTGTCACTGCAGAGACATTGCGCCCAACCCACGCCGACCGCAACGGCAAGCCGCGCAAGATTGAGTTCTGCGTGCTCGAGGGCGAACTCGATCACCTCCAGCTGCAATCGCAGAACCAGAACAGCTTCCAGGCCGCGGGGGCGGGCACGGGCTCGTTCTCCACCGACGATGCCCAGGACGATTGGCTCAAGACCACCGGGTCCAAGGTCACCATGGACATCGACCCCCGCCTGCACGAGCTCGAAGACCTCGAGAACAAATCGTTCCGGGGCACCGATTCGTACAAGCAGTTCGAGGGGGCCAACGGCAAGCTGCTGCCCTTCCTGTTCCCCGATGGGCTCAACCCGGGCAAGCAAAAAGCCGCCCACGCCGCCGACCTCCTCGACATGAACCCGGACACCGAAGCGGGGGCGGAGCGGCGCCTCGAGTTCGCCCTGCGCGGCTTTGGTCTCGACTGGACCGACGACCTCGCGGCCGCGTTCGACAAGCTCGCGGACAAAGACGGCGGCCTCGACAAGCTCAACCAACAGCTCGACCAAGACTGGAACGGTCAAGACCCGGCCGCGTTGGTGAAAAAGGTGTTCGGCCGCAGCGCACCCAAGCTCGTCTACGACCACCGGGCGCTGTCCGTGCTCGTCGACGACACCCTCGAATCGGTGGGCCTCGACAGCAACAAGGGCATCCGGGACATGCTCAAGCAGCTCGACACCAAGAAGCTCGCCCCCAAAGACCTCCACCGGTTGGTGGGGCAGCTGCGCACCGGGGACGAGGGCAAAGCCCTGGCCGAGCTCGCCCAGAAAGCCGGCGTCTCCCCCGCGCCGAGCGCGACCATCAACGTCGACAAGCTCGCCGAGGCCGAGAAGATCGACGCCCAAATGAAACAAGGCTGGGTCGCGCCCGGAGACAAGGACGCGATCATGACCCTGCTCCGCGCGGCCAAGCGCAAAGGGGCGAGCGCCTACCAGCTGCGCCGGGCCATCCAGTCGTTGAACTACTACGCGGACAGCGGGCTCAAGACCTTGGCCACCGCGGCCGGCGGCCTGGAGGTGCCCGCCCTGCACACCGACCCGACCCAGTTCATCGATGGGGCCAAGGCCCAGCTCGCGAACAATCACGTTGTGTTCACCCCCGAGCTGGAGACCTTCCTCGCCGACGTGGCCAACCAGACCAGCCCGGACAAGGCGCGCAATCTCTATCCCCTGTCCCGCGCGGACTACCAAAAGTGGTTCACCGAGGCGGCCCAGCGCATCGGGGTCACGCCCCCGTCGATCTCGGTCGACAAGGCCGCGGTCCACAACGTGCTCAAAGGCGCAGCGGGCGAAATCGGGGTCAGCTACAACAGCAGCCTGCGCACCTATGTGGAGAAAGCCCTCGACGCCGGGGCCGCGGCCCAGACCTTGAACCAGGTGGTGCGCTCGTTGCGCCACAACACCGCCGACGAAGCGATCAAACGCTACCAGTCCTCGGGTGGCCTGCCCGATGTGGCCGCCCCCAAGGTGAAGTACCTCAAGGCCCACTTCGAGGCCGCCTACCAGGAGCAGGCCAAGCAGGTGTTCTTCTCGGATGAGGACAAGCTGTTCGACAAGCTGTGGGCGCTGGTCGACGACGCCGGCAACCCCCCGCAGGATGTGCTCGCGGTGATGAGCGACCTGAGCCGCAGCAACGACCTCAAAAAGGCGGTCAAGAGCCGCAAGCTCGAGGTCCCCGATGGTCTCTACCTGTCCGAGGGCATGCGCTGGGACACCAATGCCATTGTGGACTCGCTCAAGACCTCGGGCCAAATCGACGTCAGCGCCCTCAACGCCGAGACCGAGACCTGGATGGGCAAAGCCCTGCGGGCGGCGGCGAAGAAGGACAAGCTCGACCCCAGCGCGCTCCGGTGGAGCAACCTGCCGCAGGTGATCAAACGACTGGAGACCTGGAGCGGACTGACCGCGCCCGCCCAAGGCTGACCGGCGGCCCCGGTCGCCCTCCGCGGCGCGGTGCACTACGCTTTGCACCATGAGCAACCACGACGAGGACATCGCCCCCGCGCACCGGGTCAGTCAAGCCGACGATGCCCGGCCGGCCCTGTTCGCGGATTGGAAGGCCGCCCTCGGCGGCACCAACGAGGCGGTCTACGACGCGGTCAAGGCCGCGCGGGGCCGGGTGGAGAAACTGGCCGACCCCTTCACCCCCATCGCCGAGGACGCGCCGGGGGCGCGCGACGACGAGCAGGTGGTGTTCGAGGACGACACCCACATGGTGTTGCTCGACCGCTTCGGGGCCGGGCTCAAGATGCTGATCGTGCCCAAGCGCCCCGCGATGTTCCTCACCGACCTGTCCGCCACCGAGCAGCTCGCGCTCGAGCGGCTCGCGGGCCGGGTGGTGCACGCCCTTCAGACCCACGCGACGTTGACCCAGCCGGTGCAGTGTTGGGTCAACCCCCCCCGCGCGCTGTCCGTGCGGCAGCTGCACGTTCACGTGCAGCCACATTGCAACCCGCCCCCCATCGAGCTCGCCCGCGTGCTCGAGGCGGTGGGCCGCGAGCTGTTCGGGCCGCAAGAGGTAGAGCTCAAATTCGCGTTCAACGGCAAAGCGGACGCGGACAAGGCCCGGGCGGTGTTCGGCCTCGACGACACCGTGCAGCGGGTGCAGGTGAACACCTTCTACGACACCCCGAGTTTTTTCCTGCTCAACCGCGAGAAGATGGTGTGCCGGGTGCGCCGTGAGGGCGACACCCTGACCCTCACGCTCAAGGGGCGCTCCTCGGGGGACGGGACCCTGACCCAGAAGCGCGAAGAGGAGTGGGTGCTCGATCAGGAGGCCACCGCGGAGTTCGAGTCCGGGCAGTTCGACCCGCTGGTGTACGCCCAGATGCATCCCCTGGACGGGGCCGAGGCGGTGCTGCCCGACGACATGCGCAAACTGCTCGAGGGGGCGGCCCTGGCCAACATCGGCAGCTTCGAGAACCGCCGGATCAAAAAGCCATTCACCCTGCGCGACGAGTTGGGGGACATTGAAGTCACATTGGAGATGGACACCACCACGTTCCCCGGCGACCACGTCGCGTACGAGCTCGAGATCGAAGTGCCCGACCCCACCATCGGCGAGCGGGTGGACAACATCGTCAAAGACATGCTCCGCGAGGTGGGGGTCGAGGTGTTCCCCGCCGCGAGCAAGGCCAAACGGTTCTTCGCCCATCTCCGCGGGTGAGGTCAACTCTCAGCAGGCGGATCGGTGGTCGAGCGGGCTCCGCGAAAACGTTCACCGCCATTTGTCGACGACGGCCCGCCGGGATGCTTCGCTGAAATTCAGGCACCGGGGCCGGATATCGCCGTCGACGGCGGCGAACATTTCCGCTCCGACCGCCCGATGGGGGCTCGTCCCGCCGCTTGCTCAAGAGAGTTTGGTTGGAGGCGCGAGCAGCTTTTGGGGCGGGTGTGAGTCGTGTGCGCGGCTATGCACAATTGAAGAGACCCTCCCGCACTGCGTGGCAGCGTTGAAGGGTCTTTTCGGTCGTATGCGACCAGACTCCTCGACTGGTCGTATGCAGATGCATACGACCCGGCGCGACGGGCCGGAGGCCCCTGGAGCGCCGACTTGGGGGTGAGGCCTGACTCGGCGAGCTTGCGAGCCGTGAAGGCCGAGGGGGGCTGGAACAGCCCCTCTCGAATTACCGTCGCCTCGTACGCGAAGCGTACGAGCCCGAGCAAACGCGAGGCATCGCGACGCGACCGACGGGAGCCTGGAGCGATGAGGGGGGAGTGGGGCCCCGCGGCCCGCGGTTTCCGCGGCGCGTTGCATCCGACCGGATGCAACCCCGGAGGGCCGTGAGCAAAGCGAACCTGGCCCGACGACTCGGGGGTGAGGCCTGACTCGGCGAGCTTGCGAGCCGTGAAGGCCGAGGGGGGCTGGAACAGCCCCCCTGAGGCTACAGGTGCAGGGTGGTCTTGCGCGCTTCGGTGTAGCCGCCGACACCGGTGGCTTTGGGCCAGCCGAGGATGACCACGTCTTGGCCCTTGTACTTCTCGGCGTCGATTTCGATCACCGGCGACTTGGTCGCGTACTCGGGGGTGCTGCCGTTGACCTTGAACTCTTTGGTCTCTTTGGTCCCGTCGGGGAAGCGCACCTCGAACATGTAGGCGTTGCTGAGCGCGTACTTGTTGGCGTTGGCGACCTTTTGGTCTTCGGTGCTGCCCACGTGCCAGCTGGGGGTGCAGACCACTTGCATCTTCAGCTTCTCGCCGCGCGGGGGGGCCTCGGCCAGCCACGCCTCCATGCCTTTGTGGGTGCCGTAGCTGTAGCGCAGGATGTGCATGCTCGCGTTGTCGGCGATGGCGGTGGCGATGGCCGCGTCGCGTTTTTCCGCGTGGTAGAGCGAGACGAGGTCGTCGACCCGGCCCTTGGGCATCATCATCTCGCCCACCCCGCGGCCGGCGGCGGCTTCGGCTTGGGCCAGGCGGGTCATCTCCGCCGGCGGGGTCATGCTCGGGACGTGGGGTTGGCGGGCGGCGGCGGCGCCGCGGGTGCTGGAAACGTTGGGCATGGGTAGTGTCCTTCTCGTTGAAAGCGGTTGAATGGTCTGCGGGGGCTAGGCGTCGTCGTCCTTGTCGCCTTCCCAGTTGTGAAAGAGCAGCGCGTTGCGCGCGCCAGATTTTTTGCCGAACGCAGGGTCATTGGCAGCCCCCGCGTCGATGGCGGCCGCGGCTTTGGCCGCGGCTTCGTTGTTGTGGCCTTCGCGGGCGTTGGCCGCCCGCTTGTCACGGTAGTCCTTGGGCGGGTGCTTCATGATCGAGAGGTCTTCCTCGATGCGGAGCCCGCCGGGGCCTTCCAAGATTTGTTTGTCTTCGCTGGCCACGCTCAGTCCTCTTGGTACCGGTCGAATTCTTTCTTCAGCGCCTTGTAGAGCTTGTTGTCCTTCATCTCTTCGAACATCTCTTGGCCCTTTTTGAGCGCGTCGTCGAAGTAGGTGGCGGGATAGCCCAGCATCTCCGTGGCCTTGGCCATCGCCGACGCGAGGTCGTCGGCTTCGCCGATGGCTTGCAGCGCATGCGCGATGCCTTCGATCTCTTCCCCGCCGTCCTTGGCCCCCCCGAAGTCGAGCACGCCTTTCATGTTGGCGGTGTAGAGCGACAGCGGGATCTCGAACGCGCCGTTTTCACGCTCAGCGGTGGGCAGCTTGACGAACTTCGACGTCGAGAGGTCGCTGACGAACTTCGGATCGTTCTCGTCGGTGATGATGAGATTTTTGTATTCCTTCACCGGGTTGCGCTCGGTGGTGAGCTGCACGAGCCCGTCGACCGCCTCGGCGCACACCGAGAACCAACGGATGTCGCGGCGGAACTCGTGCAACCCGATGGGGCCTTGGAGCTGGGTCAAATCGTACCCGCCCTCATCCGCGTCGAGCTTCATGTCCCGGTCGAGGTCCTTCACGATGTCCTCGAGCTCCGCGCGCAAGAACTGCCGGTCCTCTTCGTAGGTCCCGAAGTCGGCCTTGGCCAGCGCCTCGACCATGTCGGCGATGGCGGGCACGCGGCCTTGCTCGTCGGGAATCCAGCCGTCGGCCACGACCTTGGTCAACGCTTCCCGCGCGGCCGCGGACTCGTGCGCCAAGTGGGCTTTGATCTTGGGGTCAAGCCCCTTTTCCTCGGCGAGCTTCACCATGCCCCGGGCGTAGCTGTACGCCCCGAGCGAATCTTCGAACGCCTTGATCGCCTCGTACTGGGGCACGAGCTCGGGCATCTCTTTGCGGTACATCTTGAACAGGCCCTCGACGAGGAACACCTGCCGCCGCACGTCCTTGTCCATCGCCGCGTCCACCACCGCCGACGGGTCGCGGGACACGTTGAGCTTCTCGCTGACCACCGCGCCCCACTTCAGGAAGCGCTCGGCGGAGCGGCCGAGCCGCTTCTCGATGCCGTAGGTCTCCATCAGGGCTTTGACCTCGGGGGCCACGGGGGCGTTGGGCCCGCGTTGGACCGGCACGTCGGCGAAGCGCGAGCCGAGCGGCGACGTCGACGGGCCCTCGCTGGCCACCACTTCGCCGGGGCGGGACGGCATCGAGGTCAGGTTGGTCGCAGGCCGGGCCCCGTCCTCGGGGTGAAGCAGGCCGGGCTCGGCCGCCGTGGTGGCCTCAGGCTGCTTCGCCGCCGGCTCGGTGCCGGGGGTGCGGGGGGACTGGACGCGGGGGCCGCCGATGTTGCTGGTCTTGGTCATGAAAACCCTCAGGAAAAAGCCGGTGGGGCGCGCAAGCTATAGCGCGGTCGACGATGGTTTGGCCGAGATCGTGTGGGGCAGAAACCGCGACGAACCCGCGTGGCAGCGATTGATAAACGAACGTTCATATTTGGGCGGAGCCGGTCCAGATGCGGGGCCCGGGTGGGCCCGTCGCCTCGCCCATGGGCTTCGCAGGCCGGTGCCCAGCGACGGCCGCGAACGATATATATACGAATGTTCGTTTATGAAGAGATCGAGGTGCCTTCCGGCCGCGGGGCTTTGAACACCCAGAAAAGCGCGCCCAATGCGGGCACGACCAGCGCCAACCCCACGCCCAGGGCCCAGATCAAGGCCGGGGCCACCGGGCCCGCGGTCTCGGCCAAGACCTCGCGCCCGTCGACCACGCACAGCACCGGCCAGCGGGCGAGCAGCTGGCCCCCGATGATGAACAACGCTTCCCCCCCCGCGGCCACCATCGTCAGCACGCGGCGCCCGGTGCGGGCCCCGGTGCCGACCCCGGCCGCGCACGCGGTGGCCGCCCCGACGCACAGCAGCGGCCCGGGGGCGAGGACCCGGCCGGCCCAGGGGACCCCGCTGAGCGCGGCCTGCGCGAACAGCGCGGCCCCGGCGAGCACGACCGCGGCGTGGGCCCAAAAGCCCAAGCGCCGGGCCGCGGCGTCGTGCGGGTCCTCGGACAGCAAGAGCACCACCGCAAAGTGAAAACACAACAGCAGCCAAAACACGCCCACCAACAGACCGTGGCCGGTGAGCCAAGGCCAGACGTAGACCTCGGCGAAGGTCCCGGTGCTGCGCAATGTCCCTGCACCAGTGGCGGCGAAGGACATGCCCAAAAAGAGGGGGGTCAAGACGCTCCCGGCCCGGAACGCCACGGTGTAGGCGCGGGCGGGCCGGGCCGCGGGATCGTAGTGCCGAAAGGTGAACGCGGTGCCCCGGGCCACGATGCCGAGCAGGGCGAGCCCCAGCGGGATGTGCAGCCACGCGATGATCTGCGCGGTGGGCCCGGGCAACACGTTGCTGAGCAGCACGAGGATGAGGATGAGCCAGACGTGGTTGGCCTCCCACACCGGGGACAGGGCTTTGTCCACCCGTCCGCGGTTGCCGGTGAGCAGCTCGTACAGGCCGGCCCCGAAGTCGGCGCCCCCGAGGAGCACGTACAGGCCCAGGGCCACAAACAGGACCAGCCACAAGAAGGTCATGTCCCCTCCCCGGCCCCCGGGCTGGGGGTCTGGTCGGTGAGGGCCTCGGCCTTGCGGATGTGGGCCACCAACAGCCGCGCGGAGATCACGCCCAACAATGCATAGGTGGCGACCGTGCCCACGAAGGGCACCCACAAATGGGGCATCGCGGTCACCGCGTCGGTGGTGCGGAGCAGGCCGCGCACCAACCAGGGCTGGCGCCCGACCTCGGTGACCACCCACCCTGCCTCCACCGCGAGATAGCCGAGCGGGGTGGCCGCGATCAGCACCGCCAACACCCGCCGGTCCCCGAGCCAATGTGGCTTGAACCACCACGCGACCAGGGAAAACAGGGCCAAGCCGGCGAGCGCAAACCCGATCGCGACCATGAGCTGAAACGCGACGTGGAGCACCCGCACCGGGGGCCAATCCGCGCGGGGCACCTGGTCGAGACCGGCCACCTCGGCGTCGGGGTCGGCGAAGGCGAGCACGCTCAATGCATAGGGAACGTGCACGCCGAGCGACACCGTCCGGTTGTCCGGGTCGGGCCAGCCCCCCACGAGCAAGGGCGCGGGGCGCTGGGTCTCGAACAGCGCCTCGGCCGCGGCGAGCTTTTCCGGTTGGCGCCGGGCGATGTCCTTGGCCGAGAAATCACCCGACAGCGGCTGCAGCAAGGCCGCCACCGCCGCCACCGGGAGCGCGAGACGCAGGGCGGTCTGGTGAAACCGGTCGTGGGGCCGGCGCCACAACCGGGCGGCGTGGATCCCGGCCACCGCGAACGAGGTGGCCACCACCGCGGCCAGGGCCATGTGCAAGGCCTCGGCGGGCCACGCAGGGTTGAGCAGCGCCGCCACCGGGTCCAGCACCATGGTGCCGTCGGCCGCGCGGGACACGCCCGCGGGTGCGTTCATGAAGCCGTTGACGCTCACCACCATCACGCCCGAGAGCATGCCCGAGACCGCGACCATCACCGCGGCGAAGAGGTGCGCGTCGGGCGAGAGCCGGCGCCGGCCATACAGGAACATTCCGAGGAAGATCGCTTCCAGGAAAAACGCCGTCCCCTCCCAGGCGAAGGCGAGGCCCACCGCGCCCCCGAAGGTGCCCATGAACGCGGGGAACAGCAGCGACAGCTCGAAGCTGAGCACGGTGCCCGACACCGCCCCCACCGCGAAGAAGATCGCGACCCCCTTGGCCCAGCTGTCCGAGATTCGCCGGTAGATGTCGTCGCCGGTGCGGCGGTGCCGCCACTCGGCCAGGGCCATGAGCACGGGCATGACCATGCCCATACACGCGAACACGATGTGAAACCCCAACGAGACCGCCATCGTCCAGCGGGCGAACAGCAGGTTGTCCATCGTGCGTGCCCTCCTTGCCGCGGCCGCGCCGCACCCTGTGGCGGGGTGCCACCGTCGAGGGGCGAAAACGCCACGATGGCACATCCTCCCGACGAGGTTGTGCAACGTTCATGCACATTTTGGCGTCAGCCGCCGGCGCGTTCAGGCCCGTTCGATAAAGTCGCCGGCGCGCACCACCCCGTCCTCGACCACCAGGGCGTGGATGCCCCGCCGGCGCGCGGGCTTGTCGCGCCCCACCCACCGCATCGCGTCCTTGCCGAACCGCGCCGCGAACTTCTTGCACCCGTCGTGCGGCTCGGGGGTCACCTCGAGCACCGCGCTGCCGACCCGAAGCCGGGTGCCCGGCGCCAATGCCGCTGCACTGAGATCGAAGTCCACCAGCAGGTTGTCGCCCGAGGTGGGCACGAGGTCCCCGTCGGTGAGGGTGCGCACCACCGCGGCGTCCATCAGCGTGATTTGGCTTTGCCGGTCCGGGTCTTTGGCCAACGTCCAACGGTCGCCGTCGAGGCCCCCCGCGGCGGAGAAGTGCCCCTCGTCGAGCACGTGTTTTTTGCCACCGGATTTTCGGGCCACCACCAAGCGCACCGTGCCCCGCTCACGCGGGGACGCCGGCTGGGCTTGGTGGCGTTGGTCGTAGGTCTCGAGGTCCATGCCCCGGTTGTCTCAACCCTTGAGCCGCAAATCCATGAAGATCTGATCGAGGTGGGTCCCGGGATCGACCTTGGGGTACGCCAGCATCACCTTGCCGTCGGGGTCGATGACGTAGCTGATGCGGGACGCGTACCCCGCGTCCTTGCTCTTGGCCGCCCCGTAGGCCATGCCCACCGCGCGGTCCTCGTCGGACAACAACAAAAACGGAAACGAGTACTTCTCCGCGAACTTGCGGTTGGCGGAGACGGAATCGAACGACACCCCGAACACCACGAGGTTGGCGTCGGCGAGTTCGTCAGCGTGGTCGCGCAACGCGCTCCCTTGGCGCGTTCAACCCGGGGTGTCGGCCTTGGGATAAAACCACAGCAACACCCGGTGGCCGCGCTGCTCCGACAGGGTCACGGTGCTGCCGTCGTGCGCGGTGAGCACAAAGTCGGGCGCCTCGGCCCCGACCGCGAGCATCTCGCCCTTGCCGGACTTCACCAGCCCTTTGATGGCTTTGAGGACCACATCTCCCCCAGTCTTCCCCAAAAAGAAAACGCGCGGCGATCACCGCCGCGCGTCATCGTATCAGCTCCCGCCGATCACTTGGCGCAGTTGGCCAATCCGTCCGCCACCTGCTTGGTGACCTCGGGGTCTTGGGCCATTTTTTGCGCCCACTCCGCCCAGGTCTTCGCGTCGAAGCCGAGCTTCTTTTGGATGTCCATGGACTTTTCCGCGACCTTGGTCGCGTCTTTCTCGGTCATGCCGAGGCACCCGATCTCGACCGCGGCCTTCACGTACGCCTCTTTGGACGCACCTTTGACCTCGTCGGCGGCGTCGTCAGCGGCTTCCTTCACCGCGTCGGTCGCTTTCTTGGCGCCTTCGGCCGCTTCGTCCACGGCCTCTTTGGCATCTTCTTTGGCTTCATCGGCTTTTTTACAGCCAGACGCGCTCACAAGGCCCAGGGCCAAGATCGAGAACATCACGAAAATACGCATTTCCTCACCTCTCGTCTGCGGCCGGGCATGGGGCCCGTCCAAGGGGGTGCCGGATTACCGCGCCACAAGGGCACGGGTCAAGCGCAAGTCGAGACGCTATAGGGGCGTGGCTCACCCACCACGAGGAGTTTTCAACATGAGCGACACCAACATCGAAGAGATGATGAAGATCTGGCGTGAACAACCGCAGACCGCGCGGTTGATGTTCCCCGCCGGGCTCACCTACGCGATCCAAAAGGGCGACACCCTCGGCAACCTCGGCGAGCGCTTCGGCATCGCCTGGGAGAAGATCGCCGACGCCACCATGGGCACCCACAAGCCCGCGGAGATCAACTCCTGGCTCGAGAAGAACGGCGGCAAGAAGCTGAAGAGCGGCTACTGGGCGTTCAACGACGGGCAGGAAGTCAAGATCCCCGCTCCCGAAGACGGCGCCACCAGCTGACGCCGGCTATTCCCAAATCAAACCTCGGCAACGTCAATTGACGTTGCCTTTTTTGACCATGTTGGCCCATGAGTCGCGCAGGCCCACGACGCGGTTGAACACCGGGGCTTTGTCTTTGCTGTCCTTGGTGTCGACGACGTAATAGCCCTTCCGCTCGAACTGCACGCTGTCCCCGGCGGCGAGGTCGAGCACCGACGGCTCCATCCGCGCGTCCTGGTTGACGACCACGCTGTCGGGGTTGAGCGAGCGGCGAAAGTCTTCGCTGTCCGGCTCTTCATCTTTGAACAACCGATCGTAGTTGCGGATCGGCGCGCTCACCGCGTGGGCCGCGCTCACCCAATGGATGGTGCCTTTGACCTTGCGCCCGTCGCTGGGGTTTTTGCCCTTGGTGTCGGGGTCGTAGGTGCAGTGCAAGGTGGTGACGTGGCCGTCGTCGTCCTTTTCCACCGACTCACATTTGATGATGTAGCCGTAGCGCAGGCGGACCTCTTTGCCGGGGGCGAGCCGGAAGAACTTCTTGGGCGGGTCCTCCATGAAGTCGTCCCGGTCGATGTACACCTCGCGTGAAAACGGCACCTGGCGCGTGCCCATGGCCTCGTCGCTGGGGTGATTTTTGGCGGTGAGCATCTCGACCAGGTCGCCGGGGTAGTTGTCGATCACCACCTTGATGGGGTCGAGCACGACCATGACCCGGGGGCAGACCTTGTCGAGGTCCTCGCGCACCGCGTGTTCGAGCTTGCCGATGTCGATGGTGGAGTTGTTCTTGGAGACCCCGATGTCATCGCAGAAGTTGCGGATCGCGGCCGGGGTGTAGCCCCGCCGGCGCATGCCCCGGATGGTGGGGAACCGGGGATCGTCCCAGCCGTCGACGATGCCCTCCTCGACCATGACCCGAAGGTTGCGTTTGCTCATCACCGTGTAGTTGAGCTTGAGCTTGGCGAACTCGATCTGTTGGGGGCGGTGCTTGGTCTCCACCGCCTGCAAGAACCAGTCGTACAGCGGCCGGTTGTTCTCGAACTCGAGGGTGCAGATGGAGTGCGTGATGCCCTCGATGGCGTCGCTCAGCCCGTGGGCGAAGTCGTACATCGGGTAGATGCACCAGTCGTTGCCGGTGCGGTGGTGGTGCGCCTTCTTGATCCGGTACAGGGCCGGGTCGCGCATCATCACGTTGGGCGCGCTCATGTCGATTTTGGCCCGAAGCACGCAGCTGCCCTCGTCGAGTTCGCCGGCTTTCATCTGGGCGAACAGGGCGAGGTTCTCGTCGACGCTCCGGTCCCGGTAGGGACTTGGCTTGCCCGGCTCCTTGAGGGTCCCCCGGTATTCACGGATTTGTTCGGGCGAGAGGTGGTCGACGTAGGCGAGGCCCTTGTTGATCAGGTCCACCGCGAAGTCGTGCAGCTGCTGGTAGTAGTCCGAGGTGTAATACAGCCCGTCCCAGGTGAAGCCGAGCCAGCGGACGTCCTCTTGGATGGAGTCGGTGAACTCGGTGTCTTCCTTTTCGGGGTTGGTGTCGTCGAAGCGCAGGTTGCACTTGCCCCCGTACTGCTGGGCCAAACCAAAGTTGACGCAGATCGACTTGGCGTGGCCGATGTGCAGGTAGCCGTTGGGCTCGGGGGGGAACCGGGTGTGGACCCGCCCGCCGTGTTTTCCAGACGCATTGTCGGCGTCGATGATCTCTTCGATGAAGTTCTTGCCGGCACCGGGTTCGGGACTGGACATGGGGGGCCTCGCTACCAGATTTTGACGCGTTTTTCGGGGGGCAGGAACATCTTGTCGTCCGGCTTGACGTCGAACGCGGCGTAGAACGCGGGGATGTTCGACACGATGCCGATGACCCGGTAGTGGCTCGGCGAGTGGGGGTCGGTGAGCAACCGGCGGCGGAGTTCTTCGTCGCGGTACTTGCGGCGCCAGATCTGCGACCACCCGTAGAAGAAGCGTTGGTCCCCGGTGAGCCCGTCGAGCACGGGGGGTTCTTGGCCCCGCAGCGACAGCCGGTAGGCGGCGTAGGCCACGGTGAGCCCCCCGAGGTCGCCGATGTTCTCCCCGAGGGTGAGCTCGCCGTTGACGTGGGCGTCGTCAAATGGCGCATAGGCATTGTACTGGGCGACCAAGTTTTGGGCCCGGGCTTTGAACTTCTCCGCGTCCTCTGGCTTCCACCAGTCGCGCAGGTTGCCGTCCCCGTCGGACTTGCGCCCCTGGTCGTCGAAGCCGTGGCTGATTTCGTGGCCGATGACCGCGCCGATGGCGCCGTAGTTGGCGGCCATGTCCACGCTGGGATCGAAGAACGGGGGCTGCAGGATCGCGGCCGGGAACACGATCTCGTTCATGTTGGAGTTGTAATAGGCATTGACCGTCTGGGGGGTCATGAACCACTCGGTGCGGTCGATGGGCTTGCCGAGCTTGGCCAGCTCGCGGCGGTGCTCCAGCCAGGCCGACCGGGTGAGGTTGCCCACCAAATCGTCGGATTTTACCTCGAGACCGGTGTAGTCCTTCCACTTGTCGGGGTAGCCGATCTTGGTCACGAACTTGGCGAGCTTGTCGTGGGCGGCCTTCTTGGTGTCCTTGCTCATCCAGTCCAGGCCGTCGATGGAGTGTCCAAACGCGACCTTGAGGTTTTTCACCAAGGTGTCCATCTGGGCCTTGGCGTCGGGCGAAAAGTGCCGCTCCACGTAGAGCTTGCCCACCGCCTCACCGAGCACGGTCTCGACGAAGGCCACCCCGCGTTTCCAGCGGGGGCGGTTCTGTTCGACCCCGGTGACCGCGGTGCCCTGGAACGCGAAGTGTGCGTCCACCAGGGCCTTGTGCAGATAGGGGGCATAGCGATCCACGAGCCGGAAGGTCAGGTACCGCTTCCAGGTCTTGACCGGGGTCTTGCGGAAAAGCTTGCCCACCCCCTCGAGGTAGGTCGGCTGCCGCACGATGGTGGGCCACTTGAACTCGTGCTCCATGCCTTCATAGAACGCGCGGATGTTGAAGCCCCCCGCGGCCTTCTCGAGGGTGGTCACGTCGTAATTGTTGTAGGTCTTTTCCCGGTCGCGGTTGTCCACCCGGGTCCAATGCAACTGGGCGAGCTCGGTCTCGAGAGCGAGAATCTGCTGGGCCGCTTCGGCCCCCTCGTCGGTCTTGCCCAGGACGGTCCAGAGCTTGCCGATGAACGCGCCGAGATCGGTGCGGAGCTTTTTGAACTTCTCGTCGTCCTTCAAGTAATAATCGCGGTCGGGGAGCGAGAGACCGCTTTGGTGCAAATAGAGCGCGTACTTCGTCGCGTCCTTGGCGTCCTGGTCGATCCAGGCCACAAACGGCCCCATCGCGCCGATGGCGGACAGCTGCCCCAAGGCGCGGGCCACATCATCGTGGGTCTTGACCGCGTCGATGGCCTGGAGCTGCCCAGCCAAGGGGGTCAGGCCCTTTTTCTCGGCCGCGGCCTCGTCGAGAAAGCTCTTGTAGGCATCGCCGACCTTTTGTTCGGTGCTGCCCTTTTGGGCCCCGGCTTTGCCCGCGGCCTCCTCGATGATGATGCGGAGATTCTTCTCCGCGTTGTCGAACAGTTCGGTGAACGTGCCGTAGTTCGACCGGTCGGCGGGGATCTCCGTCGTGGCCAGCCACGTGCCGTTGGTGTGCAGGTAGAAATCGTCCACCGCGCGCAGCTTGGGATCGAAGTTGCCTTTGTCGATGCCGCTCGGCTTTTGTCCCGCCGGCTTTTGGGCCATGCCCTTTTCGCGCACCGCAGACGAGGTCGCGGAGGACTCGGCTTTCTCTTCGGTGCTCGCGCACGAGACAAACCACAGGGCGGACAGGCAGAACAAGAGCTTGCGCACGGGGCCTCCTAGTGCCGCCCAGCTACAACCCGGCGCGGGCCCGGTCAAAGCGGTTCGAGGCGTGGCCGGGGTCGTTTGCGCCGCTGCTGCGAGGGGCTATGAACGCGGGGTGACCGACATCGTCCTCGCCACAATGAACGCGCGGTTCAGCCACGCGGCGTTTGGCTTGCGCTGCCTGCGGGCCAGCCTCGGCCCGTTGCGGGACCGATGCATGCTGCTCGAGGCCACCGTGCAGGAGCGCCCCCTCGACTTGGTCGAGCGCATCCTCGCCGCGCGGCCGCGCATCGTGGGCCTGAGCGTGTTCATCTGGAACGTCGCCCCCCTCACCGAGGTCGTGCGCCTGCTCAAGGCCGTCGCCCCCGACGTCCAGGTCGTGCTCGGGGGGCCCGAGGTCAGCCACGAGACCGCGCACCAACCCATCGTACAAGCCGCCGACTACGTCGTGCGCGGAGAGGGCGAGGAGGCGTTCGCCAAGTTGTGCAAGGCGCTGCTCACCGGCCTGCCCCCCGCGGACCGGGTTCTCGACGGGGGCAGCCCCGATTTGGCCGCGCTCACCCTGCCCTACGGCGAATACACCGACGAGGACCTCGCCCACCGCGTGCTGTACGTCGAGGCGTCGCGGGGCTGCCCGTTTTCGTGTCAGTTCTGTTTGTCCGCGCTCGACGAGCGCGTGCGCATGTTCGACGAAGAGCGCTTGTTCGCGGCGTTCGAGGACCTGCTCGCCCGGGGCGCGACGGTGTTCAAGTTCATCGACCGCACATTCAACCTCAAGCTGCGCTTCGCGGAGGCGATTTTGCGCTTCTTCCTCGAGCGACACCGGCCGGGGCTGTTCGTTCATTTCGAGATGGTCCCCGACCGGTTGCCCGACAGTCTGCGCGGGTTGCTCGCGGCGTTCCCCGAGGGGGCGGTCCAGCTCGAGGTCGGCATCCAGACCTTCGACCCCGATGTGCAGTCGCGCATCGAGCGCCGCCAAGACCTGGCCAAAACCGAGGACAACATCCGTTTTCTCGTCGAGCGATCCGGCGTGCACGTGCACACCGACCTCATCGTGGGCTTGCCCGGCGAGGACCTGGACACGTTTGCCCAAGGTTTCGATCGGTTGTTCGCCTGGGGCCCCCACGAGATTCAGGTCGGCATTCTCAAGCGGCTCAACGGCGCGCCCATCGGCGTGCACACCGACGCGTTCGCGATGGTCTACAGCCCCGGCCCGCCCTACGAGATTTTGCGCAACGACCGGCTCTCCTTCGACGAGCTGTCGTTCATGCGGCACTTCGCGCGGTTGTTCGACCGGCTGTACAACCAGGGACATTTGCTCGCCACCAGCCGCGCCCTGCTCACCCCCGCCCCCTTCGCCCGGATGGCCGGGTTCACCCGGCGGGTGCTCGACGACCACGGCACGTCCCACCACCTCGCGCTGTCCGCGCTCGCCGGGCACGCCTTCGCCGCCCTCGTCGACGACGGCCTCGCCCCCCAGGACGCCGCGGCCCTGGTGATGCAAGACCTCACCCGGGACAAGCCGCGGGCGGTGCCCCAGGCCATCGCCGCCCACCCCCGCGTCGAGGTCGCGGCCCTGCCCGCCCACGTGCCCGCCCCCGACGTGGCCCACGCCCTGCCGCGGCAAGCGCGCCACCTCGCCGGGGCGCGGGCGTCTCGGAGCGGGGCAATCCCAGACCGCGCGCGTTAGCCTGTATACTCGCGGCGTTCTCACGCCGAGGAGGAACCATGCGTTGGCTACATGCCGTTTTGCTCACCACCGGCCTGTGCACCGTCGGGTGCGCGACCACCCAAGAGCTCGATCACACCGTGGACGATCAGTCCGCGGCGGGCATCGAGGGCAAGGCCGGCCAACAGATCGCGGCCGCCCGGGGGGGCATCGAAGCGGCCGAGTCCGCCCTCGACGCCGCCCGCACCGAGCTGTCCCGCCAGGACGCGGCCATCGCCGATGCCCAAAGCCGCATCGACGCCGAGCAGGCCAAGGTCGACGCCATTCGTGAACAGCTGGAGGCGGCCGAGCACCGCCTCGCCACCGCCGAGCAGGGCCACAAGGTCCAGACCTCCCGCAAGGACACCCTCGAGAAGCTCGTCGAGGCCCAGCAAGCGGCGGTGATGGTGGCCAAGGCCAAACACGAGCTGTCGAAGTTCAAAGGCGTGGCCGCGGCCCAGGGTGTGGCCGGGCCCTTGTACGAACAGAACCTCGCGAAGTTCCAAGCCCAGGTCGCGGAACAAGAGCGTGAATACGCCGAGGCCAAAGAAGACCACGCCGCGAGCGCGGGGGAGACCGCGTCCGAGCAGGACACTTACGAACAAATGCAGTCCGACGCCGAGTAGCCGCTCAGTCAAACCAAGCGGCGACATCCTCGGTGGTCCACTGCATGACCTCGTAGGTCACGGGGGTGCCGCGCGCGGTCATCGTCACCGTCATGCAGACGCTGTCGTCGGGGGGCGGGACCGGCAGCGGTCGCTCGAGGAGCAGGGCCAGGCCGCGCACGATGTACATCAAGTGCGTCAACACCATGGGCGCGGCCTCTTCCCAGTCCTCGCCCTCGAGGTGCCAAACCAGCCGCGGCACCGGCAGCCCAAAGACCTCCGCCCCCGCCGCGTCGTCGCCCGACCAATCGATCCCCGCGCACACCTCGACCACGTCGTCCGCGAGGTACCGGAGGAGCGCGGCCTGGGTGCCAAACCACAGCAGCCGCCGCCGGCTGTGGTCCCACACGAAGTTGACCAGCTCGTCGCCCGCGTCGATGTCGAGGTTCCACACCGTCACGTCCCGGCCGGCCACGCCCGGCAGGGCAAGGCGCCGCGCCGCGCCGCCGGCGTGCCCGGGCCCGGGGGTCCGCGCGAACAAAAACCACGCGCGGTACAGCTCCCACCAGTGGTGCACTTCCCCCTCGTAGCTGAGCGCCTCGTCGCGCAGCACGTCGCGGTAGAGCGCCCAAGACGCCGCGGTGTCCGCCGTCCATGGGGCCACGGGGGGCGCGCCCGGCCACCCGCGCCGCAATGTCTCTGGACACGTCACGTCGGCCGGATCGAGGCCCCGGGCCTGGAACACGTCGAGGGCGTGCGCGGGGGTCTTGGTGCGGACCAGGGCGTGCCGATCGTACTCGAGCTCGTCGGGATCCGCGTCGGGCTCGATCCCTTCCCGGTACACCCAATGCAAATGCTCTTCGGGGACGCCATCGGCCACCCCCCACACCGGCCCCCGCGCGGTCTGCGCCACCAAAAAGAAATGCGCCATCTCGCCTCCCTCGGCGTGAGCCTGGCGCGCCCGGGGACGCGGGGCGCTGAAATCGAGCTGATCAATCGTCAGCCCTCGTCGTCGTCGTCCTCGGTGCCGGGCGCGCTGTTGGCCCCCATCTGGGCGAACATCGGCCCCTTGCCGGCAAACTCGCTGCGTTTGGTCGCGGCTTCGCCCACCGTGCCCCCGTAGCCCACGCTCAGGTCGCGCGGCTTCATCTTCAGCGACGTGACCAGCGCGGTCTTGAGCTCTTCGTGCTCATCGATGTCGAGCTCGATGGCGATGCCGTGGGCGAGGTTGGTGACATGGCCCCCCGCCTGCAACATGCGCTGAATCTCCGCCAGCTGCTCGGGCACGGTGAAGTTGTCGCGCAGAAACTCTGCGGCCTGACGCGGCCCCATGGTCCGGGCCAAGGCGATGTTGGGCTTGTCGCTCATTTCTTGTCCAACTTCTTATCCAGCTTCATGTGGAGCTCGACGGGCTTGTCGGTGGTGATGTGCACCACCTCCCGGGCGGGGCGGTGCCCGGGCTTTTCCAGCCGGACGGTGATGACGCTGCCCACGTCGCGCCGCACCACGTGGGGCGTGACCTGTCCGGTGAACTTGTCGTCGATGAACACCGACGCCCCCGCGGGACTGGAGCGCAGGATCACCACCCCGTCGCCCCCGCCGCGCTGGCCGCGGCCCACCGCGATCCCGATGATCACCGCCAGCGCGAACACCGCGGCCGCCCCGCCGAACAGGGCCCCGACGACGAACGCCCGGCGGCCCTTTCCCGCCCGCGCCGGCGACGGGGGCCCGGCGGCGGGCGCGGGCGCCGGGACCGCGGGGAGCGCGGTGGGGGGCAACACATCATCGGTGCCGACCTCGAGCCGGGTGTCGGTGGCGTCGTCCTCGAACACCCGGGGGGCCTCGGGGGGATCGACATCGACGCGGGTCTTGGCGAAGGGTCGCCGGGGCCCGCTGCCTTCGGCGCGGGTCTGCGCCCCCGACGGCACCGACGACAAGTCCGAGCCCACGTCGATGCGCTCCTCGGACAAGGAGGCCTCGTCCTCGACCTCGTCCGCGAACAGCTCGTCCATGTAGCGGGCGATGTCCGCCGCGCTGTGCCGCACCCCGTCGTCGGTGAGCGCGTCCTCGAGGGCGGCGCGGAAGGCGTCGCCGGTGGGGTAGCGGTCGTCTCGGTCTTTGGACAACGCGCGCATCACCACGTCGTTGAGCCCGTGGGGAATGCTGCCGTCGAAGCTGCGCGGGGGTTCGATGGCCGCGTCCAGGACCAATGCCAATGTACGACGATCGTTCCCCCCGCGGAACAGCCGGCGGCGGGTGAGCAGTTCCCACATCACCACCGCGAGGGAGTATTGGTCCGCGCGCCCGTCGAGCCGCTCCCCCCGTGCGTGCTCCGGGGACATGTAGGCGTACTTGCCTTTGAGCCGGCCGGCCTGGGTCTCGAAGTTCTGGTGTTCGGCCTTGGCGATGCCGAAGTCGACGACCTTCACCTCCCCCGCGAAGCCCACGATGATGTTCTGCGGGGACACGTCCCGGTGCACGATGTGCAGCGGCGCTCCGTCGAGGCTTGTCTTTTCGTGGGCGTAGTGGAGACCGGCGGCCGCCTGGGCCCCGACCCCGCCGATGATGCCGGGGGGCACGCGCTGCTTTTTCGACAGCGCGCGCTTGAGCACGTGGCGAAGGTCCCGGCCGTTGAGAAACTCCATGGCCATGTAGTACGTGCCGTCGGCGCGGTTGATGTCGAACACGTTGACCACGTTGGGGTGACGCAAGTCCGCGGCGGTGCGCGCCTCGTCCAGAAACATGGTCACGAACTCGCCGTTGCGGGCTTTGTCGGGGAGGATGCGCTTGAGCACGACGAGTTTTTCGAACCCGCGGATGCCCCGCTGCCGCGCGAGATACACCTCGGCCATGCCGCCTTTGCCCAGCTGGCGCAGCAGGGTGTACTTGTCGGCCACGGAGGGGGCGGTCATCGGGTCATCATGCGACGTTTGCCCGGGGGAACAAAAGCCCCGGGCTCACCCTGCGGTGAACTTGACAGGCGCCCCGCCCGGCTGTGCTAGAACCGCGGCGTAACCCGTGTGTGGAGGCAAGCGATGAAACTCTCCTGGTGGCTGGCGGTGGCCGCGTCCTGTCTTTTCCTGTTCGCCGGGGCCCCGGCCGCGGCCAAGCACGTCAGCGATGACGCGCCCCGCGCTTCGCACGACGACGGCGTCAAGCTCGCCAAGCGCGGCAAGAAGGGCAAAAAAGGCAAGAAGTCCTCGAAGAAGGGCAAGAAGGGCAAGGGCAAAAAGGACGACGACGAAAAAGGGGAAGAGGCGGGCGAAGACGGAGAGGACAAGGCGGCCGAGGCGAAAAAGCCGCGCGGCGAGGATGACTTCGACGGCGAAGCGGACGACCTCGCGGAGGACATCGACGGCCTCGAGGGCGACAAGCGCGCCAAGAAACTCGAGGAGCGCAAAAAAGCGCGCATGACCAACATCGAGGACCGGGCCAAAGCGGCCAAGGCCAAAGAGGACGAAAAACACGCCCGCCGGGTGGCCAAGATCGCGCGCCTCCGTGAGCTCGCGAAGGAAAAAGAGAACGCGGAGCTGACCGCCAAAGCCGACGAGCTCGAAAAGATGGAGAGCCAGCGCCATGAGAAAAAGCTCGGCAAAATCGACCGGCGCATGGCCCGCGGCAAACAAAAGCTCGAGGAGAAAGCCGAGTCCCTCAAGGCCGGCGGCGGCAAGGACAAGGGCAAAAAAGGCAAGAAGGCCAAGAAAGCGAAGAAGGGCAAACGGTCCGGAAAGCGCAAAAAGTAACCGCCCCGCGGCGGTCAGGAGGTGTCTATGAAACGCTTGTTGATGATCGGCGGCGTGGTTCTCTCGATGGCGGCGTTCGCCGGTTGTGAGGACGAAGAGGGCGGCGGCGACAACACCGAAGAAAAGGGTGAAGAGGGGGAAGAAGGCGACAAGGGCGAAGGCGAAGAGGCCGCGTCCGGGGTCGACCCCAAGCTCGCCGCCGAGGTGAAAAAGGAAGTCACCGCGGAAAACGCCGACAAGGTGGCGGCCGACCTCGAGGCCGAGCTGAAAAAAGAGATCGCGGAAGCCGAAGAGGAGTAAGTGTCCTGCGACGAGACGCCCGATGGGGCGCTCGTCGTGGCCCTGGCGAGCGCACCGCGTCGGTGATTTTGCGAGGCGCTCCAACCCCGGCCTTCGGGTCTGAAACGGGCGCGGCAAGCGCCCGTTTTTATTGATGTTTTGGCCGTTTCGAGATGAGGCGATCAGGCCAAAACGTGGAATCCAGGGGCGGCGGCGGTGTAGGTTGGTCCTCCAGTTGGGGGTCTTGTGGCCGCAAAAAAGCGCCCCGCGCGCGCCAAGGCCGAACCGGCCGAACCGATCAAGTTGAACTCCACCGAGGTCTGGGATGTGGCCTCGCGTCTCGCCGCGCAGATGTTGAGCGCGGCGAAGAAAAGCGTCGCCCTGCGCGAACGGGACGTCAAAGACTTCGACAAGAAGCTCGACACCCTGCGCGAGCTGGTCGCCTCCGACCAAGGCAGCAAGTCCGCGGAAAAGTCGCTGCGCCGGTTGGAAAAACGCCGCGAAGGACAGGAAAAGGACCTGCTCAGCCTGCGGGCCCACCTCGACGACGTGAAGGGCTTGGCCGACGCGCTGTCCACCCTGCGCGCCGACGACAAGGTGCGCGACAAGCTGCACGAAGACGCGATGGCCCAGATCGCCGAGCTGCAAGACGACAACCGTGCCCTCGCGGTGGAGGCGGAGGAAGCGACCGCGGACCGCGACGAGTTTGAGGAAGAGACATTGCGTCTCGCCGAGACCATCGACGGGCTGAACAAGGACGTGTCCCGCCTCGAAAAAGCGGTGGAAAAGGCCGAGGCGGCGCAACGCCGGGCCGGGGACCAAGCCGCCGAGCTCGGCGCGAAGGCCAGCGACCTCAAGGCCCAGCTCAAGACCGCCTCCGCCGAGCGCGACGCCGCGCGCACCCGCGCCGCCGCCGCCGAGGAAGAGGCCGCGGCCCTGCGCGACGAGCTCGACGCCCGCGACGATGAGCTGGCCACGATGACCAAGGAGCGCGACCAGGCGTTCGCCCACGCGATGGAGCTCCAGAAGGTGATCGACGTGCTCAGCGACGTCGACCAAGAGCCCTCCGAGGAGCTGGCCGCGGTGCCCGCGGACGCGGTGGGGGACAGTGGGCCGGACGACGACGCGGACGACGACGCGGATGACGACGCGGACGATGACATCGAAGTGACCGAACCGGAGGAAGGCCACGCCCCGGCCGCGGCCCCCGCGGACGTGCCCGCGCAGGCCGCGCCCGAGGCCGGCGACGAGGCTGCGAACGCGCCCGAAGAGGTCCCGGTGGTGCCCGCCCCGGTGGTGCCCGCTCCGGTGGTGGACGACCTCACCCTGGTCACCGACGACGGCGATCTCCCCGACGTGGGGGTGGTGGAAGACGACGCCGAGGACGATTCCGCAGACCTCGAAGTGGGTTTCGAAGACGTGGACTTCTCAGCGGAGGACGGCGAGGCCCCCGCCCCGCCCCCCCTGGCCGCGGCCCCGGCCCCCGCGCCCGCGATGCCCGACGGCGACGCGCCCCCCGCCGCCACCGACGATGCGAACGATGTGCTCGAGGACGACGAGGAGGACGACGAGCGCTCGGCCGAGATCATCACCGAAGCGTTCTTCAAGGGTGAGCCCATCACCCCCTTCGGCGGCCCGCGCCACGAGGTCGAAGGCGACCCCAGCGATTTTGCGTTTCAGGTGCCGCCCCCGGACACCGACGGCATGGGCGAACACCCGCCGGACGATTCCGACGCCGGCTTTGCCGAGCTCGCCGACGGGGTCAAGAGCGATGAGCTCGACGCGTTTGTCGACGCGCCCCAGACCGGAGAAGAGCCGGCCGAGGACATCGGCGCCGCGCTCTACTCCCTGTCCGCGCCCCGGGACGAGGACGAGGACGCGGACCGGGTCGCCCTCCCCGGCCCCGGCGAGGACATCGACTTTGACGAGGGCGACGACGACGACGACCTCGACCCGCCGGTGCCGGGCAACCCCATGGTGCACGCCCGCCCCTCGCTGGCCAAACACCAATACAAGACCCGCGAAGCGGTTCGGCTCGCCGGCATCCTGCACCACAACGACTACCGGCTCGAGGAGCTCGTGCGCTTGTCATCGTTGGAAGAACGCACCGTGCGCAAGACGGTGGGCATCTTTCACGCCCTCGACCTGGTCGAACTCATCGAGGTCCCGAGCTGAGCTGGGGGCCCGCGCGCCCCGCCCGCGGCTATTCGCCTTTGAGCACCCGGGGGGTGCCGCCGAGCAAGAACCCGTCGTAGGCCGGGCTCGGCTTGCGCGCGGGCAGCTCCCAATGCCGTTTGGCGTTGGGGGCGGCACCGTCGACGCGCAAGGTCGCCCCGCTGATGAAGCGCGCGGCGGGAGAGAGCAAAAACACCACCGCCGCGCTCACCTCGGCCTCGGTCCCATGGCGGCCAAGAGGCACGTGGTCCTTGAGCCCCCGCAGCGCGTCCTTCATCCAGTCCGGGTACTGATCGAGACCGCTCGACGCGATCCACCCGGGGGCCACCGCGTTGACCCGCACGTGGGCGGGCCCCCACTCACAGGCCGCGGTCTCGGTGAAGTTGATCATGCCCGCCCGGGCCGCGCCGGAGTGGCCCATGCCCGGCATGCCCATCCACATGTCGGCCACGATGTTGACCACCGCCCCGCCGTGGCTCTCCATGTACTGGGTGAAGGCTTCGCGGGCCATCAAGAAGCCGCCCACGAGGTTGGTCTTCACCACCGCCTCGAAACCGTTCTTGCTGATCTGTGACAAGGGGGCGGGGAACTGGCCGCCCGCGTTGTTGACCACGCCGTCGAGCCGGCCGTGCTGCTCCAGCACTTGACCCACCGCGGCCTTGACCTCCGCCTCGTCGCGGATGTCGAGGGCGTAGAGGCTCGATTCGCCCTCTAGCTCCTGCTGCACCGCCTCGAGCTTCTCGACCTTGCGCCCCATCAACACCACGGTGGCGCCGAGGTGGCTCAACTCGTGGGCGATGCATCGCCCAATGCCACTGCCCGCGCCGGTGACGATGTGCACCTGCCCCGCGAACAGGCCGGGGCGAAACACACTCTCAAAGGTGGGCGCGGTCATGGGCTCAGGCCGCCCGCCGGGCGAGGTCGGACTCGATCAAACGCGCGGCCCGCAGAAGCTGCGACATCGCCCGGCCCAGGCCCATCGCGGGGGGCACGAACGACGCGGTGACCCGCAGGCCCCGGGCGCAGGGCTCGATCAAAAACCCCGCGGTGTACCGCTGCACCGCTTTGTCCCCGTGACGCCAGGTGTCGTCGGACAGCGCGGCGGCGATGTCCGCGACCTGCGCGGACAGGCGGCTCACGTCCTGGGGCTCCCCCTCGAACCGGCGCTGGGCGGTGTCGAACACCACCACGTCGTCGAGCTGGCCCGGGCACACCACCGACGCGGTCACGCCCACCGCCACCCCCGGCCAGACCGCGGGGCTGACCTCGACGGCAAAGTGCAACGCGCGGCCGTGCACCGTGGCCCGGGCCACCAACACGTGGCTGGTGTCGAGCGTGCGGTCCACAAACCGCCACAACAGCGCGTCCTCGGGGTCTTTGGGCGTGCCCTCCACAAAAGCCATGTAGGTGCTCAGCGGGCCGGTGCGGCCGCCGGCCAGCCCCGCGTCCAGGTGGGCCGCCAGTTCGCGTTGCTGGGTCGCTTGGTCGTCGACAGAAAAAATCACAGGGTCTCCCTCCCGTGTACGCCAATGTACCCAAAGATGGGGGCAAACCCAAGGACGAACCCCGCACACCGTTGGAGCGTTTTGTCGTGTCTGGCCGCGCGCCTACGGGGTGGGGCCCAGGACCTCATCGATGTGGCGCACCATGCGGGCCCCGCCGCGCAAAAACGCGGCCACGTGGCCCCCGGGCACGGTCTCGAACCGGGCCCCGCCGAACAGCGCGCGGAGCGTGGCCGGGGCCTCGGGGGGCACAAATCCGTCGGCCAGCGCGTGCACGAACACCGTGCGCGGCTCGTCCAGCGGCCGCGCGAACCGGGCCACGTCCGCGTCGGAGAGCATGCTGGTGAACCGTTCGAGGGCGGCCGCCTCGCCCCCCGCGCTCTGCACCAGCGCGGGCCAACACACCTCCTGGCGGAGCACGCCGGCGGTGAACACCGGCACCGCGCTGGCGGGGGCGAGGTGGGCCACCACCGGCGGCGGGGTGCGCATCAGGCACGCGGCGATGACCGCGGCCTGGCCCCCCCGGGACATGCCCCCGAGCACCACCGGGAGTCCAGTGGCATTGCGCAGCGCGAACACCATCGCCGCGGCCTCGATCACCTGCGCCCGAAACAAATGCCCCAGGCTCTGCACCGTGGGCAGCAAGCAGCCGTCGTCGGTGCCGGGCAACCGGCGCGCGCCGTAGAACGGGGCCTCGAGAATGAGCGCGCCGATCCCGCGCCGGAGCAGCGGCAGGGCGATCTTCTGGGTGCGGTGGGCAAACCCCTCGTCCCCGGTGGCGGCGAGCAGCACCGCGACCCCCCGCGCCCCGGTGTGGGGCCGAAACAGCGCCCCGCACCCGGCCCGCACCGGGTCGGGGAGCCAAGGGTCGGGCGAGATAAAACTCACCTCGGTGCGGGTCCCATCCGGGCCGGCCACCGGGTTGTCCTCGACGAAAGTAAAGCCGCGGTCCCAGGGCCGGGCCACGGGCGCGTCGGTGACAAGCGCGTCGAAGCGCTCGCCGAACCCCTCGCGAAAATAGCGTTGCCGGTAGGTGCGCCGCGCGTAGCGCAGGTCGAGGGCGTCCGCCCCCCACGGGGGCAGTCCGAGGTCAGGCGCGTCGTGGCCGGGCATGCGCCCATTGTCCGATCAATGCCGCTGCACGCGCCAGGGCAAGGTGGTTCCGCCCCGGAACAGGACGACTTCGCCGCCGTCGGCGGCGACGGTGGCGGGGGCGACCTCGGCCACGCGCTCGAGGGTGAGCCGGGCTTGGTTGTGGGGCTGGCGGTAGAAGTCCGCGCCCCGGGTGCTCAAGAACGCCTCCAGGCGCCCCAAGGCGTCGTGGGCCGCGAACACCTCGGCCACGGTGGCGAGCGCGGTGGGTGCGGAGAACACCCCCGCACACCCGCAGGACGATTCTTTTTTGTCCCGGCGGTGGGGGGCCGAGTCGCTGCCGAAGAAGAAGCGCCCGTCGTCGGACGTGGCCGCCTCGCAGAGGGCCTCCCGGTCGCGTTCGCGCTTGGGCACGGGCAGACAAAACGCGTGCGGGCAGATGCCGCCCTGGAACATCGCGTTGCGGTTGTGGAACAGATGGTGGGCGGTGATGGTCGCGGCCAGGGTGCCGTCGTCCGGCCGGCTGTGCACAAATTCCACCGCGGCCCGGGTGGTGATGTGCTCGAACACCGTGCGCAGGGTGGGGAACTTGTCCTTCAGCGGGCCGAGCACGGTGTCGATGAACACCGCCTCCCGGTCGAACACGTCGACGTCGGGGTCGGTGACCTCCCCGTGGATGAGCAGGGGCAAGCCGGTCTCGGCCATGGCCGCGAAGACCTCGTCGAGCCGGCCGAGGTCGGTGACCCCGTGGGCGCTGCCGGTGGTGGCGTGGGCGGGGTAGAGCTTGACCCCGAGGACGTGCGCATGGGCCGCGCAGGCTTCGATGGTGGCGGGGGTGCAGCCATCGGTCAGGTACAGCAACATCAGGGGCGTGAAGGTCGCCCCCGCGTCGAGGATGCGCTGGCGATAGGCGAGCAGGTCCTCGAGGGTGGTGAGCGGTGGGCTCAAATTCGGCATCACCGCGGCCCGGCCGAAGTGGGCCGAGGTCGCGCCCACCACCGCCTGGAGCATGGCCCCGTCGCGCAGGTGCAGGTGCCAGTCGTCGGGCACGATGAGCGCGAGCCGGTCGGCGGTCACAGCTTTTTGGCGAGCACGCCCGCGAGCCGCGCGGGTCGGGTGTTGGGGTACGCGGTCTGGAGCTGCTTCACCCGGCGCTTGGCCTCGGCTTTGTCCCCGTAGTTGGCGGTGAGCATGATGCCGTGCAGGAGGTACACGGGGGCGTTCTTGTGGGCGGGGAAGCGCGTGGCGAACGCGTCCGCCGCGCTGCGGTACCGCTTGGCCCATTTGGCCATGGCCACCTTCTTGGGCGCCACCGCGACCTGGGCCACGTCCTGCTCGGGGTCGAACGCCTTGGCCGTGCCCCGGGCCGCGGAGGCCTCGAGCAGCTTCTGCAGCGAGAGCATGGCCCCGATGCCCGCGTCTTCGGCCTGGGCCGCGCCCTCGAGGTCCCGGACCCGCTCGTAGTGGGGCAATGCTTCTTGGTAGCGGCCAGCGGCGAACTCCAGCTCCGCGAGGTAGAGCGCGATCTCCGGCCACTGGGGGTCCCCCTCGAAGCCGTCGACGAAGATCTGGTACGCCCGGCGCGCGGTCTTTTCCTGCTGCGCTTTTTCCGCGGCCTTGAGGGGGTTGGCCGCGGCCTCCTCGGCCAGCTCATTGGCCTTTTGGTGGGCCACGGTGCCGAGCTGCAACAGCGGCCCGCGCATCGCCTCGCGCAGCTCCTTCTGCAACGCCTCGCCGCCGATGCCGGCCCGGCCCCAGGCCGAGCCCGGTCCATAGACATTGACGAGCTCCTCGAGGGCCAGGAACGTCTTTTCCGTGTCGCCGGCCTCGAGCCAGACCTGCACCAGCAGCGCCTGCAACCGCGCCGCCTCGGGGTGGAAGGGGTGCACGCTCACCGCCCGGCGCAGCGTGCGGTCGGCGTCGTGAAAACGCCCGGCTTGGCGGTAGGAAAGGGCCGTGCCCTTGAGCCGGCGCATGGTCACCAACCGCTTGGGCGACACCGCCTCGAGCATGCGCTCGACCACCTCGGGGATCTGCCCGACGAGGAACGGGGGTGCGCCATCGATCTTGAACCCCTCGATGAAGGTCTCGCCGCCGTCCCCCTCGAGCCACACCGTGAGCTGGTAGCCGGTGATTTTGCGCTCCCGGGTCTCGGTGCCGAAGATGCTGCCAAAGGTCAGCCCCACCGGCCGGCGCACGAGGATGTCGACGGGGGCGTCGTCTTTGAGGTCCTCGGGGGTCTTTTTCTCGAGCTTGGCGGTGGGCTTGTCGTCGGCCCGGGCCGGCGCGGCGGTGCTCGGCGGGGGATCGTCTTCGGCTTTGCCCAGCCGCTCGAGGCGCGCGGACAGCACGTAGTCGGCCTTGACCTTCTTCGCCACGTCCTCGCGACAGGCTTGCACCTGGCAGGCCGCGGCCGCCTCGGTCAAGCCCGACACCTGGGTGAGCGGCACCAATGTATAGGCACGCGCCTTGGCCACATCGGGAAGCACGTTGGCGATGCGCTCGTCCATGGTGGCCTTGACCTGATCGCTGACCCGCGGACCGGCCTGCACCCCGATGTAAATGAGCCGTCCGTTGTCGGCCGCCCCCGCCTGTGCCCACAACAGCAGACAGGCCCCCGCGAGCAACGGGATGGAACCTCGCCGATGGTGGGCGCGCAGTGCGGTCATCCGGCCTCCACAAAGAACCTGCACCTTCTGTGTATGCCGTAACCGCCTGAAAGGAAAGGGCCCGGCCCCTCTTTCCACAGGCTTTTCAGCCAGATAGGAGTCCCCAGGGAGTTCTCATGCCACGTCTGACCGTCCTCGCCCTGGCCCTTGCCACCTTTGCGCTGCCTGCCTGCCCCGGCACCGTGCCCTCCGCCGACGCCGACGCGGGCGACGGCGATGGGGGCGATGGGGATGGAGACGGCGATGGGGATGGGGACGGTGACGGAGATGGAGATGGAGATGGGGACGGAGATGGCGATGGAGACGGAGATGGCGACGGCGATGGCGACGGAGATGGCGACGGCGATGGCGATGGTGATGGTGACGGCGACGGAGACGGAGATGGGGATGGGGATGGGGATGGGGATGGGGATGGGGACGGAGATGGAGATGGAGATGGAGACGGAGATGGGGATGGCGATGGAGATGGAGATGGAGACGGGGATGGAGATGGAGATGGAGATGGAGATGGAGATGGAGACGGGGATGGCGATGGCGACACCCCGGTCCGGTGGGTGGCGATGGGCGACACCGGCGAAGGCAACATGGACCAGTACATGGTCTCGTCGGTGATCGAGACGGTCTGCCTGCAGCAAGGGTGTGACTTTGGCTTGTTGCTCGGCGACAACTTCTACAACGAGGGCGTGGACGGCATCGACGATCCCCAATGGCAAACCAAGTTCGAGGATGTGTACGCCAACCTCGACATTCAGTTCTACCCCGCGCTCGGCAACCACGACGGCGGCATCTTCGGGGCCGGGGTCCAGCTCGGGCCGGGCAACATCCAGGTCGACTACAGCACGGTGTCGGACAAGTGGAACATGCCCGGCCGGTACTACCTGCACACCCACGGCGCGGTGGACATGATCGCGATCGACACCAGCTCGATCTTTTTCAATGGTTTGTTCTCGTGGTTCTCCGATCTGACCGACGACCAACAGAGCTTCTTGGCCACGACCTACGCCAACAGCCAGGCGACCTGGCGCATCGCCTACGGACACCACCCGTACTACTCCAACGGCGAACACGGCAACGCGGGCACCTACGAGGGCTTTGACTTCATTCCCCTCGCCAACGGCACCAAGATCCAAGAGTTCATCGAGGGGTATGTCTGCGGGAACGTCGACTTTTATCTCGCTGGCCACGACCACAACCGCCAGTGGATCACCACCGATTGTCAGGGCACGCAATTCATTGTGGCCGGCGCGGGGGCCAAGACGACGGAGTTCCGCGTCGACGACGGCAACCACCCCACCGACTTCGCCGACGACACCACCGAGGGGTTTGTGTGGTTCGAAGCCGCGGGCAATACCCTCACCGTGGAGTTCTGGGATAAGTTCGGCAACATGAACCACACCGGGACCATCACGAAGTGATCCACGGGTCACCCGTTGTGTGATCCCCCCGCTTCGACAAGGAGAGCAGCATGGCCGACGTCCGCGTCACCCAACCGCACAGCATGAGCACCGACGAAGCCAAGTCCAAAGTGGCGGGGTTCGAAGAGATGATGGCCAAGTACGGGGTGAAGGCGAAATGGTCCGGCGGCCACGCCGACCTCAAGGGCACCGGGGTCAAAGGCAGCATCGACGTCAGCGACCGTGACGTCAAAGTTGAGCTCAAGCTCGGCATGCTGGCCAAGGCCGCGGGCATCGACGCGTCCCGCCTGGAAAAGAGCATTGGGCGCCGCCTCAAGGATGCCTTCGAAGGGACAGAGAGCGCGTAGCTACTCGAGGGGCACGTCGACGCGCACCGTCAGGGCGGGCTTGACCTTCAGGGCCCCGAGCATCGCCTTGAACGGCTTGATGCCAAAATCCGGCTGATGGATTTTGGTCTCCACCCGTTGCACGTCGCCCACCTTGCGCGACACCAGGTTCATTGCTTGCTGGTGGCCGTGCAGGTGCAGCTTGCCCGCGGCCCGAAAGCCGTCGCCCTCGGGGGCCAGCTCGTTGGCGAGGTAATAAATGTCCGGGAACCGGTCGGGGTGGAGCACGTCCTTGCGGATGTTGGCCTCGATCTCCGCCTTGTCCTTGTCCGCGAGCTTGCCCGGAACCGGTTCGCCGTTTTTGGCCGCGTCCACAACCCGCAATGACATGGGATCAAACCGCGCGCTCACGTGCCCCCCGGACAGGTCGAGGTCGATCGAGAACTTCGTCACCGTCAAGATCAGATCGTGCGCCACCGGGCTGAGCACACCCTCTTTGTAGGTGAACACCAGGCAGGTCGCGCTGTCGGCGTCAAACTTGGGCACGGCGCTCCCCGGTCATGGTCGTCCCTCGAGCAGGCGGGTGTAGGCGGCCAACGCAGTCTCATTCCGGTCGTGCAGCAACCGCACCACGTCGGCGAACGCTTTTTCGAGACCGTCGCGGCTCAACGCGTAGTTCTTCGGGGGGGACAGATTGTCCACCGAGAACGCTCTGCCCCGGTCGCGGATGCGGCAGCTCATCACCAGGTCGCGATCGAGCCGAAGGGTGGCCCGGACTTCGGCCACGTTTTTGCCCCGGGCCGCCTTGCCCAGAATCTCCAGCGCCTCGTCGACATCGCGACAGGGTTGTTCTTGGTCTTGCATGACCAACGCATCGATCTGTGCCGTGAGCAACCGCGACCCCCTGCCCTTTCCTACCATGAGTCGGCCCACGGCGAACGCCACTGTCAAATCGACACACGCCTTGTGGCCCCGCCGACACACTCGCCCACCCAGACCGCTTGAACAAGCGCTCCTCGGCCCTGGCACGCTCCTCGCTTTATTCGGGCCAGGAGGTGACTTGCCGATATGAAGTCCACGCTTTGCTCCCCCTCGTTGTCCTGTGTGTTGCCCGCGGCGATCGCGTTCGCGTTTGTCGGGGTGTTGTTCGCGGCGTTTGTGCCCCTGCCGGCGCACGCGGCCCAGATGCGTCTCGACGACGTACACCAAGGCACATTGTTGTACGCGGGCCAGGAGCCGGGCACCTACGAAGCCGCGCCCCGGTTGCGCACCGACGTGGACCTCAGCGTCGAGGGGCTCATCGTCCGGGCCACGGTGCGGCAGAAGTTCAAGAATGACTCGCCGGCGGTGGTCGACGGGGTGTACGCATTTCCCCTCCCGGAGAACGCGGCGGTGGATGGGCTCACGCTGCGCATCGGCCAACGCCTCATCGAAGGCGAGATCCGTGAAAAGGGGGCCGCGCGTCGAGAATTCGAAGAGGCCAAGCGCACCGGCAAGCGCGCCTCCCTCGTCGAGCAACACCGGCCCAACCTCTTCACCACCGAGGTCGCCAACGTGGGGCCGGGCGAGACCGTGACCGTCGAGATCGAGTACCAACAGCTCCTGTCCTACAAGCGCGGGACCGCGGAGGTGCGCGTGCCCCTCGCCATCACCCCCCGCTACCAAGCGAGCGCCACCGAGAGCGCGCCGCTGCCTGCAACCGCATTGTCCCCGATGCCAAAACACCCCGTGACCTTCCGCGCCGACGTCCGCCCCGGGTTCGCCGTCAGCGAGGTCAAGAGCCTCTACCACCCGGCCCACGTCACCCCCTTGCAGGCGGGACGCTACGGCGTGCGGCTCGACGCCGACGAGATCCCCGCCGACCGCGACTTGGTGTTGCATTGGGAGGCGGTGGACAAGGACGCCCCCCAGGTCGCGGTGTTCGCCGAGGACATGATCGCCAACGACTACCGCGCGATCATGATCACGCCCCCCAAGACCGCCCCCGCGGCCAAGAAACGGCTCACCCGCGAAGTGGTGTTCGTCGTCGACAGCTCGGGGTCGATGCACGGGGTGAGCATGGACGCGGCCAAGCGCGCGTTGCACAACGCCCTCGCCGAGCTTCGGCCCCAGGACGCGTTCAACATCATCGAGTTCGATGACAAGACCCGTTCGTTGTTCGACCAGAGCGCCCCCGCGACCAGCGAACGGCTCGAGTCCGCGCGGGACTTCGTCGTGGACATGCAGGCCGACGGCGGGACCGAGATGTACTTCGCGCTCGAGGGCGCGCTCACCGCGCACCCGGAGGTCAAGCGGCAGGTGCGGCAGGTGGTGTTCATCACCGACGGAGCGGTCTCGAACGAACAAGGTCTGTTCGCGCTCATCGACGAGAAGCTGGGCCAGAGCCGGCTCTTCACCGTCGGCATCGGCCACGCCCCCAACAGCTACTTTATGACCAAGGCCGCGGAAAAGGGCCACGGCACGTTCACCTACATCGCCGACGTGGGCGAGGTCGAACAGAAGATGTCCGCGCTGTTCGGCGCGCTCAAGAGCCCGGTGCTCACCGACCTCACGGTCAAGTTCTCCGGGCAGGTGCTCGACATGTTCCCGCGGGTGTTGCCCGACCTCTACCAAGGCGAGCCCATCCTCGTGACCGTGCGCGGCAAAGACCTCGACGGCACCGTCACGGTGGCGGGCAAACACGGCGATGACCGCTTCGTGCTCGACGTCGAGCTCCCGGGGGGCGAATCCGCCGAAGGCGTGCACAAGCTGCACGGCCGCCGCGAAATCGACGCCCTCGAACACGACCGTGGCCTGCCCTACGACGAGCAGAAAAAGCGCATCACCGAGGTCGCGCTCAAGCACCACCTGGTCTCGGCCTACACCAGCCTGGTGGCGGTGGACCGTTCGCCGGTGCAGGTCGCGGCCGCGCACGACGTGGGCGAGCTGCCGCAAGGGGGGCTCGGGCTGCTCGGCTACCTCTGGGCCGGCTTGATGCTGCTCTGCCTGGGCATGCTGTTCGTCGGCCACCGCCGGGGGATCGCGTGAGCCGGGCCCGGCGCGCCCTCGGGGTGATGTGCCTTGTCGCGGGGGGCGCGCTCGTCGCCCACGCGCTGTACATCCCGGCCAAGGCCGCGCTCGCCCACGTGCTCATCGCCCGCGCGTTTGCGCACGAACAAGAGACCGGTCAAACGACCGCCCCCTGGCCGGGGGCGGATTTGTCCGTGCACGCCAAGATGCGCGTGCCCCGGCTCGACGTCGAACGCTTCGTGCTCGAGGGCTCGAGCCTGCGCACCATGGCCTTCGGCCCCGGGCACACCATGCGCACCCCCGCCATCGGCGCGGACGGCACCGCGGTGGTGGGCGGGCACCGGGACACGCATATGCATTTTCTGGGCGAGGTCGTGCTCGGGGATGTGTTCTTGTTCGAGGACCGTCACGGGGTCGAACACACCTACCATGTCATCGCCCAGGAAGTGGTCGACCGCCGCCAAGTCTCTGCGGTGCGCTCGGTGCCCGGGCGGCACCGGGTGGCGCTGGTCACCTGCTTTCCCCTCGACAAGCCCACCCCCGGGGGGGACGAACGGCTCGTGGTCCTGCTCGAGGAGGACGTGGCCGGCTCGGCGGTGGCCATGCGCTAGCGGGCGGCACACACCATGTCGAGCACGCCGCTGGCCCGGGCCTTGTCATCGCCCAGGTATATGACCGCGAAGTGCAGTTGGTCGTCGGGCTCGAGCTGGGCGAACGCGGCCTTGGCCGCCTCCCCCTCCCCGCGCTGGATGTGGCCCACCGCGCGCTCCCAGGCCCACCCCGTGGACGAGACAAACGGCCCGCGGCGGACGATGCGGGCCGCGGCGGCGTCCCCCTCCGCCATCGCGCCCACGGTGTAGAACGTCGAGGCCGCGTCCGCCCAGGCCCCGTCTTGGTCGTCGCGGGTGCCCGACCCGTCCGCGACCTCGGTGACGCGGTGGGCCCATTTTTTCGCCCACCCCACCTCCCCCGCCTGGGCCGCGGCCCGGGCCATGTCCGCGTAGGCCCGCATCCGTTGCAGCCGCGACTTGTCCCCCGCGATGAGCTTGTCCGCCGCTTGCCACTGTTTCTGCGCGGCGTAGTAGGTGGCCAAGCGGTTCTTGGCCACGTCGCCGAGGGGGCCCGGGGCGCGCATGGTCACCGCCGCGGACACCATCCGGTCGCGCCCCGGGTAGGACGCACACCCCCCGCGGGCTTGGCTCACCGCCTCGTACACCCGCGCGTTCTTGTCTTGGTACTGCCCGAGGAGTTTTTCGATCGCCGCACAGTCGTCGTCATAACCGGCCACCTCGATGTAGTGCGATAAGGCGTTCGACCGGCCGGACACGTCCATCGCGTCGAGCAGGCCCACCGCCCACGGGGTGCGGCCCCGCTTCACCAACATGCGCCCAAAGTGCATGAGACTCGATCCCGCGCGCCGGCGCTCGCGGGGGTCGGTCTGCGCACGGGCCAATGCCATGGCATCATCGACATGACGCCGCGCCCCGCGTGCGTCCCCCAGCGCCAGGTAGGCCTCGGCCACGTCCGCGTGCCGCCCGATGCGCACCCCCTCGCTCACCTTCGGCAGCCACCGCTCCGCCTGCTTCACCGTCGAGCGCGCGGCCTTCTTCTGGCCCAACCCGGCCTCGACCTGGGCGATCTTGCTCAGGGCCGGCACCGCCGAGAACGCATCCTGCGACGCCTCTTTCGCGACCGCGCGCGCCTTGGCCAAGCACCGCCGCGCGTCTTCGTCCGCGCCCAGCGCGACGTACAACAGCGCCGCGTCCGCCCACGCCTCGGCCCCGAACATGCCCGACCCGCGCGCGGCCCGGGCCTCGGCCTTGCCCGCCTGCGACCGCGTCCACGCCTCGCTCCGCGTGGCTTTGTCCTCCGCGCGCGGCAGGGCCTTGAGCGCCTGCTTCACCCGGGCCGCGTCGGGGGACGGGTGCTGCGCGAACGCCTTGTCGAGCTTGCGCAACAGCAGCGCGCGATACGCCGGCTCTTGGGACGCGAGCGCGCGGTCGGTGACACAGGTGTCCAGCGACGGCGCGGAGGCGAGCAACGAGACGACAAACCACCACATGGCGCGCAGGCTACACGCGATTTTGGGCGCCAACAACGCGCGCGTCGTCGCGTAGACTGAGCGCATGTCGGCTGCTCACTGGCTGCGCCTGGGGTTTGTGCTCGCCACGTGTGCGTTTTTTGGCGTGCGGTTCTTCTACCTGCGCCGGGTGGGGCAAGAGCCCGCCACCATGAGCGAACACCCCGTGCTCGCGGTGTTCATGACCGCGATGAAGCCCGTGTTCTTCGCCAGCGTGGTGCTGTGGCTGGTGCGCCCGTCGTGGATTGCGTTCGCGGATCTGCCCGTGCCCATGTGGCTGCAATGGGTGGGCCTTGGCCTCATCGGCCTCACCACCGGGCTCTATGCCTGGGTGCACCACGCTCTGGGCGATAACTTCCACCCCCTGTTGCGGTTGCGCGACGCGCACCAGCTCGTCACCACCGGGCCGTACCGCTTCGCGCGGCACCCGATGTACACCGTGCTGTTCTTCACCGGCATCGGCATCCTGCTCTGCACCGCGAATGTTCTGGTCGGCGGGCTCAACGCATTGGGTATGATGGCCGCGTCGGTGGTGCGCTTGCCCCGCGAGGAGCGCATGCTGATCGAGAGGTTTGGCGATGGGTACCGCGCGTACCAACAACGGGTCGGACGCTACACGCCCTGGTGGTGACGAAGCGGTGGCCCTCACCGCCTACGAGGCGTTTGTGTTGCGCCACACCCACCCGCTCAACCTGTGGGTGCACGTCGTCAGCTTCGTGATGTTCTGGGGCGGCCCCCTCGCCGCCCTCGCCCTGTGGAGCCCGTGGCCGCTGCTGGCGTTTGTCCTGTCCGGGCCCATGGGCGCGTTCGGCCATTTCATCAGCGGCGACTCCGACGTCAACCTGCGCGAGACCACGTCGAGCCCACAGGTGGTGTGGTTCAGCTCGACCATCTGCCTGAAGTTTTTGCGCGGCACCTACCAAGCGGACATCGACCGGGCGCGGGAGAAGTTCGCGCGGCTGGAGGCCTGAGTGAACGAGGCGCCGCCGTCGACGTTCGCGGCCATCGCGCGGTGGGTGCTCACCCATCGGCGCACGGCCTGGGCCCTGGGCCTTTTGGTGTTCGTGCTCTGCTGCGCGGGCCTGTCCCGCCAGCGCATCGATTTTCGGTTCCAGTCGTTTTTCGGCTCGAGCGACCCCGCCGTCGCCCACCTGCTCGACTTCATCGACTACTGGGGCACGGACGAGTCGCTCTTGTTTGTGCTCGTCGAGACCGAGGGCGACTTTGTGCTCGGCGCAAAAGGCCGGGTGGTGCTCGACGACATCGAACGCGCGGTGGGCGACGTCGAAGGCGTCAAGACCGTGCTCAACCCCCTCGCGATCAAGCTGCCCGCCGACGAGGCCGGCGCGCTCTCGCTCAAGAGCGTGCGCGAACGGGTGGACGGGCTCGACGACGAAAAGGCCCGTGCGCTGCTCGTCTCCCAAGACGACCTCGTGCCCATGGTCCTGTCAAAAGATGGCCGCCGCACCCTGATGTTCATCGAGCTCGACCTCGACGCGGACAACATCCTCGCGTTCGAACCCGTGCTCGCGGGCATCCGGGCCGCGCTTGCCCCCATTTCCGCCCGGCCGGGCATCGAGGTGTTCACCGCCGGCATCCCCGCGGTGCGCGCGGACATGGTCGAAGGCATCAAGACCGACCAGACGTTTTTCCTGCTGCTCAGCCTGCTCGCCATCGTCGTGCTCCTCTATGCCCTGTTTCGCTCCTGGTACGGGGTGCTCATCCCGTCGCTGGCCGCCATCGTGCCCACCGCGATGACGTTCGGGGTCATGGGCTGGGCGGACAAACCCATCGGCATGATTTCGCAGGTCTACGCCACGCTGCTCCCGGTGATCGCGGTGGCGGACGCGATTCACGTCATCAGCCGCTACCACCAGCGCCTGGTCGAGACCCGGTCCGCCGACGGCGACGACGCCGGGCATGAAGAGGCGATCATCTTCGCGTTCGGCCACGTCGGGCGCGCGTGTTTTTTGGCCTCGGTCACCACCGCGATAGGCTTCTTGTCCCTGCTCGCGGCGGACATGACCATCCTGCAGAGCTTTGGCCTGTTCGCGGCCCTCGGCGTGCTGCTCGCGTTTTTGTCCGCGCTGCTCATCCTCCCCTTGGGGCTGTTTTACGTGCGAAGGCCGCGGCCCCCCGAGCAGGGCAAGGACCGCATCACCCCCTGGCTCGGCAAGGTCGCCGAGGTCGCCGTGCGGTACCGCATCAGCGTGCTCGCGTTCGCCGCGCTGCTGTTCGCGGCCGGGGGCTGGGCCGCGGACACCATCCCCATCGACAACGCCCTGCGCGACGTGCTCGGCGACGACCACGAGACCACCAAGGCCGCCGACCGCATCGACGCGCACCTCTCGGGCATGGTCACGCTGCACCTCGACATCCAGGCCAAGTCGGGCGACGTGCTCGACGAGGCCGCGCTCTTGGCCATCGACACCCTCGAGCACCGGGCCGCGGCCCTCCCCGATGTGCGCGCGGTCCAAGGGCCGGGCAAGATGATGCGCGCGCTCAAAAAGTCCCTCACCGGCGAGGCCACCCTGCCCGCGACCCGGGCCGAGAGCGTGCAGCTGTTGTTCCTCGCCGACGACCGCGCCACCTCCCGCGTGCTCGGGGCGGACAAGACCCGGGCCCGCGTCATGGTCTGGACCCAGGACAAGGGGGGCAGCCATTTTTCCGACCTGTGCGCGGCCCTCGACGACCACGTGAAGGCCGCAGAGACCGCCGCGCCGCAACTTTCCATTCACATGAGCGGCATCCCCTTCGTGGCCCTGCGCGGCTTCAACCGGCTCTCCACAGACATGCTCAAGAGCCTCTTGATGGCGATCGCGTTCATCACCCTGGTGGTGTTTTTGCTCTTTCGCCGGGTGCTCACCGCGCTCATCAGCCTGGTGCCCAACCTCTTGCCGCTGTTGCTCTGTCTTTTGTTCATGCGCTTGACCGAGTGGCGGCTCAACCCCACCGGCACCATCGTGTTCACCGTGGCCATCGGCATGGCCGTCGACGACACCATCCATTTGCTCTCGCGGTTCCGCGAAGAGGGCGCGCGCAAGGCCCACATCGCCAAGGCGGTGACCGGCGCGGGCCGGGCGGTGCTGATCACCTCGGTGGTGCTCGTGGTCGGCTTCGGCATCAATGGCCTGAGCGCGTTTATGACCAGCCGCACCTTCGGGGTGCTCGGCGCGCTGGCGATCTTCTTCGCCTTGGTCTGCGATCTCTTGCTCTTACCCGCGCTCTTGTCGTTCTTAAAAGAAGAGCCGTCCGAAGAGGGCTTAGCTCCCCGAGAGCCGCTCGAGCAATGACGTTGTCCCGTCGCCGGCGATGAGCCGGGCGGCGATGGACTCCGCCACCGCGGCGATGGTCAGAGACGGGTTCACGCCGAGGGCGCAGGGGATGATCGCGCCGTCGACCACAAACAGGTTGGGATTTGTGAACAGCTCGCCGTCCGGGTTCACGATGCCTTCGGTCGGCTCTCCATAATCAGCCATGCGACAGCCGCCCAAGGGGTGCGCGGTGTTGACCGTGCCCCGGTGCCGGTAGTTGTCGAGCATCATGTCCCCGTCGAGGGCGCGGTAAATCGCTCGCATCTTTTCCGCGGCCACGCTCCAGCGCGCTTCGGTCTCGGGGTGGGTCTCGGCCCAGCTCACCTGCACGGTCTCCTCGTCGGGGCCCAGCTCGATTTTGCCTTCGCCCTCGTCCCAACAGAGCACGCCCATGGTGAGCACCCGGTCGGAAAAGAACTTGAGCCGATCTTTGTACCCCGGGCCCCAATGGGGCACCTCGCGCCCGTCTGGTCGTCGAGCCGGGCCGGTGCTGCCCCGCCCCACCGCGTCGGGGTGTTCGGCCGGGCGCAACGAGCTGACCTGCTCCTGGGCGAGGTAGAGCGGCGGGGTATGAAACGGGATGATGATGAAGCGATGGTCGGGCCAGAAACTCGGCGAGAAGCTCGACATCGGTTTGCCCTTGTGGCCCTCGACGAGACGCTCGTATTGCGGCCCGACAAAACCCGTGACCCCGTAGTCGCCGTTGCCGGACACGTGTCGACCGAGCAGGGGCGTGCCCGTCTGGTGCGCGCGCTGATCGAGCGCACGCGCGCCCAAGAAGTTCTCCTCCGAGCGCAACAAGATGCCGGTGCTGCCCACCGCCCCCGCGCCGACGAACACCAGCCGCGCCTCGAGGTCGATGGACTTATTCTGCCCCCGGCGCCGGTCGGTGACCGAGAGCATGTAGCGCGCGCCATCGGGGGCCATGTCATTGACCGTGCACCCGGTCCAAAACTCGACGCCCGCCTCTTTGGCGTCGGCGAGGTAGTTGCCGGTGAGGTGCTGTTTGCCCTGAAAGCGGCGGCCCTGGGTCCACCAACCCTCGTTGGGGTCGTCGAGGTTGCTCAACTTGAGCGGCACCGCGGTGGCCCCGATGCGGTTCGCGCCCTCGGCGAACACCAAGTCGCGTTTGGTGCAGAGCTGCCAATGGGGGGCGTTGTCGTCGGTCCAGCGCATCTGGCGCACGTGCAGCTGCTGTTCGGCGGTGGCGTAGTGGCCATCGAGGCCGGCGCGCGAATACATCGCGGGCCAATAGCGCCGGTCCCCGTCGAGACGTTCGAAACTCTCGGTGGGGTTGCGCAGGCTCACGCCGCAATAGACATTGGACCCGCCGCCGAGGCCCTTGCCCGCGATGACGCTCATCGAGGGAGAGCCCGGGCGGTAGCGGCCGACGGGGTCGGTGTAGAGGTCGGCGACCTCGGCGAGGTAGTCGGGGCTGAGGCTGTGGCGGTAGCGGTTGCCCTGGGGGTTCATGTCTTGCACGTCGCCGTCGGGGTCGAACGTGCCGGTGCCGTCGGGGCCCTTTTCGAGCAACACGATGCGGTAGGCCCCGTCGGTGGCCTCTTGCAGATGCGCGGCGAGGCGGGCGGCGATGACCGCGGCGCCAAATCCCGAACCGATGATGGCAATGTCACAGCGTTCCATCAGACGGCCCTCACAAAAGGTCTCCGCCGGGGGTGAGCAGCGACGACAAATCGTCGGCCGGCGGGGGCGGATTCAGGTTGTAGGTGTAGTCGTCGAGCTGACCGAGCGCAGCGAGCTCGGTGAGGTCCTCGGTCTCGGCGTCGATGAGGCGGCCTTGGGGGGTGCGGGGGTAGCCGGACACCGCGAGGCCGTCGTCGAAGTTTTCGAATGGGGGATAGCCAACCTCGACGAGGCCTTTGTCGTTTTTGACCGCGCCCAGGTAGGCCAAAAAGCACACCCCGCGGACAAACTCGACCACCGGGCGCCGCTCGGGATCGTCGAAGGCGTCGTCCACCAATGTGATTTGGTCGGCCGCGCTCAGGTCGGCGAAGCGGGAGAACGGCCGGAGGTCAGCGGCCCAGCGGTTGAGTTCGCCCGCGAGGCCAGAGACCAAAAACGCGTCCAGTGCCATGGCGTCGCCGAGCAGGGTGTCGGGCAACGGGGGCAGCAGACCCTGGCCTTGGGCCAAGGGGATGTAGTGATCGAGCTGCAGGATGGAAAAGGCATAGACATCCCCGGCCCCGGGGCTGAGCAGGCGACCCTCCGCGTCGGTCTCGGCGGGCAACAGCACGTCCATGAGCGCGCGGACATCGTCCGCATCGGTGCCGCCGGCGACCTTGGGCAGCTCTGCGGGGAGCGTCCACGGGTCGTCGTCGGGTTCGGGTCCTGGGCCGCAGGCAGCCGCGGGCCCCACCGTGAGGGCGGCGAGGATTTGCAGGGCGCGGCGGCGGGTGAGCCTTTGAGATTCCATGGCAGTCACATCGCCATCGTGGCGATTTTGGCGGGTAAGAAAATGTGAGATTTTTCGTCATATTGTGATCAGGACTCGAACGAATCTGGAAAACCATGTGTTTCCGGCCCCTTGCCGCACCGCGGCACGGGACCGGCGGAATTTCGAATTGCCCGTGCAAAATTCGACGTTTGTGGGGATCCAAAGCCGTCGACACACTTCCCGACATGTCACGCACTGTGTGGTTCCTGGCGGCGGCGGTCCTTCTGACCGGGTGTGTCACCGAGACCCCGGCCGAGCCGACCTACGAGTTCGTCGTCGTCGGCTCCGGGGCCGGCGGGGGCCCGCTCGCCGCGCGCCTGGCCCGGCTCGGCCACAAGGTCCTGCTGCTCGAAGCCGGCGAGGACGTCGGGGGCAAGCTCAAGTACCAGGTGCCCGCCTACCACGCGCTCTCGACCGAGGACGAAGACCTCGCGTGGTGGTTCTTCGTGCAGCACCACCAAGACCGCGCCATCGACGAGACCGACTCCAAGTACACCCCCGACGGCATCCTCTACCCGCGCGGCAGCGCGCTCGGCGGCTCGACCGCGGTCAACGCCATGGTCACCGTGGTCCCGCCCGCGTCCGACTGGAACCGCCTGTCCGAGCGCACCGGCGACGGCGGCTTTCGCGCGGTGAAGATGCGCGCCTACCAAGACCGCGTGGCCGAATGGCTCTCCACAGAAAACGCCGACCCCACGTTGGCGATGAACGACCGCTCGGTGTTCGACTTCTTCTCCGCCGCCGCCTCGGTGCTCGCGGATGAGTCGGACGACCTCGGCCCCGGCACCGACCTGCCCGGCGTCGACGGCACCGCGAAAAATCTCGCCACCCTCTCGACCGCGGACCTCAACGAGGCGGTGAGCGCGGGCGAGACCGAGGGACTTTTTCGTCTGCCCGTCGCGACCAAAGACGGCCGCCGCAACGGCACCCGCGAGTTCATTCTCGACACCGTGGCCGCGGGCTACGACCTCACGGTCAAGACCGGCCACTTCGTGACCCAGGTGGTGTTCGACGAGGAGCAAGACCCGCCGCGCGCCATCGGCGTCATCGCCCAAGCGGGCAAGGGCCTTTACAAAGCGGGGCTCGGCACCCCCGGCGAAGCGTCGGACCCGGTGCTCTTCCGCGCGGAAAAAGACGTGATCCTCTCCGCCGGCGTGTTCAACAGCCCGCAGCTGCTCATGCTCTCCGGCGTGGGCGAGCGCGCGCACCTCGAGGAGATGGGCATCGACGTCGTGGCGCACGTGCCCGCGGTGGGCTCCAACCTGCAAGATCGCACCGAGGTCTCCGTCGTCACCGAGATGGAACGCGACAGCGACATCCTCAAAAACTGCCGGCTCGGCCGCGTGGACATGGACGACCCCTGCCTGCTCGATTGGATGGCCGACCGCCCCGGCGCCTACAACACCAATGGGTTTCTCGCCTCGGCGTTGGTGCGTTCAGACCCGAATCGCCCCGACGCGGACCTGCAGATCTTCGCCACCCCGTCGGACGCGCGCGGCTATTACCCCGGCTATTCCGAGGACGCGGTCCGCGAAAAGAAGTTCTTTTCTTGGCTCATCCTCAAGGCCCACTCCAAGAACAACGACGGGGTCATCCGGTTGCGGGACAAAGACCCGTTCAACTGGCCGACCATCCAGTTCAACGCGTTCGACGAGGAAGACCCGCTCCACGACGAGGACCTGCGCGCGGTGGTCGAAGGGGTCAAGCTCGTGCGCCGCTTCGCGGATCGGGCCCGCAGCCAAAACGAAGGGGACCCGCTCATCGAGGTCACCCCCGGCCCCGAAGTGGTCACTGACGACGACATCGCGGCCTGGGCCCGCAAAGAGGCCTGGGGCCACCACGCGTGCTGCACCAACCCCATGGGCAAGGACGACGACGACCGCGCGGTGGTGGACAGCCACTTCCGGGTCAAGCGCACCGCGGGGTTGCGGGTGATGGACGCGTCGGTGTTTCCAGAGATTCCCGGCACGTTCATCGCGATGCCCATCTTTATGCTCAGCGAGCGCGCCGCCGATGTGATCCACGAGGAATATCGTGACTAGGCGCGCGCTCCTCCTGCTCGTCGCCATGGCGGCCACCGGCTGCGCCCCCGTGGGGCTGTGCGATGACCTCGAAGAGGCCCTGTCCCTCTGTGACCTGCGGGTGCGCGACCTCGGGGCCTGTGAAGCCTGGCCTGGGGCCCAAACCGAGCTGAAGGCGCGCCTCGACGATGAGGGCTGCGCCGCGTTGCGCGACGATGAGGGCGTGGTGGACGAGACCGCGTGTGCCACCTTCGGGTGGGACTGCCCCGGCGCGCTCATCGACGCGCAGGAAAAGCGCCCGCGTTACCCGGTGCTGTTTGTGTCCGGCATCGACGACACACCGGTGTTCGATTGGGCCCCCCGGGTGCTGGACGCGGTGGAGCGGCGCAACCAGGCCGAGGTCGGCTACGTGGGGCTGCCCGCCTGGGAGAGCCGCGAGGTCCGGGCCGCGTCCTTGTGGCAGCAGGTGCAGAACCATTTGGCCCAGCGCGGGGCGGAGAAGGTCAACCTCGTGTGCTGGGCGGTGGGCGGCCTCGACTGCCGGTACCTGACCTCGCCCGAAGGGCTGTTCAAGGATGAGTTCAATACCTTTGCGCTTGTCGAATCTCGCATCGCGTCCGTGACCACGATCGCCACGCCCCACAAGGGCACCAACCTCGCGGATGTGCTCCTGGCTCTGCCCGCGGGGGAGATGACCAACACCGCCTTCGCCATGGCCGGCGGCCCCGACGGCACCACCCGCGAAGAACGTGAAGAGCTGGTGCGGGACGCGCTGGCGGAAATCACCCTCGACCGGGGCGCGGTGTTCGACGCCACCATCACCGCCACCACCAGCATCTACCGCCAAAGCTGGGCCGGCGTCAGCCAAGCCACGAAGGAAGTGACCTTTTCCGACGAGGTGCTCGACGCCTGGTGCACCGCGAGCAATGGCGAAGTGCACCTCCTGCGCGGGGAGCACACCATGGACGACGCGTCGGAGTTCTTGGTCCCGCTCATGCCCTACGCCGAGGTCGCGGACACCGAAGACGCGCGGCTGCGTTCGCCCGCCGACGGTGAGATCGCGGTGCACAGCGCGCGCTGGGCCAACTTCCGCGGCTGTGTGGTCGCCGATCACTACGACCTCGTCGGGCGCATGGCCGACGCGGGGCGTGACCCCAACACCGGGTTCGACGCGGCCGATTTTTACGTCGACCTCGTCAGCGACCTTGCGGACCGGGGGCACTGATGCGCGCGGCCGGCCTCTCCTTGGGGGTCTTTTTTGCCTGTGCGTGCGGGCCGCTCCTCGAGGAGGACCCGTCGCTCGAGGTGTTCGGCCTCGACGTGACCGGCGTGATCCAGGGCGAGGGCCGCTGCGAACAGCTGCGCGTCGACGTCGAGCGCTGCACCGGCATCGACCACCTCCCGGTCGAGTGCAGCTCGCTCACCGAGACCGATCTCCACAATCTCGAGACCGCGTTTTCCACCGCGGGCTGTGACGGGGTGGTGCACCTGCTGCCCGTCGACGGCGACACGTTGGCCGCAAGCTGTGTGCTGTTCGGCGATGGGTGCATCGAGGCCAAAAACCGCGCGCCCCGCGACGGCGGCACCGACTACCCCATCCTGCTCGTGAACGGCATCGACGTGTCCCCGCTCTTTTCCTGGAGCGACCGCATCGTGGACACCCTGCGCGCCGCCGGCCACGACGTGTACCTCGCGGTGGTGCCCCCCTATGAAGCGCCCCCTCGTCGAGCGGCCGTGCTCTGGGACCGGGTACAGGAAATCAAAAACCTCACCGGCAAGCCCCGCGTGAACCTGATTTGCCATTCGCTGGGCGGGCTCGATTGCCGGTACCTGACCTCGCCGAACGGGCTGTGGCTCGACCTCGACGACGACGACGTGCGCGAGGACACCATCCCCGCGGCGGTGGCGTCGGTGACCACGGTGGGGACCGCGCACCGGGGCACGCCCGTCGCCGACCAAGCGCTCGGGTATTTGCCCGGCGGCGACACCGAAGAAGCGATCAACGCGCTCGCCACCGCGCTCGGCTCGTGGCTGTCCCAAGAAGACCTCGACGAGAACATCCACTTGCGCGAGAGCCTGGCCGCGCTCTCCGAAAGCCAAGCCATCGCGTTCAACGACGCGATCGTGAACGCCCCCGGCGTCTACTACCAATCCTGGGCCGGCTTTTCGCGCCCGCAGGGCACGCTCGTCGACGAGGACGCGATGCTGCCCGCGGCCTGTGCCCCGTCCGACGAGGAAGAGGACGGCCTGCGCCTTTTCCAAGGCGTCCACGACCGCATGGCCCTGCCCCTGGTCGACGGGTACCGCATCGTGAGCGAGCCGGGCGAAGACCTGCCCGTGCGTCACTCCGACGGGCTCTGCCCGGTGGACTCGGCCCGGTGGGGCAACTTCCGCGGCTGCGTGCCCGCCGACCACATGGAACAGCTCGGCCGCAAAAACCTCCCCGCCGCCAACGTGCGCACCGGGGTCGACATCGCCTGGTTCTACGCGGACATCGCCACGGATCTGGCCACGAGGGGGTACTGAGATGCGCAACATTCTCGTCCACGCGCTCGTATTGCCGGTGATGCTTCAGTTCATCTCTTGCACAGGTTTCGAAACGAATCCCTGCACCGACGCGTCGAGCCTGCTCGACTCGTGCGGGGTCTCGCTCCCGCTCCTCGAGGACGGGACCTGCTCGGGCCTGCGCCAGGACATCGCCCAGTGCGTGCTCGAGCACGCCAGCGACTGCCAAGAGGTGGCCCTGCTCGCGTCCAACACCGACGTGTGCACCGACGGCATGATCACCTCCGACGATGTGAACAACATCCCCCCGCCCCCCTCGCCGGGCGATGACAGCCCCGGCCCGCGCGCGCCCGAAGAGGACGACGACGCGTGCGCCGATGGCGAAGACAACGACGCCGACGGCTACACCGACTGCGACGACACCGACTGCGCGTTTTCGCCCGACGTGACCGTCTGCGGCCAGGCCGCGTGAAGGAGCCCGTGATGGACAACGTTTCCCGCAAAGAACGATTCGCCGAGGCCGTGCTCGCCCGGCCCCGCGCGGTCACCGCCGTCACCGCGGCCCTGTTCGCCCTCGTCGCGGTGGGCGCGGTGTTCGGCAAAATCAGCGCCGACTACCGCGTGTTCTTTCGGGCCGAAGAGCCCGACGTGGTGGCCTTGGCCCACCTCGAAGAGACCTACGGCAAGACCGACAACGTGATGTTCGTGGTCGCGACCCGGGACGCGACCCCGGGCGCCGTGTTCGAAAAGGGGCCGCTCAGCGCGGTGGCCTACCTCACCGAACACGCTTGGTCGTTGCCCCACGCGAGCCGGGTGACGTCGCTGACCAACCTGCCGCTCTCCCGCGCCGACGGCGAGGACATCATCATCGAACGGTTGGTGAGCGGCAGCGGCAAGACCGACCTGTCCCCCGCGCAGCTGTCCGCCCGGGTGCTGAGCGAGCCGATGCTCGTCGGCAGCCTGGTCGCGCAGGACGGCCGCGCCGCGGGCGTGAACGCGTTGCTCGCCTTGCCGCAGGATCGGCCCGAGGCCGTGGTCGAGAGCGCCGAGGCCGCGCGCCGGTTGGTGCAAGAAGCGCAGAACCTGTTCCCCGAGGTCGAGATTCGCGTCTCGGGTCTGGCGATGATGAACGACGCGCTCATGACCACGTCGGTGCTCGACACCGCGCGCATGGTGCCGCTCATGGCCCTGCTCATGTTGGGCTTGATGGTGCTTTTGCTGCGAAGCGCCTGGGCGGTGTTTTCGGTGGTGCTCGTCATCGGGCTGTCCGCGGCCACCGCGGCCGGGTTCGGCGGCTGGGTGGGCTTTCCCATGACCCCGCCGAGCGCGTGCGCGGCGGTGATCGTGATGACGCTGTGCATCGCCGACGGCGTGCATATTGTGCACAGCACCCGGCACGGGTTGCGCGAGGGCCTCAGCCAACACGCGGCCCTCGTGCGCGCGGTGACGATGAACCTCTGGCCGATTTTTCTCACCAGCGCGACGAGCGCGGTCGGGTTCCTCGCGCTCAACTTTGCGGAGTCTCCGCCCTTTCACCACCTCGCGAACATGACCACGGCGGGCATCGCGGCCGCGTTTGTGCTCTCGGTGACGTTGCTGCCCGCGGTGCTGTCGTTGCGGCCGCTGTCCGTGCCTGACGCGAAAAACGACACGAACGCGACGCGCGATCGTTGGTTCCGGTTCTACGCCTTTTTGGCCCAGCACCGGTTGGCCGTGCTCGGCGGGACCGCGGTGTGCGCCGTGGTGGCCGGGGTCGCGGCATCTGGCCTGACCACCAACGACCAGTTCGTGCAGTACTTCGACAAGTCCGTGGACTTTCGCCAAGACACGGACTTCATGGTCGAGCGGCTGGGCGGCATCTACGTCGTCGAGTTTGCGCTCCCCGCCGAGGGCGAAGGCGGCATTCAGGACCCCGCGTACCTGCGCACGGTGGACGCGTTCGCCGAATACCTGCGCGGCCACGACGAGGTCACCCACGTGGCCGCGATCAGTGACCTCGTGAAGCGGTTGCACCAAGACTTCAACGAGGGCGCGGCGGCCTTCCTCACCGTGCCCGGCGACCGGGCCACCATCGCCCAGTATTTCCTCGCCTACGAAATGTCACTGCCCCAGAGTTTGTCGCTCGCCGACCGGGTGGCCACCGACAAGAGCGAAAGCCGGGTCAGCGCCGTGCTCCGCGACGTGAGCAGCGCGGAGGTGCGCGCCTTTGCCCGCCACGCCGAAATGTGGCTGCAGCAAAAAGCCCCCGCCCACATGCACGCCCCCGCCCTCGCCCCGGTGGTGATTTTCTCCAAACTGTCCGGCCGCAACACCAAGAGCATGATGTGGGGCAACCTCCTCACCCTGCTGCTCATCTCCCTGAGCTTGGTGCTGACGCTGCGCAGCAAGAAGCTCGGCCTCCTCAGCCTGGTGCCCAACCTCTTGCCCATCGTGCTCGCCTTCGGCCTTTGGCGCCTTCTGTTCGGCGAGATCAACATCATCGCCTCGGTGGCCGGCGCCATCTGCCTCGGCCTCATCGTCGACGACACCATTCACTTTTTGACCAAGTACCGACACGCCCGGGTCACCCTCGGCCTGTCCGGCGACCGCGCGGTGCGCTTCACCCTCGAACACGTCGGGGGCGCCCTCGTCACCACCACCATCATCCTCGCCGGTGGCTTCCTCGTGCTCACCGCTTCGCAGTTCCAGATGAACAGCTACTTCGGCGCCCTCGTGGTCCTGGTCGCCGTCTGCGCGCTGTTCGCCGACTTGCTCGTGCTCCCCGCCGCCCTGCTCTTCGTCGATGTCGACGAGGCGCAACCCGCGGCGCGGCCTTTGCCCCTCTCGCTCAATCAGGAGGTCACCCCATGAACCCCTTCACCAACCCCTTCGTCATTCACTTCGCCCTCGTCTCGATGTTCTCGCTGCTCGCCGCGTCGGTCACGTTGGCCGCCAACACCGGGGAGCAAGCGATTCAAAAGCTCACCCAACAAAACGCCGGCTGGAACGACATGACCGCGTCCCTCGACATGGAGATTTCCTCGTCGAGCAAGACCACCAAGCGGGCCATGCGCCTCAAGGCCAAAGAGCTCAAAGGCCAGGGCAACCACTCGCTGCTCGTGTTCGACCGGCCCAACGACGTGCGCGGCACCGCCCTGCTCTCCCTCGGCGGCGGCGACGACCAACAGTACCTGTACATGCCCGCGACCAAACGCTCGCGGCGCATCTCCGGCGGCAATCGTTCGGGGGCGTTCTTCGGCAGCGAGTTTTCGTTCGAGGACATCGTCGGCCTCACCCCCGGCCAACACAGCTTTCAAAAACTCGGCGAAGGCGCGTGTGGCGAGGCCACCTGTCAACGCATCGAGGCCCGCCCGAAATACGACGACAGCGGCTACCAAAAGCGGGTGCTTCACGTCGAAAACGGCACCCACCGCGTGAACAAGATCGAGTTCTTCGACAAGGGCGGCAAGCTGCTCAAGACCCTCACCTACGAGGGGTACAAAAAGTACAACGGCAAGTTCTGGCGCGCCGACCGGTGGGTGATGACCAACCACAAGAACAAGAACACCACCACCATCAACTTCTCGGACTACAAGTTTGACCAGGGCCTGTCCGCGTCGATGTTCACCAAGGCCGCCCTGAAAAACGTCCGCTAGGCACAGTTTCGCCCCCATTTGACGGTCTTCCCATGCGGTTCTCGGCGCTCACCGGTATGTGTCTTCTCGCCCTCTGGGCGGGCGGATGCTCGTCGGTGAGCGTCCGGGGGCCGGTTCAGCTCGACGGGCGCACCTATGTGTTGCCCCCCGCGCACGTGGGCCAAAAGTTCGGCGCAGGGGTCGCGGCCAAGGCCGAACCCGAGGTCGCCTACCAATCCGAAGACGGCATGCACACGGTGACCGCGCGACCGTTCGTGCGGTTCGACAGCGTTGACCAAGCGCGCACCCACCTCGATCTGCGCCAAGCCGATTACGTGCTCACCCTCGGCGGGCTCGAGCTCGCGGGGGGCGTGGGGCTGTTTCACTGGGGCGTGCTCGAGGGCTCACGCCTCAACGACGTCGTCAACCAGCTCGACTTCGTCGAAGACGTCGACCAAAAACAAAAGCTCGGCCAGCCCTACACCAAAATCAAATACACGCTCTCCTCCGATTTCCTCGTCGGGCGCAGCTTCTCCATCGAGGCCGAATACCTTCCTGTCTCCCGCCCGCGCACCTTCCCCGGCAGCGCTGGTCGTCTGCGCCCGCCCACCGCCATCGACGACACCCCGCAGTTCGAATCGCCCCTTGGCCAATGGCATCCGTCCTTCGCCTTGCGCGGCACCTACGCCGGCCCCTACCTCAACGTCGGGGTCACCGCGTTTTCGGGTCATTCCCGCGACCCGCGCTTCGTGGCCCAACTGACCTCACCCGAGGTCGTCGCCGCCTACGACCTGATGCAACAGGTCGGCACCGACGTCAGCCTCGCCCTCGGGGACTTGCTGTTCAAAGCCGAGGCGGTGGGCCGTCTTTATGGCAAGCGGCTCATCCCCTCGTTCGCGGTGGGGGCGGGGGTCGAATACACCTGGTTCGAGCCGTTCACCCTCCCGTGCGACGTGACGTTCCTCGGCGAGTACACGTTCGATCACCGCCCGCTCAAGACCCCGAAGACCATCACCCAAAATGACCTCTTCGGTGGCGTGCGCCTCGCCCTCAACGACGACGCGGGCACCACCTTCACCGGCGGCGGCCTGGTCGACCTCTCCACCGTCACCGACCTCGGCAAGTACTCTGGCGTGCTGCGCCTCTCCGCCGAGCGTCGCCTGTCCGACAACTGGAAGGTGCTCGGCGACATCCACGTGTTCGCGGCCAGCCACAAAGCCATCGAGTGGTGGCTCGCCCGCGACACGTACGGACAGGCCAGCATCGCCTACTACTTCTGAGCCCGATTCCTGGTAGCCTCGCGGAATGATGCGCGGGTTGCTCCTGGTGTTGGCGCTGGCGGTCCCCTGGACCGCGGCGGCCCAGGAGGTGGCCCCCGACGTCGCGCCCGACGCAGACACATTCGATCCGCCCCCCCCGATGTCCGAAGACCCCGCAGACCGCGCCCCGCCGGCGGACGATCCCGCACCGCCCCCGGCCGACGCCCCCGCGGCGGAGGCCCCCGCGCCCCGGGCCGACGTGCCGCCCGAGGAGGGGCCCGCCGACGGCGATGGGCAGTTTGTGATCGACTACAGCACCCTCGCGGCCCAGGTGGCGGCCGGGGTCGGCTCCTCGCTGCTTTTGAGCATTCCCCTCGGCATGTTGCAGTCGGTGCTGAGCTTCATCCCCGGGGTCAATGTGGTGGCCATCTGGTTGGTGTTCGCCCTGCGGTATGCCGCCACCGGCACCGTGGTCACCGTCGTCGGCGACACCCTGAGCGACGGCCGGGGGGTGATCCTGTGGCCGGCCCTCGCCTCCGCGCTCACCAGCCTCGGGTGCGGGGCCGTCATCGGGGTGGTCGTCGGGGTGATGGCGGTGGTGGTGATCGCCCTCGTCGGCGCCGGGGCGTTCGGCGCGCTGTACGCGCTGACCAACAACCCCAACCCCGACCCCAACACCGTATTCGGGGCCCTCGCCGCCTTCTACGCCGCCTACGGCCTCGGCCTCCTGTCCATCGTGGGGGTGGCCGTCGGGCTCGGGCTCGTGGCCGAGGTCATCGCCCAGACCGTGGGCGCGGTGGTCTACCAGTACACCGCGGAGCCAAAGTACGAGGATGACGACGGCTCGTTTCAGTTCCCTGGTGTGCTCGAGCCCAATCACCCGCCCCCGCCTCGTCGACGGATCGACAGAGCCGCCGGGGCGTCGCGGGGGCAGCCGGCCCCGGCGTGGGCGATGGCCTTTTGACCCGTCTTGAACATCGACGGCCCGGCGCCGTCCGAGCCTGGGAGGTCCCGATGCGCACGTCATTGTTGTTGTCCTTGTTTTGCCTGTGTGTCGCCGCGACCGGGCACGCCCAAGACCCCGCCCCCGCCCCCGCGTCTGCCGCGGACCCGGTGGCCGAAGCAGATGCATTGGTCAAACAACGGGGCCTGAAGAACTACCAGCGCGCGGTCGAACTGTACGGCGCCGCCCTCGAGAAAAAGCCCGGTGACGAAGATTTGATGTTCAAGCTCGCCACCGCCCTCAACTCGGTGATGCGCACCAAGACCTACGGCAACATCATCACCATCGAGGGCAAGACCATCGAGACCGACAAGAACAAAAAGCTGTGGGCCGACCACGGCAAACGGTCGCTCGACTTGCTCGAAAAGCTCAAAGCCAAGCGCAAGGGCGACATCGAGTTCCAACTCCAATACGCCGAAGCGTTCATGTACCACTCGGCGAGCTTTGGCCTCATCAAGGCGGTGACCAGCGGCACCGCCACGACCTACAAAGAGAACGCCAACACCCTGATCAAACTCAACGAAAAGGCCGACGGCGGCGTGGGCCACATCTACCTCGGGGGCTTTTACCTCGTCGCCCCCTGGCCCCTGAGCGACGACGACGAATCGCTCTCTCACTACGAAAAGGCGGTCAAGCTCGCCCCCCAATCGGTGCGCAACCAGTACTACCGGGGTCTGCGGGCCTACGTCGACGAGGACTGGGCCACGGCCAAGACACATTGGACCCGGGCCAAGGACCAAAAGTGCGGTCTCAAATCTGAGCTCGACTTCTGCTGGCGGCTCAAAAAAGAAGCCGAAAAGGGACTCGCCGCGGTGGCCAACAAGTGAACGCGGGCATCTCGGTCACCGTGACCGACAAGCACCAGCGACGCCGCACCCTCCGCTTCGACCAGGCCGAGGTCACCATCGGCCGCGCCGCCAACAATGACATTGTGCTCGCGTCCGCGGGCCTGTCCAAGCGCCACGCGCGGGTGGTGCGACGCGACCGAAAGCTCATCGTCGTCGACCTCAAGTCGAGCAACGGCACCTACGTGCGCGGCAAGCGCATCAACAGCCCGCAGGTGCTGCAGGCCGATGAGCCGGTGTACGTGGGCGACCACATCCTCACGTTCCAGCTGTCCGAGGCCGGCCGCCCGGCCGCGGGGCGGGAGGGGGCCCCGCGCTCCCCGTTTGCCGACCGGCACCTGCCCGATCTCGGCCCGGACGACCGGCGCGCCCATTTCTGGGCACGGGCCATCGCGCTGTCCGAGGGTGACGTCCTCGGCTGACCCCCGCGCCCAGACAGCCCCCACGCGGACCGGATTCGCGATAGATCGAATGGGCCGCGGCTGCGTTTGCACCGCGCGGGAGGTGTCCATGCATCGATTGTCCACGTCCGCCCGACCGCTGCTCACCGCGCTGCTGTTGGCCGGGCTCGCCGCCTGCCCCCGCGCCACCGAGCGGCCCGACCACGTCGATCCCACCCCGCCCCCGCAGGGGGGCTTGTACTCGGACGTCGCCCCCCCGCCGGTGATCGAAGACCAAGAGGCCCTGACCGCCCTCGTCGAGAAATACCGGACCAGCCTCGAGACCGGCCCCGCGGACAGCCTGTACAAGGACGCCGAAGAGGCCGAAGAAAAGCAGAACCACAAGGACGCGGCCGAGCTGTACGCCCGGTTTGCGTTCCACCACCGACAAGATCCCCGCGCGCTGCACGCCACCGAACGCGCGAGCCAGAACTGGTTCCGCATGCAGGAGTACGACGAGGGGCTGCGCTTTTTTGGCGCGGTGGCGTTCTCCACGAAGGCGCCCGCCAACCAGGCGCGGCTGTACCGCGTGCTCGGCAATCTGTACCTCGCGGTCCCGCACTGGGGCATGGAGCGGGGCGGCACCTTTCACCGGGGCAAATCGGGTCAGGGCAAGTGGGTGCAAAGCCACCGCACCGATCGCACCCACGCGATCTATTTCCTCGAGCGGGCCCGCACCCTCGTCGCCGACGCCACGGACATCCCCCCCGCCGAGCGCATGGCGGTGCGGGTGGACCTGATCACCGCGATCGCGAAGTTCACCCCCTACGACAGCACCTGGACCAACCACTGGTACGCCTGGGGCGATGAGGTCAGCGACGGCCTGGAGGACGAAGAGGGCGAGGACGAGCTCGGCGGTCGCGGCCACCGGCAAAACCAACCGCGCCCGCAGGGGCTGGAGGTGTCCCCGTCGGGCGAAGTGGTGTTTGACCCGCTCCCCGCCGCCTACGACCCCGACCTGACCGACACCGGGAAGATCAAATTCCTCCTCCAGGAGATGCGCGCCAAAGACGCCACCCCCGAAAAGACCTTCACCGGCGAGAGCTGGCTGCTGCAGGCGTTGTTGTTCCAAGCCCGCGATGGGGCGGCCCGCATTCAGAACCTCCAATGGTACTGGTATGGGGGCAGCTATCCCTACAAAGAACAAATCGAAAACCACTCCAACCACGAGCTGCGCGAGAACGAAGCCTTCGGGTTGGTGGGCACCAGCCTGCGGGTCTACGAAGTCCCCGACGACGAGGCCGCGCCCAAGCTGCTCGCCCAAGCCCACCGGGACGCGCCCAAGTCCGCCGCCGGCCAAGAGGCGCTCTTTTTGCTCGGGCGCTTCTACCAAGGCCGGGCCCAATACGGCGCCGCCCTCGAGGCGTACGACACCTACGCCAAGGCGTACCCCAGCGGCAGGTTCAAGGGCTCGGCGGAGAGCGAGGCGCGGTCCATCCGCGCCCCGGACTTTGCGTTCTTGCCCACCGGGGTGCGCGCCGCGGGCGAACAACCGTCGCTCGAGGTGACCCACCGCAACATCGAGAGCGTCACCGTGCGCATCCGGCGCGTCGACGAGAAAAAGGCGGTACAGGCCTTCGAGGCCGCGTACAAAAGCGGCAACCCCAACCGCATGAACCGCCACGCGCGGCCCGACCAGCTCGGCTGGAACCTCGTGTCCGACTACGACGGCAGCATCGCGCGGCTCGCGTCCGAAGTGGTCGGCACCCATCAAGTCTCATTGCCGGCCACCCCCGACCACCGCGCGGTCAAGACCATGGTGCGCTTGCCGGTGCAAAAGCCCGGGACCTACGTGCTCGAGGTCGACGAGGTGGGCGAGTCCACCGTGCACCGCCGCGGCATCATCTCGCTGGTGCCGTACGCCCTGGTGAAAAAGAACACCGCCCAAGGCCCCATTCACTGGGTCGTCGACGCCAAGACCGGCGCGCCGGTCAAGGGGGCCAAGGTCAAGCTGTTCGAGTACTGGCAAGAATACAAAAACCGCACGAGCACCCTGCACCACAAGGTGCACCGCGCCACCACCGACAAGGACGGCCTCGCCTCCGCCCCCGGCTTGCAACACCAGGCGCTCACCACCGTCACCCTCGGCGACAAGGTCGCCTACGCCGGGCTCAACTACTGGTGGTACGGCTATCACCCCACCCAGGTGCAAGGGCGTCGCTACACCGCGGCCGTGCTCACCGACCGGCCGGTGTACCGCCCCGGCGACAAAGTCGACCTCACCGCCTGGGCCCGGCTCGCGGTGGACGGCAGCTACCGCCCGGCCACCGACGTCAAACGACTGCGGCTGATCGCGCGCGACCCCGAAGGCAAACAAGTGCTCGACACCACCGTCGACGCGTCTGCCTTCGGCGCGGGCAGCGGCTCGTTGACCCTGGCCGGCGACGCCCCCCTCGGGCTGTACAGCATCCAGGTCAGCGTCGACGGCTCGGGCGCGAACACCGCGGGCGCGGCCTTCCGCGTCGAGGAGTACAAGGCCCCGGAGTACACCGTCACGGTCAAATCAGGGGACAGCGCCCGGCTGGGCGAAAAGGTCGAGGCGAAGATCGAGGCCGAGTATCTGTTCGGCGGGCCGGTCACCGACGCGGAGGTGACCTACAAGGTGATGCGCGAGGACCACACCATGGATCTGTCGTTCCCGGGGCCGTGGGATTGGTTGTACGGCCGGGGCTACGGCGGGTGTTTTCACCATTACCATTGGCTGACGTGGTGGGACGTGTACGGGCCCGCCCCGGTGGTGTGGTACCCGTGGTGGGGCCCGCCCCCCAAGCCGGCCCAAGAGCTGCTCAAGGAGGGCAAAGGCCGGCTCGACGACAAAGGCCAGCTCCTGGTCGAGGTCGACACCGCTTCGCTGAAGGCGGACCTCGGCAAGCGCGACCACCGGCTGGTGATCAAGGCCGAGGTGCGCGACCTCTCGCGCCGCATCATCAAGGGCGAAGGCAGCATCGCCCTCACCCGCACGGGGTATCTGGCCGCGGTGCAGGTGGTGCGCCCCTGGTCGTCACGCGGTGAGCAGGTCGACGTCCGGGTCCAGACCCGCAACGCCGACGGCAGCCCCGCGCAGAAGGTGGGCCGGGTCGAGTTCGCGACGTTGGAGCGGGCGCCGGATGGCCGGGTGAGCGAGACCGTGGTCGACACGCTCGACGTCACCACCGACGCGGACGGCTTCGCCCGGGTGAGCTACCGCAGCAAGACCACCGGACAGTACCGGGTGTCGTTTGTGGGCCAAGACGACCGGGGCCAAGAGGTGCGCGCGAGCACCATCACCTGGGTGGTGGGGCCGAAGTTTCGCGGGAAGAAGCAGCGCATGGCCGGACTCGAGCTGTGGCTCGACCAGCGCACGTACAAACCCGGCGACACCGCCAAGCTCTTGATCCAAAGCGAACAGGAGAACGCCGCGGTGCTGCTCGCGACCAAGGTTGATCAAGGCCTGCTCGTCGACTACCGGGTGCTGCGGCTGCCGGGCAAGACCACGGTGGTGGACATTCCCGTCGACGAGGCGGCGGTGCCGAACCTGTTCGTCGAGGCCACCCTCGTCACCGGCGGGGTGCTCTACCAAGAGGCGCGCGAGGTCCTGGTGCCCCCGCAGAACAGCGAACTGAACGTCACCGTCACCGCCGACGCGGCCGAGTACCGCCCGGGCAAGAAGGCCAAGCTCACGATCAAGACCACCGACGCGAACGGACGACCGGTGCCCGCGGAGGTCGCGCTCACCATGTTCGACAAGAGCGTGCTGTACATCCAACCCGAGCTGCTGGGCGACGTGCGCGCGCACTTCTGGGCCCAAAAACGCACCCACAACGTACAGAGCGAAAGCAACCTCAACCGCGACCTCCCCGTGCACGGCACCATCGCCAACCCCGCGCAAAGCGCGACCTGGGCGCTGTTCCACCGGCTGCAGGGCTATTTCCAAATGGAAGGCAACTGGCGCTACGGCAACGAGGGCGGGGTCAAGGGCACGGCCGAGCTCGCCGAGGGCCGGCGCGACAGCGCGGGCGACGACGACCTGGAAAAAGACGGGGCCGGCTTCGGCGGCGGCGGCAAAAAAGAAAAGCGGTCCCGCCGCGCGGAGTCCAAGTCCTCGGCCCTCGGCGCGGTGGCCGCGGATGCCGCCCCCATGGAGGAGAGCGAGGCGGCCCCGGCGGCCAAGCCTGCCCCCAGGCGCCAGGCCGCCAACAAGGCCCCGGCGGCCCCCCCGCCGCCCCCCGGCGGCGGCGAGGCTGCGGCCCCGGCCGAGAAGCCGCGGGTGCGGCGCGACTTCCGCGGCACCGCGGGCTTTGTCTCGTCGGTGAAGACGGGAAAAAGCGGCACCGCCACCGTGACCATCGACCTGCCCGACAACCTCACCACCTGGTCGGTGCGCGCGGTGGGCTTCGACGGACAGACCCGCATCGGCGAGGGCCGCCTGGAGCGCAAGACCACCCAGCCGCTGCTGGTGCGGGTCGAGACCCCGCGCTTTTTCCGCGAGAAGGACCGGGTGCTGCTCACCGCGATCATCCACAATCACTCCGACAAAGACCAAACTGTCAAAACGAGCTGGACCCTGCAAAAAGCCCTGCTCCGGCCGGAGGGGAAGCTGTCCGGGACGGTGAAGGTCAAGGCCCACGGCGAACAAAAGGTCGAGCTCTGGGTCGACGTGACCGGCGAGGGCCTGGCCCCGGTGCTGTTCGAGGCCCAGGGCAAAGGCATGGGCGATGCCAAAGAACTCACCGTGCCGGTGCTGCTGTACGGGGCCCAAAAGCAGGTCGCGGGGGTCGGCTCGCTGCGCGCGGACGACGCCTCCGGCGAAGCCCGCCTCGTCATCGATGTGCCCGCGGAGCGCCGCAGCGACCGGAGCTGGCTGTCCATTCGCTATTCACCCACTCTCGCCGGGGCCATGCTCGACGCTTTGCCCTATTTGCTCGACTATCCGTACGGCTGCACCGAACAGACCCTGTCGCGGTTTGTGCCCGCGGTGCTCACCCGCCGGGCCCTGCAACAAGCGGGGGGCAAGAGCCTCGAGGAGCTCGCCCAGGACATGGCCAACCTCAACCCCGGCTCGTTGTCCAAAGGGGCCAAGCAAGACGAGGTCGAGGCCGCTCGGCGCTACAAGCGATTTCAGCGCTCACCGGTGTTCTCCACCGCGGTCCTCGACGACATCGTGGCCACCGGGCTGCGGCGCCTCGCCGGCATGCAAAACCGCGACGGGGGCTGGGGCTGGTGGGGCCGGGACGGCTCGAGCCGCTACACCACCGCGCACGTCCTCAACGGCCTGCTCGACGCCCGGGAAGCGGACTTGGCCATGCCCGGCCACCTGATCGGCCGAGGCCAAAACGCCCTGCGCAACCTCGTGCAGCAGTCGCTGTGGCGCTACGACGAACACGAGTGGGTCAGCGACGAGGACGCGTTCGCCGCCTACGTGATGGCCCGGCTGGGCGAACAGAACGACCAACTCCTGGGCTATCTCTGGGACCGCCGGGCCAAGCTCAGCCGGTCGGGCAAGCTCTACGCCGCCCTTGCGTTCCACCTGCGCCAGGACACGAAGAAGGCAGACGTTCTGCTCGAGAACGTCGAGCAGTTCAGGAAGCGGGACGACGAGAACCAAACCACCTGGCTCGAAGGCGAAAACGCGGGCTGGTGGTATTGGTACAACCGGGACACCGAGACCAATGCCCTTTACCTGCGCACCCTGGACACCATGCGCAAGGGCAGCGACGACGCCCCCCGGGTGGTGAAGTGGCTGCTCGCCCACCGGGCCCACGCGACCTATTGGCACTCGACCCGGGACACCGCGCAGATCGTGGCCGCGATGGCCAACCACATGCAGGTCAGCCAAGAACGGCGGGTGGACTATGACCTCGAGGTGCTCCTCGACGGCAAGGTGCTCAAGACGGTGCACATCGACAAGACAAACTTGCTCACCTTCGACGGCGAGGTCAGGCTCGAGGGCCAAGATGTGCCCACCGGACAGCACACCATCACCTTCCGGCGCAAAGGCAGCGGCGCGGTCTACTTCAACACCTTCCTGTCGTACTTCTCCACCGAGGACAAAATCGAGGGCACCGGCCTCGAGATCAAGGTCGAACGCAAGTACAGCAAGCTCATCCGCCAAGACCGCGAACACCAGACCACCGGCGACCGCGGCCAGCGGCGGGTGGCCCGGGAGGTGGCCTACCGCAAGGTGCCCCTCGCCGACGGCGACCTGGTGACGAGCGGCGACTTGGTGTTGGTGGAGCTGTTTGTCACCTCGAAGAACGACTACACGTTCCTCGCCATCGAGGACCCCAAACCAGCCGGGTTGGAGACGGTCGCCCTGCGCAGCGGGCACACCTACGGGGAGGCGGTGGCGAACATGGAGCTGCGGGACGAGCAGACCGTGTTCTTCCTGCGCCGGCTGGACCGGGGCACGCTCAAGTTGAGCTACCGGCTCTACGCCCAGATCCCGGGGACGTTCCACGCCATGCCCACCCACGCCTACGGCATGTACGCGCCAGAACTCGACAGCATCAGCGACAGCTTCGTGCTGAAGGTGGCGGATTGACCTCGACGACAAGGCGCCGCGGAGCTGTTACAACCAGACCATGACGAAGTGGTTCTGGGCCGCGGTGGCCGCGGTGCTCCTGGGCGCAGCGGTGGCCTCGTGCGCCGACGACAAGCCGGCGCGCCGGCGCAAAGCCGAGCCCTTTCCCGACATCGTGGTCGAGCAAGGCGCGGGGCCCGATGACGACGAGAGCCCCCCGGAGGGCGCCGAGACCGGCCCGGAGGAGGCCCCGGGCCCGACCCCCGACGCGGCCCCGGCAAAAGAGGCGCCGCCGGCGGCAGCGGGCTTCGACCAGGCGATGGGTGAAGCCCCGGTGGTGTTGCAGGACAAGGCCGACGACGAGCACGGCCGGTTGTTCAACGCCGACCTCGGACAGGCCCGGGCCGAGGCGACCGATGACGCCCCCGCGTCGTTCCCCCCCGCCCTGTCGATGACCATGCACGTGCTCAACATCGGCCAAGGCGCGGCCACCCTGCTCGAGTTCCCCTGCGGGGCGATGCTGTTCGACACCGGGGGCGAGGACAGCCCCGGGTTTGACGGGGTCGCGGCCCTGCAGCGCGAGCTGGACGCATTTTTTGCCCGCCGCAAAGACCTCCGCCGCACCCTCGACGTCCTCGTGATCACCCACCCCCACATCGACCACATGCGCGGCATGCCGATGCTGTTCGAGCGCTACACGGTCAAGCGCATCATCGACGACGGGGTGCCCGGGGACGACATCGTCGAGGTGCCCGAGCAAGCCCTCGCCGCCTACCTCAAAAAGCGCGGCACCAAGACCCAACACCTGTCCCTCACCAACGACATGATCGACCGGCGGGGCTACACCTCCCCCGTCGTCGACCCCTTCCGCTGCGCGAAGGTCGACCCCGAGGTCCGCGTGCTGCACGGCGGCTTCAAGACCGATCCCGGCTGGGGCAAAAGCGGCTGGGGCCACCCCCACTTCGACAACGCCAACAACCACTCGGTGGCCACCCGCATCGACTTTGGCAAAGCCTCGATCTTGATCACCGGGGACCTGGAGGAGACCGCTATTCATGGTTTCCTCGACAAGTTTGACAGCACCGGGCTGCTCGATGTCGACATCTACCAGGTGGGCCACCACGGCTCCGACAACGGCACCACCCGCCCGCTGATGAAAGCCATGACCCCCCAGATGGCGGTCATCTCCATGGGCGACCCCGCCCGCAAAGAGAACTGGACCGCGTGGCAGTACGGCCACCCCCGCCGCAACATCGTCGACATTCTCCAAGAGGGTGTGTCCGGCCGCCGGCACCCGACCCAGGTGCTGCCCGCGGGGGTCAAGATGCGCACCTTCGAAGGCGTTCGCGTCGATCGCGCCATCTACGCCACCGGCTGGGACGGCACCCTGCGCATCGACATCCACAAGAACGGGACCATCCAGATGCGGGGCGCGAAGGTGGCCGCCCGGTGAGGCAAAGCGCCCCCGCAGCCGGGCGGGGGACCTTTCAGCGCGGTTTCATCCTGTTTTTGCACGCAGCTGCCACGCTATTGGCATGCGTTGGTCTGTTCTGTTCGTCGTGTGTTCCGCTCTGCTCCCCGCGTGCCCCGGGGGCATGACCGGACCCGGTTCGGACGCGGGCCCCGGCCACCCCGACGGGGGCGCCCTCGGGGGGGGCGATGCGGGCGCGGACGCAGGATCGCCCTCGCCCGACGCGGGCACGCTCCCGCCGCCCTTTTCCGGCGACACCCCCACCCTCGAATGTGACCCCATCGACCCCGCGGTGTGCGGCTATCCGTTCCCCAACAATGTGTTCACCGTGGCCGACGACACCTCGCCCACCGGCCGCCGCCTCGCCTTGGCCCCGCTGCTGTTCCCCGTCACCGACGACGGCGAACACACCAACCCCACCAAATGGAACGTGGCGGATGGCTTCTCCGCGGGCACCCCGCTGCTCACCTTTATGCCCGGCGCCACCAACGCCGGCCTCCCCGCGCTCGACGACATCGAAGCCAGCCTCCAGCCCGATTGTCCCACCGTGGTGCTCGACGCCACCACCGGCGAGCGCATCCCCCACTTCGCCGAGCTCGACTTCGCCACCGATCACGGCGCCGAACGCAGCCTCATTGTGCGCCCGGTGATCGGGCTCGAACCCGCCCAGCGCTACATCGTCGCCCTCCGCCACATCCAGGACGCCGACGGCCAAGTGCTCCCCCCCAGCGCGGCGTTCGCCGCCCTCCGCGACCGCGCCAACCCCGACGACGAACGCACCGCGCTGTATGACGACATCTTCGCCCACCTCGCCGCCGCCGGCGTGTCCCGTGACGACGTGCAAATCGCCTGGGACTTCACCACCGGCAGCGTCGACAACAGCACCGGGCGCCTTCTGTCCATGCGCGACGCCGCCCTGGCCGACATCGAGGCCCGCGGGGTCGGCATCGACATCACCGACGTCGAGCCAGACTGGTCGGCGTTCATCGCCTATCGGGTCCGGGGCACCCTCGCGGTCCCCCGCTTTTTGGACAGCGTGTTCTCCGGTGCCTACCTCAACCTCGGCCCCGACGGTCTGCCCGTGATGGACGGCACCGTGGACATCCCCTTCACCCTGCTGGTGCCCTACGCCGCCCCAAATGAACCTGCACGGGTGGCGATGGTCGGCCACGGCCTGCTCACCTCCCGGGATCAAGTCGAAGCCCAGGCCTACCAGGTCTTCGCCCAAGAGGAGAACTTCGCCCTCGCCGCGGTCGACTGGCAGGGCATGAGCCAGACCGACGTGCCCACCATCATCGGCTTCATCTTCGCCGGGGAGATGCACCAGTTCGCCACCGTGCCCGACCGGCTGCAGCAGTCGATCATCAACTTCATCGCCCTGCGCAAGGCCCTCGAGGGCCCCCTCGCCACCGACCCCGCCCTCAACCCCGGCGGCATGCCACTGTTGTCGCCCGAGCCGGTGACTTACTTCGGCAGCTCCCAGGGGGGCATCCTCGGCACCGTCCTGCTCGCGGTGGACCCGGGGCTGTCCCGGGGCGTGCTCGACGTGGCCGGGACCCCGTACAGCCTGATGTTGACCCGAAGCCAAGACTTCGATCTGTTCCTCGGCCTGATGAAAGGCCAATGGAGCGACGCCCGCGACATCCAGCTGATGATCGCCCTCGCCCAACAGCTCTGGGACCGGGCCGAACCGAGCGGCTACGCCCGCCACTTGAACCGCGCCCCCCTCGCCGGGGTCACCGCCGACAAGCAGGCGTTGCTGACCCTCGCCATCGGCGATCACCAGGTGCCCACCGTGAGCGGCCATCTCCTGGCCCGCGAGCTGCAAATGCCCCTCATCGGGCCCGCCAACCGCGACGTGTGGGGGGTGGACGTCGTCGACGAAAACGCCGCGCCCCCCTGGGCGCTGGTCGAGTACGACTTCGGCCTGCCCCCCGAGCCCCTGGCCAGCCAACCCATGGACGAGGGCGACGACCCCCACCCCAAGCTGCGGGGCTTGCCCCACTACCGGCACATGCGCGGCACATTTCTTCGCAGTGGCATTGTCACTCTCGGCTGCGACGGGGCCTGCGACCCGGATTGACCACCCCCCATGCCGTGGTCATGACCGGCCCATGCACGCGCTGATCACCGGCACCTCCGGTCACCTGGGCGAGGCCTTGGCCCGCACGCTCATCGATCGCGGCGACACCTGCGCGGGGCTCGACCTGCTCCCGGGCCCCTACACCACCCACGTCGGGTCGCTGCTCGACGACGCCGTCCTCGAGCAGGCGATGGCCGGGGCCGACGTGGTGTTCCACCCCGCCACGTTGCACAAGCCCCACGTGGCCACGCACAAAAAGCAGGACTTCATCGAGGTCAACGTCACGGGCACGTTGCGCGTGCTCGAGGCCGCGGTGCGCCACGGGAACACCCCGGTGGTGTTCACCAGCACCACCAGCGTGTTCGGCGACGCCATGCAGGCGGGCCAGGACCAGGGCGCGGTGTGGGTCACCGAGCAGCTCTCCCCCATTCCCAAGAACATCTACGGGGTGACCAAAGCCGCGGCTGAAGACCTGTGCCAGCTCTTCTTCCGCAACCACCAACTCCCGGTGCTGGTGCTCCGCACGTCGCGGTTCTTTCTCGAGGAGGACGACGACGCCGCGACCCGGGACGCGTACGCGGCCGACAACGCCAAGCTCAACGAGTTCTTGTTTCGCCGGGTCGAGATCGAGGACGCGGTCTCCGCCCACCTGTGCGCCGCCGAGCGCATCCGGGACCTCGGCTTCGGCCGCTACATCATCAGCGCCACCACCCCGTTGACCGAAAGCGACTGCATCACCCTCTCCACCGATGCCCCCGCCGCGGTGGCCCGCCACCTGCCCGGCTATGCACAGATTTATGCCGCCCACGGTTACACCATGGCCCCGCGCATCGGCCGCGTGTACGTCAACGCCGCCGCCCGGCGCGACCTCGGCTGGGCCCCCCGCCACGACTTCGCCGCCGTCCTCGGCCGGCTCGCCGCGGGCGCGGATCTGTTCAGTCCGTTGGCCCGCGCGGTGGGCCAAAAGCCCTACCACCCGGTCGCCTTCGCGCAGGGCCCATACCCGGTCGAAACCTGAGCCGCCGCCCCTGACCGAACGATCATTCGACCAATTACTGTTTGTTTTCAAGTAATTAGCGAACACGAGTACTCTCCGCGGTTGACCTCGCCCCGGTCTCTCCGTACACCTTGGCCTACTCGAATGAATGTTCATTCGGTTTTCACGGAGGGCCCATGACCCGCATTTCCCGCACCACCCCCCTGCTCTTGGCCGCGCTCATCCTCGGCGGCGGCACCTGCGACCTGCCCGAGGGGGACATCACGTCCCCCCACACGTGGGGCGACTACTTCCTCGACAAGTACGCCGACGAGCGCCAGGTCGCCCTGGACAACGTCGAGCCGGGGCCGACGCCCCTGGCCGCGCCCCGCACGGTGCTGCTCATCACCGGGGTCACCATCCCCGCCGCATGGTTCGACGCCATCGTGGTGCGGCTTCAGCGTGACGGCTTCGCGCCCGTGGTCTACGAGCCGCCCGAGCTTTTGTCCGGCAGCCTGTTCCAGGCGTCGGCCGAGCTTGCCAATGTCGTTGCCCAGGTAAAGGCCGACAGCGGGCAGGACAAGATCGACATCCTCGCCGAGTGCACCGGGGGCGTGATCGCCCGCTACTATGTGCAGTCCCTCGGGGGCGACGCGCACGTCGACCGCCTGGTCACCTTCGTCTCCCCCCAAAACGGCATCGACAAAGCCCCCCTCGCGGCCTCGGTGGCCGACTGGCCCGCCCTCCACGACCTCTCGCCGGGCAGCGACTTTCTGAACGCGGTGCAGGCCGTGCCCCTCCCCGACAACGTGGCCATGACGTCGATCTACACCTGCGGCGACGAGTACATCCGGCCGGTCGAGACCTCCATCGTCGAGGGGGCGACCAACATCGGGCTCTGCGACGAGTTCGTGGGCCACTTCCAGACCATGTACGACCCCGCGATCTATCTCATCATGCACGGCGCGTTGGTGGCCGGTCTGCCCGCCGACGCGTTCGCGTCGGGCGACGAAGACACCGGCGACGACGAAGAGGCCGGCGACGACGAAGAGGCCGGCGACGACGAAGAGGCCGGCGACGACGAAGAGACCGGCGACGACGAAGAGATCGGCGACGACGAAGAGATCGGTGACGACGAAGAGATCGGCGACGACGAAGAGGCCGGCGATGACGAGGAGATCAGCGATGACGAGGAGACCCATGACGAGGCGGCGGCGCCCGACCTCGGGTCGTTGACCCTGAACGACCTGCTCGGGGGGTGCGCCAGTGGGCCCTCGCCTTCAGGGGCGGGAGCGTTTACCCTTCTGGGTCTCGGGTTGTGGCGTCGTCGGCTCCGCCGGCGCGGGCCCGCACAGAAAGTGAACGACATTGCCTGACCGGGCCTCCTCCTCAGCACGCGCGCCGCGGCGATCGCCCTCCGACAAGTCGGAGGCGATCTTGGCCGCGGCGCTGTCGCTGTTTGTGACCAAGGGCTTTTACGGAACCGCGGTGCCCGAGATCGCCAAACAGGCCAAGGTCGCGGCCGGCACCATCTACCACCACTTTCGAAGCAAAGAGGAGCTGGTCAACGTCGTGTTCCGCAAGTGGAAGTTGGCCATCGCGATGCGGGTCCAGGCGAAGTTTCCCCCCGAGGGCACCGCCCAAGAGCAGTTTCATGTCATCTGGCAAGAGATGGCCGCGCTCGCGATGGAGCATCCAGAAGCATTTGCGTTTTTGGACCTGCACCACCACCAGTCTTATCTCGACGACGAAAGCCGCGGGGTAGACGAGGCGCTCAAGACCTTCGGCGCGCAGTTTGTCCGGCAGGCCCAGGCCCGGGGGGAGCTGAAGCCCGCCGATCCGGTGTTGCTCATGGAGCTGATCTTTGGGGCGTTCCACGGGATGATCCGCGCCCACTGGGAAGGCCGGGTGAAGCTGTCGCACGCCTCGGTCGACGCCGCCGAGGCCGTGTGTTGGGATGCGGTGCGCGTGATCGACGGGTGACGGCTATCGGCCTTGGACCGAAAAACGCAGCGAAGGCCGCTCCTCGAGGGGCGTGGTGAACATGTTGCCCTGCTCCTCGCCCGTGACCACCACGTCCACCGCGCCGCGACCGGGCGCATCAAATGTCACTTCATCGCTCACGTAAAACGAGTACGCATCGAGGTAGGAAAAGAAGAACCCGCCATCGCCCACGTACTTCAAGAACACCCGCAGCCGGTGTGGCCCCGGCGCGATCGCCCCGTCGAACACCGCCAGGGTCTTGTGCGCCGAACCCGCCGCGTCCTCCACCGAGAGCAACGTCCCGTCGTCGAGCTCCACCAAGACCTCGCGCAGCACAAACCGATCGCCCATCGCGTCCACGAGCTTCACCCGCAACCCCGCGGTCACCGCCGGCGCGGGGTCTTTGACGTCGACCACCACGTGCGCATCGGCGGTCCCCGCGTCCGGGCCCGGATCCGGCCCGCCCTTCCCCGCGCCCCCGTCGTCGGTCCCCGCGTCCGGCCGCGCCGCGGGCAACGCCGCCACCGTGCGCGGTGGGGGTTCGTCCTTGGCCGCCTTTTGGCGGCGAGGCTTTTTGGCGACCGGACGTGACTTGCGCGGCTTTTTCTTTTTCACCGTGCCGAGGGGGGTCAGCAGCGTGTCTTTGGGCTCCTCGAGGGTGAGGCGCACCCCCACCGTGCCCTCGTCGTCGCGGCGGCGCAGCGCCACCCGGACCGGGATCTGTCCGCGCGGGCCGATGCGCAGCGGGTAGCGCACCGGGTACGACGCGATGGTGTCCGCCGGGCCCCGCGAGACCTTGCGCCCCTCGACCAAGGCGGGACGATTGGGGAACACCTTCTGGGACCGCCCCACCGTGACCAACAGCGGGGTGCTGGTGCGGGCCTCGTCGGGGCGTTGCCCGAGCCGCACGACGTTGACCACGAGCCGCTTTTGCCCGCTGGCCTCGAGCACCACCGCCGACAGCGGAGCTTGGCGGGTCACGAGCCGGTATCGCTCGCCTTCGACCTCGACCTCGGCGTGATCGGATCGGACCAAGACGCGCTCGTCGGCGCGCGCGACGCCACCCCACAGCGCCACCGCCGCGATCCCCCCCAAAAGCCACGCCCCCGTTCGCACGCGCTCGTTTTACCTCCGTCACACCCCGAAGCGGAAACCACCCCGCCACTGTGTCCGCAGTCTGCTAAACCATCCCCATGTCGCGCGCGGTCCCCCTGCTCGTTCTCGCTGCCCTGCTCGGCGCCGGCGCGTGCTCGCCCGCCCCCGAGGACATCGCCGCGCGGGTCGCGCCGCGGCTTCCCCAGGCGCTCTACGCGGTGTTGACCATGCTCGACCAGGACACCACCTGCGGGTTTTCCCGAGCCGACATCGTGGCCGACGGGGACGTGACCGGCACCGTGGGCCAGGGCGGGTTCCGCACCGATTTGATCGATGCCTGCCAGGTCTACCTCACCAGCGCGCGGCCCTTGTTGCCCGGGTGCGAAGAAGACGAGACCGCGGTGATGGTCGAAGGCCGCGTGCTCGCCACCGGGTCGCGCACGCAAAAAGGCTTGGTGGGCGAGGACAAGGTCATCACCCCCACCTCGCCCCAGCACACGAGCTACGACCTGTCGGTGCAGGTGTTCGACCTTGAGGTGCAGGACCCGCAAGTCGACGACGTGCTGACGTTGGTCCGGGGCACGATTCGGTTCGACGCCGCCCCGAAGTTCGCGGACAGCGCCGCGGGGTGCACGGTGATGGGCCCCCACGTGTACTTCGACAACATCGAGTACACCCGGGGCGGGGTGCGCGTGGCCAATGGCAGTGACATTGTGGAGAGTGACGTGGAGTTCTCCGCTCTCAACGCCCAGCTCGGCACCGGCCCCGAAGGGGAGAACTTCATCCAAGGCTCGATGGTGCTGTTTGCCACCGAGGCCGAGGTGGGCAGCGAAGACGCGCCCTTGGCCTTGTCGGACGATTACGTCGAGCAGGACGAGGACGATCGGCTGAGCTGCGCCGCCGACGTGGCCATCCCCGTGGGCTACACCTGCGGCAGCTGAGCGGCCGCGGCCGCGATGACACCGATGACACAACCGTGATGCGGGCCGGGGTGCGCGGCGCGCCAAAAGCGGTGATGATGCGATCATGATCGTGCCCCGCCCGCGCCGCTGGTCTCTGTGCCTGCTCGCCGCGACCCTGACCGGCTGCGCCGCGGGGGAGACCGCGCAACGCAAAGAGGACCGCCCGGCGGCCTCGGAATCTGCCCCCGCCGCCGGCGACGCCGCGGCCGGCGACGCGGCCGGGGGCACCGACGCCCGGGCCCGCACCGACGCGTCCCGCCCCGCGGTGTTCGCGGGGACCGGCGCGAGCAACCTCGACCTCTTCCGCTGCGCCCACGCGACGGCAGACGCCCCCTGCACCGTGGACACCCCGGCCCACTTCGGCCCGGACCTCGAGCCCGCCGGGGGGGGCGCGGTCTACGTCGCCCCCGTGCCCGGCGCGCCGGACCGTTCGTTTGTGCTCGTGCGCAGCCGCGCCCCGGCCGGTCCCGCCCGCGCCGAGACCCCCCATGTGCTCGTCCTGCTCGACGAGTCCGACCTCGGGGAGCGCCCGCGCCGGCGGGTGCACAAGCTGCTCGATCGGTTGGCCCACGAGCGGGCCGCGGTCTGGCTGTTGCCGTTCGGCGATCGCACCGGACAGCTCGCGCCCTATACCCCGGCCACGCTTGCCACCATTTTGGCCCGGTCGGGCCCCACCGCGCTCACCTTGCCCCCGGTGCTGGACGCCGCCCGCCAAGCGGTGCGCGCCCTCGACGAGCCCCTGCACAGCGTGGTGGTGATTTCGGCACGAACGCTCGGCGCCTCGCCCAAGGTCGCGCTCGGCGCGCCGGTGGTGTTTGTCGACGTGTACCCCGAGCGCGACCAGCGCGCCCTCGCCAGCGGGTACGCCCGGGCCGGGGCCACGGTGGTGGCCGGTTTCGGCGACCGTGAGGCCCAAGACCGGGCGGTGGACGCCATCGTGCACCATTGCCGCGCCCCCTACATCCGGGTGGTGTTCGACGACGGGGCAAGCTCGCACGCGGGGGCGCCCGTGGTCGCGGCCACCGGCGTGGTCGGCCCGCGCACCACCCTCAACGCGTTGCTCGACGTGGCCCGCACCCCGGGCCCGCTGCGCGGCACCGCCACGGTGGGCTGCGTGGCCCCCGCGGTGCAACACAGCTGGGCCCTCGACGCGGCCACGGTGGTCGACGACGTGGCCGCGCTCCCCGGACCGGCCCGGCGCGCCCTCGCCCGCCAGGTGTGGGCGCAGCAGCGGGCCCACGCCGCCTACCCCGGCATCGATGCAGCCACATTGCGTGACTGGCTCGCGGGCGACCCCACCGCCGCGGCGCTCGCGGGCGGGTCCGGGAGCGCGCGGTGAGCGGGTCGAGGCCCGGGCGCCTGCTGCTCACCGCGGCGTGGATCGGCGCGGCCGCGGTGGTCGCGGGCCTGTTCGTCACCGAGTACGCGGCCCAGCGCCACGCCGAGCTCGACCGGCAACGGCGCCGCGACGCCGCGGCCCAGCTCCTGCTCGAGCAGGCGCTGCGCGACGAGGTCGAGGCCAAACACGAACACTTCGCGTGGGCCGCGGCCGACCCCCTCGGCGACGCCCGCGGCCTGATGCGCCAAGACGGCGCGCGCCCGGTGTTGCCGGCGGCGCTGCCCGCCCCGCGCCCCGCCCCCAGCCGAGACGACGACGCGGTCCGCCGCCGGGCGGCGCTGGTCGAGCAGCTCGAGCGCAGCCCGGACCCCGCCGCCTGGGCCGCGTTCGCCCGGGACCGGGACGCGCACCACCTCGGCCACGTCGACGAGCTCGGGTTTGACCTGCGCGCGGCGGAGGCGGCCCAGGTCCCGGCCCTGCGCGAACCGCTGCACGAATGGCTGCGGTCGGGCCTCGGCGGCCCGGGGGCGAGCCTGCCGCGCACGGTGCTGGCCAGCCGTGCCCATGTCGATGCAGATACATTCCGCGCGGCGGTGGCGCGCACCACCCGCTTGCTCACGGGGGCGGGCCTGTCCACCGAGGCGTTCGCCGAGCGGGCCGGCGCCGCGCCCCACCCCGTGCAGTCCTTGCGCCCCGGGGTCTCGGCCGCGATCGACGACGACGAAGTCTGGGCCTACCTGCGCGAAGGCGACGACACCCGCGGGGTGCGCGTCGACCGCGCCGCCCTCGAAGCGCGCCTGGGCGAACGCCTGTCATCGCCCGCCCGCGCCGACGACGTGGTGGTCACGTTGCCGCGCACCGCCGGGGCCCGCCCCGCGAGCGCGCTGTCCCCGCGGACGCGCAGCCCCCAGGACCGGGCCATCCACCAGCGACAGGCCGCCTTCCTCGCGCTGCAGCTCGTGGTGCTCGCGGCCGCGGCGTTTTTGGGTCTGCTCGCGGCCTGGTGGTACGAGTCGCAGGTCGCGCGAGAGCGCGCGGTGCTCACCTTGCAGAACCGGTTTTTGGCCGGGATCAGCCACGAGCTCAAGACGCCGCTCAGTTCGATCCGGCTGCTGGCCGAGACCCTCGAGCGCCGCCTGCGGGGCGATGACCGCGCCCGCGACTACCCCGCGCGCATCGTCCAAGACGTCGACGGGCTCAGCGCGCTGGTGGACAACCTCCTGTCCTACCAACGGCTCGAGCAGGCCGCGCCCCTCCGCACCGAACCCATGTCCCTGGACGAACTCGTCGACGAGGTCGCCGAAGAAGTCCAACGCATCAGCCCCCGCCCGGTGCGCATCGATCGTGACATCCCCGCGGCCATCAGCGTGGCCGGCGACGCCGGCCTGCTGCGGCTCGTGTTCTCGAACCTGTTCCGCAACGCCCGCGACCACTCCCGCCGCGACATCGCCGAGGTCGAGGTCGCGGCGGGGCTCGCGCCCGACCGGGTCCGCATCACCGTGCGCGACAACGGCCCGGGCATCGCCGACGACGAGCGCGGGGACCTGTTCACGCCGTTCGTGCGGGGGCGCGGGGGCCGGTCCCGGGGCAGCGGCCTCGGCCTGTCGCTGTGCGCACAGATCATGTCACTGCACGGCGGCACCATCGAGCTCGGTCACACCGACCCGGGCGGCACCACCTTTGTGCTCACCCTGCCCCTCGCCGCGTCGCGCCCCATCCCGGAGGCCCCATGAGCCGGCCACGCATCCTCATTGTCGAGGACGACGACAACCTCGCGCTGGTGCTGGCCGACAACCTCGACGAGTCCGGCTACGACCCCCAGCGGGTCGCGACCTCGGCCGCGGCCCGGGACGCGGTGCAGGGGGACGCGCCCGACCTGGTGATCCTCGACGTGATGCTGCCCGACGACGACGGCTACACCACGTGCGAAGCCCTGCGCGGCGCCGGCTACCGGGGCATGGTGTTGATGCTCACCGCCCGCACCCTCGAGGAAGACATCGTGCGCGGGTTCGCCGCGGGGGCCGACGACTACGTGACCAAGCCATACCGGCTGGCGGTGTTGCTCGCCCGGGTCGCGGCCCTGGTGCGGCGGGGGCAGCCCGCGATGGAGGCCGACCTGCGCTTTGATCGGTTCGTGATCGACGAGGGCGCCCACGAGGTGCGGGAGGCGAACGGGGCCGCGGTGGACCTGACCCGCACCGCCTACGACCTGCTGGTGTACTTCGTGAAGAACGCGGGCCGGGCCCTGACCCGGGACGAGATCCTCGACGCGGTGTGGGGCGAAGGGGTGCACGTCGACACCCGGACCGTCGACAACTTCGTGTCCACCTTGAAGAAGAAGCTCCACTGGAGCGCACACTCCGCGTTCCGGATCCGCACCATCCGCGGCGTCGGCTACCGCTTCGAGCGGCGCTGATCGCCTCCGGCCCGCCCACGCGGGTTTGATACCCTGCGGGGGATGGCCTCACCGACCGCCCGGTACCGCAGCGAATACCGCGAACGCCACGTGCCCGCCGGCTACATGGGGTGGGTCCACCTGTTTGCCACCACCACCGTGTGTGTCGGCATCATCACCTGGGCGGTGCTCCTGCTCGACGACGTTCACCCCCTGGAATGGCTCACCCTGCCCATCGCCTTCGCCATCGCCAACCTCGCCGAATACCTGGGACACCGCCACCCCATGCACCGGGCCATGGGCCCGCTCAAAAAAATGTGTCTGCGCCACGCCGGGCAACACCACCGCTTTTTCACCCACCGCGCGATGTGCGCCGACGACCACCGGGACTTTCACATCGTGCTGTTCCCGGTGTTGCTGCTCGGGTTTTTCATGGGGGGCATCGCCTTGCCGCTCACCTTGGCCGCATTCTTTCTGTTCTCGGTCAACGTCGGCGCGCTGTTCGCCATCGTGGCCGCGGGCTACCTCGCGACCTACGAATGGCTGCACCTGAGCTACCACCTGCCCGAGGACTCATTCCTGGGCCGCTTGCCCTTCATGCCCCAGCTCCGCCGCCACCACCTCGTGCACCACGACCCCGGGGTCATGGCCAAGGCCAACTTCAACATCACCTTCCCGATCTGCGACGCCCTGTTCGGCACCAAGGCCCGCCTCACCACCGACGAGAACGCCGCCGCGTCCCCTCGCGCCGAATCGGCCTGAGCCCCCTCAGCGCGCGTAGGCTCTTTGCTGCCGCGGCGAAAGATACTGCATCGGGTCTTGGCGTTGCCCGAGCGCGGCGTTGACCTTGGTCTGTTGGCCCACGCTCAGCCCGGCCTTGGCCCAGCCCCTCGCCTGCATCTGCTTTTTGTCGTCGCCGGCCGCGTCATCGATGTCCCCCGCGAGCCGGTCCGCACGACCGAACACCCGGCGCGCCAACGCCACCTCCTCGTCGCGGGAGAGCCACACCCGGTCCGCGGCCCCGCGGGCCTTGGCCGTCTTCAGGAGCGTCTCGAGGGGCAACATCGCCGGATCGTACGTCACCACCACCACTTCGCCGTGGTGGTGCCCCGGCCGCGTGGCCACCACCCCGTCGAGCGAACCGAACGCGACCTCGCCGCTCCAAAAACAATACATCCCAAACACCGCTTGGCGCAGCGTGCGCCGCACCGGGGCCGCATCCACCGACACCAAGCGGAGGTAGGCGGGCACCGGCTGCGCGGCGCGCTCGAGGGCGCGCACCATCGTCAGCGCCACCGTGGGCACGTCGAGGGCGGTGCTGCGCGGCGCCAGCATGTTCTCGTCGGCGTCCATGAGCCGCACCACCGGGTTGTTCCACGCGGGCTCGCCGAAGTGGTCGAGCACCTCTTTGTCCTTGCCCCCGTGGTTGTTCATGATCGCCACCGGGACGAACGCCTGCTCGATGGCGTCGGCCATCGCGGGGTGACTCAGCACCCGATCGGCAAAGCCCTGCACGGTCGAGCAGCCCGGCACCTCATCAAACAGCACAAACATTGGCTTTCCACTATTTCTCGACGCGCGCTTGGCGGCCTCGAAATCGCGTCCCCAGCGCACGATCCCCAGCTCGGGGTGCGCCTTGTCCGCCGCGGCTTGGGCCTCGGTGGCGTGGGCCGGCGCACACCCTGTCGGCACCCACAGCCCGGCGATGAACAGCAAACACATCCGCTTCGTCATGCTGGAACTACGGTGCGGCGGCCGACCTCGTTTCGCCCGCGCCGGGTGCAGATCGCGGTCGTTTTCTTTCGGGGTGGGACAACGTGCGCCACAATCTTTCATGGACGCACCGACGCGCACCATGTGACGAAAGGACCGCCATGAAAAAAGCGTTGCAGCAACTGGACTTGCGCTCCTTGGTGAACGAGGGCGTGCTCCTCGGCATCGCCCTCACCACCATCGCGACCCTGGCCAACCAGACCCCCGGCTTCTGACCGCGGCCCGCGCGGGCTACAGGCGGTCGCCGGTCTTGGCCCAGTGGCCCCACCGGTAGGCGACAATTCCCAGCCCGGTTTTGCCCACGAACGACAGCGGGAAGCCGAGCCACACCCCGAACGGTCCCCAGCCCACCACGAAGCCGAGGAACCACGACAGCGGCACCTGCATCGCCAACGTGGCGAACACGTTGACCCACAGCGGGGTCTTGGTGTCGCCCGCCCCCTGCAGCACCCCCGCCAATGCCACATACACGCCGACAATGGGCAAGCCGTAGCCGAGCACTTCGATCCACTGCACGCTCAGCTGCCCCAGGTGAGAGGTCGCCTCGACGTCGAACGACATCACGATGTCGGGGGCGAAGAAGATCACGACCCCGCCCACCAAAGCCATGATCGCCACGCAGAGCACGACCGACGCCCAGGCCACGCGTTTGGCCGACGGCACGCTCCCCGCCCCCAGCGCCTGTCCGGTCAGGGCCGAGGTCGCTTGGCTGATCGACATCCCGGGCACAAACGCCAGCGACTGCACCCGCAAGCCCAAGCCGTGCGCGGCCACGGCCACGTCGTCGAGCCGACCGAGCATGCCGATGATCGACAAGAACCCCGCGTTGAGCACCAACAGGTCGAGCGCCACCGGCCAGCTCACCCGCACCAGGTCCTTGATCAGCGGCCACTCCAAGCGCACCAACTTCAGCGGCAGGTGCATGTCGGGCAGCCGGTCGCTGCGGATGGCGAGGGCGAGCAAGAGCGCGCCGACCATCTGCGCGGCCACGGTGCCGTACGCCGCCCCGGTGAGCCCCAACGAGGGAAAGCCCCAGTTGCCGAGGATCAGACAGTAGTTGACCAAGACGTTGACCGCGTTGCTCGCCACCGCGACCCAGAACGCGATGGACGTGTTGCCCACCCCCCGCAAAATCGCCGCGAAGTGCATGTTCAAATAGAGAAAAGCGTTGCCCCACAGCAGCGGTCGCAGGTACTCGAGCCCGAGGGTGACAACTTCGCCTTCCGCCCCGAGCGCACGCAGCAGGTCTTCGGCGAACACGTTCGTCCCCGCCCCGACGACAAAGCCCACCAACGCCACCAGCTCGGTGGATTGCACCAGCAGGTGCTGCACCCGCCCGAAGTCCTTGGCGCCATAGGCCCGGGCCACCAGCGCCACCGCCCCGACGCTCATCCCCCAGATGAACACCATGAGCAGAAACGCGATCTGCGAGCCGAACCCCAGCGCGGTGAGCACCGCTGCCTTGTTGGGCAACCGGCCGCACATCGCGGTGTCCACCACCAGGGCGAGCACCCCGAGGACATTCAGCCCGATCACGGGGGCGGACAACGACAGCAGCCGCTGTTGAATCTGAAGCGCCGACTTGTCTTCGAGCATCAGCCCACCGCCATGCGCCCTTCGGGATACTGGTAGGCCCGGGTCACCGCCCGCTCGCCCACCGCCAGCGCCAATGTCATGGGACCAACCCGGCCAAAGTACATCAAGATCGACAACAGCCACTTGCCGGTGCCATCGAGCTCGCTGGTCACGCCCATCGAGAGCCCCACCGTGCCGAACGCGGAGACGGTTTCGAAGATCAGCTTATCGAACGCCAAATGTCGCTGGGTCGCGGTGACCAGCATCAAGAAGGTCGCGCAGATCAGACCCGCGATGAGCACGATGGAGATCGACCGGTACACAATGCTCTTGGGGAGAGTCCGCCCAAAGATCTCGATGTCGTCTCGCCCCCGCAGCATGGCCCGGATCGCCATCACCACCACGGTGGCGGTGGTGGTGCGCACCCCACCCCCAGTCGAGGCCGGGGCCGAGCCAATGAACATGTAGACCACGCAAAAGATAAGGGTCGGCGCAGTGATGAGCCCGATGTCGACGGTGTTGAACCCCGCGCTCCGCAGGGTCACGGACTGAAACAGCGAGGCGTTGAGCTTGCCCCACATCGACAACCCGTCGAGAGCGCTGTCGTACTCAAAGAACAGGAACATCAACATGCCCGCCCCGTTGAGCACCAGGGTGGTGAGGAGCACCACCCTGGTTTGGATGTGGTACCGGCGCCAGACTTGGCGCAGCGAACCCTTGTAGTGCTCGCCGATGGCGAGGTCCGCGAGCACCGGAAAGCCGAACGCCCCGAGGGTGATGAGGAGGACGAAGGTAAAACACACGAAGGGGTTTTCGACCCAGGACACCAACGACGATGGCTCGAGCGAAAACCCCGCGTGGCAAAAGGCGCTCACCGAGTGGAACACACACCACCACAGCGCGCCGCCGATGCTGTCGTACTGCTCGCGGAGCGGCATCAGGCCGGTGGCCCAAAAGACGAAGAGCAGGACCGCGCCGATGCCCTCGATCACCAAGGTGGTGATCGTCACCGCCCGAATCAGACGCTTCAGCCCCTCGACGGTGGTGACGTCCATGACGTCGCCAAAGCCCGCCTCCTGCAACTCCTCCGTCTCCCGCCCGGGAAGTCGGCCCCCGACGAGAACCGCGAAGGACGCGGCCAGGACCATGATGCCGATCGCGCCGGTCTGCATCACCACCAAGATGACGCCCAGCCCAAAGCTGGTGAAATAGGTGCCCGTGTCCTGCACGATCAGCCCGGTGACCGACGTGGCCGAGGCCATGGTGAACACCGCGTCGGTCAGGCTCGTGCCCTTGCCGTCCATGGTCGCAGCGGGGAACAGCAGCAACACCGTGCCCGCAAAGATCAACCCCATAAACGACAGCGCGAGCGTCCGGCTCGGGGACAGCGACCGCCCCCGCCCCCGCATGCGCCGGCCGAGGGCGGTGTCCAAGAAGATTTGAATGCCGACGTAGCTCAACCAGCCGATGACCCCCACCGCGGCGGCCCGGGGCGAAAAAAACAGCAGCCCCCACGAGCAGCCCATCATCAGGAGGATCAGCCGGCGCCCGTACAGGTAGGTGCGCAAATCATCGCGACGCCGCATGCCCCGCCACACCAACCACCCGGTGTATCCGACGACCAACAGCACATCGACAAGCTCGACCAGGGTCAGGATCGCGGTCTGTACCTCGAAGTCGACGAACGCCTCGGCGATGACCTGCGCGGCCACCACCACCGCCAACACCACCACCAGCTGCCGGGGCATGCGCGGGTCCGCTCGACGGTCAGAGCTGCTCATGGGGGGCTCAATATCACAGCGGATCCGCCTGTCGTTGGCACTTCGTACAGAACCACACCCCCCGCCCGGCCGCCTCCGCCCGCACGATTGCGGTACCGCAGACGAGGCACTGCGCCCGGTGCCGCCCGTAGACGTACAGCGGCGCCCGGGCCCGCCCGGTGGTGGTGCGCACGGGTTTGCCCACGTTCGCCCGGAGTTGGCGCTGGGCTTCGCGGTAGATGTCGCCCAACCGGGCCGCGCCGAGCGCGCCGACCTCGACGGTGGGGTGCAGGCGCGCGATGAAGCAGAGCTCGCTGCGGTACACATTCCCGATGCCGCAGGCCACGTGTTGGTCGAGCAGCAGGTGACACACAAAGTCGCGCGGCCGCGCCTGGGCCCGGCGCACGACCTCGTCGAAGTCGACGTCGACCGTGCACAGGTCCGGCCCCAACATGGACAGCACCGGATGGCGTGGCTCGTCCCGGGTGCGAAAGCGGTCGACCACCTTGGGAAAACGGACCTGGGCGCGCCCCGCGTCGGTGTCGATCACCAGCGCGACCTCCGCGCTGAGGCCGGCGCCCCCTCGCGACGGTCCGCGCGCCGCGAAATGGCCCACGCCCTTCATGCCCAAATGCACACGAAGCGTCGTGCCGTCGTCCACATCGATGAGCAGGTGTTTGCCCCGGGCGCGCACCGTCTGCACGGTCCGACCGACCAGGCCCTGCACCTTGCCGGCGAGGTGGGCCTCGGCCCGCGCGATGGTCTGCCCCTCGAGGGGGCCAAAGCGCCGGGCCAAACCGTGGATGGTGTCGCCTTCGGGCACGCTCCCTCACGCGGCCAGGGTCAGGCCCTTGGGCTCCCGGGTAAAGCCCATCGCCAACAGCAGCTCGGCGTAGGCCGATTGGTGCGACGGCTGTCCATTCACTTTGTGCAGCGTCCACGATCGGTAGCCGCGCTCATCGGCCAACGCCCGGATCGCGACCTCCACGCGCCGGTCCTCGGGGGACAAGAACATCGTCGCGGACTTGAGCCCCCGCTCGACGAACATCACGCACAGCCCGCCGACCAGCACCACCTTGGCCCCGGGCACGCGGCGGGGACGGGACGCGTCCTCGTCCAGCACCGGCCACTTGAACAAGCTGCCCCAGGGCTGCGCGGGGTCGGTGGCGCACAGCACCAGCCCGGTCTCGTCCTCGTCATCGGGCCGGTGGCGCCGGAGCCGGTCGACCACCCCCGGCAGCGCAAACTGCGCGCCGGTGAACCCCTCGACGAAGTACCCGCGCCGGACTTGCCCGCCCTCCTCCATCGCGCGCAGCACCGGGTAGACCCGGGTGAACCCCCCCGGCACCGCCTCGGCCGAGACCACCTCCCGGCTGACCACGCCGTAGCGCTCGAGCAGCCCGGTCACGAGCGCGTGGGTGCGGGCGGTGGCCGCCTGCTCGTCGTCGTGCACAAACCGCGACCACCGCCCGCCCACCATCTGGATCTCGCGCGGCCGCCGCCGGGTCGAGCGCGCGCGCAGACCGAGCAGGGGCTGGAAGGTGTCGTTGGTGACCTCGCCCCGCCAGACCAGGTCCCACAGCTCCTCGAGCAGTTCTTTGGTGCTGTGCACAGATGTCGCGCGCTGCAGCTCGGCGAAAAAGCTCGCCCCCCGCTGGTCGAGGTGGGCCAAGATTTGTTCTTGCACCGCGCTGACCTCGCTCGCCTCGTCGGGGGGCTCGGCGAGGAGCGTGGCCCGGTCCCGCCGAAAAATCGCCACCCGCCCGTCCTTGCCCTTGACCGCGCCCGCGCCCCGCCACACCACGTGGCCGGTGGCGCCGAGCTCGTCGAGGCGCGCGGGCACAAAGCCCGCGACCCGGGCGGGCAAGATGCTGTCGCACAGCTCGGCGAAGCTGAGCTTTTGGCCCTCGAGCTGCTCGAGCACCTCGAGCAGCCGGTCGGGCCCCCCCTTGGGTTTGTCCACCCCGTGCCACCCCGCCAAAAACCGTGCATAGGTGGGCGCCTCCACCGGCTCGATCTCCTGGCGCAGCCGGGCCAACGACCGGCGCTTGAGCCGGCGCAGCACCTCGGTGTCGCACCACTCGCGCCGGGTCCCGCCCGGCCGGATGTCGCCGTGCACGAGCTTGCCCTCGGCGTACAGCCCCCGGAGCATGGCCAGCGCGACCTCCGCGCTGATCCCGAAGCGGTGGGCCACGTCGGTCTCGAGAAACGGGCCGTGGGTCCGCGCATACCGGGCCACCAAACTCTCGAGGGGTGACTTCGATGGTTCTAAAAATGCCGCAGGGAGCCCCGGGGGCAACACCACCCCGAGGGCCTGGGCGTACCGGCCCGCGTCTTCGGCCGCGATGAGGCGCTCCTCCTGGGCGAGCCGAATCCAACACGCGCGGCGCTCCTCGACGAGCTTTTGGATCATCGTCGACGGGGGCTCGACACAGCGCGCGCGCAGCTCAGCTTCGGACAGATCGCCGAGCCGCCGCAAGACGTCGTGCAGCTGGTCGCGGGTCTTGGCCAGCCGTTCGGGCTCGAGGTGCTGGAGCTCGGCTTCCACCGAAGCCACCGCGTCCTCGTCGAGCAGCTCGCGCAATTCTTCCTGGCCGAGCAGTTCGGCCAGCAGCTGGTGGTCAAGGGCGAGCGCCTGGGCCTTGCGCTCGGCCGACGGCGCGTCGGTGTCGTAGAGGTAGTTGGCCACATACTGAAAAACCAACGACCGGGCGAAGGGCGATGCCTTTTTGGTCTCGACGTCGTCGATGCGGATCTCGCGGGTGCGGATCTTGGTGAGCAGGTCCTTGAGCGCGTCGAGGTCGAATACGTCCTGCAGGCACTCGCGATACGTCTCGAGCACCATGGGAAAAGCGCTGTACTGCGTGGCCACCGACATCAAGGTCTGCGACCGCCGCCGCTGCATCCACAACGGCGTGCGCTGGTTGGCCCGGCGGCGCGGCAGCAACAGGGCCCGGGCCGCGTTTTCGCGAAACCGCGCCGCGAACAGCGCGCTGGTGCCGAGCTCTTCCCGAATCAGCGCGTCGAGTTCTTCGGGGTCGGGAAAGAAGTCCGCCAGCTCGGGAACGGTGTCAGCGTCGACCAGGCGCAGGGCGAGCCCGTCGTCGGTGTACATCACGTCGATGTCGAAGCCGGCCCGTCGGGCGAGCAGGTTCTCGAGGGCCAGGGCCCAGGGCGCGTGCACCCGTGAGCCGTAGGGGGTCATGATGCAGATGCGCCAATCGCCCAGTTCGTCCCGGAACCGCTCGACGGTGATGTTCTGCGCGGTGGGCAAGTTGCCGCACACCTCGCGCTGCTCGGTCAAGAACGCGACGAGGTTGTCCGCGGCCTTGTCGTCGAGAGGCGCGTAGTCTTTGACGTAGGCGCGCAGCTGCGCCCGGTCCTTGGTGCGGTTGGCCTGCTGTAGAAAATCGCCCATGGCGCGGCCCAATGTGATGGGACGCCCGGGCCGCTCCCCGCGCCAAAACGGCAAGCGCCCGGGCTCGCCGGGGGCGGGGATGACATTGACCCGGTCGCGGGTGATGGACTCCACCCGCCATGTGGTCGCGCCGAGGATGAGGGTGTCCCCTTGCCGGGTCTCGAACACCATTTCCTCGTCGAGCTCGCCCAGCCGCTTGCCGTCGGCCCCGAGGTGCACGGTGTAGAGCCCGCGGTCGGGAATCGTGCCCCCGTTGAGGATCGCGGTCATGCGGGCGTTCTTGCGGGGGCTGAGCTTGCCCTCGGTGCGGTCCCACACGACCCGCGGGGTCAGGTCGGCAAACTCGTCCGACGGGTAGCGCCCCGACAGCATGTCGAGCACGCCCTCGAACACCGCGCGGCTCAACTCGGCAAACGGGGCAGAGCGGCGCACAAACGCGTAGAGCTCGTCGACGGGCCAAGGCTCCATCGCGACCATGGCCACGATGTGTTGCGCGAGCACGTCGAGACAGTTGCTCGGGGGCGCGGTGGGTTCGATCTCGCCTTCGAGCATGCCGCGCGCGACCACCGCGCACTCGAGCAGGTCCCCGCGGTACTTGGGAAACACAATGCCACGGGAGATCTGCCCCACCCCGTGCCCGGCCCGGCCGATGCGCTGCAATCCGCGCGACACCGCGCCCGGGCTCTCGATGAGGATGACGAGGTCCACCGCGCCCATGTCGATGCCGAGCTCGAGTGAACTGGTGGCCACGATGGCGGGCAGCCGCCCTTCTTTGAGCGCTTCTTCCACGTCGCGTCGCTTCTCGTGGGAGATGGAGCCGTGGTGGGTGCGGACCAGCTCCTCGCCCGCGAGTTCGTTGAGCTTGCGCGCGAGGCGCTCACACAGAAGCCGGCTGTTGCAGAACAGAATCGTCGAGCGGTGGGCGCGAATCTGCTCGAGCAATTGGGGATAGAGGTTGGGCCAGATGCCGCCTTCGGTCTGCGGCACATAGAGCTGCTCTTTGGCGCCGCCCGGGGCCGCACCGTCCGGCGCCGCGTCGGTGTGGCCGGGGTATTGGAAGTCGCGCTTGGGGGGGGCCGGGATCAGCGGCGGGTTCTCCATGTCGTCGACGGGCACGGTGATTTGAATGTCGATGTGCGGCCGCTCGCCCGCGTCGACGATGCGCACCTCGCGGGGCCCGCCGAGATACCGGGCGATGGCCTCGAGGGGGCGCTGGGTCGCAGAAAGGCCGATGCGTTGCGGGTCATTGTCCGGCATGCGGCTCAGGCGCTCGAGGGTCAGCGCGAGGTGGGCGCCGCGTTTGGTCCCCGCCATCACGTGAATCTCGTCGATGATGATGGTCTCGACGGTGCGAAACATCTCGCGCGCCTGCGAGGTGAGCATCAAGTACAGCGACTCGGGGGTGGTCACGAGGATGTCGCCGGGGTGCCGGACCATGCGTTGGCGGTCTTTTTGGGGCGTATCCCCGGTGCGGATGTCGACGCCGAGGTTGCGGCCGGTCATCTCCAAGCGCGCCGCCGCGTTGCCGATGCCCACCAGCGGGCTGCGCAGGTTGCGGTCCACGTCGTAGACCAGGGCCTTGAGCGGGGAGACGTAGATCGCGCGAAACCCCTTGTCCGCATCCGGCGCGCGCGCCTCGTGAAACAGGTGGTCGATGCACGACAAAAACGCGGCCAGCGTCTTGCCGCTCCCGGTGGGGGCGAACAGCAGGGTGTGATGGCCCTGTTGGATGAGCGGCCAGCCCTCCTGCTGGACCCGCGTGGGAGCCGGGAAGATGTCGTCAAACCACTTTTGGGTCGCGGGCCCGAATCCAGCCTGCACCATGCTCGCCTCGCCTCTCACACGCCGCCGCGCAGGATTGTTCTATACAAATCAAGATCCGAACACCGCGGACCCGGGTTGCGCCCGCCGCGTGCAACCGCCCGATTCCATTTACAAATCCGCGCCGATCTCGCAGCCTGGATCCATGGACATCCCCCCCGACACCCTGCCCGCCGCCACCCTCGATGCGCTGATCGAGGAGTTCATCACCCGCGAGGGCACCTTCGTCGGGGACGGCGAAGCCCCCGACTTGTCCGCGGACATCGCCCGGGTGCGCCGCCAGATCATCGCCGGGGCCATCCGCATCAGCTTCGATCCCGACACCGAGACCACCAGCCTCGTGCCCGCGGAGGACTGAGGCCGGTCCCTACCACTCCCCGAACCGGCCCACGAGCCATGTCGCGAAGGACTCGATCTCGCTCCGCCGCGACGCCGACACCCAATGGTAATGGAGTCCTGATGTCAGCTCGAGCTCGAAGGGCTGCGTCAGCAGCCCCGCGGCGAGGTCGTCGCGCACCAAAGAGGACCGCGCCAAGGCCACCCCTTGCCCGCGCTCGGCCGCGTCGAGGGCGAAGTGACAGTGTGAATAGCGGGGGCCGGCCCGGAGCACGGCGGGGTCGACCTGCACCCCCGCGGCCTTGAGCCAGTCCGCCCAACCGACCCGGCCAGGGTCGTCCTCGTGGGCCACGTCGTGCAGCAGCGTCTCGCGCAGCAGGTCGCGCGGTTCCCGGAGGCGCACCGCGGTCTCTTCGTCACACACGGGAAAGACCCGTTCGTCAAAGAGCTTCGTGCGCGCGTCCCCTGGCCCGTACCGCAGCGCGCCGTCGAGCCCCCGGGCGCTCGGCGGACCCGACGTCTCGTCCACCGACAGCCACACATCGATGTCGGGATGGACCCGCCGCCAACTCTCCAGGCCAGGCACCAGGCAGCGCACGGCAAAGGAGGGTGAACACCCAATGGCAATGGGTCGCCCCTGGGCCCCCCGCACGATGTCCTCCACCGCGTCGCGCACCGACGTGAACGCGCTGTGCACAGAAACAAACAGCCGCTGGCCCGCGTCGGTCAGCCGCAGGCGCCGCCCGCGCACAAACAGCCGCACCCCGAGATGGTCCTCCAGGTCTTTGATCCGGTGGCTCACCGCGCTCTGGGTCACCGACAGCTCGCGGCCCGCCTGGGTGAAGCTCAGGTGCCGGGCCGCGCACTCAAAGGTCTCGAGCGCGCCCAAGGGCGGGAGGTCTGGGAAGGTCTTTTCCACCGCGCGATCATACATGAGCTGAACTCATGATAGTGAGAAGTTCTCATTTGGTTCCCCCCGCCCGCTGCGCTCTGATGGTCTCGTTCCCAGGAGGCTTTTTGTGGCTGTTCTCACCCTCATCCGCGCGTCCGTCGGGCGCAAGCAGCTCCTCTCGGCATGTGGAATACTCATGCTGGGCTGGAGCCTGTTGCATGTGCTCGGCAACTTCACCGTGTTCGCCGGGCCCACCACGTTCAACGCCTACGCCCGGGCGTTGCACGATTCGCCCGTCCTCTGGCTCCAGCGCATCGCGTTCTGGTCCTTGTTGGTGGTGCACATCGGGTTGGTGCTTGGCACGGTTCGCGCGGCGCGCCGGGCACGGCCGGTCGCCTACGGCCATGCCCCAAAGCGCAGCCACGCCGTGACGTCGCGTTGGGTGCGGGGCTTGTCGTCGGTGTTCTTCGTGTTGCTGGTGGCCCACGTGGCGCACATCTATGGCGTCGGACACGTCGATTACGCGGCCAGCGACCCGCACCACAACCTCGTCGCCGGGGTGCGGGCGCCCTGGGTCGGCGCCGGCTACCTCGCCCTCGCCTGGTGGCTCGCTTGGCACCTTTTCCACGGCGTCCGCGCGGCCCTCACCACCTGGGGCGCGCCGCCTTGGTTGGCGCGACGCCTCCGGCCGGTGCGCCAGCTCCCGTGGCTCTTGGGCGCGGGCTTTACCGCCGTCCTGCTGCGGTGCTGGTGGGGGCCGTAGCGGTCAGAGGGTCGACCACCACGGCGTGGGGAACATCCCGCGCTCCATGTTCGAGCCGCAGTGCGCTTCGCCGTACAACAGGTGATAGCTCTCGTACACGTCGACGAACTCGATTTGGAAGTTGAGCGGGGACAGGCCCTGCGACGTGAGCTGTTGCCACACATCGCTGCCCCCGAAGCCCGGCCCCTCGGGGTCGGGGATGAAGAGCACGTCGTCGGCCACGATCATGTTTTGGATGCCGGGGTTGAGCGCCACCGCGAGGTCAAGAGCCCCATAGTAGTCGGCTTCATAGAGCACCGGGACTTCGATGAAGTCGGCGTCGGTGAGGCCGAAGTTGCTCTCGAGGTCCGCGCGGACTGAATCGATGCGGGTCTGCACCGCGTTGTTGTAGGCCATGAGTTCGCTGTCGTTGAGCAGCCCGGTGACGGTGCGTTCGTATTGACCGCGCCCTTCGAACACTGCGAGACCGCCCCCGCCGCTGCCCTGGATGTCGAGGAGCGCGTCACGGGCCATGGTGGGTGAGGCGAGCACCACCTTCCAAGGCCGCTGCACCCCCACGCGGGTGTCGGGCACGACCAAGAAGATCTCGTCCACATGGCCGACGACGAGCCACTCCGAGGACACCTCGACCACCGGGCCTTGGGCGCCTTGCGCGTTCATGAAGTTGACCTGGTTGACGGCCATGCCGTCGCTGTTGGGATACCCGAGGATCGAGCCCCCGTTGCCGCCGCCGACGACCACCCGGCCGAAGGGGTAGCCGGTGTGGGGCGGGATGATCTCGAGGTTGCCACCGTAGTTGTGCGACGTGTTGTTGGGGCCGCCGGGGTAGACGTAGCCCACGTCGTCGCCGAGGATTTCCTCGGGCAGCAGGTACCAAAGGCCGCTCCCTTGCGACCGCTGCAGTTGCATGTGGACCTTCATCTCGTGGCCGGTGGCGCTGCCATCGGGCATGAGGGTGTAGCCGGTCTGCATGCTGTCTTGGACCCAGCGGTCGTAGCCGTACGACTGATCGTCGACGTCCACGAGCTGGACCCCGAAGGGCAGCTCTTGCGACAGGGGATTCCAGAGGCCGGGGTTCACCGCGCCTTGTTGCACCCGCATCACGAACAGTCGCTGGGGCTCGCGCACGTTGTCGGGCAGGATGACCGGGCTGACCTTGAGCAACACCGAGTCGCTGGACAGCACCCCCGTGCCATCCGCGTACTCGAGCTGCAATGTCACTTCACCGTTCCAGTTGCTGGAGCGGGTGGTGGTGGCTTCGATGCGCAAGTCCACATCCGAGGCGGCGATGTACTCGGGGTTGAGGCCGATGCTGGTGTCGCCGGGGTCGGTGAGGGCTTGGGGAACGCCGCCGTCGACCACAAAGAGGCGCACCCGGGCGGCGGCCGCGCCGGGGGTGATGCGCAGGGTGACGAGGTCGGTGGCGGCGAGGTTGGTGTCTTGGTGGATCAACACCCGGGCGAGGTCCGGCAGATCCGCGGCGTTGGTGGTGTTGTCCTCGCCGTCGCGCTGACCGTCGTTGTTGTCGTCATCGAGGTTGGCCAAGAACACCGCGCCGCGGGCGGTGGTGAAGGTGTTTTCCCCCGCTTCGTCGGCCGCGGTGATCACCCCGTTGCGGTCGGTGTCGACGTCGATGTCCGCGGCGGGGTCACCGGGCCCGGGGCCCACGTCGGGCTCGGGGGCGTCCGGCTCGGGCTCCGGGATGCCGCACTGGCTGTTGTCGGTGGGGTTGACCGGCAAGTCCCCGCACGCGTCGTACTCGCACACGTCGGCGGTGGCGTTGGGGCAATCGTCCGCATCGAACACCCCGCACCCGCAGTCGCAATACGAGTCCCCGTAATAGTCCGCTTGGCACAACCACCCCGGGGGCGCGTTGCCGGTGTTCCCCACCGGGACGCATTGGGTGGGATCGTCCTCGTCGAGTTCGAAGCCGTTCACGCAGTTGGTGTACTCACAGCTGTCAATGTTGTTGTCCGGGCAGTCGGCCACATCAAAAATCCCACAACCACAGTCGCAGAAATTGTCGCCCTGGTACTCGGGCGGACAGGTCCAGTCGCCGTCCCCATCCCCATCCCCATCCCCATCACCATCTCCATCTCCATCACCGTCTCCATCACCGTCGCCGTCGCCGTCTCCATCGCCGTCACCGTCCCCATCGCCGTCACCGTCACCGTCTCCATCCCCATCGCCGTCTCCATCCCCATCGCCGTCTCCATCCCCATCCCCGTCTCCGTCTCCGTCTCCGTCGCCGTCCCCGTCGCCGTCCCCATCACCGTCTCCATCGCCGTCACCGTCACCGTCACCGTCTCCGTCACCATCACCGTCGCCGTCACCGTCCCCGTCGCCGTCCCCATCGCCGTCTCCGTCGCCATCGCCGTCTCCGTCGCCATCGCCGTCTCCGTCGCCATCGCCATCGCCATCTCCGTCCCCGTCCCCGTCACCGTCCCCCGAGTTCACAAACAGGCCGCAACCGACAGACATCGGCCCCGCCAAACCCAGCATCAACGACAGCATCAGACTCGTGCGCAACATGACGTCCTCCAAACGGTGGGGATTTTCACCTTACCCGCCTACACCGCAGGCAAAAGGGGGCCCCCGGCGCCTTTTCGCGCCGAAAAAAACCCTTCAAATATAAATACTTACGGATAGACGGCGGCGGCCGTCCCCGCCGCGCCGTCACCCGCGCCGTAGGAGAAGCCACCGCTCCCGGCGCTCCCCAGCCCGTAGCTGTTGCCCGACAGGCTCGGCGCGCTCGTGCCCCCGCGCAGGACCCCGATGCTGTGCCCGCCCGCGCCGCCGCCGCCGTCGCCGCCGTCGCCGCCGTCGCCGCCGTCGCCGCCTTCGCCGCCGTTGCTGCCATCGTCCTGGCCGCCGGACCCGCCGTAGAAGTTGCCCGCATGGAACGTCGAACTGCGCCGCGCCCCATTGCCGCCGTTGCCCCCGTACTCGCCATGCCCGCCATCGCCACCGTCGCCGCCGTCGCCGGGGTTGAGCACGCAGTTCTGCACTGTGGCATTGGAATCGAACAGGTAGACCGCCACCGACGAGGCACCGGACGCCCCCCCGCTCCCGCCGCGTCCGCCGCAACCGCCCCCGCCACCACCGCCACCACCGGCGCCGTAGCTGTTGCAATTGCTGTCACCGCCGCCACCACCGCCGCCGCCACCGCCGCCGCCGCCATGCGCGCCGGCCGCGCCGTTGCCAGCGGTGGTTCGTGAATAGCCCCAGTCGAAGAACGTGCCCGACCCGGCCGCGCCGTTGTTGCCGTTGTTGCCGTTGGCCCCCGACTTGCCACGATAGGTCAGCGAAGGGTTCCAGTCGCCGAGCCCGTCGGGCACCCCGGATCCGGCCGCGCCCCCGCCGGCCCCGCTGCCCGCAATGCCGGCGGCGCCGTTGCCGCCGCCATGCCCGGGGTAGCCACCCCGGCCGCCCCCCGCCGAGCACGACGACGAACCTCCGCTGCCCGGCCCCGGCTGGTTGCAGCTGCTGCAGAACCCACCGGAGTCTTCGCACCCCGGAGCCCCCATCGACCCATTTGTGCCAGAGGCGGCGGTCGAGAAGTAACCAGTGCCATTGTTGCCGCTGGCGGCGTTGCCCGCGGTCACGGTCGAGTTCTTCAGGACAAAGCCCGGGCTGTCGGTGACGTGTACCCCATAGGTCGAGGAGGTGGTGCTGTTGGCTCCTCGGATGACCATGTGATCGACGACCGTGCTCTGCACCAACGTCACCCCGCGCACCGCGCGGAAGGTAGACACATCAAGCTCGGTGATGTTGGCCATGCTGCGCGACCAGTCGCTGTCGTCGAAGCCCCCGTACAGCGACACACCTTCCTGCAGGTACAGCGTCGAGGTCCGGGTGTAGAGCCCGGCCGCGGCGTACACGTCTTTGCCCTGGCTGTCGGCCGCGCTGATCGCCGCGCCGATGGTGCGCATGGGGGCATCGATGCTGCCCGGCCACCCGTCGTTGCCGGCGGGGCTCACAAAGATGGCGTCGGCGATGTTGCCGTCGATGCCGTCGCAGTTGTCATCGTCGTACGCGTCGTCGGGCAGGTCGGTGGCGCTGCCGTAGACGCAGGAATACTCGCAACCGTCGGACCCGGGGGTGTTCAGGTCCTCGTTGATGTCCCACCGGTTGGTGAGGCAGCTGTAGGTGCAGCTCGCGCCGCTCTGCACAAAGGAGGTCCCCGGAATCGACGGACAGACCTCCCCGCGCCCGGTCAGGGGCACCCCGGCGGAGGCGTTGGCGGCGTCGTTGGAGAAAATGGTCAGCGCGCCGGTCTGGTTGCCTGGCGCCGAGGGCGTGTAGCCAACCGTGAACACCACGCTGCTGCCGTCGGCGGGCAGCGTCGTCGGCAGCGACACACTGCTCACGAACGAGAACGGTGAGCCCACCGCGAGGCTCGCCCCCTGCACAATGAGATTGCCCACGCCGGTGTTGGTCACGGTGACGGTTTGGGTGGGGGCGGCGGTGCCCACCGGTTGTTCGCCGAGGTCGAGGCTGCCGGGCACGATCGTGATCACCGGCTGGGTCGATACCCCGGTGAGATCGACGGTGGCGACGGGGGTCACCGGGTCATCGCTGTGAAGCTCGAGCGTGGCCACGTCGGTGCTGCCCACCGCGGCGGGGTTGTAGGTCACCTGGACGGTGCGTTTGGGGGTGTCGTCGCCCGGAGAGGCCAGCGGGGCCAACGCCCCGGGCAGGCTGGCGGGCGATAGGGAATAGCGGGCGGCCCCGGCCCCGGTGAGGACGAGATCGTCGATGGTGAGGTCGCCGGGGCCCAGGTTGCGGATGTCGAGGTCCAGGGTGCGCGACTGGCCGGTGTAGACCTGACCGAAGGAGAGGCTCGGGTCGACCACAATCTCGGGCGGGTGACGGGCCACGCCGGAGAGCGCGAGGTTGGGGTCGGTGGCCAAATCCGACTGCACGGTCAACGTGTCGGCGAACGTCCCCGGGGCGACGGGGGCAAACTCCACGTCGAGGTTGAGGGTCTGGCCCGGGGTCAGGGTGACGGGCAAAGCGGTCTGCGGGGTCACGGTGTAGGGCGCGCCGGTGGCGAGCACCAGGCCGGTGATGGTCACCGTGCCCGCGCCGGTGTTGGCCAAGGACACGGTCTGCGCATCGCTCATGCCCACGAATGTGTCGGGGAAGGTCACGGGGGCGGGGGTGGGGGTGATCGCCCCGACCACGCCGGTGCCGAGCACGCCGACGGTCTCGGTGGGGTTGCTGAGATCATTGGTGACCACGGTGATGTCGGTGCTCGCCGGACCGGTGAGGGTGGGCGAGAACCGCACGTCGACGAGGATCGAACCCAACGCCCCCACCGTCGCCGGCAGGGTGGTCTGGGGCACAACCACGAAGGGGGGCGGAACCGTGACCGAGGAGACCACGAGGTCGCCGAAGCCGGTGTTGGACAGCGTCAACGTAGAGACCGCGGAGGTCTCACCGACGTTGACCGCCCCGAAGTTGAAGGTCGCGGGGGCGGCCACCACCGTCGGGTTGACGGACAAACCGGACAGCGCCACGTCGACGGTTGGGGTGTCCGGGTCGTCGCTGGCCACGGTCAGGATCGCGGCGTCGACCGCGCCATCCACGGTCCCGGGGTTGTAGGTCACCACCACCGTCACCGACGGCGTGGGGTCGGTGGGCGCGGCCAGGGGCAGAAGCGGCCCCGAGAACGTCGTCGGCGCAATGGAAAAAGACGAGGCCCCGGGGCCGGACAAGGTCAGCCCGGCGCCGTTGAGGGTGCCGGGGCCGCTGTTTTTGATGGTGATCGCGCGTTGGGCAGAAGTACCGGTGTAGACCTGGCCGAATGCGGCGGTGCCCTCGACGAGGATGGTGCCCTCTTGGCGCGCGGTGGCGCTCAAGGGCACCGCGAGGCTTTGGGGCAGGTCGCTTTGCACGGACAAGGTCCCGGTGTGGGCGCCGGCGGACGCCGCGAGCACCCCGACGGTGACCGCGGTGCTCGCCCCGGGGGCGAGGGTCACGGGCAGACCCGGCGCGGCCTCCAGCGAAAACGGTGCAGGGACATTGAAGGCGGTGATGACCACGTCCGCGTCCCCGGTGTTGGTGAGGTTGACCGGTTGGGTGGCGAGTCGACCGGTGAACACGTCGGCGAAGGTCACCGCGGGGGGGTTGGCGGTCAACGCCCCCAACAGGCCGGTGCCGAGCAGGGGCACGGCGATGACGGGCTGGGCGCTGTCGTTGGTGGTGATGAGGAGGTTTTCCGCGAACGGTCCTTCGGCGTCCGGGAAAAAGCCAACGTTGAGGCTGATGTTGCCCGCGAAGGCGGCGACGTTGGCGGGCAGGGAGGTCGACGGGGTCACGGTGAACGCGGAGTTGAGGGGCAGGCTGACGCTCTCGATCACGAGGTCGCCGAACCCGTCGTTGGCGATGGTGAGCGACAACGGCGCGGCCGACGCCCCGACTTTGGTCCCGGGGAAGTTGAGCGAGCCGGGATTGACCACCGCGTGGGGGTCGATGGCCCGCCCGGTGAGGGCGACGGCGGCGGTGGGCACGTCGGGGTCGTCGCTGTCGATGACCAGGGTGGCGCTGTCGCCGACCGCGTCCAGGGCATCCGGGCTGTAGGTCACAGTCAAGCGGACCCGGGGGGTGGCGTCACCGGGGTTGGCCAAGGGGGCCAATGGGGCATAGCCGGAGGTCGGGGTCACGGAAAAGAGCGCGGCGTCGGGGCCGATGACCTGCGCGCTCGCGAGGTTGAGGGTGCCGGGCCCAAGGTTGTGCACGTCGACGAACAGCGCCTTGGTTTCGCTCAGGTTCACGTCCCCAAACGGCAAGCTCGCGGGCACGTCGATGGTGGGTTCGTCGCGGGCGGTGCCGACCACGCCCACGTTGACCGGCGCGGACAGGTCGGAGGCGATGGTCAGGCTCGCCGACGCGGACCCCGGCGCGGTGGGGGAGAAGCGAAGACTCAGGCTCGCGGTCTCGTCGGGGCCGAGCACAAACGGCACCGCGGTCGACGACAAAATCTCGAACGCGGGGTTGCCGGTGAGGGAAAAGCCGGTGACCTCGATCGGGGTTTCGCTGACGTTGGTGAGGCTGAGGCCCTGCTCCTCGGGGCGGCCCACGAACACGTCCGAAAAGGAGACCTGCGCGGGGCTCGCGGACAGCTCGCCGGTGACGCCCTCGCCGGTGAGCACGACGCTGGCGGTGGGGGTGGCCGCGTCGGTGGAGGTGATGCTGAGCGGCGCGGTGGCGTCCCCCACCGCGGTGGGGACAAAGCCCACCGTGACCACGAACGGGGGATCGGTGAGGTTGATGGTGGCGGGGAGAGTGCCCTGCGGCTGCAGGGTGAACGGGCTCCCCGCGGGCAGAGCGAGGTTGGTGATCACCAACGGGCCAAAGCCTTGGTTGTGGATGGCCACGTCGACGGGAACCGCGGAGGCCCCAATGCCGATGACGTCGAAGTCGATCGCGGCCGGGCTCACCACGATCTCGGGCCGAATCGAAAGGCCGGTCAAGGCCACGTCGACGCTGGGCGCGTCGGGATCGTCGCTGGTGATGGTGAGGGTCGCGTCGTCGGGCAAGCCGTTGGGGGCCTGGGGGCTGTAGGTGATGACGATGTCTTGGGCCGGGGCGGTGGCGTCGGGATCCGGCAACGGGTCCAGGGGGTCGGTGACGCTCGGCGGAGACAGGGCGTAGCGGTTGGCCATCGGCCCCGACAGGGCGAGGTCATCGATGTGCAGGACGCCGGGCCCGGCGTTTTTGATGCTGAGGGTCAGGGCCCGGGAGGTGCCGGTGTAGACCCCGCCGAAGTCGACGGTGTCGTCGACGACGAGAGCGGGCGCGAAGCGGCTTTGGCCGGTGATGGCGATGTCCAACGGATCGGCGTCGGGGTTTTGTACGCTGACGGTGAGCGCTTCGGTGAGCACGGCCTCGGCCTGGGGGAGGTAGCGCACGGTGAGCGCGGCCTGCTCGTCGGCGGCGAGGGTGAGCGGCAGGGTGCCAACGTCGAGCACGACCTCGACATCCACCCCGCTGAGCAGGTCGAGCGCGGTGATGACCACATCCTCGCCCCCGACGTTGGTGAGGGTGAGCGGCAGCTCGGTCACGGTCCCGACAAAACGCTCGCCGAACATCACCGCCGCGGGCTCGGCGAGCAAAAAGCCGTTCACCACTTGGGCGGTGAGCGCGATGTCGGTCTCGCTGCCGGGCCCCCCTTCGTCGTGGCTGAGGGTCAAGGTGGCCTCGGCCAAGCCGGCCTCGTCGGCGACGAAGTCGATGTTCAGCTCGACCACGTCGAGCACCGCCCCGTCGTCATCGACGCACAGCCCGTCAGCACAGGCCGCGGCCGGGCCGGGACAATCGACCAGCTCGTCACAAAAGCCCGCGAACGAGCTGAGCGCGGCGGGAAAGGCCGGGTCCCCGGCGAGCGAAAACCCCGCGGACTGCGGCGAAATCTGGGCGCCGGTGAGCGTGAGGGCGGAGTCGCCGTTGCCCTGGTTGGTCACAAACAGCGACAGCGACCGCGCGATGCCGATGGGCACGTTGCCGAAGTCGAGCGCGTCCACCGGCAGGGCCTCGGCGACGAGGGACGCGGTCGCGACCAGCGCGGCCTGGCCCTTGAACTCGGCCAGGAGGGTCACGGTCAACGGCCCGCTGCTGTCCGCGGTGTGCACCACCCGCAGCTCGGCCTCGTCGGGGGAGCCGTCCGCGGGGGTGTGGGTGATGGTCACGGGGAGCGCTTCGTTGGGCGACAGCTCCACGTCGACCCCGCCGAGCACGTTGGACGCGAACTCTCCGCTGTCGTTGTCGTCCAAAAACACCTGCAGCACCGTCAGCGGCGCGTCCCCTTGGTTGCGCAACAGCAGCGTGCGCTCCACCGGCTGGCCGATGCGCTCGGCCCCGAACTCGATGAGCGCCCCGGGGTCGGCCACGAGCAGCGGCGTGCCCTCGCCCCCCGCGTCCTCGCCGCCGCCGCCGGCATCGCCGCCGACGATGCCCCCGTCGTCGCCGTCGCCGCCCTCGACCACACACGTGTCATTGCGGCAGATCTCGCCACCGGCGCAATCTGCATCGATCGCGCACGGGGGGGCCTCGCCCGCGTCGGGCATGTCCGGCACCCCCCCGCACCCGCCGCATCCGGCGGTGGCCCACACCGCCAGCACCAGAGCCGATTTCAAAACCAAAACGATCGCTTGCCGCTGCGCCATGTGTTCTCCCGACGCATCACGCTAGCGCGCCGGCGCAAAAACGCACCTGGGGTCAGCGCCAACACCCTGTCCCTTCAGGACAATTCAGCCTTCGGTGGGTCCCTTCCCCACCCCCCTGACGCGCGGGCCGCCCCGGCGTGGCGGACGGGCTCCAGCATCGGGCCGGGGCCGGGCGGGGCGGCGCCCGCACCGAAAAGGTTAAGTTTATCAGATACTTAGGACCTACCGGACCTTCAGGCTGTTCCGGATGAGGTCCATGGCCGGCACGAGGGCCGACGCGTTGGTGTCGGCGAGCACCGTGACCAAAAAGACCGAGCGGTCCTCGACGTCGATGCGGTGGAAATCGAGCAACAACGAAAACTGCTGGAACAGGAAGTCGAGGTGGAACTCCTTGCGCACGCCGTGGCGCTCCTCCCCGGCCACGCTTTGCGCCACCGTCCCCTGGGTCACGCCTTCGAGGCTGACCTCGTTGGGCACCCGCTCTTTGACCTTCTCGGTGAACGTCTCGATGAACCCATCGAAATCCAAGTCCGGCGGCGGCGGGCTGAACACGCGCAAGAACGCGCCCCCCGCCCCCTTCCGCCCCACGTTGACGTGGCGGACCTCGACCCCGTCCTCTTCGGTGATCGTCTCCTTCAGCTCCCAATCGCTCGGATACGAAAACTGCACGCCGCCCCGGGCGTAATGGTCGGGCGTCTCCAGCTCGGGGAAGGCGGGGGTGTGCATGCAGCCAGCAGATGCACCTACAACCACGCACATAGTCAGCGAAATCAATACAGTTGTTGATCGCATGGGCGGCTCACCGGTACCAGGGGGTTACTAGTACAGTTATTTTATACAACTGTTCGTCCCGGTGCATGTGGGATCCGGCCTGAGACGCCGCCCGCGCCCCCGCGCCCCCGCGCCCCCGCGCCCAAGGCCCATTGCTGCCGCGCGCAAGGCTGCTACCTCGGCGGGTGTGAAGCACGCGACCCCCAAGCCTGTGCGGCGCGAAGACTATCGCCCGCCGGCATTTTTCATCGACGACATCGCCCTCACCTTCGACCTCGACGAGGCGTGCACCCAGGTCACAGCCAAGAGCCTGGTCCGCCGCAGCCTCGATCGGGAGCCCGAACCCCACCTCACCCTCGATGGGCAGGACATGGAGCTGCTGTCGGTGGCCATCGACGGGGCCCCGGTGGACAAGGACCGGCTCCGCCGGGCTGCAGAGACATTGACGATCGCGGACGTGCCGGATCGCTTCGAGCTCGAGATCGTCACCACCTGCAACCCCCAGGCGAACAAGTCCCTCGAGGGCCTGTACGTCTCCAGCGGCAACTTCTGCACCCAATGCGAGGCCGAAGGGTTCCGCAAGATCACCTACTTTTTGGACCGCCCCGACGTCATGGCGCGGTACCGCACGACCATCATCGGCGACAAGACCCGCCACCCCGTGATGCTGAGCAACGGCAACCCCATCGAGAGGCGCGACCGCGACGACGGCCGCCACGAGGTGACCTGGGAAGACCCGTTCAAAAAGCCCAGCTACCTGTTCGCGCTGGTGGCGGGAAAGCTCGTGCGCCGCGAAGACACCTTCGTCACCCGCTCCGGCCGGACCGTGGACCTCCACGTCTACGTCGAGCCCGACAACCTCGACAAGACCGCGCACTGCATGGAGAGCCTGCAGCGGGCCATGGCCTGGGACGAAGAACGCTTCGGGCGTGAGTACGACCTCGACCTGTTCCAGCTCGTGGCCGTCGGGGACTTCAACATGGGGGCGATGGAGAACAAAGGCCTCAACATCTTCAACACCAAGTATGTGCTCGCCCGGCCCGAGACCGCCACCGACCGCGACTACGCCGGGATCGAAGGCGTCGTCGGGCACGAGTACTTCCACAACTGGAGCGGCAACCGGGTGACCTGCCGCGATTGGTTTCAGCTCAGCCTCAAAGAAGGCTTTACCGTGTTCCGGGACCAAGAGTTCTCCAGTGACATGGGGCTGCGGGCGGAAAAACGCATCGAAGACGTGGAGCGCCTGCGGGTGCACCAATTTCACGAGGACGCCGGGCCCACCGCGCACCCCGTGCGGCCGGACGCCTATGTCGAGATCAACAACTTCTACACCGTGACCATTTATGAGAAGGGCGCGGAGGTGGTGCGGATGATCGAGACCCTCATCGGGCGAGACAAGTTTCGCGCAGGGTCCGACCTGTACTTCGAGCGCCACGACGGCCAGGCCGTGACCTGCGACGACTTCGTGCAGGCGATGGCCGACGCCAGCGGGCGTGACTTGTCACAGTTTTCCCTGTGGTACGCCCAGGCCGGCACCCCCGAGCTCACCGCCCGCACGTCGTACGATGCCGCCGCCCAGACCTTCACCATCGAGCTGTCCCAGGCGGTACCGCCCACCCCCGGCCAGCCGGACAAGCAGCCGATGCTCATCCCGGTGGTCGTCGGCCTGCTCGGCGACGACGGACAAGACCTGGCCCTGGTGCGTCCCGGCGCGGACCGGCCCGAGGTCCTGGAGCTGTCCGCGGCCTCCGAGCGCTTCGTGTTCGAAAATGTGCCAAGCGAACCCATCCCGTCCCTGTTGCGCGGCTTCTCCGCGCCGGTGCGCCTGACCCACGACGTCGACGACCGCGCCCTGCGCTTCCAGATGGCCCACGACAGTGACCCCTACTGCCGGTGGAACGCCGCCCAGGACTACGCCCTGCGCGAGCTCCACGGCCTGGTCGACGCCCTCGCCGCGGGGAAGACCCCGGCCGCGCCCGCGGGGTACAGCCAAGCGTTCGCCACCGCGCTGGCCGACACCGCCGCGTCCCCCTCGACCCTCGCGTTGGCCCTGACCCTGCCCGGGCCGAGCGTCATCGCCGACCACTACGCGCCCATCCCCGTCGACGCTGTGCACCAGGCCCGCGAGCACCTCGCGGGCCACCTCGCCCGCACCCACCACGACCTCTTGCTGGAGCGGTACCGCAGCCTGCACGACGACGGGCCCTACCGGTTCGAACCCGACGCGGTGGGCCGGCGCAGCCTCAAGAACCTCTGCTTGGGTCTGCTGGTGCGCACCGGGGACGAGGGCGACGTCGAGCTCGCGCGGGCTCAGTACCACGCGGCCACCAACATGACCGACCGGCTCGCCGCCCTCGGCGCCTTGTCGCACCTCGAGCACGAGGCCCGGGACGAGGTGCTGGCGGAGTTCTACCAGCGGTTCAAGCACGACGCGCTGGTGCTCGACAAGTGGTTCGGCATCCAAGCCTCGTCGCGCCGGCCCGACACCCTCGACCAGGTCCAGGGGCTGCTCTCGCACCCTGCATTTTCATTGGAGAACCCCAACAAGGTCCGTTCGCTGTTGGGCACGTTCGCGGGCTACAACCCGGTCCGGTTCCACGACGCCACCGGCGGCGGCTACCGCCTGCTCGCGGATCAGATCCTCGCCCTCGACCGCTTCAACCCCCAGGTCGCGGCCCGGTTGGTCGCGCGCCTCGGCGATTGGCGACGCTATGACGACGACCGCGCCAACTTGATGAAGGGCGAGCTGGAGCGCATCCTGCGCCAGGATGGCCTGTCCCGCGACGTGACCGAGCTGGCGGAAAAGAGCGTGGCCAGCTCATGAGCGAGGCCCCCGGTCAGCCGGGACTGAAGCGGACGCTGGGCCCGGTGATGTTGTGGGGCCTGGGCGTCGGCTACGTCATCTCTGGTGAGTACTTCGGGTGGAACTACGGCCTGGAGGCGGGCGGCACCTACGGCATGCTCGCGGCCACCCTGGTGATCACGCTGATGTACGTCGGGTTTGTGCTCAGCTACGCCGAGCTATCCTGTGCCATTCCGAACGCGGGGGGCGTGTTTGTGTACGCCCGGCGGGCGTTCGGCGACACCTGGGGCTTCGTCGCGGGCATGGTGCAGGTGGTGGAGTTTGTGTTCGCCCCGCCGGCCATCGCCATGGCCATCGCCGCCTACGTGAACACCCGCGTGCCCGAGTGGGACAAGGCGTGGGTGGCGATCGCGGCCTACTTTGTGTTCACCGGGCTCAATGCCATTGGGGTGGCGTTGGCCGCGACGTTCGAGCTGGTGGTCACGGTGCTCGCGGTGGTGGAGCTGCTGATCTTTGTGGGGGTCACGGGCCCGCAGTTTTCCGTCGAGCAGTTCACGCACAACCCGCTGCCCCACGGATGGGGGGGCGCGTTCGCGGCGATCCCGTTTGCGGTGTGGTTCTATTTGGCCATCGAGGGCGTGGCCAACGCCGCCGAGGAAGCCAAGAACCCCCAGCGCACGGTGGCCATCGGGTTCACCTCGGCGATCCTCACGCTGGTCACGTTGGCCCTGCTGGTGTTTTTCTCGTCGGTGGGCGTGGCCGGTTGGGAGGCGATCGTGTTCGACGCCGCGGGCCAAAAGTCGGACGCCCCCCTGCCGCTGGCCATCGCCCACGTCGTGGGCAGCGGGAACTTCCTGTACACCCTCCTGGTCGGGGTCGGCCTCTTGGGCCTCATCGCGTCCTTTCACGGCATCATCTTGGCCGCGGGGCGCGCGACCATGGAGCTCGGCCGTTCAGGGTTTTTCCCCGGGGTGCTCGGCCGGGTCCACCCCAAGACCCAGACGCCCATCATCGCCCTGTCGGTCAACCTCGTGGTCGGCATCATCGCCATTTTGTCCGGGCGCACCGACGAGATCATCACCCTCGCCTGCTTCGGCGCCCTCGCGTTGTACATCCTCTCGATGGCCTCGCTGTTCGCGCTCCGACGACAAGAGCCGGCGCTGGAGCGCCCCTTCCGCGCGGTGCTCTACCCTTGGTTCCCCGGTCTCGCCCTCGGGATCGCCGCGCTCTCCCTGGTGGCGGTCACCGTCTACAATCCGATCATCGCCGCGATCTTTGTCGTGCTCCTCGTCGTCGGTTTGGTGTATTTCTTCGCCTTCGGCCGGCGCGCGGCCTCTGGATCATGACCCACGCTTTTGACCGCACCATCGAACTCGAAGACCTCGCCCCGGGTCGCTTTCGCGCCCAGGTCGACGAGAGCTGGTACCAAGGGCGCGGGGCGTACGGGGGGGTGCTCGGTGGCTGGTTCGCCGAGGCCTTCCGCAAAGTGGTGGCCCCGACGCGCCGGCCCCGCAGCCTGACCGTCCAGTTCGCGGCCCCGATCAAGACCACCCCCGTGACCCTCGGGGTCGAGGTCGTGCGCGAGGGCACGTACATCTCGCACCTGTCCGGCCGCGCGGTGCAGGACGACCAGGTGGTGGGCTTCGCCATCGCGACCTACGGCGCGCCCCGCCACGGCGCGGTGAGCTTCGCGAACAAGACCGCCCCGAGGATGAACGCCCCCTACCGCGACGTGCCCGCGATCAACGACAGCCCGCTCATGCCCGCGTTTTGCCGACACTTTGAGTACCGGTTCGCGTCGGGGGCGCTGCCCTTCACCGGCTCCACCGACGACGTGCGGCTCGGCGGCTACGTGAACTTTCTGCCCTCACGCCCCCTCGACTACCCCGGGGTCGTGGCCCTGCTCGACGCCTGGCCCCCCACCGCCATCACCGCCATCACCAGCCCCGGCCGCGGGGGCGCGTCCATCGACTTCACGATTCACTTCTACGTCGACCTGCCCCGCCCCCAATGTGACGGCATCGCGGTGATGGAGCTCGAGTCGCTGCACGCCGAAGGCGGCTATGCCGATGAGCGCGCGTTCTTGTTCGCCACCGACGGGACCTGCATCGCCGAGGCCCGCCAGCTGGTCGCGCTCATCCCCTGAGCCGACGCCGTCGGCGGCCCGACCACACCACCCAGAACGCCCCGAGCAGGCCCGCCGCCGGGGTCGTGCCGCCGGGCACGCACCGACATCCACCCGCCTCGTCGTCGGCGTGCGCCGGCGGCCGAATGCAGGAGATGTGCACGTCGGTGTCGGAGGTGGTCACGACCTGTCCCGCCACCGTGATCTCGAGGGACAAGGTCACATCCCCCTCGGGCAACACCGGCCAGTGGTCGAAGCGCGCCGACGGTTCGCAGCCTGCCCACAGCTCTTTTTCGAAGTGTACGGTGGGTTCGCGACGGAGCACCGACCGCGGAATCGCAAACCGCTCGCCGTTGATGATCAACACGCTCTCGATCGCGCCGGACCAAGGGCCCCAGCTGTCGTCGAGGGGCACGGTGAGCAAGAGCTTGCCCCAGGGCACATCGGCATCTCCGCAATCACTGAGGTAGGAGTGGGCAGAGGGAACCCAGATCGCCGACAGGGTGCCCACCGTCCCCGACGGCACGGGCGCAGGATCGACCAGGCCGAACAAGCTGGCCATGCCCCCACCGCAGGTCCCGAACGCGCCGGAAAAATCGTAGAGACCCACGGCGGGGTCATCGAGCAGCACGTGCCGCGTCCCCGGCCGGCCAGGATCCGCGTCCCCCAGGGTGAACGATGTCTCGGTCGCCTCGTCCTCGGGACTCGGCCAATAATACAGCCGGACCGGCTCGTCCGGTTGCCAGATGGTCTCGTCCTCCACCGGCGAGGTCTGGCCGTCCGCGTCGACGTAGACCGCCTCGAGGACCAGTTCCTGGTCGGCGAAGTTCGCCGGGACCCAGGGCTCCCCGAGGCGCAGGTAGGCCCGGGTGCAGTTGGTGGGGGGAATGCCCTCATTGCACGCCGACGCGGGAGCCGACCAAGCGTCGACGAGCAGCAAAGCGAACGCGGCGACAAGAAATGGTCGATGGTGGCCCATGCCGCAGCATAGCACGGCATCGAAAAGCAAAACGCCGCCCAGAGGGGCGGCGGATCACTCATTCCATGTGGCTTACATGTGCATTGGGTCCGGAGGTGTGCTCCGGGGTGGGAACGATCAGACGTCCTCGGGCGGGACCCCGTCCCAGGTCACGCTGTACTCGAGGGGGGGCGCATCCGAGAGCGCCATCTCGTCTTGGGTGAGGATGAACGTGAACTCGTCGCGGCGGTTTTGTTGGCGCGCCTCGTTGCTGGTGCCGTCCACCGCGGGGAGCTCTTCCCCGAAGGACACGATCTTGATGCGGGACTCTTCGATCCCGACGCGCACGAGGTAGTCGCGGGCGGCTTGGGCCCGGCGCTCCCCGAGGGCGAGGTTGTATTCATTGCTGCCGCGGTCGTCGCAGTGGCCTTCGATGCTCACCACGGTGTCGGCTTTGTGCTTCATTTGCTGGGCGACCTTGGACAGCCGGCGCTGGGCGTCGCGGTCGAGCAGGTGGGCGTCAAACTCGAAGTAGAGCGGGCTGGCGTCGAGCGCCTCTTGGGCGCGCTTTTCCTGCTCGGCCTTGGCTTTGTCCTGGGCCGCGGCGATGTCTTGCACCGTGGCGAGGGGGATCGCGTCCTTTTTCACCTCGGGGGTGGACGAACACGCGACCATCGGAGCGACCACGAAAAACAGCGGGGACAAGAAAATCTTTTTCATCGGGAACCTCCTGGCGACACTTGGCACCCCTCGGCGCCGGTGGTCTCCTTGTGGCACCCGCCAGATCCCGAATCAAAAAAACGACCGCAAAAATTTCGGCGTTGTTCGCCCGCCCGCAGTGGCATGCGGGGTGCGATCGTGGACTACATCGTCGTCGACGACGACCGGGCTCAGTTTTTTTGCGCCAGCGACACCAGCCACGCGCGGGCCTCGTCCGCCTCCGCGAACGCGCGCATGCGTTGGGTGCTGGCCAGCGACATCGCCCCCACCACCATCCGGTACACCGGGTTGGGCGTGACCACCGCGACCCCGCTGATGTAGCGCTTGAGCTCACGGTTCTCGTGCACAAACGCCTCCCGCGCGGCCCGCTCGTACCCGGTCATCCCGCTGCAGTCGACAAGCAGGCCCACGGCTTCACCGCCCGCGGCGCTGACCTCCGCCCGCAGTGTCCGAAACGCGGCCATCACCGTGTCCGCGGCCAGATGGCCCTCAAACCGCACCCGGACCTGGTGTTCTCCCGGGGGCAAGCGGTGGCTGGCGGTGGTGTTGCGCGGCACGGCTCCATTGTACGCGCCGCCGGCCGCTCCTGGCGAGGGCGCCTCAGGGCGAGGCGCCCGCCCGAGGCATTCCTGGAATACCCCTGGCGCAATGCCATTGGCCTGTCAGCGCAGGCCGAAGGCGCGCTCCAGCTGGCCTCGATCGCCCTGCACGGCCACGCGCTGGGAGTAAAAATCGAGCCCCCGGAGACCGCCGAGCTCCTCGCCCCCCCCCGCCCGGCCGGGGCCGCCGTGGATACACGACGGCAACACCATGCCGGGCGAGATGGTCGAGTCGATGGTCTTGTCGTTCACCACCAGCACGCGGCCGTGGCAGGCGCCGACCTTCTGGACGTAGGCCCCGACCCGGTCTTGGTCATTGGTGTACAGCGAGCAGACCAGCCCCCCGCCCCCCAGGGCCACCCGGTGGGCGGCCACGTCGTCGTCGGGATAGGGCAGGATGGTCGAGACCGGACCGAACACCTCGTGGGCGTGCACCGCGGAGTCGTCGGACACGTCGTCGGCGCGGAGCAGGGTCGGGCCCACAAAGAACCCTTTGTCCGCGTCCGCGTCCACCACCGCCTCGGCCTTGGGCGAGCCGAACACGACCTGGGCCCCGCCGCCCTTGAGCTTCTCGATGCCGGCGAACGCGTCCTCTTGCTGGCGCTTGGTCGCCAGCGGGCCCACCCGCACGCCGTCGGTGGCGGGGTTGCCGACCTTGATGTCCGACAGCTGCTCGATGAGGTCAGACTGCAGACCGTCGGCCAGGGCCGCGGGCACAAAGATGCGCCGTGTGCCGGTGCACTTCTGTCCCGCCTTCTGGGTCATCTCCGTGACCACGTGACGGACAAACCCGGCGTAGAGCTCACTTCCGCGCTCTACGTCGGCGCCGAGCACAGTGGCATTGATCGAGTCCGCCTCGATGTTGGTGCGCACGTTGTGCTCGATGATCGCGGGCGTGCTCCGGATGGTCTTGGCCGTGCTGCTGCCGCCGGTGAAGGCGACCACGTCGTGGGCGGTCACGTGGTCGAGCATGTCCCCCGCGCTGCCACAGATGAACTGCAGGGCGCCGGCGGGGAGCGCGCCGGTCTCGACGATGCGTTCCATCACTTTGTAGGCGAGCAAGGCGGTGGACGTCGCCGGCTTGGTCACCACCGGCATGCCGGCGAGGATCGCGCAGGCGAGCTTTTCGCACATGCCCCAGGACGGGAAGTTGAACGCGTTGATGTGTACGGCCACGCCCGGCCGGGGCATCTTCAGGTGGTATCCATAAAAACGCGCCGAGCGCATGAGCTGCTCGCCGTCGCCGTCGACGAGGAACGTCTTGTCTCCGAGGGCTTTGCCGTAGCCCGCGTAGGCCGCGAGGGTGGCGGTGGCGCCGTCGATGTCGAACTTCGCGTCCGAGCGGGTGGTGCCGCCATTTTCGATCGAGACCGCGATCAGCTCTTCGCGCATCTCGTACAGGGACTTGGAGAGGGTCTTGAGGGCCGCGCCGCGCGCGGCGAACGTCATGGCCCGGAGCGCGGGCCCCCCTTGGTCACGGCCAAAGGCCATCACCTTCGCAAAGTCGATGCCCGCGGTGGACGTGGTCGCCATCTGGGCCCCGGTGGTGGGGTTGTGCAGGGGGCTGCCGTCGCCCTCCCCGTCGTGCCAGGTGCCGAGAACGTAGCTCTTGAGCCGAATCATGATGCCTCCGTGGTCGGCTCTGGCCTTTCAGGGTTTTTGGCAAATGAAAACCCCGGCGGCGGCGGCGGGCCGCGGCCCGGCGCGCTCACCCCCCGACGATGCGGGCCTCGTACGGGGCCAGCCGGGTGGGGTCGGGGTCGGGGTGCGAGCTGAGCAACACCGGCGCGCCCTGCAGGGGGTCCGGCAGGTGGGTGGGGGTGTCGCCGAAGTTGAGCACCACCGACGTGGTCTCGCCGTCGGCCTCGCGGCGGTAGATGAACAACGACTCGTTGACCGCTTGGGTCCGGTGGGTGCCCATCGACAAGCTCGGCCGCGCCCGGCGGAGGGCGATGAGGGCCCGGTAGAAGTGCAGCACCGAGTGGGGGTCTTTGTCCTGGGCGTCGACGTTGCGGGTCGCGGCCGAGGCGTCGACGGGCAGCCAGGGCGTGCCGGTGGTGAAGCCGCCGTGGGGCCCGGGCCCCCAAGGCATGGGGGTGCGCTCGGGGTCGCGCCCGGCCATGGGGCCGAGGGACCAATAGACCGGGTCTTGCACGCGGTCCTCGGGGACGTGGCCGTTGCGCAGGCCGATCTCCTCGCCGTAGTAGATGAACGGCGTGCCCCGCAGGGTGATCAACATCGCGGCGAGGAGCTTGGCTTTGCGGTCGTCGTCGGGCGCGTCGTCGCCGAAGGTGTAGCGGCTGGCGTGGCGGGGCTGGTCGTGGTTGGACAGGACATAGGTCGGCCAGCCGGTGGCCGGCGTGCTCTTTTCCGCCTGCGCGACCTCGTCGGCGAAGGCCTTGCCCGACCAGGCCGCGCACAAAAACGAGAAGTTGAACGCCAGGTGCAGCTCGTCCCCGTCGCCGAGATAGGCCCCGGCCTCGGCGGGGTCGAACAGGTACACCTCGCCCACCATCGCGCGGTCGTCGTATTCGTCGAGCACCGCGCGGATGCGCTTCAGATACCCGTGAATGTCGGGGTGGTTCTCGTCGTGGCGGTGTTCTTGCCCAAAATACGCGCTGTCCTCGTCAAGCACGGGGTTGTCGAGGAGATCGGGGTGTTTGGCGATGCGGTGGATGACATCGATGCGAAACCCGTCCGTGCCGCGGTCCAGCCAGAACCGCAAGGTGTTGAGCATTGCTTGTTCGACGACGGGGTTGCGCCAGTCGAGGTCGGGCTGTTCCTTGAGGTAGCTGTGCAGGTAATACTGCTGGGTGGGCTCGTGCCACTCCCACGCTGAGCCCCCAAACACGCTGTACCAGTTGTTGGGCACGCCCCCGTCGGGCTTTTTGTCCCGCCAGATGTAGTGGTCGCGGTAGGGGTTGTCGCGGCTCTTGCACGCCTCTTGGAACCAATGGTGCTGATCGGACGAGTGGTTGGGCACCCAATCGATCATCACCTTGAGGTCCCGGGCATGGGCCTCGGCCAGCAACCGGTCATAGTCATCGAGGGTGCCGAACATCGGGTCCACGTCGCAGTAGTCGGCCACGTCGTAGCCAAAATCCTTCATCGGGCTTTTGAAGAACGGCGAGATCCACATCCCGGCCACGCCCAGCTCGGCGAGGTGGTCGAGCTTGCGCCGGATGCCGTCGAGGTCCCCGATGCCGTCGCCGTTGCTGTCCAGAAAGGACCGCGGGTAAATCTGGTAGATCACGCCCTCTTTCCACCACACCATCGTGCCCTCCGCCCGGTCCGATCCGGCTCGCCCCGGCGCGACAAGCCGGCAGACGGTTGTACACTCACAGGGTGCTGTCGTCTCTGCTCGGCTTGCTCCTCGTGTCCGCCGCCGCCTCCCCCTGGGTCGGTTACCGCGGCCCGTCGCTGCCGCCCCACGCCCAGCTCATCGGGCGCGTGCAAGGCGCGGGTCTGCTCTACGTGTTGCCCGCGGGAGACAAGGCCCCCGCCGACGGCCGGCGGCTTCCCGGCCCGGGGCCGTTTTTCACCGGCCGCGTCCTGGTCAAGCCCGGGCCCGGGGTGGACCCGCGCGACCTCGCCGCGGCGGCCGGCCTTCGCTACGTGCGCGACCTCGGCCCCAGCGGCTGGCACGTGCTCGACGCCGACGCGCCCCCCGCCCCCGCGGTGGCCCGGCTGCGCGCGCTGCCCGGGGTGGCGGGGGTGCACGCCGACCGTCTGCTGCAACTCGAGACCCGCGGCCCGGTCGACAACGACCTCTTTGTCCACCAGTGGCATTTGCAGAACACCGCCCAGCGCACCGGGCTGACGATGACCGCGGGGGCCGACATGCGGGCGGTCGATGCCTGGCCGGTCACCACCGGAGACCCGGCGGTGACCATCGCCATCCTCGACAGCGGGGTCGACGAGGACCACGAAGACTTGGCGGGCAAGATCGTGGCCCCCTTCCACGCCGGGACCCACGAACCCGTGGCCACCCCCGACCGCAACATCCCCGGCGTCGCCCACGGCACCGCCGTCGCCGGCCTGGCCGCGGCCTCCGGGGCCGGCACCTACGGGGCGGTGGGGGTCTGCCCGGACTGCAGTATCATTCCGGTGCGCATGCTCTACGTGGAGAACTTCTCCGCGGACGTCACCGTGGTGGACGCGTTTACCCACATCACCGAACAAGGCGCGGACGTGGCCAACAACAGCTGGGGCTACCCCTCGGGGCCGGTTCCGCTGCCGGTGCACGACGCGATGATGGCCTTCGCCAAACAAGGCCGCGACGGGCTCGGCGGGGTCCTGGTCTGGGCCTTCGGCAACACCTACACCGAGATCAGCCCCCTCAACATCGCCGCCGACCCCCGCGTGCTCGGCGTGGGGGGCACGGGGGCGGACGACCTTCGGGTCGAATACTCCACCTACGGCCTGCCCCTCGACGTGATGGCCCCCACCGGCCACAACGTCGTGGACGCGGTGGCCTGGGCCCCGCAATTGGTGAGCAGCGACCTGGTGGGCCCGCTCGGCTACAGCGCGGAGCTCGACTTCGTGGACCCGGGGCTCGACCTCGACGACGACTTCACCGTGGCGATGAGCGGCACCAGCGGGGCGGCGCCGGTGGTCGCGGGCTTGGTGGGCCTGTTGCTCTCGGTGGAGCCGGGCCTGCGGTACGAGCAGGTGTTCGACCTGTTGAAGCGCACCGCGGTCAAGGTCGGCGATCAGCCCTACGACGAAGAAGGGTTCAACACCCGCTACGGGTTTGGGCGGGTGGACGCGGCCGCGGCCCTCGACGCGCTGCTCGCGGGCGACCTGTGCGAGCCCACGCCCGAGGTGTGCGACGACGGGGTGGACAACGACTGCGATGGGAGCGCGGATGGGCTCGACGAGGACTGCGGGTTCGTGCTCCCGTCGCCCGCGGGCCCGATCAGCACGCCCTGCCAAGGCGGGGGGTGCGGCGATGACCTCTTTTGCCTGCAAGAGCCGGTGTTCGAACAGGGCACGTGCACCTGGCTGTGTTTTCACGACGGGCGCTGCCCCGGCGCGTGCGCCAGCTTCAGCGACCCGGCGACCCAGGGGTTCGACGCGGTGGACCTGTGCCTGGCCTCGTGCACCGACGACGGCGACTGTCCCCAGGGGGCGCGGTGCACCATCCCCGGCTGGGTGTGTGTGCCCCCGTGCAGCCGCGACCGGAGCTGCCCGCGGGGATGGCACTGCGAGCAACAACATTGCGTTGACGACAACCACGCGCTCCCCGACGGGGGCGTGGCCGGGGATGCGGGGCCGGCCCCCAACGTCGACGGGGGGGCGCGCTGGGAGGTCTTGCAATCACCGCCCCCCGACCGGGTGCGGGTGCGCCCCGCGGGATGCGCGGCGGCGGGGCCGAGCCTCTGGGCCCTGTTGCTGGTCAGCCTGGGGCCATGGCGGCGACGTAGGCCCACAGGCCGAGGGCGCGCAGCTCCTGCTCGCCGTAGGCCAGGGTGGCGAGGTCGGTGATCATCCAGTTGTAGGACAACCGCGCGTCGTTCACCAATGGCTCTGCATCGCCGTCAGCGAAGGATGCGCACAGCGACGACACCGTGACCCGGCGGCGGTCGTCGGCCACCCGGTAGGGGAAGCGCCGGCACACCACCGGCCGGTCCGCGTAGATCGAACAGCGCTCGTCGGGGTCCAAGAACACACAGGCCCCGTCGGGCCGCTTTTTCAGCCGGGGCGGATGTTCGCCGTCGGCGGGCAGGATGTGTTCGCCGAGGCCGGCGTCGAGCAAGCGCGCGATGTCGACCAGCCGCAACACAGTTTCATTGTCAGGGTCGGCGCAACACTTGTCCCGGCAGGCGGCGCAGTCGGGCACACGGTCGGGGGGCCCGTCGAGGGGCGCGTTGTCGTCGTCGAGCACGGTGAGGTCGTAGCGTGCGCGCAGCTTGATTCCGGTGAGCAGGTGGCGGGGGTGCAGCACCCGGCGGCGGAGGGGACCGGACATGGCCTCGAGCAAGGCCGATTCGAGGGGGCCGGGGGCGGACAACGCGGGGTCAGTCCTCGCCGGGGCCGGTGGGGGGCCCTGCGTCCAACGCCACGAACTGCTTTTGCACCGCGTCGAGCGCGGCCTCGGCCCGGCCTTCGGGGCCCACGGTGCGCCGCAGGCTGGCGAACACCGTGGCCGGGCCGATCAACTCGAGGGGCACGCGGAACAGGTCGCCCGCGTCGACCTCTTTGTACACCTGGAGATCGGGGAACACGCCGAGGGCGAGGCCTTTTTGGCAGACCTGGATGCCGATGTGGATCTCGGTGACGTGCAGGGCGATGCGGCGCTCGATGTGCGCGGGCCACCCGTCGGGGGTGGTGCCGCTGGGGTTGAGGGTGGGGGCGACGAACGAGTGGGCCAGCACCTCGTCGAGGGACGTGCGGGTGCGTTGGTACAGGGGGTGGCCCCGGCCCGCGTAGATGCTCTTTTTGAGCTGGCCGATGGGCAGGGTGCGGACCTCTTTGTTCGAGGCTTTGTCGTCGTGGATGGCGATGTCGAGCTCGCCGCGGAGGATGCGCGGGTGAGCGGCCGCGCCCGACGTGCGGTGGATGTGCGGCACCAGGTCGGGGTGGATTTCGCACAAGGCGCGCATCGCGGGCACGATGAACGTGGCCGCCACCACCCCCACCGCCCCGACGTGCACGGGCCCCGCGAAGTGTGCGCCGTCGATGGTGGCGAGGCCGTCGTCGACGATGCGCATCGCGTCCCGGGCCGCGGCGAGCAGCACCGCGCCGTTGGCGTTGAGGCGGATTTCGCGGCCCACGCGATCGAACAGGGGGCTGCCCACGTGGTCCTCGAGCAGCCGGATGGTCCTGGACAGGGCGGACGGGCTGACGCGCAGCTTCTCGGACGCGGTGGGCAGGTGTTCGGTCTCGGCCACCGCGCGAAACGCCGGCAGCCAGTTCCACAAATCCGCGATGCGCCTCAGGCGTTCCAACCGACCCTCCTTGCGGGCAAGCCTGGGCTTTGTAGGGTAGGAAGTCCCTCAGCACAACGAGGTCTCCATGATTCGTCCCCTGCTCCGCCCCGGCCGGCCCGCCTTGGTCCTCGGCCTCTTCGTCGCCTTGGGCGCGTGCACCGGCACCACCGGCGAGCCCCAACCCGAGGGCGAACCCGAGCACAACCACGACGACATGCTCCACCTCCACATGGCCTACGAGCACCTGCCCGAGCTCGGGCCGGACTACGCCTACAAAGCGTTCACCGTCGACGACGACGGCACCGATCACTTCGTGGGGCGGTTTCAGTCCGACCCCGACCACCAGGTGTTCGGGTTCGACACCGCCGCCCACAACCTCGAGCACGCCACCAGCCTGCTCATCGCCGTCGCCGACGACCTGAGCGAGACCATCGGCCCCCGGCTCCTGCTCGGCGGCGACTTCGACGGGGAGATGGCCCACCTTCACCTGATGCACGACCGCGCGCTCGGCATGTTTCCGCCCCCCGGCGGCGCCTTCATCGCGGACTCCCCGGGGGTGGGCGCCCCCGACGACACCAACGGCGTGTGGTTCTTCGACCCCGTGGCCCAAGCCGCGAGCCTGACGTTGCCCGTGCTCGCCGGCGGGAGCGGCTGGACCTGGGAAGGCTGGGTGCGCGTCGGGGACGCGGTGTACTCCACCGGCCGGTTCCTCGACGGGACCGCGGCCGAGCCCGACCAAGGCGTCGCCAGCCACCCGGCCCCCGGCGAGAACTTCGTCGACCCCGCGGTCGACGTGGCCGCGGCCGACGAGGTGTTCATCACCCTCGAGCCCGCCGACGACATGGCCGCGCCCTTCGCGGTGACGGTGCTGTCCGCCGATCCCGCCGGGGCCGCCCCCGACACCGCCGTGCCCCTCGCCCCCTGGGCCATGCCCCCCTTCGAAGGCCACGCCCAGATCGCCGCCGCCGGCTCACACAATCACCTGCTCGACGCGGGAACCCACGAACACTAACCGAGGAGCCCACCGGTGCTTCGCTCTGTTTTGGCCGTCTGCGCCTTGGCCCTGCTCGGGCTTGCCTCCAGTTGCATTTTTGCCCGGGCCGCGTTTCCCGATGACATCCCGGCCCCGGCGGTGAGCTTCCCCCAAGACCCGGCCCACATCGCCCGCGGCGAGTACCTCACCCGGCACGTGGCCGCCTGCCTGTCGTGCCACGCCACCCGGGACTGGTCGAAGTACAGCGGCCCGGCGATGGCCGGCACCCGGGGCAAAGGGGGCGAAGGCTACACCGAGAGCACCACCGGATTCCCGGGTGCGGTCTACACCTCCAACCTCACCCCCGCCGCCCTCGGCGCCCACACCGACGGCGAGGTGTTGCGGGCGTTCACCGCGGGCATCTCCACCCGCGGCGAGCCTCTGTTCCCCCTGATGCCCTACCGGCTCTACGGCACCTTGGCCAAGGACGACATGCTCGCCATCGGGGCTTACCTGCGCACCCTCGAGCCCATCTCCAATGACATTCCGGAGCGCGAACTCAACGGGCCCTTGCCTTTCATCGTCCGGGCCATGCCGCAAGCCGCCGCGCTCGCGGACGCGCCCCCCGCCCCCGGCACCACCGCCTATGGGGAATACCTGGCCCAGATGGCCGCCTGCACCTTCTGCCATTCGCAAGACGAGCGCGGCGAATACCTCGAGGGCTTGGTGCTCGCGGGGGGCAAACCGTTCCAGCTCCCCACCGGGGGCACGGTCTACTCCGCCAACATCAGCCCCGACGACAAGACCGGGATCGGGACCTGGACCAAGGACGTCTTCATCGCCCGCTTCCGCGTCTACACCGAGGACGCGGTGGCGCAGATGGCGGTCAAGCCCGGGGAGTTCAACACCGTGATGCCCTGGACGGACTTCGCGGGCATGACCGACGACGACCTCGGCGCCATCTATGACTACCTGCGCGCGCAACCCCCGGTGAACAACCCCGTGGAGCGGTTTGTCGAGCGCGCCGCGCCATGACCCGCGGCAAGTGGGTGTGCTTGTGCCAACGCAAAACCGAGCCTGAGCTGCTCACCTTTTTGCGCGCACACCCCCGGGTGTCGTTCGATCGGTTCCGCAAAAAGACCGGCGCGGGCGTGACCTGCGAAAGCTGCGTTCGTGACCTTTTGGCCCTGTACGAAGGGGTCGCGGCCGAGCGGGCGCGCGCCGTTCGCCCCGCCCCGCCCCGCGGCCAGCCCGACCTGTTCGGCGACGGGGACGATCACGCCTGAGCTGGCAGTCGACGCCACCCCAGACAAAGGCCTGGACGAGCCGGGCGGGTTTGCCGAATAATAAATCAATCGTACAGTTCGGAGTTGCCCATGCGCCGCCTCACCCAGTCTGGTCCCCTCGCGTACCTCCTCTACCCGGGCCTGCTTGGCCTGTCCCTGCTCGGGGCCTGGGCCCTGTACCGCGCCACCGGGCGCGAGGCCTGGTCGGTGAGCCTGCCGGTGGTGATCGCCTACCTGGTGGTGATGGCCCTCGAGCGGGTCCGGCCCTACGACCCCACCATGAAGGAGAGCGGCAAGGTCGTGCTCCGGGACATGGCCCACTCGCTGCTGTGGCACGGGGCGATGCCGGCGCTGTTTCGGGCCACGTTCTTGGGGGCCGCGGTGATCACCGGTCACATGTTGCGCGATGCCGTATCATTGCCGACGTTGTGGCCCACGTTCTTGCCGCTGCCCCTGGGGGCGCTGCTCGCGCTCTTCATCGGCGAGTTCTTTGCGTACATGATCCACCGCTTCGGGCACGAGACCGAGCTCGGCTGGCGCATCCATTCGCTGCACCACTCGATGGAGAAGCTTCACGCCCTCGCCGGGGGACGCAACCACCCGTTCAACGTCGCGCCCTCCTATCTCGCCCAGCTCACCCCCTTGTTTGTGCTCGGGGCGCCCACCGAAGTGCTCATCCTCCACGCGGTGTTCACCGGGGTGAACGGCGCGCTGCAACACTGCAACCTGTTCATGCGCACCGGCGTCCTCGGCTACGTGTTCGCCGTGCCTCAGCTGCACTTCTGGCACCACAGTGACATTCCGGAAGAGTCCAACCACAACTACGGCTCCAACGTGTTGATTTGGGACCTGCTGTTCGGCACCTGGCAAAACCCGGGGGCGGACGTGATGCCCGACCGCATGGGTCTGTTGCAGAGGGCCCCGGACACGTTCGTCGACCAGCTGCTGTGGCCCTTCACCCAGAAGGCGCGGGCCTCGGCCGAGCAGGCCCTGGTCACCGACAAGGCGGCCTGAGCCCAGGCTTGGCCCCGCCGCCCCCCTGCGGCATACTGCGGGGGTGTTTTTTCGGGGCTGAAGCGGGGTCTCATGCTCGTACTGCTGACAATGTCATTGCTCGCTGGCGCGCCGGCGGACGCCACCCCACGCGAGGCGCCCGCCCGCGACGAAGCCGCGGCCACCGTCGCCCACAATGTGTCTGCTTACTGGGGGGACGAGCCGGTCTACGCCGACGCCACCGGCGACGCCCTGCAAATCTGCTGCGTGGTCTCGGCCTGTACCTTCCAGGCCATCGCCGAGTGTGACCTGTTGTCCCCGGGGGGCAAGGTCGTCGCGCTCGGGGGCGCGGCCAGCGGCGGCATCGGCGGGCTCATCGCCGGACTCGGGCTCGCCACCGTCACCTACGCCTCGGTGACCCAGACCACCAACCTCGACCAAGCCCTCGGGTTCGCCATCACCAACGACCACCTGCTCGCGGGGGTGATCCTCACCGGGGCCGCGGGCATCGCCGCCGGTGCCTTGGTCGGCGGCTTCGCCGGCGTGGCCGCGGACCTGCTGTTCTTGCGGTTCGTGGATCCGTTCTCGCCGTTCGCGCCGCGGTACGCCCGCCCGACGCGCACCCCCTACCTCGACCCGCCCATCCAGCAGACCCCCGAGGGCGATCCCCCGCCCCCGCTGTACTGAGTTCTCGGGAAGGGGCGCAGGCCCCTTCCCCCCTCTCGCGCCTCGCAAGCTCGGCGGTCGACGGGACCCGTCCCCCTCGAACGCTCCAGGCTCCCGTTGGTCGCGTCGCGTTCGGGTTGCACCGATGGGATGCAACCCAGCCAAGGCGGCTTGGCCCTCGCGGCGGCGGGATCTCGGTGCGCCCTTTTGTGCTCTCGGGAAGGGGCGCGCGCCTCGCAAACGCCGCGTGGCTATTTGGGGGAGCGCGGGGGGGCGAACACGTAGCTCACGGTTGTCGGGCCCGGGCGGTCGGGGTGCACGGGCACGCGGTGGGTCTGGGCCATGCGCACAAAACACGCGCGGCCTTTGTCGTCGAGCGCGGCGGGTTTTGTCACGCGCGCTTTTTTGGTGGTGCCGTCGGGACGCACGTGCAGCTCCATGACCACCTTGGACCCGATGACGGGATTTCGTGCATAGGCGGCCTCGTGGCAGGCCACGCCCGCGAGGTGCTGCGCTTGTCGCTCCTCTTTGGTCACCGTCACCAAGAGCCGAATGGGCTCGAGCCCCCGGGGGGCCGGGTCGAACGTCACCTGCAGCGGGGTGCCGGGGCGAAGCCCCGATTGCGTGGCCAACCCCGCGGTGCGGGCCCGGGCCGCTTCGGAAAAACACGCGACGCCGGCGGGGGCCATCGTGTGGGGCCCGACGTCGTCGACCCGCAAGCCACCGGCGAGGTCGACCACCAGCGTGACCTTGACCGGCTGCCGCGCGAACGTCTCGGTGGTGTTGCTCTGGGCCACACAGCCCTGAACCACGGCCTGGGCCTCGGCGGGTGACAATGTCTGCGGACCGGTGGCCGCGGGGGTGTCCGCCCACCCGGCCACCGCCCACACCGCGAGACCCATCCCGCACACCCCGCTCCTCACGCCCCTGGCCACGTTCATCTCGCACCTCCTGTGGGGGCTGTGACGACGGTGACCCGCGTTCGATTTGCCTCGTGGCCGCGCGACTCTGGTGCCCTGTGCGGCCGCTCACGCGCCCCCGCGCGCCGGCTTGCCGGTGCCCGCCCCCGTCGTGGTGCGAACCGGGCTACGCACCGCGCCACCGTGCGCTGCGTCGAAAAAAGGGGGGTATGGCTCGGTGCAGACCTATGACATGCCCCTCCCCGAGAGGTGTGTGATGCCGGGTATTACCGTCGTAGGCAGTGGGTCGTTTGCTCCGGGCGAGCCGGTCCCCAACAAGGCCCTGATGCGGGTGATGGACACCAACGACGAATGGATTCGTCGTCGCACCGGGATTGAGCAACGACACTTCGCCGGGGAAGGCCAAGGCGCCAGCGACCTCGCCCTCGAGGCGGCCAAGCGCGCGATCGACTCCGCCGGGCTCACCCCCGCCGACATCGACTACATCATCTTCTGCACCATGACCCCCGACTACCTGTTCCCCGGCAGCGGTGGCCTGCTCGGGGCCAAGCTCGGCATCCACGGCGTGCCCGCCCTGGACATTCGCCAGCAATGCGCGGCGATGCCGTTCGCGTTTCAGGTCGCCGACGGGCTGTGCATGAGCGGCGCGGCCCAGAACATCCTCGTCGTGGGGGCCGAAGCCCACGCCGGGTTCATGCCCTGGGACGATTGGGACGTGGTGCTGGGCAAAAAAGACGGCGACATCCCCGCCGACGTGCACGAGCGCGCCACCCGGCACCGCGGCTTGGCGGTTATTTTCGGCGATGGTGCAGGGGCATTGGTGATGCGCCGGACCGAGACCGAAGGCCACGGGCTCATCGGGTCCGAGCTGCACACCGACGGCGACCTCTACGACAAAATCTACATCGAGGGCGGTGGATTTCGTCGTCGACCGTACTGGAACGACGACATGTTCAGCCAGGAGCTGCACATCCCGTCCATGGACGGGCGCGACTTGTTCCGCCACGCGGTGACCAAGCTCCCCGAGGTGGTGCGCAGCCTCTGTGACAAGCACGGGGTGAGCCTCGACGACATCGACTTCTTCTTGCCCCACCAGGCCAACGACCGCATCAACCAGCACGTGGCCAAGAGCCTGAAGATTCCGCCCGAAAAGGTGGCCAGCAACATTGCCAAGTACGGCAACACCTCGGGGGCGACGATTCCCATCCTGTTCGACGAGGTGTACCGCGAGGGCAAGGTCAAGCGCGGGGACCTCCTGTGCTTCATCGCCCTCGGGGCCGGGCTGCACTGGGGCGCGTCGTTGATGCGGCTGTAGCCCGCCCGCGCCTCGCGTCAGCGGCCCAACACCCACGGCAACCACACCATCGTCACCACCGTGACCAACCCCACCGCGATGAGGTTGAGCCACACCCCCACCCGGGCCATCTCCTTCATCGAGATGTCCCCCGCGCCGGCCACAATGGCATTGGGCGGCGTGGAGATGGGCAGAATAAACGCCGCCGACGCGCAAATCGCCGCCGGCCACATCAACATCAAGGGGTCGAGGTCGATGGCCTTCGCCGCGGCCAGCAACACCGGGAGCAACAGCGTGGTGGTGGCGGTGTTGCTCGTGACCTCGGTGAGCAGGCTCATGCACAGGGCGATGATCAGCACCACCAAGCCGACCGGCCAGCCCGCCAGCCCCTGCACCTGCTCCCCCAGCCACACGCTCAGCCCGGTGGTGCCAAAGCCTGCCGCCACCGCCAGCCCGCCGCCGAACAACAAGAACAGCCCCCACGGGACCTGGTTGGCGGTGGGCCAGTCAAGCACCCCGCCCCGCCCGGGCCCGGCGCGCACCACAAACATCGCCACCACGCCCATCATCGCCACCGTGCCGTCGTCGATGCCCTCGAGGCCGAGCAGGCTGGTCCAGCCCGGCACCACCACCGCCCCGAGGTCAATGTCTTTGCGCCACAGCCACAGCACCGCGGTGAGGCCGAAGATGAGCGCGGCCCGCTTCCCGGGCGTGCTCAACCCCACCGGCCGCACCGTGCCCGGGCTGCGATCGAGTACGTCGTCGTCGAAGGGAGACAGCACCTTTTGCAGCAACACCGCCACCGCCGCCACCATCAGGACCAGCACCGGCGCGGCCGCGGCCATCCAGAGCGGAAAGTTGAAGGGGTTGTCCCCCTGCTCGTCGAGCATGCCCAGCAGCAGGGCGTTGGGCGCGGTCCCCACCGGGGTGCCGAGGCCCCCGATGTTGGCCGCGTAGGCCAGGCCCAGGTACATGGCGATGGCGAACCGGTGAACCTGGGCCGGGTCTGCCCCTTCCCGTTCGCGCGCCGACTGCACCGCCGCGCTCACCACCGCCACCATCACCAATGTGGTTGCGGTGTTGGACAGCCACATGCTCATCAACGCGGTGACCCCGACCAGCCCGTAGAACAACCGGGTGGCCGAGCCTTGGGCCCATTTTTGCACCCAAGCGGCGATGGTCTGCGGCACCCCCCAGCGCTCGAGCCCCTTGGCCAGCATCGCCCCCCCGAGGAGCAGCATGATGATCGACGCCGCGTAGTGTTTGGCCACCACCGCCGCGGGCTGGATGCCCAGCAGCGGGAACAACACCAGCGGGACGAGCGCGGTGGCCGCCACCGGCAGCACCTCGCTCACCCACAGCACCGCCATGGTCAGGGTCACGAACAGCACGGAAAAGCCCGCCGGCGACAGGCCCGCGGGCGCGCGCACAATGCCCATGGACGTGAGCCACGCGGCGCAAAGGAAGGCCCCGGCCAAAAGCCAGGGCAACATCCTCCACCGCGAACGGTCCGCGTCGGTCACCGCCAGGTCAGTTCAGGGTGCAGACGCCGGTGATCGCGGGGTCGGTGCCCGCGGGGGGCGCCCCACACACGCTGTCGCCGGGGCAGTCGCTGTTCGCGGTGCACGGCATGGTGCATTGGCCTTGGTCCCCGACGAACTCCACGCACACCGAGTCGTCGACGAGGAACGCGCCGCAGCCCTGGAACCCGCCGCACTCGGCTTCGCCCCAGAAGTCGCGCACCGCGCTGCAGCTCGAGAACGGCACCGACGGGTTCTGGGGCACACACTGCTGCCCCACCGCGATGCCATCGCGCACCTCGAACCGGCAGGTGAAGCCCTGCGGGCACTCCTGGTCGGTCGAGCAATCCACCCCACAGGCGTTCTCGCCGTTGATGCCGCCGAGGTTGAGCGGAATGCGCACGCAGAGGTTGCCCTCGCCGCACTGGGCGTCGTCGTCACACGCGTCGCACAGCCCACCGACGACCACGTCGCCTTCACATTGGTGGGTCTCGAGGTTGCAGACCTCCTCCGCGCCGCAGTCGACGTCGCCCAAACAATCGACGCAGAAGTCGGTGTTGGGCTCGCACAGGCCGCCCAGGGTGGTGCAGACCAAGGGGTTGGCCCCGCACAACCCGCGGCACTCATTGAGCGAGAGATCGCAGCCCGCGAAGCCCTGGGCCGACCCCGGGCAGTCGTCGTCGACCAAGCACTGCACACAGGTGCCCGGCGTGCCTTGGCTCACGTCACATTGTGTGGCCTGCCCGAACTGTCCGCAGTCGTTGTCGTTGAAGCAGCCCTCGACGCACATCGTGCCGTCGCAGGTCTCGCCGTTGCCGCAGTCGACGGGGGCGCTGCAGCCGTCGACACAGACATCCACCGCGTTGCAGAACTGGTCTTCGCCGCACCGGGTGTCGTCCTGGTTGCACCCGAGGGTGCAGGAGCCTTGGTTGCACCACGCGCCGAGGGGACAGGTGTCCTCGGGGGTCGCGGTGCACCCTTCGATGCACTCGTTGTCGCCGTTGCAGATCTCGCCGTCCGCGCAGTCGCGGTCGTCGCGGCATCCGGCCACGCACTCCGACAGTTCGCAGATGGTGCCGTCGGGGCAGTTGTCGTCGCCGAGGCACTCCACACAGATCCCGAGGTCGGTGTTGCACACCGTGCCCGGGGTGCAGTCGGGGTCGCCGCTGCAAGACGCGCCGCAGGTGTTGTCCACGCAGATCTCGCCCTCGGCGCAGTCGTCCTCTTGGGTGCCCACGGTGCACGGCACGCAACGCCCGTAGTCGTCGAAGTCCGGCTCGCAACCGGGCAACTCGTCGGGACAGTCGCGCTCGTCGTTGCAGCCCGGCACGCACGCGTCGTTTTTGCACAGGTTGCCGAGGTCGCAGTCCGAGTCCTCCACGCACTCGGGCGTGCCCGCGTCCCCGTCGCCGTCCCCGCCGTCGGGGGCCCCCGCATCGGGGTCGCCATCGCCATCGCCGTCGCCGTCGCCGTCACCGTCACCGTCACCGTCACCGTCGCCGTCGCCATCCCCGGCATCGCCCACGCCGCCGTCGGCATCGCCGTCCCCGTCGCCGTCACCGTCGCCGGCGTCCGGGCCGGCGGGAGGAACGAAACAACTCGCGCCCGACAGGGGGATCGCGAGAAGCAACAAAACAAGCGAAAGCAGGCTCAGGTGTCGAATGGTCATGGGCGCCTCTGTCTTTGGTGTGTCTCGAGGTTCAGGGGGTCACGGGGAGGTTGCCGGTGATGGCCTGGGGCTGGCCGTAGCCCCACCGCCCCCGCACGGGGTTTTCGCATTTGATCGGGCCCTTCCACGGGTGCCGCATGATGTAGCGCCCTTGGAAGTTGCGGTCGTGCTGGGTCAGGCCGAGCACGAAGTCGTCCTTGAACAGCTTGTTGCTGTAGCGGGCGTGCAGCCGCGTGACCACGCCGTACCCCGACGAGAGCCCGAGCTCGCGAATCTCGTCGGAGGTCAACGGGGTGGTGGGGCACGGGTCGCAGCTGCCGGTGTTCCACGCGTATTCGGTGAGCACCGCCGCGCCGCCGGCTTCGTCCTGGGCGGTGGAGAACAGCTTGAGGTAGTACTTGCCGAACGGCTCTTGCAGCTTGTCGCCCAGCTCGACGTCAGTGGGGATGAAGATGTTCGGGTAGTTCACCACCACGGTGCGCTGGTCTTGGGACAGGGCGTAGATGATGAGGTCCTGCAGCCCCTTGGAGTTGATCATGCCGAGGCGAATGGGCAGCTCAAAGGTCGGGGCCGCGAAGGTGAACTGCAGCGGCGACAATGTCACTTTCCCGTCCGGCCCGCGCTTGAGTTTTTTGACGTCGACCTTGGCCGCGAAGAACTTGGATTGCCGCTGCACGTAGGGGGCGAGGATGGGGGCCGCGCCGGCGGGCAGGCTATACCCATTTTGGGTCAGCCATTTCTCCAACGCCGCGGCTTCGTCCGCGCTCAAGATCACGATGTTGTACTCGGCCACGTCGAACTTGGCCTCGACCCGCACCTTGGGCTCCTCCTCCGGCGCCGCGCCGGCGGACTCCATCACCGCCCCGTCGTCGGCGAAGTCCATCATCGGCTCAGGCCGGTAACACGGGTCCTCTTCGTAGTACTCCACCAACCGTGGTGCCGAAAACGCGTCCAAGCGATCGAACAGCGCCGGCCGTACCGTGCGCACGTCCTTCTCCTGCAGCACCACCGGCACGGGGATGACGAGGGCGAACGTGTTGGGGTCCCCCTGGTAGTCGTTCTCCATGGTGATGGTGGTGCGATCGGCTTCGCGGGCCACCGCGACCTGCCTGGCCGCGTTGTACAGCTGCTTGCCGGCGCCGGCCACGAACATGCCGCAGAACGCATGCACGGGCCCGGCCGCGGCCACCGCCGCGACGAGCAACAAGCCAGAACAGGAAGTCGAGAGGGTCTTCATCGTTTCACCGGGGCAACGGGGGCAGGGGCATTGGCAGGCACATTGACGCTGAGGTTGCCGGTCATCGCTTGGGGCTGGCCGGCGCCCCACTGTCCGCGCACCGGGTTTTCACATTTGACTTCGCCTTTCCACGGATGGCGCAGGATGTAGCGCCCTTGGAAGTTGCGGTCGTGATTGGTCAGCCCGAGCACAAAGTCGTCCCGGAACAGCTTGTTGCTGTAGCGGGCGTGCAGCCGGGTGACGACGCCGTAGCCGCGCGCCAGCCCGAGCTGCTTCATCTCGTCGGGGCGCAACGGGGGCGTGGGGCAGGGATCGCAGTGTCCCGTGCTCCAGGCGTATTCGGTGAGCACCGCGGCGCCCCCGGCTTCGTCCTGCGCGGTGGAGAAGAGCTTGAGGTAATACTTGCCGAACGGCTCGGGCAGCTCATCGCCGAGCTCGACGTCGGTGGGGATGAAGATGTTCGGGTAGTTGACCACCACCGTACGCTCGTTCTCGGCGAGGGCGTAGATGATGAGGTCCTGCAGGCCCTGGGAGTTGATCATGCCAAGCCGGATGGGCAGCTCAAAGGTCGGCGCGTTGAACGCAAACTGCAAAGGGCTGAGCACGACCTTGCCGTCCGGGCCACGTTTGAGCTTCTTGACGTCCACCTTGGCGGCGAAGAACTTCGCCTGACGCTTGACGTACGGGGCGAGGATGGGCGCCGCCCCGGCGGGGAGGCTGTAGCCGTTGAGCTTGAGCCAGGTCTCGAGCCCAGTGGACTCTTTGGCCGAGAGCACCACGATCTTGTACTCGGCGACGTCGAACTGCGCCTCGACAGTCACGCCGAGCTTTTTGTCCATGGGGGCGGCGGACGGCATCGGAGGCCGGCCGCCCCTTTTGCGCATTTCCCGATAGCGCTCGCGCTCGGCGCACGGGTCTTCCTCGTAGTACTCGACGAGCCGCGGCGCGGAGAACGCATCCAAACGATCGAACAGGGCGGGGTTGATGGTCTTGACGTCTTTTTCCTGCAACACCACCGGGACGGGAATGACGAGGGCGAACTCGTCGGGCTCACCTTGGTAATCGTTTTCCATCGAGATGGTGGTGCGGTCCCCGACGCGGGCCACCGCCACCTGGCTGGCGTTGTTGTACAGTTCTTTGCCCGCGCCCGCGACGAACATGCCGCAAAACGCTGATGCGCTTTGGGCCAGGAAGGCGACGAGAACGACGACGAGGGTGACGTGGATTCGGATCAACGTTTCAGTCCTGCGGTGGGAAGGTTGCCGCCCATGGCCTTCGGGCGGCCGTAGCCCCACCGACCACGCACGGGGTCTTTGCATTTGATCTCGCCGGTCCAAGGGTGGCGCAAGATGTAGCGCCCTTGGAAGTTGCGATCGTGCGTGGCCAAGCCGAGCACAAAGTCGTCTTTGAACAGCTTGGCACTGTAGCGCGCGTGCAACCGGGTCACGATGCCGCGGCCGGTGGACAGTCCGAGCTGTTGCAGCTCGTCGGGCCGGAGCGGCTCGGTGGGGCACGGGTCGCAGCTGCCGGTGTTCCAGGCGTATTCGGTGAGCACCGCCGCGCCGCCGGCCTCGTCCTGGGCGGTGGAGAACAGCTTCAGGTAGTACTGGCCGAAGGGCTCCTTCAACTTGTCGCCCAGCTCCTTGTCGGTGGGGATGAACACGTTGGGGTAGTTGCTGACCACCACGCGCTCGCGCGGGGCGATGGCGTACACGATGAGGTCCTGCAGCCCTTTGGAGTTGATCATGCCCAGCCGGATGGGCAGCTCGAAGGTGGGGCTTTGAAAACCAAACTGCAGGGGGCTGAGCACGACCTTGCCGTCCGCGCCGCGCTTGGTCTTTTTGACGTCGACCTTGGCGGCGAAGAACTTCGCTTGGTGCTTGACGTAGGGAGCGAGAATCGGCGCCGCCCCGTCCGGCAAGCTATACCCATTTTGTCGCAGCCAGGCCTCGAGGCCGTTGGACTCCTTCGCGGACAGCACCACGATCTTGTATTCGGCCACGTCGAACTTCGCCTCGACCGTGACCCCCAGGTCCGTGTCCGCCTTGGACCGCACCGAGAGCTTCTCGGTGCGCACCCCCGAACGCCGGGCGAACTTTTGCGTGCGGTGGCACGGGTCCTCTTCGTAGTACTCGACCAGCCGGGGCGCGGTGAACGCGTCCAGCCGGTCGAACAGCGCGGGGTTCACGGTCTTGACGTCGCTCTCTTGCACCACCACCGGCACAGGCACGACGAGAGCGAACTCGTCCGGCTTGCCTTGGTAGTCGTTCTCCATGGAGATGGTGGTGCGGTCGCCTTCGCGCACCACCACCACTTGGCTGGCCGCGTTGTACAGCTGCTTGCCCGCCCCCGCGACGAACATCCCGCAAAAGGCGCTCGCCGACGAGGACACCGTCAACACCAGCAGAGACATTGCCAAACCCATCGCCGGTGTGCGCATCATGCTCCCCCTCGTCGTTGGCGGCGGTTTTACACGTCTTTGGACAAAACCGAAACGGCCCTACCCCTCTGAAAACATTGCCAAAACCCGCTTCGCCACCCGGCCCGGGTCCGGCGCCCCAGAAAACACAAGCAAGCCGCTGTCCGCGTCGTCGGCCAACATCTTCTCGCTCACCCGCAGCTTTTTGGGCACCAGGAACAACATCTTCTCCGCGAGCCCGGCCTCCACGCCCTCCACCCGGCGCACCACCGCCTGCCGCGACCAGAACCCGAGCTGCTCGATGAAAACCACCTCGCCCGCCGGCCCGGTCACCCGCACATCGGGCACCAACACCATCCCTTCAGGGGTCTGCACCAGATCGTCGCTGATGACCGCGGACAGCCCCGCCTCGACCAGACCGTCCACCAATGTCGTTGCGGGCTCGTCGAGGGCCGCCTCGCTCTCGTCCCGGGCCTGGCGGTGCTCGACCTCCAGGCTCTTGCGGCGCCGGCCCTTGCCCCACCGCACCTCGGCGCGCAGAAAAAACGAACCCGCCCGGCACAACGCCGGATACGCCAACGCCAGCCGCAGCCCGTACAACGTCTGCGACCGAAACAATGACATGGGCCCGTCGATGGTCAGCCGCCAGCTCCCGTCGTCGTTTCGCTCGGCCACAAACAGAAGCTCCCGGAACTTCAACGCCTTGAGCAACCCGCGCACCGCCGCGGGCGAGCGCGGCTCGAGCTCGACCACCACCTGCTCGGCCCGAAGCAACACCCCTTGGACCTGCCCGTCGTCGTAGCGCTGCACCAACTCATCGGGGGACAGCGCGGGGGCGTGGTCGAGGCGCCAGTTCTCTTTGAGGTCGGCATACAGCGCGGCCCGGGCGACCTCGTCGTCGAGCCCGTGGGCCGCCCCCACCTCGCGCAACACCTCGTCGGCCAACCCCGGGTGGCGGCGCGCGGCGGCTTGGCGCCGCTGGTGGGCGAGCGCGAACACCGCGGCCCGGAACGCCGGCCCGTCGACGTCTGCCTCCGGGGCCCAGCGGCACGCGTCGTCGTAGAGCTTCAAAAGCCCGCGAAAGAGCTTGAGCTCGCGGGACGCGAAATCGAACGCGTCGAGCGCGGCCTGCACCCGGTGACGACGCTGACCGAGGGAATCTTGGCCCACTTGCACGATGTGCGCGGCCATCTCCAGGGCGCGCGCGCGCTTCTTTTTGCTCAGGGGCCGCACCAGCAACACCGGCCCGCGCACCAGGGGCGTGACCAGGTCAGCGGTAAGCATCGTGCTCCCGTCGACGCTGGTTGGCCGCGGTCTCGGTGGTGTCCGCGGCGATGATCTCGTAAAACGTGGCAAGCTTGTCTTCCTGCTTGCGCAGGACGCGGCCGAGACGCTGCACGTGTTCGCGCACGGTCGAGGTCCCGCTGACCACGATGGCCACGTTGGCCGCGGGCACGTCCACCCCTTCGTTGAGCACCCGGGAGGTCACCACCGCGCCCACCGTGCCGTCCTTGAGCATGCCGAGGATGGCGGTGCGTTCTTTGACCTTGGTCTGGTGGGTGATGGCCGGGACCAAGCAGCGCCGGGAGATATCGTAGGCGGTGCGGTTGTCGTCGGTGAAGATCAAACACTTGTCGTGCCGATGCTGAAACAAGAGCTCGGCACACAGCCGGATTTTCTCGGGGGCGGCCTGGGCGAGACGCTTTTGTCGACGGTGGGCGAGCATGGCCCGCCGGCCTTCGTTGCTGCGCGCGGCTTGGCGAATGAAATTGCCCCAGCCGTTCTTGCCCCCCATGAAGATGCGGTTCTGGCGCAAGAAGTCGAGGTAGATGCCGCGCTCCTCGTCGTAGCGGGCCCGGTCCGCTTCGCTCAGCTCCACCTCGAGGGTGTTGACCTGGTAGGGGCTGAGCACCTCCCCGCGCAGGTTGACGATGCCCCGCTCGTACACCCGGGGGCCGATGAGGTCGTCGAGCTCGTCGTGGGCCCCGTCGAGCCGGTCCACGGTGGCGGACAAGCCCAGCCGGTGCGGCGCCAGTGACATTTCCGCGCACAGCCGCGTGCGCGGGGTGGGCAGGTGGTGGACCTCGTCGAACACCAACAGGCCGAACCGGTCGCCGTACCGCTCCATGTACAGCGCGGCCGAGTCGTAGGTGGCCACGGTGAGGTCTTGCACGTCGTGTTCGCCCCCGCCGAGCACACCGATGGGGGCGGCGAAGGTCGCGCTCATCAGGCCGTGCCATTGCCACACCAGGTCGAGGGTGGGCGCGACCACGAGCGCCCGGCGCCGGCACTGTTCGATGGCGAGCAGGCCGACCAACGACTTGCCCGACCCGGTGGGCAGCTCGACGACGCCGCGGCCCCCGGCGGCAAAAAACGCGGCCAACGCCTCGCGCTGGTAGTCGCGGGGCTTGACGTGGACCTGGGCGAGATGGCCCACCTCGTCGAAGGCAGGCGCGTCCAGGGCGGGCGCGTCGGGCACCTCAGAAAACTGATACGCGGGCACGCGGTGGCCGTGGATGCGCCGGTCCCAGCGCAACACGCCGCGGTCCCCCTCGGGCAGACCTTTGATTTGCACCGTGCCGAGGGCGAAGCGCGCAGAAGCCATCCACCCTGTCTAGGTTGTTTCGCCCATCCTTGGTAGAGAGGCCGGGTGACGGGTAGGCGACCGCTTCTGTTCTCGAAGCTCGACGTGGCCATCATGGTGGCGTTCGCGCTGGTGTGGCTCGGCCCGATCACCTGGGTGGGCTCCCTCAAGCGCGATGTCTACAGCCTGCCCGCGTGGGTGCGCCACCAGCAACGCATCGCGTGTCTGTTCACGGGCTCGGTCAGCACCTGGAAGACCTACCACGTCGAGGTCCGCTTCGGCGACGACCCCGCCTGGGTCGAGTACGAGCCCGAAGAGTTCGAGATGGAGGTGTTCGGCTACCGCAGCCGGCTGCACCGCCTCCTCGGGCACAGCTACCGCAAGACCAAGGGCGACCAACGCATCCGGGACGTCAGCTATTACATCAAAGCCAACTACGACAAAGCGCACCCCCTCGGCCCGCCGATGACGGGGCTGCGGTTTGTCTCGGTGTCCCATGGCGTCGAGCTTCTGGCCGGCCAGGACTGCAAGTTCAAAAAGCCTCGCCTGGACGAGCTGGACAAGTCGCAGCGGGTGTACCGGTTCGGCGAGATCGATTTTAAGAACCCAAAGCCATTGCGCGGGCAGCTGCGGCGTGACCCCCGCCGCCGGCCGGTGAAAAAGAGCGACGGCCGGCCCCTGCCCCGGAGGCAGCCATGACCTATGTCCAGGGCGCGGTCACGGTGGCGGTGGTGCTGTTGGTGCTCGCGGTCTTGCCCGCCGTCGGGGTCGACCTGCGCAAGGGGTGGGACCGCCTCCCCGGGCAGACCGTCAAGCGCCACCTCGCGGGCGGCGTCGAGCGCATGAAGCGGTTTTGGTTCGTGGCCATCGAACCTGAACGCATTGTGTTTTTCCAACGGCTGTTCGCGGCCACGTTCCTGTTTTACGTCGTGGGCTGGGGCATGACCGCGACGGAATGGCTCACCGACGCGAGCTTTCACATCACCAAAGAGGCCACCAACCCGGTGTACCCGATGCCGTTCCCGTCGGTGCCGGAGGCTTGGCTGGTGCCGTTTCTGATCGTGCTGTACGTGACCCCGACGCTGCTCATCCTCAACGTCGGCGGCCGCGTGGCCAAGTTGGTGATGGTCGTGCTCGCGGTCTACATCCAGCTCGTCGACCAGATCTCGTCGTTCACCCTCAACAAGCTTTACATCGTGTTCTTCGCGGTGCTGTTTCTGGCCCCCGCCCCGCAAAAGATCGACGTGCCCCCCCGTGGCCCCACCGGGCCGGTGTGGCGACCCAGCGGGGGGCTGTCGTCCCCGTCCGGGATCGGCGTGCTGGTGTCTTTGTCCGCCCTTGCCCTGGCCGCGTTTGTGGCCCGGTACGGCTGGATCCCCAAGAACTTCCGCGATGCAGGCACATTTGGGTTCTGGTGCGCCACCGCCATCGGCGTGGTTGGCTATTTTTTGCAGCGGCCGCCCGCCCCCGACGACGGCGACGGCGACGCCAAGCCAGAGCGGGTGTGGGCGATGAGCGGTTGGCCCATGCGCCTGGTGCAGGTCACGCTGATGATCCAGTACGTGTCCGCGGGGCTGTGCAAAATCTTCTGGGGGGACTGGTTCAAGGTGCCGGACATCCTCTACGGCCACTCGGTGGGCCTGTACCGGACCGAGGCCGCGGCGTTCCTCATCCAGACCTTGCCCCACTTCTTCTGGTACTTCCTCAGCTACGGTGCATTGGCATTCGAGACATTGGCGCTCTTGCTGTTCGTGCCCAAAAGGATGCGACCGTGGGGGGCGCTCATCGGCGTCGTGTTCCACATGACCATCGCCCTGATGATGAAGGACCTCATCTACTTCTCGGCCCAGATGTGCACGTTTTACGTGATGTTCTTGCCCGCCCGGTGGGTCGTCACCTGGGAGCGCGCCATCGCCCGCCGCCTCCCCTGGAACCGGGACGACTACGACGACACCCGCGTCTTTTTCGAACCCGACGACGAGTCACAGTTCTACGGGAGCGAATGGCTCCCGCGCCGGTAGCTCACCGGCGCCGCCGCCGCCCGCGTCGCCACACCATCCACCCCAACGCCAACCAACCGGCCGACGCCCAGGGCATGGGTCCCTTGGCCGGCCCACCCGCCGCGCATCCGCAGTCGTCCATCGACGTGTCGTCCCCGTCGCCATCGCCATCGCCGTCCCCATCGCCGTCGCCGTCGCCATCGCCGTCCCCATCGCCGTCCCCATCGCCGTCCCCGTCCCCGTCGCCGTCCCCATCGCCGTCCCCGTCCCCGTCCCCGTCCCCGTCGCCGTCGCCCCCGGGGGGAATGCTCTCCGCGCCAATGCGATTGCCCGCTGCGTCCAGCTCGTACACGATCTGGCTGCCGTCGTCGAACACGACCCGGGTCAGCCGCCCCGCCGCGTCCCGCTCGTAGGTCTCGGACCAGGCGGGCCAAGCCAGGGCCAACCCCACCACCACCACCACCCAATGTCCCTTCATGATGCCGTCGCTCATTTCTGGTACCCCCCGAGCAAGTAGTAGGTGACGGGAATCGAGACAAACGCCCCCCCCGGCAACAGGCCGATGGTCGCGCTCAACGCCGCGGCGGTGTAGATGCCGTGGATGCGGTTTTCGGCGTGGGCCACCGCCAGCTCGATCTCGCGGGCCTGGACGCGTTGCTCGACGAGAAACAGGAAGTGCGCCCGGCTGCATTCGATGGTGCCCGCGCGCAGGGCCGCCAAAATCGCGTCTTGGCGACCGCCCGCGGTGGCCGCGTTGAGCTGCGTTTGCAGGTCGCGCTGAATCGACCGGTAGTCGTGCCACGCAGACCCGATGTCGTTGGCCGCCCCCGCGAACGCGAACGCCTTGATGTCGCCCAACTCGTCGTAGATCTGCCGGGCGGTCGACGGGGGGGCCGCCGTCACCCCCTGCACCACAAAGCGGTTGTCCACCGGCGCCTCGGTCACGGCCTGGATGCGGGGGACGACGTTGCCGTCGATGAAGCCGAACACGCCCTCGGCCTTGCTGCCGATGTCGAACGCCTTGAGCGCCACCTCGGTGGCGTTGACGTCCTGGTTGGTGTCCGCGGCCCCCTCGGGCGCCTCCCCGGTGTAGTCCACAAAGGTGCGCGGGTCGGCGAGGGCGTACTGGTAAGGCGACACCGCCCCCGGATGCACAAACCGCACGTCCGGCTCACGATTCAAAAACCGGCCCGTGTCCGCGTCGTAGACCCGACGCCGCATCACCACCAGCGACGTGCCCGGTTCGGTCACCGCCCCCCACTGGCCGGCGTAGGTGAAGCGATTGACCGTGCCCGGGGCCTCCTGCTCGACCACGCGCCGCCCGTAGGGCGTATAGGCGTACGCATCGCTCACCGCCCCGGCGTCATCGGTGCGCATCACGACATTTCCAGACTCGTCAAAATGGTACCAATGATGGGCCCCGTCGTCGTCGATGGTGGCCAACAGCCGGCCGGAGGGTGTGTACACGTGATGTTGTACGGCCGCGCCCCCCGCGTCCCGCTCCACGCTCAGCACCGGCACCGGGAACGCGTAGGACCACACCCAGGTCAGCGCCTGGCCGTCGTCGCGCGAGGTCGGCAGCCCCATCGCGTCATGGGTGAACGTCACCGGTTGGCCCCCGGCGGCGTAGCCCGTGAGGCGGTCGGCCTCGTCCCAGGTAAAGGACCGGGTCCCGTCCGAGAGCCAACGCCCGCGGGCGTCCCAGGTCTGGCCCGTGATCTGCCCCGCCCCGTCGACCGCGTACAGAACCGACGTCGCCGGCGCGGTGGCGGTCGCGGGTTGCACCCGGGTGGCTGCGCTGACCCGGCCGAGCGCGTCGCGGGTCAAGGCGTGGGAGGCGAGGAGGTCGGCGGTGGTCTCCTCGACAATGGTCGCGAGCGCGCCCGCGTCGTCGTACGCAAACGTTGTGGTCACCCCGTTGGGCCGCGCGATGCTCGCCAGCCGCCCCCCCGGGCTGTAGCCGAACGTGGTCTCGGCCCCGGTCCAGTCGGTCACGCTCACGACCCGGCCGGCCGCGTCGTAGTCATAGGTCACGGTGCGGCCCGCCTCGTGGGTCAAGGTGCGCAGCCGGCCGCTCACGTCCCGGGTGGCGTCGATGCCGTTGGACGATGTGACACGTCCAGAAGTCTCGTAGCCAAGGGTCAGCCCGTCGGCCGCGACCAAGCGGCCGTTGAGCCAATCGAACGACAGGGTGAGCCCTCCCGAATAGGTCCAGGACGTGCTCCGGCCGAAGGCGTTGTACTCGAACGTTCGTGTGCTCCCGTCGGCGAAGGTCTCGACGTCGGGCAGCCCGCGCAGGTTGTGGGTCACCGTCCGGGTGTGGCCCACGGGGTCGGACGCGCTCACCACCCGGCCTTGGTTGTCGCGGGTGGTGGTCCAGATCTCGCCCCGGCCATCGGTGACGGTCTCGATGCCGAACGACGACCGGGTGGCGCTGATCGCGATGTCGCCAGGCAGGCTCACGCCGGTGAGCAGCCCGGTGTCGTCGTACGTCCACTGCACCTCGGTGCCGTCGGCCCGGGTCAGGCTCGTGATCCGCCCCGCGTCATCGCGCGCCACGCTCGTGGTCCGCGACAGGCCATCGGTGATGCTCACGGTGCGGCCGCGCTCATCGCGCGCGAAGGTGTGGCTCACCCCGTCGGGGTCGCTGCTTTCGGTGACGGCGCCGTCCTCGTCGCGGGTCAAGGTCCAGGTCGCGCCGGTCCCGTCGGTCTGGCGGACCAACAGCCCCCGCGCGTCGTAGCCGAAGGTGGTGCTGGCCGGGCCCGACGTCATCGACGTGACCAAGCCCATGAAGTCACGCACCAGGCGGACTTCGGGTTCGTCATCGATGTCGCTGCCGATGGGCCGGCCCTGGGCGTCGTACAGGAAGCGGCGCACGCCCCCCCCGACCAGCTCTTGTTCGAACAGGCGGTTGTTCTCGTCGTAGCGCAGGGTGAGCACCAGGTCGGCGGCCCCGGTCGCGTCGACCGCGAGGACCTGACCGGGCCCGTGGTGCAGACCCGGGAACTGGGTGATGACGGAGTCGTCGGGGGCGGTGACGGTCGTGGTCTGTCCCCCGGCGCCGAAGGCGAGGACATAATTGCCGCCGTCCGGCGACGTCAGGCCGCTGATGCGCCCATCGGTCCACGCCGTGGTCCAGGTCGCGCCGGCCGGGTTTTGCACCCCGGTGGGTCGCCCCGCGTCCCAGGTGAACGTCCAGGTCCCGCCCCCTTGGTCGGTGAGCGTGCTGAGGGTGCCGTCGGGGGCGTAGGTGTAGCTCTCCGTGGTTCCGTCGGGGAAGGTGCGCGACGAAAGCTGCGGCACCACGAGGCCGAGCACGTCGCGCGGGGTCCAGGTCCAGCTCGCGGAGGTGCCGTCCGGCCAGGACATGTCGCTGACCTGCCCGGTCTCGTCGTCATAGCCGATGGTGGTCACGCCCCCCGACGGCGAGGTGATCGACACCCGCCGCCCCTGCGCGTCGTATCCGTAGTCGGTGCGGCGGCCGTCGGCATCGACCGTGGCCGCGAGCGCGCCGTCGGCCCATTCGAACACGGTGGTGTCATCGGCGCGCTCGGTGACCTCGGTGCGATCGGTGAAATAGGCATAGCTGACGGTGTTGCCGTCGCCGTCGGTCTGTTCGATGACGCGGCCGGACCCGTCGTACACGTTGGCCACGATCAACGCCCCGCCCCCATCGCGAATCTCCGAGAGCTGGCCCCGCTCCGCGGGGTCGTAGACATACGACATCGGCGCGCCACCGGGCCCGGCCGACGTCAGCTGATCGTCGAACTGGGTATAGGTGGCGCTGATCGATGTCGGCATCGGATCATCCGCGTGCACCGCCGTCCCGCTGGCGCCCAGCAACACGCCCCCCACGGTGAACAGCTCGATGGTGCGGCCGAGGCCGTCGGACACAAACCGCAGGGCGCCGTTTTCCCAGGTCAAGGTCAGGGCGTGGCCGAGGAAGTCCGCCACCTCGACCAAACGGAACGCGTCGTCGAAGCGGTACCGCAGTCCGGTGAGGGCATGGTAGAACACGTGGTCGTTGCCCTCCGCCACCAACGCGAACGGCGCGGGGGACAAGCCCGCGGGCACCCAGGTACCGGCGTCGTCCACGAAGGCGAACCTTCGTCCCGTCGAGTCCACCACCGTGGCGTCGTCGCCCTCGACGGTGAGGGTCCATTCGTGGTTGTGGCGCCAGTCGAGCCCGAGGGATCCTCTCCGCACGTCATCGTCCAGGCCCGACGCGTAGAAACGTTGCAAGGTGACCGGGAGGGGGCCGCCGAGGTCGATGTCCGGCGCGGGACGTTCGACGAGTTCGCCGGTGAACAGGTTGACCGGCTCGCCAAACTCGGGAACCCACGGGTGGTTGGTCCCGGTGATGAATGGGGCATAGCTGGGTGGGTCGGGGGGCACGTAGCCGTTGGGGGTGAAGAGGTAGTGGTCGGCGAGCACCATGCTGCCGTCGTTGATCGCCACCGCGCGGGAGATGTACTCGTCGGGCACGAAGGCGCTCAGGTCGTGCATGCCCGCGGTCATGCCGAGAGCGTCGGTGGGCAACCAAATGAACGCGGCGGGGTTGCCGTCCGCGAGCGCGGCTTCGCCCACCACCTGCCCGAGGTTGTTGATCGCGTTGGCCTCCGCGAAGGTGCCGCCCAGGGTGCCGAGGTCGACCATGAGGTCGTTGGCCCCGTCGTTGTCGTCGTCGGCAAACCACACGCCCCCCGGGCCCTGCTCGAGGACAAAGGCGTGGGTCTCGCCGCTGGTGGTCTGGGCCAAGCCCACCACCTGGCCGAGGTCGTTGATGCCGCGGGCCTCGCTGAAGTTGCCGCCGAGGGTCCCGATGTCGTGGGCCCCGCCGTTGAAGTCTTCGACCCAGCCCGTGGTGTCCCCCAATGGGTTGGTCCCCGCGCCCACGATCCAACCGTTGCTGTTGATGTCGAACGGCTCGTCGTACCCCAAGCCGTACCCGACGGGGATGCCGCCGTCGGGGAGGCCGGCGAGATACGCCCGGGTCGAGAAGTCGTTCAGGTCGTAGTCGACCGCGGCCACCTGCCCGGTGTCGTTGATCGCGATGATCGCCCCGTCGCCGGGGTCGTCCCAGACGTCGTCCGCCAACGAGCCCCAGTCCTCGCGCTCGCCCTGGAAAAACACCGTGCTGTGGTAGGCGGTCACATCCGGCCCGAAGCGACAGTCGAAGGCCAAGCACGTGTCCTGGGCGTCGGGACTGACGCAGAAGTCGTTGCCGAAACAGAAGTTGTCCTCGGTGCTCGGCCCGAATTGACAGTCTTCGTTCGTGTCACACCCCGGGCCTGCCTGACACGACCCGTGGAAATCCACCCCTGCCCCATCGACCGACGCGTAACAGGCGTTGTCGTAGGTGACGCCGTTGCTGCCACACACCAGGGTGCGGCAGTTGGCCGAGGGGTTGAACGAACACCCCGCGTTGTAGCAGCCCCCCGGTCCCTCGAGGACGTAGGCGTGAAAGCCCCCCGCCTGCCCCAGGTTGTTGACCGCGAACGCCGCGGAGTCCGCGAAGATGATGTCGTCGGGGATGCCGATGACGGTGGCGGTGCCTTGGTGCCACCCGATGGCGCGGCCCCCGAGGCACTCGCCGCACACGCTGGGGTAGCCCTGGCCGACGACCTGGCCCGCCTCGTTCAAGTCGTAGGCGTCGAATTCGGCACCAGGACTGTCCAGCGTGTCCATGGTCAGGTGCGCCACGTTGAACTGCGCTGCAGCGGTACCGCACCAAAAGAGCGCCACCATGGCCCACCACCGTCTGCTTTTTTTTGCGCGTCGATCCATTCGCCCCCCACGAGAAGAGCGATGATTCTACGCGCGGCCGGCGTCCGCCGTCGATGTGTGCACCGGACGTCGGGCGCCGTTTCAGACCGCGCCGGCCGTCACCCCGTCACACCGTGTGGGACCGCAAGCTGTGGCCCCGCACCGGTCACAGACGCGCGGGCTGTGCCGTAGCCCCACCCGCCTACAGGTCCCCGTACGCGCGCATCCCGTGCTCGGCGTAGTCGAGGCCTTCGCGTTCTTCGTCGGGGCTGACCCGAATGCCGATGGTCTTTTTGATCACCCAAAACAGGGCAAAGCTGGTGGAAAAACAGAACCCCCCGACGAGCGCCACGCCCCCCAGCTGTTTCCAGAATGACGTACCGTCGCCGAACAACCCGGCCGCCAACGTGCCCCACACCCCGCTCACGAGGTGCACGCTGATCGCGCCCACCGGGTCATCGAGCCGCAGGCGTTCGAGACCGAGCACCGCCGGCACCACCACCGCCCCCGCGATGAGACCGATCAGCACCGCCTCCGCCGGGGTCACGATGTCGGCGCTGGCGGTGATGCCCACCAGGCCCGCGAGCGCGCCGTTGAGCACCATGGTCAGGTCCGGCTTGTGCTGCATGAAGTTGGTCAAAAGCCCCGCGCCGGCGACCCCCGCGGCCGCGCCCAACGACGTGGTCACGAACACCAACGACACTTTGCCCGGGTCGGCCGACAGCACCGACCCCCCGTTGAAGCCGTACCACCCAAACCACAACAAGAACGCGCCAATGGTGGCAAGCGGGAGGTTGTGACCGAGCAAGGGTTTGTTCCGCTTGCCATATTTGCCGAGGCGCGGGCCGATGACGAGCACCCCGGCCAGTGCGCCCCAGCCGCCGACCCCGTGCACGATGGTGGAGCCGGCGAAATCGTAAAATCCCCACGCGTTCAAAAAGCCGCCGCCCCAATGCCACATGCCCACGATGGGGTAGATGAGGGCGACGTAGAGCGTGGCGAAGAGCAAAAAACTGCCGAGCTTCACCCGCTCGGCCACCGCGCCGGAGATGATGGTGGCGGCGGTGGCGGCGAACATCCCTTGGAACAAAAAGTCGGTCCAGTAGGTGTAACCGGGGTTGTAGGCGGCGGTGAGGCCGGCGGCGTCGGTGCCGATCCAAAAACCGGCAAAGCCGAACACGCCGCCTTTGTAGGCCTCGCCGGGGTACATCAGGGAAAAGCCGATGACCGCGTAGGTCAAAAGCCCAATGGAGATGATCGAGACGTTCTTGAACAGGATGTTGACGGTGTTCTTGGAGCGGGTGAGGGCGGCGAACCCGAGGTGCATGATGAAGACCAAAAGGGTCGCCACCAGCATCCAGATGTTGTTGACCACAAAAAGAGTACTGTCTGGTTCTGCCATGCTCATCGTGCTCCCCACGGCGCCAACGCGACGCGTCAGAGCCCTTTAGCGCACTGCGTTAGAGCCCTCAACCGGGGGTCGCGGCCGCAGCCGCATGCGGCGTGGCCGCGGCGTCGCGCGGGGCCGGCAGATCGTGGTGCCGCTCGTCGGCGCCGGTGAGGATGTTGGTCAGCGCCGCGGGCCGGGCGCGATCGGTGACCGTGCAGTGGTCGACCGCCTCATCGATGAGGGTAAAATCGTAGTCGAGGCACCGGGACGAGGTGAGGCAGGAGATCGCCGCGCCCTGGTACCCGCGCTGCAGCGGCCGCGCCGAGCAGTCGTCGGGCGGCGCGACCGAGTGCCGGTAGGACCACACGTGGCGGACCCCCAGCGGCACCTTCAACGGGTCCGCGATCAGCGGGCGAAACGGGTCGATGAGCACCACGCGATCGATGACGCGATCGTTCTGGTCCACGCTCTGGTTGGCGAGGAAGGTGGGCAAGATCTGCTCGACGATGTTCACCGCGCCGTAGGAGTAGCCGACCAGGGACACGGGCCCGATGGCCTGCCCCGCACCGCGGCGCGCGAGGATGGTCGAGGCGAGCGCGTCGGCCGCGGCGGTGGTCTCGGTGAACCGAAAGGTCGCGCGGCAGTCGTCGTCGGCCGGGCAGGCGCGGATGAGACCGGGGAGCTGCTCACAGAGCTCGGTCACGACGGCGTTGCCCGGGTGGTTGGCCCCACCGGCCCCGTTGACGCACAAGGTGATGGCCGGGTCGTCGGACGCTTGGTGGTCGAGCTCGCTGCCGCACGCGGAGAGCAAGACGAGGAGCGAGACGAACAGCGTGGCGCGCGACATGCGTCGCACTGTAGCGTTTGCGGACCGCGCGCGCCCGTCCGCCCTACTCCGCCACCGCGAGCACCGTGGCCGTGCCCGCGAGCGCGGTGGCCACCACCACGTGCCCGAGACCGACCCCGACGAGCACGGTCGCGTTGCGCAGGAGGTTCAAGGCCGGGACCTGCCGGTGCTCCTGCGTGAACGCCCACCAGGTGCCGCCCGCGCCGACCGCACAGAGCCCCGCCACCGCCGCGGCCCCACCCGCGGCCCCGGCCAAACCGAAGGCCAGGAACGCCCCCCGTTCGGTCCCTGCGTCGTCGACGGCCGGGGGCGCGGGCACGGTGAGCGCGGCCCGGTACCCGCGCCAATAGGTCGGGCCGAAGGTCGCGCTGAACAGCCCCGTGCGCAGCGCATCCGACATCAAAGAGCGCGTGCCGGTCGCGTGCGGGGCGGCCGGCCCGATGGCGAACGCCCCGCCCGCCTCGACGACGAGGGCATGGTCCTGGCCCCGGGCCCGCAAAAACAAGGCCCGGTCTTTGGGCAGCCACAGCTCGGGCACGAACCCGGGCTCAAAGTGGCTGGCCAAAAGCCAGCGCCCGGTGTCGTCGAGGATGTGCACGGTGCCGAGGCTGGCGAAGTCCCCCCGCAACGTGGCGGTGTCGCCGAGCCAATCTTTCTGCGCGATGGGCGCGTCCCCCTCCAACCGGGGCGACAGGGCCCGCACCCGGGGGCGCGCCTCGGGCACCCGCACCCCCTCGGCCGCGGCGGTGGCGAACGCGGACAACTCTGAATAGCGGACGGTCCCGCCCCCGTCGGCGTCGGCCGCGCCCCGCATGCCCGCGCGCAGGACCGCGCTGAACACCCCCGACGAAATCTCGGTCCACTCGAACGACCGGGTGCTCGCGGTGGAGCCCAAGAACACGCCCACGTTGTCAAACCTTCGAGGCGAAATCGCCGCGAACGCGCGCTCGACCTCGGCCGGCGGCACGGATTCGGTCTGGGCCCGGCTGCCGAGCAAGCCGCCGGCGAAGCAGGTGTCGAGCACCAGATGGATGCGATGGGCCCGGGCCAATGGCTCGATGAGGATGTCGGTGAGCGAGGTCGCGGTGAGGCGCTCGTCCCGGTTGAGCGGCACCGAGATGTGGCCGTCGTCGTCGTAAACGCCGTGTCCGGCGAGCCACACGATGACCTGCGGGGACTCGCCCCGGCCGACGTCGGCATCGATGCGGGACCGCAGGTCGGCCACGCTGTCGCGCACCGCTTGGAGGGTCAAGGGCCGCGCCGCGGGGGCCAACGCCTGGTGCCGCTCCCGGGAGTCTCGGTCGAGGATGGTGTGCAGGTAGGTGGCCTTGGCCCGGGCCCCGAACAATGCCACTGCCTCGGCCGCGTCATCGTCCGCGAACTGCAGCGGGGCCACGCGGTCCCGCCCCGGGTCGTTGACCCCGATCGCGATCACATACGGCGCGGCCCCGGCGGTGCCGAGCGAGGTCACCAGGGCGGTCAAAGCGGCGGCGATCATGGGCGCACCTCCAAATGCAACTGGGTCTCGCCGGCGGGGCCACGGACCGTGACGGTGATGCCCGCGGCGGTGTCGGACACCTCGGGCACCAGCGCCTGGGTCAGGGGGGTGGTCTCGCCCGCGCCCAGCCGGCCCGCGAACAGCGAGCCGTCGTCGTGCCCGGCGACCTGAACCGCCACGTCTTGGTCCCGGGCGCCCCCCACGACCTTGAGAAACACACGTTCGCCGACGTGACAGGGTGACTCCGCCGACCCGCAGGTGGCGAGCAGGTGGGGCAGGGAAGAATCAGGCCCCCGGGGTTGAAACCCGTTGGGTTCGGACCCCACCACCATGAAGACCAGCGCGGCGGCCAAGGGGGCCAAGCCGGCGGCGAGCCGGACCCCGAGCGGCCAGGCCCGCACGCGGTCCCACAACGAGGGGGACGCGGGCCCGGCCTGGGCATCGAGGGTGGCGTCGATGGAGGCCCACATCGCATCGGCTTCAGGACCGCTGACGCCCCCGCGGGCCAAGGCGCGGTCGAGGTCATCGGGGCTTTGCTGGGGGTCGGTCATCGGTGACTCGGGAAAGAATGGGGAAGAGCGCTCAACCATCGGAGGCCGGCCCTCGCTCACGCAAAGGCCGGCGGGGCGTCCGTCAGCCGCCGGGGGCGGTGACGGTGACGGTGAGAGGCACGAGGACTTCGTAGGGGTCCGACCGCAACCACGCTTGGTTGTACACGGAAAGCAGCGTGATGCCGCACGCGCCGGGGACGGTGTCAGCATCGACGGTCACGGGGAACACCACCTCGTGCTGGTCCGCGCCCAGCGCGGTGAACGACGTGGGGTATTGAATCCAGATGTCTTCGGGGTTGGTGGAGTTGTACGAGTACCAGTCGAGGAGCGGTGATGTCGACGTGGCGATCACCCGCAGCGAGGTGCTGCCCCCCGCCGGCACGCTGGTGTCATCGAGGGTGACGGATTGGATCACGGGCGGGGTGGCCACGAAGCTGTTCTCGAGGGTGACCGCCGCGGGCGTGGTGAGCGCCACCGTCACCACCGCCTGCTCATTGCGGAGGGTGAGGTCGGACATGAGGTACACGCCCGATGGTTGGTACGGGTTGAACACGTGGGGAACGTCGACGAAGTACTCGTCTCCGCCCAGGGGGGTGACGGTGGCCGAGGGCCCGACCGTCACCGAGCCGCCGACCGGGCTCCCGTTGAAGTCCTCGTACGTCCACTTGTAGCTCACCGCGGAGACCGCGCTGCTCGAATGCACGATCGCCACAACCCGTGCATCCTCCCCCTCGAACACGACGGACGGGAACACCTCCGCGGACTCCACGACCAGGTACGTCCCGCCGTCGCCGATCACCCCCCCATCGGATTCGCCGCCGCCACCAATGACGCCGCCATCGCCGAAGTCATCGATCACCCCGCCGTCGCCGAAGTCACCGACGAACTCCTCAATCGGAAAACAGCCGTTCTGAATGTCATAGGTGACGTTTCCGCCCACACAGGTCGCCGTGGCCGCGATCTCTTGGAACATGATGGTGCAGTCCTCGTACCCCGCCGTCACCCAAGTCTCGCACGCGAACGAAATGCTGGTGTTGGAATCGCACGCCGCGCCGGCCTCATCGACCGCCTGTTGGGCGGCGAGGCACGCTTCATGGTTCAAGGCGGCGTAGGTCGGGTCGCTGACCAATTCTGGGTCGTGACACGCATATCCATAGTCAAACGACACCACCGCCGAGCCCACGTCGCACGTCGCGGTCAACCCGACGCCTTCAAAGTAGTCGGTGCAATCCTGATCGTTGACGGTGGCGTAGGTGTCGCAGTTGAAGTCGAGCAAGTCGGTGTGCCCGCATTCGACGTACGCCGTGATCAGGTCATCCTCGGCTTGCTCACATGCTGCGACATTGGCCGCGGCGACCCCTTCGCCCACGATGGTGCAGCTCGGCCCGTAGTCCCAATCGACAGTGCCGTCGCGGTGACAGACCGCGGAATCCGCCACCCCGCTGTAGCGCGCGGTGCAGTCCAGGTCGTTCGTCACCGCGTAGGCGGGGCAGTTCAAATCGACGGTGGGCGGCACACCACACGCGGCGTACACCCCGTTCAACGCGTCTTCGGCCGCCTCGCAGGCCGCCACGTTCGCGGCCGCGACGTCCACCACCACATCTCCATCTCCATCTCCATCTCCATCTCCATCTCCATCTCCATCTCCATCTCCATCTCCATCCCCATCTCCATCTCCATCTCCATCCCCATCGCCGTCCCCCGTGTTGACCCCGCTGTCCGGCGACCCGCCGACCGGGCCCCCGTCGCTGGGCGGCTGCACCGGGTCGACACACGCCCCGTCCTCGCACTGCAAAAAGCCCAAACAGTCCGCCGCGTCCTCACACCCGTCGGGGATCGTGAGCCACCCGTCGCACCCCACCGTCCCCAGCATCAGGACCACACCCCACACGGCGCCCGCGCCGGTGGCCCATCGATTCGTGTTCATGTCCATCGTGACCTCCTGCTTGGCCCCCTACGCAGGCCCGGCGAGCTTGGGCGAAAAAAGCCCCCCACGCGCCCGAAAGCTCAACCGTCGGCCAGAAACTTCCTGAAACGCGTCCGGATCTCCTCATCCCACGCCCGCACCCGGTGGCGGGTCACGCCCAGGGCCAAGGCCACGTCGGCTTGGCCCTGCCCCTGCTCGAACCGCAACCGCACAAACCGCTGCTCCTCGGGCGACAGCGTCCCGAGAAACGCCCGCACCCGGCCGTCGGTCTCGGCGTCGATGAGCACGCGGTCGGGCAGTGGCTCGTGACTCGCCGGCGCCGGGATCGCGTCGAGGTCGACAAACGCCGCGCTGCGCTTTTGGGCGGTGGCTTTGCGCCAATGGTCGGCCAACGCGTGCCGCGCGATCTGCACCAGATATGGGGCATAGGGACGCAGGCCGTCGTACCCCTGACGGGCCGAATCCGCGAACGCCTTGATGAACACATCGTGCACAAACCCGTGCCGCGCATCCGGCGGCAGACCCGGCGCGCGCCGCCCGTCCCCGACGACAAACCCGTCGGTGGCCACCACCATCACCACCCCGACGTAGGTGCGAAAAACGCGCTCAAGCGCGGCGCGATCCCCGCGGCGAAACGCGTCGAGCCACCCCCGGTCCTCTTCCAGCTCCTTCCGCGGCGGGATCTCGTCGGTCATCGCGCGGCGCCTTTGCGGAGTCATGGCCCGGTGTCAATGCGAGACCCGTGCCGCCGACCCAATGACGTTGCACGCCGGGTTTGACGCGTCATGCCATGTCATTGCCGGTGCAACTGCGCCGAAGCGAACCACCCGGCTGGCGCGAATGCGCCGCCGCGCCGCGGCAATGCCTTTGGAGGTCTCGCGTTTGAACCGGGACCGGGTGAGACAGGTCGCGCGCCCATGAACCCCGCGGCGTCCGCCGCCCGGCCACGCCCACCAAGCCCGAGACGGCCTGGATCTGCCCCCCGGCGCCGCGATCACAGCCGCGATCACCAACGGGACTTTTTATATAGTTGATCGCCCCATCTTCGAGGCTTGACCCAGATCGAATCCTCGATCACCATGCGCCGATCAACCCTATCCCCGACAGATCTATGACCAAATCTTTGATCGGTAACAAGCCCGGGACAGGCCTTGATCCATTCGGTCACCGCAACCGCGGGACCCGGCGCCCGGATCCAGTGGAGATGCAGCACATCGATGACATCCGGGACGCGATGGAGCGGTTGCCGCCGCCGGCGCGGACCCAGCTGTGCGTCGATGCCACCGGCCTCACCCAGGTCGACGTGCAGACGCTGTCCTCCCTCCTTCACCGCGCCAAGGTGTCCGTGTCCGAAGTGCTCGAATACCTGCCCGCCGACCAGGTCACCGACATCGCCGCCCGCCGCCGGGCCCGGGTGCGCAAGCGCATCATCGAGCGGTTGTTTGGCAGCGCCGAGACCGCCCGCGCCCATCCCCCGTTCGTGGCCATCGACTTCGAGACCGCGGACAGCTCCCGCGACAGCGCGATCTCCGTCGCCGCGGTGCGCATGGAGCGCGGCCAGGTCGCGCGCGCTTTTCACAGTTTGATCCGGCCCCGCCGCCCGGTGGTGCACCCCCGCATGACCTCCATCCACGGGCTGACCTACGCCGATGTGGCCGACGCCCCGACGTTTGATCGGGTGCTGCCCCACCTCGCCTCCCTCACCCGGGGCGCGCAGTATCTCGTGGCGCACAACGCCGCGTTTGACCGTTCGGTCCTCGACGACACCGCCGCCGCGCACGGCCTGCCCACCCTCGAGCTGCCTTGGGTGTGTACGGTGCAAGCGTCGCGGGCCCTGCTCCCGGTCCAGCGGGCCAAGCTGCCCACCGTGGCCGCCCACCTCGGGGTGCCGCTCACCCACCACGACGCGGAGAGCGACGCTCGCTGTTGCGCCGAAGTCGCAGTGGCATTGTGGCTGGCCGCGCCGGACATGTTCAGCCGGTTTGCCCTCGCCCCGCGACCGCGCCAGACGGTGCGGGCCGGGTTCTTCCAAAAGGCCTGAGCCCGGGTCAGGCGGTGGCCAGCCGCTCATCGACAAAGCGGCCCATGTCTTCCCACAGCGCGGAGCACGCCGGCCGGACATACGCCATGTGCCCAATGTGTTTGCGCCCGGCATCCTGGGGCCGAATCGTGCGCAACAGCGCGGTCTTGAACGGCTGAAAAAAGGCCGCCGCGCTCCTCGGCGGGGCCCACGCGTCGTCGGTGCTGTTGACCGCCACGATGGGCGCTTCGATGTGCGCGATGTTCTTGGTGAACGTGGCCGAAGGGTCGCCATGGTAGTAGTCGGGTCGGGCGCACCACCGGCCCCAATCCTCATACACGCCTTTCGGCAAGTCCTCGCCGAGCCCCATCCGCGACATCGGGGCATAGCCGAAGACTTTGACCAGGGCCGGGCCCATCACGTGCCACAGCGCCCACACCTTCGCGGCTTCCGCTTTGCTCATGTGACCGTGCCAGCCCGCGCCGGTGGCGAAGCTGTACAGGCCCAATGTCCTTTGGTGCGCGCTGGTCATGCCGTAGGCATGTCCGCCGTAGCTGTGTCCCACCACCACGGTCGGGCCGCGATCCGAGGCCCAACCGATCGCCCCCATCAAGTCGTGGCCCCAGTCGAGCCCCCCGGCGCGAAAGCCGCGCAGTTGGCTCGGCTTGCTCGCGCCGATGCCGCGGTAATCGAACGTGAGCACGTTGACCCCGCGTTCCTCCGCAAGCCAGGTGGCCATCTTGTCGTAGTAGCCCTGGGGCACGGCGGTGGCCCCGCCCACCACCACAAAGCCGTCGCGGCGGCCCCGGTAGAGGGTCCCGCCCAGGCGGGTGCGGTCGGGGGCGAGCACGGAAACGGTTTCGCTGGTCATGAGAGTTGTTCTAACATGGTCTTTTCGCAGTTATTTGCAGGTACAAAATGCATCTCTGCAGCAACCGTCGAGGGCCCCATGGACTGGCGTGACCTGCGCTTTGTGCTCGCGGTGGGCCAACACGAGAGCATTCGGCGCGCGGCGGGCGCGCTCGAGGTCGACCCCACCACCGTCAGCCGGCGCATCGACCAGGTCGAGGAGGACCTCGGCACGACCCTGTTTGTGCGGCGGCGGCAACGCTGGCGGCTCACCGACGCGGGCCACGTGGTGCTGCGCCACGCCGAACGCATGGCCGGCGAGGTGCGTTCGCTCCGCCACGACCTCGACCAGCTCGCGGGCACGGTCGAAGGCTCGGTCCGGCTCACCGCGGTCGATGCCGTCATCACCACCTGGCTTGTGCCCCAGCTGCCCAAGCTGCGGCGCCGCCATCCGCAGTTGCAGCTGGAGTTCTACGCGACCCCCGAGAACGTCGACCTGCACGCGGGCCGCGCCGACATCGCGCTGCGCCTCGACCGGCCGCGCCCCCTCGACCTCAAGGTGAAAAAGCTCGCCGACCTGCCGCTCGCGGTCGCGGCCACCCCCGACATCGCCGCGTTGCCGTTCGCCCAGCGCCCCATCGTGCTCGTCGGCTTCGCCACGTCCAACTTCGTCGAAAACCGCATTGTGCGTGCCCTCGGCGGCGGGCCCGCGTACACCACCACCAGCCTCTCGGTGCTCATCCGCATGGTGAAAAGCGGCCTCGGCGTGGGCTTTGTCCCCCGGTCGTTGACCGACGGCCTCACCGTGATGCGCGACTTCGCGTCCCAGCGGTCGGTGTGGCGCGCGGTGCCCTCGGCGCTGGCCGACGCGCCGTCGGTGCGGGCGGTGACCCATTGGCTCGACGAGGTGTTCGACCCCGAGGCGCAAGACGCGGCCCGCGACCGCGCCGACAAGGGCGGTTGAAAGCCCCGCCATTTCTGGGCATGGCCAGGCCTCACCCGGGGGCACGACATGTCCGAACAACCTCTGGTCGGCATCATCATGGGCAGCCGTTCGGACTGGCCCACGATGCAGCACGCGGCCGACATCCTCGACGAGCTGGGCGTGCCCCACGAGGTGCAGGTGGTGAGCGCCCACCGCACGCCTGACCTGCTCTTCAGCTATGCACAGTCTGCCCGCGATCGCGGCCTGCTCGCCATCATCGCCGGCGCGGGCGGGGCCGCGCATCTGCCCGGCATGGTCGCGTCCAAGACCACCCTGCCCGTGCTCGGGGTCCCGGTGAAAAGCCGCGCCCTGTCCGGGCTCGATTCGCTGCTCTCCATTGTCCAGATGCCGGGCGGCATCCCCGTCGGCACCCTCGCGATCGGGGACAGCGGGGCCAAGAACGCGGGCCTGCTCGCCGCGTCGATCGTGGCCACCGCGCATCCAAGATATGTGACTGCACTCGAAGCGTTCCGCAAAGCCCAGACCGACCGGGTGCTCGCCGACCTTGACCCGCGAAAGGACCCGCCGTCGTGACCGGTCCCATCGCCATCCTCGGGGGCGGCCAGCTCGGGCGCATGCTCGGCCTCGCTGGCGCCCCCCTCGGCCAATCCTTCCGTTTCCTCGACGAGAACCAAGGCGCGCCCGCGTCGATGGTGGGCGAGATGATCGTCGCCCCGTACGATGACCAAGACGCCCTCGCGCGGCTGTGCGACGGGGCCCAGGTCTGCACCTACGAGTTCGAAAATGTGCCCGCCGACACCGCCGCGTTCATCGCCGAACGCATCCCGGTGTACCCGCCGCCCAAGGCCCTCGAGGTCGCCCAGGACCGCCTGCTCGAACGGCGACTGTTCGCTGACCTCGGCATCCCCGCGCCCGACTTCTGCACCATCGACTCCGTCGAAGAGCTGCGCGCCGCTTTTGCGGACGACGACAGCCCGCGCCTGCTCAAGGCCCGGCGCCTCGGCTACGACGGCAAAGGCCAGTTCTTGCTCAGCGGGGCCAAAGAAGCCGAGCGCGCCCTCGACGCCATCGGCCATGTGCCCGCCATCCTCGACGGCTTCGTCGAGTTCGAACGGGAGGTGAGCATCCTCGCCGTGCGCGGCCGGGTCGGCAGCGACGAGGAGCGCACCGCGTTTTATCCGCTCACGCACAACATCCACCGGGGCGGCATCCTGCGCGTCTCGCGCGCCCCCGACCCCGACGTGACCCCCGACGTCGAGGCCCTGGCCCAGGACTACGCCCGGCGCATCCTCGATGCGCTCGACTACGTCGGGGTGTTGGCGGTGGAGTTCTTTTGGGTGCGGGGCCCAGACGGCTCTGCCCAATTGCTCGCCAATGAAATTGCCCCCCGGGTGCACAACTCCGGGCACTGGACCATCGAGGGGGCCGAGACCAGCCAGTTCGAAAACCACCTGCGCGCGGTGGGCGGCCTGCCCCTCGGCCCCACCCACGCGGTGGGCGCCTCGGCGATGGTGAACATCATTGGCGATTTACCGCGCACCGAAGCGGTGCTCGCGGTGCCCGGCGCGCATTTGCATTTGTACGGCAAGGAGCCGCGTCCCCTGCGCAAAATCGGCCACGTGACCTTGCGCGCGGACAGCGCGGTCGAGGTCGAACGCCTGCTCGAACGCTTCACCCGGATCATTGGATAGCGCGGGCCACAAAGGGCGCGCGTCCCCGGTGCGGACCGCGCGCAATGTCTCTGTCACCCGCTGGTGGATCGCGCGCGCGGTGCGACCAAAGCCAATGCCGAGGACGCGGATGGTGCGGCGGTGATCGAAAAGCACCGTCAGGCACGCGACCCACGCGAGCAAAAAGAAAAACGCGCAAAACAGCCGGCGCCCGGTGGGGCCAAAATGGCGATGAAAGAACGTGGCGTGAAACGCGAGGTGCGCCTGCTCGTCGTCGGTGATGTGGGAGAGCGCGCGTTGGAAGTCCCCGTCGTCGAGGGCGCTGGCCACGAGCGGGTAGAACACGGTGGCGATGACCTCGGCCGCGAGCAGCACCGAGAGCTTGAGCCGCACCCCGATGAGTTGGCGGCCGCGGCGAAAGAGGCTCTCGGTCCAGGCGTGCTTCAATGTCTCTGCCCCGCAGGCGCGCACCATGTCGCCGAGGATGCGCGCGTGTTTGCCCTCTTCGGCCACGAACAGGGGGATGGACGCGAGGTAGTCGTCGTCCATGGCCCGCAGCGGTTTTTGCCGGACCTGGTGGGCGATGCGGCCTTCGCCGGTCTCGCCGAGCTGGAAGGTCTGCAGGGTTTGGAGAAGAGCCGCCTGGGCTTCTGCCGGCACGCCGTGGGTGGTGCGAACGACGGGCCGGGGGCGATTCTTGTTCTGCTCGAAATGTGTGCGGTAGCGGGCGTAGGGCATCGGCGACCTCCTGGTCTGGAGGTGAAACGACGACGACGAGCGCGCGCTTTCGGTCGATGGGCTGGGCGGTCGGAACGCAAGGTGAACGGTCGGGGCACGGGTGCGAGCGGGGATCCACGCCGAGACGCCGGGCGGCGCTCCGCGTGTGTCTTGGCGGTTTGCTTCGAAAACACGGCATTGGATCCGAGTCCGGAGTCCAACGCCGGAGTCCGGTGCCGAAGTCCGTTTCCGAAGTCGGAACCGAGCGGTTTTTCACCAAAGCCCGCCCACTTTGGGTGGGCCCGCCGGCCACCCCCACCACCACAAGAGGACAAACCCCCCTCGTGCCGCTCGTCTGAGCAACCTGATTGTGCGCGCGCTTTCTCTGTATCCGGAACCGCGCGGACCGATCTGCGTTTTGGATCCACCCAGAGACGCCTGACCGCGCGCCGTGTGGGTCTTGGCAGTTCGCTTCGCAAACACGGCACTGGATCCGATGCGCGTTTGCGGAGCAAACCGCCAAGACACTCGCTGAGCGCCGCCAGGCGTCTCGGCGAGGATCCACGCCCGCTCCCCCATTACTTAGGCATTGACCTAACTATGCCCACAACCCATACTTAGGCCTCTACCTCACCATCAGGAGCCCCCGATCATGACCCCGCCCACCCTGCTCCGCCGCGGCCTCGCCCGCCTGCTCGACGCCCTGGTCCTCGCCGCGGCCGGCTACGGCTGGGGGCTGCTCGTCGACTTCCACCCCGCCTGGCTCGTGGTCCACGCGCTGCTCGTCCACCTCTACTTCGTGGCCGGCGACACCCTCGGCACCAGCCTGGGCAAACGCCTGGTCGGCCTGCGCGTCACCACGCCCACCGGTGCCGCTCCCACGTGGAAACAGTCGTTCGTCCGCGAAGCGTTTGTGCTCGCCGGCGCCGTCCCCTTCGTGGGTCCGCTCATCGCGCTCGGTCTTTGGATCGCCATCGCCCTCACCGCGCGCAAAAGCCCCACCGGCCAAGCCCTGCACGATCGATGGGCCGGCGGCACCCAGGTCGTGCGCGCCTGAGCGCGACGCGGTTGATAGGTTGGCGCCATGACCGACCTGTTCGCCGACAAGGCCCAAGACTGGGACACCCGCCCCGTCCCCGCGCAAATCTCCGCCGGGGTGACCCGCACGCTGCTCGACACCTTGTCTCTCGACGAGACCATGCAGGTCCTCGACTTCGGGGCCGGCACCGGGCTCATCTGTGGCGCCATCGCCCCCCACGTCGCGCACGTGGTCGCGGTCGACATCTCCCAGGCCATGCTCGACCGCTTGGCGGCCAAGCCGGAGCTCGCGGGCAAGGTCGAGACCCGCTGCCAGGACATCACCCAGCAGCCCCTCGACGAGCGCTTCGACCTCATCGTGAGCGCGATGGCGTTGCATCACGTCGACGACACCGCGCAGCTCCTGGCCACCTTCGCCCGCCACCTCAAGCCCGACGGCCGCATCGCCCTCGCCGACCTCGACACCGAAGACGGGAGTTTTCACCCGGCCGGCACCGAAGGCGTGTTCCACCAAGGGTTCGATCGGGGTGCGTTGACCGACCTTTTGCAGAAAGCCGGCCTCGGCGAGGTCTCGTTCACCACCGCGGCCACGGTGCACAAGGACGAGCGGCCCTACGACATCTTCTTGGTCACCGCGCGCAAGTCCACTGCGGCGGCGTAGCCATCGCCCGCGACCAGAACGTTTTAGATGGTTTCGGTCGTCGGTTGGGCGGACCCGGCCGAGACTCGTCCCATGTTGATCATCACGTTTTCCGTAGCGCTCGCTGCCGCGCCCCCCGCTCCCGCCTTTCCCGCTGACGCGAGCATCCAAGCGTCCAGCGGCTACCTCTTCGAGGACATGCCCACCGACCCCAAAAAGGCGCGTCGATGGGAGGCGTCCTTGATCTGGCCGCCCGCCGCCAACGCGACCGCATACGTGGTGGCGCGCAAACGGAAAAAGGGCAAAGCGGCAGTGTTGGCCAGGGTCCCCGCGAGCAAACGACCGTATTGGTCAGGCGTCGTCGAGGGGGAACCCACGTTGCAGGTGTGGGCCGTAGGCAAGGGCGGAAAAAGCGCTGTGCTCGAGGTGTCGCTGCGTGGCCTCGATGCAAGCTGGTCAGCGTTCGACCGGTTGCTTGAGGAGGAAGCGTTGGCCCGGGCGTCATCTCTCGACGGAACGGGGTTCGCCGAAGGGCGGCTCACCATGAAGAACGACTTTGGCCCCGTCGGCGTGGGCGGGCCTTCCGCCACGGCCGAAGACAGACCGCAGGACAAACCGCCGGTGGTGTCACCGTCCATCGCCAGCTTGGGGCCGACGTGGATTCACAAAGGCGCGTACAAGTCCCCGTCCGTGCGCGCCGGCTTTGCGCCGTTGGCCGACGCGGTGCGCGACTGCGTCAAAAAGCCCACGCGCGTCATCGTGTGGTTCGACCTGTCCCCCACCGGCCGTCCGCTCGCGGTGCAGGTCGGTCAGGTCAAAAAGCACGAGCAAACCTGCCTGACCCCGCACATTGAAGCGCTCCGATTTGACCCGCCGAAGGGTGCGGTCAGCGTCGAGCAACGGCTGACGATCGAGCCACGGTCCACGCGCTGACTACAACGCGAATCGCTTGCGCAGGTCGCGGGCCGCGGCGCGCGACACGGTGAGCACGTCGCCGTTTTTCATGCGCGCGCTGTAGCCCCCCGTCGACGCGGGCTCGAGCAGCTCGATGTGCCCGATGTGACAGAGTGCCCGGCGGTGCACCCGCATCACGTCCCGGCCGGCCAAGCGCTGCTCGAGATCGCCGAGGGAATATTCACAAAAGTAAGACGCGTCATCGGTGCAGAGCTTGACCGTCTCCCCGTCGAGCACCGCGTGCGAGATCGTGGCGATGTCGACGAGCACCACGCCCTTGCGGGTCTTGACCGCGAGGTGCGCCTCGTCGGGGGCGGCGGCGGGCGCGCCCGCGTTCGAGGGGGTTTGGGCATCCACGCGGGGCCGCACCCGGGACAGGGCGGTGGCGAGGCGTTTGGCCTCGATGGGTTTCATCACGTAGTCGACCGCCCCGTGTTCGAACGCCTCCAGGGCGTGGTCGGCGTGGGCGGTGCAGAAGATGATGTGAGGGCGCGGCTCGGGCAGCAGGCCCGCGGCCTCGAGCCCGGTGAGACCAGGCATGTGAATGTCGAGGAGCAACGCGTCCGGTCGGTCGTCGGCCAAGGCGGCGAGCAGGGCGTCGGCGGAGTCGAACGCCCCGATGAGCTCCACGTCGGGCATCGCGGACAGAAGCCGGGTCAGGCGTTTGCGGGCCAACAGCTCGTCGTCGGCGAACATCACACGAATGGTCATGCGGCCCCTCGTTGCGGAACGACGAGGCGGGCCAAGGTGCGGCCGGCGCCGGTGTCGTCAATGGTGAACAGCGCCCGTTCCTCGTCGAACAGCGCCGCGCGCCGCTCGATCATGCCGATGCCCTCGCCTCCGTCGCGCCGGCCGGTGAAGGGCCCGGGGTTTTCGATCTCGATGGCCACGCTCTGCCCCTCGACGCGCACCGACAAGCGCACCTCGCCGCGGTGGCCGGCGGCGGGGCCGTGTTTCATCGCGTTCTCGGCCATGGGCAAGAGGATGATGGGGGGCACATCGACCTCGAGGGCGGTGGGCTCGACGTCCTCGACCAGGGTGAACAGGTCGGGGTCGCGCAGGCGGTGCAACGAAAACAGGGTGCGCAACAGTTCGATCTCGCGCGAGAGCGGCCACACCGGGCGCTTCACCCCCTCGAGCACGGTGCGCAACATCTTCGAGAGCTCGAGCACCGCGCGTTCGGCGACTTCGCCGTCCTCGCGGCACCACTCGGCGATCGCGTTCAAGGTGTTGAACAAAAAGTGCGGGTCGAGGTTGGCCCGCAGCGCGAGCAGCTGGGCCCGCTCGGCTTCCTTCTGCAATGCCTCTGCACGGCGCCGCTCAAAAAAGAGGCTCTCCTCGAGGTCGATGTCGCGGCCGAGGCCCCAGCCCCCGACCCAGAACAGCGCACAGTCGATGATCAAGGTCTGCCAGGGGAAGGTCAAAAACGTGCGAATGTTGCCCGCGGCGTAGGGCACGAGCACGCCCACCATGTACACGCAGGCGACACAGATCGTGGCGTACACCAGCACGCGGAGCAGCGGCCACCGCACCGGCCGCCCCATGGGCATGAGCACGCGCCAGCTCACCGGGGCCACGGTGACGAACGAGCCGCACATCAAGAGCGCCATCAGCACCGGGAGCGGCTTGCCCCGGGCAAAATAAAACTGTGCATAGACGAGGGGGGCGGCGACCAAGGCGATGGGGATCGCCCGCTTGGGCAAGGCCAGCGCGCGCAGGGTGCGAACGATCAACGACACCATGTCACTGGGCGGGGCCGCGGGCCCGCTCGACGGAGATGCGTGCTTTGTGCTTGCCGACGACATGGATCCACACCGTGCGCAGAATGATGGCGATGTCGAGCATCCTACCCTGGGTCTCGGCGTAGTGCGCGTCGAGCGCCATGGTCTCGGCCGCGCTCTGGGTGTGGCTGATCTGGGACAACCCGGTCATGCCCGGCTTGAGGGCCAAACGCGCGCCAAAGCCCGCGTGCGTCGACGAGAGCCGCGCGTGATCGGCGGCGGTGAGCGGCCGCGGCCCCACCAACGACATGTCCCCGCGCAGCACACACAAAAGCTGCGGGAACTCGTCGAGCCCCCGCCCGCGAAAGAGCCGGCCCGCCCGCGACACGGTACGCGCGGCCACCTCCTCTTCGCAGGTCATGGTGCGCAGCTTGAGCACGGAGAACGGCCGACCGTGCGCGCCCAGCCGTCGCTGGACGAAGAACACCGGGCGCCCGTCGAGCGCCCACACGATGCCGATCAGCACCAGGAGCAACGGGCCCCACAACGGCAGGGCGAGCACGACCACGGCGAGGTCAAATCCCCGCTTCAGCATGGCCCGCCCCCGACGCGGTGAGCGCGATGGCCGCCACCCACAACACCGGCGCGAGCAGAACCGCGACGGGCACGAGGGCGAGGGTGAACAAGAACGAGGCGTTGGGGTTTTGTGGCATGGGTCATCTCCTGATGAACACAGCATGCCCACGCTCGGTTCCGCCTCCCGTCAAAGACCACCCGAACGGTCGCGCCCCCGGCCTGAACGGTCGGGCCGTGCCCCGGTCACGGATCCGCCGGGCCCACCCTAGGCTTCAAGCCCGCGGCGGTAGATGTCCACCCGCGCGTCGATGTCCTCGTCGGGCAGGCCCTCGCGAAAGGCGACCAGGACCCGGTCGAAGCGCGCTTCATTGTCGTCCCGCAGCTTCTTGCGCAGGTCGGCGGCATCGAGGGCACGGGCCAGCGCCACCGGGTCTTGGGGCAATGCCGCTGGACCGATTTTCTCGGCCAAGGCCCGCATGCGCGCCAGCCGTCCGGGGGGGATGAAGATGATCTCGCGCTCGCCGAGCAGCCACGCCAGCGGCAGGCTCAACAGCGCCACAATGTCGGTGGGGTCCATGGTCACCGTGACTTGGGCGCGGCTTTTCCAGAACATCAAAAACGAGCTGCTGTCGGCGTAAAACTGCGCCACCGGCTCGAGCAGCTGCACCCCGGTGAAGAACAGCCCCGTGATCACACAGGCCACGGTCAGGTGCACACGGTGCGCGGACGCGAACGACACCCGGCGTTTGCCGACGACAAAGCCGGCCATGTTCAGCAGGGTCACGAGCAGGAGCGGAAAATAAAGCAAGCCGGCAAAGTCACTGAGCTTGCCCGTGAGCCAGGTCGGGAGCAGGCCTGCGCCTTTGAGCACGTGGTCGTTGACCGCGAGCAGGCCGAGGGCAAACACCGGCCAAGGCCGCACCAACAATGTCAATGGAAGGCTGGACGCCCCCAGGGTGTCGTGGGGGCTGAGCCACACGAACACCTTTTGGATCGCCGCGCCCATCCGCATGGTCAGCCCTGGGCCGCCGCGAGCAGCATCGCCGCGGCCCGGTCCACCTCGTCGCGGGTGGTGTGCCGGCCGAGCGAGATGCGCAGGGCCCCCTGCCCCACGTCGGGGGTCACGCCCATCGCGGCCAGCACCGCGGACAGCGCCACGCTCCCATCGTGACAAGCCGACCCCGTCGACGCGCACACCGCGGGGCAGGCCCCCAGCAGGGCCGCCCCCGTCGTGCCCCGCACGCAACAGGAGAGGGTGTTGGGCAGGCGGTGTGCGGGATGGCCGAGCACCACCAGCCGGTCGCCGAGCCCTTCGCGCAGTTTTTGCTGCAACCGGTCCCGCAGCCCCGCGAGGGCCTCGCGCCGGGAGAGCGCCGCTTGGGCCAACGCGGCGGCCTGGCCGAGCCCGACCACGTAGGGCACGTTTTCTGTCCCTGCGCGCCGGCCCTGTTCTTGTCCCCCGCCGTGCAGGTAGGAGACGATGCCCGTCCCCGCGCGCACGTAGAGCGCGCCAATGCCCTTGGGCGCGTAGAGCTTGTGACCGGCCACGGTGAGCAGGTCGACGCCGAGGTCGTTGACGTCCACCGGGACCTTGCCGAGGGACTGGGCGGCGTCGGTGTGCATCACCGCGCCCACGTCGTGGGCGAGCTTCGCGATCTCTTTGACCGGCTGGAGCACGCCGGTCTCGTTGTTGGCGTGCATCACGCTCACCACGCTCACGGTCTCGTCGAGCAACCCGCCCGCGGCCTTGACGTCGGCGCGCCCGTCCTCGCCCACGGGAATGACCCGCACCTCGGCCCGGCCCAAGCGTTCGAGATGGCGCGCGGGGGCCATGACCGCGGGGTGCTCGACCGCGCTCACCACAATCGTGCGCCGCGCGGGGGTGTGCAGCGCGCAATGGTCCTGCACGCCGATGATGGCCCAGTTGTCGCCCTCGGTGCCCCCCGAGGTGAACACGATCTCGTGCGGGTCTGCCCCGAGCAGGGCCGCGAGCTGTTCGCGCGCTTTTTTCACCCCGGCTTTGGGCGCCGGGCCCAGGGCGTGGGCGCTCGAGGGGTTGCCCCAGGCCTCGCTGAGGTAGGGCAGCATCGCGTCCCGCACCGCGGGGTCGACGGGGGTCGTCGCGTTCATGTCCAGCGCTATGATGGGCTCGCCCACGGGTCCTCCGATGTCCGATTCAACCTCATTGGCCCATCGCCTGTACCGCCGCCTCGCGGCCGCGTCCAGCCCGGCACCGCCCCTGCGTCTCACCGGGGCCGCGGTGGCCACGGGGCTGTGCGCGTGCTTCGCCATCGCCGCGCTTTCGCTCTGGCCCCAGCTCGACGGCCTCATCGGCCCCACCGGGCTCTCCCCCGTACACGAACGTTTTGCCCTCTACGCCACCCGGCTCGGGGAGGACGCGGCCTGGCGTCTGCCCGGCCTGATGTGGCTCTCGCCCGACGTGGGCACAGCCAAATGGCTCTGCGCCGCCACCATCCTCGTCGCCGCGCTCGCCCTCTTGGGCCGGCTCCGCCCGCCGCTGTTTTTGCTCCTCGCCGTGCTCTACCTCTCGCTCTTTTCCGCCGGTCTGCCCTTCACCGGCTTTCAATGGGACCTGCTCCTCATCGAATGCGGCTTCGCCGCGGTGTTCCTCCATCCCCTCACCCTCCGCCAGGCCCCCGCCGGGCCCCGTCCTCTCGGTCTGTTGGCCCTCCGCGTCGTCCTCGCCAAGCTCGTGTTCTCGTCGGGGATCAAGAAGTGGCTGGGCGACGACGGCACCTGGCGCGAGCTCACCGCGCTCGACTTTCATTTCTTCACCCAACCTTTGCCCAATCCGCTCTCGAGCCTGTTTGACGCCCTGCCCCACCCCGTGCTCGCCGCGGGCACTGCACTCACATTGGGACTGCAGGTGTTCGCCCCGCTCCTCCTGTTCGGCCCGCGCCGGGCGCGCCTTTGCGGGGCCTGGTTGATCGTGGTCCACCAGGTCGGCATCGCCGCCACCGGCAACTTTGCCTTCTTCAACCTGCTCACCCTCGTGCTTTGCCTCGCGTGTCTCGACGACGCGCACCTGCGCGCCTGCCTTGGCACAGTTTCCCTTCACATTCGGCAAGCCCGCTATGCCCCCCACCGGGCGCTGCCCGCGTGGCGGGTGGTGGCGTTCGGGTTGCTGCTCGGCCCGTGGCTGCTGCTCCAGGGCGTCGCGCTCGCCGCCGCGGTGGGCCTCGATGACAAGCTGCCCTCCCCCCTGCACGCCCTCGACGAGGCGGCCAGCCCGCTGCGCCTGGTCAACGGCTATGGCCTGTTTGTGCGCATGACCACCCGGCGCCTCGAGATCGTGTACCAGGCCACCCTCGACGGGGAGACCTGGGCCCCGTACGAACTCCCCCACAAGCCGGGTGACCCCGACCGCTGGCCGACGGTGGTCGCCCCCCACCAGCCACGCCTGGACTGGCAACTCTGGTTCGCCGCGCTCAACCCCCAACGGCCCGCGCCCTACTGCCGCACCCTGCAGCAACGTTTGCTCGACCAGGACGACGCCGTGCTCTCCTTGTTCGAGACCTCGCCCTTCGACGACCAGCCGCCGCGCGGGGTGCGCGCGGTGCTCTACGACTACACGTTTGACTATGCGGGACCGCACGTCTGGGCCCGGGAGCCGGCGGGCACATTCCTGCCGCCGGTGTGGCGGCGTTAGGCCGGGGGGGGAAAAAACAGCCCCGCGGCGTTCTCCACGAACACCTGGCGGAGCCCCTCGTCGTCGAGCCCCGCGTCGGCCAAGCGGCGGGCCTCGCGATCCCAGGCGTAGGGCAAGTTGGGGAAGTCGGTGCCGTAGAGGATGCGGCCGGGGTTGGCCCGCACGGTGTCGAGCTGGTCGGGGGTGGGGAAGTAGCCGGCCACCATCATGGTGGTGTCGAGCCAGAGGTTTTCGTGTTCGCCCAGCAACCGCACATAAGGGGCGAACTCGTCCGCGCCGAGGTGCGGCACCACCAGCTTCAACTGGGGATAGCGACGCAGCACGTTGCCGGTGCGATCCGCCGAACACAGCGCGTGGGGGTCACACGCGTAGGCGGGGCTCTTGGGTTCACGCCCGGCGTGGATGATCACCGGCACCCCCCGCTCCTGGCAGGGCCCGTAGACGGCGTCGAGCCGGTCGTCGTCGGGGGACATACACTGCACATGACAATGTAGTTTGACCCCACGCAGGCCCAGGTCGAGGCCTTCTTCGATGATCGCCCGCGCGCCCTCCTCCCCCGGAAACACCGTGGCCGTGGCCGAGAGCGCCGGGTGGCCGGCCATGAGATCGGCCATAAAACGGTTCATGGTCCGGGCGATGCCCGGCTTGTGCGCGTAGTGCAGGCCCACCATCCGGGCCACGCCCCGGGCGCGCAAAAACGCGAGCACCTCGTCGGCGTAGAGGCGGTAGCGGATGGGCCAGCCGTAGGTGTCAAACCAACGCCAGATCGCTTCGAACAGGCCGGGGGCGAACAGGTGCACGTGGGCGTCGACCACGTCGAGCGCGGCCAACCCCGAGGGCAGCGCGTCGCCCTCCTCGTCGTCGAGCGCGGGCAGCTTGTGGGCCAGAATCGGCGCGGTGGTGGCCAGGCACGGGGCGCAGGGCGGGTCGTCGGCGGGCGAAGCGGTGACGGGCATGTCGGGGGTTGTACCCCTCTGGCCGCGGGGGGTCAGGGCGCCGGTGACCAGGGCGAATTCAAGATAATAATCCGCCACTTAGGGGATAAGTGGGGGCGCGCCAAAATGTGGTCCCGCAGGCTATAGGAGGGCATGAAAATCAAGATCCTGCCCCAAGCCCAAGCTCATCTCGCCCCCCTGGGGCAAGCCCAGGACAAAAAGGCCCAAGCCCTGCTCGACGAGGCGATCGAGACCTTGACCCGCGTCGACGGCGACCGCGTGCTCGACGAGTTTGAAGCGGTGGCGTTGCGGGACGCCTTCGACACCGTGCTGCCCACCGGCGGCCCCATCGACGAGGCCGCGGCCACCCAGATCAAGTCTCTGGTCGAGACCCGGGTCGCGGCGCTGCGGGCCGAACAGGTGCAGTCCACCGAAGCGATCTTCACCTCGGAGGGCGCGGCCTTGACCCGCTTCCGGGGCAAGATCATGGGCCAGATCAACGACACCATCAAGAAGGCCAACGGTCGCGCGGTCGACGTCAACATGATGTTGTTCGCGTTCACCGACAAGGAGCTGGCCGACGACATCGTGGCCCTGGCCGAGGCCCACCCCAATGTCACGTTCCGGCTGCTCACCGATTGGAGCCAGCTCGCGACCTCGGGCTCGCGGCAACCCCCGCGCCTGGCCAAGATCGCCCGGGAGAAGGGCCTGACCAACCTGCAGATCAAGTTCAAAAAGGACGACCCCTACATCTGGAGCAGCACCCAGAACCGGCCGGTGTTTTCCCACGGCCACACCAAAGGGCTGAACCACCACAAAGGGTTCGTCACCCTCATCGACGGGCGCCCCGAGAAGATGGCCTTCGGCAGCTTCAACTGGTCGAAGAGCGCGATGAAGTCCAACTACGAAAACCTGATGCTCCTCGATCGGAAAGACCCGGACAACCGACCGATCATGAAGGGCTACGAAAAAGAGTTCGAAGCGTTCTGGAACAATGACAATGCAGCGTTGATGTACGGCGAGGCCCGGCGCGAAAAGGACCGCCTCTACAAAGAACTCTACGAGGCCCATGGTCAGACCTACACCCCCCTGGGGTCGACGCCCCAGGGCGACGACTTCGCCGACGTCCCCTACGCCCCGGCCACGGTCAACGGCGCGTTCGACATCAACTCCTTCAAAGATGACGACGTCGCCCAGATCCAAGCCCTGGTGGGCAAGACCAAGACCAACAAGATCCTCAAGGAGCTGCGCGACTTCGGGCGGTTCGACAGCTGGACCGAGCTGCTCGCGCGGGTCCCCGACCTCGCCTCGTCATCGACCTGGGACCTCGAACAGCTCAAAGAGAACCTCGACTTCGGCGCCGGCGGACTGTCCATCAACACCGCCACCGCCACCGAGCTCGACCGGGCGGGCTTTTCCAAGGCCCAGTCCCAGCGCATCGTGGCCCGCCGGGACACCCACGGCGCCTACGAGTCGCTCGACGAGCTCGACGACATCAGCGGCATCGGCCAAGGCACATTGGACCGCATCCGCGAGACCTTCCACGCCGAGAGCGTGGTCGCGACCTACAGCGCCCGCGAGCCCGGCGCGGCCGCCGCCAGCACCGGCTGGTCCGCCGACCACCAGGGCACGATCCTGGTGCCGAAATCGGACAACACCGAGACCGAACCGGTGGAGGCCGATGGCAATTACATTCCGGAGCACCGCGACGACATGGAGGCGATGTCGCGCACCATGGCCGCGCCGGTGACCGACATGCTGCGCCGGGCCCGGTCGGGGGACACCTTCCGGCTCTCGATGTACGGGCTATCCACCAATTCCGACGAATGGAAAGAGATTGAGCGCGCGGTGGGCCGCGGGGTCAAGCTCCGGGTGGTGATCTACAAAAGCTACAACGCCGGCGCGATCAACAAACTCCAGGAGCTGAAGGACCAAGGGTTCGACGTCGATTTCCGCATCATCAAATCCAAGGTCATGCACGAGAAGTTCGGCGTGGTCGGCGACGATGTATTCAACGGCAGCGCGAACATGTCCTCCAGCTCCATCGAAAAACACACCGAAGACCGGTTCTTGTTCCGCAACCAGCCCGACCTCGCCCACCGCTTCATCGAGGAGTTCGCGCGGCTGTGGGAAAAAGGCGCACCCCACAGCTGATCACGCCGGCGCCATCGGGCACCGGCGCGTTCCGATCCGGTGCTCGACGACCACCGGATCCGGTCTCGAACGCCCCTCTCCAAAAACGCGACAGCGATGTCGCGTTTTTTGCGTGTCCCGCCGCGGATGTCGCGGTTTGGGGGGCGCTTTTGTGACCTCGACCACGAGGGTTGCTAACCTTCGTGCAGGTGCTTTGCCTTGCGGCATACCGTAAGGGTCCAACAGGTAGACCCGCGGTGTCGCCTGCACCGTGTCCCCACCGGGAGGAAACATGAAACCCATGAAATGTATGCACACCCTGTCCTTGCTCGCGGTCTCCGTGGGCACCTTCGCCCTGATGGCCTGCGAGAGCGTCGACTCCGAGGACATCAAGACCAGCGGCATGCACGCCACGTTCACCGCCAAGGCCGACGGCACCGACACCGCCCTCGAAGCGATTCTCCGGGTCGGCGGCGAGACCTCGACCACCTACGTGGCCTTGTCCGACGGGGATGAGCTCGCGGTGACCCACGGTGACGAGACCCTCACCCTGAGCGAGAACCACCTCGGCGACTACTACTATTACACCGCGTCGGTGCCGACGACCGGCGCGGATGAGCGCTTCGTGCTCAGCTTCACGCGGGCCGAAGAGGACAGCGCCCCCGAGACCGTGGCCACGCTGCCCGCGCCCATGGCGTTCACCAGCCCCGCCGCGGACACGACGTTCTCGCGGGGCACCGATGCGATCACCGTGACCTGGGAGCCGTCGGGCAGCACGGACGACGTCAACATCGACATCGCGGGCGAGTGCTTCGTCAACGTCATGGAGAACCTCAGCGGCGACCCCGGCACGTACACCTTCGAAGCCGGGGACCTCGAGTCCCGCGAGGCCGACGAGGACGACACGTGCGTGGCCACCGTGACCTTGACCAAAAAGCGCACCGGGACCCTCGACGCCGCGTTCGGCGAGGGGGGCAAAGTCTACGGCGCCCAGGTGCGCGAGCTGAGCCTGCGCGTCGACCCCTGACCGGCCACGTCACACGTCGGGCGCGCCCCCATCGGTGGCTTGCCCGGCGTCACCGGGCCCCGCGTCCGGTGTCTGCGGCCCCGCATCGCCCCCGTCCGGTTGCCCTGCATCCGGCGGGGGCGTCGCCGCATCGGGCGCCGGCCCCGCGTCGAGCGCGGCCGCGTCGGGCGCGTCCACCGCGGCATCGGGGGGGTCCACCGCCGCGTCGGGCCGACCGGCGTCCGGCACCGGCCCCGCATCCGGGCGCGGGCCCGGCCCGGCGTCCGCGCGCGTCCCCGGCAGACAAGCCCCGAGGTCGCAGACAAAGCCCTCGTCGAGCGCACGGTGGCAGTCCCGGTCCACCTCACAGGTGGTGACGACGGTTTCGGTGTTGAGCAGCAGGGTGCATCCCGCGCCCAGCCACGCCCCGCCGGCCACCAAGCCCCACCACATCCGCCGCGCCATCGTCACCTCCCCGGCGTCCGCCGGACGATCGGCCCGACCGTACCGCGGACGCCGCCCCCCCGCACGCCCTCTGGCTATGCACAAAGGACCACTGGCGCACATTGCCCCGCCGATCTGGCACGTTGCGCCTTGACCTCGACGTGGGGTTACACAGTAGGATCTACACCTACGTGGGGTTTTCGGTTGTTGCGTCGGATTTCGCACATGTTGGGGTGCACCGCCTTGGTGGTGTGTCCGGTCGTGGGGGTGCACGCTGCGCCCCCCCCTGCCGACGAGCCTGCCCCGATCGACGCGCCCGAGTCCGGCACCGAGCCCGGCCCCGCCGACGCCCCGCCCCCGCCCGCTGACGCCCCGCCCGACGACGCGCCCGCGCCCGACGACGGGGGCGTGGAGTTTCTCGACGGGACGTTCACCATCGAAGAGAGCGGGCTCGAGGACGACCCCACCGGCTGGGAGCCCAAGGTCGTCGGGGGCATCGCCGCGGGGCTGTCGGCGCTGGGCCTGGCCACCGCCGCGGGGTTTGGGACCTTCGCGTACATCGACTACCGTTGCCTCGCCGACGTGGCCGCGTGCAACCAAGGCGCGGCCACCCCGTTGCGGGGCCGCGATGTGCTCGCGCTCAAAGACCGCGTCGAGTACCTCTCGGTGGCCGCCGACGCCGCCCTGTTGGTGTCCGCGGCCGCGGCTGCGGTGGCCGCCGGCGCCTTGGTGTTCGTGCTCTGGCCCGGGGGGGCCGACGACGCGGCCGACGACGGCGACCTGCCCGTGCTCGAAGAGGACGATGACCTGCTCTTGGTGCCGCCCGAGGAGGGCCTGCCCCCGCTCCCAGAAGCCCCGTTGGGGCCCGGTCCCGACCAACCGCGCGCCCCCGGCGACGAGGACGACGCGCCGCCGGCGGCGGGCGCGACCGATGCGGCGCCCCCCACCGACGAGGGGGACGGCCGATGACGGGCCGCCTCGGTCTTGCCGCGTGCGCGGCCGCGTTTTTGTGGTTCGGCGCGGGGTGCGACGAGCGCATCACCAACAGTGGCAAGCCGTTGCCGCCGGGGGGCGTGGAGTTTGTGTTCGACCCCGCGGCGGGCACCTTGCCGTTCCCCACCGACCTGGTGGGCCGGGACGCGCAGGGCACGCTCGACATCGACGTCGGCCCGGGCGACCCTGATGCGCGCGCGGCCTTGAGCAGCCTGGACGGGTTTTCGCTCACCAACCCGATCAGCATTCCGTACACCGGGCTGCTCCCGTCGAGCAGCGTGCGACCTGGGGTCAACCTCCGCGTGTTCGAGGCCACCTTGGACCCCCGGCGCGGGGGGGTGCTGAGCGCGCTGGGCCGTGAGCTGGCCCCGTTGGCGGAATGGGTGCCGTTCGTCGCCGACGAGCAGCTGCTGATCATCCCCACCCGCCCCCTGGCGCCGGCCCAGGGCTATGTGGTGGCGGTGACGGACGGCTTTCTCACCGGCGACGCGCGACCGGTGCGGCGCAGCCCCGCGTTCTCGTTCGTGATCTACAAAGACCCGCTGCTCGACGACACCGGCGCCACCACCCTCCCGGTGTTTCTCGACGACGACCAGGCCGCCGCGCTCGAACCCGCTCGGCGCATTTTGGTCACCTACGCCGACGCCCTCGAGGGCAAAGGCATTGTGCGCGACGAGATCGCGCTCACCTTCGGCTTCACCACCCAATCGGTGGGCGCGATCGGACAGGCCCTCGTCGACGCGGTGCTCGACGACGCCGCCACCTTGGCCCTGGCCGGCGACGTGCGCACCCACCCCGCCCCGGTGCTCAACACCGGCGCGCTCAACCCCCCCGACGGCCCCGCCTCCTTCGCCGGCATCGCCGACCTCTACGCCGCGGCCCTGCGCCTGCCGCTGTACACCGACCCCGCGGCCCCCCTGACCGGCGCGTTTGGCCCCGGTCCCAGCCCGCGCGCCGAGGTCATCGTGCCCGCGCTCATCGCCGCCCCCGCCGCCGGCCTCGGCCTGGTGCGCCCCGCGGCGGGCTGGCCGGTGGTCGTGTTCCAACACGCGGTCACCGGCGATCGCACCCAGGTCGTGGCCGTGGCCGAAGCGCTGGTCTCGGCCGGATTTGTCGTCGTGGCCCCCGACCTGCCCCTGCACGGCCTCACCCAGGACCCGGCCCACCCGCTGGCCGCCCTCGCGCCCCTGCTGGGCACCGACGGGCCCGCGAGCATCTACGCGATGTCGCCCGCCTTCGCCGGGTTCGCCCCCGCCGAGCGCACCTTCGGCCTCGACGTCGTCGACAACGCGACCTCCGCGCCGGGCCCCGACGGCAGCCTCGACCCGTCGGGCACACATTTTTTCCAGCTCGGTTCGGTGCGCACCGCGCGCGACAACCTCCGCCAAGCCACCGCCGACCTCCTCCGGGTCACGCGGCTGTGCGCCCACATCGACCTCGATGGAGACGGCGCGCCCGACCTCGACCCAGGCCGCGTCGCGGTGCTCGGCCACTCCTTGGGCGCGATGGTGGCGCTGCTCGCCGCCGCCCACGACCCGGTCGCGCGGCCCACCGCCGCGGCCAACCCCGCGGGCGGTCTGCTCCCCATGCTGCTCGCGTCGGACACGTTCGGCCCGCGCATCGAAGCCCAGCTCGAGCAAGCGGGGGCGGCCCCCGGCACCGACGCGTTCACCGACTTCGTGGTCGCGGCGCAATCGGTGCTCGACGCCGCCGACCCGGTGGTGTTCGCGTCCGACGTCGACGGCCCGCTGCTGGTCCTGGAGCAGGCCGGCGGCCGCGGCGCGCCCCCGGACACGGTCTTTCCCAACGTCGTGGCCGGCGCGCCCTTGGCCGGCACCGAAGCGCTCGCGGCCCAGCTCGGTTTGTCGCCCGCCGCCGCGGGCCCCAACCAGGACACGCGCGGCCTGCGCACCCTGTGGCGCGTCGCCGGCGGCGGGCACCCGAGCCTGCTCGACCCCGGCCTCGACCGGGACGTGACGGTGGCGATGCAAACCGCGGTGGTGACGTTTTTGGCCTCAGGGGGCACCAGCACCGGCGTGCTGCCAGCGGAATTGGTGGCAAGCGCCCCATGAACACCACCCGCCCCCCTGGTTCGGCCACCCTCGAGCACCGCGGCATCAAGCTGCTGACCAAGCTCGGCTCGGGGGGCATGGCCGATGTCTACCTCGGGCTCCAGACCGCGAGCGACGGCTTCGAACGGTTCGTGGTGGTGAAAAAGATCCGCCCCTTGGGGCTGCCCAACAAACAGGCGCTGGGCATGTTTCTCGACGAGGCGCGCACCATCGCGCAGCTCAACCACCCCCACATCGTCAAGATCTACGACCTCGGCATCGTCGACGGGGACATCTCCATCACCATGGAGTACCTCGACGGAGAGTCCCTCGCCTACGTGCTCAGCCGGTTGCAGAAGGCCAACCGCCGCTTGCCCACCGCGGTCTCGGTGAAGCTCGTGCTCGACGCCCTCGAGGCCATGTCCTACGCCCACTCTGCCACCGGCCCCGACGGGCGCGCGCTGCACCTGGTGCACCGGGACATCTCCCCACAGAACTTGATGCTCGACAGCAACGGCTACCTCCGCGTCATCGACTTCGGCATCGCCAAGACCACGATCCAGACCGAGCTCACCTCCCCGGGCGGGGTCAAAGGCAAGTTCGCCTACCTCGCCCCCGAGACGTTCAAAGACCGCGACATCGACCACCGCGTGGACATCTATGCCCTCGGCTTGGTGCTCTGGGAGTGCCTGACCATGCGCAAGGCGTTCACGTTTGCGTCGGACACGCCCCTGCACGAGGTCATGCAGCGCATCTGTGGCGAGCCGCTCCCCAAGGCGAGCAACTGGAACAAAAAAGTCCCCCCCGCGCTCGACGACGTCGTGGCCTGTGCGGTGGCCATCGATCGACAGGCGCGCTACGCGTCGTGCGATGACTTCGCCCGCGACCTGCGCGCGGCGGCGGAAGACGCGGTGGGCATCGCCAATGCCCAGGACGTGCGCCACTGGTTCCAGGTCACCTTCCGCCGGCGCCTGGCCAACCGCCGCAAGTTTGAAGAACAGAGCGTGGCCTCCGCGCGCGAAGAGCGCGCCCAACAAATGTTCGAGGACCCGCCGCTCACCCGGGGCCACGACGACCTGCCCAAAACCACGAGCGGCCCCGCCGCGCACCCCGAGACCGGCAACCTCACCCGGCCCTCGGCCGCGCAGCTGCAGGCGCCCATCGACCCCGACGCGAGCCGCTCCGAGGTCGCGACCCCGACCCTGACCGAGGCCCCGCCCCCGGCGGCCCCTGCCCCCGCCCGCTCCCGGCGGGGCCTGGCCGCGGCCCTCGCGCTGTTGGTGTTCGTCGGCGCGGCCGGGGCGGCCTATTGGGTCAGCCGGCGCGACCCGGGCGCGGCCCGCGCCAACTTGTTGGTCGAGTCCACGCCCGCCGGCGCGCTCGTCGAGGTCGATGGGGAGGTCAAGGGCGTGACCCCCGAAGGCGCGGCATTCGAGGTCGTGCTCGACGAGGGCGCCCCCGCCTCGCTGGTGTTGCGGCGTGACGGCCACGAGGACTTTTCGCAGCAGGTCACCGCCCGGGAGGGCGAGGTGGTGCGCATCGCCGCTCACCTCGTGCCCACCGCCGCGCCCGCGCCAGACCCGGGACCGGCCGCCGCCGACGTCACCGACGATGGAGACGACGACGACAACAAGAATGACGCGGACCGGGACCAAGACCCGGACGATGCCCACGACAAGGACCACGACGACGACAGGACCAACGCCAAGGTCGCGCGCCACACCCCGTCGCGCCCGGTCCGCCAAAAGCCCACGCCCAAACCACACCGTCCCGAAGCGCGCACCGTGTCCGACGACGTCGACGACGACGATGGCGACCACAACACCAAAAAGCCCGCGCCCCCCGACGAGCCCCCCCCGCAGCCGGTGGCCAAGCCCGCGCCCTCGCCCGCCCCGGCGCCGAAAAAGCCTGCCCCCGCGCCGGACAAAGCCCCCGACGTCAAAGTCGCCGCCACCCCGGCCAAGCCCGCCCCCGCCGCGCCCCAGAACCAATGGTTGAGCAAATCCGGTCGCTGGCCCGGCGACCGGGTGCTCACCCGCGGCTGCACCAGGTGCCACAACGCCAAGCGCGCGCCCCAGCTGCGCCTCGGCGCGCTCAGCCCCCGCCAGTGGGAGCGGTTCTTTGTGCGCGACCAGCACGCCCGCCACGTCGACCTCGACATCTACTTCTCCGACGGGGAGCAGCGGCGCGCCCTCGCCGCCATCGTCCGCCGCATCGAAAAATCAAAAGCCGCTGGCGTGTCGGGGACCCGATGACCCACCGTTCGCCCCCTGTGCTCCTCGCCGCCCTCCTGGGCCTGCTGCTGTCGGCCGCGGGCCCCGCCGACGCCCGCCGGGGACGCGCCGCGGCGAAAAAGGACGACGACGAGCAGGTCAAAAAAGAACTCCAAGACCTCCGGGACCAAGCCGACGCCGAGAAGCGGCGCGCCGACGCCCTCGCCGAAGAGCTCCAGCAGCTCCGCCGGGAGGTCGACGCCCTGAAGACCCAAGGCGAGACCCCCACCCCCTCGCCCGCGGCCCCGACCGACGCCGCCCTCGAGGACAAAGTCGTCGCCCTGGAGGACAACCTCCAGGACCGGCTCGACCTCGTCGAGAACGACATCAATGACATTGTGGGGGTCCAAGACCGCCTGCTCAACATCATCAGCCGCAACCGCCTCAACTGGTTCGGTGATTTCCGCATCACCAACAACAACATCTATTTCCAGTCCACCCCCCCGGGGGGCGGTCCCACCAAGAACACCTGGTATCCACTGTTTTTCACCACCCGCTTCCGCCTGGGCATGGCCTGGGAGATCACCGACAACCTGCGTTTTTTCGGCACCCTCGTCGCCCAACGCGACTTCAACCAAGACCAGCCCGACCCCCTGCGCCCGAGCTCGGAGGCCACCCGCTGGCCGCGCGACCTCACCCTGCGCATCGAGCGCGCGTACTTCGACTGGTTCGTCACCGAATGGTTGGTGTTCACCGCCGGCCGCCTCGCCGCCCCCGAGGGCCCCCCCGCCGAGCTCAAAGAGAACACCCCCCGGACCGCGACCTGGGGGGTTCAGCTCGTCGAGAACAGCTACGACATGATGTTCGTGACCTTCCGGATGGAGCAATTTTGGCCGGGGTCTTTCCTCCGTCTCATCTGGCTTCCCCTCTCGCCGGTCACCCGCAACAATGTCTTTGATCAGAACTCCCTGTTCGAGTTCCGCGGGCGCGACTCGATGCACGCGCTGGCCGGGTCCCTCGAGCTGCGCCTGCCCTTCATCGGCGACAACCTCGTGCAGCTCTCGAGCGTGGTGGTCCCCGAGTTCAAGACCATCGACGTGCCCCTCGCCGGGGCCCTCCCCAGCGAGCCGGTGCCCGACAGCCTGGGGTGGATGTTCCAGGTGTCCGGCCTGTTCGAATGGAAGAACCTCTTCCGCAGCGGCTTCGACGTCTTCGCCGCGTATACCTATACATTTTTGCAACCCAACGCGAACCGCGTGGTCTACGACTTCGGCGACGGGCTCCAGGCCCCGGTGGGTCTGGCCAGCTACGACGACCCCAACCAGAACCAAGGCCACTTCGCCTGGACCGGCATGCGCTACAGCACCCCGTTCGGCCGGTTCGCCCCCAAGGTCGGGGCCGAGGTCAGCTACGGCAGCAAGTACCACGTGGCCTTCGCCGCCCCCACCGACCTGCGCATCAACAAGATCGCGGCCCGGGGCCTGACCCTCGAGGGTTACTGGATCCAGCCCCTCGTCCCCGGCAAGCTGTTTCTCCGGGCCGGGGTGGTGCACCTGCGCCGGATGTACACCGGCAGCTACATCGGCCCCGCCACCCCCGTCGACGACGTCATCAACAACTTCAACACCCTCATCCACGTCTCCTGGTGAGCCGGCCCAGCCCCGGCGCGGGGGGTGCGTTTTTGCGGATGAAAATCCCCCGGGGGATGGCTATGTTCCCGAGGCGCATCGACGCGCAAAGGAGCGGATATGTGGCGCTTGGACGACGACGACAACGACAACAACGGCGACAAGGAGCTCAAGGGCGGCATGAACGCCCGCTTGCTCAAGGCCCGGACCATCATCGTGTCCGAGACCGTGACCGATAAGCTGTTCCGGCGGGTGGCGACCATGGTCACCCTGCTCGAGCAAGACGACCCCGATGCCCCCATCGACGTCCTGGTCAATTCCCCCGGCGGGTCCGCCGACTCGGGGTTCGCGATCTACGACCTGTTCCGGTTTTCCCGGTGCCCCATCCGCACCATTGCCAATGGCATTGTGGCGAGCTCGGCGGTGCTGATCTACCTCGGCGCCGACGACGATCAACGCTTCTCCCTGGAGCACTCACGCTTCTTGTTGCACCAGCCCTCCACCGCCACCCGCGGCCAGGCCAGCGACATCGACATCACCGCCCGCGAGATCATGAAGCTGCGGGAGCGTTACAACACCATTGTGGAGCGCCACACCGGCCGGTCCCGCGACGACGTCACCAATGACGCCCTGCGTGATTTCTGGCTCAGCGCCCAAGAAGCCCAGGAGTACGGGCTGGTGAAGCGGGTGGTGCAGTCCCGGCGCGACCTCGACTGAGCCCCCCTTCACACCACAAAACGCCCCGCCCCGCGCGGGGCGTTTTGTGCAGGCCGCATGGGCTCGTTGACAGTTATGTAACCAGGTACGCAAACAGCCCCTTTCCTGGTGTGAAAAAGCGGTGGCAAACGTGTGTGGGAGTGACCGAATTCCTTAGTGTTTTTTTGGGGATACGTCTTGTCGGGGCCATTTCCAGCCGGTATCGATCGGCAGCTGTTCGGGGGCTCTCACGGCGTGACTGGCGCGGTCTATCTTACATCTGCGTACCTCATCGGCTCGCTTTGCGCCGGGTACTGGGTGGTGCGTCTGCTCACCGAGCAAGACATCCGCCAGGTCGGCTCGGGCAACGTCGGGGCGCGCAACGCCGGACGAGCCGCGGGCAAAGCCGCGGCGGTGGCCACGTTTGTGTTCGACTTCCTCAAGGGCCTGCTCGTCGTGCTCGCCGGGCGCCTGATGGAGCTGCCCTCGCCCTGGCTCGCCGGGGCCGCGGTCCTCGTCATCGTCGGCCACATCTGGCCGGTGTTTTTGCGGTTCCGGGGGGGCAAGGGGCTGGCCTCTTTGATCGGGGTGTGCGCCGCCCTCTTCGTCCCCACCGGCATCGGACACGTCGTGTTGTGGCTCGGCAGCTATGCCCTGTTGCGGCGGATGTCGTTCAGTTTTCTCATCGGATTTGTCGCGGTGCCCGTCACCGCGGTGCTTTTTTCTGCCGACATGTGGATCGTGTCGGGACTCGTGGTGGTCGTGGGCCTCGTGCTCTTCGCCCACCGGGAGAACTTCGCGGAATACTTGCGTCCCCGCGCAGCGGCTGGAGTGAGCCATGGCTGACCATCGTTACACTTTTAAAATCGCCACCGAGCCCGAAGAGATGGAGCAGATTTTCCGTCTCAACCACCGCACGTTTGTGGACGAGATTCCGCAACACACCGAGCGCAAAGACGGCAAGCTGATCGACAAGTTCCACGAGGAGAACACCTACGTCATCTGCAAGCTCGGCGATGAAGTGGTGGGCATGATGTCGGCGCGCGGCAAGCGCCCGTTCTCCCTCGATCACAAGCTCCCCGACCTCGACGCCCACATGGGCCCGGGGCGCAAGCCGGTCGAGATTCGCCTGCTCGCCGTCGACAAAGAGCACCGCGGGACCAAGGTGTTCCTCGGCCTGGGCATGTTGATGTTCCAGACCCAGCGCGCCCTCGGGTACGACAGCGCGGTCATCTCCGGCACCACCCTGCAGCAACGCCTGTACAAGCGCATTGGGTTCAAGCCGTTTGGGCCCCTGGTGGGCGAAGAGGGCGCGCAGTTTCAGCCCATGATGTTGCGCATCGAGCAGCAGATGGAAAAAATGCAAGACTTCGCCAAGATTCTGCCCAGCGACTTCCTCGCCGGCATCCAGACCAACCTGCTCCCCGGCCCCGTCACCCTCAAAGAGAACGTGAAGCAAGCGTTCTCCGAGACCCCCATCAGCCACCGCGGCGAGCAGTTCATCAAGGACTTCAACGGGCTGCGCCAAGACTTGGCCGCCTTCGTCAACGCCCAACACGCGAGCCTGTTCCTCGGCTCCGGGACCCTCGCCAATGAAATTGTCGCGGGCCAGATCCTGCGCATGGGCCAAAAGGGCATCATCCTCAACAACGGCGAGTTCGGCACCCGGCTGGTCGACCACGCCAAGCGGTTCGGGCTCGACTACGAGGTCATCCAAAAGCCCTGGGGCGTGCCCTTCACCGAAGAAGACTTCGCCGGCCGCGACCTGTCCGACTGCGGCTGGCTCTGGGCCGTGCACTGCGAGACCTCGACCGGCATGCTCCAGGATCTCGACCTGCTCAAGCGCGTGGCCAAGGCCCACGACCTGTCGCTGTGCCTGGACGCGATCAGCTCCATTGGCGCGGTGCCCGTCGACCTCGAGGGCGTGAAGTTCGCCGCGGGGACCTCGGGTAAGGCCCTGCAGAGCTTCTCCGGCCTCGCCATCGTGTTTCACGACGAGCTGGTCGAGCCCGACGACCGCCTCCCCCGGTATTTCGACCTCGGCAAATACCTCGCCAGCGGCGGCATCGCCTTCACGCAGAACAGCAACCTCATCTACGCCCTCAAGGCCGCCCTGCAGAACGTGAAGGACGACCCCGCGCGCCTGCAGCGTCGTCGCGACCTCGGGCTGTGGCTGCGCGAAGAGCTCAAACAAGGGGGCCTCGAGCCCCTGCTCCCCGTCGAGCAGAACAACCCGGTGGTGCTCACCCTGGCCCTGCCCCCGCACGTCTCGTCGGTGGAGGTGGCCAAGACCGCCGAGGCCGCGGGCTTTTTGCTCAGCGCCCACAGCCAGTACCTGGTCGACAAAAACTGGGTGCAGCTGTGTCTGATGGGTGAGCTGTCCCAAGGCCAAATCGCGCCGGTGGTGCCCGTGCTCGTCGACGCGGTGTTCGGCGAGCAAAGCGACCGCACCCCCCGCGCGGCCTGATCTGCGCGATTGGGGCAAAGCCGGGCAGAGCGTTGTCCGGCCCCCCCGAACGGACCGCGGCCCCATGCGCCCTCGTCGACGACGGGCGCAGTACCAGCCAGGGACGCACATCGTCGGCACGGCGCGGTCCCGTTCATGCGGTACCGTTCGGCATGACGCGCCCTCTCGCCTGCATTCTGGTCTCCCTGCTCGCCGGTCTCGGCGGCTGCGGCCCGGGCGCGGACGGCCTCGGCCAGCTGCGCCCGCGGCTCGCGTTTGACGAGGCCGAGGTCAACTTTGGCGATGTCTGGGCGGGGACCGTCGGCGCGCAGCGCGTGACCGTGACCAACGTCGGGGGCGCGCCCACGTCGCTCCAGGTGGCGGTGGACGGGGCGATGTTCTCGGCGCGCGCCGGCGCAGACCGCCTCGGCCCCGGCGAGCAGACGAGCGTGCTGGTCCGGTTCGGCCCCCTCGCGCCGGGACCCGCGGAGGCGACGTTGCGCGCGCGCGGGGACGACACCGAGGCGGAGCGCCGGGTGTCCGGACGGGGCGTGGCCTTGCCCTCGTGTGACGACGACAACGAATGCACCGACGACACCTTCGTGGGCGAGCCCGGCGCCCCCTGTGCCCACACCTTCCACGACCGGGCGTGCGGTGCGGACAACGCGTGCCTCACCGCCGCGCGGTGCCACGAAGGGCAATGTCTCGGGACGGCGGCGGTGTGCCCCGCGACCTCGCCCTGTCGCGAGGGGGTGTGCGATCCCGAGCTGGGCTGCACCGAACGGGACGTGGCCGGGGCCTGCGCGGACGACGACCCCTGCACCGACGACGTGTGCACCGACGACGGGTGCGTGCACCCCACCGCGGCGGACAACACCGTGTGCGGCGTCGCCACCCCCTGCGACAGCATTCCTCTGTGCCAAGCCGGGACCTGTGTGGCCGTGCCCATCCCCGAGGGCTCGCCCTGTACCGACGACGATGTGTGCACCGACGACGTGTGCGAGGCCGGGGTGTGCGTCAGCACGCCGGCGCTCGACCCCGTCGCCGTGGTCAACCAGACGGTGTTTCCCGGTGGGGCCCAGAGCAGCCTGACCGCGTACGACGACGAGGCGGTGATGTTTGACCCCGGGCGCACCTGGAACAACACCACCGCCGGGGGCGGGTGGCTGCGGCGCCTCCACCGGGCGGACGGGGTGTGGGCTGTGGCGTCCGAGCAACAAATCGATCGCGCCGTGCACCGCGTGGTCGGCCACGTCGCCAGCGACCTGTTGCTCGCCCGCAAGCTGACCTCGGGCACGGCCACGTATGTGTATGCACCGGGGGCCGACGGCGGCTTTGTCGAGGTGGGCATCCTCGGCGACGACACCTACGCGTTGCTGGGCGACACCATCTACTCCGCGCGCCACGCTTGGCTGGACCCGCTTCACGTCTCGCACGTCGCCGGAGCCGCGTTGGTGCCCGACACCAACCTCGCGTTTGAGTCACCGGTGCGGTCGTTGGCCATCGACGCGCCGGGGGCGCGCCTGGTGGTCCTGTCCGGCGGCCGGCTGTACCTCTACGACGTCAGCACCCCCGCCGCGCCGGTGTGGCAAGCCGAGGTCGACATCGCCCCCGCCGACGACGTGTTCGTCGCGGACGGCCGCCTGGTCACCTCCGAATGGGACGGCCCCATCCACGTGTACGACTTGGACACCCTCAGCCCCATCCGGGTCATCGAGCCGCCCGAAGGGTTCTCCCGGTGGGACGTCAGCCTCTCGGGCAAGACGCTCCTCGCGGCCGTGACCTTCGCCCCCGACCACGCGCCCCCTCACGCGGTGTTCGTCGGGGCCGTGGGTGACGCGGCCTCGCTGCAACCGTTGCCGGAGCTGGCCCCCACCGACACCAGCGTCCCCGGGGCCGCGTTTCTCGTCGACGACCTCTTTGCCTACCAACCGCCCGGCTGGCACAGCCTGCGCCTCGGCCAAGTCGTGGGCGGCGACCTCGGCGCGCCCCTGTCCCCGGTCGATCTCTCCCACCGCCGGAGCGGCCAGTTCGTCCCCCTGGGCGAACACGCCTTGTTGCTCGTGGGGGCGGACACCGTGAGCCTCATCGACACCACCGTCGCCGCCGCCCCGGTGTTTTCGCCCCCGTTCCCGCTGCCCCTGCGCACGTCGTCGTCACTGGTCACGCTCACCGGGGGCGCGGCCACGCTCCTCCGCCCGCTGGGCGGCATCGCCCCCGAACGCCACCAGCTCGATCCCGCGCACGTCGACGCGGTGGCGTTCGACCCTGTGGCGGGGCCGGCGTTCACCGCCGCCCCGGCGCTGGCCCTCCCCGCGGGGCTCCCCGGGGACGCGCTGTCCCACAACATCGTTCAGGTCGGCCACACCCTCGCCACCGCCCGCATCCGCAGCCAGAACGATGACAATGCCATTGTGGTCACGCTTCACGACCTCGGGTCCGTGCCCTCCCCCGCGGACGGAAGCTCCCCCTGGGCGCCCGCCGGCACCTGGCAGGTCACCAGCGACGTTCCCCTGTACGGCAATGAGGCCATTCACCTCGCCGGTCACGAGGACCGCTTGGTGGTCAACGTCGGCACCGCGGTGTTCGCGGTGGACATCAGCAACCCCCAAGCCCCGGCCACCCTGGCCAGCCACCCCACCGCCACCTACGACCACCCCTACCACCTCTGGGCGGTGCAAGGCGACCTGCTCCTCGACATCGGCCCCGGCTGGATGCGTCGCTACACGGTATCAGGCAGTGACATTGTCGAGCTGCCCTACTCCGCCGGTTTTCAACCCGCCGGGACCGGCGCCTTTCCCTACCAGATCCTCGACTGGACCGGCGACATCGTCACCGTGTCCTGCGCCGCGGGGGCGGCCGAGTTCGTCACCTCCGATCCGCCCGCTCTCCATCAATTGCTGGATCTGGGCGAGACCGCCTACGACCTCGAGCTCGTCGACGGTTTGCGCTACTTCGCCACCGACCACGGCGTCAGCGTGCTCAGTCCCCCCTGCCCCTGACCGCTCCCGGCATCAATCGGAGAAGTGGCCGCGCACCTCGCGGTGGGGCTGGGCGATGAGCTCGACGCCCACCACCTTGTCGTCGGGGGTCACCGACCGCGCCGCCTCCAGGGCCGCGTCCACATCCGCGAGCACCCCCGCGAGATTAAAATAGCCTTTGCCCCCGATGCCGAGCGCGAGGTGCATCTTGAGCACCCCCACCTCGGTGGCCTTGAGCGCCGCGTCCGCGGCCCGCACACACGACGCCACGGTGGCGGTCTCCACAATGCCAATGGCTTCACCCGGCTCCGCCCCGGCCTTGCCCGCCACCGCGCGCAACAAGCCGGGGTGGGCATAGGGCAACCACAGCTCGTCGATCAGCAACGAACCCGCCGCCTCCCGGGCCGCGTCCAGGGCCTCCTCGGTGGCGGCCACATCGCCGCCAAACAGAATACAAAACTTCCCCGGGGTCACCGCCCGGGCCCAGGCCACGTTGACCTCGGCCCGCTTGGCCAGCGCGTCGAGCACGACGTAGCCGCGGGCGATGGCCTCGATCTCGACCAGCGCCACCGCCTCCATGACCGGCGCCGAGGCACCGCTCATCTAGGCGTCTTTCTGGTTCAGCAGGTGAAGCCGCTCTTGTTGGTACTGGCCCATGCAGCGTTCGACCACCTTCACCGCCGCGGCGGTGTCGTGGGGGGCGGCGACCTTGACCTCTTTGCCCTCGAGGGCTTTGTAGTCCCCGAAGAAGCGCATCACCTCGTTCATGCGGAACGGGGGCAGGTCGTCGAGGCTGCGCACGGTGTCGAAGCCGGGGTCGCCGTTCTGGATGCAGATGATTTTGTCGTCGGCTTCGCCGCTGTCCACCATGGGCATCACCCCGATGACCCGCGCGGTGACGAGCGCGCCGGGCACGATGGGCTCCTGGCCGAGCACGATGCAATCGAGGGCGTCGCCGTCGTCGCCCAATGTCTGTGGAATAAAGCCGTAGTTGGCGGGGTAGTGCACCGCCCCGTACAGCACGCGGGTGGCGCGCAGGATGCCGAGCTCGTGGTCGAGTTCGTATTTGACGCGACCGCCCCGGGGGATTTCGATCACGCAGGTGATGACCCGGGGGGCGCCGTCGCCGATGGGGACGTCATGCCAAAGATGCATCACACGATCCGGAAGTGGTCCTTGAGCGTGCAGCGCCGCTCGCGGGTGAAATGGTGCGCGGTGGTCAGCCCCTCGCCGGTGGGGCTGGCGATGGTGAAGCTGGTGTAGCCCTCGCCGCCGAGGCCCAGGCCCGCGTAGGTGGGCGCGTTCTTGACGAAGATCGACCCGTCAAAGGCCCGGGCCATCTTGTGCAGCGAATCGATGTTGGTCGAGTACATCGCCGCGGTGTGGCCAAAGCCGTGCTCGGCCCGCACCCCGGCGTCGATGGCGGTGTCGACGTCTTTGACCCGCACCATGCCCAGCACCGGCATGAGCAGCTCCGATTGGATGAAGGGGTGGTCCTCGCCGTCCACTTCGCACAGCAGGATCAGGGTGTCGTCGGGCACGCGCTTGCCGATGGCGGCGGCGATTTTGGCCGCGTCTTTGCCGACCCAGTCTTTGTTGGGGTGGGCCCGGTCCTCGGCCAGGACCACGCGCTCGAGCTTGGTGATCTCCGCCCGGGACAGCTCGACCGCGCCGAACTGCGCCATCTCCCGCTTGAGCAGGTCGGCGACGTCGGCCACGCAGAAGATCTCTTTTTCCGCGATGCACACAATGTTGTTGTCGAGCGAACACCCGTTGATGATGCCCTGGGCCGCCTGGCGAATGTTGGCGGTCTCGTCGACGATCACCGGGGGGTTGCCGGGGCCGCCGCAGATCGCGCGTTTGCCCGAGCTCATCGCCGCCTTGACCACGCCGGGGCCGCCGGTGACGACGACCAGGCGGATGCCGGGGTGGGTCATCAGGGTGTTGGCGGACTCGATGGTGGGCTCCCGGATGACGCAGAGCAGGTTGTCGGGAGCCCCCGCGGCCACCATCGCTTGGTTGGCGAGCTCGACCATGCGGGCGCAGATGCGCTTGGCCGAGGGGTGCACGTTGAACACCGCGGCGTTGCCGCCGGCCACGAACCCAATGCCGTTGCAGATGATGGTCTCGGTGGCGTTGGTGGTGGGGGTGATGGCGGCGATGACGCCGTAGGGGGCGCGCTCCCGGAGCACGAGGCCGTCGTCGCCGGTCTGGGCCCAGGGGGTCAAAATCTCGGGGCCCGGGGTCTTGTTCGCGACCAGGAGATTCTTGTTGAGCTTGTGGGCCACGCGGCCGAGGCCGGTCTCCTGGACCGCGCCGTGTGACAGTTCTTGGTTGTGGTCGCGGACCACCTGGCGGAAGGCCTCGACGATCTTGTGGCGCTGCTCGAGCGACACGTTGTGCACCAGCTGCTCGTGGGCCCGGCGCGCGGCGGCCACCGCGCTGTCCACGTCGTCAAACTGGCCCAAGCGCCCGGCCGAGTACCCGCCGGTATTGATCATCGGGGGCACGGGACCGCAGTTGCTGCCCGGCGACGGGGTCGCCCGCGGGTTGGTCACCGGGCCCGTGTGCCCGAGCTGGGGGGCGAGGCGCTGGACCACCTTTTCGACGATTTCGTTGAGGCGTTGGTCGGAGAGGTTGTGTTGCGCCATGGCCGCTCCCTACCGCCTCAGGCGGTGGCTTTTTCGTACCGCTTGTCGCCCGATTCGGTGATCTCGTCGACGATGGCCATGATGACGTGGTCGACGGGGCGATTTTTGGTCACCGTGGTTTGGCGGGCCGAGCTGCCCGCGGCGTAGAGGATGAGTTCGCCCACGCCCGCGCCCACCGCGTCGGCGGCGACGATGACCGGGCCCTTGGCCTTGCCGGTCTCGTCGGCCCCCTTGACCAGCAGCAGCTTGAGCCCTTCGAGCTCCTCGTCTTTGCGGGTCGCGACCACGGTGCCGACCACCAAGCCCAGTTGCATGTCGTCTCCTCGAGACCTCGTGGCGATCGCACCAACGACCACCGCCGCCCCCGACCACGTCGGAGGCGGAGGTCGCGCCACCTTGCGGCGGCGTTACTTCTTGGATTTCCCTTGGCGGCCGAGCGGCAACACCTGGTCGATGTTCTCGTGCGGGCGCGGAATCACGTGCACGCTCACGAGCTCACCGACGCGCTCGGCGGCGCGGCTGCCGGCTTCGGTCGCGGCCTTCACCGCGGCGACGTCGCCCCGCACCACCGCGGTGACGTAGCCGCCGCCGTAGCCTTTTTCGTAGCCCACGAGCTCGACGCGCGCGGCTTTCACCATCGCGTCGCTCGCTTCGACGAGTCCGACGAATCCCCGTGTCTCAATCATGCCCAGGGCTTCAGCCATTCCGGGTGCCTCCGTTTCTGTGGGTGTCGTGGGCGTGCACTACTTCTTTTCGGGCACGCCGGTGATGCTTTCCAACGCCGCGACCGCGGCTTTGCGCCCCTCGTCGATCTCCGCTTCGGTGCCGGCGAGGTACAAGCGCCCGAAGGCGCCAAAGGGGGTGAAGTCGACCAGCCGAATGTCCGCGGCCTTTTCCGCTTCATTGGCCGCGAGGGCGATGTAGGCCGCGGGGTAACACTCCATGACCAGCAGGCTGAGGCCCGGCTCGATCATCGCCCCGAAGCGGATCTTGTCGACGATCATCGCGTGCATGGGCTCGATCCCGCGGATGACGGTGTCGCTGACCACCCGCGGCTTGATCCGGTCCTGCTCTTTGGCCCCCAGGGCGTCCAGGATCGCTTGGCCGGCCTCGAGCACTTGGCCTTTGTCCTCGTGGTGCACCTCGAGCATGCCGAAGGCGCGCTCGACCACGATGGTCGCGGGCCGGGCCTCGGAGGTCTTGAGCGCGCGGTCGAGCAGCGAGTGGATGGCCATGCCCGGCGCGATCTCCACGAACAGGCTGGCCACGCCCGGCACCGGGAAATAGCCGCGGCAGGTGGTGCACACGTCGGCGGCGAGCTGAGGCTGAAGCGAATCCAGGAAGGTATAGGCGCGCAGCGTGCTCATCGCAGGGTCCTCGTGTCGGGTCCGAAAGGCGGGGATTCGCCGTGTAGCACCCCCCACCTGCCGCGCGCAACGGCCTGTTTTGCGATGCCCGGGCCACAAACGGGCGATCCCGGACGAAGTCGGCTAGCCTTTGCGCCATGTTTCGGGCGCTCGTGATCACGGTTCTCACCTCGCTGACAGGCAGCGCGGGCGCGGCCGCGAACATGTTTGTGTACGTCGATCCGCAGGGCACGGTGCACGTCACCGACCGTCGAGGAGACACGCGGTTTGTGCCCTACACCCCGGGCGATTTTGAACGCTGGGCCGACGGCCAGCCCGCGGTCCCGCACCGGGGGGCGGCGCCGCCCGCGCGCGTCGAGGTCACGGCCACCCCGTACGATGACCTCATCGACGCGGCCGCGGCGCGCTACGACCTCGACCGGCGGTTGTTGTGGGCGGTGATCGCGGTCGAGAGCGGCTTCCGCGCAAAGGTCGTGTCACGCGCCGGCGCCCAAGGGCTGATGCAGTTGATGCCCGCCACCGCCGCCGACCTCGGGGTGACAGACGCGCTCGACCCCGCGCAGAACATCGACGGGGGCGCGCGCTATCTCGCCGGGTTGCTCAAGAGCTTTGACGACCCACGTTTGGCTTTGGCCGCGTACAACGCTGGCCCGGGACGGGTGCGGCGGCTGATGCGCGTGCCCCACATTCCCGAGACGCAGGCCTACGTGGCCGACATCATGCGGCTCTGGGGCAAGGGCTGAGGAGGCAGGGCGATGGATCCGATGACCGGAAAGAGCGCCGCATCCCGCGAAGAGGAGTTTTTGTACCTCCTCACCGAGGGGTCAGACCTGATGCGGGCCGGTCGCGTCGAGGAGGCGCAGGTCCATTTTGAAAAAGCCCTCGCGCTCTCCCCCAAAGACGAGCAGGCCAAGAACCTGCTCGGCCTCAGCCTCTTTCGCGGCGGCGAGCTCGAGCGCGCCGAGCAGCTTTTTGCGGAGCTTGTGCACGACAACCCCGTCGAGCCTTCGCTCCGGTTGAACCTCGCGCTCGTGTACCTCAAGACCGAACAGTTCGACGATGCCGAGCGCACCCTGGAGCAGGTCCTCGACCTCGCGCCCAACCACCCCCGGGCGGCGAACTACATGGGCCTCATCCTCGAGAAACAACAACGGTACGCGGAGGCCGCGTCGTTTTACGCGCAGGCGGGCAACACCGAGCGCGCCGAGGAGATGCACCAAGAAGCGCAAAAGGCCACCACCGTCATTCCCATGCCGAGCACGCCGCCCGACAGCGCCGAGGCCCCGCTCGCCGCCCCCCGGGCGCTCCCCGAGGAGGCGGTGCTCGCCCACAGCGCGCCGCCGGCCAAAGAGCTGCTCGCGGCCGAACCCGACAGCGCCCCGGTCAAAGACCCCCCGGCCCAAAACCCGTCCGTCGACGACCTGTTCGAGGAAGAGGACGATGAGATCTCGTTCGCGGATGTCGCCGCCGAGGTCGCCAAAACCCCCGACGGCGGCGGCCCGATCACCGCCAGCGCGACCCCCACCGCGATGAGCACCGCGGTCAGCCTCGTCGACCACGCCCCGCTCGACGACGGGGACCTCGCCGAGCTCGCCGGGGACAGCCCCGAGCCGCTCGACATCGGTGACGACGACGGGGCCGATGACGAGACCCCCACCACCGAGGCCAAGCCCCGTCTCGACAACAGCGGCGCCGAGGCCGCGGCCCTCACCGCGGCGTCCCGCGCGTCGCTGGACAAGAAGACCGCGCCCCCGACCAAAGAGGCCTCCGCCGAAGCCCGGCGGCGCTCGGTCAACTTCACGTTCGAAGCCGAAGACGTGACCCGGGAGGTGGCCATCGAGCCGCGCCCGGTCGAGCTGCCTCAGGCGAGCCCCGCGCCGCCCCCGCCCCGGCCGGCGCCCCTGCTCGACGATCTCGGGCCGGGCCCCTTGACCTTGGACGGCATCGTCGCCGACGACGGCGCCGGCCATTTTCACATCCACATCGACGACATCCTGTACTTCCGCACCGACCACATCGTGTGCCTCACCGGCGAGCTCGAGGTCGAGCCCATCAACCGGCGGTACCGCGGCCGGCGCACCGACAGCCTGTTCGGCGGCAACGAAGCCCCGCTGTGCGCGGCGATGGGACGCGGCACCGCCGCGCTCACCCCCAAGCCCGAACATGTGCGCACCATCGAGCTGCACAACGAGGACCTCTACCTCGTCGAGAACAACCTTCTTGCGTTCTCCGACGGGCTCGTGTGGGAGAACGGCCGGTTGCCCGCCGACGACGGCGACGACCTCGACATCGTGCACCTGCGCGGCACCGGGCAGGTGCATTTGATGACCGACCGGCCGCTCATCGGGTTCGCGGTCGACGCCGGACAGCCGGTGACCATCCGCGCCGACCGGCTGCTCGGCTGGAACGGCCAGGTCGTGCCCTACCGCGGCCCCTTCCCCGGCTTGCCCGAGAGCGCACGACGCCCGGCGATCGTGCGCTTCGAGGGCAAAGGGGTGGTGCTCGGGACCTGAGCCCGACCGCTAGGCACTGTCTGCGTCCATCGACCAGCGCCGCGAAACGCGCGCGGGCGCGACCCACCCGCGCGAGCGCAGGCGCCACCCGAGGGTGACGTTGGCGACGAGGATCTCCACGAACAGGGCAAACCATGCCCCCCGCGCGCCCAGGTCGAGGTGCAACGCCCACCACAGCGCCAGCGGCGGGGTGATCAACCACGCCCCGGCCACGCTCAACACCGCGGGCACGGTGACGTCGCCGGTGCCGCGCAGCACGCCGCGCAACACGATGTGGGCCCCATCGGGCAGCAACAGCACCGCGGCCACGAGCAACAGCACGCGGGCCTCGTCGAGCATGGCCACGTCGTCGCCGAACCACGAGGCGATGTGCCCGCCGCCCAGCGCAAACAAAAGCCCGGTGGCCGCCGCCCACGCCCACACCAGCATCAGCGACGCCGTGGTCACCGCGTACACCGAGCGAAAACGCCCCGCCCCGACGACGGCCCCGGCGCGCACGCTGGCCGCCTCGCCGATCGCCACCGCGGGCAAGAAGCCGAAGTGCACCAACTGCAATGCCACTTGATGGGCCGCGACCGCGCGATCGCTGTGCCGCGCGAGGATGACCGTCAACGCAAAAAACGACCCCGTCTCGATCAGAAACTGCACGCCCGACGGGCCCCCCAGACGCAGAATCGTGGTCGCGATCCCGCGCGCCCGGACCCGCAACGCCGCCCGGGTGGGCACGACGAGGAACACCGCTTGGGCCAGGGCCGCCGTCACCGTCGCCGCCGCTGCCCCCTCCGCGCCGAGCCCGAGCACGGGCACAAACAACGCGTCGAGGCCGACGTTGACCGCGTTGGCGACCAGGGTCGCGCGCATCGGGGCCCGGGTGTCGCCGGTGCCGTACCGGTATTCACGCAAAGCCATGAACACACAATCAAACGGCACCGCCCACACCCGGACGGTGAGGTAGCCCACCGCGGTCGCGCCGGCCTCGGCGCTCTGCAAAAAGCGCGGCAGCAGGGGCAGCAATGCCCAGCACAACACCGAGAACAGGGCGGCCAACACCAACGCGATCCACACCGCGGCCCGCGCCGCGGGTTCGGCCGTGCGCCCGGCCCCCGTGCGCTGGGCCACGACGGTCTTGACCGCCCGCAGCGCGCCCGCGGGGAACGCGAGCAAGGTGAAGTACACCACGCCGGCCAACCCCACGCCGGCGAGCACGGGCGCGCCGAGCTGCGACACGAACAGCGTGTCGACCAGGGTCATCAGGGCGTACGAGAGCATCGAGAGCGCCACCGGCCAACTGAGCGGGATGAGGTGGGTGAGCTCGTGTCTCCAGGTATTTCGTCGGGTGGTCATGGCGTGCATCTCGAGCAGAAAAAAAAATGGCCGCGAGGGAGTCGCGGCGGGAATCGGGGGATGACTTTTTCTGCTGGTGTCAGTCCGTCCTCGTCCTCGCCGCGGTGCGCTGGTCGTCCTGCACGACCATGGTGGTCGGCTTGGGCGCGCACGGGGTGAGAGAGATGCAGGTCATGATTCACCCAGCCTGCCAGCGGCGCACAACCGGGTCAAGCAGATCGCCCTCGCGGTCACGCGCTTTTCCCGGCCAACGATTATTTTCGGCCGCGACGTTGTGAGTCGGAACCGTTTGCGCCATACCCCCCGGAAGGAGGACGAACATGCGCGGTCACGCCCTCACTGGCCTGGTGATGTGCTTTACCTTTGGGTTCGTTGGTCTCGTCGACCACGCCCACGCCCAACAAGCGCCGGCTCAACCCGAAGCCGCGGCCCCCGCCCCGGCCACGGACGACGCGGCGGAGCCGAGCGAGAGCGCCCCCCCGGCCCCGGCCGACGACGGGAACGCCGCCGCGGCCGACGCGACCGCGCCCGGGCAAGACCAGCCCGCCGCCGCCCCCGCCGACGCGGCCCCGGCGGACGCCCCGGCCGAGGGTGGCGACGACTTCACCGACGAGTTTGATGACTTTTCCGACGTGGAGCTCGACGGCGATGACGCCGACCTGCTCGCCGGGGACACCGCCGACGAGTCCGGGCCCTCCTCGTTCGAACGGCAGATCGTGGGGTACGTCGCCGCCGGCATCGCGGTGGTCGCGCTCGCGGTGGGCATCGGTCTCGGCACCTATGCATTGATTCAGTACCAATGCCTGCAGGACGTGGTCGCGTGCAATGAAGGCGCGGAGGACCCCATCACCGGCAACGAGTTCTTCGACGCCAAGGCCAACGTCGAGCACCTCGCCCTCGGGGCCGACATGGCCTACCTGTTCGCCGCCGCCGCGGCCCTGGCTTCGGCCACCAGCTTGATTCGCGCGTTTTTCTTCACCGACGACGATGACGACGACGACGCCGCCCCCGCCGCCGACGCGCCCGCCCCCGCGGCCGACGAGACCAACGGCGGCGAAATCTCCCGCGCCCTCCCCGGCGGGCCGACCTTCGCGGCCATGTGGGGAGGTGCCGAATGACCCGCCGCGCGCTCATCGGCTTGGCGCTGTTCGCCACCCTGCTCGGGTCGGCGTGCACCGTGCTCCTCAACACCAACGCCCTGATCACCACCTGCACCAGCAACGCGGAGTGCGAGGACGAGCTCGGCGAGGGCTACTACTGTGGCTCCGGCGCGTGCCTCCCCATCGGGGACAGCGACGCCGGTGACCCCGCGGATGCCGCCGTGATCGACGACGACGCGGGCGAAAACGACCCCGACGCGGGGGATGCCCCCGACGCGGCCGACCCGCCCGACGCCGCCGACCCCTTCGACGCCGGGGACGTGATGGACGCCGCCGACCCCCTCGACGCCGGGGACGTGATGGACGCCGCCGACCCCCTCGACGCGGCCGTGATCGTGGACGCGGCGGACATCTTCGACGCGGCCCTGATCTTTGACGCGGGCGTGGACGCAGGCATCGATGCCGGCATCGACGCGGGTGTGGACGCGGGCATCGACGCCGGGATCGACGCGGGCCTCGACGCAGGCATGGACGCGGGGCTCGACGGCGGCCTCCCCGACGCCTGATTCACCACCGGCCAGCGCGGCCGCGGTTGGTTTTTAGACCGTGCGCATCATGCGCGCGAGCGCCTGCTCCGCGCTGCGGGCGGCCACAAAGCCGGTGGCGCGTGACAGCGCGCCGCCGTCCACGCAGAACCCGTACATCAGGTGGTCGAGCAGATAGCCCGGCGCGCGCAGCCACGGCGGCACAAAGCGCGCGCCGAAGTCGAGCACGGGGCGCACCAACCGCCGCGGGACACGCACCACCCGCAGGCCGCACACCCGGGCGATGTCGTCGTACGCGATGGGCGCCCGGGGGGCGATGTTGAACGTGCCCGCGCACTTTTTTTGCAGCACCGCCCGCACGGCATCGACCACGTCTTGCACGTCGACAAAATCGAGCGCGGGCCGGTGCCCGTCGAGCGCGGGCAAGACCCCGGGCGCGCGGCGCAAAAACTCCGTGAGGTAGTTTTTCGCGTCGGGGGCGTAGATGATCGCGGGCCGCAACACGGTGACGGCCAGGTCCTGGGCAAACCCGCGCGCGACCTCCTCCTGCGCGGCCTTGTCCTCGGCATAAAAAAACCCGGGGTTGGGCCGGACCGGATCGTCCTCGACGAAGGGCTGGCGCCGGCCGGGTCCCGCGCCGTACACCACCGCCGAAGAGAACAGCACCGCGTGTGGCACCCCCCCGCGCTGCGCCGCCTCGAACACGCGTCGTGTGCCCTCGACGTGCAGCCGGCGCATCGCCTCCCGGTCCGCACCCGCGGTGGGCGGATCCACCCGCGCCACCAGGTGCACCACCGCGTCAAAGCCGCGCAGGTCGAGCGCGCCTTCGAGCACATCGGTGGGCACAAACCGCGTGCCCGGGATGCCCGGCGGCACCCGGTCGAACACGGTCAGGTCGAGGTCGTCGCGCCGGGCCATTGCCCGGCCGACCAGCCCTGCTCCCCCCACGACCGCGGTGCGCATGGGGGCGAGCATGACCAGATGCCACACGACAGAAAAGCAAAAAGGACGCTTGCGCGTCCTTCCTGCCCAGGCCCCTGTGCAGAGGGCCTGACCCAAAAGAAATCGTGGGGCGCGACCCGGCGCCCCGCGGTCAGGCGGCGCCGGTGCGCGCAGCTTTGGTCTGGCTGCCTTTGCTTTTGCTCGCCTTCTTGTCGTCGTCTTTGTCCGACGACGCGGCCTCCGCGCCGGCCGCGTCCGCCTTGGCCCCTTTGTCCTCGGCCTTGGCGTCCTTCGCGTCCGCGGCCTCCGCCGCTTTGGCCAATCCGTGGTGCACGCGCACCTTGTGCTCGATGTCGGCCGCGATCTCGGGGTTCTCGACGAGGAACTGCCGCGCGTTCTCCCGGCCTTGGCCGACCCGGGTGCCCTCGTACGAGTACCAGGCGCCACTTTTGTCGACAATGCCGAGGTCGGTGCCCATGTCGAGCAGCTCGCCAAACAGGTTGATGCCTTCGCCGTACAGGATGTCGAACTCGCTGTTCTTGAACGGCGGGGCCAGCTTGTTCTTCACGACTTTGACCCGGGTGCGGTTGCCGATGACGGCATCGCCTTGTTTGATCGCGCCGATGCGACGGATGTCGAGGCGCATGGACGCATAGAACTTGAGCGCGTTGCCGCCGGTGGTGGTCTCGGGGCTGCCGAACATCACGCCGATCTTCATCCGGATTTGGTTGATGAAGACAACGCAGGTCCCGCTGCGGGAGATGTTGCCGGTGAGCTTGCGGAGGGCTTGGCTCATCAAGCGGGCTTGCAGACCCACGTGGCTGTCGCCCATCTCGCCCTCGATCTCGGCGCGGGGCACGAGCGCGGCCACCGAGTCGATGACCAAGATGTCGACCGCCCCCGAGCGCACGAGCATGTCCGCGATCTCGAGCGCCTGCTCCCCGGTGTCCGGCTGGGACACGAGCAGATCGTCGGTGCGCACCCCAAGCTTGCGGGCGTAGGCGACGTCGAGCGCGTGCTCGGCATCGATGAACGCGGCCACGCCGCCCTTGCGCTGCGCCGCCGCGATGGCGTGCAGGGTGAGCGTGGTCTTGCCGCTCGATTCCGGGCCGTAAATCTCGACCACGCGACCGCGCGGAAGCCCGCCGATGCCCGAGGCGATGTCGAGCCCGAGCGACCCGGTGGGGATCGCCTCGATGTCTTGGACCAGCTTCTCGCCGTCGCCGAGCTTCATGATCGAGCCCTTGCCGAACTGCTTCTCGATGGAAGCCAGGGCAAGGTCGAGTGACCGGGCGCGCTCCTTCTGATCTTGTGCATCCAATTTCGCGTGATTTTTTCCGTTGCTGGCCATGTTCTTGGTCTCCTCAGCGCGCCTGTTCGCGGCGCGAAAACGCTATCCCGAACCTGAACGTATGTTCAAGTGAAAAAATGTATCGCTCGCGGCGACTACATATCTTCCGTTCCGGCCGGGACGCACTTGCGCCGCCGCCCCATTCGTGACGCGTTTTTTCAACAAAATCAATCGCCTACAATCGTAGATCCGTCCCCCGATCCCCCGGGATCGCCCCGTCCACACCGGATCCTCGCGGAGCCCTGACGGCGCCCCAGCGAGGGTCTGGGCGGTTTGCTGCGACAAACGCGCAGAGAATCGGCGCCCCTTCCCCGGCCGGTCGTATGCCGCTGCATACGACCCGAATCCGACGGACCGAAGGTCCCTGGAGGATTCGAGGGGGCGTGAGGCGCCACGAACGCGGAGCTTGCGACGCGCGAGGGGAGCGAGGGGGCCTGCGTCCCGCCCCCGCTGGTCGTATGCCACTGCATACGACCCGAATCCGACGGACCGAAGGTCCCTGGAGGATTCGAGGGGGGCGTGAGGCTCCACGAACGCGGAGCTTGCGACGCGCGAGGGGAGCGAGGGGGCCTGCGCCCCGCACCCGCTGGTCGTATGCCACTGCAGACGACCCGAATCCGACGGACCGAAGGTCCCTGGAGGATTCGAGGGGGGCGTGAGGCTCCACGAACGCGGAGCTTGCGACGCGCGAGGGGAGCGAGGGGGCCCGCGCCCCCTCGCAAGGAAATCAGTGCCGTTCGAGTTTTTTGTCTTCGGCCAGCGGGTCACCGGTCTTGGAGTACACCGTGAACACTTCGCGCTGGGCGAACTCATCGTCCTCGCGCGCGACCACGGTGATGACGTTCACCCCCGGCTCGAGGCCGACCTCGACGGGGATGGTCACCTCGGTGCGGCCGTCGCCGCCGAGCTTTTTGTACAGGCGCTTTTCTTCGCCCACGAAGACGTAGACGTCGCGCACCGGCCCTTCGTCCCCGATGAGCACATCAAACTTCGCGGTGTCACCGTCGGTCACCATGGGCGTCTCCAAGGTCACCCCGGGGATCTGGATGCGCGGCGGGTCCCGGCCGAACACCGACGACAGCCCCTTGGGTGTGCCCTTCGGCCCCACCGTGGCGCGGCCTTGGGTGAGCCGGACCTGGCCTGCAGGAACATACCCGTACAGCTCTTTGCCGATGCGCACCCGGAAGTAAGGCCCGACCTCGCTGACCGCGTCGAGCTTCACGCCCTCGCCGGCGCGGGCGATGATGTCCGCGTTGTTGTCCGCCGCGGCCAACACCGTGGCCGACGACGTGACCTTCACCGTCTTTTTGCTGCGCTTGGCCACGTCCTTGTTGGTGCGCACGTCGAACTCGAGCTTCTCAACGAGGAAATCACCCATGTCCGAGTCGAACACCTGCAAGCGCAGCTTCACTTTGTTCTTCTTTTCGCGCACCTTGAACGAGAACTTCGCCGCCTCCGACGCCCCCGGCTTGAGCGCGCCGAGGTGCTGGCGGCCGTTCTCGATGAACAGCTCGGGGCCCCCAAGGTTCTTCAGCAAAGCCATCGGGGTCTCGGCCGGGCCTTCGCCGTTGTTCTGGACGTTGACCACAAGCTCGACCGATTCGCCCACTTGGAGCAGGCCGTCGCCGTTGCCCGACGCACTGTCGTCGATGAACATCGCGTAGGAGAACCGCGGCCGCGCCACGCCCTGAATGGTCACGGGCAGATCGAGGGCCCCGAGTTCGTGGCCGTCTCCGTCGGAGAAATCGACGCGCATCAAGTCATGGCGGGCCACAATGTCTTTGGGGATCTTGGTCTTGAAGGTCCATTGGGTCTTCTGCCCCGGCTGGAGGGTCCCGAACAGGAACTCGCGGTCGGCAAAGTGCCACAGCGTCGACTTGCTGATGCCCTTGGCCCGGTAGATGGGCTCGGTGCCGGTGTTCTCCGCTTCGAGGGTGATGGTGACCTCTTCGCCCGCCTTGGCGACGGGGCTTTCCACGGTGGGGCGCACCGTCAGCTGTCCACTTTTGGCGTGGCCCTGCGACCAGTCGACGCCGAGCTTCTTCATCGCCTCGACGATGGTCTTGTTCTGTTCTTGGTGCACTTCCTCGACGACCACGCCGGCGGACTTGAGCAACGGATCGCGGCCTTCGGCCTTGGTTTTGGCCAACACCCGTTTGGCGAACCGAATCTCGAAATCCTCGTGGAACTTCGACGACGTCTCGATGCGCTGGCGCTCTGACTCGTCGAGGGTTTCGGACAGATAGGCGAGTTCGTAGGTGGGCTTGCGCGCCTTGATGCGGCTGTCGTCGAGGTGGGCGGCGAGGTCCTCTTCGCGGGCCTCGCGATCGGGGAAGAGGTTCACCGAGTCTTTGTCGTCGGCGATGATCGGCCGCACCAGCACGTCGGGGGTGATGCCCACCGACTGGATCGACTCGTCCCCCGGGGTCAGGTACTGGCCGATGGTGAGCTTGAGGCTCGACCCGTCGGGGAAGTCGTACAGCTGCTGCACCGAGCCCTTGCCGAAGGTCTGGTCGCCGACGATGAGGCCGCGTTGGCGGTTCTTGATCGCGCCGGACACAATTTCCGACGCCGACGCGGAGCCGCCGTTGACCAAGACCACCAGGGGCACGTGAATCTTGCCCGGCTTTTGGAACGCGCGGACCTCTTGGCGGGCCTGGCGGGTCCCGCCCTCCTGGGTCACGACGATGACGCCGTCGTCGAGGAACAGGTTGGACACTTCCACCGACTGGTCGAGCAGACCGCCGGGGTTGTTGCGCAGGTCGAGGATCAGCCCGTCGAGTTCTTTGCCCGCTTGGGCGCGCATGTCGTCGACCGCCTTGAGCAGGTCCTCGCTGGTGCGGCCCTGGAACTGCTTGATTTTGACGTAGCCGAGACGGTTGTCGATGAGCTCATGGGTCACCGACTGCACCCGGATGGTGTCCCGGGTGATCACCACCTTGCGCGGCTCTTCGACCCCTTTGCGGGTGATGTAAATCGTGACCTGGGTGCCCTTGGGCCCGCGCAGGCGCTCGACCGCCTCGTCGAGCCCCATGTTGATCGTGCTCTCCTCCCCGATTTTGACGATCCGGTCCAGGGCCTGGATGCCGGCCCGGTCCGCCGGGGTCCCGTCGATGGGGCTGATCACGGTGAGCCACCCATCGCGGATCGAGATCACGATCCCGAGCCCGCCGAACTCGCCTTTGGTGGAGAGCTTCATCTCCTCTGAGCTGCGCGGCTCCAACAACACCGAGTGAGGGTCGAGCTTGGACAACATCCCGTTGACCGCGGCGTACTCGATCTCCCGCCGGTCGACGTCCGACGAGATGCGCCCATCGATGAACGCAAAGACATTGCGGAGCTTGAACGAGATTTGCCACACGCTGGACAGGTCATCGAGGAAGAAGTCCTCGCGCTCCCCGCCCACCACCACGCTCACCGCGTCGATCTGCCGCCCCCGCCGCTCGATGGGGGGCTCTTCGATGAGCACCTCGGGCACACGCTTCTCGACGAAGGAAAGCGCGGCCAAGAACATCTCGCGCGGGTTGATGCGCGACCGGTCGACGTACTGCTCCTTGACCAGCAGCACCACTCGATTGAACACCCGAAGATAGGTGAGTTCGTAGTCGTCCCCATCGTCGCCGCGGTCCTGCGGTACCGCATAGGCCAAGCCGGCCATCAGGCACACAGTCAGGGGCAATGCCCACCACAGCTTCGACGTCGAGGTTCCGTCTCTTTTCAAGTCTGTCTCCATGGCCGCGCGGCGTCCGGCGCTCTGTGAAACGTAATGAGCGAGGGCGGTCCGTTCAAGGAACCAACCGCGCGCGACCTGTGTTCCAGCGAACACACGACGTCGTCAGCACCTACACGTCGGAGCGGCACCTACCCTGCGGGCTTGTTCTCGGCGGAGTCTTCGCTCGCGCCGGCATCGGTCGGCGGCACGCCGTCGGGTTCGTCCTCGTCCGGGGCCCCGCCTTCGCGCGCGCCATCGGCCGGCGCGGCCTCGTGCGCGCCCGACGCGCCGTTGTCCTGGCCGGCGCCGTCCTCGGGCGTGGCGTCTGCCTCCGCGCCCGCGGCGTCGGCGGACGCCGCCTCGGGGGTGGGCTCATCGGGCGCGGCCTCGGCGGCCTCGTCCCCCGGCGCGGCCGCCACCTGCGCGGTGTCGTCGTCGGTGTGCTCACCCGAGTGCGGCGGGGGCATGGGCGGGCCTTCGTCCGATTGCGGCGGCACCGGCGCCCCCTCGCCCGACACCGGCGGCGGACCGGGCGGACCGGCCTTGCTGCCCCCGGCCGGGCCCGCGTCGGTCTGGGCCGCGACCTCGGCCTCGATGTCGTCGAGCGACACCTGCTGGGTGTGCGCGGGGGCTTGCAGCCCGGGGCCGGCGCCGCCGGTCTGGGCCTCGACCTCGGCCTCGATGTCGTCGAGCGACACCTGCTGGGTGTGGGCCGGCGCCTGCAACCCCGGTGGCGGGGTCGCCCCTTCGCTCTGGGCCGCGACCTCGGCCTCGATGTCATCGACCGACACTTGCTGGGTGTGCGCGGGGGCTTGCAGCCCGGGGGGCGGGGTCGCCCCATCGCTCTGGGCCGCGACCTCGGCCTCGATGTCGTCGAGCGACACCTGCTGGGTGCTCGTCGGCGGCGCGGGGGGCTTGCTCCCCGGGGACGCGGCCTCGCCGGCGTCGTCGCCCCCCTGCCCCAGCTCGTCCTCGATCTGGGCGAGCGAGACCTCCTGGGTCATGGTCGGGGCCTTGGCGCCGATTTCAGCCTCGATCTGCGCCAGCGAGACCTCTTGGGTGACCGTCGGGGCCGCCCCGTCGGCGGGAAGCGGGGGCACCGAGAGCTGCACGGGGCCGGAATTGTCGAGGTACGCGGCCTGCGGATTGCGCCCCCGGCACACGATCTCGGTGCGCACATTCACCACGTGCTGGTGCCACGCGCCGATGCTCTTTTCGAGCGTGGCCGGCGCCGGCGCGGCGCGGAGCTTGGCGTCCTCCACCAACGCCTCGCGGATCTTGTCCCGGGGCGGATCCTCCTCGAGGAACAGCTCGCCGATCTGGCCCGACAGGTACACCAGCTGCGCGGTGACGTCGGCGGTGCGCTCCAAAAAGCGCGCGTCACCATCGAAGTATTGCTCGCGCACGGTGTGGTCGGGGATCGGGCCCGGGTCGGGCAACGCACATTTTTCGACCAGCGGCAGCAGGGTCTGGGCCAGGGCCCGCCCCCACCGGCCGAGCAGCTCTTTGGACGGCGACTCGCCGAACGCCGCCTGCATCGATGACGCGACGTGACCGAGGGCCGGCTTGGCCGCTTCGAGGTTAAAAAAGGCCAACGCCGGGGCCCACTCGTCCTGCAAATGTCGTTGCACGGGCACGGCGTTCTGCGTCCAGAGCCGGGCCTGCCCGAGCTCAACCGCCTCACGCTCCGCTCCGGTCAGGTCCTTGACCGTCTCGGCCACCGCCGCGCCCAGAAGCTGGTGGGACAGCGCGCCCATGCCCATCGCCACCCGGGTGAGCGGACCGGGCTTCGGGCCGCTGCCCGCCTCCAACAGTGCCACTGCAAAGTCGGCGCTGGCCCCGGCCTCGGGCTCGAGCCTTTGTTGCCACCGGTCGGCGTCGTTCTTGCCCAGCTTGAACAGCCGCCGGAAGAAACCGCCCGACCGGACCTCGACCGAAGGCAACTGGGCCAAGGTCGCGCCCAGGGCGAGGTACGGCGAGCGACGCACGAGGGCCTCGCGCACCACGGGGTGCAGCCCTTCAGCGAATCGCAAACGTCGCGCGAACGCGAGATGGAGATACAGATCGCCCATCGACTTCCGTCGGCCAGAGTCGGTGTGACTCTAGTTCTTCCCGGGCAGGCCTACCACTTTTAACGCATCGTGTGTGGCCCGTGCGGGACCCGATGTGGGTTCGGCTTGTTCCGCCCCGCAACGGAGGTTAGGTTGCGCCCTTCCTTGCTCTCCGAGGTCAAAAAAGCATGAAGGTCACCGCGCACACCGGCGCCGCCTGGAAGAAACGGGCGGACACCGTCGCCATCGGCGTCTACCAATCCGCGAAGAAAAAGGCCCCGTGCCCCGACCACTTGCAAGAGCTCGACCGTGCGCTGGGCAAGAAGCTCTGGACGTTCGCCGTCGACGATGGGTTCACCGCCGACAGCGGCCAGACGTTTGTCCTGCACACCCACAAGAAAATCCCGGTCAAACGCGTGGTGCTCATCGGGATGGGGGAGCCCGACGACGTCACCCTCGACGATTTCCGCAAACTCGGCGGCGGCGCGGTGCACAGCTGCCCGGGCAACAAGGCGGTCTTGGTGTTGCCCCCGCACGACGAGATTTCCGCCACCAGCGCGGTGGAGCTGGCCGCCGAGGGCGCGCTCCTGGCCGGCTACCGCTTCAACAAGTACCTGTCTGACGACGACGATGACACCCGCACCGCGCAGGTCTCCATCGTCAGCCCCGACCTGTCGGCGGGGGCGGTGCGCAAAGCGTGCGAACACGCGGGGGCCATCGCGGCCGGGGTCAACCTCGCGCGCGACCTCATCAACGACCACGCCAGCAGCGTCACCCCCGAGATGTTCGCCGCCACCGCCAGGCAGACCGGGAGCGAGGTGGGCTTGACGGTCAAGGTCCTGACCGAAAAGGACCTCGAGAAAGAAGGCATGGGCCTGATGCTCGCCGTGGGCCGCGCCGCCGCCGCCGCCCACCCGCCGCGCATGGTGCGCCTCGCCTACCGCCCCAAGAAGAAGGCCAAGCGCCACATCGCCCTCGTGGGCAAGGGCGTCACGTTCGACTCCGGCGGCCTCGACATCAAACCCGCCGCGGGCATGCTCGAGATGAAAATCGACATGTCGGGCGCGGCCGCGGTCATCGGCACGATGCGGGCCATCGGCGCCCTCGCCCCCGAGGACATCGCGGTCACCGGGTACCTCGGGTGCGTCGAGAACGGCATCAGCGCGTTCGCCTACCACCCCGGCGACGTGCTCAAGTCCCGCAAGGGCACCACCGTCGAGGTCAACAACACCGACGCAGAGGGCCGGCTCGTGCTCGCCGATTGCATCGACTACGCCCTCGACAAGGACCAGCCGGACACGTTGATCGACCTCGCCACCCTCACCGGCGCGTGCATGATCGCGCTGGGGCCGTTCACCAGTGGGCTGTTTACCGCCGATGACGACCTCGCCTCGGACCTCATCCTGGCCGGCGAGCGGTCGGGCGAAGACTTCTGGCGCATGCCGCTCAACCAGGCGCTGCGCTACCAGCTCAAGAGCCAGATCGCGGACACCAAAAACACCGGCGAACGCTGGGGGGGCGCCATCACCGCGGCGCTGTTCTTGGAGCAGTTCATCGATGACCGGGCGCGCTGGGCCCACCTCGACATCGCCGGGCCGGCCACCATGGACCGGGAGCACCCCTACATCCCCCGCGGCGGGGCGGGATTCGCGGTCCGGACGCTCGTCAGCTACCTCACCGCCGGGCACTGACATCGTTGGCACCCTGCGGCACGGGGCATGACAGCGCTGTCATGGTTTGGTAAGCACCTGTTTTAAAAAGGCTTTTCTCGACCTGGACACATTCTGGGTCGCGTGCCCACCCCCGACATGACATCGATGTCGCGGTTTTTGCGCCGTGCCGCGGCCAAGACCCCGCATTCTGACAAAAAATCGTTTGTTTTCAGTCTATTCCCATCGCAGCCAAAAACTGGCCCGGTGCCTGCACTACTACGCGACGTAGGCGCAAGCCTGAATGTTCTAGAATATTGCCAGCGGGCCATAATCAATAGTTGGAATAACGCTGTTCGTCGCCCTCCCTCGGGAGGGCGTTCGTGCGTTTGGGCCCTGACACCACCACCACCAGACGGCGGCTGCGGTCCCGCGGGCCCTACTTCAGGACCCGAAACGTCTTGTGCTTGTCCGTGGGCGTCTCCGACCGCACCGACACGGATTGGACCATCGCGGCGGGCGGGCCCCGGTGGACCCACCGCACGACCTCCTCGACGTTTTCGCGGGTGCCCTGGATGTCGATCGCGACCGCGCCATCGGGCAAGTTCTCGACGGAGCCGGTCACCCCGACCCGCTGCGCCTGCTCGAGCGTCGACGCCCGAAAAAACACGCCCTGCACGCGGCCGGTGACGATGACCTTGACCCTGACCTCGACGTCTCTGTCCATGCTTCTTTATAGCGCGCGGCGACGATTTTGACCGGGCCAATGGATTGACAGCCGTGTCCGCAGCTGGTCAGGTCGCCCTCGCTCCGGCCCCTTGCTTCCGGCCCGAGCGTGCTCCCTTCACCTTTGCAGGTTCCCAACATGAGCTCAGATACCCAGACGTCGTCTCGGGATTCCTCCTCCAGAAAACGTGATGGCCACCGTGGTGGCGGCGGCGGTGGCGGCGACAAGCCCACCCTGCCCGAGGTCGACGACAGCGTCGAAGTCATGGATCTGGCCGCGCTGAAGCACCACCCGGTGCCCGAGCTGCTCGATCTGGCGGCGGAGAAGGACATCGAGCTCACCGGCACCAACCGCAAGCAAGACATCGTGTTCGAGCTGCTCAAGTGGCAGACCGAACAAAAGGGCGCGATCAAAGGCGGCGGCATCCTCGAGCGGTTTCCCGAGGGGTACGGCTTTCTGCGGGAGCCCGCATACAACTACGAGTCCAGCGCCGACGACATCTACGTCGCGCCCAGCCAAATCCGCTACTACGGGCTGCGCAAAGGCGACAACGTCACCGGGCTCATCCGGCCCCCGACGGAAAAAGAGCGGTACTACTCGCTCTACAAAATCGAGACCATCAACGGGCTGCCCCCCGAGGAGAGCCGCCGGCGCATTCCGTTCGAGAATCTGACCCCGCTGTTCCCCGAGGAGCGGTTCCGCCTGGAGACCGCCTCCAAGAACTTCTCGACCCGCATCATCGACCTGATGTGCCCCATCGGCAAAGGGCAGCGCGCGCTGATCGTGTCCCCGCCGCGGGCGGGCAAGACGGTGTTGATGCAAGACATCGCCAACGCGATCACGGAGAACCACGAAGAGGTGACGCTCATCGTGCTGCTCATCGACGAGCGGCCCGAAGAGGTCACCGACATGCAGCGCCACATCAAAGGCGAGGTCATCTCCTCGACCTTCGACGAGCCGCCCCAACGCCACGTGCAGGTCGCGGAGATGGTCATCGAGCGGGCCAAGCGGCTGGTGGAGCAAGGCCGCGACGTGGTCATCCTCCTCGACTCGATCACCCGCCTGGGGCGCGCGTACAACACCGTGGTTCCGCCCTCGGGCAAGATCCTCTCCGGTGGTGTCGACTCCAACGCACTGCACAAGCCGAAGCGGTTTTTCGGGGCCGCCCGCAACGTCGAGCACGGCGGGTCTTTGACCATCATCGCCACCGCGCTGATCGACACCGGCAGCCGCATGGACGAGGTGATCTTCGAGGAGTTCAAAGGCACCGGCAACAGCGAGGTCGTGCTCGACCGCAAGCTGATGGAAAAGCGCATCTTCCCTTGCCTCGACATCAACAAGTCGGGCACCCGCAAAGAAGAACTCCTGCTCGGCCAGGAGGTCATCAACCGGGTGTGGATCCTGCGCCAGCTGCTGCACCCGCTGAACGTGATCGACTCCATGGAGTTTTTGTTGTCCCGGATGAAGGGGACCGAGAGCAACCAGGAGTTCTTGGAGTCGATGAGCGCGTAGACGCGCCTCGGCCGAGACGTTACGCCAAGCCCGACGACGATGTTCGTGTACGTCCTGGGCGCCCTGTTGTTGATCGTCGCGTTGCTCGCGGCCGCGTACACATTTCGTGCGCGGCTGTTCTCGCGGGTGCTCGGGCTCACCCCCCCGCGGTTTGGGGTGCGCATCGAGCACGTGTGGGTCCCGATGGCGGACGGCACCGAGCTGTCCACGCAGGTGTTCTTTCCCAAAAGCGGCGACAACCACCCGGTGTTGCTGATGCGCACGCCGTACGGCCAAGGCCTCAAGGGCGGTCTCATCGGGGTGGTGAACAACTTTTACGGGCGGTTCTTCGCGGGCCGCGGGTTCATCGTGGTGCAACAGGACGTGCGGGGCCGCTTCGATTCCGAAGGCGACTTCGTTCCGTTTTTGTACGAGCGGGGCGATGGCCAAGCGACGCTGAAATGGATCCGGCGGCAAGATTGGTGCGACGGTCGCGTGGGCACATTTGGGCATAGCTACGGCGGCTTCGTGCAGTGGGCGATCTGTGATGACAAAGGCCTGTCCGCGGTGGTCCCGATCCAAACCAGCGCCGACCTCGCCACCGCGATGCACACCGACGGCGCGGTGCAGTTCGAGCTTGCGCTGCGCTTTCTGCACATCCTCGACATCTTCGGCACCCCCCACGCCGAGGGCCTGCTCCGGGCCTTTCGCAAACAGATGCGCCAAACCGCCGAGGTCATGCCCGCGACCTCGGCCCTGCCCATCATCGACAGCGATCTGACCCTGCTCGGGCGCGAGGTGCACTACTTCCGCGACTCCCTCGACGCGGCCAAGCTCGACGACCCCTTCTGGCGGCACATCAACCACAGCACCCGGCGCGACCGGTCCACCGCCCCGATGTTCCTCGTCGCGGGCTGGATGGACCCGTTTTTGCGCGAGAGCCTGCGCGACCACCAAGCCCTGTGTGACCAAGGCAAGAACCCGCGCCTGCTCATCGGCAACTGGGTCCACGGCCAAATCCATCGGCATTGGCTCAACGAAGTGCTCGCGTTTTTGCAGGACCATGTGCGCGACGGCAAGCCGTCCCGCTCACACGACATCAAGTACTTCCTGGTGGGCGCCGACCGTTGGCTGACCACCCCGAGCTGGCCCCCGCCCGGGGACGAACAGACCGTGTACCTCGACGGGGACGCCTTGGCGTTCGATGTGCCCCGTGGGCCCACCGAGCGAGAGTATCTCTACGACCCCACCGACCCCACGCCTCACTACGCCGGCCCCTTGCTCGACCTGGAAAACTGTGGACAGCGGGACAACCGCGAACTCGAAAAACGGGCCGACATCCTCGTCTACACGTCGGCCCCGCTCACCCACGACCTCGACATCGTGGGGCCGCCCCAGGCGACGCTCCAGGTCCGCGCGTCCATCCCCCACGTCGACTATTTCGTGCGCCTCTGCTTGGTGAACGAAAAAGGGGAGAGCCTCAACATCACCGACGGGTTTGTGCGCATCGGCCCCGACCACCCCGCGGTGCGCGGTGACGTCGTCGACGGCGAGGTCACGGTCGAGCTGTGGCCCACCGCGCAGCGCATCCACAAAGGCGAACGCATTCGGCTCCAGGTCTCGTCGGGCGCGCACCCGCGCTACATGCGCAACCTCGGCTACGGCGATCAAGAGGCGTACGCCGAACGGCTGCGCTCGGCCCAACACACCGTGCGCGCCGGGCCCGACGCGCAAAGCCGGTTGCACCTTCCGCTGCTGCGCGAACGGGCGAGCGTCAAAGAGCCGGTGCGCGCCCCCGCCGAGGTGGACGCGGACCTGGTGCCGGCCTGAGCGGCGGTTTGCGCGCCCGGCGCGGGGCGGCTACGACTTCCCCATGCGAACGATGGCCGTCCTGGCCCTGGGGTTGAGTGTCGGCTGCGCCGCCGGGCAAGTGAGCGTGCGGCCGCCGGAAAAGCCCGTGCCCCACCTGCCCGTGGTGCTGGTGCACGGCATCGCGGGGGCCGGCCACGGCCTGTTCGGCGAATATTTCGTCGGGGTCGAGGACGCGCTCACCGCGCGCGGGGTCACGGTCATCGCGCCCAACCTGTCGCCGTACGCCAGCTCAACGGTGCGCGCGGCCCAGCTGCGCGCCGCCATCGAGCAGCTGCTGGCCCAGACCGGCCACCCCGCGGTTCACATCATCGGCCACTCCCAAGGGGGGCTCGACGCGCGCTACCTGCTCGCCACCCCGGGCGGTGCCGACCTGGTGGCGACCTTGACCACCGTGAGCACCCCGCACCGCGGCTCGGCGGTGGCGGACTTTTTCCACGTGCTGCCCGACCCGCTCCTCGACGTGAGCCTGTGGGTCTCGGGCCGGGCGTCGGCCCCGTTCTCGGACCTGCCCCTCGACGGCAGCGCCGCGGTCAAGCAGCTCACGTCCGACGAGATGGCCGCGTTCAACGCCGCGCACCCGACCACGGGGGTGCCGACATTCTCTGTCGCGGGGGTGACCAACCACCGGGCGTCCACCGCCTGCGACGACGGTGAGCGGTTCGCGCCCCCGCCCCGCAGCGGCACCACCCCCTGGCTGTGGCCGACCCACGTGGCGATGTCGTCGCTGTCCCCCCAAGACCGCGACAACGATGGGCTGGTGTCGGTCCGCTCGTCACGGTTTGGGCGGTTTTTGGGCTGTGTGCCCGCCGACCACGTGGCCATGGTCGGCGTCGCGTCCTTGCCCGTGGGGGGTGACGCCGCCGCGGTCGAGCCGGTGGACTTCTTTGTCGACCACCTCGCGGTGCTCGCGGAGGCCGAGGCAGATCTCGGCTTAACCCTCTGAAAATGCTGCAGATTTGGCCGCGGACCGCAACTCGTCGGCCGCCCCCCCGGAATCAGTTCAGCACAAAGAACCAGGCGCGGACATGTGGCGCCTGGCGCGCGCTCCGTTCCCGTGCGGTGATGGCGACCTGACAAAGGCTCGCCGGGAGGGGTGTGGCTGGTCGGGCGGGGGTGGGACCCATTAATTATAGGTATACACAGTTTTCCGCCGGCCATCGGCGGCGGGCAGAAGTTCGCGGCCGGCGTGCGGGGCGGTTCTGTGCACGGCGACACCCCGCGTTCAAACGCGGCCCAGCTATGCACAAATAAAAACGGCGCCCTCCCGGGCGCCGCTTTGGGTGAACGCGCTGGCGTCAGTCGCGCTTCATGGCCACGAACCCGAGCGCGGCCGCGAGCACGCCGTTGAGCGACAGCCAGGCGAAGTCGAGCACCCCGTGGCCGGGCACCCATTGCACGTTGATTTCGCCGAGCAGGGCGTGGCCGAGCAAGAAGCCGGCGACCCCGAAGCCGAGACCGGCCAACCACGGGCGGGCGCGCTTGATGCCGAACAGGAACATCATGGGCACGAACACCACCGCGGCCGAGCCGAGCAGCGCGTTGAGGTGCGCGCCGGCCCCGAACAGGTGCATGGGCCACTCGAGCACCGGCGCGGCGAGGAACGAGCTGCCGAGGCCCACCTCGGACAGCACGAACAGGCCGCCGGAGAACAGGGTCAAGGCCGAGACGAACCCGAAGGTGGGCTTAAACGTGGAGAGCGCGTCCCGGCGGCGCAGGGTGCGCACGGCCAGGAAGCCGAGCAGGGCGGCGAGACCGAGGGACAAGCCCGACGAGGTCCGTTGCGCGGCCTTGATCGCGGCCCCGGCGTTGAGACCCCCGGCCCCGAAGCGAATGGCGTCGTCCATTTTGGTGGCGGACGACTTCAAGATCTCCTCGACGCGGTCGGGGTCGGTGACGCCGGTGGACACGATGAGCGCGGCCACGCCCGCGACGTGCGGGGTCGCCATCGAGGTGCCTTGGAACGGGAAGAAGCCGTGCTTGTTGGGGTCCTTGCGGGCGATGGTGTCCTGCAGCACCCCGTCGGGAATGCCGTCGCCGTTGAGGTCCACGCGGGTGTCACCGCCGGGGGCGGCGATGGAGAGCTCCTTGCCGTACGAAGAGTAGAACGCGAGTTTGCCGTCGGGGCCGAGCGCACTGACCGCGAACGCGCCCGGGTAGGCGGCGGGGAACTCGACCTTTTGTTTGCCCCCGTTGCCGGCGGCGCAGATCACGGTGACGCCCTTCTTGCGGGCGTACTCGATCGCCTTGGCCATGGTCTTTTGGTAGCCGCCGCCACCCAGTGACATGTTGATCACGTGCGCGCCGTTGTCGGCGGCGAAGCGAATGCCCGCGGCGATGGCGCCCATCGAGCCCCAGCCCTGATCGCTGAGCACTTTGATGGGCATGATCTTGGCCTTGGGGGCGAGACCGGTGACGCCAAAGCCGTTGTTGGTCGACTGCGCGATGGTGCCGGCGACGTGGGTGCCGTGGCCGTTGCCGTCGGAGGGGTCGTTGTTGTTTTTGACGAAGTTGTAGCCGGGGACGAACTCGGTCTCTTTGAGGTCGGGGACGCGCTTGAACTTCGACTTCTTGCCGTTCTCGAGTTTGCCCGGGCTCACCCCGGTGTCGATGACGGCCACGATCACGCCGCTGCCATCGGCCCGCGCCCACGCCGCTTCGGCGTCGACCATGTTCATGTGCCATTGGTGTTTGTAGAGCGGGTCGTTGGGCTTTTTGCGATCCGGTTTTTGGATCTCCACCGACTCGGGGGGGTCCATCTCATCGTCGAACAGCGCCATCATCACGTTGAGCTCGACGCTCTCCACCTCGTCGCGCCCGTCGAGAACGCGTCTGGCGTGCTCGAGCGCGGCCGCGTCCCCACGCACGATAAGGCGGTTGCCCACGTCGACGTCCCAGGTCTTTTCGAGCGCGAGGCCGGTCTCGGCCCGGAGCTCCGCGAGTTCGTCCTCGTCGAGGTCGTCCACGAGGTCGACGAGCAAGCCGTCAAATCCGCTCGCGGGGGCGTCGGGCATCGTCCAACCGGCCTCTTCGAACGAGACCTCGGGCATGTCCGTCTCTTGGGCCGCGAGCGGCAGGGCAAGAACGGCCGCGGCGAGCGGCAGAAGAACCAAAGAGCGCATCGACATCTCCTTTTGTGCACCGGGCGAGGCGCCATCACATGCTTCAACGAGTCTAACCACGAAGAGATTTCATCGCCGGTTTTGCGTCGAGAAACACCTGCCCACACAAGGTGGTCACGTTCTGCGGGCAGACAACCAACGACGCCCACAAGGTCCGGGCGTCCCGCCCGGCGCCCACACCGGAGACGCGTGTCACACCCGGCACGGCGACGTTCCGCAGATGAACCACCGGCCGCCGCCACGCCGGGTCCAGGTCCGCCCCCAGCGCGGCTTTCCGGGTGGCACGGTCGTGGCAATGACCCCGGCAACACCCAACCTCGACACCCCTAACAACTTATCGCGCACCCAAACCCCGTCGAGGTTGGGTGCATTTTTTTGTGGCTGCGATCTGCTTGCGGGCTGGTAGGATTCAATCCCCCTTTTGCCTACACCAGAGGCCCACATGGTCACCTCGAGCGAGATCTCCGGACGTGCGCTGCGTGAGCGCTTTTTGGCCTTCTTCGAGAAGAACGCCCACACCCGCGTGAAGAGCGCGCCGTTGGTGCCGCAGGGCGACGACACCTTGTTGTTCGTCAACGCGGGCATGGTGCAGTTCAAGGATGTGTTCACCGGCCGCGAAAGCCGCGACTACAGCCGGGCCACGTCGTCGCAAAAGTGTGTCCGCGCCGGCGGCAAGCACAACGACCTCGAGAACGTCGGGCGCACCGCGCGCCACCACACGTTTTTTGAGATGTTGGGCAACTTTTCGTTCGGCGACTACTTCAAAGAGGAGGCGTGCAAGCTCGCGTGGCGCTTCCTCGTCGACGAGCTTGGCATTGATGACAAGCGGCTGACCGTGACCGTGTTCGGGGGCGAAGACGGCATCGCCGCCGACGAGGAAGCCGAGCGCATCTGGCACGAGGTCGTGGGCGTGCCCCAAGAGCGCATCAGCCGGCACGGCAAGAAGGACAACTTCTGGGCCATGGGCGACACCGGGCCGTGCGGCCCTTGCACCGAGATTCACTACGACCGCGGCGCGGTCGAGGGCGCGTTCGGCGGGGACGACCCCGAGGGCGACCAAGTGCTCGAGGTGTGGAACCTCGTGTTCATGCAGTACGAGCGCCACAAAGACGGGAGCATGACCGCCCTGCCCAAACCGTCGGTCGACACCGGCATGGGGCTCGAGCGGTTGGCGATGGTGATGGGCGGCTTCGCGTCCAACTACGACACCGATCTGCTGCGCCCTTTGATCACTTTTTCCGAGCAACGCCTGGGCAAGAAATACACGTCCACCGACGGGGACGACGACGTGGCCATGCGGGTGATCGCCGACCACGCGCGCACCACCGCGATGTTGATCGCCGACGGGGTGAGCCCGTCCAACGAAGGCCGCGGCTATGTGCTGAAGGCGATCATGCGCCGGGCGATTCTGTTCGGGGACATGCTCGGCTTTTCCGACCTGTTCTTGGCCGACGCGTGCGGGGTGGCGATCGAGATGTTCGCCGAGGCGTATCCCGAGCTCGGCGACGCCAAGCAGTTGATTCACAAGACCGCGGACGCGGAAGAAAAAGCGTTCCGCTCGACGCTGAAGCGCGGGCTCGAGCAATTCTCGCAGGTCACGTCGGGGATGAAAAAAGGCGACGTCATCTCCGGCGACGACGCGTTCGACCTGCACGCCACGCACGGGTTTCCGTTTGTGATGACCGAGCTCATGGCCCAGGAGAAGGGTTTTGCCGTCGACAAGGACGGCTTCGACACCGCGAATGCCAAACACGCGGAGGTCTCCTCTGGCGGCGGGCTCGGCGTCGAGGGCGTGGCCGACGTGTACAAAGGCATTGCCAAGGACCACGGCGCCACCGCGTACCTCGGGTACGAGTGCGGCGTGGCCGAAGGCAAAGTCGTCGCGCTGCTGAAAGACCTCGGCAAGGACCTGCCCCCTGAGCCGGTGGACGCGCTGTCCGCGCCGGACAAGGGCTTTGTCGTCCTCGACCGCACCCCCCTGTACGGCGAAAGCGGCGGCCAGATCGGCGACACCGGGCGGCTGGTGGGCGGCGAGTTCTACGCCCAGGTCACGGACACCCAAAAACAAGCCGGGCTCCACGTGCACGCGGTGAAGGTGCAGAAACATACGGTCAAGGTGGGCGACACCGTCGAGGCCGGGGTCGACACCGAACGGCTCGCGCACATCAAGCGCAACCACAGCGCGACCCACCTGCTGCACAAAGCGCTGCGCGACGTGCTCGGTGACCACGTGGCCCAGAAGGGCTCGCTGGTGGCGCCGGACCGGTTGCGGTTCGACTTTTCGCACTTTGAGCCCATGACCGCCGAGCAAGTGCAGGCGGTCGAGGACCGGGTCAACGACGAGATTCTGCACAACCACGCCCGGGGCGCCGAAGTGATGAGCTTTGACGCGGCCAAGGAAAAGGGCGCGATGGCGCTGTTCGGCGAAAAGTACGGCGACGAGGTCCGGGTGGTCTCGATGGGCGATTCCGTCGAGCTCTGCGGCGGGGTGCACGTCGAGCGCACCGGCGACATCGGCCTGTTCAAGATCACGTCCGAGGGCCCGCTGGCCTCGGGGGTGCGGCGCCTCGAGGCGGTGACCGGCAAAGGCGCGCTCCGCTATGTGCGCGAGCGGACAGTGGCATTGGGCGAGGTGGCGAAGTCCTTGGGCGTCCCCGAGCTCTCTGCGGCCGACCGCGTCGAGAAGCTCAAGGCCGAGCTCAAGGCCAAGGAAAAAGAGCTGCAGAAGTTTGCCCAGCAGGCGGCCACCGCCTCGGCCGCGGACGCGGTGGGGCGGGCCCAGGAAGTGTCCGGCATCAAGGTGCTCACCGAGCGGGTCGAGCAGGTGGACCCGAAAGCGATGCGCGAATACGCCGACAAGCTGCGCGACAAGTTGCAGAGCGGCGTCGTCGTCCTCGGGCGCAGCATGGGCGACAAGAAGGTGACCCTGCTGGTGGCCCTGACCCAGGACCTGGCCAAAAAGAAGCTGCACGCGGGCAAGATCGTGGGTGAGCTCGCGGCGGTGGTGGGGGGCAAAGGCGGGGGCAAGCCCGACTTCGCCCAGGCTGGCGGCAACGACCCCGCCAACCTCGACAAAGCCTTGGCCAAGGCCATCGAAGTAATCGGGGCCCAGGCGGGCTGAGGGGGAAGCCGAGACCATGCACGTGACCGAGCTGACCGAAACAGTGGCAAGCGCCGCGGCCCTGGTGGCCTCGGTGGGGCCGCGCACCGGTCTCGGCTCGCTGTTTGTGCAGAGCGACCGCCCCCTCGAGCTCGGCCGCCGGGTGCGGGTGGTGTTCGAGACCGAGGGCAAGGACGCGCTCCTGGCCGTCGAGGGCCCGGTGGCCTGGGTCATCCCGCCGGCGGCCGTGCCCCCGGGGCGCCAAGCCGGCTTTGGCCTCGTGGTGCAGCGGGTGAGCCAGGAGGGGCAAGAATCGTGGAAAGCGATGTCGCAGGGCGCGACCGCGACCTACGCGGCGCGCCCGGGCATGCGCTTGTTGCCGTTTCGGCTGGGCCCCAAACGGGGCGCGGAGCCCCCGCGCCCCCGACGAGGACGATCGGGCAAACACGCCGCGGCGCCGGCCCCGGTCTCGGGGCCTACCCCGCCGGCACCGACCGCGGCCCGGGGCCCGGCCACCCCGCCGCCCCCCCCGCAAGAAGACGTGCGTCCCTTGCCCGCGGCCATCGAAGGCACCCCCGCGCCCGGCGTGCCCCGGCTGACGGGGTGGATGTACACGGTCTACCCCGACGACAAACGCATCCCGAAGAACCGCGTGCAGCCCATGCACTGGCCGCTGTACGACACGCCCACCGTCGAGATCGCGGTGGGCGCGGTGAGCGGCCTGGGGGCCAGCGATCCCGCGGCCCAAGCCCCCGCCGCGGCCAAGCCGGCCCAAGCCGCGATCACCCGCGCCACCTCCGCCGGGGGGGTGCGCGAGCTCCCCGAGATCGATGACAGCGTCGACGACGAGGTGACCGAGGTCGATCCGAGCCCGGAAGAAGCCGCGGATGGGTTCATGTCCGACGAGACCGCCACCGCGCTGCGCCATCCCGGGCTCAGCTGGGGCGATTCGCACGACGACGACGACGACCCGAGCGTGACCTTGCCCGGCGAGGGGTTCGGCGACGACACCTGGGTCGAACACGGCCCCTCGAGCGATTCGCTCATCCCCACCGACGAGGGTCCGCGCAACGAGCGCCGCGCGGCGGCGGCGGCCGAAGCCCTGCCCTTGCCCAGCAGCCTGTGGCTGGGCTTGTACCGGCGCGAACCGATGACGCTGTTCCCCAAAGACACGGTCCTGCCCGTCGAGGTTCGCTACCAACTGCTGCTTCCCGATGAAGGCGACATCGAGCTGCGGTTTTACGAGGGGGAAGCCGACGAGCGGTTGCGCCACGCGGGCACGGCGCGTTTGCCACGCGCGGTGTTCGAGGCTGACCCCCAGATTCGCTTCCGCCTGGAGCCGGACGGCATCTTGCGCGTCGAGCACGACGACGTGAGCGCCCCGCAACGCTTCCCGCTCAGCTTCGCCCAAGGCGCGAGCCTGATGGACCGGTTCAAGAAACTCTGGGCCAGGCTCTAGTTTTCGGGAGGGGCTGGCCCCTCCCCCGCTCACGGCTCCTAAAGTCGCCGAGTCGCGGGGCCCCCACCCAGATGTCGTGGCCAATCCGTTGGATTGGCTTCAGCAACGCGAAGCGTTGCCCTGCTCCAAGGGCCTGGCTGCCGCGAGCGGCAGCCTAAGCCAAGCCGAAAGCTTGGCCACGCCCAGTCGCAGCGGGGTCGCATCCTGCGGATGCAACGGTGTTGTGGTTTTGGGATGTGCTCTAGCTTTCCCCGGGGGGAGTTCCTCCCCCGCCCCACTCACGCTTCGCAAGCTCAGCGAGTCGCGGGGCGGCCGAACTTCGTTCGGCTTCAGCAACGCGAAGCGTTGCCACCCCACCCCCGAGTCGGCCCTCCAAGCGGCTCCGCCGCGTCGAGCCGGGTCGTATGCAGTCGCATACGACAAGCCATCGATTTGAGATGTGGTGTACCTGGTGTCCAACGCGCTGATCGAACTGGTTGATACCGACAGGGCGTGAGCGAGCAGAGCGAGCCGACCGCGAAGCGGTCGAAGATCGGGTGAGCGTGAGGCGACACGCGCGCCGAACGCGAGGGGGCGCCAGTCCCCTGGAGTGCAACGCGCCATCCGAAAAGGATGGACCTTTTCGGATCGCGCGTCAGTCCACGTCTTGGATGCGGGTGAAGTCGGCGACTTTGACGAGGAGCGCCTCGAGGCCCGCGAGCAGGCCGAGGCGCTGGGCGCGCACGGCTGGGTCGTCGTCCATGACCATCACGCCATCGAAAAAGGCATCGACCACGGCCTTTTGCTCGGCGAGGGCGACCAGGGCCTTTTCGTAGGCGGCCGCGTCGGAGAGCGGTCCGTCGAACACCGCGCGCATTTTTTGCGTGGCCGCGTACAGGGCTTTTTCCGGCTCTAGGCCGAGCTTGCCCTCGTCCACTTGGGCCGCGATGTCGACCTTGTCCGCGCGGGCCTTCTTCAAGATGTTGCCCACCCGTTTGAAGGTCGCGGCCAAGGCCAAAAAGCCGTCGCGGTCCCGGCCCCGGAGCGTGCCCAATGCTTCTGCGCGCAGGGCCGCGTCCACCGCGTTGTCCGCGCCCGCGCTGAGCGCGGCCTCCACCAGGTCCTGGGCCTCTTCGTGCCCCGCCGCGGCCAGACGCTCGGCCAAGACCCCGGCCATGCGAGCCCGCACAAAGGCATTGGCCTGGCCGCGCAAGTCCTCGGTCTTGTTCTGCACGTCATCGGGCAGGCCGGCCACGGCTTGGTCGACGAGGGCGGACACGGACAGCTCGAACCCGTGGTGGAGCACGATCTCGAGCGCGCCGATGGCGGCCCGGCGCAACCCGAACGGGTCCGCGCTGCCCTTCGGCGCCTTGCCCACCCCGAGGATGCCCACGAGGGTGTCGAGGCGGTCGGCGATGGCCACCGCCGCGCCCGCCTTGGACGCGGGGAGCGCGTCTCCCCGGCCGCGGGGCGCGTAGTGTTCGGCGATGGCCTCGGCCACGGCCTCCGGCTCCTTGTCCAGCTTGGCATAGATGCGACCCATGTGGCCCTGCAGGTCGGGGAACTCACCGACCACCCCCGACACGAGGTCGGCCTTGCTCAGGGCCGCCGCCCGCTGGGCGGTCTTTTTCTCGTCGGCGGACAGGCCCGCAGCGTCGGCGAGCCACCCGGTGAGCGCACCGATGCGATCGACTTTGTCCGCGACCGAACCGAGGTCGCGCTGGAACATCACGGTCTTGAGCTTCTCCGCCCGCGCGGCCAGCGTGGTCTTTTGGTCCTCGCGGAAATAGAACGCGCCGTCCTCGAAGCGCGAGGTCAACACCCGGCGGTGACCGGCCGCGACCTGGGCCGGGTCGGTGGCTTCGCTGCCCGCGACCACGACGAAGTAGGGCAACAGCCAACCGTCTTTGTCCTCGATGGCAAAGTACTTTTGGTGTTCGCGCATCTCGGAGATGAGCACTTCCTTAGGCACCTCCAAAAACCGTTCGTCGAACTTGGCGAGGATCGGCCACGGGTGTTCGACGAGATTGGCCACGGTGTCGAGCAGGTCGTCGTCCTCGCGGAACACGCCGCCGGCTTCTTTGGCCAATGCCCTTGCTTTGTCCGCGATGAGCTGGCGGCGCTCGTCGAACGAGAGCGTGACCTTGGCTGCTTTCAGGTCCTGCAGGTAGCCGTCCACCGACGTGACCACAAAGGGCTCCGGCGCACAGAACCGGTGCCCCCGGCTCTGGTCCTGGGCCGCCACCCCCGCGAACGACATCGGCAGCACTTGATCGCCGAGCTTGGCCACCAGCCAGCGCACCGGCCGCCCGAAGGTCTCGGGCCCGTCGGTCCAGCGCATGCGTTTTTGAAACGGAATCTTCGGCAGCAACGCCTCGAGCGCGGGGGCCAACACCTCGCCCGCGGGCTTGCCCACCTCGGTGACCTGGGCCGCGATGACCGCGCCCTTTTTGGTCTCCTTTTTGTACGCGTCGTCGGGCCCCGCCCCCCGCCCCTTCAAGAAGCCGAGGCCGGCTTTCGAGAGCTGACCGTCTTTGCCCCAGGCGATCTCCGCCTTCGGCCCGGTGACCTCGAAGCTGCGGTCCTCCTGTTTGTCGAGCACGTTGCGCACCACGAGCACCAACCGCCGCGGCGTGCCGTCACACCGGATGTCGCCGTGGGTGAGGTGCGCCTCGTCGAGCAGACCCGCCGCCGCCTTCTCCAAAAACGCGGTGGCCGGTCGCACAAACGACGCGGGAAGCTCTTCGGTGCCGATTTCCAACAACAGGTCTGCCATCTCGTCCCTCGCAACGCCCCTTCAGGCCGTCTTGGGCGTGTAGCACCGGGACGGTTTTTTGGAATGCGCCCGACGCGATCCGATACCTTCGGGGGGTGTTGACCTCGGTGTTCGTTGCCACCGGGCGGACCACGATGGCCTTTCTGGCCGAGGTCCCCCGCGTCATCGCCTTCGCCCTGAGCGCGATGGCGGCGACCCTGCGCTCGCGCGAAGCCCTCGCCGACACCGCCGAGCAAGCCCTGTCCCTCACCCGACGCTGCCTGGTCCCGGTGGCCCTGGTCGTCGGCCCGGTGGGCGCGATGCTGGCGATGCAGAGCCTGAGCCTCACCCGCATGTTCGGGGTCGAGCGTCTGCTCGCGCCTTTGCTGGCCGCCACGGTCGTGCGCGAACTCGCCCCGGGCTTTTCCGCGGTCATGATCTGTTTCCAAGCCGGGGCCGGCATCGCGGCCGAACTCGGGACCATGCGCGTGCAGGAAGAAATCGACGCCCTCGACGTCATGGGCCTCGACCCGCGCGCGATGGTCGCCGGCCCCCGCATCCTCGGCGCGGCCATCACCGGCCCCATCCTCAACGCGGTGGCGATGCTGATCGGCATCTTCTCGGCCTATTTCGCGGCCGTGCACCTGTTCGACATGCCCCAGGGCATGTTCGAGCAGACCATGTGGGACGGCATCACCATCACCGACCTGTGGATTTCCGAACTGAAGGCCATCGTGTTCGGCCTGCTCATCGGATCGGTGAGCGCCACGTTCGGCTTTTTCACCACCGGCGGACCCGCCGGCGTCGGGCGCGCGGCCAACCGCACCGTGGTCGCCACCGTCATCCTCGTGCTGTTCACCAATTACCTGCTCAACACCGCGGTGTATGGCGCGACCGGCGGAGGCGTGTTGTGAGCACCGTGTCGCTGCTGGTCAAGGAGCGCTTGCTCGACCCCGTGCTCGAGGTGCTGTCCACCGCGCTGTTCGGTTTTCGCGCCCTCGTGGTGGCGCTTCGTTTCCCCTACCCCGGCGATGTCATTGCATTGCTCTCGCGCCTGCTCATCACCTCGATTCCGGTGGTGATGGCGGTGGCGTTCGCGGCCGGGGCCATGCTCACCGTACAAGCCGCGGCGTCGCTGTCGCTCATCGGGGGCGGGCCGTTTTCGGGCACCATCGTCGGCCTCGGCGGGGTCCGCGAAGTGTTCCCGTTGCTCGCCGCGGCCGCGGTGGCGGCGCGCACCGGGGCCGAGTTTGCATCGGCATTGGGCGCGATGCGGGTCTCGCAACAAATCGACGCCCTGGAGGTGATGGGCATCGACCCCTTCCGCCTGCTCGTGGCCCCGCGCGTCTGGGCCTGCGTGCTGGGCACGCCCTTTTGTGTGGTGGTGAGCAACACCACCGGCATCGTGGGCTCGTTTCTCGTCGGGGTGCTGCAGCTCGGCATCGACCGGGGCAGCATGTGGCAGCACCTGATGATGAGTGTGCACATCGGGGATTTGACCACCGGCGTGTTCAAGGGGGCCATCCTCGGGTTTCTCATCGGGGTGGTCGCCACCCGCGAGGGTTTTGAGACCACTGGGGGCAGCAAAGGCGTGGGCCGGGCCACCAACCGCGCGGTGGTGCGCTCGATGATCGCGGTCTGTCTCGCGAGCTTGATGCTCACCTATGTCATCTATGGCAAGCAGGTGCTGGGATGAGCGAGAGCGCAGCGATGCCCGAGGGCGCGATCGTGCTCGACCACGTGACCAAGAGTTACGGGGACCGCGTCATCCTCGACGACGTGAGCTGCTCGATTCCGTCAGGCCAGACCACGGTGCTGCTCGGGCCCTCGGGCACGGGCAAGTCCACCCTCATCCGGCTCGCGGTGGGCCTCGCGGCCCAGGAAAAGGGCGATGTCATCGTGCTCGGCAAAAATGTGCAGAGCCTCGAACGCAAAGAGCTGCTCAAGCTGCGCCAACGGTTCGGGATGTTGTTTCAGGACGGGGCGCTGTTCGGTTCGATCTCGGTCGCGGACAACATCGGCTTTCCGCTCAAACACGTCGCGAAGAAGCCCGCCCCCGAGGTCGACGCCCGGGTGCAGGAGCTGCTCGAGCTCGTGGGCCTGCCCGGCGTCGGGGGCCGTACGCCCGACGCGCTCTCGGGCGGTCAACGCAAACGCGTGGCCTTGGCCCGGGCCATCGCCCTCGAGCCCGAGATCGTGTTCTTCGACGAGCCCACCAGCGGACTCGACCCCCAAACGTCGGCGAGCATCGATGCCCTCATCAACGAGATGCAGGCGCGGCTCGGTCTGTCCTTCGTGGTCATCACCCACGACGTGCAGAGCGCGGGCGCCATCGCCCACCAGGTGGGCATGCTCTTTGGCGGCAAATTGCTCGCCTACGGGCCAAAGGACGAGGTGTTCGCCTCGACCGACCCCACCGTGCGTGGCTTTTTGGATCGCGAACCCAACCTGTAGCCAACCACCTGTGGCCAGCCGGTTGGGCCCTCAAGCCCGCCCGCAAGACAGTTTTCGGCACGTTCAGCGGACAAACATCTCCGGAGGCATACGGTGGTTGGCGCCTCAGGAGGATGTATGTGCAGTTCCAATGTGTCGGTGTGGTTTGTCTTTTCGGTGGCGCTGATCGGCATGACCGCCTGCGGTCCGGCAACCAATGACCAAGGCCCCTGCCAGCTCGAGTTTCACTGTCTTGACGATGGTGCCCAAGTCAGATGCGAAAACGGCTTTGAGTGGGAGGACGCGTCTGACCCCGAAAACCACCGGTGTGTGCCGGCCCAGGGCGACGGTGATGGAGACGGAGATGGGGATGGGGATGGGGATGGAGACGGAGACGGAGACGGAGACGGGGACGGGGACGGGGACGGGGACGGGGACGGAGACCAACCCGTGCCGGGCTCCCTGTTGTGGAGTCTACGCACCGTCGAGCCTGAGTCGTTCAGTTCGTCGGGTCCAAGGCTGTCCGCGGTGGTCCTCGATGGCGCCGCTGGGTACGCCCTCTGGGGCGAAACGGACGAACTGACGTTTAACCCGGGCACCCCGCTTGAAATCCTGGTCAACCCTCCCGGGAGTCAGTTCCCGCTCACTCGATTTTCGACCGATGGAACCGTCGTCGCCTCCAGCGGCGTCGCAGATTCCCCCGCGATTGCGCTCGGGGCAGCCGGCGTCACATTTCATGTGGACCGCTCGTCGTCCCTCCCGCCCGACCTCCTCTTTCGGGTGACAAGCCAAGACGCGGACGGAAACACGTTGGGAACCCTCGACGTGGAGGGGGTGGGCTCGGGCACCCCTGCCCGCGCGCGACGTGGGACAGGTGCCGTGGTCAGCAAAACACTCGGCCTGAACGGGGCGAACTCCTCGATGCAGGTCAACGCCCCGCTGGGAAGCCAGCTATACACAGAAGGGACGGTGTTGCTGTTCCTCGGTCCCGACACTGCCGTGGTCGGGGCGGCTCACCTCACGAACCCCGCCGGCGAGTTCGTCGGTGGCGACATCGCCGGAGGTGTCGGCGACGACGTGTTCATGTTTCTGCGCGTCAGCTTCGGGGAGGTCACGGTCGACGGGTTGGGGGGTGGGCAAACCGTGCTGGCCTCGCCCGCGGCGGACGTCGATCGCGCTCTGGTCCGCATCAGTCCCGACGGCTCGGTCGCGCCGCTGATGTGGACGAGTGGGAGTGGTATGATCGGCGATGCCAACGACCACGGCGTGGTCCTCTCGCTTGCCCATTCCACGCTTGACCCGCCGCGCACGATTCGCACCGCAGACGGTGCTTTGGTCGCGGACGTTCCCGAAGACGGTCACCTCCTCGTGGCGGTGGACGAGACCGGTTCCATCATTCAAACCGTTGACCTCGGTGAGCCGTACGGCGCCAGAGCCACGTGCCTGGCCCCCAACGGCGCCATCGGCGTGAAGTCTGTGTACGCCGGGACCGAGCCGTACTTTCATCCCCCGGGTGCCTTTGTTGGTGTGTTTGAGTCCGGCTCGCTCTCGTGGTCCCGCGAGATCACCAGCAACGCCGACGACGTGGACGTGAGCATCTCCGACTGGGGGAATTGCATCATGACCGACGACGCGTTGGTGTTGTCGTTCGCCACCACCGCCGACGGCATGCTCTCCCTGGCCCCCCTCGAGGACGAACCGCTCCTGTTGGTCGGCAACCGCACCACCGCCCTCATGGCGTTCTCTTGGTGACGGGACAGGTCTGTCGAACCGTGCGGCTTGGGGTCCGGTGGTGACCAGGATGTGGGCAGATGGCGCCACCAGGCGCCTTGGAGCGCCTCATCCCGGGGCTTTTGCTGAGGAATTTGGGTTCGGGTTGATACCCTGACGCGATGGAGTCGAGATCGAAGCTCGCCGAGGCCGCCCTCGGCGCCATCGTGTTCGCGGTGGTGGGGCTGTTCGTGTGGCTGTCGCTCGTGGTGGGCGGCGGAGCCCCCGCGGACGCGGTCCGGTACAGCCTGTTGTTCGACTCTGCGCTGGGGCTCACCGAGGACAACGCGGTGGCGATCGCGGGGGTGAAGATCGGGGTCGTGGACCGCATCGGCATCCGCGGGCGCCAGGCCGAGGTCGTCATCGCGGTGGAGCCCGACGTCGAGCTGCACGCCGACGCCATCGCCGCGGTCCGGAGCAAGACCCTGCTGGGCGAAAAATACATCGACCTCGATCCCGGCGCCCCGCCCGCGGCCATCGTGCCCGCGGGGGGCGTGATCGAAAAGAACACCCCCACCGTCGAGATCGATCAGCTCATCCGCTCCGCCGCGCAATTGGTGAACAGCCTGAACGTGATCACCCCGCCCTTCGAGAAGGCGATCGCGAGCTTCGATCAGCTGCTGCGCGAGACCGACGGCGACGAGCTCGCCGGCAGCCTCGCCTCCACCGTGGGCGACGCGGGCCAGCTCATCCGCGAGCTGAGCGACCTGGTCGCGTCGTCGAAAGACGACGTGCAGATGATTCTCGCCATGGGCGCAGACAAAGGGCCCACGCTCTTTTCCAAGCTCGAGCGCGCCACCGATCGCATCGACCAAATCCTCGCCGAGATGGACCCCGAGCTGCTCGCCCAAATCATGAAGAAGGTCGACCCCGCGGTGGACAATGCCGATGCCGCGATCAAGGACCTGCGCGTGGCCATGGCCGATGTGCGCGAAGCCAGCGGGCGGCTGGATTCCATTCTCGTCCGGGTGGACAAGACCCTCGCCCGCTCCGAGGCGATCAACGAGCGCACCATTCGTGAGTTTTTGCAGGTCGAGGGCGTGCGGGTGAACCTCATCCCCGACGCCCGGGTCGAGCGCCGGCTGCGCAAGCTGCGCAACGAGTCCACGCCCCTCCCGGTGCCGTAGCCTCAGTCGTCTTCGGTGGCCGATTCTTTGCGGCGGCGGCGCTTGGGCTTGTCTGCGGCCGCCATCGTCGTCTCTTGTTTGACCAGCTCGAGCTTCTGGCCGGTGCCCGACTCGTCGGGGATGACCTTGATGGTGGTGTGAATCTCGAAGGTCTTGTTCTCGAACGACTTGCTGATCAGCTCCTGCAGCTCGAGCCCGTCGAGGAAATGACGCAGCTCGCGGGCCAAGGCGCTGACGAGGTCCTTTTTGGTCTTGTCCGCCTGGGACACGACGTAGGCGACGGCCTCTTTGGGCATCTTCATGTCCGACAGCGTGCGCCGAATCATGTCCTCGGTCATGAACACCGAGCCGATGCCGGTCATCAGCGCCCGGCGGAAAAGATCGCTCAGCCCTTTGGTGCCGAACCCCGAGCCCTCTTCGTCGAGGGGCTCGTCGCCGCGGTTGATGTCGTCCTCAAACTCGTCGCTCATGGGGCCGCCCGTGGGTGTCTCAGTGGTCTTCAGTAGTCCAGCTGCAGCTCCACCTCGGCGGTGTTGCTGGGATTTTCGTCCTCGTCGCGCGCGCGCACGCCGACGGTGAAAGTGGTGCCGCTCTCCGGCAGCTGATCGCTGCCCACGGTCAACTCCAACCAGAAGGTCAAATCGCCTTCGGTGGCATCATAACGAACCGCGTTCTGGTGGAAGATCTCATCCAAGGGCAAGCCCCCCAACGAGGTCGCGTTGCCGTCGATGTAGGTCTCCAAAAAGCCCCGGCCGAGGTTGCCGTCGGCGTCTTCAAAGCGGGCATCAAAAATCAGCACCATGGGATTTTCCGCGCCCTGTCCTGCGTACCCAAAGGTGGATAGGCAGGGGTCGCCCCCGGGGTCGGCCGTGCACAATGGGCCTGCAAGCGGGCCGCAACCCGCCCCGGCGATTCCCCAACAGAAGATGGTCAACAGGACCGAGCGGGTGCGCATGACGTCTCGATAACACGACGCGGCCCCCGCCGCCGGGGGTCAATCTTCCCAGTCGTCCTCGTCGTCCCACTCGTCGTCGCGCCCGAGCACCGAGCGCACCTTGCGGCGGCCGTAGGTGTCGCCGCCGATGCCGCCGATGACGCCGCCCACCACGCTCCCGAGGGCGGTGCCGACCACGGGCATGGCCAGGGTCCCGACGAAGCTGCCGACGTAGGCGCCGCCCGCCGCGCCCGCGAGCCCGACGGCGTTGCCGCCCACCCGCTCGGCGAACTCCCCGCCGTCGATGCGGCCGGACGCGAACCGCGCCCCGTCCCGGGCCACGTCAAACGCGAACAAGGCCGAACCCGCGGCCGCCGCCGGCGACTTGGCGAGCACCCCGAACACCTTTTTGAGGGTCTCCTGGCTCACCCGCTTGGCGAGCTCCTTGGCGCCCATGTGCGCGGTCTGGCTGACCACCAACTTGGCCGTGCCCTCGCGCACCACCGCTTTGACCCGGCCTTTGGCCCGGTCCTCGACCGGCCGCGGGCGGCCGTCGTTGTGGCGCGCCATGGTGTCCCGGTCGCGCTCGCGGCTGGCCACGTTGCCCACCGCCACGCTGGCGGACACCACAAAATCTTTGATCGACATAGGGTTCGACCTCCGTTGCCTCACATCGTGAGCGCCAAATGGGGTCAAGACAAGGAACCGGCCGTGACTTCGGGCCCGGTCCGGTCGGCCGGACCAAAAAGATCAGTATTTACATGCCCTTAGGGGGCGCGAGCACATCTTGGGCGGGGCGCTCGGCGCGGAACACCCCGAGGCGGATCCGGACCACGAAGTCGGTGTCCTCGAAGTACGAGTCCACCGCCCGGGACAAGCGCGCCAGGGCCTCGGGGGGCAACGTGGTGTGGGCCCGCATCACCAGCGCGAGCGCGGTCCGGCGCACGAAGGTGTCCGCGATGAGCGCGGGCCCGTCGGGAAACAGCACCGCGTGTTCGGCCACGCCGGTCGAGAGGTGGCGAAAGCCGGTCTCGAACAGCGCGTCCACCGCGCCCTGCTCGACGACGAACTCGTCGCGCCCGTCGAGCACCGCCGCTTGCAGGTCGAACAGCGACGCCTGCTCGCACGCCTCGACGAGCAGATCACAAAGCTCTTCGAAGCTGCCCTCGAGCAGCGTCGTCATCGTCAACGACCCGCCCGGCTTGAGCACGCGAAACGCGCTGGCCAGCGCCCGGCGCGAGCTGCTCTCGCGGGTCAAAAGCGCGCAGTTCGCCGCGATGTGATCGACGCTCTCCGACGCGAACGGGAGCTGCTCGAGCTTGGCCTGGATGCGCAACGGCGCGGCCCGGGGCACGTGGGCGAGCAGCTTGCGCTGCTGCTCCACCGCGACAAACCGCGCGCCCGCTTTGTGCGCGCGCACCGCGAGCGGCCCGGTGCACAAGCCGACGCGGGCCCCGAGCTCGACCACCAACTGGTCCGCGGCGAACGGGGGCAACGCGTCCATGAGCATCTCGCCCGCGGGGGCGAGCACCGCGGGCACGAGGTCCTCGGCAACTTGATCCGGGTCGTTGAACAAGCCCACGCGCGTCATAAACCACGTTTTGGGCGACAACGAAATGCGCGCACTGCGCGGTACCGGGATTCGGGTAGACTGCGCGGGCAAAGGAGCGCCGACGTGGACACGCCGTTTGGAACCGCCACCGTTTCGTTCAAAGCCCACCGCGAGGCCAACCGGCGCCGGCCGTGGCTGATGGCCGCGGATGTGGCCAAGGTGGAGGGCAACGGCGGACCGTTCATCGATGTCGTCGACGAAAACGCCCTGCCCCTGGGGACCGCGCTGTTCTGCCCGCACGAGGACGTCCGGCTGCGGCTGTTCAGCTCGGCCCGGACCCGGGACCCCCTGAGCCTGATGCGCACGCGCCTCGAGCGGGCGGAAAAGCGCCGGCGCGCGGACTTGATGGGCGCCGACGCCTACCGGCTGTGCCACGCCGAGGCGGACGGGATGCCGCGGCTGTTCATCGATCGGTTTGGCGAAGGGCTGTTCGCCACGTCGGTGTGCGAGGCCACGGACGCGATCTTTGACGCCCTGCTGCCGTTGCTCGTCGACGTGACCGGGGCGCAGAAGGTCGTGCATTGGCGCCAAGACCCGGCCACGGGGGCGTTCGTGGGCACCCGCAAACACGGCGATGACGCGATGGTGCGCTTTCACCATGGGCGGCTGCTGATGTCACTGGATCTGGCCAGCTCGTTTGAGCTGTTTGGCCTCACCGCGCGGCTGAGCGCCCAGCGATCGATCCGGCGCTTCGCCCGCGGCCGGGTGCTCGACGTGGACGCGTCCGACGGGGGGTTCGGCTTGCAGTTGGCCGACGCGGGCGCGCGGTCGGTGCTCGCGGTCGAACCCGAGCGCGAGCTGGTCTCGTCGCTGTTGTCGGACATCGACCAAAACGGCTTGGCCGACAAGATCGACGTCGAGTGCGCCGACGGCACCGAGCGCATGCGCGAGCTCGGCGACACCAACGAACGGTTCGACGTCGTGGTGCTCCACCCGCTGCGGCAATCCGCGGTGATGAACAAGGACGACGCCCGGCAAGCGGTGTTCGAGCGGCACCGGGCGGCGATGCGCCTGCTCTCGGAGGGGCGGCTGTTGATCACCTGGCCGCAAGCCGCGCCGCTGTCCGAGTTGGAGTTCGCCGAGGTCGTGGCCGACGCCGCCCACATGGGGCAGCAACGCCTACAGGTCGTGGCGCGCCTCGATGCGGGCCCCGATCACCCGGGCTTGTTGGGCGTGCCAGAATCGCGCCCCCAGGCGACCTGGGTGTGTCGGGTGTTGTCGACGTCCTGAGCCCACCTGCGCCCCAGCGGGCTGGTATGCTGAAGTCAGGAGGTCCCGTGACGGTGTTGAACGACCAGTTGGCGCCCGGCTTTTTGATCGCCCCCCCGTCGCTGACGGACCCCAACTTCGACAAGTCCGTGGTCCTGTTGGCCGCCCATGACGAGGACGGCTCGATGGGGTTCATCGTCAACCGGTACTCGGAAATGACCCTGCACGAGCTGCTCGCCGACCTCGAGATCGAGATCGGCGTGCCCGACCAGAAGGTCTTGGTGGGCGGACCCGTGTCTGGCTTTTCGGGGTTCGTGCTGTACCACCACGAGCCGGGCGAACCCCTCGCCCCGGGCATGGGGGTCTTGCCCCATCTGTCGATCACCCCCTCGCGGGATGTGTTGATCAAGGCCGCCGCCGGCGAGCTGCGCGGGGCGTTCGAGTTGTTGCTCGGCTACTCGGGCTGGGGCCCCGGCCAACTCGACGTCGAGCTCGAGCGGGGCGGTTGGCTCCACGCGGCGTTCGACGCCGAGCTCCTCGACAATGTCGCCCACCCCGACCGCTGGGAAGAGATCTACGCCCGGCTGGGGGTGAGCCCGATGGGGTTCATCAACGTGCCCGGCGGCGCCCAGGCCTGACCCCGTCGCCCCGGGGCGCGGTGGTGTCCTGCCCACATGGTGAGTAGAGTCCCCGATGGACCCGGTCCGTTGAGGTGACGATGTTTGATGTGCTCGAAGGCGTGCGCCTGGGTGACGACTACACCGAGCTGCGGTGGCACGACCGCACCGCGCGACGGGTGTTGGTGGAGAACGGAAAAATCGAGACCGTGCGCTCGCAACGACATTGCGGTGTGGGCGTGCGGGTGTTTCACAAGGGCGCGTGGGGTTTTGCCTCGACCAGCCTGCTCGATCCCGCCAGCGTGCAGGCGGCGGTGGCCCGGGCGGAGACCGCGGCGAAAGCAGCGGCCAAAGTGCGCACCGGTGAGGCCAAGACCCTCGCCACCGGCACGCTCGGCCAGGGCGATTTTGTCACCGAGGCCCACCGCCGGGTGAGCGAGCTGCCCTTCGGCGAGAAGATCGACCTCTGCGTCCGCATCGAAAACAGCCTGAAGCAGCTGGGCCAGCGGGTGACGTCGGGCGCCACCGGCTACACCGAGCTCATCGACGAGAAGTTCATCCTCACCAGCGACGGGGCCCGGGTCCACCTCGTGGACGAGAAACCGGAGTTTCGCGTCAATGTGGTCAGCCAGCTCGAGGGCGACCTGCAGTCCCACACCGAAGCGTCCGGTCACACCGGGGGCTTGACCGAGCTGTTCGCGCGGATGTCCCCCGAGGAGATGGCCGAGCGCGCGGTGAAGATGTCCACCGACCTGTTGCGCGCCGGGTACGTCGACGGGGGCAAGGTGCAAGCGATCTTGACCCCGGCGGTGTTGGGCCTGTTGGTGCACGAGGCCATCGGCCACACCGTCGAAGCGGACTTCGTGCTGTCGGGGTCGGCGGCGGCGGGCAAGCTTGGCCAGAAGGTCGCGTCCGACTTGGTGACGCTGTGCGACTCGGGCCACTCCGAGCACCAGCCCGGGGCCGGCGGCGTGGTGCTGGTCGACGACGAAGGGGTGCCGACCCAGAAGACCACCATCATCGAGCGCGGGGTGCTCAAGGGGTATTTGCACAACCGGGAGACCGCGGCGAAGTTCGGGGTCGAGCCCACCGGCAACGCCCGCGCCTTCGAGTACGACGACGTGCCGCTCATCCGCATGCGCAACACGTACATCGAGCCCGGCGAGACCAAGCTCGAGGAGATGATCGCCGACACCAAAGACGGGGTGTTGCTCGCGGGGGCCAAAAACGGCCAGGCCGATGCCAACGCGGAGTTCATGTTTGTCGTCGGGGAGGTCTACCCGATCAAGAACGGCAAGCTTGGGCCCCTGCACCGGGGCACGACCATCACCGGCGACGCGTTCGAGGTGTTGGGCTCGGTGGACCGGGTCGGTGATCAGTTCGAATGGGATTTGGGCTCGGGATATTGTGGCAAGGGGCAGCAAGCCAAGGTGGACGCCGGGGGCCCCCACGTGCGCTGCGAGCTCACCCTCGCCGGTCAGGAGGGCGCGTGAGCAAGACCACCAAACTCGAGGCCAAACGGGCCCAGCTCGACGACACCTGCGCCAAGGCCCTGCAGCTCGCCCTCGACGGCGGCGCGGAGGGGGCCGAGGTCTGCGCGGACTACGCCGACGAGGTCTCGTCGAGCATCGAACAAAACGAGCTCTCGGCGGTCTCGGCCGCCGAACACTACGCGTTTGGCATCACCGTCCTGCGCGAGGGCCGGGTGGGGTTTTCTTACGTCAACCGCTTCGACGACGCCTCGCTGCGCGCGGCGGTGGACGACGCCCTCGCCATCGCGGCCGCGTCCGGGGCCGACGAGGCCAACGGGTTTGTCTCCCCCGAGCCGCTCACCGAGGTGGACGGCTTGCACGACCCGGCGTTTTTGGCCCTCGGGCCCGACGACGCGGCCGAGGCCGCGGCGGAGATGCTCGCCACCGCCAAGGGGGTCGACCGCCGGGTCAGCGTCGACGGCGCCTACGGGGTGACCGCCACCGCGTCCGCGGTGCACAACAGCCTCGGGGTCAAGACCAGTGGCATTGAGTCGTACGGCAGCTTTGGCCTCTACGGCATGGCCGTGACCGATGACGAGGTGGGCGCGTTCGATCATGAATACCGCGGGATCCGGGAGGCGAAAGGGTTCGCCCTCGAGGAGGTCGCGCTGGCGTTCGCGGAGAAGGTGCTCGCCCACCTCGGGCCGAAGGCGGCGCAGTCTTACAAGGGCAAGGTGGTGTTTTCGTCGGACGCGTTTGAGGGCATTTTCCTGTCCGCGATCTACGACGCCATCGACGGCGACCGGGTGCTCAAGGGCAAGAGCAAGTGGGGGGACAAGATCGGCGCGCAGGTGGCCTCGCCCTTGATCAGCATCGTCGACGACGGGACCAAAAAGGGCGGCATCGGCTCGTCCCATTTTGACCGCGAAGGTTTGCCCCACCGGCGCTTCTCCGTGCTCGACCAGGGCGTGCTCGGCGGCTTCATGTACGACGGCAAGACCGCCCGGCGCGCGGGCCAAAAGAGCACGGGACACGCGTCTGGCTCGGCGCGCGGCACCCCCGGGATCGGCGGCACCAACATCGATGTGCTCCCGGGCACGACCTCGGAAAAAGAGCTGCTCGACATGGTCGGCGATGGTCTGTTCGTCGGCCGTTTGGCCGGCAACGTCGACGGGACCTCCGGCGATTTCTCCGGGGTGGCCAAGAACAGCTTTTGGGTCTCGGGGGGCAAACGCCAACACCCGGTGAAGGAGACGCTCATCGCCGGCAATGCCTTTGCACTGCTCGACAAGGTGGTGGCGGTGGGCGACACCCTACACGGCGATTTCGCCACCAAGAGCCCGTGGGTGGTCATCGACGGGGTGGACGTCACCGCGGGGTAGTTCTGGGTTGTTGGGCACCGGGCTGATCTGGGCAAACGCAAATGGCCGCCGCCGGCGCCGGATACAGTGAAAGCGCGCAGCGAAGCCAGTCGGGAGGTTCGGCGGGCGGGACAGGTGTGTCCCGTCGGGGGTGGGTGCAATTTTTTGGCCCCACCCCAAAAGGGGTGCGGGGGGCCCCAACGTCGGCTGCGCCGCCGCCTTGGGCTTGGGTTTGCTTCGCAAACGGGGGCCGGAGGGGGGCGTGAATTGTGTAGTTAGCCAACGCCATGCCAAGCGCCCACAGCGCCAAGCCTCCGGCCACACCCATCGACCCTGGCGCCACTGCCTGTTGGCTATTCCTGGGAGCCGAACCCGCCCCCACCGGGGGTCTCGACCGAGAACCGTTCGCCCGCGTCCACCTCGAAGGACGTGCACCCGTCGACCCGCTCACCGTTTTTGCGGTTCACACCCGGTTCGCCGGGCCCGCCCCCGTCGAGCCCAAAGGGGGCCGTGTCCCGCCTTTGGCTGAGGATGCTCACCGACAGCGGCGCGAGCGCTTCGAGTTCGCGCACCACCCCGTCGCCGCCGGTGTGGCGCCCGGCCCCCCCGCTGCCCGGTCGCAACGAAAACCGCACCACCCGCACCGGCGCGCGCTCCTCGAGGACCTCGGCGTCGGTGATGCGCGTGTTGGTCATGTGGGTGTGCACCCCGCACGCCCCGTCGAAGGTCGGCCCCGCGCCCGCCCCCCCGGCGATGGTCTCGTAATACCCAAACGTGTCGTTGCCGAACGCGAGGTTGTTCATCGTGCCTTGGCTGGCGGCACACAGCCCAAACGCGCCGAGCAGCACGTCGACCACGCGCTGCGAGGTCTCCACGTTGCCCGCGACCACCGCCGCCCCCGGGCCGGGATCGAGCAGACCGCCGTCGGGGATCAGCACCGTGACCGGTTCGAAACAGCCCGCGCACAGCGGGATGGGCCGTCGGCACAACACGCGCAGGGCGTAGAGCACGCATGCCAATGTCACTGCCTTCGGCGCGTTGAAGTTGCGCGGGTGGCGCGCGCCGGTGCCGGCAAAATCCACCGTCAACTGGTCGCCGGCGATGCGCAGGGTCACCGCCACCTTGGTGCCGTCGTCGAGCTGGTCGGCGAACGTGCGGGTGCCGTCCGGGAGCGCGGCGATGGCCGCGCGCACGGTGGCGGCGGCGTTGTCCTGCACATGTTGGGCATAGGCGTGGGCGGCGTTTTCGCCCCAGCGGGCGACGAGGTCGAGCAACAGCGCCGCGCCCCTTTGGTTGGCCGCCCACTGGGCGCGCACGTCGTGCACGTTGGCGCCCGGGTCGCGGGAGGGATGCGGGCCAGACGAGAACGCGGCCCGGACCACGTCGGGCAGGTACTGTCCCTCGGCCGCGATGCGCAGGTGCGAGAGGACCACGCCCTCCTCGTCGAGCCGGGTGGAAAAGGGCGGCATCGAGCCCGGGGCGATGCCGCCCACGTCGGCGTGGTGGCCGCGGCTGCCGACAAAGAACTGCAATGTGCCTGCGTCATCGAACACGGGGCTGATCACGGTGACGTCGGGGAGGTGGCTGCCCCCCTTTTGCGGGTCGTTCTCGGCGAAGCTGTCGCCGGGCCGAATGGTCTCCTGGTCGGCGAGCAACGCCTCCACCGTGGCCTGCATCGCCCCGAGGTGCACAGGGATGTGCGGCGCATTGGTCAAAAGCCGCCCCGACCGGTCGAACACCGCACAAGAGAAGTCCAGCCGCTCCTTGATGTTGGCCGAGACCGCGGTCCGCCGCAGGGTCTCGCCCATCTGCTCGGCCACCGAGGTGAGCGCACCGACGAACAGGCTGAGCCGCACCGGATCGAGCGCGGTGTCCGCGGGCTTTTTCGCGGGGGCGGAGGTCCGTTCGATGACCAAGCTTTGGCTTTTCTGCTGTGCGGTGACCGCGTGGTCCCGGGCCAAAAAGAACGTCGCGGTGTCGCTCACGAGCAACGCGGGCCCGGCCAGCGGCAGGGTCGCGTCGTCGAGCGGCACCTCGTAGACGGGGATTTTCTCGCGGGCGGTGCCGGTGAGCACGTCCTGGTGCCCCACCGGCCCGGCGGGTGGCACATCGACGCGGGGCCAGCGCGCGCCGGTCGCCGGCTTTCGAAACGTCGCGCGCAGGGTGCGCACCACGAGGGGGGCGTCGTCGTCGACCGGGCCGAAACGTTCGCGATAGGTCTGCAAAAACCGCGTGCGCACGGCCGTGGCCCCGGCGGCGGCGAGCGGCACCGAGACGGTGTCGAGGGTGCCCGCGGGATGCACATCCGCGAACAGCGCCCGCGACGTCCCGTCCGGGGCGGGGAAGGTCTGATCCGCGCGCCGGCGCAGCGTGGCCAGGGTCGCGTCGTCGAGGGGCGCGTCTTCCCCATCGAGCGCGGCGTGTTGGACTTCGTCGCATAGGCCCACCCCGGCCGCGCTCAACACCCCCGAGAGGGGATGGAACAGGATGCGCCGGATGCCCAAGCGTTCGGCCACCGCGCAGGCGTGCTGGCCCCCCGCCCCTCCGAACACAAACAGAGAATAGCCGCGCACGTCCCGGCCTTGCGCGGTGGTGATGCGGGCGATGGCGTCGGCCATGGCCTGGTCACACACCGCGAGGAACCCGCGCACCACCTCGTCGGTGGGCACCCCCGCCGACGCCGCCACCTGGGCGAGCGCCGCCTTCGCCCGGCCCCGGTCGAGGGGAAACGCGAAGCGGTCTTCGACCAGCCGACCCGCGCACAGGTTGATGTCGGCGATGGCCAGGTCCCGCGCCCCCGCGCGCCCGTAGCACAATGGACCTGGATCGGCCCCGCAGCTCTCGGGCCCGACCACAAACCGCCCGTCGACGAAGCGGCACACCGAGCCGCCCCCCGCGGCCACGGTGTGGATGTCCACCATGGGGGCGCGGATGTCGATGCCGTCGATGGCCCCGGCGAACCGGGTGGGCACTTGCGCGTCGTCGACGCGGCAGACGTCTGTGGACGTGCCGCCCATGTCGAACCCCAGCAGCGCGGCCTCGTCGTCGAGACGGGCGAGCGCGGCCAAGGCGGTGGCCCCGCCGGCGGGGCCGGAGAGCACCGCGTCCTTGGCCCAAAAACCATCCGCCCCGGCCACGCCCCCGCTCGATTGCATAAACCGCCACGACGTGCCGGGTCGTTGTGCTTCGAGCCACCCGAAGTAACGCCGCAACCGCGGCCCGACGTACGCCTCGACCAACGTGGTCTGGCCGCGGTCGAGCAGCCCCACCTCTTGGGCCACCTCGTGGCTGCACACCACGTCGGCAAAACCGATGCCCCGGGCCACCGCGGCCACGCGCTGCTCAAGCCCCGGGGCCCGGTGGCCAAAACAAAGCGCCACCGCCACCGCCTCGGCCCCCGCCTGCCGCGCTGCGCCCAAGGCCGCCGCGAGGGCGTGCTCGTCGAGCTCTCCGAGGACCGCGCCGTGTCGGTCGGCGCGCACGTCGACCTCCACCACAAACGCCGCCAGTTGCGGCCGGGCGGCGATGTCGAGGTCGAACAACCCCGGGCGGCTCTGATCACCGATGCGCCACACGTCGCCCAGGCCCCGCGAGGTCACCAGGGCCACGGGCGCGCCCTTGCGTTCGAGCAGGGCGTTGGTCGCCACCGTGGTCCCGAGCCGCGCGTCGATGGTCCGGCGATCGTCCGAGGACTGGATACCCAGGAGTTCTTCGATCGCTTGAAGCGGGGCTTCGTCGCTGGACAGGACCTTACAAAACCGTGCTTTTTCAGAGGGATAGACCGCAATTGCGTCGGTGAAGGTGCCGCCCCGGTCGATCCAAATCCGCACCGGGTCAGCCACCGTGCCCCCCCGCCAAAACCGCGCGTTCCGGGATACATGTGGGGCGAGACCCCCGCTTGTTGGAGAGCCCCATGCGCATCGCCCGGAACAACCCCCGCGCCCTCATCGACCAGGTTGTCGCTGACGCCGGTCGCATCGTCAAGGACGCCAATCTCGGCCAGGCGGTGATCGACGCCGGGGACAAGGCGCGGCTGCCGGCAGCGTTTGCGCAAATCGTCGACGCCTTCCACGCCCAGGGCCAGACCCGTGTGGTCACCGACGACGTCGTCGCCGCCCTGCGCCAAAAACTCGAGGCCGGTCTCGCAACGTCACTGCAGCAAGGCGCCCTGGTGGCCGCGGACCTGAGCGCCGACGTCGCCCAGCTGCTGTCCACCACCCCGGTGGGGGTGCAGGCGTTGGCCATGCTCGACGTGAACCACGGCCCCGTCGACGTGCCCACCGCCCAGGCGCTGGTGCAGGACGCGCTCACCCAGGCCACCCCCGACGTGGCCAGCCAAGTCCAAGTTCTGCAGACGCTGAAGACGGCCGAGCAAGCCCACAAGAGCGACAACCCCACCTCCGACGTGGCCCAACAGCTCGGCACCCTGGTCAAGGACCGGGGCACGCTGATGCGGCGGGCGGTGGACAACGTGCTCGACGCCGCCCAGCAACAGTTCGACCGGGTCGGCTCGGAGCCCGCGCGCCTCGACCTCGGCCGCGCGCTCGATGCCGCCCAGCAGGTCTACCAAGCGGTCAACCCCAAGAGCGCCGGCCTGCGGGCGCTGCACAAAAAGGCGGCGGACCTCGGCTTTGTCCCCGGGGCCGACCAGAAGGCGGCGCGGCCGTTCTTCGCCCGGTTCCTCGAGAACCAAAACGCGCAGCGCGCGCAGCAACAGACCGGTGACGTCGAGAAGACGACCAAGAAGTTCCCGTCCGACGCCGAGGACAGCGGGGGCGGCGAGACCGGCCCGGTGATGGAGACCCGCAAATACCCGTCCGACAACGAGGACGGGGGCGCCGGCAACGAAGGTGGCGTGATGGTCACGATGAAGGCGCCGTCGGACAACGAAGACACCATGTCCGAAGGGCCGCGCATGGAGACCCGCAAATACCCGTCCGACCACGAGGACGGCGGGGCCGACGTGGGCGGCCTCGGCGGCGGGGTCGCGGTCACCGAAAAGGCCCCCTCCGACGAGGAAGACATGGGCGGCGGGGACGTCGGTGGCGCGGTCACCGAGAAGTACCCGTCCGACCACGAGGACGGCGGCGGTGGCGCCGACGACGTGGGCGACATGGTCACGTTGAAATATCCGTCCGACAACGAAGACGGGGGGGGCGACGATCGCATCGGCGACGACATCGCCACCGAGAAGTACCCGTCCGACGCCGACGAAGACGTGGGCGACATCGGCGACGCGGTGACGGCCAAATACCCGTCCGACAACGAGGACGGGGGCGGCGCCGAAGACGGCGGCGGCGTCACCTACAGCACGATGAAGTTCCCGTCCGACAACGAGGACGGCGGCCGCTGAGATCGCGCGGATCGTGGCCCCGGAGCGTGGACCCCTCGCGCTGTTGTTGACCCACAGCGACGACTACTACTGCATCGACCGGGTGCAGGCGGGCCTGGCCGCGCGCGGGCGCCGGAGCCTGCGCATCGACACCGACCGGGTGCCGGCTGAGGACGCGCTCAGTTTTCGGTTTGGCGACCGCACCGCCATGCGGTACCGCACGGTGCACGGCCTCATCGAGCTCGACGAGGTGGAGGCGGTGTGGGCCCGGCGGATGTGGCCCGGTCGGCTGCCCGCGGAGATGGCCCCCCAGCACGCGGCCCATGCCCGCCGGCAAGCCCGGGCCGCGTTCTTTGACGGGTTGCCGCTGGTGCCGGCGCGGTGGGTCAACGACCTCGAGGCGGGCACGCGGGCCGAGTCCAAGCTCCTGCAGCTCTCGTGCGCCGCCCGGGTGGGGCTGCGCCTGCCCCCGACGCTGGTGAGCAACGACCCCGACGAGGTGCGGGCGTTCTATGCCGACCAAGGCGGCGCGGTGGTGACCAAGCTGCTCGTGCCCTTGTCGCAGACGATGCGCGGGACCGGCGATTTTGTGTATACCTCGCCGGTCACTGACGACGACATGGCCGCCATCGACGAGGTACGGTGGGCGCCGCAGATTTTTCAACAAACGGTGCAAAAGCGGCGCGAGTTGCGCGTCATCGTCGTCGGGGACCGCTTGTTCACCGGCGCGGTCGATGCCCAGGGCGTGGCCGCGGCCCGCACGGATTGGCGGCGGCTGACCAAGCGCGACGGGGTGCGCTGGGTCGAGGCCGCGCTCCCCCCGGCCGCGCGGGGGCCGTTGTTGCGGCTGATGCGCGAGCTCGGTTTGGTGTTTGGCGCCGCGGACTTCATCGAGACCCCGGACGGGGACCTCGTGTTCCTCGAGGTCAACCCCGCGGGAGAATGGGGCTGGCTGGAGCTGGAGCTCGGCCTGCCCATCGGGGACGCCATCGCCGCGGCCTTGTGCGGCGACGAGGCCGACCCCGGTCCGCGCGACCAGGAGGACAACGCGTGAGCGGCGAGAAGGTCCTGATCATCACCAAGTCCGACGACAACGCGTGCATCGATGACGTCAGCCGCGCCCTGCTCGCGCGGGGCGCGGTGCCGGTGCGCTTGAACACCGATCTGTACCCCACGCGCACCCAGATCAGCACCGAACTTGGCAACCGCCAGGCCCCGCGGCGCGTGCTGCGCTCCGGGGACGTGCGCGTCGACCTGGATGAGGTCGCGGCCGTGTGGTACCGCAGATTCTACGCGGGACGTTCGTTGCCGCACAGCCTCGGAGACACCCGGCCGGCGTGCGTGGGCGAGGTGCGGCGCACGCTGTTTGGTATGATCGCGGCCTTGGACTGTTTTCACCTCGACCCCCTCGAGAACGTCCGGCGCTGCGACCACAAAGAACTCCAGCTCCGGCGCGCCGCCGAGCTCGGGCTCGACATTCCGCGGACGCTGTTCAGCAACGACCCCGACGAGGTCCGCGCCTTCTTCGACGTGACCGGGGGCCGCATGATCTCGAAGATGCAGCACAGCTTCGCGATCTACCGGGAGGGCATCGAGAACGTCGTGTTCACCAACGTGATCGCGCCCGGTGACCTGGAGGACCTCTCCGGGCTCGCGTACTGCCCGATGGTGTTTCAAGAACACCTCGACAAGGACATCGAACTCCGGGTCACCGTCGTGGGCCAGAAGGTCATGGCCGCGGCCATCGACTCTCAGAAATGGGAACACACAAAGACCGACTGGCGCCGCGATGGCATCGGGCTGCTGCACGATTGGACGCCGACCACGCTCCCGCCCGACGTCGAGCAGGGTCTGTTGCGCCTGGTCAGCGAGATCGGCCTCAACTACGCCGCGGCCGACTTTGTCATCACCCGGGACGGGCGCTGCGTGTTTCTCGAGGTCAACGCGGTGGGGGAGTTCTACTGGCTGGAGAAGAGCCCGGGGCTGCCCATCGTGGACAGCATCGCCCAGGTGCTCCTCGGACACGCCCCCCGCCTGCCCATCGCCATCGACGCGTGGCGCAACCACACCTGAGCCGCCAGGTTTGGCGCTGAGCGTCATGGCGTCCCGCCCGAACCGCGCATTCGGGGGTTGTCCTCGGCGCGCTTTCCGGCCATTTCCCGCCCCACGGAGGGCGTATGGCCGGCGAGATCATCGACGGGCGCGGCATCTCGCTGAAGGTCCGCGCGGAAGTAAAAGACATCGTGCAGCGGCGCACCGCCGCGGGGCACCGCGCCCCGGGGCTCGCCACCGTGCTGGTGGGCGAAGACCCGGCGAGCCACGTCTACGTGCGCAACAAGCGCAAGGCGGCGGAGAAGTGCGGCATCATCTCGCTGCACCACGAGCTCGACGCGGCCACGTCGGAAAAAGCCCTGCTCGCCCTCATCGATGAGCTCAACACCCGCGACGACGTCGACGGGATTCTCGTTCAGCTGCCCCTCCCCGCGCACATCGACGAGGGCAAGGTCATCCGGGCCATCGACCCCGACAAGGACGTGGACGGATTTCACCCCGAGAACGTGGCCCGGCTCTCGTTGGGCTTCGAGGGTTTTGTGCCCTGTACGCCCAAGGGCTGCCTGCGGCTTTTGCGCGAGATGGACACGACGTTCGAAGGGGCCCACGCGGTCGTGGTCGGCCGCAGCAACATTGTGGGCAAACCCATGGCCCAGCTTCTGCTCGCCGAGAACTGCACCGTGACCATCTGCCACAGCCGCACCCGGGACATGCCCAGCGTGACCCGCCTCGCCGACATCCTCGTGGTCGCGGTGGGCCGGGCCCACATGATCGGGGCCGAGCACATCAAGCCCGGGGCGGTGGTCATCGATGTGGGCATCAACCGGGGCGAGGATGGCAAGCTGCGCGGCGACGTCGACACCGAAGCCGCGCTCACCGTGGCCCGGGCCGTGACCCCCGTGCCCAAGGGCGTGGGCCCGATGACCATCGCCATGCTGATGCACAACACCCAAGTGGCCCACGCGCGCCGCCTGGGCCTGGCCGAACAAGAGGCGGCGTCGTGACCGAGACCCTGAAGCACACCGCCCTCGTCGACGAGCACAAGGCCCTGGGGGCCAAGCTGGTGCCGTTCGCCGGGTACGCCATGCCCGTGCGGTACACCTCGGACAAGGCCGAACACGCGGCGGTGCGCACCGGCTGTGGGCTGTTCGACGTCAGCCACATGGGCGAGGTGTTCGTCGAGGGGCCACAGGCGCTCGATTGCGTGCAGCGTTTGGTCAGCAACGACGTGGCCGCCCTCGCCCCCGGCCAGGCGCTGTACACGGGCATGCTCACCGAGCAGGGCACGTTCATCGACGACCTCATCGTGTACCGGTGGGCGGACGACGCGTTTTTGATCTGCACCAACGCGGGCAACCGCGACAAGGACACCGCCCACATTCAAAGGGTCGCGTCCGACTTCGGCGACGGCGTGACCGTGCGCGACGAGGGCGATGACTGGGTGCAGATCGCGGTCCAAGGGCCGAAGGCCGAGGCGGTGTGTGCCCGGGTTCTCGGCGAGGACCTGTCGGGGGTGGACGCGTTCTCGTTCCGGCTCCTCGCCCACGACGGGGCCGAGGTCATCGCCGCCCGCACCGGCTACACCGGGGAGGACGGTTTTGAGCTGTACACCAAAAACGCCCACGGGCCTGCGCTGTGGCGGGCCCTGCTCGGCTCCGACGTGTGTGCGGTGACGCCCTGCGGGCTCGGGGCACGCGACACCTTGCGGCTAGAAGCCGGAATGTGTCTGTACGGCAACGACATCGACGACACCTGCGATCCCTATGAGGCGGGGCTGGCCTTCACGGTCAAGCTCGACAAGGGCGTGGACTTCATCGGCCGGGCCGCGCTGGTCGAGAAAAAGGCCCGGGGGGTGACCCGCCGGCTGCGCGGCCTGCGCATCGACGGCAAACGCATCCCCCGCGCCGGCTACGACGTAAACAGCACGGAAGGCGCCGCCATCGGCCGGGTCACGTCCGGCACCCTCGCCCCCCACCTCGACGTGCCGGTGGCGATGGCCTACCTCGACAAGGCCTTCACCAAACCCGGGACCACGGTGGCGGTGGACGTGCGCGGCCAGGCGGTGCCCGCCGAGGTGGTGAAGCTGCCGTTCTACCGACGAGCCAAGACCTGATCCGAGAGCTGACATTGCACAAAAGACCGAGGAGTCTGAGCCATGAGTGACAACGTTCCTGACAACCTTCGCTACACCGCCGATCACGAATGGGTGAAAGCGGACGGGGACAGCTACGTGGTGGGCATCACCGACCACGCGCAGGCCGAGCTCGGCGACGTGGTGTTCTTGGAGTTGCCCGACGTGGGCACAGAGCTGAAAAAGGATGTGCCCTTTGGCGTGGTGGAGAGCGTCAAGGCGGTGAGCGACCTCATCGCGCCGGTCAACGCCGAGGTCGTCGAGGTCAACGCGGATTTGGTGGACAGCCCCGAAACCGTGAACAGCTCCCCCTACGGGGACGCGTGGATGATCAAGATCAAGCCGAGCAACCCGGGCGACATCGACGCGCTGATGGATGCGGCGGCGTACAAAGACCACCTCGCCAGCGGCAGCTGACGGACAAAGACCGGCCACGCCGGGAGGTATGTGATGGGCCAGGCGGACATGGACATTGCGCCGGACGCGTTTGTGTGGCGGCACGTGGGGCCCCGCCCCGCGGACATCGAGGACATGCTCAAGACGGTGGGGGCGGACAGCCTGCGGGCCCTCGTCGACCAAGCGGTGCCGGACGACATTCGCCAAATCAAGGACTTCAACGTTCCCCTGGCGCAAAGCGAAGCCGAGCTCCTCGACGAGCTCGGCGGGTTGGCCGACCAGAACCACGTGTTTCGGTCCTTCATCGGCATGGGCTACAGCGACTGCGCGGTGCCCAGCGTCATCCAGCGCAACATCCTGGAGAACCCCGGCTGGTACACCCAATACACGCCCTACCAGAGCGAGATTTCACAGGGCCGGCTCGAGGCATTGCTCAACTTCCAGACCATGGTGTCGGACCTGTGCGGCCTGGACATCGCCAATGCGTCCATGCTCGACGAGGCCACCGCCGCGGCCGAAGCGATGACCATGCTCCAGCGGGTCAACCCCAAGAACAAATCGTCGCGCTTTTTCGTCGGCGACCTCTGCCACCCGCAGACCATCGAAGTGGTCCAGACCCGGGCCGCCCCCCTCGGCATCGAGGTGGTGGTGTGCGCGCCCGAGGCGTTCGACTTCTCGGATGCGTTCGGCTGCCTGGTCTCCTACCCGTCGACCGATGGCCGCATCGCGGACTTCTCCGCCTTGGCCCAAAAAGCCCACGACCACGGCGCCCTCGTCGTCGCCGCCACCGACCTTCTCGCCCTCACCCTGCTCAAGCCGCCGGGCGAATGGGGCGCGGACGTGTGCGTGGGCAACGCCCAGCGCTTCGGCGTTCCCCTCGGCTACGGCGGCCCCCACGCGGCGTTCTTCGCCACCCGGGACGCCTACAAACGCCAGATCCCCGGCCGGATGGTGGGCGTCAGCGTCGACAAAGAAGGGCGCGCCGCCTTCCGCCTCGCGCTTCAGACCCGCGAACAACACATCCGGCGCGAGAAGGCCACCTCCAACATCTGCACCGCCCAGGTGCTGCTCGCGATCATGTCGTCGATGTACGCGGTGTACCACGGACCCGATGGCCTCACCCGCATCGCCCAGCGCGTGCACGAAAAAGCAATCACATTGCGCGCGACCCTGGCCGCGGCCGGGCTCCGCGTGGGCCAAGACCCGCTGTTCGACACCGTGCGGGTCGAAGTCGGTGACCTCGACCTCGACGCCATCCGCGCAAGGCTGGTCGACGCCAAGCTCAACGTGCGTCTGCCCCATCTCTTCGCGCGCTCGGGCACCCCCCAGCTGAGCATCGCCCTCGACGAGCTCACCACCGACGACGAACTGCGCGCGCTGGCCAAAGCCCTCACCGGCGCCGACCAGACCCTCGTGACCACCGCCGGCGGCGCTCTGTCCTCGACGAGCTTTGCCCGCTCGAGCGGTTTTTTGACCCACCCGATCTTCTCCAAGTTCAAAAGCGAGACGGAGTTTCTGCGGTACACACACCGGCTGCAGGCCAAGGACCTCTCCTTGACCACGTCGATGATTCCCCTCGGCTCGTGCACCATGAAACTCAACGCCACCAGCGAGATGGTGCCCATCACCTGGCCGGGTTTTTCGCGCGTACACCCCTATGCCCCCGACGCCCAAGGCCGCGGGTACAAGGCCCTCGTCGAGTCCATGGGCCAACTGCTGACCGAGATCACCGGCCACGCGGGGGTGAGTTTTCAGCCCAACGCGGGGTCGCAGGGCGAGTACACCGGGTTGCTCGTCATCCGCGCCTACCACGCGAGCCGGGGTGAAGCGCACCGGGACGTGTGTTTGATTCCGTCCTCGGCCCACGGCACCAACCCCGCCTCCGCCACCATGGCGGGCATGCGCGTGGTCGTGGTCAAGTCCGATGCACAAGGCAACATCGACCACGACGACCTCGCGGACAAGCTCGCCCAGCACAAGGACAACCTCGCGGCGGTGATGATCACCTACCCGTCGACGCACGGGGTGTTCGAAGCCGGGGTGCGGGCCATCTGTGAACAGGTGCACGCCGCCGGCGGCCAAGTCTATCTCGACGGCGCCAACATGAACGCACAGGTCGGCTTGTGCCGTCCCGGCAACTACGGGGCGGACGTGTTGCACCTCAACCTGCACAAGACGTTCTGCATTCCCCACGGGGGCGGCGGGCCGGGGCTCGGCCCCATCACCGTGGCGCCGCACCTGAAAGACTTCCTGCCGCGCTCCCCCCTCGTCGAGCCCAAGAACGACCACCAGGTCGGCCCGGTCGCGGCGGCGCGCTACAGCTCAGCGAGCATCCTGCCCATTCCCTGGATGTACATCCGTTTGCTGGGCAGCCGCGGTCTTCGCCTCGCCACCGAGCTGGCCATCCTCAATGCCAACTACATGAAAGACCGGCTCAAGGACCACTACGAGATTCTGTTCGTCGGTGCCCATGGGCGCGTGGCCCATGAGTTCATCGTCAACGCCAAGCCGTTCGAGGCCTGCGGCATCAAGGTCGAGGACATCGCCAAGCGACTCATGGACTATGGCTTTCACGCCCCGACCATGAGCTGGCCGGTGCCGGGCACGTTGATGATCGAACCCACCGAGAGCGAGTCCAAAGAAGAGCTCGACCGCTTCTGCGACGCGATGATCCACATCCGCGCGGAGATTCGACGCGTCGAGGACGGGACCTGGCCCCAGGACGACAACCCCCTGGTCAACGCCCCCCACACCGCCTCGTCGGTGACCGCCGACGCCTGGGACCATGCCTACACCCGCCAAGAGGCGGCCTACCCCGCGGCCTGGATTGTGCATTCCAAGTTCTGGCCGTCGGTGCGCCGGGTGGACAATGTGTACGGGGACCGCCACGTGGTGTGCGCGTGTCCGCCCCTCGAGGACTACCAATAGCCCGCGCCGCTTTTGCTTGCCCTTTTGGGGATTGTCCCTAGAGTCTCGAAAAGGAGCTCTTCCATGGTTGGACTCGGTGGGTACGACCCGAGGCTTCCCAAAAGCCTGATCGATCTTCACATCCACGTCGGCGGCGCGGTCGCGCCCCACATCCTGTACTCCATCGCGATGCAGCAAGGCTTCAAGCTGCCGACCAAGGACTACTGGGAGTTCGTCGACCTCATCACCGCCAAATCGTCGAACGTGAAGAATCTCGACGACTACCTCAAAATCATGCACCAGTGGACGGAGAAGATTCAGTCGTCTCCGTACGCCATCGAGCGCAGCCTCTACGAAATCATCGGCAAGGAATACCGCAGCAGCCGGGTCGAACAGATCGAGCTCCGGTTCAACCCCATGAAGCGCAACCTCGGTGGGGAGCGCGACCTCGACCACATCATCCACGCCGCCATCCGCGGGATGGAGATGGCTTGTCTCGAATACGGCGTGAAGGCTTGTCTCATTTTCTGCCTCGCCCGCGAGTTCACCTACGAACAGAACGAGATCATCCTCGACAAGGCCATCAAGTACCAGACCCGGGGCGTGGCCGGGATCGACCTCGCCGGCCCCGAGAGCGTCAACCTCGAGCTGCGCCTCAAGGACGCCCAACGCTATGAAAAGCTGTTCGGGCGGGCCCGGGCCGCGGGCCTCAAGACCACCGTGCACACCGGCGAGACCGTGCACACCTCGGGGGAGGGCGTGATCGCCACCCTGCGCTACCTCAAACCGCACCGCATCGGTCACGGCATCCGCGCCGCCTACAACGACGAGGCCCTCGACCACCTCGCGGACAGCGGCGTGGTCCTCGAGCTTTGCCCCAGCAGCAATCTCGAGACCCACGCGGTCAAGGACCTCGACGAGTTCGGCTACATCGTGTCGCGCTTCAAGGAGCGGAAAATCCCGTTCACCATCAACACCGATGGCCCCTACCTGCTCGACATCTCGTTGGCCAGTGAAGCCACAATGCTCCTGGACAACAACATCCTCACCGAGGACGAAGTGCACGAGTGCTTCCGCGTCGCGCGCGAGGCGAGCTTCATTCCCCACTGATGTCGGTGCCTGGCTCCATCCCTGTGTTTGTGACCGCGCGCCGGGCGGTGTTGTCCGAGACACACCAAAAGGCATTGTTCGGAGAGGCCCCGCTCACCCCGGTGCTGCCCTTGAGCCAGCCCGGCGAGGTCGCGTGTGCCGAGGTGGTCACCGTGCGCGGGCCGGGCGGCACCCTCGAGGCGGTGCGCGTGGTGCGCCGGCCGGGGGCCCAGACCCGGGTGGAGCTGGGACGCAGTGACTTTGGCGCCCTCGGGCTCGACGTCCCCAGCTCCCGGGCGGTGGATGGCTCACCGGGCTGTACCCTCTCCGGCCCGCACGGCACCGTGGTCCTGGGCGAAGGGCTCGTCGGCCCCCACCGCCACATCATCGTGGACCCCCGCGCCCGCGCGCGGTTGGGGCTCGAGGGCGCCACCACATGTCAGGTGCGCCTGCGCGGGGACCGGGTGCGGGTGCTCGACCACGTGCCGGTCGAGGAGTGGCCGGAGGCCCGGGCCGAGTTGCGCATCGACATCGACGACGCCAACGCGGCCGAGGTCTCGGCCCAGACCCGGGCCGAGGTCATCGGCCCCGACGACTGAGGCCACGCTCCGTTCGATTACTTCGCTTTGGTGAGAGCGGGCTTGATCGTGTCCGGCTCGCCGCTCTTCACCTCAAAGGTCTCTTCCAATGGGGCATAGCCGGCGGCGGACACCGCCATGGTGTGTTCGCCAGGGGTCAAAAACACCGTCAACGGCCCGGCGAACGCCTCGCCCCCGTCGACCGCCACCTGCGCGTCTTCGGGGGTGGGCACAATGTCGACCTGGACCACGTCCGTGGCCACCGCGGGCGCGGACCGGTCGAGAATGATGTAGATCGCCACCCCGCCGACGATGAGCGCGACCACCATCATCAGGGCCACGCCCCCCATGGCCAAAAACACCCAGGTCGGCAGCGACCCTTTTTTGGCCGGGGGCCCGGGCGCGGTCGCGGTGGCCCCGCTCTCCGCCACCGTGCCGGCCGCCACCGCGGCGATGGCGGGGCCATCCCGGGTCACGGGGGTGGCGTCGGCCGCGGGGCGAACCGGAGGCGCCACGTCGCGCACCGGCCGGGCCAGGCTCGCCCCGGGGGTGGCCGCGGGCCGAACCCCCGCGGGGCGGATCGCGGTCTCGCCCGATGTCTGCACCACGCCCCCCGGGCCGACCACCGCCTCGCTGGAGTGCAGCTTGCTCGGGTCGGTGCCGAGGATCTTCTCCTGCCAATCCGGCGGCAACTGGCTGGTGCGATCCTCGCCGTCCTCTTCCTCTTCGTCGTCGCCGGCCAGGGCGGTCGAGGCCACCCCCTCGTCGGGGCGGGACACCGGCAAGGTCGCCGCGGGCGCGTCCACCACGCTGGACTTGGCGAGGAGCGCTTGGGCGGTCTCGGGGTCCACGGTGGCGGTGGCCTCACCGTCGGAGAACTCTTCCAGATCTTCTTCGGCCACGCTCTGCCGGGCCTGCTCGATGAGCGACGCCCCGATCTCGTCGGTGTGGCCCCCTTCGTCCGACCCGAGGCGCATCGACGGCGCCTTGCTCGACGGGGACATCCCGCCCATGGTCTCGGCCTCGCTCTCCTCGGACGCGCCTTTGCGCAGCTCGCGGTTCCGCTCGTACTCCTCGAGGTCGTAGACGGGGATGGTCTTGTCCTCGCCGCTCTCTTCCTCAATGTCACTGTCTACAGTGGGGGCGGGTGACGGGGCCGCGGTCCGGGTCTCGGCTTCCGCGGACAAGGCCTCGTCGCTCTTGCTCTTGAGGCGTTGCTCGGCCTTCTCTTTTTGCGCGCGGTACGCGGCGTCGATGTCAGCGGCGTTGGTGCCCGGGGCCAGGACCGCGCTCAAGGTCTGGTGGTCGACCTCTTCTTGCACCCGGGGCTTGAGGTCTTTGCCCTCGTGCCCGGTGGGGATGATGACCTCGCCGATGCCCTGCACCACCATGGTGCCACCCTCGGCGTTGAGCTCGTCGTCGAACACGTCGTACATGTACCGGGACAGCCGCACCGCGTTGGACTTTTTGGGGCTCTGCTCGAGGTAGTCCTCGATGGCAAGCTGGAACGACTGCGCATCGGGGTAGCGGCGCTCGGGCTTTTTCTCGAGGGCGCGGGACAGGAGTTTGATCACCCCGTCGGGCAGGTCCGGTCGCAGCTCTTTGGGGTTGAGCGGCTTTTCCTGGACGATGGCCTTCAAGGTCTTGAGGCTGGTGTCCCGCTCGAACGCCCGCTGCCCGGTGAGCATTTCGTACATCACCAGGCCCACCGAGAAAATGTCACTGCGGTGGTCAATGGCCGACCCGCGCACCTGCTCTGGGCTCATGTAGGCGTATTTGCCCTTGAGCACCCCCGCCCGGGTCTGGGCGAGCTGGGTCGAGGCCTTGGCGATGCCGAAGTCCACCAGCTTCACGCCCCCGCCGAAGCTGACGAGGATGTTCTGCGGGGAGATGTCCCGGTGCACGATGTTGAGCGGCTGCCCGTCGTAGTCCTTGCGGGAGTGGGCGTAGTACAGCCCGTCGCACACCCCCGCCACGATGCGCAGGCTGTGCTCGATGGGCATGGTCTCGCCGGTCTCGTCCAGCTTCTGAATCAGATGCTGGACGTTCCGGCCCGAGACGTACTCCATCACGATGTAGTGCGAGTCGTTCGACTTCCCCAGGTCGTAAATCTGCACGATGTTGGGGTGGCTGAGCTTCGCCGCGATGCGCGCCTCGTCGAGGAACATCTTGACGAACTCTTCGTCCTCGGCGAGGTGCTCGAGGATGCGCTTGACCACGACGACCTTTTCGAAGCCCTCGAGCGCGGTCTGTTTGGCCAAAAACAGCTCGGCCATCCCACCGGTGGCGAGCAGTTTGAGCAGTTCGTAGCGGTCGTTCAGCCGGTGAGGAAACTTCATGTCCTCGACCGAAACCGAACCGCCTCCCTGCGATGTTTCGGCATGGGCGCCGCTGGCCAATCGGACCTCCGACGTCAAGCGTCGGTACGGTTCTATCGGGCTCGACGAGGCGGTGTCAAAAGGCTCGGGCATGCGGTGGCCCGTCTTTCCGCCCTGCGCGGCCAGGTTGTGAGCCGCGTCCCGACATGGCAGACGGTGGATGTTACCGATCGGTAAGGAGGCACGATGCTGGGCTGGTCGCTGTTCACACCGGTGCTCGATGTGGTCCTGGGGGTGGCGGGCGCCTTCTTTGTCGGGACCCTGGTCGAGTATTGGGGACACCGGCTGATGCACTCCAAGCTGGTCAAGGGCGTCATCCACGAAAACCACCATTTGCTGGGCATCGCCCAAGGCGTGGGCCCCGAGTTTTGGGTGTACGTCAAGGGCGCGGTGGTGTTCTCCCCGGTGGGCTTTTTGGTTTCCTTTTGGGGGGGCGTGGGGGCGGTGACCGGGTCGCTCGCGTTCGCCTTTGTGGCCGCGCTGTCGCACCAGCTGTCGCACGAGCGTCCGAGTCTGCTCTGGTGGCAGCCCATGCCCGTGCACCACATCCACCACCGCTACAACGAGCAGACGGTCAACTTCGGCATCTCCACCGACCTCTGGGACCGGGTGTTTCGCACGTACCGGCCCCGCCCCTACGAGCGAGAGCAGCTGCCCTTTGTCGCGACCCTGCGCACCATCACCTGGGCGATGCCCGCGGACGCCCAGTACTGGGACGATTATGTGCGGGAGACGCCCGCGATCAGCGCCAAAGCGCCTGAGCTCAAAGCGTTCCGCCGCGCGCTGACCGCCCGCCGCCACCCCGACGGCGGGGTGAAGCACCTGGCCGCCCCCCAACTGGCCGCGGTGCTGGCCGAGGCCGAGCGGCTGCGGACCGCCCCGCCCCCGCCGGTTCCGGTGTCCATCCCCGCGCCCCCCCCTGCCGCCTAGCGCGCGGCGCGTTCTCGCACGCCGCCGGCGCGTTCTGCGCCGGTTTTTGGCGTGGCGCGCCGGGGTCCGGGGGATCTTTGGCGCCAAATGTCGGGCGGCTGGCAGCCAATATCGCCACCAAACACGCCATATAGGACTTTACGAACCGATTTCGCGGCGTGATCCGCGTCATAGGCGGGGTCGGTCACCTGACCGACCCGCCCGCGCCCGCATCTGTGGGCCGCAAATCAGGCCTAAAAGGACCTGAAATCGTTCTGGCAACCACCTCATCGCACCTGAGCGCACACCCACCCCGAAACCTCCCACGTCAGTTGGCGGGACGCCCCCCGCTTTCATCCAGGGAGACTTCACATGCCCATCACCATCGGAACCGGACCCAATCCCCCGGGCTTCGTGCCCCCCACCCCCGCGGGCACGAGCACGACCAACAACCCGCCCGCCAATGACCCTGCACCCGCGACGCCCCCGGCGCCGCCCCCGCCGCCGGCGGACAGCTTTGAGGACACCGCGAGCACGGCCCAACTGAAAAACGCCGAACGCGCCCTCGGCCGGGCCGGTCTGTTCGGGGGCAAAGTCGACGGCGACCTCACCGCCGCGACCCGCAAGGCCATCCGCCAATACCAAGCGGCCACCGGCCTGGAGGTCACCGGCGAGCTCACCAAACAGACCTACAAGCGGCTCATGGGCCTCAACACCCGCATCAAGGCGGACAAGAAAGCCAAAAAAGCCAACGTCCGGGTGGGCATGAAGAGCGCCCGGGCCAAGGCCATCGAACAGCGCCTGCGCCGCCTCGGCTACGACGTG
>JAUIJE010000008.1 GCA_030431455.1 bacterium | reverse complement strand
TCGTCGCCTCGGCCTCCCGAAGGATCCGAATAATCTGTTCTTGGCTATGTCGCTTCTGCTTCTTCACGTCTCGCTCCTTCGCGAGACTCACACTCTACATGGTCCGACTTTCCGGGGGCCGGTCACGTCGTTCTCCTCTGGATCGAGGCCATCCCGGACATGATGCGTTGGGAACACAATGAGGTTTGATCGTGGGTCGCCTCGCCGAGCCCCATGACGCGGTCGAGAATGGCCGAAGTTTCGCACGCAACCGAGTGACCCAACGGCATCGAAGCTGGGCGCCCCCGAATGCAGGCGCATTGTCTCCGCGACGCATCGTCTGAAAGCTGCGCAAGCGGTTCGCGCGGAACAGTGAGATGCAAATAGCGTTCAACCGCTTGGGTGAGCGCTTCGTGCGGGCGGGAAACCAGCGAGCAGAAGTGGTGTCGGCAACGCGGGCACCGGCGCATCGGGTAAAGCGCGCGCCGGCGGGCCAGCAGACGATCCTCGGCCACGAATTCCGGAAACAGGCCGCTGGGCCGGGTGGCCCCTCCAACTTGACATCGCGATGATGCAAGTCGGCTAAGCCGGCAGACGTTGCCCGATGAGAATTGGTGCCTGCGCTGGCCGTTCAGGGAGAGGGGGGCGCACCTTTTGGCCTCCACACACAGCGCCTGACGCCGCCGGCAGAACGCTCGGGGGCGTTTGGGCGCTGGAAAAATCAAGGCACGGCCCTGACAAAAACAAGGCAACGCAAGCAACGCCGCGCCCACGTCGTGGCGGCCTTTGCAAAACTGAGAGATTTGTGACTCCTTGACAGCGTATTGAAAATCTGGCAGAATAATGTGATGGAAACGCCCCAGCTCCTGACCGCCGAAGAAAGCTCGAAGCTGCTCCAGCTGTCGCGAGCGACCATGGGCCGGTTGTTCGCCCGCGGCGAGATCAAGGCGCTGGTTTTGGAGGGGCGCTTTTACACGACCGAGCGCTGGCTGAAGGACTACGTCCTGACGCCCGAAAACGGCATTACAAAACAAGACCTCGAAGACCTTCACACACCGCCGGCGCTCATTCGCGGATTGCTGGACTACGGCGTCCGGGTTCGAAAAGCACTTGAAGCTGGCGCCACGACCCTGGAGGAGATCCCACCACCTTCACCGGAGGTACTGGACGCGATGCGAGAGGAAGACGCCGACCAGGGGATTTTTCAGTGAGTGGAGGCAAGAATGGGTAAAGCAGCCCCGGCGCGCCGCACGTGTTTTGGCGTGTTGTTCTTGAACACAGATGTGGTGGCGAGCGAAACCGGGCTCCCCCGTTCCACGGTTCTCGCGGGCTTCAACAGCGGCCTTCTGCCTGGCAGGAAGTTTGGGGGGGGGTGGTACACCACGGAGTTGTGGCTGGCGCACTGGCTGGGTGTGCCTGATATCGGGGCCGATGGCGCCGGCACCGCGGATGATTTTTTGCGCCTCGCGTGCCGGGCAAAGCTCCGCGACAGGACGCAATCACCCAGCGCATTTCTGACGCGTGGAGATGCCCCAGCGGGAGGGAGGCCATGAGCGGTGCGCCCGTCGAACAAGAGCCCCTCTGGAAAGTTGCGGACGTAGTGGCGTTTCTGGGGTTCAAAAAATCTTGGGTCTATGACCGGGTGAAACGCGGAAAGCTCCCCTACCTCCGCATCGGAGACACAGTTCGGTTCGAACCCGCAGCGATTCGGGACTGGGTGGCTCAGCACCGGCGGGGACCCAAAAATGGCTAGCGTGAGCAAGAACAAGCGATCCGGAAATTGGATCGCCAAGTTCAAAGACGAGACCGGCCGATACCGGCGTTGGTCGACAAAGACCAAGGTGAAGGCGGAGGCTCTGCGCATCGCGTTTCAGTTCGAAGACGACGCGCGACACGAGCGGCGAGGAGCCCCGGCACCGGCGGCACGATGACCGTTACCGAATGCGTGGCGGCCTACCGGCGACACCACCTTCGCGGAAGAGCATCAGAGAAGAAGGTCAGGCAAATCCAGCGCGACTACATCGATCCTCACCTTGGTTCCACGACGCTCGGCGAGCTGAAGGCCCCGCTGGTCGTGAGGTTGCTTGACAAGCTCGGCGGACAACTCGGCGCGCAATCGCTGAACCACGTCCGAGGCATCCTGCACGCGGCCATCGAGTACGCCCGGCGGCGGCGCAGCTTCGAGGGGCCCAACGTCGTGGACCTCGTCGGCACCCGAAAGGTCACCACCTCCGAGCGCGATGTTCTTCGATTGTATGAGGTGGAACCCTTTTTGAGGCGGTTCCCACGCTCCACCGCGCCTATTGTGCCACCGCCCTTTTCGCTGGTTTGCGCCGAGGTGAAATCAACGCCCTGGACACGAGCGACGTGGATTTTTCAACGGACACACTGCACGTTCGGCGATCAAAAAACGGGCACCCCCGTCGGGTCCCCATTGCGCCTGTCCTGCGGCCGTACCTCAAGGCAGCGGTTGCAGAAGCCTCAGGCCAAGTGCTGTTTCCGCGGGCCGACGGGCACCGTCGGTCCGGGCACTTCAACGCCGCCAAGATCGTGAAGGCGGCGTTGCGAAAAGCCCACATCGTCGTCGGCTACGACCACAAATGCCGACGCAAACGCTGTGGCCACGTCGAGAGACAACCCGATGCCCAGCCGCGCAAGTGTCCCCGATGCGCGATGGCACTCTGGTGCAGTCCGGTCGAGCGAAACATCACTTTCCACGACCTCCGTCATACGTGCGCGACGTTGATGCGGCAGGAGGGGGTCGATCGTTTTGCGCTGATGAAGATCTTGGGCCACCGAACGGAGGCAATGCTCGACCGGTATTCGCATGCCGATGCCGCCGAGCTGGGTCGTCGGGTGATCCCCTTTAGCGATGCGGTCTCGCGCGCAGCACGACGTACTTCGTCAATTGGACACGAATTGGTCACCGACCCTCATGGGGCGGACGACTCCAACGACGCCAATGAAAAACCCTCCGTAAAAACGGAGGGTTCGGTGGTGGAGCCAAGGGGGATCGAACCCCTGACCTCAGGCTTGCAAAGCCCGCGCTCTCCCAGCTGAGCTATGACCCCGCCTCGACATGCTTAGCGGCCCCGGCGGCAGGAAGCAACGGTTCGAGGCTGCCCCGGGGGCCCGACGAGCGGGGGGCGCGTCCACCCCCGCGTGTCTATGCACGATTGTGACCCGTCGGTTCGTCGGGGGTGTCGTGCGGAGAGACAGATGCGATCGGCGGCGCGGTCTGTGCGACGATGCGGAAACGCGTCTCGGCCGGTCGCCGAGGACGGGGGAGCGATGGAGACCATTCAGCGAAATGTCGGGCGGGTCCTCGAGGTGGTGTTCCCGGTGAGGCCCACCGTGGAGTGGATCAAGCTGTTCGCCTCTGAGGTGCAGATCATCATGACCGGCATTCATGCCGAGGGCGTCCGGGCCGCGACCTTCGCCGACCTCTCCAAGAGCCGCATCATGTCCGCGGAGGCGTCGCACCTGTTGGTGCAGATGCTCAAAGCCGACAACCCGCTCATCCAACGCACGACGGTGGTGATCGGAGACGACCCGCTGCTCGACATGCAGATCTGGCGCGTGCTCTCCGACGCCGACAGCCCCAACCGCAAGAGCTTCACCGACCCCGCCGAGGCGCGCGACTGGTTGTTGGAGATCATCGATGACGCCGACGAAGAACGACGCGTTCGCGAGCTGCACGACCTGTGGTTCCCGGGCTGACGCCCCCGGGGCAGCCGCGCCCAACCCCATGATACAGCATGGCCTTGATCCGGACGAATGTCCGGGCGGTCACCTGTCTCCGACGCTACAATGCGGTTGGTCGTCCCGGTCCGGCGACCCCACGCACAACCCACCTGTCACCGCGGTCCCCCCGGTCCGCAGCGGAGCGGCATGAACCCTTTCTTCACCCAAACCATCGTCCAGCGCATTCTTCGGGCCGTCCCGCCGCCCGAGCCGGGGCCGGATGGGAAGGACACCCCGCGGGCCCGTCGACGGGCGCTTCGCGCGGGCATCCGGCACGCCGTCGTCGACGTGGCGTCGGTTCTGCTCGGCGCGGGGGTGGCGGCCTTCGGGCTGAAGTCGTTCTTGTTGCCGAGCCGGTTTCTCGACGGGGGGGTCACCGGCATCTCGCTCATCACCAACGTCGTGACCGGCTGGCCCGTCGCGTGGTTGATCGTCTTGGTGAACCTCCCGTTTTTGGTGTTGGCCCGCGGCGTGGTCAGCCGCCGGTTCGCGGCCAAAAGCGCGATGGGGGTGGTCGGCCTCGGGCTGGCCGTCGCCCTGTTGCCGTTGCCGGTGGTGACCCGCGACCCGCTGTTGGTGGCCGCCTTCGGGGGCATGTTCCTCGGTGGGGGCATCGGCCTGGCGATCCGCGGTGGCGCCATCCTCGACGGCACCGAGGTCTTGGCGATCTTTTTGAGCCGGCGCTCGGCGCTCAGCGTCGGGTCGATCATCCTGTTGTTCAACTTGGGGATCTTCGCGGTGGCCGCGGTGGTGATGTCGGTGGAGGTCGCGCTGTACGCGGTTCTGACCTACGCGGTGGCGGCCAAGGCGGTCGACTTCGTCATCGACGGGATGGAGGAGTACATCGGCATCACCGTGGTGACCCCGCACAGCGAAGCGGTGCGGCGGCGCATCACCGGCTCCCTGGGGCGGGGGTGCACGATGTACCTCGGGACCACAGGCTACGACGGCGGGGGGGAACGGCTTCGGCCGATCAACATCGTCTACACCGTGATCACCCGGCTGGAGCTGGCCCGGTTCCGGGCGGAGATCGAGGCCGTCGACCCCGACGCGTTCGTGGTCATGACCTCGGTGAAGGACGCGGTGGGGGGCGTGGTGAAGAAAAAGCCCCTCGCCCGGTTGCATTGACCGCGCTGGTGGCGGCCGGGGCCACCGGCGCGTACGCGGACCCGCCCCTTCTGGCGACACCGTGGACGCGTGTGGCGCCGGCCGCTTGGCCCCCGGCGCGGTGTCGTGCGACCTTCCCCGCTCGACTTTTGCCGTGAGGTCTCGATGCGCTTTGCCTTTTCGCTGTCTGCGTTTGTTCTTTGTTTTGCCCTCGCCGGGGGCATCCCCGACGCCCAAGCCCGCGACTGGTACGTGTCGGTGACCAAAGGCAAAGGCAAGAAGGGCTCCAAAGAGAAGCCGGCCAAAGACCTCGGCAACATCGCGAGCAAGCTGAAGGCGGGCGATGTCGTTCACATCGCGGGGGGCGTGTACACCAGCAAGGGCGATCGCGGGTTCGACTCGATCACCGTGCCGGTGAGCATCATCGGGGGCTACGACGAGGCGTTCGCCAAGCGCGACCCCTGGGGGGCGACGAAGACCATTCTCACCGGCGACAACAAGAGCAAGAACTACAAACCCGAGCCGCGCCTGGAGCTGGACCTCGGCAAATACACCGACAAGGAGATGCCCCCCATCGTCATCGACGGCCTCGTGATCGATCAGGGCCCGCAGAATCGCTACAAGACCGACAAGAAGCTGATGATCGCCCGCAAAGCAAACCCGCGGACGGGCGAGAACCCCACCCCCGACCGGGGCGCGTTGCGCATCGGTCTCGGCAAGGGTCCCAACTTCGGCAAGAACGAGGGCTGGAAGGTCACCGTTCGCAATAACATTGTGCTGAACAGCGCGCCCACCCAAGGCGCGCTCACCGTGCAGGCCTACGCCAACAGCAAGGTCACCATCGAGAACAACGCGGTGGTCAACTGCACCGGGACCGGCATCTACGCGGCCACCAGCTACCGGGGCAAGGACAACCAGGGCCAAATTACGGTCAAGAACAACACCATTGCGTTCACCTGGAAGTACGACGCCTACGTGTCGAGCTTCTCGGGCAACGGCCTGAAGGTCGACGACGATGTGCTCGTCACCGCGGAGAACAACGCCATCCTGTTCTCGGATCGGTTCAACGTGATGAAATCCGGTGGGGAGCCTTTGCTGCTCAAGAACAACTTCTTGTTCGGCGGCATCGACGCGACCTACTACGAGGCCCAGGGGGACGCGAAGATCCAGTTCGCGGACATGGAAGACGAGGCCGAGTGGCTGCACGAGGACAGTGGCGGCAACAAGACCGGCAAGTTCAAGCTGCCGGTGAGCGCGGCCTGGTCCAAACACTACGGCGAGCGGGTGTTGATCGACCGCAACGCGGTGGAGGCGGACATCAAGCCACAGCAGACGCGAGCCAACAAAATTCGTTCGATCTTTGGTCTGCCCCAGCGGGCCGACGATGTGAAAGCGGACAGCCCGGTGTGGCTGCACCAAATGTCAGTGGACGACGCGGTGGCGGTGGCCTCGGCCAAGGTCGGCGGGGTCGGGAGCAGCGCGCCGAAGAAGTGACCCGATCGGGTCTCGAGGAATGGCGCCCGTGGGGCGCTATTTCCGTTTGTACATCTCGTCGATCAGCGCGGCGTAGCGTTCGGCCACGGGCTTGCGGCGCACCTTGAGGCTCGCGGTGAGCATCTGGTTTTCCACGCTGAGCATCTCGCCGGTGAAGCGGAAGTCCTTCATGGTCTCGAAGCTCGCGAGGTCCTTGTTGACCTCTTCGATGTGGGCGCGGATCACGGGCTCGGCCGCCGCCACCGGGTCTTTGTGGCCCTCGTGCTGGGCCCAGTCGGCGAGCTCCTCGTCGTCGAGGGAAATGAGGCAGACGCAGTAGTTGTGCCCGTCGCCGATCACCACCGCTTCTTGCACCAGGCGGTGGCGCTTGATGCGTTCTTCGATCTTGGCGGGGGCGACGTATTTGCCCCCCGAGGTCTTGATCAGTTCTTTTTTGCGCCCGGTGATGCGCAAAAAGCCGTCGGCGTCGAGGGCCCCGAGGTCACCGGTCATGAACCATCCGTCGTCCGCGAACGCCTCTGCGGTGGCATCGGGGCGGTTGAGGTAGCCGCTGGTGATGTTGGGGCCGCGGGCTTGGATCTCGCCGTCCTCGGCGATGCGCAGGGTGACGCCGGGGAAGGCTTGGCCCACGGTGGCGAGCCGAAAACGTTGGGGGTGGTTGGTGGTCAGCCCCGGGCAGGTCTCGGTCAGGCCGTAGGCCTCGACGAGGTCGAGCCCGATGGACAAAAAGAACTTGTGCACCGCCGGAGACAATGGAGCTGAACCGGACAGCAGCAGGCCGGCCCGGTCGAGGCCGAGCCGGGCTTGGAGCTTTACCCACACCAGCTTGCGCGCGACCCGGCGCTGGACCCGAACCGGCAACGGGGGCTTTTGGCCCCGCGACCGGGCGTCAATGGTCTGCTCCCCGACGGAGAGGGCCCACTTGAACAGCGCTTGGCGCACCGCGGGGGCCTGCTCGACCGCGCCCTCGATCTTGGCCATCATCTTTTCGAACACCCGCGGCGCGCTGGGGAAAAAGCCGGGACGCGACAGCCCGAGGTCCTCGACCAGGGTCTTCACCGACGAGATCACCAGCGGCGCGCCGAAGAACGGCCCCGCGAGCTCGACCAGGCGCCCGAAGCTGTGCGCGGGGGGCAAGAACAGGAAGAACCCGTTGGCGCACACCGCGGGGGGAAAGATGTCGATGGCCGCGCTCGATTCGAGCATGGCCAGCATGTTGCCATGTGTCTGCATCACCCCTTTGGGGACGCCGGTGGTGCCCGAGGTGTAGGTGAGGGTGGCGAGCTCGTCGCGCACCGGGGTCTCGCGGCGCTTCTTCCGCTCGTCGGCGGTGTCGGCGAGGGCGGCTTTGCCCCGCGCCTCGAGGTCGGCCAGGCTCTCCCAGTCGTCGGCGGGGTCGAGCCCGGCGGGGTTGATCACCACCACGTGCTCGACCTTGATGTCATCTTTGCTGATGGTGCGGTCGCGGAACGTGGTCCCGCCTTGGATTTCGCGGAGCTTGTCGAGCTGGGCCTTGTCGTCGACGACCACCAGCCGGGCCCCGGTGTCGGCGTGCATGAACGCGACCTCGGGGGGCAACAGCGACGCGTACACCGGAACGGTGGAGAGCGACACAGACAAGCCGGCGAAATCGCACAGGATCCAATCCATGCCCGCGTTGCCCATCAGGGTGATCTTCTCCCCGGGGGCGAGCTTCACCTTGGCGGTGAGCAGCCCGGCGGCGATGGCCTCCAGGCGCGGGGCGACATCGCGCCAGGTCAGCGCCACATAAGCATTGCCGCGGCGGATGCGGAACGCCTCGGTGTCGGGGGTCGCCTTGATGCGTTCGTGGGTGAGGGCGGCGAGGGAGGGCAGGCCGTTCAGCGGCTGGGGGATCGTGCTCATGGGCCGGACCATAGCGCGGGAAACAGAAATGGAATATTGTTCCAGTTAAAATCCCCGCCGCGGAAAAGCAGACGCCCGCGAGGTCGCGGGCGCTGCCTATCCATTGTTGGGGCCGGCGGCTCGGGGAGCGGCCTACGCGGCCTTGCCCAACGAGGTGCCGGTCTCCAGCAGGGTCTTGAGGTCGTTGAGGATAAAGGCCCAGCCGCCGCCGCCATCGAACGAGAAGTCGCTCTTGATCGCGCGGGCCATCATCGGCGCCCCTTCGACGTTGTGGGTCACGGTGAGCTGCGAAAAGCCCGCGCCGGTGTCCTTGATCTCCCAGGTGAGCTTGGTGAAGCCCTCCTTCTCGTTGTCGGGGGAGAACAAGAACCGGTAGGTCTGGACCAGCTTGTGCGGCGGGTCGGCCTCGATCACCTCGCCGTCGATCATGGGGTTGGGCATGCCCGGCGCGTGCTGCTGCATCTCCGCGCTGGGCTCGGCTTTGTAGGCCCCGCCCGCTTTCAGCTCGTAGAACGACGGCGCGCCGTAGCCGTACCTCTGATTCCACGCGGGGTCGGTGATGGCGGTCCAAATCTTCTCGGGGCTGGCTTTGATGTACACCTGAAACACGTGGGTGGTGGCTTGGGTCATGCGCTCTTCTCCAATTCTTGCTTGAGGTCGGTGAGCGCCGCGACGCGCCGCTCGGTGAACTTGTCGATCCACCGGTCGTGGATGAGCCGGATGGGGACGGGATTCAGAAAGTGAAGCTTCCGTCGGCCCTCTTTTTTGGTGACCACCAAGCCGGCCTCTTCGAGCAGGCGCAGGTGCTTCATCACCCCAAAGCGGGTCATGTCTAAGCCGTCTTCGAGCTCGCCGAGACTTTGCCCATCTCGCACGAACAATGCGTCCAGCAGGTGCCGCCGCGAGGCGTCGGCCAAGGCCTTGAACACCAGCTCCTCGTCCATGCCGTCACAATAGGTGACCAAAAGGTCACATGTCAACCACCTGCTGCCCAGAACAGAAAAAGCGGCCTGGACGGCCGCTTTGCGCACGCTTGTCGCGGGCATCGCCCCCGATCACGCGAGGCCAAACTCGATCACACGAGATCAAATCCGATCAAACCGACCACGGTGCCCACCGCACCGGCCACCCCCCACGCCACCTTGTGGCCCATCGGCGCGTCGGCAAACACCGCCTGCGCCAGGCCGGCCCGGTCCCGCTCGGGTGCGTTGCGCATCTGTTCCAATGTCACGGCGCGCCCCGGGGCGAACAACAGCGCCACCCCCGCGGCGGCGATCCCCGGCCCCGCCGCGAGCAGCCGGAAGGTCGCCCCGGTGGCGTCCAGCATCAGATACGCCCAAAAGCCCAGCGTCGAGCCGATCAACACCAACAACAGTCCCATCATCCGTCCGAACAGCATGTGCCCTCCATGGTTTTGCTGCCGGTGAAACGAGCGAAACCGCCGGCTGGCTCGGTCGGGTTTCGCGCCACCCTGGCCACCCGCCGATGTCACTGCAAGGAGAACCCCACATCAGCGCGTCGCATCCGAAGGATGCGACCGCGAACCCGACGGACCGGAGGTCCCTGGAGGATTCGAGGGGGTGGGGTGGCAACGCTTCGTGTCGCTTGGGCCATTCCTTCGGAATGGCCGCCCCACGCTGCGGCGAGCCGTGAGTGGGGCGGGGGAGGAACGCCCCCGGCAAGGATTCAGAACTCGAAGATCAAGCTGACCCGCCGCGCGGGGGCGTCGGGGTCGGGTTCGTCGAGCACGTAGCGTTTGGCGGTCAGGCCCTGGATCAGACACGCGTGTTGGCTCTCGGTCAGGCTCACCCCGCGGAACACCGGCTCGACCTCGGACTCGGACACCTTGCCCGTCCGGGCGTGGACCAAGCCCGAGTAGCGCATGGCCCCTGGCTTCTCGGTGCCGTTGAAGCACGCGGACAGCGTCGGGCTCCGGGCCGCGACCTGCAGGCGGAACTGGTCGAGCCACGAGGGGGGCGCGGGGGGTTTGACCTCGACGGGCGGGCGCTTTTTGGGCTTGAGCTTGCCTTTGAGCGGCGGCTTGTCCGGGATGGGGGGCGGGGGCTCGACGGCCACGACCTCGACGGTGGGGCCCACCGGGGGCGGCGCCCCGGCGCAGTCGCAGTCAAAGCGCAACAGCAGCAGCAACAGCAACACCAGCAAGGCCGCGAGCTGTCGTCGTCGCCGGCGCGCTTTCTTTCGGGCCAGGGCCGCGGCCACGGCGGGGTTTTGCTGCCACCGTTCTTTGTCCGCGGCGAGGCGGGCCTTGGCCGCCCGGGCCTGTTGGCGGAGTTGTTGTCGCAGGGCACGTTTGTCGACGCGGTTCATCAGGCGCCTTTTTCGTGCAGGTGCCAACCGAACACCCGGTGGCCGTCGTCGTCGAGCCACTCGATGGGGGTCAGCATGATGGGGGTGAAGGGCGACGGGGCCTTGACCAATGGCACAGCAAAGGGCCAAGGAAGCGGATCCACCGGCGCGAGTCGAACGCTCCCGGCGTAGGCGGGGGCGCCGGGCGCGGCGGCTTGCACCCGGCCAGCGATGGACTCGTCAAACGCGTCCAGTCCGTCGAGGAGAGATTGGATGCGCAGTCCTTGTTCGTCCATGCGACGCCGCAGGCCTTTGTGCGCCCCTTGGGCGGCCTCGGCCAAGACCTGCTGGGCGAGGGTCAGGGTCACCCGGTTGGCGCGGCGCACGTCGAGGGTCTCGGTGGCGAGCTCGTCGGTGAGCCGCTCGATGAACTTGTACAAACCCCGGGGCCGGTCTTTGAACTCCACCCGGCTTTGGTTCCACATCTTGCCCACGTCCCCCTGACTCAAGGGCCGCAACAACCGGACGCGGAAATCCAGGGAGCCGCCTTTGCGGGTCTCGCGCACCACGCGTTCAAATGATTCTGCATCCGCGTGGAACGCCGCGCGCCAGAGCAGAATCTCGAGCAGCTCGTTGCGATCGATGGGCGAGACGAACTCGCGCAGCACCCCCATCGCCTCCTCGTTGGCGGCGTGATGGCTGAGCACATAGGCGAACCAGCGCTTGGCCAGGTGATGGGTCGCGGTGCCGGCCCGGGATTCCTCGGAGAGCTGCATCGACATCGCGAAGTTGCGCATCGCGTCGGTGGTCTTGCCCCGGATCAGCGCATCGGTGGCCCGCCGCAGCGCGATGACCCCCCGCTCGCGAAAGCCGGTGCTCGGCTCGAGCGCGAGGAGGCGTTCGCCCCGGTCCGACAACGCGATGGCGTCGAGCAGGCGCTCGCGGAGGGCGAGCTGGGCTTCGCGCTGGGGCAGGGTGTTCTCGTCGTCGTCGGGCTTGGGGCGGCGGCCGGCGAAGCCGAGCCATTGGTTCAACTCGGCGCCGTCCTTGCGCTCGATGAGCACGTCGATGTTGCCCAAGATCGTGCGGGCGAGGCCGTCGTGCATGTCCTTCTGATCCGCGTAGGTGTCAATGGATTCACGAAACAGGGCCAAGCGGCGGTTCTGGTTCAGCGAGAACCAATCCATGGTGCTCCAGTCGAGACAGTTGCGCAGCAGCGCGGTGTACTGCGACGCCTTGACGTCCTCATCGCGGCGTTGGCGCATCAGGGTCATGGCCGACTCCGACACCCCGGTGGCCTTGGCCGCGCGGGCGAGCAAGCCCGATTCCCGTCGGGCCTTGGACTTCGCCAGCCGGGCGAGGGCCACGTCGATGTCGAACAGCCTCGTCTCCAACACCACCTGGCCCCGCACCCGCTCGTGCTGCAATGTCACTTGGGCTTTCTCGACGAGGTCGCGCATCATGATGCCCACGCTCAGCCGGTCGTCGAGGTCGAGCCAATGGGGCGTGTCGAGCCAGGCCAGCGCGAGGTACGGCCGGGTGCAATCGCGCCGCACAAACCGGATGCCGCGCAGCTCGTCGGCGCTGAGCACATCGCGCAGAGACACCAGGCGCTGCTGAAAGCCAGTCTTGAATGAGTTGAACGAGCGCGGCTGCGGGGGCGCAGGTTGGCGCGAGCTGCTCTTGGTCAGCCAGTTGTGGATCGCCAGCGGCCACAGGCCCACCCCGTCGGGGCCGTCGTCGGCCCGGAGCCCGTCGTGGCAAAGCCCCGCCGCGGCCACCGCCGCCCACACCGCGGACCGAAAGTCGCCGTCGTGGACCGGCTCTTCGCCCCGGTCGGTGAGGCTGTTGTGCAACAGCCAAAGCTTGAGCACGTCCTGGTAGCGCTGTTCGCGCAGGGCGATGCGGGCGTTGTAGTAGACGACGGTTTGGGGCTGTAGCGGATCTTGTCCCCCGTACCCGTGCCGGGCCCCGTCGGCTTGGTCGTCGTCGGGGCTGCCCTCCCGCAGCCGCGAGTCCGGGGCCGCGGCGAGCAGGCCGAGCCCGATGGCCGCGACCAGGTACAGCGAGGAGCGACGGCGGGGGGTCAAAACGCGTAACCCACCGCGAGGCTGATTTCCCACCAGAAGCCGAGCTGGGTCCCGGACACGGTGGCGAGGACGGGCACCGCGAGCATGGGGCGGAAGGACACAAACGCGCCGGGTTGGATGTAGCCGTCGAAAGTAAAGCCCACCAGGGTGTGCACCCGGGCGGGGTCGAGGAGCATGCCCCCGGGCATCGAGCGCTCGATGAAGAGTTGATCGTCCTCGTTGAGTTGAACTGTGCCAAGCCCGGTGCCGATCTCGCGCCAGGTGGATTGTTGGGTCCAGGTGTTGGGCTGGCTCCAGTCCCGGTCGCCGATCACCGCCCGGGGGTAGAGCAGATAGCGGCCGCCGGCGGTGGCCGCGAACACGAGCTCGGCCCGGGGCAAAAAGTCGAACAGGGGGGTGACCGCCCCTTCGAACAGGGGATAGCTGATGTTGACGTCGAACTCGATGCGCGTCGGGCGACCGGCTTGCACGTAGGGGGTGAGGGCGAGCAACCGGCTCGATTCGGTGGGCATGACGTACACGTAGGTCACCGCCCCCTCAAACATGACGTCGAGGAACGACTTGCGCAGAAGGCCGCCGATGCGGAACGAGCCAAAGTTGTTGCGTTCGATGAGCTCGCTCCCGATCACCGCGAGCTGAAACCATGAGTCCCGGTAGTCGAAGCCCACCGCCCGGGACGCGGAGCCGATGTATTGCTCGGTGAGGCGGTCCACCGGGGTGCGCACCCGATCGATGGCGGTGTCGACCACGACGTGGCCGATGGGCTTTTCGGTCAGCTCCGGCGAGATGTCGGGTGGGGGCCCGGCCCCGTCCTCGTCGTCGTCGGGAAGTGGCGTCTTGGGGGCGGCATCAGCGGCGGCGGGGCCGACCTCTTCGGTGTCGGGGGCGACCTCGTCGGGGGCGGGCGGGCCCTCTTGGGCCCACGCGGGGAGGCCGAGCAAAAGCCCGGTGCCGACCCACAGGAAGCACGACAGCCGGCGCGACATCACGGATCGGGCGGGAACCCGTCGTCGTCGAGTTGGGGGAACTGGGGCCGGTAACAGCGGGACGCGTAGTTGGGCGAGAACAGCTCGGTGACGTTGTAGACCCCGGACGAATCAAACGTCGGGTGGTCGCAGTAGGCGGTGCATTGCTCGAGCACACCCGAGAGGTCGAACTCGTCTTGTTCCCACAAGAAGCCGCCCAAGAACGCCTCCGCCGGGGTCCCGAAGCCGAACCCGATGGTGAAGCCGAAACGATTGCCGGCGCCCCCCGCCACCACCTGCTCGTACTCCGCTTGGAGCAGGAACGGGAAATCCCACAACAAGCCCAGCTCGTAGGTCACCGAGATGGGGATTTGGGGGTGCAGCTCGCCGAGGAGCGAGAGCGGCAGGATGTCGGGGATGTCGGGGAGGTTGCCGAGCCGGAACACCACCAGGCCGGTGTCGTCGTCGGCGCAGTAGGAAAAGCCGTCGCCGATGGCGGGGGTGATCTGCTCGCCGTTGAAGAACGTCACCACCGCGAAGTCGCCGAGGGGCACGTTCTCGGTGGTGGGGGTCCGGGTCGGGGCCTTGAAGTTGAGCGCGGTCATCCGGCCGGTTTGTCCGACGCCGTATTGCTGGATGAAGTCCTCGAACTGCGGCTCGGTGGGGAGGATGGGCAGCGAGCCGAGGCTCACGTCGTTGCCGGGGGGGAACTCGGTGGTGGCTTGCACCGCGCAAGATCGCGCCGAGGTGTCGGGGATGGCATCGAGGTCGTTGCTGTTGAAGTTGGACGGGCACCACAAGACCAGACGCGCCACCGCCGGATCAGAGATGACGTAACCAAACGAGTCGAACATGAACACGCCGGAGAGGCGCGGCGTGCTGCGTTCGTTCTCGGGGGGCACCATGATCGAGAACGCGGCCTCCACCGCCTCGGCGATGGCGCGGTTGTTGGGGCGGTTGAGGGCGACGACGAGAACCATGTCCCGGCCGAACTCGGCGCGCACCGCGTCGACCATCGCGGACAGGTCGGTGGCGAGGCGGCCGGGGAAGCCGTTGACGTCCCAGTCGTCGATGCAAATCGCGTCGGTGGGCTGTAAAAAGAGCCGCTGCTGTTGCATCTCGCGGTGCTCGATGGAGGTGGGGTCGTTGCAGACCTGGAGCATGACCGGGATCTGAACCGGCTCGACCACCGGGGTGCGCAGGGTGTCGAACGCGGGCCGGGTCTGGGGGTTCTTTTGGGCCAAGGCGACGGTGGTGAAATCCCCGGTGGCATCGGTGACGGTGGACCGGCCGCACATGAAGGGCAGGGGATAGCTGGGCTCAGGCAGCTCCACCGGGTCGAACGCGGCGCGCCGCAGGGTGGTGACGGGGGGGCTGGCGTGCGGGGAAAAGGTGTCCGGGCACTCACCGAACATCCCGTATCCATAAGGATTGGTGGAGAACCGGTCCCGGGCTTGGGTGAGATCGCCCCAGCCGCTGTCTTGCACGGTGAACCGCCGGCGCAGGCCGAGCTCGGTCGCCTCCTCGTTGCGGATGGCGGGGAACTGGTTGCGCAGCCGCCATTGCACGTGGATGTTCTCCTCGTCGAACACCCCGTACACCACCGCGCTGCGGTTGGTGTGGGGGGCGCCGCGAAGCACCACGTTGTAGGTCGTGTCCGCGTCGAGGGCGAGCTCGCCATCGCGGTGGTACCGCAGCTGGAGGTCCACGTCCCGGGGCTGCAGCTCCACGTGGAGCGAGAAGCTGCCGCACAGCCCGTGGGGCCCGCAGAACACCGGCACGTGGTTGTGCACCGGGGTCAGCTCGTCCAAGGCCACGAACTCCTGGTTGACTTCGTCGGTGCGGTACTCGAGCTCCACCTGCGAATTAATGGATAGCCCCTCGCGGGCCTCGATGCGGTAAAACACGAACAGGGTCTGCTCTTCCTCGAACCAGGTCACGTCCGCGAGCGTGAACTGCGCGCCCACGTCGGTGATCGGCACCCGCACTTGCCAAGGGTACTGCCCGATGAGGTCACAGCCGAGCAGCCACCCCGCGCCCAGCGAGAGCCCGGCGACGACGAGGCCGCGGCACAGGTCACGCCACGAGGTCGACAAACTTGATGCCCCTCCGCGCGTAGGTGGTCTGAAACGCCTTCACCAAGCCTTCGCGCCCCCGGCGGGCCCAGCGCGCGATGTCGCCCGACGTGAACGCGGCGGTGTTCTGCCGGATGGCGCGCTGCAACGCGTCGCTGAGCTCGCCCACGAACGCTTGGCGCCAACCGGTGGGTTGGGTGAGCAACCACGCGGCCAGTCCGCGGATGTCCACCTCGAGGAGCAGGTCGTTCTTGGTCTCGTCGGGGAGGGCGGTGAGCATGTGGTTGAACACAATGTTTTCGTACCATTGCGGCGCGGCCCCTGCATTTTTGCGCAGGGCCTCGGCGAACAGCGCCTGCCGGTCCGCGCTGCTCACGTGCGACAACAGCGCGGACAACGCCCCGGCGCTGTCCACCGCGGGGCCGTGCTCGCGGGCGGTCACCGCGGGGGGCGCGGGCAGGTCCTGTCCCTCGCGCACCGCCTCGACGCAGCTCATGAGATAGCGGGACTCGCTCATGGCCATGCGGGTGGACATCAACAGTTCGCGGGCGGCGGCGTTGCGCACGTCGTCTGGCAACAGGGCCGCGACCTCTTGCTGTTCTTGCTCGCCGATGAGGGCGAACAGCAGCGCGCCGTACCGCGACGGCAGGTCGTTCATCAGGCTGACGTAGCCGCTGGCCCCGAAGTCTTCGCGCAGGCTGCGGTACAGCTGTACGTCGTCTTGGCTGAGCAGCATCGAGGCCATCGCCTGTTGGTTGAGGTCGCGGAAAAACTTTGCCCGCGATGGCAATGTCCCTTCATCGACCTCGCGGAAGTAGGACGCGAACTCAACCTTCTTGACCGCGAGCTCCGGCGTGTCCTCAAACGCGCGGGACACCCGGTCACCGAACACGATCAGGGCCCGGGCCAACCGTGGATAGTCGCCGGCCTTGAGCCACTCCCGCAGCAGCCGGGCGATGATGCCGTCCTCTTCGGGGGGCATCTTCTCGAGCCGGTCGTTCCAGACCCGCTCTTGTTCGTCGGCGAAATCCTCGTCGAGCTCTTGCTGTTCGCGCTGGACCGCCTCGGCTTCGGCCGCCGCCGCCTCGGCCGCCGCGGCCTGCTCGTCGGGGTCGGCGGGCGGTCCCCCGTTGGCGAGCTGGGCCTCGAGCATCTTGTCCTCCAGGCTCGGCGCGCCCAGGCGCCGGGCCGCCCAGATCAGCACCAGCAACGCGAAGGTCGCGAACAAGATCAGCGCCATCCACCACACGTGGGGGAGGATTTCGTTCCAGAACTGCTGCAGGGCGAGCTCGGCGGTGAGCTCCTGCGGGGGCAAGGGTTCTTCGTCGGCCGCGTCGGGGTCCTCTTCGGGCTCGTCGGGGGCGGACTCGGACAGCGACTTGGGGATGGGCTCAAGCGCTTGGGGGACCACCGAGACGGTGAGCCACCCGTGCGACAGGCGGCGGCGCAACCGGTTGGCGAGCTTTTGGACGTCAGCGGCGTCGACGTTCTTTTCGTGGGAGAAGCCGCACCGGACCCGGGTGAGGTAGTCCTGCGGGGCCACGCTCCCCGGTCCTTGCTCGGCGGGCAGCCCCGGCAGCGAGGTGGTGCGGGGTTGGTCGAGGGTGATGTGGTCTTGGTAGCTGCAGCCCTTGCTGTAGCAGCGGTCGGGGGCGCAGTCGTCCGCGAGGGCGGTGTTGAACTGGCTCTCCACGACGTTGACCTCGAGCATCACCGACGGGGGAATGGACTTCTCGGGGACCGAACGCGCCCCCGCGCCTGAGGCCGAAATCACCGCGAACAAAAACAGAGCGATTCGAACTCTCATCAGTACACCCGCACGATCACGCGGCGATGTCGCGCGCGCCGCTCTTCTTCATTGAGGCCGACGAGCTGCTCCTCGGGGAGCGACAATGTGTCGGCGTAGCCTTCGACGCGAATCCGATCCTTGGTCACGCCGTTCTTCTCCAGCCGGGCCCGGACCTCGATGGCCCGGGCGGTGGACAGCTCCCAGTTGGACGCGAACTTGCTGCCCTTGGTCACCGGTTGGTCGTCGGTGTGGCCCTCCACCGCGAAGTGGTACCGCTTGGAGTACGGGCCGAGCAGCTCGAGCATCGAGCCGAGCACATCCTCCATCTCGGGCTGGATGTCGGCCCGGCCGGAGCCGAACACGATGCCGGAGTTGAACGACAGCTCCAGCCCCTCGTCGGTGAGGTCGGTGGCGATGACCGCTTCCAGCTGTTTCTCTTTGATGCGCTGGTCGATCTCCTCTTTGATCTTGGACAGCGACTCGGGCATCTCCTCGCCGGACACCGCCTTGGCGATCTTCTGCATCTTCGCCGCGCTCATGTTGGACGCGGTGACCAACACCACGAAAAACAACAAGAGGTTGGTGATGAGGTCGGCGTAGCTGAGCAGCCACCCCTCTTCATGGTTTCGGCGACGACGCTGCATCTTAGATCTCCGCCCGGGACACGAGTTCGTTCACGCTGGTCTCGCAGCGCTCGAGGCAGCCGAGGCGGTCGTCGAGCAGGCCGTTGAGATAATGGCTGATGGGCCCGGCGATGCCCGCGCCGAAGGCGACCCCGTACAGGGTCGCGAGCAGGGCCAGCGACATGGCCGCGCCGATGTTCATGTCCGAGCTGCTCATGTTTTTGAACAGCTGGACCATCCCGGTGATGGTCCCCACCATGCCGAAGGACGGTCCCAGCTTGGACAGCATTTCCCAGTTGTGCACGATGGGTTGCCAGTAGGCGATCTCGTCGTGGCGCAGCTCCATGAACGCGCTCGCGCTCACCGCGGGCCGGGCCCGCCCGAGGATGAGGTCGAGCATGGCCTTGATCGCGGGGGCGGGGCTTTTCTCCGCGAGCTCAAACGCGGCGTTGCGTTTGCCCTCGCGCCACAGCGAAATCAGCTGTTCACGATCCGCTTCGATGCGTTGGGTGTGCTTGCGAAAGCGCCGGATGCCGGGGATGAACTCCCCGAGGCCGATGAGGGTCATCAGCGCGTCCCGCGGGGTGGAGCTGACCAGCACGGCAGAGAAGGATCCCACCACGACCATGACCAGGGCGTGGGGGTCGAAGGCGGACACCGCCACCCCCGAGCGATCGGAAAAGCCGTACCAAATGACGCCGAACAAAATGGCGATACCGAGGATTTGCATCAGGGCTCTCCCGCTTGGAGTTCTTCCAACTTTTTGCGCACGGCCGGATCGGATTCGATGTTCTCGACCTGCTCATAGATTTCGATGGCCTTTTTGCGCTCGCCCATCAGCAGCAACAACGAGGCCTTGGCCCGCAGGGTGCGCGGGTGGGACGGGTAGCGGGCGAGGATCATCTCGCACCACTCGAGGGCCAACGCATAGTTGCCCTCTTGAATCGCCTTGCGCATCTGTTCGTTGGCCTTGGCGATGCTCACCGCCGCCCCGGTGTCGTTGATGCGCAACCCCCGCGACTTGTAGGCGTCTTCCAGGGCTTTGTCCGCCGCGGTGGGGGGCGGGGGCACAAGGTTGGTGGACGGGAGCTTGGGCAGCCCGGTGGCGTCGGGGCTGTGCTCGATCACCACCCGTTGCCCGGTGCTGAGCATGGGCACGTCGATCTCGGTGATCATGTCCCCGTCGTTCCAGCGCACCTTCATGGTGGTGTTGGACCCGTAGGCGAAGGGCCGCTGCAGGGTCTCGTCCTCGTCGAGCTGCGGGTTGCGCTGGGGCTCGGGCTCGATGAGGTAGTAGGTGTAGTTGCGCGAGGCGCATGCCGGGCCGAGCAAGGCCAGCACCGACAAGAACAATAGAGGATAGCGGATGTGGGTCATGGGATGATCGGCAGGAAAGAGACGTTGATGAGAGATACCCCGACGGTGAACGCGAAGTTGGTCGAGGCAGATCCGAAGACCGCGAAGTTGGTGGTGGGAATGGGCCAGCGCAGCACCACCACCCCGGTGAGGATGGGGTCGAGCAGCTGGCTCGAGGGGATGCCGTTGCCGGTGGTGTCGAGGGCGGTGGCGATGGCGGTGATGGTGGACATCACCGCTTGCACCCCGATGGTCAGATCCCAGAGCAGGGGGATGACCCGGTAGTAGACGATTCCGATCCCGGCCACGGGATCGACCAGTGACATGGTGAAGCCGGCGAGGTTGAGGTTGTCAGGGCCGAACTGCTCGGTGATGTCGAGGGACAAGTGTTGGTTGGGGACCATGCCGAGGTCCAAGAAGATGTGGGTCAGGCTCTCGCCCCGCAGACGACGGCCGAGCTCGAGGGTGTAGTTGTACAGCTCCGCGGTGCGGGTGCGTTCTTGGAGCTGGCCGTCGAAGTTGCCCGCGTACAGGACCTGGCCGTTGTCGATGGACAGGATGCGCACCGCGAGCCCTCCAGGGGTCTCCTCGAGCCAAGCCGCGGATCGGGCCGGGGGCCCGCGGCCGCGCAGCTCCTCGTCGAGGCGGGCGATCTCGGGCAATGAGAGCACGGTGTTGTGCTCCAGCCGGCCGTCGACCGCGTGCACCCGTGGGTTCATGCAGGCCTCGCACACCCGGACCTGGCCGGGGCCAAAAAGCCGGGTCAAGGACTCGAGCGCGCCGACGGGGAACCACGCCCGGGTCTCTTCAAACGCCGGGGTCGCGCCCACCAGCAGCACCGGGCCGATGCCCTGGGGCGCGAGCTGTCCCTCCTCGACCAAGGGGGCCAATGTTTCTTCCATGCGCTCGAATGCTTGTTCGGTCCGTTCGCGCTGGGCAAACGCGGACAGCGAGCCGAGGGTCAAGCCCAGGCACAAGAGCGCGCGCAGGATGTGAATCGTCGTGGTCAAAACGCGAACGCCGCCTCCACCCCGATGGAATTGATCTGCACGACCCCGTAGTCCATTCCCAGACCGAGTTGGTCGAGCCAGTTGCCCACGTTCTGCGCGGTCTGCAGGGTGGGCATGGAGTCGGCGAACACGCCGACGATGATGCGGTTGCTCACCCGCAGCTCGATGCCCGCCTGCACCGAGGGATAGGTCACGAGGGTGCCCAAGAAGTCGATGATCGGGGGATCATCGGTGGGCGCCAGGATCGCGGCCGCGGGTCCCTGCAGGCCGGCCAGGGTCCCGCCCAAAAAGACATACACATTGGGCCGGGTGAGGCTGAACGACGAGCCCGACAAGAGGCGGTACACGCGGCCTTGCACCATGCCCCCGGTGTACACGGTGGGGATGAATGTGCCCCCCACCGCGAGGCTGCCGGTCCAGGCCCGGGCCGACCCGATGGACATCTCTGCCCCCACCTGGAGCCAGGGCACGGGCACGGGCACCGACAGGGTGGCGTTGTCGCCCGGGGCGAACGCGGTCAAGGACAGCCGCACCGGGATCATGATCGGGCCGCGGCCCTCGAGGAGCTGCATATAGTCCTTGCGCGCGTCCTCGGCGCTCTTGAGCTGGGTGGGGGAACGCAGCATCGGCGCCACCAATGTGGCTGTGCTCAGGGTGCGGGCGTGCACAATCGGCAGCTCGTCGGTGAGCGAGGTGATGCGGGTCCGCAACACCAGGGTCGCGCCCTCGGCTTCGAAGTCCAAGAACATCGCGTGTTCGGCCGCGGCCAGGCCGCGCACCTTGGCCAACGCCTTGGGGGAGTCCACCCCGCGGCTGATCACCGTGCCCTGGGCGTCGCTGTGCACGATCAAGGCGTGGCACGACGGGCAGTGCGCGAGCCGCACATTACATTCCGGGTTGTTGATCAGAAGCTGCGCGAGGTGGTTTTCGATCAGGGCCTCGAGGCCACTGCCGAACCCGATGGGCACGATGACGTCGGCGAGCACCACCGGCGTGGGCTGGGCAAAGGGCGGAGCCTTCATCCAGCTGAACACGAGCTCGTCGAGCAGGTCATAGGCCTCGAGCTGCACCTCGTTGGCGATCTCCGCTCGCAGCCGCTCGACCTGGGCCTGGCGCTCCTCGTCCGGGCTGACCTCGCTCCCGCTCTCCTGGGCGAGCGCCGGCGCGCCGAGACCCACCGCGAGCAAAATGGGGAATAGCCGGCGCCCGATCATCGGAGCCACCGGAAGGTCCCGCCTTGGCAAAGCCCGACGTGCAGTTGGCTTTCGTGTTGGTCGAGGAGGGCCAAGGCCAAGAACGCGTCCCGCCGCCGCAGGGGCTGACCGAGCTGGGCCCGGATGTCCCACCAGCGGCGACAAGACGCGGGGATCGCGTCCCGCATGGGCAAGGTGCGAAACACCTCGACGTCGCCCGCGGTGAACTGAGGCGGGGCGTCGGAGACCGGCAGCCCGCGCTCGGCCAACGAGACCCGGGCCGCAGACGCCACTTTGCGCACCACCGCCGGGTCCGGATAGTAGGCGTCGACCACCCATTGGGTGTCTTCGCCGGCCGCGGCCGCGGCGAGCCCGACGAGTTCATCGACGTTGTCGGACAGGTCACGCAGGACGGCCTCGTCGCGTGGGCTGCGCGCGCCGTCGGGCATGACCCGGTGCTCGCAGACCAGCGCGTCGACGCCGAACAGGGTGGTGGCGATGGCCGAGGTCTGCGGTACCTCACCGGGATAGCGGCGGTGGGCCTCAGCCTGGGGCAAGCGTTCGCACTCGTATTTGCGGCCCGCGGTGGCGCCTTCCCAGTTCGCGTGGATCGGGTCGTTGGCCACGTCGCTGTAGACGAAGAGGTTGGTCAGCAGGAACAAGAACAGCGGCTCCATGCTCAGCCGTCGGCGGGGTCCAGCCCCGGCAGTGTGTTGGGATCCACCGGATCGGCGGGGTCCGCAGGCGGGGGTGGGGGTGGGGCGGCGGGCTCGGGCCCCGCGCCGCCAGGCACCCCCCCGGTGACCCCGGCTTGGTCGTCGTCGGGGAGCGCGTCGGGGGCACGGATGGGGGCGGCATTTTCCCCCGCCGCCGGGGTCGCAGACCGCGGCTTCTTTGCAGGGGCATTGGTGAGGCCCAGGATCTCTGAGCGCACTTTGGCGTTGTAGGCCATCTGGCGGATTTGCCCGTAGAAGTCGCGGCTGAAGTTCGCCTTGGGCGCGTCGCCCGAGAGGGCATCGGCTTTGGTGCGCACGAACCAGTCGAGCAGGTAGTTGAGGCTCCAGACCCCGAAGCCAAAGTAGGTGACGAACCGGGCCCGCAGCACGTCTTCTTGCAGCACGCTGCCGTCGCGCCCCAGGATCATGACCCGCTGCGCGACGGTCACCTCGTCGACGGTGGGAATCAGCGAGGCGGAAAAGACGCACGCCACCATGGTGAACGGGTTGCTGTAGTCGTGCTCGATCTTGTTTTCGAGCGCGATGGTGAGGTCCGGGGGTTGCCCGTCAAAGACCTTGGGCTCGACGTAGCCGAGGCCGCTGGGCACCACCCACTCGGTCTCGGCCCCGGCCTGGGTGAACTCGTTGGCGATCTTGCTGCAGGCCTCCGCCGCTTCATCGGGCGGGTGGTGGTCTTCGTGGGCGTAGCAGCGCACGAGGATGCGCATGCCCGCAAAGGTGGCGTCCCCTTTGGGCACGACCACGGGACGGTGCAGGCCGCGGTGGGGTTGGTACAGGCGCACGGACATACACCCGGTGGCCAAAACCCCCTGCGTCGCGATCACCACCCCCAACAGGCACAGGCGCATCAAACGCCCCGGTCTGCCCAAATCGCACCCTCCCATGCCCCTGGGGTTGCCGCACATCTCACGCACGGTCAAACCCCTTGTTTCTTCGGCGCCGGCGTCGACGCTGGCGCGGGACCACCGCCGGTGTTCACCCTGTGCGGTGATTGGACCGCGGGGACCAGATCTGTCTTTTTTTTGTCCATCCGCGCGGCGCATCGTGTGGTTCCCCTCGGCTGGCCAGCGACGCTGCGCACGCTACCCCACCGCCCACCGGACTGCTTGCGCCCCCGGGCCCCTCCCGTCGACCCCGGGCGCCGGGGGGCGACGGCCGGCGTCGGCGGCGGCCGGTGGATGCCGGTCTACCCCGCGGTCCGCTAATTGTGACGAGCGGGCGCGGGGCCGCACAGGGCCGCGACCGTCTCGTCGATGAGCTCGACCACCGCCCGGATGCGGGGCACCCGCTGCAACGCGCGGTGGATCACCAGGTACCACGCCACCCCCGGGACCTGCACGTCGATCCAATCCAACTGCACAAGACCGTGGGGCTCGGCCTGGCCCGAGGGCAACAGCATCGCCCCCGCCCCGTGCACCGCGGCCTGGCGCATGGCCAGAAAGCTATTGGACGAAAACGCCACCGGCCGCTTCCCCCGCGCGCGCTCCACCCATTGGGCGAAGGGGATGTGCAGCATGTCCTCGCTGTACTGAATCCACTCGATGTCCTCGGGGGGCGTGCCCCGCCCAATGCTCTTGAGGTACGCGGGGTGTGCATAGGCATGAATGGGCACATCGGGCAGGGCCCGGAACACGAGGTCGCCGTGGGTCGGGCGCGCGGTCCGGATCGCGAGGTCCGCTTCCCGGCGCAACAGGTCGACGGGGAAGTTGCCGGCCAGGACCTCCAGCCGCAGGTCGGGGTAGCGGGCGCGCACCACCGGCAACAACGGCGGGAACACATCGAAGGCCAACCCCGGGGGCACCGCCACCCGCACCCGCCCGCGGGGGGCTCGCTCGAGCCCCGACAGCGCCGCCTCCGCCGAGCCCGCGGCCGCCGCCATCGCCTCGGCGTGGGGCAAGAGCTGCTCGGCCGCGACGGTGGGCAACAGCCCCGTGCGGCTGCGATCGAAAAGCACGTGGCCGACCTGATCTTCGAGCGCGGCCATGCGCCGCGACATGGTGGCTTGGGCCACCCCCAGGCGCTCGGCCGCCCCGCTCAGCGATCCCGTCTCCCACGCGGCGAGGAAGAGCCGCATATCGTCCCAGGCCAAATCCATGGCTGCCTCCCGCGCCGGCTGCGGCGTCCGTGCCATCCGATTACGGATGCTATGGCCACACAAATGGACATTTCAATCCGAAAACGAATGCCCCACCATGCACCCATCACCTGGAGGCCACGATGCGATCCCGCGCCCTTTTGCCCGCCCTTGCCCTGCTCACCCTGACCCCGCTCGGCTGCGCCCTCGCCGATCACCCCACCACCCCCGCCGCGGTGCACCCGGCGTCGGCCGCGAGCTGGGCGGACGTCCTCGCCCGTCCCGCGGTGATCGAACACGACGCGGTGGTCTCGGCCACGTGGCACGTGCCGCTGTCGGGTCTGCTCGATTTGACCCACCCCAAAGCCCGCGCCGCCGGGCTCGAGGACCGGGAGGTCGACATCGTGTTGCCGGTGCACGTGCTCACCCACCCGACGTTCGGCACGTACATCATCGACACCGGCGCCCCGGCCGAGCTCGAGGTGGGCGCGTTGGTGGGCTTGTTTGTCGACGAGCTGAAGACGGTGCGGCCGGTGGGGGAGATCGTCGCCGACCACGGCGGCACCCTGTCGGGGGTGTTGATGACCCACATGCACCTCGACCACGTGCTGGGGCTGCCCGACATCGCCCCCGAGGTTCCGGTGTACGCCGGTCCGGGCGAGCTCGAGGTCAGCGGGTTCGAGCCGGCGCTCACCCGGTCCACCTACGACGGGCTGCTCGAGGGCCGGGTCCCGCTCTCCACATTTGCTGTGGACGCCGGGGTCGAGATGGGCCCCATCGAGCGCGCCCTCGACGTGTTCGGCGATGGATCGCTGTGGGCGCTGTCCGCCCCCGGTCACACCCCCGGGAGCATGGCCTATCTCGCCCACACCAAAAGCGGGCCCAAGCTCTTCGTCGGGGACACCTCGCACACCTGGTGGGGCTGGGCCCACGGCGTGCCCCCGGGGGACTTCACCGCCGACCCCCGCGCCAACCAAAAGAGCCTGGACGCCCTGCGCGCGTTGGCCCACGAGGTCGACGGCCTCGAGGTGTTCGTGGGCCATGAGCTCGACGGGGACGGCACCGGCATCGGCCGGTGAGCGGGCCAGGGGTTCTCGGCGCGGCCCGCGTCGACTAAAGGCCCCGGCATGCGCAATCGATGGGTGGTGTTGGCGGGGGTGGCGGCGGTGTGCTTGTGCGCGTTGCTGTTCCGCCTCGAGGCGCCCCCCTTCGTACAAGCCGACGAGGGCCTCTACGGCAGACACATTGCGCAGGGGCGCGCGTCGGGGGTGTGGCTGTACCCCGCGGAGGCCGACGGCAGCTACATGAGCGAGGGGGCGTTCGCCAAGCCGCCGTTGTCGATCTGGGGCGGGATGGTGAGCAAGGCGGTGTTCGGCGAGACGCTGTTTGCGCTGCGGTTGCCGTTTGCGCTCGGGGCGTGGTGGGTGGCGGTGGCGCTGGCCGCGTATTGCCTGTTTGAGATCAGACGGCGGGGCATCCCCAAAGCCATTGTGTGCGCGGCGTTGGTGATCGGCGCGGAGGGCACCCTGCAGTACGGGCGGCAGGCGAGCCTGGAGCCGATGTTGGTCGGGTTCTGCACCTCGACGGTCCTGCTCTACGCCGCCGCCCTCAACCGAAGGCGCAGCCCGCGCGGGCGCTGGACGTTGGTGGTGCTCTCGGGCCTGTTCTACCTCGCCGCGATCATGTGCAAGCAGCTGGTGGGGTTGTTGTTGCCGTTGCCGGTGATCTTCGCCCTCGAGCTGTCCACAAAAAGACCCCAGCGGTGGACCCGGGCCCTGGGCTGGACCGCGCTCGGGGTCGTGCCGTTCGGGGTCTGGATCGCGGTGACCTACGCGGTGGCCGGCGACGGGGTGATCCGGGACCTGTTCTCGTTCACGGTGGACGCGGCCCAAGGCTTCGACAGCCTGACCCACGAAAACTACCTGAACCGCACGGTGTACTTCTTCGGCGAGAACGTCGCGCCCCTGTCTTGGTGGGTGGCGACGATGGCCGCGTTCTTGTTGTTCGGGGTGTGGCTCGAGCGGCGCGGCTTCGCCGAGGCCATGCGCCGCTCGGCCCTGTTCGGCTACGGCGCGGCGGCGGCGGGGCTGTTCTTGATCGGGGCGACCGGGCTGCCCTGGTACCCCCATCACCTGGTGCCGGCCGTGGCCTTGGCCGCCGGGGGGCTGCTCGTCGACGGGGTGTGGCTGGTCTGGACCCGGTCCCCTTGGCGCGCGGGGCGCGAGATCTTGATCGTGGGGGCCGCGTTTGTGGTGCTTTTGCAGGTCGGGGTCACCGCGGGGGAGCCGCTTGTGCCGCAGCTGACCCTGGCCGCGGCCCTGTGCCTGTTGGGCCTCGACACCTTCATCACCGGGCGGCGGTTGTCGCTGGTGGTGGCGGTGGTGCTGGTCGCGGGGGTGTGGCTGGGATCGCGGGTGACGCACCCCACCTACCACGACCGGCCCCTGGGGCTGCCCGCGCTGATGGCGGTGGCCCACGACGCGCCCTGCGTTCGGTACGAAAAGCGGCTCAAGCTTCGCTACTCGGTGGAGCGCACCCAGCTGGGGCTGTTCGCGGAGCCGTTTGGGCCCGGCGACGAGGTGGACCCCAAGTGCACAAGCATTGGAAAAGGGGCGCTCCCGGCCGGGGCCGAGGCGGGAGGCGCGCGCATCGAGCACGCCGCGGGGGTCTACGCGGTGGTGCCCCACCGACCGGTGACGGCGCCTGCAGGGACATTGCGGTACCCCGCCGCCCACTTGGCCGCGGGGCGCGAGGCGGTGCGTGCCGGGGGCGAGAGCGTGGCCGTGCACAAGCGGGTGCGGCTGCACCGCCACGGAGAGCACACCCAGGTGGTCAGCGGCCGTCTTCTCCTCGCCCCCGAAGGTGCCTATTCATTGGTGGTCCGCTTCGTGTGCGACGAAGCCTGGGCCCGCCGCCAGCCGCACCGGTTGAAGATCAGCGGGGCCAAGAGCGGCGGGGGCCGCAAGAACCTCAAGTGTGGTCCCGACCAGCTCGGCGCGGAGCTGTCCCACGAGGTGGCGGTGACCCTGGACGGCGGCCCCGTGTCGGTGAGCATCACCACCGCCCGGGGCGGGATCGTGGTGCGGGACCTGGCGTTGCGTCCACGGTGAGGCCGCGCTCCTGGCCGCGGGCCTGCAGGACAGTATTTTGGGCATAGCGGCCGGGATCGTCTTCGAGGTACCGCACCACCAAGGCCGCGGGCACCGCGGCGGAGGCGAACAGCACCGCCGCGCACATCCGGCAACACCGTCGGCTCACCCACACCTCGGCCCCGGCGGGCAGAGGGCGGCGGTGGGCCCGCCAATGGGACTGGACGAGCAGGACCTCCGCGTGGTGGATCTTGCAGGTGCCGTTGTCGTTGGCCGCGGCCCAGGTGACCCGGCCTCGCTCGACGAGCAGGGCGAGCACCCGGCGGGGTTGGTGGGGGGAGGGCACCGCCGGCGGCCGGCCATAGTGCGCGTCCACCCAGCCGCGCAGCGCGTCGGGGGTGGGGGCCGGGCGGCCGATCAGCCCGCGGGGGAGCGCGTCATCGGCGAGCGCCTGGGCGCGGCGCGCGTCGGGGGTGACGTCGACGACGGCATCGGCGGGGGCGGGGACGGGGGCGTCGAAGGTGATCTTGCTCGCCCCGAGGCGCACGGTCTCGGCGTCGACGAGCCGGTGCGCCGAGGTGGTGAAGATGCGTTGGCGCAGCACGAGGTGGGCGGCGCCGACGAACCGGTGGTAGGCGCCCTGCACGAGCTGGACGGGGGCGGAAAAAGCCGGGTGGCCGTGTAGGGCGGGGTAGGCGAGTACCCGCTGGTCACGATGTTCGATCCACGCCAGGCCGCGTTCCATGGGGCTCTGTCTCGACGAGGGGGAGGCGGCTGAAAACCGGGGTTGCGGTTTTTTCCTGCCCGGAAAAACACCCGGGCAGGAGGAGGACCCCATGACACGTTTGATGATCACCCTGTCCGCTCTCGCCGTGCTCGGCGCGGTGGGCTGTGACAAGAAAACCGAAGCGGCCGCCGAAGCGCCGGCCGAGAAGGTCGCGGAAAAGGCCCAGACCGAAACGCCGGAGGCGGCGGAGCAAAAGCTCCCCGAGCTGTCGGTGGACCAGGTCGATACCCTGTTGAACAAAAAAGACGCCAAGGTCGCGGTGGTCGACGCCAATGGTGACGACACCCGCAAAGACAAAGGCACCATCCCCGGCGCGATCTTGCTCACGTCGTTCAAAGACTACGACGTGAAAAAGGAGCTGCCCGCGGACATGGACACCAAGCTGGTGTTCTATTGTGGCTCGACGAGCTGCACCGCGTCGGACGGCGCCGCCCACAAGGCGATCGAGGCCGGCTACAAAGACGTCAACGTGCTCCGCGCGGGCATCAAGGGCTGGGTCGACGCGGGCAAGAAGACCGCCGCGTACGCGCCGGCCGAGGGTGACAAAGCCGAAGACGCCAAAGAAGGCTGATCGTCTCTGTCCCAAAAGGTCCCTGCTCGCGCACGACGCGGGCGGGGACTTTCCTTTTGGGACGGTAGGATGGGACATGACTGCATTTGTGCTCGGGGCCGCCCAGACCGATTTTGCCGAAAACGCGACCAAGATGGGCAAGACGTTGAAAGGCCTGATGCACGAGGCGACCCAGGCCGCCCTCGACGACGCGCGGCTCTCGCCCGGGGACATCGACGCCGTGCACGTGGCCAACTTCGGGGCCGCGCTCTACGACGAGCAAGCCCACCTCGGGGCCTACGCGATGCACGCCCTCGGCGACGGCCGCCCACGCCCCGCCACCCGGCACGAAGCCGCGTGTGCCTCGGGGAGCGTGGCCGTGCTCGCGGCGATGGCCGACGTGATGAGCGGCCGCTGCGACACCGCCCTCGTCGTCGGGGTCGAACACATGCGGCGCCAAGGCGGCTTCATCGCCCAAGACCGCCTGCGCGGGGCCGGCGACCGCCACGGGGATTTGGCCGAGGCGCGGTTTCCCTGGGCCGCGGTGTTCGACGAGGTCGCGGGCCTGTACGAAGAGCGCCACGGCCTCGATCGCGCCCACCTCGTGGCCTTGGCCGAGAGCAACTTTCAAAACGCCAAGCGCAACCCGCTGGCCCAGACCCGGTCCTGGACGCTCGGGGCAAAGAGCTTCACCGACGACGACGAGAACAACCCCATCGTCGCCGGCCGCCTCCGCCGCCACGACTGCAGCCAGGTCACCGACGGGGCCGCGGCGGTGATCGTGACCAGCGCGCGCGGCCGGCACCGGGTGCGCGACGACTCGGCCCGGGCGGTCAGCGTCATCACCGGCGCGGGCCACCGCACCGGGGGCATGCGCTTGTCGGACAACATCGGACCGTCGGGGGGCGTGCTCGTGCCGCATGTGCGCGCGGCGGTCGCCGCGGCCCTGGCCGAGGCCGGCGTGCCCGACGCGTGGGGGCTCGACCTCATCGAGACCCACGATTGTTTTACGCCGAGCTTCTATTTGGCCATCGACCACTTCGGGCTCTGCGCGCCGGGAAAGGCCGGCCCCGTCGTCGAGAGCGGCGCGTTGTTCGCCGGGGGCAGACTCCCGATGAACCCCTCGGGGGGCCTGATGGGCCTCGGCCACCCGGTGGGGGCGACCGGCGTGCGCATGGTCTCGGACCTGCACCGCCAGGTCACGGGCCGGGCCGGCGACATTCAGGTCCCCGGGGCAAGGCGCGCGGGCCTGCTCAACATCGGCGGGGCCCTCGCCACCGCGGTGGGCATGGTCGTCGAGGCCGCGCCCCGGGAGTAGCAAAGGCGCCATGCGCAGGTTAGATGCCTCTGCATGAGCACCGAATCGATCTTTCAGTCCTGGCAAGAAGAAGAGTCCCTGGCCGAGCGGTTCGTGCCGTTGGTGGGCGAGCTCTACCGGCAACGCGGGGTGGTGACCCTGATGTACGGCCGGCCGCTGATGTACCGCACCCCGATGGACATCATCCAGGAGCATCGGTACGTGGCCGCGGTCGAGGAGCAGGCGTTCTCCGTGCGGGACACCGAGCCGCTGCTCGCGGCTATGGGTGCAATGACATTGTGTCCGGCCCGCATCGATCTCGGCAAGCTGGCCATGAAGTGGATCGACGCCGGCCGCCCCGAGGTCGCCGGGTGGCTCCAGGTCGAGCTCGCGGATTGTGAAAAGGGCAAAGCACAGATTCGCGAGACCCCGCAGGACGTGGTGCTCTACGGCTTTGGGCGCATCGGCCGGCTGGTGGCGCGCCTGCTCATGGAGCGCGCGGGCAACGGCGAAGGCCTGCGCCTGCGCGCCGCGGTGGTGCGCAAAGGCAAAGGCGACGACCTGCAAAAGCGGGCCAGCCTGCTGTTGCGGGACAGCGTGCACGGGATGTTCAAGGGGGCGATCGACGTCGACCGGGACGAAAACGCGCTGATCATCAACGGCCACACCGTCAAGCTCATCTACTCGTCATCGCCCGACCAGGTGGACTACACCGCCCACGGCATCGAGAACGCCCTCATCTGTGACAACACCGGCATCTGGCGGGACGAGGCCGGCCTCGGCCTGCACCTGAAGTCCAAGGGCGCGGGCAAGGTGCTGCTCACCGCCCCGGGCAAGGGCGACATCAAGAACTTGGTGTGCGGGGTCAACGACAACCTCATCGAGGACCGCGACACGATGCTGTCCGCGGCCAGTTGCACCACCAATGCCATTGTCCCCGTGCTCAAGACCCTGCACGACAAGTTCGGGATCGAGCACGGCCACCTCGAGACGGTGCACGCCTACACCAACGACCAGAACCTCATCGACAACTACCACTCGAAGGAACGCCGCGGCCGCAGCGCCCCGCTCAACATGGTCATCACCGACACCGGGGCGGCCAAAGCCGTCGCCAAGGCCGTGCCCGCGCTCAAGGGCAAGCTCACCGGCAGCGCGATCCGGGTGCCCACCCCCAACGTGTCGTTGGCGATCCTGAACTTGAACCTCAGCACCGCGGTCACCCGCGACGAGGTCAACCAACACCTGCGCTGGGCCGCCATCCACTCCGACTTGCACAAACAGATCGACTACACCACCTCGGCCGAGATCGTCTCCAGTGACCTTGTGGGCTCCCGCCACGCGGGGGTGGTCGACAGCGTGGCCACCATCGCCGAGGGCCACCGCGCGGTGGTCTATGTCTGGTACGACAACGAGTTCGGCTACAGCGTGCAGGTGGTCCGCCTGCTGCAGCGCATGGCCGGCATCACCTACCCGTTTTTCCCCGCCGGCTGAGCGGGTACCCGACGGTCAAAATGGCGCCGGCCGCATGTAGATGCGGTCTGCGTTTTTTTTTGCCCGGGCTCGTCACATCCCCCGGGGACGCGCCTCTACCTCCGCACAAACCACGAGGAGGTTCTATGTCGCTGTTCACAGAAGCCGGGGTGTTCGCGTACGGGTCGCTGTTGTTGTTTGTCGCCGGGCTGGCGGTGTGCCTGCGCGCCCGCGACCGGGCGGTGTCGTCGGCGAGCGCGTTTTCGGCCGGCATCGCGGGCTTCGCCATGCTCGGCGCGGGAGCCGGTCAGCGCATGGTGGACAAGTACATCCACGACGTGCCCGAGCTCGCCGAGCGCGTGCTCTGTTTGAGCGCGGGCACCCGCGAAGCCCAGGCGAACATGGTGCTCGCGGGGGGCATGATTCTCATGCTCATGCTCGTGGCCGCGGGCATCTCCGCGCTGTCCCCGCGGGCGAGCTAGAGGGGCCGGCGCTCGACGATGAGCGCGGGGGTCAGGCGGTAGCCGACGCGGGTGGAGTCGATGACCGGCTTGAGCCCCGCGCGGCGCAAGGCGCTCACCGCGACCTGCACGCGGTTTTTGGCCGCGTGGTCGACGGCGCGCTCGCCCGGCCAGCCCTGCTCGAACAGATCCTCGACGCTGACCCGGGCCTCGGCGTCGAGGAGGTGGCTTCCGATGAGCGCGTCGAGCACCCGGCGCGGGGCTTGGGACGTGGACAGGTCGATGACCTCGGTGACGCCCTCGAGCCGGTAGTGCCCCTCGTCGTCGTGGGCGAGCACGCCGCCGGGGGTGGCCATCTGTTCGGCGTGGCGGGCAAACCGGGTGAGCAGCGCGCGCAACACGTGGCTCAACGCGCCGGGCGCCTCGTCGAGCCACGCGTCAAAGTCTGCCCGGGCCGCGTCGCGTTCTTGTTCGGCCTGGGGCACGTCGCCTCCGAGCATGACCTGCCGGGCGCGGGCCGCGCGCACGACGTGGGCCGCCCCCACGTAAAACGCGTCGATGGGGGACTCGTCAAAGTCGGCGCGGGCCTTGGCGAAGTGCTGGGCGTAGTCGTCGTCGTCGCCGGCCATGGCCCCGGCGATGGCGCGGAAAGCGCGGAACACGCCGGCGTAGCGTTGGTTGGCCGCCCCGGTGCTGCCGGCGATGCCCACCTCGAGGTCGGCCTTGGCTTCGTCGTAGCGGCCGAGGGAGATGTGCAACACCCCGCGGTCGCCGATGAGGCGTTGGGCGGCGACGCGTTTGTTGGTGCGCTCGGCGATCTCCAGGCTCCGGGCGAACAGGCGCTCGGCGTCGGTGAAGCGGCCGCGCACGTGGGCCACGAGGGCGAGGTTCCAGCCGGTGTAGGTCTCGGTCAAGTAGTCGCGCATGGTCTGCGCGATCTCGAGCGCACCCTGGAGGGCTTCTTCGGCCTCGTCGAACTGTCCGGTCCAGTGCTGGATGAGCCCGAGGTGGATGAGGATGATGCCGGTGCGGCGGAGGTCGCCTTGGGCTTTGCACAGTTCGAGCGCTTCGTCGTAGGCGGCGCGGGCTTCGTCAAACCGGGCGCGGTGCAAGAACGAAAAACCGCGCTCCTTGACCAACAGGTAGCGGGGGTAGGGCTCGGGGCTGTCTTTGACCAGGGCCAGGCCGCGCTCGACATCGGCCACGGCGTCGTCGTGGCGTTCGAGCTCGGTCAGGACCCGGGCCCGCTCGGCGAGGCAGGCGGCGAACATGCGGCGGGCGCCGAGCCGCTCCGCGGCCGGGCTCCAATCGGATTGGGCCCGCTCGAACGCGGCCACCGCGAGGTCGAGATCTTCGCGCGCCCCCGAGAAGTCATGGGTGGCGCGCCGGGCCTCGCCGCGCCAAAATGTCACTGCGCCGACCAGGGCGTCGTCCCCGCTCTGTTGGGCGAGGTCGAGCGCGAGCTGGTAGTAGCGGAACGCGACGTCGAACGGGCCGCGGGCCATCGCCAACGGGTGCAGGGCGGCCCCGCACAGGACCCCGGCGCCGGGATCGACGTCGCTGGCCTCGGCCATGGCCCGGTCGAAGTTCTCCCGCTCGTCCACCAGGCGGCGGAACGCGGCCGAACCGTCCGCGGTGCGGGTGGCCGCCTCCAGCGCCAGCGCGACCTCGGCGAAATGGGCGAGGTGACGGGCCCGGACGCTCTTCCGGTCGTCGTCGCTCAGCAGCTCATCGGCGTACGCGGACAGCGCGGGCAGCATGTACAGCCGCGCGGGCCCGCCATCGGCCCCGGCCTGGGACTGCACCAACGAGCGGAACCGCAGCTGGGACAGCGCGTCGAGCACGGTGGCCCCGTCGAGATGGAGCACCGCCTCGGCGCTCTCCACAGTAAAGCCGCCGCGAAAGGCACTGCATTGCGCGAACGCCCGGCGCTCGACGTCGCTGAGGAGGTCGACGCTGGCCTGGATGCAGGCCCGCAGGCTTTGGTGGCGCTCGGGGCGGTCGCCGTGCTGGTCTTTGTAGAGGTCGAGGTCGGCCTCGGCCCGGTCGGCGATCTGCGCGGGGGAGAGCAGCCCCGCGCGCCCGGCGCACAGCTCGATGGCGAGGGGCACGCCCCCGGTGGCCTGGGCGATGCGCAGGCAGGCCTCGTGGGTGGCGTCGTCGACGTCGAACTCCCCCGCCACCAGGGTGGCGCGGTCCACGAACAGGCTCACCGCGTCGTCGAGGGACAGGGCGTTGACCGCAAAACGGCGTTCACCGGGGAGCCCGAGGGCGGTGCGGGAGGTGACCCACACCGAGAGCTGCTCGGTGCGGGCCACGAGCTGTCCCACCAATGTTTCGGCGTGGGGGGCGAGATGCTCGAAGTTGTCGAGGATGAGCACCCCGGGGCCTTCGTCGAGGGCGCCCACCAAGCCGTCGGTGCGTTGGTCCGCGCCGAGTTCGCCCAGCTCCGCGTCGCAGGCGGCGGCGATGAGGGCGAACGCGCTGTCGTCGTCGGCGGCGGCGGACAGGTCACAAAACCACGTGCGCAGGGCGGGCTCTTGGCGCTCCAACGCCTCGGCCGCGACGCGGGCCAGCCGGGTCTTGCCGATGCCCCCAGGGCCGAGCAGCGACACCAGCCGGGCCCCCGATCGGTGCAGCTCGACGAGGCGATCCTTCTCGTCGGCGCGGCCCAAAAAGGACGTCAAAGCTTCGGGCAGTGTGCGGAACGGCACCCGTGTCAGTCCTTTCTCGGGCCGGTCGCGTCCTCGCCGGGACGCCGTCGGCGCGCAGCGAGGGTCTTGGCGGTTTGCTTCGCAAACGCGCTGGGATCGTAGACGGCGATCGACCGGTCTTTGCGCCCCTCGTGTACCGTCTCTTGGGCCACCTGGCGATACCCGTGCTGACCGAGCAAGGCGTCCAGATCCTGCGTGGGGCCGTGGGCTTCGAGCACCAAGCGGAGGTCTTTGGCGCGGTTGGGCAAAACAAACGCGGTGAGGATGTCGGCGATCTTGCGGGCCCCCAGGCCCGCGCACACCACCGTGCCCGTGACCGGCTCGGGGGGCAGGCGCCGCGCGTCGGTCGCGAGCAGCCGCAACCGGTCGCGGTCGACGGTGACGGGAAGCGCGTCCTCGATGCGGGTGATCGCCTTTTGCGCGTGGTCGACAAGCACCGCACAGGGCACGCGGTCTTGCATCACCGCGGTGACCCCGAGCGCGCCGTGGTCGCAGCCGATGTCCCACACCGGATGGCCGGGGCGCACGTGGGCGAGGATGCGGCGCAGGCGCGGCGAGAGCCGAAACATCGCGGTCCCCACCTCAGTAGGCGTACTCTTCGCCTTCGATCAGCTCACACGTCCCGTCGACGCACACCCCGTCTTCGCCGATGCATTTGAACCCGGTGCACGACGAGGGCGGGGCGAGTCCGCAGGCCTGCGCGGCGGCGTCGCGGTCGGCGTTGTAGGCACCGGCCCCGTCGGCGTTGATGACGTCGTTGGCGCAGGGAAAACAGTAGTCCTGGTCCACGCAGACGTCACCGAAGTACGCGGGGGTGCAATCGGCGTCGGCGATGCAGGTGCGGGTGTAGCCGGTGTCGACGACGACGGAGTTGCCGCAGCCCAACAAGCACACGGTCCATCCCCAAACGAGCAATCGTGTCCGCATGCGGCCTCCGGTCGACATGCCCAGGGTTACCACGTGGCTCCGCTCAGGCCGAATAGGGGATCTGGCGCACGAGGGTGAGGTCTCGATCGAACAGCATCATGGTGTCGTCGAACAACACCTGCAGCTCGTCGAGCCGGGCGGTGTCGGGGTCGATGTCGGCGAGCAGGCCACGCACCTCGTCGGTCGACACGTCGCGGTAGGCATCGTTGTGCCGCACATCGATGTGCGCGACCCCGAGGTACCCAGGCGGCGCGCCGGGGACGTGGGCTTGGCCGGCGAGCTGGGCGGCGGCCTTTTTGATGTGGGTGGCGAGGGTTTTGCCCGCCACCCGTTTGTGTTGGTAGGCGACCCGCGCGGTCTCGTCGAGGATGTCGGCGCGGCCGTCGGGGGATTGTTCGATCCAGATGGTGTGGCCGGCCTCCAGCAGGTCGAGGGCGTCGCCGAGCATGGTGGCGAACCCCTCGGCCGCCGGTCCCGATGAGCCGAGCCCCCGGAACCACGACTTGAGGTCCTCGGGGTTTTTGAGCTTGTCGCTGCGGCACATCAGGTTGAGTTTTTCAAAACACGCCTCCGCGCGATCGCCCCAGCGCCGCATGATGTCGGCGGCGGCGTCGAGGGCCGAGCCCAGGGCGGCATAGGGGGCGGCGAAACACAGGAACGACACCGCTTCCGGGCCGGGCCCGCGCCGGAGGAACCGCTCGAGGTCGGGCTTGTCGTAGGACGACTGCACGAAGTGTTGGACCCGAGGATCGGTGCCGCTGTTCTGCAACCATGCATAGGCACGGTGGGACAGCCACGCCCGGTCGCGCAACGGCATGCCCTCGTCGTCGGGGGGCGCGGACAGGCTGTGGGGGGCGAGCACCTCGCCCTTCATCCAGTGGGAGAGGTTGGGGCCGGGGGGGATCAACATGCGCGAGTGGGGTCGGCCGATGAGGTCGGGGCCCCGGGCAAAAGAGGTGGTGGGGGGCGGGGGCCGATCGCCGGCGACCCCGTCGGGGTCGACGACGTCGGTGACGAGCAGGTCGATGGCCTCGAGGCGGTCGCGTTGCTCGTCGGGGAGAAGGGTGCGGAGGGCGTCGAGCACCGGCCGGTGGTGGTCTTTGCCCAGCAGCTGCAAGGGGCAGGTGGCCCGGGTCCCGGTGGCGGCGTGCCACAGCGCGGTGAACAGGTGGTATAGCGCAGTGACATTGCCAGGGAAAAACAGCGCCGCGGTCGCGCCCTCGGTGAGGGCGACGTGTTGCAGACACAGGGCGTGGGCCCGCTGCACCACCTGGAGTCCCGGGATCGACACCGGGTCGTCGTCGGGGGCGGTCAAAAAGACGCCCTGCCCGCGGCCGGCCACCGCCACCGCCGCTTGCCCCGGGGGGTGGGCCGCGGACAGGCGCACGCTGAACGGTTCGTGGGCGAGGGGGGCCAAGGCCTGCCGAACCTGCGCGGGGTCGGCGCGGGGGGAGGCGAACACCGCGGGACCGGCCGGCAACGTGGCCACCAGGTGCAGGGTCTCGTCCACCTCCCGCACGAACCGCCGGCGCCGGCGTTGCCACACCTCGTCCCCGTCCCGGCGGGGGGACGTCTTGGCCCGGGCCCCGGGGTCGATGACAAACGCCTCGTCGAGGGGGTTGAGCAGGGGGGGCGTCTGGCCGCCGCGCACCGCGCGCAGCAGGGGGACAAAGCGGCGGGGTTGCAGCAACCGGACCGGTCGCTGGTGGTGGTGGGCGTGGGCCCACCCCTCGAACAGCGCCGCCACCGCCCGCAGGTCGTGCCCAGCGATGACCACCTCGGTGGCGCCGATGACCAACGGCAACAGCCCCACCAAGGGGGCCTTGTCCGCGAAGGGCAAGGCGGTGACCGCGCCGCGCTCGCCGACAAACGGGGCGACCTCGTCGGCGGTCCCGAGCACACGAACCGGGCCGGGGGTGCGCGCGAGGTAGGCCCGCAGGGCATCGCGGCTCTCGTCGTCCAGGTGCGTGGGGGCGACCACCACCGGGGCGGGCGGCCGCGGGCCCTGGCGGAAGGCGACCTGGGCCGCGCGGGTCCACAACACCTGGATTTCGTGACGTGACCGAAACATTCTGGGCGAGGCTGTCACACCCTGGTCCCGGGCGCCTCTACCTCGTTGCATTCACCAGGAGGAACGCGATGTCTTATTTCCACGAAGCCGGTGTCTTTTCTCTGCTCGCCCTCGGCGCGTTCGTCGTCGGGCTCGGGGTCACGGTCTGGGCCAAAGACCGGGCGGGGCAGCTCGCCCCCCGCTTTGCCGCCGCGGTGATGGGGCTCGGCATGCTCGGGTCTGCGCTCGGCCAGCGCCTCGTCGACAACGCGGTCCAGCGCACGCCCGAGTTGGCGGAAAAGGTCATGATGCTCAGCGTGGGCACGCGCGAGACCTCGTCGAACCTCCTGCTCGCCGGGGGCATGGCGTTGCTGTTGCTCCTCGTGGGGGTGGCGATCAGCGCGCTGTCCCCGCGCGCTTCGTGAGCAAAAGCCCCGGGTCCGCTCGTGGCCAAATCGACGCGAAGGCCCGGCGGTGCGTCCGCCGGTCCGCGTCGGTCTCGTCGAGGGACACGAGCAACGACGCGGCCCAGGCGAGGTCGATGCGGCACCGCAGGCGAAACATCAAGCGCTCCGCGAGACAGCCCGCGCCCTCGTCGAGGACCTTCTCGAGCCCACCCCGGGCGACGAGCCCGGCCCCCTGCAGCCGCGCGGCCCGGGCCTTGGCCACGTCACCCCAGCGCGGGACCGTGGCCAAGGTCTGGGCCGCGACCTTGGCTTGTTCGGGCCGGCCTTGGGCCTCGGCCTCGACGAGCCGCACGTGGGCGCGCATGACCTCGGCGGTCACCGGGGGCACCCCGTCGACGCCGAGCCGGGTCATGGCGGTCAACGACTCGGCCACGCCCTGTCCCGTGGTCGCGGCGCGCACCCCGTCGAGGTAGTGGGCATCGAGCTCGAGGAGCTGCCGCCACCGGGGGGGCAGCCCGGTCCGGGCCCGGGCGTCGTCGAGCCGGCGCCGCACATCTGTGCACAGCGTCGCGTCCTCGGTGCGGGCCGCGTCTTTGGCCACCCGGTCGAGCCCCGCGGCATAGGTGTCGAGCTGTCCCGCGTCGTCGAGCATGGCCAAGGTCCGGTCCAGCCAAGGCAAGGCCTCGGCGAAGCGGCCCCGGGTGGTGAGCAGCCCGAGATGAAACAGCACCCCGCGCCCGGCGAGCCCGCGCGGGTAGGGGCCGCTGAGCACGTCGTCGAGCACGCGCCGCCAGGTGTCCTCGTCCCCCGCGTAAAACGCGGCCTCGGCCTGGTCGAAGCGCAGCAGAACGTCGTCGGGGTATTGCCGGACGAGGCCATCGAGTGCGCGGCGGGCATCGTCGGTCTCGCCGGTGGCGAGCCGGTGCCGCGCCCACTCGGTGCGCAGCCGGCGGTTGTGGGGGTTGTGCGCGAGGCCGGCTTGAAGCGCGGCCCCGGCCTCGTCGAGGGCGCCTTCGCGCTGCCAAGCATAGGCCTCGTACACGTAAGGGAGCGCGGGGCGCGGATCGATGTCGGACAGGGCCCGCAATGCTTGTGCACGGTCCGTGGCCTCGTCGGTGGGGGCCCAGATCGCGAGCAGGGCGGCGCGGAAAAAGTCGTCGGTGTGCGCCCGGCGCGCCGCCTCCACCGCGCGCGCGAGCCCGGGGTCGGGCGCGGGGTCGCTGGCTTCGAGGGCGCGCAGCCGGCGTGCCACCAACCGCGCGAGCAAGTGCGCGAAGGGGTCCTCTGCGCCGGTGCGGGCGAGCACGTCGAGCAGGGCCTGGCGGCGGTCGGTCTCGATGTCGAAGGGGCTGACCGACAAGCGCACCGCGGCCACCGGCCAGGCGGGCAGGGCGGGCCAGATCTCGTCGAGGATGCGGGCCGCGGACGCGTCGTCGGCGTTGAAGAACGCTTGGGTGGCGGCGGCGAACGCGCGCTGGGCGCGCACGTCTTCGGTGACGCGGGGGATGCTCGTCAACGCCGGGGGTTCGGGGTCGAGCCGGGCGAGGGAAAAGACCAAAGCCGCGACCAACACCGCGGCCGCGGCGGCCACCGCCGCGAGCACCCCCCGGCGCGGGCCCTGGGCGAGGGCGCGCACCAGGGCGGCGCCGTCTGGGGGGCGGGCCGCGGCCGGTTGTCGGCACTGCGCGGCGAGTTGGGCCAAGGCCCGGGGGGGCCGGCCGCTGTACAGCTCGTCGATGAGCACGCCCACCGCGTACACGTCGGCGGCGGCGGTGATGGGTTGGCCCGCGCGCACCTCGGGGGCGACGTAGCCGCGGGTCCCGGTGCCGCGCTCGTCGCGCAGACCCTCGTCGTGGGCGAGGCCAAAGTCGACGAGCTTGGCGGTGCCGTCGGCGGCGAACAGGACGTTCTCGGGTTTGACGTCGCGGTGCACAAGCCCTTTGTCGTGGGCTGCGGCGAGCCCGCGCACGATGCCGTCGAGGGTGGGGCCGGGCTCGACGGTGCCGGCGTGGATGCGCTGGCGGAGGGTCTGGCCGGGGAGGTACTCGAGGGCCAGATAGGACAAGCCCTCCTGGTGCCCCACGTCGTAGACCGCGGCGATGTTGGGGTGTTGAAAGGTGGCGAGCTGGCGCGCTTCGCGTTCGTGTTCGTCGCGTTTTTCCCGCGACGGGGCGTAGAACACCTTGAGCGCGACGGGGCGGTTGAGCGATGGATCGTGGGCCTTGAACACCACCCCGAAACCGCCGCGCGCGATCTCCGCATCGATGCGGTACCGCGACAGGGTGCTGCCGACCATGAGCGACGAGACGATGAGGGGCGGGGCCGCCGCCACCTCGCCCAGCAAGCGCACAAACGCCTCGTCGCTGTCGCTCACAACAGCCCGCGTTGGGCGGCCAGGGTCTTGAGCTTCTCCTTGGTGCGCTCGAACCGTTTGCGCAGCGACGCGCTGCGTTTTTTGTGCGCCCCCGGCTCGTCATCGGGAAACAGGATGGCGGCGATGTCGTTCCATTCCATGTGCCGGTCGACGCGCAACACGAGCAGTTCGCGTTCGTCTTCGGCCAACGACTCGCGCAGCCGCCGCACCTCCTCTTTGACCTCGGTGCGCATGAACGCGGCGGTGGAGGTGCGGACCTCCGCCGCGATGCGCTCGAGCTGGGAGGACGTCACCGCGGGCAGGCCGGCGAAGGGCTGGGATTTTTTATCGCGCACTGTGCGATAAGCCGCGCGCCGGGCGAGGGTATACAGCCACGTCCGCAAAGAGGCCTCGCGGCGAAAGCCCTCCAGTCCCTTCCACACGTCAACCGACCACACGGCAAAGATGTCCGCAGCCTCGTCGGCACGCCCTGTCCGCGCCGCGATGAAGCCCCCCACCTCGGGACCGTAGCGGCGCAACACCCGCGCCACTGCATCATCGAGACGGCCCTCGTCCAGCAGCGCGAACACCGCGTCATCGTCCGGATTCGCCATCGTCCCGTTTTACCACGGCGCGGGCCCGGTTGTGCTCGCCGTGCCGAGCCGGCATTTGCGGGAGTGGAGACACCATCATGCCCAAGACACTCTTGTTCGCCCCCGGTTCCCTTCTGTTGTGCCTGGCCCTGGTCGTGGGGGGCGCCGCCTGCGCCGACGGCATCGACCTCACCGAGGACGGGGGCAGCCTCTTTGTCACCGATGCCGGCGGAGGAGACGGCGATGGCGACGGCGACGGTGATGGCGACGGCGACGGCGACGGCGACGGTGATGGCGACGGCGACGGTGATGGCGACGGCGACGGTGATGGCGACGGCGACGGCGACGGTTGCGACGGCAACCCCAAGTGCGGCGCCTGGCGCCCCACCGCGGGCTTGGACACGCCCCGGGCCCGGCACACCGCCACCCTCCTCGACAGCGGCTTGGTGCTCGTGGTGGGGGGCGAGGACTTCGAGGCCTACACCGACTGCCGCCTGTTCGATCCCGACACCGAGACCTGGACCCCCACCGGCCCGCTCAACCAAGGCCGCTATTCACACACCGCCACGTTGCTCGCCGACGGCCGCGTGCTGGTCACCGGGGGCTTTCATCACATGGACATGCACCTCGACAGCGCCGAGGTCTGGGACCCGGTGAGCGGCCAGTGGACCACGGTGCCGTCGATGACAAAAAAGCGGATTCTCCACACCGCCACCCGCGTCGCCGACGGCCGGGTGTTCATCGTGGGGGGGCTCAACGCGGACGAGTTCGTGGGGTTGGTCGAGGTGTTCGATCCCGCCAACGACAGCTTCGCCGCCGGCCCGACGCTGTCCACCCCGCGCTATGTGCACGCCGCGGCCCTGTCCGCTGACGACAACGTGTTGGTCATCGGGGGGCGAGACGCCGAGAATGTATATGCAGGGGTCGAGCGCATCGATCCCGCCACCGGCATGGTGTCGGCCGCGCCCCCGTTGCTCAACCCGCGCTGGGGCTTGTCCGCGGTCGCGCTCGCCGACGGCCGCGTCCTCGTCGCCGGCGGCCGCAACGGTGCCAATGTCTATGACTCAGCCCTGGTGCTCGCCGCCGACCTCACCGGGTGGACCACCCCCGCCAGCACCCTGAGCGTGGCCCGCTACGCGGCGCCGGGCGTGCGGCTCACCTCGGGGGACGTCCTGTTCGTGGGGGGCACCACCGGGGACGCGGACGCCAACGCCGCGGACGGCTTTTCCCCCGAGTTGGGCAGCTTTTATGGCCTGGCCAACCCCGAGGGCCCGCGGCTGTCGCACACCCTCACCGCGCTGCCGGGGGGACGGGCGCTGGTCGTCGGCGGCAACGCGGGGTTCGACAACCTCAGCGACGCCCAACTGTTCGAACCCTGACCGGTTCGAACCCTGACGCGCCCCGGACTGTTTGACCCCGGTCCGAGGCGCCTCATGCGCGGGGCCCTTCACCGGCCCGGCCGACGAGGGCGCAGGCATCAGTCGCGGAAAAAACCCTTCGACTCGATCGCCTCTTTGGCTTCCTGCGCGGTGATGCCTTTCATCCCGAACTTGGCTTTGACCTCGGCCTTCACCCGGCTGTCCTCCTTGCCGAAGGACTTGCCGACCTCGACCTCCATCTCGGCGTTCTTGGGATCGGCGCTGCTGCCTACGGTGGCGACGCCCAGGTCGGCGCCGAGCTCGAGCTTGCCGTTCTGATCCACGCCGACGGTCACGCCTTTCACCGCGGCCTGGTCTTTGTTGTCCGCTTCGCGACCGGCCTCGAGCCCTTGGTTGGTGGTCACCGACTTGCCGTCGGTCTTGACCGCGCCTTTGTATTTGATGCCCCCCGGGCCCTCGATGTTGATCGCGGCTTTGCCTTCGCCCTCGACGACCTTGTCGCTGCGGACCTTGACCTCCCCCGAGAACGCGACGCCGCCGCGTTTCTTCTCGTGCTTGGCCGACAGGTCGACGCTGACCCCGCCTTCGACCCCGACGTGGAACGTCCCCGGGGGCCGCTCCCCCTTGAACTGGCGCCGCTTGGTGTCCACCGTCTGCATGGTCTTGACCAGGCTGGGCGCGTGGCCGGTTTTTTGGGCATAGCGGCGGGCCCGGGTCGAGCGCGGCTTGACCCCGGGCTCGTGGGGCATCGATTGGACGTCGACGGGATGGCCCAGCCCCCGCAGGGCCTCGGTGGTGGGCGCGGCCTCGGCCGCGGCTTGGTACTTCTCGAGGTAGCCGCGTTGGGCGCCGTGGTAGGCCCGGACCCGGTCGGTGTTGGTGTCGGTGATGGCGTTGCGCAACGACACCGGCAGGGCCTTGTCGTTGACCACCAGCTTGGGCGCCACCGGCGGACGGGGGGCGCCGGGGCCGGCCTTCTCGGCCGCGGCCTGGCTGCGGGTTTGGGCCCCGTCGGACTCCCGCAGCGCGCCCCCGCGGGCGAGGTCGTCGACGAGGGCGGCGCGGTCCTCGGCGGGGAGGTTTTTCAGGTAGGGGGCGAGCAGCCCCTCGCGATCCATGTCGCGCAACATCGAGAGCTTGTCCCCCGCCGACATGCCGTTCATCGTCGCGCTCACCGCGCGGGCGTCGTCGGCGCCGATGACCCAGTTGTGCGAACTGTGGCGGAGCCGATCCCGCGCCGTGCCCATCCGGTCCGCGCGCGGTCCGCGCAGGCGGGCGGCGTCGACGTGCCCGCGCACGTCGTGTTGCAGCGCCGGGTCGCGGACCGCGGGGTCCGCGGCCGCGGGCAAACGGGCGGTGCCGCCGGACTCGAAGCGGTCGGCGGGGGCCGCGTCCTGGGGCCGGGCGCTGGGCCGCGCCGGGGCGGCGGGGCCGACGACCTGGGCGCGGGCGGGGGTGACGGACGGGGTGGTGGTGGGTTTGATCATGGTCAGGCTCCGGAAAGTGAGTGCGCCAGACAGAAATGCGAGCCGTGGGCCAGGCGGCCAAGATCTTCTAAGTATTTAAAAAATATGGAGAAAATTCAGGTATCCCCACCGCCGCGGGTCACGTTTGCGCAAAAAACCGGGTCTCGATTGGTGTGGTGACACAAAACTTTGCGTCCCCAGGCGTTCGTGCCGACCGGGGCGCGGGCGGGCCGCGCGCGCCGCTCCCCCGCCCGTTCCAATGATACTGGACCCCGGCGCGCGCGGCCGCGTTTGACAAGCGCGCCCGATGACCAAATATTGCCGCGGGATGCAACTGACCCAATTGCTCAACGACCCCCAGCGCACCGCCGCCACCCATCTCGACGGGCCGGTGTGCATCCTCGCCGGCGCGGGGTCGGGCAAGACCCGGGTCGTCACCCACCGCATCGCCCACCTGTTGCTCGAGCACCGCGTGCGGCCGTGGACCATCCTCGCGGTGACCTTCACAAACAAAGCCGCGGCGGAGATGAAGCACCGGATCGAGGCCTTGGTCCCGGACAAGGGCAAGGACGTGCAGGTCGGGACCTTTCACGGCATGGCCGCGCGCTACCTGCGCCGCTACGGGGACGCGGTGGGGGTGCCGCGGTCGTTCGTGATTTACGACCAGGACGACGCCGAGCGCTTGATGAAGCGCGTGGTGGTCAACGAGCTCAACTGGAAAAAGGACCTCGTGCGCCCGCTGCTGCACCGGGTCTACGACTGGGAGGCGGAGGGCCTCGTGCCCTCGGCGGTGCCCGACGCGCCCTGGAGCGACATCGAGCAGAAGGCCCGCCAGGCCTACGCCCGGTACTACGAACGGTTGGCGGGCATGGGGGCGGTGGATTTCGGGGGCTTGCTGGTCAAGCTCAATGACCTGCTCGACCTCCCCGCGGGGGAGGAGGTCCGGCGCCGGGCCCGGCACGTGCTCGTCGACGAGTACCAGGACACCAACCGGGTGCAGTCCGACATCGTGCTCAAGCTCGCCAAGAGTGCAGACTCATTGTGCGTGGTGGGGGACGACGACCAAGCGATCTACGGCTGGCGCGGGGCCTCGGCCCACAACCTGAAGAACTTCGTCGACCAACTCGACGGCGCCACCCTCGTGCGTCTCGAGGACAACTACCGGTCCACCCGCTACATCCTCGACGCGGCCAACGCGGTCATCGGCCACAACACCGCCCGGCTGGGCAAGACCCTGCGCCCCACCGGCGACGACGGGCGCCCGGTGCGCATTCTCAAGTGCCGCGATGACATCACCGAGGCCAAGCGGGTGGTCTCGCTGATTCAAGAACGCGCCCAAAGCGGTCAGTCCCTCGAGGGCATCGCGGTGCTGTACCGGACCAACGCCCTGTCGCGGCTGTTCGAAGATGAGCTCCGGCGGGCCCACTTGCCCTACCGCCTGATCGGGGGCGTGCGCTTTTACGACCGCAAAGAGGTCAAGGACGTGCTCTCCACGCTGCGGGCCGCGCTCAACCCCAAAAGCGACGTCGACACGTTGCGCTTCTTGTCCGCGGTGCCGCGGGGCATCGGGGCCAAGAGCCTGGCCAAGCTGCAAGAGATCGCCAACACCGAGAACCTCAGCGTGCTCGAGGTCATGGGCGAAGAAGCGCTCGCCGCCGGCGCCGGCCTGCAAAAACGCGCCGCGAGCAAAGGGGCGGCCCTGGCCGAGCAGCTGTTCACCTTTGGCGACGACATTCGGCCGCGCGAGGGCGACGACCGCCCCATCCTCGACGCCAAGGCCGCGCTGGCCAAGGCGATTGAGCTGTCGGGGGTCGCGGACCGGCTCGAGGCCGAGGGCACGGTGGAGGCCGAGGGCCGGCTGGAGAACCTCTCCGCGTTGCTCTCGGCCGCGGCCCAGTTCGAGCAGGACGCCAAGGCGGCGGGGGAGCCCGCCCACGTGGTCGGCTTTTTGGAAGCAGCTTCATTGTTGGGCGGCGACGACGTCGGCCCCGACGAGGAACAATCGGACGAGAAGATCACGTTGATGACGCTGCACGCGGCCAAGGGGCTCGAGTTCGACGTGGTGTTTCTCATCGGTCTCGAAGAACATTCGTTCCCCCACGCCCGGGCGTTGGCCGAGGACGCCGACCCCGAGCAGCTCGAGGAGGAGCGCCGTCTCGCCTACGTGGGCATCACCCGGGCCAAGCACCATTTGGTGCTCTCCTATGCCCAGCGCCGCATGGTCCAAGGCGCGCCCCGGCCGCGGCGCGCGAGCCGCTTCCTCGAGGAGATTCCCGCCGACCTCGCCACCGGTGACCTGGTGGCCCCGCGGGGCCCTGGCCTGATGTTCGCCGACGACGAGGACATGCCGCTCCCCCGGCGCATCACCCGCCGGCGGCGTCTGCCCGCCCACCTCCTCGACGAGGACCTCGGTCCCCAAGACCACCTGAGCCGCAGCTTCCAACAGGTCAAGGCCCGGCTGCGTGGCCAGGGCCAAAGCCCCGACGGGGTGCGCGTCGAGCTCGACGACCAACCCCGCGCGCGGGACCCCGCCCGCCTCGAGATCGGGGCCCGGGTCCGCCACGAAACCTTCGGCGACGGGGTCGTGGTCAGCCTGCGCGGGAGCGGGCGCCTCGCCTCCGCCATGGTCCGCTTCGACGGGAGCGAAGGCACCCGCGTCATCATCGCCCGCCACCTCGAGCCGAGCACCGAGCCGGTGGTGGTCAGCTTCGACGAGGCCTGAGCCGGGTGTTCGTCGACGGACAGGGTGTCCCGCGCGCCCCCTTTCGGCCGCACCTGGGGTAAACCTGAGAGCAGCATGATCGTCACGTGCCCCGGCTGCATGGCCAACTACCGAGTGCGCAACGACCAAGTCCCCGCCGAGGGGGCCAAGATGCGTTGCCCGAAGTGCAAGACCCTGTTTTTGGCCATGCTGCCCCAAGAGCTCAGCGCCGCCGACCTCTTGGCCGAGCAAGGGGGCACGCCCCCGCCGCCGCGCGGCCCCTCGTCGTCGTCGCCGGCCCCGGCCGCGCCCTTCGAGCGCAAGGCCACCCCCGCGCCCATCGATGGCCTGCAGTTCAGCGTCGACCTGCCCGCGGGCGCACGCGCCGCCCCCGGACCGTCCGCCGCGCCGCGCCCCCCAAGTCCCGCCCCCCCGCCGGCCGCGCCCTATTCCCCCCGGACGGGCCCGCCCGCCAGCGGGCTGCCCCCGTCGAGCCCGTTCACCCCGCTGCCCCGCCGCGAGCCAAGCAATGACCTTGCGCACCAGGCGTCGACGTCGATCGAACAGTTGCTCGGCGCGGTGGGGGGCCGCATGCCCGTCACCCCCGGGGTCGAGACCGGCGCCCACCGGGTGATCAGCCCCGACGCCCGCATCGACTCCCTGGCCCCGGCCGAGACCGGTGACTTTGATCCCTTCGCGGACCTGGACATCGCGGCCCGGCCGCCCCCCGGCCTCGAGGACGGCGGGGTCAAAAGCGGCATTCACGACATGCGCGGCGACATGAGCAACGACCTCGGCGACGCGCTCCCCACCCAGTACACCTTCGACGTGCTCGAGGAGCAGGAGGTGTCCGCGCCCCAAGCGGTGGCCCGGGTCGCGCTGAAGCGGGTCAGCCGCGATGACCTCCAGACCCTGCGCGATTCGTCCTCCCAGCCCTCCGCGCCGGCGGCCGCCCCCGCCCGGCCGGGCCCTCCGGCGTGGCTCGGCCAGCTCGCGGTCGCGGCCGGGGGGCTGGCCTGCCTGTTCGGGGTGGTGTTTGCGCTCTGGACCGCGCACGTGGTGCCGCTCGACGACGTGCTGCTCGGGCGGTTCGAGACCTGGTTCGACCTCAGCCCGCCGCGATCGGCGCGCAAGGCCGACCTGCCCGCGGCCGATGTGCTCGCGGCCGCGGCGGAGACGGCCAAGACCCGCGGCGATCTGCTCGGCGAGCTCTTGCTCCATGGCCGCCTGCTGCAGCAGACCGAGCGCGCCGAGTCCCGGGCCCGCCGCGACGAGATCCGCGTCGAGCTGGGCGCCGACCGGCTGCCCGACTGACCGGCCTCAGAGATCCCTCACCCCCGGGCCCGACCCGCGGTTTTTTGTGGTCGGCCGCGATCGAAAACCGAATAAAATCAAATACTTAGATGTGGCTTTGGCCTTGCATCACATCGTCGCCGAGGAGGACATCCACATGATCAACCGCGCTTCTTTCTCGCTGCTGTCCGGCCTGGCCATCGCCGGCCTGGTGGGCCTGACCCCGAAGCCCGCCCTCGCTTGCGGCGGGTTTTTCTGTTCGTTCCAGCAGCCGGTCAACCAACAGGCCGAACGCATTCTTTTCATCGACCACGAGGACGGCTCGGTCACCGCGGTGATCCAAATCCAGTACGCCGGGCCCTCGGAGTCGTTCAGCTGGGTGCTGCCGGTGTTCGGCGAGCCCGAGGTGGGCGTGTCCTCCAACGTGGTGTTCAACCGGCTTCAACAGGCCACCAACCCGCAATACAGCCTGACCACCGAGATCGAAGGCACCTGCGCGTCCGACGCCCGCTCGGTGGCCGGTCCGCCCACGCTGGCCGACGCCGACGGCAGCGAGAGTTTCAACGGGGGGGGGCCCGCGCCGCAGGACCCCGGCGTGTCCGTGCTCGCCGCGGGGGCGGTGGGGCCGTACGACTACACCCTCATCGGGGTCGACCCCGGCGCCGATGACCCCGCCGACGTGGCGGTGACCTGGCTCGAGGAAAACGGCTACGACGTCAGCGGCATCGGCGAGGACCTCCTCCGTCCTTACCTCGCCTCGGGCATGAATCTGGTGGCGTTCAAGCTGCAAAAAGAAGCCTCCTCGGGCGAAATCCGTCCTGTCACATTGGAATATTCGATGATGACCCCCCAAGGCGCGGGCATGCACAGCCCCCTCATCCCCATCCAGCTCACCGGGGTGGCGGCCGAGGACGACATGGGGGTGATGGTGTTTCACGCCGCCAGCGACCAAGCCGTCCCCGTCAACTACCGGGCGCTGCGCCTCAACGAGGCGGTGATCAACTGGTTCAACCCCGCGACCAACTACGCCGATGTGATCAACCTCGCCGCCGACGAGGCCGGCGGCCACGGGTTCGTCACCGAGCGCGCGGGCCCGATGTCGGAGATGGAGGGCATCGTGTGGTCACCGTCCGATCAGGCCCAATGGGACTCCATGCAGGGCGGCGACCTCACCTCCAATGACATTCTCAACCGCCTGTGGACGTTCGCGGGGTGGGACGGCGTGGCCGAGACGCTCCGGGAGCACGCCAATCTCCCCGACGACGCCACCGGGGACGACGTGTCCATGTGCCCCACCTGCTTCGTGGTCGACATCCCCGACCCCGCGGCCTTCATCGAAGCGATGCGCACCAATGTGATTGAGCCGGTCCAAGACACCGCCGAGGTCATGATGACGCGCCCCTACTTCACCCGGATGTACACCACCATGTCCGCCCACGAGATGACCGAAGACCCCATCTTCGGCTACAACCCCGCCCTCGAGCCGGTGGACAACGTGCACACCGCGACCCGGGTGATCGAGTGCAACCTGCTCACCACCCAGGCCGAGGCCCCCTGGCGGGTCGCGCTGCCCCAGGGCCACGTGGTCCGCGGCGTGGGCCAGATCTGGCCGTACAGCGTCGACGACATGCCCGCCAACCACGAGATCGTGCAGCAAGGCCGCCAAGGCCCCGGCGAGGTCATCGAGTCCAACCACGAGACCATCTCGGAGGTGTTGAGCCTCGGCTGCGCGTCGGGCACCTGCTCCAACCTCACCAACACGGGGGCGGGTTGCACCTGTGCGAGCCCGGCGACCCGGACCGGCGCGTGGGTGGGGGCGTTTGCCCTCGGCGGTCTGTTGCTCGCCGGCCGCCGCCGCCGCCGCTGAGCCGGCCCGAACGGACAGGACCCCAGCCGGGCACGTCGCCGGGCTGGGGTCTTTTGTTTGGGGGCCGCGTGTTTTGACCGGCGCGGAACCGGTCAGCCCGCCATCGGGGTGCGCGCGTCCTTGTGGCGCTCTTGCACCGCCCAATGGGATTGGTCCTTGACCGCGTAGGCGTAGTCCAGGGCCCAGCGCACGGTGGCGAACGCAATGTCACTGTCTGGGATCTCGTCGCGCGTGAACAGCGCCACCTCCAGCGACTCGGGCCCCGCGGCCACGTCGGAGGCCACTTCGCCGAGGAACATCAGCTGCACCTGGTTGATGTGCGTGAGGGTGTAGACCCCGAGCAGGCCGCGGAGCCGCAACGTGGCGCAGGCTTCCTCCTGGGCCTCACGCCGCGCCCCATCGGCAGGGCTCTCCCCCGCCTCCAGGTAGCCCGCGGGCAACGTCCACAGGCCGCGCTGGGGTTCGATCGCGCGGCGGCACATCAACACCCGCGGCCCCGAAAAGGCCACCGTCCCGACCACCACCTGGGGATTTTCGTAGAACACCTGGTCGCAGCCGGGGCACATCCGCCGGTGGCGGTTGTCGCCTTCGGGCACCGCCCACACGATGCGGCCTCCGCACCGGGCACAGAACGGAAATCGTTCGTGCAGGGCGGGGGGCGGCGGCTTCTCCAGTGACATACGGCCTCGCGGTCTCAGCGGGCGAGATCGGCCAACCGGTCCGCCCACGCGCGCAAGTATCGCACGGTGTCCTCCCGGCGGCGGTGGTCGAGGTCGCGTTGGCCCGGGGGCAGGTGCTGCAGCACCCGCCGATCGCTCAGCCGCTCGAGGTGCTCGATGTCCTGCAACGACAGGCCCGCGGCGAGGAGCTCATCGATGATGTGGTCGATGGCGTAGCCGCTCTGGGGGCAATAGGCGCGGGCGTGCTCGGCCCAGTCGCCGTCGCGCTCGAGGGCGAGGCGGTGAATGTCCGTCGGCGTTCGCTGCGAAATGGTCTGCACCAGGTGGCCGCAATTGCAGTTGCCTTGGTGGGTCCAGCGGTAGGTCGCGCCTTGCTCCAGCCGGTCGGCGGTGGTGCGCAGGGCATCGGCCAGGCTCGCGGGTGCACTCATGGGTCCTCCGGGGGCGGGATGTGCTGCCCCCTTAGAGTACGGACCGGGGCCCGCGGTCGCACCCCGGGGACGACCGGGAGGTCGAGGTACCGGACGAGGCCCGGGGGGCGGGCTGGAGGTGATCTGTCGAGGTGCCACCCCGATCGCAGCAGCCAGGAAAAGCCATTTAAAAACAAATACTTACGCTGGACTGCCCGCCTGGCACGTCGCTTGGATTTCAAGGGGTGACCACTCACCCGAACCTGGAGTTCAGCATGACCCGCATCTCCCTCTTTTCTCTCTCCGCCCTGGTTTTTGCTCTCACCGCCTGCCCGAGCGGCCAGCCCATCGACAACACCGAGACCCCGAGCGACGACGCGCTCGACATCACCGTCAACGAGTCCTACGGCGCGCTCACCGAGGCCGACGAGGACGAGGCCTTCGGGGACGAAGAACTCACCGACGACCCCAGCCTGAGCCGCGAGGGTGACGAGGTCGACGACGGCAGCGCGGTGACCGACGCCGAAGACGCGCTCACCACCGCGGGGGTGCCCCTGAGGCGCTTGACCGTGAGCGTGGTGTGGGGGCACCTGCTCCCCGACTTTGAAGAAACCGAGGTCACCGACTGGTCCGGCACCATCTCGGTGGAGAACGCGGTGTTGCGGGTGCGGCGCCTCATCCAGTTCGACGCCAACGACAGCATCTCCCGGCCACGCAGCAGCGCCCGTGAAGTCGCGTTCACCTCGCACACCAAGCCCGCCTACGACGGCCTCCTGCTCGAGGTCGTGACCCGGGCCAACGGGGAGGCCCCGGTGCTCTCCATGGATACCCCCGCGTTCACCGGCTCGTTGGTGCTCGACTCGGATACGCCCCTGTCCGGCCGCCAGGTGCTCGAGAATGGCAATGCCATTGTGTATCACATCTTTCGCGCGGACGCCGATGCGGACTGCAAGAACGGTCTGATGGGCGGTCGCTACGTCAAGACCCGCGAGACCGACGACGGCCGGGCCATGGGCCGCTTCAAGGGCCGGTACGTCAGCGCCGGCGGCACGGTGGCGGGCCACCTCCGCGGGGTGTGGGGCGAGCGGGTCAACGGCAGCAAGGTGTTGTTCGCGAAGGTCATCGGCCACGACGGCCAGTTCAAAGGCATCCTCGCGGGCAAGTACGGCGACGGGGTGATCAAAGGCCGCTACCTGGGCTTGAACAAAGAGGTCAAAGGGGCGTTCAAAGGGTTCTACCGCAGCGCCCCCGAGCGGGACGGCGGCTTTTTCCGGGCCCGCTGGAGCGAAAAATGTGGCGAGCTGCCGAGCGAAGGCGAACTCGACAACCACGACGAGGACAACGACGAAGTCGACGAAGAACTCTCCGACCTGCTCGAGCAGGAGATGGACCAACAGAGCTGAAGCAAACTGTGAATGGCCGGGATGGCCCCCCACAACGCCGGCGCAACGCCGGCGTTTTTTTGTGCGCGGTGCGCGCCGAACGCACCCCGGCTTGGCCACGAACTTCCGGCTAGGGAATGTTTTGGCAGTCGGGGGGCAGCCGGAGGAAACACTCCGGCAAGCAGAACCCGTTGTCGCACACTTCGTTGAAGTCGCAGTGGGAGTTGTTGCCGCATTGGCGACACTGGTTGGTCGGCACCCAGCAGTGTTGGCTCCCCGCGCAGTGCGAGTCGTTGAGGCACTGGACGCAGGTATCGGTGGACTCTTTGCACTGTTCGGCCCCGGCGCTGGTGCACGGGTCCGCGCCGAAGGTCGTGCAGGTGCCGTCGGGTTTGCAGGTCTCTGGGCCGTCGCAGAAGGTGTTGTCCTCGCACTGGCTGTTGGTGGTGCAGTAGACACATTGGTTGTTCGAACAGAACTGCCCGCCGGCTTGGTCGGGGCAATCGGACGCGGTGGCGCAGGCCACGCAGGTGTCGGACGCCTCCAGGCACACCGCGGTGGGCGCGCTGCACGGGGCTCCGGTGGTGGTGCATTCGCCGGTCACGGTGTTGCAGGTCTCGGTGCCGTTGCACCAGTCGCCGTCGTCGCAGTCCGCGGTGGTCAAGCAGCCCACGCAGCGATCGTTGGGCTCGTCGCACTCGAGGTCGCCGGGGCAGGGGTCGTTGCCCTCGATGCAGTTGCCTTGGGCGTTGCACTGTTCGACCCCATCGCAGAACGAGTTGTCGGCGCAGTCGCCCGCGGTGAGGCACTCGACGCAGCTGTCGTCCGACTCGCGGCACAGCGAGGGGGCGGCGCAGGGGTTGCCGCTCGGTCCCGCGCAGGTGTTGTCGGGGTTGCATGACTCGGTGCCGTTGCAGAAGTTGCCGTCGTCGCAGTCACCGCTGGTGAGACATTCCACGCAGCGATCGTTGGGTTCGTCGCAGACCGCATCGTCGTCGCAAGGCACGGCCCCCGCGACGCAAGCGCCGGCCACACATTGCTCGGCCCCGTTGCAGAAGTCCCCGTCGTCGCAGTCGGCGGAGACCACGCACTCGTCACAGGTGTCGTTCAGGATGTTGCAGAACGGCAAGTCGGGGTTGTCGCAGGGCGTGCCGCTGGTTTGGCATTCGCCGGTGGCGACCACGCAGGTCTCGTCACCGGTGCAGAACTGGTTGTCCCCGCAGTGGCTGTTGGCGGTGCAGGCCCCACAGATGTCGATGCCTTCCAGGCAGGGCAGGCCGTCGTTGGCACACGGGTCGCCCTCGTGCACGCACAGACCGTTGACGCAGGTGTCGGCCCCGTTGCAGAACTGCCCGTCCGCGCAGTCGATGTCGTCCAGACATTGCACGCAGGTGTCGAGGTCCTCGTCGCACGGTTGCACGCCACAGGGCGGCACGCCCCCCGAGCACACGTCGCCGTCGCAGGTCTCCACCCCGTTGCAGAACACCCCGTCGTTGCACGGCATCCCACCGCACATCAGGTCGATGTCGCCGTCTCCATCTCCATCTCCATCTCCATCTCCGTCTCCATCTCCATCTCCGTCTCCATCGCCGTCTCCATCGCCGTCGCCGTCCCCATCCCCGTCACCATCCCCGTCACCGTCTCCATCGCCATCCCCGTCACCGTCTCCATCCCCGTCTCCGTCGCCGTCTCCGTCTCCGTCACCATCGCCGTCTCCGTCGCCGGTTCCGGTCAGGGCTTGGCACAGTCCGGCCCGGCACGCGTACGCGCCGTCGCAGTCCGCATCGCCATCGCAGGGGCGTTGGTACTGGGCGTCTTCGGGGAGCGGGCACATGCCCGCGCCCAGCAGCAGGCCCAGGGCCAACATCAACAGGCCGCGCCAGCGTCGGTGCGGGGAGCGGAGAGGGCGTTCGCGCATGACCTCACGGTACCACACCGTGCGGTGGGTCACGTCGCCCCGGGCGCGTGACATGCAACGACATGTCGCTGTTTATCGCACGGCGTTCGACACCGTGGCGGGTGGCTACTCGGCGAGCACCAGGTCGACGACGCCCCAGGTGGCGGCGGCACCGACGAGCAGGGTGGCGATCACCGCGGTCCCGATGCCGGCGAAAAAGGTCGCTTCACCCCACGTCTGCCAGGCGGCCCGGGCCCCGCTTTGCAGGTCGTGGGCACCGTCGGGCACGTCGCTGCCGGTGGCTTGGGCGTTTTCGATCTGGCCTTTGGCGTAGCTGTGCAGCAAGGCTTGGCCGCCCCCGGCGGCGACCATCGCGCCCCCGGCGAGGACCGCCACCGCGGAGACGCCGACGCCCACCCACGGCAAGAACGACATGCCGCCGCCCCCGCTGGTGTCGCTGTCGGCCGGGGCCCCCTCGCCGGTGACCGCCGCGGTGTCGGGGTTGGCGTCGGGCGCGTCGTCGGGGAGCGTGGCCGCGGGGGCTTCGGGGGTGGTGCGTTCGGGGCAGGCGGTGCCCGCGCCCGACTTGGTGACCTCCCCGGTGAGCTCGACCATGCGCTGGTTGACCGCCTCTTGGCGGTCGCTGCCCGGGTACGCCCCGACGAGGTCGGCGTAGAGCCGCAGCGCGAGCTTGCGGTCCCCGGCGTAGTCCGCGGCTTGGGCCGCGTTGTAAATGAGGTCCACCGACGGCGCAATGTCATTGGCGTCGAGGAAGCGGTGGGCGGCATCGCACCAGCGTTGTTCGTCGATGGCGGCGAAGGCCTTTTCTTCGGCTGCGCGGGCGGCGTCGACGTCGGCCTGGGCGGGGAGGGCGAGCTGGGCGGCCAGGATCACGACGGTGATCATTCCGATTTGTCCTCGTCGGTGCGGACCCGAATGAAGTTGGGCTTCGGGCGCTTTTGGGTCTTGGCTTTTTCCGGCTCGGCCGCGGGTTTGCGCGCGGTGGGGTCTTTGCGGGTCGTGGCCTTGGTCGTCGCCTTCGGGGTGTCGTTGGCTTTGGCCTTGGGGCTGTCCGACCGGGTGGTGCGGTCCCGCTTGTCACTTTTGCGGCGGTGTTTGCGGCGCGTTTTCGTGCGTTTGGTCTTGTCGGGGCTGTCGTCTGCGTCTGCCACCACGGGGTCATCGTCCTCATCATCGGGGCCGGTGTCGTCCTCGGGCTCGTCCTCGGGGGCGGTGGTCGCGGCGGCGGTGACGGTGTGCTCACCCGCGGTCTTTTCCCCGGCGGGGTCATCGTCGGCCGGCGGGTCGGCGGGCGCCGGGGCGGGGTCTGCGGGGCGTTTGGGGGGGAGCTGGTCGTCGTGCGCGGTCTTGTTGGACTTGGCCACCGAGAGCAGCACGGCCACGAGCACCCCCGCGATGACCACGCCCCCGAACAGACCGCCGGCCACGATCGCCCACCGGGCCGCGCCCGACCCGCCCGAGGGCGCGGTGTCGGGGGGGGCGATGAACGCGATGGCGCCGCTGTTGGTGCCGGGGGTGGCTTCGCCCACGTCGGGCTCGACGGGGAGCGCGGGGGCCGGCGCGGCCGAGGGCACCGAGGAGGCGGCGGGGCGGAAGGCCCGGGTCTCGGCGTCGGGCAAGGAGTGTTCGGGCTGGGGGTCGGCGACCTGGGTGGGGGCGTCGTGGGCCGCGCGGGGGAAGGCGGCGGTGTGGGCCCGGGGATCGACCGACATGTCCGCGCCTTCGACGAGGCTGGCCTCGAGCAGGCGCTCGAGCTCGGCCATGGTGGGGATGCGCCGGTTGGGGTCTTTTTCCAGGCAGCGGGTGATCACCAGGTCGAGGGCGGGGGGGATGTCGCGTTGGGGGCGGAAGCTGCTCGGCTTGGGGGCGGGGTCGTTCAAATGTTGGTGCAGCACCACCAATGGATCTGCACCGGTGAACGGCGCGCGCCCGGTGAGCAACCGGAACAGCAGCACCCCGGTGGCGTACACGTCGGTGCGGGCGTCGACCTGCCCGCCCCGGATCTGTTCGGGCGCCATACACGTGTGGGTCCCGACCATCGAGCCGGTCTGGGTGACCTCGGAGTTGGCGTCCTCGACCATCTTCGCGACCCCGAAGTCGAGGATCTTCACGAAATCGGGATCGCCGTCCTGGTCGACGAGCATCACGTTGCCGGGCTTGAGATCGCGGTGCACGATGCCGAGCTCGTGGGCGGCGTGCATGCCCCGGCACAGCTGGCGGCCGATGTTCACCACCCGCTCGACGCTGAGCGGACCCTGCTTTTTCGCCACCTGTTTGAGGTTGAGCCCGTCCAAGAACTCCAGCACCAGGTACAGATCATCGTCGTCGGTGCGGCCAAACTGCAGCACGTGGGCGACGTGGTTGCTCCGGATGCTCGCCGCGGCCCGGGCTTCGCGCAGAAAACGCGCCACCGCGACCTCGCGCTGTTCGGCGGTGTCCCCCTCCTCGAGGTTGAGCAGCTCGCTCCGGATCATTTTGATCGCCACCGGGCGACCCAGGGTCGCGTCCTCCGCGGCGTACACCACGCCCATCCCGCCTTGCGCGAGCTTGCGCTTGATCGTGTAACCCGGAACTTGGGGAAGCTCGTCGGCGCTCACGGCTCGAGCATACACCCGTGATCGTGGATCGGCGCGGGCATTGCGGGTGGGGAGACGTGGTTGCCTGCCGTACACGCGGGGGGCACGGTCACTTGTCCGCGACCCCGTCGATGGCCTCGATGGCGGCGGTGGCGGCTTCGGAGGCGGCGTCGACGTGGGCCTCGTCGCCGCACATGTACAGCCGGCCGAACGCGCCGAAGGGCCGGATGTCGACGAGGGTGACGTCGGCGGCCTTCTCCGCCTCGTTGGCGGCGATGGCGATGTAGGCCGCGGGTTTTGTCTCCATGATCAACAACGACTGGCCGGGCACGATCATCGACCCGAACCGGATGTTGTCCAGGACCATGGCGTGCATCGGCTCGACGCTGCGGATGATGGTGTTGGACACCAGGGTGGGTTTGATCCGGTCCTGGGGCGTGGCCTCGAGCTGCTTGAGCACCGCGTCGCCGGCGAGCAGCACTTCGCCTTTGTCCTCGTGGTGGACCTCGAGCATGCCGTAGGCACGCTCGACGACGAGGGTCGCGGGCTTGGCCGCGGTGGCCTTGAGCGCCACGTCGAGCAAGCGGTGGATGGCCATGCCGGGCGCGATCTCGATGTACAGGCTGGCGACCCCGGGCACGGGGAAGTACCCGCGCGAGCCGGTGCACATGTGGGCGGCGAGCTGGGGCTGCAGCGAGTCGATGAAAGAGTAGCTGCGCAACACCGGACGGCTCATAGGACCAACACCTCCGACGCGGGGTCTAGTCCGACGGGGGCGCGCCGCCAAGGGCAGGCGCCGGGGGCCCGGGCGCATTTTTTCATCGAAAAACAACGCCGAGCGCGCGATAACGCGGCCCATGTCGCCCGAATACATCCAAGTGGTGGTCGAGCAAGCCGAGGGAAGCGCCGAGCCGGCCTTCACCCTGGTCTCGGCGGTCACCGACGCCGGCCCGGTCGGGTTTTTGACCATGATCCTGCTCGTGCTGTTCTCGGTGGCGAGCTGGGGCATCATCCTGCTCAAGTTCGTCGCGGTGCGCAAAGCCGAGCAGCAGTCGGTGCAGTTCCTCGACGTGTTCTGGCAGTCCAAGCGGCTGGACGACATCTACGGCCAGAGCGAAGCGCTGGCCCAGAGCCCGCTCGCCCAGGTATTTCGCGCCGGGTACCAAGAGCTGCTCAAGGTCAAGAAACGCGAAAAGGACGAGGCTGCGGCCGGTCACCACCTCGACGGCGCCGAGAACATCGAGCGCTCCCTGCGGCGGGCCTCGTCCAGCGAGATGACCGAGCTCGAGCGGCTGATTCCCTTTTTGGCCACCGTGGGCTCGACCGCGCCGTTCATCGGCCTGTTCGGCACGGTGGTGGGCATCATCAACGCCTTTTCCGACATCGCGAAGTTCAAGAGCGCGAGCTTGACCACCGTCGCCCCCGGGATTGCAGAGGCATTGGTGGCGACCGCCGCCGGCCTGCTCGCGGCCATCCCCGCGGTCATCGCGTTCAACTATTTCGGCAACCGCATCAAAGTCATCGGCGCGGAAATGGAGAACTTCTCCGCCGACTTCATGAACATCGTGCGGCGGCACTTCTTCTAGAGCGCACCTCACAATCAAAAGCTGCCGTGCGCTCGCCAGGGCCACGACGAGCGCCCGAGCTGGCTTCAGCCACGCGAACGTCGCCGGACGTCGAGGCCGGGCTACGGGTCCGTGGGCGGGAGGTCGCCGAGGCGCTCTTTTCGAATTCGTGAATAGCGACGCGCCATGAGCAGCAAGAAGACCACCCACAGCACGGGGATGCCGAACAGGACAAAGCCGAACTTCGCCACCGACCATTCCTTGCTCCGCACCCGCGCCGCCCGCTCCGCGCGGTCGTCGAAGGTCACGAACCGCCCGTCGACCCCCTCGCCCCGGATCGCCACCGGCGCGTCGCACCGGATCCACCGCTCCATCAGGGACCCGACGTCCCCGCTGCGCCGGTCCACGTCTTGCAATGCCACTGCGCGCTCGGCGTCGTCCAGGCGCCGCGCCCCCGACCAGGGATAGGGCGCGCCCCGGTCTCCGTCGACGACCAACCGTTCGCCTTCGATCTCCACCGTGGCCCCGGGCGCGTAGTGCACCGGCCCGGGGGTGGCCTCGGCCGTGATCAGGCGCGCCGCGGCCACGACCCCCAGGGCGTTCACCCCGGGGGCAAACGCCACCACCTGGTGGGCGCACACCGTCTCCCCGCTGAACGGGGCGGAAATGGGCGCGGCCGCCCGGAGCACGCCCCCCACGCGGTTGTTGGTGTGTTCGAGCCCGCCGCACGACGACCACAGCGCCGCCCCGGTGATCGCGGCGACCGCCATCCACCCGCGCGCCCCGGCCCGCTTCATGGCTTCCTCCGGCGCCCGGTGCGGCTCCACACCCAGAACCCGAGCCAGGTCACGACCATCATGCCCGCCATCAACCCCCCGAAGATCACAAACGCGGCCGAGGTGAACCAAGAAAGCAGCAATGCCACTGTGTCCGCTTGTTCTTCGGCGGGGTCCAGGAGGACAAACCCCTTGGGGGTCACGAAGCCACGTAGCGTGATCGGCTCGTCACATCGCACGAACCGTTCGACCGCGTACACGCTGGTCAGGGACAGACACTCGTATTTGGTGTTGCGCTGCACACAGCGGAGCGACGAATCGGACCCGTGGCCAAACAGCTCGTCGGGGGCGGGGGTCTTGCCGTCCCAGGACCACCGCTCCCCGGTGGCGAGCGGCGCGGGGTCTCCCCCGTGGCCGACCACCGGCAACAGGCGATCGCCCATCTGCACATGAAGGCCCGGCGCGAACCGGGGTCGGGCCCGATCGTACGAACTCCCCGACGACCGACCCGTGGTTCGGCGGTGCGACCTGACGTCAAGGCCGAGCGCGCACACCGGCTTGTGGCTGAGCGGGGTGATCAGCGGGGACTCGGACTGGAGCCGCACGTCTTCGACGTAATGGCCGTCGCGGTTGCCACACCCGCTCCCTACGATGGCGAGCGCCAAGCCGAGCAAGGTCGCGTGGCGGCTCGTCATCCGCCGAACTCGGCCAGACCATCAAACGACATCTGACGCCTGTCCTGGGTCCCGACCATCCACATCCGAAGACCGTGCATCGACCCATCATGGGTCCCGCCCCCGCGTCACGCAAGGCGCTCCCACGCTGGTGGTTGGCTATTCCCCGTAGACAAACCGCGTGAGGTTCTCGGTCCACGCGCGCCGGCCGAGCAGGCCGATGTCGAGGTAGCTCCAGTTGTTGTACTCGAAGCCCGGGACCAGCATCGACACGTGGTACCAAGCGAACCCGCCGGGAACCATGTCTTGGGGCGGCACGTCGAGGCTGGTGCCGGCCACCGAGTCGGGCACGCGGGGGATCGGGACCTTGGTGCGGGTGCCGTCGATGTAGAAGTTCCAGCGCACGTCGTCGCCGTCACCGGCGACGCCGCCGTTGAGCACGATGATCTGGTGCATGGACGGGAGCTGCCCGTTGGCCGCTTTCCAGCGCAGCTGGCGTTCGGGCCCGAGCACGCCGTTGTTGACCGGCTCCAGGGGCTCGGGGAGACCGAGCACGGGTTGGATGGTGACCCCGCCGATGAGGTCGCCCACGCCGTCCTGCACGACTTGCGAACTCGGGTAGCCGGGGTTGCCGATGTGGTAGGTCAAGCCCGCTTCGGTGAAGGGCACGGGCTTGGCCAAGAACAGCTGCGTGCTGCTCAGCACCGAGGTGATCTCCGACGCCCAGCGGCTGCCGTCGGGGCGGGTCACGACGAGGTAGGCCCCGGCCACAATGCTGTTGCCGAACGCATCTTCGATCGCGAAGTCTTCGGTGCCATCGCCGAACACGTTGCGGTCCCCGGCGGTGGACGAGACGGTGCCGCCTTCCATGATCAGGTTGCCGGCGTTGTCGGTGTTGTACGCGCCGGCGATGAAGGTGAGCATCTCCCCGGGCACATCGGGCATGGTGGACAGCGTGTGGTTGCGCACCGCGTCCACCGCGGTGGTGTAGGCGAGCGCGCCTTCGCCCCCGAAGCGCAGGAACGGAATCACGCGGGTGACGGTGGGGCCGCCGGGTTCGCCCAGGGGGGCGTCGGGCATCGAGAGCTCGACCTCCTCGTCGAGGGCGATGGTCAGCTCGATGTCCTGCTCTTCGAGGTCGAGGCCAAACGCGGGGTACACCTCGCGGCGCACGCCCATCTGCCGCATGCGGAACTCTTGGGTCTCGAGGTTGAAGATGCCCGCGATGGCGACGAGGGCGAGGCGGCCGGGGCGCGAGAACGCGATGAAGTACTCGCCGCCCTCCTCGAACACGACGTTTTCGCCGCCGGGGTTGGGCACCCCACGGAACTCGTCGCGCGCGGTGGTGGTGACCACCGCCAATGCAATTTCATCCTGGGAGAGCGCGGCGGGGTCGAAGAACTCCTTGGCAAAGCCGAACACCCGTCCGCGGATGGTGGCGGGCGGGGGCGCGGGCGGGGGCGGGCCGTTGCCGGGGATCGAGAGGTTGGTGGGGTTGAGGTAAAGGGTGACCTCGGTGGCGTTGACGTCGACGAGGGAGGCGTACTCATACCCATCGCCGGCCACACTCACGGTCTGGGGCCCCTCGATGCTCGGGGCGGACAATGTGGCTTGGCCGATGAAGTTGGTGGTGGTCACGTGGGGGCTTTGGCCGTCGGTGCCGAGCCACACCATCATGTCGGGCACGGGCAAGCTGGTGATGCCGTCGAGCACGGTCACGTAGATCGCGCCGTCGATTTCGCCCCCGCGGGTGCCGCCGATGAGGAAGGTGGGATCGAAGTATGTGTAAGCGGCGGTGGCGACGGCCGAGCCGAACGCGGTGGAGACGGTGACGTCTTTGATGCCCGGGGCGTTGGGCGGGGTGCGGGCCACGAGCTTGCTGTCGGACACCACGACCACCTCTTGGGCGGGCAGCTGGTCGAACAGCACCGAGGTCACGCCGGACTGAAAGCCAGACCCGGTGACGGTGATGAAGGTGCCGCCGCTGACGCCGCCGCGGGCCGGCAACACGCCGAGGACCGAGAGGTCGGTGACGTAGCGGAAGCCGTTGGTTTTGGTGGCTTGGCGGCCGCCCGAGGTGACGCGCACATTCTGCAAGCCCGCCGACCCTTGGGGGGTGGTGCCGGTGAGGGTCTGCGGGTCGACGACGACGAGGTCGGCGACGGGGAGCGCGCCCACGTACAGCGCGGTGTCGCCGCCAAAGCCGCGGCCGGTGACGGTGATGGCGGTGCCCCCCGCGGCCGGGCCTTGGCCGGGGTTGACCGCGTCGAGGGTGAGCGGGGTGGCGTAGACGAAGCCACCGAGGGTGAGGGTGTCGGGGGTGGAGACGTTGACGACGATGTCGGCTGCGCCTTCGGCCCCGGCGGGCGCGGTGCAGGTGAGCTGTTTGTCGTCGACCACGGTCAGATCGGCGCAGGCCGCGCCGCCCACGGTGACGCTGTCGACGATGGGGGCGTCGGCGCCGTCGGTGAAGCCTTCGCCGAGCACGGTGATCACGGTGCCCCCGAGGGGGTCGCCCCGGGTGGGGAGCACCGCGTGCAGGGCAAAGCCGCCGGTGGGCGCGTCGAACACGAACAGGGCCGCCTCGAGGAGCGCGACGGTGGTGCCGTTGTCGGCTTCCAGGTCGAGCACCCCGGACAGGCCCGCGGGCAGCTGGATGCGCACCCGGGTGTCGTCGATGAAGTTGTCGACGGTGGCGGGCACGCCCCCGACGAGGAACGTGGTGTCGTCGCCAAAGCCCGCGCCCCGCACGTCGAGGATGGGGGTCTCGCCGAAGGCGATGACATCGGGAGACACGCTGTCGAGGGTGAGCGCGTCTTCGTAGGTCCAGCCGAGCTCGATGGTCGAGCGGGCGAAGCCGTCGTTGGCCTCGACGTCGACGCGGCCCGCGGCCGTCCCCGCGGGGGTGAGGAAGGTCGCCTCGGTGTCGGACACGATGGTGAGGTCGATGACCTGGCGCCCGTCGAGAAGAAGAATCATCTCGTCGTTGAAGCCCGCGCCGGTGGCGGTGACCAGGGTGCCGCCGGTGGTCGGCCCGGTGGCGGGGTCGATGCTGGCGAGGGACACCGGGCGGTAGTACGTGAACGCGCCCTCGAGCTCACCCTCGCCGAGGGGGTCGGTGACCTTGACCGTCACCGGGCCGGGCACGTCGCTGGGCGGCACCCGCACGGTGAGGGTGCGCTCGTCGATGAACAACATCTGGTCGCCGGCCACGTCGTTGAACGAGACCATGCTCTGGGGGCTGAAGCCGAGGCCCTCGATCTTGACCCGGTAGCCGCCGTCGGTGCTCCCGGTGGGCGGGGTGACCGCGTCGACGAACACGGTGTCGCCGTCGCCGTCGCCATCGCCGTCTCCATCCCCGTCTCCATCGCCGTCGCCGTCGCCGTCGCCGTCTCCATCCCCGTCCCCGTCGCCATCCCCGTCACCAAAGATGGGGATGCCGCCATCGGGGCCGACGAACACGCTCGCATCGGGCCCGCCGATGTCGGTCCCGTTCGGGCAGCCGGCCAGGGCGGCCACACAGCCTGCGAGCACGAGGAGGGAAAGCTTGTTCATGTCACCCCCGGGCGCGGCCGGGCCACGCCTTGCGTTCCAGCGAAAAGGGTACCCGCCCGGCGACGACCCGGCAAACGGCAACGCGATCCCTCGACGGGGGCGTGCCCGCGGGGTGGCGCAAATGATCCGGCGCGGCGGCGGCGGCTACTGGCCGAGGATGCGCCGCACGTCGGGGGCGTCGGGCGCGTGGGGGGCGAGCTTGAGGTACTTCTGGTACGCCCAGCGCGCGCCGTCGTAGTTCTCGTCGCGCGCGCGCACGATGCCGAGCGTGCGGTACGGCAACGGGTAGTTGGGGTCGAGACGAATGGCGCGCTTGAGCACGCGCTCCGCCTCGTTGAACTCTTCTTTGCGCAGGTACGACTCGGCCCGCAGCACGAGCTTTTTGATCTTCTTGTGCACCGGGAGCTCTTTGAGCTCGAAGGTGACCGGCGCGGGGCTTTCGAGCTCGCCCACTTGGTCGGTGCGGGCGGCGGGGGCGTCCGCGGGGGGGGCCTCGCCGGTGTCGGTGGGCGGCGCCGGCGGGCTCGTCTCGGGGACGTCGGGGGGGCGCACCGCCGCTTCGGCGGCGGCGACCGAGGCCGGCTTGTGCGCGGCGGGGGGGGCGACGGCGGGCTTGTCCGCGACCGGGGGCGGCGGGGTGTCGTCGCGGCGGGGTTGGAACGACGCGAACGCGATCGCGCCCACAAACCCCACGACGAGGGGCAGCAGGTACCACAGCCGGCTCGCGCCCCGCGCGGGCGCGGGGGCCGGCCGCGCGGGGGCGGACGATTCGTCGTCGAGGGGCCGGGTTGTCGCCTCGGCCGGCATCATCCACGACGCGGGGATGGGCGTCTGGGAGGGAGATTTTTGCGCTTGCGTCATCGTCAGCCCCCCTGCTCGTACGCGGCGAGCACTTTTTTCACCAGTTCGGCTTCGACCCCGTCGCCCTCGAACTCGAGGTAGCGGCGGTAGGCGGCCGCGGCTTGCTCATGCCGGTCGAGCTTGACCAAGGACGCGGCGAGGGCTTTGTGCGCCCGCGCGAACTGGTTGTCGATGGTGACCGCCTTTTCGTACGACGCCGCGGCGTCGTCGAACCGGCCCTCGCCGTAAAAGCGGTTGCCCGCGATGTACTCGGCCTTGGCCCGCGCCCGCGGCGTCATCTCGGGCTTGGGCTTGTCGGTGAACACCGCCCCGGCCACGGTCCCGAGCACCAAGCTGACCACCACCAACGCGGCCGCGCGCAGCGGGGACAAAAACCGTGCGCGCGGCTTCTCGTCGTCGACCGCGGCCGCGGCCGTGCCTTCGACCACGGCGGGCTTTTGGCGCGGGGCGGGGGCGGGGGCCTCGTCGGCGGCGGGGGCCGCGGGCGCCGGGCCACTCGGGCGCGCGGTCATCGCCGGGGCGACCGCGGCGGGCCCGCTCATCTCCGCGGGACGCAGGGGCAGCGCGACCAACCGGATGGCCTCCGGGGACAGGGACAGGTGCGGCCGGGCGGGCTGTTGGCGCCGCAGGCTCGGGGCCGCCGGCGCCCGGCGCTGGGGATTGTCTTGGTAGTCGGGCGACAGCGCGAGGGCGAGCAAGTCGTCGCCGGTCTCCTGGCGCAGGGCCACCAGGCTCTGCGCGCGGGGGTCGGTCGGGACCTGGGCCGCCTCGTCGAACGCGGCTTCGAGGTCGGCGAAGGCGTCGTCGTTGAGGCTGTTGTCGCCGAAGGGCGACAGCTCGACCTGGTCGCCCTGCCGCAGCTGGGCCTCGAGGTCTTGCAGCATCACCGCGTTGGCGTCGGCGGCGGCCTCGTCGACGCCGGGTACCGGCGCGTACCCATCTGTGTCGGTGGGGATCGGCTGGGCCAGGGGCATGGTCGGGTCGTCGAGGTTGCCGCGCACGGTGGGCTCGCCGGTGGTGAACCCGGCGGGCACGGGGGTGCCCTCGTCGGTGCCGCCAAAGGCCGCGCCGGACAGCGGGGCGGCCCCGGGCTGTTCGGCGTCGGAGAAGAGATCCGCGGGCAGGCCGGGATCGGCCTCGTCGTCGTCGAGCCCGAGGTCGAGGTCGAGGTCGGCGGGGCGGTCGATGGCCCGGGTGGGGGTCTGCTCGTAGCTGGGGGCGATGTCGGGCGGGGGGGCGGCGCCTTCGAAGGGGTTGGCCCGCGCGCTGTCGTCGTCGCTGGCGAAGGGATCGAAGGTCGGGGCCTCGCCGCTTTCGTCGGTGGGCCCGAGGGGGGCGGGCTCGCTCGACGGGTCGGTGAACGGCGCCTCCACCGCCCGGGGCACGCTCTGCTCGCCGGTGGCGAAGGGGTTGTAGCTGCCGTCCTCGTCGCTGGGCGCGCTGGCCCCGTCGAACAATGATCCTGGAATGGCCAGCGCCTCGGTGGGGGCGGCGTCGACCGAGACCGCGGCCCCGGTCAGGCCCGAGAACACCCCGGCCGCGCCGGGCGCGAAGGCGTCGCTCTCGTCGGTGAGCGCGCGGGTGGCCGCGTCGGACGCGGGCCCCTCATCGGTGGCCGGCACCGCCTTGCCGTCGACGAGGGTGGCGCCCCCCGCGGGCAACGCCAACGAACCGCACGACGGACACTCGGCAAACGCGTCACCCGACGCGCCCTCGGTCGTGAACATGTTCTGGCAGCGGGGGCATTCAAACCGCATCGACACGTCGCCATCCTAGCGCAGGCCCTCGGCGATTTCACAAACCCGGCCGCGCGCGATTTGACCGTCTCGCGGGGCCCGGGCGGAACCTAATGGACGTTGCTGGTCTCGCGGCGCATCTGGAGCAGGAGATGTTCGGCCGCTTCCCGCACGTCGCCGCGGCTCTCCTCGCGGGCCCGCTTGGCGTCGGCCACCGCGCCCTTGATGTCGAGCAACACGCGGCGGGCCCGGGCCCGCTCGAGGTACAGACCGGCGTGCCAGGGCCGGAGCAGCAGCAGCCGCGAGTACACGCGGCACAACGACTCGAGCGAGCCGCGCCGGGCGTAGGAGGCGCGCAGGTTGTTGAGCATGCGCTCGAGCACGATGCGCGGCGAGGCGGGGGCGATGTGCTCGGGGGTGAGCGGGACGTCGCGGCCGGCGAGCCGGCTCAGGTGGGCCTTGAGGTCCTTGGCGTCCCGCAGTCGTCCGGAATGGAACGGATCGATCACGCGCAGGTCGCGCAGGGCGTTCTCGGTCTCGAAGTGCAGCCCGACGAGGAAGTGGCCGGGAAAGGAGATGCCGTAGGCATCGACGCCGAGCCGGCGCGCCACCTCGCAAAACAGGACGCTCAAGGTGATGGGCAGGCCCTTTTTGCGGTCGATGACCCGGTGGATGAAGCTGTTCTCGGGGGCGTCGTACTCGAGGGTGTCCCCGGTGAAGCCATGGGTGCCAAAGAACACGCGCAGGAGGGTGATCACCCGATCGCGATCGGAGGTGGTCTTTTCCATCGCCCGGGCGATGTCCTCGGCCAGCGCGTTGATTTTTTCGTCGACCGCGTTGGTGTCGACCTCTTGCCCGTCGACGCGGCCGATGAGCATGGCGGCGTGGAACAGGTCAAACGCCTCATGGTCCACGTTGAACGCGATCTCTTCGCGGTGCAGATCGTCCCGGATGCCGTCCACCCTCCGAGCGTATCAAGCACGGGGGCGGGGGTTCATCCGCTGTCTCGCGGGCCCAGGCTCAGGCGGCTTCGGCCTCGGCGGCGTCCTCCGGCACCACCGCGGGCTTTTTGCGGAAGGTCAGGCCTTGGTCGGGGTCTTTGGGATCGGCCAGGCCCACCAGGATGGTGTCGCCTTCGGTGAAGTCGCCTTCGAGGATGGCCATGCTCATCGGGTCTTGGAGGTGGCGTTGGATCGCCCGGCGCAAGGGCCGGGCTCCGTAGGCGGGCTCGTACCCTTTGTCGACGACGAAGGTGCGCCCCGCCTCGGTGAACTCCATCTTCAACCGGTGGTGGGCGAGCAACTTCTTGAGCTTCTTGAACTGGATTTCGGCGATGTCGTCGATGTTGTCCCGGGTCAGGCCGTGGAACATGATGACCTCGTCGATGCGGCCCAGAAACTCGGGGCGGAAATTCTTGCGGAGCTCGGCCTGGGCCTTCTCCTTGGCTTCGTCTTCGATGATGCCGTCGTCGAGGCTCGCCTCCAGCAGATGAAAGCTGCCGACGTTGGACGTCATGATGATCACGGTGTTCTTGAAGTCGACCAAGCGGCTCTGGCTGTCGGTGAGCCGGCCGTCGTCGAGGATCTGCAACAGGATGTTGAAGATGTCGGGGTGGGCCTTCTCCACCTCGTCGAACAGCACCACCGAATAGGGCCGCAGGCGGACCGCCTCGGTGAGCTGGCCGCCCTCGTCGGCCCCTTTGTACCCGGGGGGCGCGCCGATGAGCCGGGCCACGGTGTGTTTCTCCATGAACTCCGACATGTCGAGCCGCACCAGGGCGTTCTCGTCGTCGAACAAGAACTCCGTCACCGCCTTGGCCAGCTCGGTCTTGCCCACCCCGGTGGGCCCGAGAAAGAAGAAACTGCCCACCGGGCGCTTGGGGTCGTTGAGCCCCGCCCGCGACCGGCGCACGGCTTTGGCGATGGCGAGGATCGCTTCGCGCTGCCCGATCACGCGTTTGCCGATGCGGTCTTCCATGTGCACGAGCTTTTCCCGCTCGCTCTCGAGCATGCTCTGCACCGGCACGCCGGTCACGGTGGCCACCACCTCGGCGATGTCCTCGGGCTCGACCTCCTCCTTGATCAGCCGCCCGGCTTTCTGCACGTCGGCGAGCTGCTGCTCGAGGTCCTTGAGCTCGTCCTGCAACGTCACCACCGAGCCGAACTTCAGTTCGCTCGCGCGTTCGACCTCCCCTTGGCGCTCGGCGTCCTCGAGCTCCTTGAGCTGTTCTTCGAGGGCCTCTTTGTGGGCGCGGATCTTTTGAATGACCTCGACCTCGCGTTCCCACCGGGCCTTGAGCTGGGCGGTCTCCTCTTCGGCCCTGACGATCTCCTTTTGCAGCTTTTCGTGGTGCTCTTTGCTGTCCCGGTCGTCTTCCCCGTCGAGGGCCTGCAGTTCCATTCGCATCGAGAGCAGGCGGCGCTCGGCGGCGTCAAGCTCCTCGGGCATCGAATCGATCTCGATGCGCAGCCGGCTCGCCGCCTCGTCGATGAGATCGATGGCTTTGTCGGGGAGCGACCGCCCCGAGATGTAGCGCTTGGAGAACTCGATGGCCGCGGTGAGGGCGGGGTCTTGGATGCGCACCCCGTGGTGCACCTCGTAGCGGGACTTGATGCCCCGGAGGATGCGCAATGCCTCTTCATCGTCCGGCTCCTCGACGAGAATGCTCTGGAACCGCCGCTCGAGGGCTTTGTCTTTCTCAATGCTGTTGCGGTACTCGTCGGGGGTGGTGGCGCCCAGGACCTGAATCTCGCCCCGGGCCAAGGCGGGCTTGAGCATGTTGGACGCGTCGGAGGCCCCGTCGCCCCCCGCGCCCACCATGGTGTGAATCTCGTCGACGAAGAGCATGATCTCGCCGTCGGAGTCTTTGATCTCCTGGATGAGATTCTTCATCCGCTCTTCGAACTGCCCGCGCAGGGTGGCCCCGGCCACCAACGAGCCCATGTCGAGGCTGACCAGCCGCTTGTCTTGGATCGCGGAGGGGACATCACCTTTGGCGATGCGTTGGGCGAGGCCCTCGATGATGGCGTTTTTGCCCACCCCGGGGGCACCGATGAGCACGGGGTTGTTCTTCCGGCGCCGGGTGAGCACTTGGATGATGCGGCGGGTCTCGTCGTCGCGGCCCACCACCCGGTCGAGTTCGCCGTCTTTGGCTTTTTGGGTCAGGTCGATGGCGAACTGCGCGAGGGCGCTCTCCTCGGCGAACGACGAGGTCTTTTGGCCCTTGGTCTTGGGACCGGTCTTTTTCAGCAACGCCTCGATGCGATCTTTGGTCGCCCCGTGATCGCGCAGGATGCGGCCGGGTCCGGTGGCCCCGCTCGACGGGTCGGAGAGGGCGGCCAGCAGGTGCGCGGCGTTGACCAGCTTGCTGCCGAGCTTGGTCGCCGAGGTCTCGGCCGCGGCGGTGACCTTGAGAAAACGCGGCCCGAGGTAGTTGGACGCGCCGGACACGGTGGGGAGCTTGGTGAGCTCGACCTCGACCTTGCGCTCGAGGGAGGCGAGGGGCACGTCGAGCTGCTCGAGCACGCTGCGGGCGCCCTCGTCGGCGAGCAGGGCGGAGAGCAGATGCTCGGGCTCGATCGCTTGGTGCTGTCGCGCGTGCGCGACCTTCTGGCTCTCGGACAGGACGGTCTGGGTCTTCTTGGCGTATTTCGCGAGGTTCATGGGCCCACCTTCCACACAACAGCCTAGCGAACATGACCATTTCCGGGGCGGAAGGCAAGGCGACGGACCCCGCGGGGGCGGCCGCGGCCGGGCGCCGAGGGGGGGCGCACAGATTGATGCATAGCGGGGTATGCTGGCCCGGGCCGCGGGGGCCCGCAGGGGGTGATTTGGAGCGTCCGGTGCTGGCCCGGTTTCTCGATGTGGACCCGTCGGAGCACGCGACGTTCGAGGGGTTTGCCGCGTCGTACAACCTCTGGCTGCTGCAGTTTGCGTACATGACCGGCCCGGCGGTGCTGCTCATCGCGTTTGTCACCGCGGTGGCCGGCGGCGCCGAGGTCGCGCACTGGACCTGGGTGTTCGAGCCGGTGGCGGTGTTTTTGGCCGCGGCCGCCGCCCTCAAGCTCGCGCCCCGGCTGCGGCCCTACGCCCGAGAGGTGTTCTACCTCGTGTACGGCGGCGTGGTGTTCCTCGCCACCCCCCGCTATGCACATTTGTTCTCCGAGGCTGGGCTGTGGATGTTCATCATCCCCACGCCCCACGTCGTGACCCCCATGTTGCTGAAGCTCCGGGTGCGGTTGGTGGCGACCCTGTACATGCCCGCGGTGTTCGCCCTGGTGGCGGTCACGATCCGGGGCTGGCCGTCGTCGGACACCGCCAGCGTGGTGTTTCCCGTGCTGGCCATGTCCGCCCTCGCGTCGATCATCTCCGGAGAGCTCTTGGGCATGACCGCCCGGGCCAACTGGCAGAACGCGCGCCTGCTCAGCGCCCAGCGCGACGCCCTGGAGGAGATGGTGGCCCAACGCACCTGGGCGCTGTCGGACCTCTCGGCCGAGCTCGCGACCCTGCGCGAGCGCGAGCGGGAAGACCTGGCCCGCGATCTGCACGACCACCTGTCGCAACAGCTCACCGGGGTGCGTCACCACCTGTTCTTGGCCGGGCGCAACGAGCCCGGGGCCCTCGCGCGGGTGGGGGAGCTGGTCGACGACATCCACCAGGGCGTGCGCGACACCGTCATGCTCCTCGGGGGCGTGCCCTTGTCCGGCGACGGTCTCGACGAGCAGCTGCAGGAGCTGGTGGAGAACGCCCGCGGCTGGTCCCAGGCCACGGTGTCGCTGGAGATGGCGTTCGACCGCCCGCCCCACGACGACACCGCCCGCACCATCGTCGCGGTGGTCCGCGAAGGCCTGACCAACGTGCGCCGGCACGCGACCTCGGCCCAACACGTCAAGGTCCGGGTGGACCGCGGCCCCGCGGGGTGGACCGTGCTCGTCGAGGACGACGGGCGAGAGGGGGCGGGGGACGCGGCCCCGGGCATCGGGCTGCGCACCATGGCCGCGCGGCTGCAGAGCCGGGGGGGCCAGCTGCGCCGGGTCGACAACCACCCGACGGGCACCCGCATCGAGGCGGTGTTGCCCAGCCCCGAGGAGGACCGATGAGACGTGTGTTGATCGTCGACGACCACCCCGTGGTGCTCGAGGGGTTGCGGTCGCTTTTGGCGGTGGCCGGCTTTGAGGTGTTGGGCGCGGTCACCGACGGCGGGGAAGCGCTGGGGGTGTTGCACGAGGTCGCGCCCGACGTCGCGGTGGTGGACCTGAACCTCAAGGTCGGCGACGGCTTTGGCCTGCTGCGCCACATCCGCGTGCAGTACCCGCAGGTGGCGACGGTGGTGTATTCGATGCGGGCCGCCGGTGACGTCGAGGCGCGGTGTTTGGCCCTGGGGGCGTCGGCGTTTGTGTCCAAGACCGCGCCGGTGGAGCGTTTGATCGCGGCCATCGAACAAGCGGTGCCGCGGCCCTTCGGTCACGACGAGGTCGCCGACCCCTTGGCACAGTTGTCCGCTCGGGAGCGCGAAGTGTTCACCGCCATCGCCGCGGGGGCGAGCCCCGGGGACGTGTCGCGCATGCTCGACATCGCGCCCACCACGGTGAGCACCCACCTGCGGCGGCTCAAAGACAAGCTCGGGGTCGAGACCATCGCCGAGCTGATCAACTACGCCCAGCGCCTGTAGCCGGCGGTCAGGGCAGCATGTGGCCGAACGCCAGGCCCTCGATGTGAGACCGCGTGTCCGGCCCCCCGGCGGGGGTGACGATCTCGGCGCGCACGACCCCGACCCCTTTGGGCCCCCGCACCTTGAGCTGCACCGGGTGTCGCTGCCCGCGGTCGCGGGTGCTGAAGTGCAGGGTGGTGTCGAGGCGCGGGCCCGGCACCAGCGGCGTGCCCAGCCGGGTCGCGACGTCGCTGTCGAGCTCGGCGAGGGCGGCGATCTCGGCGTCCTCCCGGGCGCGGTCCTGGGTCAGGTTGTGCCGGAACATCGGCTGGTCATGCACCAGCGTCGGCGGGGGAAGCGCCAGGGGCGCTTCGCCCTCGAGGGTCAGCGTCATCGACGAGACGGTCAGGCCTTGGTCGGCCCACTCGGGATCGAGCACCACAATGTCAATGGTCGCGGGCCGGATCGTCCCGACCACGTCGAAGGAGATCTCGGTCTTGCCCCGGCCGACGTCGACCACTTCGCCTTGCGCGTTCTTGATCGGCTTGCCCATGGTGCTTTGCGATTTGATCTTCGCCCGCTGGAACGGGACCCCGACCTTCGCTTGGATCACCGGGTTGTTCTCGACGTGTTCGGTCTTGATCTCGGTGAGCCAATCGGGCTCGATGGCCTCGACCAGCCACGCCAGGGGATTGCAGCCCCCCAAGGCCATCAGCAGGCATGGGGCCAGCGCCAAGCGCCACCGCCCCGTCGTCACACGGTCGTTCGACATGCATCACCCCCCTGGGCACCAAGCTAGGTCCGCGGGCGTCGCCCGCAAGGCTTGATCTGGTGGCCCCGGGGCCGGGCTCAGTCGCGGGCGAGATTCTCTTTCTGGGTCGCGGTCAGGGAGAACACCTTGATGCCCAGCTTGTCACTGATGAACGTCGCGGTGTGGCGCAACTGGTAGGCGAGCTTGGCCAACAACACCGCGGCGTAGCCGAGGCCGAGGTAAAGCTGCACATCGTTGGTGCGGGCGGCGGGGACCAGCCACACCGACGCGAGCAACAGCGCGCCGAGCCCGAGGAGCACGGGATCGTAGGAGCGGTATTCGGCCCCAATGAGGTGGCCGCGCTGGATGTCGCCGATGTGTTTGGCGCAGGTGTAGCCGATGAGCAGGATGAGCAGCGGGGCGTCGAACAACGACGTGAGCCCAAAGTGCAGCGTCGAGTAGCCCCAGCCCGCGAGCAGGGCGAGGTTGACCATCACCCCCACCGCTTCGCCGCGCCCTTCGCGGTTGTTGTAGAGGGGAAAACACATCGCGATGGCGAAGGCCACGAACACCGGGATGGTGATGTAGTGCATCGCGTCGATGACCTTCACGTCGAAGAAGGTCTCGTTCCACAAGGGGCCGCCGAGGGCGGCACAGGTCAACCACCAGCCCACGGCCGCGAGGTTGCCCTCGACGTCGCCGACGGGCGGGATGACCATCGTGCCGGTGTGAGACTTTTCCCAGTTGACCAGCCAGAACGAAAACGCGGTGAACGCGGCGGCCACGATCTGGAGCGCGGGGTTCATGTCGGCCGCGACCATGATCATCATGGGGATGAGCACCACCCCGCCGGCGTCGAAGAAGTGGTCGAGGAAATCGCCGAGCGGGCTCGAGGTCTTGGTGCGGCGGGCCTGCAGCCCATCGCTGTTGTCGAGGGTGATGTACCCCAGGATGAGCACCGCCACCGCGATGGGGCCCCACGGACCCATCTCGTCAAACTCCCCGAACGCGTCCGCGGTGAGCGCGAACGCGAGCATGGTGCAGACCGCGGCGAGGGTGGTGAGCCAATTGGGGTGCAGCGTGCGGGGCACGAGCTTGATGAACGGTTCACAGATGAAGCGCTTGTAGTACGGCGACAACATCGAGCGGTCGTCGCACGAGTACTTGTAGTGAAAGACGCGGTCGGGGTCGGTAAAGCGCGGCATCGGCAACAGGCGCGCCCGTTGGCGCACAGGGTCGGGGGGCAAAGCGGCGGTCATGCGTTGGCGGCCTTTTTGGTGTCTGGCGACAGCGCCGCCTCGAACGCGGCCAAGAACGCCTCGACGTCGGGCACGCGCAGATCGCCCATGATCGCGAGGCGGAAGGTGGACAGCTGGCTGGGCTTGCCCGGGTAAATGGTGAAACCCTGCGCCTTGAGGGTGTCGTGTACGCGCTCAAAATCGAACGAGCCATCGTCCGGTTCCATCACCGCCACGAGGATGCGGCTCTGGTCTTCGTCGGGCAGGAGCAGCGAAAACCCGAGGCGGTCGAGGCCGGTGCGCAAACATTGGTAGTTGGCGTCATAGCGCGCGCGTCGCCCGGGGATGGTCTCCTGCTCGAGCTCGTCGAGGGCGACCACCATGGCGTTCAAGATTTGCGGGGGGCAGGTGAAGCACATCTGGCCTTTGCTCCCGATGTGCAGGTCTTGGGCCGCGAGGTCGAAGTACAAGCTGCGCGCTTCGTGTTCGCGGCAGGCGGCGATGGCCGATTCGCGGGCGATGATGAAGCCGATGCCGGCCATGCCTTGGATGCACTTGTTCGAGCTGGACACGACGTAGTCCAGGCCGGGCACGACCGGGATCTCGATGGCCCCGAAGCTCGACATCGCGTCGACGCCCACGGACAGGCCGCGGGCATGGGCGAGGGCGCACACCGCTTCGATGTCGTTGAGCATGCCCGTGCTGGTCTCGTGGTGCACCATGAACAGGTGGCTGGCCTTGTCGCCCACCTCGTCGAGCACGGCCTCGATCTTGGCCGTCTCGATGCGTTTGCCCCAGCCGCACGCGACCACCGCCACGTCGATGCCGAGGCGGGCGCAGAGCTTGTTCAGCCGGGTGCCGTAGTCGCCGTTGTCGACGATGACCGCGGTCTTGCCCGGGGGCACGGCCGAGCCCACCAAGGCCTCGAGCACCCCGGTGCCGCTGCACGCGAAGGGCACGCCGACGAAGGCGCCGGACGGGTCGAGGAGCTTCCCGAGGCGCGTGCGCACGCTCTTGAGTTGGTCGGCGATCTCCTGCTCACGCGGGCACACGTCGGGGATGACCAGGGCCTGCTTGACCGTGTCGGTGGTGGTCGCGGGGCCGGGGTTGAGCAGAATGTTGCGTTGCATGGGCCATCCTTCAGAGAAGCAACGTTCCTAGCAGGGGCTTTGGCCTGACAAAAGGCGCGCCGAACGCACTTCGCACCGGCCGCAAGGCGCGTTAGAGCGCCCCCGCAGGCGGCCGACGGGCTGCCGAGGGAGGGAGCTGTGCGCGCGATCATCCTCGCCGCGGGACGCGGATCACGACTGGGGGCCGAGGACGTGCCCAAGCCGATGTACCCCATCGAGGAGGGCGGCGCGGTGTCCATCCTCGAGCGCCAGGTGCGCTGCCTGCAAAAAGCCGGGGTCGGGGACATCACCGTCGTGATCGGCTACCGCAAAGAGGTCGTGCAGGAGCGGCTCGGGCACCTGGGCGTCACGTTTGTCGTCAACAGCCATGAGCCGATGAGCGCTTCCGGCTCGACCCATTCGTTGCAGTTCGCGGCCTGTGCGGATCACGGTCCCCTCGACGGCACCGCCCAGACCTTGGTCCTCGACGGCGACATCGTGTACGAGCAGCGCTTTTTGGCCACCGCGCTGGAAAAGAGCGAACACAGCCGCGCGATCATCACCCCCCGCACGAGCGCGGACTCTGAAGAGGTCCGCGTCTATGCCAAAGCGGGCGTGCCCCACTTGTTGGGCAAAAACCTCCTGCCCCCTGTCACCGACGGGCTCGAGCTCCTCGGGGAGTCGGCGGGGGCGTGGTCGTTCGCGGCCCAGGACCAAGCGTTGGTGCGCGGTCTGCTCACCTGGTTGGTGGGCCTGCCCGTCGAGGGCACACCCTTTTCGTACGCGAAGCTGCGCTCGGAGATCGAGGAGCTCGCCCAATACATGATGACCCTGGGGCGGCTCTCGTCGGCCCTGTTGCCCGCGGACGTGCTGTTCATGGAGGTCGACTTCCCCGCCGACCTCAAGCGCCTGCGCGAAGACCTGTTCGCTCGCATCTGTGCCCACGACGCGGCCTGACCGACGACGACCACCCTGTTCTGATCTTGCTGCTGTCCCCGGAGACCCCATGAAGCGCGTATACATCGCCCTCGCCGCCGACCTCTTGCACCCCGGCCACATGAACATCTTGCAACGAGGCGCCGAGCTCGGCGAGGTCACCGTCGGTTTGCTCACCGACGAGGCCATCGCCACCTACCGGCGGTTGCCCTTCCTCGATTTCGCCCAGCGCAAGCAGGTGGTGGAGAACATCAAAGGCGTGGCCCAGGTCGTTCCCCAGACCTCGCCCGACTACAGCGAGAACCTCCGCACGTTGAAGCCCGATTACGTCGTGCACGGCGACGACTGGCGCACCGGCCACATGAAAAAAGTCCGCGACCGGGTGGTCGAGGTGCTGCAGGAGTGGGGCGGTGAGCTCGTCGAGCCCGCCTACACCCACGGCATCTCGTCGTCGGCCTGGCTCGAAGCGACCATGGAGGTGGGCACCACCCCTGACATCCGGCGCCGCCAGCTCCGTCGGCTGCTCGAGGCCAAGCCCGTGATCCGGGTGATGGAAGCCCACAACGGCCTCACCGGTCTCATCGTGGAAAAGACCGTGGTCGAGGACGACGACGGCCTGCAAGAGTTCGACGCGATGTGGATCAGCTCGCTCACCGACTCCACCGCCAAGGGCAAACCCGACATCGAGCTGGTGGACATGACCTCGCGCATGGCCACCATCAACGACATCCTCGAGGTCACCACCAAACCCATCATTCTCGACGGGGACAGCGGCGGCCTGCCCGAACACTTCGTGTTCTTGGTCAAGACCCTCGAGCGCCTGGGGGTCTCGGCGGTGATCATCGAGGACAAGGTCGGGCTCAAAAAGAACTCCCTGTTCGGCACCGACGTGCCCCAGACCCAGGCCACCCCCGAGGAGCACGCGCACAAGATCTCCCTCGGCAAGGCGGCCCAGGTCGGCACCGACTTCATGATCATCGCCCGCATCGAGTCGTTGATTCTGAAGCAGGGCGTCGACGACGCGCTCTTGCGCGCGAAGACGTACATCGCCGCCGGCGCCGACGGCATCATGATCCACTCGAAGGAAAAGACCCCCGACGAGATTTACGATTTCCTCGCCAAGTACGAGAAGTTTGACGAACGGGTGCCGGTGGTCGTCGTGCCCTCGACCTATTCACAGGTCACCGAGGCCGAGCTGAAAGACCGCGGGGTCAACGTGGTCATCTATGCCAACCAGCTGCTGCGCAGCGCGTACCCCGCGATGGTGAACACCGCGCGCACCATCTTGAGCCAACACCGGGCCAAAGAAGCCGACGAGGGCTGCATGGGCATCAAAGAAATCCTCGAACTCATCCCCGGGGGCAAATGATGTCGCTGGCCTCCTCCGCTCTGCATGGTTTTCTAGAGCAACACGGGGTGCGCTTTTATTGCGGCGTGCCCGATTCCTTGCTCAAGGACTTTTGCGCCTACGTGGCCGAGACGTTGCCCAAGGAGCAACACGTCATCGCCCCCAACGAGGGCTCGGCGGTGGCCATCGCCGCGGGCCACACCCTCGCCACCGGGGCGCCCGCGCTGGTGTATTTGCAGAACTCGGGCCTCGGCAACACCATCAACCCGTTGACCTCGCTGGCGGACAAAGATGTGTACGGCATCCCCATGGTGCTGCTCATCGGCTGGCGCGGCGAGCCGGGCAAAAAAGACGAGCCCCAACACATGCGCATGGGGGCCTTTTCGCCCAAGGTGCTCGAGGCCATCGACGTGCCCTGGCAGGAGTTGTCGCCCGAAGCGGACAAGGCCGAAGCCCAGGTCAAGGCTGCCCTGGAGACGGCCGTGGTCCAGCACCGTCCAGTGGCATTGTTGGTGCGCAAGGGTACGTTCGACAAACACAAGAGCGCCAAGAAGCTGCAGCGGCCCTTCGAGATGACCCGCGAGCAGGCCATCAACCTCGTGCTCGATGCCATCCCCGACGACGCGGCCATGGTCTCGACCACGGGCAAGACCTCGCGCGAGGTGTTCGAGCTGCGGGTGGCGCGCAAAGAATCGCACGAGCGCGACATGCTCACGGTGGGCTCCATGGGCCACTGTTCACAGATCGCCCTCGGCATCGCGTTGGCCCAGCCGAAGCGGGAGGTGTGGTGTCTCGACGGGGACGGGGCCGCGATCATGCATCTCGGGGGCCTGACCAGCGTGGCCACGTCGGGGGGCGCCCACTTCCGCCACGTGTTGTTCAACAACGGGGCCCACGACAGCGTCGGGGGCCAGCCCACGGTCGCCCTGGACTGCGACCTGGTGGCGATGGCGAAGGCGAGCGGCTACCGCCACGCGGCCACGGTGGCGACCGCGGCCGAACTGCCCGAGGCCCTGGCCGCGTTCAAGGCCGCGGAGGGGCCTGCGTTCCTCGAGGTGAAGGTGCAGATCGGGGCCCGCGATGACCTGGGACGTCCGACGCGCACGCCGGGCCAAGCCAAAGAAGCGTTCATGGCCTTCTTGCGAACGTGATCGGGCCAGGGCGCGTCGGCTGCGCGCCGGCGAGCAGGCCGATGACGCGCCCGTCGAGGTCCCAGCCGGGGTCGGCGGGGCCGAGCATGTGAAAGAGCGCGGTGGCCCCCACGTCGACGATGTCGGGGGCGGGGGTGAGGGGGCCTTTTGCCACCATGTCCCCGTTGAGGATGACAAAGATCGTGCGGTGCGACGGGATGTCGATGCCGTGGTCTTTGTCGCTCCCGCCGTGGTCGGTGGTGGTGATGATCAGCCAGTCCTCGTCGGCGCGGGTGGGGCGCGCGTCGATGGTGGCGAGGATCGGCGCGATGTGGCGGTCGCAGGCTTCGATGCTGTCGATGTAGCCGGGCACGTCGGGGTGAAAGCCGTGCTCGTGCCCGGCGAGGTCAGGCCAATCAAAATGCATGAACAGCGCGTCGGGGCCGCCCTGGCGGAGCAGGGCGCAGGCTTTCTGGGACAAGAAGTGGTCGTCGTCGCTGTGCGCGTTTTCGAAGTCGCCGTCGAGGTGTTCTTGGATGCGGTCCCAGCCCACCAGGGCCGCCACGGTCAGGCCCGCGCGCTGCATGCGCGCGAGAAACGTCGGGTACTGATCGAACCGTTTGCCCTCGTAGGAGTTGTCGACCACGCCGTGTTTGTCGGCCCACACCCCACACAGGGCGCTCGACCAGCCGGGCCCGGACAGCGGGACCGCACCGGTCTGGGCCACGAGGCTGTGGGCGCCGGCTTCGATCAGCCGGTCGATCACCGGGGTGCGCGCGGCCAGCAGGGCGTCGGGGCGCACGCCGTCGAGGCCGAGCACGAGGACTTTTTTCTGGCGGGCCACGATGTGCCTTTCACTCCCCGAGCAGGGGATTTTCGTCGACGAACTTTTGCAGACGCTCTTTGTCCGCGTCGCTCATCTCGACGAAAGCAACCCCCATGCCCAAGCCGTCCTTGGACTTGGGGGTGTTGACCACCTCGCCCACCGCTTCGATCACGCGGGGATCGCCCGGGAGGGTGAAGCGGATGCGCACCTGGGTCCCGAGGGCGTGGGGGATGGTCTGCTCGAAGTACAGACCGCCCATGGACACGTTGCCGGTGCGTCGGAAGTAGAGCTCGTCGCCCTTCTCCTCCTCGACCCACAGGTCGAGGGGGGCGCGGGCCTGCTCCCGCCGGTCGCCGTGACGCCGCGTGTGTTTGCGGCGGTCGTTGTCGACCGGCTGCTTGAGCTTGCGGCGTTCCGCCTTGCGACGGTCCTGCGACATCACGGGCCCCCCAAAGGTGCGTACCGGTATTCGCTAACAGAGCGGTGCCGCGCCGACAATGGGCCGGCCGTGTCCCTCGGGGACAGGGGGTTTTCTCGGGCGGGCAGGGTTCCCAAAAAAAAGCCAGGTCCGGTACGTTCCGGGCAGGAGGCGACGTGGGCCAAGACGTCACCGAGGACGGCAAAGAGCGTTTGGAGAAGGTCGGGGACTACCCGGTCCTGCGCGTGCTGGGCGAAGGGGCGATGGGCACGGTGTACGCGTGCCGCGACGAGAGCCTCGGCCGCGACGTGGCGATCAAGGTCCTGCACCAAAGCGTGGCCAAAGACCCCGAGATGTCCGCGCGCTTTTTGCGCGAGGCCCGGGCCATGGCCCAGGTGCAATCGCCCCACGTCGTGACCGTGTTTCAGGTGGGCGAGGGGGCGCGCGGCCCGTTCGTGGTCATGGAGCTGCTCGACGGCCACGACCTCAGCCAGCGCGACGGCCCCCTGAGCGAACGCGACGCGCTCGGTCACGTGCTCGACGCGGCGCGGGGGCTGGCCGCGGCCCACGAGAGCGGTCACGTGCACCGCGACGTCAAGCCCGCCAACCTCGTGCTCACCAAGGGCGGGGTCAAGCTCACCGACTTCGGCCTCGCCCGGCCCGTCGACGGGTCCGCGGACTTGACCCAGGCCGGGCTCGTCGTGGGCACGCCCCATTACATTGCCCCCGAGGTCGCGCGCGGGCTCGAGGCCGCCGCCCAGTCCGACATGTATTCGCTCGGCGCGACGCTGTACGAGCTGCTCACAGATCGGCCGCCCTACGACGGGGACGCGCCCATGGACGTGGTCAGCCAACATTTGACCAGCTCGGTGCCGGACATCAAAAAAGACCGGCCCACGGTGTCGTTGCCGGTCAAGCTCCTCGTCGAGCGCATGCTGGCCAAGTCCCCCGACGACCGCTTCGCGACCTACGACGCCCTGATCGAACGGCTGGACGCGGTCCGCCGCGACCCCGCGGTGGCCGGGCCCGACCTGTCGAGCGACGAGCCCTCGCGCCCCTCGGGGGCGTCCCCCGCCGCCCCCGGCCACCAGCCGACCCAGGCGTGGGGCAGCCTGCCCGCGGAGTTTGACGCGCCCCCGTCGGACAACCTCTCCGGGGTGTCGCAAAAAGCCCCCGCCAGCCCGCGCTTGTCGGGGTCGTTCTCGAGTGTGAAGACCGCCAACCTCACGGTGATGTTCACTGACATTGCGGGCTATTCCGAGCGCACCGCGCACCAGTCCCGAGAAGAAGCCGACCACTGGCTCGAGCTGCACGACGCGCTCTTGCCCCCCGTGATCCGGGTGTTCCGCGGGCGGCTGATCAAGACCATCGGGGATGCGTTCTTGGCCACTTTCACCTCGCCCACCGACGCGGTGTTGTGCGGCATGGCGATCCAGGACCGGCTTCACCTCTACAACAAAAACGCCCCCGAACGAGAGCGCATCGACGTGCGCGTGACCTTGTCCGCGGGCGAAGTGCGATTGCGCAAGGGGGACATCTTTGGCGAAGCGGTGAACATCGCCTCGCGCCTGCTCGACATGGCCCAGCCGGGGGAGGTGCTGTTTTCCGACGCGGTGTTCGCGACGATGAACACCGCGGAGGTCCCCATCGAAAGCCGCGGCCATCACCCGCTCAAGGGCATTCAGCGCGAAGTCGGCATCTACGGGGTGGGCCAGGACGAGGTCCACGACCTCCCGTTCGCCGGGCTCGGTCTGTCGTTGCTCCCGCGGTCGATGAAAAAAGGCACCGTGCGGCCGCGGGTGACGACGAAGGTGTACCGGGTGGCGTCCAATGTGTTTCCCGCCCGGCGGATGATGATGTTCGCTCTCGCCCTGTTGTTGTTGGTGGTGACGGGGGTCGGCGGGGCGCTGCTGTACACCCGCTACGCCGGCGACGAGCGGCTGCGCCGCATCGACGCGGGCGAGCCCCTCGCGGTGATCAAAGAGATCGACGCCATCCCCGAGCGGCAACGCACCGCGCAGGATCATTTGCTCAAGGGCCACGCCCACTTCGCGGTGGCCCAAAAAGAAAAGGCCATGGCCGCGTACCTGCGGTGCGCCGAGCTCGGCGGGACCCTGGACGCCCGCGCGGTGGAGAACGCCTTCACCGCCCTCGAGGGGGAGGACCCCGGCGGGGCCGAGAAGGTCATCGCCGCGCTGCGCACCGAGGGCCTGTACGACCGGGTGGTGGAGCTGACCCAGACCGGCGGCTGGTGGCCGCGCCACCACGCCCTCACCGTGCTCGACCTGCGCGAAGAGGGGCGTGACGCGGACGTCGAGCGGGTGGGGCTTCGTGACCTGTTGGAGGCCAAGAGCTGCAAACGTCGACGCTGGGGGGTGGGGTTGTTGGCCCGGGCGGGGACCACCGACGAGGTGCTCGACGCGTTGCGCGAGGCGCAGACCAAAGCCACGGACAACAAATGTATGCAGCGCGACCTCGAGAAGGCCATCGGGCGGGTGCTGGGGCGGCGCAACGAGTCCGGGGGCGACGACGAGTAGGCCAAGGCGAGACACGGCGAAGGCCCGGGTTGAGACCGGCGGCGAGATCGTTACACTTCGATTCATGACACGAGTTGCAATTTTATTGGCATTGGCCGGCGGGGTTGTGCCCACGGTGGCGTGCGGTGGGGCGGTGACGTTCGACGTGCCCCTCGAGGGCGAGACCGTGATCGAGGGGCAAGGCCTGCTCGGCGGGGTGCTGTCGAGCATTCCCGCGTTCAGCGGCTTCAGCGGCTTTGACCTGTCTTCGACCCAAGAGTTCGAGAACAACAACGCGGAGAAGGACCGGGTCACCGAGGCCTACGTCACCGCGTTCAGCCTGAGTGCGACCGCGCCGTCGGGGGCGAGCCTCGATTTTATGGACAGCGTGTCATTCTACGTCGAGGCCCCCGACCTGTCGCGCACCCTCATCGGCGAGGTGGACATCCCCGCGGGCGCGACCTCGGTGGACCTCGAACTCACCGACGACAACCTCGCCGATTACGTCAAAGCCGAGACCATGAGCTTCACCACCGAGGCGAGCGGCGCCCCCCCGGAAGAGGACACCACGGTGAAGGCCGACGTGACCCTGACCATCACCGCCGAGCTCGTCAGCGGGGTCTGAGCGACCGGCTCAGGGGGTTGAGGACGACGCATTGCCCGGTCTCGGACCGGCCACGTCGGGGGGCCAGGCCAACGACAACGGCGCTCGTTCACCATCAAAGTGCACGTCGAGTTGGGGGAACGCGATGGTGATGTGGGCGTCCTTCAGGGCGAACCACACCAACTCCCGCAGCTGACCCCGCAGCGCAAAGGCATTGGACGGAGAAGGGATGTACACCGAGACCTCCCAGACCACCGCGGAGTCCCCAAAGTCGAGCAGCACCACCACCGGCTCGGGGTCTTTGACCTGGGGGGTGAACTTCGCCGCGCACTCCTCGAGCACCCGGCGGACCTGGCGCATGTCCGAGTCGTAGCTCACCCCCACCTGGGCCCGGAGCCGCAGCACCGGGTCCGACATGGTGAAGTTGATCACGGATGACTGCACCAACGACGAGTTGGGAATGATGATCTCTTCCTCGTCGGGGGTGCGGGCCACCGTGGCCCGGATGCCCATGTGGGTCACGGTCACAAACCGGCCTTCGACGTGGAGAACGTCACCGGGTTTGATCGATCGCTCGACGAGAAGGATGACCCCGCTGACGAAGTTTTGCGCGATGTTTTGCATCGCGAAGCCGATGCCGACCGCGAAGATCGCCCCCGCTGCGAACAGGCTGCTGATGTTGATGCCGAGCACGTTGAGGGCGGCGGCGAGGGTCCCGGCCAACACCAGGTAGCGCACGAGGCGGCCGGTGGCGCGCACGCCCCCCTCGTGGGCGCTGAGGCGGCGGTTGAGGGCGCGGCGCACGGTCCAGTCCACCGCCCGGGACAAGGCCCAGCCGAGGAGCAGCACCACCAACGCCAACACCAGGCTCGAGACATGGATGGTCTGCCCAGCAATGGGGAATAGCTCCATGTTCATGAGCTTGGAGAAGTCGGAGTTCACGACTTGGGCTCCGGGGGTTTGCGGTTGCCGATCCAGCCGATGCGCCAAAACCCGAACAGCATGGCGGTGGCGAGCAGGCCCATGGTGCCGAGGAGCATGGGGTAGGCGTAGGGCCGAGACAGCTCGGGCATGTTGCCGGGCTGGGCGGGGTCGAAGTTCATGCCGTACAGGCCGGCGAGAAAGCCGAGGGGGACAAAAATCGTGGTGATGATGGTCAGGACCTTCATGGTGTCGTTCATGCGGTGACTGACCGCGGACAGGTAGAGGTCGAGCAAACTCGAGGCCATCTCCCGGAACGATTCGATGATGTCCAGGGCCTGGACCGCGTGGTCGTAGGCGTCGCGGAAGAACACTTGGGTCTGGGGCAGAAGCCGGATGCGCTCCTCCCGGTAGATGAGCGAGAGCGCGTCACGCAGCGGCCACACCGCTTTGCGAAACGCGAGCAGCTCGCGCCGAATCAGGTGCAGGTCCGCCACCACCTCCTCGGTGGGCGAGGCGAGCACCCGGTCCTCGAGGGTCTCCAGCCGGTCCCCGATGCGCTCGAGCGCGGGGAAGCTGTGGTCGACCACCGCGTCGACCAAGGCGTACAGGAGGTAATCGGGCCCGCTGTGGGTGATGCGGTGCCGGCCCCCTTTGATGCGTTTGCGCACCTCGTCGAAGCAGTCCGCTTCATGTTCCTGCACGGTGACCACACAGCCCTCGGCGAGGAACAGGCTGATCTGTTCGGTGGAGAACGTGTCCTCGGCGTGCACCAACCGCAGGGCGACGTAGTCGTGCGCCTCGTACTCGTCGAACTTCGGCCGCTGGTGCAGGTGCTGCGCGTCCTCGAGCGAGAGGGGGTGCAAATCGAGCGCTTGCCCGAGCACCCGGAGGGCTTGGCTGTCGTGCGGCCCGACCACGTCGATCCAGACCACCGCGGCCTCCCCGCGCCGGGCCAGGGCCTCCTCGAGGGTGTCCTCGCTCGAGACCACCCCGCCGGGGCCGTAGCAGAGGGCGCGGATCTTGGCCGGCTGGGCCTGGGGTTCGCTCTTGCGCAGGGCGCCGGGGGGCCGACCCACCGGGCCGTATTGTTTGGCGCCGAGCAGTTCGCCCACGCTGCGGATGGGCCGGGTCCAAATCGGTTTTTTCGGCATCGTGACCGGCGGTTAGTGCACCCGGCGGGGAAAAAAAACCAAGCCCGGGCCGCGGGCCGGTGGGTCAAAAATCCCCACTGTGCGCGGCGAGCCCGACCGGGGCCCGCATGGGAACGCGGCCGCCGAGCTGGCACGCGGACTGCTCCGTCCCTGCCGGTCCGCGCCCGCGGGCCATCCCAGACAGCGGGGCGTCGGAACCGCCCCGTGGCCCAAGGAGGGCACCGTGACCCAGGTGAACGTACGAGATGGCGAACCGGTCGACCGCGCGGTCCGTCGCTTCCAGCGCAAGATCGAGTCGTCGGGCCTGATGCGCGAACTGAAACGCCGCCGTCACTACAAAAAGCCGTCCGAGGCCAAAAAGGAAAAGGCGATCGTGGCCCGTCGTCGGGCCAACAAGGCCCGGCGCGCGAGCCGCTGAGCCGCGCTCAAGACAAGCCGTAGAGCCGGCGGAGGGCTTCACTGGTGAAGTCCACGCCGTAAAACGCGTCGGTGTCGGTGAGACCGCCGGGCGAAAACACGTTCGCCTCGATGAGCGTGTCCCCGACGAAGTCGAGGCCCGCGAAGCGCACCCCGTCGTCGACGAGCTGGGCGCTGATGCGCCGGGCGCGGTCTTTCACCGCCGCGGACAAGGTCGCGGGCACGGCCCGAGCCCCTGCATGCACATTGGCCCGGAACGACCCTTTTTGGGGCACCCGGCGGACGGCGGCGAACTCCCCGCCCACCGACAGCACGTCCCCGTCGAGCACGATGACGCGCAGGTCCCCGCCGGTGACCTCGGGCAAGAACGGCTGGGCCACCACGTAGCCCACCCGGGTGAGGTGGGCGAGGATCGCGTGGAGGTTCTCGCGCTGGTCTTTGTCGACGACGAACACGTCGTGGCCCATGCTGCCCCGCAACGGCTTGAGCACCACCCGCCCTTTGGCTTTGTCGACGTACGACTCGAGGGCCGCGGGGTGGGCGCTGATAAAACTCGGGGCCGCGATCTCGGGGTCGAGCCGGTGCAGGTACAGCTTGCTGCTCGCCCGATGCAGTCCCATGGGGCTGTTCTCGACCTTGGCCCCGTGCTCGGCCGCGGTCTGCAGCAGGGACAGGCAGGTGGCGTGCTCCTGCCAGCGCATCAGGTCCCGGCCGGGGCTGGTGCGGACCAAGACCGCGGTGTTCTCGTCGAGGGGGCGCGGGGTCTCCGGCCCGGAGCGCACCATGATGCGCTGGGCCGAGGTCACCTCAAAGTCGGTGACCCCGACCACCGTGACTTCGTCGAACAGCGCCTCGGCCCGGTCGGCGAAGCGCCGGGTGGCAGACCCTTGCTCGACCTCGCGGGCATCGTTGACGACGATGTACAGATGCATGGGCGGCCTCCTCCATCCCAGCTTACGAGGAGAAACAGAGACGGCGCGCCCTTTTCGGCCCTATTTCTTCTTCTGGGCGGCGTTGCTCTTCTTGCCCTGTTTCTTCTTCTTTTCCATCTTCTTGGCCTTCTTCTTGGCCTTGGCTTTTTTCTTCGCCTTGGCCTTCTTCTTGGCTTTGGCCTTTGCCTTCGCTTTGGGCTTGGCTTTGCCTTTGGCCTTGGGCGCGTCCTCGTCGCCGCCCTCCTCGGCCGCGGTCTTTTGGGCGGCGGTGTCGTCGGCCTGCGCGGGCAAGGCGAGGGCGGTGGCGACGAGGAACGAGGACAGGGCGAGGTTCAGTTTGGGCATCAACGGCTCCGGGGTGAACAGGGAATGTCCGGCTTTGAGCACGGGCCGTGCCAATGTAGATGCATGCCTGGGCGGGGGCGGCGGCGTCCCGGCCGCATCGGGGGCGGCGCACCCCGGCCAACCCCGGGCCCCGCCCCGCAGACTGGGGTCCCAAAACGCCCCACCATCGGCCCTTTTTGCCCCGGACGAGGCCCGGCTCAGGCCTTTTTGCGGAACAGCGCGAAGGTCGTGTCGTCGGCGACCCCGGTGCCGTCGAGGGCGTGGCCCCGGGTGACCTCGACCAGGCGCTCGGCCACCGCCCCGAGGTCGGTGGCGGTCAGCAGCTTGCCGATGTCTTCCATGTCGGTGTTGTCCCACAGCCCGTCGGTGCCGAGCACCAACGTCTCGCCCGCGAGCAGGGGCCGCCACATGCACACCTCGACCCGGAGCTCTTCGTGGCCGAGCAGGGTCGAGACCACGTTGCGCTCGCGCTTGCGGGTGCGTTTGTCGACGGTGATCAGGCCCGAACGCTCCGCGTCCCCGAGGGGGGAGTGGGGCGCGAGCCGGAACACTTCGTGCCCGCGCGACGAGTACACCCGGGCCACCGAGTCCCCCGCGTAGAAGCAACGGAAGCTGTCTTTTTTGATCGTGACCACCGAGCAGGTCGTGCCCGCCCGGCGCCCGATGCGTTTGACCCGTTGGTGGGCGTCGGCGAGCACCCCGAGCACGCCGTCGGCGTTGAGCGTCTTGAGCTCGGTCTGGGCCTTGGAAAAACACTTCACCGCGGTGGCCGCGGCGCGTTCGCCGTGGGCATAGCCGCCCGCGCCGTCGGCGACGACGAGCATGGTGCTGCCCTTGCCGCGCAGGACCGCCACCGCGTCTTCGTTCTTGCCCTTGCGGGCCCCGGGCGCGCGGTGCGTGTACACCACCACCTCGCCCTCGGGCACGGTGATGACCTCGGGGTTGTCGAGGCTCAGCCCGGCGTGCACCCGGGGCGCGCGGCTTTTGCCGGTGGCGCGCGGCGCGGCTTCGGACACGGCTTTTTGGGCCATGGCCACGCGCAGCGCGTCGAGCATCTCGCCGCCGTCTTTGTAGCGGTCCTTGGGCGCGGGGGAGAGCGCGATGCGCAACCAGCGCAAGATGTCGGGGGAGAAGCGTTCGCGGATGCGGCTTTCGCCGAGGGGGGGCCAGGTGAAGGGCCACACCGGCAGCTCTTTGGAGAACAGCTCGTAGAGCACCAGTCCGGCCGCGAACACGTCGGTGCGGGCGGACAGCCGCCCGTGGGGCTGCTCGGGCGCGAGGTACCCGACGGTGCCGGCCCCGCTGCCTTTGACCGTGCGGGTGGTGAGCGCCATCTTGGCGATGCCAAAGTCGGCGATGCGCAGCTCGTCGTCGTCGGTGAGCAAGAGATTCTGGGGCTTGAGATCGCAGTGGATGATCTTGCGATCGTGCGCGTGGGCCAAGCCCGCGCACAGGCCCTCGGCGTACTTGAGGGCGCGCTCCCGCGAGAGCCGGCGGCGCATGCGCTCTTCGAGACTCTCTTTGGACAACGGCATCGCGATGACGAACCGGTCGTCGATCATCGCCGCGTCTTTGAGGGGCATGATGTGGGGGTGCTTGAGCGACGCGAGGATGCGAATCTCTTGCAGTAACACTTTTTGACCGTCGCCGCGGAGCTCCTCGGGGTGGGGGAGCTTGAGGGCGACCTTGACCCCCTCGATGGTGTCGTCGGCTTCGTACACGTCGGCGAACCCGCCGCTGGCGATGCGGCGCCGCACCCGGTACTTGCCCAATGTCGCTCCTTTGCGGAGCGCGCGACGTGACTTCGGGGCGGTCTGGTTCGTCTTTTCCGTCATCCTGCCTCGGCGGCGCGGGGACGACCGCGCCCGGGGCAGGCATGGGGGATCGACGGGGGGGCTGTCAACACCCTCGGGGGAGACGCGGACCGTCGGGGGGAGGTGGCGCGATGGTCCGGTCAGTGGGGAAACCGCGCGTTGGCTTTTTGCGCCGGTCCGGTGAACGTGCCGAAGTGTTCGAGGTAGGCCTGCAACACGTGGTGGCGCCGGATGACCCCCGCGAGTTGGTGTTGCTCGTCGACCACCGGGAGGCGCCGGTAGGGCCGAATGGAAAACCGCTCCGCGGCCTCGACCAACGGGGTGTGGACAAAGATCGTCTCCACCGGCGCGGTCATCAGGTCCCCGACGACGAAGCCGGGGGGCAGCCCAAAGTACAGGGCCCCGCGCACCGCGAGCATGCAGTCTTTGGCCGACAAAAAGCCGATCACCCGGCGCCGCTCATCGAGGACGGGGGCGCCTGACACGTCTTGTTCGACCAACGCGTGGATGGCCTCGGTCGCGGGCAGGTCGGCCGCGAACACCAAGGGGTCGCGGCTCATGAACGCGTCCACCGTGAGGTCGCGGAGATTTTTCCGTTCGGCCGACATGCGCACCTCCCCGTGGCCGGGCTAGGGGGCGGTGGCATCCTCCCCGAGGCCGCGCTGCACTTCGTTCACCAACGCGTCGTCGTCGTTGAGCGAACGGAACAAGCGCTTTTTCAAACCACCCTTTTGGTTGAGCAGCTTCCGTGCCAGCCGGTCGATGGCCACCACGCTGAGCACGGTCTGGACATAGGCCTCGAGCAAATCGTCCGGCCCGAGCCCCAGGCGGTTGAAGTCGCGCCGGTCCATGAGCAGCAGCCGCTCGGTGTCGGCCGACCACGACCCGTCGAGGTTTTTTTCCGACAGGTTGGTGCCGAGCATGTCCCAGCTCGACGCGCCCCCGTCGAGGGACCGGGCGAGGGGGGCTTTGGCCCGTCGCGCGTACACCGAGAGCGGCACAAAGCCGTCCGGGCCCGAGCACACCATCATGCGCAGGTCGGCGGCGAACATCCGCCCCTTCTTATCCGGCATCGTGCCCACGTGGTAAAAGCGCGACCCCTCTTGGCGCGAGCTCCACTCGGCGTTGCCGATCAGCGCCTGCACGATGAACTGGCCATAGCTGTGTTCGGCCTCGGAAAACTCCTCGAGGTCCTCGTCGCAGGTGATGGTCCACACCCCTTGGCCGGCGTTGCTGTAGGGATTTTTGACCACCGCCTGCCCCCCAAAGCGGGCGACCCACAACGGCACCTCGTCGATGGTCACGTCGCGGATGGTCTCGGGCTGGCGGATGACCAGGCCCGCGGCTTTGATCTCCGCGTTGAACAGCTCGTAGGCCTTGGACGCCATCAGCTTGTTCCGGCCCCCGGCCAGGCAGGCCATCACCGGGTTGAGCAACACCGTTTTGCTCGTCGGGGGCAGGCGGTTCCACGGCTTTTGGGTCACGTAGCGCAGCGCCCCACGGATGGGGACAAACGCCCCATCCGGTCCGCGCACCTCCACCGCGCGATCCACCACGCGCACCGGCGGGTCCTCGGCGTCGGCGGCAAAGGGGGCGAGCAGCACCTCCTCCTTGAACAGGTCGGCCATGGCCGCGGCGTAGCCGGACGCTTCGATGTAGTTCTTGTCGTAGATGACCGCGAGCTGGCCCTTGTCGTTTTTGGCCCGCACCCGGGGCACGAAGGCGTGGGCGAGCAAGCGGCGGTACCCGCCCTGTTCGTCCTCTTCGTTGAGCAAGGGCATCGACTTGTTGCCCGACGGGCAGGAGTTGGTCTCGACCACGATCATGCGGCGCACGCCCGACCCGGTGGCGGCGTAGAACAGATCGCAGCCGGCCCAATGCAGTACCTTTGTCTTGGTGGACAGCAGCTCGGTGAGGGCGTCGCGATCCACCTGCGGGTTGAGATGGCAGTACCGCTCGACGATGCGCAGCTTGGACAGGCGCATAAAAAACGCCACCAAGGGATGAATCTGCGCGTTGAGCGTGCGCGGGTAGAAATGCTGCTCGGGGTGGAAACTCTCGGGGGTCACCACCTGCGCGGTGGGGCGATCCAAATCTTGTTTGCTCAACGTCACCGTCATCGGACCCTCCCTGCTCGTCGTGAACACCTTGGTTAACGCGCCCGTGCGCGCGCGTCGACCAACGAAGCGGTGACACCATGAGGGCCCGTGTCGGTTGGTCACTTGGCCGAAATGATGCATGCGGTCCCCGAACCTGCTTTGATGGACCGGTGATGAACCCGCGCGACGGCAACCCCCCTTTGGAGCTGGCCACCCCCAGCATCGAACGACACGAGCCCGCCCCGGCCCGGGTCATCGACCGGTTCGACCCCGAGGCGCTCGAGCGGGGCGAGACCCACCGGCTGCTGCTCAAGATCATCGAGGACGGGCTCGGGCTCGACATCCACCTGCCCCTGCTCGTGGCCCGGGGCAAAAAGCCGGGGCCGTTGTTGATGCTCACCGCCGCCCTGCACGGCGACGAGATCAATGGCATTCCGGTCATCCACCACGTGATGAAGCGCATCGACGCCAAGAAGCTGCGCGGCACGGTGGTGGCGGTGCTGGTCAGCAACGTGCCGAGTTTTCAGCGGCACCAGCGGCGCTACATCGACGGCGAGGATCTCAACCGCCTGATGCCCGGTCACCCGTCCGGCAACGCCTCGCACCAATACGCCCACCGGCTGTTCAACGGGGTGGTCCGGCACGCCGACTTCCTCATCGATTTGCACACCGCGTCCCGGGGCCGGGTCAACTCGCTCTACTGCCGGGCGGACATGACCGACCCCAAAAGCGCGCGCCTCGCCTACCTGCTGCGCCCGCAGATCATCGCCCACAAGCCGGTGTTCGACCGCACCATGCGGGGCCAGGCGGTGGGGGACGATATCCCTTCAGTGACATTGGAGATCGGCAACCCCAGCCGGTTCCAGCCGGAGTTCATCAAGACCTCCTACACCGGCATCCGCGCGGTGATGAGCGAGCTCGGCATGGTCAAAAACCGCCCCGTGGTCGAGGGGCCGCCGCCGATCCTGTGCCAGCGCACGTACTGGATCTACAGCCAGGGCGGGGGGCTCATCACCGTGCCCGCGGCCCTGTGTGCCCAGCTCGAAGCGGGCGAGCCGTTGGCCACCCTTCACAATGTGTTTGGACAGGTGGTGCACGACTACAAGATGCCCGAGGGGGGCGTGATCGTGGGCAAGACCGTGGACCCGGTGGGTTTTTCCGGGGCCCGCATCGCCCACATCGGGATCGTGGTCGCGGCCGGGACCGCGCCGTTTGTGTCCCGCGACGACGTGCGGCTCGATCCGGGGCTGGAAGGCAACGGCTGAGGGGCGTCCGTGTCAGGTCACGTCCTCGACCGCGCCGTAGCGGGCGAGTTTGCGGTACAGGGTCTTGCGGTCGATGCCCAACACCTGCGCGGTCTGGGCTTTGTTTTGCTGGCACAGGTCGAACACCCGCAGGATGTGGGCGCGCTCGACCTCCTCGAGCTCGAGAATGGTGTGGTCGGCGGTGGGCGCATCGTCGTGGGCGCCCTTGAGCTTGGCCGGGAGGTCGTCGATGCCGATCTCATCGTACGAACACAACGCCACCGCCCGCTCAATGGTATTGGACAGCTCCCGGACGTTGCCCGGCCACCGGTAGGCGAGCATCGCCGCCCCCGCGGCCCGGGAAAAGCCGGTCACGTCGACGCCGTAGCGCACGCTGTGCAGCTCGAGGAAGTGTTGGGCCAACAGCAGCACGTCGTTGCCCCGGACCCGGAGGGGGGGCAGGTCGACCTCGACCACGCACAGCCGGTAATACAGGTCCTCGCGGAAGGTGCCGGCCTGGATCTTCTGGTCGAGGTTTTGGTGGGTGGCGGCGATGATGCGCACGTCGAGCGGCACCTCCCGGCTGCCCCCCACCGGACGCACGGTGCGCTCTTGGATCGCGCGCAGGAGCTTGGGCTGCAGTGACAGTGGCATGTCGCCGATCTCGTCCAGAAAGAGCGTGCCCCCGGACGCCTCGAGCAACAGCCCCGGGGCGTCGGCCCGGGCATCGGTGAACGCGCCTTTTTTGTGGCCGAACAGCTGGCTCTCCATCAACGCCTCGGGCAACGCCGTGCAGTTGATGGCCACAAACGGTCCCCCCCGCCGGGGGGATTGGTCGTGCAGCGCCCGGGCCACCACCTCTTTGCCGGTGCCGCTCTCGCCCGTGATCAGCACCGAAGCCTCGGTGGGCCCGACGCGGTCCACCAGCCGTTGCACCTGCAGAATCGGCGGGCTTTCTCCGACGAGGCCGGGCAGGGGCCGGGGCGCGGAGTCCACGCGTTCTTTGAGGCGGCGCACCTCCCGCAGCAGCCGGTGTCGCTCCACCGCGTTCTCCACCGTGAGCCGCAACAGGTCGGGCGCCACCGGCCGGACCAAGAAGTCGCTCGCCCCCGCGCGCATCGCCTCGACCACCAGCTCCACCGATTCCCGTTCGGTGATGATGATGATCGACAGGTCGCGGCTCATCTGCGCGGCCTTGCGCGACAGGCTGATGCCCTCGTGGTCCGCGGACTGCGCCCCGACGACGAGCACATCAAAATCCACCGCGTCGAGGCGTCGCTCGGCGTGCCGCCCGTCGGCCACCGCGTCGATGACAAACGACGACGAGGGCAGCGCCGAGACGATCGCGTCGCGCGCGGCTGGGTCGGCCTCGACCACCAACACCTTGCTCTGGACCCACATTCGCCGCACCCCCAGCGCCACTGCACTACGCACGCGCGCGCGCGTCAACGGATGGCGGGCCTCACTCTCCTGACACCACGCTGTCAGGAGGGGGCGCGCACACTGGGCAAAACCCAGTCGAGAGGAACCCCATGACCCGCCTTGTCCTTTGTGAGCTCGCCGACACCGGCTTGGCCACCCACGAGAGCTACTCCCCGTTTTGCCTCAAGGTGCACCGGGGGCTCCGGCTCGCCAGGCTTCCCTACGAGCGCCGCCACGGGGTCCAGCCCGCGTCGTTTCGACCGCTCAACCCCACCGGGCAGGTCCCGGTGCTGCTCGTCGGCGACGAGCCCGTGGCCGACTCCACCCGCATCTTCGACCGCCTCGAGACCCTGGCCCCCGGCCGCCTCGACGGCGGCCTGCAAGGGCGCGCCGCGGCCGAGGCCCACCTCTTCGAGGAGCTGGCCGACACCGCGATCAACGGCTTTTTGGTCGCCGCCCGCTGGGCCGACGACGACAACTGGGCCGCGACCAAGGCGGCCTACTTCGGGGCCATGCCCGGCCTGTTGCGCGCGGTGATCCCCGGCCGGCTCCGGCAAGGGGTGGTCCGCACCCTCGTCGCCCGCGACGTGTGGCGGGCGGGGCCGGCCGCCTGTTGGCGACGGTTCGACCGGGTGCTCGACCAACTCGAGGCCCGCGCCCCCGCGGCCGGTTTTTGGCTCGGGTCGGTGGCCAGCCGCGCCGACGTCGCGTTGTTCGCCCAGCTGCACAGCCTGCGCACCCCGCTGACCCCGCGCCAAGCCGACGCGGTGGCGAAGCGGGACCGGCTCACCGCGTGGCTCGAGCGGGTCGATGCCGCCACCCGCTCGTCGACGGTGGTGCGCTTGGCGCGCGCGGCGGCGTGAACAAAAAGAGGTCTGGAAGGTGGCGCACCCGGCAGGACTCGAACCTGCGACCCCCGGAATCGGAATCCGCTTGGGCCGCGCGAGTCCTTGATTTCACGGCGTTTTGACACAACAGGGCGCCACAGAGCACCACGTGAAATCACGGACTTCCGCGGCCCGAGTGGGACCAGTCCCACTCAACGTTTGGGGCGCGTCGCCAGGAGCAGGCAGCTGGCGAAGCCGCCCGCACGTCCGGTCAGCTGCGGTGGTCGAAGTCCGGGACATCCAAAAAGCTGTGTCGGCCGAACGGCGAAAGGAGCGACGGACGTCCCACATACGCCTCGGCCGATGCTCCATTCGCGCGGTTCATGGAGGGCATCAGCCAAATCGTGGGTCTACTCGGCGCTCGTCTACGCCCTCGTGAAGCGCGGGGAGATCCCGCATGTGCGGGTCTCCAACGCCATCCGTATCCACCCTGACGACTTCGCTGCCTACATGGCGCGGAACCGGAGCTGACAATGGAGCGCGTGCCGGAGGCACAGTCCTCGAACCCAACGACGACGGTCGCAGCCGCGGCGCCCCACACCGCCGAGCGGCTCAAGTCGCGCCTTCGCGTCGCCATCAAGGAGTGGGGACGCACTCGACCACGCGAGTCCCTCGACGAGTTCACGCTCAACCTCGCCACCAGTCTCATGAGTGGTCTGCTCGACGCCGATGAGGCGCTGACACACGACCAGATCGCCGACGTCGCCGCGAAGACCCTGACAGGCAGCTACGGCCTGCCCGGCTCGACCCACTGCCGCGCCGCACTCATCACTTTCCCGCACCTCGTGGCGATCCGCGACGCGAGCGCGCGGCTTGCGCTTCCCGAGACGCGGCACGCGCTCCGACGCCTCGGTGACCTCGTCACCGATGTAGCCATCCCGGAGGGCACACGGATTTCGATGCGTGAGGGAGCAGAGCGTGCAGCCGGCATTCCGCTCCCCATCCCGCTGGTCGTGAGCGTCCGGCGGCCGTTGATGATGGCGATGGCCGTGCAGCGAGTGAGGGTCGTGGCTCCGTTCGTGCTCCAAAGAATCAGCGACTTGCCAGACCACAGAGAAGTCGAGGCTGCGGTCGCGATCGCGGCTGGAACCGTCAGGACGCCCCCGGCAACGGGCACTGCCGCCGTTGTCCGAGATATCGAGGCCGCACTCCGTGCAGCCTTCGATGACGCATTGAACGAAGAGACCTTTCGCAGAGCGACAGGCGCGGTGCTCCGCCGCCAGGTACGCCAGCCGACCCAGGGTGCTCGAGCGCTTGCGATCGAGGCTGTTGCCGCCATCTCACACTGCGATGTCTCGACAGTCGCCGGGAATCTGCAGAAGCGGCGCCACGGGGGCTCTTGTCTCGACGATGCGTACGCCGCGTTCTTGGCAGCCAACCTCAGAACGCATCCGGCGTTCCACAAGCCGGGTCGCTACCACCGGTCGGCCACCCGCTTCGTCAAACGATGGCTTCGATTTCGCCGGCCAAGGTCGACCGTGCCTGTCAAGGGGTGAAGTGGACGAACTTCGCCCCTCGGGCACGCCGCCGTGATTGAAGACGCTCTTCGCATCCAAAGCGGCGCCACTCCGGCGCCGGAGGAGGCGAGAGCATGCACAACACCACCGAACCTCAGCGCGTCACGCTCCGGCTTGACGCCGCGCTTGTCGACGACCTGGACCGCCTCGTCCATCAGTTGGGCGACGCGGCCCCCGGCCTTTACGTATCCCGGGCCAACGTCGTCCGCCTGCTTCTTCGCCGCGCGCTCAGCGCCGGCGAGGCGGTGACCGTCGGCTTCGCCGAGCTCGCTGGAGCCCACCCCACCCACTGAAAAGGAACAGCCCCGCTCAAGGCGGGGCCGCGGTGCCCTCAGGTCTGCCAACCGAAGAGGGCTCAAGGACTATTCATGTATATCAACTATCCGACGCTGAACAAAGTGTCGAACCAGAGCGCATCTTCGCTGGTCGGCGACGACATCAATCATCGCATCAGCTTCAACCCCAAGTTCTCGGGGGTGCGCTGATGGCAAAGATCAAGCCCCGTGCGCCGACCTTCAAAGAGGTCATCAAACTCAAGCGCATCTTCTCCTCCAACCTCAGCATCATCCCCCTGCTCCGCCGTACCAAGAGGCCGGCGACGAAGTGGAAGCGCGTGGTGAACGGCGAGCCCTTCACCGAGGAAGAGCTTCGCGAGATTTGGGACGAGTTCCAAGGCAAGCTCAACCCCGGAATCGCAACGGGCAGGTTCTCGTCGGTCGGCCTCGTCGTCCTCGACCTCGACGGGCGCCAGGCTGTCGAGGTCGCAAAGTCGACGTTCCCGGCCACGCCCATGATCACCATCAGCCGAGAGGGTGAGAGCGAGCACCACTACTACCGGATCCGAGGCGGCCGGGTCGGCGAACCCGTTCGGAATCGACAGGACATCTTCGGCTCCAAGGCGCGGTTCGCGTGGGAGGCGAAGGAGAAGCTGGGCCTCGACGTCGTTGCCCACCTCGCGCGCGACATGTCCCCGGAGCAGGTCGCCGCCGAGGAGGCCCGGGTTGCGACCGCCCGAGCGGAGGCGCTCCAGCAACTCGAAACCGGTCCGATCATCGACGTGCGCGGTGACGGCGGTCAGGTCGTTGCGCCCGGTGCCCTCCACCCGAAGGGCCACATCTACCGGATGGCGGAGGGCTGGACGGATGCGATGCTCGCCGACGTGCCCTACTTCGACCCGGCCTGGCTCGAAGGCAAGAAGTGGCGGCGACCGGGCACGGGGGGCCCCATCTCCGTGGCAAAGCTCAAGGCCAAGCGTGGCGAGCGTGAGGTTGAGGAAGCTCGGGCGTCGACGAGCGGGGACGAAAAGCTGAAGCGCGCCAGCGCCTACCTCGCGACCATCGAGGGTGCGGAGAGCGGCCACGCCGGCCACAACAAGACCTTCTACGCCGCGAACTGTCTGGTCAGCGGTTTCGACCTCGATGGAGACGAGGCCTTCGCGCTCCTGCGGGACGAGTACAACCCAAGGTGTGAGCCGCTCTGGTCGCTCGAGGAGCTGGCCCACAAGATCAACGACGCCGTGGCGTTGAAGGGACCCGATGCCGGGTACCTGCTCGTCGAGCGGCCCGAGTTCCGTGGCGCCCGAAAGGTCATCGAGCACGCCGAGTACGTGCCGGACGGCTCGGACTTCGAGCTCGACGAGTTCTTCGCGGAGGCCGCGCTCGGCGGTTGCGATAGCGGCACCGCCGCTGCCGATCATCACCCCGGGACGGACGGTCGCGACGGGGCGGACAGTGGTGGCGATGAGGCCGGGTGGGACGGCAGTGGGTCGAGTGGGGGTGACCCCGGCGGCAACGGGCCTGGCGGCGGTGGCGGGAACTCTGGCGGTGGCCCGGGCGGCTCAAGCGACGCTGGCGGCAATCCGCCGCCGCCGAGCAAGGACGAGCACCAGTGGCGCCTGCTCTGGCGGGGGCGCGGCGTCGACCTTGATCGCCAGCTGACCGGCAAGTGGAACCGCTGGATCAAGAAGAAGGTGAACGGAGCGTGGACGCTCCCGCTCTCGACCAACAACCTCCTCACGTTTCTCCTGCACTCGAAGTTCTTCAGCTTCGACCTCTCGTACAACCTGCTCAAGCGCCGCATCGAGCTCGATGGTCAGCCGCTCACCGACGCCCACGAGATCGAGATCGCCGGCATCATCGAGCTGGCCTGGCAGGCGCAGCCCGATCGCAACCGTGTTCGAGATGCGATCGTGGCCGCGGCCAACGCGAACCCCTATGACCCGGTCCTCGACTATTTCGACTCGCTGCCCACGTGGGACGGCGAGTCGCGCTTGGACCGCGTGCCCGCTGAGATCCTCAGCACGCCAAGCAGTATGCCGGTGTACGGCGCGATGTTTCGCAACTTCGTCGTTGGTCTCGTCGTCCGCCAGCTCCGCCCGGGCGAGAAGATGGACAACATGCTGGTGCTGGTCGGGCTTCAGGGGGACCTCAAGTCGAGCTTCTTCCGGCTCCTTGTCGATGGTCACCGCACTAGCGGCGAGTGGTTCACCGACGAGGGCGTCCCGCTCGGTGACAAGGACGGGCTCATGCTCGCGACGGCTCACGTCTTGATCGAGTGGTCGGAGGCGACCCACCTCAAGAACCGGCGTGCCGTCGACAACGTGAAGCAGTTCCTGGCGAAGCAGGTCGACGTCTTCCGAAAGCCCTACGGACGCAACATGGAAGCCTACCCGCGTCGGTGTGTCTTCTGCGGGTCCTCGAACGACGCTGAGATCTTGCACGACCCTTCGGGCAGCCGGCGCTTCTACGTCATTCCCGTCGGAGACCGCATCGACCTCGCGAAGCTCGAAGCGTGGCGAGACCAGCTGTTCGCTGAGGCGCTGACCATCGCGAAGGCCTGGCTGAGCGCGGCGCCGGGAAGCGACGAGTGGATGGCGAACAAGTTCTGGTTCGACAGCAGCGAGGATGGAGCCCGACGTCAGGCGGTCTCTGTGTTCGAGGCCGAAGGGCTTTACGACGAGAAAGTCGAGCCGTTTCTCGCAGAGCGGACGGAGGCGTGGGTGGTCTCGGGGTTCAAGGACGTGGAGGACCCCAAGGCGGTCAAGGTGCTTGAGGAGATCGCGTTCACTCGTGACGACATCTGCGACGAGGCGCTGAAGATGCAGGCGAAGGATCTCGACGGTCGCGCCGCCAACGAGATCATCGACGCTCTGCGTCGCCTCGGGTGCACGAAGGTCGCCGGAGGCGCCAAGAAGCGCCTCGGAGGCCGCCGGGCCCGCTTCTGGCTGCCGTCGCGCCCGGCCTTCTTCCCCGAGGACGTCAGGTGCTTCGTGAAGACCAAGGAGGAGCAGCTCCGGCAGCTGCTCTCCGCGGTGCCGCCGGGGACCATGCCGCCGCCCAGCGCCTTCGACCACGGCGCGTTCACGATCACTGAGCTCGCGAAGGCTGTGGACGCCGTACCGGAGACCGCCGAGGAGGGGTTGGTCGCGCTCCTGACTGAGCTCGACTGCGCCCGGCGCGATGGAGGCGCGAAGGAGGACACGTGGCTGCCGCCGCACGACGACTCGTTGCCGTTCTGATGGGTGGCCCGTGGCCCACGGGGGCCCGGGCTCCTCGGCAGATTGTCCACTACCTCGTCTCCGCTCACGGGGGGCCGCTGAGATTTGAGGGGCCTTCTGTTCTCGCGCGAGCTTTCGCTGCCCTTTTGGAGAAGCGTGGGCCGGGGTGGGCCGGATTTCGTAACCCCCTGAAGTCGATCAACTCTCTCTGGCCCACCGCCGCGGAGGGAGAGAAAGGTGCGGGGTCACGTGACCCGAGGTTCGCCCGTCGGCAGAATGCGGTTCAACGGCGATCGCCGGAGAATCCATGGGAAGTTGGCAGAGCGGAAGGTACCCGACGAGCACCCGGCCCTGGGCCGAGGACCTGCTTCGGCTCGACGTATCGGAGCTCCATCGAGCTCGGCTCCTCGTGGCCGACACCTGCTACTACTGGGACCTCGGCGGTGGAGTGCTCACCGAGCTCGGCTGCGACGGCCCCCGTCTTCACGTTGGCGGCGTTGTCGTTGACCTGGAGTGGGTTGACCTCGCCGTCGGTGGCCCGCGCCCCTATGCCCTCTGCCCCTACTGCGAGCGCCGCGTCCGCGTGTTGTTTGTTGGGGGCGATGGGATCGGGTGCCGGCATTGCCTGCGCGTGCGACATCGGAGCCAGTACCGGACGGACTACGAGCGCGCGGCGGCGCGCGCCCGGGGTGTGTGGCGGGAGCTCGCATGGTGGCCGTGCACGCTCAGGGACGAACCGCCTCCGCGTCCGCGCGGCCGCCATCGCCGCCGCTGGGCGCGGATCGCCGCCGAGTACGACGGGTACCGTAAGGAGTTTTGGAAGGCCATCGACGATGAGGTCGCGGGGCTACGGCGGATCCACGCAGAGCTCAGCAAGTGAGGTTCGGGGATGAACTCGCGGGACCCGATGGAGAGGCGGTGGAGTAGATTCCTTTCGAGGCTCAGGCCGCGAAGGCCGGGCGACGTTTCCGTGTTCACCTTCGTTTCTGCTGGAGAGCTCGAGCGGGTGTACGTGCGGATCGGTGCCGGACGCTGGTGGCGCTTCACCGCAAGCGGATTGGGCCAGCTCGACCAGGGGGCATCGCCCGTCCACTGGGCGCGCAACTACGGTGGCGGCGCGGGCCCCGACATCGTGGACGCACTGCTGCACGTGCCGGGGGCGCCGACATCACCCTGGTTGGCGCGCGTGTGCGTCGCGCTCGAGAAGCTCTGCGCCAGCGGCGTTACGGCGATGAGGCTCGCCGTGATCTCAGCGGGGAAGCCGCTCAACTTCCAGGCTCCGACACCGAGGACCGGCAGGACGTGCCCGCTCAGCACCCCGGGCACGGCGCGCGCGGAGATGGCCGAGTACCTGGGTGCGCTCCCTGCCTGGGATGGTGTAGCCCGCGTCGACCGACTGCTTGGGCAGGCGATTTTCGCGAGGGACCCGAACGGCGCGTTCGGAGGCGTCCTCGTGGAGCTCACGCGCCGGCTGCTCGGGTTCCCCCCCAGGCAGATCCCGGCGCTCGTGCTGGCTCGCACCGATGTCGCTCGCGCGACCGAGTTCGCTTTCAAGCTGTTCCCGAGCCCGTTCTACTGCAAGGGGAAGTTCGGCCGGGCACGGGCAGATGTCGCCAGCCACCACGTCCTGTGGGTCGCACCGTGGTCTGCGAACCCTCCGGCTCAGTTTCAGGCGGAGTGCTGCGTGATCATCGGTGCCAACCGGGGGGCCCTCAGACCAGCGCCTCGCTCAACGGTGGTGATTGAGGCGCACGGGTACGACGACTCGTTCGAGGTGGACTGCGAGCAACTGTGGGCCGAACTTCGGCAGCGGGCGCTCGGATCGGGCTCGTCGCCGTTGACGCCGCAGCGCTCTACGGTGTCGTCGCAATCCCAGCATGCGCGCTCTTGCCGCGCCTCGGCAACGTCCCAAGGGGTCAGTTCTTGAGCGTCGCCTGCACCTCGCGGATGAGGTCGTCTTCCGCTCGAGACATCGTGATCCCATCGGCGGTGCTGAACGCCGCGTCCCAGCCCATAACCTCGTCCTCGAGCTCGCATCCACCCGGGCACATCGCCCTCCGCGCGCGCGCGAAAGACGTGCCTACGCCGTGGCCGTTTGGGGTCCTGAAGCGCTCGTCCATGATCGTGACTGAGATGCCCTGCAGGTAGGTCTCGACACGGCCATCGGCGGAACCACCGTGGCAGCCCGAGAGCGCGTCGCGCGCGGTCGCCTCGATCCCACCGTCGCCGATGCGTCGCCACCAGTAGAGGCCGCCATCGTCGAGCTGGACCACGTAACCGAGCTGCGCGAGATCCGCAGGGGATGCTGGCTTGCCGTTGGCAACCGGCCCGACCCGATTTCCTGGCTCGATCGTGAATGGCCCATCGTCAACGCTCGATGATGGCCAAGCCGTCGCCTCCTGGCTCTCGCCACAGACCTCGATCTCAAAGACGATCGGTGTCGCTGACGACGCCCCCTCGTCGGCCGCCGCGCGCGCTTCGCTCGACACCGGCGCGATCGCTGCGTCCGTCCACGACTGCCAAATGAACCTCGCCTCCGCGACGGCGAGGACGGCTCGTTGGTGACGAGCGCTGAGCTGGAGCAACGTCTGTTTCGCCGCGGCCAGATCCGCCGCCGTCACGACGCGGTAGTGGGTGAAGTACTCCGTGGTCGTCCACTCGCGGTACGCGTTTCGGTTCGTCATCGTCACCGGCTCGCGTCCCTTGTCGAGGACTCGGAGCTTGTACGTGACGCCGCCTCGCCGGTCCACAAGCCGGTTCCTGTCCAACGCGGCCTGCGTCGACATGAGCACCACCTTGGTACCTGACCACTGGTTTGGATCGAGGCGATGCGCCTCGTAGAAACTGACCTCACCCGCGGCGTCGAACTGCCGGCCAGCGGTGAACGTCTTGAACTCTGCGGCTGCCAGCTCCTCGGCGAGGGCTTGAGCCTTGGCGAGATCAGACTCAGCGAAGCCGAGCTCGAGCAAAGCGGCTGCGCGCTCGCGCTTCACGCTGCGGTAGTGGCTGTAGCCCGCTGCGCCGACGGCGGCGAACACCACAATGAGGGCTACGACAATGACGGCAGCGCGCCGCCACCGCCTTGAAGCCACCGGCACCGGCGGCTGATCTGCTGGCGTCGGCGAGGCATCCGTCAACTTCGCGCCGCCTTTCGCTTCCGCCTGCGCTTGCCCTCCGGCTGCGACGCGGGGGCCGCGGACAGGTCTTGCCACAGCCGAACATCGTCCCCTTCGAAATCTACGATCAGCTCCATCCCTGATGTTGCATGTGCGTCGAGCTCGCCGGCCACGCGCATCGCATCGGTGATGCCCTCGCGGAGGCCATCACCAAGCTCGGCCTTTGCCTTTTCCAGCTTCCGTATCTCTGCGCGAAGCTCTTTACGCGCCGCTTTCTTCTCGTCCTCAGACGTAAACCACCCGCCCTTCATGTGAGAAACGAGATCGGTGAGCCCGCCGCGGACAGCGTCGATGGTAGCCGTGCCCTCCTCGAGCTCGTCCTTCAGCGAGGCAAGCCGTCGCGCCGATGCCTCGCGACTCGCGGGCAGCGCGCAGCGCAGCTGGGCGGCAACCGCGCGCGTCTGCGCCGCGAAGAAGAAGACCTGCGCCTGCAATGTCCAGCGCTGACAGAGACCCTCCACGAACGCGGCGCCGTCGTCGAGCCCAGAAGGGACCATCTCCTCATCGGCGTGCCACGTCGCTTCCTCCTTCAGCTGCTCCAGGTCTCGCAGCGCGGCGCGCATCACGCCGTGGCAGTCTCCCTCCAGCTCTTCGAGGCGGTGCACGCGGAGATCGACCTCCTTCTCGTCGTAAGCCCCGGACGCCAGGTAGTCGGCGGTCTCCTTCGCGTACCTCCATGCAGCGTCGAGTCGTCCAGCGCGGTCGGTCTCGAGCCAGTCCTGAAGGCGCTGAACACTCTTCTCTATGCTGCCCAGCCGCTTGTTGATGTCCGCTAAGAACCTCTGGGCGGTCACGAACGCCGCTACCTGCCAGGCGATGAGCGCTCCGTGCGCGACGGCTAGCCCCGTTGCGCTCCGAAGCACGCCCTGGCCGACGATCTTGTTGGCACCGTCCACGGCGATGGCCCGAACGCCGCCCGCCGCCTTCATCAGCGACAACGAGCCCGATCCGAGGCCACCCGCGACGTGCGGCGAAAAGGTGAGGCGATACAGGCCGCCGGCGAGGGTCGCCCCTGAGACACCGGCGGTGAGGCCACGCCCGATCAAGGGCTCGATGATCGTCTTTAACGACGCGGGGGCGGGGACGATCCGGTACCGCGCCCGCGGTGGTTCGTCAGGGAGAAGCGCAACGGTCACCCCATCTGGCAGCCCCGCGTTCTCGTCCAGCTCCGGCGGGCTCATCGCATCAGATGCCGGCAACGGAAGCGCGCTCGGCTCGGACGTCGGATGGTGTTCTGCTTCGGCGATCGGCCCGGGCATCGCAGCGCCGACGCGGCGTCGGGCAGCAAACCAGCCGGCGGCCAAACCCACCGCCAGCGTCACCCCTGCGAGCGCGAACTCCATGAGCCCCCCACCGGCAGCCGCCCGGCGCCTGTTCTCCTGGCCAACTGCGCATACACGACAGTTGTCTTAATGCTAGCCCTGGCGTTCTGGTCCTGTCATGCCCCTGGCGTCTCCGCCAGAAGAGTCCGTGAGGGCTTCAAATGGGGAGTGCCAGATCAGAAATCGCCGTCGTCGTTCGAGAGCGCATCCGCGCACTCCGGACCGCGCAGGGCATGAGCCAGGAGAGGCTCGCAGAGGTCGCAGGGATGTCTCCCGACGGTCTCAACCGCATCGAGCGCGGCACCCGCGTGCCCACGCTCGACACCATCGTCGCCCTTTCAGCTGCGCTGGGTCTCCATCCGGCGGACCTATTGGGCGCAGAGGACCCCGAGGTACCCGGCTTGTCCCCGCGCGCCCTGGGCATTGCTCATGCCCTCACCGACCGACCCGAGTTCGTCCAAAAGGCGGCTGAGGACGCGGTTCGTGCGCTGCTTCGGGCCGTGGACAAGACCGCGGAGAGCAAGGGGTAGTCGGCGATGGGGTTCTCGGTCCTCTTTCGCCCGGCCTCGGAGGCCGCCAACGCGCGAGCGCAGGAGTGCCTGGGAGAGATGCGGGCGGCGGGCTGGCCCGGCGCCGACCTGATGGAGTTCACGACCGACGACGGCGTTGAAATCCCGCTCGCCGATGACGCCGATACTGACCTTCGGGCGAAGGTCATCGCGTCACTGTCCAGGCGCCACGGGTGGGGCGGCGTGCAGGTTGTCGAGTGCTCCGGCGCCGTCGGTTTCGCAGGCGTCACGCACGACATGCTTGAACGCCTATCGATGTGCGTCGTCCTCGACGGCTACAAGCTCCTCCCGCCGGCAGGGTACGCGTTCGACGGACAGGCTCTGCACGACTCGTCTGGCGCGAATATATGCCCGGGCATCATCGCCGTCGTCGGTCGGGTTCTTGAACTCGATAGCGACCATCAGCGGCTCAAGGTGGCGTGGGAGTCCCGAGGTTCGACCGGTAGTGCTGTCATCGAGCGCGACCAAGCGTTCTCGAGCGGAGGCATACGGAAGCTCGCAAAGCTGGGCGCGCCGACGACCCAGAAGAACGCGCGGCGCATTGCGGAGTTCCTGGCCGAGCAGGAACAAGCCGATGTGCGGCGACTGCCGGAGACCTGGATCTCGAATCGCTGCGGTTGGATTGACCGTGGCGAGCCCACGTGGCTCGACGAGGACGGTGGAATCACGACCCACCGGCGGTCTTTCCTAAGCGGGAAGAGGTGCACGGGTGACCTCGAGGTCATGTACCAACGGCCCACGACGGGGGTCGACGTCACCCGCGGCTTCAAAGAGGCTGGGACATTGAGCGGCTGGCAGGACGCCATGGGCTTGCTGGAGCCTTACCCGATCGCACGCTTGGCGGTGACCGCCGCGCTCGCGGCGCCACTGCTCGACATCCTAGGCGCACAGTCCTTTGTCCTTCATCTCGGCGGCTCCGGCACGAGCACCGGCAAGTCCACCTGCATCGAGGCTGCGGCCAGCGTTGTCGGCGCGCCGCACGAGGTCATGCACACCTGGGGCGCGAGTCTCGCAGCGTTCAACGATCTCGCGGTCGGTCTCCCCGATCACCCCCTCTTCTTCGACGACACGAAGTTGGCGCGCGGCGACAAGGAGAAGATCGCGCACGCGGTTTACGACTTCACGCAGGGGGCACCGCCAGCCCGATCCGGTCGGCAGCGGGCGGGCGGTCGGCAACGAGGGATTCTCCTCTCGTCGGGAGAGCAGGTCATCTGGGAGGGCACTGCACACGCAGGGCTCCGCGCCCGCTGCCTCGTCGTGCGCGACCTTCCCTTCGGTGCACAGTCAGAGGAGATGAGAGACCTGACGTCGAAGGTCCGCGAGGGGATTGAGCGAAACCACGGCCATGCACTCCTGCTGTTCGCGCGCTACCTCCTCGACCGCAAGAGCAAGTGGCGACGGTGGCGGGACTACCACCGGCGGATGCGGGTCGACTACGCGCACGGTGCGCAACGTGGCGTTGGCGATCGCCTCGCGAGCCACGCCGCAGTCCTCCACGTCGCACACCGCGCCGGCTGCAGGGCGGGGCTCCTCCCGTGGTCAGAGGCCGACCCGCTCGCTGACCCCCTCTGGTCGAAGATCTTGGACGAGGCCAAGGAGGGGGACCCGGCGGCTGAAGCGCTCGAGATGCTCCAGGGCTGGGCCGAGCGCCATCGCCATCTGTTCGAGGGCGGCGGCGTGAGCGTGGCTCCAAAGGACTGCGTCGGCAGGTGGGACTACCAGGGCCACCTCGGCATAGCGCGCGCCGAGCTTGAGCCGCGGCTCAAGCGGTGGGGCTACGAGCCGGCGCCCATTCTGGACGCCTGGAAGGCGCAGGGGCTTCTCCTCATCGAAAAGGGCAGGAAATACGAGGCGAACGTCCGCCTCTTTGGTCCGAACAAACGTCTCGTTTGTGTTCGGATTGGGAACGGAGAAGATTCGTAGTTCCAACGGATTAGCTCTCCTGCTCCCGGCGTCCCCAGTTCCCCACGGTCGCGCAGCGAGAGACTGGTGGTTGCGGTCCGGAATGGGTCCAAACCGGTAGCGCACTGACTTCGCCCAACTTTTTCGTTCCCAGGCCCGGGAACAGCGAGCCCGGGCATGCGTCGCCCACGTGTTCCCGGGGCTAAAGAAATGCAAGTCCCACCGGCCCGCCGCCCCAATCGGACGGCGGGCCCCCGGCTATCGTCTCTCTTCGCGCTCGAGCAGCTCGCGTACTCGGCGGAGCAGCCCATCGCGGTCATCCCCTCCATCTCGGCGAAGACCGCGGCAAGGGCGGCGACAGCGTCCTCTTCGATTTCGACGACGACTCGGATCACGACGCCTCCAGGAGCCGCAATAGGTGCGCGCGGAGCTCGGCCCGCTCATCGTCGCCAGCCGCCGCAAGGGCGCGCTCGAGTCGGCGCAGAGGCCGCTCCCACGCCGGCGCTGGGGTGCACCGCGGTTCCCCTTGTTGGGCCAACCGCTCCGCGAGCTCCTCGCTAGCCACGCCCTCCCGCACCAGTTCGCGCACCCGGCGCTCGCTGGCCTCTCCGCGCTCGACCATGGCCAGCACGTCCTCCGGCGCGTCCAGCAACTTCACGAGTTGCAGCACGCGCCGCCGGCCGAGCCCGACACGTTCGGCCACCTGCGCCCACGTCAGCGTCTCCGCCTCCTTCAGCGCCTTGAGCGCGCGACCGCGTTCGACGTCCGACAGGTCCCGCCGCTGCAGGTTCTCGACAATCGATAGCGTGCGGAGCCTTTCATCATCGGCATCCACCACCCGCACCTCTACGTGCGACCAGCCCAGATGTCGCGCCGCGCGCAGCCGCCGCTCCCCGGCGATGAGCAGGAAGCGGCGACCACGCTTGGCGACAACGAGCGGCTGCATCAGGCCGTCGGCCTTGAGGCTGCGAGCGAGTTCCACGATGCCGTCCTCGTCGAAATGACGGCGAGGTTGAAAGGGGTTTTCGTCCAGCCGTCCGATCGCCACCCTCATCGCCGTCGCAGGTCCTGGTAGAGGTCGTGCGCGGCGACGATGAGCGTGATGACGGTGATGAGCGTCTGCGCAATCTTCACGACGCCTCCAGGGCGTCGGAAGCGGGCATGGCCGTAGCGGTCGCGCCGTTCGGCGCCACCGACTCCGCGGCCGAGGACTCGGGCAACGGCGCCGGACGCCCGCGGCGACGCTCAACGAGAGCGCGGCCGCCGAGGGCGCCCGCGGCCCCGACGAGGATGCCGATGCCGATCTTGATGACAGTGTTCATATTCTCTTCTCCTTTCCCGCCGGTGGCGGGAGTTTGGGTGAGCTCGACTGAAGAACCAGTTCGAGCGCAAGGGTGACGACGACAGCAACGGCATGTGCTGCCTCAATGGACTGGCGGTGCCGGCGAACCCAACACCGCCACGCGTTGAGCATGAGGACTCCGTGACGATCTCGGGTTCAGTAGTCCGAGGGCAGCAGCAGGGTCACCACTCCATCGGGGCCGTCGTCGATGACAAACAGGCGGCGGCCGTCCTCGGACTCGAAGACAGCCAGGTAGTCGAGGCCGGTTGCCGAGGCATCGGCGCGCTCTTTGAGGGTTGAGATCGCAAACGAAATCTCCCCTGCGGTGAACGCCTCCAACGCCCCTGGCGTGGCGACGAGCGTGCGGCCCGGCAGGCCCAGGAAGTAGACCGAGCGCGGATCGGATGCCGGCACCTCCTGCTCCTTCATTTGCAGCATGTACTTCTCCTTTCTCGTCGGGGGCTCCGACGGCTGAGTGAAACAAAAGTGGAAAACGTGCCCCTGACCTACAGGTCGTCGAGGCTGTGGACGGCTTGCACGACGTCGTCAGGGTCGACGTCGATGTAGGCGGCGAGCGACGCGAGGTCGCGGTGGCCGAGGATCGATCGGATGACGTCGAGGCCGACGCCCCGCCGCCGCAAGAGCGTGGCCGTGCTCTTCCGGCAGCTGTGACTGCTCACGCGCGAGCCCAGGCCGAGCTCATCGCGCAGACGCATGAACAGCCGCGACGCCTGGGTGCGAGAGAGCCGCCGCCCGTGCCGAGACACGAACAGCGGCTCCTCGTGGTTGCCGCGGCCGTCGACGAGTTCTCGAAGCACGGCGCGCACGCTGGAGTTCAGCGGAACGCGCCGGCCCCGACCCGTCTTCATGGGCCTGACTCTGAGCTCATCAACGACGTCGCCTCTGACGTCAACAACATCACCAACGTTGAGCTCAAGCGCCTCACTCAATCTGAGGCCAAGATTGAGAAGCACCTCGAACAGACCACGGCCCCGGTCGTCGAGGACCTCTCGCACCCGCTCGATCTCGCGAGGCGTCAGAGGGCGGGCGCCGCGCATGACGCACCTCCCATCATCAGCCCCAGCTCAAGGTCGAGCGTTACATCCTCGGGTACGGGACGACGCGACAGGTGCATGGCCACGGCCCGGGTCATGAGCGCGGCGACCGCGACGACCGTCGGCCACACGGTGCGCCCGGTGCACGGCGCCTCGTACGGCTCACCGGTCAGGCTCGCCGCGTACCGACGACGGCTGCTGAGCGACGCCGGACTCACGGTCAGGACACGGCCGACGTCGCCGGCCATGCGGCCGTCAACGACAAGGCTGACGTCCTTTCCGCGCAGCACCTCCCAGATGCGCTTCCGGGCCCCGAGCGAGTCGACGGCAACAACGACGACGCTGGGAACGTCGCCTCCGGCGAACAACTCGCCGTTCACGATCACCGACGTGTGGCCGATGCCGAACAGCGCCGAGTCGAGCGCCTCGACCTTGAGGCGCCCGACGTCAGTGTTCATGAACGCCTGGCTCGGGAGGTTCACCTCGGAGACGACGTCGGCGTCCCAGATGGTCAGCTCCCCGAGCCCCATCCGCGCGAGCCCCATGGCTACGTGGCTTCCGAGGCTGCCGCAGCCGATGAGCGCGACGTGGGCCGCGCGCAGAGCATCGACATCAACCAGGCCGCGTTGTCGTTGGTAGCGGTCCGTCATCGGACGTCCTCCTCGTCCACGTCGGCACCCCACACGTGGCCACCGAGCAGGTCGAGCCCGTCGTCCTCCCACCAGAGGCCGTGGTGGTTGGGCGCAGGCGTGTCGCGGATCGCGAGGGCCTTCGTTTTCGGCGGTGGCGGAAAGGGCCGCACCCGCTCGGCCAGCGTCGCCGACAACTCGTCGGCCAGGTCGTAGTCGGGGAGCAGTACCTCGACCGGGACATCGTCGAGCGTCAAGCGCACGGGCTCCCACCAGTCGATGCGGCCGAGGCGGTGCCCGTCGTGGTTGGTGACGATGGACACCAGGGGCGCGCCTTCGCCGGTCCGGAGGCCCTCGATGCAGTCGACGTCGGTCTGCGACCAGAAGGTCTTCATGGCCGCGTGCGAGTGCATCCAGAGCCGCACGTCGGCGGCGTCGACCCCGTCGCCGGCGAACTCGGCCAGGACGGCCGCGACCCCCTCAGGGTCCATCTCCGTCGACGCCGGTCCCGCCTGCTGGCTCGGGATGCGGATGTCCTCGACGACGATCTCGGTCAGCTGGTCGTCTTCGTAGACGTCACGGACCACGCCGAGGGCGCTGACCTCGTCCGGCGACATCATCGTCAGGTTCTCGATCTTCCAGGCCGCGAGCGGTGCGAGGAAGATGGTGGGCACGATCGGGCACAGGCACTTGGGCATGGTGCACCTCCTTGTTCAGGTTGTTGTTTGTGTTTCAGCGGGCGCCGAGCTGCACGAGCTCTTCGCCCTCGTCTTCAGGTTCTTCGGGTTCTTCATCGTCGCAGTCGGGCGCCTGGCCCTGGTAGCGGCAGTCGTCCACTCGGCAGCTCACGCAGCCGCCGTCCTCGTGGTCGCTGCGGCAGTCTTCGACGGCGTCGGTGGCGTGGTCGCAGCGGCCACATCCCACGCAGTCGCGTAGCGACGACCACGAGCCTGCCTCCCAGCACCTCTCGTGTCGGTCGTGCCAATACGGGCAGTCCGAGTCGTCGCAGGTGATGCAGTCGCCGAATGGGTCAGCGCTCTCGTAGCAGCGCTCGAACCGCTCGGCCTCCTCGTCAACGTCGTCCTCGCCCCATCTCGTGATGGACAGATACGGGTTGTCGGGGTTGTAGTGGCCGAGGAATGTCCGGATCGTGGTCAGCGCTTCCACGACTTGGCCGCTGGCGAGCGCCTCCTTCACTGGGCGGGCCATGTTCCCCCAGCACGGGTTGCCCTCGGCGTCGAGGTGCGGGTGTGGGTAACCCTGGCGTGTGAAGCCATCGTCAACGGGAACCGCCGCAACGCTTCCGCTCGGAAGGTGAACGACCACATCAAAGCGGCCCATCGGGTACACCCGGTCACTCCAGAGTATGTGGACGGGCGACGTGCGAGCCTTCAACGCCTCACCCTTGGATGCGATGCGCTCGAAGGCGTGGGGAACGAGCCGGCCGAGGTCGGCCGCCTCCTCCTTCGCCTTCCGACGACGGAGAGCGGCGACATCACCGTCCAGCAGCTCGATGAGCTCACGTTGCTCGCTGATCTTGGTCAGGACGTTGTGCAGCTCGCGCTCCAGCTCCCAGAGCCGGTGCTGGTTGGTGGACATCTCCTGCCGCACCCGCTGCACGCGGCAGTCGAGGGCAGCGAGCTTGGTCCCGACCCACGGGCGGGTGTCGAGCTCGGCGTCGGCCGCGCGTGGCAGGCACTCGGCGAAGACGTCGCCCAGGACGCGGCCGAGCGGGTTGCCCGGGAGGTCGTTGCCGTCAGCATCCCGCCACGGTGTGGACGCGAGTCGAGACGGCTCGAAGGCCAGAAGAACACGGCGGCCGTGGACACTGGCGATGACCGGCGCGTAGCCGTCGTCGTTGAGCGTGGCGCGCATCGCGTAGTCGCCGCGCACGCTGTGCCACGGCCCTGTGTAGTGGACGGTGGCGTCACCGGCTCGGAAGGCGATGTCGGCGCCGTCACCGGAGCGCGGCCACCACAGCTCAATAGCGTTGCCAATGTGCGCGTCGTCCGGAGGCGTGGACTGCGTGTTGATGTAGATGTCGAGGCCCAGGCGCTGGACCTCGTAGTCGATGGCCGCCAGCAGCGGCGCCGGCACGTCGGTGCGATTGATGAGCACGTGAGCCTCCAAGACGTCGAAGGCCACCCGAGTGGGTGGCCTTCGACGTCGGTGACGGGTTTTGGGGTTCAGGCTCGGGCGCCGCCCTCGATGTGCGGCGTGACCACGCAGATCTGGCCATCCACCAGGTTGGTCTCGTGGCCGACGACGAGGCCGTCGACGGTGACTGAGAACGACTTCCGCATGGACGGAGGGACGTCCGCCCTTTCCAAGAGATCCTTGATCGTCGAGCCAGCGGGCAGGTCGGAGAACTCACGGGCACTGTGCCCGAGGCGGAGGAGCTTCACACGCATGGTGTTCCTTTCTCCTCGTCGGCGAGACGAGGCGTTTGGGGTTCCATCGTTGTTATGCCCGCCGTCGTGAGCGATCTTCAGAGCAACGCCGAGTGGGGGTACACATGCGCCGGATCTCACCAGAGCGACTACGCACGAAGCTGCGCGCCATCCAGGTCAACAAGAAGCTCACGCTGGCCGACTCCGAAGCGTACTTGCTGGGCAAGCGGGCGGAGCTGGCGAACTACACGGCCATCGAGGACTTCGCCCTCGACGAGAACCCACCCGACCCGAAAGCCCACCGCGCGTGCGAGCACCACCTTGTGCAGCTGCGACGTCATCTGGCGCGAGAGCTTTGGAGCCGCGAGGTCTTCATCGGGATCTCGGTCCTCGACAGCATCCTCTTCCACGCCTTCGCGCACGACACGTCAACGAAGCCGCTGCTTCGGGCGCTTGAGGTCATCCGCGACGGCAAGCTCCACCATCCGGGCCTCGTTCTCTATCCGGTGCACTCGACGGGGATCCTCGGAGCGGGGTTCCTCCACACGCTCACCGCGACCCGAGTCTCGTTTGTGGCGGAGCAGTACGGCTTCGCGGTGTCGCCGCAAACCAACTCCTTCGCCGAGACCATGCGGTTTCTCGATGAGGCGCGGACGGCGCTCGGGGTGAAGAAGCGCCTTCCGACGGATCTTCTCGAACACTGGCGTCGAAGCCGACCCACATTCTGGCTGGAGCGCAACCCGCTGTTGGTGGTGAAGGCGCAGTCGTTTCCTGGCGGCTACTACGAGAACCAAGCTCAGCTGGTCGCGCTTCTCCGCTTCTCGACGTCGCTGATTTCGTTGCTCAGCACCCTGCAGCCGGAAGAGAAGGACACGCTGACCCGACTCTCCAGCTCTTCGCGGTTGAACAACTGGCAGACGCTCGACCTGAAGCACTACGTCGTTCTCCACTCCGGCCCCGGCGGTGGACCGCTCGGCGGCTACTGCGTCCCGATGCACGTCGCGGGACCGGCGCTTGCCGAGCTCTGCGACATGAGCGTCGAGCTCGACCCACGCTACTGGAGGCGCCGGAGGGCGATGGCCGATCGTCTTCACGCGGCGGTTCGCGCTGTTCAGCACGGGTACTTCAAGTTCTGCTTGGGGCAGGCCAAGGAGGACACGAGCGCGCGCGTGTACCGCAAGCTGCTCTCGTCGTTGACGTTCTTCCGCCGGTCCTTCCAGGCCTCCGACGGCCGGTGGAACGAGGCAGTCGCGCTCGCGGTGGCGATCGAGGTCCTCCTCACTGACCGCTACGCCGCCGGCGTGACCGCGCGCCTCGTCGATCGGGCCCGCCAGCTTCTGCGTCACATCCCCCATGCGAAGGCCATGGTCGACGCCGTGGAGGGTATCTACAAGATGAGGAGCGAGGTGGTGCACGGCGGCCGCGCCGTCACCGACGTCGACCTTGCCCTGGCACGTCGGGCCTACGCTTTCACGTTCTTGCGGCTGGTCGAGCGGCTGCCAAAGAGCGGTGAGCTGCCCGCATCGCCCGATCCCATCGCCGCGCTCTGCTCGTGATCGACCGGCCGGCGACCCGCGTCACCTTCGCCAGCCGTCGGCGACTCTCGCGGACCAGGTCTTGAGATTGTGAGCGAAGACCTCGTCGACGGGGACGTCCTTTGCAGAGGCGTGCTCGACGCGCGCGCCGACCGCATCGATCCACTGGCGCTTCACCGCCTTCATGTACGGCACCGAGTCGATGACCGTCCACGTGTTGAAGCGCGCCGCGAGATCATTCCGAAACCGCGCAGCTCCGATCGCGACGACGTGAAGGGGCCGTCCGAGAGCCTTCTGGATTCGGTCCAGCTCCGCCAACGCCCGCCCTCCGCGAGTGGGGTTGGCGAGCCCGGTCTGAAACTCCTTGGCCACGACTGAGATGTGCGGCCGCTCTCGCAGCCAGGTCTCCCACGTCCGCCAATCGTGGGGAGCAACCCCGACGATGTACGGCACGGCCGGCACGCGGGCTGCGCCAAGCTCGGCGGCGCAGATTAGCGAGCGTTTCTTGTTGTAGAGGTGGTGGGTTCGGGGCTCGTTGAGGAACACGGAGAAGTTCGGCGCCACGGCGCCCAAGAGCCCAAGCCCACCGAGGCGTGCGGGGGCGTTGGAGAGACGGCGCCATCGCCAGTAGCGCTCGATGTCGACGTCGTGCCCCGTGCCAAGTAGGAACACGCGCGCGTCGGGCGAGAAGCGAAAGCGGGCGGCGATCTCGGCGCCGGTCGCGTCCACCGGGCCATAGTCTTGCTTGCCGCCGCGCATGAGACCACGGAGCGGGATTGCGACGGTCTCCACCTCCAGCTCGTCGACGTGGGCCTGCCCGTGCTGAACGACGGGGATGTAACGTGGAAGATCCTCCGCGGCCGGGTGCGAGGTGACGTCGAGGTTCTGGAGGTCAAGACCACCGACCTCGGCGAAGTCTTCGGCGAAGCGCGCTTCCTTGGAAAGGCAGACGAGGTCACATGTCCCATCACAGGAGCGGCAGTGGTCGGTGCACGCCCACTCATCTGCGTCGCGCGCGAGGCCCCCGCAGACATGGCGAAGCGGGCAGACAGTGCAGCCCAACGCCTCGGTCCCGCCATCGAAGCGGAGCTTGTCGACGTTCAGGGAGACCAAGGTCGCAACCCTCCGTGGACCTCAATGACGACGAGGCCGAGCTCCCTGTCCACCTCAGCGACGCGGGCGACGCTTCCAGGGGCGACGGCGGCTTCGCTCAGGACGTCGGCGTCGACCTTGGCGGCGACCTGCACGCCCCGATAGAAGTGGCCCTCCTCGCCGTCCGGCTGCCAGAGGGTGTCGCCCTCCTTGAGGTCCGCGAGGGTGAGGTCGGCCTCGAAGGTGCGGACGCACTCGGGCGCGACCGCCGAGAAGAGGTCCCCCGACTGCAGCTCGGCCGAGAAGTGTGCATCACGGTGCCGCCGGAATCCGTCGTCCTTCTTGCGCAGAAAGTCCTCACCCATTGTCCCGCCTCCTCCAGGGCACCGAGTAGACCAGCTGGCGGCCTTCCTTCCGGCGCGCGACAAGCCGCTGCCGGTGCAGGGCGGCCAATCGGTTGCTCCACGCCGTCAGTCCGATGCCGCGCTCGCCAGCCTGAAGATCCGCCGCCGTGGCCTCGCCGCGACGCTCCAGCTCCTTCAAGGTGTTCGCGAACGGACTGTCGAGCTGGCCGACGATCGCAGCCTCGACGATCTCCCCGTCCGGTGAGGTGATGACGTGCCAGACCACCGCTCGCGCCGCGTCCATCGCCACCTTGAGCTCGTCACGCGTTTGCTCGCCGGCGTTGGCCATGACCGGCAAGCTCCGGGCGTCTGTCCCCCAAAACGGCCAGAGGGCAGCGAGGAACCACGAGGAAGACATGAACTCCACACCGGCCAACGAGAGCGCGACCACATCGGCCTCGCTGGACTCAACCTGCTTACGCAAGCCGAGATGGTGGGCCTCCCCCTCACGCCGAGCTGCGAATGCAACCTGCCCAAGCACCTCGGATACAGCGATCTCTTCAATCATCATCGTCACTGACGATAGTGACGCAAGCCGCCCCCGTCAACAGATCCCCGCTCAGGGTCCAAACGGTGCTTCTACGGAGACCCAGAGCCCCGGGCGGTCCACTCGTGAGGCCGTCAGCGCGAGCCGCTGGGCGGTTGGGCTGGCTCCCGACCAGGCACCGATCGCTCGGCCGGTGCGGAATCTGAGGCGGCACTGTCGGTCAGCGAGGGCCTTGAACATCGATGAATAGCCGCGCCCCCGGCCCGGTTCGTCGGTTCGCGAGACCCCCTCCGTCACTGCGAGCTGGAGGGCGTCCAGGTCGGACCTCACCTCGCCGAACTTCGGGTTGTCGGCGAGGCTCCGACGGACGCCGCGCCCGAGATCGCCAACCCCAAAACCCCAAGTTTCGCCCGACACGTAGAAGCAGGCCAGGGACGTCGCTGACGCCCCCGCATGTTCGTCGGTGTTGCTGCTCATCTCCGCCAACGCGCCGACGATGGCGTGCGCGGGTCCAGGGGCCAAGCCTCTGTCCCGGAGGCGGTCTTTGAAGCGTTCCTGAAAGCGATGGAACGGCGCTTCGCTCCCCCAACCCTCGCGACTGGGGATGGGGTGGAGCTCACCGCCGTCGAACACGCGAGGCTGGAGCGCGCCGTCCTCGGCTTGATGCTGAGCCACGATCTCTTCATCGGCGAGTGGGCCCAGAAGCTCGTCTCGCTCAGGTGGCGCCAGGCTGTCTCCGAGGACGAGGAGCTCCACCAAGGCCAGGGGCCGCCTCCGGATCTCGCCGTACAACGCAGCTGTTGCCGCATCCCCAAGCCGCCCCCTGGAGCGCATCAGGTCCAGCTTGTCGGACGGTTCGATTGGGCACCTCCCGGCCTTCGACGAAGATCCCGAACGGCATCTTCACGGCTCGCCGGTCAACGGGCGATCAGGCGGCGCGCGTCCGTCGCGCATTGTTACAGGACTCGACGAACCAGGCCCTTCATCGAGGTCCAGAGCGCGAGACCGCCGTGCGTCCACAATGCCGCCAACGAGCTCGCCTACACCCACTCGGACGGGCTCAGCCAAGCCACCGAAGTCGTCTTTCTTGATCGTCACATGGGTCACGACGACGCCGGTGGCGCAGTCGAAGACGTCGAGGCGCACGACTTCGCCCGCTGGCGCAGAACCGAGTCGCCCGATGGCGACGTAGCGCGCGCCTGCGGCTTGCCCGAGTCGAAGAGCGCAAGTTCCCTTGTCGCAGCTGCTCGTGTCGGATGCCGCTCCGGCATTGATGGCGCCGCGAGAATCGTCACGCGCGATGACGTTGAAGCCGGGGGAAGCCGCGGTCACTTGGCGCGCGAGCTCCGCGTTGATGTCCACTTTCCCTGCCCACGCTGGCGCCCGCAGAGGGAGCAGGAGGAGCCTGTCGGCCGGGAAGCTCAAGACACCATCGACGTCAAACCCGAGGCGCTCAACAGCGGCTTGCAGACCGGGCGCATCAAGCGCCGCTCCATCGTAGCGGACGAGGGCGAGACCGCGCGTGAAGTTGATCTCCACCGCGTCGATATCGGGTCGCTTCTCCAGCACCTCCACGATTCGCTTGCTGCACATCTCGCACGCCATCCCCTTGATGCGCACGACGGCCTCTTCGCTCTGCGGCGTCGCCGCCATGCCGGGGAGGGCCAGCATGGCGGCGACCATTGCGGTGAACTTGTTCATGTTCTGCATTGCCTTCAGGGAAGCGGCTGGCCGACGCCGGCCGCGCTCAGGGCGGCTCTATCGACGCCACCCGATGCGCAGCAATCTGCCAGCTTGCCGTCGATGACGACGGCCGGCGCAGCGCGCACGCCGAGGCCCTTGGCACGCTTGGCAACCTTCGGGTCTTGCATGTCGTGCACCTCGACGGTGCACGAGCCGCACACCATGTTGTTGACCAGCTCGACGGTGTCCGAGCACAGCTCGCACCCGGCGCTGAAGATTTCGATCTGACGTTGGGTCATGACGTAACTCCTTGTGGGGCCGACCCGCGCAGTGGAGTTGGCGTTGTGGTTCTTGTCGTCGTCGTGTCGCAACACGACGGCACCTGCGGCGTAGGCTCACACGCCGAACATGCAGGTGATGCGGCCTGTCTGCGAGGCCACGAGTTCCAGAGCGACGCGGCGACCAACAGGCCGAGGGCGCCATACATGGCGGGGTCGCTCTCAAAGTAGAACTTGCCGACGAGCAGCACTGTCGAGGACAGCGCGCCGAGGGCCAGGGGCCCATACCCACGTCGACGGCGGGCTCGGAACCCCAGCATGAACAGGGCGACGACGAGGAACGCGGCCGTGAACGCGAACAGGTACCACGTGTCGACGAGGAAGGACACGCCCAGGCTGCTCAGCACGCCCGCGTAGGCGGGCCAACACGCGGGGCACGCGACCTTGGGGAGGAACGCGACGCCGATGCTCGGCAGCATGGCGCCCACGCCGCGCCAGCCGAAGCGCCCACTTGTAGTGTCAGCACCAGCGACGGAGTGGTGTTCACGTAGGGCGCGGGCGATCGTCTCCGTCGGAGGCACGCCCACGAGCGCACCGGTCCCGTCGTCGTAGACGCGGCAGCGTTCCTCGGTTCCGGGCTCGACGCCGGCGACGTCGGCCCCGTCGACGAGGACCGTAGGAGAGCCGAAGCGGTGGGCATGGCCAGGGCAGCCGTCATCGTCGACGCACCATTCATCCCAACGCACGGGGGCCCCGGCCTGCGTGAGCGCCTGCATGAGGTTGGCCCTCGCGGCCGAGACGTTTGGGCAGTCGCGCTGCCAGACCAGCTCAACCCTCACGGCCGAACCCTCCTTCGAGCGCGGCGAGGATCGGACAATCGTCGAGCGCGTTCGACGCCGCTGGGCACTCATCGGCCAGCGCGACCAACGCTTCCTCCATTCGCTGGAGGTCATGGATCTTTCGGCGCACGCCTTCGATCTTCTCGTTGGCGCGGGCCCGCACGGATCCACAGGTGGCAGGACCATTGCGGAGGTCGAGCAGCTCTCGCGTCTCGCGCAGCGTGAACCCGAGCTCCTTCGCGCGCGCGATGAACTGCAGCCGGGCCACAATGATCTCGGGGTAGCGCCGGTACCCGCTCGACGGATCCCGCTCGGGCTCGGGGAGGAGCCCCTCGCGTTCGTAGAAGCGGATGGTCTCCACGCCGACGTCTGCGCGCCGGGCGACCTTGCCGATGGTGAGGGTGGGCGATGGCCTTGAGCTGCTCATGTCGATCATGAGACCATTGTGCACCCTCAAGTACACTACAGAGTCAAGGGATGATCCGGTGACTATCCGCAGTCCTGTCCATTTGGGCACACGCGGCCGCCCCAACCGGCAGTTTTTCGTCACTATGGGTGAACTGATGGCACCAAACTCGGCTTGCCCCCCAAACCCGGCGTCATTCAGTGCGGTGATCATCTCTGCGAGGCGAGGCTTGCCATATGCCGCTCCCTCACCGCTCACCTACGCGTGTTCAGCAGGCACTACGACCGGATTTGGCGTCGCGACCCACGGGGCAGATAGAAACACGATTGAATAGTCGCTCAAATGTTCATATGTCGTGACGATGCCATTGAGGGCGAAATCTGGCTCTGAAGCACGCGGGCCCCGGGAGGCCGCAAGCTCGGCGCAGGTCTGCAGCGTGGGCGTCGTCCATCTCGAGGCGCTCAAACGTGTGCTCGTATCGATGCCGCCCGTGGATGAGCTCGCGCGCGTCACCGAGCTCTTTGCCCTGCTCGCCAGCGAGACACGGCTTCGGATCCTCCTAGCGCTCGCCCACGAGGAACTCTGCGTCTGCGACATCGCAGAAGCGGTTGGGCAGTCGGTGTCCGCCACTTCACATCAGCTTCGCAGTCTCCGACAGGTAGGTCTCGTGCAACACCGCTCCGAGGGCAAGCTCGTATTCTACAGGCTCTGTGACGTCGATGTCGGAAGTGTCATCGCTCGGGCTCGGGAGGTGGTTGCGTGACCGCGACGACTCTCGAGGCAGATAATGACTGGGTCAGCCGCGCGTTGGTCCTGGCGTGGGTGACGATCGTCTACAACGTCATCGAGGGCGCCGTCGCCATCGCCTTCGGTGTTTCCGACGACTCCGTTGCGCTCTTCGGCTTCGGCGCAGACAGCCTCATCGAAGTCGCGTCGGCCAGCATCGTCATGTGGAGGTTCCGTGGCGAGGCCGGGCGAGGCCCCGAGATCAATGCAGCGCGAGAACGCCGGGCGACCACGGCCATCGGTGGGCTGTTTGTCGTCCTCGCCGTCGTCATGGCGGGGAGCTCCACAGCCCAGCTGATTGCGCAAGCGCACCCGGCGACGACCGTACCCGGCCTCGTGATCTCAGCCCTCTCGCTGAGCCTGATGCTCTTCCTCTGGCGCGCGAAGCTGAAGGCCGGGCAAGCCCTGGAAAGCCCGACCGTCCTCGGTGACGCCGGCTGCACGCTTGCTTGCTTCAAGCTCTCCGCGGTGCTCTTCGCGGGGAGCCTCATCTTCGTCGTCGCGCCATCTCTTTGGTGGGTCGACAGCGTCGCCGCCATCGTCCTCGGTGCCCTGATAGCCCGTGAGGGCGTCGAGACCATCCGCGAGGCGCGGAAGCCGGACTTCTCGGGCGGCTGCGGTTGCGCCGGAGCAGCGACGTGAGACCACCAACGAGGCTGGCCATTTGCGGCGCCTTCATCATCATGGCGGTCCCGCTCGCGTGTGGCGGTCCCCAATCACCTGACACGCCCGACGCCGGGGCGCCTGCTGAAGAGGAAGGCCCCCCGCCGCCGCCCGAAGGTTGGACTTGCGAAGACAGGTGGTGGGGCGAGGGCTGGTGCGACTGCGGGTGCGGCGTCATCGACGAGCTCGATTGTCCCGAGGACGTGGCGACCGAGATCGAGTCCTGTGTCTACAGCGCCTGCGAAGGCGACCAGCGACCGGACCCGTGGGACACCGTGAGCTGTCAGTTCAACTTCTGGTCCTGCAATCCCGATCATAACCTCGCGGAACAGCTCCCTCGCCGTTACCCACCGCCGCCACCGCCGAAAGAGTCAAAGCCGCCACGGATGCCGTAGGGGTGCCGATAGCAGTAGCCGGCTCACCGTGCCGATTAGCGCAACCCAATGATGGAAGTGTTGAGCAGCCGCGACCCACCTCACACTCAGTTCCCCCTCGGGCCGCACTCAGGCGAACGCACAGTGGCAGTCGGCCTCTGACGGCAGCTCGGGCTGAAGCGTCACGTGAGCCACCTGGAACTCATCCCTCAGTAGCGCCGTCAGGCGCTCGATGGCCGGCCGCCATGCCCCGTCATCGTCGAGCACGATGTGCGCGGTCAGTAGGTCCTTGCCGCTGGTGAGCGTCCAGGCGTGAAGGTCGTGAACATCCGAAAGGCCACCTTCCTTCACCATCGCTTGCTTGACCGCCTCCAAGTCGAGCCCAGCCGGCGCCGACTGCATCAGCACCGCGAGCGTCTGGCGAAGAAGCATCACCGCCGAAAAGAGAACCAGCGCGGCGATGACCAGGCTGGCGAGCGGGTCGGCCCACCGCCAATCGAAGAGCAGGATCAGGATCCCTGACGTCATCGCGCCGACGCTGCCCAATGCGTCCGCCATCACATGCAGGAACGCTCCGCGCACATTCAGACTCTCCTTCTGACCTCCCCGGAGGATGAGGAGCGCGACCACGTTCACCACCAACCCACCGGTCGCGATGAGCAGCATGGGGCCGGCGAGGACTTCAGGCGGCGAGCTCCACCTCTCCACCGCCTCCACGATGACGAAGATGCCGATGACCGCGAGGGCGACCGAGTTCGCGAGCGCGGCGAGCACCTCTGCTCGGTGGTTGCCAAATGTGCGGCTGGCCGGCGCGGGCCGGCGCGCCAGCCACATCGCCACCAGGGCGAGCGCCAGCGCCGCCACGTCGCTGAGCATGTGGCCCGCGTCCGCGAGCAAAGCGAGGCTGCCTGTGTACAGCCCGCCGATAACCTCGGCCATCATGTACGACGCTGCCAGCAGCAATGCAGCGACGAGCCGCTTGGTGTTCGAGGCCGAGGCGGGTCCGTGGTCGTGCGAGTGGCTCATCGTTCATCTCCTTCTTCTTCTTCTTGACCTCGAACGTGGCTGCTGTCGGCGCTCATCGCGCTCGCCCCATCAGAGGCACGAACCGGCCGACGTGGCGCTCATAGAGAAGGTACGCATCACCGTGCGCGCGCCGCAGATACGGCTCCTCCACCAGGCGGACCTGCACTTCCAGGCTGAACACGGCGACGGCCATGGCCAGGCCGCTCAACGCGCTGGGCAGAAAGATGGTGAAGCCGAGCAAGCTGACCATCAAGAACGAGAACACCGGGTTGCGGACCCACCGGAAAGGGCCGTTGCTGACGAGCGTCGTCGGCTCGTCGTCATCGACGCCAACGCGCCACGACGCACCCATCGCGGATTGTGACCACCAGGTGCCCAGCGCTCCGGTGACCATGAGGCCGACGGCGACCGCGTCGAGCCAGGGTGGCGACTGAGCGAACAGCGGGTCGATCCACTGGGCGAGCTGTGCGAGCGGTGCCACGAAGACCAGGCCGATGGCGACGGCAAATCCGACGCCTCCCAGCCACTCCAATGACCCCACGCGGCCGCTGATGCCGCGAAAGCCCGTGGTCCCGGTTCTGCGCCACATCATGAAGGAGCGCACACCGAACGTGAACGTGAAGAAGGCAAGCGCGAGGGCAAGAGCGAGAAGCGGGCGGCTCATCCAATCCTCCTAGCGGCCGAGTTGTTTCCCAAGAACGTCCATGAGCTCGTCTACGAGGACGGCTCGCGACGCGGCACCACCAGACTTCAGGGCGTCCGCCACGCAGGACTCGATGTGGTGGGTGAGCAAGACAGACCTCGCCTTGGTCAGCGCGCCTTCTACGGCAGCGAGCCTGTTGAGAAGGTCAATACAGTCGTCCGTCTCGTCGAGCGCGCGTTCAGCAGCCGAGAGCTGCCCCTGGGCACGTCGGAGCCGGTTTCTGAGTTTGCGTCGGGTTTCGTCGTCCATTGCATACCCCCATGGGTATGTTATCATATACCCGTGAGGGTATCGTGGACAAGGTCCCGGAGGAAGCGAACATGACCGCCATCACCTTCCCGCTCTTCCTGGCGAACGTAGGCGCTCAGTTGATCCTGTTGCTCGGCGCCGTCTGGTGCATCGCTGTCCCCGAGCGGCGGGTCTATCCAATGACCCAGCGCTCGGGCTGGCTGTACGTCATGTGGGCGCTCTTCTATTTCGCCTTCGCCAGCAACTTCGCGCTCGTGATCCTCGACTGGAACACCGGGCTTTGGCCGGGCTGGCACCGCTTTCTCCTCGGGGGCCCGCTCGCCGCCCTTGGAGGCGGGCTCGTGACCTGGGGCATCGTCACCCTGGGCACCACCAACACCAGCGGCGTCAAAGATGGGTTCGTCCGCGCCGGCCCCTACGCCTTCACCCGGAATCCGCAGTACCTGGGCGACGTTTTTCTCTTCACCGGCGTCTCGATCATCGCCAACTCGGAGTTCGTGCTGGTGACGCACATGCTGACCGCGCTCATCTTCCTCATCACCCCCATCGCGGAGGAGCCGTGGTTGGTCGAGCAGTATGGCGAGGAGTACACGCGCTATCGCAGCGAAGTGGCGAGGTTCTTCTAGGTGACGACAGCTGGAACCACGCGGCGCCGAGGGCGCACATTGAGCGGGGCGACCGCCAGCGGTAGTCTGTCTGCTGTGAGCATGAGCTGGCGCGCCCTGGCTGTGGTTCTCGTCTTCTCCCTGACGCCGGGAGCAGCTGAGGCCGTCGAGAACACGGCTCACCTCGTCACCGAGGGTCACCTCGCTCACGACGGGGAGCACGCCGACGAGCACGCCCCCGAGGGCGATGAGCACGGCTGCAACTCGGTCTTTCACCTGTGCGCCTGCCACGTGTCCGCGTCGTTCGTTCTGCACCTGCAGCCCGGGTTTGATCCCGAGCCCACGTCGGCGACGGTAGGCTCGGGAGCGCACCTCTACGAAGACATGGACGCCGACGGCGTCCGCCTCGGGCTCCTCCGCCCTCCCATCACCTGACCTCATCCAGAGTCTGATCGGCTCCCCGTGAGCCGGTATCGCGCGGCCGTGCAGCCTTTGTGCTGCGCGTTGCCGACGGTTGCCTTTGGTTGTCCCCGCGCGTGGCGCGGAGACGAGGCCCGAAACGCCTTCGGCGTTCATCGGGAGGTCAGAAATGAAAGTCACGTTCTCGCCCGACGCCGCCCGGCGTCGGGGAGCGCTCCTTTGCGCGGCGCTCCTCATGCCCTCGACGTCCATGGCCGTCGACGGTTCACGCCGCCTCGACATCGAAGAGGCGGTCCAGCTTGCGCTGACCGCAGGACCCGACGTGGCGGTCGCTCAGCAGAACGTCGCCGTCCAACGAGCGCTTCTCTCGGGCGCCGAGGTGTTCCCACAGAACCCGTCGCTGAGCGCTGGGGCCGGTGGTCGCTACGGCTTTGCCGACGGCCCGGGCGTCGACGCCAGCATTGGCCTGAGCCAATCGCTTCCTCTCTTCGGCCGCTGGGGTGCTGGCATCGACGCGGCAGCCGCGGGCGTCACCGCTGCCGAGGCAGAGGTCTGGGCGGAGCGCACCAGGCTGGCGCGGGCCGTGGCGCTGGCCTTCGTCGCCGCCCAGCGCGCCGCAGGCCAGCTCGCCGTTGCTGACCGCCGGATCGCTTTGGTCGAGAAGCTCGTCGACACGGCGCACCGGCGGCTGAACGCTGGCGACGGAACGATTCTCGACGTGAACCTGTGGGAGGCCGAGCTCGGCCAGGCCGAGGCTCAACGAGCCCGCATTCGGGTGATGGACGCTACGGCACGGACCCGCCTCGCGCTGTTGTGCGGCCTCGACCCGTCAGACCCGCCAGCCGTCGACGGTGAGCTCACCGAGACCACGCTCGCAGGGTGGGTGGCGGAGACGGCCGAGCGCGCGGACCTGACCGCGCGAGCCAAGCGAATCGAGGAGGCCGAGCGGGTCACCGACCGCGAGGAGGCGAAGGCGTGGCCAGACGTGACGCTGAACGCCGGCGCCGAGACTGAGGGAGCGTGGTGGCGGAATGGGCCGGCTGGCGACGTCGTAGGTGGCGCAGGCGTGACCGTCCCCCTACCCATCTTTGACCGCAACCAGGCCGGCGTGCTCCGAGCGCGCGCGAGCACGGGCGCGCTCCGCACGGAGCTGGCGCGGGCTCGGCTCGTGGCGGACGCGGAGCTCGCGGTCGCGCGGGCGCAGCTGGCGGCTTTTGAAGAGGCGGCTGAGACGCTGAAGACCCGCGTAAAGGGAAAGCAGAGCGCCACGCTGGAGCTACTGGAGAAGGCGTTCATCGCGGGGAAGCTCGGCGTCGCTGACGTTCTGCTTCGGCAGCGATTCGTCCTCGACGCTGAAGCGGCGTACGTCGACGCGCTCGCCGACGTGGCCATCGCTCGCGTGCGCCTCTCCTTTGCGTCCGGTGCGCTCTCGCAACGAACGGCGACGCGGATGGCTAGCGTCGAAACCGCAGGAGGTGAGCGATGAAGGCGCTCAACCAGATCGGCTTCTTCCTGATGCTCACTGGCGTTGGCGGTTCGCTCGGCTGCAGCGATTCCCGGGGTACCGGCACCGAAAAACATGAGCACGATCGAGAGTCCGCCAGCCGCAGCGACAAGAAGACGCACGACGGCGACAAACACGACGGCGACAAACACGACGGCGACGAACACGACGGCGACGAACACGATGACCACGATGAGACCGGGCGGGTCCTTCTCGACCCGAAGATGGCGAAGAGGATCGGCCTCACCACCGAGACCGTGAAGCGTCGGCCCCTCCCCGCGGAGCTCAGCACCACCGGCGAGGTCGACTTCGACCGGGATGCGCTCGCCCACGTCTCGGCTCGATTGCCGGGCCGCGTGGCCGACGTTCTCAAGACGCTCGGCGACGATGTTGACCGTGGCGACTGGCTCGTGGTGTTGGACTCCATCGAGCTCGGGCAGGCCAAGGCCGCCTACCTCCAGGCCAAGGCCGCATAAGAGGTCGCACGGTTGGCCTTGGCTCGCGAAGAGGGACTGTTGAAGGACCGAATCACGTCTGAGCGCGAGGTCCTGGAGGCGCGAGGGAGGCACCTTGCGGCCAGGAGCTCGCTCGACGTCGCTGCTGAGACCCTGCGTCTGTACGGGCTGAGCGACGCGAGCATCGCTGCGCTGAAGTTCGGAGAGAAGGGAGCGTCGGCGGTGCCGGTTCGCGCCCCCATCGGCGGGCGGATCGTCGACAAGCACGTCACGCGCGGCGAGCTCGTCACACCGGACAAAGCGCTGTTCACGATCGCCGACCTTTCGTCGGTGTGGGTGTGGATCGACCTGTTCGAGCGCGACCTCCCGCTCGTTCACGTCGGTGATGACGTGGCGGTCACCACCGCGTCTGTGCCCGACCGGGTGTTCGTCGGGAAGATCGGCTACATCCGAGACGAAGTTGACCGCGACACCCGGGCCGTCCGGGCGCGCATCGACGTCGAGAACACCGATCGGAAGCTCAAGCCGGGCATGTACGCGACGGTGCAGGTCGCCGACCCGCACGCGGCGGGCGGCGAAGGCGATGCAACCGAAGGGCTCGCTATCCCCGTAGCCGCGCTCGTCCAAGAAGGGAGCGCGGTCTTCGTCTTCGTGGAGACGACGGCGGGCGCCTTCGAGCGACGCAAGGTGAGGCTCGGGCGCCGGAGCGCGCAAGTCGTCGAGGTTCTTGCAGGGGTCAAGGAGGGGGAGGCGGTCGCCACGAAGGCCACCTTCTACCTGAAGTCCGAATCACAAAAGGGCTCGCTCGGCGAGTCCGGACACTCGCACTGAGGGGGATGAGCATGCTGTCGCGACTCATCGACTTCTCCCTCGACAACAAGGTCCTCGTCATTTGCGGCTGGCTGCTGCTCGCCGCGCTCGGCATCGACTCGTTGCGCTCGCTCCCCATCGACGCCGTCCCCGACGTCACCAACGTCCAGGTGCAGGTGCTGACCACAAGCCCCGGGCTCGCCCCCGAGGAGGTCGAGCAGTTCGTGACCTTCCCCGTCGAATCAGCGATGAGCGGCATCCCCGCGGTCGAAGAGATTCGATCGGTGTCGAAGTTCGGGCTCTCCGTCGTCACGGTCGTCTTCGAGGAAGGCTCCGACATCTACTGGGCCCGGCAGCTGATCTCCGAGCGCCTCGTCGAAGCGCGCGAGCAGATCCCAGCGGGCTACGGCGAGCCGACGATGGGGCCGATCTCGTCGGGGCTCGGTGAGATCTACCAGTTCGAGGTTCGCGGCGAGCCCATGTGCGGCGAGGGCCGGCCCGATACAGCGGAGTGCTACACGCCGATGGAGCTGCGCTCGATCCTCGACTGGAGTGTCGCCTTCCAGCTTCGTTCGGTGCCAGGCGTCGTCGAGGTCAACTCGTTCGGCGGCTTCCTGAAGACGTACCAGGTGACGCTGGACCCAGACCAGCTCAACTCCCGCGGCCTCAGCGTCGCTGACGTCGGCGAGGCGGTGGGTGCAAGCAACCGGAACGCGGGCGGCGGCTATCTGGAGCGCGGCGGTGAGCAGGTCCTCGTTCGCGGCGAGGGGTTGCTGACCGGCATCGACGACCTCGCCAACGTCGTTCTCGACCACGACGAAGCGGGAACGCCCATCCGCGTCATGGATGTGGCGCGCGTGGAACTCGCACCGATGATTCGGCAGGGAGCGGTGACCCGTGATGGCCGCGGCGAAGCGGTCGTCGGCATTGTCATGATGCTGATGGGCGAGAACTCACGCGTCGTTGTGGCCAACGTGAAGGACCGCATCGAGACGGTGCGCGCTTCTCTCCCAGATGGCGTCACGATCGAGCCGTTCTACGACCGAACCGAGCTGATCGACCGCACCATCCGAACCGTCGCTACCAACCTCGCCGAGGGCGGGCTGCTGGTCATCATCGTCCTGCTGTTGTTGCTCGGCAATCTCCGCGGCGGGCTCATCGTCGCGTCGGCGATTCCGCTGTCGATGCTGGTGGCGTTCATCGGTATGCGCGTGGCAGGGCTCTCTGGCAACCTGATGAGCCTCGGCGCCATCGACTTCGGCCTCATCGTCGACGGCAGCGTCGTCATGATCGAGAACGTCGTACGGCGCCTGCATCACGCGCAGTCGGCAGGTGAACAGCGCCCCTCGTCGGAGACCGTCCGCGATGCAGCCAAGCAGGTCGCCCGCCCCGTAGTGTTCGCCGTCGGCATCATCATGATCGTCTACCTGCCGATCCTTGGCCTGCGAGGGATCGAGGGGAAGATGTTCGTGCCCATGGCGCTCACCGTCGTCTTCGCGCTCGCGGGGAGCCTCCTGTGCGCGCTGACGCTGATGCCGGTCCTCGCGTCGCTCGTGCTCCGGCGCGTCTCCGAGAAGGAGCCGTGGCTCTTCCGACTTGCCCAGAGGGTGTACGAGCCGTTGCTCCCGAGGGTGATGCGGCGGCCGTACCTCATCGCAGCTACCGCCGGCACGATCTTCATCACGAGCCTGGGCGTCGTGCCGTTTCTGGGCGCGGAGTTCATCCCGCGGCTCGACGAGGGGGCCGTCGCCATGCAGATCTGGCGGCTGCCGAGCATCAGCCTGGAGCAGTCGAACGAGATCAGCACGCTCGCCGAGGCCGCGCTCAAAGAGGAGTTCCCCGAGGTGGACACCGTCGTGTCTCGAACCGGCCGGGCCGAGATCGCCACCGACCCGATGGGCGTCGAGATCAGTGATGCCTACGTGATGCTGCACCCTCCCGACACATGGCGTTTCTCGACGAAGGAGGGGCTCGTCCTCGCCATGGCGGAGCACCTGGAAAAGACGGTGCCCGCGGCGGCGTTCAGCTTCAGCCAGCCGATCGAGCTGCGCGTCTCCGAGCTCATCTCGGGCGTGCGCTCAGACGTCGCCGTCCACATCTACGGGGACGACCTGAAGAAGCTGAAGGAGGTGGCTGACGAAGTGGCCGCCGTGGTGAGCGGGGTGCCTGGCGCAGCGGACGTGAAGGCGGAGCAGACGACCGGACTCCCGCTTCTTCGCATCCGCCTCGATCGGGATCGCATGGCTCGGTACGGCATTCGCGCGGAGGACGCGCTCGACGTCGTCGAGGCCATCGGGGGAAAGCAGGTGGGGACCATCGTCGAAGGCCAGCAGCGGTACGCGCTTCAGCTTCGTTTCGATGAAGGGGTGCGACAGGACCACCGCGGGATCGAGAAGCTGCGGGTCTCGGGGCCTGGTCACGGGGCGGGACGCGCGCTGATCCCGCTTGGGCAGCTTGCGGCCATCCACCAGGAGGACGGCCCGGCGCAGATCAGCCGCGACCGCATCAGCCGTCGCATCAACATCGAGGCGAACGTTCGCGGCCGAGACCTCGCAGGGTTCGTGGCGGAGGCACAGGCGGCTGTCTCCCGCGAGGTCGACCTTCCGGACGGCTGGACCGTGGAATGGGGCGGGCAGTTCGAGAACCTGGAGGCGGCCAGCAGGCGGCTCGCGGTGCTCGTGCCGCTGGCCCTCATGCTCATCTTCGTGCTGTTGTTCAGCGCGTTCGGTTCGGGCCGCCTGGCCACGCTCGTGTTCTTGAACGTGCCGCTGGCGACGACGGGCGGTCTCCTCGCCCTGGCAGCTCGGGGATATCCGTTGTCGATCTCAGCAGGCGTTGGGTTCATCGCGCTGTTCGGTGTGGCTGTGCTCAACGGCGTGGTGCTCCTGAGCTACGCCGAGGAGCTCCGCCGAGGAGGCCAGGAGGCCACGGAAGCGGGACGCCATGCGGCCTTGCTCAGGCTACGGCCGGTGCTGATGACTGCGCTCGTGGCGTCGTTGGGCTTCGTGCCGATGGCGCTCGCTACGAGCGCGGGGGCGGAGGTGCAGCGGCCCCTTGCGACGGTCGTGATCGGTGGGCTGGTGACATCGACGGCGTTGACCCTCCTGGTCTTGCCGGCGTTGTACGGCCGACTACTGGCGCGTGACCAGGTGGTTGACGAGCACCCCCAACAGAGCAGCGAAAGCGAGCCACGTACCGAGGACGAGAACGAGTCCAACGCGGGTGGGCGCATGGACCGCTGAGGACGCGACCTGCTCGCGGCACTCGGCCATGACGGCGGGGCCAACGAGACGCCGAACCAGTAAGATGCCGAGCGGGATGATGATCACGTCATCGAGCAACCCGAGGACCGGGATGAAGTCCGGGATCAGGTCGATCGGGCTGAGCGCATACGCGACGACGAGGCCCGCCATGAGCTTGGCGGCGAGCGGTGTGTCCCGATGACGGACGCAGAGCGAGAGGACCTGGGCCTCGCGCCCTGCGGTCCCGGCTAGCTCGCGGAGCCGTTCAAGAAGTCGCAACCTAGGCAGCCTCCTGGGCGTCGCTACACCGATGGACCTCTACCGTGACGTGAGCCATGCCGAGCCGACCCGCAACCTCTGCGAACACCGAGGGCGAAACGTCGTCGTGCGTCACGACCGCAGCCACCGCCGCCATCTTTGCGTCGCCCAATCGCCACACGTGGAGGTCGGCAACCCGGGCATCGGCGATCGCCTCCAGCTCTCGCTTCAGCTCATCGACCCGCTCGGGCGCGACCGACGCGTCGAGGAGGATCCGACTCGTTGCCCGAAGCAGACCGACGCCCCACCGAGTGATCAGCACCGCACCCACGATGCCCATCATCGCGTCCATCCAGCTCCAGCCGGCGAACCTGCCCGCAACCAGCGCGACCACCGCCAGCACCGACGTGAGCGCGTCCGCGACGACGTGGAGATAGGCCGCTCGAAGGTTGTGGTCGTGGTGTTCGTGATGGTGATGGTGATGGTGATTGTGATGGTGCCCGTCTTCATGGGGATGGTGGTGGCCAGGCCCACCGTGGAGGACGAGCGCGCTCACCAGGTTCACCAACAACCCGGCGACGGCGACAACGATGGCTTCCGTGAAGTGGATGTCGACGGGGTTGAGCCAACGATCGATGGACTCGACGGCCATCAGCGCCGCGACCACGACCAGCAGCAACGCGCTGGAGAATCCGCCAAGGGCGTTCACCTTCCCCGTTCCGAACGCGAAGCGCCGATCATCGCGATGCCGACGGGCGTACCAGTACGCGAAGGCCGCGAGACCGAGCGCACCTGCGTGGCTCGCCATGTGCCATCCGTCGGCAAGCAGAGCCATGGAGCCGAAGGCGTAGCCGGCGGCGATCTCGACGATCATGGCGGTGAACGTCAGGGCGATGACCCAGCGTGTCCGCCTCTCACCGCTCTCGTTGGCTCCGGTGAAATCGTGCTCGTGTTGCCAGTGGGAGAGGTCCTCGTGGTGCATCATGGCTCCTGGCTGCTGGCTGCCTGCGCAGTGCTGGTTCCGTCACGAAGGCGGCGCGTCACGCTCCCGAACTGAAGATACAGGGCCGGGACGACGAGCATGTTCAACGCCGTCGATGTCACCAGGCCGCAGAGGATGACCACGGCCATCGGTGATTGGATCTCCGCGCCCGGCTCCCCTGATGCGAGCGCGAGTGGCACCAACGCGAGCGCGGAAGCCAGGGCGGTCATCAAGACGGGCGCGAGGCGCTCCATCGCGCCACGCCGCACCGCCACCGCAGGGTCGTCGACCCCTTCCTCCCGCACGAGGTGCTGGACGTGGGTGACCAACATCAGCCCGTTGCGCGTCGCGATGCCGAACAGGGTCACGAAGCCGATGAGTGTGGCCACCGAGATGACCGCGCCCGAGAGGAACACGCCGACGACGCCGCCGATGAGGGCGAGCGGAAGGTTGAGGAGCACCAGCAGCGTGTCGGTCGCCGAACCGAGCACGCTCAAGAGCAGCGCGAAGACGCCCAGCAGCACCAGGAGCGAGAGCCAGAAGATCGTCTGCTGCGCTTGCTGCGCGCTCTCAAACTGGCCGCCGTATTCGACGTGGACTCCCGTCGGAAGCGTGACCCGCTCGCGGACCCGTTCGCGTACGGCCTCTACGACGCCGACCACGTCCTCTCCGGCCACGTTGGCCTGCACGACGACCTTCCGCTCGACGTTCTCTCTCGCGATGCGCCCCGGCCCTACGTCGCGCACGACCGAGGCCAACGCCGAGAGAGGCACTGACCCGCCCGAGGGGATGGAGACGCGGAGGGCCTTCAGACGAGAGAGGCTCGACCGCTCCTCGTCGGGAAGCTTCACGACAAGGTCAAAGCGACGGTCGCCGTCGGTCACCGTGGCGACCTCTGCGCCGGTATAGGCGATCTCCATCGCCTCGGTGACGTCGTGAGCAGCCAACCCATGAGCGGCAACCGCAGCCCGATCGAGCCCGACGCGCGCGAAAGGGATCGACGGCTGCTGCTCCAGCGACAGGTCGACGATGCCCGACACGCCCTCCATCTCGCGCTGGATCTCGCCGGCTACGCGGTACAAGAGCGTGAGATCCTGGCCGAAGACTTTCACCGCGAGGTTGGCGCGCGTCCCTGACAGCATGTGGTCGATGCGGTGGGAGATGGGCTGGCCAATCGTTATGTTCGTGCCGGGGACCGCCGCGAACGCAGAGCGAAGCGCGGCGAGAAACTCTGCCGTTGACCGCTCCTTCACCGCGAGCGTGACGTCGATCTCGGACGCATTGACGCCCTGGGCATGCTCGTCGAGCTCCGCGCGGCCGGTGCGGCGGGCCACCCGCGTGACCTCGGGCTGGGCGAGGAGGATGCCGTCGACCATCCTGGCCAGGCTGTCCGACTGCTTGAGCGAGACACCGGGGACAGTGACCACTGAGATGGTGAGCGTCCCCTCGTTGAAGCGCGGGAGAAAGCTCTGCCCCGCCGACGCCAGCGCGACCCCAGCGGCGAGGAGCAGAACCAGCGACGCGGCGGCGACGGCCAACCACCTCTTGAGCGCCACCTCGAGCAGGGGCGCGAACACTGCCTTCAGTCCGCGTAGGAACCGCGTCTCTTCCTCCTGGTGGCCACCCCGGGCGAGCAAGAGCAGACATAGGGCGGGCGTCACCGTGAGCGCGACGACGAGGGAAGCGCCGAGTGACACGAGATAAGAGAGCCCAAGCGGAACGAGGAGCCGACCTTCGACCCCGCTCAGGAAGAAGAGCGGGAGGAAGACCAACATGATGATCAGGGTCGCGAAGACGATCGAGGAGCGGATCTCGCGGCTGGCGTCGAAGACCACGGACAAGGCCGACCGCCGCTCAGCCTCCGGTCGGACTGCGTTCTCGCGGAGTCGACGGACGACGTTCTCCACGTCGATGATGGCGTCATCGACGAGCGCACCCACCGCGATGGCCATGCCGCCGAGGGTCATGGTGTTCAGGGTGACGCCCATCGCGTCGAGCACGAGCACGCTGACCACGAGCGAGAGGGGGATGGCCAGCGCGCTGATGACGGTGGGCCGGAAGCTCCCGAGGAAGACGAGCAGGATCAGGAGGACCAGGATCGCGCCGTCGCGAAGCGCTGAGCTCACGTTGTCCACGGCGACGTCGATGAAGTCAGCCTGCCGGAAGATGTCGCTGTGGATCTTCATCCCCTCGGGCAGGCGCGCCTGAAGATCTGCGAAGACCTCGTCGAGGCGTTCGGTCAGCGCCAGGGTATTCGCCCCAGGCTGCTTTTGGATGCCCATCACCACGGCCGGCTCGCCGCCGAACGCGCCGGTGCCTCGCTTGAGGGCCGGCCCCCACAGCACCTTGCCCACGTCGCGGACGAGGACCGGGTGACCTCCGCGGCGCGCGACGAGAGTGGTGAGCAGGTCGTTCTCGGAGTGAACGCGGCCGAGCCCGTGCACGAGGAGCTCTTCCCCACCTTCGAGGATGAAGCCCGCCGAGCTGCTGGAACTGGCCAGGGTGAGGGCCTCGCTGACCTCATCGAGGGCGAGGTCGAAGGCCGCAAGTCGCTCCGGCGACAGAATGACCTGTAGCTGACGGACTTCGCCGCCGATGGGGATGACCTGGGCGACGCCGGGCACCGACAAGAGGCGACGCCGCACCGTCCAGTCGGCCTCCGTTCGGATCTCCATGGGCGACTGCGCGTCGCTGGTCATGGCGATGAAGAGAATCTCGCCCATGATCGACGTCACCGGCGCGAGCATGGGCGGCTCCAGATCGGCAGGTATTTGACCTCGCGCGGTCTGTAGGCGCTCGCTCACGACCTGGCGGGCACGGAAGATGTCGGTGCCCCACTCGAACTCTGCCCAGACCACGCTGATGCCAACACCTGACGAGGAGCGCACCCGGCGGAGCCCCGCAGCCCCGTTCAGCGCGGTCTCGATGGGGAGCGTGACGTAGCGCTCGACTTCCTCGGGCGCCATGCCGTGGGCCTCCGTCAGCACCGTTACCGTTGGGGCGGTCAGGTCTGGGAACACGTCGACGGGCATCTGGCTCGCGCGCCAGGCACCGATGCCAAGCAGACCGGCGGCAACCAGCAGCACGATGACGCGGTTCTTGAGGGACCAGGCGATGAGGCCGTCGATCATGGTCTCGACCGTGGCGACAGGTCCCTTGCCGTGGCCCTAGTGCGCATGGCCGTGTCCGATCGCCGCGCCTGAGGCGGTCGCGAGCTTCACGTACATTGCCCCCGTAGAGACCACGCGCTCGCCGGCCTGCACGCCTTCCTCGATGAGCACGCGTCCGCCAACTTCACCGGCGAGCGTCAACGGCCGGCGCGCGAACGACTCTCCCTCGACCATCACGTAGGCGACGGGTGCGCCCTGCTCGTAGACCACCGCGCTCGCTGGCATCGCGAGCCGCACCCTCGGGGCGGCGACCGCGAGATCCACGACCACCTTCGCGCCCGCCGGGAGCGCGCCGTCCGCGTTCTCGATCGCGACGCGCAGCGGGAACGTGCGGTCTGCCTCGTCGAGCACGGTCGACGGCGAGACGCCGCCCTCGCCGACGACGATGTCGCGCCACTCGCCGCCAGGCAGCCGGAATGCCCCGCCGAAAACCTTGCGTGCTTCGGCATGTTTGATCTCGGGTACCCGCGCGACGAGCCAGAGGACGGAAGTGTCGACGATCTCGAACATCTTCTCGCCCTCTTCGACGTACGACCCCGCAACGACCGGGACGTCGGTCAGGACGCCGCCGATGGGTGCGACGATCTGGATGCCTCCCGGCGCGCGCCCACCGGAGACGGCGCCCTGGTATTGGGCGAGCAAGCGATCCGCGCTGGCGCTGTCCGCCTTTGCGCGAGCCACCCCGGCCTCGGCTTCTTGAAGCCGCCGCGCGGGGACCGCGCCCTGCTCGACGAGGGAGGTCAGGCGGTCGACCTCACGCTGGGCAGTGCTCGCCGCGATGGACGCCTTCTCTTTCTGCAAAAGGATGGCCGCGAGGTTCCCGCCCCCGCTCATCGATGGGACGAGGGTCCCGAGGACGGTGCCGCGCCCGATGACCGCGCCCACCTGCGGGAGTCCGCCGCTGGCCGCCACCAAACGACCTGACGCGGAGGCGGTGACGCGCGCACGACCGTCGCTGCGAGGGACGAGCTCTCCGAAGACCCGGACTGTGGGGCTCACGGCTTGCTTCTTCACTTCTGCAAGTGCGAAATCGAGCCTCCAGGCCTGCTCCTTGAGGAACGAGATGCTGCCGTCGTCACCCTCTTCCTCTCCCCCGCCGAGCGCCTTCTCCGCCGCGGCGCGGGTGGGATAGACCGTGACCTCTCCGACGTCGTGAACGTGTACGCGCGCCCCGCGGGCGAGGTGGAATCGCAGCCTTCGCAGTCCAGCGGTGGTCGGCTTGGCGACCGGCCGGAAGATGCCGGGCACGGAAGGCCCGCGGACCTCAAAGGTCTCTGCCGCCCCTGACGCAGTAGACAGCTCGACGACCAGTGCCCCTTCGCCGACGGCCGTCCACAGCTCGCCACAGTCGGTGAAGTGGGCGGCGAAGGGCGTCTCCTCGCCGACGATGAGGGGGCCGAACTCGACGAAGAGCTCCGTCTCACTGCCGTCGGCCGGGGAGCGCGAAAAGTCGGTGATGGTCGTGCCAGGGAGCCCGCCCTCAACGCCGTGGCCATGCCCGTGCCCAGGGGCGCCCGCCTGCTCGTGCCCACCGTGGTCGTCGTGCCCACCGTGGTCGTCATGCCCAGCGTGGTCGTCGTGCCCGCCGTGACTGTGGCCGCCGCGGTCGTGGTCGCTCTCGCAGCCAGAAAGAACAGCGAGACCCAGGCCACAGCCCACAGCGAGCACGAGCAAGGGGAAGGTGAGGAGCTTCGGGCTGTTGTGGCCAGTCATGGGTCGCTCTTTCGGTCGCCCAGGCCGCCAGAAACTCGCGGGGCGGCCTGGAATCGCAGCGCGCGACGGACGAGGTCGGCTTGTCGGGCGGTGGAGGTCAGATCGATGGCGACGAGCTCGTCGTCGAGGACCGAGCGCTCTGCCTCCAGGAGCGCGAGCAGTGGGAGCTCGCCGCCGGCCCAGGCGGCTCTCGCGGTCTTCACCAGCGCCTCGCCGCGTTCGCTTGCGGCGGCGCGATGAGCCGCGAGCGCGTCCAGGGCCTTCGAGGACAAGGCGCGCGCAGCCTCGGCCTTGCGCGCCACGTGGTCCGTCTCCAGCTCGGCGCTCAGCTCCGCCGACCGTCGAGCCGAGGCGAGGGCTTCGCGTTTGTCGTCGCCGCGCTCAAAGACGGGGAGCGGCACCTGGAGGGTCGCGTAGTAGCCGGCCTCAAGCGAGCCGGGGAGACCGCCTCCGAGATAGCCCTCGTTCGTCTTTCCCCCGAGGGAGACGGTGACCGGGGGGAGATACCACCGGCCAGCGGCTTCCTCTTCGATCGTGAGCGCCTTCTTGCGCTCGTCCCAAGCCCTCGCGAGGAGCGGGCGCGGCGGCGTCCCCGCGGCCGGCGCGCGCAGCGGAACGAGCGTGACGTCGTCTGCGAGCTCCGCGTCGGGATCGTTGAGCCACGCGCGCATCTCGGCGAGGTCGGCGTCTCGGGCGAGCTCGGTCTTCAGTCTGGCCTGCTCCGCTCTCCTCCGCTCGCGCTCGATGCGGAGGACTTCGTAGCGAGAGGCATCCCCCTTCGCCTCGCGCGCCTCGATGCGTGCAGCGAGCTCGTCGAGGCGCGCCAGCCACGAGTTGTGTGCCCGCAAGCGTTGGGTGTCGGCGACGACGCGAAAGAAGAGCGTGTCGAAGGCAAGCAGCCGCTCCACCTTTCGGGCCTCGCCCACCAGCCCCTCGGCGTTCGCGCGCCGAGCGCCCGCGTCGTCGAGGAGGCCACGCCGGAACGAAAAGTCGATCGTCTGGCCGAGCCAGACGTAGCTATCGGCGCTGCCCGAATAGGTCAGACCTCCACCTTGAGCCGTCGCCCCGAACGACTGCTCGCGCTGAAGACCCACAAAGGGGTTCTCTCGCGGGAGCGCCGCACGAGCCTCGGCACGAACACGATCGCGCTCGGCCTCGGTGAGGGCGTCGAGGCGTCCATCTTTCATCAGGTGCTCGTGCGCGGCATCGAGCGTCCATGTCTTTGCGTGCACAGCGGGCGTCGCAGCCGTCACGAGGACGGCGAGAAACCGACCAAGAATCGGTTTTCGGTTCGAGCGCCAGCGGTTGTGCCTTTGAGGGGCCGTCACGATCAGTCCTCTGGGTGCGGTTGTCGGAGCTCGCCGAGGTCGACGTGGCCGGCGGCGTGGTGGCCGTGTACGGGCGACGCCACCATCACACCGGCCAACGACTCGACGACGCTGTGCAGCTGTACGGGCGCAAGTAGGACCGGGAGGGAGAGCACGGCGGCGGTGAGCACCGAGCGATAGACGAGCCGGTCGCCATGTTGGGGCAAGCAGAGCGCCTCGACACGGGCCTCCAGCCAGCCGCTCGAAAATGCAGGGGCGAGGTTCGGAGCGGCTTTACCGGGGTGCTGTCGACCGAGAACAAGAAGGGTCTCAGCGACGAGCGCCGCGCTCCCGACCGTGATCGCCGCGCGCCGGTCGGCGCGCTTTTCTTGGGCAAGGACGAGGAGCGATACCAGTTGCCGACGGAGCGAGGGCCACAGCAGGAACGACGCGAGTCGGGCTACGACACGCCACATCGCGTCGCGCCCGCGCACATGGGCCACCTCGTGGGCGACCGCGGCACGAAGTTGAGCCTTCGAGAGAATGGTTTTCAGGCCGCGTGAGATCACGATCCGCGGGGCGACGATACCGAGGCTGAAGGCGTAGGGCATGTCGTCGTCGGTCTGTACGTACGCGCCGCGCGCCCCACCGCCGAAGAGGGCCACAACGCTCCGACGTGCGTGAAGGAACCGCCGCAACTCGTTCGAGAGTGCGGCCAACGCCAGCGCGCCGATCGCAACGGCGACCGCCGCCTCCCACCCGGAGCTGAACGCCAGCGTGCCATGGGTGAAGCAGAGGTGAGGCGCCGCCGGGTAGGCTGCGCAGTGATCCAACGTCGGAGCGAAGAGCGCGACTGCCGGCACGGCCACGACGGCTCCGGTGAACAGCAGGCTGAAGCCACCCGGGAGGAGCAGACCCGCCCATGTCATGCGATGGAGCTGCGCCACGGGGAGGCGCGCGAGCCGGCTGCGCCCCCAACCCGCAGCGCCGGCAGCCACGAGGAAGTTGCCCACGAGCGCGCCAAGAGCGAGCGAGAGAAGCACCACAAGGAGGCCGCCGTGCGCGTGCATCACTCGGTCTCCTGGGTTTCTCTTGCACGCCGTTCGGCGATCATCGCCTCCAGCTTTTCGAGCGTGTCGGTCCCCGCGTCAGCTGCGACGTCGACGAAGGCGGCGAGGATCTCGGTCTCCGCGTCGCTGACGGACTCGGCGACATCACGGATGACGCGTGCTCTGAACTCCGCACGGCTGAGGCTCGGGCGGTAGACGAAGGCGTGGCTGACCTTGTCGCGGTCGAGCAGCCCCTTCTTGAACAGGCGGTCCATGGTCGACTGGATGGTGTTGTGGCTGACCTTGCGCCGGCGGCCGACTACCTTCCAGACGGCCTTCACGTCGACGTCGGAAACCTCCCAGAGGTGGTCCATCACGGCGCGTTCGAGGTCTCCCAGGGTGATCGGCGGTGGCATGCCGGGCAACCTAGCAGGAAAACCGGCCGGCTATCGGTTTTTAGCGGGGCAGCCCTTTCACGGATCAGCCGTGCAGCGCGTTAGGGCCGACGATTCCCCACAACCCGGAGGGCGGCCCCCATCCGATCGAGCCAATCGTGGGCGGCCACGTCGGCGCCTGAACTGATTCAAACCGGTTCGTCGCAGGGAAAACCCCCCGAGCCGTCGTGGACCTCGCGAGAGCGACTCTCGCGGGGAGCCGAGAGCGGGCCGGCACTCACAGCTTGCTGAAGAGCGCGTAGCCCGGCCCCGACTACCGCAGGCGACCGCCGCTCGCCCGGTAAATAGCCGACAGCTGTTGTCGAGATGCGGACACCTGGAGCGTGTGTGTCGCCAAACCTACTGCGGACGCAGCTGTGGGATGGCCCGCCCTCTGCATGATCGGAGATTGCCAACCAAACCAAGGAGCCAAGCCATGAAGGCCATCGGCATGATCGTCGCGACCACATCGTCACTTCTGTTCTTGTCCGGCTGCGCGTCCGATGGGACCAAGCCGGATGACATGGGCGCCTCGGAGCACCGCGCCGCCGCGGAGCGCGAGAGGGTTGAGGCGGAGCAGCATGAGGAGCAATACGACCCGTCAGCCGTGAGCCATCGAGATCCGTCCCAAGCAGAGGACGTCATCTATGGGGTCACTGACGTCTACTGGAGCGGCGATGTCTACAACCCGACCAAGGTGCATAAGAACGTGGCAGAGGCACACAGGGATCTGGCCAAGGCCCACGATGCTGCCGCCGTGACACTTGAATCGTTCGAAGAGGCAGAGTGCAAGGCTTTCCCAGCCTCAACGCGGCCCTCATGCCCGCTCCTCGGGTCCGTCGCTACCGTGGACGACATCGAGGGAGGCGTTCGGCTCCGCTTCAGTGAGGGCTTCGATGTAGCGCCGGTGGCTGCGCACGTTCGCTGCCACTTCGCGTTCGCCCGGGCGCAGGGCTACAAGGGAATGGACGGCTGCCCCCTGTATCTGAAGGGCCTGCGCGTGAAAAAGGGAGACGGCGCCATCGACCTGCTCATCGAAGACGACGCGCAGCTAAAAGAGCTCCGCAAGCGGGCCCACGCGCACGCTGGCGTATCCCAGTAGCGGGAACCACCTTGACCAGCGGGCGCAGTCGGCGTGACGAGCACACCCGACTGCGCCGCCGCGCGCACCGCCTCCGACGTCGGGGCGGGACTTGGCCCCGGCGACTAACCGTCGAGCTCGGGCACGGCGTGTTCGCGGCAGCAGGCGGGGACCACATCGCGGACCGCCGCGATGGCCAGCCGGAGCTTGTCGAGGAACGACGCCGCGCTCTCGATCTCAACCCGGTGCGGATGGCGCGACCACACATCGGCGACCTTCCGGTCCAGCACGAGCGCGTCGGAGGCAGACTCGATGCGCAGCGGGTTGTCGTTGCTGTAGCCAGCCGCGCCCGGCGTGTGCAGATGGATGACGGCGTCATAGCGCGCGAGCTCTTCGGCCTCCGTCGAGCCGATCTCTGAGAAGAACTCGCTCGCGCCGCCCGGCCAGTAGGCGAGGCCGTCGAGGGTCCCGCGGTCGCAGAGCGCGACAGCCACCTCGCCCGACTCGACCGCGCGCCGCTCGAGCTCCCGCTGCACAGCGTAGATGGCGCGCTGCGCCGCGCGCAGGCTCACAGGATCGTCGCCGCGGGGGAAGCCGCCGCCGAAAATGATGGAGGCGGCTTCGGGCAGCACCGCGACGTGCTGACAGAAGTGCCGACGTACGACCTCGAGGACCGCCGTCTTGCCGGCGCTCGGTCCGCCCGTGAGCGCGACCAGCCGGCACGCGTGACGCTCGAGGTCGCAGCGGCAACTCAATGGAGCTCCCAGGTCGAGCCATCCGTAGGCACGACCACGTCCCAGCCGAAGCGATCCCGCAGCCGGCGCCGAAAGGCGTCCGCCGCGCTCGCCTCGCCGTGGGTGACGAACACCTTCTTCGGCCGGACGTCCGAGCGTGCGAGCCAGTCGATCATCTCGCTGTAGTCCGCGTGCGCCGAGAGGCCGCCGACCTGGACGACGCGCGCCTTCACCGGCACATACTGGCCGTGGATCTTGAGATCGTCGGTGCCGTCGACGAGGCTCCGCCCGCGCGTGCCGCCGGCCTGGTAGCCGACCATGAGGAGCGTGTTCCGCTCGAACGGGAGGAAGCGCCGGAGGTGATGAAGCACGCGCCCCCCTGTGAGCATGCCGCTGGCGGAAATGATCACGCGGGGCCCGTCGGAGCGGTCGAGCGCCTTGGACGCCTCCGGTGTGCTGGCATAGTCAGCGACGTTGCACATGGCGTGGCAGTCGTCGTCGCTGAGGACGTGGTCGACGGTGTTGTCGCAGAAGAGCCGGCTGGCGTTGATGGCCATCGGGCTGTCGAGGCTGACGGGCAGGTCGGGGATCCGACCCCGCTGTTTCAGGTCGGCGATGAGGTGCAGCAGGTGCTGGGCGCGACCCACGGCGAACGCAGGAACGACCACCGTGCCTTCGCGCTCGGCTGTCGAGGTGATCACCTCCGCGAGGACGTCGCTGACCTCCTCGCTTGGATGCCGCCGATCGCCGTACGTGGACTCGATGACGAGCGTGTCAGCCGACGGCAGCGACTCAGGCGGCTTCATGATGGGGTCGTGCGGCCGGCCCACGTCGCCGCTGAACACGAGCGAGCCACTGCCCCATCCGAGCCGCACGGCGCTGGAGCCGATGATGTGCCCGGCACGGCTGAACCGTGCCTCGATTCCGTTCGCCACGGGCACGGGCACATCGAACGGGTGACACGAGAGCCGATCCAATGCCTTCTCAGCGTCGTCAACGCCGTAGAGCGGCTCTGGCGAGGCATGGCGGCTGTAGCCACCGCGCCGCGCTCGCTTGGCGTCCTCCTCCATGAGGTGTGCGGAGTCGCGGAGCAGGATCTGAAGCAGATCACCTGTGCCCTTCGTGCAGTAGATGGGGCCAACGAAGCCGTCCCGACACAGCCTCGGTAGGTAGCCGGAGTGGTCGATGTGCGCATGCGTCAGCACGACGGCATCGACGTCCTTCGGCGAGAACGGTGGTGAAGACCAGTTTCGCTCGCGCAGTCGCTTGAAGCCCTGGAAGAGGCCGCAGTCGACGAGGACGGTCTGGTCGCCTGCGCGCACGAGGTAGCGCGACCCGGAAACCGTCTCGGCCGCGCCGCAGAACGTGAGGTCAGGACGTTTGCTCACGCTGCCCCCTGTCTGCGCCGTAGACCACGTGCACAGGAACATCGGCCTCGCGCGCTACGCGCTGCGCGACGCTGCCATGCAGCAACCGGTCGACGCCTCGGCGCGCGTGAGAGGGCATGACGACAACCTCGACGTCTGCAGCAGCGCGCAGAATCTCGTCGGCGGCGTCGGTTGCGCGCGACACGTGCGTGGTCACCGGTCCGTCGCCCTGAAGTGCGCCGGCAACCTCATCGAGCCGATGCTTCGCTCCCTGCATCGAGGCGTCGTTGCGGGCTGTCGACCCATCCTCATGGCATCCGGCGCCTCGGAGTGCGGGCGGGAGGATGGCGAGCAGGAGGAGCGTCGCGTCGGGACCGCCGAGGCGTCGCGCTGCGCGGGCGGCAACCGCACCGAGCGCGACACCTTCGTCGTCATCGGTCGCAATCGGGATCAGGACGTCGGTCTTGGCCATATATCTGCTCCTACCGCTGGGGATCGGCGCTCATGCGTGGGCCTGTTGCCCACCGAATCGACTCACCTTGGGGATGAACGCTGGGGTGCTGGCGACGTAGGCGCGCCATTGGTCGCCGAACTGCGCCTCCATGTCCGCCTCTTCACGTCGGGAGAGGCGCGCGTACATGAACACCAGCACGGGGAACATCGCGAGGGTCAGCAGCGTGGGCCACTGCAGCAGGAACCCGAACATCACCAGGACGAAGGCGATGTACTGCGGGTGGCGGACCCAGCTGTAGGGACCCGATGTCGCCAGCGTGCCCTTCTTCTGGGCGAGGTAGAGCACGCGCCAGGACGCGCTCAGCAGGATGAAGCCTGCGACGATGAACACGTTGCTGGCGATGTGGATCGGGTGGAAGTGGGCGTCGCCCTGCACCCCGAGGAAGGTCGCCCACAGATGGCCATTCTCGTGGGCGAAGAAGTCCGTTTCGGGGAACATGCTCTGGAGCCAGCCTGCGAGGACATAGATCGTCAGCGGAAAGCCGTACATCTCGACGAAGAGCGCGAGGACGAAGGCGGAGAACGTCCCGAGCGTCCGCCAGTCACGCTTCGTCTGCGGCTTGAAGAAGGTGAACGCAAAGAAGATGAACAGGGCCGAGTTGAGGATGACCAAGCCCCAGAGGCCGTAGGAGGAGGTGTCGTGGCTCATCGTCCTCCCTCCTCGCGCTCGCCGTGGCGGCGGGGGCCGTCGCTGGTGTGGGTGTCACCATTCTGACCCTCCTCGTGGTGCCCGTGCCCATGGTGGTGTCCCCCGTGCATGAACAGATGCATCAACGGACAGAGCAAGAGGATGGCGTAGGGGAGCGCTCCGAGGATGTGCGCCTCATGCTCCTCCCAGAGCAGAAAGAGCGCCGCAGCGATGAGCACGCAAAGGCCGAGGACGTAGGTGCTCTTCGAGTGCGCCGCGCGCGCGAGGCCGGCAGTCGCGGTCATCGGTCACCGTCCCTTCTCGTCCGCATGCTTCTCACTGCTACCGGGATGACCACCGCGAGAACGAGGAGCGCTCCGCCCCACCACCAGCCGTGCCACATCGAGTCGAACCAACCGTGCATCTCCATGACGTTCCTCCCGTTGATCAACGGCCCATCTGACACGTCCCCTTGTCCAGTCGATCGGCGTGCCACTGCACATGCGTCCGAAGAGACGAGACCGACTCCGGCCGCTTGGCCTTGAACACGATCCGCGCACCGTCGGGCGTCTCCTCGACGATGACATCGGTCTCCGGCATCTCCGCCATGTGGGCGGGCCCCTTCATCGCGTGAGCCCGGTAGTGGTCGGCCATCGCCGAGACTCGCCGCCGAAGGTCGTCGAGCATGTTGATAGGCGCGGTGAACGTCATCGCCGCGCCGCCCTTTACCTCCGCGTGAGAAACTGTCGCGTTCATCACGTACATGGGACAGATGTCGTCGTTCCCTGACGGCATCTTCATCATGTGCGGCCGTCCGGTGGCGGTGGCCTGCTCCGCGGGCTTGGCCACGGGGTCCTCGCACCCGGCGGTCAACGCCAGCGCGGCCACGACGGCAACGGTGAACAGCAGGGCGCTTCTGACCATCATGACAACCTCGCGCGCTTCAAGCGGAGCGCGTTCCCGACGACGGAGAGGGAGCTGAAGCTCATCGCCGCGGCCGCGATCATCGGGCTCAGCAGCAGGCCGAAGAACGGATAGAGCAACCCGGCCGCGACGGGGACGCCCGCGGCGTTGTAGGCGAACGCCCAGAAGAGGTTTTGCTTGATGTTGCGCATGGTGGCGCGACTCAGCCGGCGCGCTCGCACGATGCCGCCAAGGTCGCCCTTCACGAGGGTAACGCTGGCGCTCTCCATGGCGACGTCGGTGCCGGTGCCCATGGCGATGCCGACCTGTGCCTGCGCGAGGGCGGGCGCGTCGTTCACGCCATCGCCCGCCATGGCGACGATGGCGCCTTCGCCCTGGAGTCGCTCGACCTCAGCCTTCTTCTGTTCGGGCAGGACCTCGGCGACGACCCGGTCGATGCCAAGCTTCTTCGCGACCGCCTCCGCCGTCGTGCGGCTGTCGCCAGTGAGCATGACGACCCGCAGCCCCTCTTCGTGAAGCGCCTTGATGGCGTCGGGGGTTGTTGCCTTGATGGGGTCAGCCACGCCGAGCAGCCCGCTGGCGACGCCACCGATCACGACGAACATCACTGTCTGGCCCTCTGCGCGCAGGGCCTCTGCGCGCTCGACGAGGTTCCCAGGCTCCACCCCGAGCTCGGTGAGCAGCGCGCGGTTGCCGAGGCCGATGCGCTTGCCACTGACGACGCCCGTCACGCCCTTGCCGGTGACCGATTGAAAGCCGTCGACGTCGAGGGAGCCGGTCGGGCCGCCGCGCTGCTCCGCACCGCGCACGATCGCCGCGGCCAGTGGGTGCTCGGACGACCGCTCGATGGCGGCCGCGGCGGCCAGCAGCTCTGCCTCGTCGGCGCCATCGGCCACCTCTACGGTGACCAGCTCGGGGTGGCCCTCCGTGAGGGTCCCCGTCTTGTCGACGACGAGGGTGTCGACCTTGCGCATCACCTCGATGGACTCGGCGTTCTTGAACAGCACGCCGAGCTGCGCACCCTTGCCCGTCGCGACCATGATCGACATCGGCGTAGCGAGCCCGAGCGCGCAGGGACAAGCGATGATGAGCACAGCGACCGCGTTGATGAGCCCGTACGCCATCGCGGGGTCGGGGCCCCACACCGCCCAGACCACAAACGTGATCACGGCGACGGCGACGACGACGGGGACGAAGTATCCGGACACCACGTCGGCCAGCTTCTGGATGGGAGCACGGCTGCGCTGGGCTTCGGCCACCATGGTCACGATGCGCGAGAGCAGGGTGTCGGCGCCGACCTTCTCCGCTCGCATGACAAAGCCGCCCGTCTGGTTGACGGTTGACCCCACGACCGCGTCGCCTTCGGCCTTCTTCACGGGGATGGGCTCGCCTGTGACCATGGACTCGTCGACGCTCGAGGAGCCCTCGAGCACGACGCCGTCCACCGGCACCTTCTCTCCGGGACGGACGCGTAGGCGGTCACCGGCGACGACGGCCTCCAGAGGCACATCGCTTTCCGTCCCGTCGTCGGCCACGCGTCGCGCGGTCTTGGCCTGCATGCCCAGGAGCTTCTTGATCGCCGCGCTCGTCTGCGACCGCGCCTTCAGCTCCAGCACCTGGCCGAGCAGGATGAGGGTCACGATGGTGCCGGCCGCCTCGAAGTAGACGGCGACCTCGCCGGCTTCGTTCCTGAACGACGCGGGGAAGATGCCGGGCAGCAGCGTGGCGATGACGCTGTAGGTGAAGGCGACGAACACACCGAGCCCGATCAGCGTGAACATGTTCAGGTTGAATCCCTTGAGAGACTGGACGGCCCGTACGTAGAACGGCCACGCTGACCACAGCGCGATGGGCAACGCGAGCACGAGCTCGATCCAGCTGCGCCAGCCATGAGGGAGAGCGGAGGAGACCGGCTGGCCGGGGAGCATGTCGCCCATGACGATGGCGACGAGCGGGACGGTCAGCACTGCCGCGAAGACGAATCGCCTCGTGAAGTCCTTGAGCTCGGGGTTCTCCTCCTCGTCACCGACGGGCGTTCGAGGCTCAAGCGCCATGCCGCACTTGGGGCAGGAGCCCGGCTCCGACTGGACGATTTCGGGGTGCATCGGGCACACCCACTCCGTCGCGGCGACCGCGGGGGTGGCCCGCTCGAGCGCCATGCCGCACTTGGGGCAGGACCCCGGGTCCGCCTGGCGCACCTCAGGGTGCATGGGGCAGGTCCACGGGCCGCTCGATGCCGCCGGTTGGTTTGGGCCGGCTGGAGGCGCCTCATGGTGGCAGTCGGTGTGGTCGTGATCCGTGTGCAGCATGCCCCCATCCACCGCAAGCTTCGTGCCCAGCGGCTGGCGGTACTTGGGGTCGTTCCAGCACGCCTTTCGGTTCTTGCCGAAGTGGTGGGTGTCGGGCAGCCGCCGACGACTGGGGAATAGCCGACACGTAGCAGCGCGAGCCGGTGTGGGGCATCGCCCGGGTGCTCGGGCACTTTGGCCCATTTGTGCCCGATGACCCGTAGGTTCTCGCACGGTTGGCGTGCGGACTGTGCCGAGGCGCCCGCCCCCGAGCCGATGGCCCGGTCATTGCGTAAGGCTTGGCCGTGTGGCGCCTGCTCCTCCGCAACCTGCTCGATGACCCGGCTCGGACGCTGCTGAGCATCCTCGGTCTCGCCGCCGCGGTGATGTTGGTGCTCGTGTTCGAGGGCTTTTCGGAGGGGCTGTACGCGCAGCTGCGGGCCTACCCCGAGCGAGTCGGCGCCGATCTGGTCGTACTTCGCGCCGGCGTCCGCAACCTGGCCGCCGCTACCTCGGCACTCCCGCAGAGCACGAGAGCCGAGCTGGAGGCCACGCCCGGGGTGGAGCGTGTCCATCCGCTCGGCGGCCTCCCTCTCATCTACGAGGCGAACGGACAGCGCACACCCATCTATGTGGTCGCGTTCGAGGACAAGGGTGGCCCGCCGGTGGTGGTCGAAGGGGGCCCCCCGGAACCGGGGCGCCGCGTCGTCATCGACGCCGGGCTCGCCGACAAGTATGAACTCGGCGTAGGCGACGAGGTGGAGCTGGCCGGCGAGCGCTTCGTCGTCGCCGGGATCACCACGGGGGCGGCGGCGCTGTTCACGCCCTATGTGTTCGTGCGGATTGAAGACCTGATCGACATCGCCATCACACGGGCGATGGAGACCGGCGATGCGCCAGCCAACCTCGGGGTGGGCTTCTACCTCGTCGATCTGGCCCCGGCGGCCCAGCTAGAGGACGTGGGGGCAAGCATTGAGCGACGGCTCCCCGCCGTGGACGTCCTGGCGCCGGCCGAGATCGCGGCGAACGACGTGCAGATGGGCCGCCGGATGATGGGCGGCGTCATGCAGCTGCTGGTGGTCGTCGCCTACGTCATCGCGCTGCTCGTGGTGGTCATCGTCTTGTCGTCGTCGGTGCTGGCGAGGGCCCGCGAGCTCGGCACGTTGAAGGCGGTGGGCGCGAGCACGCCGCGGCTGATCGTGTCGCTTGGTCTCGAAGCCTCCCTGCTCATGAGCGTAGCGTTCGTCGTCGGCGCGGCGGCAGCGGCCGCCGTCGCGGCCGGCATCGAGGCGGCGTCGCCGATGTACCTGGTGACGCCGTGGGTACCCGGCGCGCTCCTGCGGACGGCGGCGGGCGCGCTGCTCATCTCCTGGGTCGGCGCGGCCATGCCCGCTCATCGCATCGGCCAACTGGACCCGGCCGAGGTCTTCGCGAGGTGAGGTGATGCTTCGGTGGGCCATCAAGAGCATGATCGTCGACCGCGGCGCCCTGATCGGCGCCGCGGCGGGGGTTGGCGTGGCGCTCCTCCTGGTGCTGCTGCTCGAAGGCGTGTTCGCCGGAGCCTCCGACACCATCGTCGCCTACCCGCAAGCGGCGAACGCGGACGTTTGGGTGATGCAGAAGGGCGTCGCCAACATGCACATGGCGAGCTCGCTGATCGACGGCGACCTCGTCGGCCAGACCGCTGACGTCCCCGGCGTCGAGTCGGTCGAGCCCATCCTCTATGTAAACAGCTTCATAGAGACAGAAGGGGGAGCGCTCTGGTTCGCCTACATCGTCGGCATCACGCTTGCGGCCACGAACAGCGGGCCGTGGGAGATGGCGGCGGGTGCGCCCGTGCCCCGTGCCGGCGAGGCGGTGCTGCCGGAGGGCCTCGCGAAGAAGGCCGGCGTGCGCGTCGGTGACGAGGTGCGGGTGCTGGGCAGGGAGCTCCGGGTGAGCGGCCTGTCCCGCGGAACGTTCTCCATGGCCAACTCCATCGCCTTCGTCGCCTATGCCGACCTTGAGTCGATGCGGGAGGCCAGCGGCGCGGCCAGCTACGTGTTGGTTCGGGCCCGGCCCGGTGTCGACGCGGAGGCACTGGCCGAGGCGATCCGCACCGCGGTCCCCGGCGTGAACGCCGTGACGTCGACCGTGTTCATCGAGAACGATCGCGAGGTCGCCCTGCAGATGGGCGTCAACGTGGTGCGTCTCATGAGCGGCGTCGGCGGTGGTGTCGCGCTCCTCATCATCGCGTTCACCCTGTTCACGCACGCGGCGCGACGGTCGCGTGAGCTGGCGATCGCCAAGGCCCTCGGCGCGACGTCGCGGTCGCTCTACGGCGCGTTGCTGGTCCAGTCCCTGTTCATCGCGAGCGCGGGCTTCGCAGCGTCGGTGGTGCTGGCGCTGATCGTCGAGCCGATCATCGAGACGGCGGTGCCGGAGGTCGCCGTCACTTACGTGCCGACCACCGCCGGCTGGCTGCTCCTCGTCTCGTTGGTCGTCGGGATCGTCGCGTCTGTGGTCATCGCCCAGCGCGTCGCTCGCACCGACCCCGCGGCCGCGTTCTCTGGATCGTAGGAGGCTCCATGACGTCCACCGCCGATGCGCTGCTCGAGGCCAGGGACCTGGTCAAGGTCTATGGCGAAGGTCACGCCGCGACGCGCGCCGTCGACGGCATTAGCGTCCGTATTGCGCCGGGCGAGCTCGTCCTCGTCACGGGACCCTCAGGATCGGGAAAGACGACGCTGCTGTCGATGCTCGGCGCGCTGCTGCGCCCGACCTCCGGCGAGGTCATCGTCGGGGGCGTCGATGCCGCCGGCGCGCCCGCAGGCGAGCTGCCCCGGATTCGCGCGCAGAAGATCGGCTTCATCTTTCAGGCCTTCAACCTGCTCGAAGCCTTGTCGGCTGTGGAGAACGTCGCGTTCGCGGCGAGTCTGGTCCCGGGGGGCAGCTTGCGGGCCGCGCTCCCCGAGGCCGCCGAGCTGCTTGAGCGCCTCGGCCTCGGCCACCGGCTGCTTCATCGCCCGCGGGCGCTCTCGGGTGGTGAGAAGCAGCGCGTGGCCATCGCGCGCGCGCTCATCAACGACCCTCCGTTGATCCTCGCCGACGAGCCCACGGGCAACCTCGACTCGCACAGCGGGCAGGAGGTGATGATGGTGCTGCACGACATCGTCCGCGACGAGGGGAGAGCGGCGCTGATCGTCACCCATGACCCGCGTATCGAGGAGATCGCCGACAGGATTCTGTGGCTGGAGGACGGGCGGCTGCGCGACCGCAAGGCCGAGCGTCATGACTGGGTGCGCGACCCCGTGTGCGGCATGCGGGTCGACGCGTGGACGGCCACCATCACCATGGACGTCGATGATGCTCGGGTGGTCTTCTGCTCGAGCCGCTGCCGGGAGCGCTTTGAGATGGAGCCGGGTGCCTACCCTGGGTCCGCTGCACCCGGGTCGCTAGATCCATCAGACGCAGACGAGGGACGTCCTCGCGCAGAAGGAGCCTCGTCATGAGCCAGCACACCCTCACCGCATCGGCGATCGTTCTCGTGCTGGCCACCGGCGCTTGCGAGACCGGCGATGTTCGTGTGGACGTCGACCTGCCGGTCGCGCCGGCCTCGATCGAGGAGCCTCCTGCGAGCGAAGTGGAGCTCGTCGCCGCGCCCGCGCTCCTGCAGCTCCGTGATGACGGTCCGCCTACGGAGGTGTGGGCCTTCAACGGGCGCGTCCCCGGGCCGACGATCCACGCGGAGCCAGGGACGAGGATCCGTGTCCGTTTCACCAATGAGCTGCCCGAGGCGACGACGCTTCACTGGCATGGGCTACGGGTCAGCAATGCGATGGACGGCACCCCCGCGGTGATGCGGCCGGTGGCGCCGGGCGAGACCTTCGTCTACGACCTCGACGTGCCCGATGCCGGGCTCTTCTGGTACCACCCGCACGTCAACACGCACCATCAAGTGGACCGCGGCCTGTACGGGGCGTTCCTCGTCGAGCCGGCGGGCGCGGCGGATGTGCCCATCGCGTTGATCGACGACTGGTCTCTTGATGACGACAACCAGCTCGTCCCGCCCACCGCGCGCGAGGACGTAGAGGGTCGCACCGGCAACTTGCTCACGATCAACAGCCGGCCGCAGGCCGCGCTGGCTGTCGGCGAGTCATCGCCGCGCCTGCACCTGCTCAACGGGAGCAACGCGACACCCTTCGCGGTAGGGCTGAGCGGCCACTCGTTTCGCGTCGTCGCGAAGGATGGCCCGGCGGTCGATGATCCGGTCGTGCTCGAGCGGCTGAGGATCGCACCCGGGGAGCGCTTCGAAGTCGAGCTGCTGCCGGTGGACGGCGACGTCCCTGAAGCCGAGTTGATCGTCAGCCCGCTCTCGCGCGGAACCATGATGGGGGGCGGCGGCGCACGAGGTTGGACCGTCAACGGTGCCCAATGGCCGGACGTGCCTCCGCTCGAGGTCCCCACGGGGGAGCTGCTTGTGCTCGACGTCAGCAACGAGACCATGCTCTCGCATCCATTGCACATCCACGGCCACTTCTTCCGCGTCCTGGGGCGAACGTCATCGGGGGCGAGTAGCGTCCCCTCGGTGGAGGGGGGCGTGACGCTCGCGACCGTGGCCTTCAACGAAGCCGCGCCTGCGGCTCAACCGGCGAGGCTGGCGCTCGAGCCGGCGTCGGAACAAGCGCCGGTCGTGCCGCTGCGATTGGGTGCCGCGATGAGCATGGGGATGGGGGGCATGGGAGGCATGCATGGCGGTGGCACGCCAAGCGGCGAGCGGCTGACGGACATCGATCGCGTCGCCCTGCAGGACACCGTGGAGGTGTTTCCCGGGGAGACCGTGCGGGTGGCCCTCCGCGCCGACAACCCGGGCGAGTGGCTCTACCACTGCCACGTCCTCGAACATGAGGAGGGCGGGATGATGGGCTTGCTGCGCGTCGTCGAGTAGACGCGCGCAGGTCGTTCACGAACGCCGGCAGTAGCAGTACGTGAACTCCTGCTCCGCGCCCCATGGCGTGCGGTGGCGCTCTTGTTCGGCGCCGACTTTCTCGAAGCGAGCGCCGAACGCTTCGTGCAGCTCGTCGTCGTCGTAGCGAACGACGTCCAGGCCACTGCACTGTTCCGGACCACCATGGCCAAAGGTGGCCACGATGATGTGCCCACCGGGCCGCAGCGCCGACCAGGCCTGCTCCACGTAGCGCTGGCGAGCCTCCGGATCGGTGAGGAAGTGAAACACGGCGCGATCGTGCCAGAGCCCGTAGTGAGCAGGCTCAAGCTGTACGCTGGTGATGTCGCCGACCACCCAATGCACGCCCCGGGCTCGGGCCCCCAGGCGAGCCTTTGAGCGCTCCAGAGCGGGCTCTGCAAGATCAAGGACGGTGACGTCCTCGAAGCCGAGGTCGAGGAGGTCATCAACCAGAGTGGAGCTGCCACCACCCACATCGATGGCGGGAACGTCGGCCATGATCCCCGCTCGCTTGATGAGCGAGATCGACGTCGACAGGTGGGGCGAGAACCAACTCGTCTGTTGGTCCGCTTTGCGCCGATAGACGTCATCCCAGTGCGACGCGTTACCCATCCAAGGATTATAGCGATCCGACCTTCACGTCGGCAATGAAGCGGCCCACGGGGCAAGCGCGCCGAGGCAGAGCTTCGCCACCGTGAGGAGCAGTGAATAGTCGACGGCCGTTGGCGAATAGTCGTCACCCGACATGGCATCTCTGCCCAAAGTCGTGCCGGGCGACGCCGCACAGATGGCGCGAAGGATGCAACCTCGCATCGCCTACTCTTCAGCCATGCTTCCCTCCCTCTGTCTCCTTGCTGCGCTCGCGGCCCACGGTCCCGCTCATTCGAGCGGCGAGCTGGCGCCGCGGTTGACCAAGGCCGCCGGCCACCTCTGGTTGAGCTGGATCGACCAGCCCAGCGGAAGCAAGCCGGCGCGGGTCCTCGCCTCCTCTTTTGACGGGCGCCGGTGGACCAAACCTGCGGTTGTCGTGGCTGACCCGGACCTGTTCGTGAACTGGGCGGACGTGCCGGGCGTGTTCGAGGGCGGGGACGGTCAGGTCTACGCTTTCTGGCTACACAAGCGGAAGGGGGGCAAGTACGCCTACGACGTGCGGGTCGGCCGCCGCAGCGACGACGGCTGGCAGTCGTTGGGGCCCCTTCACGACGACGGTCGCGCCGCCGAACACGGCTTCGTCAGCGCTGCGCCGACAGCTGCGGGCCTTCAGGTCGTCTGGCTGGACGGGCGCGAGACGCCTCAGGGCCTCCCCATGACGCTGCGCACCGCGCACTTCGTGAATGGCCACAAGCGCGACGAGCGGTTGCTCGATCCTCGTGTCTGCGATTGCTGCGGCACCGCAGCCGCCGCTACGCGTGACGGCGTGAGGGTGGTGTATCGCGACCGTGGCGAAGAAGAGATCCGCGACATGGCGTCGGTGCTCATCGATGCGCCCCCCGCTCCTGCAGCTCAGCCCACGGTGCTCTCTCCCGATCGCTGGCAGATGCCCGGGTGCCCCGTGAACGGCCCTTCGGTGGCCACGGACGGTCAGAAGACCGCCGCGGCGTGGTTCACGGCAGGCGGCGGGCGCGCGGAGGTGCGGGGCGGCTACCTCAGCGAGGGGGGGCAAGTATCCTCCCCAACGAGCTTGTGGTCGACGTCGACGTTGGGGCGTGTCGACTTGGTGATGGACGCCACGTCGGCCATCGCGACCTCGCTTGAGGCGAGCGGAGACGAGGCCACCGTCGTGGTCCGCCGCTTTGATGCGAGCGGCGCGATGGGAGATGTCGTCATCGTCGGAAAGACATCGTCAGCGCGAGCGTCTGGGTTCCCCCAGGCCGAGATCTTCGGTGAGGAGCTCATCGTCGTCTGGACGGACGCGCGCTCGTCCCCCACGCGATTGATGAAGAAGCGGATGCCGCTCAAGGACATTCCCGCGCCCGCGACGCGACCTGTCGACGCGCCTCAAGAGCCAGCGTCCGCGTCGATCACGCGTCCCCGGCTCCAGCTGCTCACGACAGACGGACGAGTGGCGGGGCCTGATGGCACCCGACCGATGCTGTTGCACCTGTGGGCGACGTGGTGCGCTCCCTGTCTGAAGGAGATGTCTGACGTCGTGAAGGCGGCCGGTCAGCTTCGAGCGCGAGGCGTCGACATCGTACTGCTCTCGGTCGATGGGCCTGACCAGCGCGCTCGCGTCGCAGAGCTCGCCAAGGAATGGGGGGCCCCTGAGCTGTTCTTCGTCGAGGCCAAGCCCCTCGCGGAAAAGGCGCTGGGCGCTCGTGTCGTTCCCGCCACCTATCTCTTCGACGCGGATGGCGAGCTCCGCCTCCAAGTCTCGGGCGCGTTCGACGCGGCACAGCTCCTGACGATCCCTCTCTCCGATTCACCTCCATGGAAGTCGAAAGGACCCTGACATGCTTCAACGAATCCACCTCACGGCGGTCGCGCTCAGCGTGGCGCTCGTTGGGACATCCTGCACGCAGAACCAGACCGCAGCGAGCGGCGCGTCGAAGACCAGCGAGGTGGCGCCAACGTCGAAGCCCACGACGCCCAAGGCCTCCGGGCCGGCATCCGCCCCTGCGCAGCGCGTGGCCCTCAAGCTGACCGGGCTTGCGCCCTTGTCGCCTGCGATCTCACTCGAGGCTCCGGCTCGCAGCAAGCTGCAGGCGCTCGTCGCTGGCTACATGACCATCGGAGAAGCGCTCGTGGCGTCAAACGTGAAAGCCACCCGGGAGGCGGCAGCGAGCGCCCAGACCCTGATCGACGGTGTGCCCGCCGCTGGCCTGCCCCCCGATGCCGCCGCCGCGTGGACGCAACAGTCGACCGCCATGCGTGACGCCCTCAAGGTGATGAGCAACGCCGAGGCGGACTTGGTCGCCCAGCGGTTTCGGTTTGCTCGGTTGTCGGAAGCGGTCTACGCCGCGGCGCGGTCGTTTGACCTGAAGGGCAGCTTCGTCCAGTTCTGCCCGATGGCGAACGACAACGCGGGCGCGATCTGGCTGAGCAGCGCCAAGGAGATCAAGAACCCCTACTTCGGAGAGGCCATGCTGATGTGTGGCGAGACGAAGGAGCAGATCTGATGCTGAATCAGCGACGAACGATGCCGAATCAGCTCGCCTGGGCGACCACGGTCCTTGTGCTGGGAGTGTCGGGATCGGCCGCGGCCCATATGGATATGAGCTTCCCTACCGCGCGGTACCCTATCGCTCTCGGCGACGAGAACAAGGCTTGCCCTTGCGGGGTCGGCGGCACCAACCGGACCTGTGACATCCCCGTTGCACAGCAGGTCGACAACAACCGCGACGAGAGTCGCGTCACGACGTTCCAGGCCGGCGAGACGATCACGCTCGTCTTCGACGAGTACATCGGCCATGCCGGCCGCTGGCGCGTGGCCTTTGACCCCGACGGTGCCGAGACCGCGGACTTCAACGCCAACATCCTCCTCGACGTGGTGGACCCCGCCGGCGGAGCGGGCAACGCGGGGGGCTCGATGTGGAACCTCGAGGTGACCCTGCCGAACACCCCATGCGACAACTGCACGTTGCAGCTCGTTCAAATGATGGACGGCAACACCGCCGACCCGGTACCCGACCCCACGGGACGATCCTCGTACTACCAGTGCGCCGATATCGTGCTCTTGGGGAGTGACGAGGACGCGGGCGCACCGCCCGACGCCGGTGAAGCGCAAGCCGATGGCGGTCTCGGCGACGGCGCAGGGTGCTCGCATACGGTGGCCGCAGGGACCGCCAGCCGTCCCGCCCTTCTGGTGGTGCTCGGTGGGGTTTTTGTGCTGGGTTGGCGTCGGCGAAGAGGAGCCAACCGCGCAGCCTCCCTGCCCGTGCGGTGAGGTGCAGGCCACGCGCTGTGGCGGGGGCAACGCGGAGAGATCGGATTTGCGGATCAGACTCCGCCTGCTACTCAGGGGGTGGGACCTTTCCCTACCTGGGTCCTACCTGGAAGGCGATCGCACTACGATGACCTTTGGCAGACCCTTCTCCTCATTCTTCCTGGCGCTGGTCGTCCTCTGCGCCAGCTCGACGATAGCGCGCGCGGCGGACGGTGGCACAGACGCCGGTCCAACCGTCGATGCCGGCGAGTTGGATGCAGGGACGAGCTCCCAGGATGCGGGGACACCGACCGTCGACGGCGGCGAGGACGCCGGAGTGTCGCCCCCGCCGCCGCCCGACCCCGTGTGGACCTGTGATCCCAGCTATTACGACGCCGCCGACGGTTGCGACTGCGAGTGCGGTATCCCCGATCCCGACTGTGGGCTCGCCAACCAAGCCTTGTACGGCTGTCCTTCCGAAGCGAACGGCTGCTCGATGGACGGCTATTGCGAGATCCCGGGCTGTGGCGACGGCGCCTTCAACCCCGGCCTCGAGGGATGCGACGACGGCAACGACGTCGCGTACGACGGATGCAGCCCCGGGTGCCGACCCGAGGCAGGTTGGAGCTGCTCTGCCGATCCCACGTCGTGCGTTCCCGTTCCGCAGGGCTGGGTAGGGAGCGCCGGCCCGTATTGTCTGGACGCCCGCTACGCCGACGGCGAGCTCTGCGATTGCGGCTGCGGCGTGCTCGACCCGGACTGTGCCGACGTGACGGCGGCGTGCGACGGCCTTCCGCTCGGCTGTATCACCGAGACGGCTGTGAACGAGGATGGTGAGGTCGAGTTCGAGCTGCTCACCGAGGTCCCCTCTGCCGCGGACAACACACAATGCGTCGCCAATACCTGCGGTGACACCTGGGTGGTCGGCGGCGAAGAGTGCGACGACGGCAATACCGCCGACGGAGACCTCTGCGACAGCTCCTGCAGCATTGAGGTGCCGGAGGGTTGGACCTGCAACCCTCTCCACGTGCTCGATGACGTGTGCGACTGCGGGTGCGGCGCGCTCGATCCGGCGTGTCCGGGCCAGGCGCTCAACCCCCTCACCGACTGCGCGTTCGACGAGTGCCGCGGTCCGGAGAACGTTGATCCAAGCGATCACGGCCGCTGCATCGAGCTCGAATCGCTGGTCGACGCAGGCTCCGAACCCGACGCTGACGGTGGGCAGCCGCCCGCCGACGGCGGCGACCCCGCCGTGATGCCCGCCTGCTCGAGTATGGGCGCGCACGACGCCACGACCCCTCTCGCAGGCGCTCTCGCTTGCTGCCTCCTCACCTTCATCGGTCGTCGCCGGTCGCGCCGAGCCGACCTTGACCTGACCCATCGGAGAAAATGATGCGCCACCCCTCCTACTACGCGCTGCTCAGCGTACCGTTGTCGATCGCGGTCGCGTGCACCCCGATGACCACGACGCCGGACGGCGATCCCGAGCCCGAGACCGTTCCGGAGCCGGACACCAATGTGAACACCGAGCCGCCCATGCCCGCTGTGGAGGGTCTGGTTGCGCTCGAGGATGAGAGCCCCGAGGTCGGCGTCGTCGAATACACGATCGATATCGGCACGCACTCGGCGCGTCTGCTGCCCGGCACATCACCGACGGAGGTGTTCGCATACAACGGCATGCTCCCCGGTCCGCTCCTTCAGGCTCGCGTGGGCGAGACGGTGCGCATCGTCGCGACCAACAATCTCTCCGAGCCGACGACCATCCACTGGCACGGGCTACGCATCGACTACCGCATGGACGGCGTCGTGCACGGCGACCTCCCCATGATCGCGCCCGGCGAGACCTTCGTTTACGAGTTCACGCCGCCGGAGGCGGGGACCTTTTGGTACCACCCTCATATGCGCACGACGGTGCAGGTCGAGCGCGGCCTCTACGGCATGCTGATCGTCCACGAGGACGAGGACGTGCGGCCCGATGTCGACGCGGATCGCGCGTTCGTGTTCGACGACATCCGGCTGAACGACGACGGGTCTATCGCGCCGTTCGCCACCAATGGCATGGATGTGGTGCACGGACGAAGTGGCAACGTGCTGCTCGTCAACGGCGACGCCGATCCCGTTACGCTCACCCTGTCGCCGGGGCAGGTGGAGCGTTGGCGCCTGGTCAACACGGCCAACGCTCGCGAGATGCTGTTCAGATTCTCTGGCCTCGAAGTTCGCGAAATCGGTGCTGACGCGGGGCTGTGGCCCCAATCCGAGACCCGGTTCGTCGACGAGGTCCCCCTCGCCGTAGGCGCGCGCGCTGAGCTCGAGGTCCGTCTCGCGCCCGGGGTTTCAAGCGCCGCGCTCGACAGCATGGTGATCACGCAGAATCCCCAGGGTCAGCTCGTCCTTTCGCCGTTCACAATGGTCTCTGTGGCCGTGGGCGACGCCGTGGTCGAGACCGCGCGACTCGGGCACACGGCTGAGCTTCCGGTTGAGCCGCTGACCGCCCGCCTCGATGTCGATGAAGAGTTCGAGCTGCAGGCGTTCAACATCGGTGGACAGGTCGTCACGATGATCAACGACGTGGCCTACGAAGACAGCACGCCGTGGAAGGTGAACCAGGGCGAGTTCAAGGTGATGAAGATCATCAATCGCATGCCGATGAGCGGTCACCCTTTCCACCTGCACGGCCAGTTCTTCAAGGTCGTCGAGCGCGACGGGCAGCCAGCCGATGAGCCAGGCTGGCGTGACACGGTCATGCTGCCTGCGGGCAACGGTCGCTCGGTGACAATCGCCTCGTGGTTCGACAACCCCGGAACGTGGATGTACCACTGCCACATCCTTGAGCACGCAGATGCAGGCATGATGGCGGTCGTGGAGGTTGCGCCGAGCGAGGCCGAGTAGTCTGGCCGGCACCGGTGTCCCATGGGCCCTTTTCGGGGCTACACCGTGCCGTCGCAGGGCGGGACATGAGTGAAAACGAACGCCGCGTGGAGCCTCCCGCTTCAGGCATCCGGACGCCTCTCAACGTCGCTGCGCTGTCGGCGTTGTTGGGGGTAGTGGCCTGTGGAACGCCGAGCCCTGAAATCGAGGAGGCGCTGGCTATCGAAGGCTCAGCGTCGGCGGGCGCAGAACACTACGAAGCCGTGTGTATTCAATGCCACCTCAGGGACCTGTACCTCGGCGACATGACGCCTTCGCATTCGGACGAACAGATCGTTGCTGCCCAACTGCAGGGAATCGGCCAGATGCCGCCGCAAGAGCTGACGGCTCAGGGTGCCGCAGACGTCCTCGCCTACCTGCGCGATCGGTTCGGCGCGTTCGACGAGTCTTTGGCGCACGGTCACTGAGCCTGCGTTGAGACGGGGCCGAGCGCGTGGCGCGCGACCGCGCCGATCATCACGGGCGTACGCGGAGCACGGTCATCATGCCGCCCTCCGCGTGCTCGAGCAGGTGACAGTGAACCATCCACTCGCCAGGGTGCTCGGGCAGGAGTCGTAGCCTGACGTCAGTCTGAACCGGGACGTCGATGGTGTCCTCCACCATCTGGATGTCGGGCGGAACGCCACCAACCTCGAGCACCTCGAAGCGCATGCCATGCGCATGAAAAGGGTGGCGCCGAGTCGAGCTGTTCCGGACCGTCACCTCAACCGGTGTCCCCACGTCGATCTCGTAGGGCGTGATGTCGGGAAACGCCTCGCCGTTGATGCGCCACTCACCCGTGCTCTCATCGCCGCTGAAGACGTAGAGGAACTCACTGATGGTCGCCGACGTCGGTGGCATACCGCCGCCGCCGAAGCCCGCCTCCATCGGCACGGACGCCGGGCCGACGACGTCGAACAAGACTTGGGAGCGGTCGACGCCTGGGCCAGCGGCGCTGAAGGCCACCGCCTCGAAGGTCTGTGGTTCCCCACCGACGAGGATCTCGAGCTCCGCGCGATCGCCGGGCGCGAGCAGCAGGTTGTCGACCGTAGAGAGCGTCCCTATCAGCCCCTGGTCGCCGGCGATCTGACGCAGGTCGCCCGACAGGCTCAGGTAGCCACGGTTGCTCACGTTGATGAGCCGCGCCCGCACCGTCGAAGGCAGCGCGCGTTCAAGCCGTGGCGAGAGGAGGCCGTTCACTATCCAACGCGGCCGCACACGAGGGAGCGGCTCGCCGTTGACGTCGGTCTCGCCGATGTCGTCCACGAGCAGCACAAGCTCCTCGTCGACGGAGGGCTCATTCGGATCCTCGACGATGAGGGCCCCGTAAAGACCAGCGTCTACTTGCCGATGGGTGTCGAAGTGCGGGTGGTACCAGAATGTGCCGGGACGGTTGACCGTGAACCGGTACTGAAAGGACGCGCCCGGCTCGACCGGCGCCTGCATCCAGAGGGCCCCGTCCATCTCCCACGGGACCTCGACACCGTGCCAGTGAATGGTCGTGGGGGTCTCGAGCTGGTTGTCGAGGTCGACGACCAGCGTGTCGCCGACGTTGAGCCGGAGCGTGGGGCCGGGCACCTGCCCGTTGTACGCGTAGCCGTCCACTTCGATGCCGCCGGCAGACCACACGTGCGGCGCCGCCTCCAGGCGAACGTGGAGCGTGTCGTCGGCTGGGTCGAGGTCTTCCGCCTCGGGTGGCGAGACAAGCGGCGGAGGTGGCGGCTCCGCGCTGACGCCGGCATCGGTTCCGGCGTCAGCGCGAGATGCCTGCTCGCCACCGTCGGGGAAGACCTCCGGCGAAGGGCAGCCAGTCGCCATGGCCAGCACGGCGAACGCACGGCCTATGACGCTGAGGGCGAGGAGGTACCTCACGGCATCTCCAGTCGAAGCATCAGGCGGTCGGCGTCAGACCAGCCTCGCTGCTGTTGGAGCGCAAAGGGGAAGGCGCGGTGCAGAGCGACCACCGACACCACGGGGTCGGCACACGTGCTCAGGAACTCATGCGACGTTGTGACCGGCGCGAACGGCAACAGGCGACGATCGCTCGCCACGTCGACGGCGAGATGATGGGGAACACCTCGGGTGCCATCGCTGCCCGCCATCACCCGCCCGAAGGCAACGCCAGGTGCCCCCGCCCAGGCGATGGGTGCGCCGTCCGACGAAGGCAGCGATGAGGGCCGGACGCGATACGCCCGGTCGCCAACAGGGAGTTCGGCATCGAAGCTCACCGGCTCGTCCGCTGCACCGATCGCCGTGATGGCGGCTTCGCCCACCACATGCACCTCCGCGACACCGCGCTCTGCAGGGCTGAAGCGCCCGCCCTCGCGCGCGAACGGCCCCGGGCCGTCGTAGTCGACGAAGCTACCGGTGAACGCGACCACACGGATGACGTCACCGACCTCAGCGCCGGGCCAAACGTCCCAATCGCTGCCGCTGTCCTGCCGATCGAGCGCGCCTCCCAGGTCATCGATGGCGTCGCCACCGACAGGCAGGAGCCGTGCCTCGGCGCATCGTGCATCGACAGCAACGAAGACCGCGCGGCCTGGCTCTCCGGTGGGCACGGCGTGGCCTGCGCCGACGTTGGTCACCGTGACCTCGACGTGAAGATTGTCGCCCGTCTGCACGGTGGCCACACTGGCGAACAACGCCAGTCCAAGTAGGGGGCCGTCGTCGGTGCGCGGGCCGAGGAACGCGTGAGATCGAACCGCGCCTGGAGGGCGAGGCCATGCGGCCGCGATTGAGCCAGCGGCTGCCGAGTCGATCTGCAGGTCGGCTGAGTTCAGAACGTCGGTCAGCGGCGGCATGTGGCAGCTCTGGCAGGGCGCCACGTCAGCGTAGGGGCTGGCGCGCCACTCCTCGAAGGTGCTGTGCACCGGCAGTGCTCCAGACGGCCAGCGCGCAGCGTCGGGCGTCAGCGCGTCGCTCAGCGCGGGCTGGTCGTATTGATGGCAGCCGGCGCACAGCTCGCCGTTGGTGAAGTGCTCCCGCTTCACGCCCCCCATGACGCGAATGGGCACGTCGTCAAAGGGGCCAAAGGAGAGCGGTCGGTAGTCGCCGAGCACGGGCGTCAACCCTGGTTCGCTTGGCCGGACGATCCGCAGCTTCCCGCCGACGCCGGGGCGCGACGCATCGAGGCTCACCGACTCCACGAGGTGGCAGGCTTCACAGTGCACACCGTAGTCGCGCCCGAAGCCCGTGGCGTCGCGGAGGTCGCGGCCGCCGAGGTCGCCGTCCATCCCCGGCGCATGGCAGTCGGCGCAGTGCCCGACGGCTTGGGGCTCGTCGCAAGGATCGCCTGGCGCGCAATCGTCGTTGAGCTGGTGCAGCACACCGTCGTCGAAGGCACACCCCGCGCCTGTGACGCCGCCTGCGTTGAACACCCCACCCGCAGCGGCGCACGCCGCCTCATCGAGCGAGGAAGCAGTGCCGAGGTAGAGGTCGTGTAGCTTTGGGTTGATTGCGCTCGAGCGATGCTCGGAGTCGAACCAACCCTCGTTAATGCGGAGGTGACAGTGCGCGCACAGCGCGGCGGTTCCATTGCGCTTGGGCTCGCCTGGGTCGCGAAAGGGGTAGTCGGTGTTGTCCACGTCGACGAAACGCACCAGCTCGATCTCGACTTCGGTGGCGAGCGCACTACGGCTGAGTTCAACGCCTTCTGAGCGGGCCTCAGGGTGCGCGCTCATCAGCCACAGCTCGCCCTCCACGCTGAGGTCGAGGGGCACCACCACTCGTCCTTGTTCGTCGGTGGTGTGGACGGTCAAGGCTCCGCCTTGCCGGACCGGTAGGTTTGGTGTGGGCAGGCCGTCCACCGTGACAACGACGTCGACGAGCCAGGGACCGTCATGAACGACGCCCCCGTCGGCGGGGATGGGTGGGGACGACGTCGGCGGTAGAGGGCCAGGATCAGGGCGTCCTTGGCAGGCCATGCCGCCTGCCACCGCGATGACGGCGATTAGGGGAAGCACGTTTGGCGGTCTGCGGCTACCGCCGCGATTCGTGCCCTGGTCTGGTGGCAAGGGACCCATGGCTACTGGACGCTGAAGGTCACCGAGGCCTCCACCATGTTGTCGTCACTGTCCGTCGCCGTCAGCGTGACCGTGTGCGGGCCGCTGGCAAGATTGACGTCGAGCACGTCGCCGGTCCCGAGGGAGCCAACGACGCTGTCGGTCCACACGAGGGCGGCACCGGTCAGCAGGCCGTCCTGCGGGTCGATGGCCTCGCCGCGCAGCGTGACTGCGCCGGCAACGGTCTGACCGGATTGAGGCACAAAGATGCCCACCGTCGGCGCCTCAGGCAGATCGGGAAGCGTGCCGTCGGCGTAGCACTGTGCGTACAGCTCAAGCCAACTGAGGAACGAGACGTAGGAAGGATCGTTCACGTCGGCGAACTTCGGCCCACCGGCGTGCTCGACGCCGCCCACCGCTGGGTCGAGAGGTTTCAGCAAGAGCAAGCTGTCCTGTGGGGCGTCAGCGTCGACGGCACCCAGGCCGATCAGGTTGTACATCGTCGCCAGCGCCGCGGCCGTGTCGCCGGTCCCGTTGATGTACAGCGGCGCAGTGGGTTGGAACTGCGGACCGTCCGGGTCGTGACAACCGGCGCACCGGCCCCGGCTCCCGTACACGAGCAGCTCGAAGCTGGCGCCAAGCTGCGCCTCGCTGCAGGCGCCAATGGGGGTCAGAACATCGTCAGGAAGCGGGCCGGCGTCCGCTCCTCCGGCGCAGGCGTTCACGAGCTGGCCACAGACATCGTCCTGACAGGCGGCGCTCCAGGAGATCCACTCGAGAAAGCCGTCGTGCTCGGCCTGGATGACCGACGGCGTGATCAACGCGCTGTCTGGCTCGGCGAGGAGGATCTGATTGAGGATCGAACTGCTGCCGGGGTCGTCCAGATCCACCAAGCCTTGTTCAGCAAGGCAAGCCATCGAAGCGCACGGCGTCGGCTGCACGAAAGCCGCCAGCGACACGCCACTGAGGTGACATTGGTTGCAGGTGGTCGGTTGTCCACCCGTCACGAGCGGCTCGATCCGCTGCTCATAGATGCCCAGGCCGACCTCGGCGCTGCAGTCGACGGGGGGCTCGTATTCGAGCAGCATTCGTTCGTAGTCGTGGATGTCCTGAACCTCGCTGCCGAGGAGCGCGCGGTCGAACATCCGCACCTCGTCGATGTCGCCGAGGAACGTGCCGAAATCGAACTGGCTGTGGCGCCCGAGCCGGAGGGCGGTCGGCTGGTCGTCGACGCTGCCGCCGCTCGCGTTTGTCTGTGTGACCAAGCCATCGCGGTAGAGCGCGTGCTCGCCGGAGTTGCTGTCGAACGTCCATGCAACGTGATGCCAGGTGCCGCGGTTGGAAGGCGCGTTGAACGCGTAGCTTGGGTCGGTGATGCCGCCGCCGTTGACCCCGCCACTGAGTTCACCGTTGCCGGTGAGGCGGAAGTCGTACTCCTGGTTGTGCTTGTTCAAGATGATGAAGTCGGGGGCGGTCGTCGCGACGTCCGCGAAGCGGATCCAGGCCATCACGGTGAGGCTGCTTGGCGAAGGGAAGTCCATCGCTTCGGCGAGGTCATCGGACCCGTCGAAGCGGAGGGCGTCACCGATGACGCCTCGCACGCGCATGGGGTCGCTGCCGTCGGCGGCTGGGCTCATTCCCATCCTCGCCCACCGCCCGTTGCCAGACTCGTCCAGCACCTCTTGCGCGGGATCGTCGTCGAAGCTCCAGTGAAGCAGCAGCCCGGAAACGTCCGGAGGGGGCCCTGCATCGAAGGGTTCTGGCGGAGGACCAGCGTCCTGTATCGGGTCCGTCGCGCCACCGTCTGCCATGCCGGCATCGACGATCGGCGGGGTGCAGGAACTGTCAGCGCCCGACTCGATCCATGCTCGGAGCAGCCCCCGCTCCTCGGCGGTCGCCGCGGGTGAGGGCGGCAGCGGCATGGCTTCCCCCTCGTCGTCGTCCTGGACGTCCATCACCTTGCGATACAGAAGGCTCGCGTCGGGGTTGCCGGCGACGACGAGGGTCGCGTCGGGGTAGGTCGAGCTGGCGGCGCCCGACAAGCTCTGGACGGCCGGGTAGGTCAGATCGGGCGCGGTGCCGCCGGCGAAATGGCAGGCCACGCACCGGCGCTCGAAAAGCGCCTCAGAGAGGTCGCAAAGGGAGGGGCCAGCGGTGACTCCGCCATCACCATCAACATCGCCATCGCCATCGCCATCGCCATCGCCATCGCCATCGCCATCGCCATCGCCATCGCCATCGCCATCGCCATCGCCATCGCCACCTCCATCGCTCGAGGGGGGCGGCCCTCCGTCCGCCGGCGCCTCGCAGCCGTCGCATGCACCGAGCCCTAGCACCAGCATCAGCGCCGCCAGACGTGCGGTTGTTCCAAGTTTGCAAGCAGGCGGGCGGTAGCTATCGCAGAGCATCATGGTCCCCTTCATCCGTAGGCTATCAGTCAATCAGCCGGCTCTACATCGACCGACTGGGACATCGGCATGGAGAACATCGAACACTCAGGGCCACAGCCGCACGAGAGGATCCGGCGATTCCAGCTGTAGTGGGTGAGGGGGAAGGCGTGCTCGGCACCTCGGATGACTTCCACCTCGGCCAGGCTGTAGCGGGACGCAAAAGCCCTCGCGCGTTCAGGCGGCGCCACTGGGTCGTCCTCGCCGACGACGATGCGCATGCGTACGCCCCTTTCTTGAAGCCGCGTCGCCGAGGCATCCACCCTGTGCTCGATGATGCACCGATGCAGGGTGCGGGAGACAGACGCGAAGCTGTGGAGCATGCCGTCTTCGACGACCTCGCGTGGGACGTCTGGTAGCAGCGGCGGAAGCAAGTGCTTCCAGACCCGGCGTCGCTGGCAAATCAAGGAGCACGCCAGGCGCGCCTGCCGTGGATGATCGATGAGCGATCTGCCCCAGAAGGCGTGCCGGACGTACGAGCGAGCTTGTTCGTCGTCGTCGTAATAGGGGAAGGCGAGGAGCGACAACGAACGCACTCGATCACCGAGTCGGGCGGCGAGCTCGAGCGCGAGCAAGGCACCAAGTGAGTGCCCGACAATGTCGACCGGCTCGCTCAAGTACGGCCGGAGTGAGTGCTCGAGCGCAAAGAGGTGGTCGTCGACTGTGTAGCCGCACCTTGCTGGCCACGCTGACCGACCGAAACCGAGAAGGTCCGGGCACACAGCGCGGCGGTGCTGGGTGATGGTGCCGAGGGCCGGTGCCCAGTAGCGCCACGAGCCGGCCAAGCCGTGCAGTAGGATGACGGACGGACCGCCCTCGCCGCTCGTGTGGACGTGCAGGACGTGAGGAGCTCGTTTCACTTGCTGGCCTCGTTCGATCGATGGTTGAGCTGTCGCCGCAGTGCGACGGGGCCGACCACGGTGCTCAAAGCAATGACCATCGCCAGTTCGCCGAACTGCCGCTGGTTGAGCGCATGCGAAGCGAGCCCGATCTTGGCGAAGATGAACCCCACCTCCCCGCGAGGGACCATCGCCCAGCCGATCGCAGAGCGGGGAAGATCGAGCTCGGGCAAGAGCCAAGCGACGCCGACTTTGCCTGCGCATGCGATGGCGAGAAGAAGGCTGACGAAGACCAAGGTCGCCGCAGGGTCACCGCCGCCCACGGAGTCCGGGGTGAGCGAAAGGCCGATGCTGACGAAGAAGAGGGGGGTGAACAGACGCAGGAGTGGGTCCAGCTCGCCGAGCAGCCGCTCTCGGTCAAGGGCGCGACCCATGCCTAGGCCGAGGGCGTACGCGCCGATGATCATCTCAAGCCCCGCGGCGTGTGCGGCCGCGGCGGTCAGCAACAAGAAGCTGACGACGATGACGAAGAGCGTTCCGCGGCCTCGGTCTGGTCCCCACCAACCCTGCAACCCCCGCTCGAGAAGCGAACCCGCCAGAGGAGCGACAACGAGGAACGCGCCGGCCTTGGCTGCTGCCAACCCGCCCGCTTCGGCGAGCGACGTCTCACCTCCCAACGTGCCGACGAGCGCGGCAAGAAGCACGAGGCCGAGCACGTCGTCGACCACCGCCGCCCCGAGAATCACGGTCGCCGATGAAGTCCGATTCAGCTTGGCCTCACCAAGTACCGATGCGGAGACAGCCACGCTTGTCGCCGAGATGGCAGCTCCCACGAAGAGCGCTGACATCCCGTCCGCGCCAAATGCGGATGCCACGAGGACCCCTCCGACGAGCGGCAGGAGCATCCCGGCGCCACCAAGAAGGATCGCACCTCGCGCTTCGCGGCGAATGTCACGTAGGTCAGTCTCGAGGCCTGTGCGGAACAGCAGTACGCACAGGCCAATCTGCGCGAGCTCCTCGAAGGTTTGCATCTCCGGCGTAGATCCCGTCAGCAGACCCAGCCCAGCGGCTCCAAGGGCCAACCCCGCGCCGATCTCGCCCAGCACTCGCGGGAGCCGAAGGCGCGTCGCCACGGCGCCCAAGCCCAATGCCGTGAGAAGCACCACGGGGAGAAGGACATGGAAGGTCACGCTCGTGGGGCTCGCTACGTTCCCGGGACGGGGACGATGGGGGCGGTCCCCGCGCCAGCGAGCGCATCGACCTCATCGTCGCGAATGTGGAACTTTTCCAGGCGATAGAGGAGAAAGTGCCTTGGGACGCCGAGGAGGCGCGCTGCCTGCGAACGGTTCCCCCCCGCCTTTGAGAGCGCGGCCACGATGAGGGCGCGCTCGACCTCCTCAAGGTGGAGCCCGCCGTCAGGGATGGCGACCTCATGTTCGGAGATAAGTGAGGATCCGATGTGCCGCCTCGTCGCCCCAAGGTCGAGGCGGCCGTCTTGGGGGAGGAGCAGCTCGGGTGAGAGCGCCGCCCCCGGTGCCACGGTCACCGACATTCGGGTTGCGACGTTCTCCAACTCCCGGACGTTCCCCGGCCAGGCGCGCGCGTCGAGCTCCTGCAAGAGCTCGGCGCTGATCGCAGGCGCCTCGCGGCCCGCGACCGCGGCCGCCCGTGTGACAAACGCCGCGAAGAGGAGGCCGACGTCGGTGCCGCGCTTGCGAAGCGGCGGGAGTTCGAGCGGGACGACGCGAATGCGAAAATACAGGTCCTCTCGGAACTCGCCCCTTCGAGCCATCGCCTCGAGATCCTGGTGCGTCGCCGCGACGATACGGACATTGACCTTCTGCTGCCCGCCGCCAACGACGTCGACGACCCCGTCTTGGAGCACACGCAGCAGCTTGGCCTGGAGCTCAAGATCGAGGTCTCCGATCTCGTCGAGGAAGAGGGTCCCGCCGTCGGCCTCCACGAACCGGCCCTTGCGCGACGCGCTGGCACCGGTGAACGCTCCCTTCGCATGGCCGAACAGCTCCGACTCAAGGAGATCCTTCGGTAGGGCCGCGCAGTTCAGCGCCACGAAGGGCCGCTCGGCGCGCGCCGAGCCCTCATGGATTCGTTTGGCGATCAGCTCCTTGCCGGTGCCGCTCTCGCCTCGGATCAGGACCGTGGCGTCGGTCGGCGCTACCCGATCAACAAGATCGAGCGCGTCGCGCATCACACGGGACTGCGCAATCAGGCCGCCGCCCCTGGAGAGCTCCTCGAGACGCTGTCGAAGCTCTAGGTTCTCGCGTTCGAGGTCGACACTTCTGACGACGCGATCGAGCGTCATCTTGAGCACGTCTCGGCTGACCGGCTTCGATAGGAAGTCGGCCGCGCCGGCCTTCATGGCCTCGACCGCCGCATCTACCGAACCATGCGCCGTCAGCACGATGATGGGTGGATGGGCGTCCTGCGAGCAAACCTCTCGCACCAGCTCCATTCCGTCGCGGCCAGGCATACGCAGATCTGTGATGATGGCGTCGAAGGTCTGCACCTCGGTCATCAGCCCGAGCGCATCGTCGACAGAGTGCCGGACGGTGACGTCGCGCCCCTGTTGCTCCATCGCATACGAGAGCACCTCGGCCAGCCGCTCGTCGTCATCGACCAGGAGTACGCGCTGCTTCTTCATGGCTTGCCCCCTCCGTGCGTTCCCTCATGGTGCGGTCCCACGCTCACGCTCGGGGGGAGACGAACAACGAATCGAGCGCCACCGGCAGCCGACTCCTCATATTGGATCGTCCCGCCATGCCCCTCGACGATCCGGGTCGCGATGCTCAGGCCGAGGCCGCTGCCCTCTGGTCGCGACGTGTAGAAGGGGTCGAAGATTCGCTCGCGGTCTTCTGCTGGAACGCCAGGTCCCGCGTCGTCGACCGTCCACTCGCAGCCGTCATCCGAGCAGACGGATCCGATGCAAACCGCGGCTCCCTCCGGACTCGCTTCTATTGCGTTGAGGACGAGGTTGAGAAGCATCTGGAGGATCTGGTCAGCGTCTACCAAGATGTTTGGTTGGTCAGGTCGATTGAAGACGAGGCGGACCCCCTTCTTGCGCGCCGTGCTCTCCGCGAGAGAGGACAGTCGCTCGATGAGCTCGTTCGCGTCCGCAGCAATGGGTTGCGGCCTCGGCGGCTTAGCAAACGCGAGAAACCGGTCGACGATGCCCTCGAGGCGCTTGACTTCCTCGAGGTTGAGCTCGGCCATTCGGTGCCTCTCGTGGCCAGACGGGTAGTCGTCGAGGAAGATCTCGGCCGTGCCGAGGAGAGACGCGAGCGGGTTTCGGATTTCGTGAGCGACCCCCGCGACCAGCTCACCAAGCGCGGACAGTCGCGCTGCTCGATCGAGCTCGTCACGCGTGCGGTCGAGATGAGCCTGCGTGCTCTTCGCCCGGTCAACCGCCCAGCCGACCGCGAGTCCCAAGGCCAGGTAAAGCACGATCTCCGACATCTTTTCGAGCGTGGGAGCAGGATCACCGTGGAGATGGACCCCGAGGATGTCCGTTGGGCTCTCGAGGAACGCGTGCGGCGAGTAGACGGCGATAACGACCGCCGCGGCGACCCCGCCACCGCGCAAGCCATGGGTGACCGCAAGCATGACGATGGGCAGATAGTAGAGACGGCGAAATAGTGTGTGGCTATCCAGGTTCCCGAGATCGCCGTGGGTCGTGTAGTGGAAGACGGTGATGGTGCAGAGCGCTGCCACTGCTCCACCGTTCCAGAGCTTCCAGGCGCGCGTCCCAGGGGCGAAGCGGCCGCCGGTTGATGGCCCCAAATCACCCATCGCCCTTGCCTTCGGCCGGCGGCGCGTCTTCCACGGCCTCATCCGCATCGTCTTCTTCTGCAGACGTCGCGTCGCGTCCGCGCGTCCCCTTCCTGGCGGCCTGAGCATCAGCGTCTTCGGCCGGGTCGCTCAACTCCGCTTCTGCCTCACCTTCGACCGGCGGGTGTTGCCCATCCTCAGTCTCGTTGGGTGAGGGCTCGACGGTGCCGCCCTCGACTTGCGCGCCTTCCGAGGCAACCTGCGGTGCTTCAGCTGAGATGTGGACCAGCCCGTCAGCAGCGCCGCTACCACCCGCTGGGGCGAGCTCGGGGCCCAACATTGCCCTGCGCCAGAGCAGATAGACCGCGGGGATGAGCAGCAGCGTCAGCACGGTCGAGGAGAGCAGGCCGCCAACCATCGGCGCAGCGATCCGCTTCATCACGCGCGTGCCGGTCTCGGTCCCGAACATCACGGGCAGCAAACCAATGACGGTCGTCGCGACGGTCATGACCTTGGGTCTCACCCGGTCGACAGCGCCCTCGATCACGATCTCGACGAGGTCGGACAACGAGCGAAGGCGGCCCTCTGCGCGCCAGCGATCGAACGTCTCGTCGAGGTAGACGAGCATCACCACCCCTGTTTCGGCGGCGAGCCCCGCGAGCGCGATGAAGCCGACCCCGACGGCGACCGAGAGGTTGTAGCCGCTGAAGTACAAGAGCCATACGCCACCGACGAGCGCGAAGGGCAGCGTCCCCATGACGATCAACGTCTCGGCGAGGTTGCGGAAGTGCAGGAACAAGAGCAGCAGGATGATGACGAGCGTGAGCGGCACAACAAGGGCGAGCCGCTTGTTCGCTCGCTCCATGTACTCGAACTGCCCGGACCAGAGGATAGACACGCCTTCAGGCAGCGACACCTCCGCGTCGACAACCTTCTGCGCAGCCTTGACGAACCCGCCAACATCCGAGGTCTTGAGGTCGACGAAGATCCATGCGGTCTGCCGAGCGTTCTCGCTCTTGATCGCCGGCGGGCCCTTCACGGTCTTGATGTCCGCGATGGCGCCGAGCGGGATGGTGTGTCCCAGCGGGGTGGTGACGGCGACGCGCCGGAGCGCTTCGATGTCGTTGCGAAGCTCACGCGGGTACCGCACGTTGATGGGGTAGCGCTCCAGTCCCTCCACGGTCCACGAGACGTTCATGCCACCCATCGCGGTCTTGATGACGTCCTGTACGTCGCCGACGGTGAGTCCAAAGCGCCCCGCGGCATCTCGGCGAATGTCGATGTCGACGAAGTTCCCGCCGGTGACGCGCTCCGAGTAGACGCTCAGCACGTCACCCATGCCTCGGACCACGGCCTCGATCCGTTGCCCAACCTGGTTGAGCTCTTCGAGGTCGGACCCCATGAGCTTGATGCCGACCGGCGTCTTGATGCCGGTCGCGAGCATGTCGATGCGCGTCTTGATGGGCATCGTCCAGGCGTTGGTCAGGCCCGGGAACCTCACGCGCTCATCGAGCTCGCGGATGATGTCCTCGATCGTCTTCCCCTCGGGCCACGTCTCCTCCGGCGCGAGGATGATCGTGCTCTCCATCATCGACAGAGGGGCCGGATCGGTCGCTGTCTCGGCCCGCCCCACCTTGCCGAGCACGTGCTCGACCTGTGGATGGCCGGCGATGAGCTTGTCGGTCTGTTGCAGAAGCTCCTTGGCCTTGGTGATGGAGATGCCCGGCGGCGTCGTCGGCATGTAGAGGAGATCGCCCTCGTTGAGCGGCGGCATGAACTCGCTGCCGAGCTTTGTGTACGGCCAAAGTGATCCCGCCGCGATGAGCAGCGCTCCGAACAGGACGAGGACCGGGTGCCGAAGCGCTCGGCTGAGCAGCGGCCGGTACAGGGCGATGAGCACGCGGCTGATCGGGTTGTCCTTCTCGGTTCGCACTTTGCCCCGGACGAAGAAGAACATGAGCACAGGGACGATCGTCACCGCGAGGAGCGACGACGCGGCCATCGCGAAAGTCTTGGTGTACGCCAGGGGCGTGAAGAGCCGTCCCTCCTGTTGTTCGAGAGTGAAGACTGGAAGGAAGCTCACCGTGATGATGAGCAGCGAGAAGAAGAGCGCCGGCCCAACCTCCTTGGCCGCCCTGAGGACGACCTCCTCGTGGGAGAGCCCGACGTCACGCTCCTTGTGCTTGTGGAGGTTTTCAACCATCACCACGCTGGCATCGACCATGACGCCGATGGCGATGGCGATACCGCCGAGACTCATGATGTTGGCGTTGAGCCCCATCAACTTCATCACGATGAACGAGATCAGGATGCCGACGGGGATGGTGAAGATCGCGACGAGGGCCGACCGGAAGTGCAGCAGGAAGATGATGCAGATGAGCGCGACCACGAGCATCTCTTCAAGGAGCTTGTTTCGGAGCGTGTCGATGGCACGCTCAATGAGCAGCGAGCGATCGTAGGAGGTGTGGACCTCGACGCCCGCCGGCAACCCGGCGTTCAACTCGGCCAGGCGTTCCTTGACCCCATCGATCACCTCGAGCGCGTTTTCTCCGAAACGCATGATGACGACCCCCGTGACGACCTCTCCTTCGCCGTTCATCTCCGCGACCCCGCGCCGGATCTCAGGGCCGCGTTGAACGCGCGCTACCTGGCTGAGCAAGACCGGTGTGTGGGTCGATGCGTCCAGGCCGACAGGAATGCTCATCAGGTCATCGAGCGATCGGATGTAGCCTTTGCCGCGGATCATGAACTCGGTCTCGCCCATCTCGATAAGGCGACCACCGACGTCGGTGTTGCTTCGCTTGATAGCTGCCTTCACCTTGGCGAGAGGAACGCCGTAGGCACGCAGCTTCTCGGGGTCGACCTCTACCTGGTATTGGCGAACGTAGCCCCCAACGGTCGCGACTTCCGAAACGCCGGGGAGGGCCATCAGCTCGTAGCGGAGGTACCAGTCCTGCTTGCTCCGCAGCGTGCTCAGATCGATGCCTGAGAAGTTCGCCGCCGCCAGGACCTCCTCCCATGACAGCCCTGCTTCGCCGTCGCGGTCGAAGGCTTGTTTGATGTACCGGACAGAGTCCTCGAGAAACCGTCGAGCGTGTTGTGCGTGCTCGCCGTCGGTAGGGGGCTCAGCGTCGCCTCGAAAGAGGGATGTCAGCCAGGCGTCGCTCGAGGGGCCGTCCCCTTCCGGGAGCTCGTCTCGGGTGATTTCACCGTTGCCGTCAGCGTCGTAAAGGTTGCGAAGGTGCTCGGCCCGTGGAAGGAAATCGCTCAGCGTGTACATGTACACCCAGCCGACACCGGTAGCGTCAGGGCCCAGCTGGGGTGTCACACCTTCAGGGAGACGGCTGCGCGCGAAGTTCAGGTATTCGAGCACCCTGGACCGCGCCCAATACAGGTCGGTGCCGTCCTCGAAGATCACGTAGACCATCGAGAAGCCGAAGAAGGAGTAGCCGCGCACCGTCTTGGCGTAGGGGACGCTCAGCATGGCGGTCGTGAGCGGATAGGTGACCTGGTCCTCGACGACCTGCGGTGCCTGGCCCGGGTACTCTGTGTAGACGATGACCTGGACGTCGCTGAGGTCGGGGATGGCGTCGATGGGCGTAGTCAGGAGTGCCCAGACGCCACCGGCGACGACGACCGCGGTGAGGATGAGCACAAGGCCTCGGTTCCTCACCGACCCATCGATGACCCGGTCGAGAAGGGAGGGTGGGCGTTCGGCGTCTTTGAGGTCAGAACTGGACATGGCTCACCGCCTCTTCTCGACGAGGTCCATGCCGCAGATCGGGCAGCTGCCGGGCCCGCTCTGCACGATCTGGGGGTGCATCCCGCACGTCCAATAGGTGTCGGCCTCTGAGCTCCCTTCGTCCGACGTGGCTTGCGCAAACCCCGGGCTCTTCGCTTCGAGGCGGGCATCGAGGAGCTTCTGAACCGCCTCCTGCAGTTGGCTCTCGCTGTCGAGCAGGAACTGCCCGGAAACCACAACGCGCTCGCCCTCGCGGACGCCGCTTTGAACTTCGGTCAGATGTCGATCGGCGACGAGCCCGGTGACGAGCTCGCGCTTTTCATACCTGCCACCACCGAGGGCAACGAAGACCAGCTGCCGCTCGCCGGAGTGGAGGATGGCCTCCGTCGGAATAGCCAGGGCTCCGTTGCGACGCCGCGCCTCAATGCGCACCGTTGCAAACATGCCCGGCTTCAAGGCAAGGCCGGGATTGTCGAACTCCAGCCGAACGGAGAGGGTGCGGCTCTTCTCATTGAGGGTCGGGTAGATGTAAGCGACCTTGCCGGAGTAGGTCTTGCCCTGTTGGTAGGTGAGCTCCATCGTCGCGGGCGCCCCGAGCTCGACCCAGGGGGCGTCGAACTCATAGACCTCAGCGTTGATCCAGATCTTCTGTAGGTTGCCGATACGGAAGATGTCCATGCCGGCCATGACTCGAGCGCCCTGCACCACGTTCTTGTGCAGCACATAGCCCTCACGAGGTGCCCGCACGCGAATGGTGCGCAGCGTCTGCTTTGTGGCGTCGACGCGGTCGATGTCCGACGGCGACATCCCGAAGAACTCGAGCCGGCGTCGCGCGCTCTTGGCCAGCGGGCTGCCGGTGCCACCCGTCCGCAGGGCGAGGAGGTACTCCTCCTGGGCGCTGACCAGCTCGGGCGAGTAGACCTCGGCCAGCCATTGCCCCGGCTTCACCTTCACGCCCGTCTCGTCGACGTAGAGCTGTTCGATCCATCCCGAGAAGCGGAGGTTCACCACGGCGATCTCGTCTTCGGCCACGTCGACGGTGCCGAGCGCACGAATGTGGCGGAAGAGCGGCTCGCGGGTGGCCTTGGCGATGCGGACACCCATGTTCTGGACGACGACCGGGTCGATCTTCACCACGGGACCATTGGCACCGTCGTCTTCGTACACAGGCACGAGGTCCATCCCCATCGGCGACTTGCCGGGTTTGTCGGAGATGAACGTGGGGTCCATCGGCGCGACCCAGTGCTTCACCGTGCGCGTCTTCTTCGCAGGGGCGTTCGAGGCCGCGCCCGTGTCCTTCTCTTCGAGGTCCATGCCGCAGATCGGGCAGCGGCCCGGCTCGTCGGTCACAACCTGGGGGTGCATCGGACAGACGTACGTGTCGTGATCGTGCGCGTGGCCTTCATGCTCCTGCAGCTGGTCGCGCGGAACGAGGTGCATGCCGCAGACGGGACAGCGCAGCTCCTCGTCTTGGCCCGCCTTCGTCTTGGCGATGTGCGTGTGCATGGGACAGGTGTAGTCGCCAGCGCCGACTCTTTTCGCGACCCGCGGCTTGGTCGATGTACCCGTGGACGTCGATGGTGCTGTCGAGGCCTTTGTCTGGCCGGACTTTGCCTTCGATTTGGGTGCAGGCACCGCCTTCGCGTTGGGTTGGGACGCAGGAGCCGGCGCTCGGCCGCTGAGCATGGGCGGGGCCTTCTTCCCGGTCTTCTCCTCCCAGGACTTGAGCTTCTTCATCGCCTCCCCAGCCGGGCGTTGCTTCAAGAACATCTTGCAGAGGGGGCAGCGGCCTTCGCCGTCGCTTATGATCTGGGGGTGCATCGGGCATTGGTAGAGCACGTCGCCATGCTCGTGCTCCTGAGCGTGCGACGGGCTCGGGGCCCAGGTCAGCGTGATGGCAGAAACGCCCACGAGCAGGGCCGCGGCGAGCGCGACGGAGAGTCGGGTCCGGATCTTCATGGCTGCGTGTCCTTCTCGCCGGATGGGGCGAAGCGTCCGGTGAGCATGTCGATGGCGATGGCGGCCGTGGCAGCCTCAGCTCGCGCGTTCAGCTCGGCGCGTTCGTACTCGAGGACGGTGAGCTCCGCAGAAAAGAGCTCGGCGAACCCAGCGCGGTCGACCTGGTACGACCCGAACGCAGCCTCGAGGGTCTTCTGCGCGCCGGGGATCAGCTTCGCGCCGTAGACCTCGCTCTTTTCGATCGCGCGCTGGTACCTGACGACCGCAGCGTCGAGCTCGCCGCGCAGGTTCAGCTCCACGCCCTGGCGGCGGGCGTCCTCGGAGCGCGCGCGCGCCTCGTGCGCCTGCGCCTTCTCTTCCCACTTCCAAAGCGCAGATGCCCACGGGATCGGCACCGAGACGCCAGCGGTCAGGAAGTTGTTGCCGGGATCGGCTCCGGCGGGCAGCCGAACCCGGTAACCCGCCCAGGCCGTGACGTCGGGCCACTTCTCCGAGCGCATCGCTGAGGCCTGAGCGCGTTCGGCCGTGGCCGAACCTCGAAGGGCGGCCAGCACCGGACGGTTCTGCCGGGCCACCTCGACGAGCCGGACAACGTCGAGTTCTGCCGCGTCGGGGATCGGTATCTCTGAACCGAGCTGGAGCGGCGCACCGGGTTCGCGCTGCGCTGCAGCATTAAGCGCCGCGGCGATGGCGTCGCGTCGTCGATCGAGCTCGACGAGGTCGTCGGCGAGCTTGTCGCGCAAGACCTCGAGCCGGATGAGGTCGTGCTGCTCGACGCGGCCGAGCTCGTACTTGACGCGTACTGCATCGAGTAGCTGCTCTGCCGCTTCCAGGTGACGCTCGGTGACGCCGCGGAGGGCACGAGAGAGTCGCCATTGCACGACGAGCATGTGAACGCGGCCGGCGATCTGATTGGCGGCCTCGTCCTTCATGGGGACGGCCGCGTCCCGCACTGCTTCTGCGGCACCTGCGCGCGCCCAGAACTTGTACGGAAAGGGAACGGTCTGGCTGACCTTGAGCTGGATGCCGCTCATCGGGTGGTTCCCGGGCCACGGCGCGAGCACCGGCATGTTGCTGTACTCTGTCGCGACCATCGCATCCGGCCAGACCCAGGCCTGGGGAATGGCATGCCCGAGGGCTTCGATGCGCTGGTTCGCGGCCTCAACATCCGGGTGACCAGCGATGGCGCCCTCGATCAGCGCATTGACGTCTGTCGGCGAGACCTCTGGGCCAGCCTCCGGAGGCGGGACAGAGGGCGGCGCGGCAGCAAGCGCGAGCAAGAGTAGGATGGGCTCCACGTTGTTGGTCCTCCAGCACAACGAGGCCAAGCACCATCCGTGCCTGAGCATAAGAGTCTGATTTCAAAGCCTTTGTGGTGGGGGCTGCGAATCCGTCTGTAGCGCACGCGACAACGCCTGTTGGCTATCCGACAGCGATTGCCCGCCTAGCCTCGAGCGAGGTCCCGGTCCTCCTCCATCCGGCCATCGCGCCAGCGCTCGTGGAACCAAGCGTTTCCCTCAAGCGCCGCCTTCTTCGCCTCCTCGATGACGGTGTGTCGAGCGCGACCCACACGATCTCGTCCTCGTCCAGGGAACGATCGGCGGGCCGCCGCAGCAAGCACGCACTCTGTGAAGCGCGATTAGAACAGCGTGTTCATGTTGATGCCTACGCGACCGTAGTCATCATGCTCTTCGAGTTGACGAAAAACGGAGGCCAGCCGCTCGGGGAACAGGTCGGCGCACAGGCATGGCATGTAGCCGAGGTCCCATCCCCAGTCGTGGCTCTTGGGCATCATGCTGAGGATCACCCAGTTCCGTGCTTGGCCCAGCACGACGCCGTCCTTGCCAACGGCATCCGCCAGCATGTCGATACCACCGACGACGGGGGCTCTCACGTCCCACGGTCTCGCTCCCCGCTCCCTTGGCACTCTGTCTCGGCGCAGGTCGCGCTGGCCATCACCTCCAACGGCGACAACGGACCAAGCCTCAGCGCGAGGATGACCTTCGCCACCACCAGCCACCACTCAATATGCTCGATCTTCTCGAGCGCGTTGTCGACATCGCGGTGGCGATCGACCTCATCCGCAGCGGTCCTGATGTCGGAGACGACCAGGCCGAGGTGGTCGGTGAGGGCTTCGATCGCCTCCACGGCCCCGAACTTGTGGCGCTCGCCGGTCAGCTCGAAGAGGAGCCGCGAGGCGTCCTTCTCGCTCAGACGGCGCAGCGCAAAGCGCAACCGCTCGACGTCGGCTGACGGTCTCTCGGGGAGAGACGCAGCGGAATGCAAGAACCCCTCAAGCGTTGTCGAGGACCTCAGCAAATCCGAAACCCGCCGCAGCTGAGAAGATCCAGGAGGTCCGCCAGCGCCGCTCCGTGCTCCGGGTACGCACGGCGCAGGGCGGCGGCGATGGCATCAGCGTCCTCGGCGGTCACGAACTGTCCGTCGTTGCTGAAGTAGTTCATGGGGTTCCACCCATGCTGGAGCTCGCCGGCGTCAACACTCCCGCTCACGTCGACCTCGACCAGATGGCGCTCGGGCGAGCCTGGCGCCGGCGACGGCACGTCACCGGCGGCGTCGAGCAGGTCGTCGTCCTTGCCAGGCTCGTGCTCGTCCTCGAGGCCGGGGAGGTGTACGTCCGCGCTGCGGAAGCCCGCTGCCTCCGCAGCGGACGGCGTCGTCACGGCCACGATCGCTGTCTCGTGCGTGCCCCACGACTCCGGCGGGCCGTCGTACTCCGTCCCTGCGGGCCGCCAACCGTGACCGTGAGCGCTGATGAGAAGCGACGTCCACGTCGAGCGCGGGAGGACGATACTGCGTCCGTCAGAGCCGGAAAGTGAGATACCCATCGTCGGGCTCCTTGATCGCTACAGCTTGTCAACCACGTGCTGGGCGGCGTCGAGGGCGACGCTGAGGTCCACGGCGACCACGGCGCCGGCGTTGGTCAGGTGAGTCAAGGACTCACTGCCGCGGACGATAACTTCGCGCTCCAACGAGACGACCAGCTGAGGCCTGCCCTTCATGCGGCGCACCTCATCGAGCATCTCGCCGATGTCCCACCGGGCGGCGACCTCGCACACGAGCTCGGGCGCATGAAGCCGGCGGTGGATGTCCGACAGCACGGCCCACAGGAGCGCCGGCCCCAGGACCTTGTCGAGGCCGTGGACGCTGGCGTCGACGGCGCGCACGCCGCCCGCATAGAAAGGTCGTTCGCGGATGGCGAGCTCGGCCGCGTGCCGGTTGATCGGGTTCGGGATGTCGATCAACAGCGAGTTGATCCGCTTCTCCCACTCTTCTGCAGCGATCTCAGCAAACAGCGGCTGAAGGGCCTCCCGCAACCAAGTCGCTTTGTGCCCAGGCCCCCCGCGCGCGTCCGCCGGCGTCGCGATCTCACGCTCACGCCGTGCGCGCTCGAACCAGGAGCGGGACCGCCCGAAGAAGAGAGGCGGAAGCTCAGTGATGTCGAACCGGTCGCGTCTGAGTCGAAACATAGGCACACCTTGACGTCTGCCGACTGACTTGTCAAATGACTTGTCAGGAGCAGTTCCTTGCGAAGCACCACCACTTTTTCACGGCGGCTGACGAAGCCGAGCCCCTTCGGCGCCCCGACGTGCCTGCCGATCGCGGCGCGGGAGGTGGCGACCTTCCGCGAGCATGTGTCGGGGGCGAGACCGAAGTGCAGTTCGTTGGCAGAGGGCTCGCCTACTGACTACGCCTGGTGCTCGGTCGCCATCGGGGAAACCAAAGATCCGCAGCGTTGCGTGATGTCGCGGGTCCGAGCCAGCGCCCTGATCCACCAAGCAGGCAAGAAGTCGCTCACACCGATCGCGGCCGACGCCGATCCGCAGAAGCTCGACGAGGTTGTTGGCGAGCGCGACGACGCGGCGGCGCATATCCGCGACAGCGAGTTGATCGAAGCCCGCGGCGTCCAGCTCCAGGGCGGTGAGCCAGGCTGATGGTGTGGCTTGGGTACAAGCGGCTCGCCGAGTACCTCGGCGGCGAGTGGACGGTGGAGGCACTACGCATGCAGGTGTCGCGCGGCCAACTGACACCGACAGCCTTCCACTGCGGCCACCCCCTCTTTCACCCAGACGACGTCGACCGCCAACTCGGCTACGATCGTGGGCGCTCTGTGGCGTCCACTTTCAATGGGGGAATCCCTGATGAAGATGGGCACCAAAACGAGGACGCCGGGTCTCTGGGAGACGCCGGCGGGCCACGCCCTTCGGGTGAAGGTCAAACGCGGCTCTCTGACAATCGAACGAGCGAGAAACCTCCCCGGCACGACGCTGGAGGAGGCAATGGCGGAACTCGCCCGACTCAGGGCAGAGGTGGTCGACGAGGCCGAGCGGCGTTCCCGCGGCGAAGCGGAGAGGACCGTCACGGTCTTCGCGCGGCGCTGGTTCAAGGTCTTGGGACAGCGAGTGACGAGGGGGGCGATCGCGATGAGCACGGCTGAGGAGTACCTCCGAAAGATGGAGACGCACTTCCTGCCCTACTTCGGCGGGATGGAGATCGACGAACTCAAGCCGTCGATGTTCTCGGACTGGCTGGTCTGGCTGTCAGAGCAGCGGCGGCCAGCGACGCGCGCGGGCCGCAACGGGTCGAGCTATGCGCAGGAGCCCACGCCCTACAAACGACGGTCCCTCGAGTACGCGTGGGGGACCGCCAAGACTTTCCTCGACTGGGTTGCTGACGCCGAGGATTTCCACCGCCACCCGATGGGCCGCGTCCGATTCGACATCCCGGCTGAGGATGTCGTGGCCAAGGATACGTTGACGCCCGCCGAAGCGATTGCTTTGGTCGACGTCGCGGATAGGCGGACACAGGCCATGGTCCTCGTCCAGCTGACTGGTGCTATGCGCTTCAGCGAGCTGTCGGGCCTCCACTGGGATGACCTCGAAGTCGAGGCCGGCACCGGCAGGATCCGCCGCAGCAACGACCGCGGGGTTTTGGGGCCCCCGAAGACCGACAAGAGCCGTCGCCTGTTTGTGCTGAGCGAGCGCGCGTGCGAGCTGCTGACCGAGATCAAGGCTGAGGGCACGGGCGTCATCGTCTTCCCGACGAGGGCCGGCGGCTACCACCGCAGCGTCAGCACCTACAACAAGCGGCTCAAGGCGGCCGCTGCGAAGGCGGGGATCGCGAAGCACGTCACCAGCCATGTGATCCGTCGGACCATGAACAACGCCGTGCGCCAAGTGGCCGGCGAGGTCGCGGCCCGAGCGGTGACTGGTCACACGACCAAGGAGATGACTTTCACCTACAGCGACGTCGATGTCGAAGAGCGCCGCGGAGTCGTCCGGCGTGCATTGGAGGGCGGCACCGATGGCTGATTTGAGTGGGACTGGTCCCACACCGACCATGGGGACCGTGGGTGGGACCAAGAAAAAGGCCCTGCAAAAGCAGGACCTTAGTGGCGCACCCGGCAGGACTCGAACCTGCGACCCCCGGAATCGGAATCCGGTACTCTAATCCAACTGAGCTACGGGTGCGTCGCCCCTCACCTACCCCAGCGTGGTCCGGCTGACAACGAACTTTCCCGGTCGTCAAACTTCGCCCACGACTCGTCGGTGTGGCGGATGGCGTCCACGTCGCGGACAAAGCCTTCCACGGTCGACGGCAACGTCACCTGGGGGGCGCCTTTGACAAGCACCGCCAGCCCATCCTGCGCGGTCTTGGCCACCGGGGTCTTGGCCACGCGCGGCACCAGCCAGCGGATGACGGTCAGGCCGCCCATGACGAGCTTGTTGTCCACGACCATCACGTCTTGGGCGATGTTGCGCTCGGACCGCCCGTCGAACGCGCCCGAGAGCTTGGCCAGCTCCTGGCGCAGGTCGGGCGGCGGCACCTTCGCCCGCCGCACGTCCTGCAACAGCACCAACGGCTGGGCGTGTTGTTCCGCCCGATCGTGCATCCGGCCGAACCCGTCGTGCATGGCGTGGATGTCCTCCAGGTTCGGCTTGCCCTCGACCGCGAAGTAGACCAGCGGCCACTGGCCGAAATGGAGGATGAACATACGGCAGCCTACAGAACCCGGCCGGTGGGTCGCCAGTTTGCGCCGCCGGCCACCCGGTTGCGCCCGGGCCCGCGACGCCGCACAAGCGCGCCATGGCCACCGAAGACTCCGCCGCCGCGCCCGCCGCCACGCCCCCCAAAAAGAAGCTCGCGTACCTGCCGCGCCTGCTCGGCCTGCTCCGGCCCCACCGCGGCCGGTTCTACCTCGCGACCTTGGCGTTGCTGTTCGGCGCCGGCATTCAGCTCATCTACCCGCAAGCCGCGCGCTACGCGATCAACGACGGGCTCGCCGAGGGCGACCTCGGTTTTCTCAACCAAGTGGCATTGGCGTTCGCCGCGCTGTTGGTGTTGCAGTCCGGCTTCACGTGGGTGCGCCACTACTTGATGAGCTGGCTCGGGGAGCGGGTGGTGGCCGACCTGCGGCACATGGTGTTCGACCGGATGTTGATGTTGTCCGTCGGCTGGTTTCACGAGCGCCGCACCGGCGAGCTGGTGGGCCGGTTGTCGTCGGACGTGACCGTGGTCGAGGGCATCGTCGGCAGCGAGCTGTCGATCGCCCTGCGCCACATGGTGCAGCTCGCGGGGGGCATCGTCCTGTTGATCATCACCAACGCCAAGCTCACCGCGATGATGTTGCTGATCGTGCCCCCGTTGTCCGTCGGGGTGGTGGTGTTCGGTCGCAAGATCCGCAAGATGTCGAAGGCGGTGCAGGATCGTCTCGCCGAGGCGTCGGCCCAGGTCGACGAGAGCATCTCCGCCATCGACACCGTGCGGGCGTTTGTCCGGGAAAAGACCGAAGGCGAGCGGTACAGGGTGGGGGTCGAGTCCGCCTTCGACCAGGCGTTGTCGCTGGCGCGTTGGCGGGCGACGTTTATGGCCACCACGTCGTTGGCCGGGCTGGTGGCGGTGGGGGTCATCCTGTGGACGGGGGGCCGCGCGGTGGTCAGCGGCGAGATCGAAGGCGGGGACCTGGCCGCGTTTCTGCTCTACACGTTGATGGTCGCCGTCTCCCTGGGGAGCTTGGCCAGCCTGTGGGGGTCGTTGCAGCGCGCGGCCGGCGCCACCGAGCGGTTGTTCGACATCATCGACACCGTGCCCGACATCCAAGATCCGGCCTCGCCCACCCCGCTCCCCGCCGGCCGCGGGGCGGTCACCTTCGACCGCGTGTCCTTCACCTACCCGGGCCGGCCCAACCACGGCGTGCTCGACGAGATCGACCTCGACGTGGCCCCCGGCGAGGTCGTCGCGTTGGTGGGCAGCTCGGGCGCGGGCAAGTCGACCCTCACGTCCTTGCTGTTGCGGTTTTACGACGTCGACCGCGGGTCGATCCGCTTCGAGGGCGTCGACGTGCGCGCCCTGCGGTTGTCCGACCTGCGCGGCCACATGGCGATCGTGGCCCAGGACCCGGTGCTGATGAGCGGCACCATCCGCGACAACATCGCCTACGGTCGGCTCGACGCCACCTTCGACGAGGTCGTGGCCGCGGCGAAAGACGCGCACGCCGATGCGTTCATCCGGGAGTTCCCCGAGGGGTACGACACCATGGTGGGCGAACGCGGGGTGAAGTTGAGCGGGGGCCAACGGCAGCGGGTGGCCATCGCCCGGGCGTTGGTCAAAGACCCCCGGGTGTTGATCCTGGACGAGGCCACGTCCAACCTCGACGCCGAGAGCGAGGCCTTGGTGCAAGAGGCGCTCGCCCGGTTGATGCGCGGGCGCACGACGCTGGTGGTGGCCCACCGGCTATCCACCGTGCGTGACGCCGATCGCATTGTGGTGCTCGACAAAGGCCGCATCGTCGAGATCGGTTCGCACGAGACGTTGATGGCGCGCGAAGGCGCGTACTTCCGTCTCGTCGAGCACCAGCTCGTCCACGACGAGCCGCAGCTGGTGCAGTAGGTCCCGCCGCGGCGCCGGTCTCGGGTCGAGACAGCCGGCCCCGGCCTGCACCGGACAGGGCCGGGGGGTTCGAGACATGCCGTGGTCGGCTTGTGTCCACGCCGAGCGCCAGCGTAGTGTCCCGAATGTCGTCGGGACGATCCTCGTCCCACACCACGTGGGAGCCATGGCCAGACTGACCTGGGTACTCGTCGGATTCGTCGTGGCCTCCGGCGCGGCCACCGCGCGATCGTCGGGCCCGGTGTGGAAAAAGACCATGTCCGAGCTGGTGTTGTCCCTGACCTCCAGCGCGGTGAACCCCCCGGACCCCATGTCGCTGACCATGTCCGGTCTGCGGGCGGTGAAAGACCGCCAGGACTGTTTGGAGTGGTCCACCCGGGGCAGCACCATGTCGTTGCGTTGTGGCCGCCGCAGCGTCGAGATCGATGTGTATCCGCCGCGCCGGGGGCGCGACGTGGCCGACGTGTTGATCCAAGCCTTGAGCGTCACCCACAAAGGCGACCGCGTGCCCGCCGCCACCGTCGAGAGCGTGGCCCGCGCGCTCGCCATCAGCCTCGACGATCCCTACACCAACTACGTGCCCCCGGCCGAGGTCGCGCGGTTGTCGACCAACATGAAAGCGCGCGTGGCCAACCCCGGCATCTCCCTGCAGCCCTACGAGCCCTCCGAGGTCAAAAGTGTGCGGCACGGGTCCGACGCCGAGCGCCGGGGCGTGCAGCCCGGCGATCACATCCTGTCCATCGACGGCATCCCCACCGAGAGCCTGACCTACCAAGAGAGCACGCTGCGGCTGATCGGACCCGCCGGCACCCCCGTGCGGCTCAAGGTCCAGACCGGCGAGGACACCCCGCGCATGGTCATCGCGGTGCGCACCTTGTTGCCCGAGTCGCGCATCGCGGCCGAGCGGTTGCCGGGCAATGTTCTTTACTTGCGCGTGGCCCGGTTCGAACAAGGCTGCGCCCGCGAAGCCGAGCTCGCGGTGCGCGAATACCCCGGCACCCGCGGCACCATCCTCGACCTGCGCCACAACGGGGGCGGGCGCATCGAAGAGGGCATCGCGCTGCTCGACCTGTTCTTGTCCGACGGGGCCATCGGCGGGGTCAAAGGCCGCCCCGGCCGCCCGCAGGAAGAATACAAGGCCCGCTACCAAGGCAGCGACGTCAAGACCCCGCTGGTCGTGCTCGTCGACAGCGGCACCGCCAGCGCGGCCGAGCTCGTGTCGTTGGTGCTCAAGGACCGGGGCCGCGCCATCGTGCTCGGGGGCCAAACCACGGGCAAGGGCACCGTGCAGCGGCAGATCCCGTTGCCCGACAAAGGCGTGTTGTTCGTGACCACCGCCCGGTACTTGGGCGCCGACGGCGAGCCGCTGCCCAAAGACGGGTTGTCCCCGCACCGGTTTTTGCCGCCCCCCCGCGGCTCGACGGTGCTCGACGGCCGGGCCGCGATGCGCGACAGCTGGGTGTTGGCCGCGCTCGAGGAGCTCGAGGGCCAGCCCATCGAACCCGCGGCGCTGCAGAGCGCGTTCGGGCCGCGCCCTTAGGTGGTCTAAGTGCTTAAAAATATTACGGAATTTTGACGGGTCCGGACCGCCTCGGCCCCGGGCCGGCCGCGGGGGCACGACGGACCAGGCAATTGCCCGCGCACGCGCTAGACTTGCTGCATGACTGGTCATGTTGATGAACCGCGCGGGGCCATGGCCTTTGCGCTGACCCGCGGCGCGTTGGTGATCACCTTTGCCTTCTTCGGCCTCAGCGCCCAACAGGCATGTGATTGCGGCGAGGTCCTCAATCCCATCCCCGAGCCCCCGCCGGTGTGTTCCGCCACCGAGCCGTGCGGCGCGGGCACGGTCCGCCGGTTCGGCGAGTGCGTCGAGGACAGCTGCGAGACCGACGGGGACTGCTGCCCGGGGCACCGGTGCCGCGAGGACTTCGGCATCTGCTGGCCCAAACAGTTCGACAACGATTGCGACACCGACGACGACTGCGACGATCCCGCCCAGCGTTGCCTCGAGACCGTGATCGGCGATCGCGATCCCGTGCTCACCTGCTCGTACGAGCGCTGCGACGGCGACGCGGACTGCGGCGAGGGCCGGACCTGCTTTTCGAGCGTGTGCGTGAAGGACGCGCCCTGCGGCGGAGGCTGCGCCGACGGTGAAGTGTGCGACGTCATCACCGGCACCTGCGCCCCGGTCGGGCCCGGCGCCCAAGGCTGCACCGGCACCTGCGACGGGTTGTTGGTGCTGCAAGACCCCGACGGCATGAGCGGCGAGATGTGTTGCCCGGCCCTATGCCAATGCAAGGCGCTGCCCCCCATCGTGCCCACCCGGTTCGGGCGGTACGCGGCCATCGCCAAGACCCCCAACGAGGTGTTGGTGTCGGCCTACGATGCCGAGTACGGCGACGCCGTGCTCGTCCACTACGCCAAGGTCGGCGGGCAGATCACCCGCGTGGACTACGTCGACGGTGTGCCCGCGGCGGGCGAAGTGCGCGCCCTCGCCACCGGGCCGCGCGGGGGGGTGACCGAGCCCGGCCCCAACGTGGGCACCCACACCGGCATCGGGACCAACGCGCAGGGTCACGCCCGCATCGCCTACCACGACGTCGACAACAAATCCCTCAAGGTCGCGATCCAACAGACCAACGGGACCTTTGAGACCTACACCCTCGACACCCCCACCGAGGGCGGCACCGTCGGGGTGTTCAACGAGGTGACGGTCAACCCGCCCACCGGCGAGATCGCCATCGCCTACCTCGTGCACAATGTGACGGGATTGCCGGGGGTGGCGGGACCGGGCAGCGCGCTCAAGGTCGCCCGCTCCCGGGTCGGCACCCCCGCGTCGCAAGCGGACTGGGACTTCTACGTCATCGACGCCCGGGCCAAGGTCGACCCCTGTGACGGCACCTGCGCGGGCAACCAAGTCTGTGTGCTCGACGGCGACGTCGCCTGCCGCAACATCGCCGCGACCTGCCCCGACACCTGCAGCGAAAAAGAAACCTGCGTGATCCTCTCCGCGCCCGACCCCGACGGGAACACCACCGGGTGCGCGGGCCCGCCGTTGCCCACCGCCCACCCCGGCTTCCCCCGGGCGCGCGGCCTGCACCCCTCGATTCGCTACGACAGCGTCGACCTCGTCATGGCCTACTACGATTCCATCGACGGCGACCTGTACGCGGCCAAGCTCACCGCGGGCGGCAACATCGAGACCCACCTCGTGAGCGGGGATGGTCAATCCGGTCGCGAAGACGGCGACATCGGGCGGTTCCCGTCCATTGACCGCCGCGGCGCGGACTACGTGATCGTGTACACGGACTTCTCCCGGCACAAGCTCAAGGCCTGGCAAGGACAGCTCGGCGCCGCCGGCACCGTGCAGGTCGTCGACGTGGGCTCGGTGCCGGGGGTGCCCGGTTCGCGCTTCGTCGGCGCGGGGGCCAAGGCCCTCATCGCCGGCAACGAGGTCGTGGTCGCCTACCAGGATGCGTCGACATTGGATCTGAAGTTCGCGGCCAGCAACGGCGCGGCCTGGACCCCGGAGGTTTTGCTCGACGAGGGGGCCCAGGGCTTCTATACGGACATGGTCATCGACGACGGGGCGGCCTACGTCATCAGCGTCAAGGCCGAGCTCGACGCCCGCGGCATCGAGCGCCCCCGGTTGACGCTGCTGTCGCGCAACGTGCCCTGAGCGGCGTCGCCGACGGGGGGAGGCGGGGTGGACGAGCAACCGGGCGGCGATCGGCCTCAGGCGCGCATCACCGCACGCGGCAGCAGAACCACCCTGATGGTCCCGGTGAAAAACCGGGCCCACTTCCTCGACATGTATTTTGAGAAGGCCGGCATCGGCGGCCTGTTCATCGCGGGGATGGTCGGGCTCGACCTCGGCGACGAGATCGACCTCGAGGTGAACTTCCTCGAGGAGCACATGCATTTCCGCATCCGCGGCGAGGTGCGCTGGCGCCGCTCGCGCGGGTCGAGCAAGGCCTTGCCCCCCGGGGTGGGCATCGAGTTCGTGGCCGAAGACAACGGCACCCGCAAGCTTCTGCTCGACTACGCGATGGGCAAAGAGGTCACGATGGTGCACCGCGGGTCGCGGCGCTTCCCGGCCGCAATTCCGGTCAAGGCCAAGGGGCCGGCGGGCACCGCCCACGGCACCACCGACGACGTCAGCGAGGGCGGCGCGTTCGTGTTGCTGCAGGCCGCGTTCGCGGTCGATCAGGTCATCGACGTGGTGCTGAAGACGCCGGGGAAGCTGTTCGGCATCGGCCTGCGGGCCCGGGTGGCGTGGACCCGGGGTGATGGGGTCGGGCTTGAGTTCTTGTTCGACAGCGCGAAAAAGAAGGCGCGGGTGGAGCGGCTGGTGGCGGAGATCAAGAGCAAGGCCATCGATGAGTTGCTGGTCCGGGTCCCGCGGCCCCCGCGCCCCTCGGACGAGCCCAGCTGACGCACCGCACAACCCAGGCTTGTTTGCTCGGAACAAAAAGGCTAGAGCGGTCCGACTCCGGCGATCGGCGCGAACGTTCGTCGACGGCGGAGCGGGGCCCGCACGCTCGCGGGGCAAGGAGTGCAGCATGAAGTTTCTCGTGACCGTCAAGCGCGTGACCGACTACGAGGCCAAGATCAAAGTCAAGGCCGACAAGAGCGGCATCGTGACCGATGGCGTCAACATGATCGTCAACCCCTTCGATGAAATCGGCGTCGAGGAGGCCCTGCGCCTCAAGGAAAAGCACGGCGGCGAAGTGGTCGTGGTGTCCATCGGCGACAAGGACGCGACCCAACAGATTCGCAGCGCGCTGGCCATGGGCGCCGATCGCGGTGTGCTCGTGACCAGCAACGACGCCGAGCTCGACTCCGCCGGGGTCGCGAAAATCCTCGAGAAGCTCGTGGCCGAAGAGTCGCCGGACATGGTGATCATGGGCAAACAAGCCATCGACGGGGACTCCAACCAAGCGGCCCAGATGCTCGCCGAGCGTTTGGGCTGGGGCCAAGCCACCTTCGCCAACACCGTGACCGTCGAGGACGGCAAGGTCACCGTGATCCGCGAAGCCGACGGCGGCCTCGAGACCGTGTCTTGCACGCTGCCCGCGGTGGTCACCACCGACCTCCGGCTCAACGAGCCCCGCTATGCATCGTTGCCCGGGATCATGAAAGCCAAGCGCAAGCCGCTCAAAGAGGTCAGCCCCGCTGACCTCGGCGTCGACCTCGCGCTCCAGGTGGTGGTCAAAGGCCTCGAGGAGCCGCCGCAAAAAAGCGCCGGCCAAATCGTACCCGACGTCGCCACCCTCGTGGACAAGCTGCAAAACGAAGCCAAGGCGCTCTGAGCGACCTCTGCACCTCTTCATGAAAGGACCTCGACATGGCTACCCATCTCGTCGTCGCTGAACACAACAACGGAACCCTCACCAAGGCCACCCTGTGCGCCATCACCGCCGCGGACAAAGCCGGCGGCGATGTACACGGCATTGTGCTCGGCCAAGGCACCGCCGCGGTGGCCGAAGCCATGGCCAAATACGTCGGCACCGTGCACCACGCCGAGCACGAAGGCCTCGCCCACCAACTCGCCCAGCCCTACGCCAAGGTCATCGCCGACTGCGCGGCCAGCATCAGCGCCACCCACGTGTGGGCCGGCGCCACCGCCGCGGGCAAAGACCTGATGCCCCGGGTGGCCGCGCGCCTCGACGCGGGCATGGCCTCGGACATCCAGGAGGTCGTCGACGACAAGACGTTCAAGCGCCCGATGTGGGCCGGCAACGTCATCGGCACCATCGAGGTGACCTCGGCCAAGAAGGTCATCACCGTGCGGCCCACCGAGTTCGAGCCCAAGGCCGAAGGCGCCGGCGGGTCGGTGAGCGCGTTCGCGGCCGATCCCGGGGAGAGCAAGATGAGCTTCGTCGGCTTCGACGCGGTGCAGTCCGATCGGCCACAACTCGGCGACGCCGACGTCGTGGTCTCGGGCGGCCGGGGCGTCAAAGGGCCCGAAGGGTTCAAGGACGTGATCGAGCCGCTGGCCGACGCGCTCGGCGCCGCCATCGGCGCGAGCCGCGCGGTGTGCGACGCGGGCTGGGTGCCCAACGACTGGCAGGTCGGCCAGACCGGCAAGGTCGTGGCCCCCGACCTGTACATCGCGGTGGGCATCTCCGGCGCGATCCAGCACGTGGCCGGGATGAAGGGCAGCAAGACCATCGTCGCCATCAACAAGGACGAGGAAGCGCCCATCTTCCAGGTCGCGGACTACGGGCTGGTGGCGGACCTGTTCAAGGTGTGCCCCGAGCTGACCGGCAAGATCAAAGAGATCAAAGGCTGAGCCGGCCCACCGCCAGGCCCATGTGGAGTCGAGCCCTCGCCGGTGTGTTGCTCCTCGCCACGCCGGCGATGGCCCAGTCCCCTGCGGCCGCGCCCCCGCCCGCCCCGGGCGGGGAGGCGGCGGCCGTCGACGGGGACGCGGTGGTCCCGCCCATCGAGGAGGTGCGGGATCCGCCGCCCCCGCCCGACGCGGTGATCGAACCCGAAGCGGACCCTGGTGACCCCGCGGCGGCGGGGGACGATTCGGCGCGGTTTGACGACGAGGACGACCCCGGCGCGGACGCGCTCGACGACGAGGACGCCGGCCCGGAGACGGTGGGCGACGAGCCCGAAGAGCTCGCGGTCGAGCCGGTCACGTTGGAGCGGCCCCGGGCCCCGGCGTTTATTCACCCCACGATTCCCCCGCTCAGCCCGGCGCCGAGTTGGTCGGTGGGGGCGGGCTTGGCGCTGTCGTCGGGCGCGGGCGGGGCCGAGGTGGTCATCGAGGCCCGGCCGGTGGCCGACCTGTGGTTGATGGCGTCGGGGGGCGGGCGGTTGTTGCAAGAAGGTGGCGAGCTTTTGACGTCGACGGGCACGGGGGGCGGGCCGCTCAACCAGACCCTGACCGAGCAGTTCACCTTCGGCCTGCGGGCCGGCCTGGGCGTGCGCTACGGCTTTCGGTTTGGTGAGCGCGTCGAGCTCTCGCCCCTGATGTGGGTGCGCGGGACCTTGGGGCGGGGGGTGACCAGCACCGTCAGCCGGCTGCTCGGCACCGCCGGCGACCCCAGCGAGACCACGGTGGGCAGCCTGTTGTTGTCCGGGACCGCGTCGCTCGGCGGCGCGGCCGAGGTCCACCTCCTCGAGGAGCTGAGCCTGCGCCTGACCCTGGAGGCGATCGAGGGCGGGATCGGGGTCGAGCGCAGTGACTTTGGGACGCCGGCGGCGTCCACCTTTGCCCAAGACAGAAGCATTGGGTTTGTGCTGTTGCCCAGCGCGGGATTTCTACTCCGCATCCTGTTCTGACCGGTCCGTCGTCGACGAGCGCGGGCAGGGCCGGTGCCCGTGGGGCTTGTCGAACACGCAGACCACCGCGTCGCACGGCCGCGGCGGGTGGCGCCCGGCAAAGGGCACCAGTGGGTCCTCCCCCATCTCCGAATAGGCGCCCAGGCCGCGCAACACCTTGAGGTCCACAAGCGGCGGCTCGAGGTGCATGTGCCAGGCCGAGCGGAAACAGCTCCGGCCGTGGTGGGCGTGGGGCCCGAAATAGGAATACCGGGGCCGGGTGTCGCGGGCGCCGTCCGCGGTGTCGGCGAACGCGGCCGCGGGGGTCGGCGGGTAGCTGTGGGTGTGGGGGGCGCGCAGCACGCAGACCCCGTCGCCGTAGGCGTTGGGCACGCCGTGGGCGCCCACGAAGCGATGCCGAGAAGGCGGCGCCGCCGGCCCGCGCATCACCGGGGCCACGCAGCCGCTGGGCCCGGGGGCGCAAAGCCCGAGCATGAGGAGCAGAAGGCGGCTCGCGCGACCCACCCCCGGAGCGTAGCATCGGGCATGGTCGACGACGGGCGGACGGTGCGGGCGGTGCGCTGGCTCTTGGGGGCGCTGGGCGCGTCCGCGTTCGCGGTCTCGCTCTGGCTTCTGTGGGCGGTGGTCCGCGGCCCGGGGGGCTGACGGCGGGGGTCGAAGGTTGGGCGCCGATGGGCTAGACCACCTCGTCATCCGTCGGAGAGACCATGTCGAGTTTTCGCCCTGTATCCCTCGAGGCTTCGCTGGCCGAGGAAGAAGAACGCGTGTTGGCCCACTGGGCCAAGACGGACACTTTTGCCCGGTCGGTGACCCAACGCGAAGAGAACGTCGAGAACCACTACGTGTTCTACGACGGCCCCCCCTTCGCCACGGGGCTGCCCCACTACGGCCACCTGGTGGCCTCGACGCTGAAGGACGTGGTGCCGCGCTACTGGGCGATGAAGAAAAAGCGGGTCGAGCGGCGCTTCGGCTGGGACACCCACGGGCTGCCCATCGAGATGGAGATGGAAAAGGAGCTCGGGCTGTCGGGGCCGACGAGCATCCGCGAGTACGGGGTCGACAAATTCAACGAGGCCTGCCGGGCCAACGTGTTGCGCTACACCGAACAGTGGCGGCGCACCATCACCCGGATGGGGCGGTGGGTCGATTTCGACGACGACTACAAGACCATGGACCTGTCGTTCATGGAGAGCGTGTGGTGGGTGTTCCAACAGCTTTGGGACAAAAAGCGCGTCTACAAGGGCGTGCGGGTGATGCCGTTCTCGTGGCGGCTGTCCACCGCCCTGTCCAACTTTGAGGCCAACTCCGACTACCGGGACGTGGACGACCCCGCGATCACCGTCCGGCTCAAGCTCGACGACGAGGACGCCTACCTCCTGATCTGGACCACCACCCCCTGGACGCTCCCCGCCAACCTGGGCGTCGCCGTCGGCAGTGACATGGCGTACGTCAAGGCCCGCCGGAAAGAGGACGGCGCGGTGTACTACGTGGCCGAGGCCCTGGCCGGCAAGGTGCTCGGCGACGATCACGAGGTGCTCGGCCAGCTCACCGGCCAAGACCTGGTGGGCAAACGCTATGCCCCATTGTTTCCCTACTACGCGGACAAAAAAGCCACCGGCGCGTTTGTGGTCATGGCCTCGGGCCACGTCTCCACCGAGTCGGGCACGGGTTTGGTGCATATGGCACCCGCCTTCGGTGAGGACGACTTCGCCGCGTGCCAAAAAATCGGCATCGACCCGGTGGACCCCGTCGACGAGGAGGGTCGCTTCACCGAACCGGTGGTCGACTACAAAGGCCAGAACATCAAAGAGGCGGACAAGCCCATCATCCGCCGGCTCAAGGACGACGGCGCCCTCATTCGGCACGACACCTACCGCCACAGCTACCCGTTCTGTTGGCGCTCGGGCACGCCGCTCATCTACAAGACCGTGCCGGTGTGGTTCGTGAAGGTCGAGGACCTGCGGGACCGCATGGCCGCGATCAACGAAGGCATCCACTGGGTGCCCGAGGCGGTGGGGCAAAAGCGCTTCGGCAACTGGCTGAGCGAGGCCCGCGACTGGGCCATCTCCCGCAACCGGTTCTGGGGAACGCCGATCCCGGTGTGGCAATGCGCGTCGTGCGACCACGCGGTGTGCATCGGTTCGGCCGCGGATTTGGCCCAACGCAGCGGGGCCGATGTCACCGACCTGCACCCGCACAAGATCGACCACCTCACGTTCGCCTGTGACAAATGCCAGGCCGAGATGCGGCGCATCCCCGAGGTGTTCGACTGCTGGTTCGAGTCCGGCTCGATGCCGTACGCGCAGTTGCATTATCCGTTCGAGAACAAAGCGAAGTTCGAAGGTGGCTTCCCCGCGCAGTTCATCGCCGAGGGGCTCGACCAGACCCGGGGCTGGTTCTACACCTTGCTGGTGCTGTCGGCGTCGCTGTTCGACAAGGCCCCCTTCGAGAACGTGGTCGTCAACGGGTTGGTCCTCGCCGAGGACGGCCAGAAGATGAGCAAGTCCAAAAAGAACTACCCCGACCCCCACAAGGTGCTCGACGAGTACGGTGCAGATGCATTGCGCGCGTACCTCATCAACTCCCCGGTGGTGCGGGCCGAGCCGTTGCGCTTCTCGGAGGCGGGGGTCCGCGAGGTGGTGCGCTCGGTGCTCATCCCCCTGAAGAACGCGTGGTCGTTCTTTGTGCAGTACGCCAACGTCGACGGGTGGAGCCCCGACCAGGTGGCCCAGGCCCCCGCCGCCGCGGACCGGCCTGAGCTCGACCGGTGGATCCTGTCCATGCTGCAGTCCCTCGTCCGCGAGGTGAACGAGCAGATGGATGGCTATTACCTGTACAAGGTCATCCCGCCCTTGCTCGGGTTCATCGACCACCTCACCAACTGGTACATCCGCCGCAGCCGGCGCCGCTTCTGGCGCCAGGCCGAGGACGAAGCCGGGCGGGAGGACAAGAGCAGCGCCTACGCCACCCTGTACGAAGTGCTTGTCACCTTTGCCGAGCTGATGGCCCCGGTGCTGCCGTTCTTGACCGAGAGCATGTACCAAAACCTCGTGTCCGAGCCCGCGGGCAAGACCGACGACAGCGTGCACCTGCGGGACTATCCCGCCCCCCTCGAGGACCGCATCGACGCGGCCCTGGAACAGAACATGGCCGTGACCCGCACGGTGGTGGGCTTGGGCCGCGCGTTGCGGCAGACCCACGACCTGCGCACCCGCCAACCGTTGCGGCACGTGATGGTGGTGACCCACGATGACGCGGTGCGCGCGGCGGTGGAGGCCCACGCCGAGCTCATCTGTGAAGAGCTGAACGTGCGCGAAGTGCAGGTTCGACACGACGACGCCGACCTCGCGGAGGTCTCGCTCAAGCCCAACTACAAGACCCTGGGCAAGCGCATGGGCAAGAGGATGAAAGCCTGCGCCGCGGATGTGGCGGGCCTCGATCGCGCCGCGTTCGACACCTTGGTGGGGGGCGGCAGCATCGAGGTGCAGGGCGAGGCGCTCACCCTCGAGGATGTGATCGTGACCCGCACCCCCAAGGGTGACGTGGTGATCGAAAGCGAAGGCGAGCTCACCGTGGCCCTCGACACCCGCCTGGACGACGACCTGCGCCAGGAGGGGCTGATGCGCGAAGTGGTGAGCAAGCTGCAGCGCGTGCGCAAAGACATTGGCTTGGACATCACCGACCGGGTGAGCCTCGCCCTGGTCACCGATGACGATGCCATGCGCAGCGCGGTCCAAGCGTTTGAAGCGCGCGTGGCGGAAGAAGTGTTGGCCACCTCCATCGCGTTTGGCGCCGGGGGCGGCGACGCGGTAAACGTGGACGTGGACGGTCGGGTGTTGCAGGTCTACATGGAGAAATTGGCATGAAGCGTTGGCTGGCGTTTGGGGTGTGGGTGCTGGGCGTGGCGTGGTCGGGCTGTCCGGGGCCCCAAGGGGAGCCGGGCGAGCCGTGTACGGTGGCGGACAACGGAGACGGCACCGCGACGCTCTCCTGCCCGGACGGGACGGAGGTGATCGTGGACGTCGCCGAAGGCGGCGGCAACGTCACCGAGGTGGACGGCAGCTTTCAAGTGCTGAACGCGTTTGACGTGCAGTTCATGTCCACCGTGCGCAGCGTGTCCGGCGATCTCCTCATCCGCGTGGCCGGGCTCACCAGCGTGGACTTCCCCGCGCTCACCGCGGTCGAGGGGTCGTTGATCATCGAGGACACCGAGACCCTCACCACCCTCACCGCGGCCAACCTCGGCATCGTGGGGGCTGACCTCATCGTGCGCGACAACCGCGCCCTGCAAGACCTGGCCGGCCTGTCCGCGTTGACGCGGGTGGTGCGCGACGTGCGGATCGAAGGCAACCGCGACCTCGACAGCGTGGCGTTCCTCGCCGGCATCGACTCGTCGGGGGACAACACCCTCGACGACGTGATCATCTCAGGCAACGAGTCCTTGCTCGGCCTCACCGGGCTCGGTGGCCTGCAGGACCTGCGCGGCAACCTCGTCCTGGAGAACAACGACATTCTGTCCGACCTCGCCGCCCTCGCCGACCTCGAGAACATCGACGGCGACCTGCGCCTCATCGACAACGGCGGGCTCACAAGCTGCGCGGGTCTCAACGGGCTCGAGACCATCGGCAACGACCTCGAGATCGACAACAACGACGCGCTCTTCACCTTGCAGGGCCTGGGCAATCTCACCACCGTGGGCGACGACGTGGTCATCACCAACAACCGGTTGCTCTCCAGCCTGGGCGGGCTGTCGTCGCTCAGCGACGTCGGCGGCCGCCTCACCGTGGTCAACAACGATGACTTGCCCGAGTGTGAGGCCGACGACCTGGCCGACGATCTCGGGGTCAACGCGGACATCAGCGGCAACGACCCGAACTGCTGACGCACCGCGTCCCGATCTCGCTCGCACACCTCATCGCGCGCTGACGCGGTGTGCTGCGCCCCTGTCTCGGGTGTGACGGGGGTGTGAAGCCCCCTCCGTCGATGGGCGGTTGGCCTTTCGAGGCCTGTCGCACTAGCGTTGGCACAACGAATGCGACGCGACCAAGCGTGAGGTGGATATGACCCGACTCCTCCCTTCGTCCTGCGGTGTGGTGTTTTCGCAAACGCGCGAGGACACGACCCACGAAACCCAACTGTTGGATGACCTCAGCGCGGAGCGTCGTCGTCCCCTCAACGTGTTGTGCATCGCCTCGGCGGGGGACTCCGCGTTGGCCATGGCCGCGCACCCGGGCACCGGCCGGGTGGACGCGGTCGACGTCAACCCGGCCCAGGTGCACCTGGTCGCGCTCAAGCGCGCGGCGGCGTTGCGGCTGGACGCGGGCCAACAGCTGATGTTCCTCGGGGGGCTGGACGCCACCGGCGCGCAACGCCGCCAGATGTTCGAGGAGGTCGCCCCCGGGCTCGATGAGGCCGCGCTGCGGTTCTGGACCATGCATATGGATTCGGTCGCGGCCGGGGTGCTGCGCATCGGGGTGTTCGAGCGCCTGCTCGATGAGTTGCGCAGCCGGTTGGTGGCCGCGGGGCTCGATCCTTTGGCCCGGCCTGCACAAGCATTGGGGCACTCGGGATGGCAGCACGCCTTTTCGGAGGTGTTCGACCGCGCCCGGGTGAGCGACGTGCTCGGGGCCGCGGCGGTGGGGTACGCCGCCACCCGGTCGTTCGCGTCCCACTTCTCCCATCAGTTTGCGTCCGCCCTGCGCCGCTTCGGCGGGCACCAGGGCGAAAGCCCCGTGCTCGAGGACGCGCTCACCGCCACCGCCGCCCCGGTGCTCGCCCCCGCCCACCTCGCGGCCCCGGCCGAGGAGCTGCAGCTGAGCACACGCAAGCTGCACCTGCATGTCGGGGACGTGCGCACCGCCCTGACCGAGCGCGCCCCCGCGCAAGGGTACGACCTGATTCAGCTCTCGAGCGTGACCGACCTGTTGCCGCTGCGCGAAGTGCACGGGGTGCTCAAACAAGCCTCCCAGACGCTGGCCGCGGGGGGGGCGATGCTCCTGCGCAGCATCAACGGCAAGACCGTGCTCGCGGACGCGATCAAGTCGCACCTCGGCTACGACGCGCCGACCTCGGCGCAGATGCAGCGCGACGACCGCGCGGTGTTCTACCGGGAGATCGCGGTGGGCCGCATGGCCCTGGCCTGATCTCGCCCCGCCCCGAACGTGTTCGATCCCCCTCCCGTACGGTGGGCAGGGGGTGCGGCCGCGCCCTGACATGTAGGGGCCGAACCGACAGCCATGGACTTCTCAGATCGGTGTCACAGGGTGCACAATGCGGCCGTAGAGGAGGCATGGACGATGTCGCGCCCCGGGGTGAACACGTGATCGGCTCCACCATTGCTGGCAGGTATCGGGTCCTCGCTGTCATCGGCAGCGGCGGCATGGGCGAGGTCTACCTCGCCGAGCAGGAGGCCCTCGGCCGGCAGGTGGCGATCAAGGTGATCAAACGCCGGTTCGCGGACGAGCCGGAGGCGGTCGCGCGGTTTGTGCGGGAGGCGAAGGTCGTCGCCCAGCTCAAACACCCGAACATCGTGACCGTGCACGACTTTGGGCGCCTCGAAGACGGCGGCCTGTTCATCGCGATGGAGTACCTGGTCGGGCAGAACCTCAGCCAGCTCCAGGCCACCGGCCCGCTGCCCTGGCCGCAAACGTTGGGCGTCATCCGGCAAGCGGCTTCGGCCCTGCACGCAGCCCATCAGGTCGGCATCGTGCACCGCGACCTCAAGCCGGACAACATCATGGTCACCACCGTGGCCGATGCGCAGCTGGTCAAGGTCCTCGACTTCGGGGTGGCCAAGCTCGCCGACGCCGGCGGCCAGACCCACCTCACCGGGAGCGGGATTCTGCTCGGCACCCCGGGGTACATGGCCCCCGAGACCCTGACCGACGAAGCGCCGCAGACGTTGGCCAGTGACCTCTACGCGTTGGGCCTGGTGTGGCTGGAAATGTTGATGGGCCGGCGCATCTACAAGACCCAGACCCCGGCCGCGATGCTGGTGGCCCAGGCCAACAACCCGCCCCCCCGCCTCGTCGACGCGGTGCCCGAGCGCGGCATCCCCGTAGAGGTCGAAAAGGTGCTGTACGCGCTCCTCGAGCGCGACCCCCAAAAGCGCCCCGCCACCGCCCAGGTCCTGGTCGAGATGATCGACCGCATCGGCCAGGTCGCGGGCATGCCCCCGGTGGATCTTGGCGCGTTCGCGTCGCCCACCCCGACCCCCCACGCCGGGGTCCAGGGCACAATGCCATTGGGAAGCTTGGCGGGCCAGGCCCCGGTCACCGGGCAGGACGCGACCTCGGCCCCGCCGGCCGCGCTGTCGCTGCCCCCAAACGCCGCCACCCAAAGCCAAACCCACGTGGTGGGGGTCGACAGCCCGCGCACCCCTGTCACCGGCGGGTACGCCACCGGCCAGCAGGGCATGTCCACCCAGATGCTCTCGGGCGCCTACCCCCCGCCGCCGAGCCGGGTGGGGTGGGTCGCGGTGGGGGCGCTGGCCCTGGGGTTGATCATCTCCGGGGTGGTGGTGGGCGCGTTTGTCCTCGGGCAGCAGTCCGCCGGTCCCCAGGCCATGCCCGACCCGATGCCCACCGCGGCCGCGGCCGCGGAGGCGCCGGGGGCCGCCGCGGACCCGCCCAAGGTCGCGCTGGCGCTGGCCACCGAGGGGCCGGGGCCGGCTCGCGGCGACGACGACCCCGTCGCGGCCTCGCCCGCCGACGACGGGGACGAGGACGATCCTGCCCTCGATGAAGACGAGGACGAGGACGAGACCAAACGTGCCAAGCGCCGCAGCAAGCGCCGCAAGAAGGTCGAGCGCAAGAGCGACCGGGACCCCGACCGCGAGAGCAAGAAGCGGTCGGCGCGGTCCAGCGAAAAGAAGGACACCAGCCGCAAGACCGCGCGCAAGGCGGCCGAAGAAGACGAAGCCGAGGCGGCGCCCGCGGGCAAGCCCAAGTTGACCTCGTCGTTCTTGATGAAGGCCCTCCAGTCCCAAATGGGCAAAGCCACCGAGTGCACCAACACCGTGATCGGCGAGCACCCCAACGAACAGACCGGTCTGCTCGTCGACCACTGCCCGTCCTACCAAGAGATCTCGCCCAACCAGCGGCTGTCGTTGGAGATCGGCGAGGACGGCAAAGTCATGACCGCGAGGTTCACCTCGGCCGAGGCGAACTCCAGCAAGATTGGGCAGTGCGTGCTCCGCTCGGTGCGGAAGTGGACGTTCCCCGCGTTCGACAACGCGGGGGCGCCGGCCAAGCTCAAGCCGCGCGTGAAGTTCAAAGAGTGTCTGCCCATCAACGGCAAGTGCGTGTTCACGCCGCCCAAGAGCTGAACGCGGTTCGCGGCCTAGAGGTACTTGCGGGCCTCGCGCAAACTGAGGCCGGACAAGCTTGACGCGTTTTTGTCCACGAAGGCCCGCACCCGCTCGGGGCGGGTCTTGCTGTATTCGCGCAGCACCCACCCGATGGCCTTGCGGATGAAGAACTCCTTTTCGGGCGCGAGCTGCAAGATCGTCGCGTACAACCGCTCCTCGTCCGTGTCTTGCTTGTGCCCAAGGTGCGCGAGCAAGGACGTGCGCCGGATCCACATGTCCTCGTCGGCCACGTAGGCGTCGATGACGGGGTTGAGCGCGGCGCGGTGGGCGGCCCACATCCGCCCGATGAGCCGGGCGGCGATGAGGTCGACAAAATCCCACCATCCGCCCTCGCGCACCATGCGTTCGAACCGCGGGAGGTTGGCCCGGTCGATCACGAACTTCTTGTATGCAGTGGCATAGTCGAGGGCGAGGTACTTCTCTTCGCGGTGGGGCAGGGCCCACAGGGTGTCCACCACCGCCCCGTATTGCTCGATATCGGTGGGCCGGTACGCGGCCTTCACCGCCCGCAGCACGTCTTTGCGCGGCGTGGCCTGGACCCCATAAAACGGCATGGTGGTCTTCATGTACCGCTGCATGGGCTCGACCCGGTCGGGGTCGGCCCGGGCTCGAAGCTCGCTTTGCACCAATTTGACCAGACCCGGCGGGGACCGGCCGCTCATTTGATCCAGGGGGCGTTGACCTCCACGCCCTCAAACTCTTGCAGGAACTTTGCGCCGAACACCATCGACGGCGTCACCGCCCCCCGGCGAAGACCGTCGTCCTCGAGCAGGCGCTTGGCCGCCTCCACGCCGGTGAGCGCGGTGAGGGTATAGCCGTCGGGGGTCACCGCGGTGGCGCGGCGCGTTTCGCCATTGGCGTTCTTGACGAAGCCCACCACCTCGGACCGGCCGCGTTCGCGGCGGTGGGCGGGGGGCCCGGGGATGCGCTTGTCGATCTGTCGCTCCAGGAACTTCTGCACCAGCGAACGCCGCAAAAAGAACGCGAACCGGGACGCGTTCTTCATGCCGCGCAACTGGGCGGGCGGCAGCCCCATGAACACCTTGATGTTGGGGATGCCCGTCGACCGGTAGGCGGTGGACACGTCGCCCCAGGGGATACACGCCGCGCCCATTCGGCCGGAGGGAAACTCGATCTCTTTGGTCTCGGGGGTGCCTTTGATCGACTTGATGCGGCCGTTCTCCCGGACCGCGCCGCCGTAGCCGGCGCCGAGGATGGCGGTCTTGGCCGTGCCCCGGCTCGGGCCCACCGTCGACATGAACGCGAGCTCGAGCCGGTCGGCGTCGGGGAGCGCCTCTTTGAGCATGGCCGCGATGCAATCGGTGGGCACGACATCGAAGCCGACCCCGGGGATGAGGGACACGCCCCGGTCCTGGGCCTCGCGGTCTTTGGCGAAGACCTGCTCGAACACCGCGATCTCCCCCGTGATGTCCAAATAGTGGGTACCCGTGCGCAGGCACGCGTCGATCATGGGCTTGGCGGTGCGAAAGAAGGGACCGGCGCAATGCAAGACACACTCGACGCCGTCCAGCGCCTTGTCCAATGCCGATGCATCGGACAGGTCGCAGGTCACGACGTCTTCGCCTTGGGACATCTCATCGAGGGGGGCGCGACGACGACCGCCGAGGACAAAAGGCACGCCCACCTCCCGGGCCCGCTCCACGCAGAGCTTGCCGGTGTATCCGTTGGCGCCGTAGATCAGGAACTTCTTGTCAGCCATCGACGAACACATATAGCGCGAACACCCAGCCAGCCACGAAAACCAACATCGCCAGCGACGCGGCCGCGTTGCGCCGGGCGGTGGCCAACAGGTGCAGGTCCTCGGGATCGGGGTACTGCACGCTGACCACCCGCCGGCGACCGGCCCGCGCCACCGCGAGCACCGCGGGCACCAGCAGCACCGCCACCGGCCCGGCGAACATCGCGCCCAACGACATGCTCCACGCGATCACGCTCAAGCGGTGGCCGCCGGGGGGACCCGAGCCGAGCGGCGGGGTCCACACCGAGGCCAGCGCCCGCCGGTTGGGCGGGACCAGCCACACCAAAAGCGCGCCGAACACCGCCGCGCCCCCGGCCATGAGCACCCCGGTCAAAGCGCTCCCGGACGACACGCATCAACCACCGTGCGGCCCCACCATGTTCTCGGGGAGCACCCACTTGTCGAAGTCGTCGGCCTTGAGCGCGCCCATGGCCACGGCCGCTTCTTTCAGCGTGGTGCCTTCTTTGTACGCCTTCTTCGCGATCTTGGCCGCGGTGTCGTAGCCGACGTGGGGGTTGAGGGCGGTGACCAGCATCAGCGATTTGTGCAGCAGCTCGTCGATGCGGTCCTTGTTGGGCTCGATGCCCGACGCACAATGCTCTTCAAACGACCGCATGCTGTCGGCGAGCAGCCGCGCCGAGTGCAACACGTTGTGGGCGATGACCGGCTTGTACACGTTGAGCTCGAAGTTGCCTTGGCTGCCGGCGATGGTCACCGCCATGTGATTGCCCATGACCTGGCAGCACACCATGGTCGAGGCTTCGCATTGGGTGGGGTTGACCTTGCCGGGCATGATCGAGCTGCCGGGCTCGTTCTCGGGGATGCGGATTTCGCCAAAGCCACAGCGGGGGCCGGAGGCGAGCCAGCGCACGTCGTTGCAGACCTTCATGTAGGCCGCGGCCAAGGTGTTGAACGCGCCGGACAGGGCCACCATCGCGTCGTGTCCCGCGAGCAGGGCGAACTTGTTGTCCGTCGAGACAAAGGGGATGTCGGTCTTTTTGCTCAGGCCCGCGGCCATCTTTTGGGGATAGTCCTTGTGGCTGTTGAGCCCGGTGCCGACGGCGGTGCCGCCGATGGCGAGCTCGTGCACCTGGGGCAGCACCGCTTGGATGCCTTCGGCCGCTTTGCGCAGTTGCGCGGCCCAGCCCGAGACCTCTTGACCCAATGTCAGTGGAGTCGCGTCCTGGAGGTGGGTGCGGCCGATCTTGATGATGTCCGTGAACGCGGTGGCTTTTTTGTCGAGACAGGCCACGAGGCTGTTCACCGCGGGGAGCAGGTCTTCGTGCACCGCGAGGGCGGCGGCCACGTGCATGGCGGTGGGGAAGCTGTCGTTGGTGGACTGGCCGCGGTTGACGTGGTCGTTGGGGTGCACGGGCTCTTTGCCGCCCATGGGCTGGCCCGCGAGCTCGGCCGCGCGGTTGGCGATGACCTCGTTGACGTTCATGTTGGTCTGGGTCCCGGAGCCGGTCTGCCAGACCACGAGGGGGAAGTGTTCGTCGAGCTTGCCGTCGATGACCTCTTGGGCCGCGGGCACGATCATCTCGGCGACTTTGGGGTCGAGCTCGCCGAGGGCGGCGTTCACCTCGGCCGCGGTCTGTTTGACCAGGCCGTAGGCGCGGATGAAGGTGCGGGGGAAGCGGTCCTGGGAGATTTTGAAGTTCTCGAAGCTGCGTTGGGTCTGGGCCCCCCAGTAGCGGTCGGCCTGGACGTCGATTTGGCCCATGGAGTCGGATTCGGTGCGCGTGCTCATGTTTGCTCCTGTTTGGCGGGCAAATCACTGCATCCGGCGCCCTGCGTCAAGCGGGGCGGGGCGCGAGATCGGGGTGATCTCTTCGATTTTTCAAGGGGTTGGATGGGGTTGCCGCAACTGAAAGGGGCCGGGTCCGGATGTTGTGAAAGACGCGTTCACACATTTCAAGCGGCAGGCAATGCGGCACGGCGGGGGTATGCCCGGCGAGGCGGCGGGGGTGGCCGGATCCAAGCACGTTTGCGGAGCAAACTGCCAAGAGACTCGCCGAGCGCCGGCAGGCGTCTCGGCGAGAATCCGACCCACCCACAGTGGGTGGGCCTGCATCTGGAAACCAGCCGGTACCCAGCCCGCCAGGCGCACCAAGAAACGCCGCCATGTACGCAAAGGTGGTTGAGACCTGGGCGCCAACCCTCTAAAGAACCCAGGTTGATTTTGATCCGGCGCCCCGCGCCCAAAGGACCCGAACCACATGGCGAAGAAATCCCAGTTGGCCCGCGAAGCGAAGCGGGAAAAATTGAATGTGATCCACTCGGACAAGCGTGCCGCGCTCAAGAAGAAGATCATCGACCCCGAGACCTCCGAAGAGGACCGGCGCGACGCGATGTTCAAGCTGGCCGCCATGCCCCGCGACGGCAGCAAGACCCGCCTCACCCGTCGGTGCCAGCGGACCGGTGTGTCCCGCGCGGTGTACCGGAAGTTCAAGCTCAACCGCATCAGCTTCCGGAAGATGGCGCTCGAGGGCAGCTTGCCCGGCGTGACCAAAGCTTCCTGGTGAGCCCGCGCCGCGTTCGCGGCGTGACTTCCACAACGACGAACAAACGACCCGCGCTCGCCACCCCTGGCGAGGGCGGGTTGTGTCGTTGGTGACGCGCCGGTCCGCCCGGTGGGTCAGCGCCCGAACTTCGCGATCTCGGCGGTGCCTTCGATGCCGAGCCGCGCGCGGTTGGCCGCCAAATGTTTCTGCAGGTGGTCGCGGTGGGAGTCGGGGGCTTCGGTGCCGTCGACCCGGCACTCGATGAGATTGTGAAGGCCGAACAGGGGGGTGAAGTCCCGCACCGGATTGCGGCCGAGGTAGACCTCCCGCAGCTTGGGCATGTGCTGCAGCACCGAGATGTCCTCGACGAAGTTGTTGAAGAAGTTGAACACCTCGAGGTTGCCGAGGGGGGCGAGGGCCGAGAGGTCGTCGACCATCGCGGACGAGATGGAAAACTCCACCAGGCCGGTGAGGCCGGTGAGGGGGCTGAGGTCGTCGATGGGATTGAAGCGCAGATGCAGGGTGTGGAGGCGGGTGAGACCGGCCACCGGGCTGCAGTCTTCGATCTCGTTCTCGTAGAGGGTCAGGCTCTGCAGCGAGGTCATCTTCTGCAGGAACGAAATGTCATTGCATTGGTTGAGGCCGAGGTGGAGCTCCTCGATGCGCTTCAGCTTGCGAAGGGGACGACCATCCGAGATGTGGTTGAAGTGCAGGTCGAGGGTGAGGAGGTTGACCAGCTGCTCGATGCCGCGGAGGTCTTCGATTTCGCACTGGAAACACTTCAGGGTGTGGACGTGCTGGGGGTCGAGCAGAGCGGTGGCCCGCACACAGCGGGCGAGGTTCTGGTCGGCGAACCGCACCCCGAGGGCTTCATAAGGATCGAACGCTTGCATGGCCGCATCCTACGACGTCCGCCCCGCGAGGGGGAGTCCACCGCGGGACGCGCTCAGGGCGCGACTTCGCTGACCACCCCGCCCACCACCGTCAATGAGACTGCATCTGCCCAGGCTGCTTCCCCCACAGGCCAAAATCCGGTGGCGCCGGCGGCGAACGCGAGGCGTTGCACACCCTCGAGCTCGAGGGACACGCCGGCGTTGAGCGTGGGGGTGCCGGTGTAGCGGTAAAGCCAAACCCGGCGATCGGGGGCCCCGGTGTGCACCACGAACTGCCCGTCTTCGATCACCAGCGCCGCGCGCTCGTCGAGCCCGACGCCCCAGACTTCGTCGAGGCCCGGGGCCGCGTCCTTGGCCCGGGCCATGAAGGTGAGCAAGCGGCCCTCGCGATCGCGGGCGGAAAAATGCGTGTCCACCACCGTGGCCAACAGCTCCGGTTGGGCCAGGGGCGAGACCACCACCGACACCAGGGGGTCGAACGGGTCCGCCAACGCCTCGGCGGAGCTGACCGAACCTTGTGCGGCGTCGAACGCGAACGCCCCGAGGGCCATCGCCCCCGCCGACGTGCCCCCGATGGCCGCCCCCCGCGTGGCCAGGGCCGCGATCTCGTCGTGGAGCGCGCTGCGCCAAATCCCGAGGTATGCGTATTGATCGCCCCCCGCGAGCCACAGCGCCTCGGCGGCTTGCACACGACAGAGCACGCCGGGGTCGGCGGAGGGGGCCGCGTCCTCGATGCGCAAGGTGGTCACCGACGCGGGGGCCACGTCGGTGGGCAGCTCTTCATAAAAGTAGGGCGTGTAGCTGTTCACGCTTCCGCTCGCGCGCAGCACGAGCACGTCGCCCCCCGCGGCCCCGTCGACAAATTCGGTCGACGCGGGGTCGACCTCGACGCTGCCGCCCATGAGCACCACCCGCCGCACGGCGCTCGCCACGGTGTCCTCGTCGGCACCGAGGCTGCCGAGCGCCACCGCGTCATCCACCGCGGGGCATTGCACCGGACCGGCATCGACACCGCCCGCGTCTTGCGCGCCCGCGTCTTGCGCGCCCGCGTCTTGCGCGCCCGCGTCTTGCGCGCCCGCGTCTTGCGCGCCCGCGTCTTGCGCGCCCGCGTCGGGACCGGCGGTTGTGGGGCAGCCGGCGCCGAGCAGGGCGACAAAGCACAGCAGATGCCGGGGCATGATCGCGGCTAAGTGTCCGTGGGTGGGTCGTCGGGGGCCAACGCGAGGTCTTCGCGGGCTTCCTCGAGGCGGATGCGCGCGTTGCGGCGGTGGAAAAAGTTGAGGTAGTGGCCCACCGCCCAAAAACAGAACCACCCCACCGCGATGTACGCCGCCCACCACGGGCCCCAGATGAGCCCGATGGGCCACGTGGTGAACATCAACACCGCGAACCACTTGAGCCGGCGTCCCTCGGTGAGCGCCCGCTCGAGGTCCTGCTCCGCCCTGGTCACGCGCTTTTTGAGCTTGGCCCGCGACAGGCGCTTGGGCGGCGTTCGCAACGGAACGTCCGCCCGTGGCTTGCGCGGCGCGGTCTGGGTGCCGGGCACCCCGACCGGTTCGGTGCGGGCCTCGCCGGTCACTGGGCCTAGAGCCGCGGACCGGCGTTCTTGACCGCGTCGTCGACCTGGGGCGCGAACGCCTTGAACGTCTCGACGAAGGACTTGGCGAGGTCCTTGGCGGTCTTGTCGTAGGCCGCGCCGTCTTTCCAGGTCTTCTTCGGGTCGAGCACGTCGTCGGGCACGCCCGGACACGCGGTGGGCACCTGGAGGCCAAACACCGGGTGCTCGACCGTGGCCACGTCGTCGAGCTTGCTGTCGAGCACCGCGTGCAGGATCGCGCGGGTGTGCTCGATGGAGATGCGCTTGCCCGTGCCGTAGGGGCCGCCGGTCCAGCCGGTGTTGATCAGCCATGCACCCACATTGTGCTTCTCGAGCTTCTCCCCGAGCATCTTCGCGTACACCGTGGGCGACCGAGGCATGAACGGCGCGCCGAAGCAGGGGCTGAAGGTGGCCTCGGGTTCGGTCACGCCCATCTCGGTGCCCGCCACCTTGGCGGTGTAGCCGAGCATGAACCAGTACATCGCCTGCTCCTTGGTGAGCTTGGCCACGGGGGGGAGCACCCCGAAGGCGTCGGCGGTGAGCATGACCACGTGGCTCGGGTGCGCGCCTTTGCCGGTGGGCTCGTAGTTGGGGATGTAGTGGATGGGGTAGGCGGCGCGGGTGTTCTCGGTCAGGCTGCTGTCCGAGAGATCGAGCCGCCGGGTGGCGGGGTCGAACGCGACGTTCTCGAGGAGGGTGCCGAAGCGGCGGGTGGTGTCCCAAATCTCGGGCTCGGATTCGCGCGAAAGGCGAATCACTTTCGCGTAGCAGCCACCCTCGATGTTGAACACGCCGTCGTCGGACCAGCCGTGCTCATCGTCGCCGATGAGCTTGCGGGAGGTGTCCGCCGAGAGCGTGGTCTTGCCGGTGCCGGACAGGCCGAAGAAGATCGCGCTCTTGCCTTTGTTCGGGCCGCCCTGCGAGATGTTGGCCGAGGCGTGCATCGAGAGCACGCCCTCGCCGGGCAGGTAGTAGTTCATCGCCGAGAACACGGACTTCTTGATCTCGCCCGCGTAGAAGGTCCCGCCGATGAGCACCCGGCGTTTGCCGAAGTGCATGGCGATGAAGGTCTCGGAGCGCACCCCGTCGTGCTTGGGGTTGGCGATGAGCCCGGGCGCGTGCAGCACGGTGAACGCCGGCTTGTGCACCTTGAGTTCCTCGTCGGTGGGCCGGATGAACATCGCCCGGCAGAACAGCGCGTGGCGCGCGTTCTCGGTGATCACCCGCACGGGCATGCGGTACCGCTCGTCAGCGCCGGCCCACACGTCCATCACGTAGACGTCGCGGTTCTGGAAGTAGGCGTTCACTTTTTTGTTGAGCCAGTAGAACTTGTCGTCGTCCATGGGCTTGTTGATGTCGCCCCAGTCGATGTCGTTTTCGCTCGACGGCTCTTTGACAATGTACTTGTCTTTGGCCGCGCGGCCGGTGTGTTTGCCGGTGCGCACCACCAGCGGCCCGAGGTGAACGGGGGTGCCTTCGCCGTAGCGCACCGCGCGCTCGTACAACGCGGCGGTGGGCAAGTTCCACATTTGGTTGCCCACGTTGTGCAGGTTGTGCATCTCGAGCCCGTGCTCGGACCAGGCAGGACCGAACTTTTCCGGGTCGGGGGTGGCGGAGAACGGAGTGGGACGGTCGTCGGGAAGAAGGTCGCTCATGGGGGCTCCTGGCCGGTGGCCACGTGGGATCGCTCCACGAACGGTTAACGCCGGGCGGGGGCAGAGTAAAGGCGCTGTCCGGCCGCGTCCCGGCGCGGGAGGGCCGGCGCGGCTCAGGCCTTTTTCGCCGCCAAGCGCCGGCGCAGGGTCGTGCGATCGATGCCCAAGCGGGCCGCGGCCCGGGTGCGGTTGCCGCCTTCCTCGTCGAGCACACGCTCGATGTGCCGGACCACGACCTCGTCGAGGGTGTCGCCCCCGGCCGCGGGGGCGTCGAGGCTGAAATGACCCGCGTCGATGGGGCCGCCGTCGCTGACCACCAGGGCGCGCTCGAGGGTGTTCTTGAGCTCGCGGAAGTTGCCCGGCCAGCGGGCGTGCCGCAGGGTGCTGCGCGCGGACGGGGTCAGGGCGGGCACGGCGCGGCCGCGGCTTTGGCAGAGGTTCTCGAGCATGGCGCGGGCGATGTCCTCGATGTCGTCGGGCCGTTCGCGGAGCGGGCGCAGCTCGAGCGGCACCACCTGCAAGCGGTAGTACAGGTCCTCGCGGAACACGCCTTGTTCGACGAGGCCGGCGAGGTCGCGGTTGGTGGCCGCGATCAGCCGCACGTCGCTGCGCAGAGGACCGACGCCGCCCACCCGGCGGAACGCGCCGTCGTCGAGGAACGTGAGCAGCTTGGCCTGCACCGACAGCGGCAGCTCCGCCACCTCGTCGAGCAACAGCGTGCCCCCGTGGGCGGCCTCGACCAGGCCGCGTTTTTGGGAGTGCGCGCCGGTGAACGCCCCGCGTTCGTGCCCGAACAGTTCGCTCTCGGCGAGCTCGGCGCTGAGCCCGGCGCAGTTGATCTCAAGCAACGGCCCCGCCTTGCGCGGGCTGTGGGCGTGAATCCACCGGGCGAGGGTGCTCTTGCCCACGCCGGTCTCGCCCAGCAGCAGCACGGTGGCTTTGTCGTCCTGGGCCGCGAGCCGCGCGGCTTCATCGACGGTGAGGCCGTCGCCTGCGGGGGCGGGGGGCTGCAATGCTTCTGCACGGCGGCGCCAGACCGCGACCTCGGCCCGGTCGCGCCACGCGCCGCACAACCGACGCGGTTGGCCCGCGGGGTCGCGCACGAGGAAGATGGACTCTTCGATTTCGATCTCGGTCCCGTCGCCGAGGATGCGCATCACGTTGTGCACCTCGGGCTCGCCGGTTTCGGTCACCACCCGGCAGGCGCGCATGAACGCCGGCCGGTCGGCGCGGGGCACGACCTTGAGAATGTCGTCCCCGATGAGGTTTTCGCGTTGGAACAGCGCGCGGGCGGCCGGGTTCCAAGACACGACCTGCCCTTGGGGGTGCCAGGTCGCGATCGCCACCGGCACGTGGCAGACGATTTCCACCAGCTCGCGCTCGTCGATGTAGGCCTGTTCGCTGCGCACCCGCAGGCTCGCCACCAACCGGCCATCGGGGCGAAGCTGGACACGAATGTCGACGGGGGCGGACGCGTCCTGGGCGTCGCGCACGCGCAACCGCAGCGGGGCGGTGGGGTGCGGATCGTGTTCGCCCCGCGCGCACTGTTGCAACAGTTCCAGGCTGGCCCCGGGCACCAGGTCGGCGAAGCGCATGGCGAGCAGTTGGTCGGGCGAAAAGCCGCGGAACCCCGCCTCGTGGTTGCCGCCGACGATGGCGAGTTTTTCTCCACTGAGCAGGAACACCGCCTCGGGCATGTCCTCGGCGGACAGGGGGCGGATGAGCTCATCAGGGCGCGGTTTGTCGACGTAAGCGAACATGACGCACAGCGTAAGGCGCGGGCCGGGCCCCCCAATGGGTCACTTGACCGATGGGCACAAAGCGCCGCCCCACCGGCCGATCCCGCATGGGAATGCGCTCCCGCGGCCGGCACGGGACATGCGTAGAGGGCGGGCATGAAACGCCTCCTCTCTCGCCCGCTGTCCTTCCTCCCCGTCATGGTGCTGCTCGCCGCGTGCGGCGACCGGCCGGACGGGGGCCCACCACCGGACGCCACCCCGGACGATGCGCCGTTGCCGGTCTCGATTCCGCCAGGCGGCGCCGAGGACGAGCCGGACTACGTGCGTCTCGACCCGGGTGAGGGGGCCACCAACATCGGGGCCCGCGCGGTGGACGACGACGCGGGCGGCGGGTTTTCGTTTCGGGTCTGGGCCCCGCACGCCGACGCGGTGTCGGTGATCGGCGACTTCAACGACTGGGACCCGGCCACCAACCCCCTGGCCGCGGACGGGGAGTTCTGGACCGGGGTCATCGCCGAGGCCGAGCACCTCGACCGGTACCTGTTCTCGATCACCCACGGGGGCGAGACCTTCACCAAGGCCGACCCCCGCGCGGGCGAGATGGTGCACTCGGGCGCGGAGTCGGTGCTGATCGATCACAATGAATATGCATGGACGGCGGACGAGTTCGAGATGCCGGCCAACAATGAGTTGGTGATCTACGAGATGCACATCGGGACCTACAACGACGCGCCCGAGGGTGGTCCGGGAACGTTTGCCTCGGCCATCGAGCGGCTCGACCACCTGGTCGACCTTGGCATCAACGCCGTGGAGGTCATGCCGGTGGGGGAGTTCGCGGGTGACTTTTCCTGGGGCTACAACAACGCCTATCCATTTGCGCCCGACGCCGCCTACGGCGGCACCGATGGCTTCAAGTCCTTTGTGGACGCGTGCCACGCCCGGGGCATCGCGGTGCTTCTCGACGTGGTGCACAATCACTACGGGCCCAGTGACCTGTCGATGTGGTGCTTCGACGGGGAATGCCTCGGCGACGGCAACGGCGGGGTCTATTTTTACACCGACGACCGCAAAGAAAGCGGCTGGGGTCCCCGGCCCGACTACGGCCGGGCCCCGGTGCGCGCGATGATCACCGACAACACCTGGTATTGGCTCTCCACCTATGGCCTCGACGGTCTCCGGGTGGATTCGACCGTGGGCATGCGCATCGGCGGCGGGGGCGAGATTCCCGAGGCCTGGTGGTTGATGCAGGACATGAACGCGGTGGCGGACAGCCTGCCGAACAAGCTGCTCATCGCCGAGGACCTCCAGAACAACGAGTGGTTGACCCACGGGCGGGACATCGGCGGCGCCGGGTTCGACAGCCAATGGGACGCGCAGTTTTTTCACCCCGTCAACGACGCGATCATCCGCCCCGACGACGGGGGCCGCTCGATGTACGCGGTCCGGGACGCGATCCTCGCCGGCTACAGCGGGCGCAGCGACGCGCGGGTGATCTACACCGAGAGCCACGACGAGGTGGCGAATGGCCGGCAACGCATCCCCTCGATGATCGACCCCGGCGATCCGGGGAGCTTTTGGGCGCAGAAACGCTCGACCCTGGGCGCGGCGTTGGTGATGACCAGCCCGGGCATTCCCATGATCTTCCAGGGCCAAGAGATGCTCGAAGACGAATGGTTCCGCGACACCGACCCGCTCGATTGGGACAAGCTGGATGCCTACAGCGGCATTGTGTCGCTGTACCGTGATCTCATCGGCCTGCGGCGGTCGTTGCCGGGCCTCAAGGGGGGCGGGGTCAAGGTCCACCACGTCAACGACGGCGCCAAGGTGATCGCGTTTCAGCGATGGGGCCAGGGCGGGGGCGACGACGACGTGTTGGTGGTGATGAACTTCAGCAACACCGCGTTTCCGGTCTACGAGGTCGGCGCGCCCTACGGCGGCACCTGGGAGGTGGCGTTCTCCAGCGACGACACCGCCTATGGGTTCGCCGGGGCGGGCACCCACGCTTCGGTGAACGCGGGGGGCGCGGGCATGGACGACATGCCGCACCGGGTGGCGCTGTCTCTCGCGCCCTACACCGCGGTGGTGTTGACGCGCTGAGGCGCGTCAAGCCTTGGTGCGCAAAAACGCTTCAACGCCCTGGGACACGCTGGTGAGGTTCGGCGTTAAGAGGGTGACCACGAACTTCTCCACCGCGGCCCCCGCCTTGCCCGCGAGCAGGCGGGGGACACCGGGGAGGCCCTTGAGATCGATGTGGAGATCGCCGCGGATGCGCAGCGTGCAGCGGTCGCCCTCGTCGACAAACTGGTTGTGTCCGCGGCACTGGATGCGGTCTTTGAAAAAGCCGGTCTCGATGCGCCAGTCACAGGTCCACGCCCCTTCGTTCCACTCTGCGTGATCGAGCCAGGAGAGCATCTCCGGCTTGATGAAGGCCTTGGCCACCGCCGGAATGTCACTGACTGCGCGCCATTGGTTCAACAGGCGGGTGCGTTTGTCCCCGAGCTCTTCGCGTTCGAGCACGTCGATGGCGGTGACGTTGGGCAGGTGGGGCACCAGCTCGGGCAGCCGGTCGCGGTAGGTGGAAAAACACACCGCGCGGGGGAAGGCCATGGTGGAGTCGGCTTCGATCTTCATGTGGGCTCCTCGTGCGGTGTGGGCGCCAGCGCGCTATCACCGGGCCCATGTTGCACGAAAACCGCGCGCTGCTCGACCGATTCCGACGGGGGGATCGAGACGCGCTGCGGGCGGTGTACGAGGCCTTCGTCGACGATGTGCTCGTGGTGGTGCGCAGCGGGGTGCGGGTCCAGACCGACGCGGGGCTGGTGCGGCTCGGCCAGGACATCGGGGACGACGAGGTCGAGGCCCTGGTGCAGGAGACGTTCATCAAGGCGTTCTCCGACAAGGCCCGGCAGAGCTACGACGGGCTGCGCCCCTATGGGGCGTATTTGTCGACGGTGGCGCGCAACCTGGTCATCGACCGCGGGCGGCGGCTGGCCAAAGAGCGCAAACACGAAGTGCGCGGCATCGAGCTGGACCGGGTCGCGGGCCCCGACGCGCCCGCGGACGAGGTGCAAGAGGCCGGGGAGCTGGTCCGGCTGGTCGACGGGTTCGTCGAGGGGTTGACCCCGCCCGACTCCGACGTGTTCCGGGTCCGCTACGGCGATGGGCTGAGCCTGGACCGCGCGGCCGCGGCCCTGTCGTTGGGGGTGGGCAAGGTGCGGCGCATCGACGCGCGGCTGCGGTTGGATCTGCTCAACCACCTGCGAAAGCACGGGTTTTTGCAAAACGCGGCGGTGGCGATCGGACGCCGGTTCTTGCCGCGTAAGAATGGGGCACAGGAATGAGCCCGCTGAATCAGTTTCGCCTGCAGTTGATGAGCCGCGCCATGAGCGCGCCCTCGTCGTGGTGGGGCCGGCGGGTGCTCGCCCGCGCCGACCGAGACCCGGCCTGGGGCGCGATCCGGGCCGAACTGCGCGCGGCCGAACAATCGGCCACGCCCTCGTCGAGCGTGGCCACGGCCGGCCAAAAAGAACGCATGTGGGCGGCGATCGAACAAGCCCTGCCGCCGCCCGCGTCCGCCCCCCCCACGCGCACCGGCTGGTGGGTGCCGGCCATGGCCGCGGCCGGGGCGGTGGCGGTTCTGTTCGTGCTCCAGACCGGGCCCGACCCCGACGACGGCTGGCGTCCGCGCGGCGGGCCGCAGGACGTGGTCGAGGTGGTCGCGACGTGTTTGGCCCCGAGCGGCGCGGCCCTCGACCGGGCCTCCTTTGGCCGGCGCGAGACCGGCGCGGTGCTGTCCTGTCCGCTCGGGGGGCTGGTCGGGGTCACCGCCGAGGCCCACCAAGAGGCGGCGGCCACGCTCAGCTTGCGCGGGCCACGTCGCGGGGAGGTCGCGACCTGGGTCGATGACTTCGCGCTCACCCCCCACGCCTCGGTGGCGGTGCCCACCGGCTGGCCGGTGGAGGACGTGCCCACGACCCTGACCGCGGTGGTCCGCACCCCCGATGGCGCCGGCATGTCACTGTATCTGACCGTCCAGGCGCCCCCCGAGGAGGGCGGGGGATGACCGCCACCCTGCTCGTCCTGTGTGCGCTCTCGTCGGCGGTGCCCCCCCCGGCGCCCACCGCGGCCCCGGCCGGCCCTGCGCGGTTTGCCATCGTGGTGGGGGACAACGGGCCGGGGACGGCCGCCTACCCGCGGTTGGCGTTCGCCGACGACGACGCCGCGCGGATGTACCAGTTGTTGTCGCCCAGCGTAGAGCGCGCCTGGTTGCACACCACCTTCGACAATGAGTCTGCGTTCAACTACGGGCGACTGAGCGAACAGGCCCGCGCCCCGGCCAAGGACGAGCTGTCCCGCACCATCGGCGAAGCGTTTTGGGCGGTGCGCGAAGCCCGCGACCAAGGTCGCCCCACCGAGCTGTGGTTCTTTTTTGCCGGGCACGGCGACGTCGACCCCGGGGGCGAGGGCCGGCTCATTCTCGGTGACGGCGCGCTCACCCGGGCCGAGCTCGCGGCCCAGGTCACGGGCCCGTCGCCCGCCGATGTGACCCACGTGGTCATCGACGCCTGCGCGTCGTTCTTCATGGTCCCGCGGGGGAGCGCCGAGGCCCCTCCGGTCAAGCTCACGGAAAAAATGCGCCAGGCCCTCGAGGCCCCGGCCGCGACCGACAACCCCCGGGTGGGCTACTTCGTGTCCACCTCGACCGCGGCCCAGGTGCACGAGAGCGCGTCCATCGGCGGCGGGCTGTTTTCGTTCCTGTTGCGCTCGGCGCTGTCCGGGGCCGCCGACACCAACGGCGACGCCGTCATCGAGTACACCGAGGGCGCCGCCTTCGTCACCGCCGCCAACCAAACGGTCAAGGACACCCGCGCCCATCTCGACGTGTACGCGCGCCCCCCCGCCCAACGTCCGCACGCCCCGCTCATGGACTTGACCCAGACCGCGGCCGAGCACTTCCTGTACGTCGACATCAACACCCCCGCGCCGGTCGAGATCCTCGACGGGCAGGGCTTGCCGCTGGTGGCCTTTCACCGGGAAAAGACCGAGCCGGTGCTGCTCACCTTGGCCGGCTCGTCGTCGTACGTGGTCCGGGTCGGCGACCGGGAGGCGATCTGGCACCCGCGCTCGCCGGGTGCCTATGCATTGAGCGCTCTGGACTTCAACCCCGCGCCGGTGTCACGCGCCATGCAGCTCGACGTGTTCGAGGGCCTGTTCGCCGCCGGCTTTGGCCCCGCGTACCTGAGCGGCTTCACCGCGCAGCAACATTTGCCGAGCCCGCTCACCCGGGGGCCGTTCACCCCCGCGTTCGCCCCCGAGGCCGCCCCCGCCTGGCGGGTGCCCTGGTGGACGTTCACCGCCACCGGCCTCGGCACCGCCTCGCTGCTCGCGGCCGCGGCCGCGATCTGCGTCGTCGGCAACGGCCTGAGTTTGGCCGCGCTGCGCACCCGCTACGAGCAGACCGGGACCTTCGACGGCGACCTCGCGTTCATGACCGACGCCTGGCTCACCGCCGCGGGGGCGGCGGGGGCCGCGAGCCTGGTCGCCCTGGTGGCGTCGGGGGGCTTGATGTTCATGGCTTTGCAAGAGGAGGACACGCCATGAGCGCGCGCCGTCTCCTCCTGGTGCTGTGCGCGGCCGTGCTCATCGGGGGCGCCAACTGCCCGATCGGGCCGTCGAGCATCGTCATCGCCGAGACCAACGCCGAGCTCGTCGTCACCGGCCTCACCGGGACCGAACGGCTCACCGTCGACCTCGCCGGAGAGACCCGCGAGGTCGACGCCGCCGGCGAACGGGAGATGCGGTTCTACTTCCAGCTCGAAAACGGCACCAACACCGGACGACTCGTGATCGAGGGGGACGGCCGGTGGTGCGGCAGTTTCTCCCTCGAGGTGCAAGGCGGAAGCGGCCGGGCCACCACCAGCGTCGACCGCGCGGGTTTGGCCGACTGCCGCGACCCCGAGCCGCTTTTGGACAACCTCGTGGTCGTGGTCGACGGGCTCGACGGGACCGAGAGCATCGAGGTGGTACTCGACGGGGCGTCCCGGACCGCGCCCGCGGCCGGCAGCGCCGAGGTTCGGCTGGTGTACACCCAAGCCCCCGGCACCTATCCCCTGTCGGTGACGGTTCAGGATGGGGCCCAGCGATGGTGCGGGATGTTCGACGTGGTGGTGCCGGCGGGCGCGCCGACCACGGAGTTTTTGGTGGCCAAGCCCGGGCTGGCCGACTGCACCCCGGTGACGGAGGTGGAGGTGGTGGTCTCGGTGACCGGCCTGGACGGCGATGAGGCGGTCACCGTCGATGTCGGTGGCGAAGTCCAGCAGCGGCCCGCGGACGGGCTGGACACCGCGGCGTTCATGTACGCCTTGGCCCCAGGCGCGTACGACGGGTCGGTGGTCGTCGAGCGCGGCCCGCAACGATGGTGTGGCGATTTTATCATCACCGCGGTGGTGCCGGAGATGCCGGTGGGGGTGACCCTGGACAAGGCCACGCTGACCTATTGTGGAGAGCTGGAGGTCGATGCGCGGTTGACCGTCACCGGCCTCGACGGCGACGAGACGGTGGCGGTGACGTTGCTCGGTGAGACCATGATGGCCCCGGCCCAAGGGCAGGCCAGCGTGGCGTTTGACTACAGCCTCGAGGTGGGCGCGCACGTCGGCACCATCGAGGTGAGCCGGGACGCGGAGAAGTGGTGCGGCGGGTTCGTGTTTGACGTGGTCGAGGTCACCGGCGAGCTTCTCGCGGTGGTGATCGACAAAGCGGTGATGATCGACTGCAGCGATGTCGTCGAGGACGTGCGGCTGTTCGTGCGCATCGACGAGTTGGTGGTGCGCGATCCGTGTTTGTTGTTGGCGTGCGAAACCACGACCAGCGTGTCCAGCGACCAGCAGATGACGGTGGTGCTCGACCTGGCCATTCCCCTTTCGGTGGGGCTCGGGTTCGCGGACTATGACGAGCTGGTCACGCTGGCGATGAGCACCGAGGCGGACACGTTGTTTGCGGGGGACGACCCCCTGTGTCCCCAGCCGCGCCCGGATGCCGCGGTGGAGACCACCTTGACCCGCCACATCACGGTCAACGGGGTGCCGGTGGACGAGTCGGTGGATGTCCAGGGCTGCGATGGGGTGGGGCCGGAGCTGAGCGCGCTGCTGTCGCTCCTGCGCGCGGATCTGCTCGGTCTCTGATCTAGATAAGTATCTAATAAATATAGGGAAATTCCCTTTCCCGGGGCGGTGGGATCGGGCCCCGCGGCCGGGGCCGTAGGGGGGAGAGAGGGCGCGGTTTGGCCGCGCCGAGCAGGACCCATGGCCCACACCTTCATCACCGGCTGACCCAGGTGGCCCCGTCCCCACCCCCATCCGGGGGCGGGGTCACCGCTTTTTCGCTGAGGACTTCACAATGATGCTGCTTGCCACCCCACCGACCCCCACCCCCCGCGCCCCGGACGCCACCGACCGCTCCGCGCGCAGCCTGCTCGCCCGCAGCCGCGTGGTGTTGGGGTCGCGGGCCTCGGCCCAGGAGCGGCTGACCTACTTGACCTCGGTGTTCCTGCGGGAGCGCCACCGGCGCAACCTCTCCCTCGATGTCCTGCGCCGGTGTCACACGTTGCTGTTCGCCGAGGTGGACTTCCCCGCCGGCGGTTCAGGACCGGGCGGACCGAACACCGTCCTCGACGACGATTTTCCCTGGTGACCGGTGCGCGCGGCTAGGGCGCCAGGCAGGTGCCGCCCCCCGGGCCCCCGCAAAAGGGAAAACAACAGTCCGGGATCGGACCGGGGCCCTGGCACGACGCGTCCCCACACACCCGGTCGGCGGAGCAGTCCTCGTCGCCGGTGCACGCGACCCGCTGTTCACAAAAGGCCGTCTCGTCGGTGGGCGCTTGCCAGACGCAGCCCTCTTGGCCCCGGCACGCGGCCCGCTCGGTGAGGTCCGCGCACGTCGTGACCGCCGGCCCGGCGTCGTGACCGTCCGCCACCACCGGGTCTCCCGCCCCCGTCCCGCAACCCCAAAAACACAGCAGCCCCAGCGCAGCCCATCTCGTCTTCGTGTGCACGCGAACCCCCGGCCCAGGATATCGCTTCGGTCTCACCGCAGGGGCGCGGGCTGCGCCGCCGGCATCAACTGTTCGAGAAAGAGGGTGAGCGGGTGCATACACAGACGCAGCGCGGCCTGGCTTTGGTGGACGTGCAGGCGCAAGCGAAGCCCCTCGTCGTCGAGGCGCAGCTGCAAGTGGAACGGGGCCAGGGCCAGCAGATGGTCGCGGTGGGCGGTCGCGAACTGCACCCCCGCGGGGTTGGCCTTCACCACATACGCGCGGTCGAGCTCCGCGTCGTCGATCGGGGTTTCAAACCACGCGAACACCGCGCCCAGCCATCCGATCTCCCGCTGCAGTGACAAGCGGAGCCCGGCGGACAGCCCCGGCACAAACGCCGCGATCGACACCGTGCCATCGCCCGGCATCGGCACGACAAAGAGCCGTCCCGCCTCCGCGCGCCATCTCACCTCGACCCCGTCCCCGCGCCGCTCGGCCACCGCGTCGGTGTGGGCGAGGCTGTGGCGGGTCCACTGCAACAACCGTTCGGACACCGGCGCGGGCGGGGCCGCTTCCCAACGTTTGTTCTCGTCGTCAGCGGGCCCGGCGAGGCCCCGGGCGAACGCCTGCACCGCGGCCGCGTCGAGCCGGGGATGCCGCGGGTCCACCGCGTCGCGCTGCCACGGTTGGCCGAGCACCCAGCAATCGGCCAACGCCGCGAACACCAACGGCGCCTCCGGGGCCCGGGTCTGCCCCGAGAAACAAAAAAGCCGCGGCGTAGCAGTGACATTGTAGGGGCCGGGGGCGTACTCGGACAACATGTCCAAGGTTCGCTCCATCGGCGCCGCCGCGATGGGGGGCGCGCACCGCAACGTGTAGCCGCGCCCCTCGAGGGGGGCGCCGGCCATCCGGGCGGGCGGGGCTTGTTCGTCCTCCGCCCGCAACGCGATCATCCCGCTGCTCGAGTCCTCGTCGGCGGCGGCGAACAAGGCCCCCCGCCGGCCGTCGCCCCGGGTCACGTCCAACACCAACGGTCCCCGGCGCGACAACCGCAACCCGGCCCGGTCGGCCGCGGCCACCACCCACCGCACCATCGCATCGCTCATGCCGCGGCCTCGTCGACCAGCGGGGCGAGGGCCCGGCGGAGCGGTTCCGGCATCTCCACCCGCGGGATCCACGCCGGGGTCACGGACCAGCCCGCCGCGGCCAACCCCGCGCCGACCATCGCGCAGGTGGTGTCCCGGTCCCCGAGGCACGCCACCGTCCGCCACAAGACCTCGTCGAAGGGCGCGTCGCCGGCGGTGGCGAGGATGTACACGCACAGGGGCACGGTGTCGGCGGCGCTGACCCGGGCCCCGTTGCCCAATGTCGCTGCAGCTTTGCCCGCGGACACGCCCCGGGGGTAGAGGGCGGCCGCGGCCTCTAGCCCGTCGGCCACCGGTCCGTGCTCGACGGGGCCCCGGGCCGCGGCGATGACATTCGCGCCGCGCGCGCCCTGCACCAAAGCCCCGGTGGCGGCGGCGAACGCCACCGCCCCCGCCACCCCCTCGGGGTGGGTGTGGGTGGCCCGGGCACTCCGCGCGGCTTGGTCGACGAGGGCGGCGGGGTCGTCGGCGAAGTACGCGCCGGCCACCGCCACCCGCATCGCGCCCCCGTTGCCATAGCTCCCGGTGCCGCCGAACAACGCGGCCGCGTCCCCGGCCCCGACCGCGCCGCGCCCGAACAGGTCGTGCATGCCCCCCCCGTAGCCGCGGCCCGGGTCCGCTTGATAATGCCACTGCATGCGGCGGGCGAGGTCGTCCGGGTCGATGTCCCCGCGCTCGGCCAACTGTTCGAACACCGCGAGGCTGAGCATGCTGTCGTCGGTGACCGGCCAATCGCCCTCCTGGAGCACCCGCTGTGCGATCAGCGGCCGCACCAGCTCATCCAGTCGCCGGAAAAAAGTCTCGCCGAAGGCGTCGCCCACCGCGCAGCCGAGCAACGCCCGGCGCGCCCGCGCGAGCCCATCGGCCGGGCTCATTCGCCCTCGACGGAGAAGATGGCTTTGCGGGCTTGCTGGGCGGCGTCGCGCACGGCCTTGTCGGGGTGGGTCTCGGCCGTGCGGCTGAGCACCTCGTGCGCGCGAATGGTCCGGAAGCGCCCCAAGGCGCGCACCGCGGCCTGGGCGGTGCCGACGTCGGGCTCCTGCACCGCCTTCACCAAGGCCTCGAAGTGCGCGGTGACCAGGCCGGCGCCGATGTTGCGCACCACGAACGCGGCGGTGCGGTCGTCGTCGACCAACTGCAACACCGCGTTCTTGGCCGCGTCGTCCTCCCGGGCGAGCAGCTGCACCACCGCGGCGTCGGCCGCGGGTCCGCCGCGCTGGATCGCGGCGACCCAACGATCGGGCGTCGACCCGTCATCGGGGGGCGGGGCGTCCGGCGGGGTCGCGGGGGGCGCGTCGGGGGCGCCGATGCGCAACGGGTCGTCGCCCGGGGGGGCGGCCTCGCCGGGGGGCGTGGGGTCAGGCGCCCGCGGGCCGGCGCCACCGGGGTCCTGGTCGGCCGGACCCACCCACAGCAACAGCGCGGCGAGGGCCACCAGCAACACCCCCGCCGACGCGAGCAACACCCCCGCGGCCCGGGAGGGGGGGGCGGCCGGGACCGGAACCGCGCCTGGGGGCGCGGCCTCGGGGGCGGGCGCGGCGGCGCGGTCCGCGGGCCGGTCGCTGTCCCCATCGTCGTTCTCGTCGTTCTCGTCGGCGAGGGCGGCGGCTTGGTCCTCCAGCGCGTCGGCGAGGTCGTCGAGGTCGTCGGGGCGCTCGTCGCGGTCCCGGGCGAGCATCGCCGCGAGCAAGCGGGCGGTGCCGCGGCTGGCCGCCGGCGCGACCTCCCGCAGGTCGGGGGCGGCCTCCCGCAAGACCCGGGCGAGGATGTCGAGGTCTGACTCGTCGTCCCCGGCGTAAAACGGGGGCCGCCCGGTGAGCAGCATGAACAGCGTACAACCCAATGCCCATGTGTCCGCGCGTCCATCGACGGTCTCGCCGCGCGCTTGTTCGGGCGACATGAAGTGGGGCGTGCCCACCGCGATGCCCTTTTGGGTGGTGAAGCCCCCCTTGCCGGCGACATCCAAGAACAGCGCGACCCCAAAGTCACTGACCCGGACGGTGCCGCTCTCGTCGAGCAGGAGGTTCGCGGGTTTGACGTCGCGGTGCACGACCCCCACCGCGTGCACCGCGGCGAGCCCCCGCGCCGCCTGGGCGCACAGGAGCAGGGCGGTCTCCTCGTCGAGCGGGCCGTGGGCCACCAGGTCCGACAGGGGCCGGCCGGCCACGTACTCGAGGCTCATCCAGGACACGCCCTGGTCCTCGCCCGACGCGAACACCTGGACCACGTTTTCGTGGTCGGTCCGGGCCAACGCTTGGGCCTCCCGCGAAAACCGCGCGCGCCCTTCGGAATCGGCCGCGCCGATGGGCAGGACCTTGATCGCGACCTGGCGTTCGAGCCCGGGGTCGTCGGCGAGGTAGACCTGCCCCATCGCGCCTTCCCCGAGAGGGGCGACGATGGTGTAGGGGCCGATTTCTTGCCCAGGGCTCAGCGCGTCCGCCACCTGCGAAGTCTAGCTTTCCGCAGGCCGCGGAGGCCACCGCCGGGCCCGGGCACGCGCGCCTACGGCTCGCAGTAGTTGCCGAACAGGTTGGGCACGCACTGCGAAAAGCCGGTCACGTCGCAGCAGTTGGCGTCCACGCCCGGGGCGCAGGGGTTGCCGTCGGCGTCGCTGCAGCTTTCCCGGCAGATGCCGGTGAAGGTCCCGCACTCGAGGCCGTCGACGCAGTCGGCGGTGTACTCGCACGCCTCGTTGGCGATGCGGCTGCCGTCGGGGTAGCTGCACACAAACGAGGGGGGCAAGAGCAGGAAGTCGCAGGACAAGCCCGGGGAGCAATCGCCGCCGAAGGGATCGCACTCCGTCCCCAGGCCGCCGTCGCCATCGCCATCGCCATCTCCATCCCCGTCGCCGTCGCCGTCGCCGTCCCCATCGCCGTCCCCGTCCCCGTCGCCCGGGGTGGGGTCGACGCAGATGCGTTGGCCGCTGGGGTCGGTGGTGCAGACCCAGCCGGTGGGGCAAGAGTTGTTGTTCTGGCAGCCGGGAATGCAGTTGCCGGTGGGCGAGCCGGGCGGGATGTAACACCACTCGCTGTCCGGCCAGGTCGCCTGCGAGCACGTGCTGTTGCTTTGGCATTCGGTGCCCTGGCCGTTGAATTGGCATTGCCCGGTGTTCTCGTTGCAGGTGAAGTTGGCCCCGCACTCCACCGCGCCGTTGAGACAGCTCGGGACTTCACAGCCGCCGGTGGTGAGGTTGCAGTAGGACGTGGGGGCGTCGCATTCGTCGTTGCTGGCGCAGGGATCGAGGCGCTCACACCGCGAGGTGATCGCGTTGCAGACCAGGCCGAGGTCGGTGCACGCGGGGTCGTCGGACATCGAGCACGCCGGGGTGCTCTCGCAAAAACCGCTGGCGGCGCAGTACTGACCAAAGCTGCACACCGTGGCCTCGTCGTCGGGCGTGCAAGGGGCCGACGGCTGGCAGGTGCCGTTGTCGAGGCAGCTGCACCCATTTTCGCAGCCTTGGACAAAATCGCACTCCACGTCCTCGGTGCAGGGCGGGGGGTTGGGCCAGACGCAGGTGTTGGTCACCCCGTTGCAGAGGATGTCGTCGCAGGTGTCGTCGGTGGGGCCGCGCGGGCAGTCGCTCTTGAGGTTGCAGGTGGCGGGGGGGGCGCCGCAGACGCCGTCGACGCACACTTGTCCCGGGTCGCAATCGCAGCGCGAGCCGCAGGTGGTCTGGTTGTCGCGGGGGCGGCAGTCGCCCCCGAGGCAGACTTCGTCTTCGGCGCAGCCGGATTGGTCCCGGCACCCGCGCTCGCAGAAACCATCGTCGCAAAAGTGGGTGAGGGGGCAGACCTGGTTGTCGCCGCAGGTCTGGCGGCACACGCCCTGGCAGACCCAATTGTTGCCGTCATTGGGACAGTCGCCGTCTTCCGTGCAGACGATGAGGTCGGGATCGCCGGTGCCGGCATCGCTGCCGGGGCCCGCGTCGGTCAGGCCGGTGCCGGTGCACCCGCTGAGCAGGCCGAGGGCCCAGAGGCAGGCAAGGACGATTCGTGTGGAGCTGGTCAACATGGCTCTCCCGGGGATCGGCGCTCAATGATCATGAACCCATAGGAAGTAGGTGGGAATGTTCGCCCTGTCAAAACCCGTTGAGATCTAGGGACCTACGATCCCCGGTGCCCCCGCTGGCGCGAACGCTTTGCGCTTGGGGCTGCGGTGCTTAAATTGGTACAACCGTGAGAGATTTTCAGCGGTTAGGAGCCGGAGGGCAGGATGGGAAGCTTGGTGGTGCGACAAAAAAAGGTCGAAAAAAACAAGCGGTACCTCGCCATCGGGGTCACCGCCGCCGGCGCCGCCGCGGCCACCCTGCTGACCCCGATCATCGGCGTGCCGGTGCTGATCGCGGGCGGCTACCTGGGCTGGGACTGGTTCAAGTTTCGCGCAAAAAACGGCATGAGATTTTAGCGGGTCGAAATCGGCTGCGGCGCTTTCGAGCCCGGGCCTCCTTCGCACAATATGGGTTTCGATGTTGGCCGGTTCGTTCGGCGTCCAGGCCGCCTCACGTGATTCCAACACCCGGGCATGAGGTCCAAGCACACCAAGGCTGAGGGCACTTTGGCCTTCACCGCAGAATCGGCAGGGTGCGCTTCGGCGTCTGCCCTCGGGGCGTTTACGTGCGCCTTGTTTGATGGGACGCGGGCGGCATGGCGGATGTCGACATTGTGGTCACCTGCGCGAAGGGCACCGAGCGCGCGTTGAAGTTTGAGCTCAAGGACCTCGGCTTGTCCGAGGTCAAAGGCGGGGAGGGCGCGGTCACCGGCAAGGGCGACCGGTCCTTGGTGGGCGCGGTCAATGTCTTTTCGCGGATTGGGCACAGCGTGTTGGTCGAGCTCGCGTCCTTTGACGCGGACAATGAAGCGGCATTGGTCGAGCAGCTCTCCACGGTTCGGTTCGAGGAGCTCATCGCCAAGAAGTGTACGTTCGCGATCCGGGCCCACCTGAAGAACGCGCCCCTGACGCACAGCCTCCACGTCGAGCGACGGGTCAAGGACGTCGTCGTGGACCGCTTCGTGTCCCTCTCACGCGAACGGCCCACCGTCGACAAAAAGACCCCCGCGGTCCGGCTCGTGCTGCGCTGGGAAAAGACCCGGGCGACGTTGTTGCTCGACACCACCGGCAAGTCCCTGTCCCATCGCGGCTACCGGCCGGGCAAGGTCAAAGCCCCCCTGCGCGAGTCGTTGGCCGCGGCCATGCTCGCCCTCGGTCACGCCGACGTGAACCGCCCGTTCATCGATCCCTGTTGCGGCTCGGGCACGCTCGCCATCGAACAGGCCTGGCGGGCCCTGGGCCGGGCCCCGGGCAAGGATCGCCGCTTCGCCATCGACCGCTGGCCCGGCGACGCGATGGGGTACGGCCATGGCTTTGCCCTCGCCCGCGAACGCGCCGCCGACGAGGAGCGCACCGCGCTGCCCGCGCCGATCTTCTTGTCCGATTGGCACCCCGAGGCGATCCAGTTCGCCGAACAGTCCGTGCAGGCGGCGGGCCTCGAGGGTGTGCTCGTGCCCGAACGGGTGGACGCGCGGCAACGCGATTACGACGCACCGCGTCCGACGATTTTTTCCAACCTCCCGTACGGCGAACGCCTGAGCAAAAACCAGCTGCAGCTCGACGGGTTCTACCGCACGCTCGGTGCGCGCCTCGCCGCGGTCGACGGGGCCCGGGTGTGTCTTTTGACCCTCTACGCGGGGGCGGAACGGCTGCTCGGTCTCGGGCCCCCGGGCCGCAAATGGTCCCTTTACAGCGGCCCGCTACGGGTCACACTCCGTCGCTGGGACATCGGCGATGCGGGATCGCCAAAGGGGACAGCTGGTGAGCACGAACGCGAACCTCAATGACGACATCAAGCGTCTGGGCAGCGAGCTATACACAAAAATGCAGGGCGAGACCCCGGGCATTTTCAACAAGGACTACTGGCAAGGGCGCATCATCGAATGGGCGATGAAGGACCCGAGCTTCAAGGTCGACATGTTCCGTTTCGTCGACGTGCTCCCCTCGCTGCACACCAAAGACCAGGTCGCCGCCCACGTCCGTGAATACCTGCTCAAAGAAGGGCGCGAACTCCCCACGGTGATGAAGGCCGCGCTCAAGGCCGCGTCGGGGGGCATGACCGCCGGCCTCGCGGCGATGACGATCAAGAAGAACGTCACCGACATGGCCGAGCGGTTCATCGTCGGCACCGAAGCCAAGAGCGCGATCTCCGTGCTCAAAAAATTGCACAAGCAAGGCATCGCCTTCACCGTCGACCTCCTCGGCGAAGCCACCGTGTCCGAGAGCGAAGCCGACGAGTACCAGCGGCGTTACCTCGACCTCATCGACAATCTCGCCGCCGAGACCCAATCGTGGAAAGCGGACGAGGTCATCGACCACAATCACCTGGGCCCGATTCCGCGCACCAACGTGAGCCTCAAGGTCTCGGCGATGTACTCGCAAATCGAGGCCACCGATCCCAAAGGCAGCGTGGCCCGGCTCAAGGAGCGCGTGCTTCCGCTCTTTTTGCGGGCCAAAGAAAAGAACGTGTTCCTCAACGTGGACCTCGAGCAATGGGCCGTCCACGACATCACCTACGACCTGTTCGAGGACATCCTCGCCGAGCCCGCCCTGCGCGACTGGCCCCACGTGGGCATCGTGGTGCAGGCCTATCTCAAGAGCGCGGTGCGCGACACCGAGCGGCTGTTGTCCATCGCCAAGTCGCGGGGCGCGCCCATCACCGTGCGCCTCGTCAAGGGCGCGTATTGGGACTACGAGACCGTGCTCGCCAAGCAGCACGGCTGGGACATCCCCGTGTTCCAGGAAAAGGCCGCCACCGACGTGTGCTACGAGCGCGTCACCGACATGATGCTCGACAACATCGATCATCTCTTGCCCGCCTTCGGCTCGCACAACCTGCGCTCGGTGACCCACGCCCTGGTCAAAGCCAAAGACAAAGGCGTGCCCGACAAGTCGTACGAAGTGCAAATGCTGTACGGCATGGCCGAGCCCGAGCGCAAAGTGTTCCGCTCCCTCGGTCACCGCGTCCGGGTCTACGCCCCGGTGGGCGAGATGTTGCCCGGCATGGCCTATCTCGTGCGCCGCCTCCTCGAGAACACGTCCAACCAAGGCTTCTTGCGCCTCTCTCACGCCGAGGACGCGGACCACGACGCGCTGCTCGCGCCCCCGGCGCCCACGGGGCAAAAAGACGCCCAGGCCGCGCCCGGCCCGTCGGGGCTCGACGCCCCCTTCGTCAACTGCCCGCTCATCGATTTCACCGACCGCGCCCGCTTGGCATCATTTCAGCAGCAGGTGGACACGGTGAAGCAGACCTTCCCGCAATCGGTGCCCACCGTGGTCGCGGGCGAAGAGCGCATGGCCGGCGAGACCCTCGACTGGTTTTGTCCTTCGCGCACCAATCTGCACGTGGCCAAGGTGAGCAGCTCGACGGCGGATGACGCGGAGCGTGCGGTGCAGACCGCCCTCGGTGCATTCCCCGCGTGGCGCGACACCCCGCTGCGCGATCGCGCGGAGATGCTCGAGAAGCTCGCCGACGCCCTCGAGCAAGACCGCGACCGCCTGAGCGCGATCATGGCGTTCGAGGTGGGCAAGCCCTGGGCGTCGTCGGACGCGGACGTGGCCGAGGCGGTGGACTTCTGCCGCTACTACGCCCGCCAAGCCCTGACCGAACTCGCCGAGCGCAAGCAGGGCAACGTGTTCGGCGAGGACAATCGTTTCTTTTACGAGGGGCGCGGCCCCACCGTGGTGATCGCCCCGTGGAACTTCCCGTTGGCGATCCTGTGCGGCATGGCCGCGGGCGCGTTGGTGGCGGGCAACCCCGTGATCCTCAAGCCCGCCGAGCAATCCAGTCTCATTGCGTACGCCCTCTACCAACACATGATCGGGGTCGGCTTTTCCCCGGATGTGGTCGGCTTTGTCCCCGGGGTGGGCGAGGTCATCGGTCCCGTGCTCGTGGAGCACAAAGACGTGGCCCAGATCGCGTTCACCGGCAGCAAGCAGGTGGGGCTTTCCATCGTGAAGGCCGCGGCCGACACCCAGGAAGACCAGCGCGAAGTCAAGCGCGTGGTCTGCGAGATGGGGGGCAAGAACGCAATCATCGTCGACGACGACGCGGACATCGACGAAGCGGTCCAGGGGGTCATCGACAGCGCGTTCGGGTTCGCGGGCCAGAAGTGTTCGGCCGCGAGCCGGGTGCTGGTGGTGGGCTCGGCCTACGACGACTTCATGGGGCGGCTGCTCGGGGCCACAAAGTCACTGGAGCAAGGCCCGGCGGACGACCCCAGCTACGGCCTCGGGCCGGTGGTGGACGACGACGCCCACCGGCGGTTGCTCGCGGTGATCGAGGCCCCGGGCGAGGGGGCGGAGCGGCTGTATGTGGGCAAGACGGTGGCGGGCGGGCGCTTTGTGCCCCCGGCGGTGTTCAAGGTGCAGGACCCCACGCACCGCTTGATGCACGAGGAGTTCTTCGGGCCCATCGTCGCGATCATGCGGGTGGACAGCTTCGAGGCCGCGCTCGAGGTGGCCACCTCGACGAAGTTCGCGCTCACCGGGGCGGTGTACTCGCGTTCGCCCGCGCACCTCGACCAGGCCCGGACCGCGTTCCGGGTGGGCAACCTCTACCTCAACCGCGGCTCCACCGGGGCGCTGGTGATGCGCCAACCGTTTGGCGGGTTCGGGATGAGCGGCATCGGGACCAAGGCGGGCGGGCCCAACTACCTGCTGCAGTTTGCCCAGCCGCGGGTGGTCACCGAGAACACCATGCGCCGGGGCTTTACCCCGGAGCTCGAGGGCTGAGCGCAACTTCTGTTTCAACTTCTTTGCACACGCCGCACCCAACGTTTCTGGATGCCTACCCTTGGGGGGACCCGCGATGATCAAGACCCAACTCGACCACCTTTTCGAACGCCTGGACATCCCCGCCGACGCGGTCCTGCCCTACGGCCGTGAGATCGCCAAGATCAACCCCGCGAAGTTTGCCGATCGGCCGTCCAAGGGCCGCGTGGTCCTCGTCACCGCCATGACCCCCACGCCCGCGGGGGAGGGCAAAACCACCACCTCCATCGGCCTGGTCGACGGGCTGTGCAAACGCGGGGTCAAGGCCGTGGGCGCCCTGCGCGAACCTTCGCTGGGGCCGCTTTTTGGTCTCAAAGGCGGCGCCATCGGGGGCGGCGAAGCCAAGGTCATTCCCTCTGACCAAATCAACATGCACTTCACCGGCGACATCCACGCCGTGACCTCGGCGCACAACCTGTTGTCCGCCCTGCTCGACAACCACCTCTACGCGGGCAACGACCCGCAGGTCGACCTCGACACCGTGACCTGGGGCCGCGTGCTCGACATGAACGACCGCGCCTTGCGCAAGGTAGAGGTCGGTTCGGCCACCAAGAAGGGGCCCATCCGTCGAGACCGCTTCGACATCACCGCGGCGAGTGAGATCATGGCCGTGCTCTGCATGTCCAAAGACACCGCCGACCTCAAAGAGCGCATCGGCCGCATCGTGGTGGGGCTCTCCCCCGACGGCAAGACCGTGACCGCCAAGGACCTCGGCGCGGACGGCGCGATGGCCGCGGTGCTCAAAGACGCGATGTTGCCCAACCTCGTGCGCACCCTCGAGGGCAACCCCGTGTTTGTGCACGGCGGACCCTTCGCCAACATCGCCCAAGGCACCTCGTCGGTGAGCCAGACCAACCTGTGCCGCAAGGTCGCGGACGTGGTCATCACCGAGGCGGGGTTCGCCTTCGACCTCGGCGGCTACAAGTTCGTCGACCTCAAGTGCCGCAACGCGGGCTTCCGGCCTGCGGCGGTGGTTCTCGTCGTCACCGTGCGCGCCCTGCGGTACCACGGCGGCGCCGACCACACCGCGGGCCCCAATGTCGATGCGGTGGCCAAGGGCCTGGAGAACGTGCAGGCCCATCTGGAGGCGATGAAACGCCTGGGCCTGCCCCCGGTGTTGGTCTCCATCAACCGCTTCCCCGACGACAGCCCTGAAGAGCTCTCCTTGGTCAAACAGTTCGTGCAGAAGTGTGGGGCCAACCCCGTCGAGGGGGCGTACTTCGCCAAGGGGGGCGATGGTGCGCTCGAGCTCGCGGATGCGCTGATGCACCACCTCGAGCTCAACGACGAGGACAGCCCGGATCTCAAGATCCCCTATGAGCTGTCCGACACCCCGGCCCAGAAGGTCGAGAAGATCGCCCAGACCGTGCTCGGGGCCGAGGGCGTGACCCTCACCGACAAGGCCCAGGCCGATCACGCCCTGATCGAAAAGATGGGCCTGGCCGGCTTGCCGGTGTGTTTGGCCAAGACCCACCTGTCCATTTCCGACGACAAAAAGGTGCAGGGCAAGCCGGGGCCGTTCACGCTCAAGGTCACCGGGTTCCGCCCGTCGGCGGGCGCGGGCTTCGTGGTCGCGCTGTGCGGGCCGGTCCTGACCATGCCCGGTCTGCCCAAGCACCCGGCCGCGGCGGGGGTCGACATCCGACGCCTCGACGACGGCAGCTACGACATCGTCGGGCTGCGCTGAGCGTCCGACGCCGATGGATCACGAGGTGTGACCGCGCGGTCCGCGTTGGCATCTTTGTCAGGTGGGCGGTTACTACTCGTATGACCCGGCGTTTCGCCTGACCCGCCACGTGCTCGTGGTGGGCGCGTGTGGGTCGCACGCGGTGCCCGCGACCTCGCTGCTCACGCAGCGCACCGGGCTCGCCTACACCGAGGTGCTGCGCGGCATTGAGCACCGGGCCGGGCGGAGCATCACGGAGGTCGCCCGGACGCTCGGCCCCGGGGGCATGGACCGGCTGGAGCGCGCGGTGTTGCGCACCGCTTTGGCCGAACAGCCCCATCTCGTGGCCGGCGCCGACCTCAGCCTCGACCGTTGGGCCCACCGGCGGCTGCTGCGCCCCGCGTGCGTGGTGTTCGTCGACGTGGGCCTGCCCACCCTGCTGGCCCGGGTGCGCCAGGACCCGCTCTTTCACCGGGACATCGGCCGGCACGCGCCGACGCGCACCCTGGGCGAGGCCCGGGTGGCGAGGCTGCTCGAGCGCGTGCGCGCCCAGCGCCGCTATGCACAGATTGTCCTGTCGGGTGAGCAGACCGTGCGCGCCCTGTCCGAGGCCATGCGCCGGGCCCTGTTGGAACGCGAGGTGCTCGTGCCCGCGGCGCCGGCTACCGACTCGGGGCCGACCTGAGCCGCGCGGCCACAAAGGTGTGCACCGGTCGCGCCACCTCGTCCTCGTCGAGCAAGAACCCCCAGTGGTCGGTCTCCAGCATCACCAGTCTTGCTTTGGCTTTTTGGGCATAGCGACGCGCGCCCCGGGCGCTGACCCATCGGTCCCGCCGGCCCTGCACCACGAGGGCGGGCACCCCGGGCGCGGGCCCCCGCGCCCCGCTGATCGCCACCAGGCCGGCAAGACGGTCCGCGAACTGGGGCGCGACCAGGGTGGCCCCCACGCCCCCCGACGAGAGTCCCGCGAGCAGGATGGGGCCCACCCCGCGCCCCTCGAGGTCGCGCAACGTCGCGTCCACGATGGCGCGCCCTTGCCGGCTCGCCCAGTTCGCGTGGTAGGTGGTGGCCGGGCACACCGTGAGCACGTCGAGGTCCCGGACCGCCCGGGCCATCTGGGCACACAGCAGGGTGAAGGCCCCGGCGTACCCATGCAAGAACACCACCGCGCCTTTGACCGGGCCCGCCGGGTGCACCTCAATGACGTCAAACCCCGCGCCGCTCTCGTCCTCGAGCAGGGACCGCGACAGCGCCGAGGGTGCGTCGCCGTACTCTCGCGACAACCGTGCATAGCCGGCGGCGAACGCGGGCTCCAATCGCTCGGCCTCGTCCGATCGGATCAACCCCCGCTGGAGCACGTAGGCCTGGCCGAGGGCGGTGACCTCGGCCTCGGGCAGCAGGGGAATGGAACTGCTTTCGCCGATGCGACGGTGCTCGATCCGGCCCCGCGGGTTCGCCTGCACGATGGCGCAGGGCAAGGTGAGAAGAGTGACAAGGGCGAGGGGGGCCGTCAGCGCGTGGTTCATCCCTCGACCCTAGGGGCCCCAGGGCCGGGCGCCGGGTGGTCACGGCGGTGAACGGTCGCGATCCGCGGGCGAACGGTCGCGGATCTCAATGAGACTGGACCGCGAGATCTGGCACGGTTCGCGCAAATTGTAAGGACTGTACAGTTCCGCCTCCACCCCCGCCCTCATTGGGTGGGCGCACACACGCCCCCCGGGCACGCGCTGGGCGCACCCCTCTCGTGCCGCGCGCGCGGCGCGACCCCGGTCGTGAACGTTCAGACTGGTTCCGGAAAACCCGCCGCGCGGTTGCGGTTCAGCGTCGGATGCTCAGGATACGAACACCCAATTCGCCTTCAATTTCAACCAGTTCGCCCCGGCCGATGCGCTTGTTGTCCACCACCAGATCCACCGGGTCCCCCGGCGAACGCGAAAGCTCGATCACCTGGCCCGGCCGGAGCTGGACCACGTCGGCGGCGGAGACCCCCACGCGCCCGAGCTCGACCACCATCGACACCGCGACGTCGTTCAGGAGGTTGGCCGACTCCGCCAATGGTTCTTCATCGCCTTCTTCGCCGCCGTCCTCTTCGTACTCGCCGTCGCCTTCGGCCTCGTACTCGTCGTCGCTGTGTTCCTGACCGGACACCTCGTCCCCGGGGGCGATGCGCGCCGCGGGCAGCGGGTCGGCCGACCCCGACAAGAAGCGTGGCGCCAGGGGGCGGGGCGCCCCCAAACCCGGCGCCGAAATTCGGACCGCGTCTTCTCCCTGGGCCATGTCTTCCTCCTGTTGGTATTCGCCGTCGCCCACCGCGCCCTCGTCGGGCGGTTGCTCCAGCTGCACAATCTCGTCGATGGCGACTTCATATTTCCCGGATTCGCCCACCATGAGGCTCCCGAAGATCGCGCCGTGTTTGCCTTCGCCCACGGTGCAGTTGACCCGCCCTTGGCAGGCCCCCCCGACGAGCTGCACCTCGGTGTTCTCGACGAGGATGATGTCCTCGACCTCGAGCCCGGCGAGGTCGTCGGGGGCGAGGCGAATCTGCCCCACGGTGATGTGCAGGTCGGTGCCCACCGCCGCCACCCGGCCGGCTTTGTTCTGCAGGCTCATCAGGTAACGCGACAGCGCGGGGCCCGGGGCGGGGTCGATTTGGGGCAGGTCGCTGTCGACGAGGCTCTGGGGCACAAAGATGCGCAGGTAGCCCACCGCGACATCGAAGAACAACTTGAACGACAAGGCGAAATAGGGAGCAGCGGTGTCGGACAGATGCTTGAGGGTCTCGAGGTCGCCGGCCACCCGCTCGAGTTTCATCGCCAGCTGTTGCTCGTTGCCCACCTCGGATTGCAGCACCGACAGGGCTTTGAGCAACAGAAAGGAGAGCACGCCCTCTTCGATCTCCGACAACGGCCGCTGGGCGTCGACGTCGGTGGCGTCGCCGCCGAGCATGCGGTCGATGGCCTGCTGGGCGATGGGCAGGTCCACTTCGATCAGCACCTTCTCCGGCTTGGGCAACAGCGAAATCACCGCCACACAGGGCGGGTGGCTGACCGCCCCGAGGAGATGGTCCTCGGCGACGTAGCTGACATTGTCGAGCCACAGGTCGACGTCGACGTGCACCAACGGCTCGAGGCTGGCCCGCAGCTTGTCTTTGAACCCATGCTCAAACGGCGACTGGGGCAGATAACGCAGCAACGCGTTGTTCAACCGTGCCTGCGTCTTCGAGACCTTCTTCAGGCCCGGGTATTTGTATCGCCGCAGTCGCTTCGCCATCGCGGCGCGAAGCTAACGCGGCGCGGCCCCGATGAGAAGCCGAGGCCGCCCGCCCTCAGGTGAACGTCAGCTCGTCGAGAGACAGGCCCCGCGCCTCGAGCCGGCGCATCAGGCCGCCGCGGGAGCTGTGCACCAGCGCCTGGGCGTTTTTGTCGAGGCCCCCGAAGCTGAGCTGGACCTTGCCGTCCTGGGCTTTGACCTGCAGCGAGCCCCCGCCGAACACGTCGGGCTTGAGCTCGACATGGAACATCGACACGCCGTTGACGTCGACACCCACGTAAATGTCCTTGACCAGCGCGTCCATCACCGCCTCGGGGATCTCCACCGGCCGCGCGCCTTGGGCGGCCTCCGCCGGCGCCGCCGCGCCCCCCCGTTGGGCCTTGGCCGCGGCCTCGGCGGCCATGCCGTCGTTCTGCCCGGACTGGCCGTCGCCTTTTTTGGTGTCCCCGTCGATGGCGCCGTTGACCCGGCCCTTGGCCGCGGCGTCGGCTTTTGATTGCGCCTTGGCCGCGTCCTTTTTGTTCTCCGACTTCTGCTCAAAATCGTTGACCCGCTCCTCGGTGGCCGACTTCGTTTCGGTGCGGCTCTCGTCGGCCTTCTTGTTCAGGCGCTCGCCCACCTGGGCGGACTGCTGTTGGTTTCCCTCGAGCTTGGTGTGGAACGACTGCGCTTGTTCCATCGCCCGCGACGTCTGGGCCGCGCCTTGGCGGGCGAGACGCGCGTTCTTTGTCGACTGTTGTTTGAGCCCTTTGGCCAGGCTCTTGAGGTTCTTGGCGTCGCGGGCCTGGCCTTGCCGCATCTGCGCCATGCGCTCCTGGGCTTGGCCGAGCTTGCCCTGCTTGACCATGTTCTGAAACTGCGAGCGGCCCTTCTGGTTGGTCTGTTCTTGCCGAATCTGCTTGTCGGCCTGCTTTTGCAGGCGTTCGGCTTCCATGCGCTTTTGCTGCTGTTGTTCTTTGACGCTGGACATCAGGGCTCCTGAATCTGCTGGTACAGGATGAGTATCGCGGATCTTTGGGACGCGGTGTGCACGCCCCTTTCACTATATGAATCAGGTGGTTAGGGGCCATGTGGGCGGCGGCCGGGCGGCGGTTTTTTTGGGTCTGGGCGCGCCGGGGGCGAACATGGCGCCATGCGGCCGAACCATGTCCTGTGGGTGTCCTGTGTGCTGTGGGCGGCGACCGCCGGGGCGCAGGCGGCACCGACGTGGGAGGGCCCGCTGCCCGCGGACCGGAGCCGGGCGGTGCCCGACGAGACCGTGACCGGTCTGTGGTGGAGCACGCAGGCCGAGGCTGGGGTGTGGGCGCGCGACCCGGTGGTGGGGGCGTCGTTGTCGTTGGCGCTGGAGCACCGCTGGGCCCGGGTGCGCCTGACCGCGCCGGTGACGGTGCGGGTGTGGGACGTCGGGGACAAGCACGCGATGCCCGGGCCGCAGCCGCTGTGCGGGGTGGTGCGCTGCACCGAGTGGGTGACGGACAAGGGCGGCTTCGATCCTTGGTCGTTGGTCCGGGTGGTCGACGAGATTCGGCTCGGGACTGAGGCGGACATGGCCTCGGCGGTGGTGGGCCCGCAGGTGCTGCGGCTGGGGCGGGGGGCCCTGGTCGACGACGTCAACACCGCGCCGATTTGGGAACAGCGTCGCGTCGGGCTCACCTTGCGGGCGCACGACCCGTGGGACAGCGTCGAGAGCGAGGCGGTCATCGCCGATGTCACTGCACCGCACACGATGTTCGGGGCCCGGGTGCGGGCCCGGCCCGCGCGCTGGTTCATGTTTGACGACGGGGCGGGGGCGGCGCTGTTGCGGCGCGCGGCGGTGTCCACCGAGGTCGCCGGCGACGTGCTCGCGGACCCGGGCCAAGGGCCGACCTGGGCCGGCGTCCGCCTGCCCGGCCCCGGCACGCGGCCGTTGGTGGGGGGACGGGTGGGGGCGGAGTGGCCGCTGTTCCCCCTCGGGGGGTGGGGGCAACTGACGCCCTACGGGAGCGCGGGGGTGTTGCACGGCCTGAGCCGCGATGGGGCCCCGTCGTGGTGGCCGGGGGTGGGGGCCCAACTGGGCCTGTCCGGTGCATTGACACTGCCGGTGGTCGCGGTGTCGGGTCACCTGGAAGGATTGGTGGATAGCCAGCACCACCGGCACGGGGTGTTCTCGCCGCAGTATTTGCTCGATCGCGAACGGGCCCTCACCGGTCAGGGCGCGCGCTGGGTGGCGATGCCCGCGCCGGGGGGATTGGGCTTGCGGGCGGGGATGTCCGCCGCGGTGCTCCGGTACCTGCGGGCGTCGACCCGGGTGCAGTTGGATTCGGCCCCCGGGGGCAACTACGTGCAGGGCCGCCTCGACGTGGGCGGGGCCGGGGCCCGGGTGGGGGTGCAGGCGTTGCACCGCGGCTTTGTGGGCACGTTGCTCGGCGGGGGGTGGTCGTGGGCCGGGGTGTTGACCCCCACCGCGGCCACCCAGGTGGGGCTGGAAGCGGCGGTGGCGGTGTGGGGACCGTTTTCGGTGTACGCCCGGGCCGCGCGGGTGGCCCGGCCGGTGGCGGCCCTTGGCCATTGGCGCAACGACATCGACGTGGCCGTGGGTTTATCCAGTGACATTGTGATGTCGAGCCCGTATCTCGAGCAGTTCTGACCGTCAGCCCGGCGTCTCCTCCGCGGGGGGCGCGGACGTCTCTTCGGCCTGGGCCGCGTCGTCTTGTTGGACGAGGTCGGCGAGGATGCCGCGGGCCCGGGACCGCTGGTCGGGCTCGACGTAGACCCGGGACAGCAGCGCCGGGGTCTTGTACCGGGTGTACAGCGGGGTGAACTGCTCGAGGGGAATGCGCTCTTGGGTGTTGGTGAGCACAAAGATCGGCGCGGAGGTCTGGCCAAAGTATTTGGACAGCACGCTGCGCGAGCGGGTGTGAATGTGTTCGACCCCGGCGTCGGACAAGGCCGCGACCAGGTCGGCGTGCCGGCCTTTGCCTTCGGCGGGGCCGCTCTCGTTTTTCTCGTCGAGCAGCGTGTAGGCGCGCCGCTTGACGATGCGTTGGGCCCAGGGGTTGTTGCTCTTGCGCAGCGTCTGCCAGAGGTCCATGTCGTCCTGCTGGGCATAGCGCTCGACGTCGGCGGACAGCGCGAACTCGTCGGGGCTGGTCTCGAAATAGCGCGCGAGCATCTTCTCGAAGATCACCGGCGTGTAGTGCAGGTAGACGCTGGCGAACATGTGGTAGCGCGAGAGGAGGAAGTCCTCGAACGAGAAAATCGCGCGGCTGTTGATCGCGAGATACACCGCCCCGTCGTGTTCGGTGGGGACGACGTTGTCGATGAGCCAATCCGCGTCGAACTTTCCGTAGCTCACCCCCGAGAAAAACGAATCCCGCTGGAGGTAGTCCATCCGGTCGGCGTCACATTCCGAGCTCACCACCTGACGCAGGATCGGGGTGTAGTCGAGGCCGCCGTGGCGGAAGCGGCCCGTCTCGGTGCCCCGGTCGGCCGCGATGAGCTCTGCGACGTCGGAGGGCACGATGTCGAGGGGGGCGAAGCGTTGGACCATGGCCTCGGCCAGCGAGGAATCCAGGACCATTTTGAGGGTGTAGTCCTCGTGGCTCGCCCGTCGGCTGACGTCGGGACCGGACAGCGCGCCCAGGCCCAGCTCGCCCACCGGGGGCATGATCATCTCCGTGGTGTGCGACAGCGGGGCGTGACCCACGTCGTGAAACAACATGGCCAGGCGCACCGCCTGGCGAAAACGCGCGCGCACCCGCTCGGGCAGTTCGCCCGCGGAGAACAACCGATCGAACAGGCGGGTGGCGACGTGCATCGCGCCCAGGCTGTGGCTGTAGCGGGTGTGGGTCGCCCCGGGGAACGCCAAGTCGGCAAAGCCGAGCTGCTTGACGTTGCGCAGCCGCTGAAAGATCGGGTGGTCGATGAGCCGGATCTCGTCCACGGACACGGCGATGGTGCCGTGGATGGGGTCCCGGATGTGGATGAGGGCGGGGCGGCTGGTGGGGGTCACGCTCTGGGCCATGCCGTGCTTTTGGCGGCAGGGAAAGGGGGCCGCCCGCGCGGGGCGGGTTCGCGGTATGCTTGCCGGGATGTCGACCGCGCATGGTTGGTTGGGCGTTTCTGTCGCCGGTGCTGTGGCCCTGCTCCTGGGCGGCTGCCCCAAGTCCGAGACCACGGCCCCCCAAAAGCCGGCCCCGGCCCCCGTCGACAAAGCCCCCGCCGCCGAGGTCCCGGCCCCCGAGGAAGACCCCGACGCGCGTTTCGCCGAAGCGCTCACCGGCCACCGCGCGCTCACCTACGAAGCCGACCTCGACGAGATCAAAAAGCGCCAGGTGCTGCGCGTGATCACCCGCAACAACTCGACGAGCTACTTCCTGTACCGCGGCACCGAGGCGGGTTTTCATTACGAGCTGGCCAAGCTGTTCGCCGATGAGCTCGGCGTGCGCCTGGAGATCGTCGTGCCCCGGGCCAACCGGGACGTGATTCCCTGGTTGCTCGAGGGGCGGGGCGACATCGTGATCGCGGGTTTGCCCGACGACGCGCCCCGGGTGGATCGGGTGGCGGTGACCCGCCCGTATCTGGAAAGCCCCTTGGTGGTGGTGACCCGCAAAGGGCGCGTGCCCGCCATCGCCGACATCAAAGACCTGGGGCAGGCCACGATCACCCTGCGGCCTTCGTCGTCGGCGATGAAGCGCATGCGCGACCTCGCCTCCGAGAACCCCGACGTGGGCATCAACCTGCGGGCGGCCAAGGAGACCCTCGAGCCGGAGGACGTGCTCGATCTCGTGGCCTCGGGGGAAGTCGACGCCACGGTGGTGGCCAAGCGGCTGGTCGACGTGGAGTTGTTGCACCGGGACGACCTGGAGATCGCGCTCACGCTCCCCGGCGAGACGGTCAAGGCGGTGTTCGCCACCCGCCCCGACGACGTGAAGCTCCTGGCCGCGGCGGACGCGTTTTTGAAAAAGCACCACCGCGGCACGGTGTTCAACATTCTGTACAACCGCTACCACAAGAACGCGCGACGGGCTGAAGAGGTGCGCAGCGAGGACCTGCGCATCGACAAGGGCGGCGGCATCTCGCCGTGGGACGACGCGTTCAAAGAGGGGGCGCAGGGGGCCGGCCTCGACTGGCGCCTGCTGGCGGCCCAGGCCTACCAAGAGAGCCGCTTCAACCCCAACGCCAAGTCCAACTTCGGGGCCCAAGGCCTGATGCAGATCATGCCGCGCACCGCGCGCGAGGTCGGGGTCAAAGATCCCTTCGACCCGCTGGACTCGATCAAGGGCGGGGCCAAGTACATGGCTTGGTTGATGAGCCGGTACGACAAGCCGGACATGAAACTCAAAGACCGCGTTCGCTTCGCGTTGGCCGCCTACAACGTCGGGCCCGGCCACCTCGACGACGCCCGCAAGCTCGCGGAGAAGGAGGGGCTCGACGACGGCCGGTGGTTCGGTCACGTGGAGCGGGCGCTGCGGTTGTTGTCCAAGCCCCGATACTACCGCGACGCGAAATATGGCTACTGTCGCGGGGAGGAGCCGGTGCAGTACGTGTCCCAAATCCAATCGCGCTACGACAACTACGTGGCCATGACCGACGAAAACGCGGGCAAGCCGGTGGCGGTGGAGAGCAGCTCGCCATGAAGGGCCGCCGCTTGTCACAGTTTGCCGCGGGCTTCGCGGCCGTGCTCTTGGTGATGGGGCTGGCTTCGCCCGTCGCCGCGGCCGAGACCACCCCCGAGGTGAACACCTCCTGGGCCCTGGCCGGCATCGCCGCGGTGGTCGTGGTCGGTGGCGTCGGGGGAGCCGCCGGGGCCACGGCGGGGGCCGGGCTCGCCTACCTCGGGTGTCCCGTGCTCGGGTGCACCAACAACCTCGAGGGGAACACCGACTGGATGTTCTTCGGGTCCGCCGCCATCTTCGGCGCGGTCCTGCTCGGGGGCGCGAGCACGGTGGCGACGGTGACCGTGGTCAAGCTCGCCGGCGTCGAGTAGCGACGCTCCACCGACGGCATCAACCGCGGGCGCGGCGGGCTTGGTCGAGACGGGCCAACGCGCGGGCCCGGGCCACCGCCAATGTGGTTGTGCCTTCAGCCTGGGCCTGTTGCAGAACCTCTCGGGTGAGCGGGCCGAGGGCATCGATGAGCGCGCTCCGGTCGTCGAGGCCCATGACGTCACGGCCGATGCCGTCCACCACCCCGCCGGCGGACGCGATGATGTCGGGCACGTAGAGCACGCCGCGGTCCTGCAGGCGCTGGGCCACGTCGTCGCCGTCGAGCTGGTTGTTGGCCCCGCCGCAGATGGCCCAGGCCCGCATGTTGTCGGCGCGGGTGGCGGTGATCACCCGACCCACCGCGCACGGGGAGACCACGTCGACGTCGGCGGTGAGGATGTCCTCGGCGTTGAGCACGATGGCGGACAGCTCGTCGCCCAGGTGCTCAGCCCGGGTCCGGTCGACGTCGGCGATGCACAGGGTCGCGCCGCGCGCCGCGAGGGCCCGGGCCACACTCTCGCCCACCGCGCCGCAGCCCTGCACCGCGATCTTGATGCCCTCCAGCGAGGCCTGCCCGGTCTTTTCCTCGACGGTGGCGGTCAACGCGCTGACCACCCCGCGGGCCACCCCGTCGGTGGTCGCGTCGAGGTCGGTGTGCACAAACTCGGTCTGTGCCCCCGCGGCTTCGAGGTCGCGCCGGCCGGTGCCGAGGTCGCTTCCGGCCCGGAACAGGCCCCCGAGGTCGTCGATGCGGCGGCCCAATGTCGTGAACGCGGGCTCGCGGGACAGGCGCGGGGTCTCGGCGACGATGATTTTGCCGCCCCCCGCGTTGAGCCCGGCGAGGGCGCACTTGAGGGTCATCGCCCGCGCGAGCCGGGCCGCGTCGGCGATGGCGTGCTCCCACGACGGGTAGGGCTGGGTCCGGATGCCGCCGGCGGCGGGGCCGAGGGTCACGTCGTCGATCACCGCCACCGCTTGCAGGCCAGAGGCCTTGTCGCTCCACACGAACAGGTGGTGCACGTCTTCGCGGGCCAGGGTGTCGAACAGCTCGTCCACGTCGTTCCTCGGTTCCCGTTAGCCCGCTTTGGGCCGCGGCGAAAGTGGTGACCGAAAGTTGCTCTGGCAAAGGCCGCGCGGCTACCGTGGAAGGGTCTGAAGGAGTCGTCCATGATGCTGTTGATGCCCCTGGCGATGATGGCGGCGGCCCCGTCGGTGGGGGTCTTGCCCCTCGACGCGCCGCACTTGTCGGCGGCGGACCAGACGGACTTTTCGGTGCGTTTGGCCGACGCGGTGGGGGCCACACCGGGGGTGGCCCCGCGCGGGGGCCCGGCGTTGTGGGCCACGTTCGAAGGTGAGGACCTGTCCGGCTGCCGGAACGACCTGAGCTGCTTGAGCGAGCTCGCCGGGGGGCTGGGGGTCGAGGTGTTGTTGGTGCCCCGGGTGGAGGTGGTGGGCGGCGACCACCACGTCGCGGTCCAGGCCATCGTCGACGACGGCAGCCGTGAGTGCACCGAGGTGGTGGCGGGCGCGGGCCTGGTGGGCGAGACCCTCCGGCTGTGCGCCCTGTCGCTGTTGTCCGGGTACGGGTCGGGTACAGGCACATTGCGGGTGGTCTCCGCAGAAGACGACCTCGAGCTCACCTGGGACGGCGCCCCCATCACCGCCGAGGGGCCGGTCCCCGCGGGCGTACACCGGCTCGATGCCCAGAAGGAGGGCTTCATCGGGGTCTCGCGGCTGGTCGAGGTGGCCGAAGGGGCGGAGCAAGAGGTGGAGCTCTCTCTGACCCCCACCCCCGAGTATCTCGACGACTACGTGTTCTCCGCGTGGCTGGTCCAGGGGACGTCGTGGGCGATGATGGGGCTCGGGGTGGTGCTGACCGCCGCCGGTGCAGGGACACTGGTGGGCACGTACTTCGCCGCGGGTTATGTGAATAGCGCCATCGCTGCGTACAACCAGCAAGCGGTGCGAACCGCCGAGGAGCGCGAGGCGCTCGACCTGCAAAAGAACGTGGTCAACTTCGGCCTGCTCCCCGCCGGCATCGTGGTCTCGGCCCTGGGCCCGTTGGTCCTCGTGGGCGGCCTGTCGTTGTTTTTGCTGGGCGACAGCCCGGGGCGCTACGAATAGCCGTAAGGTGGCGAAACTTTAGGGGATTTTCCTCCGTCGGAGGTAGAGTCGCCGGCCGGTTTCCTGGTACCATCCACTCACCCATCCGCGGACCGTCCCCGGCGGCGGCCGGGGGGTGCGAGGAGGACCCACGTTGAGCGAGGCGCAGTGCCCGAAATGCGGACGACCGGTGACCGACGAGGTCATCTGTCCGGGGTGCGACTACGTCCTCGACACGAGTTTTTTGGGCGCGGACATCACCGACGACGAACGGGACGACCGGCTGCGCAAGGCCGGGGTCTCCGACGAGGCGGCCGAGCCGCCGCTGATGGCCGAGTTCGGCGAGGATGACCTGATCCTCGGCGACGCCCTGAGCATCGAGTTTGATTCCTTCGCGGCGGAGGACACCGGCTTTGTGCAGCGGGAGGTCACCCAGGCGCGCATTTACGTCGGGCGGGCGACCCAAGCGTTGCTTCGGCCGGACGCGATTCCGGTCAAGGACGTCGAGTTCGATGTCGAGGCAATGCGGCTGAATCCCTACGAGCGCCACGTGCTGGAATTCGTGAACGGCAAACGGCCGGTGGGGCGCATTCGGCGAAAGTCGGGGATGACCGCCGACGAGCTCCGCACGGTGTTGGCCACCCTCGCGGACAAGGGCGCGATCCGCCTCGGCGGGGTGGTGGACGAGGCCCGCAAATCGGCGGCGCGCAAAAAACGCCGCGATCGGCTGCGCGAGGAGAAGCGCCGTCGTCGGAAAAAGCGCAAGGTGGAGGAGAGCTCGGCCCCGGATGCGACCCGGGTGGAGATGGTCCCCTCGGCGCTGTTGAGCGCGCTGCGCGACGAGGCCGCGGGCGGGGACGCGCCACCGTCGACGTCGGGGGAGAAGCGCCGCCGACGGCCGCCGCTGCCCGCGGGACTCAAAGGCAAGGGGCCGATCAGCCTCGAAGCGCCTGAGGACGGCGCGGCCGAGGCGGCCGTGGATGCGGCGCCGGTCGAGCCGGCGGTCGCGGAGGCGGAGGTCCCGGCCCCGGGACCGGGGTTCGGGCCCGACGACCCCACCGCGGCCTTGGCGGTGCAGAGCGCGGCGCCTTCGGTGGCGGACGCCCCGGATGAAGAGGACGCCAACCCGTGGGGCGACGGCGCCGAGGTCGACGTCGATGGTTACGCCGACGCCGCCGACGGGTTTATTCATCAGCGGCCCACCGACATTCGTGACAAGGCGGTGCTCCCTTCGGCCGCGCCGGGCGAGGAGATTCACAACGCCGCCACCGGCAAGGTCGCCCCCCTCGACGACAGCGACGTGCCCACCGGGGGCATCGAAGAACTCAGCGTCTCCCCCTCGGACATCGAGGAGATCCACAGCGAGATCGAGGAGCCCCAGACCCGGGTGTTGATCAGCCGGTGGCCATCCCAATCCGAGGCCTCGGGTCTGTTGGAGATCTCGCGCGAGGGTGGCACCGACTCCCCGCTGGTGGAGGATGGCGCCGACGACGGCATGGCCGCGGGCGCCGACCACGGGTTCGACGAAGGGGCGGACGCGGTTCCCCCGGGGGTGCTCGACGACGCGGATGGCTTTGTCGACGGGACGGGGACGTTCTCGTTGGTCGTCGATGTGGCCGAGTCGCTGATCGAGCAACCCGCGCCCGCCGCCGAGGCAAAGGTCGAGGGCGAAGCCGCGGCCGATGCCGCCGGCCCGGGCACCGATCAGCTCCAGCCCATGTCGTTGCCCAGCGGCGCGTTGCAGTCGGTGCACCCCGAAGAGGTGGTGGACACCCCGTCGGACGAGCTGCTCGACGACATGGACGACTCGGACGAGCCGACGGTGATGCCGGTGCCTCGTGCGGTGTCGGTGCCGGATTTGCCCGGGGCCGGGGTGGCCGCGCTGCCGGGCATGGGGGTGCCCCCGCCGGGCGAAGCCGCGGCGAGCGAGGACGTGCTCGACTTCGACCCCGACGACCTCGGCCCCGCCCCCCCGGTGGACAATGCCGCTGCGCTCGAGGCCGGGGTGCTGGTCGAGGCCGCGGCGGTGTTGGCCGAGATCGATGACGATGACGACGAGGACGATGACGACGACGAACTCGCGTTGTCCGACGACGACAGCGAGGAGGGCGGTCCCGACCTCGCCCCCCGCGACGACCCGGCGGACGACGGTGACGCACCGGTGGCCGAGGTGTCGTTCGAGCACAGCCGCAAGGCGGCGAAGATTTTCGAGCAGGCCGAGCGCGACGCCGAGGCCGGAAACCTGTCCAGCGCCCGCATGAACGCCAAGCTGGCGATGATCTACGACCCCAACAACGCGCGCTACAAGTCCCTGTTCCGCCAGTGGTCAGACGCGGCCGACGCGGTGAAGAAGACCACCGTGGCCCCCGAGGTTCGACTCTTCCAAGAATCCAAAACCCTCGAAATGAAAGGGGACTACCGGGGGGCGGTGGAGGCGTTGCAGCAGGCCATTCGCATCTCGCCCCGGGCCGCGCCGCTGTACAACCGCTTGGGCGTGTTGCAGGCGACCCGCCTGAAGGACTACTCCACCGCCTCGGAGAACCTCATGATGGCCTGCGACTTGGCCCCCGGAAACCTCTCGTTCAAGAACAACCTCGGGAAGATCCTCGGCATGGCCGAGGGCCAGCGCCAAAAAGGCCCGGGGGAGAAGAAGTCTTGGTTCAAGCGACGAGACGACGAGGAAGAGATGGTCCGGGTGAAAAAGCTCCGGCCCAAACTCTTCTAGGAGGCGCACGCTGCAGACCGCGACCGGCCCTGCGATCGGAACCACCGTCGGTGGACGCTACACCGTCGACGGCGTGCTCGGCGTCGGGGGCATGGGCTACGTCTACAGCGCGCGGGGAAAGGGGGGCGAACCGGTCGCGCTCAAGGTGCTTCACCCCGAATTGTTGACCAACAACGTCGCCGTCACCCGCTTCATGACCGAGGCGGAGACCATCTTCAAGCTGCGCCACCCGAACATCGTCGAGGTGTTCGACTATGGCCGCGGCGCCGATCGCACGCTGTTCATCGCCATGGAGGTGCTCACCGGGAGCACGGTGGTCGACGAGATCCAGACCCGCGGGACCATTCCCCCCGACGAGGCCCGCCAGATCGTGCTCGAGACCTCGCGGGCGTTGGCGGCGGCCCACGCCGCGGGGGTCGTGCACCGCGACCTCAAGCCCGAAAACCTCATGCTGGTGCCCCGGCCCGACGGCAGCCGCACGGTGAAGGTCCTCGACTTCGGCCTCGCCATCGTGATGGAAGAGAACCGCATGGAGATGCACCGCAAGCGCGTCACCCAACAGGACGTGGTCATGGGCACGCCGGGGTACATGAGCCCCGAACAGATCCATGGCTTTGACGTCGACGCCCGCGCGGACCTCTACGCCCTGGGCGTGATTTGGTGGGAGATGCTCACCGGACGTCAGCTGTTCTCCGGCCGGTCGTCGGTGGAGATCATGATGCGGCACATCGAGGAGCGGCCGCCCCACCCCCAAAAGGTACATCCCCAGGCGGTGATCACCCAACCGGAAGCCCAGTTGCTCGCCGCCCTCCTCGAGAAGAACAAAGACGATCGCCCCGCCGACGGGGGCGCGGTGCTCGGTCACCTCGCGAACCTGCTGCAGGCTTCGACCCCGCCGCCCTTCACCGCGGCCCCGCCCACGCCCGCCGCCACCCCCGTGACCGGGGAGATGGAGATCGACCTGGGCCCCACCGGTCTCGAGCTCGCGGTGACGGACGGGCCGTCGCTCGACCTCGACGGGCGGGTGGTGAGCGGACGGCACCAGCGCTACGGTGCGGTCCCGCAGCGCACCCACGATGAGCTCTGGACCGTCGAACACCCCGACGGGAAGCGCGACGAGGGCCTGAGCAAGGACGAGCTCATCCAGCGGGCCCGCGACGGGCAGATCACCCACCGCCACAAAGTCGGCATCGCGGGCCGGGCGATGATTCCCGCCCAGGCGATGTCGTTCCTCGGGGTGCGGCCCCCCGACGTTCTGTCCAAAGCCCCCGAGGCCGCCCGCGTCGTCGAGGGCTCGAGCCGGGCGCGGCGCGGGCCGTGGATCTGGGCCGCGGTGCTGCTCGGGGTGGGGGCGGGCGCGGGCTACGTGGTGACCGAGCAGCCGGCGTGGTTCGCGGACTTGGCGTCCCGGGTCCGCGGGGACAACCCCGCCGACGCCGCGCCCCCGCTGACCCGGTTCTTCGACGACCAGACCGTCGAAGCCTGGCGGGAGGGGGTCAAGGGCCTGCCCAACCTGGGGGAGGGGGTCGAGGCCTCGCGGCGCGAAGACTTCTCGATGCAGGTCGCGCGGGGCCGCCACGAGGACCGGCGGGGCGTGGACCGGGCGCTGCAGAAGCTTATGCTCGCCGGTGCCGCCGAGCCCGAAACATTGGCATTGTACGTGCGCAACCGGGCCGCGCTCCCCGACGCGCGGGCCGCGCTGTCCCAAGAGCACATCCCCGACGTGGTCCGGCGCGCGCGCAAGGTCTTCGCCCAGGATGCCCACCTGCGCCTGGCCGAGGCGGTGGTGGCGCGCCGGTTTTTCCAGTCCGGCATCGGCCCGCAAGAGCTGGTGCGCATGGGCGAGAGTTTTCGTGACCCCGACGAGCTTCGCCTGGTGGCGGAGGCGTTGCTCGATTACGACCGCGACGCGGCCGCCCGGGTGGCGGCGCGGGCGCGCGAGCTGTGGCCCAACAGCCCGGCCTTGCTCCGGGCCGAGGCCGCGCTCGCCCTTCGGGCCGGTGACCTGCCCAAAGCCCGGGCCGCGGCCGAGCGGCGGCTGGCGATCGAGCCGTTCGATGCCTATGCATTAAAAGTGCAAGCCAAGCTCGCGGTGCTGGCCCAAGCCCCCGAGGCGGCCTACGACACCCTGGCCCGTCACCTGTCCGGCGCGCCCTACGACACCGGGCTGCGGTTGCTGGCGGTGCAGATCGCGGTCCACGACCTCGCGGACCTGAAAAAAGCCGCCGCGCTGGTCCGGGACCGGTCCACGGTGGGCCAGGAGCCCCCGCTGCTCACCGCGTACCGGGCCGCGGTCGAGCACGCGTCGTCGTCGGTGGAGCAGGGCGAGGCGACCCTGGCCGCGCTGAAGGCGCGGCGCACGCGGTTTGCGGTGGCCCATTTGCTTGACGCGGATTTTGCCCTCAGCGCCGAAGACGAGAAGGCCGCGCACATCGCGGCCCAGAACGCCCTCGACGCGGGAGCGGACGCGGAGTTCCCCGCGCTGGCCCGGACCCTGCTCGGCGAGGCGATGCTCGACGGGGGCAAACCGGCCGCCGCCCGCGAGGCCTTCGCCCGCGCGCACAACCACGACCCCGAACGGCTCGACGCCTTGCTCGGGTTGCTGCTCAGCGCCGAGCCGGACGACCCTGCGCTGCTCGACGCGCTCCTCGACCGGGATCCATTGGCATTTGTAGACCGCAGCGCGTCCTACGAGATGCCGCCGGTGGGCACCCGGGGGCGCTTCCGCACCCGGTTCAAGGCCGCGTCGGGCCTCACCCGCGACTGGGGCTGGTCGCTGATCGACCTGGAGCGCGCCGACGTGGACAAGGCGGACAAGGCCCGTTCGCGGTTGATGCGCAGCCTGGCCAAACACAAAAAGAACCCCGCGCTCCGGGTCTATTACGCCGCGGCCCTGGTGCGCACCGAGCAGCCGGACAAGGCCCTCGAGGTCCTCGACGCGATGACCAGCCGCCAGGATGCGCTCGCGGCCCTGGCGGTGCGGGCCCGCGCGCTGTTTGCCGCCGGGGCCCCCGCGTCCGACATCCGCATGGCCCTCGACGAGCTCGAGGCCGCGTTGGTGCGGTTGCCCACGTCGGACCGGACCGAGCGGCTCCAGGCCAAAGCAGAGACATTGCGGGCGGCCCTGGCCGAGCGCGAGGGGGCGGTGGACGCGGCCCGGGTCCGGTACCAAAGCGCCTACCTGCGCGATCGCCAGCTGCGGCCCGCGGGGGCGGGGTTGGCGAGGCTGTCGTCGTGACCGGACCGCTTCTGTACGGACACCGCGGGGCCTGTGCCGAGCTCCCGGAAAACACCATGCCTGCGTTCGAACGGGCGGTGGCGCTGGGGGTGGACGTCATCGAATCCGACGTGCACCTGACCCGCGACGGGGTGGTGGTGATGAGCCACGACGAGACCGGCCGGCGCATGGCCGGACACGAGGAGGCCATCGCCGCGACCGACTACGCCACCGTGCAGGGGTGGGACGCGGGGTGGGGCTTTGTCGACGACGATGGGCAGCGGCCGTTCACCGGGCAGGGCTTTTGTGTGCCCCGGCTGGAGGACGCGCTCACCGCTTGGCCCGATATGCGCTTCAACCTCGACGTCAAACAAGCGGCCCCGTCCATGGTGGGGCCGTTGCTCCGGGTGTTGCGGGCCCACGACGCCGAGGAGCGCGTGACCTTGGCGAGTTTTCACACCCCCACGTTGCACGCCCTGCGGGCGGCCGGCTTCCCCGGCACCATCGTGCTCGGTCGTCGACACATCGTGTGGCTGGCCACGCTGCCCCGGTTCGCCCTGGGGTGGTTCCCGGTGTTCAAAGACCGCGTGCGGGCCCAGATCCCCACCGGGGCGGGGCCGTTTCGGTTCGGCACCACCGCGTTTGTGGACAAGTGCCATGCGCTGGGCGTGGCGGTGGATTTTTGGACCATCAACGACGCGGACGAGGCCCGGGCGCTGCTCGACGTCGGCGCGGACGGCATCATGACCGATGACCCCCGCGCGGTCCGGGCCGCGTTTGGGCGCGGGGACGACGCTCAGTCGAGCGCGTCGGGGGCGCGGCTGGTGTCGTAGACCGCGCGCACCACCGCGGCCCGTTCGCGCACCCACCACCCGGTCCGCTTGACCCAGCCCGCGCGGTCCTCGGCCTCGACCCCGAAGGCGTCGATGCCACACCGCCGCGCGAGGTACACCGCCCGCGGCAAGTGAAAGGCATTGGTCACGACCACCGCGTCCTCGACGTCGAACAAGGCTCGCGCGCGCACCATGCTCGCGAGGGTGCGGGGCGCGCCCCCGTCGACCACCAGCGCGCCCTCGTCGACCCCCCGGGCGAGAAGACCCGTGCGCATCACCGTCACCTCGTCGGTGGCAAAGCGTCCGTCGTCGCCGGTGATCAGCAGCTGCCGCACCAGGCCCGCGCGCCACAGCGCCGCGGCCGCATCCAGCCGGGCGGCGAGCACATCGGAGAGCCGGCCGTCCTGGGCCGGGGCCCCGAGCACGATCCCCCACCGCCGCGCGCGCTCGGGGGCGCGGCCGATGTGGGCTTGGGCCTCCGACCGCAGCCACACCTCCGCCCCCACCAGCGGGGAGCACAGCGCCATCGAAAACAACACCCACTTGCGCATGCCTCTGGCCTACCGCCCCCGCCCGCGTGGGGGTAGGCCCCATTGGGCGCGGCCGGGCCCCGTGCTAGCCCCACCCCATGTCTGCACGCATTCTTCTCGTCGTCGGGGCCGCCCTCGGCTTGTCGCTTTTGACCGGTTGTCCCCGTCCCGCCCAGGCGGGCACGGAGAAGGTCGCGTCGTCGGCCGCGGCCTCGACGGCAAAGCCCGCGCCGGGCCCGGCCGGAAGCCCCATCGGCAAGAGCAAGGTCGCCCTCGACCGCGCCCGGGGCCTGGCCCAGCGGGTGCTCATCGTCGACACCCACGTCGATTTGCCCTACCGCCTGTTCGATCCCAAAAACCCGAAGGCGGCGCCGAAAGAAGACGTCAGCCAGCGCACCGACAAGGGCGACTTCGACGCCGAGCGCGCCCGCAAAGGCGGCCTCGACGCCCCCTTCATGTCCATCTACGTGCCCGCGGACAAAGAGACCTACGAACGGCCCGGGGCCCCGACCTTCCAGGGCGCCAAGGCGACGGCGGACGCGCTCATCGACCTCGTCGAGGGCTTGGCCCAAAAACACCCCGATGACTTCGTGGTCGCCAAAAGCGTGGCCGACGTACGCGCCGCTTTTGCGGCCAAGAAGATCGCGTTCCCCCTGGGCATGGAGAACGGCAGCCCCATCGAGAACGACCTCAAAAACCTCGCGCACTTTCACCAGCGGGGCATTCGCTACATCACGCTCGCCCACTCCAAAGACAATCACATTTCGGACAGCAGCTACGACGACCGCCACGTCAACGGGGGCCTGAGCCCGTTCGGCAAACAGGTGGTGGCGGAGATGAACCGCCTCGGCATCCTCGTCGACATCTCCCACCTGTCCGACGCCGCGGCCGAGCAGGCCTTGGCCGAGAGCAAGGCGCCGGTGATCGCGTCGCACTCGTCCTGCCGCCACTTCACCCCGGGGTTTGAGCGCAACATGAGCGACGCCCTGATCAAGAAGGTCGCGGCCCAAGGGGGCGTGGTCCAGGTGAACTTCGGCTCGACCTTCATCGACGGCGACCTGCAAAAGTTCGCCGCGTCCCGCTGGGAGGCTTGGGACAAATACAAAAAGGACCACGCGGTCAAAGACGACGAGGCGGGCAAGGCCGACAAGGCGAAGTTCTATCGGTCGCGTCCGCTGGGGGTCGCCACCGTCGAGCAAGTCGCGGATCACATCCAGCACATCCGCGATCTGGTCGGCATCGAACACGTCGGGTTCGGTTCGGATTTCGATGGGGTCGGCGACTCGCTCCCCTACGGCCTCAAGGACGTCGCCGCCTACCCGAACCTCATTCGGGTGTTGCTCGAGCGCGGCTTTTCCGACGACGACATCCAGAAGATCGCGGGGGAGAACGTCCTCCGGGTGTGGGCCGCGGCTGAGGCCTACGCGGCCCAGGCGCAAAAAGGCACCTGAGCGCGCGCCGGCCGGGAATGTCGGTCGGCGGGGGATAAGGGCTTTGCAGGCGGGGCTGAATCCGCTAGCTAACACCCATCGTGGGCCTGTAGCTCAGCTGGTTAGAGCGCACGCCTGATAAGCGTGAGGTCGCGTGTTCAAGTCACGCCAGGCCCACCACGAGCTAAGCCCCTGATTTATCAGGGGCTTTTTCTTTTTCGGCGCGCGGGGTCAGAGCTCTTCGTTGGGCATGAACTGCCGCAACAGATCCGCCCGCTCGGCCGCGTCGGACGCTGCCGGCGCGGTTTCCAGGGGCAGGGTGGTTTTGCCCTGCTTTTTGCGGTTGGGCACCAGCGAGCGCATGGACTCCATCTTGCCAAAACAGAGCAGGCGGTCGTGGGCGTGGAGCTCGCGCGAGGCCTTGGGGTTGGGCACCACTTTGTTCTCGCGGTAGAGGGTGAGGACGTTGATGTCCTTTTCGAGCAGGCCGCTGTCGGCGATGGTCACCCCAATGTATTTGGACCCTTCGGGGATGTGCAGCTCGCTCACCCCGTAACCCTTGGACACGGTCAGCCGCTGCTGGATGTCGAGGACGGGGAAGTCGACTTGGCTCGCGATGTAGTCAATGACCTCGCCGGCGATGTCGAGCTGGGTGCAGGTCTCGATGCCCTCGAGCCCGGGCGACGAGTTGACCTCCATGACCTGGGGCCCGTCTTTGCTCTCGAGCATGTCCACCCCCGCGACGTTGAGCCCCATGATTTGGGCCGCGGCCACCGCGGTGCGCTGGTATCGCTCGTCGAGCTCCACCACCTCGGTCCGTCCCCCCCGGTGCACGTTGCTGCGGAACTCCTGGCCCTGGGCCACCCGCCGCATCGCCGCCACCACCCGGTTGCCGACGACGAACGCGCGCACGTCGCGCCCCTTGCTCTCGGCGATGAACTTCTGAATCAGCACGTTCTGTCGGGTGCTTTGCAGGGTCTCGATGATCGCCTCAGCGATCTTGTCGGTGTCGGCGAGGATGACGCCCACCCCTTGGGTGCCCTCGAGGAGCTTGATGATGACCGGCGCGCCCCCGACGCGGCTGATGGCTTCAAGCACGTCCCGTCGGTCGCGGACAAACGTGGTCTTGGGGATGCCGATTTGGTGTCGGCTGAGAATCTGCAGGCTGCGGAGCTTGTCCCGGGAGTTGGAGATGCCGGTGGCGGGGTTGGTGCAGAACACCTCCATCTGTTCGAACTGGCGCACCACCGCGGTGCCAAAGAACGTGATCGACGCCCCGATGCGCGGGAGTACGGCGTCGTAGTGCGACAGCTGTTTGCCCCGGTAGTGCAGCTCGGGGGTGGCGCTCTCGAGGTCGATGGCGAAGCGCAGGGTGTTGAGGATGTTGACCTCGTGGCCCCGGGCCAGGGCCGCCTCTTTGAGGCGGCGGGTGCTGTAACATTGCGGGCTGCAAGAGAGGATGGCGAGCTTCATCGGGCAGGTTTCTCCTCGTCGCGGTTCAAGCTTCGATCCGCGATGTAGCGTTGGCTGACGTCGACCACGAAGTCTCCCTCGAGGGCCTTTTGCCCCAGGAGCATGCGGTACCGCATGTCGGGACGCGGGGTGAGGCTGACTTCAATGGTCTTGACCACAGGTCCCACCTGGACCCGGGCTTCAATAAAAATGCGGTCTTCGTACGTGCCGTTGGACGACTTGACCCGGGCCACCCGGGTGACCCGGGCCTCCACGTGGCGTCGTTCGCCCTTGTCCATGATCATCGCAAACCGCACCCGCCGTCGAGGAAGCCGCACAATGTCCTCGGCGTGGATGGAGCTGGTCTTGGCCCCGGTGTCCACCTTGGCCTTGAGCCGCCGCGCGCCCCAATCCAGAAAGCGCACGCGCTCGGCCCGGCCGATCATCACCTTGTCGTGATGTCTGCGGGCACCGGATCGAGGTCGAAGCGTGGACAACGACGTGGAAATAGATCGCGCGGCGGTGGACCGCAACCGGCGGGTCCCGGCGCGTCAGCCCCCGATCAACACACAGGCGCCCGCGGCGCAGATGTGGTCGGGACAGCAATCTTCGTTGGACCCACACGCGCCGCAGGTGCCTTCGTTGCAGGCTTGTCCGCCGCAGTCTTCGCAGGAGTTGCAGTCGTCACCCCCGGCATCGGCCACGCCACCGTCGGGGGTGAGGTCGGGCAGGTCGCCTTCACAGGCGAAGTAGAAATCGAGGGTCCCGCTGGTGTCGGCTTGTACCGTGCTGCAGGTATTGGGGCACAGCGCCACCGCCTGGCCGGTCACGTAGAAGGATGTGGCTGTGCACGCCCCCGGCCCGCTCACGCGATCCAGTGACGTTGCGGCGCCGGTGGGGCCGTGGGTGTAGACCACCGCGACCCCGTCGAGGTCGAGGGTCTCGCCCGCGGGGGGCGCGGGGGGCACGATGGTGCAGGGGAGGATGACCTCTTCGATCACGCCCTGGGCGATCTCTTGAAACACCACGTTGAAGTTCTCGTTGTTGCACAGGGGGAACCGCAGGCCCCCGGTGAGCACGGAGAGCTCTTGGTACTCAGTGGCCGCGGATTCCGACCCGGGGTTGCACTGCTGGTTTTGGATGCCGTCCTCGGCGCGCCAGGGTGCGGTCACGGGGTCGTTGGCGACCATGCCAATGATACTGTGCCAGGTGTAGTTGCGGTCGTCTTGGGTGCCGAAGTGTTCGGGCGACAGGCCGAGGAGTTGATCGTCGAACCAGCCCGCGCCTTGGTTGGGGTCGTCGTCGGAGATGATCAGGAAGGTCTTCTTCGAGCCGGGGCGCAGCCACCCGCCCCAGCCTTGGGGGGCGAGGTCATGCTCGTCCGGCTGGTCGTAGGTATCGACCAGCTTCTCGAAGGCGTCGTGGCTGTCGACGATGATGTCGTAGTGAAAGAACCGCTCGGTGATGGCGGGCTGGGGGGGCAACGGCTCTTCACAGTCGTCGCCGGACAGGGGCGCGGTGATGCACACCGGGTTCTTGGAGGCGGGCGGGTAGTCGGCGAGCAAGATGATGCGGTAGTCGAGTTGGCTCGCGCTGATGATGTTGGCGAAGTTGACGTTGATGTTCTGCTGGACCGCGGCGATCTCCGCGTCCATCGAGCCCGACGAGTCGATGGCGATGATGATGTCCACCGGGGGCGGCTCGTCGAGGCTGGCTTGGGCCGACCGGGAGGCGCAGGCTTCGTCGGGGGTGATGGGGTCGGTGCCCACGTCGCGTTCGTCCCCGTCGTTGCGGCCGTCGTCGTCGCTGTCGGGGTCGTTGGGGTCGGTGCCGTTCTCGCGCTCGGTCCCGTCGTCGACCCCGTCGTCGTCGCTGTCGGCATCGAGCGGATCGGTGCCGTCCCGGACCTCGTCGCCGTCGCTCAGGCCGTCGTCGTCGCTGTCCGCGTCGTTGGGGTCGGTCCCCCGGCGGGCCTCTTCGGCGTCGCACAGCCCGTCATCGTCCGCGTCGGGGGCCCCGGGGGGACAATCGATGTCGCCATCGCCATCGCCATCTCCATCTCCATCGCCATCGCCATCCCCGATCACCTCCGGGGGCGTGCACGGGCCACAGGAGAACACCAAAGCGAGCGGAACGATCCAGAGAAGGCGCATGGACCAATGGTACCGCTCCCCCGGTGGGGTGTCGAAATCGAGGCATCCCACATCGCCGTCGCCTCGGCGCCGGGCGCGGTGACGAGGGCGCGCGGGCACAAAAAAGCCCCCGTCGAGGCGGGGGCGTTCTTGTCGGTCGAGGACCGATCACTTGCCGGAGTAGTACTCGACGATGAGCTGGGGGTCGATGTCGAGGGGACAATCGCCCGCCTCGGGGAGCTGCGACATCTTGGCGGTGACGCCGTTGGTGTCGACCTCGAGGTAGCTCGGGTGGGTGAGGTTGTTGGGGTCGCCCATCGCTTCCACCGCGCGCTCTTTCCACTTGGACTTCTCGCGCACGCCGATGACGTCGCCGGCCCGCACTTGGTACGACGCGATGTCGACCTTCTTGCCGTTGACGGTGACGTGGCCATGGCCGGTCATTTGCCGGGCGGCAGGAATCGTGGGGGCGAGGCCCATGCGGAACACGACGTTGTCGAGGCGACGCTCGAGGTTCTGCAGGAGGTTGGTCCCGGAGTTGCCTTTGCGGCGGAACGCGTCGGCGACGTAGCGCTTCAGTTGCTTCTCGCTCACGCCGTAGTGGAAGCGCAGCTTTTGCTTTTCCATCAAACGGAAGGCGTAGTCCGAGAGCTTCTTGCGACGGGTGGGGCCGTGCTGGCCGGGCGGGTACGGACGCCGGAGGTCCGGGTCGGTGCGCATGAGGCCGGGCAGCGGGGTGCCGAGGCGGCGGATGATCTTCAGACGGGGGCCGGTATAACGAGCCATTTCAATTTCCTTTCCGTCACCGCGACCCTCGACCCAGAACCATTCCGGGTGAGCCGCGGCCTTCTGTGGACGGGTGTGTGGGTGTCCCACACGAATGGTCTACGTACAGAGGCGTGCGGCGTTGGTCAACCGTGCAAAGAGGCGCGGACGCTGCTCGTCGGTGTCTGATTTTTGTAATAAAATCAAATATTTATCGCCCTGTGGCGCAAGTCCAAGGGCTTGCCCCCGGAGACAGTACACATGGCGCCCTACATTTTGTCGCTCGCAGACGCGACCTGGCAGGGGTGTGCCCCGCGAGGTGGTGGGGGTGGCCGGATCCGGCCCACCCACAGTGGGTGGGCCTGCGTTCATCGGTGGGCCTGCGTTCGGCGGCGGGCCTGGGTCCGACGCCGGCGCGGCGCGGTGTCCGCCAAGCGCCCAGCAAGCACTATCCTTCCCCCATGAGCACGCGCCGCCGCTTTTTGATCGGCAGCACCGCCCTGGCGCTGGGGGGCCGGGCCCTCGCCGAGGCGGCCCCGGCCCCGTGGCGCGGGGTGATCGTGTCCTGTCCGATGTACGGGCAAATCTGGGGCAGCCACGCCATGGCCTCCGCCCTCGACGAGATCAAAGCCCTCGGCGCCGACGCGGTGCAGATTCACCCCTACGCCCGGGTGCGCACCGACGGCGCGGTGCAATGGAGCAAAGCCGCGGACACCGGCTATCTCGATCGCTGCGCGGAGATCGCCCGGCAAAAGGGCGTCCGGTTGTTCGTCAAGCCCCACCTCGCCTACTGGGGCAGCTTTTCCTGGCGGGGGGCGATCACCTTCGCTCACGAGGCACAATGGGCGCGGTTCTTCCGTGGCTATTCACAGTTTATTGTGGACCAGGCGCGGTTTGCCCAACGTCACCAGGTCCCCTTGTTCGCGCTCGGGACCGAGCTCGAGGGGACGGTCCACCGCCGGGAGTGGCCGGGCATCGTGGCCGCGGTGCGCCAGACCTACCGGGGCACGCTCACCTACGCGGCCAACTGGGACAAGCTGTCGCGGGTGCCGTTCTGGTCGCAGCTGGACCTCATCGGGGTGCAGGCCTATTTCCCGGTGGCGCGACATCTCGGCGCCAGCGTGGCCGACATCGAGCGCGGCTGGGGCCCGCACCTGAAGACGATGCAGTCTCTTTCGGCGCGACACGGCAAACGCGTGCTGTTCGCGGAGGTGGGCTACGCCCGGGGCAAAAAGGCCGGTCACGAGCCCTGGGTGCCGGACACCGACGGTGACGACGCGGTCATCGCCTACCGGGCGCGGTTGATGCGGGCGGCGTTGGGGTTGTTGCCGCGCCAGCGATGGTTCGCGGGGATGTTCTGGTGGAAGTGGATCCCGGGGCCGAGCTTGTGGGACCGCGACTTCTCGATGAAGAACGACGAGGCCCAGCAGGCGTTGCGGGCGGCGTGGTCGCGTCCCTGATCATTGGCCCACATAGCCAATGTCTTTGAACGATGCGTCGTAGGCATAGGCGTGGGTGGTGGCGGGGTCCTGGCCGGGGATGAGATTGCGCACGTAGATGTCGGTGAGGCCCACCGCGTTGAGCGCCTGCAACCGGGCGAGCACGGTGGCGGTGAGAGGCCGCGCCACCCCCGCGTGGTTGGTGCCGGCGGGGTCGAGGTAACGCGGGTTGATGGCGAAGGGGTCAAGCAGGGGGTGGCCGTCCGCGGCATTGGAGGCGCCGTTTTCCTCGACGATGCGGTCGAGGTCGTAGACCGGGGGGTTGTTGCTGTCGACGACGAAGTCCCCGTTGGCGTCGGCGAGCCAAAGCCCTGAGCCGAGGCCGTAGGCCATCCGAACGTTGAACGGGATGGCGCGGGCGTAGTCGGCGGTGTTGGCGATGTAGTCGGCGACCCCGGACCACGCGGTGCCGTCCTGATCGTGGGCGTACACGTCGTCGGGGTGGGGCAGGTGGCAGTTGAGGCATTGCCGGGGGCCCACCGCGGTCATGGTGGGGCGGCCGCGCACGGTGTGGGGGGTGAAGGGGTGGCTGCCGAGGGCGGGGAGGGTGTGGCGGTTGGGATCACGCAGGCCGGGATCGTCGCCGAGCCCGTTGCGGTCGCCGGTGGCGATGTGCAGCGAGGTGTTGTTGTCTCGGTCGGTGTAGCTCCAGAACCGGTGCAGGCCGAAATAGGGAACAATGCGGCCGCGGTCGCCGACGCCGAGGATGAAGTCGACGGGGTTTTGGTACCGGACCGCGGGGCTCACTTGGAGGTGCGCGCGCTCCCCGTCGGCGAGGCTGTACAAGAACGTGTCGGGGCGATCATCAAACGCCGCGTCGAGGTGACAGCCCATGCAGTTGTTTTGCCAGCTGGCGTGACAGGTGATGCAGGCCAGGCCTTGGCCCGCGGTCCCGCCCACCCCGTCGCTGTGGGCGAAGGGGACGGCGGGGTTGACGGTGGTCGTGGGCCAATGCGGCTGAAGCGGTCCGGTGCCGTCGCTGCCGTCGCCGGCGTCGTCGGCCCGGCCCATCGCCGCCGAGGCCACCCGGTTGAGCATCGGGCCCTGCCGGGTCGCGCCCGGGGGGTAGAGCTTGGTCGATGTGGTGTCGACGACGTCTTTGACCTGGGGCACGTAGTGCAGGGTGGCGTTGAGCTTGGACACCAGCCAGAGATCGCCTTGTTGGGGATCGCCTTCGACAAAGATGTGGTCGAGGGGGGCCCCGTCCTGGGTCAGGGGGTGCACGCCGTCGGTTGCGGCGTACGCATCGATGGTGCCGTGGCAGGTCTCGCAGCTCACGTCGTGGGCGTGGGTCTGGTCGCGCATCCGGCTGAACAGCCGGCCGCGGCCGTGGGTGGCCCCGGTGGTGTGGCAGTCGACGCACCCGAGGCCCGCGTCGTGGTGGGCATCGGCGGGGGTGCTGTCCTGCCCGGCTTGGCCCCGGAGGTCGGCCACGTCCTGTTCCCAAATTTCGGTGGCGATCCATTGGTTGATGTGGCGCCCGATGTAGAACTGATTCTCGCCGAACAATGCAGATACATTGGTGAAGGCCACCGGGTCGGCCCGGGGGTAGAACGCCGCGTTGGTCAGGTCCTGGTTCTCGTCGAGGCGCCAGCCGCGGTATTGGAACACGGTGTGGTTGGAGCCTTGATGGCACAGCAGGCAGCTGTCATCGCCGACGCCGGCGACCAGGGCGGTGGGGTCGGGGCCCTGGGGGAGCGTGGCGACGCTGCGGCCGCGGTGGTCGAGGGCGTGGGCGTGTTCGCCCGGGGTGAGGAAGTTGGGGTCGAGGGGCTCGCAGGTGCTGACCATGGGGTCGTGGCCGTTGAAGCGCCCGAGCATCGAGGGGCGCGCGTGACAGGCCGAGCACCCGGAGCGGCGGTAGGCGCCGGCCTGGGTGCTGCCGGCGCGGTTTTGCAGGTGGCAGCCGCTGCAGGCCTGGGTCAAGATCTCCTGGTAGAGATAGGATGCATATTCATTGGATGTCCCATTGGGGAAGTTGTCCGCGTTGGGGTCGCTGGTGTTGTTGGCGGTGGAGACGTCATCCGCGGCGTAACCGGTGGCGGTGAGAAAGGCCCCGGTGCTGATCGCCTTGTTGGCTTGCAGCGAGCCGATCTCACCGACGAGGCGGGTGACGGGGTCGAAGTCCGGGTTGTCCACGTCGCTGACCCCGAGGTCGGCCAGGCCGTTGGCGTCGAGGCCGCGTCGCTCGTGGAAGGCATTTTCGATCCCCGCGCCGTGGCGCGCGCCGGTGAAGATGCCGGTGTTTTGGGCCATCACGCTGCGCCACAGCGGGGTCACGATGTCCCCCCCGGCCAGGCCTTCCTCGTCGGCGCTGGGGCCGTGGCAGGTGCCGCATCCTTTGCCCGCCCGCGCGCCATGCAGGTCGCCGGGGTCTTGGAACGCGAGCCAATCGGTGGCGGTCACCGTCCGGGTCCCGCCGTCGCTGGTGGGGCAGGTGTAGTTGGGCAGGGTCGCGACCCCGACCAAGGTGTTGGCGAGGAAAAACGCGCGAGGGTCCAGGACCTGGTCCTGGCGGTTGCCCACCGCGGGGGGCGGACACACGTGGGCATAGAACGGGTTGGTCTCGGTGTCGTCGCCGCCGTGGCAGGTCACGCACCGCATCGGTTGCGACCGGGGCGTGTAGGGATGGGGATCGCCCAATGAGCCTGCACCATCGTAGCCGGCGGGGGCGTGACACGCGGTGCAGGTCCCCGGCGGCGGGGCCGGGGGCGGGATGTCGGGCAACGGGGTGGGCCCACAGGTGACCTCGTCGGCGATGGTGAGGAAGAGGGGGTCGCAAGCAGCGCAGGCGCCGAGCACCAAGAGCCCGTCGCCAGGGACATTGTCGAACACATGGGCGCAGTAGGTCTCGGGGTCGAACAGGTCCGAGCAGGTGAGCACCTCGCCGCCGGGCAAGGGGATCGCATCGCATGGTTCGGGCGACACGATGTCGTCGTCGTCAACACACGGCTCCCACGGGTTGGGCATCGGCCCGGGGCCGGGCCCGGGCGCGTCGGTCCCCGGCAGCACGGGCCGGAAATGCCCGGACGCGGGCGGCGCCACCGGGTCGGGGGCGGTGGGCGCGGGCGGCGGGTCCCAACACCCGGTCACCCCAACCAGCACCCCGAGCACGGCGGGCCAAGCCCCCCGCCGACAACCGATGTCCCCCGCCATGCGACCTCCCCCGTCGAATGGAACCGCTGATTATACGGTACAGCCGAACAACATTGTCAGCATGCAGCGAACAACCGGGGCTTGCACTCCGACATCGGGCCGATGCGAGCGGGGAGGAGATGTAGGTCGGCGCGACCCAAAAAAAAGGGGCCCCCGCTGGAGAGAGAGTGCGGAGGCCCCCAAGGGTCTTGGAACGAACTGTTACTGGTTGGCGTAGGCCAGGTCTTTGAACGACGAGTCGTACGCGTACGCGTGTGTGGCCGCGGGGTCTTGCCCCGGCACCAGGTTGCGCAGGTAGATGTCGGTCAGGCCGGTTTGGTTGTTGAGCAGCTGGAGCCGCTGCAGCACCGTGGCGGTCAACGGGCGCACCACCGGCACGTTGTTGGTGCCCACCGGGTCGGCGTAGCGCGGGTTGATGTTCAGCGGGTTGAGGAGCGGGTGGGCATGTGACGAGTTGGACGCGCCGTTCTGCTCGACGATGCGGTCGAGGTTGTAGACCGGGGCGTTGTTGGTGTCGACGACGGCGTTGCCGTCAGCGTCGAACAGCCACAGGTCAGAGCCGAGCCCGTAGGCCATGTTCACGTTGAAGGGAATGGCATTGGCGTAGTCCTCGGTGTTGGCGATGTAGTCCTGCACGTTGGCCCACTCGTCCTGGTTCTGGTCGTAGGCGAAGGTCGCGTTGTTGTTGTAGAGGTGGCAGTTGAGACACGCCCGCGCCCCGACCTGGTTCTGGGTGGCCCGGGCCCGAATGGAGTGCGGGGTGAAGGGGTTGTTCTCCAGGGCGGGCTGGTCGTTGCGGTTGGCGTTGAGCAGCGCGGGGTCGAATCCCAGGCCGTTGCGGTCACCCGTGGCAATGCGATTGGATGTGTCGTTGTTGAAGTCGGTGTAGCTCCAGAAACGATGCATGCCTTGGTAGGAGGAGATCTTGCCGCGGTCGTTGATGCCGAGCATGAAGTCCACCGGGTTTTGGTACACGAAGTTGGCCGCGAAGTTGAAGTAGATGCGCTCGCCGATGACCTGGCTGTAAAAGAAGTTCTGGGGGTTGTTGTCGAAGTTGGCGTCGAGGTGACAACCCACGCAGTTGTTCTGCCAGGACGCGTGGCAGGTGTAGCACTCCATGCCCTGGTTGGGCTGGCCCGCGACCCCGTCGGAGTGGCTGAAGTTGTTGGTCACCTGGAAGGCGTTGGGGTCCATGTGCGGCTGGAACGGACCCATGCCGTCGGCGAGGTCGAGCCCGCCGTTGTACCGGCCCATGGCCGCGGACGCGACGTAGTTGAAGATTGAACCCTGGCGCGCGGCCCCGATGGGGTACTGCTTGCCAAACTCCCCAGACGCGCCGTTCACCACGTCGAGGGTCTGGGGGATGTAGTGGGTGGACCCGTCGAGTTTGGACACAAGCCAGAACTGACCTTCGCTGGGGTCCCCGTCGGCGTAGGTGTTGGTCAGGGGATGGCCGTCTTGGGTGAGGATGTGCGTGCCGTCGGTTTGGGCATAGCCATCGATGGTGCCGTGGCAGGTCTCACACAGCACGTCGTTCTCGTGGGTCTGGATCTTCATCCGCGAGTAGATTTGGCCGCGTCCGTGGGTGGCGCCGGTGGAGTGGCAATCGGCGCACCCCATGCCCGCCTCGTGGTGGACGTCGGGGGGGGTGGCGTCTTGACCGGCCTGGCCGATGAGGTTGGCGATGTCCGCTTCCCAGATCTCGGTCTCGATCCACTGGTTGATGTTGCGGTTGTTGAAGAACTGGTTCTCGCCGAACAATCCAGCGGCATTGGTGAAGGCCACGGTGTTGTTGCTGGGGTAGAAGTTGCCGTTGGTGAGGTCTTGGTTCTGGTCGAGGCGGATGCCCTGGTACTGGAACGTGGTCCGGTTGGAGCCCTCGTGGCACACCAGGCAGTTCTGCAGGCCGATGCCTTGCACCACCGTGTTGACCCCTTGGCCGGGGAACTTCATCACGTTGCGCACGCGGTGATCGGCGACGTGCATGTGTTCGCCGGGGGTGAGGAAGTTGGGATCCGCCGGCTCGTAGACCGGGGTATTCGGGTCGCGGCCGGTGGCGCGGCCGAGCTTGTTGACCTCGATGTGACAGCCCGAGCACCCGGTGGAGCGGTAGTCGCCCGCGCGGTTGTTGTTGTACGCGTTCTGCAGGTGGCAGCCGGTGCAGGCCTGGTTGAGGATCTCCTGGTAGAGGTCCGCGGCCCGGGCGTTGTTGATGCCGTTGGGGTAGTTGTCGAGGTTGATGTTGTTGTTGTTGTTGGCGTTGTTGACGTCAGCGGCGGTGTAGCTGGTGTCGAACTGGAAGCCGTCGGTGGTGCTCACTTCGGCCATGCGCAACGAGCCGACCTCGCCCACCGAGCGGGTGGCGGGGTTGTATTCGGGGTTGGTCACGTCGGTGGCGGAGAAGTCGCCCATGGTGTTATAGTCCGTGCCGCTGAGCTTGCCGCGGCGATCTGCATACACATTCTCGATGCCCGCGGTGTGGCGGCTCCCGGAGTTGAGGCCCGAGGCTTGGCCCATCACGCTGCGCTCGACCTTGGCCACGACGTCGCCGCCCTTGTAGCCGGCGGCCTCGGCCCCCGCGCCGTGGCACGTGCCACAGCCGAGGCCAAGCTTGGCGGAGCGGATGTCGCCGGGGTTGATGAAGTTGAGCCACTGCACCGCTTGCACGGTCTTGCTGCCGCCGCCTTGGGTGGCGCACGTGTAGTCAGGCAGAAACTGGACCCCCGCGGTGGTGAAGGAGAGGAAGAAGGCGCGGGGGTCCAGAATCTGCTGCTGGCGATTGCCCACCGCGGGGGGCGGGCAGATGTGGGCGTACACGGGGTTGGTGGCGGTGCCGTCGCCCCCGTGACAGGTGGTGCAGTCGAGGGGGCCGTTCCAGGGGTGGGGGTCCTCGATGGAGTGGAGTCCGTCGTAATCGTTGGGCGCGTGACACGACTTGCAGGTGCTCTCGGGCAAGGGGGGCGGCGGCGTCTCTTCCCCGGTCACGCCGTTGCCACAGTCGACCCCGGTGGGGGCGGAGAAGAGGGTGCCGTCACATTGGCCGCAGGCGCTCACGAGCTGGAAGTTGGGGGTCGCGGGGTCGGCGAACACCACGCCGCAGTAGTTGTCCGCCGACAACAGGGCATAGCAGTCGAGGACTTGGCCGTTGACCGGGAGCGCGCCGCAGTCTTGGGGGGGCTCGACAATGGGATTGTCCGGTCCGCCCACGTTGTCGTTGGGGTCGGTGGGGTTGTCCACCACCTCGTCGATGGTGATGTTGCCGTTGTCGGTGGGGGGCGGGGTGACCGCCTCGTTGGGGTCCACCGGCTGCGGGCAGCCGGCGGCGACAACCAGCGCCAACACACTGAACGTGAACAGAATCTGACGGCCCATCTTTTCCTCCTCCGGTGCGCTCAACCCCGGGACATCGCGGGGGGGTGACATCCCCTCCCACCCCGCGTGGGGCCCGAGCGTGAACGCCACCGTACGGATCTGTTCGGCGGCAGAGCAAGGGGCGGTTTCGCACAAAAGTGTTTAGAAACGCAGACTTACAGTCGCCTACCCGGGCCGTTTGGCCCACCGGTGGGCGGGATCGCACGATCTGGCGGAATTTGTTCGGGGACCGAAGCATCGGTCCGCCAGGCCCCCGCATGGCGACGCGGTCGCTGTGCACAGTAGGGCGAAATCGCCCGGGTGGGGGGCCCGTCCTCCGGAGGCGCGGGCCCCAGCGGTTTTTTGCCGCACGGACAACAACATTGGATCAGATCCGGCCCCGCGCGACGGATCCGCAGCCGGCCCATGATCTGGCCCGGCTATCCACCACACCCGGTGCGCTTGGAGAGCCAGACCTTGCCCGAGACGTGGGTCGCGCCCCCGCGGGCCAGGTTCTTGAACTTGTAGAGGGACTCGCCCTTCGAGGGGAAGCGGACCCACAGGTCGAACCCTTGCCCGGCCCGGACCACTTTCCATTCCCCCCGCTCGTTGGTGGCGTCTTTGATCGACGAGCCAAAATCGCTCGAGAAAAAACTGTGGGTGCGATCGTACGCCACCCCCCCCGGACAGAGCGACCAGCCCAGCGTCGACGAGTGGTTCTCGCTGCCGGTGTAGTTGTAGAGCATCAACCCGGTGAGGGCCGCGCTGAGCCGGGCGTCGGGCTGTTGTCCGCGCGTCACCTTCAAGGACTTCACGATCTTGTCAAAGCGCTTTTGGTGCTGCGGGTCGTCGAACACCGCCGCGTGCGCCTCGGTCACCAGCAAGACGTGTTGGGGACCGACCTGGCGCGCCCATGCCGTGACCCGCATGCGATCGGTGTCGGCACCGTGCTCGAACGTCACGCGTTTGCCCTTCGCGAACGACTTCGCCCGGCCCACGTCCCCGCCCGTGCTCTCGACGGCCTGGCCCAAGGCCTCGGTCGCGCTCTGCGAACGCACCCATCGAACCTGGAGGCCCCCGGGCAGCAGCGCGTAGGTGGCCACGAACGAGGTCTTGGTGTTCTCCGTGGCCTCGCCGTCCCCGGGCAGGGTCAGGGTGGCGGTCACCCCGTCGAAGCCGCCGCCGAAAGACAACACCACCGGCTTGACCTTGCCCAGGGGCAAGAACGTGATGCTGCGGGCGATCTTGTCCGCGGCCTTTTTCACCTCGGCGGGAATCTCGCCCGAGGCCGAGGCCAGGATCCACACCGACGGGCGCGGCTCTCGGGACGCCACCGCGTGGACATAGGTGGGCATCGACATCCCGAACACCGTGCGCGTGCCGGTGGCGGCGAACGCGCGCCCCCGGTGCTTGGGGTTGTTCGCCCCGGTGACCTTGCCCTCCAGTTGCATGGCCATGGCCTTCTTGACCGTGCCCGGGGAAAAGCCGTCCCCGACCAGCAGCTGAATCTGTGCCGAGCTGGCCACGTGGGTGAGCGTCACCGGCGCCGACTGCCCGGCGAACACGTAGCCCTTCTGGGGGAGCGTCATCTCCGCTCGGGTGCCGGGGAGCTCGTAGCGCGCGGGAGGTTGGGCCGCGGCCTGCATCGCCTCGAGCATGCCCGCGAGGGGGTTGTCGTCTTGGGCGCTACTCGCCGTACACCACAGCCACAGGGCCAGGCCCCACATCAGGTGTCTTTTCTGCAACTTCATTGTCTCCCCCAAACAGCAACCGGTCGGCCCCCACCACCGCCACCCCGGTGACCGACAGCACCGCCCCGGTGACCATCGCCGCCACCGCGAGGTTGGACAGCGGCTCCCACGCCAACCGTCCGTCCTGGGCGAGCACAAAGGTGATCGCGGCCGAGGAAAAGCAGACCACACCCAATCCCGCTGCACCAGCCCCCACCAGAGACAGCCAAGGCCACGGCGCCCACAGGCGCGACCCCGCGTCGTCGTCACCGGGCGGGGGCGGGCCGGGTCGCCCCGTGGGCGCGGGCGCGTCCGGCGCGGGCGGCGACTCGACCTTCAGCGAGACAATGGCATTGCCCTGGGCCGTGATCAGCCACACCGTGGCCGGCGCCCCCTCGGGGCCCGCGGGCCAGAACAACACCGGCCGGGGGGTGGACAGGGCGTGGGGCTCGGTCCCCGGGCCCATCCGCACCCCCGCGACCCAGCCCTCCTCGTCGTGCAACAGCCGCACTTCGACCCCGCTCAGGTCGCCCTCGTCGAGGCGCAGGGCGCGCGCGGTCACCGCGTCGTCGGGGGCGGCGAGGATCGCGGCCCGCCGGCGGGCGGTCGCGGCCACCGTGTCGTGGCCGGCCGCGGCCGCGGCCCGGGCGAGCAAAGACAAGCAGCGGGCGTGCTCGGCTTGTCCGAGGTCGCCGCGGCCGAGCACCCACTCGGCCTGCTCCTGGGCGGTGGCCGGGTCTTCGTCGAGCAAGGCCTCGCCCTCGGCGATGAGCGCGCCGGCATCGGACGCGGGCGCCGCGGCCGCGGGATCGCTGGCCACGAGGACGAGAGTGCCGAACAGTGCCGCGGGGGACATCGCCGGGACATACCACACGCGCCCGGCCCCCCTATCACCCGGCCGCGGTCCAGCGGTAGGATGGGCCCGTGGCTGACGACGAAGACCTGGAGCGGACCGCCATCGAGCCGCGTCCCACCTCGACCGCGCCCGCGGTGCGCACCTCCGAGGTGGGCGGCAAGGCGTCGGCCGACGCCGCCCCCGCCGGTCCCGGGCACAAGTTGTTGTACGCCCAGGTCGGCGCGCGCATGCCCGTGTCCGGCGAGGAGTACGCGCCGGCCCCGGCCCGGGGGGCGCCGGTGGTGGCCGAGGACAGCCCGCGCGCGCTCGACGAGCTGGCGATCGAACTCGAGGCGCGCAAGCGCTCGTGGACCAACGACTGGGCGGGGGCGACCCGCGCGGACAAGCTCGTGGTGGTGGCCGCCCTGGCGATGCTGGTGGGGTCGTTTTTGCCCTGGCTGTCGGTGGCCGGCGCGGGCCACTGGAACGGTTTGTCGTCGGGGGGCGTGGCCCACTTCATCATCGCGCTCTACACGTTCACGGTGTTGAAAAAGGACGACTGGGGCGGGCGGGACTATTCCTCGGCCAAGCGCCGCCGTCGTCGACGCAAAGGGGGCGTGATCCTGGTGCTCCTCGGGGCGGTGAGCATCGCCATCGGGGTGTGGTTCTTGCTGTACTGGGGATTTCAGAAGGGCCCCGCGTTCCCGGTGCGGGTGCGCTTCGGCTTCTATTGGACCCTGGTGTGGGGCACGGGACTGTCCTATGGTGGGCTCGCTCGATTTGGAGGCCCGCCATGAGTGACGACCTGAAGAACTTCAAGATCCAGGATGCGGTCAAAAAGCCCGTCGAGCGCCCCCGGGCTGCCGCGCCCGGTGCGTCGTCGGAGGAGGCCAGCGAGCCCGAGAGCATCGGCTTTCCCTTCATCGAGGCGCAGGTGGAAGCCGACGGTCCGTGGCTTGACGGCATGCGGGAGCGACACGCGGTCCTCGACGAGATGGGCAAAAATGGCGCGTCCCCCAAAGAAAAAGCGTCGGGCAAAAAAGCCGCCCTCGGCTACCAGCGCGCCCTCGAGCTCCTCGACCACCTGCTCGCCACCAAGGCGCAGATGCTGAATCCCGAGCCGGAAGAAGGCTGACCTTCCGTTGCTGCAGAGCCTGACCGGGCTGCGGTTTTTCGCCGCGTTCCACGTGTTGCTGTTTCATGCGCTGGCCGGGGTGCCCGCCGCCGGCGCCTATACATGGTTTCGCCCGGTGGTCGCCACCGGCTACATCGCGGTGAGCTTCTTTTTTGTGCTCTCGGGGTTCATCCTCGTCTACGCCTACCGGGACCCCCTCGAGGCCGGCGGCTTCGACCGGGTGGGCTTTTCGGTGGCGCGGTGGGCGCGCATCTACCCGCTTTACCTCGTGGGGCTGCTCGCTTCGCTCCCCATCCTCCGCGGCCACCTCACCGGCGACCTCGGCCACGACGCGGGGTTGGTGGGCAGCATCCTCCTCGGCGTACAGGCGTTTTTTCCTCCCTACGCCGGCGGGTGGAACCCCCCCGCGTGGTCGGTCTCGGCCGAGCTCTCGTTCTATTTCGCGTTTTTGTGGCTCGCGCCCCGGGCGATGAAGCTGTCCGCCCGGGGGGCGGTGGTCGGCATGGCCGGCGCGTATGCAGTGGCACTGTTGGCGTCGGGGGCCTACATCGCGCTCACCCCCGACGGGGTCTACCCGGTGGGACCGGACCACGAGCTGTTCTGGCTCAACTTCCTGAAGTACAGCCCCTTGGTCCGGGGCCTCGAGTTTGTCCTCGGGGTGTGCCTGGGCCGGCTGTACCTCTGTCGGGGGGAGCCGGTGCCCCGGGCCGGCGTCTGGACCGGGACGGTGTTGGGCCTTTTGGGCATAGCCGTCTACACCGGCTCCTGGTTGCCGTACCCGCTTGTGCACAATGCTCTTTACGCGCCGTTGTTCGCGGGCTTGATCTATCTGTTGGCGACGTCGGACACCGCGGTGGGCCGGGCCCTGTCCCATCCCGCCCTCGTCGCGGTGGGGCTGTCGTCGTACGCGCTCTACATCCTGCACACCCCGCTGCTCTCGCTTTTTTCAGGGGTCGGCCGCCGGCTCGGGGTGGCGTGGTCGCTGCCCGTGATCGGGATCGTGTGCGTGGTGATCGTGGGCCTGACGTTGCCCGCTCACCGTTTCATCGAGGAGCCGGCGCGCCGATTCCTCCGGCGACAGCGTCCCCCGCGTCGCTGACCGCGCCGGAGCTGACCCGATCCACCCGCCCATCGCGCAGGATCACCGCGGTGGGCCCGTAGACCGCGACCTCGAGGGTCTCGGCGGTGGTCGGCAGTTGGTCCTCGGTGAGCCGGTCGGGATGGCCCCAGGCCGCGACCAGCGTGCGGTAGTCCATGCCCACCAGCACCCGCTTTTGGGCCACCGCGGCCCGGCGTTCGTCCGAGAGCCCGTCGAGCCAGGGCCGCGGGTCGGTGGGGGTGAGCCAGGCGTCCAGCCACTGGTCAAACACCTCCCGGTCGGGGATGCCCTCGGGCAAGACCATCACGTGGCGCGCGGGGGCGTCGTCGTCGAAATGGCCCGCCTCGTCGGCGAGGGACAACCACACCCAAGTGCTGTACCGCGGGGTGAACAGCGGGCGGCCAAACACGACATCCCCGGTGGGGAACTCGATGCGGTCGATGCGCACCTTGCGCCCGGCGGGCACGATCGACGTCGCGGGCGGGGGCACCCAGACCCGGCCCTCGGGGGTGCGCAGGTGGCCGAGCTGTTCGAACTTGCGGGCGTGCCACATCACGTACCGGTCGTCGTCGTAGAACGGGCCCGCGTACACCGATTGCGCGAGGTAACGATCCTCGCCCGCGTACTGGTCGGCGAGGCGGGTGCGGGTGGCTTCGCCGAGGGGCGTATAATGTGGACAGCCGGTGGCGAGCACCAGCGCGGCCCAAACGGGGATTGGCCAAAGGCGCCCGAGGTGAAAAGCTCCGCGGACCATGTCGACTGGTTATCACATCGCGTTTTGGAAGTACGAAGGCCTCGGCAATGACTTTGTCATCGTCGACGAGCGCATGGGCGACGGGGCTGCGCCCGCCCTCCCGGTGGCGGTGCGCCGGTGGCTGGTGGACCGGCATTTCGGCATCGGGGGCGACGGGGTCATCACGTTGTTGCCCGCCGAGAACGACGGGGCAGTGCGCATGCACATCACCAACCCCGACGGCTCGGTGCCCGAGATGTGTGGCAACGGGTTGCGCTGTGTCAGCCGGTACCTCGTCGACATCGGGTTGGTCCCCGACGAAGGCGGTCACGTGATCGAGACCATGGCCGGCCCCCACGACGTGCGCATCGCAGGGGGGCAGGTCGAGGTCGACATGGCGGTGCCGGACTTCTCGGGCCTGCAAGGGCAGGGGCCGATGCTCGAGCAGGCGGTGACCTTTGGGGGCCACGCCTTCACCGCGTCGACGGTGAGCATGGGCAACCCCCACGTCGTGCTCCTCGACGCGGGCACCGACCGCGCGTTGGTCGACGCGGTGGGCCCGGCGTTGCCCCGGCACCTCGGCCTGTCCGCGGGGGCCAACGTGTCGTTCGCCCAGCAAGAGGGCGAGGGCCTGTCGTTGGTGGTGTGCGAGCGGGGCGCGGGGGTGACGTTGGCCTGTGGCACCGGCGCGTGCGCCACGGTGGCGGCTTACGTCAAAGCCGGTCGCTTGGCCGCGGGCAAGATGTGGCCGGTGGCGCTCCCCGGGGGCACCCTCTTTGTCGAGGTCCCCGGCGAGGGCGAACGGGTCCGCATGCGGGGGCCGGCGCGGCGGGTGTTCGCCGCCGAGGTCGACGTGCCCGACCTCTGACGCGGTGCGCGATAAGTCGCCTGGTTCCGGCCGTTGCCGAGAATCTCAGCCTGCCTTACACCGGCGCCGTTGATGCGATCGATCGCAACCGTTTTAGGAGGTTTTTGTCATGACCGTGTTCGAATCGATGAGCGCTCGCGACCACGAGCAAGTCATCCACTGCTTTGACCGCGAAAGTGGGCTCAAGGCCATCATCGCCATTCACAACACCGCCCTCGGGCCGGCGCTCGGCGGCTGCCGCTTCTGGAACTACGAAAAGGAAGAAGACGCCCTCCGCGACGTGCTCCGCCTCTCCCGGGGCATGACCTACAAGTCCGCCGCCGCCGGTCTCAATCTTGGCGGGGGCAAAGCCGTGATCATCGGCGATCCCAAGCGTCTCAAATCAGAAGCATTGTTCCGCGCCTACGGCCGGTTCGTGCAGGGGCTCGGCGGTCGCTACATCACCGCCGAAGACGTCGGCACCACCGTGCGCGACATGGAATGGGTGCGGATGGAGACCGACTTTGTCACCGGCATCTCCCGCGCCCTCGGGGGCTCCGGGGACCCGAGCCCGGTCACCGCGCTCGGCACCTACGAAGGCATCAAGGCGTCGCTCAAGTGGACCACCGGCAACGAGTCCCTCGAGGGCAAGAAGGTCGCGGTCCAAGGCGTGGGCGCGGTCGGCTACCACCTCGTGCAGCACCTCACCCGCGACGGGGCCAAGGTGTTCATCTGCGACATCGACACCGAGAATGTCAAGCGCGCGGTGGGCGACTTCCGCGGCGTCGAAGCGGTCAGCCCGGAGACGATTTACGACGTGGACTGCGATGTGTTCGCCCCCTGCGCCCTCGGCGCGGTGATCAACGACAAGACCATTCCGCGCCTCAAGTGCAGCGTGGTCGCGGGCAGCGCCAACAACATCCTCGAAAAAGAAGAGAAGCACGCCAAGGCCCTCGAGGAGCGCGACATCCTGTACGCGCCCGACTACGTGATCAACGCCGGCGGCCTCATCAACGTGGCCAACGAGCTCGAGGGCTACAACCGCGAGCGGGCGGTGCAGCACGCGGCGGGCATCTACGCCATCGTGACCTCGATCTACGAGATCGCGCGCGAAGAAAAGATCACCACCAACGAAGCGGCCAACAAGTTGGCCGAGCGTCGCATCCGTTCGATCGGCCGCATCAAGCACACGTTTGCCGGTGTGCGGCTGCACAAGCGCGCCCGCGGCATCATCTGACCTCGCTGACCGCGTGATCCCGGGCGGGGCCTTACCGGCTTCGCCCGCGGTCCCGCATGGTGGGGTGTACCCATGCGCGAACGACTTGTCGTCAACGTCTCGGACTTCGAGACCCGGGTGGCGATCATGGACCAAGGCCATGTCGCCGAGGTCCTGATCGAGCGGGCCAAGGACCGTGGGATCGTGGGCAACGTGTATCTCGGTCAGGTCCAGCGGGTCCTGCCCGGGATGCAGGCCGCGTTTGTCGAGATCGGCCTGGACAAGGCCGCGTTCTTGTACGTGGCGGACGTGATCCTCGACGAGGAATCCCGGAGCAACGGCCACGCCCATGCCAATGCCAATGCCCCAGGGGACAAGGGCGAGGGGGAGCGCCGCAACAAGGACCGCCGCATCGAAGACCTGTTGTCGCCGGGCCAGAACATCATGGTCCAGGTGGCCAAGGACGCCATCGGCACCAAAGGGCCGCGGGTGACGTGTTCGATTTCGTTGCCCGGCCGGCACCTGGTGTACATGCCCAAGCACGACCACGTGGGGGTATCGCGCCGCATCACCGACGAGGACGAACGGGCCAGACTCAAAAAAGTCCTCGGCGAGGCCCAGGCCGCCCATGGCGGCGGGTACGTGGTGCGCACCGTGAGCGAGGGCCTCAGCGAAGAGAAGCTCACCGAGGACGCGGCGTTCCTCGCGTCGTTGTGGGCCGACGTGCAGAAGCGGGCCAAGCAGGTGGCGGCGCCGGCGCTGGTCCAGCCCGAGCTCGACTTGGTCCTGCGGTGCGCGCGGGACATGTTCACCCCCGATGTGGTCGGGGTGGTGATCGACGATGAGAAGACGTTTGCCGACGTGCAACGGTTCATGAACATCCGCGACCCCAACCTCGCCGACCGGCTGGAGCGGTACGAGGAGTCGGAGCCGATTTTCGAATACTATGGCATTGAGACGGAGCTCGCCCGGGCCATGAGCCGCAAGGTGTGGCTCAAGTCGGGTGGCTACCTGGTGATCGATCAAGCCGAGGCCCTCACCGCCATCGACGTGAACACCGGCCGATTTGTGGGCAAGCGCAACCTCGAGGACACCATCCTCAAGACCAACCTCGAGGCGGTGGGCGAAATCGCCGACCAGCTCCGGTTGCGCAACATCGGGGGCATGGTGATCATCGATTTCATCGACATGGAGATCGCGCCCCATCGCGAAAAGGTCCTCGACGCGCTCACCGACGCGCTCAAAAAAGACCGCGCCCGCAGCAACGTGGTGAAGATGAGCGAACTCGGTTTGGTGGAGATGACCCGCCAACGCACGCGCGAGTCCCTCGGCCGGCAGATGACCGAGTCGTGCTGGTATTGCGAGGGGCGGGGCAGCTTGAAGTCCAAGCGCACCGTGGCCTACGACATCTTTCGGGCCCTCACCCGGGAGGCGCCCAACTTCTTCGAGCCGGTGGTGGTGGTCCAGGCCCATCCCGAGGTCGCGGATGTGCTGTACGACGACGAGGCGGATGTGCTGGCGAGCATCGAGGAGATGCTCGATCGACGGGTGGTGGTGCGACCGCGGGGTTCGTTTCACCAAGAGCAGTTCGATATCTTCGGCACCAGTGAAGACGCGGCGCCCAAGAGTCGACGGGAGAAACGGTGAGCGATTCGTCAGATCAACGTGCGGAGCCGCGGGTTCAGGTCAACCGCGAGTTTCACACCATCGAGGAGTTCATCACCGAGTACGTCACCGACGTGTCTCGCTCGGGGGTGTTCGTGCGCACCGACGACCCGCTCCCGGTGGGGACCAAGGTCGATCTCCGGTTTTCGATCATCGTCGACGACTTCGAGACCATCGAGGGCATCGGCGAGGTGGTCCGGGTGGTGAGCGAGCCGCCCACCGGCATGGGCGTGGTGTTCATCGAGTTGACGTCGTACTCGCAGGCGTTGATCGAGCGCATCCTCATCCGCACCCCGGGGGCGGGGCGGTGAGCTGATACAGGTGAGAACGCGTTCTCACCCGCCTCTGCTCGTCGACCAGCGGTTTCGCCCAAAAAAAATGCCGCCCTCGGGCGTCCGTAGCTTGAAATTGAACCGCGATGGAGTGAAGGATAGGGCCGCCCGATCACCGGGGCTAAGGAGGAACGATGACCCACGTCGTCACCGGCAAGTGTATTTCAGAAGTGTACGCTGCGTGTGTCCAGGTCTGCCCCGCAGACTGCATGCACTACGTGGCCGCGATGCCCCAGGGTTACCCGATGGAAGGCCAGCCCATGGTCGTCGTGGACCCCGTCGAGTGCATCGATTGCGGCGCCTGTCTGCCTGAGTGCCCCATCGGGGCCATCGTCGATTCGGTCGACGCCACCAGCGACAGCTCGTACTGGGCCCAAATCAACGGCAACCTCGCGCCGAGCTACAAAGGCCAGAAGGGCTGGACGGTGCGGCCGAAGACCGACCCGCCGCGCCGCGGCGACAACCAGCTCGTCGGCTGACCGCGCCGCCGCGGGGACCTCCGTCTCCGCCACCGGCAGCAAGACCGCGCCCCCCGGGGCGCGTTTTTGTTTGGCGCGCTGCGTTGCCCCCCCCGCCGCGGGCCCGATAACATCGAACGATGGCGCGCCCCTACGGCCGGTATGTGCTCGACGAACGCATCGCGATGGGCGGGATGGCCGAGATCTTCGCCGCCCGCACCAACACCGAGGGTTTCGAGAAGTCGGTGTGCATCAAACGGGTGTTGCCCCATTTCCTCGAATCCGAGGATTTCGTCACCATGTTCCGCGACGAGGCCCAGGTGGCGGCCAAGCTGCAACACGCCAACGTGGTCCAGGTGTTCGATTTTGGCGAGGAAGAGGGCACGCTGTTTTTGGCCATGGAGCTCGTCGACGGGGCGGACCTGCGGCGGCTGATGGACCGGTCGGAAAAGCGCAAGATTCCGTTCGGCATCGGGCAGGCGATGCAGATCGCGATCGAGATGTGTCGCGGCCTGCATCATGCACATACATTGACGGACCGGGGGCGGCCCTTGCACCTCGTGCACCGGGACATCAGCCCCCACAACGTGCTCGTGTCCAAAAATGGCGAGGTCAAGATCACCGACTTCGGCATCGCCAAAGCCGCCGAGCGGGCCACCCACACGTCGACGGGGGTGGTCAAAGGCAAACTCGCGTACATGGCGCCCGAACAAGCCGAGGGCGGACAGATCGACCACCGGGTGGACCAGTTCGCCACCGCGATTGTGCTCTGGGAGATGCTCACCGGGCGACGCCTGTTCGCCGGGGGCAACGAGGCCGCGGTGCTGCGCCGGGTGCTCACCTGCGAGACCCCGCGGCCCGAGACGGTGCGCCCCGACGTGCCCGCCGAAGCGAGCGCGGTGGTGATGAAGGCCCTCGCGCCCCGGCCCGACGACCGCTTCCCCGACATGCGCGGCTTTGAACGGGCCCTGACCCGCGCTGCATTTACATTGTCGGACGATGTCGACTTCACCAACCTGCGGCCGCTGTGCCAAAAGCTGTTCGCCGAGGACAAGCCGGTGCGCAAGACCGCGGTGCTCGTCGATGAGGTCCCGGTGTTGCCTGAGACCAAGGTCCGGGACCAGGGCAGCACCGACGAGCAGAGCGCGGTGTTCACGTCGGGGTCTGAGCCCCGCCGCATCATGGAACAGCAACGGGCGGGCGGCATCGACCCCGAGGCGCCCACCGTGCTCGCGGTGGAGGGGGCCGATGTCCAGGCCGCCCTCGACCAGGCCGCCCTCGACCAGGCCGCCCTCGAGCCCGCGGTGGCCGGGCCCGCGGTGCCCGAGGACACCGCCCCCACCCGCACGGTGGTGCCCAAAGCCCTGCTCGCCGACGACGCCGCGGCCGACGCCCCGTCGGCCCGCGCGGTCTCGGCCGCGGCTCCGTCCCCCCCGGGGGCGGAGCGGTCAGAACCCGCGGTGTTCCCGGCCAAGCTCGACGACGAAGCGTTGGTCGCGACCGAGCGCGTGCCCCGCACCGACGCCGGGCGCGCCGGGGGCCGCGGGCTGATGGCCGCTGGGGTGTTCGGTCTTTTGTTGGCGGTGGCCGCGGGCGGGGGCGCGTGGTGGTGGAGCCAGACCCCGGCGTCGCCGACGCTGGCCGCGGCGGCCGAACCAAGCCCGGCCCCCGAGGCCGCGCCCCCCGTCGAGGCCGCGCCCCCCGTCGAGGCCGCGCCGGCCGCCGAGGCCGCGCCGGTGGCGGCCGCGCCCGACGACGGCGCCGAGGCCGCGCCCACAGAACCGGCCCCCCCCGAAGCGCCCGCGAAGGCGGCCCCCGACGAGGACGACGAGCCGGCCAAAGCCAAAAAGCGCCGGCGGCGCAGCTCGTCGAGCCGGGCCAAACGCAAGGCGGACAAACCCGCCGGGGCGGGCAAGGTCGCGATCCAGGTCATCGGCTCTTGGGCCTATGTCGAACAGAACGGCAAACGACTCGGCGAAGCCCCCGGCGTCGTGCGCCTCCCCGCGGGCAGACACCGGTTGGTGTTGACCAACCCCGAGACCAAACAGAAAAAGACAATCACCGTCGAGGTCAAGCCGGGCGAGACCACCCGGGTGCGCGAACGGTTTTAGAGCGCGTTGCCAAGCGGGGCGTGACCGGACACAACCGGCGCGTGTCCACCGCCGACCTGCACGCCCTTTGCGCCCACTTGGGCATCGCCCTGACCGCGACCGATGCCAGCGGCATCACCCGCACGCCCGATCCAGAGACATTGTGCGCGGTGGCCGCGGCCCTGACCCGGGACGTGCGGGACACCCCGTTGACCCGACCGGATCAAGCCCCCGCGGTGTGGCGCGCGCTCACCGCGCGGGCGACCCTCGCCCCCGACGTGGTCGTGGCCTGGGGCGGCGAGGGCACGCTCCCCGTCGATCGCGCCGCCGCCCCGCGCGCGGCCGTGGCCGAGCTCGACGTCGAGCTCGAGGACGGCACGACCCGCGCGGCGAAGGTCCCCCTCACCGCCGAGATCGCCTTGCCCGCCCTGCCGTTCGGCATGCACCGGGGGCGTCTGCAGGTGGGGCCGGTCTCGCACCAGTTCACCATCCTGTCCGCGCCGCCGCGCACCTGGCGCGACCCCGCCGACACCGGGGCGCGGGGGTACGGCCTGTTCGCGCCGCTGTACGGCATCGGGCGCACCGGCTCGTCGGGGGTGGGCGACCTTCGTGACCTCCGGGGCCTGAGCGATCTCTGCGCGGACCAGGGCGGACGGTTCGTCGGCACCTTGCCCCTGTTGTGCGCGTCCTACGAACGCGACGCCCAGGGCCGCATCGACGTCAGTCCCTATGCCCCATTGTCGCGGCTGTTCTTCAATGAGCTGTACCTGGACCTCGAGGCCACCGACGAGTGGGCCCGGTCGCGCAACGCCAAGGCCCGGTTCGCCGAGGTCGCGGCCGCGTGGGGCGACACTGGCCCCGACGAGCTCGTCGACCCCGCGGCCGCCTACACGCAGCGCTGGCCGGTGCTCGAGGCGCTGGCCGAAACGTACTTTCGCCGGCCAGACCCGGCGCTGCTCGACGAGGCCCGCGCGGCGATGCCCCACCTCGACGACTACGTGCGGTACCGCAAGAAACGCGACGGGGCCCCCGCGGCCCGCGTGCACCTCTACGCCCAGGCCGCGCTGCACCGGCAGCTCACCGCCCTCGCCGCCCACGCCCGGGATCGGGGGGTGTCGCTCTATCTCGACCTCCCGGTGGGCAGCCACGGCCAGGGCTATGACGCGACCCGGTTTCCGCAGGTGTTCGCCACCGGGCTGTGCGCGGGGGCGCCCCCGGACGCCTTGTTCGCGGGGGGCCAGAACTGGGGCTTCGCGCCGTTTTCGCCGCGGGGCCTGCGCCAGGACGGGTACCGGTTCGTGCGGGACATGCTGCAGACACATTGTCGGTACGCGGGCATTCTCCGTCTCGACCACGTGATGTGGCTGCATCGCATCTACTGTGTGCCCGAGGGGCGCGCGGCCACCGAGGGGGTCTATGTGCACATGGCCCCCGAGGAGCTGTGGGCGGTGGTGTGCTTGGTCTCGCACCAGACCCAAACCGAGATCGCGGGGGAGGATCTCGGGACCGTGCCCGACGAGGTCACCGCCCAGATGACGGCCCGTCGCGCCACCGGCATGCACTTGGTGCAGTTTGGCCTCACCGGCAACCCGCGCGCCCCGATGATCGAGCCGCGCCCCGAGGTGCTGGCTTCGTTGGGTACCCACGACACGCCCACGTTCCCCGCGTTCGTCGAGGGGAGCGACATCGGGCTGCGGATCGAGCTCGGTCACCAGTCGGCCGAGGACGCGGACCGCGACCGGGCCCAGCGCCGGGCGTGTGTCGACGCGCTCGCCGAAGGCTTGCGGGCCCGGGGGCTGTGCGACGATCCGCACGACCCGGTGGCGGTGACCCGGGGGGCGATGCGCGCGCTGGCCCAGAGCCCGGCGCGCACGGTGGTGGTCAGCCTCGACGATGTGCTCGGCAAGACCGCGCCCCAGAACGTGCCCGGCACCTGCGACGAGATGCCCAACTGGCGGCGCCGGGCCGCGCCCATCGACGCGCTGTGCGCGGACGACGAGGTCAAGGCCCTGCTGTCCGACCTCGACCAGTGTCGTCGCCGGGACCCGGTCCCGCTCTCCACCGGGGCGGCGCCCGCGCCGGTGCGCACCGACGTGACCGCCCTGAGCGACACCGACGTGTACCTGTGGAACGAGGGCACCCACCGCAAGGCCTACGACGCGCTCGGCGCCCACGTCGAGGAGCACGACGGCGTGCGCGGGGTCCGCTTCGCGGTGTGGGCCCCGGACGCGACCGCGGTGGCGGTGGCGGGCGATTTCAACGGGTGGCAGGACGCGGCCCACGCCCTCGGTCCCCGGGCGTCGTCGGGGATTTGGGAGGGTTTTGTCCCCGGGGCCGCGGCGGGAGACAAGTACAAGTTCCGGCTGCTCACCAAAGGGGGCGAGCGGTTGGAGAAAGCCGACCCCTTCGCGTTTGCCAGCGAAGAGCCTCCCGCGAACGCGTCGGTGGTGGCGTCGACCCAGTATGATTGGGAAGACGGGGCCTGGATGGCCACCCGGGCGGGCAAAAGCGCGCTGGATGCCCCGGTGTCGATCTACGAGCTGCACCTCGGGTCCTGGCGACGGCAGGTGGAGGAGGGCGGGCGATTCCTGTCCTACCGGGAAGCGGCCGCTTCGCTCGCCGACCACATCGAGCGACTGGGCTTCACCCACGTCGAGCTCATGCCGGTGATGGAACACCCCTTCTATGGTTCGTGGGGCTACCAGGTGACCGGCTATTTCGCCCCCACCGCGCGCTACGGACGGCCGGAGGACTTGATGGCGTTGGTGGACACCCTGCACCAGCGCGGCATCGGGGTGGTGTTGGATTGGGTGCCCTCGCACTTTCCCGAGGACGGGTGGGCCCTGGCGAAGTTTGATGGCACCGCGCTGTTCGAGCACGCCGACCCCCGGCTCGGCTTTCACCCGGATTGGAAGAGCTGCATCTTCAACTACGGGCGGCACGAGGTGCAGAGCTTCTTGGTCTCCAGCGCCCTGTGGTGGGTCAAGACCTTCCACGTCGACGGGCTGCGGGTCGATGGGGTGGCGTCGATGCTGTACCGCGACTATTCCCGAAAAGAGGGCGAGTGGATCCCCAATGAGCATGGGGGGCGCGAGAACCTTGAGGCGGTGTCATTTTTGCGTGAGCTCAATTCCGCGGTGTACGGGGAATGCGACGGGGTGCAGACCTACGCCGAAGAGAGCACCGCTTGGCCCGGGGTGTCGCGCCCGGTCGATGCAGGGGGATTGGGGTTCGGCTACAAGTGGGACATGGGCTGGATGAACGACACCTTGTCCTATTTCGAAAAGGACCCCATCCACCGGAGCTTCCACCACAACCAGCTCACCTTCCGCCAGATGTACGCCTACTCGGAGAACTACGTGCTCGCCCTGTCCCACGACGAGGTTGTGCACGGCAAAGGCTCGCTGCTCGGCAAGATGCCCGGCGACGACTGGCAGAAGTTCGCCAACCTGCGGCTGTTGTACGGCTACATGTTCAGCCAGCCGGGCAAAAAGCTCCTGTTCATGGGCGGGGAGTTCGGCCAGTGGCGCGAATGGAACCACGAGCAGAGCCTGGACTGGCACTTGCTCGACGACGAGCGCCACCAGGGCCTGATGCGCTGGGTCGCGCAGCTGAACCGGGTGTACCGGGACGTGCCCGCCCTGCACGAGCGCGACTGCGAACCCGACGGCTTCGAATGGGTCAACGGCAGCGACGCCGAACACTCGGTGCTCACCTATTTGCGCAAGGATGTCCACGGCGCGCCGGTGCTCATCGCGCTCAACTTCACCCCCGTGGTCCGCCCCGGGTACCGCGTCGGCGTGCCCCGGGGCGGCGCGTGGCAGAAAATCGCTGACGGGGACGATCCCGCCTACGGGGGCTCAGGGGTGGACAACCCCGACCGCCTGGTGGCCGAGGACATCGGGGCCCAGGGCCGCGCCCACTCTGTGACATTGACGCTTCCCCCGTTGGCGATGCTCGCCTACCGCCCGGAGGAATCATGAACCGCTTCGTGTGCGTGCACGGCCACTTCTACCAGCCCCCCCGGGAGAACCCCTGGCTGGAAGCGATCGAACAGCAGGACTCCGCCGCGCCTTTTCATGATTGGAACGCGCGCATCACCGCGGAGTGCTACGCGCCCAATGCCCATGCGCGCATCCTCGATGGCGAAGGTTGGGTGGTCAACATCGTCAACAACTACGCGCGCATGTCCTTCAACATGGGGCCCACCCTGCTGTCCTGGATGGCCGACCACGACCCGGTGACCTACCAGGCCCTCCTGGAGGCCGACCGCGAGAGCCAGGCGCGTTTTTCCGGCCACGGCGCGGCGTTGGCCCAGGTCTACAACCACATCATCCTGCCGCTGGCCTGCCCGCGCGACCAGCGCACCCAGGTGCGCTGGGGGCGGCGCGACTTCGAGCACCGGTTCGGGCGTCCTCCCGAGGGCATGTGGCTGGCCGAGACCGCGGCCGACCTCGCCTCCCTGCAGGCCCTGCACGACGAGGGCATCACGTTTACGATCCTGGCCCCCGGCCAGTGTCGCCGGGTGCGGGCGTGGACCGACGACGGGGCTGGTGACTGGCAAGACACCCCCGGCACGGTGGACACCACCCGGCCGTATTGGGTGCGCCTGCCCTCGGGGGGCCGCATCGCGGTGTTTTTCTACGATGGGCCGGTGTCGCAAAGCGTGGCCTTCGAGCGCATCCTCGACCACGGAGACGCCTTCGCCGAGCGTCTGTTGGGGGGCGTGTCCGACGATCCCCCCCGGCCGACCCTGGTGCACATCGCCACCGACGGGGAAAGCTACGGTCACCATCACCGGCACGGCGAGATGGGCCTCGCCTACGCTATGCACTATATCGAGCGCAATGGGCTGGCCCGGGTCACCAACTACGGCGAGTTTTTGGCCCTGTGTCCGCCCGCTGACGAGGCGGAGATCGTCGAGCCCAGCGCCTGGAGCTGCGCCCACGGGGTCGAGCGCTGGAAGAGCGACTGCGGCTGTTGCGCCGACCCCGGCCGGGGATGGACCCAGGCGTGGCGCCGCCCGCTGCGGGAGGCGCTGGATTGGCTGCGCGACGAGCTCGCGACCGTGTACGAGGCGCACTGTGCCTTTGCCGACCCCTGGGCCGCGCGGGACGCGTACATCGACGTGGTCTTGGACCGTGGCGACGAGGCCCTGCGGTCGTTCCTCCAGGGGCAGGGCCGGCCGGACCTCGAGGGGGCCGCGCTGCGCGAGCAATTGCATTTGCTGGAGATGCAGCGGCACGCAATGTTGATGTACACCAGCTGCGGGTGGTTCTTTGACGACCTGAGCGGCATCGAAACGGTGCAGATCATCCAGTACGCGGGCCGGGCGGTGCAGCTGGCGTTGCCGCACGCCCCCCACGTCGAGCACGGGTTCTTGTCGCGGCTGCGCGAGGCCCACAGCAACCTGCCGCACCTGGGGGACGGGGCCGCGATCTACGACCGCGCGGTCCGCCCGGCGATGGTCGACCTCGCCAAGGTGGTGGCGCACTACGCGGTGCTGTCGCTGTTCGAAGATTTTGGCCCGCACACCGCGGTGTACGGCTTTGACCTGGACCGCGAGGACGCGGCGGTGCACACCTCGGGGCGGCGTACGCTGCGGATCGGGCGTGTACGGTGCCGGGTGCGCAGCACCCGCGAAGAGGCCACGCTCGCCTACGCGGTGTTGCACCTCGGCGACCACAACCTCTCGGGCGGGGTGCGGGCCTTTCAGGGGGACGCGGCCTACGCGGCGATGAAGGCCGAGGTCGAGCGGGGGTTCGCCGCCGGCGACCTCGCCGAGTTGATGCGCACGCTGGACCGGCATTTTTTGGAGATGACCTATTCCCTGAAGTCGCTGTTCAACGACGAGCAACGCACGGTGCTCGGGACGGTCCTGGACCGGGCCCTGGAGGAGGCGACCCAGGTCTCGACCCGGATGCACAACCACCACGCGTCCCTGATTCGGTACGTGGCGTCGACCGGCGTGCCGCTGCCGGCCACGGTCAAGAGCGCGGCCGCGTTTGTGCTCAACGCCAACGTCCAAAAGACGCTGTCCGCGGAGCGTCCCGACGTGTTGCGGCTCAAGACCCTGGTCGACGAGGCCCGGGCGTTGTCGGTGGCGCTGGACACCGACGATTTGCGCCAGGCCGCGCAGACCCACGTCGATGGGGTGGCGCGGCGTTTGGCCGACCGCGCGCCGGACGCCCACGCCTTCGATGACGTGGGCATCGCCCTCGACGTGCTCGACGTGTTGCCGTTCGATGTCGACGTGTTCCCGTTGCAGCAGGCGGTGTTCGCGCAGGCCAAGCGGCGCCGGCCCGAGATGCTCGAACAACAGCAGGAGCGGGCGGCCGCGCCGGCATGGCTCGGGGACCTCGAGCGGGTGGCGGCGCGGTTGCGGGTGCGGGTCGGCTAGGGGGCCTGGTCGTCGGGCGCGGCGTTGAACACCAAGGGGTAGTTCACGGTGACGTCCTCGTCCGCGGGGGGCGTGAAGTCGAGCCCCGCAAAGACATTGCGTACACAGCCGTCGACGAGTTCGTTGCCCACGGTGCCGGCGGTGGTCTCGACATCGGTCACGGTGGGGCCGCCGTCGGCGACCTCGGTGGGCAGGCGGAACGAGAGGGTGAGCTTGCCTTCGAGGTCGGGATTGAGTCCCAGCCAGGGCTCGTAACAGGCCTTGAGATCGGGGATCGCGGCCTTGACCGCGGCGCGGATGCCTGCGGCGTCGGGGCTGAACCGAACCCTTTCGGGGTCGGTGGTGTCGGCGGGCGTCTCCGCGAGCCGCTGTTGCCGTTGCCGCTCGACCTGCTGCAGGGCCTCGGCCAACCGGCGGAGGGCGTCGGCGCCGGAGGGGCCGGCCCCGGTGGTGTCATCGCGGTCGCGGGGGGCGGGGGGCGAAGAGGGGGGTGGGGGCTTCGCGTCGTCTTTGAGCGTGGGCCGGTCTCGCCGGGAGGCGCCCGCGGCCACCGCCTCGGCCCGCAATGTCTCTGCCTGTTCGGCCAGAGCCGCGGCGTGCTCGGTCTCGGCGGTGTCCGACCAGGTCCAGACCGCCCACCCCGCGGCCGCGACCAGCGCCAGGCCGGCGAGCCACCGCCACGGCGTGCGCGTCATCCGTCGTGCCCCGGAGCGGGCTCGACCGGCGGGGGCGGGGTTTGGTCCTTTTTGCCCTCGGGGCCCTTGGCGGGCGGTTTGCGCACGAGCTGCTTCCAGAGTTCGGCCGAGGCGATGAGGGCGGTGCGCAGCGCTTCGTCGTCGGGGAGGTCGTCGGCGGCGACCAGGAAGCGGCGGCTTTCGATCTCCACCCGCAAGGTAAAGGGGGAGAGCGCGAGCAAGGGCGTCTTGAGGGACCGAATGAACGGGCTCGCCTCGGATTTGGCGTCGATGATGAACGCGTCGTCGAGTTCTTGGTCCCCGACCTCGAGCTCGCCGATGCGCTGCACGACCTTGAGCATGCCCCGCTCGGGAATGAGCACCACCCGGTGGGCCGCGGGCTTGAACAGCTGCGAGCGCAGGTGCATGGACCAACCCGCCTCCCCCGCGTGGCGGATGAGGAAGTTGCCGTCGACCTTGTCGTCGTCGTCCATCAGCACGTACACCTCGACCCGGTCATCGTGCTGCTTGGTCTCGTAGGTGAAGTCCGCCAACGCCTCATCGACCAGCGCGGCCACGTCGGGAGGCGGCGGGGTCATCGCCGGGTCTTGTTCGTCGGGGAGCTCGTGGATCTGGTCGAGCTCGTTCTCGAGCTTCAGACCTTTGGCGAGGCCAATCTTGAACGCCACCGGGCCGATCATCTCGTTGATGCCGATGACCGCGATGACCAACACCGCGATCTCGCCGCCCACTTCACCGAGCTGGTTGGCGGCAATGGTGCCAAGCCCGATGGTGACCCCGGCCTGGGAGATGAACGACGTGAACGCGAACTTCCGAACCGAGGGCGGGTCTTTGGCCAACCGGTGGCCCAACCGCGAGGCGAGGAAGGTCAACCCGATGCGGCCGAAGGCGAGCCCCAACGCGATGAAGCCGTAGGTCTTCAGGGCCCCGATGTTGAGCTGGGCCCCGGCGGTGGCGAAGAACACCACCATCACCGCCGCCCCCGCGGACTCGGTGGTCTCGACGAGGTCATGGCCAAACTTGGTGAGGTTCATGACCACAAACCCGGCCACCACGAACACCAGCAGGGTGTCGTAGTGGAAGTAGGCACAGAACGCGGTGATGCCGTAGGCCGCCCCCACCGTGAACAGGAGTTTTTCTTTGCCCACGGCCCAGAAGTACGCGGCGATCACCAGCCCAAAGGTGGTGCCCGCGGCAACCGACACCACCAGTTCCTGCCCCAGATCGGCGAACACGTGCAGCGACAGCGCGGCTTCGGGGTTGAGCGCGGCCTTGGCGAACATCAGCGCCACCGCGAACAGGATGAGCACCACCACGTCGAGGAGCACCACCACCCCGAGGGCGTGCTCGGCGAGGGGCCCCTTGGCCCCGGTCTCCCCGAGGATGGCGAGGGTGTCGGCGGGGGCCTTGGACACCGCCATCGCCCCCCACAAAAGCCCCACCGCGAGCACCGCGGGCAACGCGAGCCCGTCGAGGAAGGGCATGTACGGACTGAGCAGGGCGAACAACGCGGTCATGCCCAGGGTGATGATCACCGCGTGGCCCACCGACGCCCACATCAGGCTGCGGAGGCTGCGCCGCAGCATGGGCAGGGTGAGCTCGGCCCCGGCCTGCAGGGCGATCAGAGCCAATGCCAATGTGTTGATCAGCTTGAGGTCTTCGACGTCGTCCTTCTCGAACAGCGCGAGCACGTAGGGGCCAGAGATGACCCCCACCGCCAGATAGCCGGTGAGCTGGGGGAGCCGAAAGAACGCCGCGACCTTGCCCCCGATGGTGCCGGCCACGAGGAGAAAGCCGAGGGCGAACATCGCGCCCCCGGTGGCCTCGACCCAGCCTTGGCGCCGCACCACCACCAACCACGCGGCGATGAGGCCCAAGGCGGCGAGACCGCGCAACGCGACGAGCAGGCGGTTCTGCGGTGGGGGGGGCGCGGGGGCGTTCATGCTGCCACCCCTTGGCCCGGGGCGGGCGCGTCGGGGAGCACGGCCACGTCGACGTCGGGGGCGGGGGGCCGGCGCCAGAGCGCGAAGGTGATCAGGTCGGACACGCTCACCGCCACACACACCGCGGTGAGCACGAAGCTCTCGGACAGACCGCCGGGCCGGGTCATGGCGAAGCTCACGGCAAAGGGAATGGCCAGGCCCGACGACGACAAGAACGAATGCAACGGGAACGCGGCCCCGTTGCCGCCCACCGCCGGGCGCAGGAGCATTTTGACCCCGAGCCGGAGCAGGGCGAGCGATACCCCGATCGCCACCGCTTCCCAGGTGAAGCCGAGGTGGGCGCCGACGAGGGCGAGCACGGCCATGCGCACCGGCCGCTCGGTGGCGAGCAGGCCGCGTTCGAGCTGGAGCATCGCCTGGGGCGTGAACGCCAAAAACGCGCCAAAGAAAAACGCGATCGCGGCGTCGGGCAGGCCCATGGCGGTGGCGAGGCCGGAGGCGAACACCGATTGGCCGAGCAGGGCGATGCGGGCGTTGGCGGTGCTGTCCTGGTTGACGCCGCCGATGAGCAAGTTGGCCACGGTCATGGTGAGGGCGAGCCCGAGGATGACCGCGGGGGCGAGCCAGCTGTCGCCGTATACCGGGGCGTCCAACGGCCAGAGCACAATCGCAACCAGGATCGCCACCGCGCCGGTGATTTCATCGTGCCGGGACAAGAACACCACAAAATGTGCATGCATGGGCTCTTCGTGGCCCTCGTCCCCGGCCTGGTAGCCCGAGCCGGTGACGATGCCGCCGAGCAACAGCGCGGCCCCCAGCGCGGTGAGATGCGACGAGTCGGCGGCGTGGCTGCCCCCGAGCACATCGAGCAACAGCAGCACCCCGAACACGCCCCCGGTGAGCGCCCCCCAGGTCACGATGCACACCACCAATGTGCCTGCAGTACGCCGCACCCCGCGGGCGGTGAACCGGGGACGAGCCGCCCGCAGGCCCACCAACACCGCGAGCCAGGCCGCCCCCACCCGGATCGCGGGCAGCAGCGCATCCGCGGTGGTCTGGGGCAAAAAGGCCAGGCCCCGCGCGGACAACAAAAAGCCGATCCCCAGCAGCAACGGGGTGGTGATGATCGTGACCACAAACGCGGCCGCGCCCTTGCGCGAGGCGAGGGTCGAGACCGCCAACAAGGCGAGGAGAACCAGAATCGCGCTCACGGAGGATCGCCCGACCCCGCGAGGGAAAACGCCGATTGGTCGGCGGCCTCACACAACGCCAGCATCAGCTGCTCCCGGACCCCGGCCCGGATGGTGGGCGCGGAGATCGAAAAGCGCACCACGTCGCCGTCAATGTGACTGAGCTCGACCTCGGCGTCCGGCTCCCGCTTCTTCACCGTGCTGCGCACGACGTCGAGCAACTCCTTGGCTGACTTGTCGCGCTGTACGGTGAGCGTGAAGGTCTCCTTCGGGGCTTCGCGCAGCCGGTGCACCGGGCGCGTGACCAGCGCGAGATAGGGCACGCTGATGGTGCCCCCCCGGGCGGGCACCAGCCGCAGATCACGAAACGTCATCTCCGTGACCTCGCCGCTGACGTCGCCGACCTCGACCCAGTCCCCCGGCCGGACCCCCTCGGTCCAGAGCACCACCACCCCGGTGACCGCCGAGGCCGCGAGGGGGATGGCCCCGGCCAGGATCACGAACCCCGCACCCAATGCCATGGTCTCCAGCGGCGTGCCAAACCGGCCGAACACCGCCCCCAACATCAGGGGGGTGATCACCACCACGGCGAGAATGAACGCGAGGTTGCGCACCACCGGCACCCGGCGGGGAGGGACCTTTTGCCAATGCAATTGTCCAGACTGCACGGAGTCGAGCAGGAGGTTGACCACCCGGAGCGCGGCCCGGGTGAGCGCGAACAGCGCCCCCGCGACGACGATGCCGGGAATCGCGCCCACGAACGCTTGGAAGCCGGAGACCAGCGGCACCCCGCTCCACTTCACCAGGTCGCGCAACAGCGGCCGGGTGATGTCGAACTGCGACAGGACAAACGCCACCGCCGCCACCACGGTGACGATGTACGCGGCCACCCGCCCCACCGCGAGACCGAAGGCGAGCGCGCCCCCGAGCGCCTCTCGGCTCACCACCGGCACGCGCAGGATCGCCACCGGGGGCAACGAGCTGCGCCGCTCGTCGAGGCTTTGGTCCCACCGATCGAACGCGGTGCGCAACGCGCGCAGGGTCAAGACCATGGCCACGAGGACAAAGACCGACAAAAACAGATGCAAAAAGAACAGCTGCAGCGTCTTGCGGCGCATCTGGGACGGCACGAACGCGGCCATCTCCTTTTCCACGCTCATCGCGTAGTCGGACAGCGACATGCCCGCGGCGGTGGCGTCCGCGGGATACAGCGGCGCGACGACCACGTCGTCGATGCGCAACACCGCGCGGCCGATTTCGAGGGGCACCTTCACCACCGGGGCGCCGCCTTCGCGCTCCGCGTCGAGCGCGGCCTCGAGGGCGCGGGTGGCCTCGGCGGCGCGCTTTTGGGGCGACACCCCCTCGGCCGGCACCGAGAACGTCAGGGGGGAGGCGTTGCCGTGGTAGGTGACCGCGGCGCCCCCGTCGCTGCCCGGGGCCGGGGGATCGGACGCGGCCGCCGGACCTCCCAGCAACGCCACGATGAGCACTCCGCACGCTGTGCGCATAGACGACCTCCCGCCGAACCTCAGCGTGGGGGTGTTAACATCCTCGGTCCCGCGCGCCATCCGGCGCTGGTGGGGTCCGCTCACCGATCGAGCTCGGGCCCGGAGATGCCAAGGCTGGACAAGATCGTGATCGCGTCGTCGAGCCGCGCCCCGGCCAACAGCGGACCGAGGGCGGCGGCGAGGGGGAACGACGGGCCCCGCACCCGCACCCGGGACAAGCCCTCGTCGTCACAGTGCAGGACCAGGGACAGCTCCCCCGACGGGGCTTCGATGGACACCGCGGCCTGGCCCGCGCCCTTCAACGCCGCACCGTCGACGCGGGGGGCGGCGGTGAGGGTGGCCCCGTCCATCTTTTGCACCGCCCGCACGACGGTGGCCGCCGACGAGGCGATCTCGTCGAGGCGCACCCCGAAGCGGGCGAGGGCATCGCCCTGCTCGCGGCACGCGACCTGGGGCGCGATGTCGCCGTAGGTGAGGTAGGGGGCGCGCACCCGCACGTCGTCGGCGAGGCCGGTGGCGCGCAGGGCGGGACCGGACAGCCCGAGGGCCACCGCCCGCCGGCTCTTCAGGGGGCCGAGCCCGCCGAGCCCGTCGACGAACGCGGGGGTCTGCATCAACAGCTGGCCGATGGCTTGGGCGGGGGCGAGGGCGGCGGTGAGCTGCTGGCTCAGGGACTCGAGCTGTTTGCCCGGCAGGCTCGCGGCCAGCGATCCAATGGCATGGTGCAGGACGACGTCGTCTTTTTGGGGCAAGCGCCGCAACAGATCCGTCACGGTGTTCTGGCTGAAGGTGAGCACCGCCTCGGCGCGGAGGTCCGAGTGCGCCCGGGCCAGGTCGCTGAGCACCTGGAGGTGGGCCCGGATCCGGGAGAGCTCGAGGAGGATCACCCGGAACCGTTGCACGTCGCCGGGGATGTCCTCGTCGAGGCCGAGGAGCTGTTCCACCGCGAGGGCATAGGCGATGTCGAACGGCACGCTGTCGTCGGGCCCGAGGGCGGCCAACACCGCGAACGCGTCGTCGGGGGCGGTGCTCTCGAGCAGCTTCTCGATGCCTTGGTGCAGCCAGCCGATCTCCGGGTCCACGGCCACGAAGCGATCGCCGTCGATCTCGGCCCGGAGCTGCAACATGAACGGAAGGTCACGATGGAGCGGGCCAAACGTCCAGAGCAGGTGTTTGCCCATCCGGGGGTTGTCGATGTGCACCAACGCGCCGCCCTTGCGCGACACGCTGGTGAGCGCCTCCTCCGCGTCCGGCCGGATCACGTCGTTGTCGTCGGGGGGCAACAGCGGGAGGTCCTCGTGGCCGGTCTCGAGGGGCAGGTCGGGGGCGAGGGCCTCGGGGATGGTGTCGAACAGCCGCTTCACGATTCGCCCCCGCGCACGACGACGGTGGTGACCGCTGAGCGCCGCAGCGGCACCAACGGTTGGCTCTTGGCCCGGGGGTAGTCACGCCGGCCGGGGTGCCCGGCGAAGCCGGGGTAGAGCAACAGGCGCCGCACGTTGGGGTGCCCGTCGGGGAGAATGCCGAACAGGTCGTACAGCTCGCGTTCGTACCAATGCGCGGCCCCGAACACCGACACCACGCTGGGCACGGTGGGATCGTCCTCGGGCAACACACAATGCAACGTGAGCCGGTAGGGCAGGCGCGAGCTGCGCAGGCGGTAGTGCACCGCGTACCGGGTGCGGTTGTCGCCGTCCTCGCCCGGGCCGTGGTCGACCGCGAACAGGTCGACGAGCATGTCGAGGTGGGCGTCGCGGTCCCGGCGCAAAAAGGACAGCAGGGTGATCAACAGGTGGCGGTCGACCCGCGCCCGCTCCTCGCCCCCCCGGACCTCGACGTCGCGGAGGAGGTAGGGACCGAGGCGGTTTTTCACCAGGGTGCACAGGTGTTGGCGGCGGCCGTCGGTCACGTCGCCTCCCGGGGCACGCGGCCGCGCACCCGGTCCTCGAGGGCGGCGAGGCCCCGCGCCACGGTCTCGTCGTCGGGCGGGTCCCCTTCGATGACCACGTCGACGGGGATGATCTCCTCGAGCGACTCCACCCCGGCGTAGCTGGGCCGGGCCGGCAACGGCGGCCGCACGTGCACCACCCACGACGGCACCGCCATCTTGGCGTGGGTGCGCTGCAAAATGGGGGCAAGCTTCTGCGAGACCTGCCCGACGACCACGAGCATGTCCGCCTGGCGCGGTACCGCACTGCCGGGCGCGGGCCCGAGGGCGGCGGCCCCTTGAAACTGGGCCCAGGGCAAAAGCCCCCCCGACGGGATGGTGCCCACGAACGGCAACACCGCCAAGCTCTGGGCCTGGGCGAACGTGAACAGCGGCAGCAAGGGGTTCATGAGTTGCTCCGCTCTTCGCGGATGGGCCGCAGCACCCCCCGGCGCCAGGCCCACACCGCGCCGAGCACCGCCCCGGTCATCGTCGCGACCAAGGCCCAACGGGCGAGGCCGGAGCGCGCTTCGGGCACCAGCAGCAACGCCGCGGACGGAATCCAGAACAGCGCGGCCATCGCCGCGGCCTCGACCACCTGCACCCCGATGCGGTGGCGGCCCCCGCGGGCCTCCAGGGTGGAGAGCGCGTCCGAGGCCCGGGACTGGGGGGCGCGGTCCGTGCGGGTGAGCCGGTGGACCAGCAGCACCGTGGCCCAGATGAGGGCCCCGACCACGACGACGGCGAGCAGCGAGAGGAGCACGCGGCCTTGTAGCACGTGCGGCGCTCGGAGCCATTGCCAACGGGTGGGCCTGTGCCATGCTCCCCGGCCGAGGAGCGCCGTGGTCACGTTCGCCGACATCGAAGCCGCCCGCCGGGGTTTTGCCGGCGCGATCAAAGAGACCCCCTGCCGCCGGGCGGACGCGCTGTCCGAAGCGGTGGGGGCGGACTGCTTTGTGAAGTTCGAGAATCTCCAGCACACCGGCTCGTTCAAGTGCCGGGGGGCGCTGACCAAGCTGTTGGCGCTGTCCCCCGACGAGCGGCGGACCGGGGTCATCGCGGCGTCGGCGGGCAATCACGCCCAAGGCGTCGCCTACCACGCGGCCCGTCTGGGCATTCCCGCCACCATCGTGATGCCGGTGGGCACCCCGTTGATCAAGGTCTCGCGCACGTCGGCGCTGGGGGCCTCGGTGGTCCTCGATGGCGACAACTACGACGAGGCGTTCGCCGCCGCCGAGGCGGCCGCGGCGAAAAGCGGCGCCACCATGATCCACCCCTTCGACGACGACCACGTCATCGCGGGCCAGGGCACCTTGGGATTGGAGCTCATCGAACAACACCCCTACGCCGAGGCCATCGTGGTCCCGGTGGGGGGCGGCGGGCTCATCGCCGGGATCGCCACCGCGGCCAAACGGGTCAAGCCCACGGTGCGCATCATCGGGGTCGAGCCCGCGGTGTTGCCCTCCATGCAACGGGCCATCGCCGAGGGCGGCCCCTTTGCGTTGCCCAAGGCCACCACCATCGCCGACGGCATCGCGGTGCGGAAGGTCGGCCAGCGCACCTACGAGATTTGCCGGGAGCTCGTCGACGAATGGGTCACCGTCGACGACGACGACATCGCCCGGGCGATCCTGCACCTGCTGGAAAAAGAAAAGACCGTGGCCGAAGGCGCGGGGGCGGCCGGGGTCGCGGCCCTGCTCGCGGGCAAGATCGATATTCGGGGGGCCAACGTCGCCACCTTGCTGTGCGGCGGCAACATCGACGTGAACGTCATCTCCCGGGTGATCGAGCGCGGGCTGGTCGAGACCGGACGCTTGTGCCGGTTCGAGATCAAAATGCCGGACAAGCCCGGGGCCCTGGCCGAGTTGCTCAAGTGCGCGGCGAGCGTGCGGGCCAACGTGGTCGAGGTGCACCACGAGCGGGCGTTTTCGCCGGGCACACTGGGGGAAGTTCTGGTGGAGCTGCAGGTCGAGACCCGCGGCCACGACCACGTAGAGAAACTACAAGCGGTCTTGAGCGAAGAAGGCTACGTGGTCAAACGGATGTGAAGGTTCAGAAAGGGACACACAGCATGAACAAACGGAACTTGTGGGCCGTGGCCGGCCTTTTGGTCGGGCTTTTTGGATGCCCCGCCCAGGTCGCGACCAACCAAAAGGCGGCCCCCACCGTGAGCTCGCCGGGCCCCGCGGCGACGAGCAAAGCCGGGCGGTGCCAGGACGCGTCCCTGTCCCTGGCTTCGGACACGGTGGTGGCCACCGTCGACGGGCAGGCGATCACGGCCCAGGACCTGGGCGCGGACTTGGTGGCCGAAGAGGACCGCGCGCTGCGCGAATACTGTGACAAGCTGAGCCAGGTCCGCGACGGCCTGGTCGAGAACCGCATCAACGAGGTGCTCATCGAGCGCGCGGCCAAAAAAGCCGGCACCGACCCCGACGCCTGGGTCCAGCAACAGCTGAAGCAGAAGGTCGCGCCCCCCGACGAAGCCGCGATGCGGGCCTTTTACGAGAGCCGCAAGCGCGAAGGGGCGCCCCCCTTCGAAGAGCTGCAGCAGCAGGTGGCCATGGCCATGCGCCAAGAGGCGATGCAGGACGCCGTCGGCACAATGCTCAAGGACCTGCGCACCGAAGCCAAGGTCGAGCGCCAGCTCCCCGACGTGCGGCCCCCGCCCCTCGACGTGGACATCCCCGCCCACACCGCCACCGTGGGCCCGGCCGACGCCACCGTCACGGTGGTGGAGTTCGCGGACTTTGAGTGCCCCTATTGCTCCCAGGCCGCGGACAACGTGACCGCGCTCAAGCAGAAGTACAAAGGCAAGGTGCGGTTCGCGTACCGCCACTTCCCGCTCAGCTTTCACCCCCAGGCCCAGATCGCGGCCGAGTACGCGCAATGTGCGGGGGCCCAGGGCAAGTTCTGGGAGTTCCATGACCTGGCCTACGACAACCAGGCCGCCCTCGACGAGGCGTCGCTCAAGACCTACGCGGTGAAGCTCGAGCTCAACCTCGACCAGATGTCGTCGTGCGTGGGCAGCCCCGACGTCAAGCAACAGGTCATGACCGACCTCAACAAGGGCCGGGCCCTGGGGGTCGAAGGCACGCCAAGCTTCTACATCAATGGTTATGCACACCGTGGCCCGGCCGACGTGGACAGCCTGTCCGCGGCCATCGACGAGGCTTTGGCCCGGTCGGGACAGCAAGGGTAAACACGCGCGTGGGCGAGGCCGAGTCCGAACGTTCCTGGGTGATCAAGCGCGCGGTGGGGCGCAAGCTGGCGGTCTCCGTCGGCGCCGCCGCCTCCGTGCTCGGGCTCGGGCTGTTCTTGGGGTTGGTGTTTTTTGAGCGCCAAGCGGTCGAACAGTCCGCGTCAGACCAGATCGGTCTGCTCTCCGAAGCGGTGGTCACGAGCTTTTTGGTCGTCGACGAACGCAACCGCACCCACACCGACGACGTGCTCAGCCAACTCGGCCGGGCCGAGACCGTGCTCGCGGTGGACGTGCTCAACGCCGACGGCGAGGTGGTCAAAAGCTCGCGCCCGGACCGGGTCGGCACCCTGGGCGCGGGCCTGGCCAAGAACCTCCGCGACGTGCAGCTCGACGGGGGCTTGGTCCACGTCACCGAGAACATGCCCTGGACCCGGCGTTGCGTGGGCTGCCACGACGCGGACACCGACCCGGTGGGCGCGGTGCACATCGCGGTCTCGCGCGAAGCCACCCTGAAGTCGGTGGAGGGTTTTCACCTCGCGGGGGGGCTGGGCATTCTGTTCGCGTTCGCGGTGCTTGTCGCCCTCGTGCTCCTGCTCAGCGAACGCATCGTGTCCCGGCCCATCTTCAAGCTCGCCCGGGTGATGCAAAAAGCCGCCGAGGGCGACTTTTTGGTCCGGGCCCGGCACGCGTCCGACGACGAGCTCGGCGCGTTGGTGCGCGCGTTCAACGCGATGCTCAAGAGCATCACGTCGCTGAAGGCCAGCGAGATCGAGCGCGAGGCCGACCTCGAAAAGGCCCGTGAAGAGCTCACCCTCAAGGCCCAGCTCGAGGTGTCCAACCAGGCCCTCGAGCGCCGGGTGCGCGCCCAATCCTTGTTGATGGAGGCCGCGCACCGCCTGAGCTCCACCCTCGACAACGAGGCGGTGCTCGACCGGTTGGTCGAGGTCGTGCGCGACACCCTCTCGGTGCAACACTCGGCGATCTTCCTCGTCGAGCCGAGCGAGACCGGCGAGCCGGTGCTGCGCCCGGCGCGGCTCACCGGGGCCGCGGCCGAACACGAGCTGTCCGGCGACGTCGAGGTCGGCACCGGCATCGTCGGTTGGGTGGCCGAGACCGGGGCGCCGTTTTTCTTGCCCGACGTGGCCGCGGACGGGGGTCGCCATGGGCCCGCCCGCGACGTGCTCGGCACCGGTGCGCTGCTCGCGTTGCCCATGCTCCACAAGGGCCGGGTCGTGGGGGTGATGCTCTACTTCACCGAGAAGGTCGCCGGCTACGACGAGGACGACATCGAGCTGCTCCAAGCCCTCGCGTCCCAGGCGGCGATGGCGGTGGTCAACGCCGACCTTCACCAAAAGACGGTCGAGCTGTCGGTGACCGACGCGCTCACCGGCCTGATGAACCGCCGCGCCCTCGAGCGCCGCCTGGAGCTGGAGTTGATCCGCGCCCAGCGGTTCTCGATGCCACTTTGTATCTTGATGATCGATGTCGACCACTTCAAGGCCTACAACGATCGCATGGGCCACCTCCTCGGCGACCGTGCGCTCGTGGCCGTGGCCCGCGCCCTCGAGGGGGCGGTGCGCAAGGTCGACGGGGTCGCCCGGTTCGGGGGCGAAGAGTTCTCGGTGTTTTTGCCCCGCACCGAGCTCGAGGCCGGCGAAGACGTCGCCGAGAAGCTCCGCCTCGCGGTGCGCGACCTCGACACCCACGGGGCCAAGACCCAGCCCCTCGGGCACATGTCGATCTCCATGGGGTTGGCGGTGTTCCCCGACGACATGCCGCCCGCCTATGAGGGCAAGCCGGGACAAGTCCTGCTCGACCTCGCCGACCGCGCGCTCTACGAGGCCAAGCACCAAGGCCGCGATCGGGTGGTCAGCGTGCGCAGCATCTTTGGGCTCGAGGAGGGCCCGACGGCATTTGTTCCCCGCAAAGACGGCGCACAACATGATATCGAATCGGATGGACCGGACCTTCCCCCCTTGCCCGATGACCTGCCCGCGGAGCCTTGACCCCAAGGCGCGCGCGGCGACACTGCGGGTGCGGCGGTGGCCGGTTGGGAGACGTTGATGGGGCCCCTTCACCCTTTTTTGGCCGTGGTTCTTGTCGTCGTCGCCGGCACCGTGGCGGTGTACGGGCCGATCGCGGTCGGGTCCTGGCTGATGCGCAAAAATCGTCTGCGCGAGGCGTGGAAGTCTGAGCCCGCCCAGCTCCCGCCGCGCAAACGCATGCAATACGCGCGGTTGCTGTTCCAGGACGCGGTCCGGGCCCACCAAGCGGCCGACCACGACAAGGCGGCCAAGACCTGCCAGCGGGTGTTGCGCTTCGAGGCCGACGACCCCCAAGCGAGCCGTCTGCTGGTGGCGAGCCTGTTTGCGGGGGGCAAGTTCGACGAGGCCCGCCAGGCCTTGGAGCGGCACCTCGCGGCCAATCCCCACGACGAGGCGGCCAAGCTCGTGCCCGCGGCCATCTTTTGCGAGATGGGCGACCTCCGCCAAGCCCGCGAGGAGCTCGACACCATCGACCCGCAGAAGTTGCCCAAGGCCGATCGCGCCCTGTGGTTCAACAACTACGCATTCACATTGTCAGGCCTGCAGTCGGACCTCGACCTCGCCCAGGAATACGGCGAGCGCGCCCTCGAGCTCGCGACCCCCGCCGACCGCCAGTTCGCCCTGCGCACCCTCGGGGTGGTGCACCTCGCCCGCAAGGAGCCGGAGCTCGCCATCGCCCGCCTCGACGAGGCGCTGAAGGAGCGGCAGCACCTGCGGCCGGGGGACATCGAGTTCACCCGCTACCACCTGGCCCAGGCATACAAAGACATGGGCAAGGTCCAAAAGGCCCGCGCTCATCTCGTCGCGATCGAAAACGGCAAGACCCTGTACGCGGAGAAGGCGAGCGCGCTCCTTGGTGAGCTCCCGCCCGCGTAGCCCCGGGGCGCTCGCCGGGGCCCTGGCCCTGCTCCTCGCCACCGGTGCGTGGCCCGCGTCGGCGGCTGAAGACCCCAGTGACCATGACGCCCCGCCGGCCGACGTCGAGGATGACCGCGGCGTCGCCGCGGCGTGGGTGGACAATCTCCGGCCCCTTCAGGGCGGCGGCACCCGGCGCGCCCTGTTCGAGTTGTGGACCGTGGCGTTGATGGTCCAGTCGGCGCCCGCGGTCGCGCTCGGCGCGTACGTCGTGTTCGCCGGCACCAATGCCCCTTACCTGGAGGGCCTGGTCGTCGCCTCGGCGGTGGGGGCGGGGGCGTTCGCGCCGGCGGCGGCGGGGGGGTTGTGGCTGGCGGGCGTTCTGCTCGCGGCGTACGCGGGCGTGCCCCCCGACCGGGTGGCGGCGCGCGTGGTGTGGGGCGTGCCCGGCGTGGCGCTGGGCTTGCTCGCCACGGCGCTGTTGTGGGTGGGCGCGGTGGGTCTTTACCTTCAGCTCTCACCTCCATCACCCCCGTGGGATCGGATCGCGGTGGGGCCGACGGTCTTGGCCACCGCCGCGGGGTGTCTGCTGGTGGGCGGGGTGGCCTACGCGGTGGCGCCCCTGGCCACCGCGCTGCTCGTCGGGGTGGGCGAAGTGCTCGACGAGTCCGGCGCGCCCCCGGTGGTCCCGCCGGGGCCGCTCACCACCAATGCCATTGGGGAATGACCGCGCTCAGGGCGCGGCGGGCTTGGGGGCCTGGTACTGCGGGAGCTGCGCTTGTTTTTCCACCGCCTCGAAGATGAGGGGCAGGGCGCGCTTGCTCCCGGCGTTGAGCACCCAGTCGGGGATCGCGCCCCCGGGATCGGTGAACAGCCGGTAGCGGGCGATGGCCTTTTTGGGGTCCGGCTTGTAGGGCTCGAACTCCCAGTATCCGTCGACGACGGTGACCCGGATGCAGTCCTTGCGGAGGTTCTTTTTCCAATAGGACGCGGGGGCGCTGGACCAGTCGGAGCGGTAGACCCGGGTGCCGTCTTTTCGGGTATAGCTCTTGTCCGTCACGGTGGCGTAGTAGTCGCGCTCGTCGAGGAAGGGCGCGTCGACCCGCTGGTAGACCAGCTGCACCATGCCCTTCTTTTGGATCACGGTGGCCTCGGCGGTGAAGGGAATGAACTCGTCGTAGTCCCCGACCCGCTCCACCACCCGCATCAACACATCCGCGGGGGCGTTGAGCAGGCCCACCGCCTTGACGTCTTCGATGCCGCTGTCGTCGCGCTCGCGCACGTACACCGCGATGTTGTCGTCTTTGTGGTCGAGCACCCACTTGTGCTTCTTGGGCGCGCCCACGGGCTCGTCGGCCCCGCCGGGCGCCGCAGCACACAAAGCACACACCAGAAGGCCAGGACCCCACTTCATCATCACCTAAGCTCTTATCATCTCTGGGCACATTCGCTAACGAGGCCTCACTATGCGCGTGGCCATCTTCCAGGACACCACCCGGCCGAAGGTCGATGGGGTGGTGATCTCGACCGAGCTGTTCATGCGGGAGCTCAAGCGCCAGGGCCACGAGGTCTTGCTGGTGGTGCCGCGCTTCCCCGGGCAGGAATGCGGCGAGGACATGTACCAGGTCGATTCCGTCAACGGCGAGTTCCTCTATCCCAAGACCCGGCTCGGCAAGTTCTGGCAGACCAAGCCCCTCAAAAAACGTTTGGACGCCTTCCAGCCGGATCTCGTGCATTCGATGACCGAGTTCGCCATCGGCCACTTGATGTGCACCGCCATCCGCAATCATTACGACGTGCCGCGGGTCCACACGTTCCACACCTTGTGGAACGAGTACCTTTGTTATTTGCCGTTGGTGCCCGATTGGCTGGTCAACGCCTGGATGCGCTGGGCCGCCCCCCGCACGGTGCGCAAACGCGCCAACGCCCTCATCGCCCCCAGCGTCGAGATGCGCGACACGATCATGAACGAATGGAACGTCGGCGAGTTCCCCATCGCGGTGGTCCCCACCGGGATCGAGCTCGACCGCTTCGCCCACATGGACGGGGCCGCGTTCCGGGCCGCGCGCGGCATCCGCCCCGACGAGAAGGTGGTGCTCTACCTCGGCCGGATGGGCGACGAAAAGAACGTCGAGCTCGTCGTGCGGACCATGCGCAAGCTGCGGGACCGCGGTGTGCCCGACCTCCGGTTTGTCATCGCCGGCGGGGGCCCGGCCCCGTACATGAAGCGGCTGAAGAAGCTCGCCGCGGAGCTCGGTCTCGACGACATCATCTGGACGGGGTTCGTCAAAGACCAGGCCTGGCTCAACTGTTACGGGGCCGCGGACTTGTTCTTGTTCCCGTCGGTGACCGAGACCCAAGGCTTGGTGGTGGTCGAGTCGCTGGCCGCGGGGGTGCCCATGGTCTCGGTCAAAGCCATGGGCCCGAAGAACACCATGGCCGGCGAACAGGGCTGTCTGTGGGGGGACAACGACCCCGACGACTTCGCGGAAAAGGCCGAGCGCCTGCTCACCGACGAGGCCCTGTACGCAGAAAAGAAAAAGCAGGCCGCGCAGGTCGCGTCCCGCTATTCCATCGAGGCCCGGGCCAAGGACCTGGTCGAGGTCTACGATTGCGCGGTGGCCGGCCGCGCGCTGCCCCCCGGCCTCACCGGGCAGCCCCAACTCGAGGCCGGGTCCGTGTGAACGCGTCCGCGTGAGCGCGTCCGGGTAAGCCCCCTCGGGCGTCTCGTCGTCGCACCCGCGCAGCCGTCTTTTTACTCCTGCAAGAACTGATCGGCGTATTGGGTGTTGCGGTACCGCAAGCGGCGCTTCATCGCGGTCATGTCCCCGTCGGCGACGCTGTCCTTGGGATAGATCGCGAACCCAAAGATGTTCTTCTGCTTCTTCCCCTGGGGCCCCTCATCGATGCCCCCCCACACCGACGTGTTGTAGTGGTGGCGCTCGGGGTCGAACTCGTTGGCGATCAGGTTGTTCATCTCCCGAAACGCCTTGTCCAACGACGACCGGTCATCGCCTTCCATCATCGCCTTGCCGTACACAATGCACGGAAACTCCGAGCAATCCACCGCCTCGATGTCGCCCTCCAGCCCCGACTGCTGGAGCTTATTTGTGAACAGCTGGCGCAGCGCATCGCCGCGGTAGGCGTCCGGGAGCCCCTCGGGGAACGCGAACGCGTGGCCCTCTTGTCCGGCCCGCATCTCCGACTCCGCCTCGAGCTGTCGCGACAGCTCTGCCACCTGCTGCTGCAGTCGTTGGTTCTGCTCGACCAGCGGCGACGTGCCGTTGGCCTCGGCGAGCATGAACCCTTTGAGTTGCTCCTCGAGCGTGCGCACCTGTTTTTTCAGCGCCCGGGTCTGCTCGTCGCCCGCGTCCTTCGGCGTGCCCGCGCGCGCCCCGGTGGGCGCGAGGGTCGCGGTCTCGCCCGCGCTGCATTCCAGGGCCGCGCCCTCCTCGGGGACAAGCCGCACCCCGCCTTCGTAGACCGTGACCACCGCCATCGCCGCGAGTCCGGCGAAGACCGCGCCCACCACCGCGTCTCGTTTGTTCAGAAGTCCTTGGCTGCTCATGTCCGCTACCTCCACCGCGAATGAAGTCCCTGTGCTGTGCACGTCCCCCGCGGGGGTGTGCACGGAAAAATCCCGGCCCGGGGGCGCCCGGTAAAAGGCCCGGCCCCGTTGTTGCTCGACCTCGGTGGCGCCCCGCCAATCGGTCTGAAAGCGCAGCGCGGCCCCCTCGTCGGTGACGATGGCCCCGCCCCCGGGCAATGCCCATGCACCCTTGCCGTCGGCGCGCCCCGACGCGGGGAGGGCGGGGTCGACGACCAAGAACACCACCGCGGCCGCGCACAGGGCACAGCCCGCGGCCCAGGCTTGGGCCCACCGGGGGCGCGACGGCGGGGGGGCCTCCTCGGGGGCCGGGTCCCGTCGTGCCCAAATCGCCTCGAAGGTGTCCGGCTGCGGCCCCGCCGTGGGCAGCGCCTCGAGCACGGCGTCGAGGTGTTCGTCGGTGGGTCGTTCATCGATCATGACAAGCCTCCGCGAGCGTGGCCTTCAGCTTTTGTCGGGCGCGGGAGACCCGCGACTTCACCGTGCCGGGTTCGACGCCCAGCACCGCCGCGACCTCGGCCGTGCTCAGCCCGTCGACGCAGCTGAGCACCAGGGCCTCGCGCATGCCGTCGGGGAGGGCGCGGATCGCGGCGTCCACCGCGACGAGTTCGGCCCGGCGCTGCACGGGCACATCCGCGGCCACCGCCTCGGTCTCGACCCACGCGGGCATCTGTGCCCCGTGGCGTCGCCTCCGTTTGCGGGCCTCGTCCCGGCACAGCCGGATCGCGATGGTCAGGATCCAGGTCGAGAGCTTGGCCGGTCCTTGGCGATCGAAGCGGGGCAGGGCCGCAAACACGCGCAGGAAGGTCTCCTGCACCACGTCCTCGATCCGGGCGGGGTCATGCAGCAAACGCGAACACATCCCGTACACCGCGCGTTGGTGCCGCGAAAAAAGCGCGCGGCAGGCGTCCTCGTCGCCGCGTTGGGCGCGAACGAGGGTGAACTCGTCGAGCTCGGACTCAGGATCGGCGCGGACCTGCGGCATCATCGAACGGTGTCACGCGCGGCGGCCCGCGCGGTTCCCGCTGGGGCCGGTCAGATCCGGCGAAAGGTCACCAGCTGGTTGTTCGCGGGCAGGGCCTGGGTGCCCTCGAAGGGCAGGCCGTTTTCTTCGGCGAACCGGCACACGGTCTCGAACGCGTGGACCCGGCCGGGCGACGTCTCGCGCAGCCACGCGTCGAACTTCGCGTTGCTCTCCGCGGTGTGCTGCCCCCCTTGGGTAAAACACTCGTAGGCCGAGGCGGCGCCGCCGGGTTTGAGCACGCGGCCCGCGAGTTCGAAAAAGCGCGCCACGCTGCGCTCGCCGACCATGTGCAGCACGTTGATCGCCAACACCGCGTCAAACCCTTCGTCCCCGTCGGGCCAGCTCTTGTCGTCGTCGAGGTCCAAAAACGCCGGCGGGCGCACGTTGTGTACCCCCGCCTCGGCCACGTGGTGGGAAATGGCCACAAACAGCGTGCGGTCCCGCTCGGTGGGGAAAAACGTCAGCCCCCCGAAGCGCTGGGCGAACAGGGCGACGTGCTGGCCGGGGCCCGACCCGACCTCGAGCACGCGGCCGGAGGCCGGCCACACCGATTCCAGGGCCCCGAGGATCGGGTCTTTGTTGCGGACAAAAGCAGGGGAGGTCGCGACCATGCGCGGCACTCTACCCGGGGCCCGACCGGGGCGAAACCTGCGCCCCCGCCGTCCCGCGGGCCCGGCCTTGGTGCATAGAATCGAGCGAACGATTTGATCTGGCGGGGCCAGATTCCAAGCCCAGGGGGCGCGATCGGTGAAAAACTGAGGCCCCACCCGCCGGCCGGCCGCATGCGGTGGGCGTTCGTTCCGTGGCACAAACACTGCTCACCCTTTGTCTGAGGTGACCCATGCTCGTCGCGCCGCTTTCGCTTCTCGCCCTGCTCGCCAGCCAAAACGGCGCCTTCGCCGAACCTGACTGCGGCGGCGTGGCCCTCGACGCGGCGGTGGCGGACCCGTTTTTTGAGCTCTTCGTCGCCGTGCCGCAAAGCGGCGAGGTCGTGCCCACCAACGTCGCCATCCGCCTGTCCGGCCCCATGCGCGAGCTCGACAAAGAGCCCCCCGGCATCATCCCCGAGCTGACCGACGCCGCGGGCGAGACCGTCCCGGTGGTGCGCGACGGGCGCATCGTGCGCCCCGCGGCCCCCCTGCAGGACAACTCGACCTACCACTTCCAGCTCGTGCGCACCGACAACAACGACTGCCCCGACTGCTTCAGCGACGTCATCACCTTCACCACCACCACCCTCGACGACGAGCCGCCGCCCGCCCCCGGCGTCGAGCGCCTCGACCTCACCCTCACCCCCATCGGCTGCGACTTTGGCCAGGGCAACCACTTGCTCCGGCTCCAGGCCGCCCTCGACGTCGACGCGGCGTTCATCGAGGTGTTGACCGTGGCCCGCGACGGCATCGTCACCCGCACCTTCTCGAGCCGAACCTGGAGCCCGTTGGATCTCACCCTCGCCCACCGGCAGGACCGCCTCGCCCTCGACGACGAGCTCCGGGTCGCGATCACCACCACCGACTTTGCCGGCCACCGCTCGCCCACCCGCGTGTACCGGGTCGTCGCCCGCCCCGCCGGCGCGCCCTACGACGACGAGGCCCCCCGCATGTGCGAGCTCCCCGTGGCCCCCGCGGTTCACGCCCCAGCGCCGTTGCCCGCCAACGGACACATCGTGGTCGACTACCCCTTCGAGTCTGTGCCGCTGGCCATCGACCTCGGCGACAGCGTGCGCCCGTTGGCCAAAGACAGCCTCGGGCCCTTTCGCGAGCGCCTCTCGCCCACCGCCGCCGCCCCCGCGGGCACCCACGCCCTGCGCAACCTCGACTGTCCCCAGTGTCAATGCATGGGATGTCAGGTCCCGTTTTCGCAATCTCTCGAGGTGCTCGACGTCGTCGACGACACCGCCCCGGCCACCCCCGCCTTGCTCGCGGTGGAGCGCCGCGAGGCCCCCACCCTGTCGGGGGGGCCCTGTGACGCGGCCCCGTTTGCGGGGCTGAACGTGCTGCTCGCCCCCGGCGCCGACGACCTCACCGCCACCGCCGACCTCAGCTACCACGCGACCATCAGCCTCGACGGGGACACCCCCTTGCTCCTCGGCGAACACCTCCGGGCCGAGGACCTCGGCGACGGCACCGCCCGGCTCGCCCTCGACACGCGCCGGTACGGCGACGTCCTCGGCCACGCCATCGAGCTGTCCGTGCGCGCGGTGGACGCCGCCGGCAACAGCACCCCCGCGGTGTACATCCGCGGCCCCGACCCGGTGGACGACGCCGGCGGGGGCTGCCGGCAGACCGGCGCCGCGGCCCTGTCCCCGTTCGCGCTTTTGGGTGTCCTCCTTTGGCGTCGCCGGGTTCGGTCGGTATAAGGCCTCTCCACTTGGAGAGCCGTGACCCCGACCCCGTCCGACACCCCGCCGTCCGCTTTCACCCCGCGCACCGTCGCGGGGTATTGCCTGCGGTTGCTCGAAGGGGGCGCGCTGTCCGACAAGCTCGTGCCCCCCGCCGGGCTCGCCGACGTGCCCCACGAGGCGCGGTTTGTGGCCTGGCCCGCGCGTGACGCCGCCATCGCGCTGTGCCCGGACAAGCCCGCGCGCCTGCCCAAGCTCGCCCAGCTGTCCGACCCCGTGGCCGCGGCCCGCACCCTCAGCCGGTTTGCCCACCACGAGCTGATGGCGGTGGAGCTGTTCGCGTGGGCGTTGCTCGCCTACCCCGACGCGCCCCCGGCCCTGCGCCGCGGTCTGTTGCAGGCGCTGGCCGAGGAGCAGATCCACCTCGGGCTGTACCTCGACGTGCTCGAGGAGCGCGGCCACCCGTTCGGCTCGTTTCCCTTGTCTGGCTATTTCTGGGACGTGCTGCCCACCGGGGCCGACGACCACCCCGGGCTGCTCGGCTTTTTGGCCGGCATGGGCCTGACCTTGGAGCAGGCCAACCTCGACTTCACCCTCCTGTACCGCGACGCCTTCGCCCGGGCGGGGGATGATAGGGTCGCCGCCATCTTGCAGCGCATCCACGATGACGAGATTGGCCATGTGGCCCTCGCCCGCACCTGGTTCGAAAAGCTCAACCGCCGGCCGCTCCCCGACGGGTACGCCGACCATGTGCCGTTTCCCCTGTCCGCGGCCCGGGCCAAGGGCCGGCGTTTCGATGTGGGCGCGCGCAAGAAGGCCGGACTGTCGTGTGCCATGATCGAATACGTCCAACACAAAAAACCGTACGAGCAGACGTGAACCACGCAATCTTGTTTCCCAACTTCGGGGCCGAAGAGGGGTCCCATTGGCGCAATGGCCTGCGCCTCGGACCGGTGCGCACCCTCGCCCAGGCCTGGGTGTCGCTGTTCGACCCCGACGCCAAGCTGCTGTTGCTCGATGCCACCTCGCGCACCGACCCGCCCATCTTCCCGTGGATCGACAACGTCGAAGGTCTCGTCCCTTGGCTATCCACAGATGAAGCGGTGAAGGTCGCCGACGAGCGCCGCATTCGCTACGCCGCGGTGCGGCCCAAGATCGTCAAGAAGGTGCACGACAAAGCCTTCGCCCAAGAGATCGTCAAGAAGCTGGGCTTCGCCCCCGACGACTTCTACGGCTTGGTCGAGGTCATGGACCCCGACCTGCTCGACAACGCGGACAAGGCCCGGGCCCACATCGAAAGCCGGACCCGCGATTGGCCGAGCTGGACCGAGGGCGCCTACACCCTCAAGCCGCGCTACGGCACGTCCGGGCGCGGCCGGGTCGGGGGCCGCAACGGCAAAGTCGACGAGAAGGTCGTGCGCGGCTTTCCCGGGCTGTCTCGTCGAGGTGGCGCGATGATGGAGCCCTGGGTGGAGCGCACCGAGGACCTGTCCGCGCAGCTGTACATCGACAAAAAGGGCAAGGTCGAGCTGCTGGGGACCACCCGCATCATCGTGTCGCGGTCCGGCGTTTACGGCGGCAACGAAGGCCGCATCGACGGCAAGGGCAACGTCACGTCAGGCAGCACCTTCGACGACGAGCTGCGCGACACCGCGCTCAAGATCGGCAAAGAGGCCGCGGCCCAGGGCTTTTACGGGGCCTGTGGCATCGATGCGTTTGTGTTCGAGGGGCCGGACGGCGAGCCCGTGCTGCGGCCCCTGGTCGAGCTCAACGCCCGGTGGACGGGCGGGGTGGTGGTGATCGGGCTGTTGCGCCGCGCCCACCAAAAGCGCCCGGTCAAAGGGTCGCGCCGGTGGCGCTATCTCCTCGAGACCGACGCGCTCACCTTCGGCCCCCCGGGGCGCTGAGGGTGCGCGAGAGCGACGGACGACTGCGCCGCGGGGGGGCCACGGACGGTTCGTGGATCACCAAGGACGTGATGCTGGTGTACGGCCTGGAGGGCGACGGCCTCGCCCAGATTGCAGAAGCATTGGACACGGGGCACTGCTCGGTGGCCGCGGTGCAAAAAGCCGTCGAGCGGTTGCGGTTCTTGGAGCGCGACTGCGACGACCTCGCGGCGCTGCTCGCGGGGCGTTAGCCACGACCCGCCGCGTCGGGCAGCTCAATGGTGAAGACCGAGCCCCGCCCCGGGGTGCTCGTCGCATCGAGCGTCCCACCGTGGTGCTCGACGATCGTGCGGGCAATGGAGAGGCCGAGCCCGGCGCCTCCCGCGGCGCGATGGCGCGCGTCGTCGACCCGAAAGAACCGATCGAACACCCGCGGCAACACGTCACCGGGGATGCCCGGGCCGTCGTCGGCCACCGCGATGCGCACCCCACCGGCGACCTCCTGCGCGGTGACCGAGACCCGGGCCCCGTCGGGGGTGTGGGCCACGGCGTTGGTCACGAGGTTGCTCACCGCTTGGGTCAGCAGCACAGGATCACCGTGGACGGTGAGATCGGGGCGGGCACTGGTGTGCACCAAGCGGCGCGCCTCGGGGGCGAGTCCATCGAGGACATCGTCGAGTAGGGTGGCGATCGCCAGCTCCCGGACGTGGGCGCGGGCCGTACCGTCAGTCCGGGCGAGGACCAGCAGGCCCTCGACGATGTCCTGGAGCCGGATGGCCATCGCGAGCGCGTCGGTCACCACCGCGCGCCACTCCGCGGGGGCGCGGTCGCGGGTCAGGGCGACTTCGCAGCGAGTCCGAATCGCGCTCAGCGGGGTCCGCAGCTCGTGCGCGGCGTCGGACGTGAACCGCCGTTCGCGCGCGAACGCGTCGTGCACCCGGGCGAACGCCGCATGCAACGCGTCCCCGAGGGCTTCGAGTTCGGTCGAGCCACCGCCCGGGGCCACGAACACGTCGCGCTCGGGGGTGCGGAACGCCTCGGCGGCGGCGGCCATCGCTTCCACCGGGCGCGCGAGCGATCGCGCCAAAACCAACGCCACCGCGATGGCGGCGCCGAGGAGGGCAAAGCCCACCAGCAACATATCGAGCAGCAGGCGCCGCAGGTCGGCGGTGAGCGGGGCAAGGTCCTGCGCCACCATCAGCTGCACGAGTCCCGCCTCGCCCGCGGGTGACGCCACGGACGCGGTACCGCTGGGGGGAAGGCCGTCGCGATCTCGCCGCGCCGCGAACACACCCGACCAGGCACGAAGAGGACCCTGCGCGGTCTCCACGGTCTCCGCGGTGGCGGTCCGCAGCGCGGGCAGATCGTCGTCGCGAAGCACCGTCGGGGTGGGCAAAGCCGGCGCCACACAGGGGGCGTGCCACAGCGGGCGACTCTGGGCCAGGACCTCGCCACAGGGAAACACCTGCAGACGCCACCGGGCCACGGAGCGCACGAGGTCGCTCTGCACCGCTTGGTCGAGGTCCACTTCCATGCTCCAGCCCGCGGGACCAAACTCGGCCAGGCCGGCCAATGCAAATGCATGGGCCTGGAGGGTGCGGTCCACGTCGTCGAGCCGATCCTGCCGCACCTGAACGTAGGTGACGGCGAGGCTGACCGCGAGCACGCCCACCGCCGGCGCGACCACCGCGAGAAAGATCCGCGCGCGGAGGGTGCGGGCGGCCTTCACGCGTCTCCTTCCGTCAGGCGGTACCCCACCCCGCGCATGGTGCGAATGAAGCGGCGGGTGTCCGTGGGGTCGAGCTTGCGCCGAAGGTTGGAGACATGCACCTCCAACACATTGGCCGGCACGTCCTCGTCATCCCAGCCCGCGGCCATGAGCTGCGTCCTGGTCACCACCATGCCGGCGCGGCGCATCATGAACTCGAGCAGGCTGAACTCGTGCGCGGTGAGCACCGCCTCCCGGTCGTCGACGTGGGCGCGGCGCGATTTCAGATCGAGCCCCAACGCCCCCACCCGGAGGTGCCCGGCGTTGGCCTGGCCGGACACCCGGCGCAGCAACGACGCGATGCGCGCGGTGAGTTCGGCGAACGCGAACGGCTTGGTGAGGTAGTCGTCCGCCCCCGCGTCCAGCCCCTCGACCACGTCGTCGATGGCGTCGCGCGCGGTGAGCATCAACACCGGCAAGGTATCCCCCATTTGGCGGAGGCGCCGGCACAGAGCGAGCCCGGACAGTCCGGGGATCATCACGTCGAGCACCACGAGGTCGATCGCTTCATTCTCCAATTCCCACCAAGCGGTGTCGCCGTCGCCGGCCACCCGACACGTGTGGCCCATCTCGCGCAACCCTTGCGCCAAGGCCGCGGCCAGGGTCGGTTCGTCCTCCACGATGAGCAAACGGGCCATGCCCCACCATGATGCCGCGGGCCGCCGGTGTCCAGCGCGCGCGGCCGGTAGAAGCGCTTCAGGTTGGCTTCAGCTTGTCCCGATAGCGTGCAGGTCATGCCCACGATGCTCCGCCTGCTCGCGCCTGCGGTCCTCGCGCCGGTCCTCACCGGTTGCGGGGCGCCCCCAATGGGGAAGAGCGACCGCCCGCCGCCGGGTCACGCCGTGGTGCTCGACGACGGCGTGCACGCGGTGACGCTGACGGCGGACGCGATGGCCCGCATCCGGCTCGCCACCGCACCGTTGGCGATGGCCGCAACCACCACGGACGACCTGGTCACCACCGGCGTGGTGACCGCACGGCCCGGCGGGCGGGCGGATGTGCGCGCGCCCCTCGCGGGCACGGTGCTGGCGGGCCCCGCTGCGCTGGTGCCCGGTACCGAGGTCACTTCCGGTCAACGGTTGGCGCGTCTGCTGCCGATCGTGTCCCCCCAACGCTTTGTCGGCATCGAAGCCCAGGCCGCCGAAGAGGCAGCCCAAGCCCGGGTGGACGCCGCCAGCAAGAACGCAACCCGCGTCGCGGGCCTGTTCGCGGAGGGCTCTGCCAGCGCCCGCACCGTCGAGCAGGCCAACGCAGACTTGGCCGCGGCCAACGCGGAGTTGGGGGCCGCACGACAGCGGGTCAAACGACTCGGTCAACGGCCGCTCGATGCCGACGTGGTGCTCCCCTTGCGATCACCGCTGGCGGGCAGCTTGCTCAGTGTGGCCGTGACCGCGGGCCAGCTCGTCGACGCAGGCACGCCGCTGTTCACCGTGGCCGACCTCGATCACTTGCAGGTTGTCGCCGCGGTGTTCGTCGGCGACGTGACTCGCCTCGCGTCCGATGCACCCGCCCGCGTGCGGCTGCCCGGGGGTGACACCTGGGCGGCCGCGGCGCGCGTGTCCCAACCTCCGGTGGGGCTTGGCACAAATCCCAATGTGCAGGTCGTGTTCGCCCTGGACCAAGGGACGCGCCTCCCCCTCGGCGCCCGCGTCGACGTGGCGATTCCGCGGGCCACCGCCGCGGCGGTGGCGGTGCCGGACAGCGCGCTGTTCTACGACCCGCGGGGAAGGCCCCAGGTGTACGTGGTGCGCGAACCCGGCGTGTTCGTGCGGACCCCGGTGGAGCTGGGCCCCCCCCTCGACGAGGCCCACCACCGCCTGCGCCAGGGACCGCCGGTGGACACGCGGGTGGTGACGGTCGGCGTCCCCGAACTCATCGGCACCGAGACCGGGGTGGGCCATTGAGCGAGCCGCCGCGCACCGGGTGGATGCACCGGTTGGTGAGCACCAGCCTCGACAACCGCCTTGTGGTGACCGCCCTGGCCGCGTTGTTGATCGTGGTCGGCATCGACGCGGGCCGCGGGGCTCAGCTCGATGTGTTTCCCGAGTTCGCGCCCCCGCGGGTCGAGGTTCAGACCGAAGCGCCCGGGTTGACCACCGACGAGGTGGAAGCGCTGATCACCGTTCCCCTCGAAAACGCGCTGAGCGGGGTGGGCGGCTTGTCCGACCTGCGGTCCAAGTCCGTTCCCGGTCTGTCGTCGGTGGTGATGCAGTTTTCGTCCCGGACCGACGTCCTGCGCGCGCGGCAACTCGTGCAGGAACGGTTGGCGGTGGTCGGTCCGCAACTGCCGCAGGTGGGCCGGGCCCCGGTGATGTTGCCGCCTTTGTCATCGACCAGCCGGATCCTCAAGATCGGGGTGCGGGCCGACACCATGTCCCTGGACGAGCTGTCGACATTGGTGCGGTGGACGATGCGCCCCCGGCTGATGGCGGTGCCGGGCGTGGCCAATGTCGCGGTGTGGGGACAGCGCAATGAGCAGCTCGCGGTGCAGTTCGACCCTGTGCGGCTCCAGCGCTGGGGGGTGGCCATCGACGACATCGAACGCGCCGCCCGCGAGGCCGTGCTCCCCGCGGCCGGCGGTTTTTTGGAGACGCCCAACCAGCGCCTCACCGTTCGCCACGCCCCCGCGGTGCAGCGGCCCGCAGACCTCGCCGGGGTCCCGGTGGCCCAGCGCGATGGCGCCCCGATCGTGATCGGAGACGTGGCGGACCTCAAGACCGGTCACCCGCCGCTCATCGGCGACGGTCTCGTGGGCCCCGGCATCGGCCTGCTTCTCATCGTGGAAAAGCAACTCGGGGCCAACACCCTGACCGTGACCGAGGGCGTCGACGCGGTCCTCGCCGAGCTCGCGCCCGCGTTGGCCGGGGTCGACGTCGACGCGACAATCTTCCGGCCCGCGACCTTCATCGAACAGTCGCTCGACAACCTCTCGGTTTCGATCTTGCTCGGCTGTGGGTTGGTCATCGCGGTGTTGCTGTTGTTCTTGTTTGATCTCCGCACCGCCTTCATCAGCGTCCTGGTCATCCCGTTGTCGCTGCTCGCCGCGGTGTGGGTGCTCACCGCGTTCGGTCAGAGCATCAACACCATGACATTGGCAGGGTTGATCATCGCCCTCGGCGAGGTGGTGGACGACGCCATCATCGATGTGGAGAACGTCGACCGACGACTGTTCGCGGCGCGCCAGGGGGGCACGCGCCGGCCCGCCGAGGTGGTCTTGGCCGCATCGCTCGAGGTGCGGGCAGCGGTGGTGTACGCCACGCTCATCATCCTCGCGGTGCTGTTTCCTGTGTTCATGATGGAGGGCATCACCGGCGCCTTCTTTCGGCCCCTGGCGCTCGCCTACGCCGCCGCCATCGTCAGTTCTCTGATCGTGGCCCTCACGGTGACGCCCGCGCTGTGCCTGATGCTGCTGGGCAAAAAGGACAACCGACGGGTCTCCCCCGTCGCGGCTTGGCTTCGCATTCGTTACCAGCGGACGCTGGGCGTGGTGGTGCGACACCCACGGCGCGCGGTGGGGGTCGCGGTGCTCGCCCCGGTGCTGGCCTTGGTGGGCGCCCTCGGGCTCGGCGAGAGCTTCTTGCCTGACTTTCGCGAGCGCGATTTCCTGATGCATTGGGTGATGCCTCCCGGGACCTCTCTGTCCGCCATGACCCGGAACACCTTGCTCGCCAGCGATGCCATCCGGGACATTCCTGGGGTCCGCAATTTCGGCGCGCACCTCGGTCGCGCCGAGGTCGCCGACGAGGTGGTGGGGGTCAACTTCACAGAGCTTTGGATCAGCATCGACGCCGCCGCTGATTACGATGCGACCCTGGCTCAGGTCCAGGCGGTGGTTGACGGATACCCGGGCCTCTACCGCGACGTGCTGACCTACCTCCGGGAGCGGATCAAAGAAGTGCTCACCGGGGCGAGCACGGCCTTGGTGGTGCGGATCTACGGCGCGGACCTCGACGGACTGCGCGAGGACGCTCAACGAATCGCCACCGCGCTCGAGGCCATCGATGGTGTGGATCACCCGAAGGTCGAGCAGCAGACCCGGGTTCCGCAGGTCGAGGTGCGGGTCCGCGTGGGCGACGCGGCCCGGTTGGGGCTGTCTCCTGCGCGCATCCGCCGCGTGGCGGAGGTCGCGCTGCAAGGGACAAAAGTGGGCGAGCTGTACCAGGACCAACGGGTGATCGACGTCGTGGTGCGGGGCGGCGAAGCCATGCAGCATCAAGTCGACGCGTTGCGGCGGCTCACGGTGCCCACCCCTGATGGCGCCTACGTCCCGTTGGGGGCGGTGGCGGACGTGTCAGTGGTGTCCGGTCCCAATGTGATTGTTCGAGAGGGAGCATCGCGTCGCATCGATGTGGGGTTCGAGGTCAATGGTCGCAGCCTCGGGGCGGTGGCGCGGGAGGTCGAAGCCACCCTGCGCGAACTCCCGTTGTTTCGTGGCCACCATGCCAAGCTGCTCGGGGAGTACGCCGAACGGCAACGCATCCAGCGGCGGCTGGTGTGGATGTCTTTGCTGGCGGGGTTGGCGGTCCTGCTCGCGTTGTACACCTGCTTTCGGCGGGTGCGGACCACCTTGCTCGTGGGGGCAACGTTGCCGTTTGCGTTTGTGGGGGGCGTGGTTGCCGCGGCTCTCGACGGGGGCGTGTTGTCGTTGGGATCGATGGTCGGGTTCATCACCGTGCTCGGCATCGCGGCCCGCAACGGCATCATGCTTGTGAGCCACTACGAGCACCTCGCCGCCGAGGAGGGCATGCCCTTCGGCCGAGACCTCATCGTGCGCGGCTCGGTGGAGCGGCTGAGTCCCATCCTCATGACCGCGCTGACCACCACCCTGGCTTTGTTGCCCATCATCGTCGGGGGCGACCTTCCTGGACACGAAATCGAGCGCCCCCTTGCCGTGGTCGTCCTCGGGGGCGTCATCAGCTCGTTGCTGCTCAACCTGTTTGTGCTCCCTGCTCTCTGTCTGCGGTACGGGACCGTGGCGGAGCCGGAATGACCCCGTCCGCGCTTTGGCTTTTGGCTTGGGTGGGACCGGCCGCGTTCGCGCCCACGCCGATGGACGTGGACGACGCGGTGACCCACGCGCTCGCCCACAGCCCCGTCGTCGAGCAAGGCCGGGCCCAGGGGGCCTTGGGAGCCGCGGCCCAGACCGGGGCGGCGGCGTTTCCCACCAACCCGGTAATCAGCGCGCAAGCCCTCCCGCGATACAATTACATTGGGCGCCCGGCCGGCGGTGTCACGTTGGGGGTCAGCCAGGCGTGGCCGTTGTTCGGTCGGTGGGGGCATTCCCGGTCTCTGGCCGCGGCCCAAGCCGATGCGGCAGAGTCCCGGCAGCGCGACAACGAAGGCCAGGTCATCGCCGCGGTGCGCCGTGCCTACGTCGTGGCCCAGCTCGAACAGGACCGGGGACGTTTGCTCACGCAGACGGTCGAAGCGGTGCGGCACCTGCTGGAGCTCACCCGCCAACAACGCGATGCCGGGGCGGTGGCGGACACCGACGTCAACGCTTGGCGGGTCGAGCTCGCGCGCATCACGGGGCAAGCACGCCAACAACAGGCGCGGTACCAGGCCGCCTGCGCCGACCTGGGGCGGGTGGTGGGGATGTCGTCACCGGTGGCCCCCACCGCGGGCCTGTCGTTGCCGCCGCCGCCCCCCACGACGGACCCGTCCGTCGACGGACGGCCCGATCTGCTGGCCCTCGGGCAGGAGGTCGCCGCCGCCCGCCGCGACGTCGAGCTCCAATCGAGCCTGGCCTGGCCGGATGTGACCGTGGGGACGTCGGTGACGACCCAGGACGTGGGTTGGCCCCTCGGCGGCTCGGGGTATGCGGCCGGACTCCTGACGCTCTCGGTGCCGTTTCCCCTGTTCGCGCGCAACCAAGGTGGACGGGCGCGCGCGGACGCCAACCTCACGCTCGCCGAGGCCGCCGAACGCCGCGGCCGGCTGGACGCGTGGTTCGAGGTCCAACGGGCACAGCAGGATTGGGCGGCCCACCGCGCCGCGGCCATGACATTGCAGACCGACGCCATCGACGTCGCGGAAGCGAACGTCAAATTGCAGCAACATGCGTGGGAAGCGGGGCAGATCGACGCCACCCCGCTGGTGCTGGCACAGCGCACGGTGTTGGACGTGCGGGGCGAACACCTCAACGCGGTGGCCGCGGCACGCCTCGCCGCGATCGATTTCGCGTTGGCTCAGGGCGCCTTCGCCGGCGGAGGCGCCGGGGGCTTGTAGGTCCCGCGGTGGAAGTCGATGGCGTCGAGCAGCTCGCCGGGCATGGCCCGCCGGCGGGCGACCTTGCGGTAGTAGATGCGCCCTTTGCCATCGACAATGTAAATGGCGTGCAGGGCGAGATCCTTTTCCTGCGGGTTGCGGATGTGAAAGCGCCCGTCGATGAGGGCCATGTCGGGATCTGAAGCGAGGGCGAAGGTAAAGCCCTTCTTTTGCTTCCACGGCCGGGACGTATCCGGTTTGTCGACGCTGACGGCCACGACGGTGACGCCGCGGGCGGTGAAGTCGTTCATGCGTTTTTGGAGCTCACCGAGCTGCCAGTTGCAGGCGGGTCACCAATGGCCGCGGTAGAAGACGATGACGGTGTCACCCTTTTTTCGGGCGGCCTTCAGGGAGAAGGTCCCGTCCACGGTGGGCAGGGTAAAATCGGCGACCACATCGCCGATGCCCGGGGCCTTCGGCGCGAGGGAGAACGCGCCATACGCGTTGGTGGAGATGTCGACGGGGGCAGGGCTCTTGGCGCTCGGCTTGTACATCGGAGCGGCGTGCGCCGCGCCGGCGAGCAGCATCATCACCCCAAGCGTCACCCGCGCGCGGTTCATCGTCCGTCCCCCATCAAGACGATGCCGCGGCCCATCGGGTTGCCGCGGCATCCGGCCCAAAGTGCTGGACCGATCAGAGGGTCTTGATGTGGGCGAGCACGTCGGCGAGCTCCTGGTCGCTGTACATGCCGCCCCACTCGGGCATGTTGCCTTCGCCGTCGATGATGGTGCCCAGGAGGTCTTCGTCGGACTCGGTGAGGCCCTGCAAGTTCGCGCCGCTGGCGGTCCCGCTGCCGTCCGGCGCGTGACACACCCGGCAATCGGTGTCGTACAGGTCGGCCCCGTTGGTCGCGTCCCCGGTGAGGGCGAGCACGTCCGCGACCCGGTTGCCGTCGCCGTCGCCGTCGCCGTCGCCGTCCCCGGAGGTGCCGCTGGGGCACGCGGTAAGCAGGATGGTGGACAAGGAGACAAGGCCGAAGGCGACAATGAGCACGCGTTGCATGGGAGCTACCTCATGAAGGGTTATGCCTGATCTGTTAGCACACGGATTCTCGCCGGCAACGGTCGCGTCCCGGGCGCTCAGGGCGCGACCAGGACCAGCGAAATCGAGGCGTTGGTGCCCTCGGAGATCACCACCCCGTCCGCGCAGTCCTCAGCGAGGTCGCCTTCACCCGGGCGCTTGACCCGCCCGAAGAACGCGAGCGGCACCTCCGCGGGCAGGTCATCGAACGACAGCGACACCGACCCGTCGTTGAGCCCGGCCGCCGAGGCCTGTTGCCGGCCTTCGCGCGGGTCGAGGGCATCGACATTGGTCCCGTCGATGCCGGGACAGGCCGCGGTCGTCTCCTGAAACACGCTGACCTCGAGCTGGTCGTCGCTCTCGAAGTCGATGGCGAGGGCGAGCTCCACCTGCACGAGGTCGAGCTCGCCGTGGTCCGGCCCGCACCCCGCGCCCGGGAGCGTGGCCAGCAGGGCGCCCAGCAGCGCGATGCAGTTCCCTTTGGTCATCACTCCACCCCCGCCTGGCGCACCGTGACCGTGGCGCTGCCGCGCCGGGGGCGGAACACGAAGTAGCCCACCCCGGCCGCGGTCCCGGCCCCGATCAGGGCCACTGCGCCCACCGCGACGCTGACCACGACGGGGATCCACAACAACGTGGTCCCGCTGGACAGCTCCTCGCCCACTTCGATCTCGCGTTTGCTCACCACCAAGAACGACAGCGGCAGGTCTTTGCTTCCGACCTGGGCCGCGGGGAAGCCTTGGCTGTCCAGGGCCGCGAAGTAGTACTCCATCGCGTAGGCCTCTTCCTCGGCGGGCAACAGGTACGCGGGGATGTCCGCCACGAAGCTGTCCCCCTCCGGCTTGGCATTGATGGTGGTGTACGCGGCCGTGCCCAGGCGGCGCACCGAAAGCTGGACCTTGCTGATCTCGTCCGCGTTCTCCTCGAACTTCAGCGCGGCTTGGGCCCCCAGCCCCCCCGTCTTCGTCGAGATCGGCACGTGCACGGGCTTGAACGTCGAGCGCAACATCCCCGCCTTCTTCATCGACTGGTAGGTGGCGTCGTAGATTTCGCGAATCTTGGGCGAGGTGTTCGCGGGCAAACTGAACCCAGGCCGGATGGTCAAGATCTTGGCGTACGCGGACTTGGCCTGCTGTTTTTGCCCCAGCGAGACAAAACACACCGCCTGGAGCTCGAAGTGGTCGACCATCAAATCGCCGCCCACCTCTTCGCGGGCGAGGCCGAGGCGCAGCACCTTGGAGGCGCGCTCGTACTCGGCTTGGTCCATCAGCTCGCGGGCCTTGTCGATGTAGGCATCCGCGCTCGCCACCGGGGCCCACAGCCCGGTCACCGCGACCACGATCCAGAGACATTGCTTCATCGACATCGCTTCACGACTCTTCGTCCGCGCCAAACCGCAGCGTCTTCACCAGGTCCCAGGCCGCCCCGGTGGGGGCCACCCGCCGCGCCCGCACGTCCGCGAGCAACGCCGGCAGTGTAACCGAATCCCCCGCCTGGCGCTTGGCCTCGGCCACCAACGTCTCCGAGAGGGCCCGCCAGAACCAGCGCTCGGCCTGCGCCGCCCGCCGGGCATCAAAGCCGCCCGAGGCCTGGGCCGCGTCCCGGTGGGCCACGATGGCCGCGAGCACGTCGTCGAGACCAGTGCCTTCCTTGGCGCTCATGGCCATCACCGGCACCCGCCACCCGTCGTCGCGGGGCCGAAACAGCGACAAGCCGGCGCGAAAATCCCGCACCGCTTGTTCGGCCGCTTTTTGCAGCGAACCGTCCGCTTTGTTGACGACCAACAGGTCCATCAACTCGAGCACGCCGCGCTTCACCCCTTGCAGATCGTCCCCCGACGCCGGCTGCATCAGCAGCACGAAGGTGTCCACGAGGTGCACCACGTCGGCCTCCGATTGCCCGACCCCCACCGTCTCGACGATGACCACGTCGTGGCCCGCGGCCTCGAGCACGCTGATGACCTCGCCGGTGCGCGCGGCCACCCCCCCGAGGGTGCCCTTCGAGGGCGAGGGCCGGATGAACGCTTCTTTGCGGCGGGACAGCTCCTCCATGCGCGTCTTGTCGCCGAGGATGCTGCCCCCCGACACCGGCGAGCTCGGGTCCACCGCGAGCACGGCCACGGTCTGGCCCTGGTCGATCAAGGCCAGGCCCGCCGCTTCAATGAAACTGCTCTTGCCCACCCCCGGGGTGCCGCTCACCCCCACGCGGTGGGCGCCCCCGGTGTGGGGCAAAAGCGCCTGCAACAGGGCGTGGGCCGCGGCCCGGTCGTCGGGCGCGTCGCTCTCCACCAATGTGATGGCACGGCCGAGCGCCCGCCGCTGTCCGGCGAGCACACCCTCGGCCAGCGCCTTGACGTCGGTCAAGCGCCCGCCTTTTGCCCCACCGCGGCGAGGACCTCGGCCGCGGCGTTGACGATGGGCGTGCCCGGCCCGAACACGCAGGCCACCCCCGCGTCCTTCAAGAACGCAAAGTCATCGGGGGGGATCACCCCGCCCACGACGACCGCGATGTCCCCCGCGTCCTCTTGCTTCAGCGCGGCGATGAGTTGCGGGACCAACGTCTTGTGGCCCGCGGCCAGGCTCGAGACCCCGACCACGTGCACGTCGTTTTCCACCGCTTGGCGCGCGGCTTCGGCCGGGGTCGAAAACAGCGGGCCCACGTCGACATCGAACCCGAGGTCGGCAAACGCGGTGGCCACCACCTTGGCCCCCCGGTCGTGCCCGTCTTGGCCGAGCTTGACCACGAGCATGCGCGGGCGGCGGCCTTGGGCCTTCTCGAACGCGTTCACTTTTTGTTCGATGTCGTCCATCTCGTCCGTCCGTTTGAACGCGCGCTTGTACACGCCCACGATGCTTTGCCGGTCCGCCCGGTGCCGGCCCCAGGCTTTTTCCAGCGCGCTCGAGACCTCGCCCACCGTGGCCCGGGCCCGCATCGCCTCGACGGTGAGGGCGAGCAGATTTTGTGAATCATCGTTCGCGGCGTTTTCGAGCTGTACCAGACAGGCCTGCACCTTTTTGTCGTCGCGGCTCTTTTTCACCGCCGCGAGGCGCGCGACTTGTTGTTCGCGCACTTTTTGGTTGTCGATGTCGAGCAGCTCGACCCGTTCCTCGTCGGCGGCGTCGAGAACGTATTTGTTCACGCCCACGATCACGTCTTCGCCGCCGTCGATGCGCGCCTGCTTCTGGGCCGCGGCTTCTTCGATGCGGCGCATGGGCAGCCCCTTGTCGATGGCCGCGGCCATGCCCCCGGCCTCTTGCACTTCGGCCATCAGCGCGCGCGCCTTGTCCTCGAGGTCCGCGGTCAACCGCTCCATGAAGTAGCTGCCCCCCCAGGGGTCGACCACGTTGCAGATGCCGGTCTCCTCCTGGAGGATGAGCTGCGTGTTGCGCGCGATCCGCGACGAGAACTTCGTGGGCAGGGCCAACGCCTCGTCGAAGGAATTGGTGTGCAGCGATTGGGTCCCGCCGAACACCGCGGCCATCGCCTCCACCGTGGTGCGCACAATGTTGTTGTACGGGTCCTGGGCGGTGAGCGACCAGCCCGAGGTCTGGCAGTGGGTGCGCAGCATCTGGCTTTTGGGCGACTTCGGGTCGAACTGCCCGATGAGCTCCGACCACAACCGGCGCGCGGCGCGCAGCTTGGCCACCTCGAGGTAGAAGTCCATGCCGATGCCAAAAAAGAACGACAAGCGCGGGGCGAACGCGTCGATGTCGAGCCCGCGGCGCAATGCTTCTTGGCAGTATTCGAGCCCGTCGGCGAGGGTGTAAGCGAGCTCGATCGCGGTCGAGGCCCCCGCTTCCTGCATGTGGTAGCCGCTGATGCTGATGGAGTTGTAGCGCGGCATGTGCTCGGCGGTGTAGGCGATGATGTCGCCGACGATGCGCATCGAAGGTTTGGGCGGGTAGATGTACGTGTTGCGAACCATGAACTCTTTGAGGATGTCGTTCTGGATCGTGCCCGCGAGTTTTTGCTGGTCGACGCCCTGTTCTTCCGCGGCCACGATGTAGCCCGCGAGCACGGGCAACACCGCGCCGTTCATGGTCATGGACACCGACACATCCCCGAGGGGAATGCCGTCGAACAGCACCTTCATGTCCTCGACGGTGTCGATGGCCACGCCGGCTTTGCCCACGTCGCCGACCACGCGTTCGTGGTCGGAGTCGTAGCCCCGGTGGGTGGCGAGGTCGAAGGCCACCGACAGGCCCTTTTGGCCCGCGGCCAAGGCTTGCCGGTAAAAGGCATTGGACTCTTCCGCGGTGGAGAAGCCCGCGTACTGGCGAATCGTCCAGGGGCGGCCCGCGTACATCGTGGCCCGGGGCCCGCGCAAAAAGGGCGCGACGCCGGGCAGGTGCGCGCCGGCGTCTTCGGGCAGGTCGGCGGCGGAATAGACCGGTTTGAGCGCGAGCCCGTCGGGGGTGGTGCGCGAGATGTCGGCGATGCTTTTGCCGCGCAGCTCTTTTTCGGCCAGTGCTTGCCAGGTGCTGAGGTCAGGCGAACGGTCGCTCATGGGTCATCCCTTTTTGGGCCCCACGCGGCTGCAAACGGTGCAGTCCGCGTCGTGCTGGGGCCCCGCGCCCGGCGTGTTGCCGGAGCGAAAAGGGGCTGGCAACCGCCGCTGGCGGCGCAGCCGTCGCCGGGGCAACCGCCCCCGGCGCGGCCGGGGACGAAGGGGCTCAGCCCTTCAGCGCGGAGCCGACCACGCTCGGCAGCTTGAACAGGCTCGGCGCGGCCTCGAAGGCGGTGAGCTTGGCCCCGAGGTTCTTCAGGTTCTTGTGGGTGGCGAACCACGCGGGGGTCGGCTTGATCACAAACGGGGCCCGCACGATGGATTTTTCCGGGTGGTCGAGCAGGTAGGTGTTGTGCACCACCCCGCGGCCCGAGCGGATGTCCTCGAGGGGGTGGCCCGGGTAGGCGCCCCAGGTGGTCACCACCAAGCCGTAGAGCACCCCGGCCCAGGCGTTGATGCCGATGCCGCCGTAGCGCAGGTCGCGGATCGCCTCGTCGAACTCTTTTTTGTACGCGCGCTCGCTCTCGGGGTGGATGAGCATCATGCACGAGAGCGTGCCCCAGACCTTGTCGTTCACGAAGGGCACGACGTTCTTCAGAAATGTCCCCGCGTCGTCGCCCTCGACCTCGACCTCGGCCAGCACCCCGCAAAACGCCTCGTTGGTGAGCGCGTATTCGCCCTCTTCGGCGGCCACGTCGGGGATCACCGTCCAGGGCACCACCGTCTGATCGCCGCGGTCCTGCGCGGGGGTGTCCCCCAATGCCTCTGCTTGCGGGTACTTGTCCAAGAAGCCTTGGTAGCGCTGCAGCGCGCCCGGGTAGTACGCCTTGCGCGCGGGCACGTCGGACAGCGCCTGGTGCACGGCCTTGACGAACTTGTCCTTGAGCGGCCAATCCTTGGCCACGACGAGGACCTTGGCCGCGTTGCAGTTGAAGCTCGCGTTGTGGGCCACCATCGAGGCCACGTGCGCGGCCTGGAACGCGATCTCTTTGTCCGACCAAGGGCCGGGCACGATCATCACCGGGGTCACGCAGCCGAGCTCAGAGCTGATCGGTTTTGTCACCACCGGGGTGCCCGCGGCTTTGTTCTTCTCTTGTTCCTCGACGGTGCCGCCCCAGATGATCGCGTCGTGGGTGCGGTTGGACCCGGTGATGTGAATGGTGTCGATCTTCTCGTGCGCGGTCAGGTGCTGGCCCACCTCGGCCCCGCCGTAGACCACGCCGAAGTACCCGTCGTCGACCAGGCACTGAAACGCTTTTTCGATCACCGGCCCGAGGTACTCGTTCACCGGGTTCATCTTGAGCACCACCACTTCGTCCTCGACGAAGAGTTTGTACAGCGCGTCCATCGGCCCAATGGAGCTGACATTGCCGGCCCCGAGCACCAGCGAGACTTTGCCTTCGCTCTTTTTCTCGCGGTAGATGCGGCCCTGGGTCGCGGGTTTGCCCTGTTCGATCCAGACCTCAGCCTCGAAGCCGGCGAACATCAACTTGTCGATGGTGTTGGCGGGAAACACATGGGCCACGTCGCGGCCGTGCTTTTTGCTCCACTTGGGCAGCTTGGGTTGCCCCTTTTCCTGGAGCGCTTCTTTGAGCAGCCGGATGTTGCGCGCGGTGGTCATGGGACCGCCGATCCACGCTTCCCCCGCCTCGGGGCTGTTGGCGTCGAGGCCCACCGCTTGGCACACCACCTTGGCCCACTCCGCGGCATGCCGCTGCACGCCGTCTTGGAGCTTGTCCAAGTACTTGATGCGGTCCTCAAACCCGAGCTTGACCCAGGCGTCTTTTCGGTCCGCGAGCCGGTCGACGAGGGTGTCGATCTTGCGCAGCTCGGTGGCGGGGATGCTGGGGGGTGGTTCGGGGAATCGCGGGCTGCCCATGGTGACCTCCTCGGTCGCTGGCCAAAATCAATGGTCAAAAAATCACTAGCACTCTGGGGGAGACACCCAAACCGGCGGGGCCAAATCCGATCGTGTGGCGTCGTTTGTCGCCGGCTCGACGTCGCCGCGCGGGGGGCCGGGGCCGAAAAGAACCCGACCGTCTCAGGCGGGGGCGCGCCTTGGCCAACGTTTGAGCAGCACCGCGATGAAGAACAACGGCCCGATCAACGCCTGGAGCAGGTTGGTGACAAACGCAGGCGACTTCTTTTCCCACACCACGTGCCCGGCGAGCTGCACCAGCCAGCCGAACACCGCGATGCCGACCACCACTGGCCAGGGCGTGACCTCGGCGAGGGGGAAGCAGAGCGCGTAGAGCACCGCCATCACCGCGCCGAGCAACGGCGAGAGGGTGAGGTACCACAAGACGCTGGCCACATAGACGACGTGGGCGAGGCTGAGCACAAACGCGGTGCCGGGAATGGTGAACAGCTTGACCCAATGCAACATCGCGAGGATGTGGAACACGATGAGGGGGATGGCGATCTTGTGGGTCAGGCGGTTCATCGGGTGGCGGTGGCAATCCGCGTACTCGTCGAAATAGGCCTGCAGCTTGTTGGACATACGACCTCCCAGGGCAGCGTGACCAGTCTAGCGAAGCCGGGCCCGGGTTGGCCCGACACCTTGCGCCATCTGCTATAAGTGCTTGAATCTGAACGGAAATATTTCTGGTCGATCGTTCAATTCGGCCCGGCGTCGGCCCACTTCTCGGCCTGCCGTTGGGCCGCGCGGGATGCATCCACATTGCCTTGGCTGAGCTCCAGGGCGGCCAGCGCGGTCCAGGGCACAGGGCTTCGCGGGTCCGCGGCGATGGCCCGGCGCATCGCGTCCCGCGCCTCGTCGATGCGCTGCTTTTGCACCAGCAGGGTCGAGAGGTGCAGCAGGCTCTCCGCGTCGTGGTCGAGGCGCAACGTGGGCAACGTGTAGACGTCCAGGGCCTCGTCGAGCTTGCCTTCGGCCGCGAGCAACCGGGCCAAGGCGCGTGGCACCTCGTGGCCGAGGTTGCCCTCGTCGACGGCGGCGCGCAGGATCTGTTCGGCCCCGGCCATGTCCCCGGCCTCGACCCGGGCCGCGGCCCGGCGGATCACAAACGGGGTGTGCTGGGGCAAGAGCTCCTCGGCCATGGCCGCGACCTTTGGCGGGGCCTTGGCCATCACCCCCGCGGTGCGCACAAACTCGAGGGCCCAGACCCCGAGCAGGGCCAGGGCCAGCACCGGGCCCGCGACATAACGCAACAGCATTGTCCCCCGGGCCCGGGCCGGGCGGGTGTCGTCCGGGGCCTCGTCCACCAGGGTGCGCCGCACGCGGCCGTCGCGCAGTTTCCAGATCGCACCGTCGACGATGAAGTGATGGATGTTGATCGCGGCCTGGAACGCGAGCACGCTGTGCAGCAGGTCCACGTCGAACGCGGTGTGCAAGAGCCAGGGCCCGGGCAAGAACAGCGCGATGCCGCCCACGACGAGCACGGCCAAGAACACCCCCGGCCGGTACATGTCACTGCGCGGGTCCTTGCGCTCGGTGTACTCGATGATCCAGAGGTATTGCGCGCAGTGCAAAAAGGCGAGCGCGCCCCCCGAGACCAAAAACGGGTCCAAGGGCGCGTCCCGCAACGCCTCCATCACCCCCGCGAGCACCAGCCACAAAAACTGGGTCAAGCAGAGCGCGGCCACCGCCCACAGCCCCCGCCGGGCGGGCCCCTCCGCCCGCGGCCACCAGCTGAACAGGCAGTACACCGTGAGCAACACAAACGTCGCCCACAGCACGCCCTGGGCCGGGCGCGTCCAGGCCGGGTCGAGGCCGAGCTTGTACAGCCCGGGGACCTTGGCCCCGGTGTGCAGGGCCAATGCCCATGCAAGGTAAGCGGCACCAAACGCGATCTTGAGCGCCCGGCGCTCAGAGGGCTCGGTGCGGACGTGGGCCCGGCCCAAAAAGAGCAAGCCGATGCCCCAGTTCTGGGCGGAATAGTGAAAAGGGCTCCAGGTCAAATACACCGCGAACAGCACCGAGAGCCCCACCGGCCAGATGTGGGCCGCGACCAACGCCAACGCCACCAGGCCCGTCAGCCAGATGGTTTGGGTCTTGTGCGCGAGGATGTCCTCTTTGTGACGGTAGGCGCGCCACACCGTGGCCATGTAGTGCGGCTGGTTGCAGAACAGCGCGAGCAAAAAAAAGCCCAATGTCAACGCATCGGCGTGGGGGGCGCCCGCGGCCGCGACCAAGAGCAAAAGCGGCGCGGTCAAAAGCCCACAGCCCACGAGCAGGTCGACGGGGCCGTTGTTGAGCCAGACGCGGGGGGCAGGGCCGCTCATGACCTGTCGGTTTATCCGGCCGGCCCAGGCGGGTCCAACCGCGCCCGGATTGGCGCTTTTTGCCGCCCGGGGTACGAACGGCCCATGGCTGAGCGCACGCCCCTGTCGGCCCGCGTGCTCGCCCGGGCGGTGGGCGAGGTCCAGCGCGCCCAGCGCGGCCTCGGCCATGTGCAGTCGGCGCTGTTTGGCTTTGTGCAGACCGCGCTCGACGACGAGCAGCGCGCGGCGTTGACCCCGCTTTTGTACGACCGCTCACCCCACGGGCTGGGCACAGATTTGTTCGCGTGGGAGCGGCCGCTGTTCGGCGCGCACTTGCCAAGGCCCCCCGCGCGCGTGCTCGTGCCCGCCTGCGGCGCGGGCCGCGAGGCCCACGCCCTGGCCCGCGACGGCTACGAGGTCGATGCGTTCGACCCCGCCCAGGGCCTGTTGCGGCTGCTCGCCCGCCGCAATGACCCTGCATGTCCCGTGCGCGCGGCGGCGGGCCGGTTCCGCGACCTGGCCGCGGCCGGGCAGGGGCAGGGCGCGCTCGCCGCCTTCCTGCGCCCGCCCTACGACGCGGTCCTGTTCGGGTGGTCGGCGCTGGCCCACGTGCTGCGCGCGGATGAGCGCGCGGCCATCGTCGACGCCGCGCACCAGCTGTGCCCGGCCGGGCCCCTGATCGTGACCTACCCGGCCCCGCCCCTCGGCGGGGCCAAGCCGCGCGCGATGTTGCTCGGCGAAGCCCTCGGCCGGCGCCTGGCCCGGCGCGACGCGCACACAGACGAGCGGGTCTATTTTCTGCCCTGGGCCGGGTTCTTGGCCGCCCTCGACGACGGCGAACCCGCGCGCTGGGCCGCGCGCACCGGCCGCACCCTGCGGCGCATCGACGACGACACCGGCCCGGTTCGTGTGATTTTGCGGCCCTGAGGCCCGGCCCCGGGAGAGCCTTGCCCGCGCGTGCGCGCGGACCCAGATTGGATCGAGGAGGTGGCCATGTTCGGTCTGGTCGTGCGCGCGGTGATGTTGCTGGGTCTTGTCGGGGGGGCCGGCTACGCGGTGGTGAAGTTTTTCCTCTCGCAGGACCGGGCCCTGTCTCGCCTGGCCCGGGTGCAGGCGGACCTCGAGACGGTGACGGTGCAGTTTCGCAACGGGGCGCTCGATGCGGCGGATTACGACGCGGCGGTCGAGGAGATCTTGGCCTACGCCCGCGCGCGCGATCTACCGGTCTCGGATCCGCGGCGGGCTTTGCCCGCCCCCGCCGCTCAGTAGCGGAACGCTTTGGGGTCCGGGTCGGCCGGGTCGTGCAAGATCGGCGGCGGCGCCTCGTCGGGGGGCGGCGCGGTCTCTGCCGGCGGCGGCGCGGTCTCCGCGGGCGGGGGGGCCACCTCGGCGGGCGGCCCTTCGGGGTCGTCGGCGGGAGCGGGCGGGGGCGCGTCGGCGGGAGCGGGCATCGCCGCGGGGGGCGCGCGCTTGGTCGGCGGGGGGGCCTGTATCGCGCGGCGCACGTCGTCGGCGTGGGCGCTCAGCGCGTCGAGGAACACATCCGACGCGCGGCGTTCTTGAAAAAATGCCACTGCATTCTGCACCAGCAGCTGCACCCCGTTGAGGATGAGCCCGGTGGCGGCGGAGAACAGCAAACACCCACACAGGGCCCAGCCCGGCCCCGGGGTCGCGCCGATGCCGAGGGTGGGGATCAGGCCGATGCCGAAGTTGGCGAGCATGAAGATCGCGACCACGAAGCTGACCACCTCGAGGATGGGCCCGGCAAAGATGAGGCACTGTTGGCTCAAGTACTCAACGTTGTTGTCGATGAACCCCGAACGCGGCTCGCTCACCACCCGCCGGCCGTCGGGCAGGGTGGTGGCCATGGTGACGGTGAGCTCTTTGGAGGAGCCGAGCGACAGCACGCTGCCGGTGTGCAGTTCCATGGTGACGGTGGTCTCCGCCGCGGGGGCGGCGGGGTCAGCGTCGATGAGGGTGTTGAGCTGGTCGGCCGAGTACTGGGCCACTTCCCGGCGCCAGATGTGCCCGGTGGAGATGGGCGCCCCCGGTTCGCGGAAGGTGATCTTGTCCCGGTCGAAGCGAACCCCGTCGACGGGCTGACCGATGGAGGCCGCGCCCGAGGGGTGCACCGGCACCATGGTGGTGGCGCAACCGGTCGAGACCAGCGCCACGAGGACAAGCGCGAGCGCCCGCGGGGTGCATGTCGAAGTGCCCATGCCGGTCAGGGTAGCGAAGGTCGGCATCGCGCGCAGTTGACCAGAAAAATCGCAGGTTTGTCACGGAAGAAGCGACACCGGCGCGCACTCAGCGGCCAAAGTTCTGCACCCAGTAGCCCGCGAAGGGGGCGTCCTCGTCGCTGGCAAACCCGATGCCGATGTCGACGAGGTCAGGGTCCATGATGTTGTCGCAGTGGCCGCTGGTCGAGGTCAGCCACTGCTCGAGGGTGGCTTCGGCGGTGACGTTGCCGGCGGCGATGTTCTCGGCCGCGGGCGAGCCGGTGTAGCCCGCGTCGGTCATGCGGTCGAACGGGTCGCGGCCGTCGAGCCCGTCGTGGTCGAAATACTGTTGGGTGGCCATGTCCCAGGCGTGGCCGCGGGCGGCCGAGCGCAGCGCCGCGTCGCGCACCAGCGCGGGGGCGGCGGCTTTTGGCCCGGACGGACAGGCCGTGGCCGCGGCCCGCGCCTCGTTGACCAGCGCGAGCATCTCGTCCTCGCGGGCGGTCCAGTCCTCGGGCCACGTCTCCGGCTCGGGCACCGGGTTGTGGCCCGGGCCGCACCCTGCGGTGGCGAGGAGCCAGAGCCCACAAAGGACCCCGCGCGCGCCCGGGGCGGACCATGACAACATGCGCGCACTCTACCACCGCGCCCCGACCGCGCCCGGCTCCAGTGGCATTGGTGTGCGCCCGGCGTGAGACGCTGCCGTCGCTGCGGCGCGCCGGTGGGGGGTGATCGCCCCGGTCACCGTATCGTTTTGAGATACTCGAACTGAGACAGGTGAAGGGTGCCTGCGCTAACGATAAGTAATCGAAATATAACGGCTTTTTGGTCGCCGCGGACCAGGTCAGGCCATTTTCCTTCGATCCACCGTTTCAAGCGGCAAGCTGAGACAGCGAAAGGGGTCCGAGATGAACAAGATGACGATGATGGCGGTGCTTGTCACCACCTTGTGGGGGGCGGGCGCGATGGCCCATGGCTGGGGCAACAACGGCCCCAAATGCCCCGCCTACCTCTACTTCCGGACCCCCGAGCAGGTGATGCAAGACCACCGTCAGGCGCTGGCGGACAAGGACTGGGAAGCGGTGGCGTGTAACTACTCGAAGCAGGCCCGGGTCATCAGCGACCAAGGGGTCACCATCGGGCGAGACAACATCGTGGCCGACCTTCAGGCCCTCGATGCCCTCTTCGGGACAACCCCGACCGTGGTCGAAGAGACGATTTCCGCCGATGTGGTGCGGGTCCTGTTCGAACTCGACCTCGGCTTCGCCGTGATCCCCGACGGCGTCGACACCTATGTCATTTGGTTCGGGCAGATTCACCGCCAGACCGCCCACGGCAACCTTGTCTTTTTGGGACCGCCCCCGGGGCCGTAGCCGGTCGAGCTAAATGGCCGCCAATTAAGACAGTTCTTCACCAAAAACGTGTCTCACAAACCTGACACGCAGCCCGACGAGCGATAAGCCAGGTCATGGCCAAAGACGTCGAATCCATGCGCCCCGCGCCGAGCCGTCGTCCCCGGCGCGGGAAGGAGCCCGTCGCCACCGTCTCCCGGCGGCTCATCGAGCTCGCCGTCGACCTCGGGGTCGAACAAGCGTACGGCCTGGTGGGGGGCGCGATCGCCCCCTTCGCCGACGAGCTCACCCGCAGCTCGATCCGGGCGTTGGCGTTTCGGCACGAGTCGGGCGCCGCGTTCGCCGCCATCGAAGCCTCCCTCGCCACCAACCGGCCGGTCCTGCTGTACACCACCACCGGGCCCGGCCTGTTCAACGCCCTCAACGGCCTCGCCGCCGCCCGCGACGAGGGCGCGCGCATCATCGTGGTCAGCGCCGCCACCGCCCCGGCCCGGATCGGCCGGTTCGCGGTGCAAGAGACCGGGCCGTTGAGCCTGGGCGGTCCGGATCTGTTCGGGGGGCGTTTGTTCGATCTCGCGGTCTCGCTCGCCGACCCCACGGTGTTGGCCGCGCTGGGGCGGCGGGCGGCAGAACTCTTGATGCGGCCGGGGGCGGCGTTGATTCACCTGGCGTTGCCGGTCAGCGCCCAACGGGCCGAGGGCCCGCAAAGGGTCGAGCTCCCCGCGCAGTTGAGCCGCACCCCGATGTCGTCCGACGAGGCGGGGGTCGCGGCCCGCATGCTCGCCGACGGGCGGACCGCGTTGTGGGTCGGCTTTGGCGCGCGCCACGCGGTCCAAGAGGTGCGCGCGGTGGCCGAACGCACGGGCGCGTTGGTGATGTGCACCCCGCGGGCGAAGGGCATCTTCCCCGAGGAGCATCCCCAGTTCGTGGGGGTCACCGGGGTGGCCGGCCACGACAATGTCAAACACGCCTGCCGCGAACGCGACATCGCCCACGCGGTGGTTCTGGGCAGCCGCCTCGGCGAGCTGAGCACGATGTGGGACGAGGAACTCCTGCCCCCGCACGGTTTGCTCCACGTCGACGTCGACCCCGGGGTGTTCGGCGCGGCGTTTCCCTCGGTGGCCACGGTGGGCATTCAAGCCGACGTGGGGGCGTTCTTGCGCGAGGTGTTGCACCACCTCGACGACGGGCGGCCCGCGCCAAATCCAGCGGCATTGGGGTTGGCGCGCCCCGCGCGTCTGGAACTGCGCGACGCCGGTCCGGTGCGCCCCCAGGTGCTGATGGACGTGGTGCAGGACGTGGTCATCGACGGCGCCCGGGCGGTGGTGATGGCCGAGTGCGGCAACGCCTTCACCTGGGCGATTCGTCACCTGCGGTTTTCCCAGCCGCAGTTCCGCATGGCCGGCAGCTGGGGCTCGATGGGCCACATGACCTGCGGGGTGGTGGGGTCCGCGTTGGCCCGTCGACAAAAGGCGGTGGCCTTGGTCGGCGATGGCGCAATGCTCATGCAGAACGAAGTGAGCACCGCGGTCCAATACCAGGTCCCCGCGGTGTGGATCGTGCTCAACGACGGCCAGTACGGCATCATCGAAAAGGGCATGCGCGCCCAGGGGTTCACCCCCCTGGAGACGCGCCTGCCCCCCACCGACTTCGCCCAGCTCGCGCGGGCCATGGGGGCGTGGGGCCTGGTGGTGCACCAAGAACACGAGCTCGAGGCCGCGGTCCGTGAGGCGATGGCGGCGCCGGGACCGGTGGTCCTCGACGTGCGCATCGACGCGTCCTGCGACCCCCCGATCATGCGGCGCATTCGTTCGCTCGAGGCGATGGGTCCACAATCTCAAAGCTAAAGAGCCCGGCGCGCCGGGGGGGCGGAGGCCGACATGACCGAACCGACGCTGCGGGCGCTCTCGCTCGCCTTTCCCGAACAGATCGTCGACAACGACATGTTGCGCACGGCGCACCCCGACCTCGTCGACGCCGCTGCGCAGCAAGCGCTGGCCCGCACCTGGTCTGCCGACGAGGGGGCCCCGTCGACGTTTGTGCGGGCGATGGGACCCTATTTGTCCGACCCCTTCCGGGGGGCGCGCCGCCGCCGCTGGCGGCGCCCGGGGGAGACCGCGCAGTCTCTTGAGGAGCGCGCGTGCGCCGACGCCCTGCAGGCGGCCGGGCGCACGGTGGACGACGTCGACTTGTTGATCTGCTGCAGCTTCTTTCCCGACATCTGGGGGGTGGGCAACGCCGCGCCGTTGGCGCTGGGGCTGGGCCTGACCTGCCCGGCGTGGAACCTCGAGAGCGCTTGCTCGTCGGGGTTGGTGGCGCTGTCGGTGGCCGACGCGATGATGCGCGCGGGCCGGGCCCAATGTGTCTTGATCGCGACCTCGTGCAGCTACAGCACCACCCATTTGCCCGACACCACGCTGCGGTGGGGCGACGGCGATGGGGCCGCGGCGATGGTCATGACCATGGACGGGCAGGGGGCGCGGCTGCAGGGACATGCGGTGCGCAACACCGTGGAGACGGTGGGGGCCCTTCGCCAAGAGCTGGTGCTCGACGGCAACGGCGACCCGTTTGTGAAGCTGGCGCTGCAAAAAGGCGGGGCGAGCAAGCTGCGCGACACCGCGGAGCTGTTCATCACCGAGACGGTGGACAAGGTGTGGGCCGACGCGGGCTGTCGCCCCGCGGATATCCAGCATTGGGTGTTTCCCACCCCCACCGCCTGGTACGCGGCGTTCTGCGCGGAGATGTGCCAGGTCCCGCCGGAGGCGGTGGTCAACGTGCATCCGGAGACCGCCAACGTCGGGCCGGTGCTGCCGCTCACCGGGCTTTACTTCACCTGCGCCCGGCGGGGGGTGAAGCCCGGCGACCGGGTCCTGGTGTACGCGGTGGGGAGCGTGTCCAACGCCGCCGCCGCGGTGCTCGAATGGGGGGACGTCGCCCTCGGGCCGGAGCCGCCGGGCTTCGATTCGGTGCGCTGAGGGTCAGGACGCGGGCGGCGCGGGGTCGAACAAACCGAGCTCCCGGCCTTTGCGCAGCAGCTCTTCTTTCTGCGCCGCGGGCAGGGCCATCTTGTCCAGCGCGCTGGCCACGGTGTCGTGCATGTGGGTGGTGCGGTTGCCCGACACCAGGAACACCCCCGTGGCGATGCTGCGCAGCATCACGTTCCGGAAGCCGCGGCCTTCGATCACCAAGTGGCTGGTGGAGCAATGCTCCTGCAGATCGTTGAACGTGCTGGTCATCGCCTTGCGCACGTCGTCATCCGGGGGAGGCGACTCCTCGCCCACAATGCCGAGGTACACCACCTTCTCGCCACAATCTTTGTGGGCCTGGGCGATCTCGTCCAAAATCAACACGAGGTCCTGTTTGGTCGGTTCTTGCCACCGAAGCACATAAACCGAACCGATGCGGGCACTGCGAAAGCTCACCGGGGCGTCCTTTCCCTGAGGCGTCCGCATCTTAGCGGCGTTTGCAGGCCGGCCCCAAAAAGCGGCCCTGTTTGAGGCGGTCCGGTACCAGATGGTACCCGGTCTGCTCGACGGGCGACCGCGGGCCGTGATCGGACAATGAGCGGATACTTGGACAGGCCGATGCCCCTAACCTCGCCCCAGGAGGTGGACATGTTTCAGCGCCGCGCGCCTCGGGTCCCCGTCGACGTCAAAGCCGTGCTCGATGACGGAGACAACTACGCCACCGCCCAGGTGGTGGACCTGAGCGAGACCGGTCTGTTCGCCACCGGGGACCTGGTGTTGGCCGAGGGCGCCACCCTGCGCATCATCCCCCTCGACGACGTGCCCCTCCCGGAGCTCTCCGCCGAGGTCGTGCGCATCACCATGCCCGGCGACACCGAGGCCGCGCCCGCCCCCCACGGGTTGGGGTTTCGCTTCTCGGGGCTGTCCGACGACCAGCGCCAAAAAGTGCGCGCGTTCTGCCGGGAGCAGCGGGCGTACATGGCCGAGCGCCAGCGGGCCCGGCACCAGGATGCACCCGCCCGGGACGAAGCAGTGTCATTGGCGACCCGCACCGTGCCCACCCCCGCGTCCTGGGAGCGGCCGGGCGCGCTGTTCGACGCCGACACCCCCCTCGAGCGCCACTCCACCCACGCGGGGCCTCCCCCGGCCCCCGGGTCCGACGAAGCCGATCCCGCCGGCGGCGCGGCCGAGGCCAGCCCCGTCCCCGAGGTCACCGACCGCTCGCTCCCGGTGCGCCTGCCCCCGCCGCCCCTCGACGACGACGACGAGGACGACCGCGGGCCGTTCATCGACCCCTTCGCCGCGCTGCCCTCGCGGGCCGACCTCACCCGCAGCGAGGTCACCGAGGTGGTGCGCAAGCCCTTCGACGAGACCCGCCCGGTGGTGCGGCTGTGGCCGGTGCTGTTCGTGCAGCTGTTGACCGTGGCCGTGTTCGCGGGGGCGCTGTTCGTGCTCACCGACGAGCAACGCGCCCTGCGCGAGGTGGCCGACCAGCGGGTGGCGGGGCTGGACCAGACCACCGACCGGCTCGCCACCGACGTGGCCCGGCTGGTCGAGGAGCACGCGGCGCTGTCCGCGGCCCAACAGGCGGCGGGCCCGGGTTTGTCCCACGACGTGCGCATCCGCCTGCTCGAGGGCACGGACAAAGCCGCGGTGGTGTTGACCCAGGAGCTGCGCAATGCAAGTGCATTGCCGCGGGAGGTCGCCTGGGTGCGCACCCGGGTGTCGCGGGCCGCGCTCCCCGCCGCCCTGCTGGCCTCGCGCGCGGGGGTGGTGGAGCTGTCCGGCGTTGACCGCTCCGGGCTCACCTGGGTGGCGATGCGCGACGTGCTCGTCCGGGGCGAGGACGCGTCGTTGGATGGCTTCGACCTCGACGACGATGTGACCCGCCGCTTCGCCAAGGCCACGTCGGGGGGCTTGACCGGGCCTCTGGGCGCGGGTGTGGTGCAATCACAGGCGGACGCGTTCTTGGTCGCGGTGGCCCCGCCGATGTTGCTGCAGGTGATCACCGACGTGGGGGTGCGCGATGGCGAACACACCGCGACGGTGATGAGCCAAAGCTCGCTTCACCTCGTCGGGCCCTAGCCCGCGGGGGGCTCAGCCGGGAAAGCCGTCTTCCCGGGTGAGACCGTGTCGTTGTGCCCGCCGGTAGAACGTGGCCCGGCCGATGCCGAGGCGGCGCGCCGCCTCGGAGACGTTGCCGCGGGTCTCGCGCAGGGCCGCGACCATCATCTCGCGTTCGAGGTCTTTGAGCGGCCGCACGTTGGAGCTGCCGTCGGCGTCGAGCTCGAGCGGGTCGCGGGGCTCGTTCTCTTTTTCTTTGGCCTTTTCGCGGATGTTCTCGGGCAGGTCGTCGAGCCGAATCTCGGCCCCGGCCGCGGAGATGATCGCGTGGTCGACGACGTTGGCCAGCTCGCGCACGTTGCCGGGCCAATCGTAGGCCTTGAGCGCGCGCAGGGCTTCGTCGGAGATCTTGGGCGGCGGACACGCCTCGCGGGCCGCGTAGCGGGCCACGTTGAAGCGCACCAAGGCGGGCACATCGTCGCGCCGGTCGCGCAGCGGCGGCACGGTGATGGAGAAGACATTGAGCCGGTAGAACAGGTCGGCGCGAAACTTCCCCCGCGACACTTCGCTCGGCAGGTGCCGGGTGGTGGCGGCGATGACCCGCGGGTTGCGCTTTTGTTCGGTCAGGGCGCGGAGCAGCTTGGTCTGCAGCTCCATGTCCATCTCGCCCACCTCATCGAGAAACAGGGTGCCTTCCACCGCTTGCTCCAGCTTGCCCGCGGTCTCGCCATCCCCGAACAGCTCCTCTTCCAGGCGGTCGGGGGGCAGGGCGGTGCAATTGATGGACACGAAGGGGCCGTCTTTGCTGCGGGACCGCGCGTGGATGCGGTGGGCGACGACGTCTTTGCCCGCGCCGCTCTCGCCGTGCACGAGCACGGGCACGTGGGTCTGGGCCACGCGCTCGACCAGGGAGATGACCTCGCTCATCGCCTGGCTGGCGCAGATAAGGTCGGGGCCCCCGTCGCCGCGGATCATGGCCGCGCGGAGACCGTCGCTCTCGAGCCGGAGCCGGGTGTGTTCGGCCGCGTTGCGCACCACGATCTGCAGCCGCTGCATGTCGAGCGGCTTGGTCAGGTAGTCGAACGCCCCGCGGCGCATGGTCTCGACGATGGTCTCCGCCGCGGTCATGGCCGTGAGCATCACCACCGCGATCTCGGGGCGCACGCGCACGATGTGGTCGAGCAGGCTCAGGCCGTCCTCGCCCGGGAGGGACACGTCGAGGAGGATGACGTCGTACGGATTCTGCAGCGCCTCGTCGAGCTTGCTCCCGTCGTTCATGGTCTCGATGGAGTGCCCGTGGTGCTGGAGATATTTTGAGACCAGGCCGCAGATGGCTTCGTCGTCATCGATCATCAAAACCCGAGCAGAGATGGAACGGGTCGGCTTCTTCCGGCGAGACATGAAGCGCTCCTTTCATGACACCCTGCGCTCGTCTCGTATCGACACATCACAGGGAACACCGCGCTCAATCGCGAGACAAACCCGGATTCCGGTTTTTGACAAGGGGGAAGCGCCCTTTCGGGGGCGGATCAGCCCTCGAGCTCGGCGATCAGCTGATCGCGGGTGCCCATGACCACGTGCAGAAGCTCGTCGACCGCGTCCGACACGCCCATCAGCTCATAGGCGTCGATGCTGTTCTTGCGGCGGCCCATGGCCAGGCGCGGCAACGCAAAAAGGTGATCGCCAGGCCGCACCACGCCGCTGTTGGCGGTGAACCCGGCGCGGTACCCCGCCTGCTGGGCCGCCTTCACCACCCGGTCGTCGTAGTACGGCGGCCGCCCGAACGGATACGACACGACGTCCGCGAAGGAGTTGCCGCAAAGCTCCCGCAAGATGGATCGCGGCGTTTCCAATTCTTCCGTGAGTGTCGCATCGGAGACCGCGGAGAGGGCGAAGTGGCGGTGGCCATGCGCTCCAATTGACACGTGGGGATCGCGCGAGAGCTGTCTCAGTTCGGCCCGGTTGAGCATGCGGTCCAAGGCATCCACATGCGGACGCTGTCCGAGTCGTTCGTACAGACGCTGGCGGCGGGTGGCGAGGTCCTGTTCGCCCAGGTCGATCATGCTCAGGAGCAGCCGTCTCAAGGCGCGGCTCCGGCGCTCGGCGGTGTCGGTGTTGAGCACCCGATCGATCCAGGGAACGGACAGCGGGGTGGGCGCGTGGTTTTGCAGGACGGCGTGGATTTCCTGGTCCCAGAGCGTCTCGCCGGTGTCGAGGGGCTCGGTGGTGACGAAGAACAGCGCGGGGACGCGCAGGCGCGACAGGATGGGGAGCGCACACTCGGCGGTGGCGGCGAACGACTCGTCGAAGGTGAGCACCGCCGCGCCCTCTTGCAGACGTTCGCCCCGGGCGATGCGGGCGAGGGCTTCGCCGGCGTGGATGAAGCGCAAGGTGCGTTGGCAGTCCTTGAGCGCGCGTTCGAGCTCGTGGGGCAACAGGGCCGAGCCGGTGAGGCGGTCGACGTGGCGGCGGCCCCGTTCGGTGTCGGGCAAGACCCGCCGGCAGCGCAAAAACACGATCGCCGCCCCGCGCACGGCCACGGACACGCGGTGAAACGCGCGGCGGGTGAGGGGCAAGGCACCCACCTGCGACAGCGCAGCGAGCAGGGTGGCGCGGGTGGCGCGGCGGATCACGCGCGGGCCTTTCGCAGGGCTTTGTGCACGTACACCGGGACCATGTCTTTGCGCCACCCGGGGTCGTCGCAGATGTTGGTCATGGGCGTGCACTGCTTGTGGGCCCGGGCCGCGATGTCCTCGTCGAGGGCCGCGTCCCATTTTTTGCCCACGCAGAAGTCGAGGCGCACGGACTTGGGCCGGGCCGCGAGGGCGTTTACGATTAAGGTCGCGGCCTCGACAATGTCATTGTCGTCCACGTGGAGGGCCACCGCCACCGAGAGCATGGGGTAGTCGATGGCTTCGCGGTGGCGCAGCTTGGCAAAGCCCTCGCGGCGGTGGGGACCGGCTTTTTTGACCCGCACGCTCGTCACCATTTCGTCGCGGGCGAGCACGGTGTTGCGCACGCCATCGGCCACGTAGAAATCGGCCAAGGGCAGGGTGCGCGACCCGTCGGGCCCGAGGATGGTGAGGTCGGCCCCGAGGGCGAGCAGGGCGGTGGCGCCGTCGTTGCTCGCGGCCGCGACACATTTTTTGCCCCCTGCGACCACGTGACATTGGGTGCCGTCCTTCTTGAGGCAAAAGCCGAGGGCTTCGCGCCAGAAGTACGTCTGGTTGTAGTAGAGGCAGCGCGTGTCGAGGCAGAGGTTGCCCCCGATGGTGCCCATGCGGCGCAGCTGGGGGCCGGCGACGTGGTGGGCGGCGTCGGCGAGGGCGGGACAATGCGCGGTCACCAGCGGGTTGACGGAGATGTCGTGCAGGGTGGTCATGGCCCCGATCACGAGGTGGTCCCCGTCGTCTTGGACCCCGCTGAGGGCGTTTTGGGCGCGACCGAGATGGACCAACACCACCGGCTCGAGCAGGTTGTGCTTGAGGTTGGGCACAATGTCTGTGCCCCCCGCCACCAAGCGCGCCCCCTCCTGGTGTTGGTGCAGCAGGGCCACCGCCTCTTCGGCGGTGGCGGGCATTTCGACGCGAACGGGATCGAGACGCAGCATGGTCAGGCCGCCTTTTCCGCCGCTTGGGCCTGTTGGGCCAAGGCCTGGCGGACCTTGTGGGGCGTGAACGGAAGTTCGAACAAGCGCACGCCCACCGCGTCGTAAATGGCATTGGCCACGGCGGGGATGGTCGAGTGCAACGGCCCTTCGCCCGCCTCCTTGGCGCCGTAGGGCCCATTGGGGTCGGGCTTTTCCACGATGAGCGCTTCGATCGCGGGCGTGTCCAGCGTCGTGGGGATGCGGTAGTCGAGCAGGCTCGGCCCCACGAGCATGCCCTGGCGCACGGCGTTTGCGCCGTAGAGCATCTCTTCGAGGGCGACCTCGGCAAAGCCCATGTACGTGCTGCCCTCCATCTGGCCCTCGACGAGCACCGGGTTGAGCGCGCGGCCGCAGTCGTGGGCGACCCAGATCTTGTGCACCAGGATGCGCCCGGTCTGTTCACAGACCTCGACGTCGGCCACGTGGGCGGTGCACGAATAGGCGGGGGAGCTGCCGATGGTCCCGCCCCGGTATTCGCCCCCGCGCTCTTTGGTGCGGTAACCGCCCGTCGCCCCCACCGTGCCCCAGTGGGCCTCGGCGATGCGGAACGCGTCGGTGACCGACACCGCGAGCGACGTGTCGTTCAAGTACCAGGCGCGTCCCCCCTCGAGGGCCACGTCGGTGGGCGTGCACTGTCCGCCGGTGACTTTGTGCGCGGCCTCATCGCGGTTCCAGAACGCGGCGAGGGCGCTTTGCACTTTTTCGCGCACCGTGCGGCAGGCTTCGAGCGCCGCGTGCCCCATCATCAGCGTCACCCGCGAGGAGTACGCGCCGAGGTCGACGGGGCAGAGGTCGGTGTCACCGCTCACCACCTGCACAGAGTCGATGTCGACCCCGAGCTCCTCGGCACAGATTTGGGCGAGCACCGAGTCGCTGCCTTGTCCGATGTCGGACGCCCCCGAAAAAATCCGCACCCGGCCCGACCGGTCGAGCGCGACCTGCACCCCGCTCTGCGGCATGTCGTTGGGGTAAATCGGGTAGTTGGTGCCCGAGATGTACATGCTCGTGGCCACGCCGAGGCCGCGGCCGCGCGGAAGCTTGCCGTAGCGGTTTGCCCAGTCGGACGCCTTGGCCACCGCGTCGAGACATTCGTGCAGACCCGACGAGCCGATCTGTTGGCCGTTGACGGTCTTTTGCCCTTCACCGACGAAGTTCTTTTTGCGCAGGGCCATCGGGTCCATGCCCAATCGCTCGGCGAGCATGTCGAGCTGAATCTCGAACGCGAAGCGCGGCTGCACCGAGCCGTGGCCACGCTTGGGACCACACGCGGGCTTGTTCGTGTAATAGCGCGTCGAGGTGAACGCGTAGTTCTGCATGCCCACTGGCCCGGTGAGCAGCTGGCCCGCGTAGTAGGCGGTGATCATGCCGAAGGACGCGTAGGCTCCGCCGTCGATGTCGATGTGGCTTTTGACCGCGCACACGGTGCCGTCTTTTTTTGCCCCCGCTTGGAAATGCATACGCATGGGGTGGCGACCCCGGTGGGCGTAGAACACCTCTTCGCGGGTGTAGAGACATTTCACCGGCCGGCCGGTGATCATGGAGAGCTGGCCCACGCAAAACTCGAGGTCGAACGGTTCGCTCTTGCCCCCGAACGCGCCCCCCACGGGCGGTTGCTTCACCCGGATGCGATTTTGGGGCAAGCCGAGCACCTCGGCGAGGTCCCGGTGCAGGTAGTGCGGGACCTGGGTGGCGCTGATCACGGTGAGCATGCCCCGGCCCACGTCGTAATCGCCGATGGCGCAGTGGGGTTCGATCGCGGCGTGGGTCGTGCCCTGGAACTGAAACACGTCGTCGACGACCACGTCCGCCTCGGCCAGGGCTTTGTCGACGTCGCCGAAGCTGAGCTCGACGCGTTTGGTGATGTTGCCGCGTTTGGCCTTTTCGTTGACCTTGCTCCGCTCGTCGTCGCCGGTCTGCGCGGCGGTGTCGGTGTCGAGCACCGGGTCGAGGTCTTCGTAGGTGACCTTGATTTTGCGCACCGCGAGGTTGGCGAGCTCCTCGGTGTCGGCGGCCACCGCGCAGACGCCGTCGCCGATGAAGCGCACCTTGTCTTTGCACAGGGCGCGTTCGTCTTTGGTCCAGGGGATGATGCCGTATTTTGTGGGCAGGTCCTGGCCGGTGATGATCGCGTGCACCCCGTCGAGGGCGAGGGCCGCGCTCAGGTCGATGTCCACGATGCGTGCGTGGGCGCGGGTCGCGCGTTTGATTTTGCAGTGGAGCATGCCCGGCAACATGATGTCGTCGGCGTACAGGACGCGGCCGGTGGCTTTTTGGCTGCCGTCCACCTTGCGCCCGCGACCGCCGAGACCCGGCCCTTGGTGGGGCCGCTCGACGCTGTGCTCGATGGTGGTTCCGTGCGCGTGCACGGTCTTCGGTTCGGTCATGACGACGCCCCCTCGGGCCCGAACGACGACGGCCGGTCAAAGGGCGCGCTCGCTTGTCTCTTTTGGCGCATGGTCTCGTAGGCTTGCTCGCGGTCCTCACCTTTAGTGGCCGCGAGCAGCACCGCCTCGAGAATCTTGGTGTAGCCGGTGCAGCGGCAGAGGTTGCCGCTCAGGGCCTCGCGGATTTGGCCCATCGTCGGCTGCGGGTGCTCGTCGAGGAGCGCGCGCGCGGACATCATCATGCCCGGCTGGCAAAAGCCGCACTGCAGGGCCCCGCACCGGTCGAACGCGTCTTGCACCACGTCGAGCCCGTCTGGTTTTTGCAGCCCCTCGATGGTGGTCACCGCTTTGCCCTGGGCGGACACGGCCAGGGTCAGGCACGACAGCACCGGCTGGCCGTCGACGAGCACCGTGCACGCGCCGCAATCGCCCTTGTCGCAACCCTGCTTGGTGCCGGTGAGTCCCAGCCGGTACCGAAGCACCTCGCACAGGGTGTGGTGCACGGGGGCGGCCACGCTCTGGGTGCGGCCGTTCACCGTCAGTTCGATCAGCTGCTCAAATGCCTGAACCATGCCCCCCTGTAGCCAGCCAGGGCGGCCCCGGCAACGCCTGGGCGCGTGTCGATGCGGTACCGCAGCAGCTCAGCCGGCGTCGCTCACCCCGGCATCCAGCCCCGCATCCGGGGCCGCGCCCGCGTCCGGCCCTCCCAAAGGACCCGCGTCCGTCGTCGCGTCGGGGCCGGCGCCGGGCATCAGCCCCCCGTCGACGTCGGCCGGGTCCAGCGGGGTGAACGGGGGCGGATCGAACGCCCCCGTGCGGGTGCCGGCAAACCCCGTCTCGATGGTGAGCGTGGCCGCGACCAGGGCCACGTCGTTGAACGCGCAGGCCCCGAGAAAGCCGAGCTTGACCTTGCCCTCTTGGATGCCGTCCACGGGGGCGCCCTCGTCCCAGACCACGCGGGTGCGAGGCGCCCCGGTGATGCCCCCGTCGGCGTCGGGCGCGCCCGGGTCCCCCCCGTCGGCGACGGCCCCCGCGTCGGGGCCGGGGATTTCTTCGAGGCGTTCGCCCTCGTGCGAGAAGCGTCCGCCCGCGGTCGACAACGCGAGCAAGGTGCAATCGCCTTCCGACTGGTGGCCCCCGCCGAGCACGAGCCCGAACCGGTCGCGTTCGTCGATGAGTCCGCTCACGACCTCGGCGCGCTGGCCGTCGGGGAGCTCGTGCACGGTGTTGTTGATGACGTTGAGCACGTGGGTGTTGGGGTTGTCCGCGTCGATGTTGGGCTGGTCGATGGACACCTTGGCCCACAGGGTCTCCGAGGGGCACTCGACCTCGGGGCGCGCGCAGAAGGCGGCCAGGTCCAATGTGACGGGGCCCGAATCCGTCTCGAAGGTGACGTCCCCGGTCTCGTCGCCCTCGGCCTCGAACACCCGGCCGCCGATCTTGAGCTGGAGGGTGAGCACGTTGTCGTAGGTGAGGTCGTAGTTGCCGCGCACATCGGAGGCGGGGGTCTCGTCCTGGCAGGCGGCGAGGAGCGTGAGCAGGGCGAGGGGGAGCAGTCGAGTTCGGTTCATGAGGCCTCCGGCAAAAGGGCACACCCAGGGTATGGACAACCTGGACGCGAGGGGAGGAAAGGACCGGGGTGACCCGGGTCAAGTCAGCGGGTACCGAGCGGTTCTGGGTCGGCTTGTGGGCGATGAGATTTGGGATCCAATGCCGCGTTTGCGCAGCAAACCGCCAAGACACACGCGGAGCGCCGCCAGGCGTCTCTGCGTGGATCCAAAACGCAACTGCGCCGGCGGTTTTGCGGACTCAGTGAAAGCGCGCAGCGGGCCAGTCGGGACGGACGACGGGCGGGACAGGTGTGTCCCGTCGTGGGTGGGGTGTTTTCAATTCCCCACCCAAAGAAGGGGTGGGGTGGCCCAAGCGTCGGCTGCGCCGCCGCCTTTGGGCTTCGAGTTTGCTTCGCAAACGTCGGGGCCGGAGGTGGGCGTGAACTGTCTAATTTGCGACTTCCGTGCCGAACCCGCCCACACACCACGAACCCTCGCCGAGACGCCTGACGGCCTCTGGCCCCTCGCCAAGAGGCCCAAGGGCCCTCAGGTGGCATTTCGGTTTGCTCCGCAAACCTGAGCGAGTGGCTTGTCGGTTTGCTCCGCAAACCTCAGCGTGGGTCTTGGCGGTTTGCTTCGCGCAAACGCGTGTTCAGATCCGCGCGGCCTCAATCCTGCCAAGCCGACGCGAACTTCCCCGGCCCGGTCATGACAATGCAGTTGCGTTCGCCGGGCCACAGGGCATCGCCCTCCGGGTGCCGGGCGTGGCCGGGCAGGGTGAGCAACATGCCCCCGCCCGACGACTCGATCACCGGGCAGATCATGCGCACCGGCCGTTCCACCCGGGCCGCGACCTCATCGAGCTGCGTCACCCCGCGCAGGTCCTCGAGACTGACCAGGGTGGGCGGGGCCAGGGCGATCTCGCCCGTGCCGTAGGCGGACAATGCTTGTGCAGGGGTGAACCAATCGAACTGCACGACCTCGTGCCCATCGATGTCCCCGGCCTGGCCCGCGGGGGCTTCACACACATAAAACCGTGTGTCGTACCGCTTGGGTTCGGCCTCGGGCGTGAGCCACCAGGCAAACGGCACGAGCTTGTCCACCGCGGCGAACAGCCCGCGCGCGCTGAGCTCGGCGGAAAAGGACGCGCCCTCTTTGACCGCGGCGAACACCAGATCGGCCACGTCGGGACCGGCGGCCTGTCCGGCCGCGTCCTTGGCCAAGAGCACGCCGGTCTCCTCGCACAGCTCACGCACCGCGGCCGCCGCGTGGGCGTAGGCGCCCTCGTCGGTGAGCGCGTCGTCCCAATGCCCGGCGCACCGCGCCCGGTCTTGGGGCAGCACCGGCACATCGGCATCGGCCTCGTCGACGCGCCCCCCCGGGAACACGTGCGCCCCGGCCATGAACCCGCTCTTGTGGTGTCGCTTGACCATAAACACCGCATAGCCGTCCGCTTCGGGGCGGAACACGAGCACGGTGGATGCGGGGCGGATGGCGGGCGCGGTCATGGCCCGTTTATAGCGTCGCCAGCGCGCGGCGCGAGCCCGCTCGGGGGCCCGCGCTATCGTTCGGGGCGGGACCTGGGATAAAATCCCGCATGTCTGGCATTGTGCTCGTCGTGACCGTGGGCCCTGACAGCGGTCGCCGGTTTCCCATCGCCACCGGCGCGTTTCGCGTCATCGGGCGCGCCTACGACAAGGACATGACCGCCACCATCATGATCCCGCAGGGGGAGCGTCGCCGGTTCGACGCGCAGGACCAACGGCTGGTGCAAGACCATCTCCGCCGCCGGGCCAACCTCACCCGCCCGGGCGCGCGCCCCGCGGTGGACAACTTCGAGCGCGCCGAGGACGTGGACCTGCACGACGAGGCGGTCAGCCAGACCCACGCGATGGTGTTCTGCGATGAGGCGGGGGTGAGCGTGGTCGACGTGGCTTCCAAGAACGGCACCTCGGTGAACGGCCGAAAAGTCACCGAGACCCACCTGCTCGAGGGGGATCTCATCCGGGTGGGCGAAACCCGGCTGCAGGTCCAACCCGCGTCCTAGACCGCGCGCCCCGAGGCGCGGGATGCGTCAGGGCCCAGCGACGACCGGGGCCCGGCCGAACCGCGCGATGTAGTCCGCCGGTGCATTGACATTTTGTGCGCACGCCGGGTCCGGCCACTCGACCAGCACCGTCTGGTCGTCGAACAAGTCGCGGGGGGTACAGCCGCGGGCCATCGCGTCGGGCGCCCGCGCGGCCACGGGACCGGACAGCATCGCGGGGTGCCCGAGGCCCGCCCCGGTGAGAAGCTGGGCCGAGGCCGCGCCTTGCCGGGCGGCGTGGACCAGCCATTGGCAAGCCTTGACGTCGACAAAGGGCGCGTCCACCGGACAGAACAGCAATGGGCCTGCACGATGCGTGACCGCGGTGCACAGGCTGCCCATCAAGCCTTGGCCCATGTGCGCGTTGTCGAGCACGGTGACGTGGTCAGGCAAGAGGTGCGCGCGGACGCGCGCGCCGGTGGCGTCGGGGCTGACCGTGACCAGCACGTCATCGAGGCCGGCCTGGCGGTAGCTCTGCACGATGTGGCGGACAAAACTCGTGCGCGGGTCGAACGCGAGCAGGGCTTTGGGCACCCCCATGCGGGCCGAACGCCCGGCCGCGGCCACCAGCCCGTACACGGGCTATTTCACTTCACGGAGGTGCGCCGGCTCGACGGTGGCGGCCTCGGTGCGGCGCACCTGCACCATCTCGGCCACGATGGAGACGGCGATCTCCTCGGGGGTCTCGGCCCCGATGTCGATGCCCGCCGGCGAACGCACCGCGTCGACGAGGGCGGGATCGAACCCTTTGGCCAGGCACCGTTCGCGCATCAGCGTGGCTTTGCGCTGGCTGCCGATCATGGCCACGTAGCGGGCGGGCCGGCCGAGCACTTGCTCGACGAGGGCTTGGTCGGTGGGGTGATCGTGGGTGACCACGAGGACAAAACAATCGGGACCGAACGGCAGCCGGTCCAAATCGCTTCCCTCGTACCCGTCGATGAGCGCGGCCTGGGGCAAGCGCTCCTCGGTGAGCAGCTCCTCGCGCGGATCCGCCACCGTGACCGCGAAGCCGGCCGCGTCCGCGACCTGCGCCACCGCGGCCCCGACGTGACCGGCGCCGAAGATGACCAGGGGGGGCCGTTGCCGGAGCGGCTCGATGAACACCGTCATCTGTCCTCCACAGCACATCCCGAGCTCGGTGGTGAGCGCAAATGTGGCTGCACGCGGCCGGGTCTCGGCGATGGCGATGAGCGCGGTCCGCCGCACCCGATGCTCAATCGCGCCCCCGCCGATGGTGTCGAAGATCGCCCCCAGCTCGCTGCCGTCGGCGATCACAACCATGCTCGCGCCCGCTTTGCGCGGGGTGGACCCCGAGGTCGCGGTGACCGTCACCAGCGCTGCGGGGTGCGCTCCCTGGGCAAACTCGAGCAGACGCGCGGGGTCGATCAATCTTCGTCGTCCTCGCGCGGGCGGAACAGGTGGCCCACAATGCTGCTGACCACGCTGAGCACAACCGCGCCGATGACCATGGCGAAGAACCCCTCCACCTTGAACCCGTCGATGAAGCGGGCCGCGAGCCACAAGCACAGGCCGTTGAGAAAGAGGCTGAACAGGCCGAGGGTGGCGAGGTTGATCGGCAACGTGAACAGGTAGAGCAGGGGCTTCACAAACACATTGACCAGCCCGATGGCGAACGCGGCCCAGAACGCGGTGGGCCAGAAGTTCTGCACCCAAATGCCCGGCATCAGCTCGGCGGTGAGCCACACCGAGACCGCGGACGCGATCCACACCAAAAGGGTACCCAAACAACCTTGTCGATTTCCGTCTGCCATTCGTCCTCCCGTCACTCGTATCCAAACAACATAGGCATGGGGTCAGTCGGGGACAATGACCACCACGGTGGCGCCCCGTTTGACCCGCTGGCCGCGTCGCACCGCGACGGATTTGACCGTGCCCGCGACTTTGGCGCGCACGGTGACGACCCGCTCTCTGGCCCCCCACACCTTGCGCTCGGCCCGCACCTCCTTGAGGTCCTTTTGGGCCTGAGCGCGGCCTTGGGCCGCGGCCTGCTGCAGGACCCGCTCCTCTTGGGCGAGGGCGGCGAGCTTGCGGCGGACCCGCGACGAGGTCGCGTCAATGCTGAGCAGGGGCGCGCCCACGTCGACGTGGGCGCCGGCTTTGACCAAGGTGCGGGTCACCTTTCCGGTTCGGGCGGCCCGCGCCGAGTACAATGTACCTGCAGAAGCGTCCGGTTCGGGCTCGAGGGGGGGCGTGTCTTCGTCCTCTTCCTCGTCGTCCGCGCCGGCATCGGGGCGCCCGGCGGGGCCGGCGTCGGCACCGGGGACCGCGGGGGGGGATGCGTCGGGGGGCGCGGGGTCGGGGCGCGGCTCGACCGGGCGGGGCTCGTCCTCGCCGGCGAGGTGGGCGGCCCACGCGCTGAGGTCGGCGAAGAAGGCGCCGTCGTTGAGCGTGGTGTCCCACGCGAACAATGCGCCCAGCATGAACACCAGCCCGACCAAGCCCCCGACGAGAAACATGAACGAACTCTTTTTGCGCGACTCCATGGAGACCTCGCGCAGGATTGCGCCGGTTTCGCTCAGGGTGCGTTGGCGCTGCGCGTCCTTGAGGTCGAGCACGGGCAGGACGTCGTCCGCGGCGGGGACGATGGGGGGCGGCAGCACCCGGTTCTGGGTGGACGGGGTGGGCGCGGGGACCCAGGCGGGGGTGAGCTCGAGGTCATTGCTGGGCAGGTCCACGTCGAGCCGGGGGGCGGGGGCCCGGCGGTCCACCGGGGGACGGGCCGCGGGGTCGAGCACGAAGGTCTCGCGGTCCGCCAATGCATCTGCAGGGATGCCGTCGGGTTGCGAGAACCGCATCGCCTCGTCAGAGATTTCGATCAAGTCCCCGTCGGCGAGCGGATAGGCCCCCTGGATCTCCACCCCGTTGACGATGGTGCCGTTCCGGCTGCCGAGGTCGGTGATGAAGTACCGGCCTTCATCAAAGGCGACTTGGCAATGCACCCGCGAGACCCCGGCCGCGCCCTTGAGGCTGAGCTGGTTCTTGCTGGAGCGCCCGATGGTGATGGTGCGGCGGGACAGCTCCACCAGTTGCCCGGTGAACGTCCCGCGCTCGACCACAATCATCGCCTGGGCTGCCTTTTTCGACATCCCAAAAATCATACAGCGGGGTCAGGGGACCGCGCGCGTTTCTGGCGGAGGCGGGGTCAGCCGATGCGGAGGTAGCCGCGGTCGAGCAACCCTTTGACCAACGTGCCCGTCTGGAGGTCGGAGTACGGGCTGCCGTCGAGAATGGGCTGAAAGAACTCGTGGTTGAGCGCGAGCTGGAACACCTCAAGCTCCTCGGCGGAGAGCTCGGCCAGGCTCGGACTCAGCGGCCGCGGCACCTTGACCATGTCCTCGAGCTCGGGGAGATCGTCGGCGAGGCGCCGGAACTCGTCGAGCTGGCGCGCGGCCTCGATGATCACATGGTCGCTGGGCTCGCCGATCTCGAAGTCGAACACCTGATCCGACGGCGGCCCCATCCGGAACTCCCCCTCGTCCCAACCCATCATGCGGGTCAGGGCCTTGAGCGGGTCCATGTCTTCAATGCCATTGTATTCGGCGTAGTAGATCTGGCCTTCGCGGATGTAGACCCGGCCCGCGTCCTCGGTGTTGGTCACCGAGAGCACCCCGGTCTTGCGGCTGGTGGTGAAGAGCTGGAGCAGGTCGGGCACGGCCACGTCGCTGAGGCTGCCGCTCATGGCGGTGTCGGCGCCTTGCTCGGCCCGGCGGCGTTGGTTCTCGTCGGCGGCGCGCTGGAGATCGGCAGCGCCGGCGTTGATGTCGCCGTCGGCGGGCACGACCTTGAGGATGCTGGTGCCGATGAGCACCCGGTCGCCGTCGCGCAGGGGGGCGCGCTTGATCTTCTCCCCGTTGACGAAGGTGCCGTTGGTCGAGCCCAGGTCCTGGATGATGATCTTGCCGCTGCCGGTGGTGATCTTTGCGTGCTTCCGCGACACCATGTCCTCGACGAGGACGAGGTCCAGCTCACCGCCGCGGCCGATGACGATCTCCTGCTCATCGGGGAGCTGGTAGACGCCGCCTTCGTATTTGCCGCTGATGAAGCGCAGGGCGTAGCCGCTGGGTGTCAAAGGGTGCACTCCTCCAAAGTCCCCAATTCATAAGGGTTGAGGACCGGTGCCAGCAAGATTTTAGCTGTCCCCGCCGTCGTGGCCTTCGCCCTGCCGGGCGGCGTGGCTGAGGATCATGTCGAGGTACAGCTGGGCCCGGGGCTCGTCGGGTTCTTCCTCGAGCACCGCGCGGAGGGCCTCGATCGCGGCGTCCGAGTTCCCCAAAGAAAACTGGGTGATGCCGAGATGGATCCGCGCCGGGATGTAATCGGGATTCTGCGCGAGCAGGGTCTTGATCTCGCGCAGGCTGTCCTCGGGACGTCCTGCGTCACGCAGCGCCCGGGCGAGCGACAACCGGATGTCGATGAACGTCGGGCGCAACGCCAACGCCCGGCGGTACTCGTGAATCGCTTCCTCGAACGCGCCCGCGGAGGCGTAGACCTCGGCGATGTCCGCGTACATGTTGGCGAGCTTGCCGAGCACAAACGAGTCGAGCTTCTTGCCCGGCTGCGTCGACTTGTCGAGGGCGGACAAGTAGATGGCCTTGGCCTCTTGGTACCTGCCCATGTCGTTGTACGTGACCGCGAGATTCAGCCCGGCCTCGGTGTACGCCGGGTTGATGCGCAAGGCCTCTTCGAAAAACGCCTGCGCCTTCGAGAACTGCCCCAGGTCATGGTGGATGACCCCGAGCATGTTGTGCACGTCGGCGTACGGCACGTTGGCCTGGGCCACCCGTGTCAGGTAGGGCTCCGCGCGGGCAAACTCTTTTTTCGCGTAAAGCTCGCGGCCGGTGGCCAGCGCTTCTCTGAGCTTTTCGTCCATGCACAATCCCCGACTGTTCCCCGCAGCGTATAGCAAAAGCCGCGGCGCAGTGGGCGTTTATGGCCATTCGCGGGCGTGGCTCAGGTCGCGTCCACCGCGCTTTGGCCCCGGGCATGGGCCGACGCGGTCTCGGTCAAGGCCCCGGCGAGGGCCAGGTGCGGGGCCGCGCGCACCAGCGCCCGCGCGTCGTCCAAGCGGGGGGCGGCCGGGGCCCCGACGAACTGGCGCTTGAGCTGCTCGACCCGGGCCAGCGCCCCGCGGACCCGGGCCGCGTCGATGGTCCCGTCGGCCAGCCCTTGCCGGGCCGCTGCCACCGCGCGCTCCACTTTCTCGCGGTCGTGGCAGATCAAGAACTGGTCGACGCCGGCGTTGAGCCCGAGGGTCACGAGCTGCTCGATCTCGAAGTGGTCCGCGACCCCGCGCATCTCGAGGTCGTCCGACACGATGACCCCGTCGTAGCCAATGCGGTCCCGCAGGAGCCGTTGGAGGATTTTTTCCGACAGCGTCGCGGGCAGCTCGTCATCGAGGGCCGGGAACATGACGTGGGCGGTCATCACCGTGGCCACGTGGGCCTGGGCCGCGGCCAAAAACGGCACCAGCTCGACGTCGTACAGGCGGGTCAGGTCGTGGGGCACCCGGCACAGCTCGAGATGCGAATCAGTGTCGGTGTCGCCGTGGCCGGGAAAATGTTTGGCGCAGGCCGCGAGCCCGGCCTGTTGCATCCCGCGGATCATGGCCGCGCCGAAGGCCGCGACCTCGTGCGGGTCGCGCGAAAAGGACCGCTCCCCGATGACGGGGTTGTCCGGGTTGCTGTCCACGTCGACCACCGGGGCGTAGTCGAGGTGAAAGCCGAGGGCGGTGAGCTCGCGCGCCATCATCGCGCCCAAACGATAGGGCAGGTCCTCGTCGTCGCGGCTCTTTTCGCCCACCGCCCGCATGCTCGGCAGGTCGGTGGCGATGCCGCGCAGGCGGGCGACCCGGCCCCCTTCCTGGTCGACGCTGATCATCATCGGGTGCTGCTCGTCCCCGAGGGCGACAAGCTCGGTGTTGAGGGCCACGACCTGTTCGAGGGATTCGATGTTGCGCGAGAACAGGATCGCGCCGCCGATTTTCTCGTCGCGCATCAACTTGGCCACGTCACCGGGCACCGACGTCCCGGCAAAGCCCATCACGAACAGTTGGCCCACATCGAGTTCGGTCACGTCGCCTCCGCCCCGTCTGCGCAGGGGCCCAAAACCCAGTGTAGCGCTTCGTCAGCGCTGCGAGCGGACGTCGAATACGTCGCGCAAACCGTCGCCCAGGAAGTTGAATCCCAACACGCTCACAAAAATGCAGATTCCCGGAAAAATCGACAGGTGGGGGGCGACCAGGAGGTGGTCGACCCCCTCGTCGAGCAGCGCGCCCCAGGAGGGCTCGCCCGGGGGGACCCCGAGGCCCAAGAAGCTGAGCGCGGCCTCGGCGAGGATGGCGGTGGACAGGCCAAAGCTGGCTTGGACCACCACCGGGCCGGTGATGTTGGGCAGGATGTGGCGCAACAGGATGCGCACCGGGTGCGCGCCCAACGCGCGCGCGGCCTCGATAAAATCCAAGCGGCGGACCTCGAGGACCTGACCGCGGGCCAACCGGGCATAGCCGACCCAACCGGTGGCGCTCAGGGCGAACACCACGTTGAGCACGGAGGGGGGCAGGACCGCCGCGATGTAGATCGCGAGCAGGATGCCCGGGAACGCGAGGAGCACGTCGACCAGCCGCATGCAGAGCGCATCGATGCGCCCCCCGACGAAGCCGGAGAAGGCCCCGAACAGGACCCCCACGGTGGCCGAGACCAACGTGGACAGCCCCGCGACAAACAGGGACAAGCGGGCCCCCTCGATGAGGGCGCTCAACAGGTCGACGCCGTTTTCCGCGTTGCCGAGCGGGCCGTACCGGCCGGGGGCGGCGAGGTCGCGCGCGGGGTGCAACGCCAGCGCGTCGGGCCCGAGCAGCAGCGGGCCGAGCAGCCCCACCACGACGAGCAACAGGGCGATGACCAGCCCCACCATCGACAGGTGGCTCTTGCGAAATCGTCTGGCCCCGCGCGAATGGAGCAGGGCGACAAGCGTGCTCATCGTGCCCGCCCCGCCCGCAGGCGCGGGTCCGCGACTTGATACAGCACGTCGGTGAGCAGGTTGGCGAGCACGTACGCGGTGGCGATCAACAACACGCAGCCCTGCACCACCGGCAGGTCCAAGCGCATGATGTTCTCGAACAACAAAAGGCCCACGCCGGGGAACACAAAAACCTTCTCGGTCACCACCGCCCCGGCCAGCACCGCCCCGAACTGCAGCCCGGCGATGGTGAGCACCGGCACAAGAGCATTGCGCAGCGCGTGCTTGAACAGCACCACCCGCTCGGACAGGCCCTTGGCCCGCGCCGTCCGCACATAATCTTGGCTGAGCACCTCGAGGAGCGAGGCCCGGCAAAACCGGGCCAGCACCGCGGCCAGGGCGGTGCCGAGACAGATCGCGGGCAACACGTAGCTGGAGAAGCCGTGCTCGGCCCCGCTCACCGGAAACCAACTGAGCCCCACCGCGAAGGCCAGGATCATCAACGGCCCGAGCCAAAACCGGGGCACGGCCACGAACACGATGGCGAACGCCATCGCGACGGCGTCGAGGACCGTGCCTTGTCCCGCCGCGGCCAACACCCCCAGCAACGGCCCGAGCACCAGCGCGATCAACATCGCCAACAGGGCCAAGCCGGCGGTGCGCGACAGCCGCGCGAGCACGATGTCGCGCACCGGCTGCCGGGTGCGAAAGCTCATCAGCTCCTCGGGCAACGACTCTTGGAGCCCCTCGTGGCTCGAGCTGGGCGCCACCGCGAGCACCCCCGCGGCGAACACCCCGCGCACAAACCGGCCGTATTGGGCCACGTACCCGATGGGCGCGCCGTGTTCGTCGACGAGCCCGAGGTCTTGGGCCAACGCGTCCCGGCTCTCCTGCGGGGCCTGGTCACCGAGGATGTTCTCGACGGGGTCGCCGGGCACCAGGCGCAACATGCCGCTCACGATGAGCGTGGCCCCGAACAACACCGCCACCACCGACAGAAGGCGCGCCCAGAGCCCGTCCTGGCCGACGAGGGCCGAGGCCACGAGGCTGCCCAGGGCGAGCAGCACCAACAGCACGTCGACGGCGCCGGCCCCGCTCATTTCGCCTCCGGGCCGAGGGGCCCGAGCCGGGCCGCGTCGAGCGGCACCAGCGAGGAGGTGCGGGTCAGGGCGAAGCCGGTCAGGCGTTGGTGCTGGACCGCGATCAGGTCTTCGAACCACAGCGGCACATAGGGCAGGGCCTCGGCGAGCCGGGCTTCGGCCTTTTGGTAGTACGGCGCGCGGGTCTTTCGATCCGACATCGTGCGGCCTTCGTCGATCCACCGATCGAGCTCGTGGTCGACGTAGGCCCCGCGGTTGCCGCCGGCGTGGTCCGGGCTCGGAATGTTGCTGGAGTGAAACACCCAGTGCATCAAGTCGGGCTCGACCACCGGCGTCCACTTGGCGGAGAACATCTCGAAGTTGCCCTGTCTGATCTCTTGGTACAGCGTCGACCACTCCGCCACCCGCAGCTTGGCGTCGATGCCCACGTCGCGCAGGTAGTCCTGGAACAACAAGGCAATGCTTTTGCGCAGCCGCTGCGGGGTGGTGTTGATCACCACCGAGAAGCGTCCCCCCGCGTCCTCGCCCCGGTCGGGGAAGCCGGCTTGGTCGAGCAACGTTCGCGCCGTTTGCGGGTCGAACGGAATCGGGGTCAGGTCTTCGTTTTTGGCCCAGTGGCCGGGGGGGAGCATGCCCGTGGCCCGCCGGGCCGCCCCGCGCAGCTTGGTGGCGATGACCTCGTCGAGGTGGAGGGCGTGGGCGATGGCCCGGCGTACCCGCACGTCGGCGAGGGCGCGCCGGGTGCGGGCCTTCTCGGGGTCCTCGTCCCCGCCGCGGGGGCCGCGCAGGTTGAGGGCCATGTAGGAGTAGTCGAGGCCCGGGGCGGTCTGGATCGCGAGGTGCGCGTTTTGTTTGACCACGTCGACCGCGGTGGGGCTCATGTCCCCGATGATGAGGTCGGCGTTTTCGTCGATGAGCTCGAGCAGGCGGGTGGTCTGGTTGCGCACGACCCGCACAGCGATTCTTTTGATCGGGGGCGGGCCTTTGAAAAAGCGCGGGTTGCGCTGGAGCACGATGCGTTCTTCGGCTTGGTTCCACGTCTCGACCATGAACGCGCCGCTGCCCACCAGCGACGTGCGGCACTCGTCGGTGCGCCCGGCGCAGCGGGCGGGCACGATGCCGAGGGCGCAGAGCTCGATGGCGAACGCGGCCCAGGGCTCCTTGAGGGTGAAGCGGACGTGGGTGTCGGACAGGGCCTCGACTTTTTCCAGGTTCGTGTACTTCCCGGCGTGAATCGAGCGCACGTCCTCGTCGCCCAGGTGGCCGTAGGTGAACACCACGTCTTGTGCGGTCAGCGGGCTGCCATCGTGAAAGGTCAGACCGGGGCGCAGGGTCACGTCGTAGGTCAGCTCGTCGGGTTGTTCGTAGGAGGCGGCCAGGTAGGGCGCGGGGGCGAGGTCGTCGCCGATGGTGAACAGCGGCGCGAACACCAAATGGCTGAGCTGGACCGCCACCGCCGAGCCGGCGAACCGGGGGTCGAGGGCCTCGGGGTCCTTGGCCACCAGCACCACCGCGGTGTCGGGGTCGCGCGCCGGCTTTTGGCAGCCCGCGCAAGCGATGGTGAACACCAACGCGATCGCGGTCGTCGGAGACGGGGTCGGACAACGACGCCGCAATGCCCTTTGGTGTGCCGGGTGCGCAGCTTTCATGACAAGGGAATCGATGTCGGCCGACGGGGCATTCCGGTCCCCGGAGGGGGAAGACAACCACCTGAAGTGAGACAGAAACTCGCGAGACATCGGACCGCTGATAAGATCAGAAAACGAGGGAATGCGTAAGGGTGATGGGACCTTGTGTCAGATGAGGACCTACATATGCCACGTTGGACGAGGGAGGCACGAGTGACGAAGAGGGGCGCACTTTTTCTCAGCGTCGGGGCACTGTTGTGGTCGGTGACCGCGGCGGGCGCCGACGAGAGCGCGCCGATCGCGGCGGCGGTCCCGGACCGTCAGGTCGAGGTCTCCCCCGAGCTCCCCGTCCTCGCGCAAGAGGCGTTGCTGGCGATCCTGCAAGACGAGGCCCTGCAGGGGGCCGAGATGTCGTTCATGGTCTACGACGTCGAGACCGATCAAGTGCTGGCCAGCGCGGACCCCGACCGCCTGATCAACCCCGCCTCCAACGCCAAGCTCGTCACCACCGCGGCCGCGCTGTCGATCCTCGGCCCCGAGTACCGCTGGCGCACCGAGTACTACGTCACCGGCCCGGTCCAAAACGGCGTGCTCGATGGCGACCTCGTGGTCAAAGGCTACGGCGACCCCACCGTGGTCAACGAGCGCCTGGCCCGGGTTGCCAATGAGATTTACCTGGCCGGCATCCGCAAGATCAAAGGCCGCGTGCTCGTCGACGACAGCTTCTTTGATCGCGACATGGAGGCCAAGGGCTGGGAGCTCGAGGAGGCCCCGGACCGCGCCTACGCCGCCCCGGTGAGCGCGCTGTCGCTCAACTTCAACGCCATCGGCATCAACATTGTGCCGGGCAAAAAAGGCACCCTCGCCACCGTCGAGCTCGACCCCCCGGTGTCCACCGCCCGGGTCGAAGGCCAGGTCACCACCGGTCGGTGGGTCCGCTATCTCCGCGTGGGCACCGCCGAGGACAAGCCGCGCGGCACCACCCTGGTCGAGGTCAGCGGCGAGGTCGGCTACCGCGACCGCGCCCGCCGCATCTACCGCCGCGTCTACGACCCGCCCCGCTACTTCGGCGCGGCCCTCGTGTCGTTTTTGCAGCGACGGGGCGTCTGGGTCCGGGACCGCGTGGTGCCCAAGAAGCTCCCCCCCGGGGCCCGCCTGGTCTACGTCGACCAAAGCCCCCGGCTGACCAAAGTGATCAGCGATCTCAACCACTACTCGAACAACTTCATCGCCGAGACCGTGGTCAAAACCCTCGGGGCCGAGACCACCAAAAAACCCGGCACCTTCGCCGACGGCCTCGCCCGCGTGCGGCGCTTCCTCCAGCAGAACGTCGGGTTCCCCGCCGAGGGCTACGTCTACGGCAACGGCTCCGGGCTCAACGACGTCAACCGCGTCACCGCCCGCCAGATCGTGCAGCTCCTCGACCACATGCACGAGAGCTTCGAGTTGGGCACCGAGTTCAAAAGCTCGCTCGCGGTCGCGGGCACCCAAGGCACCATCCGCCACCGGATGAAAGACGGCCCCGCCGAGCGCCGGCTGCGGGCCAAGACGGGGACGTTGCGCGGGGTGAGCGCGCTGTCCGGCTACGTCGTCGACCCGCGCAACCGCGTGTTGGCGTTCTCGATTTTGGTCCAGGGCTACGCCTCTGACGTGCGCGTGTCGCAAATCTGGGAAATCCAGAACCACATCGGTGAAGCCCTCGCCTCCGACGGTGCCTCCTGGGAACGTCCCGAAGCGCCGGAGACCGAGCGCAATCCTGCGGTTGCGGTATTGTCCTCCGCGGAAGAAGCCGAGCCTGAAAAGGGCGGCAACCCCTGAACCTCAGTCCCAGGACTGTCGTGACCACCGCTCTGTTCTCACGCTGCTGTCGTGTCGCTGCTTTTCTTTTGGTCGGTCTGCTCGCGGTCCCCGCGGCAGCCGAGGACTTTCCAAAGGTCAAGGGCCTCGAGGACAATGTCGAGTTTTGGAAGAAGGTGTACGCCGTCTGGTCGGTGAATGACATTGCGTTCCACGACCCGTCCGATTTCAGCCTCGTCTATCGCGTCATCCGCGTGCCCGGCAAAGGCAAGACCGAAAACGGCGTGACCCGGCGCCAGGCGATCAACGCCGGCCGCAAAGAACTGAACGCCGCGCTGCGCAGCCTGCACAAAAAGCAGCCCAAGACCGACAAGGGCCTCAACGACGTCGAGAAAGAGGTGTTCAACAACCTCAGCAAGGTGAAGCGCAAAGACAAGTACAACCGCGCCAGCTCCATTCGCGTCCAGAACGGCCTGCGCGAAAAGTTCGTCAAGGGCTACATCGCGGCCGGGGCGTGGGAGGCCGACGTCAAGGCCCGGCTCAAGCGCGCAGGCCTGCCCGAGGACATCGTGGCCCTGGCCTATGTCGAGAGCCTCATGGACCTGCGGGCTCGCTCCCACGCCGGCGCGGTGGGACCCTGGCAGTTCATGCGGCCCACCGCCAAGGAGTACATGCAGGTACATTTGGTGCTCGACGAGCGCTTCGACCCCATCATCGCCACCGACGCGGCCGCGCAGTACCTCAACACCGCCAAAAAGAACGTCGGCCCTTGGCCGGTGGCGATCACCAGCTACAACTACGGCCGCGCGGGCATGCGCCGCGGCATCAAGGCCGCCGGGACCACCGACTTCGCCACCATCCTCGCGAAGTTCAAGTCGTCGCGTTTCGGGTTCGCGGCCCGCAACTACTACGCGTCGTTTTTGGCCGTGCACGACGTGCTCGCGCACCAGGACGCGTACTTCAAAGACATCCAGCGCGAGACCGCGTGGTCGTTCGACGTCGTGCGCCTGCCGTTCCCCGTGCTCGCCCCCCAGCTCGACAAGAGCGGCGCGCTCACCACCGAGCACCTCGAGTACTACAACCCCTCGCTCACCCCCGAAGCCCTCGCGGGCCAAGTGGTGCTTCCCTACGGCTTGCCGTTGCGTGTGCCCGCCGGCAGCCGCGACGCGTTTTACATGACCGTGCTCGGCTTCTCCGCCGACGAGCGCAAGAAGGCCGAGTACCACGTGCGCACCTGGGCCAAGGCCAACGGCCGCCAAACCATCGAACAGATCGCGCGACTGCACGGCGTGTCCGGCGCCAAGGTCGCGAAAATGAACCGCACCAAACCAGAGGCCAAGCCGGCCAAAGGCACCAAGGTGTCCATCCCGTCGGTGCCGGTGAAGTACTCGCTGTTCCCCGAAGCGGTCAACGTCGGCATCCCTCCCGCGCCGCCGTTGGCCGCGCTCCCCGGCCAGACGTCGTCGAAAGTCCGCGCTGGACGCTGAGCCCGCTGGGTGTCAAAAGCGCTCTTCAGCACGAAGGAGAGCGCCATGCCCGACAGCGCGGACAAGCGAGACCCCAAGTCCAAGGTCCAACACATCGAGGCCTGCCTCACCCCCGAGGTGGAGTACAAAAAGACCACCGGGTTTGAGCGCTACGACTTCGTGAGCAACGCCTTGCCCGAGGTGAGCCTCGAGGCCATCGACCTCAGCACCAGCTTGGTGGGCAAGGAGCTGTCCGCGCCCCTGATGATTTCGCCCATGACCGGGGGCGTCGATCGGGGCCACGACATCAACCGCACCCTCGCGCGGGGGGCGGAGAAGTACCGGCTGCCCATGGGCGTGGGCTCGCAGCGGGTGGGCATCGAGGACACCGAACGGGCGCAGTTTTTTAAGGTCCGCGAAGAGGCCCCGTCGACGTTGATCTTCGCCAACATCGGCGCGGTCCAGCTCAACAAGGGCTGGGGGGCCGAGCATGCGCAACGCGCGGTGGACATGATCGAAGCCGATGCGCTGTTTTTGCACCTCAACCCGATGCAGGAAGCGATTCAGGGCGGGGACCAAGACTTTGTCGGCCTCGCCGACCGCATCAAGAGCGTGGTGAAGGAGCTCGACCGCAGCGGCGTGCCCGTGTTTGTGCGCGAGGTGGGCTTCGGCATGTCACAGGACGCCGCCAAGCGCCTCATCGACACCGGCGTGGCCGGCATCGATTGCGCCGGCGCCGGGGGCACGAGCTGGGCCCGGGTCGAGGGCATCTGCGCCAAGTCAGAACGTCGCCGGGTGATGGGCACGATCTTCGGCGAGTGGGGGGTGCCCACCACCGAGTCCATCCTCAACGTGCGGGCGGTGTCCAGTCGCATTCCGCTCATCGCCACCGGCGGCCTGCGGTCGGGCATCGACGTGGCCAAGGCCATCGCGCTCGGGGCGGACATCGGCTCGATGGCGCGGCCCATGTTGGTGGCCGCGGACCAGGGCGACGAAGCCCTGGCGCGCTTCATCGAACAGACCCTCGAGGAGCTCCGGGTTTGCATGTTCGGCATCGGCGCGAACAGCGTCGAGGAGCTCAAGGGCAACACCCACCTGCACCCCGTGGTCTGAGCGCGGGTGTGACCGTGCCGACGCTGCGGCGTCGCGCACAGAATCCGGGTCAAAAAGTGGCGTCTATGCCACCGAGCGGGCCACAGTGGGCCGGCGTCGGGGGCCAGGCGACCTGTGTCCCCCCCGGGCGACGGTGATCGTTCTCGCGCAGAACGATCAGGGTCGCCGGCGTCATGGTGCGGGTGTCTCGCCAAGGTGAGACACTTTTTTGTGGTCATGATCACGGTGGGTGGGACAGTCCCCCCCGTGCACGGGGGCCTGTGGGCCCCATCACAATGAAACAGGACCGCTTGCGTATGCGGGATCGTTTCATCGGTGAGGAGGCGAGGGAAGGTGAATGTAGCCAACGGACCCAAGGGGGCTGACATGTGGTCGAAAGCCAAGCCATTTCATAGACTTGCGAACAATCGCGGGCGGCCTCATACTGTTTGTATGACCCGCCCCTCCCGCCCCACACTGTCTCTTCTGGCCATCCTGGCTGTCTCGGCATTGAGCACCGCGTGTGGGGCGCCCGGCCTGGTGGACGGGGTTGTGCGCGCTTCAGATTTCTCGATTCGAGACAATGAGCCGGCGGTCCGGAGCCACCCGGCGCTGAACGATTTCCACATCGTCCTGTCCGAAGAGGAGAACAACACCCTCAAAGTCGTGACCGTGGACGTGGACGATCTGACCCTGCTCCCGGTCGGCGAGCCCATCCACCTTGTGTCCGCCCTGTCCCGCGACGAGGGGCCGACCATGGCGGTGTCGACCGGCGACCTCGTGGTCACCATGCGGTCCGACGGCGTGCGCATGCTCAGCTCGGAAAACACCATCTACGCCGACGTCACCGACGGCACGCTCGTCTTGCACGAGGTCTCCGACCGGGTGATCGGCAGCTTCACCGCAGAGCTCGACGACGGCGGATACCTCGAAGGGTCCTTCGACGTCGTCGCGCCCTGACCCGCGCTCTCACAACTCTGCATCCTGCCGCTGTGTTCTCGGCGGAAATGGGCTATGACCCTTCTTCGACCAGGAGAAGGACATGTCGGCCCAGGGACAGGACTCAATCGACGGACTGGTGGACGCCATCGCGCAAAAGGTCGCGGCCCGGCTCGCCTTGGCGCCCACGGCCAGCGGCGGCTACGACCCCGGCCACAACCCCGACGAGCCGTGTACCGCCGACGCCAGCAGCTGCAACGCGTGCGGCTTCTGCGCCACCCGCAAGCCGGACGTGGTCGAGCACATGGTGCAGCTCGGCGCGGCCCGCATCGGCGCGGGCGGCGGCGGCAAAAAGCCCTCGGACAAAGTCGCGGCCCTCATCGACCACACGTTGCTCAAGCCGGACGTCACCAACGACCAGCTCGCGCAGGTGTGCGACGAGGCCCGCAAGTGGCACTTCGCCACCGTGTGCGTCAACGCGGTCAACATCCCGTTCGTGGCCCGCCATCTGGCGGGCAGCGGGGTGAAGCCGATCGCGGTGGTGGGCTTTCCCCTCGGGGCGTCGACGGGTTCGGCCAAGGCCTTCGAGGCCCGCGAGGCGATCCGCAACGGCGCGCGCGAGATCGACACCGTGATCAACATCGGGGCGCTCAAGTCCAAGGACTACGCCACGGTGCAAGACGACCTCTGCAAAGTGGTGCAGGCGTCCAAGCCCTACCCGGTGAAGGTGATTCTCGAGACCTCGCAGCTGTCCCGGGAAGAAAAAATCATCGGGTGCGCGCTGTCGAAGGCCGCGGGGGCGGCTTTTGTGAAGACGTCGACCGGCTTTGGGGGCGGCGGTGCCACCGTCGAGGACGTGGCCCTGATGCGCCAAATCGTCGGCGACGACATGCAGGTGAAGGCTTCGGGCGGGGTGCGCTCGCTCGACGACGTAAAGAACATGGTGGCCGCGGGCGCGGACCGCATCGGGGCGTCGGCCTCGGTGGCGATCGTCACCGGCAAGACGAGCAGCGGCAGCTACTGACCAGCCAGGGGGCCTGGGCGTGCGGGTCTACGACGTCATTCAGAAAAAGCGCGATCGCGAGCCGCTCGACGAGGCGGAGATCGAGTTCTTGATCCGCGGCTACACCGACGGGTCGGTGGCCGACTACCAGATGAGCGCCTTCGCGATGGCGGTGTACTTCAACGGGATGAGCCCCGATGAGCTGAGCTGGTTCACCAGCGCGATGTTGCACTCGGGGGATGTGCTCACCCTCGACGAGGTCGCGGGGACCAAGGTCGACAAACACTCGACCGGCGGGGTGGGGGATAAGATCTCGTTGCCCCTCGCGCCGGCGGTGGCGGCGTGCGGCGTGCCGGTGCCGATGATCTCGGGGCGCGGCCTCGGCCACACCGGCGGCACGTTGGACAAGCTCGAGAGCATCCCGGGCTTCAACGTGAACATGACCACCGCCGACTACCGGCGCCTGGTCCGGGACGTGGGATGCTGTCTCATTGGGCAGACCGCTGAGCTCGCTCCTGCGGACAAAAAGCTCTACGCCCTGCGCGACGTCACCGCCACGGTGGACTGCATCCCGCTCATCGCCTCGTCGATCATGAGCAAGAAGCTCGCCGAGGGCATCGACGCCCTGGTGCTCGACGTGAAGTACGGCTCCGGCGCGTTCATGGAGCGCCTGGAGGATGCAGAGACATTGGCGCGGACCATGGTCGGCATCGGCGAAAAGATGGGCAAACAAGTCGTGGCCCGCATGACCAACATGGATCAGCCTCTCGGGGTCATGGTGGGCAACGCCCTGGAGGTGAAAGAGTCCCTGGATGTGCTGCATGGGCACGGTCCCGCCGACATCATCGCCATCACCGTCGAGCTGGGCGCCGAGATGCTCCACCTCGGCCAGGTCGCGGCCACCGTCGAGGATGGGCGGCAACAGATGCGCGCGGTGCTTTCCGACGGGCGCGCGGCGCGCAAGTTCGAACAGATCATCGAGGCCCAAGGGGGCGACCCCCGGGTGGTCGAGGACCCGTCGTTGCTGCCGGCCACGGACAAACGCGTGAGCGTGAAGGCGGCCAAGGCCGGCGTGGTGCACGCCATCGATGCGCGCGAGGTGGGCATCGCGTCGATGCTGCTCGGCGGGGGGCGGGCCCGCACCGACGACGTCATCGACCCGCGGGTGGGCATCGAGGTGCACACCCGGATCGGGGACGCGGTGCGGGCGGGGGACGAGCTGTTTGTGCTCCAGGTGGGCGACAAGGGCGTGACCGACGCCGTGGCCCGCCTCGAAGCGTGCCTTCGCATCGAGGATGCGCCCCTCGAGCCCCCGAGCCGGTTCGGCGCGCGCATCGATCACGCCGGGAGCGGCCCCACGTGAGAGGGCTCCTCGTCGCTGCGGTGTGGCTGGTCGCGGTCGGGGCCCAGGCCGATGCCGGTCCCCCGCCACCGACCGCGGACGCGGGGGCAGAGCAGGACAGCGGCGATGCGAGCCTGGTCCCGACGACCACCGCCCCGGCTGAGGCCGAGAAAGCCCCCACCGCCGAGGCGGCGGTTCCGCCGAAGAAGGTCACGTTCGCGGCCATGCGAGACCAGGTGGGCGATCAGTCGCTGGCCAGCCGCGCCATGGGGCTGGTGGGCATCTTGGTCTGCCTCGGGTTCGCGTTTTTGTTGTCGCGGTCGCGCAGAGACATTTCGTGGCGCCTGGTGGGCATCGGGGTCGGGCTGCAGTTTGTGTTCGCGGTGTTGGTGCTCAAGACCGGGCTGGGCCGCAAGCTGTTCGAGGTCGCCAACGTCGCGGTGACGCGGTTGCTGAGCTTCTCCGTCGACGGGGCGCGCTTCATATTTGGGGGGCTGGTCGACCAAACCGTGCCGGTGCTGCAAGGGGGTCAGCCCACCGACATGGTGGCGCAGACGGGGGCGTTCTTGGCCTTCGGGGTGTTGCCCACGATTCTGTTTTTCTCGGCCATGACCTCGGTGCTGTACTACCTCGGGGTGTTGCAGTGGGTGGTGCGGGGCATGGCCTTCGTGATGCGCCGCCTGATGGGCACGTCCGGTGCAGAGTCATTGTCGGCGTCGGCCAACATCTTTGTCGGCCAGACCGAAGCGCCGTTGTTGGTGCGGCCGTATCTGGCCCGGATGACCAACAGCGAGCTGATGGCGGTGATGACCGGCGGCTTCGCCACCGTGGCCGGCGGGGTGATGGCGGTCTACGTCGCGATGTTGCAGGAGACGTTCCCCGACATCGCCGGGCACCTGCTGGCCGCGAGCGTGATGAGCGCGCCGGCGTCGTTGGTGATGAGCAAGATCATTGTGCCCGAGACCGAGACCCCCGAGACCCTCGACGGGGAGGACGCGGCGACGGTGGACCCGGCCGCCGACGACGAGCGCGGGGCCGAAGAAGGCACCGCCAACGTGCTCGACGCGATCACCCAAGGCACCACCGACGGCCTCAAGCTCGCGCTCAATGTGGGGGCGATGTTGATCAGCTTTGTGGCCATCGTGGCTTTGCTCAATTGGATGATCGGGGGCGTGGCCTCGGCGCTGTCCGACGAGGTCTGGACCCTGCAACGCATCTTGGGCGTGATCTTGGCCCCCTTCGCGTTTTTGCTCGGGGTCCCCTGGGAAGACGCGCCCCAGGTCGGGGCGATGATGGGCACCAAGACCGTGATCAACGAGTTCTTGGCCTACATCGACCTGTCCGGCGCGATGCAGGCGGGCACCCTGTCGCATCCCAAGAGCGTGGTCATCGCCACCTATGCCCTGTGTGGGTTTTCCAACCTGGGGTCCATCGGCATTCAGATCGGTGGGCTGTCCACCATGGCCCCCAGCCGGCGCGCGGACCTCGCGCGGCTTGGGTTTATCTCGATGATCGCGGCGAGCCTGGCCTGTTTTCAGACCGCCGCCCTCGCCGGACTTTTGCTTTAGCCCCTCGGAGACCCGAATGGCCCAACCTGCCTCTCACGGATTCGCCCAGATCACCGCCGCTGCCGCCGCGGTCAAAGAGCGCATGGGAAAACGCCCCGACCAGCCGTTGGCCGAGGTGGGGGTGGTGCTCGGCTCCGGCCTGGGCCACGTGGGCGACACCCTGCTCGAGCACGGCGGCCAAGCGCTCGACTACGGGGCCATTCCCCACTTCCCCACCTCGTCGGTGGAGGGGCACAAGGGGCGGCTGGTGTACGCGCAACACGACGGCACCGACGTGCTCTGCATGCAAGGGCGTGTGCACTTCTACGAGGGCTATGCCCCCTCGGCGGTGGTGTTCCCCACCCGGGTGCTGCTCGCTCTCGGGGTCAAGAAACTCATCCTCACCAACGCCGCGGGGGGGCTGCAGGACGGGATGCGGCCGGGCGACCTGATGCTCATCACCGACCATCTCAACCTCACCGGCAGCAACCCCCTGGTGGGCGAAAACGATCCCCGGCTCGGGCCGCGGTTCCCGGACATGAGCGACACCTATGCAAAGACATTGCAGGCGCTCGCTCTCGAGGTCGCCCAGGGGCATGGCCTTGAGCTCAAAAAGGGCGTGTACGCGGGCATGCTCGGGCCGTCCTACGAGACCCCGGCCGAGATCCACATGGTGCGCACCCTCGGCGCGGGGGCGGTGGGCATGAGCACCGTGTTCGAAGCAATCGCCGCCAGCCACGGGGGCGCCGAGGTGTTGGGCATCTCCTGCATCACCAACCTCGCGGCCGGCATCTCCCAAGAGAAGCTCTCCCACGACGAGGTCAAGGAGACGGCCAAGCAGGTCGAGAAGAGCTTCGCCGCGCTCGTGCTCGACCTCTTCGGTCGCCTCGCGGCGTGAAGGACAGCGCGCCCGTCCTCGAGCAGCTGCGGGCCACGGTGGCGTTCGCCTACGCCCACGTGCCGTACTACCGGGCCCAGATGAAACGCCTCGGGCTCGGCCCCGATGACGTGACCGACCTCGACACGCTGCGCTGGCTCCCGTTGCTCAACAAGCGCCAGGCGATGCATCACCAACGCGACCTCGCCCCCGACCGGCCCGGGGCCGATCTGGTGCCGCGACTCTCGTCGGGAACCACCCGGGACGGGTCCCAGGTGTTGTTGGTGCAGACCCATCCCGACGATCGCCGGCCCCGCCCGGGCCGCGTTTCCGACGAGGAGGGCGGCCGCACCTTGGTGTTGCCCAACCTTCACCACGGGCCGCCCGCTCCCCGCCACGACGCGCACGTCAACCTGCCGCTGCTGCCCCATGCCAATGCTTTTGATCAGGTCGCGCGGCTGCTGTCGCGGCCCGAGGACGCGATCACGCGCCTGCTCGGATCCGTCACCAACATCACGGCGTTGACCGTCTGGCTCCTCGACGCGGGGGTCGACCTCACCGCCACCGGGGTGCGGGACATCGGGACCAACGGGAGCTTGCTGTCCGCCCCCTGGCGCCGTCGACTCGCGCGCGCGTGGAACGCCACCCTGTGGGACAACTACAGCCTGTCCGAGATCCCCGCGGTGGCCACCACCTGTGACCGCTGTGGGGCGTTGCACTTCGACGACATGCCCGTGCTGCTGGAGCTCATCGACCCCCTCACCGAGAAGGTCGCCCCCGGCCCGGTGGCCGAGCTGGTGCTGACCACCCTGCTGCCGGACGTGACCGGGTTTCCGTTTTTGCGGTACCGCACGGGGGACCTCGTCGAGCTCTCCGCGGCCCGGTGCGAACGAGGGGCGGGCTTTTTTGTGCTCGGGCGGGCGGCGGATGCGGTGTTGGCCATGGGCGCGGCGGGCACGGAGGTGTGGCTCAGCCCCCGGGGCCTGCTCGATGCCCTCGACGACGAGCCGGCGGTCGATCGCCACCCGGTGATTCATGAGCAGCGCGGGGTGGTGCGCCCGGGGGTACTCGGGTCGCCGCGCGCGACCGTTGTTCGCGCAGGTGATGCTGTGACATTGCGGGTCGCGGTGCGCGCCCCCTTCGACGAGGACGCCGCCGAGGTCGCCGCTTTGGCCGCGCGGGTGCGGTCTCGGCTGCTCGCCGCGCACCCCGCGCAGGGCCGCGCCACCCGACGCGGCGCGGCCCTGCACGTCGAGGTACACCCCGCGCCCCCCGCCGCGCGGTGGCGGCCGTGAGCGACGCCCCCCTCGACCGGCTGCGCGACTACCTGCTCGACAAGACGATCGAGTTTGTCTGGGCCAACGTGCCGTTTTACGCCCGGCACTGGGGGCTCACCGACCGTCCGGTCCTGCGCGGCCAGGCCGACCTCGCCGGCCTGCCGCCCCTGGACAAGGCCACCGCGGTGACCCACCAAGCGGACCTGCTCAGCGGGGTCGAGACCTTCGGCGAACCTGTGCTCTCCTCCGGGACCACCCGCGCCGCGGGCGAGACCCTCGAGATGCGGCGGGCCCCGGCGGAGCTGCAGGCCGAACAATCCTATTGGACCATGCGCGATGGGCCGGGCGACCCCGCGGTCGGGGGCACGACCTTGGTGGTGGGCAACACCCACCACGGCATGGGGCACGATGAGGACGGTCCCGGGGTGGTGCACCTACCGTTTGTGGGGCACGACAACCACCTGCACCACATCGTGTCGGTGCTGTCGGCGCGGGATGGCTCCGGGGCGTTTGTCGTCGACGAGCTGTCCATCTCGGTGTCCAAGCTCAAGGCGGTGACCGCCTGGCTGCGCCGCGCCGGGATCGATCCGGCCGGCTTTGGCGTGGGCCGCATCCGCACCAACTCAGACTTCTTGCTCCCCGCCAGCCGGGCCCGGCTGGCCGCGGCGTGGGGCGCGGGGCTGGAGGAAACCTACAGCCTGAGCGAGTTTCGGGCCGGGGCCTACGCGTGCCCGACCTGCGGGCGGTTGCACTTCGACGGGCTGCCGATTGTGCCCGAGGTGGTCGACCACCGAGGCCAGGTTCTGGACGACGGGGTGGGCGAGCTGCTGCTCACCGGGCTCTACCCGTACATGCAGGCGATGCCGCTCGTGCGGTACCGCACCGGGGACCTGGTCAAGGTGGAGCGGGGCTGCCCCGGGGGTGAGCGGGGCTTCACCATCTGGGGGCGGCGAAGCCAAGCCGCCCTCGACGAGGACGGGGGGGTGTTGCTCGCGCCCCGGCCGGTGTTGGCCGCGCTGGATGCAGAGCCATTGGTCGAGCGCGAACCCCACGAGTGGGAACAAGCCGGGCTGTGCAGCGCCGGGAGCGTGGGCCGCCCCCGCTATGCCCTGTCTGCGGTGGGCCGGACGGTTCACCTGCAGGTGGCGCTGGCCCTGCCCCCGGGCCTGTACGTGGCCGAGGCCGCCCAGTTGCAGCGCCGGGTTGAGACCGCGGTGCGCGCGGCGCTCCCCGACGACGCCGGGCTCACGTGGTCGTGGCAGGTGCCGACCCCGCGGGTGATCGTGCCCGCGGAATCGATGCGCGAGGGTTGATCTATTCGCCGCCGCGGGTCCGGCGGGTGCCGCCGGTGTGGGCCGGGGCGCGCGGGGTGGCGCGGCGGGCGCCGCCCGACTCGGAGCCCCCGCCCCGGTTGTAAAAACCCACCCGGGGGTCGTCGAGCAGCTCTTGCAGCTTCTCGTCGTCGACGTTGGGCAGGTGCACTTCCTTGGTCCGGCTCCACGACCGGCCCATGGCCCCGAGGAAGCTGTCCATGGCTTTCAGCCCGGCGGCGGTGAACTTGTCGGCGTGCTCTTCGCGCAGTTTGCGCAGCTGGGCGGCTTCGTTCTTGGTGATGCCTTGGCCGTCGAGGGCCTGTTCGGCCAGGGCTTTGACGTCGGCTTTGCCCACGCGGCCGTCTTGGGCCACGCGTTGGAAGGTGCTGCGAATCTTGGCGACCATGGCGCCTCCTCGGTGGGGGAGCGTTCGGGACAGTCTATCCCGGGGGCGCTGGCTTTGGCCGGATCGTCAGGCGGGCTCAACCGCGCGCCGCATCATGCCCTGCACCGCGGCGATCAGCGGGGGCACCTCCTCGGGGGGCAGGTCGTCGAGATGTTCGGCCAGCCAGGCGTCGGCGGCTTGGCCGAACGCGAGCAGCACCCGGGTGAGCAGGCTGGGGGGGAGATCCGCGCGCACCGCGCCGAGGCGTTGGCCGGTGCCGACGAGGGTGGCGGTGAACGCCTCCGCCCGGGCGAGCAGCGGGGCGAGGGCCTCGGCGTGCGCGGCCCACGACGCGAGGACGGTGCGCACCAGGCGCTCGCGCCGGGGGCTTTCGGTGAGGAACGCGAACGCGCGCAGGGCCATGGCCTGGGTCTGGTCCCAGAACGCCTCCGCGCTGGCCGGGGAATCGATGTCTCCGACCGCGCGGGACAGCCCGTCGAGCTCCGCGGTCACGCAGGTGGCGAAGAGGTCGCGCTTGTCGTCGAAGTAGTAATACATCGCGCCCTTGCTCACGCCGGCCGCGCGGATGATGCGGTTGAACGAGGCGGCTTCGAACCCCGCGGCGGCGAACTCGTCCGCGGCCGCGTCGAGGATCGCGTCGCGCCGTTTTGGCTCGAGTTTGTCAAAGCGGGGACGGGGCATGGCCCGGTTGTAGCGCATCCGGCGTCTCGGCCGCAGCGCGCGACGACGACAGGGTGATCGGGGGCGCGTGCTCGTCGGACACCGCGGCGCGGTAGAGTTTTCGGTATTGCGCCACCCCCACGTCCGCGCGCACCAGCCGGTCGCACCCTGGGGTGTAGCGCCGAGGTCGCATGGTCTCGACCATGGGCAGGTCCTGGCGGCGCTGGACCACCGTCCACTCGAACCACACCAGCAGCCGGGCCAGGAGGTGGCCGAGGCCGGGCACGGGGAGGAAGTCCTGGTGGTAACGCGCCAGGCGCCAGGTGTTGTCGTCGTCGATGGGGGCGTCGAACACCGTGAACGACAGCGAGCGGGCGAGCCGGAAGTAGGTCACGGATGGAAACTGGTGGCGCACGAGCACGTCCATGCCCCGGCCGTCCGCGTGTTCGAGCCGGCCGGTGAGTTCGATCCGGCCGTCGTGCACCTCACAATGTGGCTGGACCATCCGAGGGCCCGCGCCGGGCAAGATCCCGCGGTGCAAATGCGGGGCGTGGTGGAGATCGAAGTTGCTCTCCACCGATCGCAACAGGGAAAAGGGCCAGTCCATGGCCCCCGAGGCCCCGCAGCCGGTGTCTTCGAGGCCGGCCAGGTCGACCGGGGCCCGGGCGGCGGGACCGTGACGCAACCAGATGAGCCCGGCCTGCTCCCGCACCTCGTGCGCGGGGGCGCACATCTTGGGCGAGATGTGGGCCCCGGGGCCATCGCATGGGATGTCACTGCATGTGCCGTCGGCTTCGAACAAGAAGCCGTGGTACGCGCACCGCAACCCGTCGCCATCGACCCGGCCACGGCTCAGCCGGACCCCGCGGTGGGGGCAGCGGTCCCGCAGGGCCACCGCCGCGCCATCGCTGCGGCGGCGGTACAGCACCAGATCCTGGCCACACCGGCGCACCGCCCGCGGCCGGCCGGTCAGGGCGCGGGACTCCAGAATCGGGTACCAGGCGACGGGAAACGAGCGGGACATGCGCCCTCCTAAACTGGTGGTTAGACCACTGGTCTAACCGTAGCGCAGAAAGGCCGCGCCCGGCAAGGCGCGGTCTCCGAGAGCGTCGGCACCCGGTGTATGTGCTTTTATCTATTGGTTTTTTCGGCGGCGGCGGCGCCACATCGCGCCCCCCAGCACCAGCGCGGCGGGGGTTCCCGGGGTGGCCGCGCAGCCGCCCGGCGGCGGCTCGGGCTCGACGGTGATGACGTCCGGCTCCGGCTCAGCGGTCCCGCCGTCGGGGAGCGCTTCCGGCTCTGGTGTGGGTTCGGGCGCCGGTTGCGGCTCGGGCTCGGGCTGTCCGGCGTCGGGGCCGGGCTCGGGTTCGGGCTGCGGCTCGGGCTCGGGCTGCGGCTCGGGCTCGGGCTGTCCCGCGTCGGGGCCGGGCTCGGGCTCGGGCTCGGGCTGCGGCTCGGGCTCGGGATCGGGGCAGCCCTCGTCGACCACACCGTCACAGTTGTCGTCGATGCCATTGCATTGTTCTGCGCCGGTGGAGAGGCAGGTGGGGCCGGAGAGCAGCAGGGTGCCGAACACCGAGTCGGTCTCGTAGCCGATGCCCCCCCAGGCCGGGCCGCGGGTCTCGCCGTCGGCAAACCCGGTGCCGGTGGAGAGCTGGCAGACCACGCCGGCTTCGTCCCGGCCGCACACGTCGGCCATGCGGTCGCCGTTGACGTCGGCGAGCCGAAGCGTGTGGTACAGCCGGCGCTGGTCCCAACCGTTGCCATCGGAGAACACATCCGCGAGGAACGCCGGGGTCAGGAACGCCCCGTCTTCGTAGCGCCAACAGCGGACGCCGTTGTTGGCCCGGCCGCACACGTCGCGGTCGCCGTCGCCGTCGATGTCACCCATGCGCAAGGTGCCGTAGTGCTCGGGCGCGGCCCACCCATTGTCATTGGAGGGCACGCTGAGGGTGATGGCGGGACCAAACCCGGCGCCGTCGAACAGGTGACACCGAAAACCCGCCGCGGCCCGGGCACAGATGTCGGCCCGTCCGTCGGCGTCGACGTCGGTGAGGCGGATGGTGGACCAGTACTGCGGCCGCCACCAGCCGTTGTCATCGGCCCAGTTCGGCCCTTCCACGAGGGTGGGGAAGCCAAACCCGTCGGAGAGGTAGCACTCGATCCCGGTGTCGGTGCGACCGCACACATCGGCCCGGCCGTCGCCGTCGATGTCGGCCATGCGCAGGGTGCCGTAGTTGTCCGCGTCGGTGAAGCCGTCGCCATCGCCGAACACACTGGTCTGCACCACCGCGCCGAAACCGTCGCCGAGGGACGGGTAGCAGCGCATGCCCGCGGAGGCCCGGGCGCAAAGGTCGTCGAGTCCGTCGCCGTCGAAATCCACCAGGCGCAGGCTCGAGAAGTACGCCGAGAGGTTCCACCCGCTCTCGTCGGCGAGCGCAGGGCCGTCGAGGGCGGTGGGGAAGACGTTGTTGGGGCCGCCGACAAAACAGCGCAGGTTGCTGTTGTTGCGCGCGCACACGTCGGCGATGCCGTCGCCGTTGATGTCCCCGGTGCGCAGGCTGGCCCAGTTGGTGACGTCGCGCCAGGTGTTGCCCCCGAGCCGGTTGCTGTCCACGTCGAGGTCGAAGTCGTCAAATCCCGAACAGTGCATGCCGTCGTCGGGGGTGCGGATGCAGGCGTCGGCGGTGCCGTCCCCATCAAAGTCCGAGGACGACTGAGGCGAAAACAGCGCTTGGCCGATGACCGCGTGGTCGAGATAGTCGAGGCAATGGCCGGGCTTGTTCGGCTTGCCATTGTTGGCCCCGGCGAAGACCCCCCAGTGGTTGGCCACCGAGCGGGCCCCGTTGCCGCTGTTGTTGCCGCTGTAGTTGTTGCGGTAGCTGCCGTTCATCCAGAACTGGGACGAGCCGCCGCCATCGAGGTTGAACGCGACCCAGGCGCCGAGCTCTTCCATCAACAGGCCGAGGTGGTAGCCCCGCATCCCCGCGTTGTTGGTGGTGCGGCCGTCGACCACCGCGAGGATGAAGGTGCGGCGATCCTGGGTCAGCCCCATCGCGGTGCGGGGGTGGTAGTCGTCCATGTCGCCACGGTCGGGAAAGCAGCCGTCCGCGGGGTCGTCACATTGGTGCGCGGCGCCTTCGTGCACAATCTCGGGGAAGCCCGCGACCAGGGCGGTGGTGCCCGGGGGAATGTCCTGGGTGAAGCCGGTCGCCTCCCAGCCTTCCTGAACCCCCAATGCACTGGCATTGTTCTTTACCCACTTGGTGTGGGAGAATTCGACGAAGTCGCGGCCGAACGCGATCCACCCATACTTCTCGTAGAACCATTGGTCCGAGACCGCGCCGTCCCGGCCGGTCTTGCCCACCGGCCACCGGCTGCCGCCCCCGACCGCGTCGCCGTAGACCCGCAGGGGGCTTCGGTAAAAGTCGCCGTTGACCGCGAGCTGGGCCCCGACGAGGTTGGCGAAGGACCCTACGGTGCGGAAGCTCGAGGGGTTGGCCGTGGCCTCGACATGAACGGTGTCGGAACACAGGTTCACGTAGGCGACGTACACATCGGTGGCCGGGCTCGCGGTGCGGATCTTGTACGCGGTCACCCCGGTCAGGCCCGCGGGCGTGATGTTGGTCTGGCTGGTGATCGAAAGCGCGTGCACCGGCAACGCCAGCGCGCCCGCGAGCAGCGCACCGACCACGGTCGAAACAATGCGTGTGGACATATAAAACCCTCCCTGCGCGCGTAGACATCGCAGCTGCGGCGCCGGGCACAACCTTGGGTTCCTGAAACTTTCGTACTGTCCCAAGTGCTCAATTGTATTGGACATTCAGCCGGTCATGGCCCGGGTCTGAAAGTCAGCCGCCGGCGCGCAAAAGCGCGTCCACCACCCGATCGGCCGCCGCCGGGGCCCGGAGCAGGCCGCCCCCGCCGAACCCCCCGCACACAAACACCCCCGGCCTGACCTCGTCCACCACCGGTCGTCGCGACCGGGCGAACGCGCGCTCTCCCCAGAACACCTGGCGCGGCCGCAGGTCGAGGTCGGGGCGAAGCCGCGCCGCGGCCCGGCGCAGCGCGCGGGTGGCGTCGTCGTCATCGCGTGGGGCGTGCGCGGGTTGGTGGGTCGAACCCAATGCCACTGTACCATCGTGGGCGGGGGCGAGAAACGTGCCCCCCGCGTAGGCCCCCGGCAGCGAGACCGGCGCGCACACCGCGAGCGCGCCGGCCTCGGTGTCGAGACCGGCCTCGGGGCATAAAGTGGAAAGCCCCGTGCCCGCGGCGAGCACGATGTGGCGCGCGACGAGATGTCCGGCGGACGTCCGCACCGCGGGCGGCCCCGAGGAGGCGATGACCTCGTGCACCACCGCCGGCCGCAGCTGGACCCCGGCGGCCACGAGCGCGCGACGACGCTGTTCGAGCACCCGGCCGAGCGGAATCGAAAAGCCCGCGCCGTACACCAGCGCGCCCCCGGGGGCCGCCGCCGGCGACAGCCCGACGGTGCCGACCGCGTCAGGCGAAATCACGCGCGGGGCAAAGCCATCCCGGCCGAGCGCGTCGCGGCTCTGTTCGAACGTGCGCCGCATGCGATCCGGGTCGTGCCCGGGGTGCAGGGCCCGCACGATGTCGAGGGGGCGGGCGGCGGGGTCGTTCGCGAACGCGGCGCGGGTCTTGGCGAACGCCCGGGCGGTGTCGTCGTCGTAGCGCAGCGACCGGCCGGGCAGCGCGTGGCAGAGGGCGAGCGGGGTGTGGGAACCGGAGGCGTGCCGCGGGTCGTGCACCATGGTGATCGCACGGTGGGGCGCCCGGCGCCGCACCCCCTCGGCCACGAGCACGCCGGCCAGGCCCGCGCCCACGACGAGCAGGTCGACCGGCGGCCCGCTCACGTCCGGCGTCGACGGCACAAGAGCCCGAACCCCAACGCGAGCGGGACGAGCGAGCCTGGTGCCGAAGGCACCGCGGCCAGGTGACGACACCCCCCGGGCGCGTCCGGTCCCGCGTCGGGGGAGGCGCCGGCATCAGCCCCGGGGCGCGTGCCCCCGTCGAGGCCCGGGCCCCCGGCATCCTCGGCCCCGTCGTGGGCGTCGGGGCCGCCCGCGTCTCGCGGGCCCGCGTCGGGGCTGGCCACGGCGGCGTCGGGCACGCCCACCACGTCGGGGGCGCCCGCGTCGGCGCCGCCATCGGGCCACGCGGCGTCAGGCGCCGACGCGTCGACCCCTGCGTCGGGGAGGGCCGGCGGAGCGCATACATCCCCATTGCCATCCCCGTCGCCATCGTACTGGTCCGAGTTGTAGTCGTCGGGGCAGTTGTCGCAGAGGTCACCGACGCCGTCGCCATCGCTGTCCACAAATGTCGGGTCGGCGTCGTCGGGGCAGTTGTCGCACGCGTCGCCCGCGCCGTCTTGATCGGTGTCGGTCTGGTCCACGTTGTCGACGTCGGGGCAGTTGTCTTCGCAGCAGCCCACCTGGTCGAGCGTGGTGCACACCGGGGTGAAGCCATCGCACGGGGTGGCCGGGGTGTTGGGGTCGGCGTCGACGTCGTTGAGGACGCCGTCAAAATCGTTGTCGACGTTGTAGACCTCAAACTGCGCGGTGGTGGTCTGCCAGGTGTCGCCGCCCGAGCTGCCGGTTCCGTTGACGTCGTTGCCCGCGAAGTGGATGGTGTGGGTGCCGGTCTTCATGTTCACAATGCGCATGGAGAAGGTGACGGTGTTGGTGCCCATGGGGGCGAGCTTGTATCCGTCGTGCGTGATCTCGCCGAGGTTGAGCTGGGTCTTGGGGTCGGTCGACTGCAGGAGGGCCCCGGGCCCGGTGATGCGGACATCCAGTCCGCCGCCGCGGCCGTTGGCCACGTTGCTGTGGATGAGCAGCTCGACGTCGAGGCTGGTGTCGAAGAAGGTGCCGCTGGGGAGCCCGGTGACCTCGAGGGCGGGCTTGGTCAGGGCGCTGCCGTGACATTGGCCGCAGCCGGTCATGGCGTGGCCGGTGACCCCCGCGTTGTAGGCGGGGACGGCGAGGGCGGCGGCGATGACCACGGCGAACACCCGGACAGTCTAGGCATCCCCGCCCGCGCGCGTCGATGCGGGCCCGGGGTCACTCGACGGGCGGGGCCGCGCGCACCGCGTTGGTCTTGCGCAAGGGGATGTCGCGCAAAAAGAGCGTCAAGCCCACCGAGAGCAGAACCAGCAACGCGCCGAAGCCGAACACATCGGCGAGCGAGGACGCCAAGGCCGCCTTGACCGCCTCGAGGATGGGCTCGAGGTGGGCGGCGAGGGGGCTTTGCGCGAGCTGGGCGGTGGCCTCGGGGTTCATCAGCAGCTGGGGGTTTTCGAAGCGGGCGAGGGCTTCGGGGGGCAACTTCGCCGCGAGGTCGGCCGGCAACGCTTCGTGCAGGGCGGGGGCGAAGAAGTTCAGCAACACGCTGCCGAAAATCGCCGCGCCGATGGACCCGCCGAGGGAGCGCATGAACTGCACCGACGAGGTGGCGACCCCGACTTGGCGGTGTTCGACCGCGTTTTGCACCGCGAGGTTGAACACCGGCATGGTCAGGCCGAGCCCGAGCCCCATCACGATCATGTTGCCGAACACCGTCGCGTACGTGGTGTGCGCGTCCATCCGCGAGAGCAGGAAGAGGCCCACCGTGGTCACCGCGGTGCCGGCCACGGCGAACCATTTGTATTTGCCGGTGCGGGTCATGAGCTGGCCGCAGGTGATGCTCGAGGCGATCATCGCGAACATCATGGGGGTGAGCACGGCCCCGCTCTTGGTGGCCGAGGTTCCGATCACCGCCTGGATGAACAACGGAATAAAGATGGTGGTGCCGAACATGCCCGCCGAGACCAGCGTGGCCGCGGCCGACGACGTCCACACAATGCGATTGCGGAACAGGCCCAGGGGCAAGATGGGCTCTTTGGTTTGGGTCTCGATGTACAAAAACAGGCCCGCGGCGGCGGCGCCGAAGCCGAGCAAGCCGAGGATCAGGGGGGAGTCCCAGGCGTGTTCGCGCCCGCCCCAGGACAGCGCGAGCAGGAGGGGGATGACCCCGAGCAACATGGTGACCGCGCCCGCGTAGTCGATGCTGGGCTTGGCTTCGGTGCGCGGCGGCCGACCGGGGAAAAAGCGCCACAGGATGATCGCGGCCACCGCCCCGACGGGGAGGTTCACGTAGAAGCACCAGCGCCACCCGGGGCCGTCGGTGAGGAAGCCGCCGATGGCGGGCCCGATGACGCTGGCGAGGCCGAACACGCCACCCATCACCCCGGTGATCCGTCCGCGCTGGGCCGGGGGATACAGGTCGGCGATGGTGGTGAAGGCCATCGCCTGGGAAAACCCGCCGCCCACGCCTTGGAGGCCGCGGAAGATCACCAGTTGGGTCATGGTCTGGGCCGCGCCGCACAGGGCGCTGCCGATGACGAAGACGACCACGCCGAGGAGCAGGAAGGGTTTGCGCCCGAACAGGTCCCCGAGCTTGCCGGCGATGGGCACGACCGCGGTCGCGGCCAACATGTAGACGGTGGTCACCGCGGTGTAATGCTCAAAGCCGTGAAGCTCGGCGATGACCCGCGGCATCGCGGTGCCGACGATGGTCCCGTCGAGGGCGGCCATCAGCATGGCGGACACCACGCCGCCCATGGTGGCGATGACCACGCGGCGGGGCAGCTCGTCGGGTGCCAGTTCGTCGATGGGGGCGTCGATGGGGGCGTTCATGAGGCGACCTGGGCGCGGGCTTCCGCGGGGCGTTGGTTCTGTTCTGCGGCGGACACAAGCGCGGCCAACCCTGTCTCGAGCGCGCCGAGTTCGCGCACGGTGAGGTGGTCGAGCAACTCGAGCAGGACCTCGCGGTTGCTGTTCATCAGGCGGTCCCGCAGCGCTTGGGCCTCGGGGGTGGCCCGCACCCGGGTGACGCGGCGGTCGGCCTCGTCGGGTTCGCGCTGGGCGAGGCCGAGCTCGCACAGCTGATCGACAAGCGGGGTGGCCGCCGAGGGGGCGATGCCGAGGGTGGCGGCCAGCTCCCCCGCGGGAATCGGGCCCTGCGCGACCAGCGTCATGGTTGCCTTCAGTTGGCGCATGGAAAGATCCAGGCGCAGCCAGCTGACCGCGCCGTGGCGTTGGTGGTGCAGGGTGCGCACCGCGCTGAGCGCGTCGAGGAACAGCTCGATGGTGGTGTGCATGATGTCGCGTTTGGGACGGCCCATCGGTGGCTCCGGGTTTGCTTCACTTGGATTGGATAGTTCATAGAATCAGAAATGTTTGGATGCAATGAACTGTCTCGATCTGGCGTCGTGGGGCCTGGGCTTCGGGCGGATTTCGGCACGAACGGGCCGCGGCCGAACCGCCGGCCCGGCACGCGGGGAGGGGCTTGCCCCCCGGCGAGCGGGCGAACCCGCGCGTGTTGTGAGGGGTTGATTGTCGTCGAGGGTGCGTCACGCCGAAGGTCGCGGGGCGGACGGCCAAATGGGAGGGGGCCCCGCTTGCGGGGGAGGGGCTTGCCCCTCGGAGAGCGGGTGAACCCGCGCGTACCGCCACTGCTTGAATTCTCGCCGACGGCCCGTCACGCCGAAGGTCGCGGGATTCGAGCCCGTCCGCCCCGCGAAAAAAGAAAAGGAGCCCAAAGGGCTCCATTTCTGGCGGGGCGGACGGGACTCGAACCCGCGACCTTCGGCGTGACAGGCCGGGGAGACGGTAGCGCACCAGACGCACCCGCCCCCAAACCGCAGCACCATGCGCAGCCCCTGGAGCACCAAACGCACCCGGGCGCACCCCGCGCAAAATCCACCGCACAAAAGCCGCACACTGGTGGCCGGCGATGAGGGACGGGCAAATCGTCTACTTGCGCAACATGGCGCTCTCGCATGAGCCGAACGAGAACCTGCGTCTCACCTTCCGCGCCGGCGGCCGAAAGCCCCGTCGTCGCTACTTTGCCGTCCTGCTTCTGGGCGCCGCATCAGTTTACAAACGAAAGGACAGTCAGTGTCGCATCCGACGATTCGATGGTTTCAGTTCGGCCATCTCCCCGAAAACCTCCAGAAGGTGAGCGAGCCCATGCGCACCCTGGCGACTCAGATGGACGCAGAGTTGCCCGATGGGGCAGAGAAGGCCGCGGGGCTCCGCAAGCTGCTCGAAGCGAAGGACTGCTTTGTGCGGTCGGCGCTCGAGAAAGCTGAGCACAAGGGAACTTCATAAAAGCCCGCGCCGGCTTGGCCGGAGAGGACGCCCAGGCGTCGAGGGTGGAGACCGACGAGGGGATTCCTGGGCCCCCTCGTCACCTATCAGGTTCCGCCAGAGGAGACGCGGGCCGTGCGGGGTTCAGTCAATGATCCTGCATCACTAACTCACCAACAAAACGGAGGAAACATGAAGAACGTAGACAACATCGGCGCCCAAGGGGACATGCTGCTCATCCGCGTCGACCAGCTGCCTGATGGGCTGGTGGAACGGAAGGCGCTGAACGGTCAGCACGTCCTTGCCCACAGCGAGACTGGCCACCACCACACTGTGACTGCAAAGGGCGTCGGGGTGTTCGACGTCCCCGATGACGGGATGGTCTGCTACCTGCGGATCGAGGGCGACCCGGTGGACATCGTGCACCACCGCACCCACGACACCCACGAAACCCTGGTGCTGCGCTCGGGCCTCTGGCGCGTTCAGCGTCAGCGCGAATACACCCCCGAGGGCTGGCGGCGGGTGGAAGACTGATGCGGCGCACAGACGAAAACGGCCGCACCTGGGACGGCAACCGCCTTGTGGAAATCCCCGAGGCCGACTGGGCGCGGATGCGCGAATGGCGAGCAGAGATGCTGGCCCTTGGTCGCTCCACTGAACCAACCGACCGCGAGGCTGCCCGTCGGGCGCTGGATGCCTCATATCGCGAACGTGGCCTTGAGCCCCCTGGCCTGGTGTTCTTTGTGGATAGCCCGGCGGCTGGGATGCTTGCCGTGAACCTGCTGCAAAAGATCAGCAGGGACCAGCTCGGGGACCAGCTCGGGGACCAGCTCAGGGGCCAGCTCGGGGACCAGCTCTGGGGCCAGCTCGGGGACCAGCTCGGGGACCAGCTCTGGGGCCAGCTCGGGGACCAGCTCGGGGGCCAGCTCTGGGGCCAGCTCAGGGGCCAGCTCGGGGACCAGCTCTGGGGCCAGCTCAGGGGCCAGCTCGGGGACCAGCTCTGGGGCCAGCTCGGGGACCAGCTCGGGGACCAGCTCTGGGGCCAGCTCGGGGACCAGCTCTGGGGCCAGCTCGGGGACCAGCTCGGGGACCAGCTCTGGGGCC
>JAUIJE010000023.1 GCA_030431455.1 bacterium | reverse complement strand
CGGAGGGCCACACTCATCTCGTCACATCAAGCTGGCTCGAACATGGCGCGCCCTGCAGGACTCGAACCTGCGACCCTCGCCCGTTGTTCGCGACGCGAGCGCAGCGAGCCTGGAGCGAACCACACCGCGTGAAGGTCGATGCCGCATCGGCCTTCTCAGCCGAGGGCCACACTCCTCTCTTCACTTCAAGCCGGCTCGAACATGGCGCGCCCTGCAGGACTCGAACCTGCGACCCTCGCCCGTTGTTCGCGACGCGAGCGCAGCGAGCCTGGAGCGAACCCAACGCGTGAAGGTCGATGCCGCATCGGCCTTCTGAGCCGAGGGCCACACTTCTCTCTTCACTTCAAGCCGGCTCGAAAATGGCGCGCCCTGCAGGACTCGAACCTGCGACCCTCGGCTTAGAAGGCCGATGCTCTATCCAGCTGAGCTAAGGGCGCTTGTCAGTTCGTGTGGCATGGGGGCAGGGGGTTGTCGAGACGGGCAAGCGACCGCCCAGAATCCGTGTCGAGCCCGGCGCGGGTTGCTACAACGCGGCATGACCACGCTGCGCTTTTTCTCCGACTACATTTGACCGTGGTGTTACCTCGCGGAGCGAGGCACGCTGCGCCCGGTCATGGCCCGCTATGCACTGGACTTTGACTGGTGCGGGTTCGAGCTGCATCCCGAGATCCCCGCGGGGGGCATGGACCTGTCGACGATGTTTCCCCCCGAAATGGTCAAGGGCATGCACGCGCGCCTGCAACAGGTGGCCGACGACCTCGGGGTGACCATTCGCCCCCAGGCCCGGGCCCCGAGCACCAAGCCCGCGCTGGTGCTGTCCGCTTATGCGCGCACCCACGGGGCCCTGGACGCATTCCGCGAACACACCATGGACGCCTATTGGCGCGACGGGCTCGACATCGAGGACCGCGGGGTGTTGCGGCAGCTATGCATAAAATCGGGTCTCGACCCGGACGACGCGATGGGTTTCCTCGATGGGGAGCAGGCCCCGCACATTTTGCTCGCCCAGCGGCGTGAGGCCATGCAGTGGGGGGTCACGGGCATCCCCACGTGGTTCATGTTGCCCACCGGGTGGTCGCCGGAGGGGGCGGGGCCCGACGACGACGACGACGACGACGGGCCGCGGCCGGTGCGGGTGGTGGGGTGTCAGCCGTTGGACGTCGTCGAGCAGGCCGCGCAGATGGCAGGGGCCCGGTTGCGGACCCCGGACTGAAGCCGCCCAGCGCACCACGTCCGCCTGCTGCGTGCCGTCGGGGGAGGTCGACCCCGGGGCGGGCTGGACGAATGGCTCTCGGATCGGCACGGGGGGCGGTGGGCGTGTTAGAGCGGGCCATGATCGAGCACCGCCTGGCCTACGACCTGGATGACCACCCTTACGACGTGTTCGTGGCTGAGCCCACGGGGCCCGGTCCGCACCCGGTGGTGATCATCTGCCACGCCTTCAGCGGGCGCCAACGCTTCGAAGAGGACAAGGCCCGCGCCTTGGCACAGTTGGGCTACGTGGGGGCGGCCGTCGACCTCTACGGTGTGGGCCAGCGGGGCGCAGATCGGGCCCAAAGCCAGGCCCTGATGGGGGCGCTGGTTCAGGATCCAGAGACATTGCGAAGGCGGTTGCGCCGGGCGTTCGACGAGGTCACCGCGCTCCCGGCGGTGGACGCGACCCGCGCCGCGGGCATCGGCTTTTGTTTTGGGGGGCTGTGCGCGATTCTCATGGCCCGCATGGGCCTGCCCCTGGCGGGGGTGGTTAGTTTCCACGGGTTGCTCAAGGTGGGGGCGTCCTTGGGCCACGAGGTGACCGGCCGCATTCTGGTGTTGCACGGCCAAGACGATCCGATGGTGCCCCCCGAGGACGTCGCCGCCTTCGCCGCGGAGATGCAGAGGGTGCACGCCGATTGGCAGCTGCACGCCTACCCCCACACCATGCACGCGTTCACCAACCCCGCCGCCAATGATCCTGGATTTGGAACGGTCTACAACCCGGTGGCGGACCGCCGATCGTGGGCGGAGATGCGGGCGTTCTTGGCCGAGGTGTGGGCCCCGGACGATTGACCGACCCCGAAGGGCGCAACCCGCGCCGGCGCGCCACCGAAACCTGTGACGTACATCAAACTACATGTCGTCGAGCACGGCGGAAAGCGCCCTATGTATCTAAAAACATTGGAGTTCTTGCCGGTTGCGGTCTAGCTGCGCCCGGCCCGCCGCCCCCTCTGGGCGGCGCCTTTTTGGGGGCCGCGGCTAGAGCCGCACCATGCGCGCGATGAGGTCTTGGGTCTGATCCAGGGGCAGCCCCTTCACCGTTCGATCGTTGAGCCCGGTCATGTCGTCGGCCATGCACAGCGCGTTGAGGATCGCTTCTTCGGTGGCCTCGATGGTGGCCTGGTAGAGGGCGTTGATGTGGTGCTCGAGGAGCACGGTCATCTGGTACGTCAGGCCGGTGTGTTGCCGGTGGATGGTGTTGGCGGTGGAGAAGCCCACGATGATTTCGCCCGAGCCGTGGGCGGCGTGGCTGCCCACCCGCGCAATGCCCATGCCCGCGCGTTTGGCCAGACGACAAATCTGCACCGGCATGAGCGGGGCGTCGGTGGCGATGACGGTGATGATGCTCCCGTAGTTTTCTTGGCGGCGGTATTCGTTGGGCACCGACGGAGACAAATGTTTGCCGATGGGCAGACCGCAAAAGCGGAGCTCCTCCATCACCCCGAAGTTGCTCATCACCAAGACCCCGACGGTGTAGCCGCCGGCCTTTTCGCTCACCACCCGGGAGCTGGTGCCGATGCCGCCTTTGAAGTCGCAGGTGATCATCCCGGTGCCGCCCCCCACGTTGCCTTCCTCGACGGGGCCGGTGACCGCGGCGTCGATGGCCGCGTGCACGTGGGCTTCCTTGATGTGGCGACCCCCAATGTCATTGAGCCAAGAGTCGTCGCACTCGCCCACCACCGGGATCACCACGTCGTGTTCGCGCCCGATGCTCGGGTAGCGATCGAGCAACGAACCCACCACCGCGTCGGCACAGGTGCCCATGGACAGGGTGTTGGTGAGCAGGATGGGGCTCTCCAGCAGGCCCCACTCGACCAATTGGGTAAAGCCGGCGACTTCCCCGGCGCCGTTGAGCACATAGCCGCCGCCGAGCATGCGGTCCATGAACACGTCGCCGGCGTTGGGCAAGACCGCGGTGACCCCCGTGCGCACCGCGCCGCGGGGGCTGTCCTCGATGAGCGTGGTGTGGGCCACGCGCACGCCGGTGACGTCGGTGATGGCGTTGAGCGGACCGGGGGGGGTGGTGCCGAACAACTCGGCGGGGGCGATGTCGCGCGCCCGGCAACGGGGGGTGGTCATGATGGGCTTTTGTCTCCGCGGGAGCGCCGCCAACGTTTGAGGGCGGGGGCGAGGATTTCGCCGATGAGCGCCGTGTAGTCAAGGCCACTGCGCTCGGCGATGACGCAGAGGTCAGAGAAGCCCGGGGACAGACCGGGCAGGGGGTTGCACTCGATGAACGCCGGGTTGCCGTCGCCGTCGAGGCGAATGTCGACCCGGGCCACGTCCCGGCAGCCCAGGGCCACGAACGCTTTTTTGGCGAGCTTGACCAGGCGCTCCTCGAGCTCGGCATCGATGTCGGCGGGACACTCGAACTTGGCCATGTTCTGCTCGGCTTGTTTGGCCTCGTAGGAGTAGGTGGGAAAGTCCCCCGCCGCGTCTTGGAACACCACCTCCATCACCGACAGCGCCCGGGGCCGGCGCTCGCCGAGGAGGCCGACGGTGAACTCCCGGCCGGGCAGGAACTCCTCGAGCAACACCGGTTGCTGGAAGGTGTCGAGCAGCTCGTGCACCCGGTCTTTGAGCGCGTCTTTGTTGTCGACCACGGGCGAGCCCTTGATGCCCTTGGACGAACCCTCGTACACCGGCTTGGCCAATAGGGGAAAGCGGAGGGTGGGGTCGAGCTTGGTGCGCTTTTGGGAGATGACCTGAAAGGGCGCGATGTGCACCCCCGCGTCCTTGACCATGCGTTTGGCCATGCCCTTGTCGAGGGTCACGGCCAAGGTGGCGGCGTCGCTGCCGGTGAAGGGGACCTCGCACAAATCGAGCAAGGCGGGGACTTGGGATTCGCGGGTGCGCCCGCCGATGCCTTCGGCGATGTTGAACACCACGTCCACGTTGCTGGCCCGGAGCACCGAAGGCAGCTCGGGGGTGGCCTCGAGGGGAATGGCCTCGTGGCCCAGGGACGAGACCGCCCGGCAGATGGCGTCGATGGTGTCCTGGCTGTCGAACTCCGCGTCGCTCTCGTCCGCGGTGCGTTTGAGGTTGTAGGTGAGGCCGACCCGGACCTTGGTGCGGCCGCGCTTGGCGAGCTTGGTGGGCGAGAGGTTGTGCCGGCGGATGGCGGACTGCAGCACCGCCTCGATCACGCGCTCGGGTTTGGCCATGCCTTGGGCCGCGGCCGCGGCGTACAGGCCGGCCCCGGGCTCGAGGCTGGGGAGGGCGTTGACCTCGAGGAAATACACCCGGCCGTCTTCGGTGACGCGAAAATCGATGCGACCGAGATCGCGGACGGAGAGCGCGGCGAAGGAAGCCCGGGCGAGGTCGGTGAGGCGCTGGCTCAGGCCCTCGTCGATGCCTTTGCCCACCGCCACGGACACGTCGTCGCTGTCGTGGTTCTTCAGGCGGTAGTCATAGATGTCGTTGTCGCCGTATTCGTAGACCACCGGGGGCAGGATGCCGCCGCTTTCCGGGGCCGCGCCCTCGAGAAAACTCACCGCCACGTCGCGACCGGGGATGTACTCCTCGACGAGGATGCCCTCCGGGTAGCGCTCCAGCAGCTCGGCCAGGCGGCGGATCAATGTGCCTGCATCCTGCACCTTGGATTTCTCATCGATGCCCTTGGAACTGCCCTCGAAGTTGGGCTTGACGAACACCGGGAAGCGAAGCTCGTCGGGCAGGGTGAACGCCCCCACGTCCCGGACGAGCCAGCCCCGGGGCACCGGGACCCCGGCGGTGGCGACCACGCTCTTGGTCAGGGCCTTATCCAAGGTCACTGTGCACACGTAGGCGTCGGAGCCGGTGAAGGGAAACCCCAACTGCTCGAACAGGGCGGGGTAGAACGCTTCCCGGGCCCGGCCCTGGGTGCCCTCGGCGGTGTTGAACACCAGGTCGGGTTGGCAGCCTTCCAGCCGGGCGATCAGGCTCGACGCGGGGCCGCCGGCATCGATGCCGACGACGTGGTGGCCCAGGCTCTCCAGCCACCCGGTCAGGGCGGCGATGGTCTCTTCGGTGTCGAATTCCGCCTCGGCTTCGTCGTCCGAACGTTTCACGTTGTGCACAAACGCGATCTTCATGTATTGCGTCTCCTCGCCCCCGGGGGCTGCCGTCGGGGGGCCAGCAAAGCACACGATCGGGGCAAACGAGAACCCCGTTGTGTGGTTCCCCACACCCTCGTCGGGGCGCGTGGGCGATTTCACCCGTTCCGGAGCGGGGGTGGACGCATGTGGGGCCAGGTCGTATTGGCCCACTTGTTGCGTCCGGGGGGAACGTGATGGAAACCGCCGTGCTCATCGTCTTGATCGTGGCCGCCCTCGTGGTGGTGGCCGCCACCTGGGGCAGCGCCGCCCACTTGCTGCAGCGCCGCCTGGCGTTGGTGGTGTTGTTGCTCGCGGGGGTGGCGTTGCCGCTCGGCGCGTCCGCCACCGGCGTGTTCGTCGGGGTCAAACGCTCGAGCCGCACGTCGTTCTGCGTCGAGTGCCACGAGATGACCGCCTACGGGCAGAGCCTCTTTGTCGACAACCCCGACGCGCTCAGCGCGGTCCACTATCAAAAGCGCCTGATCAGCCGGGACGAGACCTGCTTTGCCTGCCACACCGACTACGCGATGTTTGGCGATGTCAAAGCCAAGCTCAACGGCCTGCTCCACGTGTGGGTGCACTACGCGGGCGAAGCCGAGGCGCCGCTGAAGCTCTACCAGCCCTACCCCAACCACAACTGCCTGCATTGCCACGACGACGCCCGGTCGTTCATGGAGGTGGACGATCACCAAACCGAGCTGGCCAAGCTGCGCGACGACACCACGTCGTGTCTGTCCTGTCACGAGGTCGGGCACGACCTGGCCGGGGTGACGACCAAGAACTTCTGGCTGGGGGCCACACCATGAACGCGGTGGTGCAGAAGACCCGGCGCGCCCTCGCGGTGGTGTTCGTGGGCCTTGTGGTGGAGCTGTTCACCATTTTGTTCTGGTCGCCGTTGATGTTCGTGCTGTTCGCGAGCGTGGGCGCGGGCCTGGTGGCGCTCGGCGGCTTGTTCCTGGTGGTCTCGCTGTGGCCGAGCCTGCGCCAGAACCCCCACGCCGCGGTCATCGCCGACGACGAGGCCGACCGATGACCGGGCGAGGCCGTCGGGTGTTGGGCGGGCTGTTTGTGCTCGGCCTGATCGGGCTGCTCGCGGCCTTTTCCGCCGCCCCCGACGGGGTGATCGTCAAGCGCTCGCGGACCCCGCGCAAAAAGCCGGGGCCGGTGCTGTTCCTGCATTCGCAACACCCGTTCACCACTTGTTATCGCTGCCACCCGGTGCCGTTCACCTGGCCGCGGCCGGACATCACCCACCGCGAGATGAAGCGCGGGGCGTACTGCGGCGCGTGCCACGACGGCAAACAAGCGGTCGAGATCAAAAAGCTCGACTGTCGGTCCTGCCATGTGCGTTGAGCGAAGCCTCCTGCTCGTGTTGGTCCTCGGGCTGGCCACGGCCGCGTCGGCCGACGAGACCGCCCGAGAAAAACAGCGGCGCGAGCTTCTGCAAAAGCTCGGCATCGACCCCGACGCCGCCCCCCCGAAGAAAAAGACCCCGCCCCCCGACGCGCCCGCCGATGGCGAAGACGGGGCCGACGAGGGCGCCGAGCCCGGGCACGACCCCGACGAGGCCGCGCCCCCGGGTGGCCCAAAAGGCCCCCCAGAAAAGGCGGCCCCCGCGCGGGTGCCCTTCGCGCCCGACGTGCACCGCCTGATCACCCAGCGCTGCGGCAAATGCCACCGGCCGGGCAAAAAAGGCGCGGCCGCCGGGTTGGTGCTCACCGGGGCCGCGGGCGCCGACGAGACCGCGCTCGTCGCGTACGCCGACGCCCCGTCGCCGTCGGCGAGCTCGCTGTACCGGGCCGCCGCGCACGACGGGGGGGTGCACAAGCGCGCCCCCCTCAAGTCGGACAAAGAACGCGCGCTGTTGCGGTCCTGGCTCGCGGGGGTGCGGCCCCGGGCGCCCAAAGCCCCCGCGCCGGCCGCGTCCCCCCCGCGGGCGACGTCGTCCGCGCCGCGTGCCTCGTCGGACCCGGGGGCGGCGGCCCCGGCGGAACCGGCCGCGCCGCCGGCGCCCCCCCCGGACAATGCCGCTGCACCGGTGGCCGCGGGGCCGGTGCCCGCTCCGGCCGAGGCCCCGGCCGCGACCCCGTTCGTGCCCGCCATCGACGCGCTGCTGCGGCGGGGCTGCCTGGAATGTCACGGCCCCGGCGAGATGGGCGCGGACAGTGGCTATGTGGTGGCACCAGACCCGGCCGCGCACCACGCGTCGGCGTTGCGCTTTGTCGTGCCCGGCCGGGCGGACAAAAGCCGGCTGTGGTCGGCCGCGCTCGGCATCGACCACGACGGGGACATGGTGTTTTCCCCCAGCAGCGACGAGGCCGCGCAGCTGGCGCGCTGGATCGCGGACGGCGCGCACTTCACCGCGCCGGTGCCCCGCGACGACGACCACGGGGCCGCGAGCGCCGGCGCGTCGGTCCCGCCCGCCCCCCCCGCGGGCGGGACCGCCCCCGCCGGGGCCGCGCCCCTGGTCAGCCCCCAACCGATCTTGGAGGCCCTGGGCACGCTGTCGCCCTGGCTCGCCGGGATGTCACTGCATGGCCGGTTCGACCTCAGCTATGAGCGGCGCGGCTTTCGCAACCACCCGCTCGGCGAGGGCGAGGATGTATTTCGGTCGTACCACCACTTCATCTACTTCGGCCGGCACACAGACACCGACCCCTTCGGGCTCGACGTCGAGCTGACCAGCCTGCAGTTCTGGACGCTCTCCGCGCAGCTCACCCGGCCGCACCTGTTTGTGCGCGGGCAGGTGGGCAAGTTGCTCGTGCCCTTCGGCGCGGACCCGGTGGTGCACAACGGCTACGGTGGCCTCGCCGGCTTCGACCAACGGGTGCTGCCGGTGGTGTGGGCCCAAGAGGGGCTTGCCGTCAGCGGCGGGACCCAGTGGGGCATCGCGTCGGCGCAGGCCGACCTCTACCTGGTGCGGGGCCACCGCCTGCGCGACGCGGACAGCGTGCTCAATCTGCAATCGGACCTGTCGCCGGTCGAGGACATCGAGCCCGCGGTGGGCCTGCGGCTGTCGGGGGCGGTGGGGCCCTTTCGCGCGTTTTATTCGGCCTACGTCAACCCCCTCGGCGAGGAGCAGCGGCTGTTCCTCCAAGCGCTCGATGTGGGCTTTTACCGCTGGCAGCGCCTGCCGGTGCTGCGCGACGTGGCGGTGTCGCTCGGGGTGTTGCGCGGCGACGTGACCGGCCGGGGGCCGGGGCACGAGTACTTCCATTTCGGCAGCTATGCGCAGTTTCGGTACTACCTGCTCGACACGGTGTACATGCAGTACCGCCAAGGGTTGCGCACCTTCGACAACCGGCGCGGGCTCTTTTACGACGAGACCCGGCCCACCGCCGACGACGCGTCGACCCACAGCGTGGCCCTGGTGGGCACCTACCGCGGGCTGACGTTGGGGATTTGGCAGTTCTGGAACTTTGAAAAGGTGGACGAGGTCGACGACGACTTCCTCCGGGTGACGGTGGGCTATGCGTTTTAGGGTGCTGCCCCTTTGTCTGGTCGGTGCGCTGGGCCTGGCCGCGTGCGCGGATTTTCAGCGCGGCGCGCCCCCCGCCGCGGGTGAGCCGGAGCCGGCGGCGGGCGACGACGGGGGCCCGGGCCCGGGGGCGACGGTCTTTGCCGGGGCGGTGCACGACACTTTGTTGCAGGGCTGCCAGAGCTGCCACGCCGCGGGCCAGGCCGCGTCCAACACCGCGTGGCTGCTCACCGGTGACGTCGAGGCGGACTACCTCGCGACGCTGCCGTTCATCGATGAGAGCGCGCCCCTGCAGAGCCGGCTGTTGGCCAAGGCGAGCGGGCGCGGGCACGCCGGCGGCGGGGTGTTCCCCGCGGACAGTGCCGAACTTGACCTTCTGATCCAATGGATAGTCGACGGAGCGATGCCATGACCACACGTGCCATGACCCCCCACTGTGCCAAGCGGAGCGTACAGCGCCTTTTGGCCCCCACCGCTCTGGTGCTGGCCGGGGCCTGCATTCAACCCGCCCCCTACCATCCCCCGTCGGTCTCCATCAGCGCCGCCCACGTGGTCGAGGTCGGCGAGGCGTTGCCGTTGGCGGTCGCCACCCACAACGGGACCGACAACCGCTACCGGTTCATCTCGTCGCGGCCGGCCATCGCCAGCGTCGACGCGGACGGGGTCATCACCGGGGTGACCCCGGGCGAGACCACCATCGTGGTCAACGGACTCGACACCGGGGCGGTGGGATCGCACTTCATCGTGGTGGTGGCCGCGGCCTCACCCCCCGGCCCCGAAGGACCAGCGGTCCCGCACTACGACGAGTGGCAATCCAGCCCCCACGCCGACGACACCGCCGAGGCCTTCCGGCATTGGGACGAGGAGGGCGAGGTCGAAGCCTCCTGTGCACGCTGCCACAGCCGGGACGGGTACCGGGACTACCTCGGCGACGATGGCACCGCCCCTGGCTCGGTGGAGTCGCCCGCCGCGGTGGGCTCGGTGGTCGACTGCAACACCTGTCACAACAACGCGGCCGACGCCCTCGACCACGTGACCTTCCCGTCGGGGACCACCGTCGAGCACCTCGGGCCCGAAGCCCGCTGCATGGTCTGTCACCAGGGGCGCGCTTCATCGGACACCGTAGACGACGCTTTGGCCGCGAGCGCGGCCGGCCCCGACGAGGTCGACCTCGAACTCGGCTTCATCAATGTGCACTATTTCCCCGCCGCCGCGACCCTGTACGCGGGCCGGGCCCGGGGGGGCTACCAGTACGAGGGCCGGGTCTACGACACGCGCTTCCGCCACGCGCCGGGGTTCGAGTCGTGCGTGGGCTGTCACAACCCCCACTCCACCCAGGTCCGCTACGAGAGCTGCGGCGCTTGTCACAGTGACGTCAACGACGCGGTCAGCGCCCGCACCATCCGGATGATCGCCTCACGCAACCAAGACTACGACGGTGACGGTGACACCGACGAAGGCATCTACGAGGAGGTCGAGGGCCTGCGCACCCAGTTGCTGGAGGCGATCATGCGCTACGGCGCCGAGGACAACCTCTGGGTGTGCTACGACCTCCACACCTATCCCTATTTCTTCACCGACACCGACAAGAACGGTGCCTGCGACGAAGCCGAAGCGGTGTTCCCCAACCGCTACCAGGCCTTCACCCCCCGGCTGGTCAAGGCCGCCTACAACTTTCAGATGGCGACCAAAGACCCCGGCGCCTTCGCCCACAACGGCAAGTACATCATCGAGCTGCTGCACGACGCGCTGCAGGACCTCAACCAAGGCCTCACCGTCCCGTTCGATCTCACCGACCTGGTGCGCACCGACGTGGGTCATTTCGACGGCGCCTCCGAGGCGGCGCGGCACTGGGACGCGGACGAGGCGGTGTCCGCGTCCTGCTCGCGGTGCCACAGCGGCTCGGCCGGGTTCCGGTTCTACGTCGAGTACGGCGGCGCCCTCGAGGTGGAAGAGCCGGCCAACGGTCTCGACTGCGCGACCTGTCACACCACCTTCGGCGACGCATTTGCATTGGTGGAGGTGGGCGCCACGACCTTCCCCGGAGGCCGAACCCTGCCGCTCGAGGGCGAAGACAACCTCTGCTCGACCTGCCACAGCGGGCGGGCGTCCAAGGCCACCATCGATGCGGCCATCGCGGCCAATGCCCAAAGCGGCGCCCCCCTCAACTTCCAGAACGTGCACTACCTCGCCGCCGCCGGCACCCTGCTCGGGTCGTTGGCCCAGGTCGGCTATGAGTTCGACGATCGGGTGTACAGCCGGCGCCTCGTGCACGACAGCGGCAGCCAATGCACCACCTGCCACGACGCCTCGGAAAGCAACCACACCTTCGCCATCGCCGACGTGTGGAGCGTGCGCTGCGATCTCTGCCACGGCGACGCCGACGGCCCCGAGGGCGTGCGGGTGGTGCACCTGGCCGACTACGACGGGGACGGGGACACCGGCACGTCATTGGCCACCGAGCTCTCCGGCCTCACCGGCGCGGCCCTGCAGGCGATGAACGACGCCGGCGGCGTCTGCTACCGCGCCGGCAGCTATCCCTATTTCTTCAAGGACAGCGACGGGTCGGGCCCCGCCTGCGACGAGGGCGAGGCCAACTTCGGCAACCGCTTCACCGCCTGGACGCCGCCCCTGTTGCGGGTGGCGCACAACGTCCAGCTGAGCCTGACCGAGCCCGGGGCCTACGCCCACAACTTCAGTTACATGGGGCAGCTTCTGTACGACAGCGTCGAGCACCTCGACGGCGCCCCCCCCGCGAATCTGGTGCGGCCCGAGGTGACGCCCTAGCCCGGCCCCCCCGCCGCGTGGGCGAGGGCCAACCGCAAAAACGCGCCGTGGTCGGCGTAGAGCCGGTCGATGAGCGCGTCGTCGACGACGAAGAAGCCCGCGCTCTTGGCGTCGTCCCCGGCCTGCACCGGCGGTGCGTTGCCGTCGAGCACCCGGACCCCCACCGTCGTCTCCATCCACGCGTGGTCGGTGTTGCGAGGGTCCTGGGCGACGATGCCGCGGTGCACGATGTCGTCGACGCTGAAGGCTTGGACCAGGCCGGTCTCCTCCCGCAGCTCCCGGGCCAGGGCCGCGACCGCGGTCTCGCCCTCGTCGAGCATGCCCCCGGGGAAGGCGAGCGCGCCGGTGTCTTGCCGCTCGATCAGCAACACCCGCCACGCCGGCCCGCGCACCAAGACCACCGGGTCCACCGCGTGGTTGGGGCCCCACTTGCCGAGGAGACGGCCGGCTCGGCCGGTGGGGCCGGCGGGGTTGAGCGGGCGCCCGGCGTCGTCGAAGCGCAGGCCGCCCTGTGCGTGGGTGGGCCGGGTGGTGAAATCCACCTGGGTCCAGTCCTCGGGATCGGCCCAGCCCCCGGCGACCACGGTGCGGTCCATGGCCCGGACGTAGGCCGGGGTCTCGACGGGCACGGGGCGGTAGGCGGGGTCCGAATAGGCGGAGAAGCGGTCGGTCATACCCCAGCGTACATCGGTTGAAGGCCGGCGACGGAACCGGTACGACTAGAGGAGGCCGGGGCGTGGCGCAGTTTGGTAGCGCGCCTGTTTTGGGTACAGGAGGTCGCTGGTTCGAATCCAGTCGCCCCGACCAGTTGGGACTGAGATGCGGACGTTGACGGTGTGGCTGGCGTGGGGGTTGGTGCTCGCGGGGTGCGATGGCACCGGCATGCCCGAGCCGAGCCCGGAGCCGGAGGGCGAGGTGCTGACCTCGGTGTGCGGCGCAGACGCGGAAAAGACCGCCACGGTGATGTCGGGTGCCTACACCCTGAGCTGGCAGAGCGAGCCGGACCCGATCCCCCTCAATGAGCAGTTTGACCTCCTGGTCGACGTCCAGGGCGCCGACGGGGCCGCGGCGGGCACGGTGTCGCTCGATGCGGACGCGGCCATGCCCCAACACGGCCACGGCATGAACACGCTGCCCTACGTCGAGCCGGACGAGGCCACCCCTGGCCGGTTCGTCGTCGACGGGATGCAGTTGCATATGCCCGGCGACTGGAAGCTCTACCTGGATCTGACCGTGGGCGATGATGGCCCCACCGAGCGGGCGACGTTCGATCTGACATGCGTCGAGTGATCCTGGCCTGGACCCTGGTCGTGTGCGGGGGGTGCCCGGATGCGACCGATGGGTCCCCGCCGCTGACCTTGGTCGAGTTCAGCGAAGACGAGATGCGCCGGGTGCTGGCCCGATCCCCGCTCGCCGACGCGCCCCCGGACGAGACCAACGCCTGGGATGGCGACGACGATGCTGTGGCATTGGGCCACGCGCTGTTTTACGAACCCCGGTTTTCCTCGGATGGGGCGGTGAGCTGCGCCACCTGCCACCGGCCCGATCACGGGTTTGCCGACGACGTGGCGCTGTCAGAGACATTGGGCCAGGCCCGCCGCCACACCCCGGGGCTGTACAACGCCGCCCACGGGCGCTGGATGTTCTGGGATGGGCGCGCGGACAGCCTCTGGGGCCAGGCCCTCGGTCCCTGGGAAAACCCCGCGGAGATGGACGGCGATCGGGTCTCGATGGTGCGCACCGTGACCGGCGACGAAGAGCTGCGCGCGGCGTACGAGGCCGCGTTCGGCGCGCTCCCCGACGTGTCCGACGGTGACCGGTTCCCCGCCCATGCCCGACCCAGCGACGACGAGGACGACCCCCTGCACGCGGCGTGGATGGGCATGGCCGCGCCCGACCGCCAAACCGTGGACGCGGTGTTCGTGCGGCTGGGCAAAGCGGTGGCCGCGTTCGAGCGGCAGATCGTGTCCACCCACGCGCCCTTCGACACCTTCGTGGCCGGGCTGCGCGACGACGACGCGGACAAGACCGCGGCCCTGTCCGAGAGCGCGCAGCGGGGCCTGAAGACGTTCGTGGGCCGCGGCAACTGCTACTTCTGCCACACCGGGGCGCTGTTTTCGGATCGTGAGTTTCACAACCTGGGCATGGCCGGCGGCGTGTACGACCTCGGTCGGTTCGCGGGGGTGCTGTTGCTCGTGGACAGCCCGTTCAACGCGGCGGGGCCGCACTCCGACGACCCCGACGGGCCCCGGGCCGAGCGGTTGCGGTTTGTGACCTCGACCTTGGAGCAAGAGGGGCAGTTCAAGACCCCGTCGTTGCGCAACGTCGCGCTCACGCCGCCGTACATGCACGACGGCCGGTTCGGCACCCTGCGCGAGGTGGTGCATTTCTACTCAGAGCTCGGCGAGACCCCCTTGGCAGGCCATCGCGAAGACGTGCTGATCCCCCTCGACCTGAGCCCGCAAGACATTGACGATTTGGTCGCGTTTTTGGAGAGCCTCACCGACGAGCAGACCGTGGACGCGCGGTACCTGGTCCCCCCCGCCCCCTGACCGCGGTGCGCCCGCGTGCCGGCGAATGGCACGTTGTGTTTGTTTGGGGACGCCCCGGCCAACCGGTTGCATTTCACCCCGGACTCGGCCCAACCTGCCGGTCAGGGGATCTCATGGCGCCATGCCCAAAATGCGGTCGCGACAACGACGTGAACGCCGTGATCTGCACGGCGTGTGACTACATCCTCGACACCTCATTTTTGGGAGACGACATCTTGGACGACCGCGAAACGCCGCCGCCCGTCGACTACGGGTCCGACTCCTTGATCCTGGGCCACGCCGGCACCGACGACGAGTTCGACTCCTTCACCTCCGAGACCACCGGTGACTTTCTCACCGCGGCGACGTCCGCGGGGGTGCGGGCCATCCGCCCGGCCGAGGTGTACATCGACCGGCAGACCAAGGCGCTCCTCGAGGACGCCGCCATTCTCCGGGTCAAAGAGAGCGTGGACGTCGGGTCGCTGCAGTTGAGCCCCTTCGAGTCGCACATCCTCACCCAGTTCGACGGCCAGCGTCCGGTGGCGCGCGCACGGAAGCTCACCGGACTGTCCGAGGACGATTTCCGCATCGGGGCCGCGCTGGTGATCGACAAAGGCGTGCTCGAGCTCGTCGGCCACGCCGAGCGGGTGGGGGACGACGACGACGACGACGGGGACAACCCCGCGTTGGCCGAGGCCACCATCGACAGCACCGGGTTTGCCTCGCAGGGGCCGATCACCGAAGGCGTGCCCCCGCTCGACGAGTCGGCGTCCCCGTTCGATGACCAGCTCGCCCCCGCGCCCATGGACCTGCCGCTCGACGCGCTGCAGCCGGTCGAGCCCGCCGCGTCCCCCGCGGCGGCGGTGCCCCCGCTGCCCAGCAGCAACATTCCGCCCCTCCCGGGCGGGAACGCCGGCATCCCCCCCTTGCCGGGCACCCCCGCGGGCATTCCCGCGCTGCCCTCCACCGACGTGACCACCCCGGCGTCGGCGTCTTCCGGGTCCTCGAGCGCGTCGGGGCCCGCGCCCAAGCCGATGCCGCGGCCCTCGGGCCTGGTCGTGCGCGAGGCCGGCCCCGCGGTCTCGGGGGCTGACGCCGCCGAGGCGCTTCGGCTCTACAACACCGCGCTGAAGGACGTGCTCGACGGCAAGGACAGCCGGGCCAAGCAGTTCATTCACATGGCCAAACAAAAAGACCCCACCAACGTCGACGTGCAGAACGTGCTCAACCATTGGCAAGAGGCCCGCGGCATCGCCATGCGGCACCTGCAGGTGCGCGAGGACGTGCAGCTGGTGGCGGAGGCCAAGCGCGCCGAGCAACGCGGTGACTTCGAAGAGTCGGTGCGCTTGCTGAAGAAGGCGGTGACCTTCAACCCCAAGGCCTCTCAGATCTTCAACCACATGGGGGTGGTGCTGGCCACGCGCCTCAAGCGCTATCAAGAAGGATTGGACTCGCTGTTCAAAGCGGTCGAGCTCGACTCCACCAACCCCGTCTACAAAAACAACCTCGGCAAGATCATGTCCATGGCCGAAAAAGCCGGCGAAGCCCCGACGGAAAAAAAGAGCGGCGGGTTCGCGGCGCTGTTCAAGAAAAAGCTGTTCTGAATCTTCCCGAGGGGGCGTGGGCCCCCTCGCCCCCTCACGGCTCCTGAAGTCGCCGAATCGGGGGCCCCACTCCCCCCTCGAACCCTTCAGGGGCCTTTGGCCCGTCGGGTTCGGGGTTGCATCCAAGTGGATGCAACCAATTGGGGAAGGCGTATCTGAATCTTCCCGAGGGGGCGTGGGCCCCCTCGCCCCCTCACGGCTCCTGAAGTCGCCGAATCGGGGGCCCCACTCCCCCCTCGAACCCTTCAGGGGCCTTTGGCCCGTCGGGTTCGGGGTTGCATCCAAGTGGATGCAACCAATTGGGGAAGGCGTATCTGAATCTTCCCGAGGGGGCGTGGGCCCCCTCGCCCCCTCACGGCTCCTGAAGTCGCCGAATCGGGGGCCCCACTCCCCCCTCGAACCCTTCAGGGGCCTTTGGCCCGTCGGGTTCGGGGTTGCAT
>JAUIJE010000021.1 GCA_030431455.1 bacterium | reverse complement strand
CTGACTCTGACTCTGACTCTGACTCTGACTCTGACTCTGACTCTGACTCTGACTCTGACTCTGACTCTGACTCTGACTCTGACTCTGACTCTGACTCTGGCGACGACGACGACGGGTGCCACAAAAAGCCCCACGCCCACCAGCACGGCCACGGCCACCACGGCCACGGGGCCGGCCATTGTGCCGACGAACGCGGCGGGGCCGGCGAGGCCGGCCCGGTGCACGAGACCCTCTCCGACGTGTTCGTGGCCCAGCCCGGTCCTCACGCGGCCCGCGCCGTGGCCGGGGCCGCCGAAGCCCACGCGGATTTTCGGCCCTGGCAGGCCGAACCCGGGCCCGCCGCCGAGGAAGAACGCACCGTGCGCTACGCCGTGCCCGGCAGCGGCGACCCCGCGCCGGTCGCGTCCCCGCCGCCCGCCGGGGCCGGGGCCGACGACGACGGCGAAGCGGTGAGCGTGCCCGCCACCGGCTGCAGCCACCACGCGCGGTCTGGCCCGCCGCCGCTCGCCGCGCTGGGCGCGGGCTTGTTGTTGCCGTGGGCCCTGCGCCGCCGTCGACGCCCACCGATGTAGCCCGCGTGTGCCACCTCTCGTCCCGCGCCCTTTTTCTGTATACGGGGCGCGAGGTGACGAGATGAGCAAAACAAAAGTGTCGATCATCGGGGGCGCGGGCTACGGCGCGGCCGAAATCCTCCGCCACCTGGTCATGCGCGACGACGTCGAGATCTTGCGCATCTCCAGCAAAGACCACGTGGGCGAGCCCGCGGGCCAGGTCCACCGCACCCTCTACGGCTACACCGACCTCGTGCTCGAGGACCTCCCGGTGGCCGACGCGGTGAAGGGCGCGGACATCGTGTTTTTGGCCATGCCCCACAAAGTCACTGCGCACGTGATCAAGGACCACCTCGACGACGGCTTTCGCGTCATCGACCTGTCCGGCGACTTCCGGCTGCGCAACCTCGTCGACTACCAGCGCGACTACGCCCCCGAACACCCGTGTCCCGACCGGCTCGGCACCTTTGTGTACGGCCTGCCCGAGCTGTTCCGCGATCAGATCAAGACCGCCACCCACGTGGCCAGCCCCGGCTGTTTCGCCACCACCATCACCTTGGGGCTTTTGCCCTTGGCCCAAGCCGGCCTCCTCAAAGGCACCAACGTGCGCACCGTGGCCATGACCGGCAGCTCCGGCAGCGGCGTGCGCCCCTCGGCCGGCACCCACCACCCGGTGCGCCACAACAACCTCAAGGCCTACAAGGTCCTGCACCACCAGCACCGGGCGGAGATTCTGCAGACCCTCGGCGACGCCGGCGCCAGCCAGGTGTCCCTCGACTTTGTGCCCGTGAGCGCGCCCTTGTCCCGCGGCATCCTCGCCATCAGCCAGGTCGACCTGCCCGACGGGCACGACCGCGCTTCGCTGCAAAAACTCTACGAAGACACCTACAAAGCCGCCGAGGTGGTCACGGTGTTGCCCGCGGGCACGTCCCCCGAGGTCAACGCGGTGGCCGGCACCTGCCGGGTCGAGGTGTCCATCGAGGTGCGCACCGATGAAGAGACCGGCAAGCGCACGCTCTGCTGCATGAGCGCCCTCGACAACCTGATCAAAGGCGGCGCGGGCCAGGCGATCCAATCGTTCAACCTGATGACCGGCAGCGACGAGGGCCGCGGGCTGTCCTTGCCGGGCATGTGGCCGTGACCCTCGCGGTGATCAAGGTCGGGGGCGACGTCGTCTCCGACGCGGCCCAGCTGCGCGGCCTGTGCGACAACCTCCGCACGCTCACCGGGCGCGGGGCCCAGGCCATCATCCTGCACGGGGGGGGGCCCCAGGTCACGGCGTTGCAGACCCGGCTCGGCCTGGTGGCCAACAAGGTGGGCGGCCGCCGCGTGACCTCGAAAGAGGACCTCGTGGTCGTCGAACAGGCCATCTGCGGCGAGGTCAACGTCACCCTCACCGCGGCGCTCCGGGCCGCGGGCATCGACGCGTTCGGCTGCCACGGGGCGTCCGGGGGGTTGGTCCGGGCGGTCAAGCGGCCGCCCAAGGTGGTCAGCGGCGGGGGCCCCGATCCTGTCGATTTTGGCGAGGTCGGCGACGTCGCGGGCGTGAACGCCGATCGCCTGCGCGGCCTGCTCGCCCTGGGGGTGGTGCCGGTGATCGCCACGCTGGGCATCTCCGACGAGGGCCGGGTGTTCAACATCAACGCGGACACCACGGTGGTGCAGATCGCCGCGGCCCTGTCCGCGGATGCGTTGCTTTTGATCACGAAAGTGGGCGGGGTGTTTCGCGACATCGAGGACCCGTCGAGTCTCATCGCCACGCTCACCGCCGACGAGGCGCGCGAGCTCATCCAGCGGGGGGTCATCGTGGGGGGCATGATCCCCAAGATCGAGGAGGCGCTGACGGTGTTTGACGCAGGTGTGAAGACGATCGCCATCCTGAGCGCCGAGCAGGAGGGCGCGCTCGCCGGCGCGGTGTTTGCCGATGGCGCGGGTGGCACGAGAGTTGTGTCGACGACGAGGTAGCCGCGGTGTGCACACCGGGCCCACACGTGCGCGATCTCACGACGGTTTCTGAATGCTCACGCGTCACGTCGCGTCGGTTTCGCAACCGGGTCGGTTTGTTTCTCACCGCTTTTTTCGTATGACAAAACGACCGATAGGAGTTTGACCATGCTGTTGCCGACTTTCAAAAGCCCCGCCGCGTTCGTGCTTCCGGCGCTGCTCCTCGCGACCTCGTTGCCCGCGGCCGCCGCCGACAACAGCAACCTCACCGCCAGCCAAATTCTCGACAAGGCGTTGGCCAAAGGCACGGTGGGTTTTTCGCAAGGCACCGCGACGTTGATGATGAACATCACCAACGCCAAGGGCGAGACCAAAAGCCGCACCCTCGACATCAAAGCCAAGCGCGAAGACGGCCTGGTCAAGAGCTTGGTGAAGTTTCAGCGGCCTGCTGAAGTGGCCGGCATCGCGTTTCTCGTCATCGAAAAGAAAGACGCGCTCCCCGACCAGTACGTGTACGTGCCCGCGGCCAAGGTCGTGCGCCGGGTGGCGCCGGGCAACGCCAGCAGCTCGTTTTTCGGGTCCGACTTCGCCTTCGTCGACCTGATGCCCCTGCCCGCGAGCGAAGCGGACAAGGTCGCCCTCAAGCGTCTCGACGACGAAGAAGTGGGCAAGCAGCCGACCTACGTCATCGAAGCGGTCCCGCAGGTCGAAGGCAGCCCCTACGGCAAGCTGGTGGTGTACGTGCACCAAAAACACCTCATTCCGCTGAAGATCGATTTCTTCGACGACAAGATGAAGCCGCTGAAGACCTTGAAGGTCAAGAAGCTGAAGAAGATCAAAGGCGAGCTGGTGCCGGTGGAGATGACCATGGCCAACAGCCAGCAGGGCAGCCAGACCCTGGTGGTCATCTCCAACCCCAACCCCGACGCGAAGCTGTCGGACTCCGACTTCACCGAAGAAGCCATGCAGCGCTGACCTCGAGATCGTGACCGCATGGTCAAAAAAGCCCCGCCCCCCGCGGGGCTTTTTCTGGCGTGGTGACGTCACGGTGACAGGCAAATGCCACTGGAGACCCGGCGCGGCCCGGGGCGGGGGGCCTGTGCTAGGGTGCTGAGGTGGCACGACCGAACAAAAACAACGTGATTCTGGCGCGCGCCTTGGCCCTGGTTGGGGTGTGGCTCCTGTCCGCGTGTCCCGCGGTCTACACCAACCTGGTCCCGGTCTGCGCCGACGACGGCGAGTGTGGGGGCGGCGAGGTCTGCGTCGACGAGCGTTGCGTGGCCGGCGACGGCGACGGCGACGGTGACGGGGACGGCGACGGTGACGGGGACGGCGATGGGGATGGTGACGGCGATGGCGACGGGGACGGCGACGGCGACGGCGACGGCGATGGGGACGGGGATGGCGATGGTGACGGGGACGGGGACGGGGATGGCGACGGCGACGGCGACGGCGACGGCGACGGCGACGGGGACGGTGATGGAGATGGGGATGGCGACGGCGACGGCGATGGCGACGGTGATGGAGATGGCGATGGGGACGGCGATGGTGACGGCGACGGCGACCCCCTGAACTGCGGGGACAACGTGCTCGACGACGACGAGGAATGCGACGACGGGGGCGTGGCGCCCGGCGACGGGTGCAGCCCGACCTGCACCTTCGAGGCGGGCTGGTCGTGTGGGTTTTTGGACCAGGAGTTTGTCTGCGCCCCGGTGTGTGGCGATGGCGCGGTGGTCGGCGACGAAGGGTGCGACAACGGCGCGCTCAACAGCCGACTGCCCAACGCCTGCCGGCCGACCTGCGAGTTGGCGGGCTGTGGCGACGGGGTGGTCGACACCGGCGAGGATTGCGACGACCCGCTCGTTGGGCCCGCCGGGTGTGACGCCTGCCAAGAGGCGAGCGCCTGGGACTGCAACCCGGTGGCCAATGTCTGTTACCCCGAGGGGGCGGACCCGGTGGCGGTCGACACCCAGGGGGCGCTCGACGCCGCGTTGCGCGCGGACGTCCCGGTGCAGGTCGTGCTGGTGCAGTCGGGGACGTACGCGTTGCCGGACAAGGTCGACGTCGACAACGACCTGTCGGTGGTGGGCGTCGGCAACGCCACCATCACGGTGAGCGCGGACAAAGAGATCCTCAAGATCCCCAACAACAACCCGGGCGCGGTGCTCCGCGTACAGGGCATCACCCTGCGCACCGACCAACAAAAGACCTTGGTGCAGGCCGACTCGGGCACGGTGTTTTTGCGGGACGTGCGCATCCAGGGCGGCACCGCGGACGACTTCACCGGCGGCGCCGACCATTGTGTACACATCAAGAACGCGGCCCAGGCGTTTTTGGAGCGCACCACCATCAGCCGGTGTCGCACCACCGGGGTGTTCATCGAGGGCACCGCGGCGGTGACCATGAACGCGGGATACATCTTTCAGTCCAACACCGGCCTGCACCACAGCGGGGCGGCGGCGGTGGTGACCAACTCCGTGTTTGCGTTCAACGGCGATTTGGACGGCGACACCGGGGCGTTGTTTTTTGAGACCGCGGGGGGACAGGCCACGCACATCACCGTGGTGAACAACCGGGGGCAAGGCAATGTGTCTGCAGGAGTGCGCTGTGCCCAGACCACCCAGGTGCAGCGCAGCCTGTTGGCCCACAACGGGGCCGCGGGCGACGTGGGCGACGGGTGTCAGCTCATCGAAAGCGCGGCCTCGCCGGACACGGCGTTGGGGCCCGAGGATGTCGGGTCGTTCAACGACCTGTGCGGGCTCAGCGCGGTGGCGCAACCACCGGCCAACCCCAGCCCCTTGATGTTCGCGCGGCCCGCGGCCAACGGCGCGTGCGTCAACGCGCTGGCCCCGGCGCAGAGCCCCGGGGTGTTGGCCACCGACCACCGCGGGGGCCGGCGGCCCAATGGTTTTGCCACCGATGTGGGCGCCTACGAGGTCGTTCCGTTGGCGAACTGAGCGCAGGTCTGGCGCATCTCAACCTGAAAGATGTGGCGCGTTCTCGTGTCCAGCGACGAGACGCCGGAGCCTGGGTGGCCCATGGTAGAGTGGGCGGATGATGTCGGTGGGGTCGATGGCAGAGCGGTGGCGGTGGCAGGCGATGATCTGCGCCGTGTTGTGCCTGGGCGGGTGCCCGGTGATCGCCCCCAACCTGTACACCGCGTGCGCGGCCGATGAGGAGTGCCCGGCGAACACGGTGTGCGGGGCACAGGGACATTGTGTCGTGGGCGACGGCGACGGTGACGGTGACGGCGATGGCGATGGTGACGGCGACGGTGACTGGCCACCTGACGGCGGCTTGGAAGAACCGTCGGACGGCGGAGCCGCCGACTCCGGTTCTTCAGGCGACGGCGACGGTGACGGCGATGGTGACGGTGACGGTGACGGCGATGGTGACGGCGATGGTGACGGCGGCTTGGAAGAACCGTCGGACGGCGGAGCCGCCGACTCCGGTTCTTCAGGCGACGGGGATGCCGGCTTGCCGGACGCCCAAGCGGGGCTGGACGCGGGCGTGGACGCGGGCGTGGACGCGGGTGCCGATGCCGGGGTCGACGCGGGCGTGGACGCCGGGGTGGACGCGGGCGTCGACGCGGGGCTCCAGCCGGTGTGTGGCGACGGCATCATCGATACCTCCCGCGGCGAGGAATGTGACCTCGGGCATTTGGCCGTCTACAGCGAACCGGGCGCGTGCACGGCCACGTGCACCATCGCGGCCAACGCCGACTGCCGGGGCACGCCCAGCGTGTGCGCGTTCGTCGATTCGCTCGACTACTTTCCCGCCGACTTCATCGGCAGCCCGTGCGGCGCGGCCGAACCGTGCTGGCAACGGGTCGGCAGCCTCGGCCCGGGCCAGCATTGGGTGTTCTTCGACGCGGGCCAGTACAGCGGCGGGGGGGCCAACTTCAGCGGGACCAACGTCACCTTGGTGGGGGATGTGTCCCAGCCCCGCGACTACGAGTTTGAGATCACCGCGTCGGGCCAGGCCGCGATCGCGGTCCAGTCCAATGCCACTGTGCGCGTCGTGGGCATGCGCCTGCGGGGGGCGGTGAACTCAGTAGAGCTGGTGCACGCCAACGCCAACACCGCCACCGTGATCATCGAAGGCGCGCACCTCGGGCCGAGCTGGCTTGGACAAGAGGGGCTGCAGATCCAAAACAACGCCCACCTCGGGCTGTACCGCACCGTGGTGCGCGACACCGCCGGCAACTTCATCGACACGCCGAACTACACCATTCGCCACTGCTTCTTCTCCGATACCCACAACAGTCCGGGTCCCGGCGCACTGTATCTGTGGCAAGCTTCCAACGAAGCCGGGCTCGCCTTCAGCAGCTTTTACGGCAACCAATCCGCCACCGGCAGCGTGGGCAACGCCGTCCACTGCGTCGCGTCCGGCACCACCGTGCGGGCGTTGGCCCTCGACAACAACGGCAACAAACCCATCGAGGGCAACTGCGTCATCAGCGACACCGTCAACGATGACGAGAACGACCCCGGGACCAACAACGTGCAAGACGACCCCGGCTTCGCCAATCCCCTCAACGGCAACCTCCACCTCACCGCGGGCTCACCCTGCATCGGCCACGCGGTGAACACCACCCTGGCGGTGGGTGAGCCCGACATCGACGGGGACCCTCGGCCCAACGGCGCCTTCGCCGACTGCGGCGGCGACGAGCGCTGAACCGCGGGGGCGCGGTCGTGCTATCAACCCGCATGATCGACTTCTCCGACCTCCAAGCGCGCTTCGATTTCGAGGGCAACCAAAAAAAGGTGCACGCCCACATCGAGCGCGCCCAAGCCTCGTTGCCAGACCTGATTCGGTTTCTGGGGCGCTACACCGCCTGGAACAGCGTGTTCGGGGCATCGGTGGCGAGCCTCGCCGGCCGCATCGGCCGCCACCAAGAGTTCTTCCTCGACGAGAAAGAACCCGTGCCGAGCTTGGCCGACCGCAGCGTATTTGTGGCGAGCTTCTTTTTCGATGCCGCCCGCGACGAGTTTGACGACCGCGACATCCCCGAGCGGTCCACCCACCGTTGCCTCGCCCAGGCCACGATCAAGGGTCTCATCGGCTATGCCCAAAAGAACGACCCCAGCTTCGACGCGACCAAAGCAGAGTCATTGGTCCAGGAGCCGGACTGGCTGCGGGAGCTCAAACGCGACGTGGTCGCCGGCTATGGCCTGGGGGCGGACCACGACCGGGGGGCGCTGTTTTCGGCCATGGGTTTTCACCTCGGGTCCGAGGTGTTGGCCGACCAGGAGTTTTCGGTGTTCGACCAGACCCTGACCGCGGGCCAGCCGGACCTGGTGGCGTACCTGAAGGACACCAGCTTCGCGATCGCGGACGAGACCTTCCGGGCCTACGCCTGGCTCGGCATCCACTCGGGCCACGGGGGCGGGGTCGAAGCCGACCACTTCGATTACGCGATCCGGGGCGTGCGGCACGCGCTGGGGTACTCGCCGGCCAGCGCCCGCGACGAGCTAAGGTCCTGTATTCTCAAAGGATTTGACGCATTTGCGAAGAACCACGAGGCGTTCTTCGCCAAGGTCGCCTGATTCTTGCTCAACCGCGTCTGATTCGCGACGATCAGGGGGCACGGATACAGCGGACCGGCCCCGACCTTGACATCTCACGACACCCTCGACGCCTCGTTCCTCTCGCCCGCCGGCCCCGCGGCAGGACCGAACCCGGCGGACGTGGCGCGGGTGTTCGAGATCCTCAAGAAGTGCATCAAGACCCTCAACTTCAACCGCCATCGCCCGGATGAGTACCGCTCGTATCTCGAGACCGGCCACCGCGCCCTGGACGAGCTGCTGCGCCGCCAGGGCCACATCGACATCAAGCTCGAGGTCTCCACCCTGCTGGTCAACAACGTGCCGGTGCTGGAAGACGACCAGCGCGAGAACAACCTCGTCTTTCCCCTGTGGAACGAGGGGGTCCGGCTCCTGACCTTCCGCGAGGGGCTGACCCTCGACGAGCTGCTCAAGTTCTTGTCGGTGCTGATCAACCTCACCCCGGTGCCGCAGAGCGAAGACCTGCTCAGCGTGCTGTGGAAAGCCGAGCTCACCCACATCGAGTGGGTGGCGCTGAGCGATTTCTCCATCGCCGAAGGGGACGCGGGGGACGACGTGGAGGTCGAGGTCGAGGAGGTGCTGCGGTACCTCCAGACCAGCCTCGCGGGGGACGAGAGCGGCGGGGTGGGCTACGGGGCGGGCAAGGTCGCGCTCACCGACCTCGAGCTGCAGCTCGACAATGTTGCTGTAGAGCGCAACGCGGCGGTGGCCGCGGCGGTGCTCAGCGAAGACGAGCTGGGCCGGTTCCAGGATGAACTCGCGGCCGACGAAGACAGCCTGCTGGAGAAGATCTGCTCGGTGATCTTTGAGGTCATGGAGCTCGAGGCCACCGACGACGAGCTGAACGACATCAGCGCCGCGTTGGAGCAGCTCCTCGACGGTCTCGTGCTCAAAGGGCGGTTTGGGGCCATCACCCGGGTGATCCAGTTCGCCGAACACCTCTCGTCCCGGCCCGACGCGAGCATGGCCAACCGCGACCTCGGCCGCCGGGTCGAGGAGCGCATGCGCATGCTCATCCAACAGCCCGAGCGCGTGCGGGGGGTGGCCACCGCGCTCAACGCCGGGCGGGTGAGCCACCTCGACGACCTGCAGAACTACCTGTCGCTGCTCGGGGTCACGGCCACGGTGGTGTTGCTCGAGCTGCTCGATACGTTGCACAACCCCCTGCACCGGCGGGCGGTGGCCGACGTGCTCATCGACGCGGGGGTGCCGGCGGTGCCGATCTTCGCCAACCGTCTGCAGAAGGCGTCGTCCAACCTCGCCAAAGACCTGTTCTACATCATCGACCGCATCAACCCGCCGACCAAGATGGACATCCTCAAGCCCATCTTGAACCACGAAAACGCCGTCCTCCGCGTCGAGGTGCTCAACACCCTGGCCAATACCAAGAATGCAAAAACATTTGGTCTGTTGCGCAATGTGTTTGAGGGGCACAAGGTGCCGCAGATGCGGTCCCACGCCGCGCGGTTGATGGCGCAGTTCCCGCCCGAGCTGGTGGCGCCTTACCTGCTCGCGGTGGTGGGCATGGCCACCTTCGACGAACAGCCCCCGGGCATCAAGCGCGCGGTGGTGGGGGCCTTGGCCCAGGCCGAGCACCCCGAGGCCGAGGCCTGGATGCGCAGCATCTTCAACGAGAAGAGCTCGCTTCTGGCCAAGCGGCGCGTCGACGAGCGCAAGCTGTTGGTCATCCGCGGGCTGGCCACGGTGCCGGGCATCCCCGCGCTCCAGCTGCTGAGCGAGATCATGCAGCAGACGGGTATGCACAGTAAGGAGGTGCTCGGCGCGGCCCGTGAGGCGGCGGTGAAGATGCGCACCATCGTGTCGGGGAAAGGCGCATGAGCGACAACCCCACCCACGTGCACGGACGGACCGACGACAACCGCAAGGGCGCGGCGGTGGCCGCGGTCAACGTGGGCAAGCGCAACCTGTCGCGTTCGCAGATTCAGAAGATCGCCGCCCTCGGCAACCGGGCGGTCTCGACGCTGTTCATGTTGTTGCGCAACGTGAAGATCTACGACGCGGACAACGAGATCTTTGCCCAGCCCCTGGAGCTGCTGGTGGACACCATCAACCAGGTGGTGGCGGTGGACAGCCGCTTCAACCTGCAGGCGGTGGGCACCATGCTCGCGCTCAACGGGGTGGTGATCAAAGTCGATTTCTCGTCGCTGGAGAATCTGCGCGCGCTCACCAACGCGTTCAAGGAAAAGGACATGGGGGGCTTTGCTGTCTCCCGGCCGGTGAAGATCGACGAGCTCAAGGCCTTCCTCAACCTGTTCGCCCAGGCGGGCAAACTGCAGGTGGGGGACGACGGCACCTTGCCCGGCACGGTGGCGATCAAGGTGGGCAAGTACCGCTTGATTCGCGAGTCGTTGCAGAAGGCCACCGACGTCGAGATTCAAAAAAGCCGGACCATCGATCGCAAGAAGTTCTCGATGACGGTCTACGCGCGGGGCATCGCCTTTTTGCGCCGCTTCACCGAGGCCATCGCCCACCACGAGCCGTTGCCCGATCCCACCGCGATGAGTCGCATTGTGCGGGACTTCGTCGACCTGTTCGACGACGGGCGCGAACGGTTCTTGGGCCTGAGCGCGACCCGCAATGCCGATGAGTACATCGTGTACCACGCGATGAACAGCTGCCTGCTCGCCATCGCCATGGGCAGCGAGCTCGGCTTCACCCGCGAGCAGCTTCACGACCTCGGCCGCTCGGCGATGATGCACGACCTCGGCATGGTCACCGCGGAAAAGCAGCTCCTCGACAAACAGGGCTCGCTCACCCGCGAGGAGCGCACCAAGATCAAAGAGTTCCCGCTCATCACCGCGCGCATCTTGATGCGGCAGCGCCCCCTCGACCTGTCCGCGCTCAAGTGCATCCTCGCTGCCTACGAAGCGAAGATGCCCTACGCCCGGGCGGTCAAGCGCGACGGCGAAGTGGTGCACGAGCCCACCCGGGGGCTCGGGTTGTTCGGCCGCATCGTGCGGGTGGCGTCGACCTTCGACGCGCTGACCTCGGCCCGGCCCTACCGCGAGGCGTTCTCGAGCAAGATGGCGCTCACGGTGATGAGCCAACAGATGAGCCACGAGTTCGACCCGTTTTTGCTCGCGCTGCTCGCGCACATCGTGGCCGGTGAGACCATCACCCGCCGCGACGGCAGCACGGTGAAGCTCTTCTAGCCTTCCAGGGGGGATGTCCCATCCCCCCTCGAGCCTCACGGCTCGCAAGCTCGCCGAGTCGGCCCTCACCCCCAGATGTCGTGGCCAATCCGTAGGATTGGCTTCAGCAATGCGAAGCGTTGCCCTGCTCCAAGGGCCTCCGGCCCGTCGCAGCGGGCTTGCATCCTATGGATGCAACGGTGTTGAGGTTTTGGGATGTGCTCTGGTTTTTGAAGGGGGAGTTCCTCCCCCCCTCGGCCCTCACGCTTCGCAAGCTCAGCGATCTCGGCTGGCCACTCCGAAGGAATGGCTGAAGCAACGCGAAGCGTTGCCACCTCACCCCCGAGGCGTGGCCATTCCGAAGGAATGGCTTGAGCAACGTGAAGCGTTGCCGTGCTCCATGGGCCTGGCTGCCGCGAAGCGGCAGCTTAAGCCAAGCCGAAGGCTTGGCCTCCGGCCCGTCGCGCCGCGGTTGCATCCTGCGGATGCAACCAGCTGAGGTTTTGGGATCCACTCTGGGAGACCTTGGGCGCTTCCCGCAGCGGGCGTCCCGGTCGGGTTTCGATTTCGGAGGTGTGCAGGTTCTATGGCCGGGGCACACTGAAACGATGCGCATCTCGGGCTGGATGGGTTTGTTTTTGTGGGGGGCGCTGTGCGCGGCCTGCGCAGATCCTGTGCCCGGGGTGATGCCCGTGGACGGGCCGCTCGGTTGCGATTGGACCGACCGGGACGTGTACCGCGATGTGCCCACCGGGGCCGAGCTCGACGAGTTCGCGCCGGGTACGCTGTTGGCCGCGCAGTACATCGGGCCGGTCGATGCATGGACATTGTCGGTGAAGGCGGGGGCGGGGGGTGACTTCGGGGCCGAGGTCTACCGCGCGATCTATGTCAGCGAGCTCGACGGGGAAAAGACCGTGGTCACCGCCCGGCTGGCGTTCCCCGCCGGGGTCGCCGCCACCGGGCTGGTGGCGCACCAACACGGCACGTTTGGGTTCGGTGATGCCTGCGCCCCGTCGCAGGGGAGCGGCTTTGGCTTCGAAAGTGAGCTCAACCCCTTGGCCGCGTGGGCGGTGACGCAGCGGCGCGCGGTGGTGATGACCGACGGCCCCGGGCTTGGCACCCCCGGGCCCCACGCGTACGTGGTCAAGGCCGACAGCGGGCGCGCGGTGCTCGACGGGGTCCTGGCGGCCCAGGCGTTCTGCGACGCGGGCCGGGGCATCGAGCCGTTGGGCGCGGGTCCGGTCTATCTCGAGGGCCACTCCCAGGGCGCGCACGCGACGGTGGCGGCGCTGAGCGAGACCGCGCACCACGCGCGCTTCGACGAGATCGACATCCGCGGGGCCACCGCCCTGGCCCTGCCCACCCGCCATGGGGACTTGGTCCAGCGCATGCTCAGCGACGAGGACGTGGAGCCCGCGTTGGTGGCGATGGGCATCCTCGGCCAGGTTCATGCCCATCCAGAATCATTTGGCGGCTACGACCGCTGGTTCGTGCCTGAGGTGGTGGACTGGCTCGACGACGGGGGGGCCGAGGCGTGTGCGCCGGAGATGAGCCTGCGGTTCCAACGGGCACCCGAGGACTTGTTCTTGGCGGGGGTGCTGGACGACATCGCGGAGGGCGACTTTGCCAACCTGGGGATCGAGCAGGCCCTCATCGCCGAGCAACTCGACGACGTGCGCGGGGATGTGCCCGTGCTGGTGCTGCACGGCGATGCAGATTCATTGATCCCGGTGGCGGTGGTCCAGGCCCAAAGCGACGCGTGGGCCGATGCCGGCCGGGACAACATCGAGGTGGAGATCGTGGCGGGGGCCGACCATTGGGTGTTGCCCAGCGAGCAGCGCGAGCGGGTGTTCGCCCATTTTGACCAGACCCGTTGACGGCGCGGCACCGGAGCCGGGCAGGTCAGTCCTCGACCCCACACTGCGGGTCGGGCTCCCAGCGGCGGCGTTGGATGCGGGTGATCTGTTCGGCCGGGTCGTTGATGTCGTCACATTGGGCGGAGGCGGCGTTGGTGCGCACCTCCCGGCCCACCAGGGCGATGCAGGGGTCTTGGCCGACCATCGAGAGGTCCGCCTCCGGCTCCACGTCGAGGGAGAGCTGAATCGTCGAGGTGAAGCGGCAGCCGGTGTCGGCGTTGGTCTGCAAGATCTCTTCGACGAACAGGAAGTTGCCGTCTTTGTCCCGGCTGCCGAGCAAGCGCCGGTCGGACTCGCCGTTGCGGGGGACCCCGATGATCCACGCGCGGTCCTGGTCGTCCTCGATGAGGTCCACGCGCAGGTGAATGATCGCCTCGTCGCGCACGCAGGACTCCGGGGCTTCGCCGTTGCTGATGCGGCAGGTGTTGCGCTGCACGACGTTGCTGGTGAACGTGCCCACCACCTGCTCCTCTGCGGGACCGCAGGCGGCGGCCGCGCACACCAGGAGGAGAGCCGCGGCCCGGGTCATATGCCCTCCGAGGCCACGCCCACGATGGTGAACGCCCGGCGGTTGCCGAAGGGGGTGTCGCCGCAGGAGTCGGGGCCGTCGGTGCGCACCCGCTCGTCGAAGGTGCCGCTCAGCGATTCGAAGTCGTAGTCGAAGCTGAGCTCGCGGGTGTACTCGGTGGTGCAGAGATTGCGGCTCTGGCGCTCTTCTTTGAGAATGGTGAACGGCCCTTCGAGCTGGTGCGCGACCCAGGTCTCGTCCCCAATGTAAATGTATGTGATGTCCTCGCGGACCTCGATGGACCACACCGCGACGGTGGGGGGTGGAAATTGTTCTGCCTCGTCACAGAACTCGCCGTTGGTGCGGATGAGGCAGTCTTCGGCGGTGGCTTGGGACACGTTGTACCGCAGGATGGGGTTGCACCCGGTGGTCCCGAGGAGCACGCCGGTGAGGGCGACGAGGGAGAACAACACCCGGGTCATGGGGTCCGGTCCTCCCGCGCGTACACCACGTCGTCGGAGCGGACCCCGACCACCGAGACGATGGTCTGGCTGACCACGCTGGTGCCGCAGGTCTCCTCGGTGACGCGGGTCTCGGCCGAGATCCCCGCCAAGTCGTCGCCATCGATGAGGAAGTCGTAGGCGTAGTCGCTGATTTCGGTACAGGTCACGTCTTCGTCGAACACCGACGCGGTCTTGCGGCCAAAGTAACATTGGCCCGCGGTCTGCCCCGTGCAGGAGGTGGTCTCGGCCGCCCCGTCGACGAAGTGCACCCCGGTCACGGTCCGGCCGGTCTCGGCGGTGAGGATAAAATCGCTCAGGGGGTTGAGGAGGTTGGCCCCGCCCTTGTCCTCGATCACCCAACGGCCGGTCACGGTGAGCGCGGCCAAGGTCTCGTCGTCGGTGCACTGCACCGCGCCCTGGCCCACCTGGGTGCAGTCGAACGTCGTGGTCAACACCACGTCATACGCGCTGAGGGGGTCGGGGGCGCAACCGGCGACGCACGCCCACAGGACGAGGAGAACAAACGGCCTCATCCTTCCACCTTTACCATGCCCCGGGCCACGAAGCCCTCGACGATCCGGAGAAGTTCTTCTTGCTCGATGGGGCTCACCGACGCGATCTCTTTGAGGGTGCGGCGTCCGTCGATGCGCGAGAGCACGTAGCGCTCTTTGCTCGTCATGTGCGCTTGTTGCAGCTGGCCGCGCGCCACCTCGAGGCGGGGCACGCGGGACAGCTGCGAGCCCGCCCCTTTGGGTTTGGTGCGGCGGACCTGGACCTCGGCCACGCGGTGCGCGGCTTGGGCCTCGGCGTTGGCGGGATCGCGCTCGAGGATGCGCTCGGCGAGGAGCAACGCGTCTTTCCAGTTGCGGCCGGCGAGGGCGATGCGCATCGCGGTCTCGGGGTCGAGCGCCTCGGGGGCGATGTCCATCGAGTCGCTGGCCTCGTCCGACTCCACGTCGAGGACCATGGCGTCGTCGATGGCGTAGCTGCCGTCGGCGGCGAGCTGGGCTTCCACCGCGCGGGGCTTGACCAGGTCGCGGTGGTGCAGGTCATACAGCCGGGCGTAGACCTGAAAGTCCATCGAGCGCAGCTCCAGGCACGCCTGGCCGATGCTCTTGCCCGCGTCGAGGTGCTCGAGGAGCTTGCGGTCGAACGCGCTGATCAAGAGGTCGTCGGGCACCTCGGCGACCTCACAGCCGTACGCGTCCGACGGGAACACCTTGCGGATCTCGGCCCACATCTGCGAGCGGGCCTGCGCTTCGGAGTGCACCTCGCGCAGGTCGCAGGGCACTTCGCAGTCGAGCTCCCGCGCGGCGGGCACGTCGGTGGTCACCTTGAACGAGCCAAAGTCGGTGCACATCGCCTCGAGCAACGACTCGCGAATCTTGAACGACAGCACCCGCGCGAGCTGCTCGGGGCTGACCGCGTCGACCATGACCAACACCTTGCCCAAGGGCACGTCGGTCTCCTTCTGGGTCTGGAACGCTTTGGTGAGCGACTCCTCGTCGATGTACCCAAAGTTGATCAGGTGCTGGCCGAGGTACTCGCGGGGGTCGGTGGCCGCGGCTTGAAACACCAGGCCCCCCCGCACCACGAACTGGTAGCGCTTGCCCCTGCGGCGGGAGGTCAGCGTACACGTCATCTGGCGGTTGGCGATCCAAGCCACCACGTCCGACAGCGGCATCAGCTCGACATCGCCCTTGACCGTCGCCACGATTCGTTTCCCTCACCGCGCCGTTTGGCGCACCATCGACCCGTGGGTTATGCCACATCGGGGCGCGCGCTGCGGGCGATTTTCCTTCCCCCGCGGGCCCTTGCTAGCGTGGCGCCCGAGGAGGCCTTCCCGATGACCGTCGCATGTATTGTTCTCGCCGCGGGCAAGGGCACGCGCATGAAAAGCGAGACGCCCAAGGTGTTGCACGCTGTGCTCGGCCGGCCGCTGTTTGCGTGGCCCATCGAGGCGGCCCTGACCCTCGAGGCCAACCCCGTGGTCTGCGTGACCGGACACGGGCGCGAGCTCGTCGACGCGGCCCTGGTCTCGGCCTTCGGCGACGTCGTGCGGTGTGTGCACCAACTCGAGCAAAAGGGCACCGGGCACGCCGCCCAGATCGGCATGACCGCCCTCGAGGGCTTCTCGGGCACCGTGCTCATCCTCTACGGCGACACCCCGCTCATCACCGCCGAGAGTTTGCGCGCCCTCATCGACGCCCGCGAACAAGCCGGCGCCCCCCTCGCGATGTGGACCACCCGGATCGCGGACCCCACCGGCTACGGGCGCATCGTGCGCGACGACAAGGGCCAGGTCACCGCCATCGTCGAACACAAGGACGCCGACGAGACCGTGCGCGCGATCGATGAAATCAACCCCGGGATGTACGCGGTGGACGCGGCGTTTTTGCGCGACGCCCTCGCCGGCTTGTCGTCGGACAACGCCCAAGGGGAGCTCTACCTGACCGACATCGTGGCCCGGGCCGCGCAACAGGGCGCGGTGCCCACCGTCGAGGTGTCCGCCGAGGAGACCCTCGGGGTCAACGACCGGGTGCAGCTGGCCGAGGCCGGTCAGGTCCTGCGGCACCGCATCAACCAGCGCCACATGAAAAACGGCGTGACCATGTGGGACCCGGCGCGGGTGGTGATCGAGGCCGGGGTCGAGATCGGCCCCGACACCAGCCTGGCGGTGGACGTGACCCTGCGGGGCCGCACCCGGATCGGCCGCGGGGTCACGGTCATGCCCGGCGCGGTGTTGACCGACACCGTGGTCGACGACGGCGCGACCATTCACGCCTACTCCGTGTGCGAGGACGCGCACATGGGCGCGGGCGCGCAGCTGGGCCCCTTTGGGCGGCTGCGGCCCGAGGCCGTGCTCGAGGAAGGGGCCAAGGTCGGCAACTTCGTCGAGGTCAAAAAGGCCCGGCTGGGCAAAGGGGCCAAGGCCAACCACCTCGCCTACATCGGGGACGCCGACGTGGGCCCGGACTGCAACATCGGGGCGGGCACGATCACGTGCAACTACGATGGCTTCGGCAAAAACCTCACCGTGCTCGGCGAAGGGGTGTTCATCGGGTCGAACTCGACGCTGGTCGCGCCGGTGACCATCGCCGCCCGCGCCTACGTCGGGGCGGGCAGCACCGTCGCCCAGGACGTGCCCGAGGGCAGCCTGGCCATCGGCCGGGCCCGCCAAGAGAACAAAGCGGGCTACGCCGATCGCATCCGCAAACGGTACCAGGCGCGCAAAAAGCGCATCGCCGACGAGAAAGCCGGCCGCTCGTAAGATGTCGCGGGCCAGCCGCCGCGTGGGGGCCCTGGGCGCCGGGGCGGTGCTGCTCCTCGGCGCCGCGGGGGCCGCAGACTTTCCGCCCCCGGTGGCGCCCAGCCTGCAGCCGGTGATCGAAGACGGGGCCACCACCGCCGAGCGGTGGCGTCACCTCACCGAGAACGAAGCGTTTGGTTCGAGCTTTTTTTCCGCCGAACCGCAAGGGGACGTCGAGGCCGCGGCCACGGTGTTCGTGATTCCGCAGTACCACCGCTCGGACACCCTGCCCCTGTGGTGGACGAGCCTGGGGGCGGCGGTGGCCCGGGTCCAGGCCCACATCGACGAGCTCGTCACAGTGTTGCTGCATACCCAGCGCCTGTCCTGCGTGGGCACCGAAGGCTCGGCCTTTGCCCGGGTGGACCGGCCCTGGGAACTCGAGCGGGTGCAGTGGCAGTTGCGCGACCTGCGCGCGGCCGCCGCCGACGCGGTGGCCACGCTGCGCAAAGAGGACGTGGACATTGCCCGGGAGGTCGAGACCTTGGTGGACGTGGTCGCCCGCGCCCTGGTCGAACACCGCGCGCTCCTCGACGGGGTGGGCCAAGCCCAGCTCCGGGCCCCGGACCGGCTGTTTCGTTTTGGGCTCGAGGACGCGGAGACCAATCTCGCCGCGGTCAAGCTCGCCCACGAGATCGAACGGCTCGACCAACAGCTCGCCCCCCTCGAGGTCCAAGGGGGCCGGCCCGCGCGCGACGCGCTCACCGCGTTGTGGCTCGACGAGCTGCCCGCCCTGGAGCAGGCGCTGTTGGTCCCGCTCGCACAATCCCGCGCCGCGCTCGAGGCGGTCCGCGATGCCCAGCGCCGGGCGGGCGCGGATCATCCCGCCCGGGTGCTGACCCGCCTGTTGTCCTTGGTGCAGCGCATCGACGAGCGGGCGATCCAGAGCGCGGCCATCGCCGCGGTGAGCGCGTCCTTTCGCGCGCGGACCGCGGAGGCGGTGCCGGGCGAAGACCCCGCCGTCACCCCCGCGGACAAAAAACGCCGGGCTGCGCTGACCGAGCAGCGCGCGGTTCTCGTCGAGCGGCGCGAGGCCTTGACCCGAAAAGCCCGCGAACAGATCGCGGCCCAAAAAGTGCTCGACGCCTTGCCCCGCCACGACCAGGTGTGCGCGGCGGTGATGGGGGCCAACCACGAACCGGGCTTGGTCGAGGCGCTGCTCGCCGAAGCCAAGCGCCGCGGGGTGCGCTTGGGGGTGATCGTGGTGCGCCCGTTTTCGCCCGACGACTGACCCGACGACTGATACCCTGCGCGCGATGAAAGCCCACGTGCTGCGCCGCCGGGTTCCCATCGCGCCCTTTGACCGGGACGCGAGCGCGTTGCCGTTTTTGTGCGGCACCCTCGAGGAGCAGCGCGCGACCCTGCTACGCCAGGTGCGAGCCAGTGACATTGTAGACGTGGGCGCGGACACGGTGGTGGACGGGCCCGCGTTGGTCATCGCCGACGACGTCTACGTGTCGCGCCGGGCCCTGCGCGGGTTTTTGGCCCAAGCGCGGATGGCCACCGGGCCCGTGCGGCTGTGTTTGCCCGACTCGCGGTTTATGGAGCTGTTCGGGCCGCTTCAGGACCTGCCCACCGACGACGACGGGCGCTTCGGGTTCGAGATCGCGTACGTGCCGGTGGGCAGCCAGTGCACCGCGGCGGAGGCGTTGGCCACCGACGCGTGGGTGGAGGCCCCGTTTCGCGAGATCCCCTTCGCGGCCCGCATCCCCCATTACATCATGGGCACCGAGAGCGCCGACTGGATGCTGCCGTTGACCTCGACCGCGGCGATGCGCATCCGGCACTGGGTGCACCTGGTTCGTGCAGGCACATTGCTGCCCCAGGTGATGTTGCTCGACCACGTGACCTTTCATCCGCTGCGCACGCTGGCCAAGCTGATGCTCAGCCTGCGGGGCAACCGCACCGCCACCCTAGAGGCGCTCAAGGGCCGGCTGGTCACCACCGGCAAGAACACCTTCATCCACCCCGCGGCCACGGTGGAGGCGAGCTTCATCGGAGACAATGTCTATGTGGGCCCGCACGCGTTGGTGCGGCAGTCGGTCATCGGCGACGGGTCTTACATCGAGGAGCGCGCCCATGTGGCCCAGTCCACCCTCGGCCCGCGCACCATGGTCTCGAAAAACAGCGTGCTCAGCGCCTGCGTGGTCTTCGGCGACACCGACGCGTGCACCCGGGGCATGCAGCTGTGTCTGATCGCTGAGCGCTGCGGCATCACGTCCTTTGCCTATGCATTGGACACCAACCCCGGTCGGGGGGTGCGGGTGCGCGACGGCGACCAGCTGCGCGACGTGGGCGAGCTGTCGGTGGGGGCGTGTTTCTGTGAAGAGGTGTTCGCGGGGGCGGGGGTGATGGTGGCCGCGGGCCGGGTGGTGCCCAAAGGCGTGCGGCTGGTGGGCCAGCCGGACACCTTTTTTCAGAGTTTCGACCACGCCGCGCCGGGGCTGACCGGGACCGCGGTGAACGGGCGGTTCACGCCTCTGACGACGGGGCCGAAGACGGCGACGACGACGACGACGACCAGTTCCACATCAGGTTCCGCTCCGTCGTCTGCGAAGGCCGGTTGACCCTGGGCCGCTTGTTCGGTCGGGGCCGGTGCGGCACCGGCACGGGGCGGGCCAAGACCTCGGGGATGGTGTCGGCCACGGGCTCGGCCACGCCCTCCTGCGAGCCTTGGGCGGCGTCGAGCTGGGAGGCGATGGCCTCGGCCACCGCCCGTTCGAGTTCATCCCGGCGGATCTGGACGAGGGTGCTGCGGCGCTTGGTCATGGCAACTCCGTGAATGGCACCCGCACTGTGACCGGCGGCCGCCATCGCGGCAGCGGAAAGACTCTGAAACCCTGTGAACACCGGGGGCAAGGTGCGCGGGCGCGCATGGCTCTGCGATGCCGGGCACGTCGGCGCGCGCGAGCTGTCGCGCGGCGCGGTCGGCCCACGCCAGGTGCGCGCCGGGACAGGACCGGGCCGGGCCCGGGCGGTGTTCGGTCACGTGTCTCTCCCTGGGGGCGAAACGAACACGCGGGGGGCGCTGGCCAAAGTTCGCGGCCCCTTTCGTCGACGCGGCGCGGCAAGCGCGCCGGCCAAAGCAGCCCCGGGCGCGCTATATCGAGCGCGAGGTGAGACCATGAGCGTTCGACTGCCCGGCACCGTGACCCCGAAGAGCTTTTCGCAGGCGGTGCGCGACACCCTCGAGCCGCTGGCCGCGCGCATCTCCGGGCGCAACGGCAAGATCGACCCCGGCGAGGCCCGCCGGGCCCTGTCCGCGCTCACCGGGCCGGAGCTTTTGGCCCACGACGCGCTCGAGGCCATCGCCCGATCCGGACAAGCCACCGACGTGTCCGCGTTCGTGCAGGCCCAAGTGGCCCGGGCCGAACAAGCGGCCGCGGTCGCGTCCGGCGAAGGCCGCTTGTCACAGTCTGATGCAGAGGCATTGCCAGCCGATTTGCGGGCGGCGTTCTTCGCCTTCCGGGGGCTGGCCCTGCCTGCGTCCGCGCCCAAGTTGCGCTTCTCCGAGGCGGTGCTCGCCGCGGTGATGCAGTCGCATGGCGTTACCGACCGTGCCGCTTTGCTCGAGCACGCGGCCACCCTCGACGACGGCAACGGCTACCTCAAGCGGGCCGAGCTCGAGGCCGCGGCCGAGTCCCTGCGCGGGCCGTTCAGCGCCGGGCTCGGGGCGCGCATTCCCGTGTCCTGGCGGGGGGCGTTGGCCGGGCAGGGCGAGACCATCAAGAAGCTCGACGCGTTCTTGGCCGACGAGCGCAAGACCAAGGAGATCTACCCCCCGCCGGACCAGGTGTTTGCCGCGCTGGACCGCACGCCCCTCGACAAGGTCAAGGTCGTGCTCATCGGCCAGGACCCGTACCACGGCCCGGGCGAGGCGCATGGGCTGTCCTTTTCGGTGCCCGACGGGGTGAAGATTCCGCCGTCGTTGCGCAACATCATCAAGGAGTTGCAGGCCGACGTGGGCGGGCCCGCGCCGACCTCGGGCAACCTCGAGAAGTGGGCCGACCAAGGGGTGCTGTTGCTCAACACGTCGCTCACGGTCGAAAAGGACAAGCCCGCGTCCCACGCCAAGAAGGGCTGGGAGGAGCTGACCGCGGCCCTGCTCGATGAGGTGAACAAGAAGGGGGACGGGGTGGTGTTTTTTCTGCTCGGCGGCCATGCGCAAAAGGTCGCGCAGGGCGTCGACACCCAAAAGCACACCGTGGTGGCCCGCTCGCACCCTTCGCCCTTTTCCGCGCGGAACAATTTCCTCGGCACCAAGCCCTTTTCGGCCATCAACGCGGCGCTCACCGCCGCGGGCCAGGCGCCCATCGACTGGTCGCTGTAGGCTGATTTCCGAAGTGAAATCAGAGGGTTGTGCGGCCGGACCGCAACCGCGGGCCGTGGTTTTCGGATGTTGTGAAAGGGGTTGGCCCGCGCCTGGCGGGCCACCGGGCACCCGTTTGACCAGTGGTGGGCGGGATCGAGACACGGGCTCGGTCACGCTGGAGGTGCGTCCCGTGGTGGGTGGGGATTTTCTAATTTCCCCACCCTAAATGGGTGGGGGGCCGGAGGTGGGCGTGAACTGTTTAGTTAGCCACAACCATGCCAAGCCGGCGGTCGGGCCTCGGGCGGCATCGTTCGATCACCCGGTCGCGGGGGACCAGGGGGCGCCTTCGCCCGCCGCTATTCATGGTTTTTCGGTGCAGGTGTGCTCAGTGGTCCGAGCGGGTGTCGCTCACCAACATCTTGCGGCGGGCGATGCCCGGCTCGGCCGCGGTGGGCAACGAGGTGTCCGACGTGAGCGGCTGCTCGTCGGTGCGCAGCGGGAGCTGGTACCGGTCCCAGGTCGGCGTGGGGGGGCAGCTGTCGATCCACGTGTCGACCGGCGCCCCCTCATCCGTGTCGAACAGGTCGCTGCGCGGAAGCATCGCGCGACGGTGCCACACCCGTTCTGCGCGGCGCTGAAACCCGCCTGAAAGTCAGCGCACGATGACCATGGTCCCGACGGGTACTGTGTCAAACAGCGCGCGGATGTCCTGGTTGTGCATCACGATGCAGCCCCAGGTCAGGTGGGGGTCATCATCCGCCCAATCCTCGATCCAACCGTGAAAACCAATGCCGCTGCCGAGCCGCGTGGTCTGGTCGGTGAGCGCGCGCTTTTCCCAGTTGCGCGCGATGGCCTGCGCCTCGGCCTTGTCGAGCAGACCCTCCCGCAGGCCGCGCGCGGCATCGGCCGCGTTGGGGTAGTTGACCTTCATCCAGTGGCCCCCGAAGTAGGCCGCGTACGGCCCATCGAACGCCCCGCGATGTTTCTGCACCACGAAGTACATGCCCCGCGGGGTGCGGTTGTCGCCGCGCACGGTCTTGTCGCCCTTTTCTTGTCCGTAGCCGATGCGCAGGGTCTTGGCCAGCTTGCCATGGTTGTACACCGACAATGTATAGGCATCCTTGTCCACGACCAAGAGCAGGGGCTCGGCCGGGGGCACGAAGAGCTTTGGGTGCGCGCGGGCGAACGCGTCGGGGGCCGCGCCGTTGGGCAAGCTGACCGTCACCCGCCGGCCGAACAGGCGCTGGCCCTTTTTGACCTTGGTCCCCACCGGTGACGCGGCCGGCCCCGGGCCCGCGTAGCCGACGTCGAGCTCGACCCGATCCGCGTTGTCGTAATACACGTGGCGCACGACGAGGGGGCGGACCTGCTGCACCACCCCGTCGGCCATCGCGCAGGTCGCGAGCCCACACACCGGGGACACAAATCCGTCCGCCACCACCCCGCCGGGCTCGATGAACCCGGCCGCGATCGCGCCCATCCACAAAAGGCCCACCGACGACATCACCGGTGAGACCCGGCCGCGCCACCAAGGGTTCCCCCCGGGCCCAAAGGTGCTACATCGCCGGCATGCATCGCGCCCTGCTCCTCGTCCTGTTGTCGTTTACTCTAGCCGCTTGTACCCCCACGGTGCAGCACGGGCCCTTGCTGCAAAAGCCCGCGCCCGGTGACGCGCACGTGTTCGCGGGGGCGATGGTGTTCGACAGCCGCGCGGCCGCCTTCGTGGGGCCGAAAGACGTGTACACCGCGGGGCCCCGCATCGTGGCCGTGCTCGACGCCGGTGCCCCGGCCCCTGCCGCGGGGGCGCAGGCGGTGCGCCACGACGTGAGCGGGCGGTATCTGTTGCCCGGCCTCGTCGACGCCCACGTGCACGTCATCGGCAGCGGGGCCGCGCCCTGGGACCAGGTCGACGTGCCCGCCGAGGACAACCTCGAGTCCTACCTGCGCGCGGGCATCACCACCGTGTTTGACCTCGGGGGCATGGGCAACGAGCTCGAGCACCTCGCCGAACAGACCGAGAGCGGCGCCATCCTCGGTCCCCGCATCTACCACGCGCACCTGCACATCACCGCCCCCGGGGGCCACCCGATTCCGTTGGTGAGCGAACTGAGCCCGTTCCCGATCAACATGCTCGTCCCGTATGCGGTCCCGCAGGTGGCGGCGGCCGAGGACATCCCCGGCGTGCTCGACGACGCCATCGCCGCCCAGGCGGACTACATCAAGGTCGTGTACGACCGCATGCCCACCGATGCCCCCCGGCTTTCGCTCGAGCTGCTCACCGAGCTCGTGGCCCAGGCCCACCAGCGGGGCAAGAAAGTCGTGGCCCACATTGGCTCGGCCCAAAACGCGGTCGAAGCCGCCGAGGCCGGCGTCGATCTCTTGGCCCACGGCGTCTACCGCACCCCGGTGAGCCAAGCGCAAGCGCGCCGCATCGCCAAGACCGGCACGCCGATGATCTTCACCACCGTGGTCTGGGACACGGTGGCCGCCCACGGCAACCGCACCTGGCGCCCGTCGACGCTCGACCGCCTGTTCGTGGCCGAGGAGCAGTACCGCAACCTGTCCGAGATTCCCGACGACGCCCCCGAGACCTTGCAGGTGCTCACCCTCGAGACCGCCCGCAACCAACGTCTGTGGGTGCCCAACATCAAGACCCTGCACGCCGCCGGTGTCCCCCTGTGGGTGGGCACCGACAGCTCCCTCCCCGGCAACTACCCCGGCGCCTCCCTGTTGCGCGAACTCGAGCTGCTCACCAACGCGGGCATCCCCCCCGCCCAAGTTCTGCAAGCAGCGACATTGCGCCCGGCGGAGTGGATCGACGCTGACCCCATGTTCGGCGTGATCGAACCCGGGGCGTCCGCCGACCTCATCGTCACCGCGGCGAATCCCCTCGACGACCTCGAGACGCTGCATCGGCCGCGGCACATTCTCGCCCGGGGCCGCCTCACCGCCCCCGTCATCGCGGGCGGCGAAAAGCCGCCGGTCGACGCCGACGCTCCCCCCAAAACGCCCGCCGCCCCCGCGCCCCCGGCCGAACAAAAAAGCGCCCCGGCGGAGTGAGGCACGGACCTCACCCCCCCGGGGCATTCGAGACGGGCGCGCACACAATGAGCCCGCCCCGAACGGTTACATCTCCAAGAGTCGATACGCCGCCGCCCGGCTGAGCTTGTCCTCGATGCCGGCGCCGATGAGGGCGTGGAGCACGTCGTCGGTGGCCTCACGGTGGGCGGCCCGGCCCTTCTGCACCACCGACAGGGTCGGGCGCACATTGGCCTGGGCGATCTTGCCCGCCGCCGCCACCGCGGCGAGCCGCTCCAGCGCGAGGGGGGTCGCGGGCAAACCGTGCAGAGCGCTGCGCTGCACCAATGGGTCTGCATCCTCGAGCAACGCCAGCAGCCCGGCCGGGGCCTCGGCCCCTTGGCTCGCCTCGGCGAGCCCATCCGCCACCCGCTGCCGCACCCGGCTCGACGGGTGGTCCGCGAGCCCTTCAAACAGCGTGATGTTGGACGACAGCCGGGTGTTGCTGAGCGCGGTGATGCGGTGCACGAGCAACTTCGGGTCCGACGTCGCCTGTAGGTCGTCGACCAACATCTGGTTGATCTCGTGGGCCCGGGCTTGTTCGTCCTCGTCCCCGTCGGCGAGTTTGCCCGCCACCGCGCCCAGGCTGTAGGCCGCGGTCATCTGCGCGCGCCGGGCGGCGATGTCCTCGGCCCCGTTGTGGGCTTGACGGTACTGCTCCTCGACGAAGGCCACGGTGTGTTCGTCGGGCGCGGCCAAAAAGCCCATGCGCTGGAACAGCTGCCGACCGGCCCCGGACTCGCTGTGCAAGGCGTCGTCGTCGGCGAGCGCGGTGCGCATCACCCGCTGGGCGTCGGGGTGGCCCGCGCTGGCGAGCAGGTCGAGGACCAGACCCTTCAGCTGGGGCGACGCCTTTTGCGCCCGGTACAGGGGCAGAAGCTCGTCCGCGTAGGTGGGGTGCTTGGTCAACAGGCCCGCCGCTCTCCACAAAAAGCGCGCGTGGTCGGGCACGGTGCCACCGCTGCCGTATTGGGCCAAGGTGCTCTTGAGGTCCGCGAGGGTGAGCCCATCGATCTGCTTGTCGAGGAGCCGGGCGTTGGCGTCGTGACCGGCCGCCACCTCGTGCGCGGGCCGGCGTTGGTAGCGCGAGAGGTCCACCGCGAGCTGGGTCTCGACCTGTTCGATGAGCCGGAACGCGAAGGAGGTCTGCCCCTTCTGAAACACCACGCCCCCCGTGGTCTCGGCCACCAGCGACTCGGTCCCGTCCACCTCGGTGAGCACCCCGCGGGCATCGAGCGCGATGCGGGCGTCACCCTGTGCGGTGACCCGGGGGGGCGCGGCCATGGCTTGGGCCGCGAGCAACTGGTGATAGCCGGTGGTGCGCCGCGTGACATGCCAGGTCCCGTCCGGGTCGGCTTCGGTCTCGGCCCGGTACACGTTGGACGCGACCCCAGGCACATTGTGTTCTCTCGCGAGCCACGCCCCGCCCGCGGGCAGCACCCGGGGAATCGAGACCTGGGTGCGCAACAGCAACTGCTGCAGCAGCGTGCGCACGGTGGCGTCCACGGTGGCGTCGTCGTACACCTCGTGCACCCGACCGTTGGGCATCACCTCCGCGAGCAGGGAGTGACCGCCCAATGTTTGGGCACAGGCCTCGGCCCCAGTCCACACGGTTTGTCCCACCGCGGTGAGGGTCCCGCCTTCGCAGCCGACCACGTCCATGCGCACCAAGGCGCCGCCGTTTGGCCCCGGGCCGGTGCCGGTGAAGGCGAGGGTGAGGTCGACCTGCAGGCTCGACTGCATCGGCTCGGCCACCATGCGGTCCACTTGACCGTCGACGATGGGCCGGACCATGTCGTCGCTCCGGTAGGCCGCGGCGTAGGTCAGCCGCAGGCCCTCGGGCCAGGTGACCCCGGGGAGGCGCGCTTGGTCCGAGGCGGGGGTCTCGCGCGGGGGGGGAAGCTTCGGGTCCGAGGTGGGATACAGGGTGGCGAGCCCCGCGAGGAGCAGGGCCAATGACCCTGCAAGCCACGCGGTGCGGAGCTTGGTCTGCGTTTTCATTGTACACCCGCGAGGATGAGGTCGCCGACGCTGACGTTGTAGGTCTGGGCGAACAGCGTCTTGTCCCACGAAAAGCCGTCCCATTTCACGATGGGTTTTTCCCAGCGCTTCTTGAGGGCCCCGATGCCCACCTGGGCGTAGACGAGGATGCGGCCCTCGAGGGTGGTGAAGCGCGCCTTGACGTTGGTGTCGATCACGAAGTCCACGTCGGGCACCGCGTTGACCAGCGAGCTCTGCGCTTGGATGCCGACCTGGGCCGGGAGCGAGAGTTTGATCACGGTGATCTCCCCGCGAATGCCGACCTCGGCGATGAGCACGCTGAGCGACACCTCGATGAAGCCGTTGACCCCGAGGAAGGGCTCGAGGGTGACCGTCGCCCCGGCCTGGGGACAGTGATTTTCGGGGCTGGGCACGGTGTCGAGCCCCGCGGAGAACGCGGTGCCGTAGCCGAGCTCACCCGCCGCCCCCACCCGCAGGTTCATGGGGATGATGCCGAGCACGAAGGGTTGGTTGTAGGCGGCGAGGTCTTGGCGTTTGCTCTGCGACACGAAGTCGATGTTCAACTCCACGTCGTAGTTGTTGTCCGGCCACTCGATGTCCCCGTCGTTGAAGATGGACACCCCGAGGACCTTGGCCCGGACCTCGATGGGGTCTTCGTCCGCGGTGCGCAGCCAGGCGGCCACGTCGACCAAGCTCTTGTCGTGACCGAGGACTTTGGCGTAGGCGTTGAGGTCGCCGCCCGCGGTGACCTGGAACTGGCACACGTCGTTTTGGGGAATGCTGGTGTCGAACCGGTATTCATAGTTGAGGCCGAGTCCGAAGTAGTCCCCGCCGGTGTACGAATCGTAGGCCTTGCCCACCCCGGGCTTGTTGAACGCGCCGGTGGCGGGGTCGTACAGCTCGGGAATCGCGGCGAGGCGGGCCTTGGCTTCCTCGGTGGCCACCGCTTCGGCGTGCAGCTCGAGGTAGGCGGCGAGGTCCTGTTGGTAGTCGGCGAGCTTGGCTTCGCACTGGGCGGTCTTGTTCTTGAGCGCGGTGTACTTGGTCGGGGTCATCGGCTCGGTCAGCGTGTGGCTGCACGGGTAGACGGTGACGAGGTTGTCGTACGCGGTTTGCAGCGCCTTGTAGCCAGCGATGGGTTGGAAATCCTCGAGGTCGGCCACGGGGTCGATGAACACCCGGGGCTCGTCGAAGTTCGACCAGTAGGGGGAGGGCAGGTACTCGATGCACTCCTCGTAGGCGCCCTGGGTTTGTTCGTCGGCGTGCACCACGATCTCGTGGGCGAACTGCTTGAGCGAAAACTCGCAGTAGGTGAAGCCGTCGTCGAGACAGCCCCAGGCGTCGGCGATTTCGTAGAGGGCCAAAAGACGGTCAAGCACGGCCTTGCGGGCGGCGCTCTCTTCGGAGAGCACGGCGGAGCCGTCGTCGTCGTCGTCGCCCCCGTTGCCCAAGAACTCGTCAAACCCCGGCTCAAACCCCGGGTCTCCCTCGTCGGGTTCTTCGGTGGTGTATTGCGGGCCGAGGGGGGCGACCTGGGTGCCGCCGCTGCCGCCGGTGGCGGTGGCGTAGTACGGGCTGCCCGTGCCGGAGTACACGAGGATGCCGGTGTCGTCGTCGTCATCGTCGCGACCACCCGACGACGGGAACTTCACGGTGAAGGTGTCTTCGTAGGAGGTGAGCTCATCGAGCAGGTCGGTCACCCGCCACCCGCTGCCGGCGTAGCGCTCGTCGAGCCGGTGCCATTGGCGCACGAGCTCGTCGCGCTCGACCTGCAGGTCGTACAGCTCGTCGTACTCGGCCACGAACAGGCGGCGCAACACTTTGTCCACCGCCAAGTTCAGGTCCACCTGGCCGTAGGTCTCGATCAGTTCCTCCATGTCGCCGCTGCCCTCATCCGCGTATCCCCCGGGGCCGGCGTACGGATCGGGCTCGGGCTCTTGGGTGGTGAAGATGCTGCCCGGGGCCGGCTCGGGCTCGGACGGGGTCGGGATCTGCTCGGTGCCTTGGAAGCCGGGGACGGGTTTGCCCTCGACGGTGGCTTGTTGGAAGTAGATCTTGGTGTCGGGCACGTTTTTGTCGACGACGGTGCGGTTTTCGAGGGCGCGCTCGACCACGTCCGCGCCGAACTCTGAATAGCCAGCCAACGACGACGACAGGTTGGGGGCGCTGACCGGGCCGCCGAGCACGGCCACCTGGCCGATGCCGGGCAGCTCCGGGAGGTCGAAGAAGTGGTTGCGGTAGACCCAGTGGTAGGACGCGATCCCCGACGAGGTCCCCGACTTGGTCGTGAACGACGCGCTCTCGGGCAGCTGGCCGTTGCTGCGGTGGGTGCCGATGGACGCGTCGTTGTACGCCGAGCCGAACGCGATCTTGTAGGTCTCGAGGTAGTCGTGGCGCTTTTTGTCCACCGCGTGCCAGAAGGCGTTCAGCTCCCAGTACCGTTCGGTGGCGTATTCTTGGCAGGACGCAAACGCCACGCCGCTGTCCGACCAACCCTCGTAGGGGTCGATGGCCGCGAACTGGTTCGGGCCGTCGATGCCGAGCGAAGCCTGGTAGGCGGTGCTGGCCAGGATCGCGGGGTCGGCGGTGCCCTCCATGGACGCGTCAGAGGGGCTTTGCGGCACCCGCGCGATGTCTTGGGCCACGCCGTGGGGGGCGAGCTCGTGGGCGATGACCCCGTCCTTTTTCGGGTACTGGCTGTGCGACTGGCTGTAGAGGGTGCCGCAGGTCCAATCGGGGTGGTCGGCCTGGAGCGCGCCGCAGCCGAGCTCGTCATCGAGCTTCCCGGACAGGAATTTGAGCGAGAGGCACTCTTCCTCGGTGGGCACCGGGCAGCCATAATCCCACTCGGGGGGCGTCGCGAAGGTCGCGGTCTGGGAATCGCCCTTGCCGAAATCGATCAGCTGTTTGTCGTCGTCGCGGGTCTTGGTCTTGGCCTCGGTCTGGGCGAACGCGGGCAGGGCCAGGCCCAGCGCCAAGGGGGCAACGCCGAACCAAATCGGGCAACGGGGGGGTTTTTGTCGGGCCATGGGGCGGTACTCCTCTTGCAAAACCGAACGGCAGCCGCGCCGTGCGTGCTCAGAGATTCGCCAAGGGGGGGGTACAGATCGGGTACAGATGGAAACAAACCGCCCCCACCCGCGTGTGAACGGTGACGGCCGCCACACGGCATCGCGGCACAACCCGCTCTCAGGGGTGTGAACCGCACGGACGTACCCCCCGCACGAAACCCACGCCGAAGCGTGGGGATAACGCTCAGCAAAAGGTCTCAAACTTCCATGCGCCGTTCGCCGAAAATCTGTGCCCCCAACACCGCCGGGGTCTGTCCCCGGCCGCGGCTGTTTGCGCGGCTGGAGCAGGGCCAGACCGGTCAGGTCACCTTCCTGTCCGCCCCCGCGGGCGCGGGCAAGACCACCTTGGTGGCGAGCTTTGTCGAGCACCAAAAACGCCCGATGCTCTGGCTCACCATCGACCCGGACGACACCGACCCCGCGACTTTCTTCACCTACTTCTCGCGGGCGGTGAGCGCGGCCAAGTCCCGGCTGACCCCGCCCACCTATTCTCCTGACTACAAAGACGGTCTGGTCGCGTTCGCCCGCCGCTATGCCCGGCAGGTGTTCGACAAGCTGCCCGACGACGCTGTGCTCGTGTTCGACAACCTCGAATCGGTGGGTGAGCAAAGCCCCATCTACGATGTGATCGCCACGTTCGCCAAAGAGCTCGAGGCCACCCAGCACATCGTCATCACCAGCCGGCTCGCGCCCCCCTCGGCGCTCTCGCCGTTGTTGGTGCAGGGGCACATGACCGTGCTCGGCGAAGCCGACCTGCGCTTTTCCGTCGACGAGACCCAAAGCCTTTGCGATGCCCGGGCCAAAGAGGGCGCGCCCTCGGCCGAGGCCCTCACCCAGTGGGCCCAAGGCTGGGGGGCGGCCTTGGTGCTCGGCTTGGAAAACCCCCACTACGTGGGCGCGTCCCTCCCCGAAGACCCCACCCCGCAGGTGGTGTTCGATTACTTCGCGGCCGAGGTGTTCTCCCAGCTGTCCGGGCCCGAGCAAATGTTCCTGCTCTCGACGTCGGTGTTCCGCCGCTTCACCGCGGACATCGCGCGCCGGGTGTGCCCCGACGTGGCCGCCGCCGACCTGCTCGAACAACTCGTGGCCCGCAACTTCTTCGTGGTCCGGCTGCTCGAGGGCAAACGCGCCCGCTATGCCTACCACCCGTTGTTCCGCGCGTTTTTGGCCCGGACCTGCGACCAGATGTTGCCCTGGGAGCGGTACCTCGACCTGCACCGCGAGGCCGCCCTCGCCCTCATCGACAGCGGCGACTTCGAGCCCGCCATCGCCTTGCTGCAGACCGCCGAAGACTGGGACACCCTCGACGACCTCATCTGCGCCCACGCCGAACAGTGGCTCACCCAGGGCTGGCACAACCGCGTGGTCAGCGCCGCCACCTTCCCCGACGGGGTGGACAAAAGCCTCGAGCTTTCCTTTTGGCGCGGCACCGCGTTGTTGCCCACCGACCCCGACGCGGCCCGGGCCGAGCTCGTGCCCGCCCTCGACGGCTTCATCGCCGCCGGCGACGTCGAGCGCATCTATCTCTGCGTGGCCGCGGTGATGGAGTCCATCCTCTACTCGTGGCGCAGCTTTTCCCAGTTGGACCACTGGATGGAGATGGTCGAGCTGCTGTTGACCAAAACCCGCAAGCCTTCGTTCAAGACCATGGGCCGCATCGCGGGGGTAATGTACAGCGCCCAACTGTTCCGCCGGCTCGGCGACGACAAAGCCGTACGCTGGGAAAAAGAAGCCAAGCGGTTCTTGATGCTGGCCCGGGTGCTGTCCCCCGGCGACTACATCCTGCTGGTCAACAGCGTGCTGATGCACGAGCTGTTCGCGGGTCGGTTGGCCAAGGCCAAGTCCTTGCTCGACTCGGTGGAGGGCCTGCGCACGTCCAAGCGGGTGGACCCCATCGCCCAGGTCGCCTACTACATGATGGCCAGCGGCTATGCACAGTTTTCCGGGCGGTGGCAAGACTGTGTGGACGCGGCCGAGGAAGGGCTGCGCATGGCCGAGGAGTGCGGGGTGCACTTTTGGGACAACATCCTGTGCGCCCAAGGGGGCTCGGGGGCGCTCAACCTCGGCCGGTACGACCTCGCCGAGCGCTACGCCGAGAAGCTGGCCCTGGGCGGGCCCGACGATCACTTCTGCCGGGTGTTCTTCGAGGACATTCGCACCCAGCTGTCGCTGGTGGCGGGCGACACCCATGAGGCGGTGGCCCACGCCCGGGCCAGCGTGGAGCACGGCCGGGCGTTCGGCAGCCGCTACGTCGAGGCCACCATGCGCGTGGCCCTGGCCCACACCCTGTCCATCGACGGGCAGACCGACGCGGCCCACGCCGAGATGTTGCGGGCCGAGCAGGACGCGGTGAGCTGTGCCTGCCCGCCCCTGGTGGCCCGCTGCGCGCTGTTGGAGGCCGAAATCGCTTATGCCCGCGGCTACGCCGACGTGGGCGACGTCGCGTTGGCCCGGGGCTTGGCCATCGCGAAAGAGTGCGCGGTGTACACCCTGCCCTGGTGGCGCCCGGTGCAGATCGCCGAGCTGTGCGGGCGCGCCCTGTCCGCGGGCATCGAGGTCGAGTACGTCCGCGAGCTCATCGCCCACCAGAAGCTGTCCGCCCCGGCGGCGTATCGCCCGGCCTGGCCCGCGGGGGTGCAGATCCATTGTCTCGGCCGGTTCGAGGTGGTCATCGACGGCGCCCCCCTGCGCAGCAAGGGCAAGAGCCAAAAGCGGCCCCTGGAGATGTTGGCCGCGCTCATCGCGTTGGGCGGCCACGACGTGCCCGAGGCCCGGCTGGCCGAGGCCTTGTGGCCGGACGCGGACGGTGACCAGGCCCAGCAATCGGTCAAGACCACCTTGCACCGGTTGCGCAAGCTCGTCGGTCCCGACGTCGTCCACCGGCAAGAGGGCAAGCTCAGCCTCGACGACGGCGTGTGGGTGGACGCGCTGGTGGCGCGGGCGGCGTTCGACCGGCAGAGCCCGGCCGCGCCCCCCGAACCCGCCCTGCTCGACGCGCTGCACCTGGTGCAGGGGCCGCTTCTGCCCGACGTCGAGGACGTGTACATGATCGCGCCCCGGTCCCAGTTTCAGGACGCGTACTGCCGGGCGGCGCTGTTTGTGGCCCGGTTCTGGGGGGAGGCGGACCCGGACCAGGCCCGGGCCACCCTGGAGCGGGCGATCGAACGGGCCCCGACCAACGAGGGGCTCTACGCGGCCCTCATCCGGTTGCACCAAGCCGCGGGCCGCCGGGCCGAGGCCGCGGACGTGTTCCGGGCCTGCGCCTCGGCCTTGCAGTCACATTTTGGCGAGACCCCGTCGTTCGACTTTGACCCCGACGCGTCCGGCTCATCCCCCGCCGCCCCCGCCTGACCGCCCGCGCGGCTCAGGGGGGGTAGAGATGGCCCGCGAGCCGCAGGCCCGCGGCCGAGACGGTCACGTCCCCCCCGCCGAACGCGGCGAGCACGTCGCCGTCGTCGTCGCGCAGCGTCGCGTGGCCCGGCCACACGGTCCCCGCCTGAAGCTCGGCCTGGGGCAGCTCCAGGGTCCAGGGTCGGTCGACGAACGCGAGCACGACCAGGCCGCCCCCTTCGGACACCACCGCCTCGGCCGCGGACAGCGCGTCGGCCTCGAGCGACACGTCGGCCCAGGCGGCGTCGTCCCCGAGGAGCAGCGAGAGCGTCCCCGTGGGGGCGAGGCACACGGTCTGGAGCTGGTCCTGCGCGATGTCGGGCAGGGCGTCGAGGGCCGCGGTCAACACCGCGCGCCGGCCGTCGATGAACGCGCGGACCTCGTCGAGGCTGTCGCGCACCAGGGCCTGCTCGCCCGCGGGCCACGAAGACAGGTACGGCTCGATCCGGGCTTGGTGGCGGTCCACCTCCGCGCGCCAGCGGTCCTCGTCCCAGACCTCGTCGAGCAGGGCGCGCAACGCGGCCGCGAACCCCGCGCGCCCCGCCTCGGTCTCGTACAGCCGGCGGGCCAGCGCGGCCTGGACCCAGGTCGCGGGCGGCGGGGGAGCGTCCTCGGCCAAAAACGCACGGTCGGGGGCGAGGATGCTGTCGATGCCCCAGGGAAAGAACACCAACCGGTCCGACCCCGCCGGGCGGTAGACGTAAAAGTTGTTCATGCTCCGGGCGTAGCCGTCGCCGTGGAGCACGAGCACCTCCCAGGCCCAGAACGTATAGAACTGCTCGAGGTCGATGACCTCGCCCAGGGCCTCGAGCAGGGCGGCCTCGTCCCCGCCCCCTTCGCCCGGGGCGGGGAGCGCGGCGAGCACGGCGAGCAACGCGGCCCTGTCCGCTTCGGCGGGCGCGGTCTTGCCCTCGAAGGTGTTGACCCAGCCGGGGCGAAAGTCACTGAGCGCGCCTTCAAAAAGCGCGCCCTGGTCCTCGCCGAACACCCGCTGCAAAAACGGGCCCCGGATCGGCTCAATGTGGCTGTATAGACCACGCCACTGCTGGTTGACGGTCACCGCGGCCAAGGTGCAGCGCGGCGCGGGCAGCCCCGCGGCGAACGCGATGTGGTAGCCGATGCACTGCCGGACCTGGCTGGGGTCGGCGAGGTTGTTGTTCAGGGTCAGGTGGGTGACCCCGTCGAGGGCCTGGCCGGCCACGTATTCGTTGAGCTTGATCTTGAGCGAGGGCCGGTCCGTGCTTTGGCTCCCGAAAAAACCCTTCTTGCGGACGCCCACCTGCGCCACCCGCACGCCGTCGATCACGAGGTCCGCGGGCAGGTACGCATAGGGATTGGGGGGCGGGGATTGTTCGCAGCTGTCCCCGAGCACATCCAGGCTGTGGTGGGCGGTGTGGCGCAGGGCGTCCCAGTCCCCGTCCCGGAGGGTGAGCGACACCGTGAGCACGTGGTCGGCGTCGTAGAGCCGCTCTTCGGTGAGGGGGCCGTCCGGCCCGGGCCCCGCATCGACCGGCCCGGGTGGCCCCCCCGGCCCGCACGCGGCGGTGACAAGCACCGCCCACACCCACCCACGCGGCACGATGTGTCGGGCCCCCATGCGCGCCAAAACCACGCGCGCCCCTCGCACATTCCCGCGGCCCACATTTTCTCACCCCCGACCGGTTGGGTTGACCGCCCCCGGCGGGGTGCGCATGTTGCCGGGTCAGCAGCGTTTTTTTCGGCCGGGTCGAGATCAGCCGCAACCGCGGTCCGTTTGATTCGGAATACAGGCAGCGCCATGTGACGCCCGCGGGGTTTTCCCCGTACGAAGGGAACGATGGCGGTTCGATTTTGCCGGCCCCTGGCCGACCCACGTGCCCGAGGAGTTCATGTCGCTGTTCGCGACGACCAAGCCTGTCTTTTTCTGTCCCCGGCCGGGTTGGCCCGGGGTTTTGTCCACGTCCGCTTGCGCGGCCCACAACGAGGAGAGCGCCATGCGCATCGAAGACACGCTCGCCTCGACGCGGGCCCGACAACAAGACGAGCGGCTCCGGGCCGCGGCCAAAAGTTTGCTCGCGCTCGCTGAGCGCGTGCTCGGCAAAGACGCCGGCCCCGCCGACCGCATGCGCTATTTGACCCAGCTCTTTTTGCACACCAAAGGGGGCGACGGCCCCCGGCCGGTGGACGTGTTGCTCGCGTGCTACGACGAGCTGTTCGCGCCGCGGCCGGCCCAATCCTGATGCACGTCGCGTGACGCAGGCGCGGCCACGAGACACCCACGCCCCGGGCGTGGGTGTTTCCCTTTTTGGGCCCGGCTGTGTCTAATGCCGGCATGCGCGCGACGCGATTGTCTGTGGGGGTTCTGTGCTGGGCGGGTCTGCTCGGCCCCGCCGGCTGCGCGGGCTGTGCGCCCACCCCGCGCGAGCCCGTGGTCGCTCCCCCCGAGACCCCCCTGTTCGCGACCTGTGCGACCGCGGCCGACCCCGACGTGACCGTGTCCGAGGGGGGCGTCGATGACGTCGCGGCCGCGTTTGTCGTCGCTCAGCCGGGCGACACCATCCGGCTCGCGGACCTCGACGTCCAAGGCCCGCTGGAGGCGCTGCCCTCGGGGACGGCGGACGCGCCCATCGTGATCGACGCGCGGGGCTCGACCTTTCACGGCACCTGGAGCCTGGCCGACGTCCACGACCTGGTCATCGTGGGCGGCCTGTTCCTGTCCGACGGGACCTACCCTTGGCTGCAGGGACATTCCGCGCGCCGGGTGCGGTTTTCCGGCAACGCCTTCGACATCGATTGTCTGTTCTGCGGGGATCAGTTCGTCGGGGTGGACCTGCCCCTGGCCGACCACGTCGTGTTCTGCGGCAACCGCATCGGCTGGTGGTGGGGCGACACCTTCAGCTTCGTGCCCGCGGGGGCGGTGATGTTCGAGGGCAACGACTTTTCCCGGGCCGCCGCCGACCACAGCGTCATCACCTACGTGGGCGAGGCGTTGGTGGTGCGCCACAACCTGTTCATGAATCCCTATGACCGGGTCATCCACGTCGCGTCCCAGGAGCCGGACGTGCTCAGCACCCGGGCCCTCATCGAACACAACGTGTTCATCAACTCCGACTGGGACCGCGAACGCGATCGCCCCGGGGCCGAGAACGACATCGCCAACGACGGGGGCGGGGCGGCGGAGGTCGTGCGCCTCATCGGCGATGCCCACATCTTCCGCAACAACATCCTGCTCGGCAACAACCGCGGCAATGATACGGCATGCCACGCGGCCCTGCACATGAGCACCTGGTCGCACGAGCCGTACCACAACGAGCACAACCGCCAGACCAAGATCTACGGCAACACCTTCCTCGACAACCAACGCTCGGCCATCGGCATCTCCGACGGGCTCGACAGCGACGGCAACGAAGACATCGCGGTGGCCCACAACGTGTTCGCCAACAACGAACGCGCCGCGGTCGCGACCTGTTCGGACGTGCGCTCGCCCGACGACGTGCGCATGTTCGGCAATCTGCTCGACGGGGACCGCGTGGCCCTGGCCGGTCGCCCGGTCGAGGACATCAGCGGCCTGCAAGCGGCCGAGCCCGAGTGGTTCTTCGACAACCAGACCGGTCCCCTCCCGTTCCGCGACCCCGCGGCCGCGGCCGCGGTCCGGGCCGACGAGCCCGCGGGCCTTGTGTTCGAGGACATGCCCGGCTTGTTCTCGTCGCTGGCGGTGGAGGCGTCGACCCCGGCCGCGTCCCGGGTGCCGCTGACCACCGCGACGGGGTCCACCTGGCTGGTGCTCGATGTCGAGGACGCGCGGTGGTTCAGCGACGGCCATGGGTTGACCCCGGGCGACCTCGTGCGCGTCGGCGAAGAGCTCGCCCAGGTGGAGGGCGTGAACCCCGAAGCCGGTCAGCTGGTGTTGGACCACCACGTGGACGTCGTGCCCGGTGCCCCGGTGGTGCTCGAAGCGATGCGTGTGCCCGGCGTGTCCGCGCCTTGGTGAGCTTGGTCTAGCCGGCGTCCGCGGCGTCCACGCTGCCGGCGTCTGCGCCCCCCGCGTCCAGGGCGCCCGCGTCCGCGGTCCCGGCGTCGGTGGGCAGATCTCCGGCGTCCTCGATGACCAGGGTCACGCCGCAGCTGCAGCCGGGGCCGAGCAAGAGCCCCACCGAACATGCCCAAAGCCGCAGCCATCTGCGCATCGGCCGGACCATAGCCGAACCCCCGGACCGGGGGTGACCGGACGCACCGTCCACCGCCTCGTCCCTGCCGTTTCAGTGGCGAGAACACGCAGAACGACGATTTTAGGGGTTGTGCTGCGCAGTAGTCAGATGTAGGTCATGCATCCTACATGTAGGACAAAGTGGGTTTCGCAATGTTTCGCTTTCAAATCAAACACTTGGCTTCGTTCGCGGCGATCACCTTGGTCGCGCTGGGCGTGGGCTGCGGCTCCCCCGCGGTGGTGGAAGGCGATGTGTTGGGCGAGACCTTCGAGGTCCGGGACGACAACCCCGAGCTGCGGGTGGCGGCCCACTCGGGCGAGGCCACCATCGTGTTCGCCGAGGACAACGGCGAGACCATGCGCACCGTGGTGATGGTCATCCCCGCCGAGACCCACGTCGAGCCCGGCGTGCCCGTGCCCCTGGTGGGCGAAGGCGCGGCCAAGGGCAGCGGCATCTACCTCGAGCTGAGCCAGGGCGACCTGGTGGAGATCATCGAGGGCGGCCGGCGCATCGTGCACGCCACCGACCCCGAGTACTTCGACGTGGTGGGCGGGACCGTGATTTTTGATTCCGTGAGCGACCCCATCTCCGGCACCTTCGTGGCCGAGATCGCCGGGGGCGGCACCGTGCGCGGCAGCTTCGTCATCGACGGCACCCTGCGCTGACCGCGGCGCTCAGGCCGCCCGGTCCCACTCGATCCAATCTGTGAGCAGCCGCCCCGGCACCGGGGCCTTGAGCGCGTGTTCGAGCCGGCGGCCGTAGCGGTCGACGAGCCACACCTCGTGTTGCTGATCGAGGCCCCGGGACTGCACCAGGGCTTGGCGGTGACCGGACTGCGCCAGCTGGCACTGCCGGCGAAACCACATGCACAGCGCGCCGTCGTCGTCGGGCCGGACCCGGCACACCGCGGCGTAGGCCGCGTAGGCGTCTTCCCAGGTGCGGAGCACGCGGTGTCCGCGCGGGGCGACAAAGCCCGGCGGGGCCACCGGCTGGGTCTTGTCGAGGCCGTTGACCCACAGGCCCCGCGCCCAGCGCCGGAGGTGGCGCACGGCCCGGGGCACGGTGGTGTTGCGGCGGTTCTGTGGGCCTTGCACCTCGAGCACGCGCCCCTCGTGGGTGACCTCGGCGGTGGCGCCCCCGCCGGGGCCGTCGATGTGGAAGAAGTACGAGGTCCCCGACAAACCAAACAGGTGATAGCGGGCGACACAATGTTGCATGGTGTCGCCCTCTTGGATGAGGCCGCCCAGGTTGTCGATGAAGCGGATGGCGCGGACCTTGGGCAGGGGGATCGGGGGTTTGACCATGGGGGCTTCGAGACCGAGCAGGCCGAACCAGCCTTCGAGGCCTTGCTTGACCAAGGTCGCGACCGCCACCTTGCCTTCGGGGCGGGCAAGGCCCACGAGGTGGGCGAGGCGGTGCACGGGGTGCAACCCCCGCAGGCCGAGCCGGCGCTCGTCGATGTCCACCACCGCTTCGCCGAGGGCGCGCGGGGTCTCGCCGAGCAGGCGCTCGATGATGGGCAAGGTGTGGGCGGGGTCGGGGTAGATCACGCCCAAGGCCCCGATGACCTCGAGATGCAGCTTGCTCGGGACCTTTTGGGGCAGAGCGGTGCGGGTCAGGCCCCACAATGCGTCTGCAGAGGCGGTCTCGCCGAACTCCGCCAGCGACCGGTTGATGGCCTTCTTTTTGGCCCCGGCCCGGGTGTAGAGCCGGCGCCACCCCGCCAAGGTCTCGACCAGCGCGGCCTCAAACTCGACGTCGCGCCGGCCGGGCAGGTCTTCCTCCGCGCGGGCCAGCGCCACCCGGCAGGGCCAGAACCGTTCGGCGTCGTCGGCGAGGTAACGCGAATAGAGAAACGGCCGCGCGAACACCAACGGCGTGGGGTGCAGGCGGAACACGTCGCGGTCCACCGCGGCCCGGCGTTTGCCCGAGCGGTTGGCGTTTTGGCGCAGGAGGTTGTGGACCGCGTTGCGCAGCTGCACGTCGGTGGCGTCGGTGGTGGTCGCGGTGGCGCGGCCCACGTCTTGGAGCAGGGCATCGAGCCCGCCACGGGTGGCGCCGTACAGCTGGGTGGTCGCGTCGGGGCCCTCGACCAGCAGGCTGTGATCGAGGGTCGAGATCGTGACCGCGGGCCGCTGCCCGGCGTGGTCCTCGACGGTGAGCTGGCCCCCAGCAAACGTGATGCGAAACGACATAGAAAAGAGACCCCAGCAAAAAGCGTAGCCGGGCCCGGCCCCCGACCGGACCGGGGGGCTTGGCTGTCTCGTCCTGATTCGTTGAGAACCGCCTGGTCAGCGCGCCCCGGCGCCGTGGGCGCGGGCTATTGCAGGCACTCGAGCTCGTCGGACGGCAGCTCGTAGTAGCGCTCGTCGCAGCCGCCGCAGGCGATGAGCGTGTCGAACGCCGGGTCCGGCCCGTCGGGGTAGACGGTGGCGCACCAGTTCTCCGCGGACAGGGCCACGTCGCAGTCGACGACAAAGCCCGCGTCGGTGACGACCTCGGTGCAGTCGGTGGGCACGCCGCCGTCGGTGGGCGGGGCGACGTCGGGTTCGGGCTCGGGCACGGGCTCGGGCTCGGCCACGGGCTCGGGCTCGGGGGGCGGCGGGGGCGGAAGCGGCTCGGGCTCGGGGGGCAGGGGCGTGGGCTCCGGCCCCGGGCCGTCGCCGTGGGTCGGGCACAGGCCCGCGCGGCGCAGCTCCTCCTGCTTCTTGACGACGTCGTCGAGGGGCTGGTCGGGCTTGATCAGCAGCGCACAGAGCCGAAACCGCGCCGGGCTCGATTGTTCGCACCCGGCCTGCGCGGCCACGGCCCCGGCCACGGCGAAGACAAGCAGGAGGCGGCGCGCCCTCATGGCTCGATGATACCCGGCCGGGCGCGGTTGCGCTGCCCCCGCGGCCCGGTCTGGGTCTTGTCAGTCCAGGGCCACCGTCATCCGGAGCTTGCCGTGCTGGGGCTGGCCGGGCCAGGCGCTCGACCACGCCACGTAGGCGAGTTCGTAGGTCACGCTGGCGTAGTCATCGGCGACCAGGGGCGCGACGTGGATGACCAGGTGTTCGAACGGCACCTCGACAAAGCCCTGATCCCAGATCGCCGCCCGGCTGAGCGCGGTGGCGGCGGTGGGCGCGAGGGCGGGGCCCGGGTGGGCGGCCAAGAACGCGTCCACCGCGAGCCAGAGCGCGTCGTTGGGGGCGGCGTCGACGTGCACGATGTTGAACGGCGCGAGCGGGTCGGCCGGCGGCGGGTGGGCGATGAGCACGAGCAATTGGGCATAGCCAAGGGTGTCGTTTTGTCCCAGGGCGAAGCCGAGCTCCCCGAGCACCAGGCCCCCGTAGGCCCCCGTCACCACCGCGCCTTCGGGGGTGCGGTCGCCGAGGGGACCGGCCATCTCGACGCTGTCGAGGGGGATGGTGGCCGCGGGCAATGTTTGGATCGCGGTGTAGAGCGCGGGGGCGTCGCCGGGTTCGGGCTCGGGTTCGACCTCGCCGCCGCACAGGTCCGGGGTGTTGATGCAGTCGAGCTCGGCGAAACAATCCACCCCTTCGGGGGGCGAATAGAAAACGGCGTTGCACTGTCCGCAGGCGCCGACGAGGCTGTAGTTGGGCGACGATGGTTCGCTGTACACCGAATCGCAGTATTGCGCCGCGGACAACAGGGCATAGCAGTCGATGATCTGCCCGTCGTAGGGCAACGCGAAACAGGACGGGGGCGCCGGATCGGGCTCGGGCTCACCCTCGGGCTCGGGCTCGGGCTCTTCGGCGCCATCGTCGTCGTCCCCGGGGATGACAAACGGCGGCTGGCCCGGGCACCGCACCTCCAGGGCGCCCCCCGGGAGGGGCACGATGTCGCAGTCCTCGAGGTCGTCGTCGGGTTCGGGCCCGTCCCCGTCGCAGGGCTCGTCGCCGAACGCGGCGCGGTAGGCATCGAGCAACGCCTTGATGTCGGGGCGCTCGTCCTCGAGGTCGCACAGGTCGATGTCGGGGGGGGCGCCCGGGTCGGGCCGGGGGCTTTCGGGGGAAGAGGGGCTCGGCACCCCGGGGACACAGGCGGACACCACCGTGAGCAGGGCGCAGGTGGTCACGGGGCGCAGGCGCGCGGCGCAAAAGAACATGAGGAAGCCGTTCGTGTGAGGTTTTGTGCAGTGACATGAGGCGGCGCGAACCGCCGCGGTCAGGCCGGCGGCATTCCCCGGGTGTGGGCCACCGCGGGCGGCCGGTCGGGCCAGCGCTCATCGCAAGACGCCAACCCGACCAGCGCGAGCGCGGACGAGGCCACCAAAACCAGCAGGTAACCTGCTGTTTTCCAAAGCTTTTCCATCGTTTTTCTCCCCTCGTGGGCACCGCCTCCCCGGCTTCGTCCCACATGAAGATGATAATCAGACTCAACATGTCGGCCGCTATCCGCCGACTGTCCGATGAGACCAAATAGTTTTGTTCGTCAAAACAGGACTGTACGAACGATGTAAGACCGGCTGAAACGGGACAAAAACGCGCAAACCACCGGCCCATCCAGTCCCTGGCGCAAAACGCACAAAAGCGAGTCTGAGATTTTCGTTCTGCGTCCTCCCGGGTATTTGGAATCGCATGACACGCAATTCAGTCTTTTCACTCCTTCCCGTCTTTGCCGTGGGCCTCGCGGCCGGTTGCGCCACCACCCCGGACGATCAGTTCCCCCCCCCGCGATGAGATCGCCGCTCTCGCCGCCGCCCCGGTGGCGCTGGTCGAGGAGGACAAGCGGTTCTCGACGGACAACTGGGACTTGGTGGGCACCGTGCCCGCCCAAATTGGCCACGTGCCGGTGCCGGTGCGCGGACCGCTGGCCCCGCTGGCGACCGCGGTGCTGCAAGGCCGGCAGGTCACGGTCACCGCCGCGCTGTCTTGTGTGGCCGAGCAGATCGCCCAGGTGGTGGGCACGACGGGGACCTACCCCGACCAGCGCATGCAACGCTTCTTGTTTGGCGCGTGCGGCAGCCCGGTCAACCACGGCGGGTTTGCGTCGTGGTGGGTCGACGGCGTCGAGGCGCTCGACGACGACAAGCTCGTGGCCCAGTACCAAGACGACCTGCGCCAGATGCTCGAGGGGGCGATCCCCGCGCAGGGCCAGGTGGGGGTCGCGGCGGTGCGGGTGGCGGCGAAGTTCACCGTGATCGTGGCGCGCACCAACATGGCGGACACCATCGAGCCCTTCGCCCCGGTCCCGGGGCCCGACGGCAAGGTGGTGGTCCGGGGGCGGGTGCAAAAGCCCTACGAGGTGGTGCGCGGCATGGTCAACCAAGGGCCGTTTGGGGTCGCCCGTTGCGAAAAGAACCCCGACGTCCGCTTGCCACAGTTCGAGATGAGCTGTCCGGTGACCGCCACCGACGCCACCGCGTGGATGGTGGTCAGCGGGTTTGAAAAGGGCCGCATGATCGGCGACGGGGTGGTCAACCTCTTGCTGCGGCCGTCCGGTCAGGCGCCCACCAAGTACCAGCGCACCGACTACGTGCCCAGCGCGCCGCGGGCCAAAGACCCCGACCAGTTTGCGCTGCAATTCGTGGACGCCCTCAACGTGGTGCGGGGAAAAGCGGGGGTGGGCAAGGTGGAGGCGGTGTCCAGCCAAAGCGACATGGCCCACCGGCTCAGCCCCCACCTCATGAAGGCCTTGGTCGACGACGACAAGGAGCGGGCGGAGAAGGTGATGATGGGGTTTTTGGCCGGGTGGGACATCGAGGCCCCGGTGGTGAACGGCTCGGTGGATTGGGTCACGACCTACGGCGAGGACGACATCGCCGACCTCATGGCCACCGCGCTGGCGTGGCCCGAGGGCCGCTTCACCCTGTTGAACCCCGAATACGACCTGCTCGCGGTGGGCGAGACCACGGCCGGGGAGCGCCACTTTCTGCTCGCCGGCGGCTGGGACCGGTTCGACGGGCACTCCATCGAAGCGGACAGCAAAAAGGCGTTCACGTCGTTGACCACCGCGCGCCGGAAGTTCAAGCGGCCGCCCGGGGTCATGCCCTTGGTGGACAAGACCGCGCAGTCGCTGGCGCAAAAAGTGGATAGCGGGGCGATGACCGCGGGCGATGCCATCGACGAACTCGGGAAGTTCGCGGTCAGCCAGTACCAAAACGGCATGATGATGTGGGCGATCTACCCGCGCACCCTGGACGACATCGCGTGGCCGGAGGAGCTTTTGGACGCCCCCGCGGTGTACATTTCGTTGGCGGTGGCGGTGGAGCGCCACGAAGAGCTCGCCTGGAGCCGGGAGGTGATCTTGCTCGTGGCCCATTTCCCACAAAACCAACGCTACGCGGGCACGCCCCTCCCCGCGGGTCCGATCGTCGTCGACCAGACCCGCGCCGGGCGCTGATGGCCGCGACCCTGCAGCCCATCGCGCGCGCGCAGGCCCCGGTCCTCGATCGGCTGGTGCAGCTGTACGCCCACGACTTCAGCGCCCACATGCCCCTCGCGCTCGGTCCCGACGGTCGCTTCGACGTGTCGTTCGGCGACCGGTGGTGGACAGACCAAGACCACCACGCGTTTTTTGTTCGCTGGCACGACCAGCTCGCCGGCTTTGCCCTCGTGCGCCAGGGCTCGCAGGTGACCGCGGCCCCCGACGTGATGGACGTGGCGGAGTTTTTTGTCGTGCGCGGGGCGCGCCGGCAGGGGGTGGGCACCCAGGCGGCCCACGCCCTGTTCGAGACCTTCCCCGGGGGCTGGGAGATGCGCGTGCGCCGGACCAACCGCGCGGCCAAGACCTTCTGGGTCCAGGCCGCGGAGACCTTCGGGGGCAGGCCCCCGGGGTGCACGCCCTACGTCAAAGACGGCGTGGACTGGGACGTGATCCGCCTGGCCGGGCCCCTCGTTCAATAGGGCATAGCCAGGCGGATCTCCCCTGGTGGGTTTGCGCTCGCCGGTCTCTACGGCGCGGGCACGCCCAGGTCGCGGGCGAGCTCGACCAGCGAGACGAACTCGTCGCGGGTCGGGCCCCCTTCGCCGAGCGCGCCTTGGGCCACGTCGACCACGTCGTCGAAGCGGTCGCCTTCGCTGTGCATCGAGCGGCGCAGAATCTCGGCAAACTCGGCCGCGGCCGCGGCCCAGCGCAGGTTGGCGCTGGCCTCGTCAAAGGTCTCGGCCACCAGATCGGTGTCGAACGCAAACTCGTTCAGTTGGCTTTCATCCCCGGTGGGCTTTTTGTGCCGTACGCGGACGGTGGCGATGAGCTCGGCCGCGGGGGCGTCGGGCCCGTCGCTCTTGTGGAGCGCGCCCTCGGCGAACTCGACCTCGTACAATGCTGTGACATGGTGCCCGGCCCCGATGTCGCCCGCGTCGACGGTGTCGTTGTCAAAGTCGTCGTGGGCGAGGATGCGGTTTTCGTATCCGATCAAGCGGAACCGCGACACCGCGGCGGGGTTGAACTCGACCTGGAGCTTCACGTCTTTGGCCACCACTTGCAGGGTGCTCACCAGCTTCTCGCCGGTGACGCGCAGGGCCTCGTTGGGGGTGTCGATGAACGCGTAGTTGCCGTTGCCCGCGTTGCTGAGGTTCTCGAGTTGGGCATCCGAGATGTTGTCGCTGCCGTAGCCAAAGATGCTCAAGAACACGCCGGTGTCGCGGTACTGCTCGATGAGCTCGACGAGGGGCGCGCCGGTGAGCCCGACGTTGAAGTCCCCGTCGGTGGCGAGCACCACGCGGTTGACCCCGTCCTCGCGGTAGGCGTCCGCGGCGAGCTCGTACGCGCGGCGGATGCCCGCTTCGCCGTTGGTGCCGCCGCCGCTCTCCATGTTTTCGATGGCGTCCAGAATCGCGCTCTTGTCCTCCACCGGGGTCGGCTCGAGCACCACCCCGTCGGCGCCCGCGTAGACCACGATGCCCAATGTGTCGGTGGGCTGCAGCTTGTTGAGCAGTTGCTTGAGGGTGTACTTGACCAGCGGGAGCTTGCTGTCTTGCCAGGCCATCGACCCGGACACGTCGACGAGGAACACGAGGTTGACCGGGTCGCGGTCTTCCTCGGCGATCTGCTCGGCCTGCACCCCGATGCGCAGCAGGTGCACGTCCTCGCCGAACATCGACGGGGCCGCGTCCAACGTCACCGCAAAAGGATCGACGCCCTCCGGGCGCGGGTCGTCATAGTTGAAGTAGTTGACGAACTCTTCGACCCGCACCTCGGTCGGGGCCGGCCAGCCACCCTCGTTCAACCGGCGCCGGGTCAGGCTGTAGCTCGCGGTGTCCACATCGGCGGAAAAAGTGGAGAGCACCTCTTCGTCGGTGGAGACCCAATCGTTCTCCACCAGGGTCGGCTCCTCCGGCTCGTCCCCGTCCCCATCCCCATCCCCGTCCCCGTCTCCGTCTCCGGGGTCGAGGGGGTTGTTGGGGTCTCCGTCTCCGTCTCCGTCCCCGTCTCCGTCGCCATAGAAGTCCCCGTCTCCGTCCCCGTCCCCGTCTCCGTCTCCGTCCCCGCCGGCTCCCCCGTCACCGTACGCGGCGCATCCGGTGTGAACCACCACGCCCAAGCTGAGTGCACAGAGCACGCCCGCGGTCAAAATATTCCTATTCATACTCATTGCCTTTCTTGGCGCGAACACCCCCGTCCACGCGCCGGGGCCGCTGCAATCCGGATACCAGCCTGTGATCTGTGCACAGCTGCGGGGTGCGCGCCGCAGGGCGGGGTCCAGACCGCGACATGGGTGTCACCCGGGGTGCCAACGATGTCGCGATCCCGCGCTCAATCGTTTTCGCAGCCGTAGGGCCGTTGGATGTTGTCGATGATGCCGCGCGCCCGGTACGTGACAGCTTCGCCGGTCGGGCCGGGAATCTGCGCTGCGACCTCGAACCGCACGCCGTCGCGGCAGGTGGGGCAGGGCGTGGTGACGGCCACAAAGGCCGTCGCTTCCACCAGCTCAAAGGGCACACATTCATTGTCGACGTGGGTGTAGCTGACGTTCCCGCCGCTCCCGGACACGACCGCGAGGTCCGCGACGTCGTCGCCGAGCAGCTCGACCGCGGCGGCGCGGGCGGCATCGTCGTCTTCGAGGCTGGTCGAGACCAAGGCGGTATCGGCGGGCGCCCTGCTGAACCACATCGCGAGAATCACCACGACGCCGTCGGTGCGTTTGAACCCCAACGTCCCGTGGTACCAGCCCAGGTTGACGCCGAAGTCGTACCCCTCGTGCACCAAGAAGTGTTGTGGGGACGCAAAAGTCGCGTACGCGGGCTCATCGGGCGCCTGCAGGAGGGTCTCGTCGGGGTCAAACCGACGGAGGAATTCGCTTCCGCAGTACAAGTCGGGGATCGGCCCCAGGACGCACGTCGTCGGTGGCGGGGGCGGCTGGGGGTCCTCGTCTGGCTCCGGCTCCGGCTCCGGAACAGGCTCGGGCTCGGGGTATTCGTCCGGCTCTTCCCAGCCGCCGTTCTCATCATCGCCGGGGGCCCCACCGTCACAGCCAACGGCGCAGAACACGAACAACAGGGACAGACATGTCAGGGTTTTGCTGCGCAGATGGGTCACGGGGGCTCTCCTTGGCCCTCTTGGGGAAACGGGTGCGGGGACCAACGCAGCCCTCGTGCCAAAAACCGCGCCTGGCTGATGGCGCAGGCGGGGACGGGGCCGCGGGGTTGTCCTCGTCGCGTTCGGTGACGCGGGCGATGCGGCCTCCAGGCATCACGTGCCGCACCGCGTAAAAATCCGTTGACAGATCCAGGGCCAAACCGCACAGTCAATGAACATGCAACGCGCCCTTGAGCCCCAGTTCAAGATCACCGCCCAGGCGGCGTGTTGCGGCGACACCTGTTGTTGCTGTTGTTGTGGCTAGTCCGCGCAACCTTTCTTCCTCGACAAAATCAAATCTCTCAAGGAACGAAGGCCGGCGCGGACGACGCAGCCGGCCCTTCGTGTGGGGTCAGACATGTGGGCAACAATCGGAGCACTGGGCATCGTCGCCATCGAGGCGAGCTACCTCCCGCAAATCGCGAGGCTGTTTCAGCGCAAACACGCCGACGACATCTCGCCCTTCTTTCCCGGACTGAATCTGCTCGGCCGGGTGTTGGCGTTCCTCTACGCGATTCACCTCGGCGAAACGGTGTTCATCGGGGGCTTCATGCTCGGCATTGTCTTCCGCAGCACGTTTTTGGCCCAGGTCCTCTACTACCGAAATGACCGGCCGTGGTTGCGCCGCGTCCTCGGTCGTCGTCTGCGCAAACCCCTCGGGGAGGCGGCATGAGCGCGCATCTCGACCACCTCGAATCGTTCAACCAACGCTTCGCCGACGCGGACGCGCAGGACATCCTCGCCTTCGCCCACGAGACATTTGGCGACAAGCTGACCATGGCCTGCAGCTTCGGGGTCGAGGACATGGTGCTGCTGCACCTGTTGTCCGAGGCGGGGCTGAAGGTCCGGGTGTTCACCCTCGACACCGGCCGGCTGCCCGAATCCACATACATTGTGATGGACCAAGCCCGGCACCGGTACAAGATGGAGTTCGATGTCTACTTCCCGAAGACCGAAGTGGTCGAGGCGCTTGTGCGGCTCAAGGGTCCGCAGTCGTACTTCGACTCCGTCGACAACCGCAAAGAGTGTTGCCGCATTCGCAAGGTCGAGCCCCTGTCCCGGGCGCTTTCGGGCAAACAGGCGTGGATCACCGGGCTCCGGGCCGCGCAGAGCGTGACCCGTCGCGGGCTGCCGGTGTTCGAGCACGACGAGGGCCACGGCATGGTCAAGGTCAACCCGCTGACCCGCTGGAGCGAGCAGGACCTGTGGGATTTCGTGCAACAGCACAATGTGCCGTTCAACCGGTTGCACGACGAGGGCTACCCGTCGATTGGGTGTGCTCCGTGCACGCGTCCGGTGCCTGGCTACGAAAAGGGACGTGAAGACCTCGTCGACATCCGGTCCGGCCGTTGGTGGTGGGAAAGCCCGGATCAAAAAGAGTGTGGCCTACACCCGGGCAGCAAAGGAAGTGCACAATGAGTCTGGACGAAGTCCCTGAATCCCGGCGCGAGCGCGACCTCGCCCTCGACAAGCTCGAGGCGCAGTCGGTGTTCGTGATCCGCGAGGCGTTCAAGAAGTTCGACAAGGTGGGCATGTTGTGGTCCATCGGCAAAGACTCGAGCGTGATGTTGTGGCTGGTGCGCAAAGCGTTCTTTGGGCACATCCCGTTTCCGATGTTGCACGTCGACACCCAGTACAAGATTCCGGAGATGATCAAGTTCCGCGATGAGCTCGCCAAAAAGTGGAACTTCGAGCTCATCGTCGAGACCAACTGGGAGGTCTACAACAGCAAAAAGACGTTCCCCGAGGGCAACGCCACCCGGGTCGAGTGTTGCTCGGCGCTGAAAAAGGACGCGCTGCAGGCGATCATCAGCAAGAACGGCTTTGACGCGGTGTTCGCCGGCATCCGCCGCGACGAAGAGGGCACCCGGGCCAAGGAACGCTACTTTTCTCCTCGAGGAAAGGCGTTTGAATGGGACTTCAAAGACCAGCCTCCCGAGCTCTGGGACCAGTTCAAGACCGACTTTGAGCCGGGCACGCACATTCGTGTGCACCCGCTGCTGCATTGGACCGAAGTGAACATTTGGGAGTACATCGAGCGCGAGGGCATCCCCGTGGTCCCGGTCTATTACGACATGGGCGATGGCTGTCGGTATCGCTCCCTCGGGTGCGAACCGTGCACGTCGCGGGTGGAGTCGCCGGCCAAGACCGCCGAGGACATCATCGTCGAGCTCAAGCGGACCAAGATCGCCGAGCGCTCGACCCGGGCCCAGGACCAAGAAGCGGAAGACGCGTTCGAACGGCTGCGCGCCGAGGGGTACATGTGATGACCGCGCAACCAAAAACAAAATCGAGCCAACAGCCCGCGACCCCCGAGGACAACCAGGCGTTGGAGGCGGCCCCGCTGCGCATTGTCATTGTGGGTCACGTCGACCACGGAAAGTCCACGCTGGTGGGCCGGCTTTTTCACGACACCGGTTCGCTCCCCGAGGGCAAAAAAGAAGCGATCGAAAAAAGTTGTGAGCGCCGGGGCGTGCCCTTTGAGTGGGCGTTCTTGATGGACGCGTTCAAGTCCGAGCGCGACCAGAACATCACCATCGACACCGCGCAGATTTGGTTCGCCACCGACAAGCGGCGCTACGTGATCATCGACGCGCCCGGTCACAAAGAGTTTTTGAAGAACATGATCACCGGCGCGGCCCAGGCCGACGCGGCCTTGTTGCTCATCGCCGCCGACGAGGGCGTGCAGGAGCAAAGCCGGCGCCACGGGTACTTGCTCTCCATGCTCGGGGTCAAGCAAGTGTTCGTGGTGGTGAACAAGATGGACCGCGTGGGCTACGACCAGGCGGTGTTCGACAACATCGAACGCGAGTATCGCCAGTACCTCTCCACCATTGGGGTGGACCCGCTCGGCTTCATCCCCGTGAGCGCGCGGGACGGCGACAACGTGGCCGAGCGCTCGCCCCACACCGGGTGGTACGGCGGCGGCACCATCACCGACGTGCTCGACGACTTTGAAGTCCCGGCCCGGGACGAAAAGGCCCCGCTGCGGTTTTACGTGCAGGACATTTACCGGTTCGATCACCGGCGCATCCTCGCCGGGCGCATCGAGTCGGGGTCGCTCTCGGTGGGGGACAAGTTGGTGTTCTTGCCCGGGGGCAAGGAGAGCACGGTCCAGTCCATCGAGACGTGGTCGGCGCCGGAAAAGACCACCGCGGTGGCGGGCGAGTCGGTGGGCATCACGCTCTCCGAACAGATCTTCGTCGAGCGCGGTCACGTCGCGGCCCAGGCCGAGGGCGAACAGCGCGCGGCCACCAGCAACCGGGTCAAGGCCCGGGTGTTCTGGATGGGGCAAAAGAGCCTCGACGTGGGCCGCCCGGTGAAGATCAAGCTCTGCACCGCCGAGGTCCCGGCCAAGCTCGCGCGCATCGACCGCGTGTTTGATGCATCGACATTGGAAGTGCACACCAGCCAAAAGGACAAGATCAACAAGAACGACGTGGCCGAGGTGGAGTTTGTCACCGAACAGCCCATCGCGTTCGATGCCGCCGACGTCATCGCCCCCTCGGGGCGGTTCGTGGTCGTCGACGGCTACGACTTGGCCGGGGGCGGGGTCATCTACGATGCGCCCTACGATGTGGCCGCCGACGCGCCCGCGGCGCCGAGTCACCTGCCGGTGAGCAGCGAAGAGCGTTCGCGCCGTTTTGGGCACCAAGGCGGGGTGGTGTGGCTGTCGGGCAAAGGCCCACGGCTGGAGTTCGCCCGGGCCCTGGAACGGCAATTGTTCGACGCGGGCTTTGCCACCGCCATGGTCGACGACGGCCTGCTCGAAGGCGCGGACAACCGCGCGGTGCTCGCCTGCGCGCGGCAGCTGGCCAAGGCCGGGCTTTTGTGCATCGCGATCCCGCCCGAACGGGTGGTGCCGCGCTTCGCGGGGGTGGCGCAGTTTTTCCCCGTGCGGGTGGGCCGCGAGGGGGACAGCCCAGACACATTGGTGGTCGACCCCGAACAGACCGGCCTGGCCGACGCCGCAGACAAAGTGCTCGCACACATCGGACCGCGCCTCAAACGCGGCGTGGAGGAGTGGTTCTATGAGATTTGACAACATCAACCAGACGGTGGGGCGCACCCCCTTGGTCAAGCTCAACCGCGTGGTGCCGGACGGGGCGGCCACGGTGTGGGTCAAGCCCGAGCTGTTCAACCCGCTCGGGTGCGTCAAGGAGCGGCCCGCGCTGTTCATGATCGAACGCGCCGAAGAAGAAGGCCTGATCACGCCGGGCAAAAGCGTGATCATCGAGCCCACCTCGGGCAACACCGGCATCGGCCTCGCCATGGTGTGCGCGGTCAAGGGCTACCAGCTCGTGCTCACCATGCCCGAGTCCATGAGCATCGAGCGCCGCAAGATTTTGCGGCACCTCGGGGCGGAGCTGGTGCTCACCGACGCGAGCCTCGGCATGAAGGGCGCGATCGACAAAGCCCAAGAGCTGCTCGAGCGGTCCGAGAGCGCGTACATTCCGCAGCAGTTCAAAAACGAAGCGAACGTCAAAGCCCACCGCGAGACCACCGCGCCGGAGATTCTCGAGGACATGCAGGGCCTGTCCCTGGATGCCTTCGTGGCCGGGGTCGGCACCGGCGGGACCATCACCGGCGTGGGCCAGGTCCTGAAGGAGAAAAAGACCGGGGCCGAGATCGTGGCCGTCGAGCCCGCGGAGTCGCCGGTGCTGTCCGGCCAATCGCCCGGGCCGCACAAGATTCAGGGCATCGGGGCGGGCTTTATCCCCGACATCCTCGACAAATCCGTGATCGATTCCATCGAAAAGGTGGATAGCGACGCGGCGATGAAGATGGCCCGGCTGCTCGCGCGCCAAGAAGGCCTGCTCGTGGGCATCTCCTGCGGGGCGGCGGTGACCGCGGCGGTCCGCGTGGCCGAGCGCCTCGGGGCCGGGAAAAACGTCGTGACGGTGTTGCCCGATACCGGCGAACGGTATTTGTCTACGCCGTTGTTTGACGCTGAAGGAGCGTGACGTGGAAAAGACCCCTCCCGTTGGTTTTGTCGCCCTGGTGGGCGCGGGCCCGGGCGATCCTGAGCTCATCACCCTGAAGGCGGTGCGCCACCTGGCGCGGGCCGATGTGGTGTTGTGCGATGCCCTGGCCAACCCCGCGCTCCTCGCGCACTGTCGTGAAGACGCCCGCGTGCTCGACGTGGGCAAGCTCGCCGACGGCCGGCACACGCCCCAGGAGGTGACCAACCGCCTGCTCATCGAGGAGGCGCGGGCCGGTCACTACGTGGTGCGGCTCAAGGGGGGCGACCCCTTCGTGTTCGGGCGCGGGGGGGAAGAGGCCATCGCGCTCACCGAGGCGCGGGTGCCGCACGAGGTGGTGCCCGGCATCAGCTCGGCGCTGGCCGGTCCCGCGGCCGCGCACGTGCCCGTGACCCATCGGGCGATCGCACAGCACGTGACCATCGTGACCGCGTCGAGCGCGTTTGACGTCGAGGGATTGGCCGACAAGTGGTCGCTCCTCGCCGAGGCCGGCGGCACGCTGGTGTTCTTGATGGCGCGTAAAAAGCTCGGTCTCATCCAGGACCGCCTGCTCGCGGCTGGGGTCGACCCCGCGATGCCGTGCGCGATGGTGCAGAGCGCCACGCTCCCCGAAGAAAAAATTGTGCACAGCCGGCTCGCCCACATCGTGGACGACGTCGAGGCGGCCGGTCTCGGCACCCCCGCGCTGCTCGTGCTCGGGCAGGCGGTGGGCCTGGCCGACTCCATGACCCCCATCTTGTCCACTGTGGCCGCGGCCGAGGCCGCGCCGGAGGCCATTCATGTATAGGTACAACCCCGTCGACCAGAGCATCGTGGACAGCCGCGTCGCCGAGTTCCGCGACCAGGTCAAACGGTACAAGGCCGGGACCTTGTCCGACGGCGAGTTCTTGCAGCTTCGCCTGCGCAACGGCCTCTACAAACAGCGCCACGCCTACATGCTGCGGGTGGCGATCCCCTACGGCATGCTCAGCTCCGACCAGCTGCGCATGCTCGGGCACATCGCGCGCAAATATGACAAGGGCTACGGCCACTTCACCACCCGGCAAAACATCCAGTACAACTGGCCCGAGCTCGAGGACGTGCCGGACTTGCTGCAAGACCTCGCCTCGGTCGAGATGCACGCGATCCAGACCTCGGGCAACTGCGTGCGCAACACCACCTCGGACCAGTACGCGGGGGTGGCCAAGGACGAGCTGTTCGACCCGCGGCCCACCAGCGAGATGATTCGCCAGTGGTCGACGTTCCACCCCGAGTTCAACTACCTGCCGCGCAAGTTCAAGATCGCCGTGACCGGCGCGCAGGACGACCGCACCGCGATGCGTTTTCACGACATCGGCGTGCGGCTGATCAAAGGGCCCGACGGGGGCTTGGCCTACGAGGTCTGGGCCGGCGGGGGCATCGGCCGCACCCCGGTGATCGCCAAGTGCGTGCGAAGCCACCTCGAGAAAGAGCACCTGCTCAGTTACATTGACGCGATTTTGCGCGTGTACAACCTCGAAGGCGACCGCAAGAACAAGTACAAAGCCCGGATCAAGATTCTGCTCCGCACCCTCGGCCTCGAGGCGTTCCAGGCCCGGGTCGAGGAGGAGTTCGAAAAGATCAAAGGCGGGCCGCTGACCCTGACCGACGCGGACTTCGAAAAGTACGCGGCCTTCTTCGAGGACCCGCCGTACCAATCGGGCCTCCCCGACGAGGTCACTGGGCCCAACGGGGATGCCCGCTACGCCCAGTGGTTGAAGCACAACATCATCGAACACAAACAGCCCGGCTACCGCGCGGTCCTGGTCTCGCTGAAGTCCACCGAGCGTCCGCCCGGGGACATCACCGACGCGATGATGGAACAGCTCGCGGACCTGGCGGACGAGTTTTCGTTCGGCGAAATCCGCACCACCCACGAACAGAACCTCGTGCTCTGTGACGTGGAGGCCCAAAAGGTGCGCGCGCTCTACGAAAAGCTCGACGCCCTGGAGCTCGCCACCGCCAACCACGGCCTGATCACGGACATGATTTGTTGCCCCGGGCTCGACTTCTGCAGCCTGGCCAACGCGAGCTCGATCCCGATCGCGAAGGACATCACCGACCGTTTCGCCAACAGTGACAAGCTGGTGCAGCTCGGCGAGGTCAAGCTCAAGATGTCCGGCTGCGTGAACGCCTGCGGGCACCACCACGTCGGCCACATCGGCATCCTCGGCATCGACAAAAAAGGCGTGCAGGCCTATCAAATCATGCTCGGGGGCGAAGCCGGCGACGAAGCCAGCCTCGGCAAGTGGCTTGGCCCCGCGCTCTCGCGCGAAGAGGTCACCGACGCCATCGAGACCATCGGCGATGTGTACTTGGCAAAACGCAAGGGCCCGGACGAGCCGTTCTTGCAGGCCTTCCGCCGGCTGGGCCAGCAGCCGTTCTTCGATGCGGTGTACGGGGAGAAGTCATGAGCCAGATGATCCAAGCCAAAACCATGGATAGCCCCGCCATCGTGGAGGACCAAGCCCCGGTGACCGCGGGCGGGTACGTCGACGTCGCGACCTTTCTGCAGGACGGCGGCGCCCAGCTTTTGATCGAGCCCACCGACAACGTGCTCGATCTCGGGGGCAAGCTCAAAGGCGTCCAGCACATCGCGGTGAACTTCCCGGTGTTCGGTGACGGCCGCGGCTACACCCACGCCAAGCGCCTGCGGGAGGAGCTCGGCTACAAAGGCGAACTGCGCGCGGTGGGCGACCTCGGCAAAGACCAGTTGCATTATTTGGCCCGGGTGGGCTTCGATGCTTTTTGCCTGCGAGAGGGCACGGACCTGGAGGACGCGCTCTTGGCGTTCGAAGGGTTCGAACACTTTTACCGCGGGGTGCGCACCCACGGCCGCGCGGGGTGAGCGCGACAACCGGGCGCGGGCAGGCTAGCGTCTGGCCATGACCCGACCTCCTCTTTCGCTGTGCGTCTTGGTCGCGGTGCTGCCGCTGCTCGCCGCGGGTTGTCCCGCGGGGGGTGACGAGCCCGAACCAGAGCCGGGCGGTTGGCCGGCGGTGCCGGTGCAGACGACCTGGCAGTGGCAGCTCCAGGGTACGATCAACACCGGCTACGACGTCGACGCGTACGATGTGGACATGGTCGAGACCCCCCAGGGCACCATCGATGCCCTGCACGCCGCGGGGCGGTTGGTGATTTGTTACTTCTCCGGGGGCAGCTGGGAAGCGTACCGGGACGACGCCGACCAGTTCGATGCCGCCGACTACGGCAACGAACTCGACGGGTGGCCGGACGAAAAGTGGTTGGATACGCGGTCCGCGCATGTGCGCCAACTGATGGAGGCCCGCCTCGATGTGGCCGCGCAAAAGGGCTGTGACGCGGTGGAGCCGGACAACATGGACGGCTACGCCAATGATCCTGGATTCCCGCTCACCGCGGCCGACCAACTGGACTACAACCGCTTCATCGCGGAGGCGGCCCACGACCGCGGCCTGGCGGTGGGGCTCAAGAACGACCTCGACCAAATCGAGCAGTTGGTGGACGACTTCGACTTCGCGGTGAACGAGCAATGCCACGAGTTTGACGAGTGCGACCTGCTCGCGCCGTTCGTCGACGCAAACAAAGCGGTGTTCGGGGCCGAGTACCTCGACCGCTACGTCGACGACTCCGCCGCCCGGGACGCGATGTGCGCGGCGGCGCGGGCCTTGTCGCACCGTACGCTGGTGTTGCCCCTCGATTTGGACGACAGCTTCCGCCTGTCCTGCGACGGCTGACCGGGCGCGCACCGTGACGATCTGCCCCACCGGGGCAGGATGGCGCCGGGGGCGCACGCGCGGCGCGGCCTGGCGCGCGGATCGCGGTGTGGCACGACCTTCGCACTCTTGACGCCCATTTCGGCTTCAAGGAGTTCGTATGGCCCCGGACAGCACCGACGTCAGCGTCGAGGAAGCGTTCAACTCGTTTTTCCAGCAGAACCTGTTCGACATGGTGTTCGATGTCGGGCTCGGTCTGCTCATCGTCCTGGTGTCGTATGCGCTGGGCCGGGTGTTGTCGCGGATGGCCGCGGGCACCTTCCAGCGGATGCCCGCCCACAACAAAGACACATTGGGCCCGCTGATCAAGTCGGGGGTGTTCTTTGTGGTGTTCACCATCGGGGTCATCATGGCCATGGGCCAGATGGGCATCAATGTCAGTGGATTGCTGGCCGGCGCCGGGATCTTGGGCTTGGCCATCGGCTTTGGCGCCCAGAGCCTGGTCAAGGATGTGATCAGCGGCTTTTTCCTCATCTTCGACGGTGTCATCGAGGTCGGCGACTACGTCGAGATCCTCGACAAGGCGGGCTACGTCGAGGCCATCGGCTTGCGCCGCACCCGGGTGCGCGATTTCGACGGGGCCCTGTGGTACATCCCCAACGGCGAAATCGTCACCGTGGCCAACCACAACCGCGAATGGGTGCGCGCCACGGTGGCGGTGGGGGTCGCGTACAACACCGACATCGACCACGCGCTGGAGGTGATGCGCGAGGTGGGCGAGACCTGGGCCCAAGAGCAGGACCGCGCCGCCCTTGTCGACGACGAACCCCAGGCCCAGGGGGTGATCGACTTCGGCTCTTCCGAGATCGTCCTGCGCCTGATCGTGCGCACCGACCCCGCCCAGCTTTCCCGTTGGGAAGCCGAGCGACAGCTGCGCCGCCGGGTCAAAGCCGCCTTCGACCGGCACGGGGTGGAGATTCCCTTTCCCCAACGCGTCCTGCACACCGTGCACCACGACCCGCCCCGCGACGAGGACCGGGACCCCGGGGGACGCGCCGCGGCCTGACCGGGACAAGACGCAACACCCGGGATCATCTGACGTCCCACCGGCCCCCGCGGGCGCGCGCCACCCCGCCGCTCCGGGGGCCGCGCACTTGGCACGAAGGTTGGACTCTTACCCCGCGACGAAGGCGCCACGCACGCGCCATTCGAAAGGAGAAACAATGACATTCTGGAATGATCCCATGACCGCCTTCACCCAACGCACGAGCCTGTTTGCTGGGGGCGCGTTAGCCCTAGGACTGTTCGGCTGCGAAGCGGTGCCCCCGCCCACCGATGCCTTCCCCAACGTCGACGACCGCGCCCGCGCACGACTGGTGCAAAGTGAACTGGTGGTGACCACCGACGATGGCACCCAGACCGTGACCACCGACGTCGGGTACGACGAGGAAGGCTGCGTGTCCAACCTCGACACCACGGTCGACGGCGAGGACCTGCGCCGGGTGAGCTTCGACTGCACCGATGGGGACATCCAACAAGCGGTGGCGGAGTTCCGCGGGGGCGAGAGCATCGCCCTGGTCTACACCTATGACGCGGACGGTCGCCTCACCCACGTCGAGGGGGACAGTTTGGGCGAAGGCAAGATCGTAGAGCTGGACTTCGGCTACGAGACCACTGACATTGTGTCGAGCTACGACGCCAACGTGGACATCGACACCGTGACCTACGAGCTTGGTTTCGACTACGACTACAACGAGGACGTGCTCGTCGACCACGTCGAGGGCTCGGCCCTCACCGAGGCCGGCTTCTGGATCTTTGAGACCGAGACCGAGGAGTCGTTGGCGCGGGACATCGTCTACGACGACAGCAACCTCATCGCCAGCATCGAGACCACCCGCTCGGGCGAAGACGACAGCCGCACCACCAGCATCGCGTACCGCTACGACGATGTCGGCCGCTTGATCGAAGCGGTGTCGGACGACGATGTGACCACCACCGTTGAATACAATGAAGATGGATTGGTCTCGAAGGTGACGACCTTGCATCCGGCCGCAGAGTACGTGACCACCTACACCTATGCGGAAGGTCCGATGTCCGGCCTGGTGTTCACCCCCGATGTGCCCGCGAGCCGCTTCTTTGACCTCGCTGGCGCGCCCAATGGCCGCATCGAGGCCGAGCTCACGGTGCTCTCGGTGCCCACCGCGGAAGACCTCCGCATCGACGGGTAGCACAACGACACGTCGATCGGTGTGACGTCACGCCGCGCCCGGTCCACGGGACGCCTTCGGCCCTCCGTCCTCGCGGACGGGGGGCTTTTTTGTGCTGCGGTCAGGTGGTGGCGGTGCCCGCGGCGGCGGGGGGGGCGTCCTCGGCGGGGACGTCGACGCGGGGGAGCTCGGCGAAGGAGACCATCCGGCCGTGTTTTTCGTCGTACAGCTTGAGGCGCAAGCTCGCGAACGCATCGCGCAGGCTATACACAGTTCGGGCGGACAGCTGGGGGTTGGCTTCGAGGCAGTCGGCCAAGCGGTAGTTGGGGATGAGGGGGGCGAGGTGGTGCAGGTGATGGATGCCGATGTCGCCGGTGAACCAGCGCAACACCGGGCCGAGCTTCAGGTGGCTGCTGCCCTCGAGACACGCGGTGGCGAAGTCCCATTCGGGGCGGCGCGCCCAATAGGGCTCGGGAATTTGGTGTTGGGCGTAGAAGAGAAAAATGCCACCCGCGGCGGCGATAAGAGACGCGGGCACGTGCACGAACAGCGCCGCCTGCCAGCCGAAAAAGTAGATGATGGCCGCAAACATGGAAAGCGACGCAACGGTGGTGAAGTGCACCGCGATTTGTTCGCGCCGGTCGAGGCCCTTGGCGAAGAAGCCAGGTACACGGTGCCCGACCACAAACACCGCGAGGGGGCCGAACACCAACATCACGAACGCCGACCGCATCATCCGGTAGCCGAAACGCGCCAGGGGCGTGGCCTTTTGGTATTCGGCCACCGTCCATACCGTGATGTCACCGGTGCCGCGCCGCTCGAGGTCACCGGTGGTGGCGTGGTGAATCGCGTGGTCGCGGGCCCACGCGGCATAGGGCGTAAACAACACCACGCTCGACAGCGTGCCGACCCAGAAGTTGACCCGGCGCGAGGCGAAGAACGAGCCGTGGCCACAATCATGCTGCAGCACAAACAACCGCACGATGGTCCCGGCGAGCATCAGGTCGGCGAGCACGGTCAACCAGACGCTGTGCTCGAGTCCATACAATGCGAGCGCGAACGTAGCCGCGAGAGCGCTCCAGGTCGTGACCAACTGAAACACGCTGCGGCGCCAGTCCGGCCGACGAAACGGCGCGACCTTCTTTTGCCAATCTGTATGGTCGGGGAGATTCTTCGCCGGGGAGGCGGATGCGACGTCAGTCATGGGCTTGCTTTCTTTGTTTGGAACGCAACCACCCCTGATCGCGATGAGTCACCGTAACACCGAACTTGTCATCGCCCGGTCACAAAATGTCGTCGGAAAACGAGCCACAAAAACCTGTTCAATCCCCGGCCAGACCGGGACCGAGCACCTCGGTGAGCTCATGGGCCAATGTCTCTGCCTGTGAGGGGGTGATTTCGCCCAGCAGGCCATCGGTGATCATGCGCGCGAGACCGTAAGTCAGGGCCTGGGCCGCGAGCACCCCGGCCGAACGGCGTGCCACCGCGGGGCTGGCCGCGCCCTTTTGCGCCGCGCCGAGGACCTGCTCCATCAATGCGAGGTTTTGCGCGGCCAAGTCCTGAATTTGGGTGGATTGGCCCACAATGTCGCGCCGGCTGAGGAGGCGAAAATACGCGGGCTGCTCGACCGCGAACCGCACATAGGCCACCCCGCGGGCCCGGTGGGCCTCCAGCGGGTCTTCGTGGCCGGCGGCGGCGGCGTTCATGGTCTCGATGAGATGGGCCGCGCCCTCTTCGGCGAGGGCCACGAGCAACGCGTCCCGGCTCGCGAAATGGCGGAAGGGCGCGGCGCTGGACACGCCGAGGGCCGCGGCCAGGTGGTTGGTCTTGACCGCTTCAATCCCGTCTTGGGCGATGACCCGGCGGGCTTCGTCGAGCAGGGCCCGGCGCAGCTCGCCGTGGTGGTAGGCGCGTTTTGTGGCCATGCCGGGGTGTACCCTTGACCGGGTCGCGGATCAATCTTAGTGTCACTTACATGAAAGTAAGTAATACTCACATTCGGTCCGTCGCGGGTTTTGTCCAGGACAAGGCCCTGGGCGCGGGGTTGGTTGTGCTCCTGGGCGCGGGGTGTGGCCACCTCACCGCCCCCGAAGCGGCCGGGGCCTGGGAATCGGCGTTGCGCGACGCGGTGGCGGATGATGAGGCCGTGCACGGGGCGGCGATGGCGGTGGACGCCCCTGGGCTGGGGGTCCAGGGACATTGGGCCGCGGGGGTCGCGGACGAGAGCGGGCGCAAGATGACCGCCCAGACCCCGTTTTTGTCCGCCAGCATCGGCAAGCTCTTGGTCGCCACCGCGGTGATGGGGCTGGTCAAGGAGGGCGCGCTCTCGCTCGACGACGGCCTCACCCGCTGGGTGCCGCCGGACCAGGTCGCGGGCCTGCCGGTGGTGGGCGGCGACGCCGCGCTTTCGCACATCACGGTGGCGATGCTGCTCGGCCACCGCTCGGGGTTGCCCGACTACTTCTCGGGACCGAGCGCGGACGGCGCGCCCAATGTCTTTGCGTTGTTGGTGGACGAGCCGGACCGGACCTGGACCCGGGCGGACATGCTCGACTACACCCGCGCGCACTTCGCCCCGGTGGGCGGCCCCGGCGAACGTTTTATGTACGCCGACACCAACTACGACCTGCTCGGCATGGTCCTCGAGGCGGTCACCGGCCGGGCCTTTTTCGAGGTGGTGCGGGAGCGGGTGATCGACCGGTACGGCATGGACCAGACTTGGTACCACGCGTTCGAGCCTGCGCCCGCGGGCGCGGTGGCCCCCGCCGACGCCTGGGTGGGCGGGGTGCGGGTGACCGCGCGCCCGTCGATGAGCGCGGACCAGGCCGGGGGTGGGCTGTACACGACATTGGCCGACCTGGTGACCCTGGTGCGCGCGCTGGTCGATGGCGATCCGGTGTCATTTGAGGACTTCGCGGCCCCGCGCACAGAGAACGCGATGCACCGCGGCATCGACGTCAGCCTGTGCACCTGGCACATCCGACCCGGGGGCGTGGTGTTTGGCCTCGGCTTTTTGCCGGACATGGTCGGCCACTCGGGGGCGACCGGGGCCTGGGCCTACTACGTGCCCGCGCACGACGCGGTCTTGGTCGGCAGCGTGAACCAAGCGGACTGGCAAGAACAACACGTCGCGTTCTTGTTGCAGGACGTGCTCCCCACGCTGGGGCGCCTGGCGCCCTAGGTCCGCCGACGAGACGCCCGCCCGCTCGGGCGCTCGTCGTGGCCCTGGCGGGCGCACGGCCTCTTTGTTCTTGAGGGGCGCCCTGGCCTGCACACATTTTCCGAAAAAACACCCCGGTGGGAAGGTCGGCCCCGGCTTGACGGTTGTGTTCGCCGCCGTCACCTGTGGTTTGTTGACGCCATCGTTTTCCTTGGAGTGTGTATGACCCGTTCTGTCTTTGTTCGTCCTTTGGTCACCGGCGTGGCCGTCTCGCTGCTCGGCGCGGCGGTCGCGTGCAGCAGCAACGATGCGGCCGAGATCGATGACCCGCCTCCCACCGACGAAGCCGCCGCCGCCGACGCGGCCCCCGCCGAGGAGGCCCCCGCGAAGTCGCGGGTGGAGCTCGCGCGCGAGGCGTTGCCCGCCGAGTTCGCCGCCGCCGACGCGTTGATGACGCCCGAGGTGCGCGCGGCGATGAAGACGTTGGTCGAGGCCGAGCACGACAGCGCCGAGGCCGCGATCGCGGCCGCGGTGGCGGGCGCCCACCGCAAAGACGAGCACCGGGCCCGGGACGGTTTCCGCCACCCCACCGAGACCTTGATGTTCTTCGGGCTGACCCCGGAGAGCACGGTGGTGGAGATGGGGGCCGGCGGCGGTTGGTACACGGAGATCATCGCCCCGGTGGTGGCGCAAAAAGGGCAGCTGGTGATCGGCACCTTCGATCCCGCCACCGACCCGGCCTCGATGCGCTCGGTCTACGCCGCGCGCCAACAAGCGCTGCTGCAGCGGCAACCCGAGCTGTACGGCAACGCCAAGACCTTCGTGCTGCAGGACGGCCCGCTCCAGATCGGCCCGCCGGGCTCGGCCGACCTCGTGGTCGCGATCCGCGAGATGCACAACTGGCAGCGGGGGGGCAATTTCGACGCCTACGTGGCGTCGGTGTTCGATGTGCTCAAGCCGGGGGGCACCTTCGGGGTGGTGCAGCACCGGGCGAAGGAAGGCACCCAGGGCGAGGACACCGCGGACAGTGGATACCTGGCCCAGGACTGGTTGATCAAAAAAGTCACCGCCGCCGGCTTCGAGCTCGAGGAGACGTCGGAAATCAATGCCAATGCAGCGGACACCAAGGACTACAAGGACGGGGTGTGGACCTTGCCGCCGGTGCTGCGTCTGGGCGACACGGACCGCGCCAAGTACGAGGCCATCGGCGAAAGCGACCGCATGACCCTTCGCTTCAAAAAGCCGTCCTGACCCGCTCGTGCTCGACGAGGAGGCGCCGGCATCGGACGCTCTCCACAAAAAAAGGCCCGCATCGCGCGGGCCTTTTTTTTGTTGCCGTCAGAGGCTCAAATAATGTCATGGAAGAGGTTGAAGAAGGCGCCGCTCAACCGCTCGAGGGTGGTGATCTCTTCGGCCTTCATCGGCTTCGACTTGGGGATGTCGATGTCGAAGATGCGCTTTTTCATGTCCTGGGCCACGTCTTTGTCGTCGATGACGACGTTGAGCTCGTAGATGTGCCGGAGGGCGACATCGTCGAGGTTGGAGCTGCCGATGGTGGCGCGCTCGCCGTCGACCACCATCGCCTTGCCGTGGTTGAAGCCCGGGTATTCATAGATCTCGACGCCGGCCTCGAGCATCTTCGGGTACTTCGACTTGGCCGCGAGGTGCGAAAAGCCGTGGTCGCTCTCGCCCGGCAACACCACCTTCACGTCCACCCCGCGGTTGGCCGCGTCGATGAGCGCGTCTTGGATCTCGGGGTTGGTGCAGTAGGGGTTCTCGATGAGGATCTCTTTTTTCGCCGACGCGATCATCTCGAGATAGGTGTCGAAGATCTGCGCGTGCTCCCCGGGGATGGACTGGATGACCCGGGCCTTGGTGCTGCCCGCGGCCTTGTCGCCGGTGGGGGCTTTGGGGAAGAACCGCGCGCGAAGCTCCTCTTCGGTCTTGGCGTGGTTGTCGATCTTGCCCCCGAGGTGCATGAACCCGGTGAGGAACTCGGCCTGGATTTGCCGCACCGCCGGGCCCGCGACCTTGATCATCAGGTCGTGGTACTCGTCCATGTAGTGGTTGGCGACGTTCATGCCGCCGGTGAAGGCCTCTTTGCCGTCGACGATCACCAACTTGCGGTGGTCGGGGTGGTTGAGGATCTGACCGCCGTCGCGGGTGAGATCGAACAGGTGGTTGCGGAGGATGTTGACCCCCGCGTCGGCCAGCTGGTTGATGATCTTGCGCTGGGGGCTGCCGGGCATCTGCACCGAGCCGATGCCGTCGACGGTCATGTTGACCTCGACCCCGCGCTCCACCGCGTCGGCGAGGAGCTGGGCAAACTTCTGGCCGGTCTCGTCGTCGGCGAAGATGTAGTAGCTGATGTTGATCGACTCTTGGGCGTTGGCCACCGACTCAAAGATCTGTTCGAACGCGGCGGGGCCGTCGACGAGCAGGTTGATGTCGTTGGTGCTGGTGGCCTTGTGCACGTTGACGAGGTCGGCCTCGGACACCGACCCTTTTTGGAACAGCTCCATCACCCGATCCACCGCCGCGTCGGTGGGGTCGAAGTCGAGGAACGCGCCGTGCAACGGGGTCGAGGCCTTCACCCCGCTCATCGCGGCCGACGGCACGTCGGCGGCGCCTTGGCCCTGGGTCATCTCATCGGTGACCGCGGGCTTGGTCTTCTTGGTCTCGGCCGGCACCAGCTTGGGGTCATTTTTGACCTCGGGGGCGGCGGGTTGTTTGATCTCGTTGGAGCGGATGCTCGTCTGGGGGCGTTGCAGTTTCATGTCAGTCGTCTCCCGCGGGGGTGCCGGCGAGGAAGGTGCGCGCGGGAACCGGGTCGGTGAAGGTGCCGTAGAGGTCGGGGTAGCCGAGCTCGTCGTAGGTCTTTTGCAGCTGGGCCGCCATCTCGGGGGCGCGCACGACGTGGGCGATGCGCTCGACCCCTTTGCCCGCCAGCTCCATCTCCAGGGCCTGCAGCTTGTCGAGGGCGGCTTGGTCGGCGGAGGTGACCTGCCGGGTGTCCATCATCATCGCGAACGGCCGGCCCTCGAAAGCGGCGGCGCGGGCGGTGACTTCGTCGAGCAGGGGCCCGAGGTTGTCGGGGGTGAGGGCGGCGCCGAGCGCGATGTGGAGCACGGGGCAGCCTTCGCCGGGTTGTTCGAGGGTGAGGGAATGCGGCTTCATGCGCACCTCCAGGGGAAGGGGAGACGAGAAGCTTATCCCTCCGCTCGGGTTTTTGGCGGTTCTTGTGCGTGATCTTGTCGTGGGCCGTCCGGGTTTGACCCTCGACGACCAGCGCGTCGTCGATGGTCAAGCAGTACCCGTGGGTCAGAGTTTGAGCAGGGGGTACAGGTAGGGTTCGAGCGCCTCGTCCAGGCTGGGCCCGTCCTGGATTTGAGCCCGGCCTTCGCCCGCGTCGTTGGTGACCAAAAACGCGCGACCGCTGCGCACCAACAGCACGCTTCCCCGCGCGGCTTCGCCCGCGGCCGCGCGCAGGGCGCGCAAGATGAGCTCCTGCTCGGCCTTGGCCAGGCCGTCGATGTCGATGTCCCCCACCCCGAACGGCCCGCGGCACCGCCCCGCGAGCAGCCGGTCGTCGTCGAACTGGGCGTGCAGCATGTCGATGCGGAAGCTCTCGCTCGGCCCGGGGGTGTCCGGGTCTGGCTCGGGCACCACCGCGTCCTGGGTCAGGCCGAGCCGCGCTTGCACGTCGGCGAGCAGGGCGCTCGGCCCCTCGGCCCGGACCCGCTCGACCACGTCGACGAGAGCGGCCTTGAGCCCATCGGCCCGGGCCCGGTAGTCGGGCACCTGGCGGAGCAAGTCGGGGCGCCAGCTTTCCAATGTCTCTGCAAGCTGGCCGACCTCGGGGGGCAGCCATTTTTCGATCGCGACCTTGAGCGCCCGGGCCAAGGCGGGGGCGGCCCCTTGGGTGCCGATCACCACCCGCAGCGGGCCGCGCCGGACTTGGGCCCCGGCGTAAAAATCGCAAAGCTCGGGCACGTCGACGACGTTGACCAGCGCGCCGTGGGCCTTGGCCGCGTCGTAGACCGCGCGGTTGACCTCGACGTTGTCGCTGGCCGCGATCACGACCCGGGCGCCGGCGGCGTCGGCGGGGGCGAACGACCGCTCAAAGATGCGCGCGTCGTCGACAAGCACCCGGGCCGCCTCGCTGACCTGTTCGGCCACGAGGGTGACCTCGGCCCCCGCGCGCACCAGGCCGCCGGCCTTTTGCGCCGCGATGGGCCCGCCGCCGACCACCAGGGCCTTCTCGCCGGCGAGCTTGAGGAACAACGGGTACAGCTCGTGCGGGTCGGACATGTCTTCTCGCGGGAACGGCCAAGACGGTATAGCGGGCCATGGAACGACGCGCGACCGCCTTCATCGCCGGGGCCAGCGGCTTCACCGGCCGGGCCTTGGCCGCCCAGGACCCCCGCGAGCACCACATCGACCTGACCTTGCAGGTGCGGCCCGGGTCGGCCCAACGCACCAAGCTCGGCCCCGACGCGCGCGTCGTCGAGCTCGACGTCAAAGACCCGGTCGCCCTCGAGGCCGCGGTCGAGGGCCAGGACGCGGTGGTGCAGCTCATCGGCACCATGCGCCACCGGTTCGCGGAGACCGGCGACTACGAGGCGGTGGACTTCGACACCACCCGGGCCCTCGTCGACGCGGCCCGGCGCAAACACGTCGGGCACTTTGTCCTGCTGTCGTCGGTGGGGGCGGGCCTCGGGCTCGGGTCGTACCTGGCCTGGAAAAAGAAGACCGAAGGGCTGGTCACCGGCTCGGGCCTGCCTTACACGATCTTGCGCCCCAGCGTGCTCGCGGGGGACGCGGCCTTCGACGAGCGGCCCAAGCTCAGCAACACCCAGGCGTTCATGAACGGCCTGTCCGACACCCCGCTGGGGGCGCCGTTTGCGACCCTGCGCCCGATGCCGATTCAGCTCTTGGCCCGCATCATCCTCGCCCTGATCGCGGGCGGTCCGCTGGGCCGGGTGTTGGTGGGGCGCAGCTTGTTTTTGTACGCGCGACAGCAAGGGCTGCTGTCCCCCGCGACGTGGCGGTGAGCGGGCGCGGCGGGGCGGGGAGATGACTTGCCTTTCGGCCGGGCGCATGTCGTAAGGTCCCGGCCATGGGCAACAACAACAACGCGCGTTGGGTGTGGATGGACCTCGAGATGACCGGTCTCGACGATCAGACCTGCACCATCATCCAAGCCGCGGTGATCATCACCGACACCTCCCTCAACGAGCTCGCGTCCCGTGACATTGTCATCTGGCAGCCCGAGGCCTCCCTCGCGACCATGGCCCCGGTGGTGAAAAAGATGCACACCGAAAACGGGCTGCTCGAGCGGGTGCGCGCCTCCGACGTGTCCCTCGACGAGGCCGAGCAGAGCATCCTGTCCATGCTCACCGACCACGTGCCCTATCGCCAGGGCATCCTCGCGGGCAATACCATTTGGCAAGACCGGCGGTTCTTGATTCGGTACATGCCGCTGGTCGAGAAGTACCTGCACTACCGCATGATCGACGTGTCCACGATCAAGGTGCTGGCCAACGCGTGGTGGGACGGCAAAAAAGACGCGCCGCCCAAAAAGTCATCGCACACCGCCCTCGAGGACATTCGCCAGTCCATCGAGGAGCTCAAGCACTACCGCGGGGCGTGCTTCGTCGAGTAGCGGGCTCACTCGATGGGGCGCACCTCGGCCCAGCCGAGGGCGTCGAACGCGTAGTAGGTCGCGCCCATCACCGAAAACAGGAACAGCCCCCCGGCGAACAGCGTGGTCATCAGCGCGGCCAGGGCGTAGATGGCCGCTTCGCGCTCGAGCTCATCGCCGGCCCCGTCGGGCAGGGCGGCGGCTTGTTGGCTGCGGTACACGCTCACCCCCACCAATGTGAGTGCACCAAGCCCCGCGACCGCGCCCCCGCCGGCCACGAGGGCGGCGCCGTACAGCACCCAGGGAATGGTCACGTCGAGGGCGCCGGCGACCTCCTGTTTTTGTTGCACCCCCACGAACACTGCGGGGAGGTTTTCGTTGGTCCCGAGGATGTCGCCCACCAACAGCTCGGTGCCGGCCTGGACCGCGGCGAGGTTCTGTTTGGGCACCGGGCGGCTGAGCAGCTTGCCCCGGCGCACGTCGTAGGCCCCGATGAGCAACAGGTCCTGTTCTTTGGGCTGGACCCCAAAGAACACCAGCCGGGCACCGTGCTCGTCGGCGAGCCGGCTGAGGCAGAGGTGGTCTTTGAAACACGCCGAAGGGGGCGGCTCGGCGGGGCCGGGCCGCAACGTGAGCCGGCGGTCGGCGGTCAGGGTGGCCGCCACCGTCCCGGCCGGGGAGACGTCTTCGCCGGCCGGCGCGACCACTGGGTCCACGCGCGCGGTCCCCTCGTCGGCGAGCGACGGGGGGGCAGACAATGTCAACACCAGGAGGGACACGAGCACGGGCCGAGCATACCCCGCCCAAACCGAGGTCAAGGCGATTGCGCGTTGCCGATGCTGATGACGTTGGGGTCGCGCACCATGGCCGCGCTCAACAGCAGCCAATCCACCGACCGGGTCACCTCGCTGACGCGGACTTCGTCGAGGCTCCCGAGCAGCGGCGGCTCGGACAGGTCCTCTTCGTTGCCGAGCACAAACGCCCAGGGCGCGGTGGCCGAGGTGCTCGGGCCGAGGGGGGCGTTGGCGGTGGAGGCGAGCACTTCGTCGTCGAGCACGATGCGGTGACTGGCGGTGGTGCCGTCGACGGTGCCGGCAAAATAATGCGAGACGCCGGGCACCCCCTCCCCGGGGGCGGGGTCGGCGTCGAACACCACCGAGCTGCTGTCGGGGTGCCGGGCCACGACGCGGTAGCCCCCGAAGTAGTTGAGGTTGGCCCGCGACGCGAGGCTCCCGGGGTTGGCGACCGCGATGCCGACCATCTCCGCGCCCCCGGTCACGTCAAAGTCGACCAAGGTCTCGAGGGTCCAGCCGGACACCCCCACGAGCAGGTCGAGGGGGCTGCCGTCTTCCATGCCAAGCTCGACCCCGTTGATGATGTCGAGCCGTTGGCCGGGGGTGTCGTGGGTGGAGAAGGTGTTGTCCCCGGACTTGCGCACGATGCGGCCCCCGTTTTGGGTGAGGGCCGACGAGCGCACCGCGCCGTTCATGTGGAACACGGCTGCATACCCATTGCTCCACACCGCTTCGGGCTGGCTGTTGTGCACGGCGGTGAGCAAGCCGTTGTCCGCGTACAGCCGCAGGGTGCTGCCCCCCGGCTCGACGGCGTTGGCCCGGACCCAGACCTCGGCCCCCGACGCGGTCCAGGTCTCGATTTCGAAGGGAAGGTCCACGCCCCCCGACTGGCGGAACCGAAGATCGACCGCGGGATCGATGCGGCCAAAATCGACCTCGCTGGGGTCGAGGTGAACGCGCACGGGGAAGTCGACGACCTGGTTGTCGAACGCGGCGGGGGGCGAAATCGTGATGTCGTGGCGCAGCCGCCACCCCGCTTGGAACATCGCGTCCCCGGCCCCGAGGCACTGGGTGGTGTCGTAGGGGTCAACGTCGGACACGTCCTCCTCGTCGTTGGGGTTGCACCCGGCGTATTCACACTCGGCTTTGTCGCTGGTGCTGGCGCAGTCCACGTCCTGCACGATGCAGCCGCAGTCGCAGCTGTTGTCGTTGAAGAAGTTGGTCTGGCAGGTCCAGGCCGCGGGGGGCTCGTTCACGCACACGGTGTTGTCATCGCCCTTGGCCATCTCGCCGGGCGGGCAGTGCTCGACGTCGCACCGGCCGTACCACGCGGTGGGGTTGTCGTCGCAGTCGAGCTCGTCCAGCACGCCACAGCCGCAGTCGCAGTTGCCGTCTTCGTACAGGTCGTCCGCGCAGGTCCACCCGGGGGGTGCATTGCCATTGTTGGCATCGGGCAACCCCGCGTCGAGCCCCCCGGACCCGGCGTCGGGACCACCGGGCCCTGCGTCCGGGAGGCCCCCGCCCGCATCGGGGCCGCTGACCCCCGCGTCGTCCCCATCGCCATCGCCATCCCCGTCCCCATCGCCTGAAGAACCGGAGTCGGCGGCTCCGCCGTCCCACGGTTCTTGCCCGCCGCCGTCAGGGGGCCCGTCGCCATCCCCGTCGCCGTCTCCGTCGCCATCCCCGTCGCCGTCTCCATCTCCGTCGCCGTCGCCGTCGCCGTCGCCGTCGCCGTCGCCGTCGCCGTCTCCGAACGGCAGCTGTTCACAATAGCCGTCCCGGCACTCATCGCCCGCGGGGCACTCCGCGTTGGCGTTGCAGGGCAGACAATCGATGCCGGTCTCACAGTCGCCGAGCTGGCCGCTGCCGTTCGGGCAGCCCAGCATCCCGAGCACGAACAACCCCAGGCACGCGGCGCGCATCGATCTCACCTTGGCATCTTCGCACGCGCGGCCCAGCGCAGCCAAACCGCGGGACGCTGTATCCATTCAGCCCACACCGTCGCGCGCCCCGCCCCCAAAAAAAGACGCGCCCTCTCGGGCGCGCCGCTCACGAACCAACTTGTCAGATGTCGTCTCAGTGCCGCCGCATGGTGCGGGCCTTGGCTTTGCTCTTTTTCTCGAGCACGCGGTAGTCGGCGGCGGGCGCTTCGGCCTCGTCGGCCATCGCGTCGAGGTCGCCGTTGAGCATGCCCTGGTCGTAGGCAAAGCTGCCCCCGGCCATCGAACCAAACGCGCTGTTGTCGGCTTTTTGTTCTTCGATGATCTTGCGCGCGGCGTCTTTTTTGCCCGCGGCGTAGGCGGAGGTGGCGCGCTCCATGGCGAGGGCGGTCTTGATTTTTTGGGTCTTGTTGGCCACGTCGGGGACCAAAGACGCGGTGACCGCGGCCTCGTCCCGGGTGAACACCACCGCGAGCCGCTCGTTGACCCGCTTGGCCTGGTTGTCGAGCGCGTCGTGGTAGGTCACCTTGACGTCGACAAGGTCCTTCTCGCCGCTGTGCGCGGGCACCGACAGGCGCGCGAGGATGTCAATGTTGCGCTTGGCATAGACATCGCCGACGTTGATCGCGACCACGTCTTTGCCCCGCGAGAAGGGGAAGCCGTAGACCTCTTCGACCTGCACCCCGTTTTGCAGCGCGATGGTCACCACCGCTTCTTTGCCGACGACAGTGGCCAGGGCCGCGACCTCGGTCTCGAAGATCTTCGGCATCTGGTGGGCGAACTGCACGAAGTAGTAGTTGCCGAGGCCTTTGTCCGCGAGGCGGGCCATGAGGTCTTCGTTGTAGTCGGCGCCGATGCCGAGGGTGGTGGTGAGGATGCCGGCCCGGGACATGGTCTGGATCGCCGCGTCGAGGCCGGCCTCGGTGTTGGGCTGGCCGTCGGACAGGAGCATCACGCGGTTGTTCTGGCTGGTGCCGCCGGTGCTGGCCATCTTTTGCGCCATCGCGCCGCCGGTGGACAGGCCCGCGACCATGTCGGTGCCGCCGGTGGCGGACAGGCCGCGCACCTTGGCGAGGGCGGCGGCGAGGTTGTCGTCGTCGATGCGGGTGGGGGGCACGAGCACCTCAGCCCCGTTGGAAAAGGTGATCACGGTGAAGCGGTCGCCGTTTTGCAGCTGCTCGATGGCGGCGGCGGCGGACTCGCGGGCGCTGACGATCTTCTCGCCGCGCATCGACCCCGACGTGTCGATGATCAGGGTGAGCGCCACCGGGAGACGTTTTTCTTGGGCGGGCGCGTCGGCGCCGCGGAGGCGGATGCGGGTGAAGGTCTCGCCGCGCTCGCCCGCGAGCAGCTTGGTGCGCTCGAGCTGGGCTTCGACGCTCACGCTGCCCGCGTCGGAGATCTGCGGCGCGCTTTTGGCGAGGCCAAAGGCGGCGGGTTGGAAGGTGAGCAGGCCGCACAGGCCGAGGGCGCCGAGGCTGATGTAAGGAAGGCTGCGTTTGAGCATCGTGGACTCCGTGGGTTCGTCGGTCGGGGGTACAAACGGGCCACCCCGCCGGCCGATCTGGGGCCGGGCCCAAAAAATGTGCGATCTCCGATCAGGTCGGCGCGCGGTTTGCCGCGCGGGGGCGGCCGGTGCGATTGTGAACACGATGCGCATCTGGCTGTGGTTGGGGCTGCTGGTGGGTGGGTTGTGTCCGCCGGGGTGCAGCCTCGACGAGCCCTTGACCGGACGTCCTTGTGACGATGACGACGATTGCGCTGGTGGTGGGCGCACGCACTATTGCGTGAACGACGCGCCCGAGGGCATTCCCCACGTCTGTGTGCCCGGCGAACGACCGGTCCCGGCATTGGACAACCGCGCCCCGGTCATCGGCACCAACGTGGTGGTGGTGAAAAGTGGGACAAGCCACGAAGCCCGCCTCGCGGTCACCGATCCGGACGATGACCCGCTCACGTTTGCGTTGCGCTCAGCGCCCGAAGGCCTGTTCGGGCTGCTCGTGCTCGACGGTGACGTCGTGCGCTACGAGGCGGGGGCGGACGTCGACGGGGTGGTGCGCGACCCGTTCCGCATCGAGGTGTCCGACGGCGCGGCCACGGTGGCGTTCAACCTGCTGGTGGTGGTGATCGGGATGACCGACGGCGCGACCTTTTCGACCTGGACCGGCGCGGTGGACGGGCGCTTTGACGAAGCGGCCAACTGGTTGCCCGCCGACCGGGTGCCGGACGCGGCCATCGATGTGCTGCTCACCGACGAGGGAGGCGGCAGCGCGCTGTCCAGTGGCATGGGGCAGGTGCAGCGGCTGTTTGTGACCCCGGGACACAACCCAGCCCCCGACGGGCTCAGCGTGTTCGGTGACGCCGCGGTGGCGGCGGGCAAAGTGCTCGGGCCGGTGACGTTCGCGGCGGACGGGCCGCCGGTGGAATGGGCGGGGCAGTTCTCGGCGGTGACGGTGAAGCGGCGGACCGAGGTGGTGAGCGCGGTGGCGGTGGACGGTGACCTCGTGCACCAAGGCGGCAGCCTGCGGGTGGCGGCGGGGGCGGCGCTGTCGGTGAGCGGCGATTTGGTGCAACTGGCGGGGGCGGGCGATGTGGTGTTCGTGCCCGACGAGGACGCGCTGGCCCCCCCGACGCTGGTGGTGGGCGGGGCGATGACCTTGGTGGGCACGGTGCGCGGCTCGACCCCCGGGCGATTGCTGTTGGGCGGCGATGTGACCGCGCCGGGGTTGGCCCCGGGGCCGGGCACCACCGTGGTGTTCACCCCCGGGGAAGGCACCCGCGACGTCGACGTGCCGGCTTCGGCAGGGGCCTATTTGCGCGCCACCGTGATCGAGGCCGGGGCCCGGGTCCGCTTTGTCAAAAACAGTGACATGCGGGGCACGGTGGAGCTGCGCGGGGCGCTCGGGGCCGCGCCGGGCACGGTGACCCGGGTGATCGGTGCGCTCATCGTGTTCCCCACCGTCGAGGTGCCGGAAGGTGAACAAGGCCAGGTGGTGGCCAATGTCTGTGTGATCTCCCCGTTCACCCCGCTCCCCGCGCACATCACCTGCCTCGATGGCGACGATGTGCTCGACGCCGGAGCCTGGCGCGACAGCGGGGGGGACGAAGACCCCGACGCGGGGCTCCCCGATGCGCACGGCCCCGACGCGGGGGGGCCGGACGCGGGCCTCGACGCCGGGCTCGACGCCGGCCTCGACGCGGGGGGGCCGGACGCGGGCCTCGACGCAGGCATGGACGCCGGGCTCGACGCGGGGGGGCCCGATGCGGGTCTTGACGCGGGGGTGGACGCGGGTCTCGACGCGGGGCCCGATGCGGGTCTCGACGCGGGGGGGGCGGACGTCGCCGCCCCCGACGGGGGCGTGGCCGCGGTGTGTGGCGATGGCCTCGTCGAGGGGGACGAGCAGTGTGACGACGGCGACACCTCCAATGGCAATGCATGCCGCAACGACTGCACCTGGCCGGTGTGCGGCGACGGCTTTTTGCAGCCGGGCGAAGGCTGCGACGACGGCAACCCCGTGGGCGGCGACGGCTGTGACCCGGGCTGCGCGGTGGAGGCGGCGACCCACGAGTGTGTGGGCGCACGGCCCAGCGTGTGCGCGGTCCACGGGGACCTGGTGCGGGTGCCTGGCGATGTGCCCGGCGTCAGCGACGCTTACGCGGCGGTTCCGCCGGGCGGCGTGGTGTTCGTCGACGCCGGATTCTACTTCGATGACCTGCTCCTCAAAACCAAGGACGTGAGCATCGTCGGCGCACCGGGAGCGACCCTGGTGGGGGGCGCGGGGGATAGCGCGGTGGTGATCGAGGATGCTGACGTGACCATCTCGGGCCTGACAATCATCAGTTCCCAAGGGAAGGGGATGCGGATCAAGAGCGGGACCGCGACGGTGTCTCATGTGCAGGTGGGACCCGTGTCGGAGGACGGGGTGGTGTGCGAGTCGGGCGCGGGTTTGACCTTGACCGGAAGCACTGTCGTCGGAGCGGGTGGATTTGGCCTCGTCTTGGCCTGTGACGGGTACGTGGTGGAAAGCAATGTCATTTCCGAGAACGGCACAGGCAATGGCGACCGCGCCGGGGTCAGAATTGAGGCCCAGGGCGGCCGGTTCGCGTTCAACACCGTGATGGGCAACCAAAGCAACGGCTCCAACCCGAGCGGCGTCCGCTGCAGCTCGAACGGGGACGGCGCGGTCCTCGAAGCGAACATCATTTGGGGCAACGGGGGCCTCAGCGCGGTGGGCGCGACCTGCGCCCCGGTGGGCAACACCATCGACGAAGCGTGGCCCGACAACCTGATGCTCAACTGTGGCTTGGTCGCGCCCGATTATCACCTCGCGCCGACCTCGCCGTGCGTCGACGCGGCCAGCGCCAACCCCACGCTGGTCGACCTCGACGGGGACATCCGGCCCTTCGGCCCCGCGCCCGACCTCGGCGCGGACGAAGTGCGCTGAGCCGCGCGCGGTTCGGATCGCGGCTTAGCTGTGTCGAAACCACACACAGGGGCGTGTGGGCTTTTGTGTCCCGCCGCGGCCCCCCTACGTTGATGTGTTCGTGGCCTTTTTGTCCCCCGCCCGGTGGTCCGCTTTTGCCCTTGTGGGGGCGCTGTGCGCCTGCGGGCTCGACGAGCCCGTCACCGGCCGGCCCTGCGAGACCGATCGCGACTGCGCCGACGCGCTTCGTGCCCATTATTGCGTGAACGACGCGCCCGCCGGCGTGCCCCGGGTGTGCGTGCCCGGCGCGCGCCCGCTGCCCGACCCCGAAAACCGCCCGCCGGTCATCGGCACCAACGTGGTGGTGGTGCGCAGCGGGGACGTGGCCGAAGGGGCGCTGTTGGTCACCGATCCCGACCGCGACGCGCTGACGTTCGCCTTGGTCAGTGACCCCGCGGGCCTGGTCGGACTGCTCGGCCTCGACGGGGCCCGCTACCGGTACGAGGCCGGCGCCGGGGTCGACGGGGTGCGCAAAGACCCGTTCCGCGTCGAGGTGAGCGACGGGGTGCACACCGTGGGCTTCAACCTCTTGGTGGTGGTGGTGGGCGTGACCGATGACGCGCTCTTTTCGACCTGGACCGGGGCCGCCAGCGAAGACTTCGACACCGGCGCGAACTGGGACCCCGCGGGCCGCGTGCCCGACGCGGACATCGACGTGCTCGTGCCGGTCGCGGACCGCCCGCTCGCGGGCAACGCCCAGGCCGCGGTGGGCCGGCTGTTCACCACCCCCGAGGTCACCCCGTCGCTGTCCCGGGTCACGGTGCACGGCGACACCATGTTCGCCTCGGGCCGGGTCTTGGGCCAAGTCGAGCTCGGGCCCGCCGGCCCCGCGGTGGACATCGCGGGGGCGGTGCACAGCTTGCGCGTGCAGCGGGACGCGCGGGTGGTCAGCCCCGTCCATGTCTCTGCGGACCTGCGCCACGAAGCGGGCGCGCTCGACGTCGTTCAGGGCACGACCCTGGAGGTGGCAGGCGACTTTGTGCAAGACCAGGCCCGGGTCGACGTGCACTTCTTGCCCGACGAACAAGAGCCCCTGTTCGCGCCCCCGACGCTGGTGGTGCAGGGCCGCTTGTCCCTGTTGGGCAACATCGTCGGCGCGGCCGGCCGGGTGTTGGTGGGCACCGGTCTCGCGGCCGAACACCTCGCGCCCCCCGCGGGCATCGTGTTCTGTTTTGTCGACCGGGACCGCGACATCGAAGTGCGCGTGCCCGCCGCCACCGGGGCCTACCTCCACCACGCCATCGTCGAGCCCGGCGCCCAGGTGCGCGTGTTCACGTCCACCGACGTCCACGGCGACCTCGACCTCGGCGGCACGCTGGCGCCGGTGCCGGGCACCACCACCCGCGTGCTCGGCACGTTGCGCGTCCGGTCCAGCGCCCGGGCCGCGGCCGGACCGACCGGCACGGTGGTGGCCAACCGCTGCGAGGTCTCGCCCTTCACCCCCGTGCCCGCTTACATCGTGTGCCTCGACGACGGCGGGCTCGACGCGGGGATCACCGAACCGCCCCCGGCCGTGGACGCGGCGCTCCCCGACGCCGGGATTGTCGACGCGAGCGGTCCCGACGCGAGCGTACCCGACGCGGGTGGTGTCGACGCCAGCGTTCTCGACGCGGGTGGTCTCGACGCCAGCGTTCCCGATGTGAGCGTTCCCGACGCGGGTGGTCTCGACGCGGGTGTTGTCGACGCGGCGGTCTTGGACGAGACCGCTTGTCACCAAAACGGTCCCTCGCCGTTTGTGCGCAACAGCGTGGCCACCGGCTGGGGCGCGGGCCTGTGCGCGGGGGAGGTAGAGCTCGACCCCGGCTTGGCGGTGGTGCCCGGCACCTACCCGGTGATGGGGCCCGGGGGCGGTCAGATCGTGTTCACCGGCGGTGCCGCGTACGAGGTCGAACGCGTGGCCGCGAGCGGCCGGGCCGCGGCCTTGGTCGACGTCGAGGGGCCCGCGGGCGTACAGTCACATTGCGTATATTTGTTTCGCGCCCCCGCGCTCACCTACACCACGTCGGGGGACGGCACGAGCTGGACCAGCGCCAGCGCGTGGAACGAGCCGGGCTCGCCCGACCTCAGCGACGACGCGGTGGTGGCGCATGACTTGACCGTGAGCTGGACCGCCTCGGTGGACCATGTGTGGGTGGAGCCCGGGGTGCAGCTCACCGGGTTTTTGGGCGGGTCGTTGCGCGTCTTCTCCGCGGCCCATGTCTCGGCCGCGATGGGCCACGATGTGGTCTTGGAGACCGGCTCGGCGGTGCTGTCGGGCGGCTTTCGCACCGTGCAGGCGGAGACCGGGATGAGCCTGCGGGCCAACCTCCACACCACCGGCAACTTCGTGCTCGACGGGAACATCCTCGGCGAAGGCCACGTGACATTGGGGCCCCACCGGCTGGTGGTGGACGGCAACTTCAACACCAACAACATCAGCGGACCCCTGCAGATCGACCAAGACCCGGCCAGCGTCTTGGTGGTGGGGGGCAACTTTGCCCCCGGCCCGGTCACGCCCGCGCCGGGCATGACCTACACCATCGGGGGGGACATCGACGCGCAGTTCGACCCGCCCTTGTCGCGGCTTCGACTGACCGGCGACGTCGGGGGGTGGTCTTCGCCGACCCAGTCGGTGCGCGTGAGCGGGGTGGACGCGGTGGAGGCGGTGGGTCCGGCCGAGGTGCGGTTTCGATCGGGGTGCACGGGCCTACAGGCACATTTGGCCACCACCGTGACGGTGGACGACGGGGTGTCGGTGGTGTTCGACGAGGTCGTGCTCGCGCCGGGTTTTGTCGATCAGACCGGGGGGCGGCTGTGCGCGGTGGGCAGCTGTGTGGATGAGACCGGGGATGCGGTCGATGACTGCGCCGCCCTGTGCCCCGGCGGGTGAGTCGCGCTCAGCGCGCTTGGCACTTTCGCGCCCAAAACGTCACCAAGCGGCCTTGCTCTTTGGTCAAGCTCCCGGTGGGGATGCGCTGGATCAGACGCTGCACCGTCTTGGCGCCCCCGAGCGAACAGCTCTTCACAATTTTGACCGCTTCGGAGATCGGCATCGGGGGCGGCGCGACCTCGACGGGGGCGGCGGCGGCCTTGACCGGGGCCCGCACCGGGGCGGGGGCGGGGTCGACCGGGGCGGGGGCGGCCGGGGCCGGCGCGGGCTCGGGCTCGGGCTCGGGGGCGGCGGGTTCGGGCGCGGCGCGTTTGGCCGCGGCCAGGCGTTTTGGTTTGGCCGGCGCCGCGGGGGCCGGGGCCGGCGGGTCGTCGGTGGGGGGCGCTTCGTCGGCGGGCGCGGGCGGCGGCGGCGCGGGGGGTGAGGCCCCGGGGTCTTCGGGCGGACCCGCGACCGGGGCGGTGACGACCGGGGCCGGGGCTTCGGGCGCCGGGGTCTTGTGTTGCCCGAGCCAGAAGGCGAGCCCGACCACGGCGCAGACCGCGGCCGCGGCGGCCAGGCGCGGGCCCAGGCGTGACCGCGGCAACGCCTTTTGCACCACGCTGTCGTCGGGGCGCAGCGCGGCTTGGATCGCGGCGCTGGCCCGGGGCGACGCGCGGGGCGCGGTGCGAGAGGCCGGCGACGGGGTGTTGCCGGACAGCTCGTCGACGACGTGGACGGGGGTGCGCTGCGCGGTGGAGTGCTCGGGCATGGTCGGCCCCGGCGCGGCCTCGACGGCGTCGGAGGTCTCTTTGGCTTGTTGGATGAGCAGCGCGCGCTGCTTGGCCATTTGGGCCGCGAACAAACCCCGGAGCGAACGGCGCAGCTCGCTGGTCGAGGCGATGGGGTAGACGGTGGCGGCGGCGTCGCGAAAGGCGTCGAGGAACGCGTCGCAGGATTCAAACCGCACCGACGGCTGCGAGGAGAGCGCCCGGTCGAGCACCTCCTGCACCGCCTCGGGCAGCTCGGCAAACCGGCGCGGGCGGTGCGACCCGTCCATGACCATGTTCCAGATCTGTTGGTTGGAGCGCTGCTCAAAAAAGCGCAGGCCGGTCAACATCTCGCTGATGAGGACCGCGGCCGCGTACTGGTCGGCGGCGCCGGTGACCTCGTCGCCCCGGGCTTGCTCGGGGGCCATGTACGCGACCTTGCCCAGCACAATGTCACTGGCGGTGTTCTCTTCTTTGTGGCTGCTTTGGGCGAGTCCGAAGTCGATGAGCTTGACCTCGCCTTCGTAGCTGAGCATCAGGTTGTGGGGGGACACATCCCGGTGCACGATGTGCAGCGCCTGGCCGGTGAGTGGGTCTTCGTGCCGGTGGGCGTAGGCGAGCGCCTCGAGCAGCTCGCACCCGATGTGCACCGCCAGCGAGGGGTTGAGGGGGAGCTTTTCCCGCTCGAGTTGCGCCAGGTAGGACTTGAGGGTGACCCCGGAGATGAACTCGAGTTCGATGAAGGGGGTCTCGTCGATGGAGCCGGCGTCAAAAGTCTGACAGATGTTGGCGTGGCGGAGCTGGACCGCGACCCGGGTCTCGTCGCGAAAACGCCCCATGTACTCGGCGTCGTCGGCGAGCTCGCGCCGCAAGGTCTTGATCACCGACAGCTGGGTCACGCCCAGGTGGTCGCGCCGGGCCAAGAACACCTCCCCCATGCCCCCGCGTCCAAAGGACTGCAGCAGGAGGTACTCACCAAAGGGCCGGGGGAAGGCGGCGTCGAAGGATCCCATGGGCGGCTCAAAACATAACACGGGTCTGGCCCGGGCACGGGGCGGGGCCGGCGCTGGTACAGTTCAGATCATGAACCAAGCGGTGTCCCCCTCGACGTGCGCGACCTGGGCGTTGGCCGTGCTGCTGTCCTCGTCGTCGGCGGGGGCCCAAGCACGGCCCGGCGACGACGCCCGGGACCAGGATTCCCCCCCCGCCGCCCCCGCCGGGGTCGACGCGCCGGCGTCGCCCCCTGACACCCGGCCGACCATGGCGGTGCTTCCGTTCTCGGTGAACCAGCTCGCGATCAACGACGTGGGCCGCATCAATGCCATTGTGCGCAAGGCGGTGGAGCTGTCCGGGGGCCACCGGGTCCAGGCCGAACAGACCACGATCGAGCTGTACGAATCGGCCCAAAGCCTCGGGCTCGATTGCGACGCCCAGCAGACCCAATGCGCGGTGGAGCTCGGCCAGCTCAGCGACGTGCAGTACGTGCTCATCGGCACCGCCACCGGCGAGCTCGATGGGGTCGGGGTCGAGACCATCCTCGTCGACGTGGGGGCGGGCAAAGAGGTGGCGCGGGTGCGCGTGCGGTTGCCCGCGGCCCGCCAGGCCCAGATCCCCCCGCTGCGGGCGGGGGTCACGTCTTTGTTGAAGGACGCAACGTCATTGTGTGCGGTGTCGATCACGGTCGAGCCCGCCGACGCCGCGGTGTGGATCGACGGGGTGCGCGACGACGACGGAAGGCTCGAAGGATTGAGCGGCGAGCAACACCACCTCCGGGTGACCCGCGCCGGCCACGTGCCCCACGTCCAAGAGTTGCGCCTGCTGCAGTGCCAGTCGCAGCAGGCCCGGGTGGTGCTCGAGGTCGATCCCGACAGCGAGGTCAAGACGGGGCCCGGCCTCGTCGAGTTGAGCGTGCCTTGGGCCCTGGTGGGGGCGAGCGCGGCGGTGGCCGCGACCGGGGTGGCGGCGGGCGCTCTCGCGGTGGTGCCGTATCTTGTGTACCAAAATGCGGTGGCGCAGCTGGCCCAGATCCCCGAGGACAATGTCGATGCACCCGTCGACGCCCAGGCCGCGTACGCCCAGGCCACATGGGGCCAGACCTGGTGGAACAACGCGGGTCAGTATGCGCTGTGGGTCTCGGCCGCGGCCGTCACCGTCGGGTTGGTGGTGGCGGGGGTGGGGGCCGGGTGGGGGACGTACCTGCTCACCATCGACCCCGAGGCGCGACCCGAAGCGGAGTAGACGACGTGGCGAACGCCCCGTCAGCCCGCCTCGAGCGGGGCCGGCGCGTAGCGCACCAGCAACGACCACTCGCGATCGGAAAAGCGGGCTTGGCGCCAATAGGGCCCGCGCGGCTCGGGCACCTCGTAGCGCAGCACGACCTCGTCGCCGTCGCGCCGGGCCTCGGGGGTGACCCCGGCGAGGGTGAGCTCACCGATGATGGTCTCGAGGTGGCGGGCGATGCGCACCGCCCGTGCGAAGTCTTCGTCCTGGTGGGCGTCAAAGTGCCGGTTGCGCGAAAACCGCGCCCGCCCCTGCAGGACGGTCTCCACCAAATCGTACACGCGGACGGACATCGGGATAACGTAGCATCGTGACCGACCCCGAACCGCCAAACCGGGACACCGACGCGGACGACTACGAAAGCAAGTACATGGCCGGCGACGGCGATGTCTTGTTGCGGGACAAGATGCACGTCCCTTGGTTCTTTCATTTGTTGTTCATGTTGCCGGTGTTGATCGCGCTGGGCTTGCCCTTCGTCGACCCGCTGGCGGGGTTCGGCCCCTGGTTCGCGTTGCCGTTGTTCTTCGTGGCCTGGGCGATTTTCTCGACGCTGCGGGTGGTGGTGTCCGAGGCGCAGGTGCACATTCAGTACGGGCTGTTCGGTCCCAAGATCCCGGTGGCGTCGATCACCAAGGCCGAGGCGGTGGACTACAAGTGGACCGAATACGGGGGCTACGGCATCCGCAAAGGCTTCGACGGGACCACCGCATACAATCTCATTGGGGACAAGGGCCGCGGGGTGCGCATCCATTGGCGCGACGACAAGGGCAAGGTCAAAAAAGTGCTCATCTCTTCGGCCCACCCCGAGAAGGTGGCCGCGGCCATCGCCCTGGCCCGGGAGCGCTCTTCCCACGGCGCGTCCGCCCTCGAGGTGGCCAAGGCCGCGCAAGGGGTGTTGCCCGCGCCGTCCGCGCCCGGCCCCGCGACGGCCGAGGCCGCCCCCGCCGCGGTGGCGGTCACGACGAGCGCAGATACCGAGCGGGATTGATCGGCCGGCTCTTGCGGCGCAGTTCGAGATAGAGCTGGGGACCGTCCATGCTCTCGGTGTCGCCGGAGTAGCCGACCACTTGGCCCCGGGCCACGAGGTCGCCGCGCTTGACCACGCTGCGCGACAGGTGCCCGAGCAGCACGTGGGTGTGCTCGCCGAGGTCGATGATCACCATTTGGCCAAAGCCGCGCAGCCACCCGGTGTAGACCACGGTTCCGTCGCCGGGGGACAGGACCTTGGTGCCCAGGGCCGCGCGGATGTGAATGCCATTGGACGTGACCTTGGCCCCGGTGACCTTGTCTTTGACCGTGCCGAAGTCGCGGAAGATCGCCCCCGACAGCGGCCGGCGCAGCCCGGCCTTGAGCACCCCCTGGGGCGGCCGGCGGCGGGGCGGGGCTTTGCGCAACAGCGACACCAGCTCGCGTTGCACTTCCTTTTGCAGGGCCACGTTTTCGGTCACCGCCCGGACCCCGAGGGCCTTTTGTTGTTCGATCTGGGCCACCGCGTCTTTGCGCTCGGCGCGCACGAGCTCGACGATGCGGCCCTGTTCGACCAGGGCGTTGCGCAATGCATCTGCATTCTGCTCGGCTTCGCGCAGGGCCTGCTCCCGGGCGGCCTTGTCGGTGCGCACGGTTTCGACCTGGGCGAGCAGGGCGCGATCGATCTGGGCCCGGGCCGCGAGGTACCGGTAGCGGTAGGCATAGTCTTCGAAGGAGTGGGACGAGAGCAGGTGCCGGACCGCGCCCCCTTGGCCCTCGGCGTAGATGGTGCGCCACCGTCGAGACAGGCGGGCCCGGGCCCCGTCCAGGGTCTGGGTCAGGACCGCGACCTCCGCGGTGAGCCGCTCGCGTTTTTGGCGGAGCTGTTCGACGGTGCGCTCGGCCTGTCGCCCCTCGGCTTCGAACTTGGACAGGGCCCGGTCCAGCGACCGGATGGTGAGCAGGATCGAGCGCTCTTGGTTGGACAGATCCTTGAGCGCGGCCCGGTGCTCGACGAGCTCCGCCTGCAGATTGGCCAGGGTGCGGCGGTGGTCGCTCACATCGTCGGTGGCCGCGCGCCCGGTGGCGGCGAGCACACAAAGAGAAAGGCCGATGAGCAGGCCGCGCATGGTCACACCCGCAAGAACCGGCCGATGGAGATGGCCCCGCCGCACAGCCCGAGCAGGCCGCCGCCGAGCACCAGCCACAGGGCGGACGACACCGGGAGGGAATCAAATGTCGCTGCACCGAGCGTCCCGGCCAGCGCGGTGGCGAACACCTGGGACCACACCTCCTGGGTCAGGTACAGAAGCGACAGCGCGACCAGGCCGCCGAGCACCCCCTGCAAAAACCCTTCGAACAAGAACGGCCCCCGCACAAACCCGTCGGTGGCGCCCACCAACTTCATGATCGCGATCTCTTCTCGTCGCGAAAACAGCGTCAAGCGCACCGCGTTGCTCACCACCACCAGCACCACCAGGCCCATCAGCACGGCCAAGAACAGCCCGCTGCCGTGCACCAGATCCAAAAACGCGTCCACCCGCTCGATGTCCGCGCTCGGGTGCATGACCTCGTCGACCCCCGGCACCTCGCGCAACCGGCCGAGCCACCCGTCGCCCACCGCCCCCGGGGCGGGGGTGGCCTCGACGATGAAGGGCATGACAATGCCGCTGTCGCGCGCGGCTTGGCCATCCTCGCCGAGGCTGGCGGCGACCTTCTCCAGGGCCTGCTCGGGGGTGACCAGCACCGTGTGTTTGACCCCGTCGAGCGCGGCCACGCGGGCCTCGACCTCTTCGGCCTCGGCCAGGCCTTTGACGTCGAGAAAACACACCGCGCGGATGCGTTCGCTCACCGATCCGGTGAGCCGGTCGACGTTGAGCATAAACGTCGCGAACACCGCGAGGCCGAACAGCCCCATCGCGCACATCAACACCGACACAAAAAAAGGCATGCCCGCTGCGCGCACCGTGCGCAGGGCGTGGCGGTACATCACCGAGAGGGTGCGCATCATCGCCGGCCCCGTCTCAGCCTTTGTCGAGCTCGAGGGCGGCGAGCTGATCCTGGGCTTCTTTGACCGCCACGCTCATCTTCTCGTGCCCGCTTTCGCCACCCTCCTCGAGGGCGTCGGCGGCCTCGGTGAACAGCCTCTGCACCGTGCCGTACACGTCGATGGCTTTGCTCAATTTCTCGTGCGACACCGACCCGGTGGGGTGCTTGTCGCGCTCCTTCTTCACCGGGACGATGAGGTCGCGGTAGGCCTCCGCCGAGTCGCGGAGGTTCTCTTGGAGAATGACGATGCTGGCTTCGCCCACCGCCTTTTCCACCGCCGGCCCCCCCTTTTCCTCGGCGATGGCGGTCTGGATGGTGCGCGCCGCCTCCACCCCGCGGGGGCGTTCGATCTTTTGGAAGTGCGCCACCAGCCGGTCGGCCCAGGCCTGCAGCGCGGGGGTGTCGTTGAGGTCTTCGGGCGGGGTCAACGGTGACGTCATCGGCGAGCCTTTCCCTCGAGCCCCGGCGCGATACAGGTGCGAAGGGGGCCAAAGCGTAGCAGTATTGTGGGCCATCGGTGGTGTAAGACAACCCACCGAAGGAGGCAAACCGCGCGGTGTCGACCGACGACTTGGTGGGGGCTCTGTTTTCCGATCGTTACCGGGTGCTCAAGCGCCTCGGGGGCGGGGGCATGGGCTTGGTGTACGAGGCCCTCGACGAGCGGCTGCGCCGCAAGGTGGCGGTGAAGCTCGTGCGGCCGGGGCGGGACAGCGACACCGCCCGCGCGCGGTTCTTGCGGGAGATCGCGGTGACCACCCGGCTGGTGCACCCCCACATCATCACCGTGTTCGATTGTGGCGAGGCGGACCTGCCCGCGGGGCCGTGTCCGTATTTGGTGCTCGAGCTCATCGGGGGGGACACCCTGTCGCGGCGCATGGCCCAGACCCGGCTCGACCCGGAGCACGCGGTGACCATCACCGAACAGGTTGCAGCGGCATTGGCCGCGGCCCACGAACACAAAGTGGTGCACGGCGACCTCAAGCCGGGCAACATCATGCTCGCGGGGGGCGACCTCGACGTGCGCCTGCTCGACTTTGGTCTGTCCAAGATCCTCGACGGGGACGACGACCAGACCGTGACCCAGACCGGCATCCTCATCGGCACCCCGCGGTACATCAGCCCCGAGGTGATCGAAGGGGTGCGCAACGATCCCCGCAGCGACCTGTACGCCCTCGGGGTGATCCTGTTCGAGATGCTCACCGGGCGTCCTCCCTTCGAGGCGCGCAACACCCCCATGCTGTTGCTGCAGCACCTGCAGGACCCGCCGCCGCGGCCGAGTCAAATCTCCACCCGGTCCTTGCCCGCCCACCTCGACGGGCTGGTGCTCGGCCTGCTCGAAAAAGACCCCGGTCGCCGGCCCCAGACCGCGTCCGACGTGCTCGGGTTGTTGCAGCAGCGCCGCGCCCCCCGGCCCCCGCTCGAGATGTTCGAGGACGACGTGTACGACAACACCGAGACCGATCGGTCCAGTCTCGAGCACCGGCGCATCCTCACCCCCGGCGAGAGCGTGGCCCCCCAGGGCGAGGTCGCGCTGGTGGTGACCACGGCCAAAGACGGGCGCCGGCTCAAGGCCGAGGCCCCCGGTCTCGCCCGGCAAGCCTTCGACGTCGTCGAGGAGGTGCTGTCGTTGCGGCTGGCCGCGCACGAGGGCTACGCGTTTGGCCACCAGGCGCCGCAGTACCGCTTCGCGTTTCCGTCCGCCGAGGCCGCGGTGCGCTGGTGTCTGGAGGTGCAGAAGGATTTGCTCACCGCCCCGTTCCCCGACGAGCTCGCCGACCTGCCCTTCGCCGCCCACGAGCGCGACCTCGACGGGGGGCTGTTGTTCGCGGGGCTGCGGCTGTCGATGGGGGTGGCCTTCGGCAAGGCCGAGCGCCGGCTCGACGCCCTCACCGGCCGGCACGGGTATGTGGGGGAGGTGCTCGACGAGGCCGAGCGCCTCGATGAGCTGGCCCACCCCGGCGAGATCCTCGTCGAGGCCCCCTTGGCCGGGGCCGCGGCCGCGCTGCCGGGGGCATTTGTGAGCAGCGTCGATCGCCAGCTGCAGGACATGCGCTTGTTGCGGGTGCTGCCCCAGTCCCTCAAGGGCCGGACCTTCGGGGACAAGGTCAGCATCAGCGCTTCCTCGTCGACCAACATCGAAGACACCGGGCCGCTCTACGGCCGGCGCGAGGTGCTCGACCGGCTCCACAAGGCGCTGTCCCGCCGCGGGGGCATCACCACCATCGTGGGCCCCGGGGGCACGGGCAAGACGGTGGTGGCCAAGGAGGTCGCGCGTCGGTTGGTCGGGGCCGAGGCGCTGCCCGGGGGGGTGTGGTTTTGTGGGTTGGCCGAGTGTACCGACCTGCCGATGATGGTGCAGGCCATCGCCCACGACGTGGGGGTGGGCCACGCCCTGGGACCGGACACCACCGTCGACGCGTTGAGCGAGGCGTTGGCCCACCGCGGGCCGATGTTGCTCATCCTCGACAACCTCGAGCAGGCCCCGGGTCCGGCCGCGGAGCTGGTGCGCACCCTGGCCCACAAAAATCCCGACATCCGGTTGCTCGCGACCTCGCGCGAACCCCTCGCGGTGCACCAGGAGACGGTCATCGACCTCGGTCCGCTCGACGTGGACGACGCGGTGGAGCTGTTCTTGGCCCGGGCGGATCGGGCCTACCCCGGGGCCGCGGACCGGGCGGCGATTCGCCGGGTGGCGATCTTGCTCGACGCGATGCCCCTGGCGGTGGAGCTGGCCGCGGCCCGCACCCGGCTGATGAGCCCCCGGGACATCTGCGCCCGGCTGGAGGAGCGGCTCGACTTCCTCGGCGACCACCGCAAGGGGGGCCGTCAAGCCACATTGTCCAGTGCCATTGAATGGTCGTGGAACCTCCTCACCGCGGCCGAGCGCACCGCCTTCGCCCAGTGCGCGGTGTTCCGCGGGGGCTTCAGCCTCGAAGCCGCCGAGGCGGTGCTGGACTTGTCCGCGGTCCCGGGCGCCCCTTACGTGCTGGACGTGGTCCAGGGCCTGCGGGACAAGTCCTTGCTGTACGTCGACGAAGACGAGTCTGACATTCGTTTCGACATGTACAGACCCATCAAAATGTTCGCCGCGAAGAAGGCCGCGGCCACCGCCGACCTCGCGGCGGTGACCCGGCGGCACGCCCGCTACGTGGTCACCCGCACCGAGGAGCTGCTGCACTCTCGTCGAGGACTGAGCGGGGCGCACGCGGTGGCCGAGGTCAGCGTCGAGCGCAACAACCTCCTGTCCGCGGCGGAGAACATGGCCGGGGTCGACACCGCCCTGGCCCGCCGCGCGGTGTTGTGCCTGGCCGAGCTCTACCAACTCACCGGTCCCGCCAGCCAAGCGATCCCCCTGCTGGAAAAAGCCCTCGCCTGGGCCAAAGGTCCCGTCGACAGCGCCGAGGTGCGGTACCACTTGGGCCGGGCGCTGGCCGCCCGGGGCCGCACCCAAGATGCGTCCGACACCTTCGCCCGGGCGGTCAAAGAGGCGCTCATCGGGCAGCAGCACCGGCTGCGGGTGCAGATCCTGGGCTCGTGGTCGCGGCTCGAGCACCGCAACGCCAACCCCGAGCAGGTGCGCGACCTGTTCGAGCAGGCGGCGGAGATCTGCGCCCGGGAAGGGTTCGACGATCTCACCGGGCGCATCGAGCTCGAGCGGTCGTTGCTGATCATGACCTCGGGCGACTTCGCGGGGGCCCTCGAGCGCATGCAGGATGCGTTGGCATTGGTGCGGTACCAGGGCGACGTCGACCTCGAGTACCGGTTGCTGGTCAACATCGGCATCGCGTTGGTGCTGTCGGGCCACGCCCGGTCCGCCCGGCCCCATTTCGAACAAGCCCTGACCTTGGTGCGCGCCCTCGGGGACCGCGCGGGGGAGGGGCTGGTGCTCGGCAACCTCGGGGCCACCCGCATGGTGTTGCTCGAGTTCGAGGGGGGCTTGGCCCAGCTGCAAGAGGCGGTGGACATCCACCGGGCGGTGGGGGACCGGGTGCTCGAGGGGGTGGACATGTACTACCTCGCCCTGTGCCACCACGTGCTGCGCCGCCTCGACCAAGCAGAGACATTGTATGACGAGGCCCTCGCGGCCCTGGCCAACGTGCGCAAAGGCCGGGAGCTGGCCATGGTCCGGCTCGGGCGCGCCTTGCTCGGGGTCGAGCAGGGCATGACCGAACGCGCGGCCCGCGACCTGCACGCCGCGGACCGGGCGCTGGGGTCGTTCCGCGAGGTCAAGGTGTTCGGCGACTACCTGCGGTCGGTGACCCGGCTGGTGAGCTGGGCCTCGCGGTTCGACCGCGGCGAACGCGCGGCGGTGGGCGAGCTCGACGCGTGGCTGGCCGAGCAGAAGCCGGGCACCGGTCCCTACGTCGACGTCACGTTGATCATCGCCCGGTTCGTGCACGAGCGGTGGTCATCGTCGTGAGCCGCCTGTACGTGAAGGTGGCGGTCCCCGTCGCCCACGGCGAAAGCGTGCTCACCTACGCCGTCCCCGACCGGCTCGCGGCCACCGCCCGCCCCGGTTGCCGGGTCCACGTGGTGGTCGGCCGCCAACGACTCATCGGGGTCATCCTCGAGGCCGCGGCCGCCTTCGCCGCGGACCGGGTGCGCCTGCTCGAGGAGGTCCTCGACGACGAGCCGGTGCTCACCGAGGGCCAGATCGCCTTGTCACAGTTTGTCGCCGACTATTACTTCGCCCCCCTCGGGCAGGTCATCCGGTTGTGCCTGCCGCCGGACACCGGGCGCAAGGTCAAGCGCATCCTCACCCTGAGCGAAAAGGGCAGCCGGGCCCAGGTGTTCGGCACCGGCATGGGGCTGACCAAGTCCGAGCACGAGCTGTTGATGCGCTTCGCCCCCGGCGAGCGCAAGACCATCTCGCAGCTGCGCAAAGGCGGCGTGCCCTTGGCCCGCATCCAACGGTTGCTCGACGACGGCTACATGTTCGAGTCCCAAAAGGCCGCGCCCCCCAAGGCCCGCGCCGACGAACGGGTCGAGGTCCTCGAGGGAGGCGAGCCCATCGACGGGCGTGCCCACGCCCTCATCGCTCTGGATGCGTTTTTGCGTGCGGCCCCGGGCACGCTGTACGTGGCCGACCTCAAGCTCGCGTTCAAATCCCCGCGGGGCAAGCTCGCGCGCCTCGAGAAGCTGGGCCGGTTGCGCATCGTGAGCGAAGCCAAAGGGCCGCGGTCCCGGCGGGGAGGGCTCGACCCGGCCCGGCCCAAGACCCTCAACGACGCGCAACGCCGGGCCAAGGCCGCGATCCTGTCCGCGGCCCGGGGGGCGTTTTTGCTCGAGGGGGTCACCGGGTCGGGCAAGACCGAGGTCTATCTCCAGGTCCTGCTCGACGTGCTTGCCCGGGGCAAAGGCGCGCTCTTTGTGGTGCCCGAGATCTCGCTCACCCCGCAGCTGTTCGCCCGGGTGCACGCCGCCACCGAGGGGGACATCGCGCTGCTGCACTCGTCGCTGTCGGTGGCCGAGCGACGGGACGCCCTGACCCGTCTGCGCCAGGGCACGTGCCGGGTCGCCCTCGGGGCCCGCTCTGCCCTGTTTGCCCCCGTGCCCGACCTCGGGCTCATCGTCGTCGACGAAGAGCACGACGGGAGCCTCAAGCAGGACGAGAGCCCGCGTTACCACGGCCGCGACGTGGCCCTGTGGCGGGCGGCCCAAGAGGGGGCGCTGTGTGTGCTCGGCTCGGCCACCCCGTCGCTCGAGACCCGCGAGAACGTCCGCCGGGGCAAGGTCACCGCCCTGCGGTTGCCCCACCGCGCCACCGGGGGCGGGTTGCCGAGCGTGACCCTGATCGACCTGCGCAAACGCAAACAGGACCGCACCCTCAAGGCCCAGGACCGCGCTGCAGATACATTGCCAGGGGTGGTGTTGTCCGACCCGCTCAAAAAGGCGGTGGCCCGGACCCTCGAGCAGGGGGAGCAGGCGCTGTTGTTCGTCAACCGGCGGGGCTACGCCACGGTGGTGTTCTGCGAGATGTGTGGGCACATCGGCCACTGCCCCCAATGTTCGGTCACGCTCACCATGCACCAGCACAAGAAGGTGCTGCTCTGTCACCAGTGCGGCCACCAAGAGCGGCTGGGCTTTTCCTGTCCGGTGTGCCGCTCGCAGATGGTGCCGCTCGGCCTCGGCACCGAACGCGTCGAGTCTGAGGTCCAGTCACATTTCCCCGGGGCCCGGGTCGCGCGCATGGACCGGGACACGGTCAAGAGCACCCGGCAGATGCGCGAGGTGCTGCAGCGGGTGCAGCAGCGTGAGGTCGACATTCTCATCGGCACGCAGATGGTGGCCAAAGGCCACGACTTCCCGGGCATCTCCCTGGTCGGGGTCGTGCTCGCCGACGTGGCCCTGTCCATGCCCGACTTCCGCGCCAGCGAGCGCACCTTCGCGTTGCTCACCCAGGTCGCGGGCCGCGCCGGCCGGGGCACCGAGCCGGGGCAGGTGTTGATCCAGACCTTTCAGCCCGGGCACATCGCGATCCAATGCGCGGTGGATCACGACACCGACGGCTTCATCGCCCAAGAACTGCTCGAGCGGGAGGCGACATTTTTCCCCCCCGCGTCCCGCATCGCCCTGCTCCGGATCTCGGCCGAGGACGAAGCGGTCGCGTTCGCCTGGGCCGACGCGGTGGGCCGCCGGCTGAGCACCGCCGCGGCCCGGCTCGAGCCCCAGAGCCGCTGGGACTTGCTCGGCCCCGCGGCCGCGCCCCTGGAGCGGTTGCGCGGCATGTACCGTGTGCACCTCTACTTGCGCACCGCGGCGGCATCTGTCCGCCATGGGATCCTTTCGGCGCTCATGGACGACACCGGGTTTCAGGCCGATCTCCGACGAGCAGGCGCCCGCCTGGTTTTGGACGTCGATCCAACCAGCGTGCTATGAAAATTCGGCTTTATGGCTAGCCCCGCCATCCTCATCATGACCGAACGCGCTGCCCTCGAGGAGGGCATCAGCGTGGCCTTGACCTTTGCCGGAGCCACCGCGGTGTTCGCCCGGGGCCTGCCCGAGGCGGTGGCCCGCCAGCAAGAGTACGAGGCGGTGGCGCTGATCGTGGACCAGGTCGCGGAGGGCGGGGGCGTCGCCCCGTATTGTGAACAGCTGGACCGGTTGATCGAGCAGGCCGCGACCTTGCCCACCTTTTTCCTCGGCACCGGCAACGAGCCGGTGGCGGACGCGATGACCGCCGACGCCATCGGCGCGGCGGGCTTTTTTATCCTCCCCTGCCTGGCCAAGGACGTGACCCAGGCGGTGGAGCAGGCCGCGGGGGTGTCCTTGTCGCCGGTGCCCGAGAGCATCCAGCTCGTCGAGGACGCGGCCGCGGGCATGTTGTCGGTGGAGAGCGAACGCACCGGCACCAGCGATGTGCTGGTCCAGCCCCCGTCGGCCGAGGAGGTGGCCTCGTTGTCAGGCGAGGGCGAGCCGTGGACCGAAGATCCCCCCTCGACCGAAGCCGCGCCCGCGCCGGCCCAGTCGGCCTGGGCGGACGACGACTCCGACGAGGAAGAGACCACCGCGTTCGCGGACAAGAAGGCCCCGGCGCCGGAGCCCGACGCGGTGGGCCCCGATCGCATGCGCAAGATCGAACGCCTGCGGGCCCTGCGCCGGGTCAAGGATGACTTCGACGATACCACAGATGTCAACATGACCCAGGTCGCGCCCCGGCCCGCGCCGGTGGAGGCGACCCTGGAGGGCGGCCCGGTGTTCGAGGAGGGGCAAGGGCCCCAGCTCGTCGAGGACGCGCTGTTCGACGACGCCCCCATCGAGGACGAAGGGGAGAGCACCGCGGTGGGCATCCAAGCCCTGGTCGCCGACGAGGAGCGTTCGCAAGAGGCCGACGACGAGGCGGTGCAGGCGTTCGTCGAGGAGGCCCACCGGGGCGGCTTGGCCCCCTTGCCCGAGACCAGCCCCGGGGGGGAGACCACGTCGTCGTCGGAAGAGGACGAAGAGGCCCTCTCATCGCCCCCCCTCGACGACGCGCCCCTCGACGAGCGGGACCGGGTCACCGCGTCCTACCCCGACTTCCGGCCCCCCCCCGCGGTGCTGGACGCCATCGCCGACGTCGACGACGACAGCGCGGAGGAGGGCCCGGAGGGCGCGTCGGTGGAGGCCGGGTTCGACGACGACGACATTCCGTCCTCGCCGGTGCCCGACCTCGACGACGACGCGTTCGTGGCCGAGGCCAGCGCCGACGACGAATCCACCGAGCAGTTCCCGTCCGAGGAGGCCTCGGTGGCCGAGGGCGCCCCGGTGGACGACATCGTGGACGCCGCCGCCGACGATGACGACGAGGCCGAGGCCGAGGCCGAGGAGGTCCTGGCCGCCGATCCGGTCCCGGCCGCGGTGGCGCAGAGCGTCCCGGTGGACGACATCGTGGACGCCGACGACGACGATTCCGTCGAGGAGCAAGACGACTCGGGGGTGTTCTCGAGCGGGCCGTCGGCCCCGGTGCCGGCCAAAGCCGCCGCCCCGGTGCCGGACAGCGACGAAGAGCCCCTCGACCACCTGCTCGATTCCGCGGTGGCCGAGATCCAGGAGGCGGTGCGCAGCCGGGTCGCGACCCAGCGCCTGCAGGTCGCCACCGACGAGAGCCAAGCGCCGATCTCCGACGAGGACGCGCCCCAGGTCACGGCCGAGGCCAAGACCGACTCGATCCCCATTCGCGCCCTGCGCAGCGAAGAGGCCCGGGCCCGGGTCGAAGAAGAGGTCGAGCGCGCCTTGCGGGTGCAGGCCGAGAAGTGGGAGGCCGAGCGCATCGAACGCGAGGCCGCGCTGTGGGAGCGCGCCCGGGAGCAGATGCGCGAGGAGTTCGACCTCGAGCTGCGCCGGGAGGTGGGCAAGACCAAGGTCGAGGCCGAGGCGCGTCTGCAAGAGCGCCTCGCGGCCGCGGTCAAAGAGGAGCGGGCCTCGTCCGAACGGTCGCGGCAAGAGCTCGAATCGCGCCTCGCCCGCGACGCCGAGGAGCGTCTGCGCCGCGAGCTCGAGGCCCTCGAGCGCAACCTGCGCGACGAGCTCGAGGCCGATTTCGACACCCGGCGCCAGGCGTTGCAAGACCAGTTTGTGCAGGAGCGTTCGCGCGTTTCCGAGGGGGTACGCGCCGAGGCCGAAGAGGAGGCGCGCGGTCTGCTCGAGTCCAAGCTCTCCGAGGAGCGGGCCCGGGGCCGGGCCGAGGTCGAGACCCGGGTGCAGCAGGCGATGCACGAGTTCGAAGAGCGGGCCGAGCGCGACCGCCTCGCCCTCGAGGCGGCCCTGCGCGGGGAGTTCGACGAGCGGCTGGCCCGCGACGTGGCCGACGTCAAAGCCGCGTCCGACGCCGATGCCCAAGCCCGGCTCGAACAAGAACGCACCGCGCACGAACGCGAACGCGCCGACGCGCTCCTCGCCCTCGAACAGCGCCTCACCGACGAGGCCGAGCAACGCACGCAGCGGGCGCTGCACGAACTGCAGGCGCGCTTGGCCGACGAGCACCAGACCCGGATGGGCCAAGCGGTGGAGCAGGCCCTCGAGCACGAGCGCGAACAAGAGGTCAAAGCCCGCGCCGCCCTCGCCGAGCAGGTCCAGCGCGAGGCCGAGGCCCGGGTCAGCGCCGCCTACGAAGAGCGGCTGGCCAACACCCGCGCGGAGTTGATGCAGGCGGCCCAGGACCGCCTGGCCGAGCAGGAGTCGGCCCTGCTCAAAGAGCGCGCGGCCCTCCTCGACCGGGTGCGCCTCGACGAGCAGACCGCGGCCAAAGAGCGCCTGGAGCGTTCGATGGACCTGGTGCGCGAACAAATGTCACTGCGCGCAGAGGAGCAGCTCGGGCTCGAGCTCGCCCGCCAGCAGGAGCGGCTCACCGTCGAGACCGAGACCCTGGTCGAGCGGGCCCGGCGCGAAGCCGAGGAGCGCGAGCGGGCCGCCTACGAGGAGCGCCTGCAAAGTCTCGAGGTCGAGGCCCGCCAACGCGCCGAGGCCGAGGTCCGCCGCGAACTCGAGGGCAAGGTCAAGGAGGTCGAGGAGCGCGAAGCCCTGGCCCGGGCCCGGCTGTCGTTTCGCATGGGACAGTTCGGCGCGGTGGTGCCCGCGGGGGCGGACATCCCCGACGGGGAGGCCATCGGGCAACAACCGTGGAAAGACTCGGAAGCGGCCAAGCTCATCGGGCAGTTCGCGTTCGACCCCAGCGGGTCCACCGCGTTGGTGCCCCCCGACCCCGACCGCGTCCTGCCCCTCGAGCCCGCCGCGGGTCACTTCCGCGATGGCGAAATCGTGGCTCTGCTGTGGTCGGCCCACTTCTTGGCCGTGACCGGCCGCATCACCATCCGCCACGAGGACGGGCGCAGCCGGGAGCTGTACCTCGAGCAGGGCGAGCCGGTGGCGTTCGCCTCGGCCCTCGCCGCCGACCGTCCCGAAAACGCCCTGTTGCGGGGCGGGCTCATCGCCGCCCGGGTCCACGCCGAGCTCAAGAGCGGCCCCCTCGAGAGCGCCCGCCGCCTGTGCGCGCGCCTGGTCGAGGACGGCACCCTCAAGACCCAAGAGCTGTTCACCGCGGTGCGCGGCATCCTCACCGAACAAGTGCTCAGCCTGCTCGAGTGGGATGCAGGGACATTCCACTACGAGCCCGAGCGCGCCCACGCCGCGGACCGGGTGCGCCTCGAGCACGGCTTCGACGCCGTGCTCGCCGACGGGGTGCGCCGCAAGTTCGACGAGGAACGGCTCTGGCGGGTGCTGGGCGGGCCCGCCACCATCGTGGGCCCCGACCAGCGCGCCCTGCGCCTGCCCCCCCTCGGGCCCCGCGAGCTCGAGACGGTGGCGTTTTTTGACGGCACCCGCCCCCTGGAGGACATCATCCTCGCGGTGGGCGCCCCCGTCCCGGTGGTGCTGCGCGCGGCGTTGATTTTGCTCTCCGCGGGCGCGCTGTACGTCAAAGCCCGCGGCCTGGCCAAAGACCCCATGGACCGCGCGGTGCAACACGACCGCGACGTGTCCATCGACAAGGCCCGCATCGGTGAAAAACGCCGGCTCGCCCGCGAGGGGGACTACTTCGAGTTTTTGGGCATCCCCGCCGAGGCCACCACCTTCGAGGTCCGGCGCGCGGCGGAGCAGATCTTGGCCCGGTTCGATCCCGGTCACTTCGCCGATCCTGCATTTGTCGAAGTGAAAAAGGACCTGGTCGAAATCTGTGAGGTGGCCCGCGAGGCCGAACACGTGTTGACCTCGCCCGGCCTCCGCGCCGGCTACGAGCGCCGGCAGCGCAAAAAAGCCCTCCAGGTCGTGCCCAAGGTGAGCTGACCGGGCCCTGACCGGCCGACGTGGGTTGACCCCGGGCGGGCCTGCCCCCACCCTGCTGGCCATGGACTTTTTCCTCGACCGATTGGCCCGCCACCAAGGTCTGGCCCTGGCTTCGCCGGCGCCCACCGCATACCCCGCCTTGCTCGACGAGGCGGCCCGGCTCTCGGCCACGTTGCCGCTCCAAGCCCGGGACCGGGCGGTGCTGCTTGCGCCCCCCGGGCCCGACGCGGTCGTCGGCCTGCTCGCGATCTGGATGAAGGGCGCGACCGCGGTCCCGCTGCACCCGGGCCACCCCCCGGCGGAGTGGGACCACGTCCTGCGCCACGCCCGGCCCGCCTGCGCGGTGGTGCACGAGCGCCTGCGCCCGGTGCTCGACGCGGTGGCCGCGCCCCGGGAGGTGCCCCTGGTCGACGTCGCCGCCCGGTCCGGCGCCCCCGCCGCCCCCGCCGCGTGGACCGACGCGCAGACCGCGCTCATGCTCTACACCTCGGGCACCACCAGCCGGCCCAAAGGTGTGCCCCTGTCCGCGGGCCAGCTCGCCACCCACATCCAAGGCTTGACCGAGCAATGGCATTGGTCCGCGCAGGACGCGGTGTACGCGTTCTTGCCGTTGCACCACGTGCACGGTCTCATCAACATCCTCGCCTGCGCGCTCTACGCCGGGGCCCGGGTGCACCTGCGCGAGAAGTTCGACCCCGCGGCGGTCTACGCGGGCATCGCCGACGGTGAGGTCACCTTGATCATGGCCGTGCCCACCATCTATCACCGGCTCTTGGCCCACCACGACAAGGCCACCCCCGACGAGCAGGCGCGCTTTTCCGCCGGGGCCCAGAAGCTGCGGCTGTGGGTCTCGGGCTCGGCCGCCCTCGACGGGCCGATGTTCGACCGGTTGCTCGCGGTCACCGGGCAGCCGGTGCTCGAGCGGTACGGCATGACCGAGATCGGCATGGCCCTGGCCAACCCCTACGACGGCCCGCGCCGGCGCGGCGAGGTGGGCGTGCCCTTGCCCTGGATGGACGTGCGCCTGCGCGGCCCGGACGGCGCGCTCGTCGAGGGGGACGGGGAAGGCAGCATCGAGGTGCACGGCCCGGGGGTGTTCAGCGGCTACTTCGAAAACGAAGCCGCGACCGCGGCCGCGTTCACCGACGACGGGTGGTTCGTCACCGGGGACGTGGCCGCGCGCGAAGCCGGGCGGTACCGCATCCTCGGGCGCACCTCGGTGGACATCATCAAGTCGGGGGGCGAGAAGATCTCGGCCCTCGAGATCGAAGCTGTGCTCCTCGGCCACCCCGAGGTGAGCGAGTGCGCGGTGGTGGGCCTGCCCGATGCCCAGTGGGGCCAGATCGTGGCCGCCGCGGTGGTCGCCGCCGACAGGGGCGATGCAGAGACATTGCGGGAGCGGTTGCCCCCCTTCGCCAAAGAGACCCTGGCCCCGGCCAAGGTGCCCAAGGTCGTGCGCGTGGTCGACGCGCTGCCCCGCAACGCGATGGGCAAAGTGCAAAAGCCCGCGGTGCAAAAACTCTTCGAGGACCACGATGGCTGAGACCACCCTGCGCCACGGCGCGCTCACCCTGCGGCCCATCGACCCCGACGCGGACGCCCCCGCCCTGCACGCGACCTTCGGCGACGAGGCCCAGCTGATCTACATGTTGCGCCCGGCCTGCGCCGATGTCGCCGCCACCGCGGCGCTGCTGCGCGGGTGGGCCGAGGACAAAGCGTCCCCCCAGTGGGCCGTCGTCGAGCACGGCGCCGTGTGCGGCCGCGTCACCCTCGTGTCCCAGCGCGACGGGGTCTACGAAATCGGGGTCCAGGTCGTGCCCGCGGCCCAGGGCCGGGGCCTGGCCCGCCGGGCGATCGTGCGCGCCACCGCCCACGGCCTGTCCGCGCTCGGGGCCTGCCGGGTGTTCGCCGACATCGACCCCGACAACGTGCCCTGCCGCCGGGCGTTCGAGCGGGCTGGCTACCGCCACGAGGGGTGTTTGGTGGCCAACCACCGCACGCCGCGCGGGGTGTTCGACGCCGAGATCTACGCCGCCACCGCCGGCTGGGCCCCCCCCAGCGATCCAACCACATTGTGAAGGCCCGCCCGTCGTGAACATCCCCCGGCCGGGGTTCGTCGATGTGCGACACGTGCCGATGGGACTCGAACGCCGGTCCCGAGTTTTGTATACAGAGCCCAGAGGTGTTGCCGATGCTCGCAATGGTTGTCCTGTCCGCGCTCACCGCGTTGCCGCCCACCGGGACCTACACGGTGACGCACGACTCCGCCGATGTGCGCTTCCCGGTGTGGGAAGGCCTGTGCGGGGACAAGCCCGCGGCCGACACCTTGGACAAGCGCGCGGTGGTCCGGCTGAAACACTACGAGCAGGGCACGAAGTTCTGGATCGACGGGGGCCAGAAGCTGCGGGTGGGATCGGACCTGTGCATGGGCGACAACCCCTCGCTGAAGGTCGCGGGCACCCCCCGCAGTGGGCCCACGGTGTGGGAGGTCAAGTGTGACTCCGCCCGGGTGGTGCAGTGGACCGAGACCTCCACGCACACCATCACCGTCGAGGGCGACGTCATCACGGTCAAGCAGGTGCAGGACAAGAGCCGGCGCATTCGGCGCTCCCGCTGCAAGGTGCGCACCGAGCGCACGGTGATCCTCCGGCGCGACGCCGACCTCGGCGCCACCCGCAGCCCCGACGAGCTCAAGGTCGGCGAGGTGGTCAAGCCCAAGGTCACCAAGGCCCCCCCCACCTACGACGCGGCCTCGATCGAAAAAGAGCTCGAGCGCGAGCTGCTCGAGGAGACCCGGCTGCAAAAAGGCGCGGCCAAGATCATCCACCAGAATCGGCTGGACAAAGAGTTCTACCCCGTGAGCGCCACCTATCTCATCGACGGCAAGCCGTTGCGCGACAAGCAAGACAAGGCCCTGCCCACCGTCGATCCCCAGACCCAGCTGGTGATTCTCGACGACGTGCTCACCACCGGGGTCCACAGCCTCGAGGTCAAGCTCGTCTACAAAGTCGCGAGCGCGGGCCGCATCTACCGGGTGGAGCTGTCCGACGCGACGTTCTTCGACGTCACCGAGGACAAGCCGGTGCGGCTGTTGATCAACACCGTCGAGAAGGGCGGGCTGCTCACCGAAAAGACCGAATCCGGTCGCATCGAATTTTACATGAACGGCAAGAAGCTCGAGAGCTGACCGCGCGGCCGCGGGCCGGTCACTGGGGCGCGAAGAAAGGCACCTCCACCGGGAAGGGCGCGGCCCCGGCGATGCCGTCGCCGATCTCCCCGTGGTCGTTGCGCCCCCAGGTGAAGACCCGGTTGTTGTTGGTCAACACCACCACGTTGTCTCCGCCCGCGGACAGGACCTTCACGTTGCTCAAAAAGCCGCTGTTGTTGAGCCCGTGGACCTGCACGAAGTCGAGGATCTCCATGGTGTTGCCCACCCCCAGGGTGCCAAAGCCATTGGCCCCGGTGGCGTACACCTCGCCAATGTCATTGATGTAGAACGTGGCCGTGAACGCGCTGTGCACCTCTTCAGCGTCGAGCCCGAAGTTGAGCTTCTCGAGGAAGGAGTCGGTCTTGTCCCCGGTGGCGAGCTGGCCTTCGTTGTTCCAGCCCACGGTGTAGATGCTGCCGGTGGTGCGGCTGACCACGGTGTGGCCCCAGCCCCCATCGATGTCGGTGACCAACGTCGACCAGGTCTGTCCGGGGTTGTAGGGGTCGCGGTACTCCTCGACGTCGCCGTTGTCGACGGAGGTCTCGGTCCCGACCTGGCCCCAGTAGTTCCAGCCCATCAACCACGCGTCCTGGTTGTTGTCCAGGAGCATGGTGTGCCACGCCCCGGCGGCGAAATCTTGAATCGGCCCCGCCACCGGCACCTCCACCGGGTAGGCGTAGGCGAAGCTGCCCCCGGTGCCGCACTGGCCGGAGGCGGAGTTGCCCCAACAGTAGACGGTGCCGTCCGCGGACAACGCCAAGGAGTGCTCAAAGCCGAGCTTGAGCTCGACGATGTTGGTCAGGTACCCAATGCCACTGAGACCGACCACGCGCTGGGGCGACACCTTCACGTCCGGGCCCACCACCCCCTGGCCGAGCTGGCCGAGGTCGTTGCGGCCCCAGGTCCAGACCTGGCCGGCCTCGTCGATGGCCGCGCTGTGCACGCCCCCCGCCGCCACCTTGACGATGCGGGGCAGGCCGAACACCTCGATGGGGGTGTCGCGGTTCATCAGGTCGGCCTGGCTGAGCTGGCCGTTCTCGTTGAGTCCCCAGGCGAACACCCGCCCGTCGCTGCGCACCGCGAGCACGTGTTTGTTGCGGGTGGAGACGTCCACCGCCACCGGCGGGGTCACCACCAGCGACGTGCTCACCGGGGCCACCCCGATGGCGGTGGCGGCGATGTTGGTGGAGCCGGCGGTGAGGGCGCGGACCCGGCCGGGGGGCCCTTCCATGTCCGCGACCGCGGGGCTGGTCGAGGAGAACACCACCTGCGCGGTGTAGTCGATCACCGAGGTGTCCGAGAGGGTGGCCATGACCACGATGTCGAGGGTCTCGCCCGCGAGCAGGGTCGCGCTGGTGGGGTTGATGGTGAGCCCGGTGACGGTGGCCGCGGTGACAGTGACATTGGCAGAGGCGGAGAGCTCGCCCAGCGACACCACCACGTTGGTGCTGCCTTCGCCCACCGCGGTGATCTGGCCGGCGTCGTCCACCACCGCCACCGAGGCGTTGAGGCTGGCGTAGTCGACCAGGCCGGTGACGTCGTCGTGGACCCCGTTGGAAAAGAGCCCGTCGACGAACAGCTGGGCATTTTGGCCGAGCACGATCTCCACCGCGGGGGGGGTCACGGTGAGGTCCACCAGCGCGGGGGGGGCCGCGGTCAAGACCGCGCTCGCGCTCAGGCCCCCGTAGCTGGCGGTGATGGTGGCCTCGCCGGTGTCGGTCACCGCCAACACCGCGCCCTTGGCCCCGTCGGCGTTGCTCACGGTGAGCACATCGGGGTTGGACGAGGCCCACACCGTGTCCTCGGTGACGTCCACCGCGCCCGCGGCTTTGAACATCGCCTGGGCGGTCACGGCCAGCCCCGCCCCCTGCGCCACCGTGCCCGTCTCGGGGGCCACGGTCAGGTCCAACAGCGCATCGCCCCCGTCGAGGAGCACGCCCCCGTCGGTGTCGCCGTCGCCGTCTCCGTCGCCATCCCCGTCGCCGCCGATGCCCCCGTCGGGCCCGTCGCCGAGCGCGACACAGACCCCGCTGGCGGTGCAGGCTTCATCCAATGCGCAGTCGGCGGAGACTTGGCACTCGCGCTCGCCCCCTGGGCAACCCGAAAGCCACATCCCCATCGATGCCACACACAAGAACAAGAGCCCGCGGGCCATGCTGGAAGCCTAGCGCATCGCGGCACCGGGGTCGAAAACAGCTCGACGACCAGCTCTCCCCCGGTCGTCGGTGGGGCAAAATGCGCCGCCTACCGCAGCGGTTTCCAGGGGCCGGGGCCGCGGGGATCCCAGGGCTCGACCAGCTCTTGCTGGAACGTCCCGTCGCGTTTTTGCCGCTCGATCTTCTGGTCGAGGGCGGTCAGGCGGGTGGTCGCGGTCGTCACCTGGGGGGCGTCCTGGTGCTCGACGAGGATGCGCCGGTACAGCTTTTTCGCGAGCCCGAGCTCGGTGAGCTCCTCCTCGGCGATGGCCCCGGCGGAGAGCAGCGCGGCCGCGGCCAACGGCGTGTCGCTGTACTCGTCGGCCACGCGCAGGTAGCGCCACATCGCGCCCCGGTACTTGTTGCGCTTTTCGTAGAAGTCGGCCGCGTAGAGATCGTGGGCCGCGAGACCGGAGCGGGCCTCGATGCGCAAGGCCTTGGCGGTGGGCACGTTCTCGTCGTCCGGGAAGCGCTCGAGGTATTCGTCAAAGGCTTTGATCGCGTCTTTGACCGCGGTCTGGTCGCGCTCCTCGTCGGGGGGAAAAGGGGATAGCGCGTCGAAGACATCCTGGGCGTAGGGGATGCTCCAGTCCTCGAGGAACTCGGCGTGGGTCTCGTTGTAGTACGAGAGCGCGATGCGAAAGGTCGCGTAAGCGATCTTCTCGTGCCGCGGGTGGAACCGCACAAACAGCCGGTACGCATCCGCGGACTCGAGCCACTCCTCTTGCAGGAAGTGGGAATCGGCGATGGCGAGGTCGGCGAGCACGGCATATCGTGAATAGGGGAACTTGTTCTTGACGTACTCGAAGAACTTGATCGCCTCGTTGAAGCTCTCGTCCTCCATCGCCGCTTGGCCCTTTTCGAAGTTCTGCCGGGCGGTGGCGAGGTAGTCGACCTGCGTGTCCTGCAGGTTGGTGTCGAAGCCTTTACAGCCCGAAGCCCCCATCGGCGCGGCGACGAGGACGAGCAGGAGGACGCGCGCGTTCATAGCTCGAGTCTGTAGCCGAGCGACAACGTGGCGACAAGCGGCGCGGTGACGCCGGGCCCGGTCACATCCCAGGTTCCCTCGACGGGCAGGTACAGGGTGATCAACCCCGGCCCCGCGCTCACCCCGACGACGGGGCCGGCGCGCAGGGTGGGGCCGAGCAACCACGTCATCGCGGGCTCGGTCACGCCGTCGTCGACGACGAGCTGACCTGCGTACACGCCGCCCTCGACGGCCGCGCCGAGGGCCAAGGTCACGCCGAGGGCGTGCAGCCGAAGCGCGTAGCCCTCGACCGCGAGACGCAGCCGGGTGCCGATGGTGCGGAAGGTGCGCGTGTCCGGGGTGCGGAATTGCACGTCCCCGTCGAACGACACCCCCGCGCCGAGGTGCGCGAGCCAGCCTTGGTTGCCCCCGACGAGCACGCGGGCGCCCAGCGTGGGGGCGACGAGGGTGAGACCGCCGAACGGCCGCACCGACAGGCCCGGCGTGACCCCGACGTGAAACGACACCGGCCAAGTCCGGGGGTCTTCGGGCACCGCCTCCGGCGGCGGGCCGGACGGCCGCGCGGGCACGACCGGGGCGGGGGCCGGCGGCGGGGCGGGGGCCGGGGGGGCGGGGGGCGCCGGGGCCGGG
>JAUIJE010000007.1 GCA_030431455.1 bacterium | reverse complement strand
CCGCACGTCAATGTGGGCACCATCGGTCACGTCGACCACGGGAAGACCACGCTCTCGGCAGCGATCACCAAAGTGATGGCGGAGGCCTCGGGCGGCGAGGTGATGGCCTACGACGAGATCGACAAAGCGCCGGAAGAGCGCGAGCGCGGGATCACGATCTCGACCGCTCACCTCGAGTACGAGACCGCGAATCGTCACTACGCGCACGTCGACTGCCCCGGGCACGCCGACTACGTGAAGAACATGATCACCGGCGCGGCGCAGATGGACGGGGCGATTCTGGTGGTGTCGGCGTCGGACGGCCCGATGCCGCAGACCCGTGAGCACATCCTGCTCGCGCGCCAGGTCGGTGTCCCCTACATCGTGGTGTACTTGAACAAGTGCGACATGGTCGACGACGAAGAGCTCCTCGACCTGGTCGAGCTCGAGGTTCGTGAGCTGCTGTCGCAGTACAAGTTCCCCGGCGACGACATCCCGATCATCCGTGGCTCGGCGCTGAAAGCCCTCGAAGGCGACAGCGGCGACCTGGGTGTTCCGTCGGTGATGAAGCTGATGGAAGAAGTGGACAGCTACATCCCGACGCCGGAGCGCGACATCGACAAGCCGTTCTTGATGCCGGTCGAGGACGTGTTCTCGATCTCGGGTCGCGGCACGGTGGTGACCGGCCGGGTGGAGCGGGGCATCATCAAGGTCGGCGAGGAAGTGGAAATCGTTGGTTTCAAAGACACCACGAAGACCACCGTGACCGGCGTGGAGATGTTCCGGAAGCTGCTCGACCAAGGGCAAGCGGGCGACAACGTCGGCTGTCTGCTCCGGGGCACCAAGAAAGATGAAATCCAGCGCGGCCAAGTGTTGGCCAAGCCGGGCACCATCACCCCGCACAAGAAGTTCAAAGCCCAGGTGTACGTGCTGAACAAGGAAGAGGGCGGTCGTCACAAGCCGTTCTTCGCCAACTACCGGCCGCAGTTCTACTTCCGCACCACCGACGTCACCGGCATCATCCAACTCCCCGAAGGGACCGAGATGGTCATGCCCGGCGACGACGTGGCGATGACGGTGGAGCTCATCACCCCCGTGGCGATGGACAAAGAGCTTCGCTTCGCCATCCGCGAAGGCGGCCGCACCGTCGGCGCCGGCGTGGTCACCGAAATCATCGAGTGATTCGGTCCCGCCCAGGAAAAAGCCCCGCCATCGAGCGGGGCTTTTTTTGTGCATAGCGAAGGCGCGGCCGTGCTCGCTATTGGCCGATGGCGAGCCAGTGGATGCAATCGCAAGCGTCGGTGGTGGTCCCTTGGTAGGAGCGCCATCGGAATAATGTGTTGGTCAATTCCCGGATGCGGGCCGACGTGCAGCCGCTGTCATCGGTCTCGCCCACGGTGAGCATCACGATCGGAGGGCTTGAAAACGGGGTGGTGAAGGTCACGGTGGCGGCCTGGCTGGTGTGGTCTGTCCCGTTGCAGGTGCCGATGACCCCGCTTTGCACAGAATAGAGCGGCTGGTTCGGGGAGCCGGTGAGGGTCAGGGCGTTGGCCACCGCGGTGGCGGTGTTGAGGCTGTTGGTGGTGACGCTCGTCGACGACAAAGTCTCGGTCCCGATGGTGGTGGCGCTCACGGTGTCGACGTCGAGGGTGCCGAGGGTATAGGTCCCGGGGTTGTCCATCACCCGGTGGGCGGCGTGGATGGGTTGGCGACCGGACAGCGGCGTGCCGTCGACGGTGACCGCGAGGTGCAGCTCGGCCGCGGTCAACACCGCGTCGGCGAGGGGGGTGTCTTGGCCCAGGATCACCGCGAAGTCTCCGCCCACCACCGGGACCGACAATGTCTCTTCATGCAGAAGCACGCCCGCGGTCGGGTCGTCGTACACCTCGAACAGCATGTCCACGGTGGCGTTCACCCCTACGCCGTCGAGCTCGACGTGGCCGCGGTAGGGCAGGGTGCGCGCGGGGGGGCCGTCGCCGGCCGCGAACACAAACGCCCCGGTGGCGAGAAGGACCACCACCCCGGCGTACAGACTGTGGACCGAAAGTTGGCGCATGGGGACCTCCTGGCTGTGCCCCGCGAGGCGCGAGGGATGCTTTAGGCTACGTCGAGATGTCGCTGAAACGCCTGTAGAAATTGCGCGACATGCCAGCCGTCGACCAGGGCGTGGTGGGCCTCGACCGAGACCGGCATCGCGCGGCGTCCGCCCACCTCATGGTGTTTGCCGAACACAAGCTTGGGCACATACATGCGGCCCGCCCGCCGGGCGTGCGAGATCGACGTGAACCGAATCCACGGCAGCACCGAGGTGTGCACCACGTCGTCGCGGTCGTCGCCCGGCTGCAGCGCCGGGGGCCCCCGGCGCACCTGGTCGAGCCGGGCCCGCGCCGCGGCGAGAAAACCGGCCCGGCCGGCCACGTGCTCGATGTAGGCAAAGGCGAAGGTCTCGTCGTCGCGCAGGACCGTGGCCCCGATGCCCACCCGGTCGTAGCACACCACTTGGTCGTCCCGCACCCGCAGCCGGAACGCCTCGATGTCGTTGACCGCGCACAGCGCCGCGTACAATGAGCCTGCAAAAAAGGACGTGTCCGTTCGCCGGCAGGTCGCGAGCTGTTCGGTGACGTCGACGTCCGCGCAGATGTTGAAACAAGGCTGGTCGAACCCCTGAAAAAACCGAAAATGGTCCCGCCGGGCCCAGGTCTCGACGTCGATGCGCCGGTGCGGGGCGGTCATTCGCGCGGCCCGGCCATCCCCGGCATCACCCCCAGGCGGCCGAGCCCGCCGAGAGGAAGCCCGCCCACCCCCGGGGAGGGCGCGGCGCCGAAGCCCCCGGTGGCGAGAATCGCAAACAGGACGCCGTAGAAGGCCAGGTACGCGGCGGGGAGGACCACGACGCCACCGATGCTCGCCACCGCGGCCAGCCCCGCCAGCACCACGTGGCTGACCGCCGAGCCGATGAGCGAACCGAACAGATTGTAGAGCCACGCGTTCTTCGCGCCGTCCCGGTACCCGTCTTCGTACCCTTCGCTCACCGCGCCTTCGGGGCGGTTTTCGCGGCCCATGAGCGCGCCCACCATGGCCGAGATCGCGGTGGCGGACACCGACAGCACCCCCGCGCCGATGAACGCGACGTAGGGAACCCAGGCGAGCAAACAACCCGCCCCCGCGGTGGCGGCACAGCCGATGCCCATCCAGGGCAACATCTGGCCGAGGCCCATCGCCTCGTCGGCGTCGTCATAGCCGAGGTCGTAGTCGTCGTCATAGGTGTCGCGCCCGTCCGGGTCCGGGTCGGGGAGGTCCTGCGCGCGGGGGTCGTCCGCGGGGGCCGGGTCGTCGACGTCCGGGGCGGGCGGCTCATCGGCCACCGGGCCGGACTCGTCGATGGGCGCCGGTGGGTCGGCGGGGTCGGCCGGATCGTGGAGGGGGGCGTCGACAAAATCGTCGGGGGCTTCGTCTTGGGCCCAGGCGCCGCCGGCGCCCGACAACGCCAAACACAAAAAACCAAGCGCGAGACGTGACATCAGCTTCGTCGTCCTCGATGGGGGGGGCGCCGATCATACCACCGGGCGGTCACTCTGGCGGCCCCGCAAAACCCATGGGCATTGTGCCGGCGCCGAGCAACGGCAGCAGGGGCAAGCCCGACCGGACGGTGCGGCCCGGCGGTCCCCCCCGGGGCGCGACAAATCCCGACGACAACGCGAACACGAGGCCCACGAACGCGATGTACCCAAACACAATCCCGACGTACGCAACGACCCCGAAGGCGAGCGCGCACACCGCGCCGATGGCCGAGCCGCCCAGGGAGGCGATGAGGTTGTAGAGCCAATCGCTTTTTGTCGCGTCGACGTAGCCGTCCTCGAACGCCTCGGTCTCCTGGCGCACCGTCTCCGGGGGGCCCATCATGCGCGCCCACAACGACGCGGACACCGCGGAGGCGATGGTGGCGGCGATCGCGAAGGGGAAAAAATACGTGGTGCACCCGGTGGCGAAGCAGCCGACCACAATCCATGGCCAAGCGGTGCCGAAGCCGCCGTCGGCCTCCCCAAAGTCGTAGCCGGCGTCGTAGTCGTCGTCGTAGCTCCCCCGCGGCGGAGGGTCGGCCTCGGGCAGGTCTCCCGCCGGCTCGTCGAGTCGTTCGCCGGTGTCGGCCCGCTCCTCGGCGGGGGGCGCCTCATCGGCCACGTCGGGGGGGGCCTCGTCCGCCCCCGCGCCCTCGTCTTCGATCGGGGGCGGGGGGTCGGCGGGGTCGTCCGCGGGGGTGTCCACAAAGTCGTCGGGGGCCACATCCTGGGCCGTGGCGGTGCCCGCCGCGAGCAACGTCGCCATCCCCAGACAAAAACAAACACGGAACATGGGTCTCCACCGGTCTCAGATTGGCCTCCCCGTTGAGCGCGGGTCCCTTTCCAGGCTAGCCTCGCGCGGGGAGGTGAACATGCGTCACGCGGTTCTGATCATCGGCGCGATACTAGCCATCAACACCTACGCTGGCGAGAGCCGCGCCCAGTCCGAGGGCGAGGTCGCCGCGATCTGTGTGCAGCTGTGTTGCGCGTGCTGCTGCGGGGTCACGCCCACGACCGGGGTGGCGATGGCCAAAGACCCCCAGAAGCACTTTGACGCGTTCAGCCGCGGCATCGTGGCCCTGTACGAGCAGGACGACCGCCGCTCGGTGGACGGCCGCCGCGCCCAGACCGAGGTCGGCCCGGTGGACCTGCCGCCCCCGCGCGAGCGGCAGGTGGCGGTGGCCCGGCGGCGGACGCCGGTCGTCTACTGACCGCGGGCCATACTGACCACCTGGTACTCAGGCTGGGAAAATCACGGCAAGCCCACACGGGGCTTGCCGTTTTTGCTCAGAGGTCTATGTAGGACATCGCTGTAGGTCACTAGCTCAATTGGTAGAGCACCGGTCTCCAAAACCGGGGGTTGTGGGTTCAAGTCCCTCGTGGCCTGCCACTCGCGCACGGTGCGCGACCGCGTGTTCGGCCCTCGGGCCCAGCTGCGCGACCCCTCGGGGTTGCGCCTTCAGGTGAACGACAATGCGTTCGAAGACGACTTTGGTGGGGCTGATTTTTATCGCTGGCTTTGGGTTGGCGGCGTGGGTGATCAACCGTTCGCTCACCGGCATCTTTGCCCAGTTCAACGTCAGCAACCAACAGCTCCTCGGGGCCAACTTCACGCTGTCCACTCTCATTGCGGTGGTGGTGGCGGGCGGTCTGCTCGGGTACGCCTACACCAACAAGAAATCCAAGGCGTTCGTCACCCAGGTCATCGACGAGATTTCCAAGGTCGCGTGGCCGGAGTGGTCGGAGACCCGGGTCAACACCGTGGTGGTGATCGTGTTCTCGTTTATCGCTGCGGGCATCCTCGGCGTGTTCGACACGACGTTCAACTGGCTGACCAACCTCAGCTGGTTGACCGGCGCGCCGATGTCCTGACCCCCGCGTTTTTTTCGCTTTCACGGCGGCTGTAGGCCGCCGATTCAGGTTTTGTCCGATGGAAGGAATGTCCATGAGCACCGACGAGAACACCACGCCCGAAGAAGGTGCGGTGGAGGCGCCCGTCAACGAGAAGATGAAGTGGTACGTGGTCCATACCTACTCGGGCTACGAGAACCGCGCCAAGCAGAGCCTCGAGGAGCGCATTCGCCAGCGGTCGATGGAGGACTTCTTCGGTGAGATCCTCATCCCCACCGAGACGGTGCAAGAGGTGAAGGGCGGGACCAAGCGGACGACCAAGCGGAAGTTTTTCCCCGGCTACATGCTCGTCCAAATGGAACTGCAAGACGACACCTGGCACCTGGTCAAGTCCACCCCGAAAATCACCGGGTTCGTGGGCGGGGCCACCAATCCGCCGCCCATCACCGAGGCGGAGGTCAAGCGCCTCACCCAGCAGATGACCGAAGGCGTGGTCAAGGTCGCCCCGAAGATCGAGTTCGGCGAAGGCGACGAGGTTCGCGTCATCGATGGCCCCTTCGCCAACTTCTCCGGCAGCGTCGAGGAAGTGAAGCCCGAAAAACAAAAAGTGCGGGTGATGGTGTCCATCTTCGGCCGGTCCACCCCGGTCGAGCTCGACTTCATGCAAGTGGAGAAGACTTCGTAAGGCGGCGGTCTCGTCGTCGTTCGACAGGCCCCGGTGGTCGGGGCAATCACATTGTGGGAGGCGCAAGCCGTTTGCACCACGAGGAGTAGACAATGGCTAAAAAACTGACTGCACAGATCAAGCTGCAGTGCCCCGCGGGCAAGGCGAATCCGTCGCCCCCCGTCGGCCCGGCACTGGGTCAAGCGGGCGTGAACATCATGGCGTTCTGCAAAGAGTTCAACGCGCGCACCCAGGACCAGGTCGGTCTGATGATCCCCGTCGTCATCAGCGTGTTCCAAGACAAGTCCTTCACCTTCGTGACCAAAAGCCCGCCGGCGTCGATTCTGCTGAAGAAGGCGGCCGGGCTGCGGGTCGAAGGCAAGCCGGGCACCGGGGCCAACAACCCCGGCAAAGAGAAGGTGGGTAAAGTCACCCGCGCCCAGGTGGAAGAGATTGTGAAAACCAAGATGGAAGACCTCAACTGCTACGACATCGAGCAAGGGGTCAAAATCGTCTCGGGTACCGCCCGTTCCATGGGCATCGACGTCGTCGACTGACACGCGTGAGGAATCATCATGAGCAAATTGGGAAAAAAGCGTAAGGAAGCGTTCGCGCGTGTCGACCGGCTCAAGCACTATCCGGTCAGTGACGCGCTCAAACTCGTGAAGGGCTGCAAGACCTCGAAGTTCGACGAGAGCGTCGACGCCGCGGTCCGCCTCGGGGTCGACCCCCGCCACGCCGACCAGATGGTCCGCGGCGCGGTGGTGCTGCCCCACGGCACGGGCAAGACCGTCCGGGTGGCGGTGTTCGCCAAGGGCCCGAAAGCGGAAGAGGCCAAGGCCGCCGGGGCAGACATCGTCGGCGCCGACGACCTGCACGACCGCATCGCCAACGAAGGGTTCATGGACTTCGACAAAGTCGTCGCCACCCCCGACATGATGGGTGTGGTCGGCCGGCTCGGTCGCGTGCTCGGCCCCCGTGGCCTCATGCCCAACCCGAAGGTGGGCACCGTGACCATGGACATTGGCAAGGCCGTGGCCGACGCCAAGGGCGGCAAGATCGAGTTCCGGGTCGAGAAGGCGGGCATCATCCACGCCCCCCTCGGCAAGGTCTCGTTCGAGTCCGACAAGCTCGAGGAGAACTTCCGCGCGCTGATGGACGCCCTGCAACGGGCCAAGCCCTCCGCGGCCAAAGGCCAGTACGTGCGCACCGTGACCCTGTCGTCGACGATGGGCCCGGGCGTGAAGGTGGACATCTCCGATGCCACCGACTCGAAGCGCGAGTAGGCGCGTTGCGCCTGGTCTCGAAGAACGCTCCCCGACGGGAGCGTTTTTCTTTGGGCGCGACCGCTCGCGTCGTCGGGGACGACCGCGCTAGGCTGAGACATGGGCCATGCTGCGAGGGTCGCGCCGGTGGTGGTGCTCGTCTGCTCGACGTGGGGCGGCGCGGCGTGGGCCGATGCCGCCACCGCCGAGGAGCAGCTCGAGCGGGCCCGGGAGCTCTACGCCGAGCTGGAGTATCCCGCCGCGCTCGAGGAGGCGGTCGAGGTCACCGCGCGTCCCGATGCCACCGAGGACGAGCGCACCCGCGCCCACCTGTTGGCCGGCATCGTGGCCCGCATCATGGAACGCGACGTGGACGCGCGGATGCACTTCCTGCGGGTGCTCGAAAAGAACCCGTACGAGAAGCTGCCCCCCGGCCAACCGCCCAAGATCGTCACGTTCTACGACCTGATCCAAAAAGAGGTGCAGCGGGACGTGCTCGAGCGCAAGAAGGCCCGGTTCATGGCCATGGAGCGCGAAGCGGCCGCGGCCGAGCAAGAGCGCCTCGAACAAGAGCGCCTCGCCCTCGAGCAGGAAAAGCGCCGGCTGGCCGCCGAGCAGCAACGGTTGCGGCGCCAAAAGGCGGACATCGCGCACCAGCTGCGGCAGCAGCGGGCCGCGCAGGTGGACCAGCAGCTGGGCGAGGAGCCTCCGCCCGACCCGGCCGCGCCCACCCCGGACGCGGTCGGCGGGGCGTTGGGCGCGCCCGAGGAGGCGGCGGAGTCGGGGGCGTTGCTGAGCCTGCTTGGCTGGGGGGGCGTGGGCTGGGGGGCGGTGCTGTTGGTGCTCGGCACCGCGGGGAGCGCCACCGGCGCATATGCCTATGCTGTGTCATTGCCTCAGCTGGGGGCGATGTTCTTGGTCGCGGGTCTGGCCCTGGGGGCGGTGGGGCTGGGTTTGATCACCACCGGGGTCATCGCCGTCGTCGTCGCGGAGTAGACGCGCGGCGACGGGACATGAGCAGGACGAGCCCGGCGGCGACGACGAAGGTCCCGGGCAATCCGCGCCCGGTGTGGTGGTGGGCGCAGCGCAAGGCGAAGGGATCGACCGGGTCGGGTTCGGGCTCGTCGGGGGCGGCGGGCTCGGGCTCGGTGAAGTTGGTGGCGGCGATGCCGAAGCGTTGGGTGATTTCGCCGCCGTCCCCGTCGCGTACGGTGAGGGTGACGATGGTGCCGGGCAGACGATCCGCGGCCCGCACCACCAGGCGGGGCGGGGTGGGGGTGGTGGCCAGGGTGGTGGGGGGCACCGCCTCGAAATGATACTGCAGGACGTCGCGGGGTCCGGGGTCGGTGGCCACCGGGAGATAGACCAGGTCTTCGTCCGCGGGGGGCAGGGGGGGCCGGGTGTGCAGGGTGGGGGCGATGTTGTCGACGACCACGGTGCGTTGGCGCACTGCCGGCTCCTCGCCCGCGGCGGTCAGGGTGGCGGTGAGCACGTAGATGCCGTCGTCCTCGTAGGCGTGGCTCGCGGTGGTGCCTTGCCCCGCGGGGCTGCCGTCGCCGAAATCCCACTGCACGGTCACCGGGACGGTGCTCCCGGCGGCGAAGGTCAGGGGGCTGCCCTCGGCGCCCCGCTCGGGCACGGCCAGGAGCAGGCCGGGCACCGAGGGGACGACCTCGACGGTGAGCGCCACCGTGGCGGCGCCGCCGTCGTCGTCGGTGGCGGTGACGACCACGGGGTAGGTGCCGGGCAGGGCGTAGGCGTGTTGCACCGCGGCCAGTGAGCTGGTGGTGCCGTCGCCGAGATCGGTGGACAGGGTGATGGTGTCGGCCGCCCCCGCGTCTTGGGCGTCGATGAGCAGGCTGAAGAACGTGCCCGCCTCGACGGTGGTGAGGGGGGCTTGGACCGACAATTGCGGCGGACGGTTCTGCACGTCGATGACCACCTCGGCGGTGCCGCGGCCACCGTCGTCGTCGACGGCGGTGGCGGTGACGAGATAGGTGCCGTTGTCGTCGAACACGTGGGTCCAGCTCTCGCCCACCACCTCTTCGCCCCCGGGGGTGATGACCCCGAGCACGAGGGTGTCTTCGGGGCCGGGGTCGGTGGCGGTCACGGCCACGGTGATGGGTTCGCCTTCGAACAGGTCGCCGCTGAGGGTGCCGGTGACGATGGGGGGGAGGTTCTGCACGTCGACGGTGATGGTGTCGCTGGCGTCGCCGGCGGCGGCGGTGACGACGGCCAACCCGTCGTCGCGCCAGCTGTGCACGACCTGGGCCGCGGTCTGGGGCACGCCCCCGTCGCCGAAGGTCCAGGTCGGGGCCGCGGCGTCCACCGCGGGGCCCACCGCCCGCAGGGTCAGGGGTTCACCTTCGTAGACCCGCCGGGGGCCGCCCACGATGTCGAGGTCGGGGAGGTTCTTTTCGATGCGGAAGGTGTCGAGGGCCTCGCCGGTGTCGGTGAGGTAGGTGGCGGTGAGGGCCGCCGGCTCGACGTCGAGAATGAGCGACCCGCGGGTGGACACCGACAAGCGCATGATCGGGTGGTTGAGGCTGCCGCCCCCGGTCTTGGCCGAGGCCCCGGCCACGGTGTAGACCGCGCCGTCGAGGGTGCGGTCCCCATGCAATGACTTTGTGTAGGCCCCGCCGTCGGCGGGATCGCCCGAGCGGGCATCGAGCCGGTGGGAAGACTCGAAGGTGTCGGACCGGCCGTAGTGGCCGGCGGTGGGGTGGCTGCGCTCGTAGTTGTGCGAGTGCCCGGCGAGGACCAGGTCCACCCCGTGGGCCTCGAGAATGGGCACGAACGCCTCGCGCATGTCCTGCTCGCGGCTGCCGATGTTGTCCGAGTTGTGGCTGCCCTTGGAGTACGGGGGGTGGTGCCAAAACGCGACGATGAACGGTTGGGTGGTCGACGCCAAATCCAACGCCAACCAGGTCGCCATCGGGCCGAGGGGGTCGCGGTCGGTGTCGTGGCTGTCCAAGCACACGAAGTGCACGTGGGCGTAGTCAAAGCTGTAATAGGCCTCCGTCCCCGACGGTACGCCCCCCGCTTCGCCGCCCGCCGGCAGCGTAAAGATGTCGTAGTAGACCCCGGACTGCGCCGCCGACGAGGCGCTGGCCCCGTCGTGGTTGCCCAGGGTGGGCCACAACGGAACGCTGGGCAGCACGGTGGGGAACGTGTCGAACACCGCCGCCTGGTACTCGTCGTCGGTGCCGTTGTTGTACGCGTTGTCGCCCAGCATCAGCCACACCGCGGGCAATACCCCGGCCACGTACCCGAGATACGCATCGCGGGTTCCTTGGATGCGCAGGTCTGCGGTCCCGCTGTCCCCCAATACCCAAACTTGAAACGGCGCGGGCACGCCGGGGGCCGGAGCGGTGCGCAGCCGCGACGTGGGCTCGTTGTACAAGGTCTCGGTGGGGGTCCCGACCTCGTAGCGGTAGGCGGTCCCGGGCGAGAGCCCCTCGATGCGCAGCGCATGCTCGGTCACGAGGTCGGGGCTTTGCACTTCCTCGTCGAGGGCGGTCAGCCCGTAGCGCACCGCGGACGCGGCGGGCACGTCGGTGCGCCAACGCACCACGATGCTGGTCGCGGTCTGGGACTGCAGGTAGGGGCCGCGCACAAGCTGCGGCACCTGGGCCGCGCCCGGGGCCGAGAACAGCCCGGCCACGACGAGCACGCCCACGGTGCGGTTCATGCGCCCCCCAGGGCGCGGAGCAGTTCGCGCCGGTCCGCGTCGATGCGCGCCGCGGGTGCACCCGCCCGGGCGGCGGCGAGGTGGGCCGCGGCCCGGGCCAAGGCGGCGCGGGCCTGTGCGCGGTCGCCTTGGCGCAGCCACAGCGCGGCCCGTTCGACCTCGCGCTGGGCCGCGGCCCAGGTGCCCCCAGGCGCGTCGGGGAGCGCGGCCCTGGCCCCGGCGTAGTCGCCGCGCAGCAGGCGCAGGTCGTGTTCGGCCTCGACGAGGGCGGGCACCGGGCCGAGCCGGGCCCGGGCGGCGTGTACGCGGGCCAGGGCCTGTCCGGGGCGCCCGGCCGCGCGCAGCAGCCGGACCCGCAGCAGGGTCAGCTCGAGCGACTCGGCGGCGCGCGCAGGGCCGAGCAGGTCCAGGCCGCGGCCGGGCTGTCCGTCGTCGAGCAGCCAGGCCGCGGCGAGGGGGCCGAGCCCGGGGTCTTGGGCCCGGGCCGCGGGGTGGTCGAGCAGCCAGCGGACGGCGGCCGGGCGTTGGCCTTGGGCGTCGAGAACGAGCGCGCGTTCGCGCACCCAGGCCGCGCAGGCGGCGCGGGGGCAGCGCGCATCGTGGGCGTCGAGGGCGGCGGCGGCGTCTTCCGCGCGCCCCTCTTGGCGGAGCAGCGCGCTGCCTTGCACCACCCGGGTGAGGTCGCAGGGGCCGCGGGGGGCGGGCGCGTCATCGGCGGCGGGGTGGGCGCTGACCAGGCCGGGGGCGAGGGCGCAGACCGCGCACAACGCGGCAAACCAGGGGCGCAACAACCGGGTCACGGCCTCGAGCATAGCAGCCCTATCTGCCGAAAAAACTTGAACAAAATCCGCGGTGCGGAAGCCCTTGCCACATGGGGGTACATGTGCGACATCACCCGCGACGACGCTCGGAATGAGCGCCGGGCGGCCTTCGGGTTGCCTCGAGCGGGGGCTTCGGCCTTCGCCTTCGTTGAAGACAGTCGGTGTCCGTCAGGACCAATGGGGCAACCCGCCGACCGAGACGAAGCAGAAGAGTTTTATCTCCACATGCTTCGCCTCATTGCGTGTCTCGTCCCGATTTTGGGTCGAGGGACAGAAAACCGCGTGCACTGCACGCACATGGACAAGGGTACAAGCACATGAATCGTGACGAGAAAGAAAAGGAAGTCGCTTTCTTGCGCGGTGAGCTCGTGGACGCGGAGTCGGTGGTTCTGACCTCGCTGAAAGGGCTCAACATGGCTGACATCAGCGATTTGCGCGCTCGCTTTCACAAAGAGGGCATCAGCTATCGCGTGGTGAAAAACACCCTGGCGAAAAAGGCCATCGAAGGCTCGGACTTGAGCGTCCTCAACGGCGATTTCAAGGGCGAGACGGCGGTGGCGTGGTCGAAGGACGACCCCGTGGGGCCGGCCAAAGTCACGGTGAACTTCAAAAAAGAAAATGAGAAGTTCACGGTGAAGGCGGGCTACCAAGCGGGCAAGCGTCTGGACGCCGCGGGCGTGGAAGCGCTCTCCAAAATGCCGAGCCTGGACGAACTCCGTGCTCAGCTGTTGGGTCTCTTCCAAGCGGTCCCGGCCAAGCTGTTGGCCCAGATCAATGCCCCTGCACAAAACCTCGTCGGTGTTTTGCAAGCCAAGAACGACAAGGACAAAGAAGCGGCTTGAACCTTTTTTCTGCACGGCGGCATGTCGTCGTCGGGCACCCATTGATTTGAAGCAGGGATTATCCCCTATTTGGAGTTAGACATGGCAGACCTCAACAACCTCATGGAAGAGCTTTCCAAGCTGACCCTCATGGAAGCGTCCGAGCTCGTCACCGCTCTCGAAGAGAAGTGGGGCGTGAAGGCGGCCTCCGGCGGCGGCATGATGATGATGGCCCCGGGTGCGGCCGGCGGCGACGCGGGTGGCGCGGCCGAGAAGACCGAGTTCGACGTCGAGCTCACCTCGGTCGGCGACAAGAAGATCCAGGTCATCAAAGTGGTCCGCGAGATCACCGGCCTGGGCCTCAAAGACGCCAAAGAGATGGTCGACGGTGCCCCCAAGGTCGTCAAAGAAGGCGCGACCAAGGAAGACGCCGAAGCGATCAAAGCCAAGCTCGAAGAGCAAGGCGCGTCGGTCACCCTCAAGTGATCGATCGTTCGCCGCGCCTCGGCGCGGTGTCGAAAAAGCCCGCCCTGGTGGCGGGCTTTTTTGTTGTTCCTGGGGGGGCGGTCCTCGGGCCCGGTGGCGCGGCACAAATAGAGCATAAAAAAAGCGCCCGCCAAAAGGGCGGGCGCTCGTCGACGAAGGTCGAACGTTACTGCAGCGGGTAGGGGGTGGTGAAGAAGTCGTTGCCCGCGCTGTGGCAGCCGGTGCAGCCGGAGGCGCCGTTGCCGTCGGCGTTCACCGAGGTGCCGTTTTTGAGGTACCAGTACCAGTCGTCGCCCGCGGCGTCGTTGTCTTCGGTCTTGAGCATCACCGCCCAGCCCACGCGCTCATCGTTGCTGTTGAACAGCTCTTTCACCGCGGCCGAGCCCACCGGGTGGTCGCTGCTGTTGTCGGTGAGCGCGGCGTCGAGGGTGTTGTTGATGAAGGTCATGACCCGACCGTGCGGCCCGCTCGACGCGTGGATGCCGCTTTCCGAGGGCCAGGTGCTGTAGTTCTCCGCTTCGAGCCAAGGCGCGAGCTCGGCGTCGCCGGTGGGCAGGTCGAAGTTGTCGCCATCGCCGTCACCATCGCCGTCTCCGTCTCCGTCTCCGTCACCGTCGCCATCGCCATCGCCGTCGCCGGTGTCCGAGGGGCAGGCGGTGAGCGCGAGGGGGGCCGCGCCGACCACGGTCGTCAGGGCCAACGAAAAACCAATTTGCAGAATCTTCATGATGTCCTCCACCTCCCGTGTAGGCGCTCGGGGGCGCGAGGGCCAGTGCCGAATCCTGTACAGCACGTTCGAATCCGCGCCACGGCCCGGGCCCCGGCCGCCCGACCGGGCCCCGACGACCACACCCGCCAATGTGTGCGCACCGCGAAGCAGAGCGAGCGGCGGGCTACATGCCCTTGAACGACACGCTGTCCAGAATCTCGCGCACGGTGTCGCCCATCTTTTTCTTGTCGTCGCCGAGCAGGGTGATCACCAACGCGTAGCCGTGCAGGGCGTCCTCGACCTTCTCGATCAAGAGCAGTGTCTCTTGGGTCACGGTGACCTTCTGCCCCGCGGCGGAAAAATCCCACTCGTCGCGCACGTAGTACGCGGGCCGGCCTTCTCGACGAGACCGCTCGGCCTCGACGTGGCGAATCTCGCTCACCGCGTCTTCGTGTCCTTTGCGGATGGCCTCTTCGTTCTGCTTGCGCTGCTTTTTTAGATAGTCGGTGGCGGTCGTGCCCACCGGGAGCCACGGGTCGTGAAAAATCTGCAGCCGGGGCGGGGCCATGACCCCGTCGCTCTTCTCCGCTTGGGCGGCGAAGATCAGCCGGCCGCTCAGCTCGATCTCGGGCAACGCGCCCTCTTTTTGCGCCGGGGGGTCTTTGACCGGCGCGATGTCGAGCGCCTTGTCCACTTCCCACGACGGGGGGAGCCGAAACGAAAACGGGGTCTCGTTGCCCTTGACCCGGAACAGCTCCTCTTTTTTCTCCGCCGGCGCGTCACCTTCCGCGTCGTCCTCGTCGTCTTTTTTGCACGACGCACACAGCACCAACCCGCACAACAACAGTGGCCACACCGTCCGACCCATCGCGTCCTCCGTTCGGCTACGCTGGCCGAGCATATGGCAAACCCGTACCCCTTTGGCCCCCTGCGCCCCCTCTGCCACGTCGTGCTCGACCGGCCGCGCATCTTTCACAACGTGGCCGCGTGCGTGCGCCTGTGCGCCAACCTCGGGGCCGCGCTCCACCTGTGCGGGCCCTTTCCCGAGAGCTGGCGCGGCCCGATGCCGTCCTCGGCGGCGCGGGCCGGGCTCGATTACTGGGCGCACTGTGCGGTGACCACGCACGACGACCTCGCGCGGTGTTTGCATTTTTTGCAGCGGCCCTGCGTGGTGGTCGAGGTCGACGGGGACCGGGCCCACTTCGACGCGCCCTACGACGAGGGGGACGTGCTCGTGTTCGGGCCCGAGGACGGCTCGGTGCCGGCCGGGGTCGAACAGAAAGCGCGGGTGGTGTTGCCCTCGTCGGCGCACACCCGCTCGCTCAACCTCAGCCAATGTGTGGCCGTGGTCGGCTACGAGGTGTTGCGTCAGGTCAGCCCGGCGGCGCTTTGACGCACAGGCCGTCCTTGACCAGCTGCTGCAGCTTTTTGGCGTTGTCGATGGCCACCTTCGGCAACCGATCGTCGCGGTAGGCGGGATCTTTTTTGTACCAGGCCTTCTGGGCGAACAACGACTGATACTTGGGCGTCTTGAACGACCGCCCGTAGCCCGCGTAGATGCAGTTGCGCATCTCGTCGTACATCGAACAAAGCGGCACGTCCGACGACGGCCAATCGAGCTCGCAAGCGAACTCGTCGAAGGCTTGGCACTGTTTGCAGTAGCCGCCCGAGGTCAGCGCGTCCCAGCTCTGGGTGGTCAACAACAGACAGCTGTCCGCGCAGATGTCTTTTTGGCTCATGCCCGCGAGCACGGACTTCGCCGGGGCCGCCGGCGTCGCGTCCTCGGCCGGCGCCGCCACCGACGACGAACACCCGGCCAGACCCAACAAAAAGAGCACCACCAACACGCGCATCACGGGCACCTCCGCACGAGAGGATACCCAACCCCCGCGCCCGAGGGCGGCGCGCCGTTTAGAACCTTTGCTCCACGTTGTCCGGGTGCTCATTCACCCAGGACTGCAGCGCGCGCTCGGCGGCCACGGGCAGTTCTTTGAACATCAGCCCGATGTGGGTCTGGCGCCCTTGGTCGTCCATCTGGCGCCAACGCACCTCACACTGGACGACCACCCGCGGGCCCCCCTCGAGGGTGAGCTCGACGAGCAGGGTCTCGCCTTCGGGGATGTTGCGCGGGCTCTGGACCAGCACGCCCCCTTGGGACACGTTGAGGGCGAGGCCACCCCACAGGCGCGTGTCGGTCTGGCCTTCGAGAGGCACCTCGATGCGCACCCGCTTGTGGCGACGGCGGTTGGCCGGATTTTCGGCGGGGGGCTTTTCAGCGGCGGCGGTCTTGGCTGCGAGCATGACGGGCTATCGGCACGACCCCCGGGCATGCTAACCTGAACATCTGTTCAGACCTATCCGGATCTGATCCTGAACCCTGCATGGCACGCAAAGTACGCATCGACTCGGGCACGCGGTGGCCCATCGACGAGGGCGAAAAAGGCCCCGACGTGCCCGTGCGCGCGGCGTCGGACCCGGCCCCGGGGTTTGTGGAGCTGGCGGTGCGCTCGACCTTCTCGGGGGTGTCCATCGAGGGGGCGGTGGAGGGGCCGACGTCGGCCCATGCCGCGCGGGGCTGGCCGGGGGCGGGGCAGCCGGAGGAGATCGCCGAGCGCGCGTGTGTGTTCGGGTACGACGCGGTGTCGATCACGGATGTGGACACCCTCGCGGGCATGGTGCGCGGCCACCGGCGGGCCAAGGAGCTGGGGCTGCGCTTTATTGTGGGGGTGGAGGCCTGGACCGGGGACGGGCCAGTGTTGCTGCATGCGCAGGACTTGGCCGGCTATACCCATTTGTGTGAGTGGTTGACCCGGGCCAAGCGGGGGCGGGAAAAGGGCGACATCGAGTACCGGCGGGAGTGGATCGAGGAGCTCTCGGGCGGTCTGTGGGCCACGTTGTTGCCCCCCTTCGCCGATGACGCGGTGGGGGACTGGGCGGACGCGTTCGGCGAGCGGCTCTCGGTGGGCATGTTCTACGACGAGACCCCCGAGGACCGGGCCCGGCACGTGTGGTCGATGGGGCTTGCCCAGCGGTACGGCATCGCCCGGCTGGCCACGTCCCGGGCGTTTTTGGTCGACCGGTCAGAGAAACGTTTTCACGACGTGCTCACCTGCATCCGCCAAGGCCTGCGCATGAGCCAAGCGGGGCAGCGGCTGTTGCCCAACGACGCGGCCTACCTGCGGTCGCCCGACGAGATGGCGCAAAGGTTCGCGGATTTTCCCAAGGCCTTGGCCCGGTCACGGGAGATCGCCGAGGCCTGTGAGTGGCAGCTGGGCGAGCTCAAGTACGCGTTCCCGGCGGAAAAGGGCGGGCCGGAGAGCTCCCAGGCCCGGCTGGAGCGGCTCACCCTCGAGGGGGCGTGCCGGCGCTACGGGGTCGAGGGTGGGAAAGAAGCATTGCCCGAGGACGTGGCCCGGCAGCTGCGCCACGAGTTCGATTTGATCTCGGACCTCGACGTGGCCCCCTACTTTTTGACCGTGTACGAGATCGTGGAGATCGCCCGGGACAAGGGCATTTTGTGCCAAGGCAGGGGCTCGGCGGCCAACAGCGCGGTGTGTTTTTGTCTCGGCATCACCAGCATCGACCCGGTGCGGATGGGGCTTTTGTTCGAGCGGTTTTTGTCACGAGAGCGGGGCGAGCCCCCCGACATCGACGTGGACTTCGAACACGAGCGCCGCGAAGAGGTCATCCAGGCGATCTACGAAAAGTGGGGGCGCGACCACGCGGCCATGGTCTGCAATGTGATTGCGTTCAGGGGGCGGAGCGCGGTGCGGGAGGTGGGCAAGGTCTTCGGCCTCACCGAGACGGTGTGCGGCAAGCTCTCGGGGCTGATGTGGCATTCGGCCCTGCACGACATCACCGAGGCCCGGCTCGCGGACATGGGCATCTCCGCCACCCGGCACGCGGTGGAGCGGACCCTGACCTTCGCGGACCGGTTGCAGGGACATCCCCGTCACCTCGGCATCCACGTCGGCGGGTTCGTGCTCACCGACCCGCCGATTTGGTCCTTGGCCCCCACCGAGCCGGCCCGGATGGAAGACCGCACGGTGTTGCCCTTCGACAAGGACGACGTCGAGGAGATGGGGCTGTTCAAGATGGACGTGCTCGGGCTCGGGATGTTGACCTGCATCCGCAAAGGGTTCGACCTCATCGAGCAACACGAGGGCGAACATTACGAGCTGCACACCATCGGGGCCGAGGACGAGAAGGTCTACGAGGGGCTGAGCCGGGCGGACTCCATCGGGGTGTTTCAGGTGGAGTCCCGGGCCCAGATGGCGATGTTGCCGCGGCTTGCGCCCCGGTCCTTTTACGACCTCGTCATCGAGGTGGCGATCATCCGGCCGGGGCCGATTCAGGGGGGCATGGTGCACCCCTACTTGCGGCGGCGAAATGGGGAAGAGCCGGTGGAGTATCCCCACGAATGCCTGCGCCCCATCCTCGAGCGCACGTTGGGCATTCCGCTCTTTCAAGAACAGGTGATGCGCATCGCGGTCGAGGGGGCGGGGTATTCGCCGGGGGAGGCGGACCAGCTGCGGCGGGACATGGCGGCCTGGAAAAAGACGGGCAAGCTCTTTCGGCACCGGGACAAGTTGATTCAAGGTTTCGTTGAACGTGGAATCGACCAGGAGTTCGGCGAGCGGCTGTTCGCCCAGATCAAAGGCTTCGGCGAGTATGGTTTTCCCGAGAGCCACGCGGCGAGTTTCGCCGTGCTCGTCTACGCCTCGGCGTGGATCAAGACCTACCACCCCGCGGTCTTCTGTTGCGCGTTGCTCAACAGCCAACCGATGGGTTTTTACACCCCGGCCCAGCTCGTGGCCGACGCCCAGGAGCACGGCGTCGAGGTGCGCCCGGTGAGCGTGAACCATTCGGACGTCGACCACACCCTCGAGCGGGACCGCCAAGGCGGGCCGTTGGCCCTGCGGCTCGGGCTGCGGCTGGTCAAAGGGCTGCCCGACGACGAGGCCCAACGCATCCAGACCGTACGCGACGATTTGGGCCTCTACCGCGGGGTGCAGGACGTGTTCCGCCGGGCCGACATCAGCCTCAAGGGGCAGCGGGCCCTGTCGCGCTCGGGGGCCCTCGACGGGCTGACGCGGCATCGGCGCGCGGCGATGTTCACCGCGATGCAAAAAGAGCTGCCGCTGCTCGCGCGCATCCAAGAGACCGACGAGGTCGCGGACGGGCTATCCACTCCGGAAGCGATGGACCTGCTCGAGATGGACTACGCCCAGGTCGGGCTCTCGACCGGCGATCACCCCATGAACCACCTCCAGGACGTGGTGCGCCGGGCCCTGACCGAGCCCGAGCGCGCGCGCTGGCTCAAGGCCGAAGAGCTGCAGAGCATCGCGCACAAGACCCGGGCGGTGTGCGCGGGGCTGGTCACCGGGCGGCAGCGGCCGGGCACCGCCGACGGCACGTGTTTTGTCACCCTCGAGGACGAGACGGGCATGACCAACGTGGTGGTGTGGGGGCGCGACTTTGACCGGTGGCGGCACACGGTGGTGACGTCGCCGTTTTTGATCGTGGACGGGCTCGTCGAGCGGGAAGGGGTGGTGGTGCACCTCATCGCCCACGCGGTGCGCGGCCTGTCCGAACGCCCCGAGCCGTTCCCCTACCGGTCGCGGGATTTTCACTGACGGGGTAGAACAGGGCGTGCACAGCCTGTTCGCCCTGTTGGTGCTCGCCGGGCAGCTTTCGCCCGGGCCGAACCCCACGCGCCTCGACGACGTGACCACCGCCCTCATCCAGGGGGTGGTGCCCGAAGACGGCGCGGACTTGCCCGCGGGGGCGGTGGTGTACGTGGAGGTCGACGGAGACCAGCTCTCTGCCTCCGCCCGCGACGGGGCCACGGTGTGGAACAACGTGGCGGTGGCGCCGGTGCTCGCGTGCGGCCCCACGTGTGTGTTTCGCGTCGAGGTGGGGGCGGCGGTGGGCCCGGCCGCGCGCGACATCGAGCTTTTGTTGCGCACCCCCGACGAGACCCAGGTGTTCGCCTATCGCATCGGCGATGTCGTCGACGACGAGCGGCCTTTGGCCCCGTTGGGGCTCGAAGCGATGTTTATGCAAGAGGTGCGGCGGGACGTGGCCGGCACCGCGTATGTCGACGGGGCGCGGGCCGAGGTCCGCTACCTCCCGCCCCCCGACGACACCGGGGTGGGCGCGGTGGTGATCGCGGGGGCGGCCGAGGGCGAGACCCTGATGCCGCTCCAGGTGGTGCTCAACCGCGGGTGCGGACCGTGCGCCCACCCGGTGTTCATCGACACCCAGGGCGCGTCCACCGCGTGCGTCCGCGGGCGCAGTCTTGACCTCGCGGGACGGGACTCGCTCGACGGGGAGATGGTGTGCGGCACGGTCGCGGGCGGCGGGTGCCAGAGCACCCACCCCGGCACGTGGGCCGGGGTGGGGGTCGGCTTGGCCCTGTTGTGGCGGCGCCGCAGAAGGCGTGGCTAGGGCAGCACGATGCGGCCGGGGGCGCCGCCGGTGCCCATGTCGGTGTGACAGGTCATGCAGTTGCCGTCCGCTTGGGGCGTCAACATCTCACGGGTGCGCCCGTCGTAGCTCAGCCGCGCGGTGTAGGGCATGGCAATGGCATTGGCATCGACGGTCGAGTAGAAGTTGCCCGCGATGTTGGTGGTCATGCTCAGGGCCACGCCCCCGTTGGCATCGATGATCTCGACCAAGACGTCGGGGATGCCGCGACAGTCGGCTTGGTCGTCGTACGCCCCCATCACCGTGCCCGCGAAGGAGAAGTCGGGGGCGCCGTTGCCCGCGTGGCACTCGATGCAGTTGGCGCCGGGGTGCATGCGTTCGGTCTCGAAGTCCCCCGCGAACCACCATTGGCCGGTCACACAGGCATTGGGATCGGCCCACGACGGCGCGTTGTCGGTGTAGCCGAGCGGGGCGTTTCCGAGGTCCGGCAGGGGCCCCGGTGCGTCGCCATCACCGTCACCGTCACCGTCACCATCACCGTCACCGTCACCATCACCATCACCATCACCATCACCATCACCATCACCATCACCGTCACCGTCACCATCACCGTCACCGTCACCATCACCATCACCATCACCATCACCATCACCATCACCGTCACCATCACCATCACCATCACCATCACCGTCACCGTCACCGTCGCCGTCGCCGTCGCCATCACCAGGGCCGCCGTCGCCGGGGGCGCCGCCATCGCCGGGATCTGCGCCTGCGTCCATGCCATCAACCGTGCTGTCGCAGCCGGCGAAGGGCGCACAGGCCAAAAAAACCAACCAGGACCACGCCCGAAGGCGGCCCAATGCCAATGTCATCATGTCTGCTCCTTTTTGCGACGACCAGCGCCGCAAAGGGGGGCGGAGACGCGTCCGCCGCCCAAAAAAAGAACGGAGCGCGGGGCTCCGTTCGCCAAAATCAGGGAACCAGAATCCGGCCTGGCGCGCCGTTGGCCCCCGCGGCGGTGTGGCAACTGGCACAGTTGCCGTCGGTCTGGGCCGAGAACATCTCGCGGGTGCGGCCTTCGTAGGTGAGCCGGGCGTGGTACGGCATCTGAATGGTCGCGGGGTCGACCTCGCTGAAGAAGTTGCCCGCGCTGTTGCTGGTCATGGTCAGGGCCACATCGCCGTTGCCGTCGATGATCTCGACCAACACGGCGGGAATGCCGCGGCAGTCGTCTTCTTCGTCGTAGTTGGCCATGACCGTGCCGGCGAAGGTCAGGTCCGGCCCTTCGTTCTCCGCGGTGTGGCAGGCGATGCAGTCGCCGCCCGGGTGCATGCGCTCTGACTCTTGGTTGCCCCACGTCCACCACTGGGCGGTGTGGCAAGCGCCGGGATCGGCGCCCGCGGGGGGCGTCTCGCTGTACCCCGCCGGCGGAGGGCCCACATCGACGATGTCGCCGTCGCCGTCTCCGTCGCCGTCTCCGTCTCCGTCTCCGTCTCCGTCTCCGTCTCCGTCGCCGTCTCCGTCGCCGTCTCCGTCTCCGTCACCGTCACCATCACCGTCTCCGTCTCCAACGGGGCCGGCGTCGACGCCCTGGATGTCGACGTCGCACGCGCACAAAAAGACCAGGCCGAGTCTCACGGCGAAATGAAGGCGGGGGGCTTTGAACAACATGACGCATTCCTCCACGACCAGTGGTCGTGACGAGTCAGGATGCCTGTGCACCACGCGCGCGGAGCGCACCGACACAAATGCCGAACGGTCAGGCGAACGTCTTTCCGAGGGGCGGGCGGCGAACAACTCGCCGTCTTCTGGCTTTACGACCAGCCGGTTCGCTTGTGTGTGCATGTGCGGATCCCGGCCGCGCCCGGGGATCGGATCGGCTTTGTGTTCGCCGGCGGAAAGGGGCTGGTTTTCAGGGGGTTGAGATGACCGCCAGGGGCGCTTTTGACCGCCTGCCTTTTTCGTTAGAGCCCCAGCGATCACCGCTGTCCAGGAGGCCCCATGCGTGGCCGGATCATTGTCCGCAAAAAACCAGAACTGCTCGATCCCGAGGGCGACACCATCCGCGCTGCGTTGGCCCGCCTCGGGTTTGACGACGTCGAACAAGTCCGGGTGGCCAAGGTGTTCGAGGTCGACCTCCCCGACGGGGGCCGGGCCGTGGCCGAGGCCCGCCTGCAGGACATGGCCGAACAGCTCCTGCAAAACCCGGTGATGGAAGACGCCACCGTCGAGATCGACCCATGACCGTCGCGGTGGTGAGGTTTCCCGGGTCCAACTGCGACCGGGATTGTCTGCACGTGGTCGAGGCGGTCGGGGGCAGCGCGGCGTACGCGTGGCACCAGGACACCGCGCTGCCGGCCGGGACCACCGCGGTGATCGTGCCTGGTGGGTTCTCCTATGGCGACTACCTGCGCACCGGGGCCATCGCCGCGCACAGTCCCATTTGCGCGGCGGTGCGCGCCTTCGCCGACGCCGGCGGGCTCGTGCTCGGCATCTGCAATGGTTTTCAAATCTTGTGCGAGCTGCGGCTGCTCCCGGGGGCGTTGGCCGACAACACGGGGGGGCGGTTTGTGTGCCGTCTCGTCGAGCTTTCGCGCGAAAGCGACCAAGGGCCATTTTTGTCCCAGCTTCCGACGACACTGACCTTGCCGGTGGCCCATCACGCGGGCCGCTACGTGGACGCGCCGGACCGGCTCGACGCCCTCGCGGCCCAGGGCCAAATCGCGCTCACCTACACGCAAAAGACCGACGACGGTCGCGCCGCGCTCAACGGCAGCGAACGGGCCATCGCGGGGGTGGTCGGGGGCCGGGCCCACAATGTCATGGGATTGATGCCGCACCCCGAGCGGCGGGCCGAGGCCCGGCTGGGGGGCTGTGACGGGCGCCCGTTCATCACGGCGCTGGTGAAGGGAGGCGCGTGATGTCGCGACTTTCGCAACTGACCGACACTGACGTGGTCGACATCGCCGCGGCCGAGGAGGCCGGGCTGAGCGACATGGAGTTTGCCCGGGCCCAGAAGATCCTCGGCCGGGTGCCCAACAAGGTCGAGCTCGGCTGCATCGCCTCGATGTGGAGCGAACACTGCTCCTACAAGTCGAGCCGCGTACACCTCAAAAAGCTCCCCAGCGAGGGGCCGCGGGTGGTGCAAGGCCCGGGCGAAAACGCGGGCATCATCGACATCGGCGACGGGCTTGGCGTGTGTTTTAAGGTGGAGAGCCACAACCACCCGAGCTTCATCGAACCGTTCCAAGGTTCGGCCACCGGGGTGGGGGGCATCCTCCGCGACGTGTTCACCATGGGGGCGCGGCCCATCGCCCTCGGCAACCTGCTGCGTTTCGGGGCCGCCCACCACGAAAAGACCCCGCGCCTGTTCGACGGGGTGGTGCGGGGCATCGGCCACTACGGCAACTGCTTCGGCGCCCCCACGAGCTACACCGACGTGGCGTTCGCCAACGCGTTCAACGGCAACATCCTCGTCAATGCGTTTGCATTGGGGATCGTACCCTTGGACGGCATCTTTCTCGGCACTGCGTCGGGGGTGGGCAACCCCATCTTTTACGTGGGGGCCAAGACCGGGCGGGACGGCATCCACGGTGCGACCATGGCCTCGGACGCGTTCTCCGACGACGAAGAGCTCGAACGCCCCACCGTGCAGGTGGGCGATCCCTTCCGGGAGAAGCTGCTGCTCGAGGCGTGCCTCGAGTGTTTTGCCACCGACGCGTTGGTGGGCATCCAGGACATGGGGGCCGCGGGCCTGACCTCGTCGACGTTCGAGATGGCGAGCCGGGCGGGGGGCGGGGTGCACATCGACCTCGACAAGGTGCCCACCCGGGAAGCGGGCATGAGCGCGTACGAGAAGATGTTGTCCGAGAGCCAAGAGCGGATGGTGCTCGTGGCCCACAAGGGCAAAGAGCAGGTGGTGCGCGACATCTTCGCCAAGTGGGAGCTCGATTGTGTTGAGATCGGGCGCGTCACTGACGACGGGATGGTGGTGCTGGAGCAGGGCGGCCAGGAGGTCGCCCGGGTGCCCGCGCGCCCTCTCGCCGACGAAGCCCCCAAGTACGATCGGCCCTGTCACCCGGCCACGATGTCGCTCAAGCGCGACGAGCGGGTGGCGGACATGCAGGCCGACAATGTCAAAGGGTTCATCACCCGGTTGATGCCGCAGCCGGATGTGGCTTCGCGCCGTTTTGTGCTCGAACAGTTCGACCGCCACGTCGGGGCCAGCACCCTGGTGGACGGGATGCACAGCCCCGCCGCGGTCCACGACGTGGTGGACAGCCCCGCGGACAAGGCAGTGTCATTGTGTTTGGTGGCCCGGGACGACCTGTGCGCCATCGAGCCCTCCAGCGGTGCGCTGCGCACCGTCCAGGAGGCCTACCTGCGCATCTGCGCGGTGGGGCACGAACCCATCGGGGTCAGCGACTGCCTCAACCACGGCAACCCGCAAAACCCCGAGCAGATGAACGCCTTCGTCGAGGTCATCGAGGGCCTGGCCCAGGCGTGCGGTGATTTGTCGGTGCCGGTGGTGAGCGGCAACGTCAGTCTCTACAACGAGACGGATGGACGCTCGATCTGGCCTACCCCCACCATCGCGATGGTGGGGCTGGGACGCGGGGCCCCGGCGATGACGGTGGCGCCCGGCGACGCGGTGGTGTTGTTCGGCGCGTGGCCCGAGCGCTTGGAAGGCGCGTTCGGCCTGCGGCTGTACGGCAAGCTCACCGACCGCACAATGTTTGCGGATTGGGCCCACGGGGAGGTCCTGCGCACCGGTCGCGCGATGCGCGAGGCGGTGGCCGCGGGGCAGGTCGCGCGGCTGTGGCCGATGGTGCCGGGCGGGGTGGGGCGCATGGCGATCGAATTGTTCGACGGCATCGCCCACGGGCTCGAGGTGGTGGTGCCGAAACTCGCCCCGGGCCCCTTGGCCGCGGAGGACCGGCCGGTGGGGCTCGGCATCGCGCCCCAGGCCACGGTGGAGGCGCTGACCCGGCAACACCCCGACGTGCAGGTGGTAGGCAAGGTGCTGGAAGAGGGCCGGCTGCGGTTCGTCGACGGCACAGATGAAGTGACATTCGAGCGGGCGGACCTGGCGCGGCGCGACGAGGCCTGGGCCCGGATCGTGGCGGGGGTGCGCTGATGCGTTTGACCGTGATCGACGACGAGCACGACCGTTTTCGCGACGCCTGCGGCGTGGTCGGGGTCAGCGGGCACCAGGAGGCGGCCAACATCGCCTACCTCGGGCTGTACGCGCTGCAGCACCGCGGCCAGGAGTCGGCGGGCATCGTGGCCGGCGACGGCGCGCATTTTGTCCGCAAGGTGGACGCCGGCTTGGTGGCCGATGTGTTCGACGAGCCCGCGCTGCGGGCGTTGCCGGGTGATTTTGCGGTGGGGCATGTCCGGTATGCCACTGCAGGGGAAGAAAACGAGCACGTGCGCGACGCGCAGCCCTTGCTTGTGCGCTGTGGCATTGGGCAGTTCTGTGTGGCCCACAACGGCAACCTGATCAACTACCGCGCCCTGCGCGACGAACTCGAGCAGGCGGGTTCGATCTTTCAGACCACGAGCGACACCGAGGTGATTTGTCACCTGATGGCCCGCGCCCACGGCGACCTCGTCGAGCGGTTGAAGGCGGCGCTGTCCCGGGTGCAGGGCGCGTTCAGCTTGGTGGTGGCCGGGACCGGGCTGCTCATCGGGGTGCGGGACCCGAGCGGGGTGCGGCCCTTGGTGCTGGGCACGCTCGACGACGGGCACATCCTCGCCTCTGAGACCTGCGCGTTCGACCTGGTGGGGGCCTCGCGGGTCCGGGACGTGGCCCCCGGGGAGATGGTGGTCGTCGACGGTCAGGACGTGCGCACCGACCGGCTGGACAACCCCGACGGGCTGCCGGTGGCCAACTGCGTGTTCGAGCACGTGTACTTCGCCCGGCCGGACTCATTGGTGTTCGGCCGCCCCGTGCACGTGGCCCGCAAAGAGATGGGCCGGGTGCTCGCGGCCGAGCATCCCATCGACGCCGACGTGGTGATCCCGGTGCCCGACTCCGGCTTTTTTGCCGCCATGGGCTACGCGGAAGCGTCGGGCATCCCGTTCGACATGGGGCTGGTGCGCAACCACTACGTGGGGCGGACCTTCATCGAGCCCGAGCAGGGCATCCGCAACTTCGGGGTGCGGCTCAAGCTCAACCCCGCGGCCCACCTGATGAACGACAAGCGCGTGATCGTCGTCGACGACAGCATCGTGCGAGGCACCACCAGCCGGAAGATTGTGGAGCTCATCCGCCGCGCAGGGGCGAAGGCGGTGCACATGCGCATCTCCGCGCCCCCCACCATCGGCCCTTGTCACTACGGGGTGGACACGCCCTCCGAGAAGGAGCTGATCGCCGCCCAAAAGAGCGTTGAGGAGATACGCACCCACATCGGTGCGGACAGCCTCGGGTATCTGTCGCTCGAGGGCCTGTCGCGGGCGATGGCGGTGGCGCGCGGGGAGGGGCCGGAGACGACCTTTTGCCACGCGTGTTTTTCGCGGCGTTACCCGATTCCCTTGGCGCCGTAGACCACCGCGATCACCCCCAGGGCGACCAAGGCGAAAATCGCGCCCAGCAACAGCCCGCCCACGAGCTTGGGGTGGTCGTCGAGCAGATGGCGCAACCGGGCCCGGCCCTGGTCCGAACGACGCAGCGCGACGCCGCCGTAGAACACCCCCGCGGCCACGAACAACAACCCAAACGCCAACGGAATGACCGCCACCGGACAAGTGTAGCAAACCGGGGGCGCAAGTTCGCTCCCCGTCGAGGGGTTTGCTAGTTTGCCGACCCATGAGCCGCGACGACGACCGCCCGTTGCTGGTCCCGGTGGGACCCCCTTCCGAACCGGTGGCGAAGGCCCCGGCGGTGACCGAAGAAGGCACCCCCGAACAGCTCGGCTTCGACCTGCGTTTCGAAAACGGCAAGGCGATGCTCGCGCTCGAAAACTGCGAGCGCGTCGAGGGGGTGAAGATCCGCACCGCGTTGTTCGAGGTACCGGACGTCGCGTTCCCCCTCGACGTCACCGGCGGCGCGGAGCGGTTCATCGACAAGCGGCTGCGCTTGCGGGCGTTGGACATGACGTTCGATTTCGAGAGCCTGTTCGCGCGCGACCGGCTCGAGCAGCTGGGCATCAAGCTGTTGCGCCAGCGCTCGCGGGGCGGTGGGGTGGAGCTGCTCGCCGAGGTCCAAGGCCCGAGCGGCCCGGTGGTGGTGCGCGCCCGCGCGGTGTTCGTGGCCGCCGGCGACGCGGGGCTGGCCACCGTCGTGCACGAGGTGATTCCCTTCGGGCGGGCCCACCGGCCCCGGCTCGACCTCGCCCAGGGCATGCTCGAGGCCATCGAGGTCCCGGGGGGGAAAAAAGCCCACGGGCTGGTGCGCCGCGCGGATGTGCTGCGGGCGGTGTTTGGCACGCTTTTGCCGTCCTACGGTTGGAAGGTGCCGGCGATGGGCGAGGTGCGCATTCACGAGGCCAACCTCGGCCGCGGTGCATTGGCATTGCGGGGGTGGTCCCAGGATCGGCCCGATGGCTGGAAAAAGGCGCGGTCTCTGAAACGGGGGGCGCTCGAGGACGCGGTGGCGCTGGCGGTGTTCGCCGACAGCCTCGACATGCAAAATCCCGACAAGAGGATCGCGGCGGTCGATGCGCTGCTCGACGCGGGGCCGCCCCCGGCGGCGTTGGTGCCGTTTGTGGTCGAGGTCCTGCGCGCGGACGAGCGGCGCAAACATGAGGCCGACGACGTGGTCAAGGCGGCGGTGGACCGCGCCCCCGACCACCTCGGGGTGCTCTCCGCGCACGTCGACGCCCTCGGTCTCGACGACAAGGAGCGGGCCGCGCGGCTGAGCCGCCTGGGCGAGGCCGCCGACGAGCGGGACGAGACCTGGGTGAGCGCGCGGGCGTTTTTGGCCGCGGCCGAAGCGGTGGCGGATCGCGCGCTGCGTCTGCCCTTGGCCGAGAAAGCCTGGAACGCGGACCCCACCTGGGGCGAGAGCGGCGCGCACTACGCGCGGGTTTTGGCGTCTGCGGATCGCGGTGCAGAGGCATTGCGGGTGGGGCGTCAAGCCCTCGAGCGCATCACCGATGAGGACGAGGCCGAGGCGGTGGCGGTGTTCTTGGCCGAGGTGGCCAACGACCTGGAGGGTCCCGACGCGGCCAAGACGTTGCTGCGCCGGGCCCTGCGCAAGCGGGACCGGGTGGACGCCCTGCGCCGGCTCATCGACATTCACATCCAGCAAGGGGAGCTCACCCACGCCGCCGAGTTGATGACCCGCCTGCTCGCGGTGGCGGACAAGACCCAACGGCCCGAGGACCGGGCCGCGGTGTTTGTGCTCAGCGCCGAGCTTTCCGAGGCCCAGGGCGAGCGGGGCGCGGCCAAGGCCGCCCTCGCGCAGGCGCGTTCGATCCTGCCCCAGGACGCGGACATCGCGGTCCGCCAGGCGGCCCTGCTCGAGCGCGACGACGACCTGGCCGGGGCGATCGAGGCGCTCTTGCCCCTGGCCACCCAGGACCCGATCCCCGTGCCCGCCGCGGTCAAGGTCGCGCGGCTCTATGTGGCCCGGGGCAAGCCCGGCGACCCCGAGCGGGCCAGGGCGGTGCTCGGCCGCCTCGACGACGCCGACCGCAGCCGGGACGTGATCCGGGTCGAGGCCGAGGCCTTGGCCCTGATGGGCGATCCAGAACCATTGGCGGAGCTGCTCAGCGGCGACGCGGACAAGGCGAGCACCGACCGGGAGCGGGCCGCGTTGCTCACCGACGCCGCGCGCTTGTTCTTGCGCGCCGACGCCCACACCGCGGCGGCGGACGTGATGGGCCAAGCGCTGGCCACGGGCATGGCCGCGGTGGAGCCGGTGGTCGAGCTGTTCGCCGAGGCCCCCGACGCCCTCGCCGAACACGTGGCCGGGGCGTTTGGCAAAGTGTCGCCCGACGTGCGCCGGATGGTGTCCGAGCGGGCGGAGGCGGCGGGGCAACAAAAGCTCGCCCACCGGGCCCTGGTCGGTCTCGACGACGGCGCCGACGGCCTGCGCCGCGCCACCCTGGCCCGGGCCCTCGAGGACGCGGACCTGGAGCGCGACGAGTTGCGCAGCTTGGTGGTGGGCGACTTCGTCACGAGCCTCGAGGCCGACGTGGCCGCCGCCCACTATGCACGGTTGGCCCGGTTGGAGGACGCCCCCGGGGGAGCGGGGCCGGCCGCGGCCGCGGCCGCGTTCGAACAAGCCCACGCCCTGGGAGGCGCGGTCGTCGAGGAGTGGCTGGACGCGGCGTTGCGCACCGGGCACCTCCCCGCGCTGGTGGGCCCGGTGGGCGACGAGGCCGCCGACATCGGCCGGGTCCCGACCGAACAGCTGCGGGCGTTGGTGGCCCCGGACGGGCCGTTGGCCGACCAGCCCACGGCCCGGCTCCGGGCGGGGCGGGTGCTCGCGGAGAGAAACGAGTCGGACGCCGACGTGGAGGCCTTCCTGGCCGACACCGAAGCGCACAGCGAGCCGCTGGCGGCCGCGGACGCGTTCGAAGACTTTGGGCGCCGTCTCGAGCGGGCGGCCTACCTCGTGGCCGCGGCGGAGCGACGTCAGCAGGCGGGGCGGCGCGACCTCGCGCTGGCGGGTCTGATGGCCCAGGTGGACGGCGGGGAGCAGAGTCCGGATGTGTTGACATTGGGTTTTGCCCTCGCCGAGGAAGAGAGCGCGACCTCCGCCTTGCGGCGGGTGGGCGAGCGGCTCGTCGACCAAGCCGCGACCGAGCCCGAGGCCGAGGCGTGGTTCAAGCGGCTGACCGATGCGTTGCGCCCGCTCGACAAAGAGCAGGCGTTCGATGTGCAGATCGCGTGGCTCAACCGCTTCCCCTACGCGGGGGAGCCCCTCGGCCGGGTGGTGACGACCCTGTTGAAGCGTGGGCACGCCGATGACGCGATGGTGCGGTTGGAGGCGGCGTCCCAGGCCGGGGCCGAGGACGGCCTCATCGCCGGTTTGGTCCACGACGTGATCGACGCCGCCGAAGGGCGGTCCGTCGAGGTCGAGGCCCGGGCGCGGCAGCTCGCGGTGGGCTTGGGCGATCACCGGGAAGCGATCGTGCAGCTGCGGTCGTTGGTCGACCTGCTGCGGGCGGCCGACCGGCACGCGGACGCCTACGACGCGTTGGGGCAGTTGGCGGCCCGGCTGGGCGACGAGCCCGACCGGGCCGCGGTGGACGCGGATCGGGCCCGGCTCGCCCGCGACCAGCTCGGCGATCCCCGCCGCGCGGCGGAGGCGTTCGCGGACGCGGTGTGGGCTGATTCGACAAATATAGAACTATCGAAGGAATACGCCGCGGCCCTGCACGAGGCCGGTGACCACGCCGGCTATGCCCGCGAACTCGCCCGCCGGTCGCGGTTGCCGATGGAGCCCGCGGATCGCATCGCGCTGCTCGTGGGGCTGGGCGACACCCTGTACGACAGCCTCGGGGAGCGCGAGGCCGCGGTGCGGGCCTGGATCCGCGCCGCCCGGGAGCGGCCGGCGTCGGACACGCCCTTTCAGCGCTTGATGACGGTGGCGGAGGCCACCAACAGCCACCGGCTCCGGGTCCGGGCCCACATCGCCCACGCCCGTGCGTTGGCCGAAGCCCAAGAGGCGGGCGTGTGCGCGGAGGAGGCGGCCGCGCTGCTGGCGGGCATCCTGGTGAAGCCGCGCCTGGCCATCGCCGCCTACCGGTTTGCCGCGGACCGGCTCGAGGACCCGTCGCCCTGTCACCGGGCGTTGGTCGAGTTGTACCGGGCGGTGGACGACGCCGACGGGGCGTTGGACGCGGCGCGGGCCTACGCCGAGGGCCTGAGCGGCGAGGCCCTCGGGCTCGGGCTCGAACTCGTGGCCGACGTGCAAGACCGCATGTGCGAGCGACCGGACTTGGCCGCGGTCACCCGGGCCGAGGCCCTCGAACTCAACCCTGGTCAGCGCACCACTGCATTGGCATTGGAGCGCTACCTGCGCGACAGCGGGGACGTGGCCGGCGCCATCGACGTGCGCCGGCGCTTGGCGGACGCGGCCGAGGCCCCGGCCCAACGCGCCCAGACCTACGCTTACCTCGCGGAAATCGCCGAGCAGCAACTGGAAAACCCCGCGTTCGCCGCCGAGCTGGCGGGCATCGCCCTCGAGGCCAACCCCCAGCTCAGCTCGCTGCGGGGCCGCCGCGTGGAGCTGCTGCTCACGATCAAAAAGCCCGCCGAGGCGGCCGACGAAATCGGGGCGCTGCTCGCCAGCGGCGCCCTCGAGCAAGCCCAGGACATCGGCCTGGTGCGGAAGAAGGCGCGCATCGAACGCGAGTCGCTCGACGACATGGCCGCCGCCCGCAAGACCTTGCTCGCGGGTCTGTCCCGCCATCCGCGGTCCGACGCCATCGTCGACGACCTGGTCGAGGTCGAGACCGCCCTCGGCGAGCCGGCCCAAGCCGCGCGCCACCTGCAGAACATTCTCGACGAGTTTGAAGACGGGACCGAGCTGCTCGGCGGTCGGCGCACGGTGCTCGAGCGCATCGCCGGCCTGCTCGAAGACGCGGGCGACGAGAACGAAGCGTTGGCCACCCTCGACGAGGCCGCGGCCCTGGGCAAGCTCACCCGGCGGTCCGAGCTGCGCCGGGCGCGGTTGGCCGAGCTGCGCGAGGAGTTTGGCGACGCGGTGATCAGCCTGCGCACGCTGCTCGAGGACGGGGGCGGCGATGCCGAGGAGACAGTGGCGTTGCTGGGCCGGCTCGCGGTGGCGGCCGAGCACGCCGGGCAGGCCGAGGTGGCGCTCAAGGCCTGGGCGGACCGGGCCGAACGGGTGCCCAACGACGTGCAAGCCTTGACTCGTGCAGAAGCATTGGGTCGGGAGTTGGGCGACCTCGACGCCGCGCGGCACGCCGGCGACCGGTTGCGCCACCTCGAGGCCGGCACCGAGGACGAACGCCTGGCCCGCCTGTTGTGGTTGGCCCGCGACACCCTCGAGCGGCACAAGAACCCGGGGGCGGCGGCTGACCTGTTCCGGGACGCGCGCGCGCTCTACGACGGACCGGGGTTGCGCGCCGAGCACCTGGCGTGTTTGCGGGAGGCCCACGACCGGGCGGCTGCCTTCGCCCTCATCGAGCAGATGCGCGGGGAGGGCGACGCGGTCCCCACCGACGCGCTGTTGTACGCGGCCAAGCTCCTGCTCGAGGACGAAGAGGATGCTCGCCGGGCGCTGGCCACGTTGGTCGAGGCGATGGCCCGGGAGGATTTTGCCGACGACAGCGATTTGCTGTCGCGCATCGCCGGCGCGGACCCCGCCGCGGTGGCGGCCGAAGCGTTGACATTGGGCGATGCCGCGGCCGCGCCTCTGGTCGATGCGGTGTGCGTGGCCGCCGACGCCGGGGCCACGCTTCCTGCCGAGGTCGTGGTGCCCCTCGCGGACCGCTTTTCCGACCGCAGCAGCTTGGTGTTGTTGGCGGTGGGCCAGGAGCAGGACGTGTCTCCCGCCCGGGCCGCGGATCGGCTCATCGCCCTGGCCGACGCCGCCCGACAAGCGGACCCCGCAGGCGCAGAGGCGTTGCTCGTCCAGGCCGCGGAGGTCCTCGCCCAGGCCGACGTCGACGTCGGGGTGTTGATCGCACGGGCGGACGCGTGCGCGCAGACATGGGCATTGGATCCGGGGCTGCGCAAACAGGTGCTGCGGCGATTCCGCGACGCCGAGGCCTGGAGCCAAGTGGTCGACGTGCTGGAGCGCGCCGCGGACGCGGCCGAGGCCAAAGAAGCGCGGGACCTGCGGCTGGAGGCGGTGGCGGTGTTGCGCGAAGGGCTCGGCGACCATGCCCGGGCCGCCCGCCACCTCGAGATGTTGATCGAGGTGGACGGGCAGGACCGGGTGGTGTGGGGTGAGTACCTGGAGACCCTCGAGGCCGCAGACGACCAAGAAGGGCTGGTCGCGGCGTTGTCGCGCCGCATCGCCGACGTGGACGGGGTCGAACGGCGCGAGCTCATCCGGCGCAAGGGCGAGGTCCTCGTCGGGCTGGGACGTGGCGCGGAGGCGCTCCCCGAGGTCCAAGCCGCGCGGGCGGATGACCCCGACGACGCAGAGCTCAAAGCGCTCGAGCGAGAGCTGCGCCAAAGCGCCGGCGACGACGCGTTGGCGACGTTCTTGGGCGAGGAATTGGCCCGGCGACCGCAACGGGAAGATGCAGAAACATTGTGGGGGCTCGACGCCGCCCCCGCTGCCCTGTGGGGGCTCGCGGCCGGGGTGATGCTCGACGCCGGGGCCGACCCGCTCGCCTTGGTCCAGCACGCGCTGGCCCGCGGAACCGCCGCCGACCGCCGGGTGGTGCTGGTGGCGATGGGCAAAAGCCGCGGCGCCGACCTCGACGCGTTCCTGCGCACGCTCGGCGAGGCTTTGGCGCCGGTCGACGACCAGACCGCGGTGGAGGTGGTCGACGGCCTGTCCGAGGCCGGGGTGGCCGGGGTGGTGTCGCGCTTCGGCGTCGCGCACGTGGCCCGGACCCGGCGCGCCCGGGGGCCGTGGGCCGCGCGGCAGACGTTTGATCGGTTCGCGGATGCGTTCGCCGAAGAGGCGCGGGGCCTGGTTCGCTTTGGGCTCACCGCGCGCCTGGAGGGAGCGGCCGCCGCGCTCGAAGGGCTGCAGGCCATCGCCCCGGTCGCTGCAGAGACATTGTCAGCCTTCGCGCCGGACGCGCAGGGGCTGCGGGACCGTCTCGAGGCCGAGGGGCTCGCCGGGGTGCGGGCGGCCGCGGCCCGGCCGGCCGCGGATGTGGCGGTGTACCGGGCGGCCCACAGCGCGCTGTTCCGGCTGCGGTTTGACCGGCGCGACGACGACGAACGCGCGGCGCTGGCCGAGGCGTTGGTGTGCCGGCCGATGGGGCCCGAGCGGTATCCGTTGCGCTTGTTGACCCAGCGCTACCTGCAGGAAGACGCGCGCGGCGACGAGATCCTGCGCATCGTGGACATGGCCGAGCAGGGCGCGGACCTCGACGCCGCGGCCGCCGCCCTCGATGAGCTCGCCGCGGTGCAGCCGCTCGGCGATGCCGCGTTGCTCCGACGGGCGGAGTTGGCCTTGGCCCGCAAAGAGCCGCGAAGCGCCCGGCACGTGCTCGCGGCCGCACCGGTGGCGGTGGACGACGAGGCGCGGGTGGCGCTGTTCCGCCGCGCGGTGGAGGTGGCGGTGCAGACCACGGGGGACGACCCCGACCTCGACCTCTGCCTGATGGGGTGGGTGGACGCGGCCGGGGATCCGGACACCGCCGAGGAAGTGCTGCGTCTGGCCCAGGCCGCGCGGCGCATCGTGGTGGTGGACGAGCTCTACGGGCGGCAGGTGAAAAGCGACCTCGACGATGAGCAGCGGCGCACGGCGGTGCAGCGGCAGGCCACGTTCCGCCGCACCGAGATGAAGGACGCGCAAGGGGCGTTCGACGTGCTCATGGACGCGCGCCGGGAGCCGGGGGACGACGACGGCGCGTTGGCCGACCAGGCCTACCGCTTGGCGGTGGAGGAGGGCCTGACCGAGGCGTGTCTCGAAGTGGTCGATGACACGTTGGCCGAGGCGGGCCTGCTCGTGTTGCTGGGCCGGCGCACCGCGGGCGAACGGGTGCTCGCGGCCATCGGCAACCTGCCGAGCCTGTACGCCCGGGCCGAGCTCGCGCTGCTCGCCGGCGACGTGGACCAAGAGCGCTCGGTGCTCTACCGCATCGTCGACGACGAACGCGCCGGGCCCGAAGCCCGCCGGCGGCTGGTCGAGCTCGCCGAGCGCGCGCAGGACCCGGAAGAGATTGTGCGCCAGGCGCTCGCCTACCTGCGCGAGTTCGCCGCCGATGACCGCGTGGTCGAGGCGCTCGCCGTGGCCCTCGACCAAGCCCCCGACCAAGTGGTGCAGGGCTCGCTCGACGTCATCCGGCGTTTCGCCCTCGACCAGGAGCACACCAAGACCCGCGCGGGGTCGCTGTTGATCGAAGCGTGGTCGCGCGCCTCGGCCCGGGCCGGCTCCGAGGACGACGCCCTCGCCGCGTTGCGCGCCCTGGCCGAACAACGCGACGACGACGCGTCCTGGGGCGCCTACCTCCGCCGGGTCCTGGCCGCGGGCCGGGCCGACGCCTTCGACGAGGCGGTGCTGGCCAACGCCGGGCGCCACCCCTTGCTGGCCCAGTGCGCGGCCGACGCGCCCGACGACATGGGCCGGGCCTTGTCCCGCGTACCCGACGAGGAGGCCCGGGCGATCCTCGCGCTCGCCGACGAGCGGGGCGCGCTCACCCACCCCGCGCTGCAGCACCGCTTGGTGGGGCTGCTGCAAGCAGAGGGCAAACCCGTCGACGCGGCCCGGGCCCTGTTGCGCATTCCCTGCGCCACGCTCGACGAGCGGCGGGCGCAGGCTCTCCGCGCGGCCGCGCTGCTCACCGAGGGCCGGGCCGAGCTCGAGGCCATGGCCTGCCTGCTCAGCTTGCCGCTGGCCGCCTACGACGACGACGTGCGCCGGGCCGCGGTCTCGGTCGCCGAGCAGGTGGGGCCGGCGGCGCTGCCGTTGCTCGTCCGGGTCGCGGAGTCCACCGCCCACGACAAGGAGGATGTCGACCGGGTGCTGTTCAAGGCCATGCGCACCGACGACGACGCCATGGCGGTGGCGGTGGCGGCCTGGCGCCTGCGGCAGGACCCGCGCGACAAAGCCGCGCGCAACTTGGTCGCCAACCGGGGGACAGAGTCCGCCCGGGCGTTCTTTGGCGCCGCCCTGGCCCTCGACGGGGAAGCCTCGCCCGTGGCCCAGCCCCCCACCGAGCAGATCGCCCGGGCCCAGGCGTTGCGGTTCCGCGACGTCGCCCTCGACGCGCCCCGGCCTCGTCCAGAGACATTGCTGGACCGGGCCCGCATGCTGTCCCGGGACGACCGGCGCCGGGCGTGGCGCGAACTCGCCGAGGACGAGACCAACCAGGGCCACCACCTCGACGCCGCGCGCTACCTGCTCCGCAGCGGGGCCTCGCTGTCCGACGCCCCCATCGACATCCGGCTCGCCGCCGACCCCGCGCTGGCCGACCTCGAGGTGCGCGTTCACGCGGTGGCCTCGGCCATCTCCGAGGACCCCACCCTCGACGCGGCGGGACGCAGCCGGCTGCTCGCGCTGTTCTCGTCGCTGGACGACGCGGGGTACGCGGGGGCCGACGACCGCGCCCTGGTGTTCGGCGATGAGCCCGACCCGGGGGTCGGCCCCCTCGTGGACCGCTTGGATCGGGGGCAGCGCATCAGCCTGGGCATGACCTTCGCGCGCCGGGGCCGGCACCTGTCGCCCGGCGACCGCGCCGGGCTGGCCGCGCTGGCGCTCGCCGCGGGGCAGGGCGCGCTCGCGGCGGCCCTGCATCCTGGGCTCCGGCCCGGGGCGGGGCCGTTGCCGTCCGCTTTGACAGTTGCAGAACTCTCGCGGCGAGAGCCCGCGTCCCCGACCGCCGCCCTCGGGGTGGCCTTGCTGGAGCTCGCGACCCGGGGCACCTCCTTCGAGGCCGAGCGGCGGATCCAGGCATTGGCCGAACAGGCCGGGGCCCACGCGGCCCTCGACGCGTCCTTGGGGCGCGAGCTTCGGCTTCGGGACGGCCAGGACGAGGCCGTCGACCGGTGGCTCGACCGGGCCCGGCTGCGGGCCGAACAACTCGAGGACGTCACCGGGGCTTTGGCTTGTGCCCGGCAAGCCGCGGCCCTGGCCCCGGCCCGCCGGGGCGCGGTGGACGCGTGGGTGCGTTTTGCCGAGGTCGCGCAGCGGCCCGACGAGCTGGTGGCCGCGCTCGAAGCCCGCGAGCCCCTCCTCGAGGAGAACGAGCGGGAAGAGGCCCTCCTGCGCCGGGCCCGGGTCCACCTCGACGACCGGCAGGAGCCGGCGGCTGCATTGGCATTGCTGGCGGCCGCGGCCGAGCGGGACCCCACCGAGGCGGTGTTGGCGATGTGGGCCGAGTGCGCCGAGGCCACCGGCGATCGCCGGGCCGCGGCCGCAGCCTACCGTCGGGCCGCGGATGTGGCCGACGACGGCGAGACCCGGGCCGGGCTGCGCCGGCGGGCCGCGGACCACATGTTCGAGCTCGGGGATCGGGAAGAGGCGATCTTCCTGCTCGCGGACAGCGGGGCCGAGGGCCACGCGCCGAGCCTCGACGAGGCCGAAGAAAAGGCGCGCAGTCTTCACGCCGCCCGGGCCTTGGCCCGGGTGCTCGAGGTGCGCCTCGACGTCGAGCCCTCGGTGGAGAAAAAGCGGGGCATCGCCTTGGAGCGGGCCCGCCTGTTCGAACAAGAACTCCACGATCGCGGCGCGGCCATTCGCATCCTCGAGCGGCAGGCGGTCGAGGACGCGCAGGACCTCGCGTCGCGGCTGGCCTTGGCCGAGTGGTACCTCGACGACCGGCGCATCCTCGACGCGGCTTTGGCCTACGAGAGCGCGGCGAGCATCCCGGGCCTGCCCGCGATCGCGGCCGCGGCCCCGGCGCGGGAGGCGGCGTGTCTGCTCTCCGCGTTGGGCGATCTCGAGCGCGCCGGCCCCTTGGCCGAGCGCGCCCTGTCGTTGGGCATCGCCGACGAGCGCGTGCTCACGGTGGCCACCGCGTTCCACCGGGCTCACCAAAACCACGCCCGGGTCGATGAGCTGCTCGAAAAAGAGCTTGAGCTCATCTCCGACGCCAAGGAGCGCGCCCACCTGTGGATGGAGCGGGCCCGCCTGCGCCGGAGGCAGCTGGCGGATGCCGACGGGGCCCGCCGGGCCGTGCACCGGGTGCTCGAGCTCGCCCCGGACCATGAAGAAGCATTGGCGTTCATGCGCGAGGCCGCGGACGAGACCTCGTCGTACGGGGCGCTGCGCGCCGCGCTGTCCCGCGCGGCCGAGGTCGCTGACGAGCCGCAGACCGCGGTCACGTTCTTGCTCGAGATCGCGACCATCGACGACCGGCAGTTCCATGACTTGCGCGCGGCGGAAGCGTCGTTGGACCGGGCCTTGGAGCTCCGGCCCGACGACGCGTCCATCCTCGTCAAGAAGGGCGAGCTGATGGCCAAGCGCGGCAACGTCGACGGGCTGCCCGCGATCCTCGAGCGCGCCGAGGCCGCGGGGGTCACGGACCTGCCCGCGATGCTGCAGTTGGTGCGCGGGGACGCGCTGCTCGTGTCCGGCGACCGGGCCGGGGCGCGGGCCGCGTTCGAGTCCGCCACCCGCGACGAGGAGGTCGGGGACCGGGCGTGGGACCGCTTGCTCGACGTGGTGCAAGGCGACGGCGAGCCCGACCAGTATGCAGCGGCATTGCGCGCGGCCCGCGAGGCGAGCGAGGACGGCGACCGCATCCGCCAGCTCGCGCGGGAGGAGGCCGCGGTCTGGGCCGAGGCCGGGGACGAGGGGGCGCAACTTGACGCCCTGTCCGCGTTGCTCGACGTGGAACCGGGCGACACCGCCGCGTTGCGCCAGGTGCGCGACCTGCATTTCAAGCGCGGCCGGCTCGAGCGGGCCGAGCCCCGGTTCGCGGCCTGGGCCGAGGCCGCGACCGAAGACGCGGAGCGGGCCAAACGCCTGTCCGAGTACGGGGCGTTTTTGCTCGACGAGATCGGCGCCGAGGTCAAGGCCCGGCACGCGTTCGAGGCCGCGCTCGACCTGGACCCCCAGCAGCCTTCCGCCTTGCTGCGGCTGGCGCCGGTGGCCTACGCCGCGCGCGACTACCAAACAGCATTGGAGCTGTTCGATCGCATCGACCCCCAGGACTGGTCCCGGGGCGAGGCCGACCTGCTGTTCATGCGCGCGGACTGCGCCCTGCTCCTCGACCGGGACGACGCGCAAGACCGCCTGCGCCAGGTGCTGCGCAAGGACCCCAAACACGTACCCGCCCTCGAGTTGATGGCCCGGCAAGCCCTGCGCGCCGGCGACCACCCGGCGGCCGAGTTCGCCCTGCACACCCTGTCCGGCCTGGTCGACGCCCACGACGACCCGCTCAAGGCGGCCAAAGTGTTCGCCGACCTCGCCGAGCTGCACATCGCCCACGAGCGCAAGGAAGACGCGGTCCAGACCGCCGAGCGCGCGCTCGAGCTGCGCCCCTCGGCCCCCGAGGTCCTCGACGTGGCCTCACGGGCCTACGGGCTGGGCGGCGTGTATGACAAGGCGATCGCAACCCTCAAGCGGCTCGACAGCATCCTCGAAGCCGAGGACCGCGAGCCGCGGCTGAGCCGCCTCGCGGAGTACCTCGAACGCAACGGCGACGAGGAACAAGCGGTCGAGGTGTACGAACGCCTGTACCGCCTGACCCAGGACCAGAGTTACCGCGAACGCGCGGCGCTGCTCGAGGGTACGGTCAAGACCCCCCTGCCGCCCCCGACCCCCCACACCTCCACCGACGGCGACGCCGTCGACGAGCCTGTCCTCGCCCTGCGCATTCAGGCCCAAGACCTCGTGGGCGATCACAAATACATCGAGGCGGTTCAGCTGTTGCGCGACGCCTACGACGAGGGCACCCGCGACGCGGAACTCGCCCGTCTGGGCATCGTGGCCGCACGCGGTGCCGAGGACCCGGCCAACCTCGTCACCTTCATCGAAGAGCGCCTCAAAGCCGCCGAAGACCAAACCGAAGTGCGGTCCCTGGCCCTCGAGGCGGGGCGCGCGTTCTGGCAACAGTTGGCCAAACCCGAGAAGGCGGCAGAGCTTCTGTACTTGGCCCACCAAGCCGACCCCGAGAACATCGACATCCGCATCGAGCTGACGTCGCTGTACGCGGAGATTCCGCGCTTGTTCGCGCATGCCCAGACCGGGGTGTTGCAGCTGCTGCGGCGGGTTCCGCAATCGCATCGGGTATATGACATTGGCGCGCAGCTCGCCGCGCGGCAGCGTCGGGCGGAGCGGGCCCGGGCGTTGGCGTCGGCGGCCGCGCTGCTCGACCCCACCCGTGTGCTCGAGCGGCACCACCTCGACGCGTCGGCGGCCCCCCAACGACCGCTGCAGCCGTTGGCCGAGGCCGACATTGTGCAGAAGTTGGCCCCCGACGGGTTCGGCGAACCGCTTCAAGAAATGTTGCGCATGCTCGCCCCCGCGCTCGAGGACATGTTCGTGCGCAACCCCGATAGTGCGCCCCTGGGCCGGCCGCTCGACGAGGTGAGCGAGGGCGCGGACGCGCTGCGCCAACGCTTGGACGCGCTGCTGCCGGGCCGGGAGGTGAGGGTGCTGGCCGGGGCCGACGATCGGCTGCACGTGATGCCCGGCGACCCGTTCGTCGTCGTGCTCCCCCTGCAGATCGCCGACGCCGACGGGCTGAGCGCGGCCTGGATCGCCCGCGGGTTGGCGGTGGCCAGGCTCTATGGCGCGATGGCCGAGCTCATGCCCCAGACCCGCTTGGCCGAGCTGTACTACGTGCTGCGCACGGTGCTGCTCGACGAGCTGCCCCCCAATGATCCTGTGCGCGTGATGGCCGACCACCTCAAGTCGCGGGCGGGGGAGGCGGTCATCGAGCGCGCGGCGTTGATCGCGCGCGACCACCTCAAGGACCAGGCGGGGTTGGCGGACATGTTGGCCGCCACCCGGCGCACCGTGGATCGGTTCTCGTTGATGGCCAGCGGCTCGGTGGTCGGCGCGTTGGCCGCCGGGCCGGTCCCGGGCGTGGTCGACATGCCGGGCCCGGAGCGGGCGGCCCAGCTCGGGCAGAGCCCAAGGGCCCTCGATCTGTTGTCGTTCACCGCGAAGGACAACATGTGGATTTTGCGAACAGATTTGGGGCTTTCCGAGGAGCAGTAGCCCGTCGCGCGAAGACCTTTTCGCCCTGGTTGACGCATGCTAGCGCCTTTGCAGGAGGTCATCATGCGTGACGTGGTCATCGTGGGCGGAGCCCGCACCCCCATCGGTTCTTTTCAAGGCGCGTTGTCGACCATGTCGGCGCCAAAGCTCGGCGCGGTGGCGATCGAAGCTGCGCTGTCGCGGGCCCAGGTCAACAAGGACGAGGTCGATGAGGTCATCATGGGGGAGGTGCTCACCGGTGGCGTCGGCCAAGCCCCCGCGCGCCAAGCCGCGCTGTACGCCGGCCTGCCCAACACCACGCCCTGCATGACGATCAACAAGGTGTGCGGCAGCGGCCTCAAGGCCGCGATGCTCGCCGCCCAAGCGATCAAACTCGGCGATGCCGACATCGTCGTCGCCGGGGGCATGGAATCGATGAGCAACGCGCCCTACGCCTTGCCCACCGCGCGCGGCGGCATGCGCATGGGCAACCAGACCGCGCTGGACTTGATGATCCACGACGGGCTCTGGGACCCCTACGGCAACGCCCACATGGGCAACTTCGGCGACCTCTGCGCCCGGGAGAACAACTTCAGCCGTGAGGAGCAGGACGCGTTCGCCAAAGAGAGCTACGAGCGCGCGCAAAAAGCGCAGAGCGAAGGCTGGCTCAAAAACGAGATCGTCCCCGTCGAGGTCAAGAGCCGCAAATCCACCGTCACCGTCGAGCAAGACGAGGAGCCGGCCAACTACCGCCCGGACAAGATGCCCGGGTTGCGCGCGGCGTTCGCCAAAGACGGCACCGTCACCGCGGCCAACGCGAGCAAGATCAACGACGGGGCGGCCGCGCTCATCCTCATGAGCCGCGAAGAAGCGGAAAAGCGCAACGCGCCGATCATCGGCCGCTGGGTCGCCGACGGTACCTACGCCCACGCGCCCGAGTACTTCACCACCGCCCCCGCGGGGGCGATCGAACGCAACCTCGGAAAAGCCGGGCTCAAGGTCTCTGACATCGACCGGTTTGAGATCAACGAGGCGTTCTCCGTCGTGACCATGGTGACGATGAAGTCGCTCGACATCCCCCACGAGAAGGTCAACGTGTGGGGCGGGGCGGTCGCGCTGGGCCACCCCATCGGGTGCAGCGGCGCGCGTCTGCTGCTCACGGTCCTCGCGCAGCTGAAGCGCGACCAGAAAAAGCGCGGCTTGGCCTCGTTGTGCATCGGCGGCGGCGAGGCGGTGTCGGTGGTCGTCGAGCGCTGATGGTGCGGGCCGCTGTCCTCCTCGTGGCGTTGGGCCTGTGTGGCTGCCCCCGGGTGGGCGGCGAGGAGCGTTTGAGCGTGCTCGGCACCCTCGAGCGCGACGGCATCTCCAACACCGCGGTGGGCGGCGTCGAGGTCGACTATCTCTCGGAAGGCTCGAGGGCGGAGTGGTGGCCCTGTGACCTTCGGGTGACGGCCCAGGGGTGCGTCGGCGAACACCACGTCAACGTGTACATCGGTCGACCGGGGGCCACGGTGCTGAGTCAGATCGGCACCAACCAATGTGTGGTCGATGGGGTGGCCGGCGGGGTCTATGAAGCGGTGGACGCCAAGGACGGCGGGACGCACGACCTCGCCAACGACCTGACCGCGTTTGTGGTCGTGGGGTCCAATGTCGATGACACCCCGGGGGCCAATCTCGAGAACGACGAGGAGACCACCGCGGCCAGTTTCATTGTCTCGGGCAGCGTCGAGTTTTACGACTTCAACGGCTTTGATGGCCAGTTGGCGTTCTACCTCGACGGGGTCACCGACGAGGGCAACGCGGTACAGATCGAATACAACGGGCCGTCGAGCAACCCCGGGGTGGTCCCCGTGCTCGAGGGCCCGTCGACGTGCGTGGACAGCGCACTGGTGCAGTAGGAGGCAACGTGACGGTGAAGCGATTGGGCGTGGTGGGCGCAGGACAGATGGGATCGGGCATCGCCCAGGTGGCGGCCCAGGCCGGCATCGACGTGCTGTGCACCGACCTCAACCAAGACGCCCTCGACCGTGGCCGGGCCGCGATCGACAAGTCTCTCGACCGCTTGGTGAAAAAGGAGAAGCTGACCGCGGCGGACAAGGACGCCGTGCTCGGGCGCTTGGCGTTTTCCACCGAGGTGGCGGGTCACGCAGAATCGGATTTTGTCGTCGAGGCGGCCACCGAAGATGAGTCTTTGAAAAAGCTGATCTTCCAGTCCCTCGACGAGGTCGTGCCCGCGGGGGTCATCCTCGCGTCCAACACCTCGTCCATCTCCATCACCCGGCTCGCCGCCGCCACCTCGCGTCCCGAGAAATTCATCGGCATGCACTTCATGAACCCGGTCCCGATCATGAAGCTGGTCGAGGTCATCCGCGGCATTGGCACGTCGGACGAGACCTACCGGACCACCGCCGCCCTGGCCGAACGCATGGGCAAGGACACGACGGTGAGCCGGGACTTCCCCGGCTTCATCGCCAACCGCATCCTCATGCCCATGCTCAACGAAGCGTTCTACGCGCTGATGGAAGGCGTGGGCTCGGCCGAGGACATCGACACCACCATGAAGCTTGGCACCAATCAGCCCATGGGCCCGCTCACCCTCGCGGACTTCATCGGCCTCGACACCTGCCTCGCGATCATGGACGTGCTTCACCAGGGCCTCGGCGATGCCAAATATCGCCCGTGCCCGTTGCTTCGCCAGTACGTCGACGCCGGTTGGCTCGGCAAAAAAACTGGCCGAGGCGTTTACGACTACCGCGCCTGAGCGCGCCGAGGATCTCATGGCTTACGAGACGCTGATCGTCACCGACCGCGGGCCCACCCGCATCATCACCATCAACCGCCCCGATGTGCTCAACGCCCTCAACCGGCAGGTTCTCGTCGAGCTCTCCTCGGCGCTCGACGACGTCGAGGGCGCGGACTCGGTGCGGGCCGCGGTCATCACCGGCTGCGGGGACAAAGCGTTCGTGGCCGGCGCCGACATCGCGTCGATGAAGAAGCTCCGCCCCGCGGAGGCGGAGTACTTCTCCAACCTCGGCCACCGGGTGATGGACAAGATCGAACAGACCCGGGTCCCGGTCATCGCCGCGGTGAACGGCTTCGCCCTCGGGGGCGGGCTCGAACTCGCCTTGGCCTGCGACTTCATCTACGCCGCGGACACCGCCAAGCTCGGCCTCGTCGAGGTCAACCTCGGGTTGATCCCCGGCTTTGGCGGCATCGCCCGGTTGGTGCGCCGCATCGGGGTGAGCAAGGCCCGCGAGTTCATTTACACCGCGCACATCGCCAAGGCCCAAGAGGCCCTGGAGGTGGGGCTGGTCAACAAGGTGTTCGGCCCCGAGCAGGTCGTCGAGGAAGCGGTCAAGACCGCCCAGCACATCGCCGAGAAAGGCCCCTACGCGGTGGAGTACGCCAAGCTGGTGATCCACGACGGGCAGGACGCGGACCAAGGCACCGCCAACCGGCTGGAGCAGCACTCGTTTGGTTTGATGTTCGGCACCGACGACGCCAGCGAGGGCATCACCGCGTTCCTCGACAAGCGCAAGCCGCACTTTCAGCGCAAGTAGCCCTCGACCCTCCTGCAGCATTGGATTCGACGCATGTTTGAGCTCTCCGAAACCCACGACATGTTGCGCAGCACCTGCCGCGCCCTCGCCGACAAAGAACTCGCCCCCAAGGCGGCGGAATGCGATCGCGAACACCGCTACCCCAAGGAGCAGGTGCAAAAGCTCGTCGAGCTCGGCCTGATGGGCGTGGCCGTGCCCGAGGAGTGGGGCGGCACCGGCCTCGACAACCTCGCCTACGCCATCGCCATGGAAGAGATTTCGCGCGGCTGCGCGTCGACCGGCGTGATCATGAGCGTCAACAACTCCCTGTACTGCGACCCGGTCAGCAAGTACGCCACCGACGCCCAGAAGGAGACCTGGCTCAAGCCGTTCGCGTCGGGGGAAAAGCTCGGCTGCTTCGCGCTGTCCGAGCCGGGCAACGGCTCCGACGCCGGCGCGGCCCGCACCGTGGCCGAGGACAAAGGCGACCACTGGCTGCTCAACGGCACCAAGAGCTGGATCACCAACGGCTACGAGGCGGACGCGGCCATCGTGTTCGCCACCACCGACCGCGCGCTCAAGCACAAAGGCATCAGCGCGTTCTTGGTGCCGATGCCCACCCCTGGGCTCAGCCTGGGCAAAAAAGAGGACAAGCTCGGCATCCGCGCGTCCTCGACGTGCAACCTCATCTTTGAAGACTGCAAGCTCCCCAAGGACAGCATGCTGGGCGAGCCCGGGTTTGGCTTCAAGATCGCCATGGGGACCTTGGACGGCGGACGCATTGGCATTGCCAGCCAGGCCCTCGGCATCGCCCAGGCCGCCCTCGACGCCGCCACCGGCTATGCCCTGGAGCGCCAAGCCTTCGGCGCGCCCATCGCCAAGCTGCAGGCCATCCAGTTCAAGCTCGCGGACATGGCCACCCGGCTCGAGGCCGCGCGGCTTTTGACCTGGCGGGCGGCGATGCTCAAGGACCAAGGCGGCCGCTACACCAAAGAAGCGGCCATGGCCAAACTCGCCGCTTCGGAGACGTCGACGTTCGTCGCCCACCAAGCGATCCAAATCTTTGGCGGCAACGGCTACGTCACCGAGTACCCGGTCGAGCGGCACTACCGCGACGCGCGCATCACCGAGATTTACGAAGGCACGAGCGAGATTCAGCGGTTGGTCATCGCCGGCCAAGTGCTCAAAGCCTACGGCTGACGAGGAGCGGACCATGGCGTTGCCCTTTGCCGACCTGCTCACCGAGGAGCAGAAGCTGATCGCCCAGACCGCGGAGCAGTTCGCCACCCACCAGGTGGCGCCCTCCGCGGCCGAGCGCGACCGGACCCATACGTTCCCCGCCGACATCGTGCAGAAGCTCGGCGAGCTCGGCCTGCTCGGCATCAAGGTGCCGGCCGACGACGGGGGCTCGGAAGCGGACATGGTCAGTTACGGCCTGGTCATCGCCGCGCTGGCCAAAGCCTGCGCGTCCACCGCGGTCACCTGCGCGGTGTGCAACCTCGCCGCGGATGTGCTCTCGCGGTTCGGCAACGACGAGCAGAAAAAAGCACACCTCGCGCCCTACCTGCTCGGCAAGAGCGGCGCGGGGAGTTTTTGCCTGAGCGAGCCCGGCGCGGGGTCGGACGCCGCGGCCCTGTCCACCACCGCCCGACGAGACGGCGATGACTACGTCATCGACGGGGCCAAGCAGTGGATCACCAACGGTGGCTATGCCCCATTTCACATCGTGTTCGCGCGGACCGAGGGCGAGGGCCGCAACATCACGTGTTTCCTCGTCGAGCGGGGCACGCCGGGCCTCACCGTGGGCGAGCCCGAGCGCAAGATGGGCCTGCGCAGCTCCAACACCGTGCCGTTGGTGTTCGAAGGCTGCCGGGTGCCCGCGCGCAACATGATCGGCGACCTCGGCGAGGGCTACAAGATCGCCCTCGCGGGCCTTGACGGCGGGCGCATCGGCATCGCCGCCCAGGCCATCGGCATCGCCGAAGCCGCCATCGACGAGGGCGTGCGCTACGCGCTCGAGCGCAAAGCGTTCGGCACCCCGGTGACGACCTTTCAGGCGTCGCAGTTCGCCATCGCGGACTCGCGCCAGGAGCTCGACGCGGCCTGGCTGCTCATGCTCCGCGCCGCCGACGAGAACGCCCGCACCGGCCGGTCGAGCAAAGCCTCGTCCATGGCCAAGCTCTGGGCCACCGAGTCCTGCGGCCGCATCGTGGACCGCATGTTGCAATTGCATGGGGGCTACGGCTACGTCGAGGACTACCCCATCGAGCGGCTCTACCGGGACGCGCGGGTCACGCGCATCTACGAAGGCACCAGCGAGGTCCAGCGCATCGTGATCGCCCGCGAGGTCCTCGCCGCCCATGGCTGACCTTTTGCCCGCCGCAGGCTGAGGCACCCCGCCGGGCCCGACCAGGGCCCGTGCTAGCCTGCGGGCATGCACGACGACGCGCTGGCTTCGCTCGGGGTCATCCCCACCGTCTATTCGCTGGTGTACCCCGAGACCCGGGCGGCGTTTGACCGGCTGCGCACCACCCCCGCGCTCGGGGACATGTACGAGCGCGCCTGGGAAAAACACCAGGACCCGATGCACCACGAGCTGCTCGAGACCTGGCGCGACTGGGTCAAGCCGGTGGCCGACGTGGACTTCGCCCGGTTCGCCCACCGCTATGTCTCCGCGGGCTCGTCCGAGGCCATCCGCGACGCGGTGGCGGTGCACGTGGCCGAGGCCCGCCAGGCCGGCCGCGAGCCGGTGATGCACATCTTCGACGGGGAGTACGAGGGTTTTCCCGCGTTCGCCGCGGCCTATCATTGCCGGGTGGTGCGGCACCCTCGCATCGATTTCGCCGCCTCCCTCGACGAGCACGTGGGGCCTCACGACCGATTCTTCATCAGCGCCCCCAGCAGCATCGACGGCAATGTCTGGGACGGGCTCGGGCCGTTCTTGGCCCATCTCGCCCAGCGCCACCCCACCGTGCGCGTCGCCCTCGACCTCTGCTACGTGGGCTGCATCGGGTCGGGCCGTGCGTATGCAGTCCCATTGGGTTCGCCCAGCATCGACACGCTGTTCTTCTCGTTGAGCAAAGTGTTCGGGGTCTACTACCACCGCGTCGGGGGCGTGCTCTGCACCGCGGAGCGGCCGTCGATGTACGGCAACGTGTGGTTCAAGAACTTGCTCTCCCTGCGCTACGGCACCGCGCTCATGCAGTCCCATGGTCTGGACGAGATTCCGCAGAAATACCGCCCCCACCAGGACGCACTGGTGGCCGAGCTCGCCGCCGCCACCGGCGCCGCGGTCACCGCCAGCGACGTGGTCCTGCTCGCCCACAGCCCCACCGGGCCGGCCGCGTTCGCCCGGGCGGAGGGGCCGCGGTACTGCCTCACCCCCGGGCTCGATGCGCGCATCAAAGGGCAGGGGGCCGCCCGGTGAAGAACGTCACCGTCACCGTCGGGGACGGCACCGTCGAACACGTGCGCGCGCTCTGGCGCACCGACCTGTTCCGCGCCGCCCACCACGCGCCCGGTGGCTATGTGAACGACATTGTGCGCCGCTTCGCCCGGCTGCCGCGGCTGTGGTGTGACCTCAGCGAGCCGCGCATGGAGCGGTCGCACTTTTTGACCTGGATGGGCGTGGTTCCGCACCGGGACGAATACACGAACGACGCGATCTCGGACCTGTACTACCTGCACGAGTACGTCCACGCCGCTGACCTGGTGTACGCCCCCCACGACGAGGACGCGGCCTTCGCCCGGCGCATCTGGGAAAACGAACGCGACGCGAGCCTGTGCTCCGAGGTGTTCATCTATTTTGCCGTGCCCGGCCTGCGGGACCGCACGTTCTCGTTCGAGATCTGGGCCGATCGGTACTTGGCCGACCCGGCCCGGGTGGCCCAGTGGCGCGAAGACCGCGCCGGCTTTGTCGCTTTTTTTCAGCAAGAGCGCGCCCGGGCCATGGCCACCCCGACGGCGGGCGACGAGAACGAGCGGCTCATCTCCGCCTACGACGACGCCAACCACGCTTGGGCCGAGATTTGGCGCGACCGGTGGCGCGAGGTCGAGACCGCTCTGCACAGTTTTGCCGCCCACGCCGCGACCGCCCCCACCGAGGCCGCCCACGCCCTGCGCGGGTTCTTGGAGCGCGCCCAGGCCGGCGGGGTCACGCCTTATGAGCGCGAGGCCCGCGCGTACGCCGACGCCATCGCCCGCCTACTCCGATGAGCCCGCCCCGGGGAACAGCCCCGCCACCACCGCCGGCGCCATCATGAGCACGAGGATGGCCACGAACGCGAACGGGAAGGCCATCGCCGACGCCGCGAACAGCAGCACCGACAGCGCGGTCATCAGATACGTCTTGAGCACAATCTTGAGCATGTGTCCCCCTGGTGGGGAGCATCACTGCAAAACCAGAACCAGCTTTTCGGTGGCTTGGCGCCGCGGTTTGTTCGCGGCCCCCGGCAACTTGCCGCGGCGGCGAGGAAGGGGCGCGACAATCTGCCTGCACCCCGGGGGACAGATCCGCCCGCTCACCCCTCTCGGGTGAGCGCCGCGTCCACCGTCTGCGCCACCGGCACCGGCTCCTCGGCGGCCGCCGCGGGCAAGAGCCCCTGCCGCTCCTTGGCCGCGGCGAGCGCGGATTCGTCGGTCACCGCGTGCTCGGCCACGATGTCGGTCAACGCTTCGAACAATCGGGCGAGGTCCTCCTCGCGGTTGCCGGCCAGCTTGCCATAGAGCGCGCGGGTCCCGGCCAGGGTCAGGGCCAACGTGGCCGCGACCCCGAGCACCGCGCCCACGGGACCGAACAGCGCGGCCCCCCCGAGCCCGGCCATGGGCGACAGGCCCCCGCCGGCCCCGCCGAACAGGCCGCCGTACAGCCCGCCGGCGAGATTGCCGAGGCGCTCCTCGACCCGGACCACGGTCTGGCCGCCCTTGGGGGAGACGTGGATGGTCAACGACCGCCCGCCGTTGGCCCCCGGGGTGAGCGTCCACGAGAACGCGCGGCCGGCGCGGTTGAGCGTGCCGGGCAGGCCCAAATGTTCCTGCACGGCGTCGAAGAGGTCCTCGTGCGCGGCCTCGTCCATCTCGCCCGGGACCACGGTCTCGAAGCGCAGCCGCACCTTGCCGAACAGCTTTTGCCACGTCGTGGTCGTCCCCGCCCGGGTGGGGGCGGCCCCGCGGGCGAGCTCGGCCGCGGCCTGGCGCACCAGGGCCGCGTCGAGGCCGGCCTCTTGCGCGATGCGCTCGACCTCGGTCAGCGACAGGCCGCCTTTGTTCTGTTCGACGGACAGGTCGGCCGCCCGCGCCAGCAGCGCGGACACTTCCTGATCGGAATAGCGGCGTTCTTTGGGCACAACCGCCTCTAGCCCACGCGCGGCTCGAGCCAAATGGGCGTCAGGGTGGGCAGGCGGCCCAGGCCTCGAATTGGGTTTGTACGCTTCGCGCCACCAGCGCCCCCTGCTGAAAGGTCCCGATCGCGCCTTGCCGGGCCACCAGGCCGATCGCGTCCCGGGCCCGGTCGTAGAACGGGTAGGCCCCGTAGGCCCCGGCACACGAGGTCCGCGGCAGCCCCGTGTCGCAGTCGAAGGGGTCCGCGGGGCACTCGATCCAACCCCCGTAGCCGTAATGCCAGTCCTCGCCGAGCCCCTCGTAGGCCGGGGAGTAGTCGATCACCGCCCCCGCGAGTTGGTCGCTCAGCATCGCGTCCTGCCGGGCCGGGGACAGGATGGCGCCGTCGCGCAGGGCGCGCAAAAACGCGAGGTAGTCGTTCCCGGTCCAGTGCATGCCCCCGGCCAGGCGCGGCTTGGCCGGGAGGGGGAGATCGTAGGCGGAATTGGGGAATAGCTGGGTGGCGGACCGAAACGCATCGAACACGTCCTGCCAGTCGTCGGTGCCCATCGCGGTCATCGCCATCCGGCCCGCGACCTGGAGATGGTTGCCCGAATAATGAAACTGTGTGCCTGGCGTGCGCCCGGTTCCGATGTGGTCTTCGCCGATCTGGGTGACGCATTGGTCAAATGAGACCCCCACCGCGAAGGTCTGCACGCAGGGCAGGTTGTCGTGCAGCCCGGAGGTGAAGTTGAGCAGGTGGCGAAGCTGCACCCCCGCCAACGAGTCGTCGTCGGGAATGGGCCAGCCGGGCACAAAGTCGGCCGGGGTGCTGTCGAGGTCGAACGGGACCCCGCCGACGTCGAGCCCGCGCTCGACCACCCAGAGGATGATCGCCGCGCTCGGCCACTTCGACGACGAGGCGGACTCGTAGACCGTGTCGAGCGAGGACGCGCCCCGGGCGTGTTGGTAGGTGGCGCCGTCCGCGGCTTCGATGGCGTAGGTGAAGTCCACGTCGGTGCTGAGCCCGCCGAGGATGGTGTCCATCTCGGCCTCGAGGCCGGCGCGCCAGGCCGCGCAGTCGATGCCCGCGTCGGTGCCGGCCCCGCCGTCCACCCCCGCGCCCCCGTCGACGAACGCCCCCGCATCCGGTCCATCGCCATCCCCGTCACCGTCGCCGTCGCCATCGCCGGCGTCGGGCCCCTGTGGGCCGGCCGGGCACCCGGTCCACACCAATGTGCCCCACACCAGAAAAAGCCCCAGCCGTCGCCCCGCCATGCCTGCCTCCCGCGCCAGTCTACCGTCGCGGGGGCGGCCTCGTCAGTCCGTGAGCTTGCGCGCGAGGGTGTTGCGCCCGATGCCCAACCGCCGCGCGGCTTCGCTTTGGTTGCCCCCCACCGCGTCGAGCACCCGCTGGATGTGCAGCCGCTCGACGTCGGCCAGGCTCAGGTCTGGGTCGCCCAAGCCGTCGCCGCCCGCCGCCGACGCCGTGGGCCGCCGGCGCACGTGGGGCAGGGGAAGGTCGCTCTCGTCGATCACCGCGTCGTCGCAGAGCACCACCGCGGACTCGATGCAGTTTTCCAGTTCGCGGATGTTGCCGGGGAACGGATACCCTGACAGCGCGGCCAGCGCCTCGTCGGTGATGCGCGAGATCGGTCGACCGTGTCGACGAGAAAACTTGTCCAGGAAGTGTTCGACCAGGCGCATCAGGTCTTTTCGCCCGCGGTCCCGCAGGGGCGGCAAAGCCACCGGCACCACCCGAATCCGGTAGTACAAATCCTCGCGGAAGCTGCCTTGCGCGACCATGTCCATCAGGTTGCGGTGGGTCGCGCAGATGACGCGGATGTTGGTCTGGATCGTCGTCGTGCCGCCCACCCGCTCGAACTCGCGGTCTTGCAACACCCGCAGCAGCTTGCCCTGCAACTTGAGCGGGAGTTCGCCGATCTCGTCGATGAACAGGGTGCCTTTGTGCGCCACCTCGAACTTGCCCGGCACCGTGCGGTCGGCCCCGGTGAACGCGCCTTTTTCATGCCCGAACAGTTCGTTTTCGATCAAGGCCTCGGGCAAGGTGGTGCAGTCGACCTTGACGAAACGTTCGCGCTTGCGGGGGCTGTTGATGTGCACCGCCCGCGCGATGAGCTCCTTGCCGGTGCCGCTTTCCCCGGTGAGCAGCACCGACGCGTCGGTCCGGGCGGCCTTCTCGACGAGGCCGTACACGCGCTGCATCGCGTCTGACTCCCCCACGATCTGGTTGAAGCGGTAGGTGAGGGGGCCGGCGCTCGCCTCGTCGTCGGCGCCCCCGATGGGGCTTTGTTTGAGCTCGGCGTAGAGGCTGGTGCACTCGAGCACCCGGCCGGCCTGGGCCGCGAGCTCGAGGGCGGGGGTCTCGTCGTCCGCGGTGAAGGGCCCCGACTTTTTGTTGAGCAGCTGCAGCACCCCGATGACGCGCCCCCCGGTGTCGCGGATGGGGACGGTGAGCATCGAGGTGGTCTTGTAGCCGGTCTTTTTGTCGACGGTGTCGTTGAACCGTTCGTCGAGCCCGGGGTCGTCGGTGCGCACCGGTTGGTCTTGTTGGGCGACCCAGCCCGCGATGCCCTCGCCGAGGTTGAGCCGGATTTGTTCGAGCTCGGGGAGGTGCGCGATGATCGACGTCACCCGCCGGGCTTTGCCTTCGACGAGGTAGAGGGTGCCGCGGTCGGCGTCGAGGTTTTTGACGATGGTGTCGACGAGGGCCGCGAGCAAGTCGTTGAGCTCCACGCCGCGGGTCAGGTACGGGGCCGCGGCCGACGCGAGGGAGTTGATCTTGGGGTTGGTGCCGATGCGGGTACGACCGCGTTCCATGTCGAGGAGTTTGACCCAGGCCGCGTGATGTTGGAAGAGATGGCCATCACCGGAAAGCGGGTGACACGTGTCGCGTTCGTTCATCGTCATGGTCCTCGTGGGGCTTTTGGGCACAATGGGCCTTCATCGGCCGGCGGTGGCGGCGGGAGCGGAGGCCGCGCCCGCCGAAGCGGCCCCCGACGTCGAGCGAGGCTTTTCGGTGGGGGCCTTGGGGGTGGCGGGCGCGTTTTGCATCGGGCTGTCGGTGGGGGTGATGGCCGCCGGCTTGGCGCTGTTTGCCGTTCGAGAGAACGAGCAGTTGTTTGACGACATCCGGCCCTATGCCCAATTGCTCACCGGCCTCTTCGTGACCAGCGCGGCCGCGGTGTTGTTCGCCCTGGGGGCGAGCATGCTCGCGGCCGACGTGTGGTTGCTCGACGACGACCCCCCCGCGGCCGGCGGCCCCGGTCAGAGCGAGAGGGTCAGCCCCTCGCGGGCGACCACGGTGTCGGCGAAGCGCCGCCGGGCCCGATCACCGAGCCCGTCGAGAAAGACGTCGTCGTGGCCGGGATCGTGGTGGAACAGACACAAGGTCTTGACCCCCGCCTTCTCCGCGATCGCCGCCCCCGCGTCGAACGTGGAGTGACCCCAGCCCTTGCGGCTCATGCCCACCTCCCCGGCGTATTCCTCGGGGGTGTACATCGCGTCGTAGATGAGCACGTCCGCGCCGCGGCAGAGCTCGACGAGCCCGCCGTTGATTTCGCCCTCGTGGTGTTCGAGGTCGGTGGCGTACACCACCGCCTTTTGGCCCCGTTGCACCCGGTAGGCCACGCAGCCGTTGGGGTGGTCCACCGCGAGGGGAATCACCTCGACGTGGGGCAGCCGGATTCGGTCGTGCTCGGGCACATCCCAAAAGCGCAGGTCCGCGCCCATGATGTCGAGGGGCACGGGGAAGTTGGGGGGCTGCATCTGATCCGCCAGGGCTTGTCGGATGCCCACGTCGCTGTCGGAGAGGGCCACCCGGTACACGGACAATTGGTTGCCGGGCACAAACGCGGGGGTGAAGAAGGGAAAGCCCTGGATGTGGTCCCAATGCAAATGGCTCAAGAACAGATGGGCGTCGACGTCGGTGGGGCCGAGCTCCGTGCCCAACCGCTGGATGCCGGTCCCGGCATCGAAGATCAGCTTTTGGTCGCCGGCTTCGACGAGGACGCAGCTGGTGTTGCCGCCATAGCGGACCGTCTCCGGCCCCGACGTCGCGATCGATCCCCGCACTCCATAAAAACGCACCTTCATCTGTTCCTCCTCAGCGGTGGGTGACTGCCCCCGGAGAGTCCAAGGACCGTGCCGGCTCTGCGCCCGCGTCGCTTGGTGCTTTTGCCGCCCCAGACCGGGCCAAATCGGTGCACCCCGGCGCGGGTTGCACACTTTTGGATCGCCGCGCACAAAGGGCACATGACCGGCCCGACCCTCCCCACCACCGTGCGGCGTGCCCACCAGCCGTTGCGCAACGCCTGGGCCGCCCACGTCGGGCCCCGGGCCCCGGGCGGGGTGGTGCTCGCGGTGAGCGGCGGGCCGGACTCCCGCGCCATGCTCGAGATGTGCGCGCACCTGCCCGACGACGACCGCGCCCCTCTGATCGTGGCCGCGGTCGATCACAAGAGCCACCCCGCGTCGACCCAGGCCGCCCACGACGTCGCGCGCCGGGCGCAGGCCCTGGGCTTCGCCGCCGCGGTGCTGCACGCCGACGAGGACGGACGAGGCCTCGGCGAGGCCGCGTGGCGGGCGGCGCGGTACCGCCTGTTGACCGCGCACGCCCGCGCCCACGGCGCGGCCACCGTCGTCGTGGCCCACCACCGCGACGATGTCGCGGAGGGCTTTTTGCTCGACCTGCTCGGCTGGGGCGGGGGCCCGGGCGGGGCGGCCATGGCCGCGGTGCGCCCCCTCGGGCCCGGCGTGGCCTTGTGCCGTCCGTTCTTGTCGCTGCCCCGGGCCACGTTGCGGGCGGCGCTCGAGGCCCAAGGGGTCACGGACGTGTTTGTCGACCCCGCCGACGAGGCAGGCGACAACCGGCGCGCCCAGGCGCGGCGCCTCCTGCAGCATTGGGCTGCGGAGACCGGCGCGGCGCTGTCCGACCGGTGCGCGGACCGGGCGTTTTTGCGGCGGGACGACGAGGACGCGCTGCGGGCGTGGGCGGCATCCGCGGTCGCGCGCACCGTGCACACCGGCGAGGTGGTCCTGCGCATGGCCCCCGACGTGCCGGCCGCGGCGCGGGTGGCGCTCTGGCGGCGGGCCCTGCAGGCGGAGATGGCGGCCCGGCCATCGACAGATCCGCGGCGGGGGGCGCCGACCCTGGCCGCGTGCGCGGCCGCGGCCGCGGCTGGAGAGTCCGGAAAAGTCTTTCAATTCAGCGGGTTAGATGCGTTTTTGCAGGCCCCGCACACGGTCTCCATGCGGGTCCGGGTCCCTGTGCCCCCGCCGGACGCGGGCGGCTAGGCATCTGCGGCCAGCGCTTGTCCGCCTGGCCAAGCGCGCCCATGATGGTATGAGATTTTGTTCGCGTCGCGACGGAGCGGACGCGGACAGCGAGGTGAACGTGAAGCCCCAGCACAAGACCATCTTGGTGTGGTTGGCCGTATTGGTGATGGTCCTGTTCATTTGGGCCGTGTTCTCGAAGGCGCCGGGCGGCGAGACCGAGAAGACCTTCGGCGAACTGTTGACCGCCATCGAAAACGGCGAGGTCAAAGAGGTCGTGGTCCAGGAGACGTCCAAGGGGCATTTGTTCTCCGGCGAGTTCAAAGACACCGGGCTGAAGTTCAAGACGCTGGGCGTGCTGTCGGAAAAGGTCGTCGAGACCTTGTGGGACGCGCAGAAAAAGTACGACACCAAGGTCAAGATCGAGGCCCGCGAGACCGGCGGCATGTTGTTGCTGTTCGTGCAGTGGTTGCCGCTGGTGTTGATCGTGATCCTGTTCATGTTGTTCATGAGACAGATTCAGTCGGGCAATGGCCGGGCGATGAGCTTTGGCAAAAGCCGGGCCCGTCTGGTCAACGACAGCCAAAATAAGGTGACGTTCGCCGACGTCGCCGGGGTCGAGGAGAGCAAGGCCGAGCTCGAGGAGATCGTGCACTTCCTCAAGGACCCGAAGAAGTTCACCAGGCTGGGCGGTCGCATTCCCAAGGGCGTGATGCTGATGGGCCCCCCGGGCACGGGCAAGACCTTGCTCGCCCGGGCGATCGCCGGCGAAGCCGGGGTGCCGTTTTTCTCCATCGCGGGCTCGGACTTCGTCGAGATGTTCGTCGGGGTCGGCGCCAGCCGGGTGCGCGACCTGTTCGAGCAGGGCAAAAAGAACGCCCCGTGCATCATCTTCATCGACGAGATCGACGCGGTCGGTCGCCACCGCGGCGCGGGCATGGGCGGCGGTCACGACGAGCGCGAACAAACGCTCAACCAGCTGCTCGTCGAGATGGACGGCTTCGAGTCCAACGAAGGCGTGATCATCATCGCCGCCACCAACCGCCCCGACGTGCTCGACCCCGCGATCATGCGGCCCGGTCGTTTCGATCGCCGGGTGGTGGTCCCGCTCCCCGACGTGGTCGGCCGCGAAAAAATCTTCAAGGTGCACGCCCGCCGCGTGCCCCTGTCCACCGACGTCGACGTCGACACCCTCGCGCGGGCCACCCCCGGGATGAGCGGCGCCGACATCGAAAACTTGGTGAACGAGGCCGCCCTCATCGCCGCCCGCCAGGACAAGACCAAGGTGTCCATGGCCGACTTCGAGCACGCGCGCGACAAGGTCATGATGGGCAGCGAGCGCCGCTCGATGGTCATGAGCGAGAGGGACCTCGAGCGCACCGCGTACCACGAGGCGGGGCACACCCTGGTGGGTGAGCTCATCGAGACCGAGAAGGACGACGTGCACAAGGTGACGATCATCCCGCGGGGCCGCGCCCTGGGTCTGACCATGCACCTGCCCGACGACCGCACGAGCTACACCAAGACCTACGCGGAGAACAAAATCGCCGTGCTCATGGGCGGCCGCATCGCCGAAGAGATCATCTTCGGCGAGTACAACACCGGCGCCGCCAATGACATTGACCGCGCCACCGACCTCGCCAAGCGCATGGTCTGCGAGTGGGGCATGAGCGAAGCCATGGGCCCGCTGGCCTACGGACAGAAGGACGGCGAGGTGTTCCTCGGCCGGGACTTCACCCGCACCGCCGAGTACAGCCAGCACACCGCCGAGACGATCGACAAAGAGATCAAACGCATTGTGATCGAGCAGTACGGCCGCGCGAAGAAGCTCCTCGAGGGCAGCCTCGAGACCTTGCACCGCATGGCCAAGGCCCTGCTCGTGTACGAGACCTTGGACAAGCCCGACATCGACATCCTGATGAGCGGCGGGTCCATCACCCGGGCTGAGCCCACCATCCGCATCAAGACGCGCGAGCAGCTCGAGCGCGACCGGTCCAAACAAAGCGACGACGCCGACGAGCAAGAGCCCCGGCCCGGGCTCGGCGGCCCGCTCCCGGAGCCGGGCGCGGCCTGACCGACGAGAAGCCCGCGACTTCGCGGGCTTTTTTGTACCTCGCGAACTGTCCTGATGTGCCACATAATAGGATTCCCAACATCCTGATTTACCGGACCCCGCCGATCGCGCATGCTGTGACCAACCCACAAGGAGGTCCCCCATGCGAGTCCCTGCCGGCCTGCTCGGTCTGTCCCTGACGCTGCTCCCCCTCGTCGCCACCGCGTGCGGCGGACCGGCCTTCCCCCGGACCGGAGACGGCGCGGGCGAGCCGGCCGAGGCGACCGGCGCCCCGGACCCAGACCCGGTGTCGCTCCCGGACCCCGCCGGCTGCCCCGGCCTTTGTGTGCCCGCCGCGGTCCAGGACCGGTTCGACGCCGTGCAGGACGCCCACAGCGCGTGTGTGGCCGCGGAGGAGGAGGACTTCTCGCTCGACAACGCCGACGGCTGGTTGCTCGCGGACGTCGCGCTGGGCGAGCGCCTCGACGACGACCAACTCGAGGTGCTCGTGACCGCGGCGAACATCGAGAGCACCGGCTGGTACCACTACCCCGCGATCACCCTCGACGTCGGCGAGGTGCACCACAACAACCAGATGTACGGCTACGCGGGCTGCGACATCCTCACCGCGCGCTTTGTCGTCCACGCGCCCGTGGGCCAAAAGGTCACCATCACCCCGGCCACCACCTCGGGCTTCGAGACCGTGATCGACACCCTGAGCCTCACGTTCGAGGCCCCCTGAGTCGGGCGCAAGCCGCATGTCGTGGCGCCCTTGCCCGTGATAGAGCAGGGGCGCCCATGTCGGACACCACCTCTCACTTTGCCACCCACGACGCCGGCTACGTCGCCGGCATGCTGCGCGCGATGCGGCCCCTGTTGCCGCAGACCGACGCGCTCGCGGAGGAGTGCGGGCTCTCGCGCATCGAAGAGAAGACCCGGGTGCCCGCGATCGCGGTCTACAAGTTTTGGCACGACGTGCAGCGCCTCGATCCCACCCTCACCCTCGGGGCGAAGGTGGGCACGAGCATGCAGTTCGACAAAGGCGCGGTGGCGATGTTGCGCTACGTGGCCGCGTCGACGGGCACCGCCACCGACGGCTGGCGCGGCCTCGCCCGCTACTATGCACTGTTGGCCAGCGAGATGCAGGTCGAGGTCTCCGAGCGCAGCGCGTCCGACGACAGCGAAGAGCTTGTCATCGCGATGACCAATGGGCGGGCGGACTTTTTTATGGCCCTGACGTTTACCCTCGGGACCTGGATCAAGGCCGCGCGGGAGTTTGTCGTCGGGGACGCGCGCCCCCAATACGTGGCGCTCGCCACCAAGCTGCCCAAGGGCTGCCGGCGCGACCAGCTCGAAGAAATCTACGGGACCCAGGTGCACGACGACACCGGGGAGTGGGCGTTGGTGTTCGACAAGAAGACCGCCAAGGCGCCGCTCAAGGACCAGGACCCGGTGTTGCACCAAGTGCTCAAGCAGGCCGCGGACCGGGCGTTGGCCGAGCTTCCCCGCGACGAGACGGTGCGCACCGCCGCGCTGCGGCACATCCAGACCGAGCTGCCCGGGGAGGTCACGGTCCAGACCTTGGCCGACGCGCTGGCCATCCCCCCGCGCACGCTGCAGCGGCGGCTCAAAGACGAGGGCACGTCGTTCCGCGAAGTGTTCGACGAGGCCCGGGCCAAGGTCGCGGTGGGCTGCCTGCGCGAAGGGGGCATGCCGGTGACCGAGGTCGCGTTTCTGCTCGGCTTTGGCGACGTGGGCGCGTTCTCCAAGGCGTTCCGGCGCTGGACGGGCAAGCCCCCCTCGGAGATGCGGCGCTGAGCCCGGCACACCATGGTGCAGTGGCGCGCCGCGTCGAGCCGCACCCGCCCCCCATCGGTCGAATGTCCGACCGGCGCATCTGAGCTGAAGATTGGCGTGATGTGACAAGCGGGAACGGGCCCGCGCCCTAGGATGGCAACCATCGGAGGTTTGCCATGACTCAAGTCCCCACGATGTTCTACTGATTCCTTCCGGGGGGAGTTCCTCCCCCCGCCCCGTTCGCGCGCGCGAGCGCTCACGGCGTGGCCATTCCGGAGGAATGGCTCAAGCAACGCGCCGCGTTGCCGCCCCACCCCCAAAGGCGGCCCTCCAGGGGCCTCTGGCCCATCGGGCCGGGTCGTATGCGCTTCGCATCCGACCGCTGGGGAGCCTTTTCCGCGCGCCCGGCAAGCGCGGCGTTCGCCATCGGCTGCATGCAGTGGCATTCGAGCGCCACGCCCGTGGTCTGGCGGCCGGCAAAGACCCCCGGGCGGTGCGAAGGGGGCCGCAAAGCTGAAAAAATAGGCTACACGGTGCCCATGCGCGTTCCCGTCGTCGCCATCGTGGGCCGGCCCAACGTGGGCAAGAGCACCCTGTTCAACCGCCTGGCCCGGCGGCGCATCTCCATCGTGGAGGACGTGCCCGGGGTGACCCGGGACCGCATCTACGCCGACGGGGTGTTCGAGGACATCCGCTATACCCTGATCGACACCGGTGGCTTCGAGCCCGATCCGGACACCCAGCTGTTCGAAGAGATTCGCACCCAAAGCCAACTCGCCATCGAGGAGGCGGACGTGGTGTTGATGGTGGTCGACGCCCGGGCCGGGCCGACCCCCCCGGACATCGAGGTCGCGCGCCTGTTGCGCAAAAGTGGCCGGCCGCTGTTGCTCGCGGCCAACAAGGTGGACGGGCCCAAACACGACGCGTTGGCCCACGAGTTTTACGAGATCGGCGCCGACCAGGTGTTCGCCATCTCCGCCGAGCACGGGCGGGGGGTGGGGGACATGATGGAAGGCCTGTTCGAACATCTCGACCCCGCGTTGGCCGAGGCGGGGCGCGCGGCCCAAGAGGCGTGGGAAAAAGAGCAGCAGGGCGACCTGTCCGAGGACGAGATCGACGATGCCCTGGACGAGGCCGAGGGTCTCGCCGAGGGCGATGTCGACGACGACGACGGCGCGGCCTACGACGATGAGTACGGTCTCGACGACGGGGACGAAGGCTTCGGGGAGCCCGCGGACGAGCCGCCCCCGGTCAAGAAGTCCCCCGTGATCCAGATGCCGGAGGTGCTGCGGCTGTGCGTGATCGGCAAGCCCAACAGTGGCAAGTCGAGCTTGGTCAACCGGCTGCTCGGCGAGGAGCGCCACCTGGTCAGTGACATTGCGGGCACGACCATGGACGCGGTGGACTCATTCTTCGAGTACGGTGGCCACAAGTTCCGCATCATCGACACCGCGGGCATTCGGCGCAAACGCTCGATCAGCGCGAAGATGGAGAAGTACGCGGTGGTGAGCGCGCTCAAGGGCCTGGACCGGGCCGACGTCGCGATCATGATGATCGACGCCACCGCGGGCCTGACCGAACAAGACATGAAGGTCGCGGCCTTCGCCCACGACAAGGGCCGGGCCCTGCTCATCGTGGTCAACAAGTGGGACCTCAAAAAAGAGCACGAGCTCGACGCCAAAGAGTTTCGCGAGATGCTGCGGGACCGCATGCCGTTTGTGGACTACGCGCCGATTCTGTTCGCGTCGGCCAAGACCGGCCGCAAGGTGTTCGACATCGTGGAACGGGCGGTGGAGGTCGCGCGCGCCCACTTCACCCGGGTGCCCACCGCCGACGTGAACCGCGTGATCACCGCCGCGGTGGCCGCGCACCAGCCCCCGGTGCACAAAGGCAAGCGGGTCAAAATCTACTTCGGGGCCCAGGTCCGGGCCGCGCCCCCCACCTTCGTGTTCGCCACCAACGACGTGCCCGGGGTGCACTTTTCCTACCGGCGCTTTTTGCAGAACCGCCTGCGCGAGGCGTTCGGCTTCGAAGGGGCCCCCATCCGGCTCATCCTGCGCCGCAAAGGCGACGCCAAGGGCCGCGAAAAGAACATCGAGGCCCGCAAACGCCGCCAGGCCACCCAAGGGAAAAAAGGCCGCAAAAAAGGGCCCCGCCGCCGACGATGACCAAGGCGCTGTGCACCCTGCTGCGCCCGGTGCGGTTTTTTGTGCTCCGGACCTTGGTCAAGGTCCGCCGGCACCCGGTGGGCGGTTGGGTGTTCGAGCTCGTCGACGGGATGCTGGGCGATTTTGTTCGCGACCATTCCTTGATGTACGCGGCCGCGGTCGCCTTCTACACCCTGCTGTCCATGATTCCGCTGCTGATCATCGTCGCGTCCGCCACCGGCTACGCGATGTTGTTTTTCGGCACCGACCCCGAACAAACCGAGCGGGTCATCGGCGACCTCATGGAACAGATCCGCGCCGCCGCCCCCTTCCTGTCCGGGGAGATGGCCGACGACCTGCGCGGCATGCTCGAGAACCGCGAGAGCCTCGGGCTGGTGGGCACAGTGGCATTGTTGTTCTCGGCCAGCCAGGTGTTCCGGGCCCTGGAATTTTCCTTCGCGCGGATTTTTGCCCGGTCGCTGCCCGACGACCGGCCCCGGTCGGCCCAGCCGCGCAATGTGTTCCTGTCCAAGCTGTTCTTTTCGCTGTTCTTGCTCGCGATGCTGGGCGGCTATTTTGTGCTCAAGGTCCTGATCAGCCTGTTCGACCGGGTGGAGGAAGCGCTCCCCGAGGGCATCGCGTTCTTCGTCGGGGGCGGCACCACCGAGACCCTGCTCAGCCAGGCGTTCTCGGCCGCGCTGATCGCGCTGTGGTTTTTGGTGTTGCTCAAGATTTTCACCACCCACCGCATCCACGGGGGGCCCGCGCTCATCGGGGGCCTGTTCTTCGCGCTCGCCTGGCAGCTGAGCCGCACCATCTATTTGATCTATCTTGTCGAATTCAGTGACATTGGGGCGCTGTACGGCGGCTTCTCCGCGGTGATGGCCACCGTGCTGTGGATATTCGTGACCTCGGTGCTGCTCCAGTACGCGGCCCACCTCACCAAGGTGGTGCAACGGCGCCGGCTATACGGGCCCGCCCACCGCATGCGCGGCGCCCTCTCCGCGGTCCCCGCGGTCGAGCCCGTCGACGCCGCCCCCGTGCCCTGACCCCAGCCCGCGTTCGATCGCGGCCTGGGCCCCGTCGGCGTCGGGGAGGCCGTGGATGCAGTTCCATTCGTAGACGGTGCGCCCATCGAACGCCCGCTCGCGCAAGCCCTCGGACAGCACCAGCGTCGCGCTCTCGCCCCGCCGGCGCACGACCTGGACGTGGGTGCATTCGCTGAGCGGGGTGGCCTTGACCCGGGGGGGCGCGGTGTTCCCCACCCGGCGGCGGACGTGCAGCACCCGCCGGTCGGTGACGATGGCGATCTGGTTGCGCATCGCCCACCCCGACAGCAGCGGCCACACCAGCATCATCAACGAAAACACCAGCCACAGGGTGCACAGGGCCATGATCAGCGCGAGCAGCATCACCCGGCCCACGCCCATCGAGAGATCGTAGCGCCCGGCCATCTCGACCAACGCGACCCCCGACGCGAAGGTGAACGCCACCCCGAGCACCATGATGCTGTACACCCCGAGGGGGCCCCCGGCGCGGCGGATGGGCACGCGGGCCCAGCGCACCGCTTCGCCGTCGGCGAGGGCGAGGGTGGCCCAGTCGGGCAGGGGGACGTCGCCGCTCATGCCTCCAGCATAACGTCCCCGCGGCCGGCTTCAGCGGTTGTGTTCTTGGTAGCGCTCGAGAATAAAAAAGCTCGGCGTGCTGATGGGCCCGAGGTGAAAGATGGCCTTGCCCACGATGAGGTCGTCGTTGTCGTCGGGGTGCACGATGAAGTCCTTGATCGTGCGCCCGTCGAAGAGGTTGTTGTCGGGCACGTCGTAGTCGAGGAACACCGCGTTGTCGTATTTGCCGGTGTACTTGCCGCGGTCGCCGTCGGGGAGCACGCGGTATTTGCCGATCTTGAGGGGCTTTTCTTCGGACGGTTTTGTGGTCCAAGGGTCACCGGTGCCCCCGCGGGTGACCTTGAGGTTGTAGCCCGCGAGCTCGGTGGGTTGCCCGTCGTCATCGGTGGCGGTGGGCTCTTTCAAAAAGCACTTGATGAACCGGGTGTTCTCCAAGAGCCACATCACCGCATAGGCGTGGGGGGGCAGCACGTTGTAGCCGCGCCATTCGTACCCCTGCAGGGTCTCGAGGGAGGGCTTGCGCCCGTTTTGCACCACCTGGTCGAGCTCTTTGCCCTTGGCGTGGCACAGCTTGTCGTACGTCCATTTGCCCATGGTCCCGGGATAGCCACGCGGTGCAGAGGCGACAACGCCCCGCGCCGGCGCTGGCGTCTTTTGTTAGGGTGCCGGCATGAAAACGCGTTTGCTTTTGGTCGCTTCGGTGGTGTGTGCGGTGGGCTGTCAGACCACCCAGGAAAAGCCCGCGTCGGCGGTGCCGACGGTGCAAGACGAGCCCGCGCCCCGGCCGGATGTCGAGGCCGAGGAGCCGGTGTTCGACGAGGCCACGCGCATGGCTTTCGTCGACGGCAAGACCGGCAAAGTGATGACCTTCGAAGAGGTCCAGGCCCGGGTGACCGCGGCCCAGGCGGTGCTGGTGGGCGAGCAACACGACCAGCTCCCGCACCACCGGCTGCAGGCCGAGATCATCCGCACCGTGGGCGGCACCGGCAAGCCGATGGCGGTGGGGCTCGAGATGGTGACCTGGCCGGGGCAGGCCGCCCTGGATCGCTACGGCCGGGGGGAGATCGACGAGGACGGGCTTTTCTCGGCGTTGGACTGGAAGGAGAGCTGGGGTCACGACGAGGACCTCTACCGGGACATCTTCACCGCCGGGCGCCAGGCGGAGGCGACCTTCGTCGCGCTCAACGCCCCCCGGGATTTGGTCCGGGCGGTGGCCAAGCAGGGCATCGACGGCCTGAGCGAACAGGACAAGGCGCGGTTGCCGGAGATGGACCTCACCGACGAGCAGCACAAGCAGGCGATCGCGGATGTGTTCCAACACCACCACCCCCCGACCGGGGCCGAGGGCATGTTTGAGAAGTTCTACGCCGCCCAGGTGTTGTGGGACGAGTCGATGGCCCAATACGCGGTGGGCGCCCTGCAGCAGGGGGCCGAGCGGGTGGTGGTGCTCGCCGGGGTGGGGCACGTGGGGGGCTACCGCGGCATCCCCAACCGCATGAAGCGCCGGCTGCCGGACCTGTCCATGCTCACCATCGTGCCCGTGACCCTCGACGAGGACGACGACGCGCAGGTGGTGGCCCAGGAGGGCATCGACGAGCAGATCGCGGACATCCTCGTGCTGGTCGAGCCCCGCGACGCGGTCTCGATCTGAGCTTGGTCACGCGGGACAGTTTGCGCCCTGTGGGCGGGGAGCAGTAACTTTGCGCCCTCACCAGGGGGGGCCATGGCCAGTCTGCCGCAGGACGACACCGCTGCCGAACGGGCGCAGCGCATTGTGGAGCTAGACCTCAAAAAAGCCGCGTACCGGTTTACCCAGCCGCCGCCCCTCGGCGTGCCCCAGGTCGCCCAGCTCCCCCCGCAGGAACGGTTCGACGCGGGCTACAACCAGGCGGGCACCAACCGGCTGTTCGCCATCGCCCAGAACGCCCTCGCGGTGCGGGCCCGCCAGACCTTCGACCCCCACGACCACATCCAGGATTTCGAAGACTACTTCCAGACCTTGCCCCCGCCCGCGTCGGTGGCCCACTGGCGGCTCGACGTGTACTTCGCCGAGCAGAGGCTGTCCGGATGCAATCCCATTGTGCTGCGCCGGGTCAAGAGCAGCCGGGACTTGCCCGCGGACAACAACATCACCAATGCCGATGTGCAGCGGAGCCTCGGTCCCGGGCACACCCTCGTCGGGCTGATGCGCAGCGGCCGCCTGTTCGTGTGTGACTACGCGATGCTCAAGGACCTGCCGTGGGGGAGCGCCGCCCCCGGGCCCAAACGCCTGTGGGGCCCGTTGGCGCTCTTTTATTGGCGGGACCCGGGGCCGGGCACGGGCCCGGACGGCGAGTTTGTGCCCGTGGCCATTCAGGTCCGGCGCGCGCCCTGGGCGGACAAACGCGTGTTCACCCCCCACGACGCGGACAGCAAGGGCTGGATGGCCGCGCGGATGGTGCTGCAACAAGCGGACGCGACGCTGCACGAGGTCGGGACCCACCTGGTGCGCACCCACCTGGTGCTCGAGCCGTTCGTGATCGCGGCCGAGCGCAACCTCTCGGTGCGCCACCCGCTGCTGCAGCTGTTGCGCCCCCACCTGCGCTTCATCCTCAACATCAACGACGACGCCCGCAACCTGTTGCTCAACCCCGGGGGCCGGATCGAACAGCTCCTCGGCTGCACCCGGGCCGCCGCCTTCGACCTCGCGGCCGAGGTGTACCGGGACTGGAGCTTTTGGGAGGACGCCCGGCTGCCCGCCGAGCTGGCCACCCGCGGGGTCGACGACCCCGCCAAGCTCCCCCACTATGCCTACCGCGACGACGGGCTGCTGGTGTACGACGCGATTCACCGGTTCGTGACCGACTTCGTCGACCACTACTACGCGAACAACGCCGCGGTGGTGGGAGACGGCGAGCTCCAAGCGTTCGCCCAGGAGCTGCGCACCAGCAGCAAGGGCAAGGTCAAGCGCTTGACCCCCGATCGCAACCGCATCCGCACCAAGGCGCACCTCATCGAGGTGCTCACCGGGGTGATCTGGACCTCGGGCCCCCAGCACGCCGCGGTCAACTACACCCAATGGGACATGATAGGGTTCGCGGCCAACGTGCCCCTCGCGACCTACCGGGACATCCCCAAGGTCGGCGACCCCCCGTTGAGCGATCACGACCTGCTGCACTTGTTGCCGCCGTCGGGCCTGACCCACACCCAACTCGAGACGATGTATTACCTCGGCGTGTACCGCTACGACCGGCTGGGTCATTACCCGGCGGGGACCTTCGACGACGACGAGGCCGATCAAATCGCCCATGCGTTCCGGAGCGAGCTGGCCGCCATCGACGCGGAGATCGCCCAGCGCAACACCCAGCGGCGGTTCCGTTACGAGGTGTTGATGCCGATGTTGATCCCCAACTCGACGAGCGTGTGACCGTCAGGCGGCGAGCCGCGCCGCGATGAGCCCCATGATGCCGTAGATGGTCTCTTGGGGGTTGACCCCCAGCGACGTGGGGAACACCGACCCGTCGAGGATGTGCAGGTTGGTGACCGCGTGGTGCCGCAGGTCCTCGGAGCGGACCACGCCCTTGTTTGGATCGTCGCTCATCATGCAGCCGCCCATCTGGTGCGCGCTGGCCATGAACACCTCGCCCGGGCCGTAGGGCGCGTCGTCGAGGGCGGCGATGTCTTTCTGCGACCGCACCACCCGCAGCGGCTGGTGCAGGGTGTGCACCTCCTTGGCGCCCATTTCGAGCTGTAGCTTGGCGAGGGTTTTGTGGCCGGCGCGCATCGCGGCCAAGGTGCGCGGGGCCGCGGTGTAGTTGAGCAGCGGGCGCCCCCGGGGGTCGAGCTCGACGGTGCCGCCGGGCACGTCGTCGTGAAACCCGTCGATGGTGATCGCGATGTGGCCGCCGACGAAGGGCAACATCTTCATCACCGCGCGGTGGGCTTTGCCGTACCCGGGCACCGCGGTGGAGACCAAGCCGGGCGACACCGGGGCGGCCTCGAGGAAGAACCCGACGTCCTTGCCCCCGCGCTCGGCGAAGTGGTGGGAGGCCACGCTCTGGGGCGCGCCGTGGTAGCCGTGCACGGGCTCGGGGAAGAGGCCCGCGCAGATGGAGACGGGGTGCAAAAAGCTGCGCCGCCCGGTCATGCCCGACGGGTCGGGGGCCTTGGAGCGCAACAGGATGCCCGGGCTGCCGATGGCCCCCGCGGAGAGGATGAAGCGGTCGGCTTTGACCTCGATGGTGGCCCCGGTGGGTTCGCGGCCGGTGGCGCCGAGGAGAACGCCGGACAGGTGCGAGACCTTGTCCCCTTTGAAATGCAGCCGGTCGACGCGGCAACGCGAGAGCACGGTGGCGCCGCGGTCCATGGCGTCGGGGAGCAGGGACACGAGCATCGATTGTTTGGCGTCGATGGGGCAGCCGAGGCCGCAGGCCCCGGTCTGGGCGCAGCCGAGCACGTTGCGGTTGATGGTGTCGACCTCGAGGTCGAGGGCGCGGCAGCCGTCGAGGAGCAGCCGGTTATTGGGGTTGACGCTGGCCTCGTCGACTTTGGTGATGGACAGCCGCTTCTCGATGCGTTCGTAGTGGGGAACAATGTCATTGTGGGTGAAGCCGCGGGCCTGGTGTTTGTGGGCCCAATGCTCCAGCACGTGCTCGGGCAAGCGAAAACACGTGGTCCAGTTGATCACGCTCCCGCCCCCCACCGCTTTGCCCTGGTAGATGCTGATGGCGAGGTCTTTGGTCGTGCGTTGGCCGCCGTCTTGGTAGAGGTTGGTGTAGGCCTCGTCCTCGCGCATGCGGAAGCGGGTCTTGGTGAAGTACCCGCCTTCCTCGACGACGAGCACGCGTTTGCCCGCGGCCGCGAAGGCGAGGGCGGCGCTGGCCCCGCCGGGGCCAGAGCCGATGATGCAGACATCGACGCTCACCTCGAGGTCGCCTTTGAGGGTCTGGCCTTCGATCACCCCGGGCACTTTGGGCAACGCGGTCATGGTGTGCCTTTCGCCGGCGCCTCGCCGGGCGCGGTCTTCTCGTCGGGGGCGGCGGGGGCAACGACCTCGACCGGGGGCTGCACCACGTAGGGGGGTGACAACGGCTCGGTCTCGACGATGGCGGGGGGCGCGGGCTTGTCGAACAGCGGACCGGGGTAGCCGGTCTCCTTCGCCCGCCGCAGGTTGGTGTAGTAGGCGCCGAGCACCAACCGGCGCAGCCCGTGGTAGGCGCCCTTGAGCAACGTGATGCGCGAGTCGCGCCAGGCATTGAGGGCCCGGTCTTGGTCGGCGGGGGACATCTCGGTGAACAACGCGGGGCTCAAGCGGAAAAAGAGCCCCAGCAGGCCGTTCTCGAGGAGGTAGAGCACCTTGACGAAGTCTTGGGCCGCGACCGGGTTGCCGTAGGTGAGGGCTTCGTCGACGTCCCGGGCGAGCCGGAGGGCGAGGGCGTCGTCGGCCAGCGCGATGCGCCGGGCCGCGGCCACGAGCACACAGAAGGTGGTCTCGTCGAGGACCTTGAGCGGCTCGGGCGGCTGTAGGGTGTACGCCCCCCGCCGCAGAAACAGCGCCCCCCCGCCGACGAGGGCGAGCAGCCCGCCCCCGAGCAATCCACGTTTGACAAATGTGCGCCGGTCCACGCCGAGAGCCTACCAATCTCGCCCCCCGCCGAACACCACCGCGCACGGCCTCGCTGACCACCAAAACCTGTCGCCGGCGACGCCTCTGACCCACGACGTGCGGGCGGCAACGCTTCGCGTTGCTTGGGCCATTCCCTTGGAATGGCCACGGTGTGAGCCCACCCAACCTCGTCGTAGGCGACGCCTACGACCCGATGCGACGTGCCGAAGGCGCCTAGAGCATGGCAACGCTTCGCGTTGCTTGGGCCATTCCTTTGGAATGGCCACGACGTCCGGGTCGAGCTGAGCCCACCCAACCTTGTCGTAGGCGAAGCCTACGACCCACGACGACGGGCCGGAGGCGCCTGGAGCATGGCAACGCTTCGCGTTGCTTGGGCCATTCCTTTGGAATGGCCACGACGTCCGGGTCGAGCTGAGCCCACCCAACCTTGTCGTAGGCGAAGCCTACGACCCACGACGACGGGCCGGAGGCCCTTGGAGGCGTGCCTCGGGGGTGAGCAGCGACTCGATGAGCTTGCGAATCGTGAGCTGCGAGGGGGGAGGAACTCCCCCCTCGGGAATCAGAAGAAATCGATCCGGCGGGGGGCGGCCGGGCCGCGGCCCGCGAGCCGGAGCATGCGCAACCGGTGCAGACCGGCGGCGAGCCCGCGGACCACCCGCACGGGCACGTCGTCGAACAGCGTGCGCAGGTCGGCCACGGTCTTGGTGCCGTCCATGCTCACCACCAAACGGGCCTCGACGTCGTCGAGCCGCAGGTCGGTGAGGGCGTAGGCCGCGTCGGGGTTGGGCGCGAAGCGGGCGTCGTCGGGGGCGGCGCTCTCGAGGTCCACCCGGCGGTCGGTCCGCAGGATGCCGCGGAGGATGGCTTCGCCCGCGGACAGGTCCACCGGCACCGGCTCGCGTTTGCCCAGGCCGCGGTAGCTGAGCCGGTAGCGGCCGTCGGCCCAGGTGAAGGCGCCGATGACCACGCGGCGGGTGCGTTTTTCGAGCAAGGGCACGAGGGCGTCCCGCTCGAGGAGGTTCTCGATCAGGATCGCCCCGGTGAAGGTCTTGGCTTTGCCTTCGCGCACCGCTTGGGCGGCCTGGCGGGCTTGTTCGGGGGTGAGGGCGCGCTCGGCCAGGGCGATGTACGCGAGCTCTTCGCGTTGGATGTTGGAGCGGGCCCCGACGATGCGGCCCCGGCGGAACAGGATCACCCGGCGGTCTTTGCCCCGCTCGAGGAACACCTCGCCGGTCGATTGCGATTGGTGAAACGCGTCCAGCACGTCGACCAGCACCGGCGGGCTGAGCGCGCCTTCGAGGGACGCGGGCCGGGGCGGGGTGGACTTTTTGTGCTCCGCGGGGCCGGCCGCCTTCTGGTCGCGCATCCTGCGGTACCACAGGGCGATGTCGGCGGGGTCGAACGCCACCGCGGCGATGTCGTCGGCGGGCAGGCCGGGCGCCGCGGACATGCGGCTCGATTCTTCTTCCTCCGCGAGCGCGGCCTCGAACGCGGAGTCATCGATGTCGAGATCGTCAAACCCGTCGGGGTCTTTTTGGGTCCTGGCGCTGAGCACGTCCTCGGAGGCGACGTCGAGTTCGGTCAGGGTGTCGTCGTCATCGTCGTCGTCGTGCCCCGGGGGGACCGCGGCCGCCCCCTCCTGGCTGGTCAGCGGGGCCTCCAGGGACATGCCGCAGAGGTCGGCGACCTTGCCGATGAGCGCGAGCGACCGGAACGGCTGGCGGAACAGCGCGTCGAGGTTCTTGGCCCGGGGCAGGAAGTCTTCGTCCTCGGCGGGCAGGCCCGGCCGGTGGGTGAGCACCACCGGGATCATCAGCTCCGCCGCGAGCAGCTCCGCGTACTCGATGCCCGGGCCGTCGGGCAGCTCCGCGTCGACCACCACCGCCAAAGGGGTGTCCTCGAGGGCAAACTCGAGTGCCTGCTCGCCACTTTTGGCATGGACCGCCTCGATGCCGTACTGGCTGAACTGGGTCGCAAGCAGCTCGCCCAGCTCCGAGGGGTTGACCACCAACACCGCGGACATGCGCGCACGCTAGCACCAAACGCCGTGGGGGGCACCGGCGCTGTGCGCGAATGCCAACGCGGCTGTGACACGGCCCGAACCGCGGGTCATTTGTCAAGGGCAAGACACCCGTCGGCGCGCACGCATTTGGCGCAATCGCTCTGGGTTTTGTACCTTTAGGGCAGATGACCCGGTCGACGTTGACCTTCTTCCCTGACCCCCTCGGCGGCCGCCCGGTGGGTGGGCCCCTTTTGGTCATCAGCCAAATCCGCGGCGACCTCGCCGCCCTCGACGAGGTCCTGGACAAGACCGGCCATCTCGACCTGTGCGGCATCGTGGCCGCGGGCGACCACTGCTTGGGGGGCCCGGACCCGTTTGGGGTGTACCGCCGGCTCGGCGAGGTCGGGGCCGCGCTCGTCCGCGGGGAGACCGACGATGCCTTGGCGGTGGCGGACGTGCCCGCCCACGTCGAGGCCGAGGAGGGCTACGACGCCTACCGGCGCACCCGCGACCAGCTCGGCGACGTGGTGTGCCGCCGGCTGGGCGAGCTGCCCACCACCCAGGTGGTGACGTTGGGCGGACACGCGGGGGTCATGGTCGTGTCCGGCACCCCCAAGCTGCCGCACCGGGGCGTGCACCCCCGCATGAGCGACAACGAGCTCGATTTCCTGTGCGGCTGCGCGGCCGAGGACGTGCTCGTCGTGGGCAAAGGCGAAGGGCCCTTTGTGCGCGCCCTGGGGCCGATGTTGTTGGCGCATCCCGGCGCGGTGGCCGGGCCCCGGGCGAGCGCGTTGTTGGTGCAAGAGTTTGCCGGGGGGCTCGTGGGCATCCACACCCTGCAGGTGGCCCGGCGGCGGACCACCCGACGGCGCGCGGGCTGAGCATGCCCGACCTCGACGCCTTGTGCGCGGCGCTGCAGATCCATTGCCACCGCCGCGAGCTGCTCGAGCGGGCCCTGACCCACCGCAGCTACGCGCACGAGCACGACACCCGCCACTACGAACGGCTCGAGTTCCTCGGGGACGCGGTCTTGTCCGTGGTCACCGCCGAGCGGCTCTACGCCGAAGCGCCCGACGCCGACGAAGGGGACCTGACCCGGCGGCGGGCGAGCTACGTGTCCGAGGACGCGCTGTACGCGCGCACCGCGGCGCTGCTCGAGCCCCACATCCGGGTGGGCGCGGGCCTGCAAAAACAAGGGCCGATCAAAAAGAGCGTGGTGGCGGACGTGGCCGAGGCGATCATCGGCGCGGTCTACGTCGACCAAGGGCTCGCGGCCGCCCGCGACCTCGTGGCGCGCTGGCTCGGCGACATCCCCCCCGACGTGGCCGAGCCGGTTCACGCCAAAAACGAACTCCAAGAACGCCTGCAGCGCGTGCTCGGCGTCTCCCCGACCTACCACGTGGCGCGCGCGGGGGGCCCCGACCACGCGCCGGTGTTCGTGGCCCGGGTCAGCCTCGGCGACGCCCCCCTCGGGGAGGCCGAGGGGCCGAGCCAAAAAGTCGCGTCCACCTCGGCCGCGGCCCGGGCGCTTGAGGCGTTGGCCGCCCTCGACGACGAGGCCTTGGTGCGCCAATACCAAACCCCATGACCCCCGATGCGCTCACCGCGGCGCTGCTCAAGCACGCCACCGGGCTCGGCTTTGACGACGGCGCGGTGGTGTCCGCGGACGCCCCGCTGCGGCACACCGACGAGGTCCGGGACGCAGTGGCCCAGGGCCGGCATGGCCCGCTCGAGTACCTCGCCCGGGCGCTCGACGCGCGGCTCGACGTGCGGGAGCTGGTGCCCACCGCCAAGACCGTGGTCGTGCTCGTCACCAGCTACTACGCCGGCGCCCACGACGAGCACGGGGCGCGGCCCGGCCAGGCCAAGGTCTCCCGTTACGCGTGGGGGGCCGACTACCACAACGTGATGCGCCGCCGGCTGGGCAAGCTGCGCAAAATGTTGCTGCAGCACCGGCCGGGGGCGCAGGTCGCGCCGTTCACCGACGCCAAACCCGTGCTCGAGCGCGCCTGGGCCGAGGCCGCGGGCCTCGGGTTTGTCGGCAAAAGCACGATGCTGATCCACCGGCAGCTCGGGACCTGGACGTTTTTGGCCGGGCTCATCACCGACGTGGACCTCGCGCCGACCTCCCGCCCGGTTCAGACCGACCACTGCGGCAGCTGCACCCGGTGCCTCGACGCGTGCCCCACCGACGCGTTTGAGGCGCCGTTTGTGCTCGACGCGGCCCGGTGCTTGTCGACGTGGACGGTCGAGGCCCCGCTCGACGCCGAAGCAGAGCAGTCACATTTGCTCGGCCACGGCTGGGCCCTCGGGTGCGATGTGTGCCAGGAGGTGTGCCCCTGGAACCGGTTCCAGACCGAGACCCGCGACGACCGGTTTCGGCCGCGGGCCGGACACGTCGCGTTCGGCCCGGACGAGGTGCCGGAGGATCTCGCGGGCACGCCCTTGGCCCGGGCCCAAGAGGCCGGCCTGCGCGCGTCGGTGCGCCGGGCCCTCTCGCCTAAGGCTGGGCGCGGCGGGTGACGTCGGCGTACACCTCGTCGAGGTCGGCGGCGGAGAACACCGTCCGGGTGACGGCGTAGTCGCGCGCCTCCTCGAAGCTCTTGCACACCTTGCGGGTGAACCCATCGCGGCTCGGGGACAACCACGCGATCGCGGTCATCACCAGGCGCGCGGCGGGGCGGTCGGTCACGAGCACGATGGTGTGGTTGTGGTGGAGCTTGTCGAGGTCGGCCATTTGTTTGCGCGCCACCGGGTCGGGCTTCATCGAGGTATCGATGATCCAGATCGCCAAGGTGTGCATGGTGGGGTCGGCCCCGGGACCCGCCGCGAACGCGTGCAGGGCGTCGGGAAACGCCCCGTCCATCGGCGGGTGGTCGTTGACCACCAGGAAGAACAGCCCCCGGTCGTGGTCGGCGTGTACAGCGAGCACGCCCCACGATACGCCGGGGCCGGCAGCCAAGTCACGGGAGGCGCGGGTCGTGAGTCAGGTGGGCACCCTCAACGAGCAAGATCTTCACGCCGCCCTCAAGCACGCCTACGCGCGGCCGGGGGACGCGTTCGAGGTGCCGCTGGGGCGCTTTGTGGTCGACATCTTGCGCGCCGACGGGAGCGTGGTCGAGGTCCAGACCCGGGGCTTGTCCAAGCTCAAGCGAAAGTTGACCGCGCTGCTCGACGACCGGCCGGTCACGGTCGTGCTCCCGGTGGCGAGCGAGAAGTACATCGTGCGGCTGGACACCGCGGGCACGCGCGGCGAGCCCCGGCGCTCGCCGCGGCGGGGGCGGGCGGTGGACGCCTTCGCCGAGCTGGTGGGCTGTACCGAGCTGCTGCTGCACCCGGGCTTTGCCGTCGACGTGGTGCTCACCGTCGAGGAGGAAGTGCGCCAGCACGAGCCGGGCCGCGCCTGGCGCCGCAAGGGATGGGTCATCGACCATCGCCGGTTGCTCGATGTGCACGAGGTGGTGCGCCTCGAGGACCGGGCAGACCTGCTCGCGTTTTTGCCCGGGGACTTGCCCCCGGTGTTCACCACCGCGGACCTCGCCCGCGGCCTGCGCCGCCCGCGGCGCTTGGCCCAGCAGGTGGCGTATTGCCTCCGCAAGGTGGGCGCCATCGTCGAGCTCGAGCGCACGCGGGCAGGGCACACCTACGCCCGCGCGGATGCGTAGACATTGTTTTTGGGGTTCGTGAGCTGGCACGGAAGCCGCAAACCAAACAGTTCATGCCCAACGCGACGCGTTGGGCCAAGCCGGAGCTTGCTCCGGCCCCGACGTTTGCGAAGCAAACTCGAAGCCCCAAGGCGGCGGCGCAGCCGACGCTTGGGCCACCCCACCGACGTTTGCGAAGCAAACTCGAAGCCCCAAGGCGGCGGCGCAGCCGACGCTGGGGCCCCCCCACCGACGTTTGCGAAGCAAACTCGAAGCCCCAAGGCGGCGGCGCAGCCGACGCTGGGGCCCCCCACCGACGTTTGCGAAGCAAACTCGAAGCCCCAAGGCGGCGGCGCAGCCGACGCTGGGGCCCTTCTTAGGGTGGGGCCAAACATTGAACCACCACCCCGACGGGACACACCTGTCCCGCCCGTCGCTCGTCCCGACTGGCCTCGCCGCGCGCGTTCACAACATCCGTTTGCCGGCACAAACGACCTGCGCCACCAGCCCCTAACCATCTAAAAATACTGGGAAATCAGCCGTCCGGATCAACCCGGGACCGGCCCCTCGGTGATGCCCATGCCGAACAGCGCATCCTCCTTCACCAGCGGCGCCAATGCATCTGCAATGGTCGATCCCACCTGCGACGCCACTTCCAAGTCCCCGTCGGTGAGCGCCCCGTGCGTCTTGTCGACGTACATCAGACAGACCACCTCGTCGCCGACCCGCACCGGCACCACCGCAAACGCGGTCGGGGGCCGGGCCTTCAAGAGCCGGAAAAAGATGCGCTCCACCGTCGTGGGCGCGCGCGGGCTGCCCGCGGCGACCATGCCCCAGCCCCAGGCCCGGGCAAAACAGCTCGGGCCGGTCAGGGGCAACAACACGTCGCGCACGTCGTTGCGTTGCAGCTCGAGGCCGGTCGCGTCCCAGCCCACCGCGACCTCGTCGCGCACCAGAAACAAAATCGCGGACCGGAACGACGGGGCGAGCGCAGGCAGCACCTGCGGGGGGATCGAATCCCGCAACGCGATGGGCGCGGTCTTGACCTCTTTGGGGCCCTCGACCTCGACCACGGGCGAGCGCGGCCCCTCCTGACGCAACCAGCCAAACTGCGGCGCGTCCCCGGCCGGGTTCTGCAGGTAATCGGGCGTGTCCCCCGCCGCGGCCGCGAGCTGGGCGGCGAGGGGGGACTCTTTGGGGTCCGCGATCCGGGGCCGGCCGACCACGCGGACCTCGGGCAAGGTCGCCGAGGGGGGCGGGAGCTCGTCGGGCACGTCGCTGTCACGCATGACCCGCATCTCGGTCCCGATCAGGGTCGGGTCCGGCACCACGCGGTCAACCCCGTAGGCCTCCGCCAGCGCCGAGAACAGCACATCGGCCCGGACCACAAACGGCTCCACCGCCAAGCCCGCGTAAAAGGTGATCGCCTCGATCGCGGCGGCGTTGGCGGGGTCGAGCATGCCGACCTTGACCCGGCTTTGGTCGATGGCGAACGGGATCACCCGCTGCTCGACGGCGAGGTTCTTCTCCACCGCGCCGAGCGCGCCCCCGGGGGGCAGGCCCCGCGTGAGGTGTTGGGTCGCGTCGTGGGCCCCGGCCTCGATGAACAGCCCGAGCAGTTTTTCCGACGACAGCAACCCCGTGCGGTACAGGCGCTCCGCGACCCCGGCCCCCTCGAGGGCGGCATGTGCGAGGAGCTTTTTCATCTGGCCCTCGCTCACCAGTCCGCGTTCGAGCACGGTCTTGGCCAGCCAATCCACGACGAAACGATAGTGTGACGGGCAGGGGGGCGACATTTTTTGACCCCCGCCTGCCCCGGCCTGAGCCGGCGGGCGTTTACGAGCCGGCTTTGGCCCGGCATGGATGCGACATGGACCCCTCTTGTCCCCTCCCGGTGCTCGATGTCGACGGCGCGGAATCGTTCGTGTTTCCGCGGGCCGCGCGCGCCGAGAAGGTGGTGGTGGCGATGAGCGGGGGCGTGGACTCGGCGTTTGTGGCCCTCTACCTCAAAAAGGCCGGCCACGACGTCACCGGCGTGACCCTGCGCCTCGCCCCCGAGACCGGCGGGCTGGTGCGCCGCGAAGGCCGGTGCTGCTCGGCCGACGACATGACCGACGCGCGCCAGGTGTGCGATCAGCTCGGCATTCCGTTTTTCGCCATCGACGCGCGGGACCGCTTTTACGACGAGGTCTTTTTGCCCTTCGTGCGCGCGTATGAACACGGCGTGACCCCGATTCCGTGCCTGGCCTGCAACCACGTGGTGAAGTTTGGCGATCTGCAGCTCACCGCCCAGCGCCTCGGGGCCAAGCTCGCCACCGGGCACTATGCGCGCATCGTCGAGTACAAAGGCACCAAAGCCATTGCACGGCCCGACGACCGGAGCCGCGACCAGACATACTATCTCTACGGCACGCCCCACGAGCACGTCGAGCAGCTGCTGTTCCCCCTCGGGGACATTGAAAAGCCCGTGGCCCGGGCGCTTTTGCAGCGTGAAGGCATTCACATTTTCCAAAAGCCGGACAGCCAAGAAATCTGTTTCGTGCCCGACGGGGACCACGCCAAGGTGATCGAAAAAGCCGGGGCCCAGCCCACCGCCGGCGAGGTGGTCGAGCTGTCCGGCAATGTGCTGCGCGCCCACGACGGGGTGCACAAGTTCACCGTGGGGCAGCGCCGCGGCATCGGGGTCGGGACCGGCAAGAAGCTCTACGTGCTCGACGTGGACGGTGGCTCGGGCCGGGTCACGGTGGGCGAAAAGGACGCGCTCTCGTGCACCAAGCTCCGGGCCGCGCCGCTTTCGTGTGCGGTCCCGCGCGAGCTCTGGCCCGACGAGGTCAGCGTGCAAATCCGCGCCCGCCACCGCGCGGTCAAAGGGCGGCTGCACGAGGCGGGCGACGGCTTTGAGGTCACGTTTGACGCCCCCGTGGACGCGGTCGCCCCCGGCCAAGCCGCGGTGGTCTACGACGGGGACGTGTTGCTCGGCGGCGGGCTCATCGTGGCCCGCCTCGACGGGGCCCTGCCGCGTACGCTGTCCGCCGATGTCGTGACCGGCCGCCCCGTGACATGAACACCTGGCGCACGCTGGTCGCGCTGGCGTGGCCGACGGTGTTTTCGGGCTGGACCAAGGCGAGCTTCGTCGTCGTGGACACGTACTCCGCGGGGCAACTCAAGGGCCAGGCGTTGGCCGGGCTCGCCAGCGGGGTGTTGTTCGGTTGGCTCATTCACAGCCTGGGGCACCTGACCTCGTCGGGCACGCTCGCGTTTTGTGCCCAGGCCCGCGGGGCCGGCGACGACGACCGCGCGCGCCGCACGTACACCGACGCGCTCGCCCTCGCGGTGGGGTGTGGGCTGTTCACGTCGGTGGCGTTTTATCTCTTGGCCGACCCGCTCATACGGTTGCTCGATCTCCCGCCGGACACGCACGCCCACGCGGTGGACTACGTCCAGGGCCTCGTCGTGCTCGGCCCGTTCTTTTGGATCGCCGAGACCAGCGAACAAGCCTTTCGCGCCTTTTTCGACGTCAAGACCCCGCTCTACCTCGTGGTCGCGGCCGCGTTGGTCAACGTCGCGCTCAACCCCATCCTCACCCTCGGGGCCGGCCCCATCCCCGCCCTCGGCCTGTTCGGCACCGGCCTCGCCACCGGCATCTCGTGGGTGTTCATGTCCTTGGCATTGTTGTTCTTCGCCGTGCGCCGCGGCTACTTGACCCGCCCGTCGTCGGCCGCGGACATCTTGCTCGGGGCCCCGCGCCTCATGCGCGTGGGCTTGCCCCTGGCGATCACCAACGCGTGCTTCGACCTCATCTGGATGGTGCTCACCCCTTACGTGGTCATGACCGGGCCCGCCGCGCTCGCCGCCATCGGGGTCGGCCACCGTATGGAGGCGCTCGGCTACCTCACCGGGGTGGGCGTCGGCCACGCGACCTCCGCCCTCGTCGGACACGCCACCGGGGCCGCGGACCGGGCCCGCGCCCTCGACGTCAACGCCAAGGCCACGGTGCTCGCCACCGCGCTCATCGGGGTGTGGGCCGCGTGCCTGTTGCTGTTCCCGACGGAGATCGTCGGCTTTTTCACCGACGAGCACGCGGTGATCGAGATGTGCCGCGACTACCTCGCGGTCTCCGCGCTCTCCATGGTTTTGCAAGGTTGGGAACAGGTCGGCACCGGCGCGTTCGAAGGCACCGGCCGCACGGTGTTGCCCACCGCCATCGCCATCGTGGGCTACGGGGCGCGCATCCCGCTGGTGGCGATGGTCGTCGTGCACGGCCACACCGCGATCTTCCTCACCGTGGCCGCCACCGCGGTGCTGTGCGGCCTGTGCATCACCTTGGCGTTCGTGTTCATCGGGTCCAAGGCGGTGCCCCAACGGGCGTAGCGCCGCACCGGGCGCGTGCTACACGAGGACCCATGGCCAAGAAGATTCGCCCCGCATCCGACCGCCGGCTGGTCCAGCAAAAGACCGGGCCGAAGGTCGTGGGCCCGTCCGTCGAAATCAGCGAAGACCAGGCCATCTTCGCCAAGCTCGTCGCCGCCCGCCGCTACGGGCGGGTCGAAGGGTCAAGCCGTCCAGAGACATTGCCGCTGTTCGCCACCGTGCTCACCGCGGTGGGGGGCGCGCTCCGGGTGGCGGCGGGGGACGTGTTCGGCGCCGGGGTGATGTTCTTCGCCGCGTCCTTGCACGGGGTGTTCACGCTCTTTTCTTATTCACGCCGCCGCGAACGCAGCAAGCCGCAGGGCGAGCCGGACCCCAGCGCGGCCCTCTCGCAATTCGGCGAACTGCTCCCCCGGCTCTACCCCGGCGAGACGCTCCTCGCCCACGCCCCCGCCGACGGTCCGGACAAGCCCTTGCCCCGTCTGCTCGGCGGGGCGTTCCAATCGCTGTGGGGCGTGCTGCTCGCCGGCTTGCCGGTGACGTTGGCCCCGCTGGTGGGCGCGGGTCTGGTCAGCCAGGCGTTGTTGGGGGCGTTCACCGCGCTGGGGGCGGGGCTCTTCGGCCGGGGCATGCGCGCGCTGCTGTTCACCAAAGGGGCGCGCTACATCGCGCTCACCGATCAACGGGTGGTGGCGCTGTTCGGCCCGGGCGCGGCCAAGTCCATCCCCCTGTCCCACATCGAGAGCATCCCCGTGGTCGTCGGGCGCCAGGGCGGGCAGGGCACGGTGGCGTTTGCGCTTCGGCCCCAAGACAGCGTCAAGCCGCTGCCGGTGCGCGGCCTCTACGGGCTCGACAATGTGCCTGAAGAAGAAGCCAAGCGCTGGGCCCAGCTCCTCGTCGACGAGCGCAACAAGCGCGGCGGCTGAGACCGCCTACTTGAACTCGACGGAGATGATCTCCACTTCCTTCACCCCTTTGGGGGTGCGGATCGCGACCTCGTCGCCCACCGACTTGCCGATGAGGGCGCGCGCGATGGGGGCGGAGATGCCGATGCGCCCGTTCTTCACGTCGCCCTCGTCGTCGCCCACGATGCACCAGGTGTTCTCCTCGTCGGTGTTGACGTCGGCGAAGGTGACGGTCGCCCCGAACACGACCTTGTCCCCCGACAGGGTGGTGGGGTCGACGACCTGGGCCCGGCCGAGCTTGGCCTCGAGCTCCTTGATGCGTGCCTCGATGAAGCCCTGCCGCTCCTTGGCGGCGTGGTATTCCGCGTTTTCCGACAGGTCGCCGTGCTCCCGGGCTTCGGCGATTTGCGCGATGATCTGCGGTCGATCCTCGCTCTTGAGCTTCTTCAGCTCGTCTTTCAGCGCAGCATGGCCTTTCACGGTCATCGGAAAGCTGTCCACGGGTACCCTCTCGCGAAATCGGAAACGGTGTTGGTACCGCCTCCTCCCCCCGCTCGTCAACGCCCCTGCGGCCCACCTTGACCGCCGGCCACGGCGTGGGCACGTTGCGTTCGTTACACTGGATTGAGCCGAGGAGCCCCAGACGATGATGGACCGCCAGGTTGCCTTTCGCCCCCAGCGCCCGCCGCCGCTGACCCTCGGGCTCATCATCGCGTTGGTCGTGCTCTGGATCGGTTTTGCCCTCGCGGTCCGCACCGGGCCGGGGGCCGCGCTGTTCTCCGCCCTCGTGATGAACCCCAACGGCATTCTCGAAGGCCGGCTCTGGACGTTGGTCACGTCGTCGTTTTTGCATCCGCCCAACACCCCGTTCGCGGTGCTGCTCAACGCGCTGCTGCTCTACTTTTTTGCGCCCGAGCTCGAGCAGCGCTGGGGCAACAAACGCTGGCTGTTGTTCGTGGTGCTCACCGCGTTTTTTGGGGGCCTGACGACCTTCGCGCTGTCGTTTTTGGGGCTCAACGTCACCGGCTTCGCGGGCGCCACCGCCATCGCCACGGGCTTTTTGACCGCGTGGGCCCTGACCTTCCCGCAACGCGAAATTCTCGCGTTCTTTGTGTTGCCGATGAAGGCGATCCACTTGCTCTACCTCGAGCTTTTGATCGTGGGCCTCGGTTTTATCTCCACCGGGCCGACGTCGGGCTCGTCGCTGGGCGGCATCGCCACCGCCGCGGTGCTCACGTTGGGGCTGTTCCGCCGCAACACCATGGTGCTCGCCTGGGATTGGTTGCTGGTGAAGCTGCGCATCAAAAAGCAGCCCAAGCTCACCCTCGTGCCGCCGCCCAAAAAGAAAGACGGCTCCGACTACATCCATTGAGCCTACGAATCGGCAGGCGCTTTGCGCGCCGATTCGTGACTTGAGCGAGGTGTGGGTTCGGGTTGGCCTTGGGGGGCGGGGGCTCGGACGATTGCTTTCACCAGGTTGTGGGTGGGCAGCCGTCTTCGTCGTCGTGGCGCGGTCTTTACGGGTAGGTTTCTTGGAATGTGGTCGACACGCTCGTGTTTTCCGTGGGGGTGAGCACGTGGTTGAAGCCGGCTTCCCATTGGGCGCTGAGTTGGTCGTCGATCTTGACGAACTTGAACGTGAACGTCTCGTCGCGGGGCAGGGCCACCGTCGTGCGCCAGCTGCATTGGTCATCGATGCAGTCTTGGGGCGCGAGCTTGACCGCTTGACCGAGGTTCCAGCCGCCGAGGTCGAGGGGGGAGCCGGTGAGGTAGACGTTTTGGCCCCAATGTGTCTGGGCCTGCACGCTGAAGGTCACGTCGAAGCGCTCGTCGATGGGGTGGGGGCTTGATGCGTTTTGCAGCACCACCGCGCTTTGGGCGGGCAGGGCGAGCCAGAGGGTGTCGCCGTCGACGGTGATGTCGGAGAGTCCGGCCCGGCCGAGCACGTCGGTGAGCACGGTGCCGCCGCCGAACAGTCCAGTCACATGCAGGGGCACAGCGCCGTCGGTGGCTTGTTCGCCATTGTTGAACGCCACGATCACGGTCTGTTCGTCGGTGTGGCGGGCAAAGGCCCAGACGTTGTTGTGGGCGGGGCCGTTTTGGCGCCAGAGCTCGCGGTAATCGCCGCGCTTGAGCGCGGGCATGGCCCGGCGCAGGGCGATCAACCGCTGGGTCGTGTCCCACACAATGTTGGGCGACCCGATGACGCCGGAGGACTGGCCTTGGCGGGTGAGCGGGTAGAAGGCCCACCAGGGCATAAAGCGGCGGTTGTCGGGGTCCTGGCCGCCGTACATGCCGATTTCGTTGCCGTAATAAATCTGCGGGATGCCGGGCAGGGTGAGCAGCGCGGTCATCGCCATCAGGTAGCGCGCGCGGGTGACGTCGGGCGAGAGGTGGCGGGGGATTTCTTCGGTGAAGCGGTGCACGTCGTGGTTGTCGAGCAGGTTCACGAGCTGCTTGGTTTGTTCGGGGCCAAATCGTTGCCAGGTCTCGAGCATGCGGCCGGCCACGACGTCGGTGGACTCCCCCCGGGCGAAGGTCGCGATCAGGCCTTGGCGCAACGGAAAGTTGAACAGCCCATCGAACCCCGACGAGAGATACCCGTCGTAGTGAACAAAGCTCCCCTCGTCGAGCAGCTCGCCCACCATGTAAAGCGCCGGGCGCACCTCGCGCATCGCGTCGGTCCAGCGGGAAAAGTACGACGGGGTCACGTGTTTGACCGTGTCCATGCGGATGCCGTCGAGGTCGAACCGCTCGACCCATTGGTGGTGCACGTCGACGAGGTAGCCGGCGGCGGCGGGCACGTCGTGATCAAAATCGGGCAGGCCCGCGAGGGGACAATCGATCTCGGGCTGGCCACCCTGCGCACAGGTGTTCGGATCGTGGAACCACTCCGGGTGCTGGCCCACCAATGTCGCATCATAGCCGGCGTGGTTGACCACCATGTCGAGCATCACGGTCATGCCCCGGCCATGGGCCTCGTCGATCACCGCGTCAAACGCGGCCGCGTCCCCGTAGCGCGGGTCGAGGGCCAACTCGTAGGGGTCTTCAAAATCGACCCAGTACCCGGGGAAGCCGCAGTTGGCCCCTGCCTTGTTCGGTACTCCCCGGTACAGAGGCGAGACCCAGAGCGCGTCCGCGCCCAGCTCCTCGATGTACGCGAGCCGGTCCTGGAGGCCAGCGAGGTCGCCGCCCTGAAACGCGTGGGGGTCAAAATGGTCGTTGCAGGCCGCGACCCCATGGGCGTCGTCGTTGCCGTAGTCCCCGTTCGAGAACCGGTCGAGCAGGGCAAAGTAGAGCACCCGCTCGCTCCAGGGGGTCGCCGGGGGCAGGGCCGAGAGCTGGGCCGACCGCTCGGCTTCGGTGCGCTGAAGCGCGACCAGGGCCGCGTCCTCCGCGGGCTGCGAGGTGACCGGCCCCGGCGTGGTGGGGCCAGGACAGGCCGTGAGCAGGGACAGGGCGAGCGCAGCGGGGCAGAACAGATGGGCGTTGTGCATGGGGTCCTCCCTTGAGACAGAGATCGTGTAGGGGGGCCCTGGCCCGGGCGCGAGCGGAGCAAACGTCGATGATCCCAGCGAAACCGTCACGCCCCGGTCCCGGCGATGCCGCGGTCACCTTGCGCGTGCACAGCGTGTACGCCCCGGGCCCGCTGGTGGTCGAGGCCGGGCACCCGACCGCGCTGGTGCCCATCGAGTCTGCGATCGCCGCCGTCACCCTCGGCGCCGACGTGCACACCCTCGACCGGTCCTGCCTGTTGGTGTTGCCCACGGGGGCCCAAGCCGAGGTCCGGCCCACCGCCGCCGTCACCCAGGTCGCGGTCCTCGGCCTGCCCGGCGCGGTCTTTCCCCGGGTGCTCGCGGCCTATGCCCACCTCGGCGCGCGCGAAGACCGTTGGCGCACCTGGACGAACGCGCCGGCGCTGTTGCCGCGCACGGTCTGGGTGCATGAGGTCGTGCACCGCTATGTGTTCGAACGCCACGCGCTCGATCAGCACGACACCGACGCGGTCCGCTTCCTCGAGGTCGAGTTCGTGAAAGAGCTCTACTTTCTGTTCCGCGACCGCGACGAGGGCGCCGACCGCGCGACCATCCAGCAGAAGCTGAGCCCGCCCGTCGAGCGCGCCCTGGCGTTCATCGACGCCCACCTGTTCGAACGCCACCCGGTCAAGGCCATCGCCGCCCACGCCGGGTGCAGCGAAAGCTCGTTGCTGCGCGCCTTCCGCCGCGAGGTGGGCCACACCCCCGCCGCCTGGTGGCGGCGCCGCAAACTCGACGGCGCCCTCGACCTCTTGCGCGCCGGCCACCACTCCGTCGCCGACGTGGCCGAGCAGATCGGGTACGACAATCCCACTGCATTCGGCGACGCCTTCCGCCGCCGCTTCGGCCGCCCCCCGTCCACCTTCAAGCCCAAACACCCCATCAAAAGCCCCCCCTAGCCGCGCCCGCACGGCGTGCATTCTCGGCCCACCAATCGTTCCGAGCCGGAGCGGTTCCTACGTGGTCGTGAGGACTCGCTCGACCCGTAACCCACACCCCGCCGGCACCAGCAATCGTACCGAGCCCCAACGCAAAACGAGCCCCGACGTGGGGCTCGTTCAGCTCACGAATCAGCGCGCCGCAGGCGCCTGATGATTCGTAGTTACTGCGAGATGGAGGCGACGGGGGGGCGGACCTCGACGGGGTCGTCGCCGCCGATGGTGTTGCTGCCCCCGGTGAACTCGGTGCCGCCCGGATCAAAAAAGTTGGAGTCGGGGCGGTAGTAGTCGTCGCGGCCCACGAGGTCGTCGTCGATGGCGACCTTCACGTCGGTGCCGCCGGTCCAGCTCGCCTCCGCGCCGACGCAGTTCTCGGCTTCTTCGTTGAGCTTGCGCATCTTGCGGTTGGCGATGCGGATTTTTTGGAACTGGTAGCGGGCCGAGGCCTCGTCGCTGTTGGCCAAATGTTCCTGCAGGGCGATGTAGCCGTTGTCGGCGATCTTGAGCACGCCCTTCATCGCGGTGATCTTCTCGTTGAGGCAGTTGACCCGGACCGCGTCGTTGTCCTTGCGCGCCTTGGCGAGGTCGCCGAGGGACTTGGTCAACATGTTGCGCATCTCGCTGATGGTGCCTTCGGCTTCCGCGCCCCATTGCCCTTGGGGGGTGGTGATCTTCTCGGCGTTCGACTCGTTCTCGTCGATGCCGGTGGTGTCCGACGGGGGCGGGATGTCCGACGTGTCGTTGGCGGGGGGCTCGGCGGGGGTCGCGGGCTCGGCGGCGGGCGGCTCGCCGCCTTCGGGATTGCCGGGCTGGTCCGCGGGGGTCGCCGGTTCTGCCGGGGTCGCGCCTTCTTGGGCGAACGCGGTGGCGGTGCCGAGCACAAGCATGCCCACCATCGACCGAATCAAGATTTTGCGATTGCGCATCATGCTTTCCACCGATCCTAGAGACCGCGAAGTAGACGAGAAGACGGGCCTTGCGTCAAGCAATTCGAGTCATCTCGGCCGCGGCCGGGCAGGGGTCATGTTCATTGTAGCGTATTCGGCCGGGATCGTTCATACACGAAGCCGTGCGGATCGTTCTGGGCTCCGGTTCTGCTCGACGGCGGATGCTCCTCGAGGCCATTGGGCTCGAGCTCGTCATCGACGTGGCCGACGTCGACGAGTCACTGTTTCACGACGAAACGCCGTCGGGGGCCGCCCTTCGCCTCGCCCACAAAAAGCTCGACGTCGTCGCCGCCCGGCACCCGGACGCGCTGTGCCTGTGCGCGGACACGTTGGTGTTTGTGGACGAAACGATCCTGGCCAAGCCCGCCGACGCGGGCGATGCCCAGCGCATGCTCGGCCTGCTCAGAGGCCGCGAACACGGGGTCGTCACCGGGGTCGCGGTGGCGCGCGGCCCCGCCCGGCGCGAGGTGGCGGTGACCACCCGCGTGTGGTTTCGCGATTTTGACGACGGGGAGGCCGCGGCCTACGTCGCCACCGGCGAGCCCCTCGACAAGGCCGGGGCCTACGGCATCCAAGGGGGCGGCGGCGCGCTCACCGCCCGCATCGAGGGCAGCTACAGCAACGTGGTCGGCCTGCCCGTCGACGAGAGCTTGGCGTTGCTCCGGGCGCTGTCGTGACCGTCGCGGCCCGGCTCGCCGAGACCCGCCAAGCCATCGCGGACGCCGCGCGGGCGGCGGGACGCGACCCGGCGGCGGTGCAGCTCGTGGCGGTGTCCAAGCGCCACCCCCCCGAGGCGATCGCGGCCGCGTACGACGCGGGCCAGCGCGCGTTCGGCGAGAACTACATCCAGGAGCTGCTCGACAAGCGCGCCGCGCTCGCGGACCGCTGCCCCGGCATCGAGTGGCACTTCATCGGCCGGGTCCAGACCAACAAAGCCAAGCTCATCGCCCAGGCCGACGTCGTGCACGGGGTGGGCGCGGCGCGGCACGCCGAGGCCCTGTGGCGCCACGCGACCCGCCCCCCCCGCTACCTGCTGCAGCTCAATCTCGCCGACGAGCAAGCCAAAAATGGCTTTGACCAAGAGGGCCTCGCGGACTTTTTGAAGGTACCGCACGAGACCGGCCCCGACGGGCTGATGGCCATGGGCCCGCTCGCGGGGGACCCGGCCCCGGTGTTCGCCCAGGCCGAGGCGCTCCTCGCCCGGCACCGGGACGCCCTCGGCGCGGGGCTGCTCTCGATGGGCATGAGCGCCGACTTTCCGGTCGCGATCCGCTACGGTGCCACCCATGTGCGCATCGGCACGGCGATTTTTGGCCCACGACCGGCCTGAGGAGGCCCCATGAGAACCTGCATCATCGGCTGTGGCGGCATGGGCGGCGCCCTCGTGCGCGGGCTGGCCGGTCGCGCGGATTTTGCGCTCAGCGTGTACGACCGCCACGCGGACAAGGTCGCGGTCGCGCTCGGGGGGGCGTCCGCCAAGGTCGCTCACAACTTGAAAGAAGCAGTGCAAGACTCTGAAGTCATTGTGCTTTGCGTGAAGCCGCACGCGACGGTTCCGCTGCTGCGCGAGGTCGCGCGGTTGTGCGACCCGGCCGCTCTGCTGGTCTCCGTGGCCGCGGGCGTGACCCTCGCGGCGATGGCCGAGGCCGCGCCCACCGCGCGCCTGTCCCGGGCCATGCCCAACACCGGGGCCCAGGTCCAAAAATCGACCACCGCGGTCGTGCTCGGCCCGCGGTGCGACGAGGCCCAGGACCGCCCGCGGGCCAAAATGTTATTTGAAGCAGTGGGTTCGTGTGGATTCCTCACGTCGGAGGAGAGCTTGCACGCGGTCATCGGCCTGGCCGGGTCGGGCCCGGCGTTTGTGCTCGCGCTGGCCGACGCGATGCTCTCGGCCGGGGTCAACCTCGGGCTCAAGCGGGAGGAGGCCCGCCTGTACGCGGCTGGCGCGTTCACCGCCGCGGCCGCGCTCCTCGAGCAGACCGGCAAAGACCCCAGCGCCTTGGTCGCGGAAATCACGTCACCGGGGGGCACGACCATCGAGGGCCTGCGCGCGCTGACCGAGAAGAACGGCGCGGACGCGATCTGGTCCGCGGTGTCGGCGGCCGCAGAAAAAAGCCGCGCGATGTCAAAGAGTTAGCCGGGGTATTGCCAGGCCCGCCGCAACCGGGCGGGGCGCTTTTCGGACATCAGTTGAACGTTCACCGCCACCCCCGCGCCCCGCGCGGGCCGAGAGAGGCTTGCCCCCGAGGCGGGCGGGTGGGCGTCTGCCGCCCACCCAATGAGGGCGGGGGTGGGGGTGGCCCGACCAGTACTATACAGTACGTCGGGTGCAGAACCGTTCGTGGGTGGCCCGACCGGTACTGCACAGTACGTCGGGCGCGCAACCGTTCGTGGGTGGCCCAACCGGTCCCGTACAGGACGTCGGGCGCGCAACCGTTCGTGGGTGGCCCAACCGGTCCCGTACAGGACGTCGGGCGCGCAACCGTTCGTGGGTGGCCGACCGGTCCCGTACAGTACGCAACTCCCCGGGCCGCGCAGACCGATGCACGCCCGCGCCGGACGCATCGTGTGCAGGCGCCGTCGGGGGCCGTACGACCCACCTGGGCCGTGCCGCTCCCACCTGCACCCCGGGTGGGGCCGGTGCCCGACAAATTGGGGCCGAATATTCGCGTGGGGCCCGCGGCGGCCCTATGCTCATCGGCGAGCGACAAGCGGAGGCCCCATGACCATCACGCCTTTGGACATTCAGCAAAAACGTTTCGCCGTCGTGTGGCGGGGCCTCGACCGGGAAGAGGTCGATCGGTTCCTCAACCTCGTCGCCCAAGATGTCGAGGGGTTGAACCGCGAACTTCATGAGCTGCGCGAAGAAACCGCCCGCCAGCGACGCACGATCACCGACTTCCAAGCGCGAGAACAAGCGATCAAGGAAACGATGGTGACCGCCCAGCGCGTGACCGAAGAAATCACCGAGAACGCCAAAAAAGAAGCCGACATCATCATCGGCCGGGCCGAGCTCGAGGCCGAGCGCCTCGTGGAAAAGGCCCAAGAGCGGCTCACCGAGGTGCTCTCCGACATCGCCGAGGCCAAACGCCAGCGCGCCCAGTTCCTCAGCCAGATGGAGGGTGTGCTCAAGACCCACGAGCGGTTGCTCGAGGTCGAAAAGGCCTCCGACACCGGCGTCGAGGACACCCTCAAGGTCATGCGCAAACAGCGGCCCGAGACGGGGCAGGTGCAGAGCATTGGGTCGGGCATCGGGCCGGTCTCCAGCACCGGCTCCTGACCGCGCGTGAGCAAGAAGAAGTCCTGCGCCGTCGACGTGGACCGGGCGTCCTTGTCGGCGGCGCTTGTCGATCGCGGTGACCACCTCGTGCTGTCGCTGACCGCGCGCCCCGGGGCCAAACAAGAAGCGTTGCAGACCGGCCCCACCGGGCTGGTGTTCAAGATCGCGGCCCCCGCCACCGAAGGCAAAGCCAACGCGCGGCTGATCGAACTGCTCGCGTCGCTCCTCGGGGTGGGCAAAAGCCGGATCACGCTGCTGCGGGGGGCGACGGGCCGGGACAAGGCCTTCCGCGTCGAGGGCATCGGGCACAAAGAGGCGCTCGACCGGCTGACCCTGTCCGATTGAGCAGGGCCCGGGCGGTTGCCCGCGCGGACCTCGTGCGCAGGGTGAACCCCGATGTTGCTCGGCGCGCTCCTGTCCCTGCTCTTGTCCGCGGCCCCCGCGCCGGCGTGCGACGGCGCCCAGCTCACCCCGGTCCACGTCGTGGGCGTGGGCGATGCCGCCCCTTTGGCCGCCGATCTCGAGGTCGCCGCGCAGGGTCTGTACGAGGAGGTCTCGACCGTGACCGGGGCCGACGACTGCGCGCCGATCCGGGTAGACCTGACCACCGACCTCAAGCTCGCGCGCCGGGTGCTGCCCGCGTGGCACGTGCCCCCTTGGGCCGCGGGCGCGGCCCAAGCCGACCGCCGCTCGATTCTGCTCACCGTGCACACCGACGGGCACCGGCACGATCGCGTCCAAGTGCTGACCCACGAGCTCGCGCACCTGTCCATCGCCCAGGCCGCGGGGGGCCACCCCGTGCCGCGTTGGTTCAACGAGGGCGTGGCCCGCACCATCGCCGGCGAACACTCCGTGGAGGACGCCGAGGTGCTCGCCCGGGCCAAGATCGCGTCGCGGCTTTTTCCCCTCGAAGGGCTGGAGAGTTCGTTTCCCGCCGGGGACGGTGACGCGGCCATCGCCTACGCGGTGAGCGGGCGCGCGATCTCCTTGCTCATGCAGGAACATGGGCGCGGCGCGATCGCGGACGTGCTCGCCGGGGTGCGGGACGGCGTGCCGTTCGACCAGGCCCTGCACGCGGCCACGTCGTGGCGCACCTTTCAGCTCGACGCCCAGGTCAAGCGCTCGGTGGGCACGGCCGCGGCCTGGATGACGGTTTTCGCCCAGGCCGACTTGGGCATGCTGCTCGCGGGGGTGCTCTCGGCGATCGCGGCGGTGCTCGTGTTTCGTCGTCGGCGGCGTGAGCTGTCGGACATGCCCGACGATGTGGCCCCGCGCCCGGCCTTTGACGTGCGCATCGTGCGCCTGCCGTCGGTGGGGCTGTCCCGCGGCTGAGCCGCCGCGGTAGGCTCGGGCATGAGCAACGACGACCTTCGGGTGCGCGACTTCTCGTCGGTGGTGTTCTTCACCGGGGCGGGCATGAGCGCCGAGAGCGGGGTGCCGACATACCGTGGCGCGGGTGGCATCTGGAACGAGTACAACTTCGAAGACTACGCGTGTCAGGAAGCGTTCGACCGCGACCCCGAGAAGGTCTGGGATTTTCACGACAAGCGCCGGGCGATGGCGCTGTCGTGCGTCCCCCACGACGGGCACCGGCACATCGGCGACGTGTTGCGCGACCTGCCGGACGCGCTGGTGGTCACCCAGAACATCGACGGCATGCACCAACGGGCGGGCGCTCCCGACGACCGCGTCATCGAGCTGCACGGCTCGATGTTTCGGCTCCGGTGTGATGCTTGCGGCGTCATCGAGCACAACGTCGCGCACCCGCTGGTCCCGCGCACCCACCGCTGCGGCGCCCACTGGCGACCGGACATCGTGTGGTTTGGAGACATGTTGCGCATGGACGCGGTGCAGGCGGCCGCCGACGCGATCGCGCGGTGCGACCTGCTGGTGTCGATCGGGACCTCGGCGGTGGTCTACCCCGCGGCCCAGCTCCCGGCGTTGGCCGCCCAAAGCGGGGCCACGCTCATCGAGGTCAATCCCGAGCCGACCCCGATGAGCGAGCTGTACCCCCACCGCATTCGCGAGAAGGCCTCGGTCGCCCTCGCGCGCTTGTGCGCCTGAGCGGGCCCTGCCTCGGCCGGGGGACGCTTTCTTTGGCCCCCCGAGGAGTGTTAGACGGAGTCTCTGGAATGCGCCCCGGCGCGGGGGAGGGTCCTTGTCCGACCGCGAGAACAACACCGACGACGCCGAGCGCGCCTTTTTCGGTGGCGCCGCCGATGAAGACGGTCCCGCTCAAGTCACCCGCGCCGACGACGAACGCATCCCCGCGACCATCGACGTGAGCGGCATGTTCCAGCGCGAGGAGGAGGTGGAGGCCACCGTGCCCTACCGCCTCGACAATGTCGCTGCACCGCCCCCGGCCAAGAACTGGGCGGACCCGCCCAAGACGCGCCCCGCCGAGCCGGTCGCGCCCCCGTTGCCCTTCGCCCCCGCCAGCGAAGGGGCCCGGCCCGACGGCCCGAGCGGCGACGAGGTCCAGCATTGGCGAACCGAAATCGACAGCCTGGTGGGCGAAGCCCAGGCCCGCGCGGGACAGCCCGCGGCGGCCGCGTTGTGGTTCGAAGCGGGCCGCATCTACGAGGACGAGCTGCGCGACCTGCCGCAGGCCGCGCACCACTACCAGGCCGCGTCACAAGCGGACCCGTCGTTCCGCCCGGTCATGCACGCGGCGCGGCGCTTGTTCGCCGAGCTCGCCAACTGGCAGCTGGTGGTGTTGCTCATCGACGAAGAGCTCAAGCTCGGGGCCGAGAACAAAGCCGTGCTCCTGGTCGAAAAAGGCCGCATCCTCGCCGACCGCCTGGGCAAGCCCGATGACGCCGCCGGCCTGTACCGTGAGGCGCTGGTCGAGGACCCGTCGGACCAGGCCGCGCTGGACGCGCTCCGGCGCTACCTGCTCAAACACCAGGACCACGAAGCCCTGGCCGAGGTGCTCGAGGACGTCGCCGCCCGCACCACCGACGAGGAGCTCAAGACCGAGCTGTACGTCGAGCTCGCGCGCCATTTCGAGGCCCGGCTGGGCCGCGACGACGAGGCGGTGCGCGCCTACGAGCTGGCCCGGGCGCTCAAGCGCGACCGGCGCGACGTGCTCACCGCCTTGCGGCGCCTCTACGCGCGCCTGGGCGAGCAGGAAAAGCTCGCGGGCACCTTGTTGATGTGCGCGCGGCAGAGCCGCATCCCGTCGGATGGGGTGCCGTTTTTGTTGGAGCGGGCGCGTCTGCTCGACCACGGCGACAGCGGCGCCGAGGCGTTGGCCGCCCTCGAGGAGGCCCAGCAAGAAGACCCCAAGGACACCTTGGTGCTCGGCGAGCTGGCCCGGATGTACGAACGCACCGGGGACTGGGAGTCCTACGCCCAGGTGTTGCAGTCGCTGATCGAAAACACCCGCGACCCCCTCGAGATCGTGGCCCTGCACGCGGAGTGTGGGCGCATCTGTGAAGAGAAGCTCGGCGACGTCGACCGCGCGGTGGCCAACTACCGCGCCTGCATTCTCGTCGACCCGAGCTACCATCCCGCCCACCAGGCGCTCGGGCGACTGTTCGCCAAGACCGGCCAGCACGACGAACTCATCCGCGTGTACGACGACCAAATCGCGGCCACCCTCGACGACGACCTGCGCATTCCCCTGTTGTTCAACCAAGCCGAGCTGCTCGCGGCGGAGGCCGAGCACGGGGATCCCAACCGGGCCATCGGCCGGCTCGAGGACCTGCTTCACATCAACCCCGACTACCTCCCCGCGGCGAAGCTCCTCAGCGTGCTGTACCACCGGCAACAACGGTGGCCCGACCTCGTGCGCATGTACGAAGAGGAACTCAAGAACCAACGCGACGACCACCAGGCCGTGTTCCTCCTCGAGAAGATCGGCCAAATCTACGAAAGCAATCTCGACGACCTGGAGAACGCGGCCGACGCCTACCGCCGCATGCGGGACCGCATCCCCGACTACCTCCCCGCGCTTCGGGCCCTGGGACGCATCTACGCCCGGTCGGGGAAATGGGAAGACCTGATCGCGATCAACACCGACGAGTCGCAGATCGTGTCCGACCAAAAACACGTGGTGTCGTTGCTCTACCGCAACGGAGAGCTGCTCGCGGACAAGCTCGGCCGCACCGAGGAGGCGATCCAGGCGTTCAAGCAGGCGCTGGTGCTGATGCCCAACTACCTGCCCGCGCTCAAGGCGCTGGGGCGCATCTATGGCAAGGCGGGGCGCTTTCAGGACCTCGTCGCCATGCACCGCCAGGAGGCGGAGGTGTCCCGCGTCCCCGAACAGCGCGCCCACCTGCTGTTCACCGTGGCCCGCCTGTACGCGGAAAGCCTCGACGACGAAAAGCGCGCGGCGGAGACCTATCGCGAGATCCTGGCCCAACGTCCCGGGTACCATCCGGCCTTGCGCGAGCTCGCCCGCCTCGCCGAGCGCACCGGGGAATGGGAGGCGTTGGTCGAGGTCTACCGCAAAGAAATCGAGGTCATCAAAGACGGGGTGGGGCGCGCGTTGATGCGGTGCCGCACCGCAGAGATTCTCGACCGCCGGTTGTCGCGGCCCACCGAGGCGATGGAAGCGTACGAAGCCGCCATCGCCGACGCCCCCCATTTGCTCGTGGCCCATCAACATTTGGTGGGGCTGTGCGCCCGCCGCGGGGACGGCCGCCTCGAGGTCGACGCGCGACAACGCATGCACAAGGTGCTGCCCGAGCGGGGCTCGCAGATCGCCAACCTCCGGCAGCTGGCCGAGCTCCACCTCTACGCCCTCGACGATCCCGAGAAGGCCACCGAGAGCTACGTGGAGCTGCTCAAGCTCGACGACACCGACAAGAACGCCCTGCGCGCGCTGGTGGGCACGTCGTTGCAGGTGCACGACTACCAAAAAGCCATCCACTACGCCGAGCGGTTGGCCCAGCTCGAGCCCCGCCACCAGGACGTGGCCGCCCTCTACCTCGAGGTCGCGGGCTACAAAGAGGACAAGCTCGACCCGCCCGAGGACGCGCTGCCGTCCTACCTCAAGGTGCTGGAGTTTGACCCGCTCAATCCCATTGCATTGCGGGCGGCCGAACAGGCCTACCGGGAGCGTGGCGGCTGGGATGGCCTCTACCAATTGTACGAGCGCGAGCGGTCGGCGGAGAGCGACCCGGCCCGGATCATCGACTTGTCGATGAAGATGGGCAACATCGCCGAGCGCAAGCTCAAGCAGCCGGATGTCGCGGCCGAGCAGTTCGAGATGGCGCTGTCCGTCGACCAGAACCACCTCCCCGCCATCGTCCGGCTCAAGGCGATCTACGGCGCGTCGGACAAGCCGCAGGACGAGCTGCGCATGCTCGCGTTCGAGGCCCAGGCCTCCAAAGACCCCAAGCGGGCCATCGACATCTTCCTGCGGGTGGGGGCGCTGCAGCGCGACCGCTTCGGCAACATCGACGCCGCGGCGGAGAGTTACTTCCAGGTGCTCGACCGCGATCCCGACCACCGCCAGGCCTTCGCCGACCTCGAAGCGCTGTTGGTCGCCCACTCCCGGTGGCCGCAGCTGGTCCGGCTGTACAAGGGCGCGGCGGACGCGAGTTCGGGTTCGCGTCAGGTCGACTTGTACCTCAAGGCCGCCCTGGTCCTCGACGAGCGGCTCCAACAGCGTGAAGACGCTTGCGCGGTCTACGAAAACGTCCTGCAAATCGACGCCAACAACGTCGTGGCCCTCGAGCACCTGGGCGAGATCCGGTTCGACCTTGAGCAATGGGAGGGCGCGGTGGACGCCATGGTCCGGCGCATCGAGTTGCCCGGCGATCCCAAAGCATTGGGTCAGCTCCACAAACGGCTGGGCGTGATTTATGTGCGGCACCAGCCCGATGTCACCCACGCGGTGCGCAGCCTCACCGCCGCGCTCGCGGTCAATCCCGACGACAAAGAGGCCCGGCGCCTGCTCGCCAAGGCCTACGCCCAGAGCGGGTCGCCGGCCCAGGCCCTCGCCACCCACCAGCAACTGCTCAACGCGGCCCAGACCCCCGACGAAAAGCGCGAGGAGCACTTGGCCCTGGCCGCGCTCTACGCAGGCGAACTCAACGACGCGAAAAAGGCGGTGGCCGAATACGAAGCCGCGCTGCCCTTGTGCTCGCCGGATCAAGCCCGTGAGATCACCTCGACCATCGCCGAGATGTACGAAAAGACCGGTGACCTCGAGGGCTACCTCAACGCCACCGCGAGACGGGCCGAAGACCTGGCCGCCGAGGCCGAGCCCCACGCCGCCGCGGAGCTGCTGCACCGCGCCGCCCAACTCGTCGCCGACCGCCAAAAGGACACCGACCGGGCCATTCACATCGCCCGTCGGGGGCTCGAACTCGACCCCAGCTACGCCGAGCTGCGCGCCTACCTCGCCGACCTCTACAGCCAGTCGCCCACCCAGGTGCGCCGGGCGATCGAAGAGCACCGCCGCATCGTGCGCGACGGGGTGCTCCGGCCCGAGAGCCTGCACGCGCTGTTCGATGCCTGGAGCCAAAAGCGCGAGTTCGACCGGGCCTACGTCGCGGCCGAGCTGCTGAGCGTGATGCGGCTGGCCAACGAGGACGAGGACCTGTTCTTCCACGAAAACCAAGCCCGGGTGCTCAGCGACGCGGGCGAGTCTTTGTCCCCGGGCGAACTCACCTCTCAGGTGCTGCACCCCGACGAGCGCAATGTCGTTCACGACATTCTGTTCTTGATCGCGGCCGAGCTCGGCAAGGTCAACCCCGACGACCTCGCGGTCTACGAGGTCGACAAGCGCAACATCCTCGGCAAACGCTCTGACGACAGCCTGCGCCGGCTGTCCGATCGCCTGGCCCACGCCCTCGGGGGGCTCAGCTACGACGTGTACCGCACCCAGCGCAAAGCCCAGGTGGTGGCGGCCCACAACCAATCCCCCCCCGCGCTCGTCGTCGGGGCCACCGTCACCACCACGCACCCCACCCGGGCCCAGCGGTTCTTGCTCGGTCGCAAGCTCTGCGCGTTGCGGTGCGGCCACCACCTCATCGCGGGCATGGACACGGCCCAGCTCCGCGCGTTCTTGTCCGCGGTGGGCCGCGCGGTGGACAAAAACTTCGTGCCCCTCGCCGACCGCCCCGACCTCGACGTGCTGGCCAAGCGGGTGGCCTCCGCGCTTCCCCGCGGGGTGCGCAAAGCCCTGGCCGAGCCCGTGGCCCAGCTCGCGTCCGAATCCAATCGCATTGACTTCGACGCGTTCTTGTCCGCCTTGCCGCTGACCGAGGCCCGGGCCGGGCTGCTGTTGTCCGCGGACCTCACCGCCGCCCTGCAGCTCGCGGCCCGCGACGAGGGCACCCGCCTCGGGGCCAGCCCCGAAGAAATCCGCGGCTCGGTGGAGCAGTCCCCGGTGTTGCGCGACCTCGCGGGCTACGCGGTGAGCGACGAACATTTCACCGCCCGGCAGCGGTTGTGTTTCGCCATCGACGCGTGACCGCGAAGGCTGCAAAGACATTGTGAGGAGGTCGCCATGAGCGAAGAGTTGGTGTTGTTGGACGTGACCGAACAGGTGGCGGTGGTGACCTTGAACCGCCCCGCGCAGCGCAACGCCCTCAACCGGCCGCTCCTCGAAGCGCTGTGTGCGCGCATCGAACAGCTCGCGCCCCGGCGGGACGTGCGGGCGGTGGTGTTCACCGGGGCGGGGGACAAGTCGTTCTGCGCGGGCGCCGACCTCAAAGAGCGCGCGGGGATGAGTGAGGAACAGACCCGATCGTTCTTGCGGCTCATCCGCGGGACCATGGACCTCGTCGAGGGGCTGCCGATGCCGACGTTTGCCGCGGTGGACGGGTTCGCCTTCGGGGGCGGGTGCGAGCTGATGCTCGCGTGCGATTTCCGCGTGCTCACCGAGCGCGCCACCGTGGGGCTCACCGAGTGCGCCCTCGGGATCATTCCCGGGGCGGGCGGCACCCAGCGTTTGCCCCGGTTGGTGGGATTGGCCCGGGCCAAGGAGTTGATCTTCACCGCCCGGCGCCTGTCTGGACCCGACGCGCTCGCGGTCGGGCTCTGCGAGTACGTGACCCCCGCGGGCGAAGCGGTGGCCAAGTGCCGGGCCATCGCCGACGAGATCAAAAAGTGCGCGCCCCTGGCGGTTGAAGCGGCCAAGTCCGCCATCGTCGGCGGGTACGGCATCGGCATCCAGGAGGGGTTGGTGCTGGAGCGCCGCGCCTATGAAGTGACATTGTTCACGACGGACCGGGTCGAAGCCTTGGCCGCGTTTCGGGAAAAACGGCCCGCGGTGTTCCAGGGGAAGTAACGGGCCGGCGCTGCCGCCGCCGATGGCGGCGTGAAAAATGATGTAAAATCAAATGGTTGCGAGGCCTTCCCCGAGGGCCCACCCCCACCACCGCCAAAGCCCCGCGGGCGAACACACCGGTCCGCCCCCTCGTCTCTGCGAGGTCGCGATCGCTTTGTGGGGCACCGACCCGGCGTCTCCGGACGCACGCGGGGTCGACCCTCTTGATGGTGTCCGGGGGCCCGCGGACGCAGTTGCGGCTGGGCACCGCAAGTCCCCAGAAGAAAAAGCGGATCTCAGCTTTGGGACCGCGGCTCTTGGTCGCTCTTGGCCGCGACCTGGGGCCGGCCACCGGACCTCGGCGCGCGCCGATCGCCGTCGCCCCGCTCGCGGGTGATGTCGGCGAAGCGCTCGAGGGTGTGGGCCGCGCGTTCGCGGAGGGTCTCCCAGGGCATGCCGGTGAGGTGCTCGAGGGCCTCTTCGAGGGTGGCCACCGCGTGCACCGAGAACCGGCCGTCGTCGGCGGCCGCGACGACCTCCTCGTCGAGCATCAGGTCCTGCAGGTTGGACACCGGGATCAGGACCCCGTAGGGCCCCTTCTCGTCGCGTTGGCTGGTGGCCCGGAAGAACCCCTCGATCTTCTCGTTCACCCCGCCCACCGCCTGGACCTGCCCGCGCTGGTCGATGGACCCGGTCATCGCGTACTTCTGGGCCAGGGGCACGTCGGCGAGGGCTGAGAACAGGGCACAGCACTCGGCCAACGACGCGCTGTCGCCGTCGATGTCGGAGTAGGACTGCTCGATGCAGACCGAGGCGGAGAGCTTGAGCGGGCCCTCTTGCCCAAACCGGTCGAGCAGGATGCCGCGCAATATCATTGTGCCCTTGGTGTGGATGGGCCCGCCCAGCTCGGTCTCGCGTTCGATGTCGACGAGCTCGCCTTTGCCCGCGCCCACCCGGCAGGTGATGCGCGCCGGCGTCCCGAACTGGTAGCTGCCGAGGTCGATCACGGTGAGGCCGTTGGCTTGGCCCACGACCTCTCCCGCGGTGTCGATGCGGACCCGGTTGTCGGCGATGTCCTCGTGCATGCGCAGCTCGAGGAACCCCTCGCGCTCGGCCCGGGCATCGAGCGCGGTCTTCACGTGCGCCCGGGTGATGCGCTCGGCCCCGGCCTTCTTGGCGAAGAAGCTCGCCTCCCGCACCAGGTCCGCGATCCAACCGAACCGCGTGGTCAGCCGGCCGCGGTTCTGCGAGACCCGGGCGGCGTGTTCGATCAGGCGCCCGGCGCCGGAGGTGTCGAGGGGCAACAGCCCCTCTTCGTGGGCCAGTCCGACGAGGAAGCGGAGGTAGTTGCCCACCCGCTCGGGGGACCGGTCCATCTCGAGGTCGAAGTCGACCTTCACCTTGAACAGCTTGTTGAAGTCCGGATCGGTGCGCGCGAGCGCGTAATACAAATCGGGGGTGCCGATGAGGCAGACCTTGACCGCGAGGGGGAGCGGCTCGGGGCGGAGGTTCTCCATGGTGAGCATGCGCCCGGGTTCGCCCGGGTCGTCGAGCTCGAGGGAGTGGTTCTTCAGGGCCCGCTTGAGTCCTTCCCACGCGGTGGGCTCGCGAAACAGGTCTTGGGCTTGCAGAATCAGGTATCCACCATTGGCGAAAAAGAGCGCCCCGGCCTTGATGCGGGTGTGATCGGTGGTGGCTTCCCCCCCGCGGGTCTTGTGCACGATGCGCCCGATGAGTTTGCTCGCGGTGGGGTGGGTCTCGACGACCACGGGGGCGCCCCCGTCTTTGTCCCGGGTCACGAGCACGTTCACCCGGTAGCGGAGCAGGGCGGGCTCGTCGTGCCCGAGGTCGAGTTCTTCTTCGATCAGGCGCCGTTGGTGGGTGGTCGCGCGCTCGGGACCGTCCTGTTCTTGCTCGGGCACGTCGCTGGGCACGAGACGGCGCAGCCGGTCGAGCACATCGGCTTTGGCCCGCGCGAGGTGGTCGACGAGGGCAGGGTGGGCCGAGAGGTCGCTCTCGGCTTCGGCGAACAGGGGGTCGATGGCTTCGGCCGCGGTCGCGCGGCTCAGGGCTTCGAGCTCCTCGTCGGTCTCGCGTTCGACCACGCGGATCTTGCGCAGGGCGTCCTCGAGCCCCCCTTGCAGGCCCTCGGCGGCCTCCTCGTACGCTTGTTTTTGCTCGGCGGTGAGCTGTTCGTACTCTTCTTCGCCCATGGGGTTGCCCGCGGCGTCGGCCACCCCGAGGGAGAGGCTGCCTTGGGCCCGGGTGAGCAGAAACCCCGCGGCCTTGGCTTCGGCCTCGATGTCTTGGAGGTTCTCGTCGGCGCGCTCGTCGTGGGCGCGCTCCAGGTCTTGCCGCTGGGAGAGGAAGGTCTCGCTCTCGAACGCCTTTTCCAGCTCCGCGATCATCTTCTCCACGAGGGTCTCGTACCGGCGGCGGATGCCCGGCCCTTCGCCCGGGGGCACACACAATGTATGTGGACGGTCGCGGTCCTCGAAGTTGTACACCAAGATCACGTCGTCGGGGACGGGGTCGGTGCGGGCTTGCTCGTCGAGCACGGTGCGCAACGTCGACGTGCGCCCCGTGCCCGAGGCCCCGACCACGAAGATGTTGTAACCCCGCTGGCGGATGCCAAGACCGAGCTCCAGCGCCGCCAGCGCGCGCTCTTGGCCCAGCGCCCCCGGCTTGCCGGTGAGGTCGTCTTTGTGTTTTTCCAGGGCGGCGATGTCGAGGGAGGCGTCGTTGACCGTCCAGCGAAGCTGTCCCGGCGCGAGGGCTTTGACCATGGTCCGACCCTATCGCAAGTCAGGGTGGGCTGCTGCGGTCATTGTGTGGTGCCGACGGAAAAGCGCTTGAGCACGACGGTGGTGTCTCCTTCTGGGCGGGCTTGGAGCACGAAGCGGCACATCGCGCCCGCGGCCGGGGCGATGGCGGCGGTGACCGGCGCGTCGTCGTCGCGCGGGGCGAAGCGGACCAAAATGAGCTCTGTGCCCACCTCGTGAATCGCCACCGCGAGCAGGGGGGCGGGGCCGGGCGGGGGCGGCTGGCAGGCGGTGGGCCGGACCGCGCGCCCGCCGGCGTGGGCCCGGGGGTCGGCCATCACATCGAGCACCGCAGGCAGGGCGCGGGCGAAGTAGAGGGCCTGGCAAATCTCGTCGTCGTCGGGGCCCGGGGCCGCGATGGCGGGGTCGGTGGCCAGGGCCCGGCGGCACTGGGCCACGTCTGCGGGGCGAACCCGGAGGGTTTCACGCCGGCAGACGATGAACGTGCTCATCGGTCGTAAGGATCCGCGCGGGCGGGGAGGGTGCGGCGCCCGGTCTGGCGTTGGCGCAGGGCCTTGCTCGCGTAGTTCATGAGTTTGTCGACGTAGGTGTCGATGCGCGGGCACAGCACGCCGCTCCCGTCGAGGTGCTCGAGGGTGTTGGCGCAGTTGTAGATGGCGAGGTGGTTGAGATAGTCGAGGGCCTGGGCCTGTCGTCGGGAAAACCGTTCGATCACCGGCATGCGCAGCAGGCGTTTGGCAATGCCATAGGACAGGCGCACCCGGGGGAGCTTCTTGCCGGCGCGTTTGGCGATCAGCTCGTACACATGCCGGGTCGACAGCGGATTGGGGTCGACGAGGTGGAACGTCTTGCCCGCCGCCTCTTTGCGCACCGACAGCGCGATGGCCGCGCGGGTCACAAAGTCCACCGGCACGACGTTGAGCGGGGCGATGCCCGCGCCGGGCAGGGGCAGGGGCACCCCAATGGGACTGGTCACGATCAGGATGCCCATCCCGTACACGCCGTCGAACCGATCGATCTCCCCGGTGGCGCTGTCCCCGACGACGATGGACGGCCGCAGCACGGTGATGGGCAAACGCTCCATGGCCGCGCGCACGATTTTTTCCGCCCGGTACTTGGTCTCTTCGTAGGGATTGCGGAACGTCTGGCCACAATCGAGCTCGTCCTCGGTGATGACCCCGATGCGGTCGCCCGAGACGTAGCACGTCGAGAAGTGCACGAACCGGGTGAGCTTTTTCATCTCCTGGGCGAGCATGAGCATGTTGCGCGTGCCCCCCACGTTCACCCGTTCGTAGTCGCCGCCGGGCCCGCCCAGGTACTGGATCGCGGCGAGGTGGAAGACGTGCGTGGTGTGTTCGCACAGGGCCTCGATCTCGGGCCCGGACAGACCGAGGTCCATCTTGGCCACGTCGCCGGCCACGACCTTGACCCGCTCGGCCTTGTCCCCCAGCGTCTTCACGTACTGGCGCGCGTCCGACAGGAACTTCTCCTGCACCAGCAGCGTCAGCGTCGTCCGCGGCTTTTCCGTCAACAGGCGCGCGGCCAGGCGCTTCCCGATGAACCCCGGGAAGCCGGTGACAAACACATTCTTCATCGGTTCGGCTTTGCTTTTGGTCCCCACAGCCGCGTTATACGCGACCTGGGCGGGCCGTGGACGACAAACCTGTGGCGGCGCCGCGCCGGGGGCCAGCGTCCCGCATCGCCCGCGGGAAAAGCGGAGCCGGCCGGCAGATGGGCGGTTGTTTCCGATTTGATTCTCTGTTTAGGGTCCGCCGCGGCCGAGTTGGCCGAGAGGTTTGACATGAAGATTCGCCCCGCCATCGCCCTTGTCTCGCTCCTGGCTGCGGCCCCTGCGTTCGCCCAGACCGCCCCCGCGCCGACGCCCGCGCCCGCGCCCGCGCCCGAAGCCGACAAGCCCGCCGCCAACACCCCCGCCGAGACCCCCGCCGCCGCGCAGCCGGCCGCGGAGGCGACCCCGGCCCCCGCCGAGCAAGCCCCGGCGACCGGCTCGCTCAGCGTCAGCTCCTCGCCCGCGGGCAAGGTGTTTCTCGACGGCAAAGACCTCGGGCAGAACACCCCGGTGGTCGACTTCGCCGTGCCCCCTGGCACCCACACCGTGAAGGTCCTCGACGAGGCCTCGGGCAAAAGCAAAGAAGTGACCTTCCACCTCGAGGCCGGCGCGGTCCTCAACCTCAACCTCAACCTCGCCGACACCGTCGACCCCGACGCGGAGCCCATCGCGGCCAACCCGGCCGACACCGCCCCCGACGAGGCCCAGGCCACCACACCTGCCGACGCGGCCAAGCCCGCCGAGGGCGACAAGCCGGCCGACCCCGCGGCGGTGGCCGCGGCCCAAGCCGAAGAAGACGACTGGACCTGGCTCACCGTCGGTGGCTGGGCCACCCTCGGCGTCGGCGCGATGGCGATCATCGCCGGCGCGGTCATCCTCACCACCCCCACCGACCCCGACCAGGGCCCCCTCGGCTTCGGCCTGTTCGGCACCGGCGCGGGCCTGGCGCTGCTCGGCGGCGTGTTGCTCTACCTCGACAGCGAGCTGGGCGATTGGTTCGGCGGTGACGACGCGGCCGACGCGCCCAAGGAGGGCGAGACCGCCCCCGCGGCCGCCCGGCTCGGCTTCGCCTACGCGGAGTGAACGCGCCCTGCGCCCACAAAAAAGCGACGGCGAGAGCCGTCGTTTTTTTGTGCTTGAGAGGGCCACCGCCGGCCCGCGAAATGGGGGAGAGCTCAGCCCGGGGCGGTGATCGCAGCCCAGATCTCGTCGAGCTCGGCCGCGGTTTGCGCTCGGCTGCCGCCGTTGTCGATGACGTGGTCGGCCCGGGCCCGCTTTTCATCCAATGGCATTTGGCTGTTGATCCGGGCCTGGGCCTCGGCCGCGGTGGACCCGTCCCGGGCCATCAGGCGCGCCAGTTGGGTGGCTTCGTCGACGCTGACCACGATGGTGGTGGTCATGATCTGGTCCAGACCGTTCTCAAACAGCAAGGGCACCTCGTACACCACCCGCTCCGCCCCGCCGGCCACGGCCTCGGCGAAGCGTTCTTGGGCGCGGGCGGCGATGCGCGGGTGCAAGATGCGGTTCAGCCGGCCCCGGGCGTCGTCGTCCGCGAACACAAGCGCCCCGAGTTTTTTGCGGTCCAGTCCCCCCGCCTCGTCGAGCACCCCGGGGCCGAAGGCCTCGACCACCGCGGCCAGGCCCGGGGAGCCAGGCTCGACCACCTCGCGGGCGACCTCGTCGGCGTCGACGACGACCACCCCGCGTTCGCGCAACAGGTGGGCGACCGTGCTCTTGCCGCACGCGATCCCGCCGGTGAGTCCGATGATGTCCATGGCCAACAACCCCTTTGTGCCCGGGCCCCGCGATGCTAACGCCAGCCCATGCGCATTTCGATGGTCGTCGTCGCCCTGGGCGTTCTCGGTGTCGTCTTTTTGGCCACCGGGCCCGGCCCGCACGCCCAAAAGGTCGAAGCCCACGACTTCATCGGCGCCGGCCAGTGTCGCACCTGCCACCAGGCCGAGTACGACATCTGGGCCAAGGGCCCACACGCGCGGTCCCTGGAGGGCCTGTCCGACAAAGAGCGCCGGGACCCGCGGTGCCTGTCCTGCCACACCATGACGGTGTCGGACAAAGACCCCGACCTCGCCGGGGTGCAGTGCGAGACCTGCCACGGGCCCGGCCGCTACTACGCCAAAGAGCACATCATGCGCGACGAGGTGTTGCGCCAGCAGCTCATGTTCGAGGCCATCGACGCGTCGACGTGCGCCCGCTGCCACACCGACAATTCCCCCGCGCTGACCCCGTTTTTGTACGAGGCCGCGCTGTCCAGGATTCGCCACTGGCCCGACGAGCCGGCGCCCGCCCCATCGGGCAAATGACCGACCCGGTGAATGCCGCCCCCCAGTGAGCGGTTGGTTCCCCGGAATGCCCGTGTCGGTTTGCGCTCGACACCCGAGAGACGGTATCCACAGCCATCACGGAGGGTTCCTTGGCCGCACCCAAATCGCAAGTTGAGCTCGATCCGGAAGGCGCGATCACCGACAGCGGGGGGTCGGGCTTTTTCCACGCGCTGCACCGGGAGTCGTGGCACTTCTTCTGCTCGCTCAAGCTGACCGTCGTCGTCATCTTCCTCCTCGCCGCGGGCTGTGTGGTGGGGATGTTCTTCGACCAGACGCTCACCCTCGAGGAGCACCGCGCCGAGTGGTCGTCCGCGTTGTGGAAGCTGCGGCTGTATGAGTTCCTCGAGTTCCACGACGTGTTCCACTCTTGGTGGTTCGGTTTTGTTGTCCTGCTGCTCGCGCTCAACCTCACCGCGTGCAGCATCGAGCGCCTGCCCAAGATTTGGATCGACATCCAAAACCCCATCCGCACCCTCACCGATCAGCAGCTGCTCGGCATCCGGTACATGTACCGCAAGACGGTGTCCGCCGCGGAGCGGGACACGGTCATCGACGTCGTCCGCGCGATCCTCAAGGCCAAAGGCCGCCACCGCAGCGAGCACACCGAAGGGTCCAGTTTCTTTGCGTTCAATGAGCGTCATCGGTACGCGCGGACCGGCGTGTACCTGGTGCACATCGCGTTGCTGATGATCATGTTCGGCTCCATGGCCACCACCTACACCGGCGTCGACGGCATGATGATGATCGTCGAGGGCTCGGGGGCCAGCGACTCGGTGCGGGTCAAGGGGCCGGGCGGCTTCACCTACCACCACAACCTCGACTTCAAGATCCGCTGCACCGACTTCCGGCTCAAGACCTTCGTCGACGGCTCGCCGATGGAGTTCGAGTCCGACCTCGAGGTCTACGACCCCGCCGCCCTGGTCAACCCGGTGATGAAGAAGACCATCCAGGTCAACCACCCCCTCGAGTACAAGGGCTACACGTTCTACCAGGCGTCCTACAACCCCATCCCTGGCGACCAGCTGGTGCAGCTCGACATCTGCAAGCGCGCCACCAACGAGGCCGAGCTCGTCGAGCTCGAACAGTGCAAAGCCGACGCCCGCAACATCCACACCGTGGCCATCGGCGACCGCGTGCAGATGCCCGACGGCACCGCGTTCGTGCCCGTCGAGATCATCCGCCAGTACGGCGGCCTGGGCGGCGCGGTGCGCGTGCAGCGCATCAGCGCCGACGGCACCATCACCAGCTTCGTCGTCTTCCGGAACTACCCCAAGTTCGACGAGAAGGTCCGCCGCGGCCGTTACATCGTCGGCTTCCGCGGATTTGATCAGCAGTACGCCACGGGGGTGCAGGTGGGCCGTGTCCCCTGGATCAACGTGGTGTTCGCGGGCTTCATCTTGATGTTCCTCGGCATGTACATGGCGTTCTTCATGAGCCAGCGGCGGTATTGGGCCCGGCTCGTCGAGCGTGACGACGGCAGTTTCGACTTTGTGTTCGCGGGGGCGGCGCGCCGCCACCAGTACGCGTTCGAGGAAGAGTTTTCGAAGGTCAAAGAGACCCTGAGCGAGGTCTTCGGGGCCGAGCCCAGCGTGAAGGAGCGGGCCAAGGCCCTGCGCGAACAACGCCAAAAAGAGCAGGCGGCCCGCGCCAAGGCCGCAAAAGACCAAGACAAATCAGGCCCCGTCGACGATTGACGGGCCAGGATGCGGACCCGGCCGTCGGGTTGTTATCCTGCTGCACAAGGGACTTTGGGGAGGGAACAAGACGATGGTGAGCACCGACTGGTTTACTGTGTGCGCAGCGGGATACGCCCTCGCGCTGTTTATTTTCATTTTTAACCTCGTGCAGAAGAAGGCGAGCATTCGTCGTCTCGGCACCGTGGTCACGTCGCTCGCCTTCCTCGGACAGACCACCGGCATGGCCTTTCGTTGGCACGAGGCGGGTCTCATCGAGCTCGCCGCGGTCGAGCGCGCGGCCGACGTCCAGCTCGAGGGCATGGCCCGCTGGGTCGTGTATTCGCAGCACCCGCCCTGGTCCAACCTCTACGAGATCATGGTGTTCATGGCCTGGGGCATCATCTTGGTGTTCCTCGTCTCCGAGGTGAAATGGCGCATCCGGTTCGCCGGCATCTTCGCCCTGATCATCGCCCTCATCCCCTTCGGCCTCGTGTCCCTCGGCGGTCTCGACGGCACGATCAAGCCGCTCGTCCCCGCGCTCCAGTCCTGGTGGATCATGATTCACGTGATCAGCTCGGCGGTGGGCTACTCGGCCGGCACCATGGGCGCGATCCTCTCGTTGCTCTACCTCATCAAAGCCAAAGACAAGCTGTCGCTCACCGCCCTGGGCGGCGGCGTGATGGCGCTGTCCGCGTTTTTGTTCCCCATCCTCGGCCGCGGCACCGAGCTGTTCACCTCCGGGCAATACCGGGTCAAGCTGCTCGGCTACGTCGAGGGCAAACTCGAGCCCGCGGGCGCGGTCATCGACGGGTCGTTCAAGCCGTTCTACGTGCCGAGCCCCGGGGTGGGCATTCTGCTCATCGTCGCGATCGTGATCTGTTACGTGGCCGCGGTCGTCCTCATGCGCGGGGCGTGGGCCAAGCTGCTCGGGAAGCTGCAGCAACTTTGGCGCAGCGGCCCCCCGGGCATGATCAGCGCGGTGGTCGTGGCGGTGGTGATCAATGGCTTGCTCGGGTTCTTGCCGCTGCTTGGCATGATTTTCGTCGCCACCCGCGGCGGCGCCGAGCAGACGAGCGTGTCCGACCGCCCCGAGGGCCTGGACCGCATCCTGTTCTTCGCAGCGTTTGCGGTGTCGACCGCGACCCTGGCCCTGGTGCTGTTCAACGCCATGACCCAGACCGACTTCCAGCTGTCGGCGGAGACGGCCCAACGTCTGGCCCACGGGGCCCCCGCGCCCTGGCGCTTGCACGTCCTGTCCAACCAATGGGACTTGGCGCTGTTCTTCATCATCTGGGGCGGCCAGCTCTTCGTGACCATCGCGATCTTGAAAGCAGATACATTGCGCACGATGCTGCCCTCGGCCGAACGCCTCGATCGCGGCGCGTACTACACCATCCTCATCGCCTTCGCCCTGGTGGCGGTGGTGCTCGTCACCGGCGCGCTCTGGGCCCACTACGCCTGGGGCCGCTACTGGGGCTGGGACCCCAAAGAGACCGGCGCGCTCGTCATCTGGCTCACCTACGCGATCTATCTGCACACCCGCGTGACCTACGGTTGGGTGGGCGTGCCCTCGGCGGTGATCGGCATCCTCGGATTCTTCGTGATCATCGCGGGCTTCCTCGGGGTCAACCTCGGCTGGTTCGCCGACGGGCTGCACTCGTACGGCAGTTCATGACCGAACCGCCGTCGTGCACGTGACATGACCGGGCCCGGCGCCGACCCTTACGTGGTGCTGGAGGCGGCGTTCGCCCGCTCCGCGCCGACCCTCGCGGCGTGCGCGGACGGCCCCACCGACCTGCCCGAGGTCGCGTTTGTGGGCCGGTCCAACGTGGGCAAGTCCTCGCTCATCGGCGAGCTGGTGGGGCGCAAGAAGCTGGTCAAGACCAGCAAGCGCCCCGGCCACACCCGCGCGCTCAACTTTTTCGACATCGAGCTGCGGGGGCCCGAGAACGAGACGCGGCGGTTTCGCATCGTCGACTTGCCCGGCTACGGCTTTGCCCAGATCTCGATCAAAGAGCGCATGCACCTGTCCGCGCTGATCAGCGGGTACCTGTCCACGCGGGAGCCGTTGGTCGCGGTCTGCCATCTGCTCGACCTGCGCCACAAGCCGACCAAAGAAGACCAGGACATGATCGACGCCATCGGCACGTGCGCGTGCGCCTACCTCCCGGTGGCGACAAAGGCGGACAAGCTCGCCGCGGCCAAACGCAAGCCCGCCCGCAAAAAGCTCGCCGCGGCCATCGCGCGGCCCGAGCAGGCGGTGACGTTGTTCTCCGCGCCGGGCCACATCGGGCGCGGCGCCCTGTGGGGCCACATCTGGGGCACCCTTTTGTGAGCGCTCCGGTGCTGCTGGCGGTGCTGTCCTTGGCCGCGGCTGCGCCCCCCGCGGCCCCCGGTGATGAATTGGTGGACAGCGTGGTCGCGCACGTGGGGCGCCGGGTGATCACCAAGACCGAGGTCGAGCTCGAGGCCGCGGTCCTGCTCGTGCAACAGGCCGGGGAGGCCGGCCTCGCCGCGCGCATCGACGGCCAGTTCTTTCGGCGCGTGCTCGACACCATGATCGTGCAGGAGCTGCTCGACATCGCGGCCCGGCGCCGGGGCATGATCGCCCCCGAGGCCGACGTGGCCAAGGCCATGGCCCGTTTCGCCCTGCGCTTTTCCGGCATGGACCGCTACCGCGCGTTTCTCGTCGAGCGGCGGGTCAGCGAAGAGGAGATCCGCGCGATCCTGCGCCGCAGCCTGCGGGTGGACGCGCTGCTCCAGGACGAGTTTTCCGTGCGGCCGGTCCGGGTGACCGAGGCCGAGCAACAAGAGCGCGGCCCCGGGGGCGCGGCCGCGGCCGCGGACCTGCTCGAGGCCAAGCGAAGCCGGCGCATTCAGCAGCTCGCCGACGAGCAGCGCAGCAAGGTCACCGTCCGGGTGTTGCTCGACGAGGCGCCGTGACCTCCCCGGTGCGGGTCGAAGAGGTCGCCGCACCCGACGTCCCGCCCGCGTTTTGGACCGGGCCGGCGCCCACCGCCCTCGACCGCGTGTGGCGCGCGCGCGCGGCCGGCGCGGTGGTGGGCTGGTTGGTGGTGCGCGACGGCCCGGATGCGCGAGAGGTGTTGCACATCGAGGTCGCGCCGCACGCGCGCCGCGGCGGGGTGGGGCGCGCGCTGCTCGAGGTCATCCTCGGCGGCCCCCCGGTCTGGCTCGAGGTGCGGGACAGCAACGTGGCCGCCCGCGCGCTCTATGGCCAGCTCGGGTTCGTCATCGACGGGCGCCGGCCCCGGTACTACCCGACCGCCGCGGGGGGACGGGAAGACGCGGTGTTGATGAGCTGGCGTCCCGCGGCGTGAGGGCCTGCCGCCCGGTTATGGGGCCGCCCGGCTCCGGGCGTCGTGCTCCAAGAGCAGTTCGGCGTTTTGCAGGTACATGGGCACGGCGTCGGGTCCGATGGAGTTGGTCTCCTCGTAGTGATCGCCGGGGGCCTCCTCCAGGTAGGCGCTGTCCTCGTTGAGCTTGAAGTCGTAGGGCAGGACCAAGTACCCGGTCTCGTCGTTGCCGAGCCCGAGGAGGATGGGGTACTGGGCCTCGGCTTCGAGCAGGCGATCCATCAGGGGGGGCGCGTCGGGCGCGGCGTCGAGGTCCGGGGGATTTTCGTTGTCGGGATCGATGGGGTCGCCGTTCATCCAGTCGGCGGAGAAGCCCACGAAGCTCTCGGGAAACATCTCACCCGGCGCGCTCAGCCACGAGATCGGGCCGAGCCGGGTCAGGGACACTTCGGTGCGCAGGAAGGGCAGGTTGTCCTCGTTGATCGCCAGCGTGGGATCGAAACGAAGCAGTTCGCGATCGAACCAGCCATTGTTGAACCCGACTTGGAAAATGACATTGCGCACCGGCGCCTCGTAGGGTTGCGCGCTCACCGAGAGGGAAGACACGTCGACGTCGACCGCGTCGTCGAGCGCAGCGAACGCTTGGTCGGCGAGCAGCGCCCCGTAGGCGTCACACCGCGCCCAGGTCTTGTAGCGGTTTTCGTACATCGTGCCGTCCCGCCCGGTGAACGGAAAGCCGTTGGGCCCCATCAGCCCCCCCACCGTGCCCTGTTGGTAGATGGCCACGCCCCCGAGCCCGGGGCGCGCGGGGTGGGTGTCGGTGGCGGGCAAGCCCTCCTCGAGGGCCACGCGCAGCATGTGGGGAAAGTCCGACGAAATGTAATTGTTTCGGCTGTCGAGGATCTCGGGGTGATTGCCCCAGTTGACCAGGGTGGCGATGGTGCCGCCGCCCTCGTCCTGGACGTGGACCGCGGTGAGCAGGTCGTTGAAGATCATCGGGTCGCGCCCGTCGTGCAAAAAGCCATCGACCCGGGTGTTGATGGTGCCGGCGCGCACGGTGGCGGGGGTGAGCCCATCGAGGGCCTGCACCACGGCATCGGTCGCCGCTTGCCGCAAGCGCTCCATGTGGTCGTCGTCGCGGCCATGCCCGATCTGCAGACCCGAGAAGGGGTTTTCGAGTCCCCACTGGCCCAATGTGTCTGGGGCCTCGTGGGTGTGCGTCGACTGCATCATCAGGTAATCGACCTCGCCCGGCCGCGCCTGCTCGACCCGGTCGCGGACCCGCAAGGTCTCGTCGTAAAAGTGGCCCACCGCGTCGATGGTCACCTGGGCCACGGTCACGTCGCCGACCCGGAACACCACCGCCCGGGCCCAGAGGTCGTCCTTGACCCCCATCGCCGGCCGGTTGTTGCCGTACCCCGCGATCCACAGGGCCTGAAACACGCCGTCCCCTTCGGACCCATCCGCGTCGGGGGCGGTGTACCCGTCGTCGCCGGGGCACAGCCGATCGCGGCCGCAATCCAGGAAGTAATCGGTCCGGTCCCCGTCGTTCTCGCTGCCGTCCGCGTCAGGGCCCACGTAGTCGTCGTGGAACAGGCAGGATGCGTCCTTGCCGCAGTCGTCGAGAATGATGTCGAGCTTGAGCTCGCCGCAGGTGGTGAAGTCGGGCGAGGGCAGCCCGGGCTCGCACGAATCCGGCCGGTCGTGTTTCAGGTACAAGGGGTTGGCGACCTCAAAGCCCACCGGGGTGAACGCCACCGCCGCGGCCCCCGCCTGCAGGGCCCCGCTGCCCCCGGCGCACCCGTCGCTGCCCGGACAGAAGAAGGCCGGGTCGATGGGAGCATCAGGCTCCGGGTCCGGGCCGGTGTCGTCGGGACAGCCGAGAAGACCCGCGGCCAAAAAAGCCGCGGGCACGAGCCACAGGTTGTGCCTATTCATTGTTGAACAGGCAGATCGCCGCGGAGGGTCAGGATGGTCACCGAGTCGGGGAAGACGTACACGGTGGAGCTCCCCAGCGAGATGCACTCGCAGTCTTCACCGTTGCAGTCCGGATCCGCAAACCCCGCGAACACGGTGTGCTGGTTGGACCCGGGGTCGGTGTTGACATTGAGCAAGCCGTACAAGGCGTCGTCGTTGGTGAGGTTGCGGGTGAGGTCGGGCTTGGGGTCTTCGTTGCCGTCGAAGTAGACCAGCTCGGTCTGGGCGTCGTTGCGGTCGGTCCCGACCACGGCGTTCATCACCAGGCGGTCTTGGCAGTCATGGATTTCGCCGGCGATGATGGCGCGGCCGACCCCGTCGGAGATGTCGTCCTGGCCGTCGATCAGCTTGCCCCCGAGGGTGGGCACGCTGTCGTAGGTCGAGCGGTAGATGAGGTTGACCTCATACTCGATGGTGCCGTTGTCGATGTCCTCGTCGAAGAAGACAATGTCATAGGTATAGGTGTCGATCGCGACCTGCAGCACGCCCTCGTCGGTGTCGTAGACCTTGACGATGAGCGGGGTGTGGGTGGGGATGTCGGCGATGCGGAAATAGCCCTTCGACGAACAAGCCTGGGCGAGGGCTTGCAGTTCGCCGGGTTGGGTCTCGGTGGCGATGTCGACTTCGCCGTACCGGGGCGTGTCCGCGTTGGGGTCCTGGTCCACCCCGTAGAAGGCCGCGCGCAGGCCCACTTTGGCCTCTTCACCGAGGCCGAAGATGTCGACGCAGCCCTCGAGGGTCACGTTTTGGGAGCCGGTGACCATGCGGGGGTTGCCGATGCAGCTCGCGTCCGGCGCGCCCCCGCCTTGCACTTGGGCGGTCGCGGTGGGGACATTCACGTCGACGCCGCTGAGGGTGCAGACATCGGCCGCGGGCTCGGGCTCGGCGGTGGGTTCGGGCTCCCCCGTTCCGGTGCTGCCGCCGGTGCAGGCGGTCATCCACAGACCAACGACGACAACGCTCAAACGATACACAAACTGCATGTCTCCTCCTGGGGGCCGCGTGTGCGGCAAGGTCCCACCTCTACGGGGGTTGGCGCCTTCTGCCAAGTGGCTGTCCCCGGCACGGTGTGCGGTCGAGGCCCGCCGCCTCAGAACGGCCCAGCGGGGCAGAAATTGGCCCCCGCGACCAAACGGCGAAAGACTGGAGCCATGATCCCCGCGAGGCCCCAGTGAGAGAACGCCGTCGATTTCCCCGTGTGGCGCTCGACGCCGAGGTCCGGGTCAAGTTGTCGACGACGGACGACGGTTTCAAGAGCCGCATTCGCGACCTGTCGGAGACCGGGGTGTTCATTCTCACCGAAGAGACGCGCCCCATCGGCACCGGGTTGGAGCTGACGTTGGTGCTGACCGAGGGCGCGCTGGTCGCGCGCGTGCGCGGCATCATCGTGCACGAGGTGCGCGTGCACGAGGCCACCAAAAAGCTGCCAAGCGGCATTGGCGTCATGTTTCTCGACGTCGACGACGACACCAAGGGCGTGCTCCGCGACCTGATCGCGCGCGGCGAACCCCTCTGATCCTCCACCGACAACAGGTCACAAGACCGTCACACCCGTCGACGACGCCGTGACAAGCGCCGCCAGCGGCCTGCTCGTGCGAACGCGGCCCCGGCATCCCTGCGGCGCGGGCAGGGCGGCCCGCGAGGATCCGAGCGGCCCCCTCGGGGGGATGGCAAGCTGACGTTGGCGCGGCGCGTTATCCGTCTCTGTTGCAGCCCAGCAGAAGTGTGGATAGAAGCGCCGTGTTTGGGATGCACATCCACATCACGAGGCCCATGATGAGAATCCGATCTGTATTGTCCTTCCTCTTCTTGCTGACGGTCACGCCCTCCGCGCTGATGCTCGTCGCTTGCCCCGGTGAGACCGGCGATGGCGATGGCGACGGCGATGGCGATGGCGACGGCGATGGCGACGACCAATGCCAACGCGCGGTCGACTGCGACCGTGGCGAAATCTGCCAAAAAGCGCCCGGCGCCGGTCCCAGCGACTTCGGCGAGTGCATTCCCGTGTTCTGCCTCGGCGACGACGACTGCGGCGAGAACGAGATTTGTGACGTGATTCGTGGCTTGTGCGTGCCCGATTCCTTGTGCGACCCCGGCAACCCCGCCGAGGTGTGCGAGCCGGGTGAGTTCTGCGTGTACACCGAGGGTGTGCCCGGCTGCGTCGGCGCCGACCAGCTCCCCCAGCCCGACCAATGTGACGTGGCGCCCGGCAACATCGTGGCCCGCGCCGGCAGCACGACGGTGGCGTCCGCGACCGGCAGCTTGACCAGCGGCGCGCTCGTGCCCAACGCGCAGTTCGCCTGGACCGCGGACGCGGCCATCGGCACCATCGACGGCGCCAGCGGCGCTCTGGCCGCCGATTGCGCCGGCCCCGAGGTCTGCACGGGTCAAATCACCGCGACGAGCGGCACCGCGACCTGCACCGCCGACGTCACCGTGTACCCGACCATCCAAGATGGCTTCCGCGTCGTGGTGTTCGAGCAAGGCACCGGCGCCCCCATCGCGGGCGCGACCGTCGGCCTGAAGATCACCGGCGAAGCCGCCGTGGTCACCGCCACCACCGGCACCAACGGCGACGCGGTGTTCACCGCGGCGCAGATCACCGGCACCGTCGAGGCCGCGTCCGCGTTTCCCGACAATCATGTGTGGCAGACCGTGCTCGAGCCCGCGGGCATCGACCTCGCGTTCTTCGTGGCCCCCGTGCCCGAGCACACCTGTGAGGGTGGCAGCTGCGAGCGGACCACCGCCGCGGGCGTCAAAGGCCGCTTCACCTTCGACGACGTGACCACCCAGGGCGACATCGAGCTCGGCCTCGCCGGTCTCTCCATCGAGTCGTCGCTCGTCGACACCGACTTCACCCTGCTCATCGGTGAGCTCGCCGACTACACCATCCCGCCGATCGAAGGCTTCACCAACACCGAACAGAACGTTCCGCTGCCGACCGGTGTGTCGATCAAGATCTCCGACCTCGACATCAAGCAAGACGTCGTGGCCCTCGGGGCCGAAGGCAAGCGCAGCCTGTGGGCGCTCGGTGGCCGGGTCGCGCTCTCCAAAGTCGGCGACCTCGTGCAAGGCATCACCGCGTCCGAGGACGTCAACATCGGTCAAATCCTGACCGCGATCCTCCCGCTGTTCGCGCAGTTCGACCACGGCGTGGTCACCGGCCTCGACCTCGTCGAGAAGCCGAAGCCCACGCAGAACGGCGACATGCCCATCCCCTACAGCGCCTGGGACTTCGACACCTACGAGGGTGACAACGCCTTCCGGCCGAACACCCTGCTGTCGCAACAGGTGAAGTACAACATGCCCTCGCTGCCCTGCGGCGTCGGCGCGTACCGGGGCAACGGCTCCTGCGAGAACGACGTGTACGCCACCGGCGCCATCCTGCTCACCGGTGTGATCGTGCCCGGCCAAGGCATCGTGCCCCTCGGCTTGACCGCGGGCCTCGACGACCCCGATGACGGCGACAACATCGACCAGGTGGACGGCGTGCTGAACTACCTCCCCGACGACGAGATCGCCCCCGACGATGGCCAAGCGCAGGTGTACTACGCGCCGCCGCACGACGGCCTCGAGGGCAACAAGTTCATCACCATCGCCATCGGTCTCGACATCAACAGCTTCGCCGGCGGCGGGGACGACCAAGAGACGGTGGCGTCGCAGTCCACCATTGTGCACGTGAGCGATTCGCTCGACGCCACCAACAACTTCCCGAACTCGTTCGTGGAGCTGCAAGGCGGCGCGTTCAACCGCACCGAGAACACCTTCACCCTCACCCCCAACGGGAACGCGGACTTCTACCGCTTCAACTTCTCGAACGGGCTGAGCGACTGGAACGTGTACACCGCCGCCGATCCCGGCGCGGAAATCGACCTCGACGACCTGAAGCCGGCCGCGATCACCGAAGACCGGGTGTACAACCTCGACATCGGCGGCTTCGTGCTCGGCAACGGTGGCGTGGCCAACACCCCGAGCTTCGACGACTTGGTGTCCTTCAACGGCACCAACATCGACGACAACTTCGTGCTCTACATGGGTGGCTGGGCCAGCCTGGAGTGTGAAGAGGACGCCGACCCGTTGGACGACTTCACGCCCAACTGCGTGCGCACCGAATAGTCGACCGACGTCGATTGTGTCGAAAAGCCCCGCCGCATAGGCGGGGCTTTCTTCTTGGGAGCAGCCTCATGAGCTTCACCGCGGATTTTACTTTGGCATTTGCCCCCTTCGTCGAGGGTGGCGTGGACCGGGCCCGGTTTGATCAGACGTTCGCGCGGGCCCAACGCGCGGCCGAGACAATCAAAGCCCGCGCCAAAAAGGGCGAACTCGGGTTTTGGACCCTGCCAGACAACACCGGGGCCGCCGCCGCGGGCATGGCGGCTGAATACCGCGCGAAGTTCGACCGGCTCGTGGTGCTCGGCATCGGGGGGTCCAGCCTCGGCGGTCGCGCCCTGCGGGACGCGCTCGCCCCCGGGGGGCCGGTCGAGTTCTGGGAGAACGTGGACCCGGTCAGCTTCTCCCGCAAGCTCGCCTCGATCGATTTTTCGCGGACCTGCTTCAATGTGATCAGCAAAAGCGGCGGCACCGTCGAGACCGCGGCCCAGTTCTGCATCGTCCGCGACGAACTGCGCCGTCGTCTCGGGGACGCGGGCTATCGCGAGCGCGTGGTGGTCACCACCGATCCCAAAAAGGGTGTGCTCCGGGCGCTGGCCCACGACGAAGGGCTCGACGCGCTCACGATCCCCGACTCGGTGGGCGGCCGCTTTTCGGTCCTGACCCCGGTGGGGCTTTTCCCCGCGGCCTTTTTGGGCATCGACGACGGCGCCCTGCTGCGGGGCGCGCGCGCGATGCGCAAAAGCTGCGGCGGGGCTGACCCGTCCAACATCGCCGCCGCCCTGGCCGCGGTTCTTTTCGAAGCCGACCAGGCGGGCCGGCACACGCACGTGCTCATGCCCTACGCAGACGGCCTGAAGTCGTTCACGGAGTGGTTCGTGCAGCTCTGGGCCGAGAGTCTGGGCAAAGCCGACGGCCGCCACGCCCCCGGCGTGCACTGCGGGCCCTTGCCGCACGGGGCGCTGGGCGCGACCGACCAGCACAGCCAGGTTCAGCTGTTCATGGAGGGCCCCCAGGACAAGTTCATGATGTTCATGAATGTCGAAGCGTCCGAGGACGACAGCGTGCGCTTCCCGGACGATGTGCCCGCGGCCTACCAATACCTGCGGGGCCACAGCTTGGGCAAGCTGCTCGCCGCGGAGCGAGAGGGCACCTCTTACGCGCTCGCGCGCGCGGGCCGCCCCAGCCTGCGCCTCGGCGTCGGCGCCCTGACCGCTGAGAGCATGGGGGCGCTGCTGTTCTTGTTCGAGGCCGCGACCGCCATCGCCGGCGAGCTGTACGACATCGACGCGTTTGACCAGCCGGGGGTCGAGGCCGGAAAGCGCATCGCGTTCGCGAAGTTGGGCCGCGAAGGCTACGCCGAGCATGACGTCCAGCCGCCGAGCGCAGCGGAGGCCCAGCCGCTCGCGTTCAGCGTGAACTGGGACGAATAAGGCCTTGTTTGGCAAATGGTTTTGCGGCAAGCGTGTGCCCGGCGATCCCGGCGCGCGCATCGGCCCGCTGTGCGCCGGGCTGCTGTCGCGTGGGACGTTCATCACCGTCCGGGTCACGCCCCAAGGCGTCCTGAACGCGGCCCACCAGCGCGCGCGGCTGGTCCGGGACGCCGCCTTGGCAGGTCTGCGCGCGGACGCCGGGGGGGCTTTTTCGGCCTTTCTCGCGCAGCTCCCCTCCGCCGATGCCACCGCGCGGCTCGCGCTCGGTCCCGAGGGCGTGCTTGTCGCCGTCGAGCCCCTCCGCCGCGCGCTGTGGGCCTCTGGCCCGCCGCTCGCCCTGGCGCTGCTGCCGGCTCCCGCAGACCTGGCGCGTTACAAGAGCATCGGCCGCCAAGTGCTCGATGCCATGCACGACTCCGCCATCGACGCGGGCCTCGACGGGGCGGCCCTGACCGCGCGCGGGGAGATTGTGGACGGCACGACGTTCCACGTCTTGTTGCGGGATGGGCAGGGCTGGTTCTTGGCGCCGGAGGCACGCGAAGGGGCCACGACCGCGCTGTTTTGTGACCTGGTGCCGGTGGCGACCCGAACCGCGCGTTGGCGCGAGGTCACGGCGGGTCTTGCCTTGTCCAGCCTGCGCGGCGCTGTGCCGATCGCGCGTCTCGGCGGGCGCAGCCTGGACGCGGCGGGGGCGGAGGACACGGCCTTGATGCTGAACGATCGGCTCCGCGAAACTGCGTTCCAAAGCTGAGACGAGAGATTTCAAGCCCGGGACGGAAATCTCTTGGCCGGTCGCTCGGGGGCGCATTTTCGTGCAAAATCAGATGGTTAGAGGACGGGGCGAAGCTGGCACGAGCCTCGCAAACCTTGTGTGCGAACGCGGAATGAACCGCACCACACAGGAGTCCCACATGTCCATCGGCAACTTCACCAACCAACTCGTCAACACCGGCAAATCCATCGGCAACGGCCTCGGCAAGGCTGTTGACAAGGCCTTCGACGGCGTCACCAAGGAGCTCAAGGAAGCCGAAGACGCTTTCAACAAGGGGACCCTCGTCGAGGGCGCGACCGAACTGCTCGACGCCACGTCGACCGGGACCGCCGTGACCAGCGCGCTGTCCGCGATTGGCCTCGTGCCGGAGAACGGGCCGGGCAAAGAAATCGTCAGCGCTTTGGTCAACTTCGCGACCCCGGTTCCGACCGCGCCACTCGCGGGCATGAAGGACCTGGCCGACGCTCTGGCCGGCATGCCCAGCGGTCGTCTCGCCCCGGCCCCGGCCCACACACCCCCCGCCCCGAAACAGCAATACAATGAGATTCACTGCGGTCGCGTGCACCGGCCCCACGGCTGGATTCACGTGGGCGGCGGCTTCGGCTTTGGGCACAACCACGGCCTGCGCCCCGGCTGTGGCATGAACATCTACCTCAAGTTCGGCCCTGGCTGCCCGATCATGATGTCGCCCGGCCGCATGATCATGGACGCGATGGAGCGGCTCATCAAAGCTCTGCTGAAGGGGCTGCGCCCGCTGCCCGATGTCAACCTCAAGCCCCTGCCGCACCCTCACCCCGGCGTGGAAAAGCCCAACCCCAACCCCAAGCCCATCGAGGACCTGAAGGACCCGAACGACGCGAGCTACCAAGACATCTTGAACGACCCGAAGCTCACCTTTGAAGACAAGCTGTTCCTCTTCATGTGCAAGTTCATCCAAGACCAAGAGGAGGAAATCAAAAAGCAGATGGCGTACATGGACACGCAAAAGAAGCAGAGCCAAAACGCCTCGAGCCCGGACGGTTCGAAGCAGCCCAGCGACAACGCTGGCGGCGCCTCGAACAATCCCCAGGCGGTGTCAGGCTTGGATGCGTTGTTCGGTGCCATCAAAGACAAGGGTCTGGGCGGTGTGATGGGGTGCCTGAATGGCGGCAAAGGCGCAGGCAGCTTCAAGCTTCCGCTGAAGGAAATCGGGGGGCTCATCCAGGGGGCTTCGGTGCTCGCGCCGGTCATCGCTCCGATGCTCAGCTCCGCGTGTGCCGGCATCCCGTACGTGGGTCCGTTCCTCGCCGCCGCGATGCCCGTGCTCCTTCCCGTGGCCATGAACCTCGTGGGTGGCGCACTTCAAGGCGCCGACCCCTTGGTGAACAACGCGCTGGCGCAAATGATGAAACCCGCCGACGACAAAAGCTCGCCCCGGGAGCGGCGCTTCTACGCGGGTGGCAGCGGGGACTTCGACGAAACCGCACGCCGGACCGGTCCGGCGAAGCGAAACGAGACCGTCGGGGCGAAATCTGCCAAAGATCCCGAATACTCCGAGGCGATGGAGATGGAGAAGCTGAAGAAAATGACCCAAGATCTGCAAAAAATGCAGAACGCGCTCAGCAACGTGCTCAACAACATGCACAACTCCGCCATGAACGCGATTCGCAACATCAAATAAGACCGAGCTCCTGTGAACGTGGACCCGGCCGCTCCCTGCGGCCGGGTCTTTTTTGTGCGGGTGCCGCGGATGGAACCGGAGATTTCATCCGCGGCACGGAAATCTCCTGACCGCCCCCTGGACCCTAGAAAGAGCAGCAAAATCAGCCACATGGGCACACTCCTGCGCTTGGCACGGGCCTCGCAATCCCTATGCACGAACGCGGAATGAACCGCACCACACAGGAGTCCAACCATGTCCTTCATCAACTTCGCCAACCAAGTCGCCAACACCGCCAAAGCCGCCAGCAACGCCGCCGCCAAAGCGGCCGACAAGGCCCTCGACGGCGTCACCAAAGAGCTCAAAGAAGCCGAAGACGCCTTCAACACGGGGACCCTCGTCGAAGGCGCGACCGAGCTGCTCGACGCCACCTCGACCGGGACCGCGGTGTCGAACGCGCTGTCGGCCATCGGTCTCGTCCCCGAAAACGGCCCCGGCAAAGAGCTGGTGAGCGCGGTCGTCAACTTCGCCACGCCGATTCCGACGGCCCCGCTCGCCGGCCTCAAGGACCTGGCGGACGCCTTTTCCAAGTCCGGCATCCAGACCCGCCGTGCTGGCGGCTCAACCGGCCTCGCGCACTGCGCTTTGCCGCACTTTCCGGCCCCGCCACGCGCCCACTACCACCAAATCCAATGTGGCCGCATTCCCGGCCCCGTCGGGTTCGCGATTTCCGCCGACATCCACCTCAACCGGGCCGTTCGCGGCGCGCTTGATCCCCTCTGTTACACCCTGTTCCCCGGTTCGGCGCTGGTCCTGGGGCCGTGGCGCGCCCTGCAGACGCGCATCGAGGACATGATCCTCAAGGCGATCAAGGGTCAGCCCAAGGGGCACTGGGTCTGGTGCCCGCACCCCGGCCGGCCGCACCGTCCGGGCCGCCCGCTGCGGCCCATCCGCCCGAATCGGCCCCGGCCGATCAAGCCGCCGGTGCTCACCCCCAGCAAACCGGAGCGTGGGACGCCCTCGGCGCAAGACATCCTGCGCAACCCGAACTTGAGCTTCGAGGACCGGCTGTTCCTGTTCATGTGCAAGTTCATCCAGGACCAAGAGGAGCAAATCAAACAGCAAATGGCGTACATGGAGGCGAACAAGAGCAACAGCACCGAGGCGTCGAAAGGCACCGACAAGTCCAACAAGACAGGTGGCGGTGGCGGTGCCGGTGCCCCCCCGGTGATGAACACCTTTAGCGCGGCCTTCCAAGGCGGACAAAACGCGCTGATGTCGGGTGAGAACCTCGGGGCGCTCGCAGGCTTGGCCAAGAGCGTTCTCCCGATGGCCATGCCTGCGCTGAAAGCGGCGGTGGGGGCCATCCCGAAGGTGGGCCCGATGCTCGCGCCGCTGATGGATACCCTGGCGCCCATGGCGTTGGACGCGGTGGGTGGGATGGCCGAGCAGATGGGCAAGCAGCAGGGTTCGCAGCGAAAAGCCGGCGAAGGGGCCACCGTGGTTCGGCAGTCGCTCCAGGCGAGCGGCTGCGTCCCGCCCAGCGGAAAGACGAAGGAAGGGGAGAAGTCGGACAAAGACCCCGAGTACTCCGAAGCGATGGAAATGGAGAAGTTGAAGAAGATGACGCAAGACCTTCAAAAGATGCAGAACGCGCTCAGCAACGTGCTCAACAACATGCACAACTCCGCCATGAACGCGATTCGCAACATCAAGTAGTGAGCTGTCGCCCCACGACGGACGGTCGCCCCCCGGCGGCCGTCCGTTTTGTTTTGCCAGGCATCGTTTCACGCCTGCAACGCGGTCCCCGCAGAAGTGTCGCCAACGCCGCAAGCCACCGCGCCCAAGACCGGGCCGAGGTGGCACGGCCCTCGCAACCCACGGCATAGGAGGTCCCATGCTCTCGATCCCGACCGTTCGCGCGCGCCCGTCCACCGGGTTTGCCGACAAGCTCACGAAGTTCCTCGACGACCAGCAACAGGTTCGTGATGAGGCGATCGCGGCCTACCTGCGCGGGGCCGAGCACTTTGTGTGTGTCGACGGCGGGCTTGTCCTGCTCGACACCACCGACCGCGACGCGGTCTTGGACGCGCGTGTCGCGGACCGCGCAAAGCCCCCGCGTCCGCGCGACCGGCTCAGCCAGCTGGTGTCGCACCCCGCGCGCGCGCCGGCCGGTTTCGCCGATGGCAAACAACCCGTCGGGCGCCCCGCCGCGCTGATCGCGCGCCTCGCGGAGCCTTCGCCCCCCGACGCGCCACGGCGTGATGAAGTCCCCGCCGCAGCGAGGCCGCTCCTCGAGTCCTTGGTCGCGCGCAAAAAGCACAGGCCGGCGGTCCGCGTTCGATCGCTGTCGTCGGTGCCCGGACAGGTTCGTGCGCGGCCCACCGGCGAGTACACCCATGGGGCAAGCGTGGTCCGGCGGGCGTTCCGCGACGCCCATCGACCGAACCGCGCAGCGCAGACCCGCGCGTGCTCTGCAATGGAAGTCGCGGAGCGGCTGTCGGGACTGCTCGATGGCGTCGACCGGATGAACCAAGCGGTCGAGCGCATTCGCCGAGACGAGGCCCATGTCCTCACCGCGCACCGCCTATTCCGGTGAGCGCGGGCTCGCCTTCCCGCCGTGGTGGGGCGTAGTCTCACAACCCGATCATGGCGGTGCGCAAGACGTCCTCCGGTTCGGCCGCGCAGGTGGCCAAAATCCGGCTCCAAAACGAGGAGTCCCTGTCCGACGTCGCGCACAAACTCTTCAAAGACCGTCGGCTCGCGCCACTGCTCGGCGATCTCAACCCGGAGGTCGGGCACGGCAAGCTCCCCGCCGGCACGGTCGTCAAAGTGCCGTCCAAGCAGCAAGCGCAACAGTTCGCGGCGCGCATGGGCTTCACCCTCGGGTACGACCCGGCCAAAGGGGGCGCGACCACCGCCAAGCGCCGCTGGAACAAAGTGAACGCCGCCTCCGCGCCGGCTGGCCACGGCGCGAACAACGATCCGGTTCAGCTCGCGGAGCTGTTCGTGGGCCAGGGCATACCCGCCGACCAAGCAGCCAAGCGCATCGTGGCCCTGTGCGATACAGAAGCATTGGAGGCGGCCCTGGCCGAACGCCGCGTGCCCGAGGCGGTGGCCCGGCACGCCATCGCGCTCAAGCACCGGATGTGGCTGCGTCCGCGCATCAAAGCGCTGGTCAGCATTCTGACCAGTGCCCAGGCACCCGCCGGCCGGTTGCGATCGTGGCAAGCGGCGGCCGCCCAGCCCGAGGAGATGGTCCGCATCCTCAACGGGCTGTTGTTGCCCGCCCCCGTCCAGCAGGCCTGGCTCCAGGCCGCGCACCAGGTCAGTGACATGGTGGCCACCGCGACGACCTTGGCCGAGTATGACGACAGCGTGCGCGCCCACCGGCAGAAGGCGGCGGGGTTCGACGAGCCCGCGCGGGCGGCGCTCGTCGATGCCATCGTCGATGGCATCGACCCGCTCAGCGACGAGCGTACAGATGCATTGGGGGGGCGCGGGGCCCGGGCGGCGTTCGACCGGCACATGGGCATGCTGGAAAAGACCTGTCGCGCGCTGTTGGACAACCTCGACGACACCCCCGGCGACATTCTCGGTGCGGTGGTGGTCGGGGAGGGCGGGGCCACGCCCAAACCCTGGCCGGTGTTGGACCGGATTCTCCGGTTGATCGGCGACGACCTGGCCCAGGCCCACGCGGGGGTCGTCGACCGTGGCCTGGCCGCGTTCTTCGCGAACAAGAACGCGGGACCGCGGGTCAGCGACGCCCCGCGGCTCACCGCCGCCGACCTGGTGCACCAGGCCGCGCGGGTGGCCAAGGTCGCCGACGACCACGGCGGCATCCCAGACCGGCTCGCGCCCAGCGTGGTGGCGTTGTTCGCGCTCTACCGTCCCCAGCCGGAGCAGGCGGGGTCGGAGGCGCAAAAAAAACAGCGCCGACGCGGACGGTTCGAGAAAAGCGCCCTCCAAAAACGGGACGCGACCTTTCACGTCGACGTGGCGCTTTCGGTGTTGGACGAGCTGCTCGACCTGGCCACGGACCACGCCGAGCTCGGCCGCCGCGCCAAGCGGCTCAAGCCACCGATCAAAAAGGGCGCGGCCACGCTGCTGCAGCAGTGGCGCACGCCCCTTCAGGTGTTGATGCGCCACGCCTCGCCGGTGGGCAAGGCGCTCTTGGTGGCGGCGGTTGCCCTCGACCCCGAACTGGGGCCGACCTTGGCCCGCGGCTCCGGGGTGGAAGCAGCAAAGGGCCTGGCCCAGACGCACGGGACCACGACCCTCACGATGGCGATCACACGGTACGCCGATCGGTCATGACCGTCGGCGGCGGTGGTCGATCAGGCTTTTTTGGCCGCTTGCTTCATCAAGCGGGAGATGCGCCGGGCGGCCGCACGGGGGTGCAGCACGCGCTTGCGGCCGAGCGACGCGAGCGCCTTCACCGCGGCTTGCACGTCGCCGGCGTTGGGCGCGGCTTCGCCTTCGTCGATGGTGGCGCGGGCTTTTTTCACCTGGGTGCGCATGGCCGCCTTCATTTGGCGGTTCTTTGCACGGCGCTTGCGGGATTGAAGGTGGCGCTTCCAGGCGGACTTGTGATGGGCCATTTGAATTGAACCTCGAACTGAAACCAAACACTTGGTGGCAATAGCTGCCGGAACCCGGTGTATAGAGCAGGCGGTGACGGGCCTGTCAAAGCCCGGTGAGAGGTTTTCCTACAGTGCCTGAGGCCGGCGAGCAAGTGGAGGAACGAGGGGCCGCCGCGCGGCGCCGGGTGGCCCGGGGCGCGGGGATTATCGCTGCGTTTACGCTGCTTTCGCGCATCTTTGGCTTTGCCCGCGACCAGGTCATCGTGCACGTGTTCGGCGCCACGCGGGTCACCGACGTGTTTTGGATTGCCTTCACGATCCCCAACGTGATGCGCCGGTTGGTGGCGGAGGGGGCGCTGACCGTCACCTTTGTCAGCGTCTACAAACACGTGCAAGAGGAGTCGCCCGACCAGGCGCGGGCTTTTTTGCGGGACATGCTCGGGCTCGTGCTGGTCGCGGTCAGCGCGCTGGTCGTCGTCGGGGTCGTGATCGCGCCGTGGCTGGTCACGATGTTCGCGTCCGGGCTCAAGGCCGACCCTGCGTCGTTTGCGCTCGGGGTGGGCCTGACCCGGTGGATGTTCCCCTATGTGCTGTTCATTTCGCTGGTGGCGCTGGCCATGGGCGTGCTCAACGCCCACGACCGATTTGCCGCGCCGGCGGCGGCGCCGGTCCTGCTGAACATCGCGTTCATCGGGTGTGCGGTCCTGCTCACCGATGTGCTCGACCCGCCGGTGTACGCGCTGGCCGCGGGCGTGCTCGTCGGGGGCGTGGCCCAGTTGCTGTTGCAGGGCCCGGCGTTGGCCAAGGCCGGGTTGCTGGTGATGCCGCGGCTTCGGTTGTCGCCCGCGATCAAACGGTTCTTGGTCAACTGGGCGCCCCAGTTGTTCGGGCTCGCGGTGTACCAACTCAATGTGATTGTATTGCGACAGATCGCAAGCTACCTGCCCGAGGGCCAGCTCACCCATTACTACAATGCGGATCGGCTGATGCAGTTTGCTTACGGGGTGTTCGCGGTGGCGATCTCCCAGGCCGCGCTCCCCCAGATGAGCGAGCAGGAGGCGCAAGGCAAACAGCAAGAGCTGTTCGATACCTGGCGCTACGCGACGAGGTTGACCAACTTCGTCACCGTGCCCGCCGCGCTCGGTTTGATGGCGGTGGCCTTGCCGGTCACCGCGACGTTCTATTTTCACGGGCGGTTCGGCTGGGATGACGTGGCCTCGACCGCTGCATGCACATTGGCGTTTGCCCCCGCCCTCGTCGCCCAGGGGGCGGTGCGGGCCACCGCGCAGGTCTTCTTCGCCATGGAGGACATGAAGACCCCGGTGCTGGCCTCGGTGGTAAGCCTCGGCTCGGTGGTCGCGTTCGGCCTGTTGTTGTTCGACCTGGAGATCCTCGGCCTGTCCATTGCGCTGTCGGTGTCGGCCTGGCTCCAGTTGGTGGCCCTCGGGCTGTTCCTGTTGTCGGCCAAGCTCACCGGGCGCATCCCGCGCCATGTCCGGGTGGGGTTGCTCGAGCTGACCAAAGCCACCCTCGGCCAAGTCACATTGGCCCTGGCCGCGGTGGCGCCGGCCTACTATTTGACCCTGCAAGGGCATTGGCGCGACGGGCTCACCCTCGCCAATGTAGCTTGGTTGGGCGCGGCCATTGGCGTGGCCATCGCGATCTACGGGACCGGTGCGGTGCTGTTCAAGATGCCCGAGGTCGACGAGGTGGTGGGCAAGATTCGGCGGCGCCTGCGTCGACGCTGAGCGTCAACCGCGGAGCTCGCGTTTGGCCTGCTCCCAATGCTGTTCCAGCACGTCCAGGGACGCGGTCTGGGCGTCGGCCCCGCTCTGCTCGAGCAGTTCTTCGACCCGGGCGAAGCGCTGCTCGAACCGGGCGATGGTGCGCCGGAGCGCGGCCTCGGGATCGGTGTTCAAGTGGCGGCACAGGTTGACCAAGGCGTACAACAGATCGCCGATCTCCTCCTCGAACCGGCCACGGTCGGGGGTGGGCTCGAGGGTCTCTTTGACCTCGGCCAGCTCCTCTTCGATCTTGGCCCACACCCCCCGCGTATCGGGCCAGTCAAACCCCACCCGGTGCGCCTTCTCCCCGACCCGGTAGGCCCGGAGGAGGGCGGGCAGGACCTTGGGCACGCCGGCGAGGGAGCTCGACTTCTCGCCCCGCTTTTTGCGCTCCTTCTGCTTGAGCGCTTCCCAGTCGGGGCGCTCGGGGCCGTCGTACGCGGGGTCAAAAATGTGCGGGTGCCGGCGCACGAGCTTGTCGTGAATCGCGGTGGCCACGTCCCCGGCGTCGAAGCGCTGGTGTTCGCGCTGAATCTGGGCCTGGAACACAACCTGGAGCATCAGGTCCCCGAGTTCGTCCCGGTGTTCGTCGGTCGGCCCGTCGCCGTCGGGGGTCAGGCGATCGAGCACGTCGAGAACCTCGTGGGTCTCCTCGAGCAGGTAGGGGCGCAACGAGTGCAGGTCTTGCTCTCGGTCCCACGCACAGCCTTCGGGGGCGCGCAGGCGGGCCATGATCGTGCAGAGCCGGGCAAAGGCGTGCCCCATCGCTTGTTCGTCCGCGTGCATGTGTACCTCCGTGCGTTAGGAACTTGTGCGTCCGCGCGGTTGGTAACATGCTCACCCCATGCCGACGAAGCCCATCCGGGACGACGCCACCGTCGAGCTCGCCCCGGGCACCGACTTGACCGGGTTGGAGTTGAGCCAGCGCGAAGGCTTCTTGTTGTCGCGCGTCGTCGGTCGCAAACAAACCGTGGGTGATCTCCTCAAGGTCGCGGGCATGCTCGCCGATGACGCCCGCACGATCTTGGCCCGGCTCGCGCTGCGGGGGGTGGTCACGGTCAAAGCCCCAGGGGGCGGGCCCATCGCCGAGGACGATGAGTTCGACGGGATGGTGTTTTCCCCCGCCGACCTCGGGGCCCCGGCCGACCTCACCATCGAACAGAAGAAACGGATTCTGTACGTCGAGGCCAACCTCAGCCGGTGGAACCACTACGGGCTGCTCGGCTTGAAGCGCACCGCGGACGCCCGCGAAATCAAGAAAGGCTATTTCCGCGCGTCCAAAGAGTTTCACCCCGACGCGTTTTTTCGCAAAGAGCTCGGTCCCTACAAAGCCCGGGTGGACCGCATCTTTCGGGCCATGAAGGCCGCGTACGATGTGCTCAACGACGAGAAACGCCGCCAGGAATACGACGACACCGTCGAGGTCGGGCTCACCCCGGCCGAAGAACGCGAGCTGCGAGAACTCGCGCAGAAGGCCGAAGAGAAAAAGGAACAGGCCCAAAAGGACGAGCGGCTGCAAGCCCGTTTGAAAGACCGCCGCCTCAAGCGCAACCCGATGTTCGACCGCATTCACAAGGCGCGCGCGTTCATCACCCAGGCAGAAACGGCCCTGCGCGGCCAAAAACAGGCCGCCCAAGCGGCGCGGCTGGCCCGGTTGGCGAAGGACTACGCGCCCCAGGACGGGGGCATCAAAGCCCGCGCCGACGTCGTGATCGCCCAAGCCAATCTCGAACGCGCGCGCGCGCTGGCCGGTCGGGCCGAGGCGATCATCGCGACCTACGAAAACGACCGCATTTTGGAGTTTGTCGACGAGATGGAGCAGCTCGCGCCCCGCGATCCCGCGGTCCTGCTCAAGGCCGCCAAGATGGCCAACAGCGCCAAGAACCCGCAGCGGGCCCTCAAGTTGGCGACCACCGCCGCCAGCCTCGACCAGGCGTCGCAAAAGGCCCGGGAGATGGTGTACCTGCTCGCGGCCGGCGTCGGCAGTTGGCACACCGCGCTCAAAGCGGCTGAGTGGCTGCGCGACAAAGACCCCAAAAGCGGGGAGTTCAAGAACATGGTCAAAGAGGCCAAGCGCAACCTCTGAGCCGCCCCGAGCGGTCGAATGCGCGTTTTTGGGGTTCCCTTGGGGAGACCCCACGGGCAAACTGCGCCGTCAGTGCAGGAGACGCGATGGAACGGGTAATCGGCATCGATTTGGGAACCACCAACAGCTGTGTGGCGGCTGTGGTGGGCGGGATCCCGACCGTCATCGCCAACCGCGGCGGGTACAAGACCACGCCTTCGATGGTGGCGATCGCGGAGAGCGGCCGGCGCCTCATCGGCCACATCGCGAAGCGCCAGGCCATCACCAACGCCGAGAACACCGTGTACGCGGCCAAGCGCTTGATCGGGCGCAAGTGGAGCGACCCGCGCACCGAAGCGGCCCGCGCCGACCTGCCGTACACCATCATCCAAGGGGACATCGGCGACATCCGGGTGCAGCTGCGCGACCGCGTGTACACCGTGCCCGAAATCTCCGCGATGGTGCTCACCGAGATGAAAAAGGTCGCCGAGGACCACTTCGGTGAAAAAATCGAGCGCGCGGTGATCACGATTCCCGCGTACTTCAACGACGGCCAGCGCCAAGCCACCAAAGACGCGGGGCGTGTGGCGGGCCTCGACGTCATTCGCATCATCAACGAGCCCACCGCGGCCGCGCTGGCCTACGGGTACCGCAAGGACATCCAAAAAAAGGTCGCGATTTACGACCTCGGCGGCGGCACCTTCGACATTTCCATTCTCGACATCGGCGAGGGCGTGTTCGAGGTGCTCGCCACCGGCGGCGACACCTTCCTGGGGGGCGAGGACTTCGACCGCCGCATCGTCGAGTGGCTGGTGTTTGGCTTTGCCAAAGAGCACAACATCGACCTGCGCAACGACCCAATGAGTCTGCAGCGCCTGCGCGACGCGGCCGAGAAGGCCAAGATCGAGCTCTCGATGACGCAGACCACGGAAATCAACCTCCCGTTCATCATCTCGACGGGCAAGAACGACTCGCTCCACCTGCAGCGGACCTTGACCCGGGAAAAGCTCGAAGAACTCACCTCCGACCTCGTCGAGCGGACGCTGGAGATGTGCAACCGCACCCTCAAGGCGGCCAAGATCGAAAGCGATGAGCTCGAGGACGTGATTCTCGTCGGGGGCCAGACGCGGATGCCGCGGGTGCAAGCGGCGGTCAAAGAGTTCTTCGGGATCGAACCGAGCAAGAATGTCCACCCCGACGAGGTCGTGGCCCTCGGTGCGGCGGTGCAGGCCCACGCCCTGGTCACCCAAGGCGACGGCGAGCCGGACCTGCTCCTGCTCGACGTCACGCCGCACAACCTCGGCATCATGATCGCGGGCGGCTATTTCCAGACCCTGATTCCCGCCAACAGCACGGTGCCGACCAGCGCCAACCACATGTTCACCACCGTGCGCGACGAGCAGACCGCGGTGAAGATCGTGGTGCTGCAAGGGGAGAGCGGGGTGGCCGCGGACAACGAGCTGCTCGGCGAGTTCATCCTCACCGGGTTGCGCAAGGCGCCCCGGGGCGAGGTCGAGATCGAGGTCACCTTCGACATCTCGCCCGACGGCATTGTGTCGGTGTCGGCCAAGGACATGGACACCGGCAAAGAGCAGTCGATTCAGGTCACCGCCACCAACCGCCTGTCGGACGACGAACTCGAGCGCATCATCCGGGAAAACGAGGAATACGCGGTCACCGAGGCGGGCATGGAGGCCTTCGGGCGGCGGCGCACCGAGGTCGAGCGGTACTTGCGGGAGATCGACAAGCTGCGGCCCGCCGTCGAAGAACTCATGCGCACAAGCGATTTTGGGGGCGACGCGCTCACCAAGGCCGACCGCCTGATCGACCGGGCCAAGACCGCGATCAAGATGCAAGACGCGGCCGCGCTGGATGAGGTGCGGGAGCAGCTTGAGCGCACCGCGCAGATGTTCAAGGGGGTCGCAGCGAAGTTGAATCGCTGAGGCCATCTGCGCAAGACTGGGGCGAGTGGTGAGCGCAAGTCACGCCGACATCGAGGAATGGCTCCAGGAGGGTCTTCGCCATTACGCGATGAGCGACCCGTCCCGGGCGCTCGAGGCGTGGTACCGCGTGCTCGACGTCGAGCCCAAGAACAGCCGGGCCCTCGAATACATCGATTACGTGCGCAAGAACTTCCGCGTCGAGGTCAAACACCCCGCGCTCGAGCCCATCGAGGCCGCGGGCGACGCCCAGGCCGCGGGCGACGCCCAGGCCGCGGGCGACGCCCAGGCCGAGGCCGCCGATGAGGTCGCTGGCCCCGTCCCGGTCCCGGCCGAGGCCGAACCGCCGGCCCCCGCCGCCGACGACCCACCGGCCGAACCCCATGATGCTGCATCGCCGCGGCCGCGCCCGCTCCCCGAAGAGGCGATGCCCGAGCCCGTGCTCGCGCCCCCCGCCGGGGTCGCGCCCCCCGTCGATGTCGCGCCCCCCGTCGATGTCGCGCCCCCCGTCGAGGGGGCGGCCGACGACGACGAAGACCTGCCGATGGTCGACGCCGAGGACGCGGAGGACCCCGAGGACGCGGAGGACGCGGAGCCTGCGCCGGACGATGCGCCCCCCGCGCCGGCTGCTGCCCCGGCCCCCGTGCCCGCCGGCCCTCCGGCCGCGGCGCACGCGTCGAGCTGGGGCGCCTTGGTGGGCGCGGCGTTGGGCCAGCCCGCGTCTTTTCAGGCCCCGGCCCCGGAGGAGCAGGCCCCACCCCCCGCCGCGCCAGAAGCGCCGGCAGCGGCCGACGGGGACCCGCCGCCGGAGACCGCGCCAGATGTGGCCGAGGTGGTGCCCGCCGAGCCTGCGCCCGCGCCGGCCCCCGAGCCCGCTCCCGCGCCGGTCATGGTCGCCCCGACCGAGCCCGTGATCACGCCGGTTGAGGTGCCCGAAACCTCGTCGAGCGGTCCGGTCAAAGTGGCCGAGCGGCCCGCGGTCATCCGCTACCAGACGTACGAGGACGAGGCGCCCGAGCCCAAGCCCGCGCCGGCCAAGCTCGTGGAAAAGACGGTGAAGAGCCTGCGCTTCGACCAGTACGACGAGGAGTCGGCCGGGGCCGCGGCGTCGCCGGCCGAGGAGCCGGCGGCCGAGGAGCCGGCGGCCGAGGCCGCGCCCGAGGTCGAGGAGCCGGTGCCCGCGCCGCCGCCGGCACAGTCCGAGGCGGAGGCGGACGACGATGAACCCCCGTCCAACGTGATGCCGTTGCCGGTGCCCCCGCGGGCGGAGGAGCCGGCCGCGGCGGTGTCGTCCGACGAGCCCGCGCCGGCCAATGTCTTTGAGATGTGGGAGACCGGCGACGAGGGCGCGGTGGACCTCGACGAGACCCCGGTGGGGCCCAGCATTTTCGACGAACTGCTCGGCAACTCGCCGTCCCAAGAGGGCGGGGGGGTGGTCGAGGCCGTGCCCCAGTCCGACGAGGGCGAGGAGTTCGGCGAGAACGTGCCCACGTCGGGCCTGACCGAGGGCCGCAACCGCAAAGAAGCGGCCGACGCCGCGGACGCGCCCCGCAGCACCTCGGACGAGTGCGAATCGTTGATGGACGGCGCGCGCGAGCTGTTCGCGCTCGGTGACTTTTCGGGCTCGCTCGAGCTGGTCGAGAAGGTGCTCAAGCTCGACGAGAACAACGCCGCGGCCCGCGCCTACCTGTCGAAAAACGAAGAGACCCTGCTCAAGATGTACGAGAGCAAGCTCGGTGACCTCGACGGGGCCCCGCGGCTGATGACCCAGCCGGACGAGGTCGTGTGGATGAACCTCCACCACCGCGCGGGGTTTTTGCTCTCCCAGGTCGACGGGGTGCTCTCGTACGAGGACCTCGCGGCGGTCTCGGGCATGAGCCGGCTGGAGACGTTCCGCATCCTCGCCGACCTCGTGCAAAACGGCGTGATCGCCACCTGAGCCGCCGCCCGCCGGTCCCCAGACGTTCGTGCTTTTTTTTCCCGTTCCGAACCGGTACGGGCTTGTCCGCGGAGGTGCACCATGCAGCGCAAACATCACAAACGGGTCGTCGTGGCCTACAGCGGCGGGCTCGATACCAGTGTCATTGTCAAATGGGTTCTCGAGAACCGTGCCGATGAAGTCATCGCCTTCACCGCGGACGTGGGCCAGGGCGAAGACCTGCTCGCGGTCCGGGACAAAGCGCTGCGCACCGGTGCCACCGAGGCCATGGTCGAGGACCTGCGCCTGCCGTTCGTGCAGGATTATGTGTTCCCCACCGTGCGCGCCCACGGCGTGTACCAGGACCAGTACCTGCTCGGCACCGCCATCGCGCGCCCGGTGATCGGCAAGGCCTTGGTCGACTGCGCGCGGCGCGTGGGCGCCACCGCGATCTGTCACGGGGCCACCGGCAAGGGCAACGACCAGGTCCGCTTCGAGCAGACCGCGTTCGCGATGGAGCCCGACATCGAAATCGTGTCGCCCTGGCGCGAGTGGGACTTCAAAGGCCGTGCGGACCTCGTGGCGTACGCGGAAAGCCACGGCATCGACGTCGGTGAAATCAAAGTGAAGCCGTACTCGATGGACGCGAACATCCTCCACGTCTCGTACGAGGGCGGCATCCTCGAAGACCCGTGGAACGAGTTCGACCCCAAGATGTTCGTGATGACGACCAATCCCGAAGACGCGCCGGACACCCCCGAGTACGTCGAGATCGGCATCGAGCGCGGCGTCCCCGTGACCGTCAACGGCGAAGCCCTCGAGCCGGTCGAGATGCTGCAAAAGCTGAACAAGCTCGCCGGGGCCCACGGCGTGGGCCGGGTCGACATCGTCGAGGACCGCCTCATCGGGCTCAAGTCGCGGGGCGTGTACGAGACCCCGGGCGGCACCCTGCTGCACCTCGCGATGCACGCGGTGGAAAGCGTGGCCCTCGACCGGTACCAACGCGAGCTGCTCGAGGACCTCGGGCCGCGGTTTGCGCGCCTGGTGTATGACGGCCTGTGGTTCGCGCCCGAGCGCGAAGCCCTGAGCAAGATGGTCGACCACATCCAGGAAGAGACCACCGGCACCGCGCGGCTCAAGCTCTACAAAGGCTCCGCCAACGTCGTGGGGCGCAAGGCCCAACGGTCGCTCTACGACGAGGACCTCGCGAGCTTTGAGCACCCGACGCCGGCCGCGGCGGGCCCGAGCGAGACCCCAGAGTTCCGCCACGCCGACGCCGAAGGCTTCATCCGGTTGCGCAGCTTGCGCCTGCGCACCCGGGCCCGGCGGGACAAGGGCCACGGGGGCGGGCTCTGAGCGACCTCGTCGAGGAAGTGTTCGGGGCCGCGTCGTTCGAGGAGCTGTCGCTCTACGACGCGCCCTTTTGGTACGACCTCGATTACCAGGGGTACAAGGCCGAGGAGGCCTTCTACCGGCTCCTCGTGACCCAGCACGTCGACAAGGGCGGGGCCTACGTCGAGCTCGGCGCGGGCACCGGCCGCTTGTTGCTCGCCTACGCCAAAGCCGGCACGCGCTGCCACGCGGTGGAGCCGGCGGGTCCCATGCTGTTCCGCTTGTACGAGCACGCCGAGGCGGGCGGACTCCCCGAGGGGCTTGTCACCGGGGAGCAGCGGGGTGCAGCCACATTTGAAGGGCCCGACGATGTGCCCGCCCAAGTGATCACGTTCCCGTTTAACGGGTTGCTGCACGTACACGGGCACGCCGCGCTGCTCGAGGTGTTCGCGCGGGTGCGGGACAAGCTCGACGACCAGGGCCGGTTCGGGCTGGACATGACCTCGCCCGCCTGGGAAGAAATGGCCGCGGGAGGGCGGGCCTGGGGCCGGCTGGACGAGCGGGTGCACCCGGGGTCGGGCCAGCGCATCCACACCTGCGACCGGTGCCGCTACGACGAGTACACGCGGCTGATGCACACGGATTTTCGGTTCCTCGAGGACGGGGCCGACCGGGGGGTCACCCTCGGCATCACCCAATACATGTGGACCTACCAAGAGGTCGTGCACCTGCTGCACCGGGCGGGGTTTTCCATCGACATGGTGTTCGGCGACGTCGACTTCAGCCCCCTGTACGAAAAGTCGCCGCGCCTTTTGCTGAGCGCGGCCAAGGCCTGAGCCCCCAACCCCGCTCAGGCCGCGGGGGCCTCGTCGGCGGGGGGGCCAAATCGTTTGTCGACTTCGCCCAGCAGCTGATCGACCTCGGCCTTGCGCGCCACGAACGCGGCCAGGTGTCGCTGTTGCTTGTCGCTGACCACGAGCCCGACGTGGACCAGCCACGCGCCGTGCCCGGTCACCGACGACAAATCCGCGAACAGCAGGCCTTTTTTGGCCTTGCCCTCGGTGACCAGCGCGGCCACCGCCCCGCGGATGTCCCCCGCCTCGAGCGCGGCCACAAACGGCTTTTTCCCCGCCGCCAAACCCAAGAACACCCGCTGCCCCCCGTCGGGGAACCAGGCCTTGGCCTCCTCGTCGTAGGGCGCGCGGGCCTGGCTGTGGGCGAGGAACCCGGCCATGCCCAGCACGCACAAAAAGCCCAAGACCATCCACACCAGGGTCCCGGTGGAGCCGACTTGATCGCCTTTTTGGCCCACCCGGCCGATGGTCATGCCCGCGTCGACCTGGCTTTTCAGCCAGCCCTCGACGAGCGCGTCAAGCGAGGGGGCGGCCAGGGGGTCGACCGCGGTCCCGTCCTCGAGGGTGAGGGGGGCGCCCTGGATGGTGGCCGCGATCTGGGCGTCGGTGGTCTCCTCGGGGGCGTACGCAAAGATCGCGTCCACCGCCGTGGCCATGCCGTCGTCGTCGACGGGCAGGTTGTACTGGGCGGCAAATGTGGAGAGCGACTCCCGCACCCCTTGCCGGGCGAACTGGTAGCCCACCGCCTCATCGCCCACGATGGCCCCGGCGCCGCCGACGACGCCGACGACCACCGCGACCCAGGGGGCGCGGATCGCATACCGCTTGATCATCAGGGACGCGGCCGCCCCCGCCGCGAGCCCCATCAAGATCTCGAACACCAACAACAGGCGGAACCACTGGCCCACCGCGCCGATGAGCGCCCCCGCAATTAAGCCCACCCCCACCGACGCGGCCACGGCATAGGCGACGCCTTCGCTGGTGAAGGCGCCCGACGGACGATATCGCTGCATAGACATTCCCCCTGAAGGCCCGGGTCAGCCGAGGTCGGGCACCGCGCCGACATGATACCAGCCCACGAGGCTGGCGCCCGGCCCCGCGGGGGCCGCCCGGGAGAAGTAAATCTCATTGTCGGCCACGTACACGATGGCCCGGGTGTGGCTGGCGGGATGCGGGAGGCTCTCGATGATGGGGTCTTCGCCCATCACCTGCCACGGCGGGCTGGACAGCCGGGTTGCAGATTCATTGTCGAGGGCATCGAGGACGAGGTTGTGCACCGCCGCGGCGAGGTCGGCGGGCTCGACCCGGTCGGGCAGACCCTTGCCCCGGAGATAGAAAAACTCCGCCTGCAGGTCGGCGGGGAGCGCGCGGGCCTCGACGAGGGAGAGCCTTTGGTTGGGGCCCGCCACCTGGGCGGCGCGGTCTTCCGCGTACTCGGTGACCTTGTCGACGAGTTTCTCCGCGCTGACCGTCTTTTGCCCGGTGAACTTGAGGAAGTTGACCGCGTTGTCGCTCACGATCCAGCCCGCGTCGTCGCGCTGGGCGATCTTTTCGGCTTCGTTGCGGGTCAGGCGGCCATCGGCCCCCGCGGCCTGGCGGATGACATCGCCGAACCGGTCACGAACCGCTTGGGCAAACTGGGAAGGGGACGGGGTCGTGCCGGTGAGTGTGGTCATGCAGGGGGTATCGGCCGATCCCGGACCGGGTTGTGCGTGATCGTCCTACATGTGCGCAGCGTGTAAAATCAGGTGGTTGGCCGCCGATTGGTGCTCTCTGTGGCCGGCCACCGACGCGCGTCAGGCGCTCTGGGCCACGCCCGCGTCGCTCAACCCGAGGCGGCGGAGGTGCATGGCGTGGTAGCGGTTGACCCGGTCCATGGCCTCGGTGGGATCGATGCCGAGACGGGCCATGTTGTCCGCGTTCTCCTCGAAGATCTCCATCATGTTCTCGGACAGCTCGCAGACGGTGTCTTCGACGTAGGCGCGTTTGTCTGGCGACTCGTCGACCAGCTCGCGCAGCTTGACCAACCCGAAGCCCACGTGACGGCGCTCGTCGAGGAGGACGGTCTCGAGCACCCGGGAGGTGCCGGGGTCGACCGGCTTCACCAGCGCGGCGTTGAACTCAAAAAAGCCCAGGGCGAGCCCCTCGAGGGCGAGGTTCTGGCCGATGATGCCGCCGGCGAAATCACGCGAGTCGACCACGCGGGCGCGCATCTTATCGTGGAAAGCGAACATCCCGGGGTTGACGTATTTGTGCAGGGTGGCGTCGACGTCGTGGCAGCCCAAGCGCTTGAGGCGTTGGGTGAAGACCTCGACGTGCCGGGCCTCGTCGATGACCTGGGTGGCGAGGAACATGCGGGAGTTGTCGTCGGGGGCGTAGCTGCAAAGCGCGGCCGAACACTCGAACGCGATGCGCTCGCCCGCGAGCCCGCCGGCCATGGCCGCGACCACCCCGTGGTAGGCGGCGGAGGGCAGGGCGCGGAACTCTTCCTGGGTCAGCGGCGGGGTCTCGGGGTCGTAGCCGTAGGTGGTGTCGTCGAGGTAGCGGCCGGTGGAGTTGCGCCAGTGTTGGATGTCGTAGAGCTTGGCGTAGCGCACGTGGTCGTCGAGGCTGTCGTCGAGCTCGTGGGGGTCGGCGGACTCGGTGTGATCGCGCAAGGCATCGACGAGGGGCTCTTCGCCGTGGACGATGTCGTCGAACACGGGATCGGGGGCGGCGTGGTCGGTCAAGCTCATGGCGTCATGTCCTCGTCGGGGGAGAGTTGTCGGGCCAGGGCGATGATGGCGGTGCGGGCCAGGTCCATCAGCGGCGCGGCGGCGAGGGGGGCGTGGCTGCTCTGCGCGATGCGCCACTGCAAAAGGCCGCCCTCGATCAGGCTGAGCACGGTGGCGGCCACGGTGTCGCGCCGGGGGGCGGGCAGGGGGCCGGTGAAGGCCTCGATCACGTCGGCGCAGAGGTCGCGGGCCCGGGCTTGCACCTCGAACACCGCTTGTTGGACCTCGGGGCTTGACTGGGCTTGGCCCCAAAAGTCGATCCACACCGCCATCAGCTCGTGGGTACGAGACGGGTCGCCCCCAAAATGAAACTGCAAAAGCACGTCGAGCTTCTCCTCCGCGGTGGTGCGCTTGTGCAGCGCGGCCGCGAGGTGCCCGGTGTAGTTGGACCCGAGCCGCTCCATCAGCGCGACGCGGATGTCGTCCTTGCTGTCGAAGTAATAGTGCAAAGCACCCCGGGCGATGCCCGCGGACTGCGCGATCTCGGTCACGGAGGCGTGCAGGCTGCCGGCTTTGGACATCGCCGCGAACATCCCGTCCAGGATCTGTTCGCGCCGCTGGGTCTTTTTCGCGATCTTCTGCACCCCCCATCCCTAGCGGATTTTGGACGCACGTCCAAGACGGGTGTCCAAAGCTCGCTCTGTCCCGATTTCGTCGCAATTTCGGCAAGATAACGCGACCTCAAGGCCGCTTTTCGCGGTGTACCCACCTTGACCACATCAGCCACGGCTGGTCGAGTCCGCCGCGAAAGGACAGGACATGACCACCCCCTCGGACACCATTCGCCACGAAGCCGACGCCATCCAAAAGGGGGGCGCGGACAAGTACCACGAGAAGAACACCGCCCAGGGCAAGATGTTCGCGCGGGAGCGCATCGCGCTGCTCGTCGACGAGGACAGCTTTGTCGAGGACGGCCTGTTCGCCAACTCGCTGGCCAGCGGTCTGCCCGCCGACGGGGTGGTCACCGGCATCGGCCGCATCGCGGGGCGTGAGGTCGCGATCATGGCCAACGACTCCACGGTGAAGGCCGGGTCGTGGGGGGCGCGCACCGTCGAGAAAATCGTGCGCATCCAAGAGATGGCGGGGCGGTACCGCATCCCCATGCTCTACCTCGTCGACTCGGCGGGGGCGCGCATCACCGATCAGCTCGAGATGTTCCCCGGTCGGCGCCACGCGGGGCGCATCTTCTACAACGAGGTGAACCTCTCGGGGTTTGTGCCCCAGGTGTGTCTGCTGTTCGGCCCGTCGGCGGCGGGGGGCGCGTACATTCCGGCGTTCTGTGACGTGGTGTTCATGATCAAAAAGAACGCGTCCATGTACCTGGGCAGCCCGCGCATGGCCGAGATGGTCATCGGCGAGAAGGTCACCCTCGAGGAGATGGGCGGGGCCAAGATGCACACCTCCGAGTCCGGGTGCGCGGACTTTTTGTGCAAGGACGAGCGCGAGGCGATCGAGATGTGCAAGCAGTACATCTCGTACTTCCCCCAGCGCACCGGCGAGCAGCCCGCGCGCACCGAGGCGAAAGCGCCCGCCGCGGGCCCGTCCATCGACGAGATCGTGCCCAAAGAAGAGAACAAGCTGTTCGCGATGCACGACCTCATCGACCGGTTGGTCGACGAGGGGAGCTTCTTCGAAATCAAAAAGCGCTTCGCCAAGGAGATCGTGGTCGGGCTCGCGCGCATCGACGGCCGCTCGGTGGGCATCGTGGCCAACAACCCCAAACACAAAGGCGGGGTGCTGTTCGTGGACAGCGCGGACAAGGCCGCGCGGTTCATGTGGTTGTGCGACGCGTTTGAGATTCCGCTCCTGTTCCTCGCCGACGTGCCCGGCTTCATGATCGGGAGCAAGGTCGAGCGAGAGGGCATCATCCGCCACGGGGCGAAGATGATCGCGGCCATGAGCGAAGCCACCGTGCCGCGCATTTGTGTCGTCGTGCGCAAGGCGTACGGGGCCGGCCTCTATGCCATGAGCGGCCCGGGGTTCATGCCCGACTGTACATTGGCATTGCCGCAGGCCTCGATCGCGGTGATGGGGGCCGAGGCCGCGGTCAACGCCGTGTTCGCCAACAAGATCGCGGCCGTGCCCGAGGCCGAGCGCCCCGCCTACGTCGAGAAGCTGCGCGCGGAATACCGAGAGGACATCGACATCCACAAGCTCGCCGCCGACCTGTCCATCGACGGCATCGTGCCCGGGGATGGGCTCCGGAATGAACTCGCCCGCCGGCTCGCTTACATGACGGACAAACAGGACACCCGGTACCCGAAAAAACACTGCGTGTACCCGGTCTGAGCCAGGAGCGAGCATGACCGAGCCCGCGCGCGAGGGCACGAGCGCCCAAGTGCCCCATCCGGATCCCGACGCGATGGCGGTGCCGCGCCTGTCCAAACTCGCGTTGGCGGGCTTGGCGGTGCCCGCCGGCGTGGTCGGGGCCGCCTTGGTGACCTACGCCACCGAGCGGTTCGACGCCGGGCAGGCGGTGGGCTTGGCTCTGGTCGGGGGCTTGCTCGGCTTCGCCATCAGCATGGTCGCGCGGGACCGCATCAAAATGTCACTGGGTGTGCTGCGCGGTCGCCGCGCGGCCAAGGCCGGGGCGTGGTTGAGCGCGATCCTGTTCTTGTCCCCGGTGCTGGCCGCGATCGCCTTCGCGCTGTTCTTGGGCTGGATCATCTTTTTCGGCGACTGGACGATGGGCCGTCCGCTCCGCGTGCGCCGCCGCCCGGTGTTGCCCGACGTGCACGGCGGGGACCGGCCCGCGACAAGCGGCCCCGACCCTGCCACCGCGCGGTTCTTCGTCGAGGCCGCGCGCAAAGAGGCCGCGTCCGCGCCCGTGTTCCGCGAGCTCGCGGACGACCTCACCGCGCTCGGCGCCCCGCCGGACCTCGTGGCCTGGGCCCGACGCGCGGCGGACGACGAGGACCGCCACGCCGCGCTCTGTCTCGAGGCCGCGCGTGGGGTCGGGGCCGGGGCGGTGCACCTCGGCCCGGTGGCGGCGCCGGTGCGCAACGAGGACGACGACGCGCGGCTTTTCCGCATCGCCCGCGAAGCGGTGCGCGATGGGGTGTTCGGCGAGGGGCTGGCCGCGGACATCGCCGCCCGGGCCGCGGCCGAATCTGCGAACCCCGCGGTGCGCACGATGTGGCAGCGCATCGCCGACGACGAGCGCGACCACGCCGCCTTGGCCCAGGCGGTGCTCAGCTTCTGTGCCGCCCGTTCGCGCCGCGCCCGCCTCGGGGCGCGGGTCGCGACCTGGACCCTGCCGCGCCGGGTGCGCGCGTTCTCCCTGGACGGGGCGCAGCCCACAGATGGTGTGCCCCGGCCCGCGCATGACCTGCTCGGGCCCGCCCGGCGCCGGGCCCGGCGCCAAGTCGGTCAGGCGCTGCGCGCGCCGGGGGCGGCGAGGGGCAGGTCGAGCACCACCATGCCCGCCTCGGCCAGCGCCGACGAGACCCGCGCGGCCTGACCCGCGGGGACAAACGCCAGCGCGATGTCGCCGCCGCCGGCCCCGCTCGGCTTGGCCGCACCCCCGCACGAGGCCGCGATCCTCCGCACCGCGCGGTGGGGCGCGCTCACGATGTCCGCCCCCGCGCGCTCGCCGAGCCCGGCCATGCCGCGGCCAGCGGCATCGACCGCGGCGATCACCGCGGCGGCGTCGCCCGCTTCGAGGCCGGCCGCGAACCGCTCGGTGGCCGCGTCGATGCGGGCCATCGCGTCGTCGTACGCGGGCCGGTCGTCGGCCTTGAGCCGTTCGGTCTGGGCCAGAAAAGCCCGCGTAGACTGGCTGTGCCCGACGTAGACACAGACCACATCCAAGCCGTACCAATGGGCCTGCATCGGCTGGGCGACGCGGTCTTGGTAGCGCAGGGTCCCGCCGAAGCTGGCCGCGGCCACGTCGATGCCCGAGCCGCGCCCGGCGGAGAACCGAAGGTGGCCGGCGAGCGCGAGGTCGAACACGTCCTCGGCAGGCACCTCGTCCCCGAGCAGGGCCCGCGCCACCGCCGCGGCCACCGCCGCGCTCGAGCCGAGGCCCAGCTTGTGCTGTCCGCCCACCCCGAGGTTGAGCGCATCCGAGTCGATGGCCCAGCGCGCCCCGGGGACGGCGATGCCGCGATCCCGGGCGGTGTCGAACATCGCGCGCACCAGCGCGTGGGTCGCGGGCCGCTCCGCCCAGTGCACGCCACCGGCGTCGAGGTCGTACGCGACGGCGGCCCCGAGGGCGACGACCTCGCGCGGCCCCGGCGTCAGGTCGAGCACCGCTTCGCGGCCCACCGCGGTGACGCAGGCCGCGGTTCCTTCGAGCACCGCGTACTCGCCGCACAGGACGAGCTTGCCGGGGGCGCGCACGATCATGGGCCGATGCCTCGCGCGTGTTGGCGTGGATGTCGCAAATTGTAAGTGCTGTACAGTTCCGCCCCCACCCCCGCCCTCATTGGGTGGGCGCACAGGCGCCCCCCGGGCGCGCCCCTTGGCGCACCCCTGTCGGCCCGCGCGGTGCGCGGGGGGGAGAGTGGAACGTTCACACTGATTCCGTTTTCGTTTTGGATCAGTTGCGGTGATCTCATCTTCACCCGTCGACCAGCCGGGCGGCGGGACCGGGCCGGCACACGCTCACCCCGCGGGTGCCTTCGATCTGTGACAAGCGGTCGGCGATGCCCTCGCCATCTTCCGCGCGGCACAGCACCTTCACGTGCGGTCCCGCGTCCATGGTGAAGTACGCGGTCACGCCCTCCTCGCGCAGCGCGCGGACCGCGTCCATCACCGCCAATGTCACTGGGCGGAAGTACCACAGGCCGGGCTGGGCCGCGAGCGCGCTGGCGTGCATCTTGAGCGTGGAGTGCTCCATGGTCGCGCCCAGCGCGTCGAGGTCCCGCGCGGCGATGGCCGCCTCGGCCGCGCGCATGTCCGCGTCGTGGGTCTCGACCCAGGCCGGGAAGTAGGGCGAGGTCTGCTCGGTGCTGTTCATGCCCACGGTCGAGCCGACCTTTTTCCGGCCCGTGGCGCAGCGCACGACCAGCAGGCACAGGTCGAACCCGGCCGGGGTCGCGATCGGCGACGCCGCGCAGTCTTCGCCGTCGTCGCGCACGCCCTTGTCCATCCGCACAAAGCCACCGAACACGCTGCGCGCGGCCGATCCCGACCCCCGGCGGGCGAGCACGGACAAGGCCCGCGGGTCGAGGTCGAGGCCATAGGCGGACGACGCCGCGAGGGCGAGGGCGCAAAACCCCGACGCGGAGCTGGCCAGGCCCGCGGCGGTGGGCACGTGGTTTTCGCTCTCGATCTGGGCGCGCTCGGTGCGGCCCGCGAGGTCGCGCACCAGGTCGAGGTAGCGCGAGACCCGCGCGGTCTCCGCGTCGGACGCGGCGGTGCCATCAAGTGTCAGCCGGTCGGTCTCGCCCCCGAGGGTCACGGTGGTGTCGGTGTAAAACCCGTCCAGGGTGAGCGAGAGGCTGCCGGTGGCGGGCAGGTTGAGCGCCGCGTCCCGCTTGCCCCAGTATTTGACGAGCGCGATGTTGGTGTGCGCGATGGCGCGGGCCACGAGGTCTCCCTTCAGTTTTCAGTGAATTCGAAATACACTGAAAGGGTGGCCCAGACCATGACCGAACGCCGACACCCGACCGATGACGAAATCCACGACGACGCCCTCGTCCAGGCGCAGGACATCTGCATCGAGGTCGCGGGCCGGGTGGCCGAGTTTTGGGGCTTCACCCGCACGATGGGGCGCGTGTACTGCGCGCTCTTTTTGAGCCCCAAGCCCATGACCCAGGCCGAGCTGGTCGAGCGGTTGGGCATCTCCGCGGCCAACGTGTCCATGAGCCTCAAGGGGCTCTTGCGGTGGGGGGCGGTGCACAAGGCCTACGAAAAGGGCAGCCGCAAGCTCAACTACGTGGCCGAGCCCGAGCTGCGCCGGGTGATCGGCAACATCCTCGGCGGCCGCGAGCAGCGCGAGCTCAAAGAAGCGGTGGGCAACCTCACCGACGCGATGGACATCGTCAAGAGTTCGCGCCCCAAGGGCAAGGCCCTGACCGGGGACGAGGGCTTCGTCGCCGACCGCATCGCCCACCTCGAGCAGGCCGCGCGCCTGTCCAACCGGCTGCTCGACCTCTTGCTGGGCGAGGGCCGGGTCGACGTCAACCGCGAGCTCGACCAGTTTGACGACAACGCCGCCCCTTGACCGGGCGGTCCCGGCGGGTTCTGCAACCACCCGCGGCCCGGTGACATCTCACTTTGCGGCGGTGTCATGGGGCCACACCAGACCCCGGTTGCGTTCCTCCTCCGAACGAAAAACCGTGTCTGGGCGGGACCTTGAATGACCCATGGTCACAACGCGACGCGGCGCACAAAAGCACGAAAATAAACTGGTTTCAGTCTTTATTAAAAACGCTATAATCACTGAAAACACCCCTGAGGCCCGCCTTGAGTTCGCGCATCCCCGGTTTTTACAAGCTCCCCGTGTCCGAACGACACGCGCGGTTGGCCGCCGGGACTTCGCTGGATGCCGCAGACCTCGACGCCTTCTTGCAGGGGCTATCCCCAGACACCGCCGACCACATGGTGGAGAACGCGGTGGGCGTGTTCGGGCTGCCCCTCGGGCTCGCCCTCAACTTCGTGATCAACGACCAGCCGGTGATCGTGCCCATGGCCGTCGAGGAGCCCAGCGTCGTGGCTGCCTGCAGTCACATTGCGGGCCTGGCCCGGCGCTCGGGCGGGTTCTCGGCCGAGGCGGACCCGTCGCACATGGTGGGGCAGGTCCAGCTGCTCGACGTCGCCGACCCCGAGGCGGTGCGCGCGCGCCTCGAGGCCCAAAAGCCGGCCTTGCTCGAGCAGGCCAACACCTTCTGCGAAGGTCTCGTGGCCCGCGGGGGCGGCTGTTTCGACCTCGTGGTGCGCATTCTGCCCCCGCTGACCGAAGGCCCCCACGCCGAGCTCGACAGCGACCGCCCGATGATGGTCGTCGACCTGCTCATCGACACCAAGGACGCGATGGGGGCCAACGCGGTCAACAGCGTGGCCGAGGGCATCGCCCCCGCGCTCGAGGAGGTCGCCGGCCACCGCTCCCACCTGCGCATCCTCAGCAACCTCTCCGACCGGCGGTGCGCGCGCGCCACCATGCGCATCGCCTTCGCCGACCTGTGCAAAAAGGACGTGCCGGCCGCGGATCGCGAGGGCCGCGGCCGGGAGATCGCGGAGTCGATCGTCGAGGCCTACCGCTTCGCGGCCCGTGACCCCTACCGGGCCTGCACGCACAACAAGGGCATCCTCAACGGCGTCGACGCGGTGGCGATCGCCACCGGCAACGACTGGCGCGCCATCGAGGCGGGGGCCCACGCCCACGCCGCCCGCGGCGGGCGCTACACCAGCTTGACCTGGTACCGCGTGCTCGACGACGCGGGGGTGCTCGAGGCCGGGATCGAGCTGCCCATGGCCGTGGGCACCGTCGGGGGCGCCACCCGGGTGCACCCCACCGTGGCCGCCTGCCGCAAGCTGCTCGGGCCCTTCGCGGCGTCGGCGGCGTCGTTGGCCGGCCTGCTCGCCGCCGTCGGCCTCTCGCAAAATGCCGCCGCCCTGCGCGCGCTCTCCACCGAAGGCATCCAGCGCGGCCACATGTCGTTGCACGCCCGCCAGGTCGCGCTCGCGGCCGGCGCCTCGGGCGAGGAAGTGGACAAAGTCGCGCAGGTGTTGACGGCGGAGACCTGCTTCAGGGAAAACCGTGCCCGCGAGGTGCTCAACGACCTCCGGGGGAACGCATGAACGGTCTCGACGCCGCGTTCGGGTATGCACCCGGCAAAATCATCCTGATGGGCGAGCACGCGGTCGTCTACGGACAGCCGGCCATCGCCGCCACCCTCGACCGGGGCGTGCGGGTGGCGGTGAGCAAACGCACCGACGACGGCCTGTCCGGTCCCACCTTCCGCGGCACCGGCCTCGGTCTCGAGACCGGCGCGCGTCCCGACCCCGACGGCGAAGGCCCCGAAGCGCTGCGCAACGCCCTGGCCGAACTGATCGCGATGTTCGGCGACGAGGTGCGCGGCCTGGCCTTCGTGGCCGAAGGCGCGATCCCCGCGGGCAGTGGTCTCGGTTCGTCCGCGGCTCTGTCCGTGGCCCTCGTGCGCGGGGTGTTCCGGTTCTTGTCCAAATCCGTCACCGACGAGGAGGTGATGGGCTACTCCCACCGCCTCGAGCGGGTGTTCCACGGCAACCCATCGGGGGTCGATCACTCCGTGATCGCCCACGGGGGCCTGGTGTGGTTCAAAAAGGGCGAACCCGACAACGTCGTCGAGCGTATTCAACCCGGGCGCCGCATCCGCATGGCCGTGGGCCTGTCGGGCAAACACGCCGGCACCGTGCACGCCGTGGGCGCGTTACGGGATCGCATGCGCCGGCATCCGAAGGCGTACCAACATCTGTTCGACGGCATCGGCGGCCTCGCGCAAGAAGTGCGCGCCGCGCTCGAGGAGGGCCATTTGGCCAAAGTGGGCGAACTCATGGACCTCAACCAGGGCTACCTCAACGCCCTCGGGGTCAGCACGCCCACCATCGAGAAGCTCTGCCACGCCGCCCGGGACGCGGGCGCGCTTGGGGCCAAGCTCACCGGGGCCGGCGGCGGGGGCGCGGTCATCGCCCTGTGCGACGACGACCCGCGCCCGGTGCTCAAAGCGTTTGAACGGGCGGGGGCCCATGCCTTCGCCGCTGAAATCGGGTCTGACCCGCACGAAGTGGACGATGTCGATCCGGTCACCGTTCGCTCCGCGGCGGGTTGAAACCACACGCAGGCTGGATTACGCGGACCACGCAATTTCTGGAGTGACATCGATGGACAAGGTTGTTTCGATCTCCCACGCGCTCTTCGCCAAACGGGCACATGCGCTGTTTGGCCCCACGCCGATGTTCACGTTCCAACCCGACGAGGGCGACCGCGACACCTGCGTGTGCGTGCGCTTGATGCCCGCCGGCGACAGCGCTTGGGTGGGTCTGCTCCCCGACAAAGCGATCTTCTGCGACCGGGTGCGCATCGGGATGCGCCCACGCTTTGTGGTCCACAAGGACGCGGAGCTCCCGACGGTGTGTGGCCTGGCCCACGTGGCGGTGGTGGGGCGCGTGTCCGACGACGGTGAGCCCCACCTCGAGGACCGCCCGGATCTGGTGGACGCGGTTCGTGCCCTGTGCGCGCGCACACCGTTTTTGCCCGAGGACGCGGTGGTGATCGAGGTGCGTCCCGACGACGTACAGGTCGACGCCGGCGAAAGCCCGGTGCACGGGGCCATTCCCCGCACCTGACCCGGTCCGCTCAGATTTTGTCAGCCAAAAAGCGTCCACGGTGGTGGGCGCTTTTTTGTATGGCACACCTCCCAAGTGAGTGGATGCTGTCCAATGGGAGTGCACGATGAAGACACGGTGGTTTTGGATCGCGGGCCTGTTTTTCGCTCTGGCGGGGGCATTGGCGTGTGATGGCGGCACCGGCGGCAACGATGGTGGCCCCGGTGATGGCGACGGGGGCGATGGAGACGGCGATGGCGACGGCGATGGAGACGGCGATGGAGACGGCGATGGAGACGGCGATTGCGTCGACGCGCCGGCCGGCGGGGGCGGCTTCGACACCCATGTGCTGCGGTTCGAGTCCACCGGCGGCGATGTGAAGGCATCGCTGCGGCGGGTCTTTGACACCATCGGGGTGGGGGAGAGCGCGATCTACACCGGCGACACCCTGCGCGTCGACGTCGGGGGCGCCTGCGCGGCGATGTTCGAAGACGACATCACCTACGAAAACACCCACCACAACTGGAACGACATCGCCACCGGCGACACCGACGGGGACCGCTATTCCCTATCGATGACGTTCTTCCCGCCGACGTGGTCGTACACCCTCGAGACCGGCCCGGTCGACGGGGCGCCCACCGCCACCTACGACAATCTCATCGTCACGGGGGGCCCGGTGCTGTGCCACGCATGTCCGGGGTATGTCCCCGTCCTCGTGAGCGAGCTGATGACCGACAACGAGTCCACCCTCGACGACGGCACCGGCGCGTACCCGCCGTGGCTCGAGCTGAGCAACGTCGGCGGGGACAACATCGACCTCACCGGCTGGGGGCTGTCCGACGACCCCGCCGACCCGATGAAGTGGACGTTCACCGGCGGGACCATCGCGCAAGGCGCGGCCCTGGTGTTGTTCGCCGGTCCCGATCACAACGACGGCATCCTCCCCGCGTTCGACCTCGACGGAGACTGGATCCGGCTGACCATGCCCGACGGCACCTCGGTGGGCGAGCGGTCGGTGGACGGGGGCGCGCCCGCCGACCAGTCGCTGCAGATCGACCTCGCCACCGGCGCGTACGTGGTCAACCCCGCGCCGACCCCGGGCACGCTCAGCCTCGACTGAGCACAAAAAAAGGGGGCGGCCCCCCGCGGCGGATTGTGGCAGCCTTCGGCCATGAACCGCTTCAGTTTCTTCCTGGTGGGGCTCGCCTCCATGCTCTGGGCCGCGGCCTGTGGAGACAGCCCAAGCGCCTGCGATTGTTTTTTGTGCGAGCGCGCGATGTCGGTGGCGGTGTTTGACTCGTCGACGGGCGTGCCCGTCGAGGACTTCGTGCTCGAATACGTGCTCAACGGGGAGGCGCGGGGCGAGCCGGTGTGCGACGAGTTTTTGGAGGAGACCAACACCTGCACGTTCGGGGACGCGCCCGGCCTGTACCACATCGTGGTGCGGGCCCCGGGTTATGCCGACCGCGAGCTGGTGGCCCGGGTCGGTCTCGAGGACAACAGCAACCGCTGTTGCAGCTCGTGCGTGCGGGAGCGCGAGGTCGAAGTGTCGCTGGACCCCCGCTGAGGAGACGTCGATGTTGGTGTGCCCGTCGTGCCGAAGCGAATACCGAGCCGGGTTTGACCGGTGCAAGACCTGCGATGTGGCCCTCGTCGATCCCGCGAGCCTCGAGGAGGAGCAGGCGGCGTTCGGCGCCCCGCGCGAACAGTTGGAGGGCAAAGACAAAGTGATCTTGCCCCAGGGCAACCTCGCCGCGGCCCGCGAGATGGAGAGCGCGCTCTTGGGGGGCGGGTTTGTTTGTTACGTGCACGCCGAAGAGGCGGACATGGACGTGGCATTGGGTTCGGCCGCCGCGATCAAATACGGCGTGTGTGTGGCGCGCGACGACGTCGAGGCGGTGGGCACGTTCCTGAAAGAGCGCTTCGCGGGCATGATCGCCGAAGAGGGGCAGGGCACGTTCAACACCGAGGCGGTGGACCTCGAGGCCGAGGTCGTGACCTGTCCGGCCTGTGGCCACAGCGGCGCCCTCGTCGACGGGGAGTGCCCCGAGTGCGGGCTGATGCTCGGCCTGCCCGGGTGACGGTTTTGCCTTTGCCGCGCCCACATTTTGGATAGATTGCCGTCCGCGGAGGAAGAGCATGGCCACCGAGATCAAAGCGCACATCACCGGCACCATCTGGAAGATTCCCGTCAAAGCCGGCGACGAGGTCGAAGAGGGAGACACCCTCGTGATCATCGAGTCGATGAAGATGGAAATGCCCATCGAGGCCGAGGACGACGGCAAGGTGCTCGAGGTCAAAGCCGAAGAGGGCCAGGCGGTCAACGAAGGCGACGTGCTGATGATCGTCGAGGACGATTGATGCGCGCGGTGGGGCGGGTCGACATCGCCGACGCGGGCGCGGTCCGCACCATCACGTTGTCCCACCCCGAAAAGAAGAACGCCCTGACCCGCGGCATGCTCGCGGCCGTGCAGGAGGGCGTCGCCGACCTCCCGGCTGCGATCCGCGCGGTGGTGCTCACCGGCCAAGGCGGGGTGTTCTCGTCGGGCTTTTTCCTCGACCAGCTCGACGACGAAGAGCGCGCCCGGGGCATCAACCCCATCGACGCGGCCGCGGCCGCGCTCGAGTCGTGCGCGGTCCCGGTGGTCGCCGCCATCGAAGGCGTGTGTATGGGGGGCGCGGTCGAGCTGGCGGTCTCGTGCGCGCTCACCGTCGTGCACCCGGCGACCACCGTCGGCATCCCCGCGTGCCGGTTTGGGCTTGTCTATCCCGAAGAAGGCATCGAGCGCTTGGTGCGCCGCATCGGCCCGGCCGCGGCCCGCCGCTTGTTGTTGCCGGCCACGACGATGTCCGGGCACGAGGCGGTCGCGTGCGGGGTGTTCGGCCGGCGCAGCGAGCAGGTCCTCGACGACGGCCAAGCCTGCGCCCAGGCCATCGCCGACAACGGCCCCCTCGCGGTCGACGCCACCAGGCGCGCCATCGACGCGTTTGCCCAGGGCGGCGCGGTCACCGACACCGACCGAGAGGCCATGCGCGCGCGTCGGCAGCGGGTGTTGGCGTCGCTCGACCTGCAAGAGGGCCTGGCCGCGGCCCGGGAAAAACGCGCCCCGGTCTTTGTGGGCCAATGATGTTGTTGACAGGGGCGCGCATCGCGTTTACGTCGATGCACAACTGGCACGTAGCTCAGTGGTAGAGCATCACCTTGACACGGTGGGGGTCGCTGGTTCAATCCCAGTCGTGCCAACCAGCCGGGCCCTCACGGGCCCGATTTTTTTGGCGCGGTTGTCGTCGACGGCACCAAAAAAACGAATGCCGCAGGCGAAAACCCCTTGCCGCCCGGTTTCCTTCGGGGCATTCGAGGCGTATAGATTGCCCCACGTTGCCACTGTGGCGACCACAAGGAGTGACTCATCGCTTACCGAGGAGGCCCCCGCGGGGGGCGTGATCAACAGAGCCGCAGCCGAGAGCCGCGTGTCAACCGACGCATCCGCGTCCGCGAAGTGCGTGTCATCGCCGACGATGGCACCCAGCTCGGCATCTTGCCCACCGACGAAGCGCTTCGCCGTGCCGAGGAGCAGGGCCTCGACCTGGTCGAGGTGTCCCCCACGGCCCGGCCCCCGGTGTGCAAGATCATGGACTACGGGCGCTACAAGTACGAGCAGAAGCGCAAGGCCAACGAGGCCAAGAAGAAGCAGCACCAAATCGAGGTCAAAGAGGTCAAGTTCCGCCCCAAGACGGACAAGCATGACTTCGACGTGAAGCTCAACCGGGTGAAGAAATTCATCGGCAAGGGCAACAAGTGCAAGGTGACCATCATGTTCCGGGGCCGCGAGATCGTGCACCCCGAAATCGGCCGCGACATCTTGCAGCGGGTGGCCGAGGACGTGGCGGACATGGCGCAGGTGGAAATGGCCCCGCGCATGGAAGGCCGGCAAATGTTCATGATTGTCGCGCCGGTGAAAGGGGGCGGGTCTCGTCCCGCCGCCGCCGCCGCGCCCCAGCGTGCCCCCGAGGTCGAAAAAGCCCCGAGCGGGCCGGAGATCACCCGGGCCCCCGCCCAGGTGGTGAAAAAGTCGCCCGCGTCCTGACGCGGGCCTTTACTTCGCCGGTCGATGGGCTACGAATACCGTTCGCGCGACGTTCCGGGTGGGCCGGGACGTTGGGCCCGTCTTGTGGCTAAAAGCGCTTCTCGCCTCGGCGAGCGGACGCCACCGGACAAACCACTGCGGTCCTCGTCGAGGAGCGCACACCCGAGGAGCTCGCCATGGCGGGTTGTAAGAAGTCACGCGGCAATAAGCCAAAAATGAAAACCAACCGGGCGGCGGCGAAGCGATTCACCGTCACGGGCACCGGCCTTGTGAAGTTCGCGTCGAAGGGACATCGGCACTGCCTGTCCAACAAGTCGCGGAAGAAGAAGCGCCAGCAACGTTTGGCCAACTACATGCGCAAGGGCGACGCCGGCCTGGTGGCCCGTCAAATCCCCTACATGATGAAGTAGGACGGAGGTTTTCACATGGCACGCGTCAAAGGTGGATTCAAAACTCGTCGTCGTCGCAAGCGCCGCCTCAAGCTGGCGTCTGGTTACTACGGCACCCGCAGTCGTCTGTTCCGCTCGGCCACCGAGTCGGTGGACAAGGCCCTGCAGTACGCTTACCGCGACCGCAAGGTGCGCAAGCGCATGTTCCGCAAGCTCTGGATCGCGCGCATCAACGCCGCGGCCCGGCTGAACGACATGTCCTACAGCGCGCTGATGGGCGGCCTCAAGAAGGCCAACATCGGTCTCGATCGTCGGGCGTTGGCCGATTTGGCCGTCAACGACCCCGATGGTTTTGCCGCTGTGGTGCAGCAGGCGAAGTAAGACAACATACACAATCAGTGACATTTGGCTCGGGTGACCTTCATGTTGCCCGGGCCTTGTTGTATCCGGCGACCGAGTACGCAAGAGCGTGCCCAGCGTGGTCGTGCGCGACGAAGAAAGGGGCCTGACCCGTGGACGTGCAAGCGATGGTGGGTGAACTGAACACCCTCAAAACCGAGGCCGAACAGAGCTTCCAGGATGCGGCGACAAAGGACGACGTCGAGAAGCTGCGCGTGGGCTTTCTCGGCAAGAAGGGCAAGCTGACGTCGGTGCTGCGCGGCATGGGCAAGCTCAGCAAAGAGGACCGGCCCAAGGTCGGCTCCAAGGCCAACGAGGTGCGCGACCTCCTCGAGGAGCTGGTCAAATCCAACCTGTTGCGCATCAAAGAAAAAGAGCGCGCGGCGGAGTTCGAAGACCGCATTGACGTGACCTTGCCCGGTCGGCGCCGGGGCTACGGCCGGACCCACCCGCTGACCCGCACCGCCGACGACATCCTCTCGGTGCTGTCGAGCCTCGGCTTCACCCTCGCCGAGGGGCCCGAGATCGAGCACGATTTCTACAACTTCGAAGCGTTGAACATGCCCGCCGACCACCCCGCGCGGGACATGCAGGACACGTTCTACATCAACGACGACGTGGTGCTCCGGACCCACACCTCGCCGGTGCAAATCCGGGCCATGCTGTCGCTCAAAAAAGCCCCCGTGCGCGTGGCGTGCTTCGGGCGCGTGTACCGCAACGACCACGACGTGACCCACTCGCCGATGTTCCACCAGATCGAAGGCCTCTACGTCGACAAGCAGGTCACGTTTGGTGACCTCAAGGGCACCCTGCAGGTGTTCGCCGAGCGCATCTTCCGCCCCGGCACCAAGGTGCGGCTGCGGCCGAGTTTTTTCCCGTTCACCGAGCCGTCGGCGGAAGTCGACATCACGTGCTTCATGTGCGCGGGCGAGGGCACGCTCAAGACCGGCGACACCTGCCGCATCTGCAAAGGCACGGGCTGGATCGAAATCATGGGCGCGGGCATGGTCGACCCCGAAGTGTTCAAACACTCCGGCTTCGACCCCGACGAGGTGTCGGGCTTCGCGTTCGGCATCGGGGTCGAGCGGGTCGCGATGCTGCGCTATGGGATCAGTGACATTCGGTTGTTCTTCGAAAATGACCAGCGTTTCTTGCATCAATTCTTTTAGGGGGGATGTCCCATCCCCCCGCGCGGCTCACGATTCGCAAGCTCATCGAGTCGCCGCGCTCCCCCGATGTCGGGGCTCCAGGCGCCGTACGGCGCGTTCGCCCCGGGTCGCCAGCGTCTGCTGGCAACCAGTCGAGGATACGGTTCGCGAGCTTGTGGCAGAACGCGCTGAAGAACTTTCGAAGTTGTGCACGCCCGCCTTCTGGGCGAGGACGTTGACGAGGCAAAGCTCATGTTGATTTCTACAAAATGGCTGCGCGAAATGGTCGCGCTCGACGACATCGACAACCAAACCATCGCCGACCGGCTCACCCTGTCCGGGCTCGAGGTCGAGGGCATGATCGACATGGCCGCGGACATCCACGGCGTCATCGTGGCCCAGGTGGCGAAAAAAGAGCCGCACCCCGACGCGGACCGGCTCAATCTCTGCCAGGTCGAGACCGGCACCGAGACCGTGCAGGTGGTGTGCGGCGCGACCAACTTCGAGCAGGGCGACCTCGTCGCGTTCGCGCCGGTGGGCACGGTCCTGCCCGGCGGGCTCAAGATCAAGAAGGCCAAGATTCGCGGACAAGAATCGTTCGGCATGATCTGTTCGGAAAAAGAGCTCGGCCTCTCGACCGAGCACGCCGGGATCATGAACCTCACCGGCACCGAGGGGGCCAAGCCCGGCCTCGTCCTCGCCGAGCTGCTCGGCCGCGACGACGTCGTGCTCGAGATCGGCGTGACCCCCAACCGGCCGGACGCGCTCAGTCACATTGGGGTGGCGCGCGAGGTGAGCGTGGCCCTCGAGGCCCGCCGCAAAGTCTCCGCCCCGACCTGCGCCGAGCGCGGCGCGCCCATCGACAGCATGGCCCACGTCACGATCCAGGACCCAGACGGCTGTCCCCGCTACGGCTGCCGCGTGCTCGAGGACGTGCAGGTGGGGCCGAGCCCGGCCTGGTTGGTGTCGCGGCTCGCGTCGTGTGGTGTGCGCTCGGTGAGCAACATTGTCGACATCACCAACCTGGTGATGATGGAGCGCGGCATCCCGCTGCACGCCTTCGACCTCGACACCATCGGCAAGGACCGCGAGCGCGCCGAGGTCATCGTGCGCACCGCGGAAGAGGGCGAGACGTTGACCACCCTCGACGACAAGGAGCGCACCCTCTCCGGCGATGACCTCGTCATCGCCGACCCCGTGGGCCCCATCGCCCTCGCCGGGGTCATGGGGGGCGCGCGCACCGAAGTGTCGGACAAGACCACGCGCATCCTCCTCGAGTGTGCGTACTTTGCGCCCAGCCGGGTGCGGCGCACGGCAAAGCGGCACCAGTTGCATTCCGAGGCCTCGCACCGGTTCGAGCGGGGGGCGGACCCCAACGGGATTCGCCAATGTCTCGACCGGGCCGCGTCGCTGATCGCCGAGCTGGGCAACGGGCGCGTGGCCCGCGGCACCATCGACGTGTACCCGAAAAAAATGAAACCCGTCGAGGTCAGCCTGCGCCCCGAGCGCGTGGCCGAGCTCACCGGGCTCCCCTTGCGCGACGTCGACGAGGCCCGCTGCAGCAAGCTGCTGCTCGGCATCGGCCTGGAGGTGTCCGGGCGCGAAGGCCGTGCCTTGCGGTTCCGGGTGCCGACCTACCGGCCGGACCTGACCCGGGAGGTGGACCTCATCGAGGAGGTGCTGCGCCTCATCGGGTACGACGCGGTGCCGCCGACGCTGCCCGCGCGCTCTGGTGAAGCCCAGGGCCTGTACGACGTGAAGGCCAAACGCACGGTGGGGGTGTGTTCGCGCGTGCTCAAGGCCGCGGGGTTTTCGCAAGCGATCAACTTCAGCTTCATGGGCCCCAAGGACGCGGCCCTGTTCGTCACCGGGGCCGACCCGGTGGAGATCAAAAACCCCCTGGGCGAAGAAATGAGTCTGCTTCGCCAGTCCTTGTATCCGGCGTTGCTCAAGAACGTCGCCCTCAACCAACGCCGCGGGGCCGAGCAGGTCCGCCTGTTCGAGGTCGGCTCGGTGTTCGTGGCCCACAACCCAAACGGGGCCGCGCCGCGTCTCGACGACGACGACGGCCCGCTCGGGGGCGATGCGTTCGTCACCGAAGAGGAGCGCATCACCGCGGTGCTCACCGGCCCGGTGGGGCGGGTGGGCTTTGACCACCGCCAGAAGGACGCAGACTTCTACGATCTCAAGGGCACCCTCGAGGACCTGCTCGAGGCGTTTGGGCTCGAGGTCGGGTACGTGGGCAACGACATCGGCTTTTCCCACCTCGAGGACGGCCCCGGACACTTGCATCCCCGGGCGCGGGCCGAGGTCACGATGCGGGCCTGCGACGGTTCGCGCTGCCCGGTGGGCACCATCGGGGAGCTGCACCCCGACGTGCTCGAGGCCTACGACATCAAGGGGCCCGTGTTCGGGTTCGAGCTGCGGGTCCAGCGTGTGACCCAAGCGGTGCGGGACAAGCCCGAGGCCGCCCCCTTGCCACGGTTTCCGTCGGTGCGGCGCGATCTGGCGTTCGTGGTCGACGACTCGGTGTTGGCGGGCACGCTGTGCCGGCGCCTGGCCGAGACCAAAGAGGTCAAGGCGCTGCTCGAGGATGTCGACGTCTTCGATGTCTACAAAGGGGAGCAGTTGCCGGCGGGCAAAAAATCGATGGCGGTGAGCTTCGTGCTGCGCGCCGACGACCGCACCCTCACCGACAAAGAGATCGCGGCCGCGGCCGACGCCTTGGTGGCCACCGCCGAGCAAGGGTTCGGGGCTGAGGTCCGCGGTTGACCGACGACGACGAGGTCTCGTCGGAGGCGCCCGGCGCCCCGGCGCGCAGCCCCACGTGGGTGCGCGCCCTGGCCCTGGCCGCGGTGGGCCTGTCGTTCGTGGCCGCACAAACCATGTACGCCGCGGTGGGGCTCGCCGCGGTGGTGATCGTGGCCGCGTTCATTTTAGGACGCCGCGGGGTCAAGGTGCGTGGCTTGGTGTTCGCTGGGATAAGCTCCGTGTTGATCGCGGGCGGGTCGACGTACGCGTGCGCCGAGTTGGTGCCGGCCGAGAGTGAGCTTTCGGGGAAAGAACGCGTGGACCACGAACGGGACGGTGATAGTTTTGAGCGCGCCTTTGACGAGGCGACGCGGGCACCGGGCGGGGGAGAAGAGCCATGAACGACGAAGACAAAACGAAGCGCACGCTGACCAAGGCGGACATCGTCGAGAGCGTGTTTCAGAAGGTCGGGTTTTCAAAAAAAGAATCGTCCGAGCTCGTCGAGCTGGTGTTCGAGACGATGAAAAAGACCCTCGAGAAGGGCGAGAAGATCAAGATCTCCGGCTTCGGCAAGTTCGAGGTGCGGCACAAAAAGCCGCGGCGGGGCCGCAACCCGCAGACCGGGACCGAGATCGAAATCAGCGCGCGCCGGGTGTTGTCGTTCAAGCCCAGCCAAGTCCTGAAGAACGCGCTGTCCGACGACGGGACGACGACCGCGGTGGGCGAGGGCGACAAAGAGTTCGACTGAGCGATTCGGTGATGACGAGGGACGCGGGCCGATGGGCCGGTGACAGCGGGGAGGCAAGATGAAGGGTTCGCGCGACGTGGCGTCGAGTTCGGTCTGGGTGGCGGTGAGCAAGGTCGACCTCCCCGAGAAGAAGTACTTCAAGATCGGAGAGGTCGCGCACCTCGTCAACGTCGAGCCCCACGTGTTGCGCTACTGGCAGACCCAGTTCCCCCAGGTGCGTCCCCACAAGTCCCGCAGCGGTCACCGCATGTACCGCAAGCGCGACGTCGAGACCCTGCTCGCGATCAAAGAGCTCCTGCACGTGCAGCGCTTCACCATCGCCGGCGCGCGCCAAGCGTTGCGCGCGGTGGTGCGCGGCGACACCGTGCCCCCCGTCGAGGTGCAAAGCACCCCGCCGGCACCCGCGGCCCCCGACGCCAAGCCTTCGCCCCAGCCCGCGGCCGACGCCCCGAGCACCCCGCCGGGTGAAGCCCTCGTCGAGGTCGAGCTGGTCGCGGTCGAGGACGAAAAAGCGGCCGAGCTCGCCGAAGGCCAGCGCGTGCTCGCCAGCGGTGACCGTGTGGTCCAGGTCGACGCCTTCGCCGAATCCGACAACGGCGCCGACGACGACGCGGCCCCGGCGCGCCCGGTGAGCGTGCTCAAGACCGGCCGGGACAAGGCCGGCCAGCTCGGCTTTGGGTTTGCGAGGTCGGACCGGGAGCTGCTCCTCAAAGCACGCGAAGAGGTCCAACAAATCTTGAACGTGCTCGACCGGCACACCGCGGCCGCCCCGCGTTTGTTCGGCTGAGATGCTCGCGGCCTGGCCCCTCCTGTTCGCCCTCGTCGGCCAAGCCGCGCCGACGCCGGCGCAAGAAGCGCCGCCCCCGCCGCCGCCGCTGTACATCCCCGCGTACTTTTCGCTGGCCGCGCCAGTGCCGGTTCACTTCAAGATGCCGACCACCGCCGGCGAGATCGCCGGGACCGTGCAGCTCGTCCGGCTCGAGGCGCGCGGCCTCGACGGGCGCGGCCGGTTGGTGGTGCGCGGGGCGATCGACCCCTCGACGGTGAAGACCGACGACCCGGTGCTGACCGCCCACCTCAAACGCTACGTGCTCAAAGCGGACAAAGGCCTGCTCGACTTCGGGGCCGGGGCCCGGGTGAGCCCCAGCGAGGACGAACCACGTCCTGGCTTCGGGCTGTTCTTCGACCAGACCCGCCGCGGCAAATACATCGAGCTGCGCACCGGGTTTGAGCGTGGGCCGGGCAACGTGGCGGTGTTGGTCCTGGACCAAGCCGTGCCCGCGGCGGGGCTCGGGCTGCCCAAGAGCGCCCACCCCTTCATCGAGGCCAACGGCCCGGTGCGGTTTTCGGCGCGCATCCCCCTGCAGTGATCCGGGGCCGGCACGGCGTGCCACGGCCGCGCACTGTGTGTTCCCGCACACGGCGAAAAGACGTTAAGATGTCTGCAGGAGTTGGGTGTGGTCTTTGAATCTGTCCCCGACACGGTCCGCCTCATGGAGGTGGGCCCGCGGGATGGCCTACAGAACGAAAAAACCGTGGTGGAAACCACCGCGAAGATCGGCTTCATCCACGGGCTGGTCGCCGCTGGCGTGCGCCGCATCGAGATCACCGCGTTTGTGAACCCGCGTTGGATTCCGCCCTTGGCCGACCAGGCCGAGGTCGCCCGGGGCATTCGCCGCGAGGACGGGGTCGCGTACGCGGCGTTGATCCCCAACATGCGTGGCTACGAAAACGCCACCAAGGCGGGCATGCGCGAGGTCGCGTTTGTGCTCGCGGCGTCGAACACCCACAACAAAAAGAACATCAACGCCACCACCGAAGAAGCCTTCCAGCGCTACGTCGAGGTCGCGGAGCGGGCCCGGGCCGACGACATCCCTTTTCGCGGTTACCTGAGCTGCGCGTTCGGGTGTCCTTATGAGGGCGACGTGCCCGCCAAGAACGTCGTCGCGCTCGCCGGCCGCCTGCTCGAGCTTGGCGCGTACGAAATCTCCATCGGCGACACCATCGGCGTGGGCAACCCCCGCCAAGTCGCCGCCCTCATGCGCGACCTCAAACAAGAGGTCCCGCTGAACAAGGTCGCGTTGCACCTGCACGACACCCGCGGCACCGCCCTGGCCAACATCGTGGCCGGCCTCGAGGAGGGCGTGCGCTCGTTCGACTCCGCCGCCGGGGGGCTGGGCGGCTGTCCCTACGCGCCGGGCGCGTCGGGCAACGTGGCCACCGAGGACCTGGTGTACATGCTCGAGGGCATGGGCATCCGCACCGGGATTCAACTCGACAAGCTCTGCGAGGTGTCGCTCGCGATGGAGCGCGCGCTCGGGCGCGAGCTGCCGTCCAAGGTCCTCGCCACCCACCGGGGCGGTGCATGACGCGGGTGCTGGGCCTCTTGCTCGGGGTGTCGCTGCTCGGGGCGTGTCAGGACGATCTGGTCACGGTGGGCAAAGTGGAGGTCGACGTCGACCTCGGCGCGGCCCGGACGTTGTCGATGCCGTTTTTGCAGCGCACGTGCGAGGACGGCGTCGACAAACACGCGGGGTTTGTGTTCAAAAAAGACCGCGGCCCGGCCCTGTTGCGCGTCGAGGTGTTGCGCGCGGCGCCACCGCGGGGCGACGAGCCCGGCACGGTGCGGGTCCGGGCCGACGTGATGGGCAAGGACGGGCTGATGTACCGTGGCACCGGTCGCGCGGTGGGCGACAGCCCGACGACGATTCTGTTCGCCCGGGCGCTCAACGACGCTCTCGACGAAGCCCACGGGGCGCGGTCGATGGAGCGCAAGAGCATCCCCGAGCTGGTGGGCATCCTCGACGACGATGTCGCGTCCATCACCCAAAAACGCCAGGCCATCCGGGTGTTGGGCTTGAAAAAAGACAGCGCGTCGGTGGATCGGCTGATCGCGGTTCTCGACGGTGAAGACCGCGACCTGGCCGAGGCCGCCCTGGGCGCACTGACGCTGATCGCCGACCCCAAGGCGGTGATCCCGGTGATCGAATACGCCGACAGCAAGCCCGCCTACGTGCGCAAACGCGCCATCGACGCGGTGCGGGCGATGGGCACGGACGAGGGGAGGGCTTGGTTGTTCACCCTGAGCACCGGTCACCCCGACATCGAGGTCCAACTCGCCGCGCGCCGCGCCTTCGACGCGTTGTCGAGCGCGCCCTCGAGCACCCCCCCCGTCGGCGAGGTCGCGCAGGCGCCGTGGCCCAAGACGCGGGACACCGCCGCCCAATAACCGAACCGCCTCGGACGATCGACGGAGAGGGCCGGGGATCGTCTCGGTTTCTACTCGTGGGCGCTCAGGTCTGCTAGACGGGGGCATGCGCAAAGGACTCTGGGCAGCGTGGGCACTCTTGGTGGTGATCCCCGCGGGCGGCTGCGCTCACGAGGAGGCGCGGCCGGACGCCCGGCCCACGCTCCGGGCCATCGACTACTACCCGTTGGCGGTGGGCACGGCGTGGACCTACCGGCCCGAGCCCGCGCCCGCCGGCACCCCCGACCACCGCATCGAGGTCACCGGCCAGGACGCAGAGGGCTTTTTCCAGCTCACCGGCGGGGGGCGCATGGCCCACCGCCGCGACGGGGTGTTCGACGGGGACCGGTTCATCCTGCAAGACCCGCTCAAGACCGGGCACAGCTGGATGGCGGTGCCGTCGGTGTCCACGGTGGAAAAATACGAAATTGTGGATACCGGCTTCGCGGTGACCACCCCGGCGGGCTTTTTCGATGACTGCGTGCGGGTCCGGGCCGAGACCGACGGCCGCACCGAGTCCGGCGAGGCGGTGCGCATCGAGCTGCTGTGGACCTACGCCCCCGGGGTGGGCATGATCCGCCTCGTGCAGCGGGCGGCGGTCGGCAACCAGGCCCCCCAAGAGCGCGCGCGCATGACCCTGGTCAAGTTCGAGCCGGCCCAAGGCGCGCCCTGAGCATGTCGCCAGCCCGTCCCCCCGCTGGATTGCGCCTCCCGCCGCGGGAGGTGGCGTGGTTTCTCCAAGAGGTGGTCGCGGCCCGCACCCGGGTGCTGCGGCCGGGCCAGATCGAGCGGGTCCGCCAACAACGGCTGCGCCGGGTGCTCGCCGCCGCGTCGCGCACCGCCCTGTACCGACCCCACATCAGCGCGAGCGGGGCCGCCGCGGGGGCGCTCGACGACGTGCCGCCGGTGACCAAGCAGACGTTTGTCGAACGGCTCGCCGACACCATCACCGACGCGGGCCTGTCGGAGCGGGCGCTGTTGCGGTTTGTGCGCGACGAGGACCGCGCCGGGACCCTGCTCAACGACGAGTACCTGGTCGCGGTCACGTCGGGCACCACCGGTCAGGTGGGCATCTTCGTGAACAACCTCGAGAGCTGGTCGATGACCCGGGGCCTGACCTTCGCGCGCATCTTCCAGCACGCCCTGCGCAAGCGCGACACCTTGCGGAGCCTGGTGCGGGGCAAGACCCGCATGACGTTTGTGGTCGCCAACCGCGGGCACTTCATGAGCGCGCTGTTGGCGATGCGGGTGCCCGCCCTCGGCCGGCTGTTCGTGACCCCTCAGGTGCTGAGCATCGACATGCCTTTGGGCGCGATCGTCGACGAGCTCAACCGCACGCGGCCGCATTTGCTGCACAGCTACGCCACCGTGCTCGAGCTCCTCGCCGCCGAGCAGCGCCGGGGCGCGCTGCGCATCGCCCCCGACGTGATCACCTCGGGCTCCGAGCCCCTGACCTTGTCCTGCCGCGCGGCCCTGCTGGACGCGTTCCCCGGGGCCAAGCTCGTCGAGACCTACGCCGCCACCGAGTGCGTGCCGATGGCCACGAGCTGTTCGCACGGCCACCTCCACGTCAACGAGGACGCGTGCATCCTGGAGCCGGCCGACGCCGACGGCCACCCGGTGACCAAGGGCGGGGTCTCGAGCACGGTGCTTGTCACCAATTTGCTCAACACCGCCCAGCCCCTGGTGCGTTACGTGCTGACCGATCAGCTCGAGTTCCTCGATGGCCAATGCGAATGCAAGAGCCCGTTCGGCCGGGTGCGTGTGCACGGGCGCACCGACGACACAATCTTTCTGCGCGGCGGCGACGACATGTGGCAAGCCCACCCGCCGATTCCGTTCGAGATTCTGTTCTTGCGGGTGCCCGGCCTGCTCCAGTACCAGTTGCAGCACATCCGACAGAACAACCTCAAGGTCTTGTTCGTGACCGAAAAGGGCGGCTCGGCCTCGCGCGTGGCGAGTTTTGTCGACGACAAGATGGGCCAATACCTGCGCGAGCACGGTCTGTACGACGAGGTCACCTACACCCTCGAGCAGGTGGCGGAGATTCCGCGCCAAGAGCGCGGCCACAAGATGCGGCAGATCATCAGCCACGTGCCCAAGCCCTACGCGGCCTACGAGAGCGCGCAGCGGGTGCGCGAGCGCCGGCACGGCAGGACCGAAGCGTGAGCCGCGGCCGGCTCATCGTCCTCGAGGGGCTGGACGGGGCGGGCACCACCACCCAGGTGGCGCGCCTGGCGGCGTTGTTTCGAGACGCCGGCCAGGACGTGGTCGCCACCTTCGAGCCCTCGGACAGCCCGGACGGGAAGCTTGTCCGCTCGTTGATCAAAGGCGCCGACCGCCGCTCGCCCCTGGCCATGGCCCGCATCGGCCTGTTGTACGCCGCGGATCGTTGCGTGCACCTCGACCAGACCCTGCTCCCGGCGGTGCGCCGGGGGGCGTTGGTGTTCACCGACCGTTACCTGATGTCGAGCCTGGTGTACCAGTCGCTGCACCTGCCCACCGCCTGGGTGCGCACCATCAACCGCTACGCCCCGCGTCCCGACGTGACCCTGTTCGTGGACGTGTCCGCCGAGACCGCGGTGTCGCGCCGGGTTCAGCGGGGGCGGGACATGGACCTGTTCGAGGCCGAACGGTTTCAGGCCAAGCTGCGCCAGCTGTACTTGCGGTTTTGCCCGGCGTTTCGCGCCGACGTCGTGCCCGGCGCCGGCACCGTCGACGAGGTGACCGAGCGCTTGTTGTCTGCGCTCGCCGGCCACCGCATCCAGCCGTAGGGCGAAATCGCCCACCCCAAAAACCCCTCGACGGGGCTGACCTCGACGCTGCGCTTCGGCTATGGATGGGCCATGACCGACAACAAGGCGCTCACCTACACCAACTACCTCCGCGTCGACGAGCTGCTCGGGCTGCAAACGCCCAAGTCCGACGAGCACGACGAGGTGCTGTTCATCATCATCCACCAGGTCTACGAGCTGTGGTTCAAGCAGATCCTGCACGAGGTGGATTTCCTGGCCGCGTCCTTGGACGAGAACAAGCCGGTCCGGGCGCTGCACACCTTTCGCCGCGTCCTCACCATCCTCAAGACGGTGGTGGGCCAGGTCGACGTGCTCGAGACCATGACCCCGCTCGAGTTCAATTCATTCCGGGACCGGCTCGAGAGCGCGAGCGGGTTTCAGTCGCACCAGTTTCGGGAGCTCGAGTTCTTGCTCGGTCAAAAACGCACCGCGCTGCTCACCAACTTCCCCGCCGGCACGCCCGGTCGCGCCGCGCTCGACCGGCGCCTGACCGAGCGCACGTTGTGGGACGCGTTTTTGCGTTTTCTCGCCGGGCAGGGCTTCGCGGTGCCCGACGAGCTGCTCCACCGGGACGTGACCCAGCCGGTGACCCCGAGCCCGGCCCTGCAGCGGCTGCTCGTCGACGTGTACCGCACCGACGCGCGGGCCAGCCGGGTGTGCGAGCGCATGGTCGACCTCGACGAGGGCATCCAAGAGTGGCGGTACCGCCACGTGAAGATGGTGGCGCGGACCATCGGGTCCAAGCGCGGCACGGGAGGATCCCCGGGCGTGCAGTACCTGCTCTCGACGCTGAAGCCGGTGTTCGAAGACTTGTGGGCCATCCGCTCCGAGCTCTGAGCACGGGCCCTGATCACGAGCGCTCGCATCGCGGCACCGGGGCGCGGCCCGTGGTCGTGCGCCCCGCGGGGGCTGCGCCCGGCCCACGGACGCGACCGCTCGCTTTGGCGCCCCCCATGTTTCACTGACGCGGCCCGTCGGGCACCCTGGCGCGGAAAGGACCGCGCCATGTCACTGCTTCGCTCCGCGTTCACCGTTGTTGTCCTCTGCGCCGCCGGCTCGGCGGCGGCGTCCGCGTCCCCGCCGGCCCCGACCCCCGACCCCTTGGCCGAGCGGTCGCTCACCCTCGGCGAACTCGCCGGCCCCGCCGGCGCCGCCCTCGGCTGCACGGTGCTCGGCGGCCCCTGCGCGGCCGGGGTGGGCTCGAGCTTGGTGGTGCTCGGGTTCGGCGTCGGCGCGCTCTACACCATTCCGTGCCTCGGCATCGCGGTGTACATCGTGGCCTTGTTGTACGCGCTCACCGTCGGGGTGGTGCCGGCGCTGTTCGTCGGCCCTGCAGGCGCATTGGGCGCGGTGCTCGGCGCGGGGGGTGGGGCGTGGTTGGGCGATGCCGATCCCGTGCCCGCGCTGGTGGGGGCGTTGCCTGGCCTGGTCTGGGGCCTTTGCACCGCCGCGGTGGCCGGCGCCGCGGTCGGGGTCTGGGCCTGGCAGAACCAAGCCAACGGCCGCGAACCGTTCACCGTCGACGAGCACCCGGCCACCTACGTGCCCCTCATCGTGGTGGGGGTGGCGGGCGCGCTCGGGCTCCTGGCCGGGCCGTTGTCGGTGGCCGGGACCGGGGCCGCGCAGCTGTTGCAAGCACGGCCCCAGGAGCCGCCAGAGGGCGCAGAGGGCCTACGGGGGCCGTCGCCAGCTCCGGTGTCGCGCGCGCCGGCGCGGCCCGTCTCGCGGCCGTTGATGCGCTTTTGAGCGCATCTGGCGCCGCTCAAGTCAGCGGTCAAACCTTGAGCAGGGCCGCGACCACCGCCGTGTAGTTGAGCAGCTGGGTGCGCGCGCCGTAGGTCACGATCTCCCCCGCGAACCGGCCGCCGACGACGGGCACATCGTCGTCGCCGAGCAGGTCGAGGGCGCGGCCGACGTCGTACAAGGGGGTGCCGAGCAACCCTTCGCGCCGGGCGGTGCAGCTGAACACCAGCACCGCCTCCGGGCGCTGCCCGGCGATGCTCTCCTTGAGGGCGTGCAGCGATTCCTCCAGGTCCTGGCGGGCCATCTCGGCCGACATCTCGCTGAACATCAACGAGGCCTGGGCCGGCACCCGGCCGGGCATGACGATGCTCCCGGTGGCGGGCTCGACGCCGACCACGTGCTGGGTCACCCACAGCCCGTCGTCGTCGGCGGCCACGTTGGCGAACACCGGCGTGGGCGCGCCCCCGGGCCCGGGCCGGGGCACGTCCTGGTACAGCATCTCCAGCGCGGGCCGCCCGTCGATCTCGAGCACGCGGGGGCCGTCGACCCGGGTGCACGTGCGCAAGGGCCCGACCGGGGCCGTGCTCTGGCCCACCGCCACCACCGCCCGGTGTTCGCCGAGGCCGAGCATCGCCGTGGCCGGCCACGGCGCGGACACCGACCCCACCGTCGCCCCGTCCGCCCCCGGGGCGAACACCGACAGCCCCCCCAGCACCGGGGCGCCGGCCTCGTCGAGCGAGGTGAGCAGGTTGTCCGGATCCAGGGCCTCGGGCGACGAGGACAGGATGCGCAGACTCGCGTAGGGGCCGTCCGCGAGCAACGCGCCCGCGGTGTGCGACCCCAAGGTCTGGTGGCGCGCGGCGCGCACCTGGGCGGCGGTGTCGAACAGGATCACCACCGCCATGCCCGGCCCGTCCTCGTCGAGGGCCAGGCCGCAGAATGCCCCTGCACAGCCAAGGCCGAGGATGGGGATGTCCCCCAGGGCGTCGCCCAGCCCCGCCGACAATGCCGTTGCGTCGTCCGCGTGGTGCGCGCTCACGAAGGCCAACGCGCACGCCCCCTCGGGCAGCGGCCGGCGGTGGGCGAGCCCGGTGCCGATTTCGATCAGCGCGTCCACCGTCTGTTCCGCGCTGCTGCACAACGCGAACGCGGCGGGGGCGGCCATCAGGGCAAGCCCACGTGTTCGAGCGAAAACTCCCCGAAGAAGTGTCCGGCCAAGTCGAAGTTCTCCGCGTGGGCAAAGCCCGCGGGCATGGCCAGGGTGAGTCGCTGCACGTCGCCGTCGACGTAGTCCACGTCCCAGCGGTTGCCGTCCTCATCCTCGATGCGCACCACCCGGCCTTCCTCGTCGTACTCGAGGGTGAACTCATCATCGAAGGTATTGTCGCCGGCCCGCAGGGTCTCTTCCACGTCGGTGAGCCGCGCCTCCTCGTCAAACTTCAACTCGGTGTCGAGGGTGGTGTTGGTCTCGACCCCGTCGACGTCGGTCTCTTGGTCGAGCTCGATGTCGGTGAGTTGGCCCTGGTCGTCGTAGGTGTAGCGCGTCTCCGCGTCCACCCGGGTGGCGCTCTCCTCGTCGGGCAACAGCTGCGCTTCCCAATCCGTCTTGCGGTCCTCCCGCTCGTCGTAGATGACTTTGTTGAGCCGCCCGTCGTCGCCCCAGGCGTAGCTGCGGGTGGTCTCGTTGTCGGTGGTGATGCGCACCGGCAGCAAGCCTTCGTCCCGCACCGCCACCGTCTCCTCGGTGTCGACCCGCTCGGCGAGGCGCCCGTCGAGGTAGGTCATGGTGAACTCCACCGTGGTCTCGATGTCGAGATTCTGGAGGTCATCGCGGTACTCGACCTCCGCCACCGCGCTGGTCAGCAACCCGTCCTCATACGAGATGTTGAACACCACCTCGTCGGTTCCGCCGTCGTACTCCACGCTCGCCACCTGGCCGCGATCGTCGTAGCTGTAGCTGATGTCGAGGGTCTCGTTGCCCCCGACCTCTTTTTCGATGCCGGTCAAAAAGCCATCACCGTCGTAGTCGTAGCGCCACTCGATGATGTCCCCGCCGTTGTCCGGCCGGTACTTCACCTCGTCGATGCGCGCGGTGGACCGCTGAAGCCCCGGGCACGCGCTGGCCAGGACGACGACGACAGACAAGAACCACAATCGATTCGCCATGGGAGACACCTCCACCCCCCACGTGCCATCACCGGCTGCATCCCGCAACGCCGAAGCGCGCCCAGCCGGGCATAACCATCTGTTATTGCTCGCCTTTGCCGCGGCACTGACCGTAGATGTCGGGCCGCCGGTGGGCGCTCACGGGCATGCGTTGGCGCACGTCGGCGGTGAACGCGGCGTCGACCTCGGCCACCGCCACCCCGCTGGCGTCGCTGCACTGGGCCACCACCGTGCCCCAGCTGTCGATGATCATCGCGTGGCCAAAGCTCTGGCGCTTGGCGTTGTGTTTGCCCCGTTGGGCCGCGGCCGCGACGTAGACCTGGTTTTCGATCGCCCGGGCCCGGAGCAAGGCCTCCCAATGTTCCTTGCCCGTGGTCAGGGTGAACGCGGCCGGGACCAACAGCACCCCGGCGCCGAGCGCGCACAACGCGAGGTAGAGCTCGGGAAAACGCAGGTCGTAACAAATGCTCAACCCGAGCTTGCCCGCCGGGCTGTCCGCGACCACCAGTTCGTTGCCGGGTGCAGTGCCATTGCTCTCCAGCAGGCGGGGCCCCCCGGGGATGTCCACGTCGAAGAGGTGGATTTTGCGATACCGGGCCGCGATGTCCCCGTCGGGGGTGACCACCACGTGGGTGTTGTAGGTGTGTTTGTCGTCGGGGCCCTGCTCACAAAACCCGCCGTAGCACACCCAGGTCTTCGCCTCGCGCGCGAGGTCGCGGTACCGGGAAAAGAGCGCGCCCTCCAGGGGCTCGGCCACCTCGAGCACTTGGTTGTCCCGTTCGCCCAAGAACGCGAACGCCTCGGGCACCACCACCACCTCCGCGCCCCGCTGGTGGGCCTTGGTGAGGAGCTGGGCGACGGTGGCGAGGTTCTGCTCCACGTCGGTGGTCGAGGTCATCTGGGTCACGGCGAGCAATGTCACGGGAGTCCTCAGTCGGCAGAAAAACGGGTCAACGCGCCCCGGCGGTGCAGGTCGCGCAGTTGCGAAGCGGCGTAGCCGCGGTCCAAGGGGGCGGGCAGACTTTGTGCGCACAGTTCGAGGGCGGCGTCGAAGTCCGCGCTGTCCGACAGCAGGGCCAACAGCTGGGCGATCTTGGCGCTCAAGGGCACGACCTCCATGCGCTCGCCGACCCGAAACGCGAGCAGGCACACGGGAACCGCGAGCGGCTCGGGCGGCCACGACGAGGACTTGGTCAGCTTGTGCACGGGGTGCGCGTAGACGGCGAGGCGCGCGCTGGGGTGCAATTGCACCGGTCGGTCGTCGGGGTCGAGGATTTGGTCCGGGTCCGGCGCGAGGAGCACGTCGACCTCGAGGATTTCCCAATGCAACAGCTCGGGCAGCCCGGGGTGCACAAATCGGTCGGGGGCCTCCGCGCTCTGGGTTTGGGCCCACTGCGCAAACCCGCGGGGCACGTCCCGAAAAAACCGTTCGGTGGGGGGCGCCTCGTCGAGACAGGCCGCGATCAGGGCGTCGATGGTCTCGTCGCCGACCAACGCCCGGGCCACGGGGATGGTGCGCCGAATGTTGCTGTAGAGGCTGCGCCGGACGAGATCGCGGTACACCCCTTGGTGGGGGTCGTCGACGCCGGGCAGCGTGCCCGCGGCGGGTCGGAAGCAGAGATCGCGCACCGCTTGTTCGAGGTCGGGCAAGCTCATGACGCGCTCCGGATCGCGATCTCCCGCAACGTCTTGAGCTCGACGTCGAGCTCCGCGAGGGGGGGGATGTGGTGGTCTCGCTCGAGCAGGATCGGGGGGTGCTGGGGCAGCTTGGGCAAGGTGCGCTCGAGCAGCTCGTACACGGGGTCGATGATGGGCGCCCCGTGGGTGTCGATGAGCAGCCCGTCGTCTTCGCGGTGGTGGCCCGCGACGTGGATTTGCACCACCCGGTCGAGGGGCAACGCGTCGATGTAGTCGTCGGGGTCAAAGCCGAAGTTCTGGCTGTTCACGTAGACGTTGTTCACGTCGAGCAGCAGGTGGCACCCGGCGTGTTCGACCACGCTCTTGACGAAGGTGGCTTCGTCCATCTCCGCGCCCGGCATGCGCACGTATGCAGATACATTCTCGACCGCGAGCGGGAGGTCGAGCCGGTCTTGAAGCTCGCGGATGCGGCCCGCGGCCCGCTGCACCGCCTCGGTGGTGAAGGGCAGGGGGATGAGATCGTGCAGCTCGGCGCCGGCGGCGTGGGTCAGGCACAGGTGGTCGCTGTACCAGCGCGCCCGGTGGGTGCGCAGGAAGTGTTTGAGGGCCAAGGTCAGGTCGTCGTCGACGGGCGCGGCCCCGGAGAAGTCCCCGCACAACCCGTGGCTGACGACGTCAAACCGCTCGGTGGCGGCATCGAGCAGGCGCCGGCGCTTGCCCCCTGCGCCCACGTAGTTTTCGGGCGCGACCTCGATGAACTCGGCGTTGGTGCTCTCGCGCTCCAGCAAGGTCTCCGCCAGCGCGAAACGAAAGCCGAGGCCGACGGGGCTTCGCTCGGGCGTATCGGTGGTCAGTCGTGGCAGCACGCGCGCCTCCCGGCGGGGCTTGGCCCCAAAAAAAGAACGCACACCCTTTTGATCGGGCGTGCGCTCCGTTCACGTCACAAAAAAGTGTGACGGGTTGGCTCAGCGACCGCCGCAGGAGCCTTCGCCGCAGGAGCCTTCGCCCTCGGCTTTTTTCTCGCCACCGCAGGAGCCTTCGCCCGCGGCTTTGTCACCGCCGCAGGAGCCTTCGCCCTCGGCTTTGGCTTCGCCACCTTCGGCGGCAGCAGCGTCGCCCTCGGCGGCGCCGTCGGCAGCGGCAGCGTCACCACCCTCGGAGGCGGCAGCAGCGTCGCCCTCGGCGGCGGCTTCGTTGCTTTCGGTGGCGGCGGCGTCGTCTTTCTTCGCGCCGTCGTCGGAGGAGCAGCCCACGGCAGTGGCGAGGAGAGCCGCAGAACCGAGGCTGAGGAGAATGTTGGTCTTCTTCATGGTTTATCCCTCTGGCTTCCGGACAAAGGTGTCCGTGTTGGAGTTACGACGGAGACGTACGATCTGTGATTCTTCTCGCAGATCAACCATCTCCATTGGCCCGGTGAGAGGCCCCGGCCCCTTTTGCGGCAAGCCACAAAAAGAACGATCGCCCGCATCCTGGCCCAGACACCTAACCGGACGCAAGGGGGCAAACAGCCGGATCTGCGCCCGGTGACGAAACGGTGAAAAAGCCGACAAAACAGGGCCTTTCCCGCCCGCGAGGATCTGGACAGCCCCGCTCCCGGACGGCTCACGCGCTTTCGTAGATGATCAACTCAGCCGACGGGGTGGCCGCGACGCGCAACCAAGGGCGCGGCGAGAGCGTCACCGACACACACGCGATGCGGATGGTGCGGGTCCGCGCGACGTCGGCCAAGCTGTCCACCATCTCGTCGAGCCGTGCGCCGCTGAACGGGCAATACAAAAAGAACACCGTGCCGATCATCATGTACCGCGCGAGCTGGACCGCGTCCCCGGGCACGACGACGACGCGGTCGGCGTGAAGCGCGGCGGCCAAGGACCGCGACGCGTCGACGAGCGCGGGCTGCACCTCGAGCCCGATGGCGGACGCGCCGGTGAGCAGGTGGGCCAGGGTGGTGACGCGGCCGAGGCCAGAGCCCACGTCGACAAATACGTCAGATGCCCCCATCTTGGTGTGCTCAATGGTGGCGAGCACGTGCTCGACCCCGCAGGGCAGGTAGGGCACGCCCCCGGGGGGCAGGGCGGCGTGGTCGTCGTCGTCCGCCACCTGATCGACACCGTAGGCGATGTCCCACCACCGATCGCGGTCCGCGGCGGGGATGTGCGCAAGAGCCTCGCGCACCACCGCCGGGGACGCGGTCCCGTCGACGATGCGCTGCCGCAGCTTTTGCGCGTGTTGTGTTCGCTCTGGCGTCACATGCTCCCCGACGACGAACCCGCCCCGCGGGGGAAAGATGGCGCTCCCAGCATGACTCGAACATGCGACCCCCGGTTTAGGAAACCGGTGCTCTATCCGGCTGAGCTATGGGAGCGTCGAGCGCAGCGTCCGACGTCGACGAAGCGCCGTCAAGCCGTGCCGTCCACCCGCCGACGAACGAGGCCCGACGCAAAAAGCCTCCCCGGGAGGGGAGGCTTTGGAGCGGGAAACGAGACTCGAACTCGCGACCCTCAGCTTGGAAGGCTGATGCTCTACCAACTGAGCTATTCCCGCGAAACGTGGTGGAGGGTGATGGATTCGAACCATCGTAGGCATACGCCGGCAGGTTTACAGCCTGCTCCCTTTGGCCGCTCGGGCAACCCTCCATATGTCACGACGCATTTAGCAGAACTTCGCGGAGCGCGTCACGCCAAAAACGCACCCGTCAGCGCACGTACTGCTTTTTGTCCGCGATCCAGACGACGCCCTTTTTGGCCTTGGCGAAGGCCCGGGCCTCATCCTTTTCGTCGAACATCGACACCAGTTGGCGGACCACCTTGCGCGGCCGTCCATCCGCGTAGCGGTCACTTTCGCGGCGCTCGTAGACCACAAAGAACTTGCTCGCCATTCTCAAAGCCTCCAAGACTCGCTGGTACCTTAACTGCTTCCAACCAAAAGGAAAGCGCAAACGGCGCTTCCGTTTCTGTTCTGTCGTCGCGGTACCGCTCCCCAACCCACACAAACCTTGGTCACACAAAGCTGGCGAGGGGACTTGAACCCCTAACCCCCTGCTTACAAGGCAGGTGCTCTACCAATTGAGCTACGCCAGCGCGCGGTCGTCGTACGGCCGTGACAAACACAAGTCAATATTCGCACGCCGGCTCGTCTCCGCGAACGTTTGCAGCCCGCGTCCACAAGGCTATGCAGACCCCATGCACCAGCGCGTTTTGATCCTCGACTTCGGTTCGCAGACCACCCAGCTCATCGCCCGCCGCGTGCGCGAACTGAACGTGTACTGCGAGATTCACCCCGGCACCGCCTCCGCCGACGACATTCGGGCCTTCGCGCCGGCCGCGATCATCCTGTCCGGCGGACCGAGCAGCACCACCGAACACATCGCCCCCCGCGCCGACGAAGCGGTCTGGGCGCTCGGGGTCCCGCTCCTCGGCATCTGTTACGGGATGCAGCTGTTGGTCAACCACCAAGGGGGCCGCGTCGAGCCATCCCCCGAGCGCGAGTTCGGTCGACGCGACCTTCACCTCGACGCTGCGCACCCGTTGTTCGCGGGGCTCAGCGAGGAAGAACGCGTGTGGATGAGTCACGGGGACCAGGTCAAAGTCCTGCCCGACACAGGCAAAGCCATTGCGCACAGCGAGACATGCCCCACCGCGGCGGTGGCGTTTGACAAGGCACGCCACTACGGCGTGCAGTTTCATCCCGAGGTGCACCACACCCCGTGCGGCCGGCGCATCCTGTCCAACTTCCTGGTCGACCTCTGCGGCCTGTCCGCGGACTGGCGCATGGAGAGCTTCATCGACGAATCCGTGTCCCGCATCAAGGAGCAGGTGGGGGACGCCCAGGTGGTGATGGGTCTGTCCGGCGGGGTCGATTCATCGGTGGCCGCGGCCCTGATCGCTCGCGCCATCGGGCCACAGTTGCATTGTATCTACGTGAACCACGGGCTTCACCGCGCCGGCGAAATCGAGGAGGTGCGCGCGCTGTTCAAAGATGCCTTCGCCGAATCGGAGCTCCGGGTGGTCGATGCCGAAGACCGCTTCTTGGCCGCCCTCGAAGGCGTGGCCGACCCCGAGGTCAAACGCAAACGCATTGGCCACACCTTCATCGAGGTGTTCGACGAGGCGGCCCAGGGCATCCCGGGCGCGGCCTTCCTGGGGCAGGGCACGCTTTACCCCGACGTCATCGAGTCGGTGTCGTTCAAAGGGCCGAGCGCCACCATCAAGTCCCACCACAACGTCGGGGGCCTGCCCGAGCACATGAAGCTGGCGCTGGTGGAGCCCCTGCGCGAGCTGTTCAAGGACGAGGTCCGCGAGGTCGGGCGCACCATGGGCCTGCCCCCGCACGTGGTCGAGCGGCAGCCGTTCCCCGGTCCCGGCCTCGCCATCCGCATCATCGGCCCCATCGACAAGGCCCGGCTTCACCTGGTGCGACAGGCGGACCGCATCGTCCGGGAAGAGATCGACCGTGGATTCGAATCCGGGGCGATGCCGCGATCGTCCCTTTGGCAGTGGTTCGCGGTGCTGCTCCCGGTGCGCAGCGTCGGGGTGATGGGCGATGCCCGGACCTACGAAGAGACGGTCTGCGTGCGCACGGTGCAGAGCACCGACGGGATGACCGCCGATTTCGGCGAGGTCCCGCACGAGGTGTTGGGGCGGATGTCGACTCGCATCATCAACGAGGTCTCGGGGGTGAACCGGGTCGTGTACGACATCTCCAGCAAGCCCCCCGCGACCATCGAGTGGGAATGACCGTGTGGCCGGTCACACCCCAAAAGCCCTGAGAAATTGGGTGGTTGGGTTTTATTCGGATCCCTGCGAAAAAAACCCTGAGAATTTTTGAATCGCTTCTTCGGCCCCCTCGTCAAGTCCCAGCACAAAACCGCCAACCGGCGATTGAGGCTGAGGATTTCGACGATGAACTGTGAAGCAAGGCACCCTGTGACTGTCCGAGACGCGGTGAGCCTGCTCACTTCAAAGGCCGAGGACCGTCGCCGACATTACCATTGCGAGTTTTGGGTCTCATTGTTGGCCCCATCGGATTGCAGGTAATCATGGCGGTCATTTTTCAACACTCTTCTATTCGGGCTTCTGGGAGGAAAAGCATCATGCACATTGCGCGGAAAAAAGTTTTCGCTTCCGCCTTCCTTGCTCTGCTCGTCGCCATGCCGGCGGCGGCGCAGAACGGGAAAGGTGGAGACGTGGTTCAGAAAGTGGGCCACGGGGAAATCAACTGGAGCAACAACACCATCACCGCCACGGGGTCGGCTGCGGCCAACCTCAAGGACGGACCGGTGGCGGTTGCTCGTCTCAACGCTGAACGCGCCGCCACCGTCGACGCGTACCGCAACATTCTCGAAACGGTGAAGGGCATTCAGCTCGACAGCAAGCGCAGCGCGGGCGACGTGCTGAGCAACGGCACCATCAAAGCCAAGGTCCAAGGCCTGGTGATGGGGGCGCAGCGGGTCGACACCCGGTACTACAACGACGGCTCCGTCGACGTGGTCGTGCAAATGCCATTGGACGAAAAGCTGACCTCGGCATTGAACGTCAAGCCGGCGAAGAAACAAAAGCCGGTGCCCACCACCGGGGCCAAGACCTACACCGGTCTGGTGGTGAACGCCAAAGGGCTGAGCGCCGACCCCTCGATCGCGCCCAGGATCGTCGACGAGAAGGGCAAAGAGGTGTTCTCCTCCGCGTTCGTGGGTGAGGATGGTCTCAAAGAGGGCGGCATCGCGGTCTACGTGAGCGACGTCGCCGAAGCCAAGGACAACGAGCTGGTCGGCAAGACGCCGCTGGTGGTCAAGGCGCTGCGCCTGGCCAAAAAGAGCAAGACCGACCTCGTCATTTCAAACGCCGACGCCGATAAACTGCGCGATTCCTCGACTGACCTCTCGTTCTTGCGAGAAGGCAAAGTCGTCATCGTGATGGACTAAGGGCGAAGGAGAGGAGTTCAAAATGCAGTTCATCAATCTGAAGAAAGTGGTGGCTCCGCTCGCCTTCGCCTTGAGCCTCGGCCTCGGTGGCGCCGCCCATGCAAAAATCAAAGCCGCAACCGCGACGGGGGAAGCCGCCATCATCGATGGCGACAAATCCGAAGCTCTCAAACAAGCCAAGAAAGACGCCATGCGCAAGGTCATTGAAAAGGCCGGCGGGGTGAGCGTCGTGTCCCAGACCATCGTGCAGAACTTTCAACTCGTCAGCGACGAGATTGTGACCAACGCGCGCGGGGCCATCGTCGAGCCGCAGTGGGGCAAGCCCCGCTACAAAGATGGCGTCGCCGCCATCGACCTCACCGCCAAGGTGGTGCCGGAGAAGCTCGAGGACGCCATTTGCTCGGTGGTCAAGGCCAACACCGACCCCAAGGTCACGATCATCATGGTCGAGAAGGTCGGCGACGCCAACCAGGCGTTCGCGTCGGGCACCGGCGTGCGCGGGCCCCTCGAGCAGAAGGTCACCGAACACTTCTTGGACAACTGCTTCACCCTCGTCGAGTCCGGCGTGAAGGTGACCGCCACCTCCGATGGCGACTTCACCAAGGAGCAGATGGACAAGATCGTGAAGAACGTGCGCGCCGACTATGCAGTGTTTGGCAAGGGGTGGGTCATCGACAACGGTCCGGTGATCAAAAACTCGCCGCTGAAGAACTACTCGCTGGGGGTCGACCTGCGCTTGATCAACCTCGAGACCGGGGAGATCGAAGTCGCGGCGTCGGATTCGACCCAAGGCCTCGGGGCCCTCAACGCCGGCCAAGCGGTGAAGAACCGCGCGGCCCGGTACAAGGACAACTACGAGGACGAGGAGAAGGCCGGTCAACCGAAGGCGTTCACCCGGGGCGGGTGCCCGGCATCGAGTGATGGCGTCGTCGATTGCGCGGTGGGTGGTCTCTACGCCAAGATCGCGGCCGAGTGGCAGAACCAAATGGTGAACGCCAACAAGATCGAGGTCGAGGTGCGTGGGGTGAAAAACTACGCGTTGGCCAAGTCGTTCCGCACCGGTGTCGAGAAGCAAATCAAAGGCAGCAAGGTGACGCAGAAGAAACTGAAGTCCGGGACCGCGTTTTTGGACGTTGAACTCGAGGGCGGGGCGGATCGTCTCGCGGCGGAGATCGACGGCAAGAAGTACGGCAAAGGACGCGTCGAAGTCCTCGAGGTTGTGCGCGGTCGCGTCATCCTCGAGCTGAAGTAGGAGGCCCCGTGTTTTCGTGGAACCAAAAAAATAGTGCTCTGGCGGCGACGCTCTTCGCCGGCTTGGCGCTCGCCTTCGTGCCGGCCTCGGCCTGGGCGAAGCCGGCCGGTCCCAAGGCGACCTTCGTCAAGGGCACGGTGGAGACGGGCAAGAAAACCGACGGGCCGTTCAAGCGGCTGAAGCGGAACAAGAAGGTCACCCCGGGAAGCTTTGTGCGCACCGGCGAAAACTCCCGCGCGGAGTTGACCTTTCCCGACGGCAGCGTGCTGCGCTTGGGGCCGAGCTCCTTGCTGCACGTGAAAGAGGCGGGCTTCAACACCAAGGCCAAAAAGGTCGAGGTGTCGGCCCAACTCGTCGGGGGCAAGGCGTGGGCGAAGGTCTCGAAGCTGGTGGGCTCTGATGCCAAATTCGAGGTCAAGTCCCAAAACGCCGTCGCCGGGGTGCGGGGCACCGTGTTCCGGGTCAACGTCGACAGCGACAACGCCACGGTGGTGAAGGTCTACGACGGTGCGGTGGCGGTGAGCAACGCCCCGCACTTCTCGGAGGGTCCCGACAAGGGCCAGCCGGTGGGCCCCATCAACCCCAACCGCAAGGAAATCGCGCGGCCGTTCGCGGAGATTTCCAAAAAGCAGTGGGAGCAAGTGGTGAAGGAGTTGATGACGGTGAAGGTCGGCGCCGACGGCACCATGGACGCGGCCTCCGCGTTCACCGCCGAGAGCGACAAGCTGGAAGACCCCGAGTGGGTCAACTGGAACCTCGCCTGCGATTCGGGGAATTGCGACGCATACTGAGTCGGTCCTCGACCCAAAAACGGGAGGCGATGGCCTCCCGTTTTTTTTGGGCTAGCTTTGCCCATGGCCAGCGGTGCCCCCCCTGCCGACGACGCGGTGCCCGAGGCCATCGGCGCCTACCGGGTGATTCGCCGCCTGGCCACCGGGGGCATGGCCGAGGTGTTCTTGGCCGAGCACGACGACCATGCATCACCGGTGGTGATCAAGCGGTTGCTGCCCCACCTGTTGGTCGACGCGCGCTTCGTCGAGATGTTTCGCCGCGAGGCCAAGGTCGCGCTCACCATCGACCACCCGCACGTGGTGCGCACCCACGAGCTCGGCGAGGATCGCGGCCGGCCGTTTTTGGCCATGGCCTACATCGATGGGCTGACGCTCAAACAGTTCGCGATCCGCGAGTGGCTCGCACGCAGACCCATTGGTTTGGCCCATCTCGCCCGCATCGTGGGCGAGATCGCCGAGGCCCTCGACCACCTGCATCACCTGCCGGGCGAGCGGGGCGAGGGGTTTGTGCACCGGGACATCAGCCCCGAGAACATCATGATCGCGGTCGACGGTACCGTCACGCTGCTCGACTTCGGCATCGCCCGCGAGGAAAAGGGCGGGGCCCTGACCCGGACCGGCGAGCTCAAGGGCAAGGTGCCGTACATGGCCCCCGAACAAGTGCGCGGGGAGCCGGTGACCGCGGCCTCGGACCTGTTCAGCCTCGGGGTCACGCTCTACTGGGCGCTGTGTCGACGACGACCGTTCGACCGGGGCTCAGAGCTGTCGACCATGAACGCCATCGTCGACGACCTGCCCGACGAGCCCATCGGCTTTCAGCAAGCGCTGCCCGATGACGTCGTCGACCTGCTCGCGCAAATGCTCGAAAAGGAGCCGCTGGCGCGACCGCGGCGGGGCGCGAACGTGGCGCGCGCCCTCGCGCCCCACCAGACCGAGTCGGTGGCCGCCCTCGCGGCCCGGGTGCAGGCCGCGCAGGCCAAAGACATCGACGAGCTCAAGGCCGATTGGGGCCTGTCGTCGGGGGACCCCACCGTCACCGAGGTCACGCCCCCCGACGGGCGGCGCACGGATTCGACCGTGGCCTGGCGGCGCCGGTTTCGCAGCGGGACGCGCACCAACGTCGGCGGTCCCGAGCGCCGGGCGGCGAGCACGACGGTGGCGGTGCTGCTCGGGCTCGGCCTGGTCGCGGCGTTGGTGGCCCTTTTGGTCCGGGCGGAGACCGCCCCCGACGAGCCGGCGCGGGTGGTGCAACGCGGCGTGCCCCCGCCGCGGCCGGTGCTTTCCGGGCCAAGCCCGGTCCCGCGCCCGCGCACGCCCGACGCGGGGCCGGCGCCGGCCGCGGCCCCGGGGCCAAAACCCGCCAAGCCGCGCCCGGTCAAGCGCGCCGCGGTCGAGGTCAAAGGGCCGCCCACGGTGACGTGGGACCTTCCGCCCGGGGGCGTGGCCCCGGGCGCGCGCACGGTGCGGGCGCGTCACCTGAAGTACGGATCCGTGCACGACGTGCCCATCCGGGACGGGGTCGCGGACTTTGACGCCCTGGGGACCGGGCGCATCGAGTTTCGGGTCGTGCCCTACGCCAAGGTCTCGATCGGGACCCGCGCGCTTGGGACCACGCCGTTTCTGCCCGTGGTCGTGCCCGCGGGTCGCTACACAGTGACATTGCGGTTTGACGACCGGGTGCGGGAAGAATCGGTGACGGTGCAGGCGGACCAGACCGCGCGGGTGAAGGTGAACTTCACCCGGCCCGAGGACACCGGCGCGGGACCGAACTGAGCGGTTTGTGACCGAGGGCCGGCGCGACTACACTCGACCGGTGACCGGGTCATGGGTGCTCATCGCGTGTGTGGGGCTGGCTTCGGCCGGGCCGATGGGGGTCGAACAGGACCCGGACTTCGTCGAAGCGGTGGGGCTGTACAACGACCTGGAGTTTGAGCAGTCCATTTTCCGGCTCCAGGACGTGGCCTTGAACGACGCGCTCAGCGACGACGAGCGGGCGTTGGTGTTCGTGTGGATGGGCATCAACTATGGGCAGCTGGGGGACCTGCGCGCGGCGGATCGCGCGTTTGAGCAGGGGCTGCGGCGCGACCCGGACATCCTCCTGCCCACGCCGGTCCCGCCGTCGGTGGAGCAGCGGTTCGCGCGGGCCCGGTCCCGGGTGCAGGAGGATGAGGCGGACGCAGATCGGCCCGCGCCCCCGCCCCCCATCGAGCCGACCCCGGCCCCGGTCAAGCAGGACGCGGGCGCTCCCCGGACCCAGGCCCCGGTGCCGCCCAATGTCGCTGCGGTCGCCACCGGGGTGGGCGCCACCGGCGCGCTGGCGGTGGGCCTCGCGTGCGCGGCGGTGGCCGCCTACGCCTTGGTCGGGGCCTTCGCCCAATACCAGCTCGCCCAGAGCAAACAGCGCACGCAACGCGACGCCCAGGATCGCATCGCCTGGGCCAACGCGGCGGGTCTGGTGGCGGCGGGGGCTGGGGTGGTCGGGGTCTCGGCCCTGGTGGGCTCGGGGACCCTGGTGGGGGTCACGGTGTGGCTCAGCGGGATGGAGTGACCGCGCGCGCTCAGAGCGGCGGGATGTCGAACGTGTCCGTGGCCGCGTCATAGAGACGGCCCACGTCCACAATGTCACAGGATGTGCCGCTGCTGACCAGCCGCCACAACCCGATGTCGCCGGCCACGTCCCCGGCGGCGTCGAAATCGACCGGTCCCGAGGCGCCCACGAGGTCGATGCTCCCGCCGCCGGCGAGTTCGGCCTGGGCGCCGGCAAACTCGCTGGCCCCCACCGCCACCGGTGTGCCCGACGCCAGACGGTGCAGGGCGGCGGGGAGGGTGCCTTCGCCGCGCCCGGCCAAGCCGTAGGCGAGGGCGTAGGTGGCGTCGTACGCGTGCGCGGTGAACAGGCCCGCGTCCCGGTCGAACTTGGCCTCGTACCGGCGCACAAACCGCCCGTACACGCTCGTGGCGTCGTCACGGTCCAGGGGCAATGGGCCGGTGCCAAACACGCGGCCGCAGTCGGTGGCGGTGCGCACCGCGTCGGTGAGCGCGGGCTGTCGCGCCCCGTCGGAAAAGAGCAGGTCGGCCTCGGCGAGGTTGTCGTTGCGGAGCGCTTCGGTGAGCACGGCGGAGGCGTCCGCGATGAGCCCAAACACGACCACCACATCGGGCGAATCTGTGGCAAGCTGGGTCAAGATCCCGCGCAGGTCTTGGCTGCTCGCGTCCGGGGCGTACCGCTCGACGAGGTAGGTCTGGCCGGTCACGCAGGTGAAGCCCCCCGTGCACAAGGCCTCGAAGAAGACCTCCTCGAGCCCGTTGCCGTAAGCGTCATCGCGTTGGACCACGGCCACGGTTTGGTAGCCGCGGGAGAGCGCGAACCGGGCGAGGGCGGCGCCTTGGTCCTGGTCCGACGGCGCGGTGCGCCACAACAAATCGTCGTCGGGCAACGCGGTCAGGCGCACCGAGGTCGCAGATGGGCTCATCATCACCGTGCCCGCGGGGCGGGCCGCGTCGGTGAACGCGGCCACGGTGTTGGTCGAGGACGCGCACCCCACAATGGCGTCGACGCCGACAAAGCCGCTCGCGAACCGCACCACATCTGTGGCCTGGTCTGCCTCGTTGGCGGTGTCGCACGCGAGCACGGCCAACGGCTTGCCACCGATGCCGCCGGCCTCGTTGATCTCTTCGGCGGCGAGCGCGACCGCGCGTTCGCGATCGGCGCCGTTGCTCGGGGCGTAGGAGGTGGGCAGGGCGCTGGCGAGCACCACCGCGTCCCCCCGCTCGAGGTCATCTTGCGCGTCGGCGGGAAAGACCGCGTGGCACAGCGGTGAGGTCAAAAGCTCGTCCACGGTGGGCCGCCGGTCCTCCGCGAAGCAGATGCGACCTGCACATACATACCCTTTGACGCAGTCGTTCTGGCTGGTGCACGGCCGGCCCTCGAGGTCGACGTCGAGACACGACGTCCCGAGGAGCAGCAGGACCAAGCACGGTCGCATGCGGAGAATGTACCCCCGTGGGCGCACCGGGACACGGCCCCGGGCCGTTTTTTTGATTGCCGAGGACCGGTGGCGTATTCCGGAACCAGGAGGGAACAGGAGGGGACCTCAGGTGGCACTGGAGCACAGCCAGCGACGATTGCGCATCGAGGCCCAAAAGCGGGCCCGGGCGGGACGGCTGACCCCCGCGGGGCGGCCGCTGGTGGTGGGGCCGCGCTTGGTGCTCACCACCGCGCTGCTCGGCGGCGGGCTCTACCTCGCCTGGTCCCTGAAGACGGTGCTCATCACCTTGCTGTTCGCGGTCGTGCTCGCCTTCATCGGCGATCCTTTGGTGAAGCGGCTGGCCGCCCGCGGCGTGCCCCGGGCGGCGGGGACGGCGCTGTACCTCGCGGGGCTGTTCTTGTTCTTGGTGGGCCTTTCCCTGCTCGTGGTCCCGACCTTGGTGCGCGAGCTCGGTGAGCTCGTCGCGCGGTTGCCGGCCGCGGCCGCGGCGCTGGAAAGCTGGGTCGAGACCACGCTCGGCGTGCACATCCCCCGTGACCTGAGCGAACTGTCCGCGCGCGTGTCCGACGACATGCTCCAGCAGGCCGCCGACCTCGTGAAGGGCAACACCAAAGCGGTGAAGAGCGGCGCGGCGGGCCTTTTCTCCGCCGCGTCGGGGGCGATCGGGGCCGCCGGCCAGACGTTCTTGGTGCCGGTGCTCACGTTCTTTGTGCTCGTCGAGCTTCCCGAACTCAAGCAGTTCGGCATGGGCCTGCTCCCGGCTGGTCGTCGTGCGACCGTGGCCGACGGGGCCCGGGCGGTGGGCGACGCGCTGCAACGCCTGCTGCGCGGGCAGCTGCTGGTCGCGTTGGCCATGGCGCTGATCTACGCGGTGGGGCTGTCGGTCTTCGGCGTGCCGTTGGCGCTCGCCATCGCGATCATCGCGGGGTTTGGGTATCTGATTCCGTTCGCGTCGCCGACGTTGTGTGTGGTGTTGAGCGCGGTCTTTGTCTTGCTCGAGGTGCAGGACGGGGTGTGGTGGCCGCTGCTCGGCGCCGTGGTCACCGCGATGGTGGTGCAGCTTCTGGAGGGGTGGGTGCTCACCCCGCGCATCGTGGGGGAGTCCGCGGGCCTGAGCCCGCTGGCGGTGATCTTGTCGGTGTTGGTGTTCGGAAACCTGTTCGGGTTTTTGGGTGTGTTGTTCGCGCTGCCGATGGCCACGACCATCGGCGTGTTGCTGGCAAGGCGGAACGATTTGGCGTCCGCCGGTGTTGTCCTGGAGACGGCATGAAGAAACGCAATCGCAGTGTTCGCTTGGGTCTGGTGTTGGCGCTTTTGTGCGCGGTGCCCGCAGCCGCGGGAGGTGACGGCGACTACGCGTCCCTGCGCGCGGATGTGATGGCGTTTCGCAAGGACGACAAGGCCCGGAAGTTCCGACACAACTATGCCAAGCAAGTGCGGCGCATGCGGCAGTTCGCGGCCACCCACCCGGACAGCGACAAGGCCGACGACGCGCTGTACATCGTGGGGCAGCTGCTCGACGAGCTCTACGCGGTCAGCTACGTGGCCAGTGACCTCGACGACGCGCTGGCCGCGTACGAAGAACTCGCCAACCGCTATCCACAGAGCAACCTGGCCGACGACGCGCTGTTCCGCGTCGCCCGGCTTCGGCTCGAACGGCGCGGGGACAAAGAAGGCGCGCGCACCGCCCTCGAGACCATCGTGGCCATGGACGGGGCGCCCGACTTTGGCCCCCGGGCCCGGGAGCTGCTGTCGCGGCTGCCCGCGCCCCCCGCGGCGCCGGCCACGTCGCCCCCGGGGGCGGTGAGCGAGGCGGTGGACGCGGTGGCCTCGGCCATGGAAGCGGGGCTGTCCCGGCAGACCGCGGGCGAAGGGCCGGAAGAGCGGGTGCGCGGGGTGTTGGTCGAGAAAGACGACGACCAGCGCGCGGTGCGGGTCAAGTCCGTGAAGCTGCGGGGCAAAAAGGCCGAGCGCCGGGTGGACGTGCGCTTGAGCGGGCAGCCCGAGATCAAGGTCGGCGTGGCCCCCGCGAGCGCGGACAAGCCCAAGCGCATGTTCTACGACCTGCGGCCGGCCAAGCTCCCGGTGGCGGTGATGAAGCCGCTGGCCGCGAACACCGAGATCGCGAGCCGGGTTCGGGCCGCGCAGTACGACGAGGACACCGTGCGGGTGGTGGTCGAGCTCGAGGGCGACGACGAGCCCGTGGTCGCCTTCGACGAGAAAAAGCACACCCTGAGCCTGGCGCTGACCAAACCCGCGGCCGCGGCCCCGCCGGTGCTGGCCACGGTGGTGGCGCCCCCCCGCGCAGATCCCGTACAGCCCAAAATCGAGCCCAAGGCCCCCGCCGCGGTGGAGACCAAAGAAGACAAGAAGGCCGCGTTGCGCGACGCCGACGTCGAGGTCGCCGAGGTCAAGCGGCGCCTGGGCACCACCGGCGCCCCCGGGGGGGTGAGCATCAGCCAGCAAATGGGACTGGAGGTCCGCCGGGTGGTGATCGACGCCGGCCACGGGGGCAAAGACACCGGCGCGGTGGGCCCGAGCGGGCTCAAGGAAAAGGACGTGACCTTGGCCATCGCCAAGACCATCCGCGACAAGCTGAAAAAGAAGATGCCGCAGCTCGAGGTCATCCTCACCCGGGACAACGACACCTTCGTCGAGCTCAAGGACCGGACCGACATCGCCAACAACGCGGGCGCGGACTTGTTCATCTCCATCCACGCCAACGCCAACCCGTCGCGGCGGGTGCGCGGGGTGGAGACCTACTACTTGAACATCACCCACGACCGGTACGCGATGCGCCTCGCCGCCCGCGAGAACCGTGACGCGGGGGGCGACCAGCAGATCAGCGACCTCGAGTTCATTCTCGCCGACCTGGCCATGAAGTCGAACGTGGACGACTCGATCCGGCTCGGCCGCCACGTGCAGTCCAGCCTGATCGGCCGGCTGCGCAAGGACTACAAAAACGTCGACGACCACGGCCTCAAGCACGCGCTCTTTTACGTGCTGCTCGGCTCGCGGATGCCCGCGATCCTCGTCGAGACCTCGTTCATCTCGAACCGGGTCGAGGAAAAACGCCTCGGGAGCAAGAGCTACCGCGAGGCCGTGGCCGACGGGGTGGTCAAAGGCGTGACCCGCTTTGTGGCCGAGCGCCAAGCCTTCGCCCGCCGCTGAGCCCCGGCCTGCGCCGGGCGCTTCGATTTGCGTTTCCGCGCGCGGTGGGCGCGCTAGCGTAAGGGCATGGCACCCGACGAACCCCTCCGCCGGTCGCGCGAACTCGCCGACCAACGCCGGGCCGGCGTGCGCGCGGCGTTTTTGGACGCAGGCTGCGACGCCACCGTGCTCGGTCTCGGCGGGGTGGCCCGGCGCGACCTGTGCCCGGCCGCCGACGTCGACCTGCTGGTCCTGACCGACCGCGCCGACGAGAACATCGAGCACGCCCTGCGCACGCTGTGGGACGGGGGCTGGCAAGTGGCCTCGCGCGTGCTCGCCCCCCGGGACGTCAAGCGCGCGGCCAAGGACGACGACCACCTCGCCACCGCGCTCCTCGAGGCGGTGGCGGTGAGCGGGCCGCGCGCGGGCGAGGACCTGGCCACCGTCCAGCGGGCCCTGTTCTCGCCCGGCTTTCGCAAGAAGCTCGCCCGCAGCAAGGTGCGCGAGCTGCTCGAGCGCCGCGAGCGGTACGCCAACCAAACCGAACACTTCGAGCCCTACCTCAAGCGGCTGCCGGGGGGCCTGCGCGACGTACACGCGGTGTTGTGGGTGGGTCTGTGCCTGTCGTTCTGGCGCGGGCGCCAGGACCCCCACGAACGGTCGGCGTGGGCTCACCTCGTCGACGTGGGCCGCCTGTTCGAGCGCGAACGCGCCCGCTTGCTCGGCCCCTACCAAAAGCTCGTCGGGTACCGGGCCGCGCTGCACGAGCTCGCGGGGCGGGCCGAAGAGCGCGTCCGGTTCGAGCTGCAAGCCGAGCTCGCCCAGCAGCTGGGGGTGCTGCGCGCCGACCTGCGGGCGCCGGAGGCGCTGCTCACGGAAATCGTGAATACCGCGCGCGAGATCGAGTCCGCGTCCAATGACATTTTGAGCCGCTGGGCCGAGGCGGAGAACGACAAGGCGCTGCTCGTGCCCCCGCCGCACCCGAAGGTGACCGGTGACGTGCCCGCGCCGTGGTTCGTGAAGGACGGGGCCCTGCATCGCCAGGTCAGCACCCCCGCGCAGCTGGCGGACGCGATCTCTGCCTACCGGGTGGCGGGCGAGACCGGCGCGCGCCTGGCCACGCGGACCAAGAACTGGCTGCGCGGGGCGCTCGAGGACCCGGCCGCGGCCGAGGACCAACGCCCCACCGCGCTTCGGGCCGTGCTGCGGTTGTGCCAGAGCCAGGACGTGCGGCACCCGGTGTTCGCCCCGCTGCTCGTCGACGGGTTTTTGCCCGCGGTGTTCGAAGACATCGCCCGGCTCTCGGGCCGCTTTCGCCAGGACGGCGCGCACGCCTACGCCACCGACATGCACATCGCGCGGGTGTGCGACGCCGCGCTCCAGGTCGCGAGCGGCACCTTCGAGGTCCCCCCCGCGCTCACCCCCGCCTATGCCCGGTTGCCGGACACCGGCTTGGTGGTGTTGGGCGCGCTCTTTCATGACCTCGGCAAAGGCACCGGCCGGGACCATTCGCTGGAAGGCAAGGACATTGCGAGCCGCGAACTGTGGCGCATGGGCGCGACCAAGGGCGACATCGCCACCGTGCAGTTCCTCGTCGAGCATCACCTGATCTTGTCCCGGACCTCCCAGCGCCGCGACCTCGCCGACGTCAACGTCATCCGCGGGGTGGCCGAGGTGGTCAAGAGCATCGAGCGGCTGGACCTGCTGACCCTGCTCACGTTCGTGGACATCAGCCAGGTCGCGCCCGGCATGTTCACCGAGTGGAAAGGCCATCTCCTCGGCGCGCTCAACCGCGCGGTGGCCGACTACCTGCGCGAATCCCCCGACGCGGCCCCCTTGAGCGCGGCCTTGGCCGAGGACGCGCGACAGCGCGCCCGGGAGACGCTGGCCGAGGCCGGGGTGGGCGCGGCGCCGGCCATCGACCGGTTCGTCGAGGGCGCCACCATCACCGGGCTCGAAGCGCGGTGGGGCGGGGCCCTGGTCGAGGACTTCCACGCCCACGTGGCGTTTATGGACTCTGGCGGTCAGCCGCTGGTCAAGGTCGTGGCCGCCCCAGGGACAAACAATCACATTGTGCGGGTGGTGACGGGCAAGACCGGACCCGGCCTCACCGCCTTGGCCGCGGCGCTGGCCCGTGAAGGGGCCAACGTGGTGTTCGCGTTCGTCGACCGGCGCACCGACGGCTGCACCCTGTACTCGTTCCGCGTCGACAGCGGCGCGGGGCAGCCGTTGAGCGAGGCCCAGGCCGAGCGGCTGGAGCGCACCCTGGACGAGGTCCTGGCCGGCGACGGCACGGTGTCGTTGCCGGCCTTTTTGGCGCCCAAAAAAGGCGCGCCCATCCCCGGCCGGGTCCGCATCACCGAGGAGATCGATTCCTGGGGCGCGCTGGTGGTCGACATCACCGCCCGGGACCGGCCGGGCTTGTTTGCGGTGGTGCTCAAGACCATGGACGAGTGCGGCTACCGGGTGCGGCTGGCCAAAGCCACGACGTTGGGCAGCCGGGTCCAAGACAGCTTCATCGTCGACAAAACCGGCGAAGGCGAGGCGGACCCGGCGCGTCTGGCCCAAGCCCTCGGCCCGGTGGTGAACGGAGCCTGGTAGGCTGCGCGGATGCAAACCGGGGCGGCCGTCGATCTGTTCTTGCACTGGGCGCGGGTGGAGCGCGGCCTCGCCGACAACACCATCGCCGCGTACGGGCGCGACCTGTCCGCGCTCGCCGCCGCCCTCGACGAGGCCGGGGTCGACACCGTGCACGAGGTGCGGGCCCAGCACGTGCTCGCCCACCTCGTGAGCATGAGCAAAGACAACATGAGCGTGCGCAGCCAAGCGCGGCACCTGGTGTCCATCCGGCAGCTGTTTCGGTTCTTGCTCAAAGAGCGCGTGCTCAAAGAAAACCCCGTGGCCGACATCGAGCTGCCGCGCCCTGTGCGCGCGCTGCCCACGTTCCTCGACGTGCACGAGGTGGAGGCGATCCTGGGCGCCCCCGACGAGAGCACCCCGCGGGGCCGGCGCGACAAGGCCATGCTCGAGACCCTGTACGCCACCGGGATGCGGGTGAGCGAGCTGGTCGAGCTTCTGTCCGACGGGGTGGACCTCGAGCGCGGCTTTATTCTGTGCCGGGGCAAGGGCAACAAGGAGCGCGTGGTGCCTTTTGGCGAGGCCGCCGGCGACGCCTTGTCACGATATGTCAGCGATGGGCGCGAGAGCTTTTTGCGCCCCGGGGCCACGTCGACGTTCTTCTTTTTGCGACGGGGGGGCGAGCCCATGACCCGCCAGGGGTTTTGGAAGTTGCTCAAGAGCTATGCCCGTGACGCGGGCGTGACCCGCAAGGTCTCGCCCCACAAGCTGCGCCACAGCTTCGCCACCCACCTGCTCGAGAACGGCGCCGACCTGCGCGCGGTCCAGGCGATGCTCGGTCACGCAGATTTGTCGACGACCGAGATCTACACCCACGTCAACCGTGAGCGTCTCAAGCGGCTCTACGCCCAGCACCATCCCCGGGCCCGCGACGAAGGGTGAGCTGCTACACTGGGCGCATGTTGTCGGTTCGCGCGCCCCGTCCGGTCCTCGTCCTGCTGCTGGCCAGCCTGCCCGCGTGGGCCACCGCCGACCCGTTGCCCGGCCCGGTGGTCGAGGAGGTGCGCAGCACCGAGGCGGAGTGGGGCGTGGGCGACATCAAGGGGGTCAAGGCGACATTTTCGGTGGCCGCGCCCCGGGCCCGCATCATCGAGGCCTTGTGGAACATCGAGAAGTTTCCCGAGATGTTCCCGGACGTCGAGAAGATGACCATTCACAAAAAAGAGGCCGCGCGCATCGTGGTCGAGTTCGAGGTCGACGCGGTGGTGCAGAAGGCCCGCTACACCCTCGACCGGCGGTTGAGCAAAAACAAAGACGAAATCCGCTGGCGCGAGTTTGGCGACGACGGGGACGTGCGCCACCTGCGCGGCCGCTGGAAGGTGACCGAAAAATCGCCCCAGCTCTCCACAGTTTTGTATGAGAGCTACGTCGACGTGGGCCGGTTCGTGCCTACGTCGTTGGTGCGCGCGCTGGCCCTGCGCAAACTCGACGAGCTCGTCGGCCGTGTGCGCACCGCGGTCAAACGAAGCCCGTAGTCGGGCGCTAGACCGCGCTGGTGCCCGACAGGGCGCTGTGGATGAGGCGCACCCGCCGCCCGAGGTTCTCGTCGGACTGGGCGTCGAGCAGCTCCCCGCACTGGAACAGCATAAAGAAGGTCAGCTCGTTGAGCGCTTCGGTCAACAGCCCGAAGGGGTCGGGGACCTCGAGACTGGCGAGGTTCTGTTCGATCTTGTTCGCGTCGAGCGACCCGGCGGGGTCGGGCGTCACCCCGCGAAACACGTCACGGTAGGCGCCGTCGGGGTTGGACATGTACTTGAGCACCCCGACCATGAACGCGTCGAGCCGGCCGTTGCGCACCACCTCGTCCCGGATTTCGCAAAACGCGAGGTTGAACACCTCCATTTTGCTCTGGTGGTCCTGGTCGAAATGGAACGGCCCCGAGGCGCTCTTGCCCGCGGACATGCGGGTCTCGGCGACCTCCAGCACCCCGATGCGCACCAGGCCATAGACCGCGCGGGTGGTGTCGAACTCGCTGGCGTGCAGGCGCTTGCAGAGGTCTGTGATCTTGGTCTGCTCGACGACCGCGTCGTAGGTGATGCGCTCAAAATCGTCGACGTTGCTGTCGGGGAGCGTCTTTTCCGTGCGCCGCACCCAGGTCTGTCCGTCGGGGATGAGATCTCGGAAGCGGCTCATCTCGTCCGCGCGGCGCACCGCCTCGAGCAGCAAGCCCTGCATCGACAGCGGCGGCGTCGACGGGAACCGGTAGTCGCCGTCCAGCCGGTAGAGCACAAACGAGCCCTCTTCCCAGTTGACCACCTCGGAGAAGATCTCAGTGATCTGCTCCTGGATGGTGGCCCAGAGGTCGTGCGCGTCGAGCCACCCGCGGTGCACGAGGATTTGACCGAGACGCTTGCTGCTGTAGCTCGCCTCGGACAGGGCATCGTGCAGCTGCTGCTCGGTGATCTTGCCCAGCCGCACCAAAAAACGCCCCAGCCGGTCCTCGGCCGCGTTGCTCCCCACCGACGCGATGTCGCCTTCGCGCAGCATGATCACCCGCTCGAGGGGGCCGCGCTTGACCACCAACCGGCCGGTCTCGCGGTTCTGGCCGAGGAGGTTGAGCAGACCGAGCAGGGGCATCGCCCGCACGTCGCCGGCCATGGCCACGTGTTCGCCATCGCGGGGACCCGCCCCGGTGCCCGCGTCAGGGGTGAACAACAAGATCCCCCCCGCGCGCAGGATGCTGTACTGCCCCGCGTGCGCCCCGAGCACGTGGGCGCCGGTGTCGTCGAGGGCCTCGACCTTCCCGGTCTTGCTCACGGTGACTTTGGGGACGGACATCGCGCTCACTCTACCGTCAAAGCCGCCTCAGGCGAATCGTTGCAGCAACGCGGACAGGCGCGCGGGCGCGGCCTCCGCCGGGGGCACAAACCGGCGCCCGACCAGGCGCTCGGTCAGCTCCCAATAGTGAATCGACACATCGAGCCGGACCTCGTCGGACAAACTCGGTGGCGGCCCTTCGCCCGCGTAGCCATCGGCCAAGAGGCGGCGCCGGAGCCGCTCTTTGTCCAGCATGCGCGGGGCTTCGCCGCGGGCGAGGCGATCTTCGTAATCGGCCGCCTCCCAGTACCGGGAGCTGTCCGCGGTGTGCAGTTCATCGATCAGGACCAGCTGGTCCCCGACCAGGCCAAACTCGTACTTGGTGTCCACCAGCAACAGGCCCCGCTCGGCCGCGACCTTTTGGCCGAGCGCGAACAGGTCCAGGGCCGCCCGCGCGGCCGCGTCCCAATGAGACTGGGTCACGCGGCCGGAGGCGACGATGTCCGCGGCGGAGATGGGCGCGTCGTGCGCGCCCCGTGCGGCCTTGGTCGTCGGGGTGATGAGAGGGGTCTCGAACGCGCGGTGAGCCCCCACGTCGCCGACCGACAACCCGTAGGCGGCCCCGCGGGTCTCGGCCGGCTCCCGCAACAGCGAGCCCGCGAGGTAGCCGCGCACCACGACCTCCACGGGCAGGGGGGTGGCCTTTTGCACCCGCAGCACCTGGGCGTCTTCCCGGGCCACGAGGTGCGTGGGGATCACGGTGGCGGCGTGCTCCAGCCAGAACGCCGCCTGCTCGGTGAGCAGGGCGCCTTTTTCCGGCACGGTGCCGAGCACGACGTCGAACGCGCTGATGCGATCGGTGGTGACGAGCAGCAGCTCATCGCCGAGGTCGAGCACGTCCCGGACCTTGCCCTGCATCTTGGGCAACGAGGTGGTCACCCCGGCCAGGCATTGGTCGAGCCGCGCGGTGGCAGCGGCGACTTTCTCGTCGTGCGGGGTGATCGCGGCGTCGGACATCGGGCACCTCCGGGGACCATCTTGCGCTTCTTTGCCCAAAGAGCAACCAAGCGCGATGGCATTCGCAGGGCGCATCCTCGAGACGGTGGAGAGCGCGTTCAACCAGATCTGGGTCATGGAGCGCGACGGCTGGATCGATCTCGAGGTCCAGGGGGCGACGCACTCGTCGTTTCATCCCCATCGGTGGTTGACCGGGTACAGCTGGGACGCCCTGTGTGCGGGGGCGATGCTCGCGCCCGCGCCGCCGAAGACCGCCCTGGTGCTCGGGCTCGGCGGGGGGACCAGCGTGCGCCAGCTGTGCCATGTGTGCCCGGGCATCGAGGTGGTGGCGCTGGAGATAGACCCCGCGGTGGTCGACGTGGCCTACCGCTACATGGGCCTCGGGGAGTTGCCGGTGGAGGTCATCGTCGACGACGCCGCGCGCTGGCTGACCGGTTGTCGCGACACCTTCGACGCGGTGCTCGACGATCTCTACCTGTGCGGCAACGACGACGTGTTCCGCGATGGACCGGTGGCGGGCGGGCGGCTCGACGCCCTGATGCGCGTGACCAGCGACGACGGGGTCACGCTGTGCAACCTCATCACCGACGACGGGCACCGCGAGATTTGGCAGCAGACCGATGTGGCCTTTGAAGAACGGTTCGCGGAGGTCGTGGCCCTGGCCCCGCCGCGCGGGTTGAACCAGATTCTCGTCGGGGGCCGGGCGGTGCAGGGCCAAAAGGCGCTGCGCAGGCTGCGCGACAAGTTCGAGGGGCGCGACCAGGCCTTGTGGGACACGATCGCGGTCACCCGCAAAAAGCCTTGAACGCCCGGCCGCGTGGTCGGGTCACCGACGGTGCACGGTGGTCGCGCTCGATTGGTCGGTGGACAGAATCAACATCCGGTCGATGCACATCCGGCGCGGCCGGGTCACGCCGAACACCACACAGTCCGCGATGTCGTCGCCGGTGAGCGGCCGCATGCCCGCGTAGACCTGCTTGGCCCGGTCTTGGTCGGAAAAGCGCACCACCGAAAACTCCGTCTCGACCATGCCGGGGTCGAACGTCAACACGCGCACGTCGTGGCCGAGCACCTCTTTGCGCAACGACGACGCGAAGGTCTGCAGCGCGGACTTGGTCGCGCAGTAGACGGCGCCGCCGGGGTAGGGGTCGATGCCGGCCACCGAGGCCATCATCACCAGGTCGCCGCCGTTTTTGATCAGGTCGCCGATGGTCTCGCGGGCGACGTCGAACGCGGCGCGTACGTTGGTGTCGAGCATCTTGTCCCAGTCGTCTGCCGATGCGTCTTTGACGTGGCCGGTGCCGGCGGCGAGGCCGGCGTTGTTCACCACGATGCGAATGGGGCCGATGCCGCGCGCGAAGGCGAGGAACGCGGCCAGGCTCTCGCGCGAGGTCACGTCGAGCTCGTGCACGTGGACCTGGGCCCCGGGCACCGCGCCTTCGATTTCGCCTTTGACCTCGTCGAGGCGGGCCTTGCGCCGGGCCCCGAGCACGACGGGGGCGCCCGCTTGGGCGAGCCGCAGGGCGCAGCTTTTGCCGATGCCGGCCGAGGCCCCGGTGATGATCGCCAAGTCATTCGAAAGGTCGCGCGCGCCAAAGTCCATGGTTCCTCCTCTGGGGGCACGATGTCGCCCAAAGGCCCTGGCAATGCAACGGCGGGCGGCTAGAAGACCCTGATCGGTGCCGGCCAGAACCGGTGGCGGATTTTTTGACCCCTTGGTCCCCAAGGCACACACTGGGCGAACCCAAACGGCGCCCGAGGAAGGCAACCATGCGCGAACAGATCCATGAGGTGGTGGGCGAGACCCTGCGAAAGCTGCAGCGGGATGGCGTCCTCACGCTTGAGACCTGGCCGGGCTACTCCATCGACGCGCCCAAAAAAGCCGAACACGGCGATTTTGCCACCAACGTGGCCATGGTGTTGGCCAAGCCCGAGCGCAAAAAGCCGCGCGACATCGCCCAGGCGATCGTGGACGGGCTCGTCGACGAGCAGGGGCTGATCGCGGCCGCGGAGATCGCGGGCCCCGGGTTCATCAACTTCCGGCTGCAGCCGCTGGCGGTGCTGCGCACGATCAAAACCGTGCTCGAGTCGGGCGAGGCCCACGGCCGGGCCAAAAAGCCCTCGGGCCAGACGGTGAACGTCGAGTTTGTGAGCGCCAACCCCACCGGCCCCTTGCACCTCGGTCACGCCCGCGGGGCGTTTATGGGCGACGCGGTGGCCCGGTTGCTCGAGGCCGCGGGCCACAAGGTCACGCGGGAGTTCTACATCAACGACAGCGGCAAGCAGGTGCTCACCCTCGGCCGCTCGGTGCACACCCGCTACCGCGAGTTGTTCGGCCAAGAAGTCACATTGGGCCCGGGCGAATACCCCGCGCCCTACGTGATCGACATCGCCAAAGCCCTGAAGGCGCGTGACGGCGACAAATGGCTGAACGCCCCCGAAGAGGAATGGCTCCCGGTGTGCACGAGCTTCGGCATCGCCGAGAACCTCAAGGGCATCAAACAGACCCTGGAGCAGGTGGGCATCCGCCACGACATCTGGTTCTCCGAGCAGGACCTGCACGACGACGGCTCGGTGAAAAAGATCGTTCAGGTCTACAAGGAGCGGGGCGAGACCTACGACGCGGACGAGGCCCGCGGCACCGAGGACAAGAAGCGCCGCGCGGACAGCAAAGCCAGCCAGTACGCCGGACAGCAGCTCGGTGGGACATTCCTGGAAACGTCGAAATATGGCGATGAAGAGGACCGCATCATCCTCCGCCACGACGGGACCCCGGTGTATCTGACCGCGGACCTCGCCTACCACCACCACAAGGCCGAGCGCGGCTACGACCGCATCATCGACGTGTGGGGGGCGGATCACGCCGGCCACGTGCCGCGCATCAAAGCGGGCATGCAGGGGCTCGGCCACGACGTGAAGCGCTTTGAGTTCTTGCTCGTGCAGATCGTGCGCCTGATGCGCGGGGGCGAAGAGGTGCGCATCAGCAAGCGCACCGGTGAGCTCTATGAGCTGAGCGAGCTGGTCAGCGAGGTGGGGCAGGACCCGGTGCGGTTCATCTTTTTGATGCGCGCGGCCAACACCCAGTTCGACTTTGACCTCGAGCTCGCGGTCAAACAGTCCAACGACAACCCCGTGTTCTATTGCCAGATGGGCCATGCCCGGTGCGTCAACGTGCTCAAGAAGGCCGACGCTGTGGGCCAGACCTTTCAGGGCCTAGACAGCGTCACCGACGCGCGGCTCGAACGCCTGGTGCTCGACGAGGAACGCCTGATGGCCAAAAAGATGGCCGACCTCGCCCACGTGGTGCAGGGGGCGGCCCAGGCCTGCGAACCCCACCGGGTGCTGTTCTACGCCCAGGACCTGATCGCCGACTTCCACAGTTATTTCACCAAGTACAAACACACCGAGCGCATCGTCTCCGACGACAAAGAGCTGACCCAGGCCCGCCTGGCCCTGGTCGCGGCCCTGCGCCAGGTGCTGGCCAATGCATTGACATTGCTGGGCATTTCCGCCCCGGAATGGATGGAACCGGACAAGACCGAGCCCGAAGAGGACCAATGACCGAGCGCAAACGGCGCAGAAAAGCTCCCGCCAAGCGGTCCGCCGAGCGGACGCCCCCCTCGTCCCGGCGCGACCGGTCGCGGGAGTTCAGCCGCTCATCGAGCCAGAACCAGCGCCGTCGTCGACGAAGCATGTCGACGGTGCGCCCCTCGGCCCGGACCCCGCTGTGGGTCGGCGGCCTGCTCGGGGTGGCATTTTCCTGTGGCATTGTGTTCGGCAAACAGGACGCCAAGGCGGGCCAGGCCCAGGCCGCGGACATGGAACAAACCGTGGGCGCGCTCCTCGACGAGGCGGATCGGTCGGCCGAGCGCTACGAGGACATCAAGGAAAAGCTGCGCCTGACCTTCCACGAGGAGCTCAAGAAGGCCGCCCCGGTCGTGCCCGTGGCCAGCGTGGCCCCGCCGCCCGTGCCGCGAAAGCCCGCGCCCAAGGCGCACGAACCCGCGCACGCCCCCGCGCCGAAGGCGGCGCAGGGGCCCGTCGAGGATCGCGCCGCCGAGCCGGCCCCCCCGAAAGCCGCGCCCAAACCCGCGGAAAAGCCCGCCACCGTCGAGGACGAGCTCGCCGCGCTCAAGAAGACGATCGCCGCGCGCGTCCAGGTCGCGGCCGCGCCGCAGGCGGAGCCCAAGCCCGCGCCGCAACCCGCGCCGGTTCCGGCCGCCGAAGCCCGGCCCCACTTTGTGCAGGTCGCGAGCTTCCCCGAGCCCACCGCGGCCCAGCGCCTGGTGGACAAGCTGAACGGGGCGGGCATCTCCGCGCGGGTGAGCGCGTTTGACCTCGGCGGAGGGCGCACCGCCCACCGCGTGCTCACCGGCACGGCCCCGTCCAAGGAAGCCGCGGACGCGCTCGCGGCCCGGGTCAAAGCGGCGACGGGTCTGTCCGGTCTGGTGCGCCGGCAGAAATAGCCGCGCGCAGTCCGCGTTCCTGGTCGAGGACCGACAAAAACGGGCACCGTGTGGTGCCCGTTTCTGTGTCTGGCGGTTTGTGCCGTTTGGCTCAGCGCGCTTCTTCGAACTCCGCGTCGACCACGTCGTCGTCGTCGTCCTTCTTCGCTTCCGCGCCGCCTTCGCCGCCACCGGGGGCGCCGCCGCCGGGACCGGCCGCGCCGTCTTCGGGCGGGTTTTGTTTGTACATTTCCTCGGCGAGCTTGTGGCTCGCCTGCATCAGGTCATCGTGGGCCTGCTTGAGCACCGCGGCGTCCTCGTCGTCGAGCTTCTCCTTGGCCACCTTGAGCGCGTCCTCGACGGGCTTTTTGGCGTCGTCGGAAACCTTGTCGCCAGACTCCTTCAACATCTTTTCCATGTTGTAGATGAGGCTGTCGAGCTTGTTGCGCTCCTCGACCCGCTCGCGGCGCTTCTTGTCCTCTTCCGCGTGCGACTCGGCGTCTTTCACCATCTGATCGATCTCAGCGTCGGACAGACCCGAGCTCGCGGTGATGGTGATGTGTTGCTCCTTGTTGGTGGCGCGGTCCTTGGCGCTCACGTTCACGATGCCGTTGGCGTCGATGTCGAACGTGACCTCGATTTGGGGCACGCCGCGCGGGGCGGGCGGAATCCCGTCGAGGTGGAAGCGACCCAGCGTGCGGTTGTCCCGGCTCATCTCCCGCTCCCCTTGCAGCACGTGGACCTCGACGGAGGTCTGGCTGTCCGATGCGGTCGAGAAGGTCTCGGTCTTCTTGGCCGGAATCGTGGTGTTGCGGGGGATGAGGATGGTGGTCACGCCGCCGAGGGTCTCGATGCCGAGCGACAGCGGGGTCACGTCGAGCAGGAGCAGGTCCTTGACGTCGCCCGCGAGCACGCCGGCTTGCACCGCCGCGCCCATGGCCACCACCTCGTCGGGGTTGACCGAGCGGTTGGGCTCTTTGCCGAAGAACTTCTTGACCGCCTCTTGCACCATCGGAATCCGGGTCGAGCCACCCACGAGGATGACCTGGTCGACTTCCGAGGCCTTCAGCTTGGCGTCGGTGAGGGCTTTCTTGCAGGGCGCGAGGGTGCGCTGAACGATGTCGTCGATCAGCTGCTCGAACTTGCTGCGCGAAATCTTCATGTTCAGGTGTTTGGGACCGGACGCGTCGGCGGTGAGGAAGGGCAGGTTGATTTCCGTCTCCTGCGCCGAGGAGAGCTCAATCTTGGCTTTCTCCGCCGCCTCTTTGAGACGTTGCATCACCATCTTGTCCCCGGTGACGTCGAGCCCGGCGTCCTTTTTGAACTCCGCGATCAGGTAGTCGATGAGGACGTTGTCGATGTCGTCACCACCGAGGTGGGTGTCGCCGTTGGTGGAGACCACCTCGACGACGTTCTCCCCGACCTCGAGGATCGAGATGTCGAAGGTCCCGCCCCCGAAGTCGAACACCGCGATCTTCTCGTCGGCTTCTTTGTCCAGGCCGTAGGCGAGGGCGGCCGCGGTGGGCTCGTTGACGATGCGCTTCACGTCGAGGCCGGCGATCTTGCCTGCGTCGCGGGTGGCTTGGCGCTGGGAGTCGTTGAAGTACGCGGGAACGGTGATGACCGCTTCGTTGACTTCTTCGCCGAGGTAGGCCTCGGCCGCCCGCTTGAGCTTTTGCAGGACCTTGGCCGAAATCTCCGGCGGGGTCAGCTTCTCGTCTTCGACCTTGAACCCGATGCCGCCGTTGTCGAGCGGGACCACGTCGTAAGGCACCCGGCTCAGCTCATCTTTGATTTCATCGAAGCGGTGTCCGATGAACCGCTTGGCCGAGTAGATGGTCTTGGTGGGGTTGGTGACCGCTTGGCGCCGGGCGACTTGTCCGACCAGGACTTCGCCGTCTTTGCCGTAGGCGACCACAGAGGGGGTGGTGCGCGCACCTTCTTCGTTGGGGATGACCTTGGGCTCGCCGCCCTCCATGATGGAGACCACAGAGTTGGTGGTGCCCAGGTCAATGCCGATGATTTTGGCCATGTTGCTGCTCCTTGGGCTCAGAGCCCACATCTTCCAAAGGGATGTTGAAACTGGGGAGGGACGGGCCCTCGGTGAACAACCGGACCATAGACAAGCCGGTTGGGCCGTCAACCGCCCGGTCCGGGGCCCGCCGGAGTGCTCTGCGGGGCCGGCCCACGCTATGCTCCCGCCCGTGTGGTGGTTGGCCCTGACCCTCGTCGCCGCCCCTCCTGCGGAGGGCCGCTACCGCGTGGTGCAAGACGACATTCACATCGAAAAGGAAGTGTGGAGCCTCTACTGCGACACCCAGAAGACGGCGGTGTCGTCGACGAAGGGGGCGATCCTCGACGTCGGGGTGGACGGGCCGGAGTGGTGGGCCACCGGGTCTGGTCGTCGGTTCGGCACCGGGACGTGCGAGGGGCGGAACAAGACCCTGGCCGCGACCAAGCGGAGCGTGAGCAAAAAGGGCACCGTGACCCTGACCTGCCGCAGCCAGCGCGTCACCCTGGGCACGGAGGAGTCGACCCAGACGGTCTCGTCGACAAACGGCCGCCTGACCATGAAGACGCGGGCCCGGCTGCACTTCAAAGACCGCGGTGACGACTGCATCAGCACGCTGACCCGGAAGACGGTGGCGGTGCCGGTGGCCGCGAAAAAAGATCCGGCCCCCGTGGTCGTCGACGTGTGTCAGGTGCCCGGCGACGTGGCGCGCATCGCGGTGCAACCGAAGGTGGCCACGGTGAAGGTCGGCGGCAAACCGGTGTGTTTTGACGTCGAGTTGTTCGACGAGAACAAATGCACGGCCACCGGTCGGGTGTTGTTTGTGGTGGATCCGCCGTCCGAGGGGCGCATCGACGACAAAGGGTGTTTCTCCCCGTCGAGCCAAATTCAGGCCGAAGAGGTCGTGGCGGTGGTGGCGAAGGTGGGCGACGTCCAGGGCGCGGCCACCGCCCGCATTCTGCCCCCGACGATGGACGCACCGAAAAAGACCCTCAAGCGGTTGGCCAAGGAGTCGAAGAGCGAACGGGCCAAGGCGGTGATCCAAGAGGTCACCCGGGGGGCGCTGTCGATCACGCCGCTGACCTCGGCCCCGCCCGAGCTCCCGCCGCTGCCGGGGTACAAGACCGAGCGCCGGCTCGCGTTGTGGATCAGCCTGTCGGGGGCGCTGGTCCTGTTGGTGGCGGCGGTGTTGCTGTTCCGTCGTCGGAGCCGCGCGACCAAGCTCGCGGCCGAGCCGGTCAAGACCCCGGAGCGGGGGGCGGGGCTGCAGTGTCCCCAATGTAAATTCCAGTTCGCGGCGGGGGAGGCGACGGTGTGCCCCTTCGACGGGAGCAAACTCGAGCCGTACGGCCGAGAGGTGCGCCAGACCATGTACGTCCCTACGTCGGGGGGGATGGTCTGTCCGCGGTGCCAGTCGAAGTTCCCCACCAAGGCGCGTTTCTGCGGCCACGACGGGGCGCCGTTGCTGCCGGATTTGGGGCAGTTCGATGAATAGGCGACGCCTGAACTTGCTTTTTGAGGCGCAACCCCGGGAGACTCTACCCGCGGCGCGCCACGTCGGGCGCCACGGCGCTTGTCGTCGGCGAGGAGGGCTCAGCTAGTTGGCGGTGCAACGTTGCCCTGAATGTGGCCGCGCCTGGGACGGCGCGCTGTGCTTCGCGTGTGGACACGAAGCCGGCGCCGCCGCCGCGCCACCGCCGGCAGCCTCGCCCGCCACCGCGCCGGCGGGGGGCAATAACCCCTTCGGCGCCGGGCCCAATGCCTTTGGCGGCGGCGGCGGCGGGAGCAACCCGTTCGCCACCGACCCCCTCGGCAGCACCGGCCCCCGCCCGGTCACCGGCCTGTACGATGGGCCGGCCAAGCGCCCCCCGCCGGCCGCGCCCCCGCCCGCCGCCCGGCCCCCCCCGCCGCAATCGCGGCCAGCGCCGCCCCAGGCCCGCCCCCAGCCGCAATCGCGGCCGGCGCCACCCCAGGCCCGCCCGCAGCCGCAGGCCCGCCCCCAGCCGCAGGCCCGCCCCCAGCCCCAAGCCGCGGCCGGCCCCTCGATTCGCCCCGCGGGCGGGGCGCCGGTCGGCCGCCCCCCGCCGCCCGCGGAAGATCCGACCCCGTCCGCGAGCGATCGCTGCCCCGACTGCGGCCGCCTCGTGATCGGCGGCGCGTGCCTGGCCTGCGGGTGGCGCGCGGGGGGGCAACGGGTTGAGCGCCGCCCCCCCACCGCCCGCGCCCGGGCCCCCGGTGCGGGCGTGCCGCGCACGCCGCCGCCGGTGCCGCACGAGGACTTGCCGGCCCCCGCCCGCAGGGCCCCGCCCGAGGACGACCTGCCCGCGCCGGTGCAAAAGAAGCAGGCGCCCCCGCCCGCGGCGCGGCCCCCGTCTCCGCCCCCGCAGGCCCCGCGCACGCCCCCGCCGGTGGCCGCGAAGAAGGCCGCCCCGGCCAAAAAACGGCCCCCCGCGGGCAAAAAAGAGACCAAGGGCGGCCCGTTCTCGATGCCGTCGACGTCGGTGCGCAACCTCGCGGCCGAGGGGCCGGGCGGGGGGGGCATCAACCTGCGGCTGGCCGCGCTGGGCGTGACCACCTTTGCATTGACATTGCTGTTGGTGTGGGTGCTGTGGCCGAGCAAGGGCGGCGTCGACGACGCCACCCAGATGGAGGGCGCCGCCGCCCGCGCGGTGATCGCCTCGGTGCGGGCCATCCCCGAGGACCGCCGCGCCGGCGACCAGTGGCTGCAGCTCGGCCACGCCCACGCCTCGGTGGGCGAGCTCGAGGCCGCGCTCAGCGCCTATGGCAAAGCCAGCGGCCTCGACGCGATGGACGTGGCCGGCCGGCGGTTCTGCATCGCCCAGCTCGGCCACCCCTACATGCGGGACGCGGCGATCAAGGTGCTCAGCTCGTTCCCCGCCGGCACCGACGTGGACAAGGCCCTCACCGACGTGCTCGACCACGAGTCGATCACCATCCGCAACAACGCGCTCAAGGTCCTGCTCCGCCGGGGCACGGCCACGGTGGACATGCAGGTCGACGTCGCCATCCGGGACATGCTCACCGGGGCCAGCTGTGGCGAGCGCCGGTCCGGCTTGGCCCGGCTGGAGAAGCTCAAGAGCGCGGCGCCCAAGCAGCGCGCGCTGGAGGCGATCCAGAAGATCGAGGACCGCATCGGCAACGAGAAGAACAGCTGCATGATCCTCGAGCTGAAGAAGGTCAAGCGCGCCATCCTCGAGCAGTAGGCGCGGCCTCCGGCGGCCCCGTCACACAAACTGTGACAAGCGGGTCATGACCCGCTGATGGTCAACTGGGCAAAGCGGATGGTCGGCGCCCGCACCGACGAGCGCAGGTCGGCGTCGGCCCCCACCCGGTCGATGCCGCGCATCATGTCCAGCATGTCCCCGGCGATGGTGATCTCCTCGACGGGGTGCACGATCTGCCCGTCCTCGATCCAGAACCCGGCCGCCCCGCGGCTGTATTCGCCGGTGATCATGTCCGGGCTGTGGCCCATCAGGTGGGTGACCAGCAACCCCCGCGCGGTGTCGGCCACGATGTCGTCCAGCGACCCTTCGCCCCCGTCGATGACGATGTTCGAGATGCTCGGCCCCGGCCGCCCGGTGGCCCCGCGGCCGGCGTGACCGGTGAGGGGCAGGGAGAGTTCGCTCGCGCTGCGGGCATCGAGCAGGTAGCTCTGGAGCACGCCCTGGTCGTCGATGAGGGTGGCGTCGGTGACCTTTTGGCCTTCACCGTCAAACGGCCGCGAACCGAGCGCGCCGGCGAGGAGCGGCACGTCGCGCAGGGCGTGCCCAGGGATGAACACCGCCTCGCCTTGTTTGCCCCCCAGGAACGACGCCTGCTTGGCCACGCGCTCGCCGTCGATGCCAGACAGCACCGCGCCGAGGAAGGTGCGGGCCATGTCGGGGTCGAACACCACCGCGGCCTTGGTGGTCGGGACCTTCTTGGCCCCGCAGCGGGCGAGGGCGCGCGTGGTGGCCCGCCGGGCCACCGCCTCGGGGTCGTCGAGCTGGTCCATGCGGCGGGACGCGACCCACCAGCCGTCGACCTGGTTCTTGTCGCCGTCTTTGGCCACCGCCCCCGCGTAGAGGTGGGCGCTGGTGCCGCCGTAGCTGCCGGCAAAACCCGTCGAGGTGGCGAGGGCGAACACGCTCTTGCCCGCGGCGGCGCTGACCTCGCGCACGGTCTCGATCCCGGGGGTGCCTTGCACCACCCGGGCGAGCACAATGGCATTGTCGATGGCCCAATCCGGCGAGGCTTCGGCGGTGGTCTCGTCGTACAGGCCGAGGGTCTTGACCGTGGCGTCGAGCTCGTCGTCGGTGGGCGCGGTGGGCGCGGGGATGACGTTGTGCTCGCTGGGGGTGGCGATCTTGGCCAGGTCGATGGCCTGTTGGCACAGCCGTTCGATGTCGTCGTCGTTCTGCGGGGCCGCGGCTGAGGTGGCAAAGCCGAGCTTGCCGTCGACGATGACGCGCACGCCCGCGCCGTTGGACGAGCTGCGGGTGATGTCTTCGACTTCGCCGTCCCGGGCCTTGGCCGAGAGGCTGGAGCCGAAGCCACAGGTGGCGTCGGCGGCCTGGGCGCCGCGTTTTTGGGCGGTCTCGCAGAGGCGTTCGGCCAGGCGCTGGGCGCGGTGCTTGAGTTGTCCGTAGTCGCTCATGCGTTGGTCCCTCCGACGGTGACGCCGTCGATGCGCACGGTGGGCAAGCCCACGGTGACGGGCACCGACTGGCCGCCCTTGCCACAGGTATAGATGCCCGGGTCAAACCCGGCGTCGCCCCCCACGCGGCTGACTTTGCCCAATGTCTCTGGGCCGTTGCCGACCAAGGTCGCGCCCTGCACGGGGTGGGTGAGCTTGCCGTCTTCGATGACGTAGCCCTCGCGCACCTCGAACACGAAGTTGCCGTTGGCGATGTCGACCTGGCCGCCGCCGAACGCGCGGCAGTACAGCCCCCGCTTGACCCCTTTGAGGATCTCTTCCGCGTCGTGCTCCCCGGGCTGCAAGAACGTGTTGGTCATGCGGGGCATGGGCTTGTGGCGGAAGCTCTGGCGCCGGCCGTTGCCCGAACGCTCGTGGCCGAGCAGGTCGGCGTTGATGCGATCGGAGATGAACCCCTTGAGCACCCCTTTTTCGATCAACACGTTGCGCCGGGTGGGGGTGCCCTCGTCGTCGACGTTGAGGCTCCCGCGCGCGTGTTCGATGGTGCCGTCGTCGATCACCGTGCACAGCTCGCTGGCGACCTTTTCGCCCAGCCGCCCCGCGAACAGGCTGCTCTTCTTTCGGATGAAGTCCGCTTCCAGCCCGTGGCCCACCGCTTCGTGCAGCAGGATGCCCGACGAGGCGGGGCCGAGCACCACCACTTGCTCGCCCGAGGGGGCGGGCTTGGCCCCCATTTGGGCCTGGGCCATGCGCACCGCTTCCTGGGCGATGGACTCGGGGTCTTGAAGGTCGCGATAGTGGGCCACCCCTCGACGAGAACCGCCCCCGTAGGAGCCGACCCGCGGCCGGCCGTCCGTTTCTTTGAGGATCACCTGCAGGTTGAGCCGGCACAGCGCGCGGGTGTCCTCGATGAGCAACCCCTCGCTGTTCGCGATCAGGATCTGTTCGTCGATGTCCGCGTAGCCGCCCAGGACCCGGAAGAGGTGGGGCGCTTCGCGGCGTGCGCAATCGTCGGCGCGGCGGAGCAGGGCGAGCTTGTCGTCGACGGTGAACCCGGCCGAGGCCGCGTCGGGGTCGGCGAGGTGGGGCCGGTCCTTCTCGGACAACGGCTTGGCCACCGCGAGGTCGGCGGTGCCGTCCCCGATGCGCGAGACCGCGTCGGCGCAGGCGAGCAACGCCTCCTCGGACAGGTCGTCCGAGTGCGCGTACGCGACCTGCGCCCCATTGACCACGCGGATGCCGACCCCGTGGGTGGTCCCGGCCTGGGCGCTTTTGATGTTGCCGTCGTCGAGCTCGATGCCCAGGGAGCGGCGCTTTTGCACGTAGACTTCAGCAAAGCCCGCGCCCTGGCCGAGCGCGCGACCGAGCAAACGGGAAACCAAAGTCGGGTCCAACAGGGATTCAGCCATCATTGTCCTCGTCAGGCCCGCATACGGCGTGACTGGAAAAAGGAAAAGCACCCAAGCCGTGCGCGCGTGCGTGTACTTGCCGGTGTCTTCGGCTAAGGTCCCCTTCATGCGCGTCGCGGCTCTGCTCGGCATAACAACCTGCTGGCTGCTCAGCGGGTCGGTCCTCGCGGAGGACACGCCCGCGGCCGCACCAAAGACCCCGCCAGCGGACATCGCGGACGTGGCCGACCCCGCCGCCGCGTCGACGACCGAGGCGGCCCCGGCCGGCATTCGTCCCGCGCCTGCGTCCCCGAGCATCGCCGATCTCGACCGGTACCAGAGCAGCGACATCCAGCTCGCCCGGCCGATCCTGCGCCGCGCGGCCCGGACCGCCGACGACCGCGACGTCCGGGTTCGGGCCCTGCAGCTGTTGGCCGACCGCGACCCCAGCCGGGCCACCGCCCGCATCTGTGGTCGCGTGTTGCGCATCGACCCCGACGCGCTGGTGCGCCGGCAGGCCGCGGAGTGCCTCGGCCGGCTGCCCGAGCCGGTGTCCGCGCCCCAGACCCCGGTGTTGGTCGCCGCCCTCGAGGACCCGGACGTCGACGTGGTGACCATGGCCGGCTGGGCCCTGTCCAACATCGGCCAGCCCGAAGCCCTGGCTGAGGTCGCGGGCCAGGTCGGCCACGAAGACCGCCGGGTGGGCGCGTTTTTTCTCGACTACGCCGACCGCCTGAAGGACCGCCACGGCCTGACCTACCGGCGGGCGGCCTACGATCCCGACCGCAACCAGCTGCAGGTGGTGCCACCCCCGGGGCGCCTCATCGCGCAGGCCAGCGGCCTCGAGGTCGCCGCGAGCACCGCCTGGGTGGGCCTGTTCGGCGGCATGGCCGGGTGGCTGCACGGCGGGCTGTTCATGGCCACCTACGGCGGGCCCGTGCTCCAGCCCCTGTCGCCGCTGGGCGGCTTGACCGGCTTTGTGGCCGGCACCGTCGGCGGCGCGACCTACGCGTTTTTCCGCGCCGACGACCTCGTGCGGGCCCAGACCGTGGTGCAGCTCGGCGTGCTGGGCACGCTGGCGGGCTACGGCTTGGGGGCCTTGAGCGCCACCGGGCCCGAGGCCGCGCTCAACATGTCCGCGTACGGCCTGGCCGGGACCTTGGTCGGCACCGGGTTCGGCGTGTTGCTCAACGAGACCCGGCCCCCGTCGGCGGGGGCGCTCGCGCTGGGCGCGACGGTGGCGTTTTCCACCGCGGTCGGCTTCGGCGGCATCGCGCTCTCGTCGCGATTCGACATGCAGGGGACGGCGGGGGTGGCGATGCTGGCCGCGGGGGGCGCGGGGGCTTTGACCACCATCGCGGTCGGGCCCAACGAGATCGGCATCCTGCCCTGCGTGGGCGGGGTCGTCGGCGGCGCCGCCCTCGGCGTGCTCGCGGGCACGGTCACCGGCCTGGTGGAGACGTTCCAGTTGCAGAGCGAGCTGTTCCCGTTCACCGAAGGCTCGGGCTGGGCGGTGGCGGGCGGGTACGCCACCGGCGCGGTGGTGGGCGCGACGCTCACGTTGCTCGCGCCCAAAAGCTGGGACCCCCTCCTGTCGGGTGATTTTGACCTCGACCCGCCCACGATTTCGGCGGTCGCCGACCAGTTCGACAACCGGCGGCCGGTCCCGGTGGCGAGCATCGGGGGGCGGTTTTGATCCGGCCTTCGTGCGGCGTGGCCCTTTGGCTGTGGCTGGTTCTGGGCGCGGCCTGCGCGTCCACCCCGGATCGGGCGGGGGACGGGGATGGCGCCGGGTTTGAGCCCCCCCCACAGGTCGATGTGCAGGCCCAGGCCACGGTGGTCGACGACCAGACCGCGGCCGACGAGGGCGTACAGGCGTTTTTGGACCCCTACCGCCAACAGGTCGAGGCCCGCAGCCAACGGGTGGTGGGCACCCTGGCCGGGCCTTTGACCCGCAACCGCGACGGCGAGAGCAGCATGGGCAATTTCGTCACCGACGCGATGCGCAGCGGGGTGTTCGAGATGGCCGGGGTCAAGGCCGACGTGTGCTTCACCAACATGGGCGGGCTGCGCATCGACCTCGACCCGGGGTCGGTCACCGCCGGCCAGGTGGTGGAGCTGATGCCGTTTGACAATGGCATTGTGCTGTTCACCGTCGACGGCGCACGGCTGGAAAAGATTGTGCGGCGCCTGGCCGAACGCGGCGACCCCGCCAGCGGCTTGCGGTACGCCCGGGCCGAGGCGGGCCCGACCGAAATCGTCGTCGGGGACGCGCCCCTCGACCACAAGAAGCGCTACGCGGTGTGCACCAACGACTACCTGTTCGAGGGGGGCGGCGACTACAAGCTCGGCGACATCGAAGGCCCCGTCTACACCGGCGTGCTGCTGCGCGACGTGATCGAGGCCGCCTTCCTCCGCGCCCAGGCCGCGGGACAGCCCATCGACCCCGTCCTCGACGGGCGCGCCGGCGGGCCGGGGGCCTCATGAACAAGACCCGACGCGCGTTTTTGGCCGGGGCCGCCGCGGTGGCGCCCACCCTGATGCTCCCCCGCCGCAGCTGGGCCGCCACCGGCAAGTCGCTGGCGGTGATGCACACCAACGACACCCACAGCCGCATGCTCCCCTTCGACAGCGGCAAGTACGCCGGGCAGGGCGGGGTGGCCCGCCGGGCCACGCTCATCCAGCGCATCCGCGACGCCAGCGCGGCCAGCGTGTTGCTCGACGCGGGGGACACGTTCCAGGGCACGCCGTGGTTCAACGCGTTCCAGGGCGAAGTCGACATGAAGGCCATGGCCATGCTCGGCTACGACGCGACCTGCCTCGGCAATCACGATTTCGACGCCGGGATCGAGACCCTGGTGCGCCAACTCAAGCACGCGCCCCTGATGCACCCGGTGGTGAGCAACTTCGCGTTCGACGAGGTCAACCCGCTCAAAGACCTCGTCACCCCCCAGGTCGTGATCGACCGCGCCGGGGTCAAGGTCGGCCTGTTCGGGCTGGGCATCGCGTTCGAGGGTTTGGTCAACCCCAAGCTCCACCGCGGCGTCGACTACGCCGACCCCCGTGAGGCCGCGCGCCGCGAGATCGAGACCCTGCGCGCGGGCCGCTGCGACGTCGTGATCTGCGTGTCGCACCTCGGGTACCAAGGCTCGCGCGGCGAGGTCGGCGACATCGACTGGCCCAAGGACGTGCCCGGCTGCGACTACGTCGTGAGCGGCCATACACACACATTCCTCGACGAGCCCACCGTCATCGCGCACAAGGGCGGGCACCAGACGCACGTGATGCAGGTCGGCCACTCCGGCCTGCGCCTCGGCCACGCCACCCTCGCCATCGACGCGGGCGGCAAGGTCGCCGTCCGCACCGCCCGCGCCCGCACCGTCGCGTAGAGCGTCCGTCGACGACGCGTCAACAGAATGATCTTCCCGGCCGGGTGGTATGCAACTGCATACGACTGCAAACGCGGACGACTGGCGACGACGATTGCCTCGCATCCAACCGGATGCGAGCCCGAGGCAAAGCCGAGGCGTCGCGACGGGCCGAAGGCCCCTGGAGCGATGAGGGGGAAGGGAGACCCGCCGAACGCGGAGCTTGCGACGCGCAAGGCGGGGGAAGGGGCCTGCGCCCCTTCCCCAAGAATCAGTCGTCCAGCTTGGCCCGAAGCGCGGCCAGCTCGTCGTCGATGGCGGCGGACTTGTCGCCGGCCGCGTCGTCTGCGGCGGGGGCGGCCGCGGCGGCCGGCGCGGGGGCGGCGGCGGGGCCGTTCTCCGCGTCCATCTTGGCCTTGAGCTGGGCGAGCAGGTCGTCTTCGGTCTTTTGTTTGTAGTGGGCCTCGAGTTGCCCATCGACCTCGTTGGCGGTGACCCCCATCAGCTCTTTGTGGGCCTCGACCTCGGCTTCGCTGCGCTCGATGCGCTCGACCATGCGGTCGAACGTGTCGAACGCGCTGCTGTCCGAGACCGCGTCCGAGGTGCCGCCGCTTTCGGACATGCTCGCCTGCTTCTTTTTCATCTCCGCGGCCTTGAGCCGGGCGATGAGCTCGTCGCGTTTTTTCTTGGCCTCTTCGATCTTCTCTTCGAGGGCCTTCACGTTGCGCTTGAGCTCCTCGGTGAAGCCTTTTTGCTGGGCGGACCCGGCGGTGGCTTCCTGGGCCATCTCCTCGACCTTTTGTTTTTCGGTCAGGGCTTGGCGGGCGAGGCTCTCATCGCCCGCCTTGAGCGCGGCCATCGCCTTGTGCTCCCACTCCGCCGCCTGCTTGCCGAGCGTCTCGGCCTGTTTTTCGCTCTGCTTTTGCAGCGTCATCGTCTCGATGAGCTTCTGCTTCGCCCTCTTGTGCTCTTTCTGCATGTCCAAGATGGTCTGATCGAGGATTTTTCGAGGATCCTCGGCTTTGTCGAGCACGTCGTTGACGTTGGAGCGGACGACGTTGGCGATGCGTTTGAACAAGCTCATCAAAAACCTCAGCGTGAGACGTCTTTATAACCCGTTCCGGGCCGCGAAACATCCCGGGTTGGGAGCGAACAGCCGCGCCGCCGGGTGGACAGGTGACTTTGATTTGGGCACCCTGTCAGCCCTTGAGGAGTGCAAATGACCAAACAGGCAACCGTCGGCGGCGATATCGATTCATGGTGCACCAAATGCAAAATCATGATTTTGCACACTGTGGTGTCGATGAAGGACGACGGCAAGACGCCAAAACGGGTCGAGTGTAACAGCTGTCACGGCGCCCACATGTACCGGGCCAACCCGCCCGGGACCCGCAAGAAGTCGAGCTCGTCGTCATCCAAGGCGGGGCGCAGCACCCTGCGCGCCAGCGATTACGACCGCATGATGGAGGGCCGCAACCCGGCTGCGGCCCGGCGGTACTCGCCCAAGACGCAGTTCACCGTGGGCGAGGTGATCGCGCACCCGAAGTTCGGGACCGGCGTGACCACCATGCTCAAGGACAAGACCAAGATCGAAGTGCTGTTCCCGGACGGCCCGCGCGTGCTCGTTCACGCGCGCTGACGCGACCGGTCGAGCTGGGCCAGCAGGGGGGCGAGGTCCACTTGGGTGGGCGCGCCCCCTTTGACCACTTGGCGCCCGGCCACCCACACGTCGGTCACGTGGCCGGGGCCGGCCCCGAGCAGGAGCGCATCGGGCGCGGCATCGCCGTCGCCGAGCACCAGCTCAGGTGGGCTTTTCACTGCCACCACGTCCGCGGGCGATCCCGGCGACAGGGTACCGGCGCGCGCCCCGAGCGCGGCGTGGCCGTCGCCGAGCAGGGCGGGCATCACCGCGCCGAACAGGCCGGGCCGGCCGGGCCGTCGCAACACCGCGCGCCGCTCGGTGCGCAGCCGCTCGTGGTCCTCGAGGGACCGGGCCTCGTCGAATGCATCGATGCGCGCGTGGGAGTCGGTCCCCACCGTGAGGCGCACCCCCGCATCGAACAGCTTCACAATGGGGCATAGCCCGTCGCCGAGGTTGCGCTCGGTGCTCGGGCACACGCACACCAGCGCCCCCGCCTGGGCGATGAGGGCCACGTCCTCGTCGTCGATGTGCGTGGCGTGGACCAGGACCGTGCGGGGCGACAACGCGCCGCAGTCCGCGAGCAACCGAATGGGGGACACCCCGTGGGCCGCGCGGCAGTCGGCGACCTCTTTGCGCTGCTCGCTGACGTGCACGTGCAACGGCAGGTCAGAGGCCTCGGCGTAGCCGGCCAGCGCCCGAATCTCGGCCGGGCCGCAGGCCCGCACGCTGTGGATCGCGACCCCGTGCTCGACCTGGGGCAGGTCCGCGCGCGCCGCGTCGACGTGGGCCAAAAACGTGTCCGCGTCCCCGACGACGAACCGCCGCTGGGCCTTTGACGGGGCGTGGCCAAACCCGCCCTGGAAGTACCCGGTGTGCAGCAAGCTGAGCCGAACGCCCACCGCCTGGGCCGCCCCGGCCACGACGTGGGCGACCTCGCGCGGGGACAGGGCCCCGACGTGGTGCAGGTAATGAAACTCCCCCACCCGGACGAAGCCGCTTGTCACCATATCCGCGAACGCCCAGCGGCACACCGCGGCCAGGCCGTCACCGTCGAGGGTCTCGGCCAGCCGGTACATCTCGGTGCGCCAGGTCCAAAAGTCGTCCTCGATGCCCGCGTCGGGGGCGCGCTCGACCCGGCCCCGCAGGGCCCGCTGAAAGGCGTGGGAGTGGCCGTTGGCGAAGCCGGGCAACAGCACCCGGCCGGCGAGCCGGACGGCATCATTCGGGGGTGGGCCGGTCACCATCCCCACAATGGCATTGTCACGAAGGTGCAGGCCCGCCCCGCGATGAACGGCGCCGTTCTCGTCGACAATCGCATCCGGGAACAGCCACGTGTCGGGCACGTCAGCCGGCCCGGGCCCGCCCTTGGGCCTGGGCCTTCTTCTCGATTTTGCCGAGGTTGCTCATGTAGTGCATGTTGTCGGGCTCGAGCTGGACCGCCCGCCGCACGCAGCGCGCGGCGTCGATGTACTCCTGCTTGCGGATGGCGAGGATGACCCCGAGGCGGTTGTGGAACGCGGCGATGCGCGGGTTGAGGGCGATGCCCTGCTGCAGCAGCTCGATGGCCCCGTCGATGTCCCCTTCGCCTTCGATGCGCTGGGCCTCCTCGTAGAGAATGACCTCTTCGGGTTTGCCGTCGGTCTGGGGGCGGTCGCCGCCCCGGTCCCATTGGTCGAGGGCGGCCCGGTATTCCTCGTTGTGGGGGTCGTACACCGACGCGAGCTTGGCGTTCATGCGGGCGCGCGACACCCGGCCGGCGGCGTGATCCTTGAGCGCCTCCCGGAACAGCTTGCGCGCCTTCTCCTCCATCTCGTGCGCGGACAAGCCGGTGGTGCCCCGCGGGGGCGCGGACGACTCGTAGCTCGACGACACGTACGAGCTCGACCCGTCGCGTTCGCTCACGTCGCTGTCATAGCCGGTGGCCTGCGAATCGAGCTCGCGGATGTTGACCGTGCCTTCCCCGGTCCAGCCTCCGTCGGAGGCCATCTCGCCCACCGACGACGGCTGGGACACAAATGCAGTGGCATGGGGGTCCTCGGCCTGGTCCTCGAGCAGGCTCGAGGGCAGCACATTCTCGGCGATGCTGTCTTCGGCAAAATCGCCTTCCACCCCCGAGCCCACGTACCCGGGGTCGCCGGGGGCGAGGGCTGAGATCTCACTGTGCGCCACCGGCCCTTCGACCGAGGAGGCGTCCACCGACGAGGCATCGGCCCCGTCCGAGGCCTGGGACGAGAGCCGGCGGGCGCTGTCCATCGAGATGCGCCGGGTGCCCACGATTTGGTTCTCGTCGATGTACTCCACCGAGTCATCGTCCTCGTCGTGCTCGACGTCGCTGTCGCTCATGCCGCTGACGATCACCGAGCGCGCCCGTTCGGCCGGGGCCGCGGGGGGTCCCTGGGGCGGGCGCATCACGGTGGCGCCACCGTCGGGTTCGCCCAGGCCGCCGTCGGCCACCAAGGCCCGGGCCGCCGCGCGCACCGGGCGGTCCTCGGCGGCGAGGATGTTTGTCTTTTCGCTCACGTCGCTGAGGGACTCGTCCTCCCGCAGCGACTGGGCCGCGGCCATCGCCGCGCGTTTGACGCTGTCGGTGAGGGGGCCGGTCACGGGCTCTTCGCTCTCGTCGTCGTCGAGCCCGCTCGGGTCGTCGCCCCCGGCGAACACCCCGCCGTCGCCGTCGCCGCCGCTGCCGAGAATGGACGCGTCCGCGAAGCCGCCCACCAGCTCGGACAACGCGGGCCCGTCGTCGGACAGCGGCGCGGCCCGGGTGTTGTGGGCCTCGAAGTCGGCCGCGTCGCTGGACGCGCCGATCTTGGGCAGGGTGCCGGCGGCCACCGCCCCCGCCGGGCGCCGCACCGGCTCGGGTTCGAACGAGTCTTGCTCGTCGGAGAGGCTCATGTTCATCGAGTCGGAAAAGGCATCCAACAGGTCCGCGCTCGGGCTCTTGCCCGTGGGCGGGCCGCGGTGGTCGAGGCCGGACAGGTTGTCCGCGCTCGACAGCCCCCCGGGCGCTTCTTCGCTGGAGTACTCGTCGCCGCCAAAGTCCTCGTCCCCTTCGTCCACCGAGGCGATGGTGCCGCGGGGCCCGAGCGCGGGCGTCTCCCCCGACGAGCGAAACGCCCCCTGGGCTTCGACGTCGATGTCGGACAGGTCGGCGGCGTCGGACAACAGCCGCGACAGCGACGAGCCGAGGGGGTTTTTGGTCGCGCGGGTGTTGCCATCCTCGGGCCGCACCGCCTGCGGGGGCGTCGAGAACACGTCGTCGGGACCGATGCTCTGCCGCGCCAGCTCGCTGTTCGCGATGCGCTGGATCGCCTCGGTCCCCACGTCGAACCCAGAAAACGACGCGTCTTCGAACGCGTCGTCGACCTCGGACACCGCCGAGCTGGCGTTGGCGCTCGAGACCTGGATGAGCCCGGTGGCGTCGCCGAACGATGCGGCATGTTCGAAATCGTCAAACCCATCGCTGGACGCGGACAAATTGTCCGGTGCTTGGGTGTTGGTGACCGGGACAAAGGTGCTCTCCCGCCCGGCCTCGTCGACGGTGGGGCGAGGGCCGACCCGGGGGCGCGGGTCGGGCGGGGTCGCGCTCGAGGCGAGCGACTGCAGCTCGTGGGTGGGCTTGTCCTCGGCCTGCGGCTTGGGGCTGAACACCCCGGAGCGGTCGTCGTCGTCGGGCAGGTCGAGGTTCTCGTCGAGGAGGGGCGACAGGCCGGTCTGGGTCTGGAACGCTTCCTCGATGGCCCGGTCGGTCTCGTCGCTGATGCCCACCATCGGGACCAGCCCGGTGGGGAGGCGCCGCCGGCCGCCGCGTTTGCGCGGGAGGTTCTGCCGTTGCACGCCCTCGAGGTCGACCAGGGCCCGGCCGATGACCTGGACCACGCCCTTGTCCGCGAGGGTGGCGAGGGCGGTCTTGACCTCGCTCTCGTCGAGACCGGCCTCAATGCGGATGCGCTCCACCGGGCGCTCCCCGTCGATGTAGCTGAGCACGTGCCGCTCGAAGGGGGTGAGCCGCACGTTGGGCGAGGCGTCGGCGAGCACCGCGGGGATGGCATCGGGGGCCATCAGCGCCTGGCTCTGCCCCGAGACGTAAAGCCGCGCGCCGGTGGTCTCCTTGACGTGAAAACCCGAGTCAGAGGTCTCGAAGGACTGGGCGGTGTCCTCGATGTCGCCGAGGATGACCGCGTCCGCGAGATTGAACCGGCCGGGGTCGACGCCCCCCGGTCCGGGCCGCAGCGTGCGCTCCTCGTCGAGGATTTCCTCCCCGAGGAAGCTGGTGTCCAAAATGAAATCGCACCCCGGGCAGATCACCGCTGCCTCGTCGACGGGTCGACCACATTTGGGACAGATCATCGCGCCTCTCGTGCGCCGAACCGGCGCCGTCTACCCGCGGAACAGGATGAACTTGGACATGTCGACGCCCAGCTGTTCGTTGTTCTCCTGCAGATACTCGTCGTGTTCGGTCATACGCGACTTCAAGTAGTCTTGGTAGACATCGATGAAGAGTGACGCAGATTGAAAGGTCGTGCGCTCGAGCTGGCCCATCGCTTGGTTGAAGAGCGTGAGGCCGTCCCCGTCGACGTCGCGGAACTCTTGCTGCAGCAGCGACCGGATCACGGGCAGAAAACAAAGCTGCTTGTGCAGCACGTCGCTGAGCTTGAACGACTGGGCGGTGCGCACCTTCGCGAGGTACTTGAAGTAGGTCTTTTGGCTGTCGTCCTCGCCGGTGACGAGACGGTCGGTGTAGGCCTCGAGGAGGTATTCCACCGACTGCTTGAGCTCGTTGCGGTTGACCCGGGCGTAGGCGGGCACATCCTTGGGAATGGCGGTCAACAACCCGGACACGATCTGGTCGGTGTTGTTTTCCAAGAAGTTGTAGAGCTCGATCATGGGGTGTCCCGGCAAGTGGCCGCAGATGGCTGCGGCGTGAGTACCAGACGTGTCCTGTCAGCGACAACGGCTGGTCGCTGTGATTGTAGCAAGCTATGTCCTCTCCATGCCCATACAGCTCGACCGGCGAGGCATGCTCAAGCTCGGACTGTCCGCGGGGGCGGCGGGGGTGCTCGCCGCAGGTGGGGCCCTGTATGCCTCTGTGCGCCGAGAGCCCACCCCGGGCGCGGGCCGTTTGTTGTTGAGCGACGGGGAAGCGGACTTCCTCGCCAAGATCGCCGACGTGTATTTCCCCCCCGGCAACCCCATCGGGGTGGCCGCCACCGACGTGGACCTGGTGGGCACCATCGATGCCTGGATGGCGCCCATGCCGCCCAGCGAGCGCGGGGTGGTGCGCCTTTTGTTCTCGGTGTTCGACCGCTGGCCGCAGCTGTCGTTCTCGTCGAGCGAGCGCTTCACGACCTTGCCGCTCGAGGCGCGCACGCAGATTCTCGACGGCATGCACCAAAGCGACAACCCCGCCGCCCAAGCGGCCGAGCAGCTGTTGCGCGGCGTGGTCTCCATCGCCTTTTTCGACGACGACCGCACCCTCGCCGGGGTCGGTCATCGCTACGGGTGTCCGATTTGAGCGCGCTCCTCATCGCCCCCACCGCACCTTCCGCCTCGCACTCGAACAAGGTGCGCCCGCTTTCATCGGTGCCGGCCGGCGACCTCGTCTACGACGTGGTCGTCATCGGCACCGGCGCGGGCGGGGCGGTGTTCGGCACCGCCTGCGCCAACGCTGGACTCAAGGTGTGCTTTTTGGAGAGCGGCGGCGGCCACACCGTCGGCGACTACCGCAAAAAGACGCTCATCCGCGCCACCCGCGACCTCTACGAGAACAACGGCCTGCAGGTCGCGATCGGAAGCCCGCCGATCCTCGTCCCCCAGGGGCGCGTGGTCGGCGGGTCCACCGTGCTCAACAGCGCGATCTGTTTCCGGCCCCCGGACGCGCGCCTCGACGAGTGGGCCACGTTTGTGGGCGATGACCGTCTGAAGCCCGCGGCGATGAAGCCCTTCGTCGACGAGGTCTGGTCCCGCATTGGGGTCGCGCCCACCCACGAGGCCATCGGCCGAAGACACAACGTGCTGTTCAAAAACGGCGCGGAAGCCCTCGGGCTCGACCACGCGTGGATGGACCGCAATGCCCCTGGATGCATCGGCTGCGGGGTCTGCCACCTCGGCTGCCCGTCGGGGGGCAAGGCCAGCGTCGACAAATCCATCCTCCCCGAGGCGATCAACCGGGGGGCGGACGTGTTCACCTTTGCCCGGGCCCAAGCGGTGCGCATCGAGGGCGGCCGGGCCCGCCGGGTGCTCGTCGACGTGCTCGACCCCCAAGACCGCCGGGTGCAGGCCGAACGCGAGATCGCGGCCTCCGCCATCGTGGTGGCCGGCTCCGCCCTCGGCACCCCCCTGGTGTTGCAGAACAGCGGCGTCGAGCACCAACACGTCGGTGCGCACCTGTCGCTTCATCCCGGCACCGCGGTGCTCGGTCACTTCACCGACCCCGTGACGATGTGGGACGGGGTCCCGCAGGGCTACTACGCCCACCACAAAGACCAACCCGACGTGGTGTTCGAGACCGTCACCGTCGGGGTGCCCGAGCTGCACATGGTGCTCGGCGGTCCCGGCGCGGCCGGCGCCCACCGGGCCACCACCTACAAAAACCTCGCCATGGCCGGCGCGATGTTGCGCGACGTGGGCGAGGGCACGGTGCGCGTCACCGGGCACAGCGAGCGCCAGATTCGGTACAACCTGCACGACGTCGACGTCGAGAACATCAAGACCGCGCTCAAGACCGTGGTGCAGGTGTATTTCGCGGCCGGGGCCGAGAAGGTCGCGCCCCTGGTCAAGCCACTGACATTCTTTGATCGCGAAGCCGACGCGCTCGCCGCCATCGACGACGTGCACGAGGCCGCGCATTTTGCCCAGGTCCACGCCAGCCACCCGCACGGCACCGCCCGCATGGGCCCCCGGGGCGAGGCGGTGTGCGACGGAGACGGCAAGGTTCACGGCGTCGAGGGCCTGTACGTCGGGGACGGGTCGCTGTTCCCGTCGACGCTCGGGGTCAACCCCCAGGTGACGATCATGGCGCTCAGCCTCGCGCTCGGCACCCGCTTGGCCGCCGCCATGCGCGGCTGACGACAAAAGCGTCGAGAGAATCGGCTAAGTCCCAGATTGGGTTTCAAAAATCGCGCGCGAGCCTCTATACGCGGCGGGATGAACCGCGGTGTGCGCTGGTGTGGGATTTTGCTCGGGGCCTTGCTCTTGAGCGCGCCCGCGTTTGCGCAGTTTCCGCCCGGGGGCGGGGCCGGCCAAGGGGGCCTGGGGCCGCCGCCGCAAAAGCCAGAGAAGAAAAAGCGGCCCAGCGGCCCGCGCATCCCGTTGCCCGAGCCCCTCGGCCCCGACGTCGAGGAGGCCCGCGAGCGGGCCAAAAAGCCGGGGGTGCTGCTCGGCTCGTCGCCGCAAGCGGGGCGCATCTACCAAATCCGCGTGCAGGGCGCGCGCAAGATCGAACCCGACGCGGTGCTCGTGTACATCCACAGCCGCGTCGACACCGAGCCCAGCCAGAAGGTGTTCCGCTCCGACGTGCGGCGCATCTACCGCATGGGTCTGTTCCAGGATGTGGTGATCAAGACCCTGCCGGGCCCGAAGGACTCGGTCATCGTCATCTACGACCTCCAAGAAAAGCCCGCCATCGGCAACGTGCTCATCGACGACAACGACGAGGTCGGCGACGACGACATCCGCGAGGTCATCGACCTCAAGGCGTTCCAGGTGCTCGACATCCCGCGGGTCCAGCGCAACATCAAGAAGATCGAAAAGCTCTACGTCGACAAGGGCTATTTCCTCGCCGAGGTCACCTACGAGATCAAACCATCGGACGGGCCCGACAACCCCGACGGGGACGACGAGGACAACCTCCTCGACAACGTGCGGGAGTTCTTGCGCAACGAAGGCATCAACTTCGATTGGCTCAACCCCAGCGACGACGACGCCACCAAGGCCGAGGGCGAAGGCGTGGGCGAGTTCGCCGACATCGTGTTCAAGATCGTCGAGCACGACAAGGTCAAGGTCGACCAGATTCGGTTCGTGGGCAACGACAACCTCTCCGAGGCCAAGCTCAAGGGCGGCATCGGCACCAAAGAAGACCACCCGCTCGGCTTCTTCACCGACTGGGGCACGTACAAAGAAGAGATGGCCGAGCTCGACCCCCTCGCGGCCGAGGCCATCTACCAAGACGAGGGGTACATCACGGTCAAGGTCGGCCAGCCGCGGGTGGCGCTGTCCGCGGACAAGACCAAGCTCACCCTGTCCATCCCCGTCACCGAGGGCAAACAGTACCGGCTCCGCTCGTTCGACATCAGCGGGGACCTCGTCGTCGAGGATCGGGAGGAATACGACCGCATCCGCGACGAAGAACCCGACCGGGTGGTGTTCCTCAAGAGCGATCTGTTGCGCGAGACCAGCATCAAAAAGGACCAGCTCTTTGCCCGGTCCAAGGTCGCGCAGGACGTGATCAACATCGCCGACCGCTACCGCGACCGCGGCTACGCCTTCGTGAACATCAACCCGCTCACCTCCGTGCACGACGAGGACGACACCGTCGAACTCGCGCTGGCCATCGACGCCGGGCCGCGGGTGCGCATCGAGCGGGTCGAGGTCACCGGCAACAGCAAGACCCAAGACCGCGTCATCCGGCGCGAGCTGCGCGTCTACGAAGGCGAGTTCTACAACGCCACCTTGCTCAAACGCTCCGAGCAACGCGTGACCGCCCTCGGCTTTTTCGAGAACGTCGAGGTCACCACCCGGCAGGGCACACGCCCCGACCGCATGGTGGTCATCTTCGACGTGACCGAAAAAAGCACCGGCACCTTCCAGGTGGGGGCGGGGTTTTCCAACGCCGAGCAGTTCATCCTCACCGGCCAGATTTCGCAGAACAATTTCATTGGCCGGGGCGTGACCCTCTCGGGGTCGATCCAGTGGTCGTCCTTCCGCCAGATCATCGACTTCCGCTACGTCGACCCCTACGCGTTCTACATCCCGGTGTTCGGCCAGTACGAGCCCGTGACCCTCGCGTTCTCGCTGTTCAACACCCAACGCAACTTCATTGACTTCTTCCGCAACTCCGCCGGCGCCGACGTCACCATGGGCTACCCCATCGGCCGGCCCTTCCGGCAGTACATGACCGGCCTGTTCGAGGCCTCGCCCGATTGGTTGCTGCCCTACGTGCCCGACCCCGAGAACCTCCAGCTGTTCATGACCGCCAACGGCGAGCGGGTCGAGATCCAAGAGGGCAGCTTCAACGTGCGCCTCCTCGGCCTCGCGGCCAACATCCCGCGCTACACCTCGTCGCTGCGCGGCTCGATGATCTTCGACCAGCGCAACAACCGGCTGTTCCCCTCGGCCGGCTATTACCTGTCGCTGGGCGCGGAGTTCGCCCACCCGTGGCTCGGCTCGGCCCTGGCCCCGCCGGCCGAGACCTTCGCCAAAGGGCTGCTCGACACCGCCGGCATTCGCGACGGCCTCGGCCCCGTCCGCCCCGGCATCCTCAAGACCGGCGGCATCGTGAACAACTTCCGCCGCTACTCGATCAACGCCCGGGCCTACTATTCACTCAACGAGCTGCTCCCCCTCGACGGGGTCGTGCTCAAGGCCAACGTCGAACTCGGGTTCATCGACACCGACGACGACTCCCTCATCTTCGAGCGCTATTACCTCGGTGGCTTCAACACCATCCGCGGGTATTTCCCGCGCTCCATCGGGCCGGTGCAACGCGTGGGGTCGCTCTCCCCCGACGGCGGGCTGCGCGAGTTCCGGGTCGGCGGCACCAAGCAGCTGTTCACCAACATCGAACTCGAGTTCCCGATTTTTGAGCAGGTCGGCATCCGGGGCGTGCTGTTCGCGGACTTCGGCAATGCCTATGGACCGGACGAGAACTTCTTCTACATCGGCAACGAGCCCACCCCGTTTTTGCAGACCATCCGCTGCGGGGGCAAACGCTGCTGGGACCCGCGCGACCGCCGCGACCTGCCCCTTGGGGTCTACACCGCGGTGGGGGCGGGCATCCGCTGGTTCTCGCCCATCGGCCCGCTCCGCTTCGAGTGGGGCGTGCCCCTCAACGCCCGGCCCATCGGCACCTTTGGCTTCACCCAAGGCGATCAGCCCGTACAATTCGAGTTCAACATCGGGCAAAGTTTTTGATTCTCGCCTGTTGCGCGAGCCGATGCCGGCGTTGGCTTCCTCGTCGCTCGGTTCACGGCCTCAGGGCCGCTCACCTCGTCTCCTCGTCGCCGCCTTGGCCTCGACCCGCTGACGACGGCGAGCTCTCAAAAACTTGGTTCTGACGAGGGCAGGAAGCTCGGCCTTCGCCTGGCGCGCCTTCGTCGCGTGAGCGAGGCGCGGGTTCTTGTCGGCCTGAACCGCTGGGGCTCGCAACGATTGCTGGTCTGGTTCGGCTCACCTCGCTGAGCTCTCCGAAACTTCACTCCGACGAAGGGCCCGGGCTCAGCCCCGTGCGCGGGTGGCGTGGATCGTCAGCTGCGCGCATTCGTAAGCATGCTAACGTTCTCTGGTCCGCACGGCGGGAGGGGACAATGAGCATGCAACGGAACATGGGGCGCGCGGGGTTGATCGCGGGGTTTCTCGTCGGGGCGCTGGGCTGTGGGCCCAATCCGCCGGTGGTCGACGGGCCGGACGCGGGGTACGCCGACGCGGGCCAAGACGGGGCCGACGCAGGGAGCGGGGCCGATGCAGGGCAGGGCGAAAAGGACGCGGGGACCGCCCAGGACGCGGGCCCGGACCTGCTCGAGGTGGCGCCCGAGGTGCTCGATCTCTTGCCCGGCGAGACCGGGCAGTTGACCGCCAGCGGGGACGGCCTAGCCAATGTCACATACACGTCCCTCGACGAGGGCGTGGCCAGTGTCGACACGGGCGGCACGGTCACCGCGCACCTCGTGGGCGAGGCCCGGGTGCGGGTGGACGCGGACACCGCGGCCGGACCAGCCTCGGCCGACGCGCTCGTCGTCGTGCACCCCGCGCCCGAGGTCACCGATGGCTGCGCCAACGCGGACCCCACCGACATCCGGGCGTTCGCCGACTGCCCGGTGGGGGGCGGCATCTTCGGGGACTGGTTCGTCGACGCCCACGGACAGGTCGCGTTCGACTACACCTTCGATGAGCTCAACGACGTGCGCGGGGCCTGGCCCAACACCGAGAACATCGAGCGGCGGGACCACTTCTTGATGCTCGGCAACGACCGGTTCAACTTCAAGGTCACCGACCTCGGCTACGTCGAGGTCCTGTCCATGGACCGGGGGCCGACCTGGCTCAACCGGTTCGACGAGGACCAGCGCAACCTCGGCGGCGGCTTTTCCTACCTGCGTGACCAGCAGGGCGGGGAGGTGTTCGCCACCGCCCACGGCTACGCCCCACCCACCGCGACATTCCAACGACATTGGGGCCTGACCTATGCCCAGACGACCATGACCCACGACGGCATCGAGACCGCGCGCACGACCTGGGCCCCGGCCGGTGACGACCCCGTGCTGCTCACCGCCGTGACCCTGACCAACACCGGCGATGCCGCGCGCGAGCTCGCCCACTTCGAATACTGGGACGTGAACCGCCACCAGCTCACCATCGAGTGGGTGCGCACCGGCCTCGCCGCGGCCCCCTCCGACGACGGCCGCGATGGGCACAACGCACGCTTCACCCAGCGCGTGGACCACGACGCGGACAGCGCGACCCTGGTGGCCTCGATGACGCCCAACCCCGGCGAAGACGTGCCCCCCGCGTCCCAGGAAAACGGGCTCGACTTCTACCCGCCGCGCGTGTTCCTGCGCTCGCTCGACGCGCCCGGCACCGCCCCGGCCGTGGACCGGGTCTACACCGATCAGAACACCTTCTTTGGCCCCGCCGGTCCCGGCGCGCCCCTCGCGGTGCAGGTCGACGCGCCCGGCACCGGCCCCCTCGCGGACTCCGACGCCATGGGCCAGCCCGCGTGTTTGGTCATGCGCACCCCGGTCGCGCTCGCCCCCGGCGAGTCGGTGACGCTGCACTTCGCGTACGGGTACGTGCCCGAGGGCGAGACCCTGGACTTCCTCGACGGGTACCGCCCGCTTCCCGCCAGCAAACAACCGGCCGCGACCCAGGCCGCCCGGGCCGAGCGGCTGGCCTACGCTTGGGCGCCCGGGCGTCCGCTCCTGCACCGCGAGACCGCGTGGCGCTCTTCACAGATTCTCGCCAACACCCTGTACCACGCGTACTTTGACGAGCACTACACGCCCCAGGGCTCGGCCTATCTCTACCTGCACGGCGCCGACGGGGCCGCGCGCGACCAGCTCTTGTACGCGATGGCGCTCACCTGGCTCGACCCCGCGCTCGCCCGGGCCAACCTTCGCTTGATTTTGGGGCTCACCGACAGCGGGACCGGACAGAAAGGGTACGCGTTCGTCGACTATGGCCTCACCGACGGGGCGGGCCTGCACGAGCACCCGAGCGACTTTGACCTCTTCTTGTTCGCGGGCCTCGGCGAATACCTCGCCGCCACCGGCGACTTCGCGTTCCTCGACGAGGAGGTCGCGTTCCACCCCCACGGCAGCGGGCGCCCGGACTGGGTCGATGGCGACACCGTGCTCGACCACGTGCAAAACGCCTTCTACCACCTGCGCGACACCGTTGGCCTCGGCCCCCACGGGCTCATCCGCATCCGGGACGGGGACTGGTCCGACGGCATCGTCTACGAGGATCTCTCGCCCACCGCGGTGAGCTTCACCATCCAAAACGGCGAGTCTGTGCCCAACACCCAAATGGCATTGGTCACCCTTCCCAAGATCGCCGACCTCATCGAGCCGTTCCGGCCCGCCCTCGCCACCGAGATGCGCGTGTACGTGGGCATGCTCACCGGGCCTGCGGCCGCCACCTTCGGCACGCGCTGGTTTTCGCGGGCCTGGCTGCGCAACTCGATCAACCAGGCGTACGAGAAGGGCAACGATCAACCGAGCGATGGCTTCAACGCCAACTACCTCGACCTCGAGGCCCAACCCTGGGGCCTGCTCGCCGGCCTGCTCGACGACGACCAGACCGAGACCGTGCTCGACGAGATCGAGGTCCGGCTCGGCTCGTCCATCGGTCCCACCCTGCGCGAAGGGGGGCAGGTCTGGCCCGCCATCTCCCAGCTGATGACCTGGGCCTGGGCGCGGCATCGCCCCGCGCAGGCGTGGCAGAGCCTCGATGCCCATCTGTACGCCACCCACGCCGACGTGTTCCCCGAACAATGGCTCGGCATCTGGTCGGGACCGGACGGCTTTTTGGCCGACGGCACCGACGGCGGCACCTGGGCCAGCCCGGTCACGCCGATGACCGATTTCCCCATCGCGAACATGAACCCCGACGTGATGTGGCTGCTGGGCCTGTTGCGCACCGCGGGGGTGGAGACCGTGCCCGACGGGCTGGCCATCCGGCCCATCGGCGGGGGCCAGGACACCTACGTCATCGACTATCCCCTGTTGCGCCTGGAGGTCGCGCCCGGCCGCATCGCCGGGACCTACCGCCCCCACACCGACGGCGCCCGCACCATCCACGTCCAGCTTCCCCCGGGGGCGACGCCGACGTCGCTCACCCTGGACGATGACCCGCAAACCGTGGACAGCAATGACATTTCGGTCTCGCTCGACTTTGTCGCCGGCGAGGCGCACACGTTCGCGGTGTTGTACACGCCCTAAACGGCCCCTAGGTCTCTTCGCACACGAGGTGGCCGGCGCCGTACACCAGGCACCCGGCGCCGTCGTCGAGGCGCGCGGTGCGAATCAGCCGGGCGGGGCGGGTCACGTCCCGGATCCCGTAGCGGCTGGCGAGGTCAAAAAGGTACACGCCGTCGCCCACGCTCGCGACCAGGGCGTGCACGCGCGAGAGCCCATCGTTCTCGTCGAAGCCGCGGCCCAGCGCGCACCGGCGTGACCGGCCGACGAGCATGCCGCGCCGCAGGTCCTCGGGGTCGGGCGTGATGTGAATCGGGCCCGAGCGCGCGTAGAGCACGAGCGAACGGCCCACCGCGTAGCCGCTGGTCGACGTGACCAGCGCGGGCACCGCCACCGATCCGCCCCCGGTGCGGCTCACCGAGCTCACCACGTCGCCCACCGGGTGCACCTGGGTGCCGCGGTGGAACGCGAGCTGTTCGCCGAGGGGCAAAGACGAGGTCGCGAGCGGCTCGGTCGCGCGGCTCTCGGAGAACGCGCGCACGCTGACCTGATAGTGCGAAAACCGGGCGTCGAGGCCGTGCAGGCCGCTCATCGACCCGAGCTCGCCGCTGGCAAAGCCGTCGCCCACCGCCTGCAGGCCGCGCTCGGGGTGCAGGCTGAGCATGCGCACGTGCACGCCGTTTTGCACCGGCACGGTGATGAGCGCGAGGTGGCGGGGCAGGGCGCCGCCGGGCACCACAAAGTCGGCGCGATCGGTCGCCCCGAGCACGAAGCTGCGCATCTCGGACTCGACGCGCTTTTTGTGCACCACCGTCGCGCCGGTGTCGGACTCGATGCGGACGTCGACGGTGTACGAGAAGGCGTGCGCGGATGCCCGTCGCGAGTGGACCAGCTTCAACAAACCGCGGGCCATGTGCCCTCCCGCTTTGCAGCATAACCAAACCCGCTAGACTCCGCGCCATGCGGACACATGTGTCTCTCGGCGTGTTGCTTTGTGGGCTTTTGTGCGCGGACAGCGCCGTGGCCGCGCGGGCCAACACCGTGCTCATCAGCGGCGTGCTGTTCGACGGGCTCGGCCGCGGCAACCCCGAGCCGGAGTCGGCGATCCGGCTGACCAACACCAGCCAAAAGCGCCCGGCCAAGGTGTCGGACTTTGGGCTCACCGACCGGTACACCCCCCGCCGGTTCCCCAAGCAGGATCGCCGGGGGGGCGTGGACGTCGACGAAGAGTGGGCCGACCAGGAGCTGTTCGGCTTCGAAGGCAGCGTCGACAACACCATCCCCGGGGGCCGGGCCAACCCCCCGCGCGAGGTGAAGCTGCCCTCCGGCGCGGTCATCCCCCCGGGGGGCGACATCTGGCTGGCCAACGAAGGCGCGGCCTTTTTGGAGGTGTTCGGCTACCTCCCCGACTACGAAGCGGTGAACACGCTGCCCGAGGTGCCCGACCTCGAAGCGAGCCAAGGCTGGATCATGATGCCCGCCGAGCACGGCACCGTGGCCCTGCAGAACGGCTTCGGCGAGGTGGTCGACTTTGTCGCCTACGACGTGCACCCCGTGCCCAAGATCTCCGCCGGCATGCTCCCCGACCAACACTGGAAAGGCCCGCCGGTCCGGCTGCAAAAAAGTTCGTTCTACGGCTGGACCAACCAGATCCTCAAGCGCGACCGCGACGAGAAAGGCCGCCTGCTCAAGGACACCAACTCCGGCCGCGACTGGGACAACGGCTTTTCCAAAAAGCGCCTCGGCGAGGAGCCGGCCCACCGCATCGAGCTGCCGGGCCAGTCCCACTTCGTCGTCGACCCGCTGCGAAACGTGTCGGCCCGGGTGCTCGCCACGTCCGCCCCCGACAACAACCATGAAGAGCTGGTCAAGGCGTTCGCGAAAGCGAAAAAGACCATCCGGGTCAGCGTCTACCAACTCACCAACGACCGCATCGCCGACGCCCTCATCAAAGCGCGGCTGCGCGGGGTCCAGGTCATGCTCTGGCTCGAGGGCTCCCCGGTGGGGGGCATCCCCGACAAGGAGCGCTACCTCACCGACAAGATGGCCAAGGCCGGCATCCCGGTTCATTTTCTGGTCAGCAACGTCAAAAAGAAGATCCGCCCGCGCTACCGGTTTGATCACTCCAAGTACGTCATCATCGACGACCGGCTCGCCATCATCGGCACCGAGAACTACGGCAGCACCGGCGTCCCCACTGTGAACAGCTACGGCAACCGCGGCTGGATGGTGCACGTGGAGCAGCCCGCGTTCGTGCGGCAACTCCGCGCGGTGTGGGACCACGACTACCGCCCCGGGGCCATGCGCGACGTGGTCGGCATCAACGACAAGGACAACGATCCCTACGGGCTCCCGTACCGCGACCCCCACTTCAAGCCCGAGTTCAAACTCAAGCGCGGCCTGTACGACAGCCCGGTCGCGCCCGCCTACGTCGCCGACCGCATGGACCTCGAGCTTGTGCTCTCGCCCGACACCTCCCTCAACGAGAAGACCGGCCTCATCGGCCTGATGAACCGTGCCAAGCGGACCCTGTACGTCGAACAGAACAGCATTCGTCGACGCTGGGGCCGGCGGGAGGACACCCAAGAGCAAGCCCCCGACTTGCCCCTCGAGGCCATCGTCGCCGCCGCCCGGCGGGGGGTCAAAGTCCGGGTTCTGCTCGATGGCACCTGGTACAACATCCAAGGCGACGAGGACCGGGACAACGACAACACCGTCGCCTACCTCAACAGCTTGGCCCGCGACGAGGGCCTCGACGTGGCGGCCAAGATCATCAACCTCGAGACCACCCACCTCGAGAAAATCCACGCCAAGGGCATCATCGTCGACGGGCAAGAGGTGTTCGTCGGGTCCATCAACTGGACCGAGAACTCCTTCAAGGGCAACCGCGAGGTCGGGGTCATCGTCGGCCACAAGAAGGTCGCGGGTTATTATGAAAAGCTGTTCGTCCGGGATTGGACCGACTCGCGCATGTACGAGGTCACGGTCCGCGACCCGGTCACCGCCCGGTCGGCGCCGCGCAAGACCGGCAAAGGGGTGGGCAGCTACAAGCCCGGCGATCGCTTGGTCGTCGTCGGTGAGTACGGCCGCCAAAAGGGCGATGGCCCGAGCTATCTCGAGGTCCGGGTGCGCCGGGGCAAGACCGCGTTTGTGCCCATCGAGACCGTCAGCGAGCCGCTCGCGCGCAGCAACGAGGCGATTCACCTCCTCGGCCGCAACGCGGTGGTCGAGGGCCGCGTGGTCGAGGCCAAGCTGTCCAAGAAGATCCTTCAGCTGCGCTTCGACGACGAGGAGCGCGCACCCTTCGTGGCGGTGATTTTCAAAAACAGCCTCCCGCGGTTTCAGGCCGCGGGCATCAACCCGGTGGAGAGCCTCAAGGGCCGCCGCGTGCGGGTCCGCGGCCGGCTGGACGTGTACCGCATCCCCGAAGTCGTGCTCACCCGGCCGGACCAAATCGAGGTCTTGGAGTGAGCCCGGGCCCGGGCTGAACTGTCCTGAAACCTTCTGTTAGCGTAATCTTTACGGGCACTTAGCGTGTAGCCTGGATCGCAACGGCGTGCGCGGGGGCGCGATACCTCCCTCGTACACACCACCAGGGACACGCACCATGACCAGCATCTCCAGCACCCAGCTCTCCGCGCAGCTCACCCGCGCGCTCACCACCCAAATCGGCCAGCTCGACGGCCAAAGCCAAGCCGGCCAGGTTGCAGGGGCATTGCTCCAGGCGCTGCAGGCCGAGGCCCCCGACCTCGCGCGCGAAATCTCATCGCTCATCGGCATGGCCGCCCCCCCGCTGCCCAAGGGGGACATGAGCGCGGGCCTCGAGGGCGCGCTGGCCCGCATGGCCCAGCTCCCGCCCGGCGCGGCGATGGCGGGCGCGAGCCGGGCCGCGGGCGGCGACGTCGGGCTCGCCCCCCCACCGGCCGAGAACTACATGAACGCGGGCGAGATCGCGGCCAACCTCGACGCCACCTTGGGCGCGGGCACCAGCGGGCTCGCCCAGCAGTTGCAGCAGTCGTTCCAGCGGGGCGAAGCCGCGCTGGCGTTGTCGCTGGCCGGCGCGGGCAGCAAAGAGCTCGCGAACATCCTCGGGCGGGACAACCCCGAGACCAAAAACATGGTCAAGCTCATCAAGCGGGCGGCCAAGGAGCTGTCCCGCAACCCGCCCAATGAAGCTGCAGCCGAGCGCGCGATCATGGAGGCGCACTACGGGTTCATCAAGTACGCCGCCCCCGGCGACGCCGACACCCAGGCCAAGCTGAAGCAGCTGTTCAAAGAGGAGTACGGCATCGACGAGCCGGGCAACGCCGCCTTCACCGGGCAGGGCCCGCTCGGGGGCGCGGCCAGCGCGGCCGGCATCGGCAACAACACGCCGCCGCCGCACGGCAGCTACGAGGTCAAAAAAGGGGACAGCCTCTGGAAGATCGCGCAGATGCACTACGGGGACGGCAGCAAGTGGCCGCTCATCGCCCAGGCCAACGGGTTGCCCACCACCGGCAACCCCGTGATCTACCCGGGCCAGAAGTTCAAGGTCCCCGGCGGGGGCGCGCTCAACGCCTCGGGCGGCATCTCGTCGGGGGGCTCGGCCGGCGTCGACTCCGCCTACCCCACCACCGGGGGCGCTGGGCCGGGCCCTGTCGGCCTCGGGGCGCTGCGGGCCGCGCAGAGCCAGGTCGGGGTGCGCGAAGCCACCGGCAACAACGACGGCATCCCCTCGCAGCGCTACATGAACGGCCGCAAGGAGCCCTGGTGCGCGAACTTCGTGGCCTGGTCGTTCCGCCAGGCCGGCCAAGAGCTGCCCGGCAACCAGCGCTCGCTGGCGTCGGTGCAGTACATGGAAGACCAGATGAAAGCGGCCGGCAAGTGGCACGCCCGGGACGCGAGCCCGCCGCAGCCGGGCGACATCATCTTCTTCAAAAATCGCGGCGACTCCGACAGCGGGCCCGGGCGCCACGTGGGCATCGTCGAGAGGGTCGAAAACGGGCGCGTCTACACCATCGAAGGCAACAGCAGCAACGCGGTGAGCCGGCGCAGCTACCCCGTCGACCACCCGCGCATCTCCGGCTGGGGCCGCATGGACAGCGCGCCGCCCCCCGCGGTGAGCGCGCCCGCGGGCGCGGCCGGCGAGGGGGTCAACGCCCAACAGCTCAAGAGCATTGTGCCCTCGCTCTCCGACGCGCGCGCCCAACAGCTCGTGCCGCACCTCAACAACGCCATGGCAGAGGCCGGGATCGACACCAAAAACGAACAGGCCGCGTTCATCGCGCAGCTCGCCCACGAGAGCGCGGGGTTCAAATACTGGGAGGAGATCGCGTCAGGCTCTGCGTACGAAGGCCGGCGCGACCTCGGCAACACCCAACCGGGCGACGGCGTGCGGTTCAAGGGCCGCGGCCCCATCCAGCTCACCGGCCGCGCGAACTACGAGGCCGCGGGCAAGGCCCTGGGGCTCGACCTGGTCGGCAACCCCGAACAGGTCGAAAACCCCGACGTCGGTTTCCGCGTCGCGGCCTGGTACTGGAACAGCCGAAACCTCAACCAATACGCGGGCACAGGCACATTGGATGACTTCAACAAAGTCACCTACCGCATCAACGGCGGCTACAACGGCAAGCAGGACCGCATCAACTACTGGCAGCGCGCCATGAACATCCTGTAGGCCCGCTCCTGACGGCACCGCCACCGCCGGTTCCCTTGGGGACCGGCGGTGTTCGTTTGGCCAAAGCCGCCGCCGCCAAGCTATACCGAGGCATGAAGGTCAAAGGCCCGCCCAGCCCCGTCACCAGCGCCGCGCCGCGGGCCCAGACCGCCGCGGTCGACGCGCCCCCCGAGGCCGCCCTCGCCGAAAAGGCCGCGCCTAAATCCGCTTCATTTGCTGGCACTTCCAGCCAAAAGCTCGACCGTCCCCTGCAAAAACACGCCGGGTCGACCTCGCCCCTGGGCGCGATGTTTGGCGCCCCCAAAGACCCCAAGCTCGCCGCTGTGCTCGGGCACATCCTGCCGCCGGGCAGCACCGGCGCGGACCTCTCCAAGGTCACCACCGTCGCCCAGGCCTTGGCCCTGGTCACCGACGGCGAGCTCATGGGGCTCATCCGCGACCGGTTCACGAAGCTCCAGGCCCAATCGGCCGCGGGCCCGCGCGAAAAGCTCGCGCTCGGGGTGCAGATGGTCGACATCGGCCGCCTGGTGCCGGGCCAGACCCGCATCTCGATCCAACGGGTCCGCGAAAAGGTGGCCAAGCAGGTCCAGTTCGATGGCTTCGTCGTCGATCACACCGGGGCCAAGCCCGCGTTCGCCGACGGCCAGGCGACCGTGCCTCTCGCCGTGCCCAAGCCCGCGGTGGCGGGGCCGGGCGGCCAGGTCCTCGTCATCGACGGCAACCACCAGGCGGTCGCGTCCATCCTCGCCGGGGCGAGCCAGACCCCGGTCGACATCGTCGCCGACCACCAGGACCTCTCGCCCGAAGCCTTCGCCGCGCTCGCGGCCGAACAGGGCTGGACCTACCTGAAAACGTTCGGCGGGGCCGACGCGGTCCGGGCACCGGATTACGCCGACCTCGTCGACGACCCGGTGCGGTTTGTGATGACCGAGACCGCGCTCAAGGCGTCGCTCCAAGAGGGCGCGGTCGAGTACGAGGACAAAAGCCGGCTCGACACGCGCGTCTGGGTCAAGCTCGCCGGGACCACGGTCGAGTTTGTGGAGTTCATCCTCGCCGACGCGATCTACGCGCGCAGCCAGCAGGACCCTGCGCTCGCGGCGCGGCTTCACGACGACGACATCGCCGTGCGGGCGGGGGCCGCGCGCGAGGCCTTGGCCGCGGCGGTGCGCGCCGGCGGGCTCGACCCCGACCAGCTGGGCATCCTGTTGCTCGAGCAACCCGCGGCCGACCTCGGGGCGATCTCCGACGCGGTCCGCGCGCGGTTGACGTGATGGTCCGCGCGAACTTTTCGCAACAAACCGCTACCGCTGCGGCATCTGGTTGTGTATGACCACAGCGCTCCGCTGCTATAGCTCAGTTGGTAGAGCGCGTCCTTGGTAAGGACGAGGTCACCAGTTCGACTCTGGTTAGCAGCTCCAAGCCCGCGATTTCGCGGGCTTTTTCAATTTCTGTGCGCGACCCCGCGGGGCCTCTGGCGCCAACTGACACGGAGTTGTCGCACGTTGTGACCCCGACACCCGAACGCGCGCACCCGCTTGTCCGATACCCTGTGCCTTCAGCGGAGGCTTGCCATGAAACCGACTTCGACCACGACCCGTCCCACCACCCCCCCGCGGACGACCCCGACGCAACAGACCGAACAGAACCAACAAACCCAGCAAGCGACCCAAACCAACGTGCCCGCCTCGCTGCAAGAAAGCTGGGCCAACAGCAAGTCGTACCAGCCCGGCCCCGCCTCGCTGGACAGCGTGCGCAGCGGCCAACCCCTCAGCCGGGGCCAAAGCGGCCCCGCCGTCCTCGACCTCCAGCGCAAACTGAACGCCGCGGGCATGAAGCCCCCCCTCGCCGAAGACGGTCTGATGGGGCCCAAGACCGAGGCCGCGGTCCGCAAGTTCAACCAGGCCAACGGCATCGGCAGCGTCGGCCAAGCCAACAACGCCACCCTGCAATCCCTCGATGCCGGCGGCGGCTTCAGCGCCGTGAGCGGCTCGTCCGGGTCCAACGTGCGCGCCCCCACCGAGGAGGAAAAGCGCACCACGCCCTCGGGCGCCGAGAAGGCCATCGACTTTGTGCGGCGGTCGATCTTCGGGAGCACCACCGGCACGTCGAGCACCCAAGCCCCGGGGCGTTCGGATCGGCCGTTCGACGACACCCGCGCGGCCCGCGAGACCCAAGCCGAGGACCTGCTCAAAGCCAACGGTGCCTGGCCGCCGGAAGAAGGCCGCACCTACGTCGTGCAGATCGACCAAGACGCGCCGGGGGCGGGCAGCTCCCGCGCCGACCGCGCCGCGCACCTGCGCGACTACACCGGCCAGACCGCGGTCTACCGCGCGGTGGGGGGGCGCCTCACCGAGGTCGAGGGCCCGATGCAGTCCGCGTCGCACCCGGGGCAGTTCAGCACCAACGGCTTCACCGACGTCAACGGCGATGGCAAGAGCGACATCGCGCACCTCCGGTCCGGGGTGTACGACTACCGGTCCCGCCCCAACGGCAGCGGTCGCTTCAACCCCACCAACAACCGCGACATGAGCGTGGCCCGCGACCTCAACCAGGACGGCACCATCTCCGATTCCGAGAACCAGATCGCCCAACGCGATGGGCACTATGCCACTGGATTGCAGTGGCATGCCGGCGGTCGCACCCGGCCGTCCTCGGTGGGCTGCCAAACGATGCCGCCTGAAGACTTCAACCGGTTCAAGGCCGCCATCGGCGAAGGGGACGGTGACTCCTTCACCTACCTCCTCGTCCGCCGCGACAACGACGTACACGGCCACAACCCGCTGTGACGGTCGCGTCCTCCATTCCGTGAACACAGCGCCCCGCCGGTCGGGGCGCTTTTTTTGGGGGGCTTAGCCCTTGAAGGGCTCGTCGACGAGCTTGTCGAGCAGGTCGATGAGGGCGCGCTGTTCGGTCTTGGTCAGGCGCTGGTCGACATCGGCGCGGCGGTTGTCCGCGATCTCGGGATAGGCGGCGGCGAACAGCGCTTCGCCCGCGTCGGTGAGTTTGGCGATGACCTCGCGATCGCTTTCGCTGCTGCGCTCGCGGGTGAGCAAGCCGCGCTCCTCGAGCTTCTTGGCGATGCGGGTGACGTTGGGCGCGGTCTTGAGACTGCGCCCCGCGAGGTCACACATGCGCAGGCCGGCGGTGTTGCCCAGGGTCGCGACCACGTCGAACTCGGGCATCGACAGCCCGTGGCCTTTGGCCAGCGCTTGGTCTTCGGCCTCCATGCGTTGCAGCGCACGCACGATTTTGCGCAGCAACGTGATGGCCTCGGTGTTCCGCCGGCTTTCGACCATCAGTAGGTGGCCCCGTAGGGGTCGGCGGCGGGTTGTTGGCTGTAGGCGACCGCGAGGCTGATCGCGGCCGCGATCAGTGCAGCCGCATTGGCACCGAGGGCGCCGCTGCGGCCGGCCGCGCGGTGGCCGATGAAGCCCGCGAGCAGGCCGGCCACGAAGAGCGGCATCCACACCAGCCACGCCAAATCGAGAAAGTAGCGGCCCATCAACAACCCGAGGAAAAGGCCAGCGTAGCCGACTTGGGCAAAAACGGGGCGCACCGAGACCTTCTTGACCAGCGCGCCGAGGGCGGCGGCCCCGAGGGCGGCGGCGATGGCGAACAGGACCTGGGCGTAGCGCGCGCTCCCGGACAGAGCGATGGCGCCGCCGAGCCCGGCGAGCATCCACGCCACCGGCAACACCTGGTTGAGAGGGGAGCGGTCGTCGAGGGTGTGGGCGTTGGAGAAGGCGACCGCCCCGATCAGGGCGGCCACCGCGAGGCTCGTGACCGGGCTCGACGCGCGCAACGGCAGCAGCATCAGCAGACCGGCGATCGCGACCAGGGCCGCGCCCACCACCCGCCGCGAGCCGGCCGGGATCGCGGGCACCACGGCGAGCACGCCCACGAGCAAGCTGCCGAGCACGAGCCATTCGCTCGCCTCGTCGGGCACAAACGGCGCCTGGCCGTTGATGCCCCACAGCGCCCCGAGCAGGCCGACGGCCACGACGAGCAGGCCGACCATGCCCCGCCGGGCGAGCACCCCGGCGATGAACCCCGCGCCTCCCGGCAACAAGGCGGTGAACAGTGCGCTCTTGAGCGCGGCTTCGGTCACGGTGTCCATCGCGTCCCCCTCGGTCCTATTTTTTCACACCTTCGAGGGCGAGGTGCACGGTGATGTCGTCGCCGGCCACGCCTTTCATGAAGGTGATGCCGTAGTCGTGGCGGTTGACGACGAACATCGCCTCGTAACCGGTGCGGTAATTGCCCCAGGGGTCTTTGCCTTCGCCCACCTTTTTCACCGGCACGGTGATGGTCTTGGTCACGCCGTGCATGGTGAGCTTGCCCGTGACCTTGAGGTCATCGCCTTTGGCCTTTTCGACCTTGGTGCTCTCGAAGGTCAGGGTGGGGAACTGCTTGGCGTTGAAGAAGTCCGGGCCCCGCAGGTGGTCGTCGCGCTTTTGGTTGTTGGTGTCGACGCTGGCGGTTTTGATCGTGATGTTGATCGAGCTGTTGGCCGGGTTCTTTTTGTCGAGGGTGTAGCTGCCGCTGAGGTCGTTGAAGGTGCCCCAGGTGTAGCCGATGCCGAGATGGCCCACCTTGAACATCGCGGCGGCGTGGGCGCTGTCCACGTTGTAGGTGTCAGCGGCAGAGGCGGCGGGGGCCACAAGCATGGCCAAGGCACTAAAAACAAGAAGGTTTTTCATCGAGGTCTCCGACCCGTGCGGGCGTAATAGTTCAGATGTGAATCATTTAGCGGTCCGGCGCGCCGGGGGCAACACAAATCCGCACCGCCGCGCCCAACCGGCTAGAAGGCGGCCATGAGCTACACCAGCGTGCAGAAGATCCGGTTCGATGACGTGGATGGGGCGGGCATCGTCTACTATCCACGGTTTTTTCATCTCTGCCACGCCGCGTTCGAGGACTTCTTCGACGACGCCGCCCCGCTGTCCTACCCCGAGATGATCAACGACCGCCGGCGCGGCTTTCCCACCGTGGCGATCACCTCGTCATTCACCGCGCCGCTGTCCTACGGCGACCTCGCGTTGGTCACCCTGTCGGTCACCGACATCGGGACCAGCTCCATGAAGCTGCACTACGACATCCGGCGCAAGCGCGACGCGGCCCTGTCGTTCGCCGCCGACATCACCACCGTGTTCATCGACCTCGACTCCAAAAAATCGCAGCCCCTCGACGAGGACTTGCGTCAGGTGTTCGAGACCTTGCTCTCGTCGTAGGGGCACACGAGCTCCCCGGGCAGGCAGCTCATGGTGACCATGTCGTGGTGTGCGCCCCGGCGGAACAGCGCCTGCCGCCGGACGCCTTCCTGGACAAACCCGAGCTTTTGGTAGCTCCGGATCCCGGCCGCGTGGCTGGCGAACACCTCGAGCTCGACCCGGTGCATGCGCAGCTCCTCGTGGAGGTAGCGGATGAGCAGGTAGAACGCTTCGGTGCCGAGCCCTTTGCCCCAAAGCTCCGGGCGGCCGATGAAGATGCCGATGTCGGCGATGCCGTTTTTATGATCCAGTGTGTGGGCGCCGCAGTTGCCGATGAGGGTGGGGGTCCCGTCGCGGCAGTCGTCGATGGCGAAGATCGCGCTGCCCGCATCCTTCGAGACCGCCTCGTACCACGCGGTCTCGTCGTCGGTGGAGAGCGGGGCGTTGAAGTACAGGTAGCGGTTGACCGCGGGGTTGCCGAGGGCGGCCTGGAAAAAGGGCAGGTCTTGGCGCTCGATGGCGCGCAGGCGGACGTTCTGACCGAGCATCATGATGCGCGGGTGCTAACAAAACGGATTGTGTGCTGGTAGGGGACGGCATGCCCGCTCGCACCGACCTTCGATCGATTTGTGTCATCGGCTCCGGCCCCATCGTCATCGGCCAGGCCGCGGAGTTTGACTACTCCGGGGTCCAGGCGGTGAAGGCCCTGAAGCAGGACGGCTACCGGACGATTCTGGTCAACTCCAACCCGGCCACGATCATGACCGACCCGGGGCTGGCCGACGCGACCTACGTCGAGCCACTCGACGTCGACGTGCTCGCGCGCATTCTGGAAAAGGAGCGCCCGGACGCGGTGCTGCCCACCGTGGGCGGCCAGACCGCGCTCAACCTCGCCTTGGCCCTCGAGGAGCGCGGCACCCTGGCGCGGCTCGGCATCGAGCTCATCGGGGCCAGCGCCGCGGTCATCGACCGGGCCGAGGACCGCGAGAAGTTCAAGGCGTGTATGGACCAGATCGGGCTCTCGTCGGCGAAGAGCAAGATCGCCAAGTCGCTCCCCGACGCGCGCGCCATCGCCGACGAGTTTGGCTTGCCGGTGGTGTTGCGGCCGAGCTTCACCATGGGGGGCTCGGGGGGCGGCATCGCCCACACCCACGAAGAGCTCGACGAGATCGTGGGCCGCGGGCTCGAACAGTCCCCGACCTCGGAAGTCCTCGTCGAGGAGTGTTTGCTCGGCTGGAAAGAGTACGAGCTCGAAGTGGTGCGGGACCGCAAAGACAACGTGGTCATCGTGTGTTCGATCGAGAACGTCGACCCGGTGGGCGTGCACACCGGGGACAGCATCACCGTCGCGCCTGCGCTGACATTGTCGGACGCCGAGTACCAACAGCTGCGCGACGCGGCCATCGCCATCCTGCGCGTCATCGGGGTCGAGACCGGGGGCAGCAACGTGCAGTTCGCGGTCAACCCCCAGGACGGGCGCGTCATCGTCATCGAAATGAACCCGCGGGTCTCGCGCAGCTCGGCGCTGGCGAGCAAAGCCACCGGCTTTCCCATCGCCAAGGTCGCGGCGAAGTTGGCCGTCGGGTACACCCTCGACGAAATCGAGAACGACATCACCAAAAAGACCAAGGCCGCGTTCGAGCCCGCGATCGATTACGTGGTGGTGAAGACCCCGCGCTTCGCGTTCGAGAAGTTCCGGCGGGCGGGGCGCAACTTGACCACCCAGATGAAGTCGGTGGGCGAGGCCATGGCCATCGGGCGCACCTTTCAAGAAGCATTGGGCAAGGTGCTGCGCTCCCTCGAGGTGGGCGCCGCCGGCGTGTTCGTCTCTGGCATCACCGCGGCGGGGGGCGAGGTGCCCGCTGGCGACGAGGCCCTGCTCGAGGGCTACACCCTCGCGTCCCCGGAAAGGCTCTGGATCGCGGCCGAGGCCCTGCGGCGCGGGGTCACGGCCCAGACCATCGCGGACAAGTCGGGCATCGACCCGTGGTTCGTCGAACAGCTGCAGGAGGTTATCGAGCTTGAGCGTGAAATCCAGGCCAAGGGCGCGCTCGCCGACATCGATGAAGACCTCTGGTGGCGGGCCAAACAAGGCGGGCTCGGCGACGAGGAGATCGGTCTGCTCGTCGGGGCGAGCGCGCAGGACACCTTCGCGGCCCGGCGCAAGGCGGGCGTGACGCCGGTGATGAAGCGGGTGGACACCTGCGCGGGCGAGTTCGAGGCGCACACGCCCTACCTCTACTCGACCTATGAGCGGCCCTACCTCTCCCTCGCTGACGACGGGGACGTACCCGTCACCGAGAACGAAGCGCGCCCCACGGATCGCCAAAAAGTGCTCATCCTCGGCTCGGGCCCGATCCGCATCGGGCAGGGCATCGAGTTCGACTATTGCTGCGTACACGCCGCGCAGGCGGTGCACGACGCGGGCTTTGAGTCGGTGATGATCAACTGCAACCCCGAAACGGTGAGCACCGATTACGACACCGCCGACCGGCTCTATTTCGAGCCGCTCACCCTCGAGAACGTGCTCGAGATCGCCGCGCTGGAAAAGCCGGTGGGCGCGCTCATCCAGTTCGGCGGCCAGACCCCGCTCAAGCTCGCCCAAGGGTTGCGCGAAGGCGGCGTGACCGTGCTCGGCACCAACCCCGACGCGGTCGACGAGGCCGAGGACCGCAAAAAGAGCGCGGCCCTCGTCGAGAAAGTGGGCCTGCGCCAACCCGAAGGGGGCACCGCCCTCGGCCACGAAGAAGCCGTGGCCCTGGCCGAGAAGCTCGGCTTCCCGGTGATGATCCGCCCGAGCTACGTGCTCGGGGGCCGGGCCATGGAGATGGTGCAGACCAAGGACGAGCTCGCCACGTACTTGAAAGCCGCGGTCACCGAGACCAAGGACCGGCCGCTGCTCGTCGACCGGTTCTTGGACGGGGCCACCGAGGTCGACGTCGACGTGCTCTCGGACGGCACCCGCGCGATTGTGTGCGGGGTGATGGAACACGTGCAGGAGGCGGGCATCCACAGCGGGGACTCGGCCTGTGTGGTGCCTCCCTATTCATTGAGTGAAGAAATCGTCCAGGAGATCGCGGCCGCGTCGCGCAAGCTCGCCCTCGAGCTCGGCGTGGTGGGCCTGCTCAACGCGCAGTTCGCGGTCCGGGCGGGCACGGTGTTCGTCATCGAGGTGAACCCGCGCGCGTCGCGTACAGTGCCATTTTTGGCCAAAGCCCAAGGCCACGCCTGGGCCTACCTCGCGGCGCGGCTCGCGCTGGGCATGACCCTCGACGAGCTCGGTCTCGAGGAGCCGGACCTGCTCACCGCCAAGGACGGCCACGTGTGCGTCAAAGAGGCGGTGTTGCCGTTTCACAAGTTCCCTGGGGTCGACCCCATCCTCGGGCCCGAGATGCGGTCGACGGGGGAGGTCATGGGCATCGACGTCGACTACGCGTCGGCCTACGCCAAAAGCCAGGTCGCGGCCGGGGTCAAGCTGCCCACGTCGGGCACGGTGTTGGTCTCCATCGCCGACCACGACAAAGAGCCCATCCTCGACGCGATCGAACGCCTGCACCGGCTGGGCTTCATTGTGCTCGCCACCGGGGGCACGCACCGCTTCTTGCAGTCGGCGGGCATTTTCGCGGCCCGGGTGAACAAACTCTCCGAGGGCGCGCCCAACCTGTACGACCACCTCGTGCGCGGGGACGTGGCGTTGGTGTTCAACACCGCCCTCGGGAGCCGGGCCCAGCAGGAGAGCGCGTACCTGCGGCGGGCGGCGTTGACCGCCAAGGTGCCGTACTACACGACGGTGAGCTCGGCGCGTGCCGCTTCATTGGCGATCGAGCGCATGCTCAACCCCGACGCGTTTGCGCTGCTCTCGTTGCAGGATCGCTTCGCGGCCAGCGCGGGGGCACGGCCAAGGTCCTGACTCCGCTGGTCTGCGTCAACTCCCGCGTATTTTCAAGGGTTTAGGTGGCGGCTCGGCGATCTTGGGTGCGGTCGGCCGCTGGGTGGCGCCGCATGGATGGGTTATGGTGCGCCGGCGGGGTCAGATCGACCGCGCGGAATGGACGTTTGAGCTTGTCATGAGCAGCCCCACCATCGCCGGCAAGTACGAGCTGTTGCGCCGCTTGGGCAAGGGCGGGATGGCCGAGGTCTTCCTCGCCAAACAAAAAGGGCTCGACGGGTTCGAAAAACTCGTTGTCATCAAGCGCATCCTGCCGCACCTCGCGGCCCACGACGACTTCGTCACCATGTTCCTGGACGAGGCCCGCACCGCGGCCGACCTGCGCCACCCCAACGTGGTGAACATCTTCGAAATCGGCGAGGACCAGGGCACGTACTACATGGTCATGGAGTTCTTGCACGGGCAGGACATCCGCAAGATTCAGCGCAAGAGCGTACAAGCCGGCGTCGAGGTCCCGCTGCAACACGCGCTGCAAATCATCATCGACGCGGCCAACGGGCTTTACCACGCCCACATGAAGAAGGACCTGAGCGGACAACCGCTCAACATCATCCACCGCGACATCTCCCCGCAGAACATCATCACCACCTACGACGGGGCGACGAAGATCGTCGACTTCGGCATCGCCAAGGCCACGAGCCAGACCACCGAGACCCAGACCGGCGTGGTCAAAGGCAAGTACACGTACATGGCGCCGGAGCAGGCGTGCGGCGAGGTGCTCGACCACCGCACCGACCAGTTCGCCCTCGGCATCGTGATGTGGGAGCTCGTGACCATGCGGCGCTTGTTCAAGCGGGAAAACGAGCTGCTCACCCTCGCGGCCATCACCGAGGGGGACGTGCCCCGGCCGAGCGAGTTCGTCGACATCCCCAAGCGGCTCGACGACATCATCATGCGCGTGTTGGCCAAGGACCGGGAAGACCGGTTCACCGATTGCCAACAAATGATGCTCGCCCTGGAGGACTTCCTCGTCGACGCGCGCCTGCCGCACTCGCCGGCGCGGCTCGGCGTGTTCATGAAAGAGCTGTTCGCCGACACCATCAAAGAAGAGAGCGAACTGGGCGTGGGCCAGCTCGACGGGCAAAGCATCACCGGCGTGTCCCAGGCCGACCGCACCGCGGTGGGGCGCAAAGGGCGTCGCGACAGCGGGGTGAGCTCGAAGTACTCCTTGCGGGCGGCGGTCGAGGCCGAAGCCGGGGAGAGCGCGGCCGAGGCCCGCACCGCGATGTCGATCTCGGGGCTGAACAGCCAGACCGTCGACGAGTCCGAGACCCCGCCGACCTCGGCCACCGGCACCGCCGGGCGGCCCATGACCGTGACCGGGGGGCCGACCGGGGTGGGCCCTCACGACCCGGGCTCGCCCAAGATGGCGATCGCCGCCGGCCTTGCCATTGCATTGTGTCTGGTGCTGTTGGTCCCGCTGTGGTGGGTGCTGTCATCGATGGGCGACGCGGTGGGTGAGATCGTGGTGCGCACCGAGCCGGAAGGGGCGTCGGTGTTCGTCAACGGCAGCCGGCAAGCCGAGCGCACCCCCATGGTGGTGCGCGGGGTGCCCGTGGGCGAGGTGCAGACCATCCGGGTCAAGAAGGATGGCTACGAGGAGTTTTCGTTCTCTGCGAGCGTGAGCACCGAGGGAGCGTCCACGGAGCTCGACACCACCCTGACCAAGCTCGACGAGGACGCGGCGGACCCGCCGCCCCAAAAAGACGAGCCCGCGCAGGTGGTGAAGGACGACCCGGCGCCGGCAACGCCGGAGCCGGAGCCGGCCGCGAAAGAAGACCCGCCGCCCAAGAAGGACGAGCCCAAGCACGTGGAGAAAAAGTCCACGACGTCGAAAAAGACCGTGGTGCGCAGAGAGCCCAAAAAAGACAAGCGCCCGGGCAAGCTGACGGTGTCGGTGAAGCCCTGGGCCAAGGTCTACATCAATGGGGAATACCACGACACGACGCCGTTCCCGGCGTTGGAGCTCGCGCCGGGCACCTACAGCGTGAAGCTGGTGAACACCGACCTCAAAAAAAGCGTGACCCGCAAGGTCACGATCAAGCCCGGCAAAACCAAGCTCATCAAACTGACGCTGTAACTACGCGCTTCGCGCGTGAGGGTGAGCGAGGCGTACGAATCTACGCGCCGGTGGCGCGTGACGCGAGCGAGGCGCACGCCGTGCCTGAATCAGCTCGGGGGCTCGCAACGATCGCCAGCGCGAACAATCCTACCCATCACCATCCCCTTAGAACGGGATGGTGATGGGCGAGCCGCCTTCGCCGAGTTCGGGCGCTTGTTGGGCTTCCCATTCGGAGACGGTGAGCACCTCGGGGCGCAGGATGTACTCCCCGGTGGCGTCGGAGCGAATCTCGATCAGGTGGTCGCCCGCGCGGAACACGCGCTCGTCTTTGTACCAGATGCCCGCGCCGTCGGCCTCGTCGAAGATGTTGAGGCCTTGGCTCTCGTAGCGGTAGTTCTCGACGCAGGCGGGCTCGAACCAACGAATCTCGGTGTCGCTCCCGGGCGACAGCTGGGTGCGCCAGTAAATCTTGATCCGGATGTAGGCTTCGCCCGCGGTCTCGACGATGAACTGGCGAAATCCGGGGAACTCGCCCTCGATGTAGTGGTCCTCTTCGATCATCTTGCAGCCCGCGGTGGTGTTGCACACCGGCACCGAGCCGTCGCAGGTGAGGAGGTCCGCGCCCGACGTGAACGCGCCTTCGGACCCGAAGTCGCAGGCGGCGAGGGCAAAACATGACAAGCTGATCACAATGAGGCTGCGCATGGTCTCAGTCTCCAAACAGCACGAAGCGGAAGGACTCCACCGGTTGGTCGGAGATGTTCGGGCTTTTGGTCGACGGCTCCAGGAAGGTGTAGTTGAACTGCGCCACCCGGTAGATGCCGAAGGTGTCCGGCCGGTCGATGGGGACTTGGCCGAAGTAGATGCGGATGTCGTTGTTGCCGATGCCCTTGCCGTCGGCGTTGAGGGTTTGCACCAGGGTCACGTTGCGCACCCGGAAGTCGTGGCATTCCCGCTCGGCCACCGAGACCCGAACCAGCTCGTCGACGGAGTAGGGCAGGAAGATCTCGGGGGTGACCGTGACCTGCACGTACTTGCCGGCGCACCCGGTCTGTTTGTCCTCGTTGGGGTCGGCGTTGGTCCGGTCGCCGGCACACCCGGTGTAGAGGGTGTAGGTACCGGCCTCGGTGATCGGCACCCCTTGGCCCACGACGTCATCGTCGGGGTCGCGCCAGGCCAGCACCGGCGGGTCACGCTGCAGGTACGCGATCATGCCGTTGCCCACCGACGTGGTGGGGCCGACCTCTTCGACGGTCACGCCGCTGATCTCGCGCGGTTGGGAGGTGAACTTCGTCTCGCGGATGCCGAGGTTCTCTTCTTTGTAGAGGTAGGAGTACTGGGCCCGGGACTGCGCGTCGGCGGAGCGGGGGTCGGTGTGGGCGCGGATCTCGGTGATGTTCTGCGCGCCGTCGAAGTCGCTGTCGATGAGGGTGTCGTTGTCGAGGAAGTTGGTGCCGGCGAGGAACTCGAGCAGATCCGGGACGCCATCGGCGTCGGTGTCGAACAACGTCGGGTCCATGCGCAACAACATTTCTTCGCAGTCGGTGAGCCCGTCGCCATCGGTGTCGGCCTCCGGGGCCACCGATGCACACACCGGCGGTTCGTCGGGGTTGAGGGGGTCAAGGTTGACGGTGGAGAGCAGCTGCTCGACCCGGTCTTGGATGCCGTCGCCGTCGGTGTCGGCGGCGCGGGGATTGGTGCCAAGCTCCGCCTCGGCGGCGTCGCTGAGACCATCCGCGTCGCTGTCCGGGATGGGGCCGTCGTTGGTGTTGCGCACGTTGAGGTTGGAGACGATGAACGATTTTTTCACGAACACGTTGCGCGCGGACTGGATGTCGAGGGTGAGGAAGGTGAGGTTCTTGACGCCGCAGCCGGGGGGCGTGAGGTTGCCGGTCATCGGGTCGCGGCGGCACACCGGACGGTATTCGCCGCCACCGGAAAAGGAATAGCGGGTGAGCTCGTCCTCGGTCATGTCCCGCCAGGCGCCGTCGTCGGACAGCTGGCTCACGTCGAGGCTGTGGTACACGAAGGAGGCGGCCCCGTTGTCGAGCGCGTAGTCGCGGAGGTCGGCAATGCGTTTGCGCAGGGTGCAGCTCGCGCTGCACGACATTTGGGCCAAGCCGGCGGCGTCGGTCGAAGCCGGGCAGACGTCGTTGGGGCTGCGGCCACATTCGATTTGGCACTCGCCGTCGGTCTGCGCCCACATCACGCAGTCGTGGGTGGGACCCGATTGCAGATGTACGATCACGTAGGTGGTGCGGGACCGCACGCCCTTGGGCGACGACAAAATGTCTCCGGTGATGAGGCTGGACGCGGTCTGAAGCGCGGCCGCGGTGCGGCGCTGGCCGTCGGCGCCACCGGGGATGGGCACGGTCAACGCCCCGGCGGCCTCGTCGATGAGCTGGGTGGTGGCGGTGAAGCCACCGGCGGGACCGACGAACACTTGCCCGCCATACCGGACCAACGCGAACTCCACGTCGGGGCCGCGCAACACCGTGACCACGTCGCGCACCGCCTGGGCCCGGCGCAGGCTCAACGTCGCCACGTCGCCGCCGGGCAAACCCGGGGGCACGTCGGGGGCGGCGTCGACCAAGAACACCACCCGGAGCGGAAACTGACGCTCGGCAGGGTTGTCGGTGCACACCTGTCCGGTGAACGTGACCTTGTTCGGCTGCGCCGGCACTTCGGTGGTGTGATACAAAAGTGCATCGGTGCAGCCGCTCCCCGTACAAAGAGCGGCCATGGTCAGAGGAGCTATCAATTGGCGCAGCATGACTCATCGAGCGTACCAGGAAGCAAAGGCGGGCGGGGCGGTGAGACGCTGCGCCGCGGACTGACCGCGTTGCTCCTCGTGGGGGCGGTGGCGTGTGAGGACTGCAACCCCATCGATGGGCCCGACGCGGGCGAGCCGGACCCGGGGTGGGTGTTGGTCCAACCGTTCCCCGAGATCCAGACCCTGCACGACGTGCACGTGTTGAGCGATGTCCGCGCGTACGCGGTGGGGACCGAGGGCGCGGTGTTGCGCTACGACGAGGGGCAGTGGGCACAGGAGGACGCGGGCACCGAGGTAGAGCTCCGATCGGTGTCGGGCGTGGCGCTCACCCCGGACGACGAGTTCGTGATGGCGGTGGGGGCGGCGGGCACGGTGATCGTGCGGGAAGCGGGCAGCTGGCGCCAACTGCCCGCCCCGACCACGGGCGTGTTGTTTGGGGTGTGGGTGGTGGCCGAGGACGATGCGTTCATCGTCGGTGACGACGGCGCGATCTTTCGGTGGGACGGCACCGATCTGATCGACATGGCCACGACCTCGCGCCAGGTGGTGCAGCTCACCTATCCAGAGATCACCGCGGCCAGTGACGCCGGCCCCGCCAACTACCCCGACGCGGGCATCGACCTGCCCCCGGACGCGTTTTTGTGCGACCCGGCCGGACCAGTAAGTCCTTTGATGTACTGCACCTACAGTTCGCTCACCGCCCCCTTGAAGGGGGTGGCGGGGGCCGGGCCCAACAATGTCTTTGCGGTGGGCCCCCAAGGGTCGGTGTACCGCTTCGACGGCATGGCCTGGGCGTTCGACGAGACGGGCACGACCCGGTCGCTGGCCGGCGTGTTCGTGGGGGACGGGGTCTTCGTCGTCGGGGCCGACGGCATGGTCGCCCGGCGCAACGGGCGCGACAACTGGAACCTGCGCGACTACAAGATGGACTTGCCGATTTACGTGCAGAGCATTTACTCCGCGGGCGGCGACGACCTGTTCGCGGTGGGCCTGGCCGGCTCGGTGTACAACTACATCGGCAACGGCGAGTACCAAAAGACCGACATCGAGCCCAACATCGAGTGGCGCGGCGTGCACGGCGTCGGGCGCGTGGTGTTCGCGGTGGGCGCGGGGGGCCGCATCCTGCGCGGTCCCGCACAGCTGCGCAACGAGTTCGAAGAAGGCGATGCGGGCGTGCTCATCCCGGACGGTAGAACTCTGCGGCCGTGATCTGGTAGCGTGGCGACCATGCGCCCTTTGTTGTTGTTCATCCTGCTCGTGACCTGGTCGCTGCCGGGTCTTTCGCTGCCCACGGTGGCGGACGGCGCGTCGCTGTCCACGCCGGACAAAGACCGGCTCGCCCGCCGCCGGCGCCGGCCGCGCAAGAAGCCGAAGACCAAAACCAAAGCCCCCGAGCCGGAAAAGGCCGCCCCCGAGGAGCCGGCCCCGGCCGAAGAGCCCGCCGCGGACGAACCCGCGGACGCGCCGGTCGACGACGGCGGGGCCCCCGCGCTCACCCGGCGTGGGCCCGCGCGCATCGATTTCGACGAGCGGCTGATCAAAGGCCAGACCAACAAGGCCAATGCGATTTACCTGTTCGAGCGGCGCTCGAGTTCCCTCCGCACCCTGGTGAAAAAGCGCGAGAACTTCCACCAGGAAATCGACGACAGCCTGCGCTGACGCGCGCCGTCGACCCGCCCGCTGCCGAGGAGCGCCGGTGCTGATTGTTCAAGTCTTCCTGTTCAAAGATGGTCAGTTCCTCGGCACCGAGATGGCGAGCGGGGAAAACCTCGAGATCGGGCGTGACCCGCGCTGCGACATTGTCCTCGACGACCCCAACATCAGCCGGCGCCACGCGGTGCTGTTTCCCCTCGCCGGGGGCATCGCGATCCAGGACGGGGGAAGCGCGACCGGCACCACCGTCAACGGCGAGCGGGTCACGCAGCCGACCGTGATCGGCGCGCGCGACGACGTCGGCATCGGCCGGTTCGCGCTCAAGCTCAAGCACATGAACGCGCCCCAAGAAGCGCAGTTCGGCGAGGTGCCCGCCACCCGCTTGGCCCCCGAGGGCAGCAACCTGCCGTCCGAGGAGCTGCCCGCCACGGCCCTGGCCAAGACCCCGGCGATCGGGGCCGGCGACGACGACGAGGACGAAACCGTCGTCGACGAAGGCCGCCTGCGGGAGGCCCTGGCCCGCGCCCGCCAACCCTCGGGGGAAGGCAAAGCCGCGGCCAAGCCCGCGCCGGTGGCGCCCCAGCCCATCGAGCTGTCGTCGGCCCCCCCGGGTGAGGCACCGTTCCTAGACGAGCAGACCCTGGCCATCGACGACCCCCGGGTCGCGCCCCCCGCGGTGGAGTCGACCATGCCCACGGGCTACGACCCCGAGGCCACCGACGTGCGCCACCGCCCCCCGGCCGCGCCGTTCTCCGATGAGGACTCGCAGCCGGTGGCCGAGCCGGTCATTCCCCAGCCCCCCGCTGCGGTCCCGCAGCCGATGGCCGCGAAGGCCCCCGAGCCCGCGCCCGCGCGTGCCCCGGCGCCCGCGTCGTCGTCGTCCGCCCTCGAGGCCGAGCTCGGGATGGCGATCCCCGACGTCGTCGACGATCTGCCCGCGATCACGTTCGAGCCGAGCGGGGACTTTTTCGACGAGGACGAAGACGACGACGTCTACGACGGACCGCCGCTGTGGTCGCTGGTGCAGACCCTGGTCCGGGCCGAGCCGGAGCCCAAGCCCCCCAAAGGGGGCACCCCGCTGGTCGAGGTCATTCACTACCAAGGCGAGCGCATCGTCGACCACGCCGAGCTCACCGAAGGCCAGACGTTCCGGTTCGGCCGGCGCTTGACCAAAGAGGCGCGCATCGACCGGGGCATGAAGCGACCGGTGGCGCTGGTCTCGCACAAAAAAGGCCACGTGGCCGAGGTCAAGCTCGCCGACGGCGTGCGCGGACAGCTGCTGCGCGACGGCCAACAAGTGGACATCTCCCAGGCCGCGGGCGGCTCGGGCAAGAAGGTGCCGCTGGCGGCGTCGGACATGGCCAGCCTCGACCTGTACGGCGACCGGGTGTTTGTCCGGCTCGGCCACCGGCCCGATTTGGTGGGCAGCGCCGAACAGCGCGCCGACGAGAAAAGCCGCCGCAAGCTCTGGTTGTCTTCGTTCGGCAGCGGGGGCGTGACCTGGTTGTTGATCGGGGTGGTGGCGTGGATCGCGCAGTACCGATCGCTGCAAGAGACCGTGATCCAACTCGAGGACGACGGCTTCGCGGAGGTCATCGAGGAAAAAGAAGTGGAGATGGAGCTGCCCGAGCCCGAAGAGCCGGAGCCCATGCCCGAAGAAGAGATCGTGCCCGAGGAGCAGCCCAAGCAACCCGAGCAGAAGGTGGAGCCGCAGCCGAAAGAGAAGCCGGCCCCGACCAAGCGCGGCGTGCTCGACGTGCTCGACAAAGTGCCCACGTCGAAAAAGGGCGGCAACCAGAACCTCACCGCGGCGATGAGCAACATCAAGAGCGTGCGGGTGCCTGGCGCGTCGGGCTTCAAAACCAGCGGCCTCATCGGCAAAGGCCCGAAGGGGGTTCAGATCGGGGGCGCGGCCGGCGGTCCGGACACGTCGTCGCTGGCGAGCATCTTGAAGAAGGGCGGCGGCGGCACCGGCAAGTTGGGGGGCAAACAGACCCGCAAAGTGAAAGGCCGGGTCAAGCAGCTCAAGCGCTCGTACAAGAAGAAGGGGCAGGGCAGCATCGACAAGGCCGCGGTGTTGCGCGTCATCCAAAGCCACATCGGCGAGATTCAGTACTGCTACGAAAAGCAGCTGCGCGTGCAGTCGGGGTTGTCCGGGCGCGTCCAGCTCGAATGGACCATCAACACCGACGGCCGTGTCTCCATCGTGAAGAACAAACAGTCGACGCTGAAGAGCGCGGCCGCGATCACGTGCATGATGGGCAAAGTCAAGACGTGGAAGTTTCCCAAGCCCACCGGGGGCTCGGTGATCATCAGCTTCCCGTTTGTGTTCAACACGCTGTAAGCGACGACCTGCGGTCCAGGCGACGCTGGGCCAGGCGGTGACCACCCGTCATCGCGGGCGCGGTGCGCGCACGGCATGTCCCCGAATTCTGTTGAGAAATTGCCCCGCGACAGGTCGAAACTGGATCGGGTTCTGCGGTAGTGTCGACGCCGAATTGGGGAGTTGAATGCGATCTTCGTTCCGTTCCTTCGCCGCCACCTGCCTCGTCGCCGTCACCGTCTTGGGCGCATCCGGCGCCTATGCCCAATATGACGACGAGGAAATCGGTGGCTACGCCGTGGTCATCCAGAACCGCAAGTTCAACATGGGCCACGAGTTCACCTTGCAGGCGGGCACGTTGCCACTCGACGCGTTCTACAAAGGCGCGACCGGGACCTTCCGCTACACGCTGCACTTCAACGACTTTCACGCGTGGGAGATCGGCAGCGTCTCGTACAGCTACAACATCGACACCGACCTGCGGCGCCAACTCATCGAAAACTTCGGGGTCCAACCCGACGCCCGGGGGCTCGAACAGATCTTTGGTTTCCTTGAGACCAACTACATCATGAAGCCGATCTACGGGAAGCTGTCGCTGTTCAACCGGCTGCTCATCTACAATGAAATTTACTTCAACGGCGGCTTCGCGGTGGCCGGGGTCGGCGAGTTCCCCAACGTCGCGTTCTGGCCCGGGCCCGGGTACGGCGCGGGCATTCGTTTCTTCCTCTTCGAGTCGCTGAGCATCCGCTTCGACATGCGCCACTACATCCTGTTCAACGGGATTCCCTACCTCGACCTCATCCTCCCCGCCGACAACCCCTTGGCCGACCCCAACGCCCGCCTCGAGAACCTCGTGTATTTGGGCGCAGCGGTCTCGTTCAACTTCCCCATCTTCCTGTGGTTGGACTGATGGTGCGCGCCTTCGCCCTGTTGTGGCTTTTGCTCGCTGCCCCCGGCGCGTTCGCCACCGCGTCCGCGCAGGACGACGGCGAAGCCGGAGCCGAGGACACCGCTCCGTCCACCGACGAGGCCCCGCCGGACGCCCCGCCCGCGGGGGAGGGTGCGACCCCGGCGGGCGACGACGCCCCCGCGGCCGAAGGCGCCGCCGACGCCGCCCCCGAGGAGCCGGCCAAGGCCCCCGAAAAACTCTTCGAGGAAGGGGTCGCGGCCTACAAGTCCGGGGCCGAGGGCGAGGCCGCCCGCTTGTTGTACCAGTACCTCGACGGCAACGACCCCACCGCCGACCAGTACGAGTGGGCCGAATATTTCCTGGCCAAGAACTTCGAACGCATGGGGCTGACCCACGCCGCGGTCGAGTACCTCTACAACGTCATCAAAGAACAGAAACGGCCTGAGATCCTCCCCGACGCGCTGCGCTCGCTGGAGCTGATCATGACCACCAAGCCGTACGATGAAGAGACATTGGTGGTCGACCTGCTCGCCTCCAGCGAGTTCGGCACGCTGCCCCCCGATGTCCGGACCTTCATCGAGTTTCACCAGGGGCGGCGCGACCTGCTGCAACAACGTGAAAAATGGTCGCAGCGGCACTTCCAATGGTTGGCCCAGGTCGACGAGGCCAAGAGCCCCTTGGCGGTGAAATACATCCAGCGCGCGATCTACGCCGAGGCCATCACCACCCTCACCGCGACCCACGACAAGTCCAGCCAGAAAAAACGTGAACAGCGGGAAGAGGCCCTCAAGAAGCTGGCCGAGGTCGCGGACAGCAAGGACCTCGACTTCGAGCTGCGCAACGACGCCTGGCGCACGGTGGCGCGGCTGCACTTCGAGGAGGGCCGCTACAAGGAGGCGCTCGAGTCGTACAACAAGATCGAAGTGCCGTTCTTGTCGCGCGAAGAGGCCAACCTGTTCTTGGAAAAGGCCTGGTCGCGGTACTACGCGGGGGACTTCCGCGGCACCCTCGGCATCCTGTTGTCGCTCGACGCGCCCAGCTACCGCCGGTACTTCAAGCCCGAGCGCTTCATCCTCAAGGCGCTCGCCTACCAAGGGCTTTGTCACTACGCCGCGGCCAAGGGCGCGTCCCGCGAGTTCTTGCGGCGGTACGGCAGCAACCTCAACCAGCTCAAGCAGAGCCGTGACCCGCTCACCGACCCCGTGATTCGGCGCGCCGCGGTCCAGCGGCGCGGGCCCAAGCGGGTGCTCAAATACCTGCGCTCCCTCCAGCGCGAACGCACCGTCGTGCAAGGCCTGGACAACGGCCCCCTCAAGAAACACCTCGCGCGGATTTACGACCTGAAGATCAAGGAGGTCGTGCGCAAGCTCGAGCGCATCGTGAAGGACGAAGCGCAAGCGGTGGCCGAGGAGCTGCTCGACTACGAAGAGCAAGCCCGCTTGCTCGACTACGAGATTTCGCTGGAGGTGTTCCGCCGGGTGAAAAGCGGCGAACAGAAAAAGGTCGTCGACTTCGACGAGCCCATCCCGCTGGGGAGCAAACAAGTCTACTACCAGTTCAATGGTGAATACTGGAACGACGAGCTGCACAACTACCGGTTCCGCATCGACAACCGATGCTTCGGCGAGAGGTTGTTCCAATGACATGGCGAACCTGCTCATCCGTGGTCCGCGCGGTCGTGGGGACGGCCCTCGTCGGCGCCATCGTCGTCGTGTCCCCCGCCTGCGGCGGCGATGACGCGGCCCTGATCAAAGAGGGCGAACAGGCCTGGTCCCAGCGTGAGCTGGCCCGGCTCAAGCGCGACATCTACAAGGTCGACAAATCGATCAACGTGACCAAGGAGCTCATCCGCACCGCCAAGGGCGAGCGGTACCTCCCCGACCTCTACTTCCGCCTCGCCGAGCTGCACATCGAAAAGAGCCGCTTGGTCTACTTCCGCATCCTCGAGGAGGCCGGCGCCGAGGACAAAACCGCGGTGGTCGCCCCCGAGGCCCGGCTGCTCAAGGACCAAGCGATCGCGATCTACCGCCGCATCCTCAGCGAGTTCCCCGACTACCCGGACAACGACAAGATCCGGTTCTTCATCGCCCATGAGTTCCGCGAGCTCGGCAAGTTCGACGACATGCTCAAGACCTATCGCGAGCTCATCGACAAGCACCCCAAGAGCACCTTCCGCTACGAGGCGTGGTTGATCATGGGCGACTACCACTTCGACAAGGGCGACGTCGACGAGGCGATGAAGAACTACAACGCCATCCTCGCCAACCCCGAGACCTACGCGCACAACATGGCGCGCTACAAGCTCGGCTGGTGCTTCATCAACAAGGACAGCCCGAAGAAGGCGGTGGACCTCTGGGAAGCGGCGGTGCGCACCCCCACGCCCCTCGAGCCGGGCGAAGAGCGCGGGGCGGATGGGCGGCCCCGGCTCGACGTGCGCCGCGACGCGCTGAAGGACCTCGCGTTTTATTACGCCGAGTCGCGCAACCCGAAGACCGCGGTGGGCTTTTTCGACGAGATCACCGAGTCGCGCCAGGAATATCAAATGGTCCTGCAACGCCTCGCGACCCGCTTCCAGATCAAGACCATGTACAAAGAAGCCGCCGACGTGTACCGCGAGCTCATCCGCACGTCGGGGGATCTGGAACGACAACTGGAGTGGGCCCAACAGGTCTACGAGGCCACCCGCCAAGCCCGGGACTTGGCCCACGCCGACGACGACGTGGTCATGCTCTCGGACCTGTCCGCGCGGCTGAAGTTTTCCTGGCGCTTTTCCGAAGACCAGAAGCTGCAGGTCAACGACTTCGAGCAGCTCGCGCGCGACCTCGCCACCCGGCTGCACCAACGCGCCAAGGAGCGAAACGAGCAGGAGCTGTTCCAGCGCTCCGCGCGGGCGTACAAGGCCTACCTGAGCGTGTTCGAGGACTCGCCCCAGCGACTGGAGATGGAGTGGAACCACGCCGAGGCGATGTTCGAGGCGAAGGACTTTGTCGCCGCCGGGCAACAGTACGAAAAAGTCATGCGCGTCTTGGCCGAGAAAAAAGGCGCGCCCGCGCCGCCGCCCCCGACCAAAAAAGACGGTGACAAGGGCGGCGAAAAAGCCGCCGCCCCCGACGACAAGAAGCCGGACGTGACCGCCAAGGTCGCGGCCCAGGGGCCGGCCGAGACCGGCAAAGACTCCGACCGCAAACAAGCGATGTACTCGGCGGTGGTCAGCTATTTCGAAGCCTTGAAAAAAGAGGACACCGGCTCGCGCTTTGACTCGATGATGGCCCGCGAGGGCATCAAGTCCATCGGGGCGCTGTTCGTGCAGGAGTACCCGGCCGACAGCAACACCCCCAACGTGAAGTTCAACATCGCCCGCGCGTACTACGAGCAGGGACAGTTCGAGCAAGCGATCGAACTGTTCACCGCGTTTGTGCAGGAATACCCCGGGGCCAAGGACGCCCCCGCCGCGGCCGAGCTCGCCCTCGACAGCTATGCACAAAAAGAAGACTTTGCCGGCCTGGCCGAGGCCGCGCGCAAGTTCGCGGGTGAAAAACGCCTCGCGGATGAGACCTTCCGGCAGCGGTTCGCGAAGATGGCCGAGCAGGCCGAGCAAGAGGAGATCAACCGCAAGACCATCGCCGCCGAAGGCAACGTGCAAGAAGCGCTCGCCACCTTCATCGTCGAGAAAAAGGGCACCGAGGTCGCGGCCAAGGCCTTGCACCAGGCGTTCGTGATCGCGCGCGACCGGCGCAACTTCCAGGACATGATCGCGGCCGGGCGGCCGCTGCTCGACGAGTACGGCAACACCAAGTACGCGGTCGAGGTCTTGCCCAGCCTGGCCGAGCAAGCCCTGCGCATCTCCCAGGTCGAGGCCGCGGCGAGCTACTACGAGGACTACGCGCTGCGCTACCCCAACGGGGAGGGCGCGCCCGACTTCCTCGAGGCCGCGGCCACCATCCGCTACGAGCTCGGCGAGTTCAGCGCGGCCATGAACGACTATGAAAAGCTGATCGGCATCGGCGCCCCCGAGCAGATTCCGCGCTACCAGGCGCTGCTGGCCAAGACCGCGGCCGAGGGCACCGCCTGGCGCCGCGCGGAGTCGGCCGCGCTCAACATCATCGGGCACCCCGCGCACGGGGTGCTCGCCGGGGCCATCGCCGGCGAGGTCGCGCTCAAGCAGGGCGACATCCAAGGCGCGGTGGACTTTCTGTCTGGCGCGGTCGAGCTCGGCAGCCAAGGGCAGGGCCTGCTCGACGGGCGCGAGTGGTTCGGCCGGGCGCAGTACCTGATCGGCGAGATCGCGCGGCAACAGTTCGAGCAGATCCAGTTCGGCATCGGTGACGACGGGGACGTGCTCGCGAGCAAGTTCGAGACCTTGAGCGTGGTCGAGGCCGCGTACGTGGGGGCGATCCAAGCCGGCGACCCCACCTATGCCCTCGGGGGCCTGTACCGGGTGGCCGCGGCCTACCGCGAGACCGCGGACTTCCTCGACGGGGCCCCGGTCCCCGACGGGCTTACCCCCGACGAGGAGGCGCAATACCGGGCCGCGCTCAAAGAACGATCGGACCCGCTGCGGGCCCAAGCCCAAGACGCGATCACCGCGTGCCAAGACAAGGCCAAGGAGCTCGACGCGTTCAACCGGTTCGTGAAGGCGTGCATGACCGGCGAAGCCGTCGACGAGGACGCGGACAAAAAACGCCCCCGGCCGTCGGGGGCGTCCATTCCCGGCCGCGAACAGCTCGAAGAAAAGCTCGTGAACAACCCCAAAGACCTGGGCACGCTCAAGGAGCTCATCCGCTCGGCGATCGCGGTCCAGGACCACCACCTCGCGCGGCTGCTCGCGTTGCGGGCGCTGGAGCTCAACGACAAGGACGCGACCTTGCACAACCTGCTCGGGGTCGCGACCTTCGGCACCAACCAGCGGCAAGCGGCGGCGGCGGCGTTCAAAGATGCGCTCAAGCGCGACCGCGACCACGCCGCGGCCAACAAGAACCTCGCCGCGCTCTACACCGCGTACGGCAACCCGGACAAAGCCCAGCGGCACACCGAACGCGCGTCGGGCGCGGTCGAGGACGCCCGCGACGTCATCCGGGTGGGAGGTGCCTCATGACCCGCACGCTCCTTCGTCTCGCCGCCCTCGTCGTCGTGGTGGGGGCGACCCCGGGCTGCTTTTTGTTCGGGCTGTCGCACCGCATCGACCGCGACCTGCTCGAGCAGATCCCCAACGAGGAAAAACTCCTGCTCTTTGATGCCGAAAACGGCGTGTACATCGCCAAGGACGAAATCCAGGACGCGCGCCGCGCGGTCGAGGACGCCGAGCACGCCCTCGAGCGGGCCGAGCGCTACGACGACGTGATCCAAACGCGCAAAGAGTCGGGGGCGGCCATCGACACGCCCCAGGTCATCAACGCGCTGTCCGAGTGGAACGCGGCCCGCATCGAACTGCGCCAAGCCGAGGTCGCCTACCGCGAACAACAGGTCAGCACCGCCGAGTCGCGGCTGTGGGCGTCGCGGGCCCGGTATGAGCGGGCCAAGGCGCGGCTGGTGAAAGACTTCGATCCCGAGGAGGGCGCGGACATCGACGTGGTGGACTTCGACGAGCAGGTCAAAGACCTCGAGGCCGATGAGCAAGAGGAACAAAAAGCCCTCGACGAGCTCGAAAAACAAATGCAGTTGGCCCGCGGCAAGTACAATCAACTCTCGGTGCGGCTGCAGAAGATGAGCGGTGGTGCCTACGGCGGGCCCTGGGCCGACCTGGCGGATTGATATGAAGCGACTCGGCACAGTGATGTGGTTGGCTTGGGTGGGCGCCGCGACGCCCGCGATGGCCCAAGACGACGCCGAGAAGGGCCCGGTGCTGGCCGACGAAAAAGCGCCCCCCACCGCCCAAGGCGTGAAGCTCTACGAGCAAATGGTGCGCGACGAGCCAGACAACCTCGACGCCCGGTTGTTGCTGGCGGTGGCGTACGCGGAGCTCGACAAGTTCGACGCGGCCCGACGAGAGATCGGCATCGCCCTGCAAAAGGCCCCCGACGACGTGGAGCTGGTCCAGGCCAAGGGCCTCATCGAGGAGCGCGCGGACAAGTACAGCGACGCCCTCGCGGCGTTTGAAAAGACCGTGGCCCTCGCGCCGCAACAGGTCGAGGGCCGGCTCGACGTGGCCCGGATGCTCACCCGGCTCGGCCGGGACAAAGAAGCGGACCAGATTTACCAGACCTTGCTCGACGAGAACGCCGAGAACGCGGCCGGGTTGCTCGCGCTCGCCACCGCGTTCACCGACCTCGGCCGGTTCGACGAGGCCGAGAGCGCCTACGCCCGGACCTTGGCCCTGGACCCCAACAATGTGCCTGCGTTGATCGAAAAGGCCCGCATGCTCGCCAACCGCCGGCGGCTCGGTGAAGCCCTCGGGGTCTTGGCCCAAGCCCAAAAGGCCGCGCCGAAGGACGCGGTGGTGCACTACAACCGCGGCGTGGTCCTGTTCCGGATGGAGCGCTACAAGGCCGCCGCGGCCGCGTTCGAGGCCGCGGCCAAAAGCGACGAACGCATGGCCAAGGCCCTCAACAACCTCGGCGTGACCCTGAGCAAGATGGGCAAAAACGAGCCCGCGATCCAAGCCTTCGACGACGCCCTCGCCATCGAAGAGGACTTCGCCGACGCGCACTACAACCGGGGCCTGGCCTCGTTCAAGCTGAGCCGGTGGCGCCAAGCCGAGCAGAGCTTCGAGAAGACCCTCGCCATCGACCCCGACTACGCGGACGCGAAGTTTTACCTCGGCGAGGTCTACTACCAGCTCAAAGAGCCAGAGAAGGCCCTGAGCATCTACAAGCAGGCCCTGCGCATGAACCCCGACGACGCGGCCACCCACCGGCGCATCGGCGACATGTACCTCGACCAGGGCAAGATCGACCTCGCGGTGGGCGAGTACTGGGCCGCGGTCGACGCCGATGACCGGCTGCAAGACAACGTGCAACAGCTCATGCTCGTGCTGTCCTACCGCGCGGCAAAGGGCGACCTCGGGCGCGCCATCTCCGCGGGCCAGGCCGGCTTGGAAAAGGACCCCTACGCCCTCGAGACCCGCAAGCTCCTGGCCGAGCTCCTGCTGCGCACGGGCAAGCCCCTCGAGGCGTTCAAGGTGCTCGACAAAGGGGTCGAGCTCACCCCCAACGACGCCCGCGCCCACGCGGCCCTGGGCATGCACCACCTCGACCGGGGCAAAGCCGGGGACGCCAAACGCGCGTTCGACAAGGCGCTGTCCATCGACAAACAACAGAGCGACGCCCTGTACGGCCTGGCCCGCATCACCCTCGACACCGGCGGCTCCCGCGACGAGGGCATCGCGCGGCTCAAGCGCGCGCTGAAGGCCGACCCCGCCCACGTGGCGGCCCGCACCCGCTTGGGGTGCGAGTACCAGCGCATGAAAAAACAAAAGCTCGCGATCAAGGAGCTCAAGCGGGCCCTCGAGGACGACCCCCGGTTCGCCCTCGCTTGGTACTGCCGGGCCCGGGCCGAGTCCCAGCGCGACGACATCCCCGCGTCCGAGGTCATCGCCAACGTCGAGAAATACCTGAAGAAGACGGTGCTGCTGCAGAACGACATGGCCGAGGCGCACTACGACCTGGCCACGCTCTACAAGAAGTTGGGCAAAAAAGAGGCCGCCCGGGACGAATACAAAAAGACCGTCGACCTCGACAGTGCTAACGAGAAAGCCCTTCTCGAATACCAACTGCTCGCCGAGGAGCTGGGTCCCCCGCCCGAAGCCCCGTAAGCCGAGCGATAAGGACGGCAAAGATGGGCTGTACCGTGTGTGTCGGCGCGCAATGGGGCGACGAGGGCAAGGGCAAGATCACCGATTGGCTCGCCGCCCACGCCGATTACGTCGTGCGCTTTCAAGGCGGCAACAACGCCGGGCACACCCTGGTCATCGACGGGGTGCAGACGGTGTTGCACATCGTGCCCTCGGGGGTGCTGCGCGAAGGCACCTGCGCGGTCGTCGGCAATGGCTGCGTCATCGACCCCGAGGTGTTGCTCCAAGAGATCGAACTGCTCACCGCCCGCGGGGCCACCGGCCTCGACAAGCGGTTGCTCATCAGCGACGGGGCCCACGTCATTCTCCCGTTCCACAAGCGGGTGGACAAAGCCCGCGAACACGCCGCGGGCTCGGGCCGCATCGGCACCACCGGCCGCGGCATCGGCCCCACCTACGAGGACAAGGCGGCCCGGCGGGGCATGCGCATGGTCGACCTCGTCGACGACCAACGCGCGGCCAAGATGGTGCGCGCCGGGGTCATGTACGCCAACAGCATCCTCGACGCGCTCGGGGCCGAGATGTACCGCGGGGCCGAGCTCGAGGACATGATCGCCCGCATCAAAGGCCACGCCGCGCGGCTGCGGCCCTTCGTCGGCGACGCCACCACGCGGCTGCACGAGGCGGTGGAAAACGGCGAGCGGGTGCTGCTCGAGGGCGCCCAAGGCGCCATGCTCGACCTCGACCACGGCACGTACCCCTACGTCACGTCGAGCAACACCTTGGCCGGTCACGCCGCGGTGGGCACCGGGCTCGGCCCGCGCGACATCGACCACGTCATCCTCGTGGCCAAGGCGTACACCACCCGGGTGGGCGAGGGGCCGTTCCCCACCGAAATCAAAGGCCCGCTGGGCGAACGCATCCGCGACCGCGGCGGCGAGTACGGGGCCACCACCGGGCGCGAACGGCGCTGCGGTTGGCTCGACCTCGTGCAGCTCAAATATGCCAAGCGGCTGAACAGCGGCACCCACCTCGCGCTCACCAAGCTCGACGTGCTCGCCGGGTTTGACCACATCAAGGTGTGCACCGCCTACAAGGTCGGCGAGACCGAGCTGTCGGTGCCCCCGCGGGCGCCCGAGGCGTACGCCGACATCGAACCGGTGTACGAGGAGCTGCCCGGCTTCGAGGCCTGGGAGGGCTCACCGCAAAGCGTCGACGAGCTGCCCGAGGGCGCGCGCAACCTGATCGCGTACATCTCGGACGCCCTCGGCATCCCGGTGGCGATGATCTCGACCGGGCCGGGGCGCGACCAGACGATTCAGGTCGACAACCCGCTCAATCCCTGAGCGCGGTCAGGCCCGCGGCGCGGTCTGCGCGCCGCTCAGCCCTCGCTGCGGGTCAACGTCTCCCATTCGTCGACTTCGCCGTCGCCGTCGCGGTCGATGCCCGAGCGGTCGAGCACACCGTTTTCGTAGTACTCCCAGAAATCGATCTTGCCGTCGTGGTTGAGGTCTTTTTCTTGGCGGGTGATTTGTCCCTGCTCGTAGAACGCGAACACGTCGACGGCGGCGTCGAAGTTGGTGTCGTACTCCTTGCGCACGATCTTGCCCTTCTCGAAGAAGTTGACCACGTCGATCTTGCCGTCGAAGTCGGTGTCCAGCCGCTCGTTGACCACGTTGCCGCGCTCGTCGAAGTTGCGCACCAGGTCGATCTTGCCGTCGAAGTTGATGTCGACCTCTTTGCGCATGACCACGATCTCTTTTTCTTTGGTCACATAGAACTGGTACGCGTCGGGTTCGCCGTCGCCGTTGAGGTCGAGGTTGCGCCGCTCGCAACACCCCTCGTCGAAGGTGTCCGCGGGGATGCGCTTGGCCCCTTGGGTGCCGGTGGTCGACTCATTTTTTTGCGCAGACTGGGTCGGCTTGTCGTCGGCCTTCTGGTTGCTGTCGCCCCCACACGCCACGAGCAAAGACAAACCCGAAGCCATCACCAACCCAAGCGCGCGCATCATGACTCTCCTTTGGCCGAGGCCGCCTTCATCACCGGCCGCGGCTCTTCGCGGAATGGTGCAAAAGGCCGGCCCGGGCGTCAAGAGCGCAGCGCCCAGCGCCCGAGAATAGGCGCCCGATGCGCTCTTCGGTGTTGGTCAATGCCGCCCAAAACAGTAGGCATGCGGTGTGTCCGACAACGTCCGCAACTTCTCGATCATCGCCCACATCGACCACGGCAAGAGCACGCTGGCCGACCGCATCCTCGAGCTCACCGGGGCGGTGACCAAGCGCGAAGCCAAGCAGCAGTACCTCGACAAGATGGACCTGGAGCGCGAGCGGGGCATCACCATCAAGGCCCAAGCGGTGCGCCTGCCGTACAAGGCCCAGGACGGCAAAGAGTACATCTTCCACCTCATCGACACCCCCGGGCACGTCGACTTTGGGTACGAGGTGAGCCGGAGCCTGGCCGCCTGTGACGGGGCCTTGCTCGTGGTGGACGCGGCCCAGGGGGTCGAGGCCCAGACCCTGGCCAACGTCTACCTCGCCCTCGACAACAACCTCGAAATCGTGCCCGTGCTCAACAAGATCGACCTCCCGAGCGCGGAGCCGGACCGGGTCAAGGCCGAGATCGAGGACATCATCGGGCTCGACGCGTCCACCGCGGTCGAGGTCTCGGCCAAGAGCGGGCAGGGCGTGGACGTCCTGCTCGAGCGCATCGTCACCGACATCCCCCCGCCAAAGGGCGACCCCGACGCGCCCCTGCGCGCGCTCATTTTCGACAGCTGGTTCGACGCGTACCGCGGGGTGATCATCCTCGTGCGCATCGTCGACGGCAAGGTCAAAGCCAAAGACGACATCCTCCTGATGCACAACGACAAGACCTTCGAGGTCCAGGAGGTCGGCGCCTACAACCCGCACCCCATGAAGCTCAAGCACCTCGAGGCCGGGGACGTGGGCTTCATCATCGCCAACATCAAGGCGGTGGCCGACGCCAAGGTCGGCGACACAGTAACATTGGCTTCGGCCCAGGGCAAGGTCAAGCCGCTCCCGGGCTTCAAAGAGGTCCTCCCGGTGGTGTTCGCGGGCATCTTCCCCATCGACACCGCCGACTACGAAGACCTCAAAGAGGCCCTGGCCAAGCTCGCCCTCAACGACGCGGCCCTGCTGTTCGAGCCCGAGACCTCCCAGGCCCTCGGCTTCGGTTTCCGCTGCGGCTTCCTCGGGTTGCTCCACATGGAGATCGTGCAGGAGCGCCTGGAGCGCGAGTTCAACCTCGACCTCATCACCACCGCGCCCACCGTCATCTACCACGTGTTCAAAAACGACGGCGAGGTCCTCGAGATCGACAACCCCTCGCGGCTGCCCGACCGGACCTTCATCGACCGCATCGAAGAGCCGTTCATCCACGCCCAAATCCACGCCCCCAGCGACTGTGTGGGGCCGATCCTGCAGCTCTGCGAGGACCGCCGGGGCATTCAAAAGAACTTGAACTACGCGTCACAAAACCGCGTATTGATTGAGTATTCGCTGCCGCTCGCCGAGGTGGTGTTCGACTTCTTTGACCGCCTCAAGACCGTGACCCGGGGCTACGCGAGCCTCGACTACGAAATCGAGGGCTACAAGCCGTCCAAGCTGGTCAAGGTCGACGTCATGGTCAACGGCGAGCCGGTGGACGCGCTGTCCATCATCACCCACGCCGAGACCTCGCAGAAGCGCGGCCGGGTGCTCTGCGAAAAGATGAAAGAGATCATCCCCCGCCAGCAGTTCAAGATCGCGATCCAGGCCGCGATCGGCGGCAAAATCATCGCCCGGGAGACGCTGGGCGCCCTGCGCAAGGACGTGACCGCCAAATGTTACGGCGGCGACATCAGCCGCAAACGCAAACTGCTCGAACGGCAAAAAGAGGGCAAAAAGCGCATGCGGGCGGTGGGCAGCGTCGACATCCCGCAGGAGGCGTTCCTCGCTGTGCTCAAGGTCGACTGACGGATGGGGCAGGGCAGGGTACAAGAGGCCAACGTGAGCGAACAGACCATCCCCGCCGACGCCGCCATGCCCCTGAGCTTTCGGGAGCGGTTTTTGACCCCGGGCAACGGGGTGGCGTTCGTGTTGACGATCCTGTTCGTCTACTACGCGTGGGGGCTGGTGTTCACCCGCGACGGCACCGGGTCCAACGTCGTGCTCGGCCTGCTCATGGCGGTGGCCTTGCTGTATTTGGTGACCACCCACCTCGGCGCGCTCATCGACAACGCGTTTTTCTCGTCGGGGCGCCTGCGGGCGGAGAAGGAAGCGCGGTTCTTGGTCGGTGACCTGCAAAAGGCGCTCGGCCGGATTCAAAAGGGCAAAGACAAGGACATCTCCGCCGAGGGCAAAAGCGCGCTCGAGGGGGCGCTGTTGATGCTCAAACAGAAAGTTCTCGACGCCCGGGCGGAAAAGGACGACGACAAAGCCGAGACCCTCTTGGTGGAGGCGACCCAGGCGGCGGCGGCGGCGGCGGACAAAGCCTTCGGTCCCCAGGCCTCGACCTTGGGCCAACTCCGTTCGCTGGTGGTGGCGTTTGCCATTGCATTGGCATTGCGCGCGTTTGTGGTCGAGCCCTTTCAGATTCCGTCCGGGTCGATGATCCCCACCCTCGAGGTCGGCGATCACCTGTTCGTGGCCCGCTTTTGGTACGGGGTCTCGGTCCCCTTCGCCAAAGACCCCAAGTACGTGATGCGCTGGTCGACGCCGAAGCCCGGCGACGTGGTGGTGTTCGTGGCCCCGCCTTGGGTGCGCGAGAACGCCGGCGAGGACTGGATCAAGCGGGTGATCGCGGGCCCGGGACAGACCGTGCGCATCGAGCAGAACATGCCGGTGGTCGACGGGGTGCGCTACGACCAAGAGGTCACCCCCGCCCCGGAGCCGTACATGGACTTCAAGGGCGGGCGGCGGTGGGAGCAATCCCAGGCCCACCGGTTCGAAGAGACCATCCCCGGCTTCGGCCCCCACGCGGGCTACCAAGAGTCGTCGTACACCTTGAAGACCACCTGGCCCAAAGGCCACCGCCTCGAGGGGCTGAGCTGCAACGAAGACCAATGCACGGTCAAGGACGGCTTCATCTTCGTCATGGGCGACAACCGCGACAACAGCAACGACGGGCGCAGCTGGGGCGCGGTGCCGATCGACAACGTGAAGGGCAAGGCGCTGTTCATCTGGATGAGCGTGGACGGGTCGGAGCGCAGCGTCGACCTCGGCCGGTTCACATTGCCTGCGTTCCGCTGGTCGCGGCTGTTCCAGGGGATCCAGTGACATGGCGGCGGACGGGAAGGGGGGCCTGACATGATCCTGGGCATGGTTCTGTTGCTGTCCGTGGCCCCCGCCGCCACCGAGCCGTCGGCCCGGGCGGACCGAGAAGAACCCACCGCGTCACGGCCGGTGGACCCCGAAGCCATCGACCCGGACGGGTCGGGGTGTTTGGCCATGCACCTGCCGTTCACCCTGGTCGACGACCTCGAGCCCGAGGTGGACGACAACTTCTGGGCCATCTACATCGGGCATCTGTTCGGGGGCGAGACCTGCGGCTCGGCCTGGGTCGCCCCCCTCATGGTCGGCTATTTCCCCGACGACGACTTCTTCACCGACGCGGGCTGGACCTTCGCGGTGCACATGGCGATGTATTACCTCAGCTATTGCCTGATGCCGTGTCCGCCCTGTTTCGTCGGGGCCATCGCGGTCAACAAGCTCTGGCTGTTCCCCATCGCGAGCATCAACACCTACAACCACCACCTCAAGGTCGCGAAGGCCAAGGGCGCCTACCGAGGCCCCCCGCCCAAGCCCGAACGCAAAAAGTGGATACCGCCCGCGGCCGATCCGCCCGCCGCCCCCGTGCCCCAGCCGCCCGCCGACGAGAAAAAGCCCACGCCCCCCCCCGCGGCGCCCGGCCCCGCGCCAAAGGCCGCCCCCCCCGCGCCCGATTCCTTCGAGCCCGCGCCCGGCGAGGCCCCCGATCCCGACGCGCCCGCCGACGCCACGCCCCCGGCGGACGACGACGGCCAGCCCGCGCTCGAGGACAGCCCCGCGGTGCGCATCGAGGCGCCGGCCGAGTCGCCCGCGCCCGCGGACGACACCGCCGAGCCCGGCTTCGGCGGCGACGACCGCTACCTGTTCTGATCCCCGGCCCGACCGGCCTGGGCCGCGTCGTGCTCGGCTTGCAGCGCGGCGGTGTGCGCTTGTTGGGAGCGCATGCCGAGCGCGGCCCGCCGCGCGTTGAGTGTGGCCGCGTCCTCGACCGGCAGCGGCCGCACCACGCCGTCCACGGTCTCGTGTTGGGTGCCGTGGCGCTGGGGCAGCCCTTGGCCCACCCGCACCCGGTCTTCGAGATAGGCCAGACACCAGCCCGGGGCTTCACCCGCCTCCACCGCCGCGCGCAGCAGGGGGACGCAGGCACGCTGGAACCCGGCCGCGAGCACGGCGTGCTGCACAATCAGCCACGCGGCCTCGGCCCCGTCTTCGCCCACCTCGCTTTGGCGCGGCCAGCCGTGGGCCTCGATCAAGGCCTGCATGCGGCGGTTGTGCGCCTCGTGCACGGCCCGCATGCGCGGGTGGTACCCCTCGTCGAACAGCTCACCGCTCTCGACGAGGGCGGCCCGGGTGGCGAGGTCTCTGGCCTGCATGGCCAACAGCTCCGCGCGCAGCGTGCGGCCTTCGTCGCTCACTCCGCGGGAAGGGCCTTGAGGCGTTTGAGCTCGGTCTCGAGGGCCTCGATCTCGAACTGCACCTGGGCAATGTCACGGCATTTGTCGAGGGTGGCCTTGTCGGCGAAAAACGCGCGCGCCTTGGGCGAGAGGATCGACGGGCGCTGGCCGCGGCCGAGGTCGATGCAGTGCTCGTCGAAGGCCGACCGGTCCATCTCCAGCGCGGCCGAGGACAGGGCGGTCATCAGCTCCCGGGTGACGTCCTTGTCCGCTTGGGTCTTCTCCTCGGCGGCGGACTTTTCCGCGCTCTGGAGAGCTTTTTTGTGCACCGCGGCGGCCAGCTCGCCCTGGCCGTAGGCGGCGTAGAGCGCGTCAAGCCGTTCGAGCTGGGCGAACCTCTTGTCCGCGAGCTCCTTTTCCACCGACACGGACTTTTCGGTGCAGCCCGCGCCGGCGAGCGCCAGCAGCGTGATGGACAGAAACATTGTGCGGCCCATGCGTCCCCCTTCTGGGGCGCGACGCGCCCTTGTTCAACCTAGGGAGTGCGGCGCCAAACGCAAGGGGCCCGCGGCCCGGGCACCTTGGCCTATTCGGCCAAGGCCCACCAGACCACGTCGGCGGTGAGCACGCCCGCGGCGCACAGCTCGGCCACGACCGCGGTGCCGATCAGGGCATCGCCCATGACCGCGAACAGGAACACCTCGGACTGTTTGCCGCTCAGGAACGCAGAGCTCGCGGGCTTTTTGTACAGGTAGGTCTCGTCCCGATCGAACAGGCCGCCCATGATGCCGCCCACCACCGGGGTGTCGTGCAAGGTGCCCATGCGGCCGTGGGCGACGATGTACAGGGGGGTGGCGATGGCCGCGAGCACGACGCCCACCCCCGCGAGGGTGATGGTCACCGGCCACAGCGGGATGCGCGAAGACACGAACTCCACGCGCAGTGACATGGGCTGGCCCGCCTTGACGTCGATGGAGGTCTTCCAGGTCTCGTAGCCGGCGGCTTCGACCTTGATCTCGTGCGAGCCGGGGTCGAGCATGACCAGCTTGCCTTGGAGCTGGCCTTCCTTGCCGTCGACGAGCACCTTGGGGTCCACGTCCTCGGAGAACTCGAGCATCACCGGGACCGCGAAGTCCACGCTTTGGCCGGTGAGGGCGATGGCGGTGAGCTGCTTGGCCGCGTAGAAATAGAGTTCGTTGAATGCAGGGACTTTGCGTTGCTCGAACGCCTCGCGTTTGCCCGAGCCCACGTCGACGACGAGCAGGGTGATGAGGTAGTCGGCGCCCACCTTGGCCACGTTGCCCGCGAGCACGCGCTCGGCGTCGACCAGGGTCCCGAGCGAGAACGCGCAGTTGTCGCTGTCGCACCCGGCCATCATCTGCAGCTCGCCGCGTTGGACCTCGGTCTCGACGTCCTTGGGGGTGACGACCTCGCCGATGTAGCTCTCCGCGGCCTGCTTCGACACCGCGTCGGTGAGGGCCTGGGTGACCTCGGGGCCCGCGCCCTTGTCGACGAGGTTGAGCACGAGCAGGCGCTTTTTGGGGCCTTCGGGCGCGGCCGGGGCCGCGGGGGCGGGGGGGGTGTCCGCGGTGCCGGTCGCCGCGGGGGCGGCGGGCTTTTCCGCGCCGGTGTCGTCGGGGGGCGGGGGCGCGGCGGGGGGGCTTTGTTCGGTCCCGGCGTCGGCGGGGGCGGCGGTCTGGGCCTTGGGCGGGGCCTTGTCGCCGGCGGGGGCCGGGGTCTGGCCGAGCAAACAGGTGACGATCAGGACGGGATACGCGAACATGGGCGCCTCGTATGGCTGATGGTGCCAAAAGACCTGTTGTGTTCTAACCGGAACAGCCCCGTGATGAAAGCGACCCGGTCCAACATGCAACATCCGTCACCCCCGCGCACGGGGTGGACGGCCGGCCTCCTCGTGGCGTGCCTCGTCGGGGGGGCGGCGTCTCCGGCCGCGGCCGGCGCGTGGACCAAGCCGCAAGGGGGCGGGTACCTCAAGCTCGGTTCGGCCACGTTCTCGTCGTGGTTCACCTACGACACCGAGGGCGTGCAGAAGGACAGCGCGCCCTTCTTGCTCCGGGCCCAGACCCTGTACGGGTATGGCGAGGTCGGCATCACCGACTGGTTCACCGTGGTCGGTTTTGTCCCGTACATCTTCTCCACCAACCGGCACGAAAGCGGGCTCAGCTTTCACACCGCGGGGCTCGGGGACGCGATGATCGGGGGCCAGACCCGGCTTTTGTCGACGGAGGTGTTCACCGTCAGCTCCCGGCTCGAGCTCAAGGTGCCGCTGTATCGCGGGGGGCCGAGCATCGAGGGGCGCCAGTCGGGCACCATCCCCGGGCTGCCCCGTTCGACGCCTTTTTTCCCCGCGCTCGGCGACGGCCAGGTCGACATCACGGGCTTTTTGTCCGCCGGCGCGGGCATCCCCGTCGTCGACGGGTTCGTCACCGTCGACGTGGGGTTTCGGCACCGCACCGCCGGGCTCACCGACGCGGTCATCGTCCAGGGGGCGGGCGGGGTGTTCACCCTCGGGCGCCGGGTCTTGCTGATGATCAACGCGGTGCGCATCGAGTCCATGGACAAATCGAGCCCCTTTGCCGACGAGGTGGTGGGCAAGGGCTTCACCTCGCTGGGGCCGGCGATGAGCGTGTTCGCCTGGCGCGGTCTCGCCCTCGAGGTGGGCTGCGACTTTGTGTTCATGGGCAAGAACACCGCCGGCGGGGTACAGGTACTGGGAGGGGTCTCCTATGGGTTTTGACATGCGCGCACATCCTCTGCTCCTCGTCGTGGCGGCCGCCGGCGCGGTCACCGCCGCCGGGTGCACCAACCTGCTCACCGGCGACCAGGCCACCCTCGACGAGTTTGCGCAGTTCAAGGCCACCGGGGGCCGGTGCGAACAAGGCGGCACCGAGCCGGTCACGGTGGACGCGTTGGCCGACGCCACCGGGTACCGGTTCCGGCTGTTCGACGGGGTGCTCACCGACGTGATCTCGCCGCTGGGCCGGGTCTACTACGACAGCTACCTGCAGGACCCTGAGCTGCTGGTGTCCGGCCAGCGCATCGTCGAGGAGATGGCCTCGCTCGACGTCGCCAAGTTCACCGGGTACGAGGCCCAGCTCGCGTTCTGGCTCAACGCCTACAATGCTTCTGTGTTGGTGGCCGCGGCCCAGGCCTACGCCGCGGACCCGATGTTCCGGGTCGACAACAACAGCTTCGCGTTCTTTGACCAGCGGGTGCACGACGTCGGGGGCACGCTCTATTCGCTCAACGAGATCGAGCACGGGCTCATCCGCGGCGACGGCGACCACCCCGCGGTCTTCTTCTTGCCCGACGAGGACAAGGCCGCGCTGTTCGCGTTGCACGATCAGATGCAAGGCGAGCGCCCCCTCGACGTGCGGGTGCACTTCGCGCTCAACTGCGCGTCGACCAGCTGCCCCCCGCTGTTCCCCGACGCGTACAAGGGCGAGACCCTCGACGACGTGCTCGAGAGCGCGACGTTCGCGTTCTTGAACGACGACGAAAAGGGCGCGGGCCCGGACGGCATCTCGCAGATCTTTGATTTCTACATTCGCGATTTCGAAAACCTCGACGGGGGCATCGAGGGCTTCATCGCCCAGTACCGCGACATCGACGAGGTCGATGTGTTCAGCCTGCTGCCCTACGACTGGTCACTCAACCGGGCCGCGCCCTGAGCGGTCCCCGGTGGCGAGCGAGGCCGCGACCCCCACCAGCATCGACACAAAAAAGGCGGGCGCGAGCTCCTCGGTGGCCTCGAGCACGGGGCCGATGCCGGGCACATGCGGCCCCCCAAACTTGAACAGCGGCACGCACAAAAAGCCCGTGACCATCGCCGCCATCGCCCCCGCCTTGTTGAACCCGGACCAGAACAGCGACAGGATCATCGTCGGGCAAAAGGTCGCGGCGATGCCCGACCAGCCAAAGATGACAAACCAGAACACCGTGCGCCCGGGGACCAGCACCGCGACCACCAACGCGAGGGCAAACCCCGCCGCGGCGAGCACAAACGTGGCCTTGCGGGAGGTCGCCACCAGCTCCTCGTCCCGCAGCTCGGGGTGGCGGATCTTTTGGTGCACATCGCGCACCACCGCGCTCGAGGCGAGCACCAACAAGCTGTCGACGGTGGACATGATCGCAGACAGCACAATGGCAATGTACAGACCGACCAACAGCGCGGGCATCACCGTGTCGACGAGCAACGGCAACACATCCTGGGCGCCCTGGCCGAGCGAGGAGATGTCCGCGCTCTGGCCGGTCAACACCGCGCGCCCGATCATGCCCGTGAGCACCGCGCCCCCGTCGGCGAGGATGGTCCAGACGATGGCCACCGCCGCGCCCTTGCCGATTTCGTCCTCGCTCTTGAGAGCCAAAAAGCGCACGAACACCTGGGGCGAACCCAAAAAGCCAATCCCGATCACGCACAGGCCGATGACTTGGCACACCGTGAGCCAGGTGAACGGGCCCGGCCCCCACACGCTGAGCAGCCCGGGGTCGGCCGCGCCCAAGGTCGCGGTCAACGTGTCCACCCCCCCGAGCACAAACAGCGCCACCACCGGCAGCAACACCAGGCCAAACACCATCAGCGCGCCCTGGAACACGTCCGACCACACCACGGCCACGAACCCGCCGCTGGTGATGTAGACGAGCACGACGACAAAACCGAGCCCCGCGCCGAGGTAGTAGTTGAGCCCGAGGAAACTCTCGAACGCGGTGCCGGTGGCGTCGATCTGCGCGCTCACATAAATCGTGATGAACACGACGAGGCAGACCGCGGACAGCCAGCGCAAATGTTGGGCGGTGTCGCCGAAGCGGCTCTCGAGGTAATCCGGGATCGTCACCGCATCGTATTCGTCGGTGAGCCGCTTGAACTTGCGGCTCATCAAAAACCACGCCCCGGCCACGCCCAACGTCTCGCCGAGCACCACCCAAAACGCCTTGACCCCGACCGCGGCCCCCATGCCGGTGAGCCCGAGGAGCAACCACGCGCTCTCGCCCGTCGCCCGGGCGGAAAACGCCACCGACAAAAACCCGAGCTGTTTGCCCCCCGCGAAGTAGTCGCGCAGGTCTTTCATGCGGCGGCTCGCCACCACCCCGATGACGAGCAGGCAGAGCAGGTAGAGGACGACACCGGTGATCTTGAACGCCATCGCGCGATGCTACCGCAGGCCCTCGCGCGCGCCGGGGGGCGCGGAGGGGCCCTTTTCAGTCGGGCGGGGGCAGGGTAGAGCGCCGGCTTTGGTCCTTTGGGGGTTGTTTGATGCGTTCTCGCTCAGGTCTCGTCGTGGTGGCGCTCGGTGTTCTCGGACTGTCCGCGTGTTCGGCCCCGGACCGCGACAAGCTGGTCGGCGTCGGGAAAGAGTGCGGCCACACCCTGGCCCCCACCGACGAGCTGAAGCAAAAGTGGGCCACCGACCTGAAGACCAAGGCCCGCGCGGAGTTTGAAAAAGAGGGCCTGCGGGGGAGCGCGCTCGAAGAGCGCATGGCCAAGGTGCAGTGGAGCGCGCTCGACCGCATGGACACCGTGTTCGGGGCGTGCGCGGTGGCGCCGCTGGCCTACGTGTACTTCTACGACGTGGTGTTTTGGGACAACGAGTTCAGCCCCGACGAGATGGTGGGGCAGACCTTGCCCGACGGGCGCCGCATCGTCGCCCACGACGAGGAGAAGGGCTTTGAGGTCGAGGCCAGCGAAGAGCAGGTCTATGTCGCCGAGCTCCACCCGGTGGTCGAAGAAGGCGCGACCCAACGCTTCGGCGCGGTTGCCGTGACATTGCGGCCGGCGGGTGACGCGTTGTTCGGCGATGTGCAGGCGGACAAGGTCAACGTCGCGGGCTTCGCCAAAGGCCCCCTCGACCGGTGGGCGGGGGCGCCGTTTGTCAGCCCCAACGGGCAGCCGGTGGGCGAGCTCAAAGACGGGGTGGTGGTGCAGGGCCTGGCCCCGTTCCCCCTGCTCGGCACCCTCGAGGGCGAGCTGCTCACCGTCGTGCCCACCCGGGTGCGCCTGCCCCAGACCGCGATCAAGCTCGGGCCCGGCAGCGCGGTCACGTACAAGGGCAAGACCACCAAGATCAAACAGTTCTTCACCACCACCGCGACCATCGAGGGGGGCGCGACCGAGTGGGTCAAGGCCGACACCATCGACCGCACCAACAAAGAAAACGCCAACGTGAAGTTGGTGGTGCTGTGGCTGGTGCTGGGCGCGACCTTCTTCACCTTGCGCATGGCCTTCATCAACCTGCGCGGCTTCGCCCACGCGGTGGCGGTGACCAAGGGCGACTACGACGACCCCGACGACCCGGGCGAGATTTCGCACTTCCAGGCGTTGAGCTCCGCCCTGTCGGCCACGGTGGGGCTCGGCAACATCGCCGGGGTCGCGCTCGCGGTGGGGGCGGGCGGTCCAGGGGCATTGTTCTGGATGATCATCGCGGGCTTTTTGGGCATGTCCAGCAAGTTTGTGGAGTGCACCTTGGGCCAGATGTACCGGCACGTCGACGAGGACGGCGTGGTCTCGGGCGGCCCCATGCGCTACCTCGACACCGGGTTCGCCGAGAAGGGCTTTCCCCGGTTGGGCAAGTTCTTGAGCGTGATGTTCGCCCTGATGTGCATCGGGGGCAGCTTCGGCGGCGGCAACATGTTCCAGGCCAACCAGGCCTACCAAGCGGTGGCCGAGCGGTTCCCGTCCATCGCCGGCGACGTCGGCTCGGCGGTGTTCGGGGTCGTGCTCGCGATCTTGGTCGGGCTGGTCATCATCGGCGGCATCAAACGCATCGGGGCCGCGGCCAGTCTCGTCGTGCCCCTGATGTGCGGCATCTACGTGGTCGCGGCGGTGGCGGTGCTGCTGCTCAACTTCGACAAGCTCCCCTGGGCGTTCGCCACCATCGTGCGCGAGGCGTTCACCCCCGAGGCCGGCCTCGGCGGCATGATCGGCGTGCTCATCACCGGCTTTCAGCGCGCGGCGTTCTCCAACGAGGCGGGGGTGGGCTCGGCTGCCATCGCCCACTCCGCGGCCGCCACCGACGAGCCCATCCGGGAGGGCATCGTGGCGATGATGGGGCCGTTCATCGACACCATCGTGATCTGCACCATGACCGGCCTCGTCGTCGTCATCACCGGCGTCTACAAAGGCGGCGGGGGCGACGGCGTGCTGATGACGTCCGAAGCCTTCGGCCAGGTGTTCTCGTGGTTCCCGTGGGTGCTCGCGGTCGCGGTGTTGCTGTTCGCGTTCTCGACGATGATCTCCTGGAGCTACTACGGCGAGCGGTGCTTCACCCTCTTGTTCGGCAAGAACACCTCGTTGCTGTACCGCATCATCTTCCTGTTCTTCGTGTTCTTCGGCTCGGTGTTCAAGCTCGGCAACGTGCTCGACTTCTCGGACCTGATGATCCTCGGCATGGCCTTCCCCAACGTGCTCGGGGTGGTGGTGCTGTCCGGCCGGGTCAAGACCGCCCTGGCCGAGTACTGGGCCCGCTACAAATCCGGCCAGATGGAACCGATGGGCCGCAAGAGCTGATCTGCGTCGAGCCTTGGCCGCGCGTCCGCGAGGATGTGCGCTGCGGCGGGTGGGTGGATCTGCCCGACGCAAATCGCCCGGCGCTGCGCCGGATACAGTGAACAGCGCGCATCAGTTTTCGTCGGCCAGGTCGGCGCGGGGTGAAGGTTCACCCTGCGTCACGGTGGGGTTTCAATTTTTCCCCACCCAAAAAGGGTGGGGGGCCGGAGGTGGGCTTGAATTGTTTAGTTAGCCAACATCATGCCAACCGCACTTCCCCGACGGGGGCGCCTTCACGCCCACCGTCGGCGCGGTCAGGTGCACCACTACAAGAAGTCGAGCAACCAATGGGGCACAAGCCCGCCGAACGGGTCGTGGTCGACGCGGATGGCGTCGACAAACGCCATGGGCTCGAACGTGAGCCCGATGCCGAGGGTGACCTGGGCGGGGAAAAACCCAATGCCACTGCGGTCGTCGCCGAAGGGCGCGCGCAGCACGATGCCCTCCGGTCCGTACACAAACACCGGGGCGCGGATGGTCGCGTCCAGGCGCGTCGACGGGCCGAAGGCGTAGCGCACCCCAAACTGAAACAGCGCCCCCCCGAACACCGCGTACGGCACCGTGCCGTCGTCGCGCAGCTCGAAGCCGGCCGCCCCCACCGGGCCAATGCCCACGATCGCCCCGATGTCGGCCACGTCGTCAAACGAATAGATCAGCAACGGGCTGGCCGCGACCAGGCCGAGCGGCCGCTGGGCTTGCTCGGTCGGGCCCCAGCCCAGGGTGAACGTCTGGGCCTCGAGCCCGAACCCCCAGAACAGCGGCAGGTCGACCCACACATGGCCGCCGCCCCCGTGCGAGCGGCCGTCGGCGTGCAGGCGGAGCGCGTACGAGGGCGAGACGCCGATGGCGAAGTGGGGCAAGCCGTCGCTCTGCAGGCGCGCGGGGGGCGTCTCCTCCGCCCCGGGGCGGTCGGGGGCGGGCAGGGGCAGGGCGCCCTCGGCGGGGGCCAGCTCCGAGGGCTGGGCCGGCGCGATCGACAACAGGCCGAGGAAGAGCAGCGGCACGCGGTGCGTATGACGCGGCCACGAGGCGTTGCAAAGGGCCAAAAACCTGCCTAACAGCGGGGTCGTTTGACCCCTTATGGTGAGCACCCATGGCACGCAAAATTCGGCAAAAGAAACAGCTGACCGAGGAAGAGCAAAAGGCGCTCGACCACGAAAAAGAACTGCAAGAGCAGGGCATCCAGGACGATTTCCAGGCCCGGGGCTTTGAGCTCGTGGACTGGATGCAGCACAACCGCGGGGTGGTGCTCGGGCTCATCGCCATCGTCGTGCTCGGTGGCGCGGTCGCGGGCGTGCTCAACGCGACCTCGGCCACGGCCAACGCGGAAGCCTCGGCGCTGTTCTTTGAAGGCCACGACGCCTACTCGGCCCCCCTCGGCGACGCCCCCGCGATCGTGACCGGCGCGTCGGCGGACACCGAGTCGTACAAAGACGAAAAAGAGCGCGCGACCAAAGCGCGCGAAAAGTTCCAGGCCACCGTCGCGGCCCAGCCCGGGACCGGCGTGGCCACCTTGGCCCAGCTCTACATCGGGCACACGTCGATGACCCTCGGCGAGTACGACCAGGCCATCGAGGGCTACAACGCCTTTTTGAACGGAAGCGAACGGGACGATCCGCTGCGCGCGCTGGCCCTCGACGGCCTCGCGTCGGCGTACGACGCCAAAGGTGAGCCGGACAAGGCCATCGAGCAGCTCGAGACCTTGGTCGGGCTGCCGGGCAAAGCTGGCGAAGCGTTGGCCCTGCTCAAGATCGCCAAGCTCTACGAGCGCACCGGCAAACAGGACGAGGCCAAAGCCGCGGCCGAGCGCCTCTCCAGTGACTTTGCGGACTCGCCGCTGAAGAGCCAAGCCGACGAGCTGCTCGGCCGTCTCAAGGGCGGGTGATGCGCCAGCGGTTGCTCCGCATGTCGTTCGCCGGCGTGGCGCTCGCGCTCGCCATGTGCCTGCTGCCCCCGGTCGCGCGCGCGGCCCGGGGCGCCGCGGGTCGGATTTTTGGCCTGGTCTACGTCGAGCCCGTGGTCCAGTACGGGCCGTGCTTGCTGTCGTTCTTGCTCACCCCCGACGACGATGAGCACTGCGCGCCCTGGTCGCAGCGCGAGTCCGCGGGGCCCGCGTTCCACGTGCCCGCGAGCCTGGTGCTCGTCGGGGGCAGCGACGGGCTGCTGCACGCGATGGACGCCAAGACCGGCCGCGTGGTGTACCGCAAAAAGCTCCCCGGCGCCCTCGTGAGCCAGCCGCAGCTGCTGCGCAACGACGCGTTTTTTGGCACCGACAACGGCCACGTCATGCGCGTGGACGTGCTCACCGGGGCGGTGGTCTGGGACGTCAGCGTCGACGCCGAGGTGATCGAACCCGTGCGGCTCGACGACGGCGTGGTCTACGCGGTCACCGGCCTCGACTCGGTGTACGCCTTCGACCAGGCCAACGGCGAGCCCCGCTGGGTGCACAAAGAGCCGCTCCCCCCCGGCATCACCCTGCGCGGCCAGGCCCGGCCCGGGGTCACCTTCGTCGAGACCAAACACGGCCCCGAAAAGCGCGTGTTCGCCGGCCACGCGTCCGGCCGGTTGATGATTCTCGACCCCGACAGCGGGCAGGTCATCGACCAGGTGGATCTCGCGCGCGGCGAAGCGTTCAATGACATTGACACCGACCCGGTGTTCATCGGCGACCAGGTGGTGGTCGCGTCCCACGCCGGCGGCATCTTCGCCCTCGGCGCGGACGAGCTGCGCCAACGCTGGAACGTCGAGGAGAAAGGCATCGTGCGCCTCGCGCCCGGCGGGCCCAACCTGCTCATCGCCGCGGGGGCGGGCAAGGTGCTCGGCCTGGATGCGTTCACCGGTCAGGTCCGCTGGCGCTTCACCTTCGACAAAGGCGCGCCCACCCGCATCGTGGTCCAGGGGGGCCGCGTGCACGTCGCGTCCGACGCCGGCTCGCTGTACGTGCTCGACCTCTTCCGGGGCAAGCCGTTGCAGTACCATGGCAGCGGGCTCGGCTTCGCCGGCGACCTCGAGCTGACCGGCGATGCGCTCTTTGCGTTGTCCACCGCGGGACATCTGCACGCGCTCTCGAGCGATTTTCGCGGCCAAGGCCAACGAGGGCAGTAGGGCATGGGCGAGCCACGAAAACACATGCGGGTGGTGGCGGCCCTGATTCGAAAAGGGGGCAAGGTGCTCCTGACCCAGCGGCGGCCGGGCCGGCACCTGGGCCTGTCCTGGGAATTCCCCGGGGGCAAAGTCGAGGCGGGGGAGAGCGACGAGCAAGCCCTGCGGCGGGAGCTGCAAGAGGAGCTGGCGGTCGAGGTCGAGGTCGGCACCCGCTGTTTTGAGACCCGGCACAGCTATGGCTCGCGCGAGATGCACCTGCTGGTGTACCGCTGCCGGATCGTCAAAGGCGAGCCCCAGGCCATCGAGGTCAACGCGCTGGAGTGGGTCAAACAAGAGGACATCGAGCAGCGCGAGTTTTTGCCCGCGGACCGGCCCCTGGTGCACGGCATCGCGTCGGGTCTGGTCGCCGAGGAGCCCGACGCACACCCGGAGCTCGAGGAGAGCGGCGAGCACGAGTTCGTGGCCGCCCAGGTGGTCAGCCGGCCCGACGAGGGCCAATAGTCGGGTGCGGCCTGGCAACGCTTCGCGTTGCTGGGGCCATTCCTTCGGAATGGCCACGACGGAGGGGTGGGGACGACCCCTCAGGGAATTTCAGCTCCGTTGCATCCGAAGGATGCAGGCCGGCCCGACGAGGGCCAATAGTCGGGTGCGGCCTGGCAACGCTTTGCGTTGCTTGGGCCATTCGTTCGGAATGGCCACGACGGAGGGGTGGGGACAACCCCTCCGGACGTTTCAGTTCAGAGCCAGTTTTTCAACGGAAGCGAGAAGAGCAGGTCGAACTGCTTGCCGAGGTTCTTGGGGTTGCGGTACCGCGCGGCCTCGGCCGGGGTCACGAGGTGGCTCTTTTTGAGGTCGTCGAGGACAAACTGGGTGCGCAGGGCGCGGACGGTGCCCTCGTCCTCGAGCGCGATGGCGGTCTCGGAGTTGAGCGCCTCCGAGCGCGGGTCGAGGTTGTAGCTGCCCACGATCGCGCTGTGGTCGTCGAACAGGGCGAACTTCGCGTGCAGGGTGCCTTCGCCCACGTCCGGTCCGATCCACTCGTAGATTTCCAGGCCGCGGCCGCGGCCGACCTGGGGCTGCATCGCGGGTTCGCGGTTGACGTCGAGGAGCTCTTGGTAGAGGTGGCGCGAGATCGTGGCCACCGGCGCAATGTCATTGGTGATGGGGCTGTTGGTGAGGATGCGCACGTGGACGCCCCGGCGGGCCGCGTCCTTGAGGGCGTCGAGCAGGTCCCGGGACGGCACGAAATACGCGTTCGCAATGTCAATGGAGTTCTGGGCGGTGCGAATCAGGTGCAGGTAGGCCTGGGAGATGTAGCTCTCGCGGAACCGGGGGCGGGATTGCAGGAACCGGGCGTTGACCGCGCGCCAGGTGAGCTTGGCCGGGGTCTTCAAGGTCTCGACGATGGAGGCCTTCAGCTTCGGGTCGCGCACCTCGTCGAACTGCAGGCGGCTGATGCGATCGAGGACCGCGCGGGTGAGCTTCCAGCTGTTGTCGGGGTTGAAGATCTTGGGCAGGCGCTCTTTGAGCCCCTTCAGGTAGTCATAGTTGCGATCGAACCCCCGGGTGACGTCCTTGATCACCGAGCCCTTGAGGGCGACGTCTTGGTCGCGCCAGCGGTTGAGGGGGGTGGGATCGATGCGGAAATACTCGTTGGCCACGTTGAGGCCGCCGACGATGGCGCGGGCTTGGGGCAGGTCCTCGGCGTCGATGATGAGCATCTTGTCGTGGAAGCGTTTGTTGCCCCGGAGGGGATCGCCGATCTTCCAGTCGGCCGCGATCCAGTTGAGGTACAGCGTCTCGTAGCCTTCGACCTCGATGCCGTGCTGTTTGAGGTCGAAGTACATCCACTGGGTGTCGGAATCGAGGTTGGACAGGGCGTCGACGATGACGCGCACGTCCACGCCCTCGGCCGCCTTGCGCTTGAGCGCCTGGCTGATGAACAAGCCGCTGTCATCGCCGCGGAAGATCAGCGCCTGCATCCGGATCGAGCGCTTGGCACTGTGGATGAGCTGAAGGCGGGCCCGGAAGGCTTCGTCGCCGTTTTTCAACACCGCGACATGGGTGGGAAAGTCCCCCGCCTGCCGCCGGATCGCGAACACCCCGTCGCAGCCCACCTGCCGGTCCGGCGAACACTGGAACTGGTAGGCGTCCGAAAACAGCGACACGTCCTGCAGCGGCGGGGCCGGCGGGCGGTCGGGCACGTGGGGCCCGTCGTCACAGCCCACGCCACAGCCGGCGGTGCACGCCAGCCACAGCGCGATCGATGCCCCCCGGAATGCCCAGCGCCCCCACATGCCCCGGTTGTACCAGCTGGGGCACGCGCGGGGGACCACCCGGACGCGCTCCGAGCGCGCGCAAGGGGCGGCCGTCGTCGAGCACGCACGCGCCCTGGTCGTCGAATGGGCGCCCGGTGCGCGTCACCGCGTCCCGGGCCGGGGTGACGTTTGTGCCCCGGCGGCATCCATCTATTGTCCAGCTTTGCCCCGCCACCGCCCGACGCGGAAAGGTCCCCGTGCCCGATACGCCGCCGAAGCCACGCCCCGTGCCCATCGACGCGCTGGTGGTGCCGCTCAAACGCACCTTTTCCGAGCATGCGCTCGTCGGGGGCGGCTTGTTGTTGGCCGCCACCGTGGCCGCGCTGGTCTGGGCCAACAGTCCAGGGGCCGCCGCCTACCACGCCCTCTGGAACGCCGAGGTCACGATCGGCACCGAGGCGCTCCACCTCGAGAAATCGCTGCTGCATTGGGTCAACGACGCGCTGATGGCGCTGTTCTTTTTCCACGTCGGGCTCGAGATCAAATACGAGGTCATCGCCGGCGAGCTGTCGAGCCTGCGCCGGCTCTTGCTCCCGCTCATCGCGGCCCTCGGGGGCATGGTGGTGCCGTCTCTGCTGTACACCGCGGTGAACGTGGGCGGGCCGCTGGCCGACGGCTGGGGCATGACCATGGCCACGGACATCGCGTTCGCGCTGGGGCTGTTCGCGGTGCTCGGCGACCGGGTCCCGGGCGGCCTCAAGGTGTTCTTGACCGCGCTCGCCATCGTCGACGACATCGGGTCGATCCTGGTCATCGCCGTGTTCTATTCGGAGGGGGTCGCGGTCTGGCTGCTCGGGGTGGCCGCGCTGCTGTTGCTCGCGAGTTTTGGGCTCAACCGGCTCGGGGTCCGCTCGTCGGTGGCGTACGGCGTGGTGGGCGCGCTGGTGTGGCTCTGTTTTCTCAAAAGCGGCGTGCACGCCACGCTCGCGGCCGTGCTCATGGCGATGACGATTCCGGCGCGCACGCGGCTCGACGCGGACGCGTTTGGGGCGCGGTTGCGGCACATCCTCGAGCGCTGGCGAAAAGCGCCGGACCCGGCGCCACGGCTCTTGTCGCGCGAACAGCAACAGCTGGTGGACGCGATGGCCGACGCGGTGGAAAAGGGAACCGCGCCGCTGCAGCGCTTCATGGAGGGCCTCGCGCCGGTGGTGAGCTTTGTCGTGCTGCCGGTGTTCGCGCTCGCCAACGCTGGGGTCTCGCTGTCGGGGGCCCAGCTGTCCGCGGTGCCGGCCACGCTCTGGGCCGGGGTCGCGCTGGGGCTCGTGGTCGGCAAACCCGTGGGCATTGTGGGCGCGGCCTGGCTCGCGACCAAGCTCGGGCTCGCCGACCTGCCGGACGGGGTCCGCCCGGTGCACCTGATCGGGACCGGGCTGGTCGCGGGCGTGGGCTTCACGATGTCGCTGTTCATCGCCGGGCTCGCGTTCGCCGACCCGGTGGTGCAACAGGGCAGCCGCTTGGCCGTGCTCGGGTCTTCGGCGGTGGCGGGCGTGGCCGGCTGCTTGGTCCTGTGGCGCGCGGCACCGGCCGAACCCCCGACCCCCGAGGCCTGATTCCGAGTTAACATAACATGTATTATCGGACAAAACGATGCGGACAGATGGCTTGGCCATGCGGGTTCGTTCGCGGATGAACACGGCCCGAGTCAGAAGCCTGGCCGACCTGGCGGTGGTTGTTCGCTGCCGTGTGTGGCGTCGGCTGTGGCCCGGTTGACCCACCGCGCCGACCTGGCGGTGGTTGTTCGCTGCCTGTGTGTGGCGACCGATCTGGCCGGAACCCAGGTCGGTGTCCGCCTCGCGCGAAGAGCCCGGATCTCCACCGATGACTCTCGTTGCGACGTTTCCAGACTTGTCGACGCGTGTACCCGCCGAGCCCTAAATTGCCCAACCCGTGCCCTGGACCGCGTGACCCGGGCCTGCCCGGCAGAGCCCCTCTGGCCGTGTCCTGCGGAAGCTGATTTCCCTCCGCGCGCGCGGACGGTATGCCCCCGGCCATGGCACGTGTATCCCTGACCGGCATCAAGCCCACCGGCACCCCGCATCTCGGCAACTTCACCGGCGCGATCACCCCCGCGCTGAAGCTCGCCGACGACCCTGGGACCTCGTCGTACTACTTCATCGCCGACTACCACGCGTTGACCACCATCCACGACCAGACCGAGATGCGGCAGCTGGTCCGCGAGGTCGCGGCCACCTGGCTCGCCTGCGGCCTCGACCCCGAAAAGACGGTCCTGTACTGCCAATCGGACATCCCCGAGGTGTTCGAGCTGGCCTGGGTTTTGGCGTGTTTTTGCCCCAAGGGCTGGATGAACAAGGCGCACGCCTACAAGGCCATGGTGCAGAAAAACCGCGACGCCGGCCAAGACGCCGACGACCTCGACGCCGGCGTAGGCATGGGCCTGTACACCTATCCGGTGCTCATGGCCGCCGACATCATCATCGTCGACGCCGACCTCGTCCCGGTGGGCAAAGACCAGATTCAGCATGTCGAGCTCGCGCGCGACATGGCCCAGCGGCTCAACAACACCTACGGCGCGGACGTGCTCAAGCTGCCCGAGGCCATGGTCCAAGGCCAGGACGAGACGCTGCCCGGGCTCGATGGCCGCAAGATGTCCAAGAGCTACGGCAACACGTTGCCGCTGTTCGTGCCCGCCAAGAAGCTGAAAAAGGCGGTCAACCAAATCGTCACCGACTCGACCCCACCCGAGGCCCCCAAGGACCCGGCCTCGTCGACGGTGTTCAAGATTTACGAAAAGGTCGCGACCCCGGCCCAAATCGAGGAGCTGCGGGGCCGCTACGCCGAAGGCATCGGCTGGGGCCACGCCAAGGCCGCGCTGTTCGAGGTGCTCGACGCCCAGCTCAGCGGCCCCCGCGCGGTGTACGAGGAGCTGATGGCCCACCCCGAACGCATCGACGAGGTCCTGCACGACGGCGCGGCCCGGGTGCGCACCACCGCCCAGGCGGTCCTCGGCCGGGTGCGGGAGGCCATCGGCATCCAACGCTGACCGCTGAGTTCACATAGTGTGGATTATGTGAACCAGGGAGCAGACCCTGGCCGCTCAGGGGTCTGTCGACGTCAACCCCCGCGGACCCGCACCCGAACGTGAAGTTTACATAGCGTAGACTATGTGAACTCGTGCGCGGTCTGCGGCCCTCACCAACCGGAGCCGGCCCCGGCCGCGGGCGCCTCGGCTGCGGGAGCCTCGGCTGCGGGCGCGTCATCCCCGGCGTCCCCGGTGGGCGTGGCCGGGCCGCCATCCCCGTGGGCGGTGCCCGCGGCCAACGCGGACGCGGCGGGGGCCGCGGGGCCGGCCGCGCTCGGCACCGTGGCCGGCTGGTTGGAGGCCATGCGGTGGCATTTGATGCACGTCGACTTCGGCGGGTGCTTGTCGGTCAAACAGGGCGCGGTCAGCTGCTGGCAGGCGTGGGCGGACAAATCCTGGTTCACCCCGCCGTGGCAGCTGGTGCACACGATGTTGATCGACTGGGCGATGCCCTTGACCGTCTGCGGAATCTCGTTGCCGTCCGCGTCGGTGCGCGGCAGCGAAAAGTCAGCCAAACCAATGAGTTCGTTGTTGTTGTTAAAGGTCAGCGTGTGCTGCTGCAGCGGGGGCATGTCGGGGGGCGCGTCCAGGGTCGAAAGCGCGTAAAAAACGCCGACCACCACGACCAAACCCCCAAAGAAAAGAAAGGACTTGAGCGATTTGTTCATGTTGTGCCTCACCCCTGTACGCCGCCTGCGGTGCCCTGGGTCAACCGTCCCCGCCCGGGGCCCATTTCGGCGATCGCCGGCAGGCTAGCGCGGCAGCGTCGGGCGCATCCACCGAAAACCGCGCGCTCACCACGCCGACGGCAAGGTGGGCGGGACCTCGGTGGTCAGCCGGTCGAGGCTCTCGATCGTGAGCCGGCCGTCGATCACGTACAGGCGCGCCGCGAGCCAAATCTCGCCCGCGTTGGGGTCGAGCAACCGGGGCCCCAAAAACGCCACGTGGGCATCGTCGCGGGACAGGCGCAGCTCGGCCCGGACCTGGGGCGAGACCGCGCCGGGCACCACCGCGATGCCGTACACGCCGTCGTCGGCGTCGAAGCGGTTCCATTTGTGGCCCGCGCTGGCCACCCCCAGGCTGCCCCCCGTCGCGCCACAGCCGGGGCCCCCGCCCGCCTCCTCGCACACGACCTGCACCCCGTCGTCGCGCTCGGTGTAGACCACCAGCTTGAGCGATGTCGGCGCGCTGGAAAAGAACGCGAGCCCCGCTTCAACCCCGCCAAAACCCGCCGGCGGCACCTCCACCGGGACTTCGCAGCGGCCGACGTCGGTCTCGAGCTCGACCACCTGGCGCCCCCGGGCGAGCAGTACCGCGACGTCGTCGATCGCCGCCCCTTCGGCCAGAAGGCGCGTCGGGCCCGGAAACCCGGCGAACGGGGTCACCGTGCCCCACACCGCGCCCACGTCCCGGTGAAAGGCCACGTCGAGCCGGCCGAGGACCGCGTCGTCGGCGACCACCGGCGAGGCCGGGCGCAAAATCTCGACCCCATCGAGCTGGTCGTCGGCGGGGCCGGTCAGCCGCAGGGTCGCCCCCCCGAGGTCGTCCGGGGCCAGCGCGGTGTTGGCCTCCGCGCGCAGGGTGAACGCGGCGCCGCTGGCCCGCACGTCGGAAAAGCGCACCACCTGCACCGTCTCGGTCAAGGCCTCGCCGAGCAGCGACTGGGCGCTGGGAAAAAACGCGCCGCACCCCGCGGCCCCCCCGGGCTCGGCCCCGTCGAGCCGGAGCCGGACGTCGGCCGCCCGCCCCTTGAACGTGACCTCGACCTCGACGTCGAACGCCCCCTCGACGTAAGCGTCCGGCGCCGGCGACACGAACCGCACCAACGGGCGGCTGCCCACCTGGCAACGCCCGTCGAGGCTGCAGGTCTGGTCCGCGGCGCAGTCTTGATCGTTGGTGCAGTCGGTTTGGCATTGGCCCTCGTCGCTGCAGTAGGAGCGCTCGGGGCAATCGACCTGGGCTTCGCAGGGGGGCAAGCACGCCGCGCCCGCCCCCGCGAGCACCACCAGGGCCGCGCCCACGCCGGCGACGGTCAGCCGCATTGGGGCACGTAGCTCACTTCGATGACCGCGCCCTCGTCGGGGGTGTCGTCGAGGACCACCGCGTTGAGCTGGGGGTCATACACGTAATCGGTGGTGGTCACGCCGTCGACGGTGACCTGCAGCGAGCCCATCACCGCGGGGTTTTCCAAGGTGAAGGACCGCGGGAGGGCGAAGGTGGCCGCGCCAATGGTGGACAGCTGCTGGCCCCAGGTGGCGGTGCTGATGTCGAGGGCCACGCCCCCGAAGCGGTCGACGAGGTCGAGGTAGCGGGGGGACGCGCTGGGGTGCACCACGGCGTTGAAGATGACGTTGGTGTCGGTGAGCACGCCGCCTTTGAGCCCGAGCAAGAAGGTCTCGTAGGCGTCCACCGACTTGTCGTACTGGGGAAAACCGACCTGCGAGGCCAAGGGGCCCGAGTCGTCCTCGTCGCTGACCACCACCACCGAGAGGGCGGCGTCGGTGCGGTGAAAGCCGAGGTTGGACGTCGAGGCCAGGGGTTCGGACAGGCACAGGCGCATGGCCTCCAGACCGAGCTCGAGGGCGGTGCCGTAGACCCCGAGGGTCACATGGTCGGCGAAGGTGCCGGCGAGGTCGCCGGTGTTCTCGTCGAGCACGGTGGGCGGGCCGCGCAGCGCGCCTTTGAGCGCGCCGTCGGAGAGCACGTCGGTGCTGGTCACGCCGAGGTGAAAGTCGATGTCGGTGGTCTCGGCCGCGGCGATGAAGCTGTCGAAGTTGTCCGCGAGCAACTGCTGGTCGTCGTACATCGAGCCGGAGTTGTCGACGACGAAGAGCACGTCCACCTTGTTGACCGCTTCCCCCACGGTGAAGCTCTCGGACACCGGCTGGCCCGCGGGCACCACCTCGGAGCTGACCGCGCCGGTGATGGTGCCGAGCTCGACGGTGGCGACCTCCACCGACCCGGTGAACAGCCCGAGGGCGTTGGCCTGCGGCTGAACCGTGACCTCGAAGCCCTCGCCCGGGGCCACCTCGTAGGGCAAAGACTTGGTCCACAGCAGCGCGAACTCGGCGTTGGCGCTCGCCGGGGAGAGGGTGATCGACTCCACCGTGACCGGGCCCGCCCCGTCGTTGACGAAGTTCATGACCCGGCTGTCGCCGGCGCAGCTTTCCTGCGCGGGGCCGAAGCTGAGCGAGGGGGGCTCGGGCACCATCGAGCCACTGACCGCCACCGCGGTGCTGCTGACCAGGACCGGCGCGGGGGTCTGGTCGAACACGAGCTCCAAGAAGGCGGAGGCCGCGCCCGGGGCCGAGGCTTGAAACGCGAACGTGACCGTGCCGCTCTGCCCGGGGACGAGCACGTCCACGTCGAGGTCATAGGTGAACCCGGTGTCGAACGGCAGCCCATCGCGCGGGCCCGCGCTCAGCAGCACACAGTCTTCGGTGCCGATGTTCTCGACGACCACGCTCTGGTGGCCGCCGTCCCCGAGGCGCACATACCCGATGTTGGCGTTGTCGGGGTCGGCCCGCGCTTGGCACCCTTCGGTGCCGGCGGCGAACGTGAGCGGGACGGTGACGTCGTCGGCGTCGGCGGTGACCGTGACCTCCCCCGCGCTCCCTCCCGCGGTGACCAGGCCGAGGTCGGCGGCGGCCTCGACGGTGTAAATGATGCTCTGCTGGGGCGCGAGGGCGAGCGGCAGGTTGCTCGCGGGGGTGATCAACGAAAAGCCCGCCCCGGTGACGGCGAGGGATTGGATCGTCACCGGTTCGGTCCCGGTCGAGAGCAGCACGACGTCGGCCGCCTTGGTGTCCCCCTCGTCGAGGACCCCGAAATGGACCGCCGCGGGCAACACCCGCAGCCCCCGCCCGGGCACGGTGGCGGTGACCGGGACCAACACCCGGGGCGAGAGGGGGTCGGAGCTGTCGAACACCAACGTGGCCTGAAACGCACCCGCGGCGCCGGTGGGCGCAAACGTCACCGCCAGCGGGACGCTCTCGCCCTCTTCGAGGGTCACGCCGTCGACCGGGACCGCCTCGAGGGTGAGCGCGCCCGCGCCGTCGAGCACCCCGGTCGCCGACAATGCCAATGCACCCGCGCCGGTGTTGGTCACGGTCACGGTCTCGGTCACCGTCGCGCCCACCGACACCTCTCCGAGCTCGAGGGGGCGCGGGGTCACGTCGATGCGCGGGGCCTTGCCGAGGCCGGTGAGCGCCACCCGGGGGCCGCAGCCGGGGCCGCAGGTCTCGGCGATGAGCGCGGCTTCGTGCACGCCCCCGCGGGCGGGCAAAAACGTGATCGGGATGGTCTCGGATGCGCCCGGCCCCAGGGTCACCGCGAACCGATCGCGCCCGTCGGACCGAAACCCTGGCCCCTCGAACGCGAACGTCACCGTGGTGGTGGTGGCGCCGTCGTTGTGCACCGCCGCCGCCCCGTCCTCGCTCTGGCCCGCCCAGACCTCGCCGAAGTCGAGCGCGGGGGGGTCAAAACGCACGTCGGCGGGTTCGCCTTCGCCCCGCAGCTGCATCGACACCGGCTCGCCGGGGGCGATGGGGGTCATGACCAGCACCGCGTCGTGCGGACCCGATCGCGTCGGGGTGAACGTCACCGCGAACGACGCGAACCCTCCCGTGGTCAGCTCCAAGGTCTCGAGGTCGACGCTGAACGCCCCGTCGCCGCCATCGATGCGCGGCGGCTCGGCCAACGACAGCAAGGTGTTGCCGTCGTTGATCGCGTTGCCCTCCCGGGTCTCGCTCGCGAACAACCCGACGGTGCCGAAATCGAGCGCGCCCGGCTCCAACCGCAGCTCGATGACGACGGTCTCGAGCGGCTCGTCCAAGCAGCCGGCCAAGCCGACGGCGGCCATCAAGACGATCCACAGTCGCGTCACCCACACCACCTTTCGGCCCTTGGGCCCCGCTGAGCACGGGGCGTGCCGGGCCGACCCGCCGAAGAACGCAGCACTTTTTGACCCCGCGGCCCGGGGCCACCGCCTCTGCTGCGCAAGTCTACCACCGGGCTTGCGCAGCGGGGACCGCCCCAGGTGCAGATCGGGCTTTACGGAAGGCGCCCGGCCATGTTTTGTTCACCTCGCTCACCGAGGACGCTCCGCAGGAGGGGTCAGATGGACGACACGATCGAGATCATCGCGCGGTTCGACAGCGAGGACACGGCCGAAGGCGTCGCCAAGGTCATGAACGCGTGGTTTCAATGGCTGATGGAGGGCGACCTCGACGACATGCCCGAGCTGTTCGAAGACTTTGGGTTGAGCACGGAAGACTACGCGTTCGACCGCGACACCGAGTTGGACTGGGACGATACGCCGCGGGCGTACGCCAGCGGGGCCACGGTGCAGGTCACGCTGTCCTCGGAGGGCGGCGAATCGGTCGGCATCGTGGGCGAGGTCCTCGAAGCGTTGGGCGCCTACGAGGTGACCGACGGCGAAGAGGACGACGAAGAAGCGGCCTGAGCTGCCTCGATAGGTGCTTGTCGGACGCGGCGTACAGTGGGATACGCGCGGTCAGGATTTGGAGGAATCGATGGTGAGACTGTCGTCGTTGTGCTTGGTGTTCGCCGTGGTTCTCTCGGGCTGTCCCGAAGAGAAAAAGGACGATGGTCCCGCAAAGACCGATCCCAAGAAAGAGGAGCCGGTGGCGAAGACCGACGAGCCGGCCACCGATGAGCCCGCCGCCGTCGCCGACGAAGGGGCCTCGCACCCCGAGTGTGTCGGACCGCTCACCGACAAGCCCGAAGAGACGTTCGAGGTCGGGGGCAAAAAGTTTGTGCGCAAGGGCGCGGTGCTGACCATCGAAGGCGAAGACGCCGACGACGAGTTTGTGCTCGGCCAGCTCACCGACGTCAAAGACTTCACCCCCGAGAACCGCGCGAACGTGAAGGTCGCGATCGACTGGATGGTCAAAGGGGAAAAGGTCGACGCGATCGTGATCACCGGCGACCTCGGCGAGAAGCCCGAGAGCATCGAGGGCGTGGTCAACATGGTGGCCGAGACCGGCGTGCCGGTGATGGCGATCGCGGGCAACCGCGAGTGCCGCGCGCACTTCACCACCGCCCTCAAGGCCGCCCAGGCCAAACACAAAAACGTCATCAACATGAACGTGGTTCGTGTGGTCAACACCGACGACGTGTCGATCGTGTCGTTGCCCGGCTACTACAACAAGAGCTACATCCACTGCGCCGAGGGTTGTGAATACACCCCCGCCGATGTGGCCGCGCTGTCCGCGATCGCCAAGAAGACCACCGCCCCCGCGCGCGTGCTGGTCTCCCACGGACCGCCCAAGATGAAGGGGCCCACCGGCCTCGACCGCATTCACGAGGACGTCAACGTCGGTGACCCCGAGTTGACCAAGCTGCTCGAGAAGGGCGAGTTCCCGTTCGGGCTGTTCGGCAACATCCAAGAGGCCGGCGGCTACGCCACCGACCTGTCCGGCGAAAACCGCATCAAACAAGACGTGTACGCCGACAGCCTCTACCTCAACCCCGGTCCCATCGACGCCGTGCGCTGGGCGATGCTCGACGGCACCGAGTCGCTGGGCATGGCCGGCGTGCTCAAGGTCAAAGGCAAACAGGCGGCGTACAAGATTTACCGCCTGCGCCCGGGCGAAGCCAAAGTCGAGAACTGATTCAGGGCGGGGCTGACCGATGCGCCGGTCGTTCGTCCGTTGGCTTTTCGCGTGGTCGCTTCTGACCGCGCCCGCCCTCGCGCAGTCGTTCGACGAGCCCGAGCCCAACACCACGCCCCCCGACCCCGCGCCCCCGCCGGTGCGCAAAAAGCCGGCGCCGGCCGCGCCCCAAGAGCAACCCGCGCCCGAAGAGAAAAAGGCGCCCGCCGCCCCCGCGCCCGCCCCGGCGGAGAAAAAGCCCGCCGCGCCCGCGCCCGCGGAAAAAAAGCCCCCCGCGGAGCCCGCACCGGCACCACGTGCCCAAAAGCCGCCCCCGGAGGCCCCCCCCGCGGCCAAGCCGGCGCCGGCCCCCGTGGCCAAGCCCGCGCCCGCCCCCAAGCCGGCGCCCGCCCCGAAGCCGGCCCCCGCCCCACCGCCTCCCCCGGCGCCGGTCGCTGCCCCGACCCCGGCGGCCCCGCCGCCGTCCCCCGGGGAGGCGGCGCTCGCCGAGGTCGCCGCCTACCAAGCCGAGCTTGACCAGCTCGAGGCCGACCTGCCGAACAACGCGGGGCGCGCCGAAGCCGTCTGCCAACAGCGCCCGTCCAGCGTCGTGCGGGACAACTACCCCGGCGAGCAGGCGCGGCGCTTTTTGTGCCTCGCCCATGTGTCGTTCGCCCTCGAGCGCGCCGACGACGCCAAGGCCCGGCTCGACGTGGCCGAAAAGGCCGCGCTCATCCTGTACGACGACACGCTCAAAGCCCGCATCCAGCTCCTGCGCGGCCAGCTCATCGAGACCGACCTGCGCGCGGACGAGCCGTGCGGGACCGCGCTCGGTCTCAGCCAGCTCAGAGCGTTCGAAGCCGAATGGACCCGCGAGCGCGTCAACGCCGCGAGCGCGGCCTACCGCGCGGTGATCGATTCGCGGGCCGAGCCCTGGGCCACCCAGGCCCTGACCAAACTCGCGAAGCTGTCCGCGTGGGCCTACGAGAGCGCCGTCGCGCGGCCCCCGTCGAGCTTCCGCGGGCTGACCGTGCCCTCGCCGTTCGCGCTGCCCAACACCGAGCCGCTCCCCGCCCCCGGCCCGCTGTCGCGCAAAGGCTCGTGGGCCCGCGAAATCAACAGCCTGTTTCGGGTGGCCGCCACCCGGGCCCATGCGCTCGGGGACGCGGCGCTGCAAGAGGACATCCGAAAGGCGCACGAAGCGTTCCGCGCCGAGGACGAGCCGGTCTTCGGCGCGCTGCAACGCCCGACCGCGATTCCCACCGGCGCGATCCGCGCCCGGCGCGGGGGCTTTGAGCGGTTCGAGGCCGGACGGTGGCGCACCGTCGACAAGACCGAGGCCTGGGCCGTGCTCGGGCCGGACCAGAAGGCGGCGTTTTTGACGAGCACCGGCGCGTGGTCGTTCATCGCGCTGGCCCAAAGCGGGACCGCGCCCCCCGACGAGCTGATGCTCAAGATTCTCGCCGACCCCAAGGACGCGCGATTCGATGCGGCCCTCGCCGTGGTCGCGCGCACGCCCAAAGAGACCCACTTCGACCCGCTGCTCGCGGCCTGGGGCAAGCTGCGCGCGGGCAAGCCGTGGCAGCGCGACGAGTACCTCTCGCGGTTCAGCTCGGCCGAGGACGCGGTCTACGGCCGAGAGGAGCGTGTGCTGGGCGCGCTCAGCGCGATCGTGACCAAAGAGCGGACCCTCGCGGCCAAGCTCACCTACGCCAACCACCTGCCCCTCGACGAGCGCGCGTACATCGCGTCGGAGCTCGCCGACCACCGGCTGAGCTACCGCCTGCAAGAGCTGCTCGGCTCCGGCGATGACATCACCTCGGCCATCGCCCTGTACGGCCTGTACAAGACCGCGGGCAAACGCAACGCGTGGATGCTGCGCCAATACTCGCGCGGCCGCACCGGCTGCGTGGCCCGGCACCTGCGCGCCCTCGACGACCGGCGCCGCAACTAGCCTCCGGCTCAAAATCGGCTGCGCCGCTTTTGAGCCGTGCCTTCTTCGTGCACCCTGGTTTCGATGGGGTTCTGCTCGTTCGGCGTCCAGGCCGCCTCACCTGATTCAAACCCTTGCGCCGTAAGGCTCGCCCCCCGGACGGAGGGGCATCGCGTCGAGGGGCGGTGGGACCGACCGGACGGCCTCGTCTGGTGCCTCTTAAAACCTGCGCAACCGGTTGTTCTCAAAGAGGAATCCGCGCGGCGGTCAGCGGCTGTAGCCGACCTTGGCGAGGCCTTTGTCGGACTCCGACCAGCCGGGCTCGACCTTCACGAACAGCTGCAGCATGACCTGGCAGCCGAGCAGGCGCTGCAGGTCTTTGCGCGCGCGCATGCCGATGGTCTTGATGCGCTCGCCGCCTTTGCCGACCACGATGCGTTTTTGGCCTTCGCGCTCGACGAACAGGACCGCCTCGATGTGCACCAGCGGTTTTTTGGCGTCGTCGCGCCGGGCCTCGTCAAACTCCTCGACCCGCACCGCGACCCGGTAGGGCAGCTCGTCGGTCAGCTCGAGCATGGCCTTTTCGCGGATGATCTCGGCCGCGATGTCGCGCTCGGACGCGTCGGTGAGCGCGTCGGGGTCGAACAAAAACGGCCCCTCCTGCAGGTTCTCGCCGAGGGCCTCGAGGAACACGTCGAGCCCCTCCTTGTCCTGGGCGGACACGGGGACCAGCGCGGCGAACGAGCCCTGCCCCGACCACGCCTGGAGCAGGGGCAGGACCATGGCCTTGTCCGCGAACCTGTCGATCTTGTTGACCACCAACACGATGTTGTCGCGGCCCTCTTTGGCCAGCGCTTCGAGGGCGATGAGGTCGCGCCGGTCGACGTCGGCCACCGGGCCCTGGGGGGTCTTTTTCAAAAACGCCTCGACCACCAGCACCACCACGTCGACCGAGCGCGCGGCGTCGAGGGCCTCCTCGATCATGAACGCGTGCAGCGGCCCGTGCTCCTTGTGCAGCCCCGGCGTATCGATGAACACAAACTGGTCCTCGCCTTGGGTCAGCACCCCGCGCAGGCTGCGCCGGGTGGTTTGTGGCTTGTGGGTGGTGGCCGCGATCTTCTCGCCGAGCAGGGCGTTGAGCAGGGTGCTCTTGCCCACGTTGGGGCGGCCGACCAGGGCGATGGTGCCGGTCCGGGTCATGGTGATTTGCCTGTGCTAAGGATCGGTCGTAGGTTGAGGCCGAACCGAGGAGGGTGAATGGGCGCGTTGGTCGAAGACATCATCGCCGGGAGCGTGGTGGTTCTCGTCGGGGGCGCCATCATCGGCATCGTGTTCAAGCTCATCCGCGGCACGCGCAAAGAGGACCAAGCGTTGGCCCAGATCGCGGAAAAGTACGGCAGCACGAAGACCAAAAAGGCTCCCAAGAAATAGTGACTAGCCGGCCACGATGGCGAGGCAGGCCTCGCGCACGTGGGCGGACACGGATTGGGTGGTGCCCTGCCCGCCGAGGTCGGGCGTGACCTGGCGCTGTTCGATCGCGCCCTGCACCGCTTGGCGGATGGCATCGGCCGCGGGTTGCACCTCGAGGAACTCGAGCATCATCGCCGCGGTCAAGAACGCGGCCATGGGGTTGGCCACGCCTTGGCCCGCGATGTCCGGCGCCGAGCCGTGCACGGGCTCAAACAGGCCGATCCGGCCGGGGTGGATGTTGCCCGACGCGGCCAAGCCGAGGCTGCCGATGAGGGCCGCCCCGAGGTCGGACAAAATGTCGCCGAACAGGTTGTTGCACACCACCACGTCGAAGCGCTCGGGGGCGCGGACCATCTCCATCGCCGCCACGTCGACGAACAGGTGGTCGGCGGCGATGTCGGGAAAGTCCTTTTGCACCTCTTGGAACACCCGCTGCCACAGCCCGCCCCCGTACCGCACGGCGTTGGACTTGTCGGACATGGTCACCTTTTTGCGCCCGGTCTTTTGGGCATAGTCGAAGGCGTGGCGCACGATGCGCTCCACCCCTTTTCGGCTGTTCACAGATTGGTCGACCGCGACCTCGTCGGGGGTGCCCTCTTTGAACGTGCCCCCCACCGCCACGTAGAGGTCCTCGGTGTTCTCCCGGAAGATCACCATGTCCACGTCGTCCGGGCCCTTGTCCTTGAGGGGACAGAGCGCGGGGTCGAGCACCTTCACCGGCCGCACGTTGGCCCACAGATCGAGCCCAAAGCGCATGCCGAGGAGAATCTCGCGACCGTGGGCCATGTCGGGGATGCGGTCGTCGCCGAGGGCCCCAAAATAGACCGCGTCGTAGTTGTCGCGCAGATCGTCGAGGGCGTCCTCGGGCATGCCCCGCCCGGTCTCGAGGTAGCGGTCGGCGCCCCAGTCTTTGTCCACGAGCTCGAGCCCGAGCGACATCGCCCGGTCGAGCTCGACGAGCAACGCGCGCCCCTCCGCGATCACTTCCTTGCCGATGCCGTCGCCGGGGACCACCGCGATGCGCCGCCGCTCTGCCATGTTCAAAACCTCACGTCGGGCGCCGCCCGTCCTTGCTGCGCGTGCAAAACGAAAAACCCATCCTTATCGGATGGGTTGGAGGCGTCGACCGGAATCGAACCGGTGTAGATGGTTTTGCAGACCACTCCATAGCCACTCTGGCACGACGCCGTCAGCAAGCGATTTGCTAACCGCTTGCGACGACAGGGTCAACTCCCGCCGCGCGCTCCCGCCGACAAAAAAGCCCCGCACGTGGCGGGGCGATTTTGTGATGCCCGTAGGCATCAGCCGACGCCCAGGGGCGGCGGGCGGCCCATCAGGCTTCCATCTTGATGATGCCGGCCTCGATCATCTGGCCGACGAGCAAGAACGCCTTGGCGGTGGTCGAGAACTTGGCCACTTCGTCTTTGCTGTAGCCGTTGTTGTTCTTGTCTTTGTTCTCGAGGAGCTTCTCTTTGGCGTAGGCGAGCGCCTTGTCCACGTCCGCGCTGGTCACCCGGGCGCCTTTTTCGTGGTCGCGGTGGTCAATGAACGAGAAGAAGTACTCGGCGGCGATCTTCTCGGTGCCCCGGCCTTCGGCGTACAGGCTGTCGAAGAGCGCGTCCGCGTCCTTGCGGCTGATGATGCCGTCGGCGCCGGCCGACTTGAGGATCAGCGAGGCGATGTGCTCCGCGCCCTGCTCGGGCACGCTGTGGGCGATGCGGCCGCCCTTGCTGGCGATCTCGAGGGTCTGGCCGAGCTCGACGAGGGCGCGCGCGGTGGGCGACATCTTCTCGATCTCGGCGTGGGAGAAGCCGTTGCGGTTGACGTCACGGTTCTCGAGCATTTTCTCTTCGACGAACTTGCGGCTGATTTTGAGGTCGAAGCCGGTGACGCGGGCGCCTTCTTTGTTGTCGAAGGCGTCGATCATCTTGAACAGGTTGTTGGCGGCGAGCGCCTCGGTGCCGCGGCCGTCCTTGCGCAGCTCGGTCACGAGGGCTTCGGCGTCGGCGCGGGAGACGATGCCGTCCGGGCCAGCTTTGTCCTCGAGCATCTTCGCGATGTGGTCGTAGGCGGTCATGGGGGTCGAGTGGGAAATGCGGGCCATGGATGTCTCCTCTTGTTGAAAATCGGGGCCCCGGGGGGCCTGAGGTTGTGCAAGCTATAGCCCGGATCAGCCGACTTTGGCGCCGGCCGCGGAAAAGAAAAATGCTCGTCAATTCATATGGTTACAGGTTGTTTCCGGATGGTCACGGCAAGTCCCGGCGGGTACTTCGGCACCGGTGAGCGCGCCGGGGGTGGCGTCCGCAGGCGCGGACGGTGCCGGCCCGGCCCGCGGCGCGGGGCTTTTTTTGTGCGGCCGCGCCCCGTAACGGGCGGTGTGGACACGATGACATTCTTTGAACGGGCCCTGCCCGCGGTGATCGAAAAGCGCAGCCTGCTGTTCGATCGCAACCGCGGGTCGGTGTGCATCATCGTGCACGGGGTCGGGGCGTGGACCCTGCGCTTCGGGGACCACGCCGCGCCGGATGCGCTGTCCGCCGAGCTGAGCCTGGAGGCCGACCTCGTGCTCACCTGGAGCCAAGACGTGTTCGAGTCCTTGGTGTCCGGCACCTTTTCGTCCGCCGAAGAGCTCGTGCCCGTGGCCATGGGCGACACCGCCCTCGTCGAGAAGGTGGGCAACCTGCTCATGCCCGCGGCCAAAGGCGGCGTGGGCGCGATGCTGATGCGGTTCTGACCGGCTCAGGGCAGCGGCAGCAGCGCCGCGCAGCCCACAATGTCACTGTACACCGACGAGAAGCGTCCCCGCAGGGAGTCGCAGAACCCTTCGCGCAGGTCGGGATCGAGCCCGTCAAACACCCGGTTGAACAGCATCGGGACCTCGAAGCTCAGCCGGCCTTCGTCCTCTTCGCTGCGCACCGCGATGTCCTCGCCCAGGGGGCGCAACACCTTGAGCACCTGGGGCAAGACCCGGCTCTGCAGAAGCTCGAAGTCCTTGTCCGCGGTGTCGTAGATGACCCGCGCCACCAGGGTGCCCAGGCAGTACACATTGATGAAGCTCTCGTCCTCGTCATCGACCGGCAGCTTGCCACATTTTTTACGGCCGGTGTCATCCTCAATGGCATTGGTGAGCGCTTCGTAGGTGAGCTCGTCGGCGAAGTCGCCGGTCAGGTCCCGGTAGCGGCTGTGCAAATGGAAGGTGGGATCCTGGTCCGAGCCCACAAAAATCGAGGTGCGGCCGGTCATGCCGATGGCGAAGATGTCGGCCAGGCCCTCGTTGACCCCCCGGTAGACCTGGTAGGCCCGCGGGTTGTCGTTGTCGCCCGGGCTCCGGCCCCCGGCGACCTCCCCCGGCCAAATCACGTCGATCACGTACTTGAGGGCCCCGCCCTCGCTTTGCACGTGGTGGAAAAACACCCGGTGGAAAAACTCATGCGCCAACACCGCCCAGTTCACCGCGAGGGGAATGCCCTCTTGTTCCTCCACGCGTTTGATCGCGAACACGTCGCCGGTGGGCAGGTACTCGGCGTTGTCGTGGGTGGCGGTGATGGTGATCGGCACTTGGGCGCTGGCCACCGCGCCCCCGTACAACGAGACGATGGTCTTTTCGCGGGTCGCGCGGGTGCCGTCCCCGATGGTGTCTTCGTAGTAGCGCCAGATGTTCTCAAAGGCGTGGAAGGCCGACAGGTACACCAGCGTGTCGAAGTCCTCCGCCTCGTAGCGATCGGCCACCGGGTTGTAGCGCAGGCGCGGGGCCAGCGGTCCCGACGACCCGTAGGCGCGCGATTCGCGCTTCATCGACGACTGCGCGTCCTTGTCGTCGAAGTCGATGTTGGCCTGCAAGAAGTCGTTGGTGATGTTGAAGTACCCGACGATGTCGAAGTGCGTGCCCCGGCCCGCCCCGAGCTCGGTCACGGTCTCGAGGCGCACCGTCTCCAGCCGGTAATCGGCCGCGAGCAGGCTCTGCGGGACCGCGGCCTCGACGTCGACCGGGCCCACGATGGGGGCACAGCCGGCCCCGAGCAGGACGCTCAGGCACATTCCCCGGACCGCGTGGTTGGGCATGGGACCATTGTATCGACGCCGGGTCGGCCCCGGCCCCGACGGGACAGGCGACACCCCCCCACACGCGCCGGGTGGCCTCTGGAAGCGTGGCCCTAGAAGCGTACGCCGACGGTGGCGCGGCTTTGTAAGGCCACGCGGAAGTTGGCGACGCCGGCGCCGAGATCGAGGGCGAACACCACCTGCCACAGGCTGAGCTCGACCCCCACGCCGGCCATCAGCCCGCTGAGCACGGCCACGCGGTAGGCGACGTCGGCGTTGACCTTGGTCGCGCCCGGTCCCCCGCCGACCAATGTGCCTGCGTACGCGTACGGCAGCAGCCCGAACCGCTGGGAGTCGAGCAGCTCGTACCCGCAGAACCCGCGGAGGTCGGCGGCCAGGTACGCCGCCCCCACCCGGACGGTGCGGTTGCCGGCCGACTCCTGGGCAAACCCCACCGAGGTGATGCCCCCGAGCACCAAGCCGGGCACGCCCACCTGCCGGCGAAAGCCGAAGCCGAGTTCGTAGACCGGGAGCACGTTGGTGCCCACCCCGGTGGCCGCGCCGGTGGCGAGCCAGTTGACGCCGGTGTCCACGCGGAAGGTCCACTCGTCGGGCACCGCGGGGGTGGGCGCGGCCTCGTCTGCAGAGGTGGCGGCGTCCTCGTCGAGGGCGTCGGCGGGCGGGTCCGCGGGGGCGGCGGCGGGCGTACGGTCTTCGGCCGCGGCGGGCGCGCCGTCGTCGACGAGGCCGTCGGGGGCGTCGTCGGGGCCCGCGCCGGTGAGGGCCCACAACAGGACCAGGCTGGTCAGGGACACGTTGGGATCACCCCCGCCGAGGTCAGCGACGAGAACCGGTCTTTGACCACCGCGCAGAACGACGCGCGGTCGTCGGCCGCGAGCTGCTGGGCGATCGCGTCCAGGAGATACTCGGGTTCGAACTTGAACACCTCCTGGGCGGCGCTCTCCGCCGCCACCCGGCGCCCGGTCTCCTGCAGGGCCGGCAGGATGCGGGGGGCGAAGTCGCGGCGCATCACCTCGGGGGACCGGCCCGCGGCCTCGTACACCGTGCGCGCGAGGAGCACGCCGAGGCAGTAGGGATTGAACACCTCGTTGGCGAGGCCGTCGATCTCCTCGCCCACCGCGGGGATGCGGCCGCACTGGAACGGGAGGTCGTTGTCGACGTCGTCCTGCATCTGTTCGAAGGTGACGAACGTCGCGAAGTCGCCTTCGAGGTCGCGGAACGCGGCCTGGTCGCTCCAGCCCCCGGTCAGCGAGGAGGCGGAGTCGATGAACGAGTCTTCGGTGAAGTGCCCGGTGCCCACCATCGACACCGCGAACACGTCCGCGAGCCCCTCGTCGAGGCCGCGCATGATGATCTGCCCCCGGGAGTTCTGTTGGGTCGCGGCCTGGGGATTTTGTTGGTCGACCTCGACATTGGCGAAGATCGTTTTCCAGGCCTCAAAGGCATTGTCCACAATCACATTGTGAAAAAAGATGCGGTGGCCGAACTCGTGGGCGATCACGCCCTGGCTCATGGCCAAGGGAATGCCCTCCTGGTCGTGCACCCGCAGGGTGTAAAAGACATCGCCGATGGACACGTAGGCGGCGTTGTCGTTGCCCGGGGTGATCGGCACCGGCAGCAGCGAGGACAACACCTGGCTGCCGTACAGCCCCACCAGGCCGTGGTCCTGGGTCGCGCCGCTGTCGTCCCCGAGGTCGTCGCGGAAGAACGCCCAGGCCTTCTCGACGTTGGAAAACACCGTCAGGTACAAAAACGTGTCGAAGTCTTCGCTCTCGTACACCCCGGTCAAGGGGTTGGCGCTCAGGCGCAGGTTGAGCGCGTTGCGGGCACCGCGCCGGCCTTCCTCGACCATCTGGGGATAGGTGTAGTCGCCGGTGGTCATGGTGGTGAACACAAAATCGAACGTGAGCATCAGCCCGCCCACGACGTCGAACTCGGAGCCGGTGCCCGCGTACAGGTCGGTCACCGTCTGTAAGGTCGTCACCCCGCGCTCCATGCTGCCCTGCCCGTCGGCGACCAACGCCTCGACCTCGACCGGGCCCTGGACCACACAGCCGGTGGCCGCGGCCACCGCCAGGCACCCGAACACCAGGCCACGGGCCGCCCCGTTCAAAACCGCACCCCGGTGGCCGAAGCCGGGCCCCGCCGACCGCGCTCGTCGGGCGCGAGAGGCACCGCGCCCTCGGCGGTGAGCTCGACCTGGTCGGGCAGGCGCTCGGCAAAGCCGAGCAGCCACAGGGGCTGGGCCCCGGCCACGGTCCCGGCCCCGACCAACGGCAGGGTGAACCACGAGGGGGCCAGGATGATCGCAGAAATCGGGGCGAAGCTGACCGAGGTCACCGCGAACACCGGGGCCACAAACAAGCCCGGGTTGGCCACCGACACCGCGCACAACACACACGTCGGCAGCGTACACGCGGTCAACGCCAACGCCCCCACCGCCCACCACACCGAAAACTCGCTGCGCTCGATCGTGCCCTCGTACCGCGGGGCCTTGCCATCGGCGCGAAACACCTCATAGGGCACCGGCGCGAAGCCGGGCGCGACCTCGATGTCCCGCTCGCCGTCGGCCACCTCGTGCTCCTTGTCGTCCACCTTGACCACCGTGCCCGCGGGGGCGCGCACCGTCACCGTCTGGCACCCGGCCAGACCCATGGACAAGACGACCAGCCAAACGCGGTTCACTCCCGCAACTTGCCGGCCTTGCCGAAAAACCGCAAACCCGCTTTACCCCCTGTATGCCCGACCAAGACGGCCCCCCTTCTCCCGACAGCGGCTTTTTTGGCCTCGACGCGGACCTGTCTGAGGCCGACGCCGTGATCCTCGGCGCGCCCTACGAGGCCACGGTGTCTTTTCGCACCGGGACCCGGGACGGCCCCGAGGCGATGCGGCGCGCCAGCCACCAGATCGATCTGTTCGACCTCGACGTGGGCGACCTCGGCCGGCACGCGATCGCGAGCGAGATTCTGTACGACTGGGGCGCGCGCTCCGATGACGTCCGCCCCGCCGCGCGCCGGGTGATCGCGGCCTTGGAAAACGAGCTCGACCCCGACCCCGCCGACATCGCCCTCGTCGATGCGGCCGGCGCCGAGCTGTGCGCGGACCTGCAGAAGCGCTGCGCGGCCTGGCACGCCAGGGGCGCGTTTGTGGCCGTGGTCGGCGGTGACCACTCGATCGCCCTCGGCCCGCTGTTGGCCGCGAAGAAGGCGCACCCCGACATGGGGGTGCTGCACGTCGACGCCCACGCCGACCTGCGCGTCGCCTACGAGGGCTTCGTGCACTCCCACGCGTCGTTCTTGTACGAGTTTTTGCATCGGGCGGGCCCGGTGCCGACGGTGTCGGTGGGCCTGCGCGACCTGTGCGCGGCCGAGCACCGGATGCTCACGGAACACGATCACTTGCACCCGGTGTTCGACCGCCAGCTGCGGCACGCCCGGGCGGAGGGCCGCGTGCGCGCGCTCTTCGACGAGGCCGTCGGCCACCTCCCGCCCTCGGTGTACGTCACCTTTGACATCGACGGCATGTCCCCCACCGAGTGCCCCCACACGGGCACGCCGGTGCCGGGCGGCATGTCGTTCGACGAGGCGGTCCTGTTGCTCGAGGCCTTGCACCATTCCGGCCGGCGCATCATCGGGGCGGACCTGTGCGAGGTCGCGCCGGGCCCCGAGGGACCCGACTCGATCGACGCCAACGTCGGGGCGCGGCTTTTGGCCAAGCTTGTCGGCTTCGGGCTGCTGACCCGCGACAGCGGCCGGGCCCACAAAGTCGCCGCCGCCGCGGGCGAAAAAGTCTCGGACTGACGGCTGGCTAGCCGTTGTTCTTGAGGCGTTCGATCACTTCGGAGTACGAGGTCGCGCGCACCAAGGTGCCCATCTGCGAGCGGTACCGCTGCACCAGATCGGAGCGGCGCCGCTCGGTGGCGTCCTTGAGGGCGAGGTGCAGCTGGACGTAGGCGCGCTCGGAGTTGATGAAAAACGTGAGGGCGTCGACGGCCACGCGCACCGAGGAGTTGGTCAACGAGGGGGTGCGGTGGGTGAAGCGGAAGCTTGTGCCTTCGCTGTTCTTCATGACCAGCTCGGCATACGCGCTGGCGTCCGAGCGGCGGCCCTTGGCGTCTTCGAATTGCGACGCGACCGTGAAGTCGGCGATCTCGATGGTCTTGAGCGAGGGGAACTCTTCACTGAACGCCTGCAAAAAACCCTCGAACACCGCGTCGAGCAAGCCGACGCCCTTGCCCTTCACCTGCACCTCGTCGCCGGTCACCGACTTCTGCAAGGTCACTTCACAGGTGGCGGTGCCCGCCACCGGGTCCTCGGAGAACTGGACGGAGCTCAGGTGGAAGTGGAGGTAGTTGTCCGACAGCACGTTGCGCGCGAGCGCGTCGACCGCCTCGGCTTCGGGGTCCAATCCCATCTCATCGGTCTCAGGTGCGCTCGGCGCCATCGGTCCTCCCCCTGGTAGACGCGTGTTGGTGAAGCTTCATTCCCTTGGCCCCAAAACCGCGGGATGTAAACCCTCGCCTCGACGACGATTGTACATGACCGCGCCGCGGATAGCGCTTGTGTTTTGGGGTGGTTTCCCTATGTTCGCGCCGTTGTACGCCAACGAAAGGAGCGTCAAAATGGCTCGCAAAAAACTCGCCATGATCGGTGCCGGACAAATCGGGGGAACCCTCGCGATGTTGGCGGCCCAGAAGCAGCTCGGGGACGTGGTCCTGTTCGACATCTTCGGTGGCGTGGCCAAGGGCAAGGCCCTCGACCTCAACCAGTTCTCCTCGTTGTGGGGAAGCGACGTACAGCTCACCGGCACCGACGACTACAAGGACATCAAGGACGCTGATGTCTGCATCGTCACCGCAGGTTTTCCCCGTAAGCCCGGGATGAGCCGGGATGATCTGCTCGCCAAGAACGTCGATGTGATGAAGAGCGTCGCCGACGGCATCAAGGCGAACGCGCCCAACGCCCTGGTCATCGTCATCACCAACCCGCTCGACGCGATGGTCTACACGATGTTCAAGCGCACCGGCTTCGACAAGAGCAAGGTCGTGGGCATGGCCGGGGTGCTCGACTCCTCGCGCTTCCGCACCTTCCTGTCCTGGGAGACCGGCTACTCGCGCCAAGATGTGCAAGCGTTCGTGCTCGGCGGCCACGGCGACACCATGGTCCCCCTCGAGCGGTACTCGAGCGTGGCCGGCATCCCCCTGCCCGACTGCGTGAAGATGGGCATGCTCAGCCAAGAGAAGCTCGACGCCATCGTCGACCGCACCCGCAAAGGCGGCGGCGAAATCGTGGGCCTGCTCGGCAACGGCTCGGCCTTCTACACCCCGGCGCTGTCCGCGATCGAGATGGCCGAGGCCTACATGTACGACCAAAAGCGCGTGCTCCCGTGCGCCACCCAGCTCAACGGCGAGTACGGCGTGGACGGGCTGTTCATCGGCGTGCCCACCATCATCGGCGCCGGCGGCGTCGAGGGCGTGGTCGAGGTCGAACTGAACGGGGAGGAGAAAAAAGCCTTCCAGGTTTCGGTCGACGCCGTGCAAGGGCTCGTCACCGAGCTCAACGAAAAAGGCCACGTCTGATCGGCAACCGGCCCCCCTCGCGGGGGCCTTTGCTTGATGCCACAAAAGCCCTCAGGAGGCGCGGATGAGCACCCAGACTTCGTTCAATCCCTTCCGGTTGGTCCTCGACTTCTTTGGCTCGTCCATCGGGGCGAAGATCCTCGTGGCCCTCACCGGGGTCATCATGTGGGGGTTCGTCATCGGCCACATGGCCGGCAACCTCCAGGTGTTCTTGCCCGCGCCCCCGGACGGGTACTGGGGACAACAAATCAATGACTATGGGCACTTTCTGAAGAGCACCCCCGCCCTGCTCTGGGGCACGCGCATCACCCTCATCGGGGCGGTGTTTTTGCACATCGGGTTCGCGTTCCGCCTGACCATGAAGAACAAAGCCGCGCGCCCGTCCCGGTACGCGATGAAGCGTTCGCAGAAGTCCACGGTGTTCGGCAAGATCATGCCCGTGTCCGGCATCGTGGTCGGGCTGTTCATCCTCTTTCATCTGTTTCACTTCACCATCGGCCTGCCCGTCGAGGTCATGGGCGTGAGCAATGACATTCTCCAGTACCAAGACCAGGCCGGCCACCACGACGTGTACAAGATGCTGCGCGTGTCCTTTGGCCAGGTCGGGTTCGTGGCCCTCTACACCATCTGCAACCTGCTCCTGCTCATGCACCTCGTGCACGGCACCCAGAGCGTTTGGCAGACCCTGGGGCTGAATCACAAAAGCTGGACGCCCATCGCCCGCACCCTCGGCTGGCTGCTCGTCGCCGCCATCGCCGCCGGCAACCTCTCGATTCCGTTTGTGGTCATGAGCTACCCGCCCATCGCCCCCTGACGCGCAACCCGCTCGCCTTTTTCGGCATCAGAGACGTACGCAAAGGATTTCGCCATGGCTCTCGACTCCCGCGTCCCCTCCGGCCCCATCGAGAAAAAATGGGACAAGCGCAAGTTCGACATGAAGCTGGTCAACCCGGCCAACAAGCGCTTGTACAAAGTCATCATCGTCGGCTCCGGTCTCGCCGGGGGCTCGGCCGCGGCCACCCTCGCCGAGCTCGGCTACAACGTGCACTGCTTCTGTTTTCAGGACAGCCCGCGCCGCGCCCACTCCATCGCCGCCCAAGGGGGCATCAACGCCGCCAAGAACTACCAAAACGACGGCGACAGCGTGTACCGGCTCTTCTACGACACGGTCAAAGGCGGCGACTACCGGTCGCGTGAAGCCAACGTCTACCGCCTGTCGCAAGTCAGCGTGAACATCATCGACCAGTGCGTGGCCCAAGGCGTGCCCTTCGCGCGGGAATACGGCGGGCACCTCGACAACCGCTCGTTCGGCGGCGCCCAGGTCTCGCGGACCTTCTACGCCCGGGGCCAGACCGGCCAGCAGCTGTTGCTCGGCGCGTACTCGGCCCTCGCCCGCCAGATCAACACCGGCGGGGTCACGATGCACACCCGCACCGAGATGCTCGACCTCGTGATCAAGGACGGTCACGCCAAGGGCATCATCACCCGCAACCTCGTGACCGGGAAGGTCGAGCGCCACGCCGCCGACTGCGTGATCCTCGCGTCCGGCGGGTACGGCAATGTCTTTTACCTGTCCACCAATGCCATGGGATCGAACGTCACCGCGACGTACCGGGCGTACAAAAAGGGCGCCGCCTTCGCCAACCCCTGCTACACCCAGATTCACCCCACGTGCATCCCCGTCACCGGCACGCACCAGTCCAAGCTCACCCTGATGAGTGAGTCGCTGCGCAACGACGGCCGGGTGTGGGTGCCCAAGGAAAAGGCCGACGCCGAGGCCATCCAACAAGGCAAAAAGAAAGCCAAGGACATCCCCCCCGAGGCGCGCGACTACTACCTGGAGCGCAAATACCCGAGCTTCGGCAACCTCGTGCCCCGCGACGTGGCCTCGCGCAACGCGAAGATGATGTGCGACGAGGGCAAAGGCGTGAACGGCACCGGCCTCGCGGTGTACCTCGACTTCGCCGACGCCATCGTGCGGTATGGCAAGGCGGAGGCGCACAAGCACGGCCTCGACGAGGACGACAAAGAGACCGTGCAGCGGCTGGGCAAAGAAGTGGTGTCGGCCAAGTACGGCAACCTCTTCCAGATGTACGACAAGATCACCGGCGAGGACCCCTACGAGGTCCCGATGAAGATTTTCCCCGCGGTGCACTACACCATGGGCGGGCTCTGGGTGGACTACGACCTGATGAGCAATGTGCCTGGGCTGTTTGTGCTCGGCGAGGCCAACTTCTCGGACCACGGGGCCAACCGCCTCGGGGCCTCGGCCCTGATGCAAGGGCTGGCCGATGGCTACTTCGTGATCCCGTACACCGTGGGCGATTACCTCGCGCGCATCCCGTCGAGCGAGCGCTACCTCAAGGGGGCGTTCTCCGAGGACGATGGGGAGTTCACCGCGGCCGAGTCCGTGGTCAACGAGCGCACCAAGAAGCTCCTGTCCATCAAGGGCAAAAAGACGGTGGACACCTTCCACCGCGAGCTGGGCCACATCATGTGGGAGTACTGCGGCATGGCCCGCAATGAGGCTGGGCTGCAAAAGGCGCTGGAGAAAATTCCCGCGTTGCGCGCCGAGTTCTGGGAGAACGTGAACGTGCCCGGCGACGGTGACAACCTCAACGTGTCCCTGGAAAAAGCGGGCCGGGTCGCGGACTTCCTCGAGTTCGGCGAGCTCATGTGCAAGGACGCGCTCGAGCGCCGCGAGTCATGCGGCGGGCACTTCCGCGAAGAGAGCCAGACCGAAGAGGGCGAAGCCAAGCGCGACGACGAGCAGTTCTCGCATGTGGCCGCCTGGATGTACGAGGGGGACGACAAGGCCCCGCGCCTCGAAAAAGAGCCCCTCGAGTTCGAATACGTGAAGCTGACCCAGCGGAGCTACAAGTAGCGCCGTTTGCGCGCGGAGGACGACCATGGCCGAACGCAAAATGAACCTCACCCTCAAGGTTTGGCGCCAGAAGAACAAAAACGCTCGTGGCGATTTCGAGACCTACGCCGCCAAGGACATCTCCAGTGACATGTCGTTTTTGGAGATGCTCGACGTGGTCAACGAAGGCCTCATCGAGGGGGGCAAAGAGCCCATCGCGTTTGATCACGACTGCCGCGAAGGCATCTGCGGGATGTGCTCGCTGGTGATCAACGGCCAACCCCACGGGCCCGACGACGGCACCACCACCTGCCAGCTGCACATGCGGAAGTTCTCCGACGGGGACACCATCGTCATCGAGCCCTGGCGGGCCAAGGCGTTCCCCGTGCTCAAGGACTTGGTCACCGACCGCAGCGCGTTTGACCGCATCATCCAAGCCGGTGGCTACGTCTCGGTGAACACCGGGGGCGCCCCCGACGCCAACGCCGTGCCCATCCCCAAGGCGGAAGCCGACCTCGCCTTCGACGCCGCCACCTGCATCGGGTGCGGGGCCTGCGTGGCCGCCTGCCCCAACGCCGCCGCGATGTTGTTCGTGGGGGCCAAGGTCTCGCAGTTCAAGCACCTGCCCCAGGGCCAGCCCGAGCGCAAAAGCCGCGTGCTCAACATGATCGGGCGCATGGACCAAGAAGGGTTCGGCAACTGCACCAACCACTACGAGTGCGAGGCGAGCTGCCCCAAAGAAATTCCCGTGCGGGTCATCGCCGAGCTCAACCGCGAATACACCCGCGCGGCCTTGACCAAGCGCTGAGCCGGCGCGGGCTCAGCCGTCGTCGCGGGCCTGGGCCTCGAGGGCCGCGGTCAGTTCGTCGACCTTCTCCGACGTGGCCTGCAGCGCTTTGGCGTCGTCCCCGATTGTCGCGATCGCGGCCACGTCCCCCGCGGACAGGGCCACGATCAGCCGCCCGAGCATGCCCGTGGCCGCGCTGAACGCGGCCAGGGTCGCGGCTTTGTGTTCGCTGGCGGCCGCGGGGGCGTGAAGCGCGAGCAAGTCGCGGCTCGCCTGTTCGTACTTTTTCTTGAGCGCCTCGAGCCGGCTGGTGTCGCCCTTTTGCGCGGCCTCGACCGCGGCCTGGCCGAACGCATCGGGGTCGTCGACCGAGAGGCCGGCGGAGAGCTTGTCGAGCTGGTCGAGGTAGTGCCCCACAGGATTGGCGGGGCGTGGCTCGTCTGGCTCGTCGTCCGCGGCCGGTGCCGGGTCCTCGGCCGGGGCCCGCGCCGGCGATGGGTCGGCGGCGCCCTCGCCCGCGGTGTGCCCCAGTCCCATGAGCTTGGCCTGGGCGATGCGGGCTTCGTCCTCGTCCGCGTCCCCGGTGGTGGTGAACAACCGGGCCGGCACCCCCGCGGTGTCCTGGTCCAGGGGCGTCGGGTCGGCCGCGGCCTCGACCACCGGAGCGCCGGGGGCGGGCGCGTCGGGCGCGGGCGGGGCGGGCGACGGGTCGGCCGCGGGGGCGTACCTCGCGGGGGGGCGGTCGTCGGACATCGCCACCACCAGGCCCGCGCCGAGGCCGGCGATCACCACCAAGCCGGCCCCGATGACCCAGCTTGGCAATGTCACTTGGTTGGTCGGGTCATTCGCCATCGGTGCCCTCCCCCTCGTCGTCGCGGGCCGCGCTTCGCTGCCCCAGCGCGATGAAGCGCTCGAGCTGCTTGCGGGCGTCTTTGGGCATGTCCGGCGACAGCTCGAGCACCCGCTCGTAGTGCTTGCCCATGGTGGGGAAGTCTTTGAGCTCGAAGCTGATTTGGGCCAAGCGGCGGTGGGCGTCGACGCTGTTTTTGTCCGCCATCACCGCCAAGCGCGCGTGTTTGAGCGCCAATGTCATATACCGGTCGTACTCGGTTTGGATTTCTTCGTCGGACAGGCCGTCTTCGCCCGCGAGCACGCTGTGGGCGGTGTCGTAGTTGAAGTCCACCCCGCGCAGGTTGCGGCGCAGCGCCACCGCGTCCGGTTCGTAGCCCGGGCCCGGCCGCTCGAGCAGGTCGGCCTCGGGCGCGGCCTCGGGCTCGGGGGCGGCTTCGGGCTCGGCCGGTCCGTCGCCAGACGGGTCACCCGCGAACAGGGCCGCGAGGGGCGCACGGAACAAAAACAGGGCCAAGCCGCCGATGAGCACCAGGCCGACCAGGCCGCCGACGGCCACCGCCCGGCCCACGCCCCCCCGGGGCGCGGCCTTGCGCGCCACCGAGTCGATGTCCGCGGCGCGCAGCACCGACGTGGTGTTGGACTTGGTGGGCGCGGGTTTTTTGAGCGTCTTGGTCAGGTCCTCGTCGAGCAACCCGGCGTCGGCGGGCATGGCCGCGGTCAAGGTCTGGCGGGGCCCGGCGTCGGACAGGTCATCGCCGGCCGCGTCGGCCTCCGCCTGTTCGGCCGCCTGCTCGAGGGACACGAGGTCTTGTGGCTCCAGCGCCGCGGTGGGGGCGTCGTCGGGCTCGGCCACGGGGGTGGGCGACAACGGGGAGCGCGCGGTGGCGGGTTCGGTCTTGCTCGACGGCGACTCGGCCGATGGGTCGCTCGGATCGCGGCCGAGGGCGGACTTCTGGGACAGGTCGGTGGGTTCGTAAAAGAGCGCGGTGCCGGTGCGGTCGCCGCCCCCCACGACCACGCCCCGCTGCCCTTCGCCGACGGCGATGGGCGCATCCCCGCCCCCCATGTGCCCGATGAGGGTCGCTTTGGGCGACTCGTCGCCCAACGTCTCGGGGGCTGACCCGTCGGGGGCGAGGCCCGGCACCGACGCGCGCTGGGGCGTGGGGTCGACGTAGCCGGGGTCCATGTAGGGCTGCAGCGCGGCCAAGAACGTGGCCGCGTCGGGGTACCGCTGGGGGGCGTCCTTGTGCAGGGCGACCCGGAGGGCCTCCTCGAAGGGCTCCGCAATGTCACTGCCCGGCCGCTCCTGGCGAGGCGATGGCGGACGGTCGGAGAACACCTTGACCAACGTGTCGCGCACCGTCTTGCCCCGAAACGGCGACCGCCCGAGCAGCAAATGCCACAGCACGACCGCGGCCGAATAAATGTCACTGCGCGGACCCAGCGGCTCACCCCGGGCTTGCTCGGGCGACATGTACTCGGGGGTGCCGAAGATTGTGCCCGGCACGGTGAGCGCGGCCTGGTCGGCCTTGGAGTTGTTGATGAACTTCGCGATGCCAAAGTCGACGACCTTGACGATGTCGCGCTTGCCGCCCCGCTGGGTGAGCATGATGTTCTGCGGCTTGAGGTCGCGGTGCAAAATGCCGGTGGCGTGGGCCGCGTCGAGGGCGGAGAGCAGCTGCACCCCGATGTGGGCGACCCGGGCTTGGCTCATCGGGCCCTGCGAACGGATTTCTTGGCCCAGCCCGGTGCCGTCGACGTACTCCATCGCGATGTAGAACGTGCCGTCCTCGTCCTCGCCGAAGTCGTACACGCTCACGCAGTTCTCGTGGTCCAGGCGGCTCGCGGCCAGCGCTTCGCGGCGGAACCGGGCGATGAGCTTGAGGTCTTTGGACAGATGGGGGGCGAGGATCTTCAGCGCGACCCGCTTCTCGGTGGTGACGTGGCGGGCCTCGTACACCGAGCCCATGCCCCCCTTGCCCACGCAACGCATCAGCTCGTACCGCGTGGCGATCACGCGGCCGAGCAGGGGGTCGTTTTTGATGGTGTCGGGGTCTTTGGCCACGCTCGATCTCCGCGGGCACGATAGCGCGAAGGCCCGAGCAGACGCCATTTGCGGGCCGTGACCGCGGTCGGGGCCAGATCCTCCTGACCGGGGGCCGCCGCTCGACGGCGGGGGGCCGAGATCCAGGCCGAGAAAGGCCCTAGGGCTGCGGCGCTCGTTTTTATAAGAGAGGAGCGCCGATGAAGATTTGTCCCGACTGCCACGCCACCTACGACGACGACGCCGAAGTCTGCGCCGCCGACGGCACCGCCCTGCTCGACGCCGCCGAGGTCGACAGCGAGCCCGCGGCCGCGGTCCCCGAGCGCGAGGTGGTCAAGGTCAGCCCCAACGAGGCCACCTCCATCGTCGACCTCGAGGCGATGGAAGAACAGTTCAAGGCGCGCGCGGCCGAGCGCGAGCAAGAAGAGGCCGCCCAACAGGCCGAACGCGAACAAAACCTCGCCAAGCTCGACCCCGACGCCACCGGCACCCTGCACCTCGACGACGTGGCCGCGATCATCGGCGATCAGTCCACCACCGGGCCGATGCCCGCGGCCGAGCGCACCCAGATCACCCGGCGCCCGTCGCGCACCGACGTGATCGCCCCGCCCAAAAAAGGCCCGAACATCGCGGTCATCGCCGGCATCATCGCCGGCGCGCTGTTCACCCTGACCATCCTCATCGTCGTGCTCTACTTCGTGTTCGGGCCGTCCCGCGGGCCCCTGCTCACCGTGACCAGCGTGCCCCCCGAGGCGGTCGTGCTCGTCGACGGCAAAGACGAGGGCAAGGCCCCCTTGCAGACGCGGGTCAAGCTCGGGACCCACACCATCGAGCTGAAGCTCGACGGCTACGAGCCATTCAAAGAGGTGGTCAACGTGCCCGAGGACGGGCTGCAGTTCTTGCAGCCGCTCAAGGCCCTCGAGGGCTACACCCCGCCCGCCCCGGCCGCCGCCGACGGAGGCGCCGCGGCCGAGGCCGAACCCGCGGACGGCGGCCCCGATGCCCCCCCCGCGGCGGGCGATCCCCAGGTCCAGGCCGACCTGCTCGCGGGCGCGGCCCAGCGGCTCATCGACGATGGCAAGTACGACGACGCGCTCAGCAAGATCAAAGACCTGATCAAGATCGCCCCCGACGACAGCCGGGGGGAGGACCTGCTCGACGACCTCGCCGACGCCAAAGCCGGGGGGCGGGCCTCGTCGTCGGGCAAGACCGGCCGGGGCAAGCACGGCAAGCGGGGCAAACGCGACGGCCGGCGGGCGGGGCGCGACGACGACGACGGGGGCGATGAGCGCGTCCGGGTCATCGCCCCCAAAGATCCCGAAGAGCGCAAGGCCGCGGCCAAGGCCGCCTACCAAGAGGGCGAGCGGCTGTTCCGCAACAACCAACTGAGCCAAGCCAAGCGCAAGTTCCAAGAGGCGATTCAGCTCAACAGCAAGTTCTATTTCCCCCACCGCTCCATCGCGCGCATCTTCCAACGCGAGGGCAACCTCAAAAAAGCCCGCTATCACCTGGGTCGCTACCTGCGCCTCGGGGGCCCCGACCCCGACCTCAAAGTGCGCAACTGGCTCGAGCAAAACGCGGAGTAGCGACGCAGCAACATGGATAGCGAAAAGCTCGACCCCGTTCGCAAGACCCTGCTGCCTCCGCTCAAGTTCGCCGCGCGCGATGACTTCGCCCGGGCCGACCGGCTGGTGGGCTTTTCTTCCCTCGTCGAGCGCGCGGTACAAAGCGCCGGCCTCGACGACGAGCTGGGCGCTTCGTTGCTGAAAGCGTCCCAAGGCTTCGAGGGCCTCGATCGCGAGCAGCGCAAGGCGCGCATCATCACCCTCCTGCGGGTGCTCGACGACGACAAAGGCCCCGCCCCGGCCTCGGGCCCGCCCCCCGCCGTCGCCGAGGACCGGTCTGTCGCGGCCCAAAGTCCCCCCCCCGGGGTGCGAAGACCCTCCCGCCCCGTCGCGCCGCGGGCCCCCCGCCCGGACGCCACGACCGTGGCCAAGGACGTGCTCGAACAGCCGACGTCTCTGCTGCGCGGCATCGGCCCCGCCCGCCGGGAGGCGTTGGCCGCGCGGGGGCTTGCCACCATTGGCGATGTGCTCGCGCTGTTGCCCCGGGCCTACGAGGACCGCCGCCGGGTGATGCCCATCGGCCATTTGTCCCCGGGCATGACCGCGGTGATCAAGGGCCGCATCGTGGCCTCGGGCCAAGTGGGGCGCGGTCGCGGCGGCCGCTACGAGGTGGTGCTCGACGACGGCACCGGGCGGATCAAACTCGTGTTTTTCCGCTTCCGATCCTGGGACATGAGCCGCCGCTTCGCCATGGACCAAGACGTGACCGCCACCGGGTCGGTCCAGCGGTACCGCACCGGGCTCCAGCTCGTGCACCCCTCGGTGATGATGGGCGACCGCACCGACGACCTCGCGGGCATCGTGCCGCTCTACCCCGAGCTCAAGGGCCTGCACACCTACGAGATCGAAAAGGCGGTCAAGGGCGCGCTCTCGATTCTGCACCGCCAGCCCCCGCGCGACCTCCTGCCCCCCCACATCATGGCCGCCGCCAATGTCATTTCCTTTCACGACGCGCTCCTCGATGTGCACGCGCCGAGTGAAGACCTCACCGACGACGAACTCAACGCGCTGAACTTCCGCCGCGCCCCCGCCCACCGGCGGCTCTGCTTCGAAGAGCTGTTCGTGCTTCAGCTCGCGATGCTGATGAAGCAGCAGCACACCACCGCCGAGCCCGCCCCCGCCCTGTCCGGTCCCGACGGCGCGAGCCTGTCCGCGGAGCTGCTCCCCTTCGCCCCCACCTCGGCCCAGGCCCGCTCCATCGAGGAGATTTTGCGCGACCTGGCCGCGCCCCGCCCCATGAACCGCCTGCTCCAGGGCGACGTGGGCGCGGGCAAGACCGCGGTGGCGGCGGTGGCCGCGCTGTTCGCGGTCCGGGCCAAGGCCCAGGCCGCGATCATGGCCCCGACGGAGATCCTCGCCGAGCAGCACTACGAGACCTTCCGGCGGTTGTTTCACCCCTTGGGCATTCGGGTGGAGCTGTTCACCGGGCAACAAAAGGGCAAAGCCCGCGCGCTGGCGGTGGGCAAACTCAAGAACCGTGTCATTGACATTGCGGTGGGCACCCACGCGCTGTTCAGCGACGACGTGGAGTTCGCCCGGCTCGCCCTCTGCGTCATCGACGAGCAACACCGCTTCGGGGTCGCCCAGCGGGTGGCGCTCAAACAAAAGGGGCCGCTGGTCGACGGCGAACGCCAGTCCCCCCACGTCCTGGTGATGACCGCCACCCCCATCCCGCGCAGCCTGGCGCTGACCGTCTACGGCGATCTGACCGTGAGCGTGCTCGACGAGCTGCCCCCCGGCCGCACCCCGGTCACGACCAAGGTCAAGACCGAACGGGGCATGAAGGGCGTGTTCGACCACGTCGGCGCGGCCCTTGGCCGGGGCGAACGCGTGTACGTCGTGTACCCGCTCATCGAGGAGAGCGAGAAGCTCGACCTCAAGGACGCGACCCAGGGGGCCCAGACCTTCGCCGAGCAGTTTGGCGATGACAAAGTGGGGCTGGTGCACGGGCGCATGAGCACCGAAGAACGCGAAGCGGCCATGGCCCGCTTCATCGGGGGCGACACCCAGATTCTCGTCGCCACCACCGTGATCGAGGTGGGGGTGGACGTGCCCGAGGCCACCTGCATGATCGTGATGCACGCCGAGCGGTTTGGCTTGTCACAGTTGCATCAGCTGCGGGGCCGGGTCGGACGCAGCGATCGCAAGAGCCATTGTTTTCTCGTGGTGGGCAAAAGCGGCGCGGGCAAAGACGCGATTCAGCGGCTGCGCATCATGGAGCAGACCACCGACGGGTTCCGCATCGCCGAGGAGGACCTGCGCATCCGGGGGCCCGGCGACTTCCTCGGCACCCGGCAGTCGGGGCTGCCCACGCTCGCCTTCGCCGACCTCACCCGCAACCGGGACCTCATCGAGCTCGCCCGCGAGCTCGCCGACGAGGTCCTGGCCCAAGACCCGACCCTGTCCGCGCCGGTGCACCGCGACCTGCGGGACCTGGTGTTTCACCGGTTCAAGGACCGGCTCGAGCTGGTCGCGGTGGGCTGAGCGCGGGTCAGTCGGCGGAGCTGTAGGTCTGGATGCCCGACGACGACAAGGGCGCGATGACCCGCGGCCCCTGCCCGGTCATGACCTGGGCGGGGGCGAGACTGTGCGTGCCCAGCAAGGGCGCGAGGAGCTGCTCGCGCTCGCGCTCGAGCTTTTTGCGGCGGGCCCGGGCGAAGTAGTTGCCCGGGCCGGACAGCTCTTGCTCAATGGTGAAGAGCCGGTCGAGCCGGGCCAAGTCCGCGTGGGTGATGAGCGTGTCCCGGCGGCAGACCTCGACATCGTGAAACCGCACGTGGTCCTCGACCCCAGGGGTGGCGCGGGTGAGGCGCACGCCCACCGGGAGCTGGGGCAAGGCCAGCGGGCGGCCGAGCCGGTGCATACACATTTCGCGTTTGCGCAGGGCCCAGATCTCCGCGTCCTCGAGCATGGCCCGCCGCCGGGCGCGCCGGGGCTCGACGGTGGAGAGGGTCTCGCGCGCCCGGTCGCGCACCGCGGGCTCGATGGACTGCAGGCCCTTGCGCGCGGCGGCGACGTCTTCGTCGAGGGCCGCGACCTCTTCGCGCAGCGTCGACAGGGGGGTGACGCGCGCTTTGGGGGTCAGGTCTTTGACCATCTGGCCGAGCGGCCCCGGGATGTCGGCCTCGACCACGCCGCGCTCGATGTGGCTCTCGACGATGGTCGGTTCGGCGGGGGTCGGCGGCGGCGTTGGCGGGGGCGCGCGGCGGGGCGCAGGCGCGGGCGTGGCCGCGGGCGGCGGGGACGCGGGGGCGGCGAGGTAGCGGTCGCAGTCCACCCAGCGGCCGGTCTCGTCTTGCAGGGTGCACGACGGGGCCGCCTCGGTCCCGCCGAAGCCGGGGTTGGTCGCGAGCAGGAACAGGAGGCCCCACATGGCGACAAGCGTAGCCGGGCGGGGACCTGGGGGGAAAAAATCGGCGCGGGGATGCGCTGTCCTGCCGCGCCCGCGAGATCTGCCGCAAGTGCCGGCCGCGGCGTTCGGAATCAGTCGAGAAAGCGCTCCAGGCCAGTTTGATTTTGCCGCGACAAGCGGTCACCGGGAGGGGTGCACCCTCCGACGGGTGGTGTGCAATTTTTGCCCCACCCAAAAAAGGGGTGGGGGGCCGGAGGTGGGCGTGAACTGTATAGTTAGCCAACACCATGCCACGGCCCAAGCGTCGGCTTCGCCCTCGCCTTTGGGCCACCCTCCGAAACCTTTTGAAACCTCCCTGCCCGGTCGCGCCCCCGGTGGCAGGTCGGCCCGCCCCCGCCTATACCGAGGGCATGATGCGGTTCGTGTTCGTCCTCGCCCCGTTTGTGTGCGCCCTCGCGTGCGGTCCCACCGTCGACTGCGAGGCCCTGTGCAACCGCACGCTCGCTTGTGAGGTCACGTTCGTGGCCCCCGACGACCCCGACGACGAGAAGATCGCATCCGGCGAACGCACCGAGTTGCGGTCGTGCGCGTTTGGCTGCGAGGCGAGCCCGCTCGTCGACGTGGACAGCGCCCGTTGCATCGACCAGGTCGAGGTCGGCGACCCCAATGAATGCCAGGCGCCGGTGCTCGACTGCCTCGGGGTCGACGCCACCCGCTGAGCTCAGCCGGCCAGGATCTCCGCCCCCAGCGTCGACAACCAACCGCGCAACGCCGCGATGGTGGGCACGTGCCGCAACGCCTGGTGGTGGACGAGCCAGAGGGTGCGCGCCGGGGGCAACGGCAAGCCCGCCCCGAGCGGCACCAGGCCGGCCGCCTCCGCCACCAGCGGCGACAGCAACGCGGGCCCGATGCCCTGCTCCACCGCCGCGAACAGCGTGTTCCACGAGGAGCAGCACAGGGTGTGCGCCGGCCGCACATGTTGCTGCACCCATTGGGTCTCGAGCAGCCGCGCCTCGGGGTCGATGAACATCACCCACCGCAGCTCATCGAGCGGGCGCCCGCGCAAGGCCGCCCGGCCATACAATCCCATGGGGATCGGCCCCAGGGCCTTGCGCACCAGGTCCGGCGCGGTGGGGGGCACAAACCGCAGGGCGACATCCGCTTCCCGGCGCACCAGGTCGACCACCGCGTGCCCGATCAACAGCTCGAGGTCGACGTCGGGATACTGGGCAAAAAACGCCCCCAGGCGCGGCACCAACAGCTTGCTGGCGATGCCATCGGGCAGCGCCAGCCGCACCGTGCCCCGCGGGGGCCCCCGGGTGGCGAGCGCGAGCCGCTCGATGTCGGCCATCTGGCCTTCGATCATGAGCGCGTGCGGCTCCAGCGATCGGGCCAGCGCGGTGGGCAACAGCCCCTCGGGCACCCGGTCGAACAGCGGCCGGTCCAGGGCCCCCTCCAGCCGGGCCAGGCGCCGGGACGCGGTGGACACACTCACGCCCAGGGTCCTCGCCACCTGATTCAGAGACCCGGTGCGCAGCCCCGCGAGCAGCACCTGCAGGTCCTCCCACGCCACCCCCTCAATGCCGGTTCCGTCCATCCCGCATCGTACCGTTTTCGGAACGCCATGTGGCAGAAACGGGCACTTTCCCGTCATCTTCGGAATGGTGACAGTGCACGGACCACCCTCACTGGAGCCGCCATGACCGACCCCACCCGCCGCACGTTTCCCCCCGCTCCCTCGTCCGCACGCGCGCTCGTGCTGAGCGCCCACCCCCAAGAGGACAGCCTCAACCACCACCTCGCGCTGCGGTACGCGCAGGCGGCCGAGACCGCTGGTCTGCCCACCGAGGTCATCCGGGTGGCGGACCTGTCGTTCGACCCGGCGCTGCACGTCGCCTACCGCGGCGACCAACCGCTCGAGCCCGACCTGGTCCGGGTGCGCGACGCCCTCGCCGCCGCCGCCCATCTCGTCGTCGTGCACCCGACATGGTGGGCGAGCGTGCCCGGCCCGCTCAAGGGCCTCTTCGATCGGGTGCTCTTGCCCGGCTGGGCCTTTCGCTATGGCAAGCATGGGCTGCCGGTGGGCGGTCTGACCGGTCGCAGCGCCCGCGTGCTCACCACCATGGGGGCGCCGCTCTGGTACGACACCCTCGTCTACCACCGGAGCGCGCGGCGTCAGGTGGCGCGGGGCACGCTGGGGTTTTGCGGGATGGCCCCCGTCCATGTCACTGCATTTGGCAACGCCGATCACGTCGACCCAGCGCGCGCGACCAAAATCTTTGCCACCGTCGAGCGCGCGGCGCGCGAGGATGCCCGGCGGGTGACCGCGCGACACGCCCCCGGCGTGCCCGCGTTGTCCCCGGCGAACCCCTAAGGGGCGCTGTCGCCGGCTTCGAGCGCGGCCCTGAGGTCTTCGCGCAGCAACGAAAACGCCACCGTCCAGCGGGGGCCCGGGCAGCCGTCGTCGGCGCGCTGAAACACGTCGGCGAAGTAGACCTTCAACCCATCGGTGCACACCTGGGCCTTGTCGAGGGTGCGCGTCTCGAGACACCGGGAGTTGTCGAGCGCCGCGGGCCCCACGGCCACAAACACCGCTTCCTCGTCGAAGTTGACGTCGTCGATGCGCGCTTGCACCGCGTCATCGCCGGCGGTGTAGAGACATTGTTGGGACAAAAACGTCTCGTAGGTCGCGGGCGAATCGAAGTGCGCTTCGCCGGTGAACAAGGGCGGCGACTCACAGGTGAGATTCAACGGGGTTGTCTGGATGTCACGGCATTGGGGACCACACCCGGTGGCCCCGGCCACAACCACCGCCACACCCGCCGAGACAAACCACGCACGCCACATGGGCACGGCTTACCGCAAAAGCGCGGCCGGTGCATCCACGAGCCGCGCGATCACAGCCCCTCGAGCCGGCGCCAGGCGAGCTGCGCCTTTTCGGGGTCGCGGTCTTCGGCGGTGCTTTGGCGGTACAGCTTGTAGTGGTGCAGCGCCTGGCGTTGGTTGCCGATGCGCTCGAACGCCTGGGCCAACCCAAACAGCGGCGCGGCGTGGTCGGGGGCGGCGGCCAGCGCACGCCGGTAGGCGGCGATGGCTTTGACGTGGCTGCGGGACAGCATGTGGAGCTCGGCGAGGCCGAGCAACGCGTCGTACTGCTTGGGGTCCTCGTCGAGGGCGGCCAGGTAGGTCTCCTGGGCGCCGGCGAGATCGCCCTGCCCCACGAGCTCTTGGGCGGTGGTGGCGAGGCCATTGGCCCGGGCCTGGCTGCGCTCGGACACCGGGGGGGCCTTGGCCCGGCCGCGGCCTGGCCGGGGGCCGCCGTCGGTGATCATCGCGCGGGCGGCGCGCCCAATGTCTTTGTCCAATCCGAGCTGGGAGGCGCGGGTGTAGGCGGCCTCGGCGTCCTTTTTATACCCCTGGGCGTCGTAGGCCCGGCCGAGCAAGAGATGGCCGCGGGGGTCGGCGGGCTCGAGGGTGGTGGCGAGCATCGCGTGTTCGGCCGCGACCGCGGGGTCGGCGTCGAGGGCCCGGGTGCCGTCGCGCAACAAGGCGTCGACGGACAAGATGCGGGCGTGGGGGGCGACGTGGCCGGGTTGCGGGCCGGCCTCGGGGTGCGGCTCGATCACGTGCCGGGCGAGCCGCTCGTCGCTGCCGTCGGCGTGGGCCGCGGGGGCGGGCGGCACATCCGCGACGTCGAGGGTCGAGGGCATCGCGCCCTCGGCGGGGGCGGTCTCGGCCAGGTAGGCCTTGGCCTTGTCGACGTAGCGCTGCTCGCTGGGGCGCGTCTCTTTGTCCGCGTAGAGGGCAAAATAGCGGCGGGCGTTGTCGGTGTCGTCGAGCAGCTTGTAGGTGGTGGCGAGGCCGTACAGGGCGTCCACGTCGTCGGGGACCGCGGCCAGGTACGCCTCGTAGGCGCCTTTGGCCCCCTCGTGATCACCGGCTTTGCGCAACGCCAGGGCCCGGCGGTACAGCAGCTTGTCACGATTGGGATCGAGTTTGTGGGCGTCGCGGTAGAGGTCCGCGGCCTTGCCAAACTTCTTTTGGCCGTAGGCGATCTTGGCTTTGGTGGCGAGCTGCTCAGCCCGGCGGCGGTCCTGGGCCGAGACCTTGACCGGCGGCTTGTCGGCCGCGGCGGGGGGCGGCGCTTCGGTCGCCGCGGGCTTGTCGGCCGCGGGGGGGGCCGCGGAGGGGGCCGCGGCGGTCTTTTCGCCCGCGGTGCCGCCCCCGTGATCGGCGAGCCAAGCCTTGGCTTTGTCGACGTACTTTTGTTCGCTCTCGCGTTTTTCCTGCGCGACGTATTGTTGGTAGAGGGCGCGCGCGGCGGCGCTGTTCCCCAGCGCGGCCTCGGTCTTGGCCAGGCCATAGAGGGCGTCGATGTCGTCGGGGCGTTCTCGTCGGAACGCTTCGTAGGCGGCCTTCGCCCCCGCGAGGTCCCCGGCTTTGCGCAAGGCCAGGGCCCGGCGGTACAGCGCGAGGGGCTCGGTGGGGTTTTTGTCATGGGCGGCCGCGTACATCGCCGCGGCCTCTTTGTACTTCTTCTGCTTCATCAGCGCGTCCCCCTCGGCGATGCGGCGGGCGGACGCGGCGATGGCGGATGCAGACACTTTGGGGGCGCCAGTGGTCGCCGCGGCCGGCGCGGGGGCGGCGGCGGTCGTCGGGGGAGCGTCCTTGAGCTTGGCGATCTGGCGCTCGGCGTAGGCGCGGTATTTGGCCCGGTCCGGGCGCTGCTCGACCTTGACGTACTGGCCAAACAGCTGCTGGGCGAGGTCGTTGTCTCCGTTGAGCCGGTAGGTCTCGGCCAGGCCAAACAACCCATCGAGGTCGTTCGGGTCCTCTTGGCGAAAAGCCCCGTACGCTTTGATCGCGGCCGGGTAGTCCTTGGCCTTGCGCAGGCTCAGGGCGCGGCGGTAGAGCGCCTCTTTGTTCTTGGGGTCTTGGGCCGCGGCCTGCGCAAATGTCTCTGCACTTTTTTTGAACTCTTTGCGCTTGTATTCTTCTTTGCCCCGCTCGAGGAGCGCGCCCACCGACTCACCCGACGCCGGCGCCGCGGCCGCCGGTGGCGCGGGGGCCGCGGGCTTCGCCGGGGCCGCGGCCCCGAGCTCGGCCACGCGCCGCTTGGCGTAATCGACGTATTTGGCCTTGTCGCTTCGGTCCTCTTTTTCGATGTAGTCGGCGAACAGCCGACTGGCTTCGCCCGCGTTGCCCAGGAGCCGCTCGGTCTCGGCGAGGCCAAACAATCCGTCTTTGTCGCCGGGCACCGCGCGCAGGTACGCCCGGTAGGCGTCGCGGGCCGCGGGGTACGCCTTCGTTTTGCGGAGGGCGAACGCCTTGTTGTACAGCGCCTGCACCAACGACTTGTCCGCCGCGTACGCCTGGTCGAACAACGTGGCCGCCTTGTCGTACGCCCCCGCCTTGTACGCCGCCTTGCCCTGATCGAGCAGGGCGCGCCCGTCCGAGCCTTGGGCCCAGCCCGGGTCCGCCCACGTCACCTGCAAACCGCCAAGCATCAAGCTGGCCGCCACCACCACGCTCCGCATCCCACGTCTCATGGGCGGAAGCTTACACAGGCCCCGACGCGGTTTCGATGTTCAAACCGGATCCTCCCCGCCCAGACCACAAAGGGATGCGCACAGCCCCGCCCAGAGGGCCAAGCCCCCGTCCACCGCGTCCCCGCGGGCGGCGCCGGCGACGTCCCCGAACGCCACGTGAAGCACGTCCTCGTCCCAGTCGATCTGCGCCCCGAGCGCGGCCAGGCGGAGCAGCAGCGGCCGCACCCGGCCGGCCCAGCGTGGCTTGTCGTCCCCGTGGCGGGTCACCACGAAGGCCTCGTCGAGGGCGGGATCGCCCAAGGTGTTTTCGAACAGGCTCAACCACCGCGCCCGCCACCCGCGCTGGGGCAGCAGCTGCAAACGGCCCGCGGTGGGCGGCAACAGCGCGCGCAGCGACACCGTCTGTGGGGTCAGCCGCACTTCCCCGGTGAACGCCTCGTCGACGAGCCCCCCGAGGTGGACACGCCCCTCCACCCCGCGAACGGTGCGCTCAACAATGCCATTGTACGGCCCGAGCCGATCGTCCAGCCACGCCCGTGCGCTGTCCTCGATCTGCACCGCGTCGACCCGGCCCCCCGGGCGCTCCACCCGTTGCCGCAAGTCGGCGGGCAGCGCCGCGACCAAGCCCGCCCGCAGGGCGACCGCCGTGCGCCACACCTCGAACGGCGGCATCGCGGGCAGGAACTTGAACCGGGCCTGGAGCCGCCACCCGTCCCACGTGGCCTCGAGCAGCGCGGTTCGGCCCGGGACCTGGGCCAACAACCGGCGGAGCGGCCCGAGCTCCAGCCAGCGCGCCCGGAGGGCGAAGTCCGGACCCTGATCGAACGCCATCGTCCGGGTGTAGCGGACCCGCTCGACGTCGTCGGCGAGCTGCTGCACCCAGGTGGGCTCGGCGGGCGAAAACGGCATCGCCAACCCCAGCGCCAACGTCGCGGGCACCTCGTCGCGCACCCGCAGCGTGGGCCCGTGGTCCGCGCCGGGCCGCCCCCGGGGGCGTTCGACCTGGCGCCCGCGGACCACAAAATCCCCGCCGAAGATCTCGACCATCGCGGCCCGGGCCGCGTGAAGGTAGTCATCGGCGATGGCGGGAGATTTCATCACGTCCTCGTCAACAAAGGCCCACCAGGGCCCGCGCGACCTGACCCCACAACTGCAGCCCCGGCGCGGCCCGCTCGGCGAGTTTGCCGGAGGACAATGGAGCATAGCGAACGAGCAAGTTGCCGTCGCGCACCACCACGGTTGCTTTCGCCCGGGCCACCGCCGCCCACAGCCCCACGTGGTCGGCGGCGGGCAACGCGCCCCGTCCCTCGACGACGAACAACTCGGCCAACCCGCCCGGCGCGTCCGGCACCTGTCCGCGGGGCGACAAGCGCAGCTCGTTCCCCGTGTACGGGATCGACGCCGCCAGCAACAGCCGGCGCCCGTCCCAGCGCAACCAGCCCTGCAGCGCGTCGTCGACGACCCCGCCGAGGTGAACCCGCGCCACCAGCTCGTTCCCGCGCGCGTACACCGCCCCGCCGTACGGCGCCGCGACCGTCTCCAGCTGCGCCTGGGCGATGGGGTCGTCGAGCGCCTCGGTGAGCAGCCGCTGCCGGGGGGTGGTCACGATCGTGAGCAAGCGCGCCCACAACCGAAAGACGCGCCCCACGCTCTCGAAGGCCATGCCCGGCCGCGCCACGTCGAGCACGATCCGCAGCGCCGCCCGCGACCAATGAAGCTGCACGCCGTCGCGGGCCAACGCGAGCAGCTCAGCTTGCACCGCCCGCGCCCACCCCACCCGGGCCCCGCCTTCCTCGGCCACGACGTAGGCGTCATCGAGCGGCGGGTCGCGCAGGATGTCTTCGAACAGCGACGCCCACGCCCCCGACAACCCCCGTTGGCTCTCGAGCCGCAAGTGACCGGCCACCGGGGGCATGGCCAGCGAACACCACACCCGTCGCTCGGTGGTGGTCACGACCCCCGCCCAGGTGCCCGCGGTGAGCAGGTCGACCTCGACCCAGTGGCGCGCGTACCGTTCGTCTCGGGCCGACGCCACCGGCCGCACCGCCGACGCACCCCCGGCTTCGGGCCACGCGGCCGCCGGCCCGACGACGAGCAGCGGGGGGCCCTCCCCGTCCGCCTCGTGCGTGTACGCCCCGAGCACCCGGTCCACAAACAGCAAGGTCGCGTCCAGCTGCTCGCGGGCGGGCCCTGCCGCGTCCGCCCGCGAGAGCTGGCACCGCAACGTGGCCCCCTCCCAATGTGACTTGACCAGCGCGCCCCGCCAGGCGGCGAGCCGCGGGTCTTTCCACCAGCCCTCGACGGTGTGCACGTCGAGCCGCGCGTCGTTGCAATAGAGCCGCACCCGCGCGCGCCCGCCGGTCACGTCGACGCGTTGCTCGTCGAGGACCTCGCTTCCGCGCCCCAGGCCCCACGCCGGCCAGCGCACCACCGGGGTGGCCACGGTCAGCGCAAGACCGGCCGCGGTCAGGTCCACCTCCGGCCCAAACCGGCGGTCGCCGGCCTTGCGGCGGACCGTGCGCCCGCCCCCGCTGCGATCAAACACCCCGAAGGCACCGCCGAAACGGGCCTCGAGCGCGTTCGCCACCGCCTGGGCGTCGTCGAGAAGCGACACCCGAGCGGAATATCACGTCTGGCTCAGACCCGTTCGATGATGGTCGCGGTGCCCATGCCGTAGCCGATGCACATCGTGACCAGGCCGACCTGCTTGTCTTGGCGCTCGAGCTCGTTGAGCAGGGTGCCGAACAAGATGCCACCGGTGGCGCCGAGGGGATGACCGAGCGCGATGGCCCCGCCGTTCACGTTGACCTTGTCGTGGGGAATGCCGAGGTCCTTCATGAACGCGAGCGGGACCGACGCGAACGCCTCGTTGACCTCGAACAGGTCGACGTCGCCCTTGTCCATGCCCGCGGCCTCGAGGGCCATGCGGGTGGCGGGGATGGGGCCCGAGAGCATCAACACCGGGTCGGTGCCGGTGACCTTCATGGTCTTGATGCGCGCGCGGGGGGTGAGCCCCAAGGCCTTGACCGTCTCGGCGTTGGCCACCGCCACCATCGACGCGCCGTCCACGATTCCAGAGGCATTGCCGGCGGTGACCACGCCATTTTCTTTGAACACCGCGGGCAGCCCGGCCAACGCCTCCAGCGTGGTCTGTGGCCGGAGGTGCTCGTCGTGGTCGGCGACTTTGGTCTCGCCGTTGAGCGTGACCTCCATGGGGACAATTTCATTGCTGAAACTCCCCCGCTCTTTGGCCGCCGCCCCGCGCCGCTGGCTCTCGAGGGCAAACGCGTCGCACTCCGCGCGGGTCACGCCCCACTTCTCCGCCACCATCTCCGCGGACACCCCTTGCGGCACCAGGCCGGGGAAGCGCTCCTGCAGGCGGTCGGAAGCCGGCCCTTGGGTATTGCGGTCGCTGGTGCCCATCGCGTCCGAGCCCATCGCCACCCGGCTCATGCTCTCCACGCCGCCGGCATAGACCAGGCCCATGGCCCCCGATTGCACCGCTTGCGCGGCGAAGTGCACCGCCTGCTGCCCGCTGCCGCAGAACCGGTTGATGGTCACGCCGGGCACAGTGATCGGCAAACCCGCGGCGAGCACCGCGCCGCGCGCGATGTTGAAGCCCTGCTCGCCGAGCTGGGTCACGCACCCCATGATCACGTCGTCGACCTTCTCGCCGGGCACGTCCAGGCGGGACGTCAGCTGCGCGATGACGTGGGCCCCGAGATTCATCGGGTGGGTGTCGTTGAACACGCCGCCCTTCTTTTTGCCCCGGGCGGTGCGGACACAATCGATGATGAAAGCCTCGGACATGGCGGACTCCTTTGGGTGATGCCCCCATCGTAGCGATGTTGACATCCATGTCAATGTGGGTTGACACGCGTGTCAATCCGCCACGGTTTTTGCCGCAGGCCCGCCCTCAGTGGGGTGGGCCTGCGTCCCCCGAGTCCGCGCAGCGGACGACAAGACACTCACCTTGGTGGCCATTTTCGGACGCAGGCCCGCCCTCAGTGGGGTGGGCTTGCCACCCCGAGTCCGCGCAGCGGACGACAAGACACTCACCTTGGTGGCCATTTTCGGACGCAGGCCCGTCCTCAGTGGGGTGGGCTTGCCACCCCACGTCCGCGCAGCGGACGACAAGACACTCGGCCTGGTGGCCATTTTCGGACGCAGGCCCGCCCTCAGTGGGGTGGGCTTGCCACCCCGAGTCCGCGCAGCGGACGACAAGACACGCGCCCTGGTGGCCATTTCGGACGCAGGCCCGCCCTCAGTTGGGTGGGCTTGCCCACCCCCACCCCCGCACACGGGAGATGAACCTCTCCCGCGCCGCGTGTTTTGTTGCAGCTGCTCTGTGACGACGTCGTGTACTGGTTCCGAAAACCGCGCGGGCCAGTTGCGTTTGGCCGGATCCGCCGGGGCTTACGCGCCGCGGTTCTTGCGGCGGCGCAGCCGCCACAGGCCATAGGCGGGGATGAACAGGTTGAGGATGGTGCCCGAGGTGCCCGTGCCCGTGCCGGTCCCCGTCCCGGTGGTGCCCCCCCCGCAGCCGCCGCAGCTGTTGAAGAAGTTGGTGTTGCGCTGCTGCTGGTCGGGGATGAGACCGAGCACCTCGTAGGGCCGCGGGTCGGCGGTCTCGGGGGGCGTAAACCCTTCGGGACAGCCGGCGGCCCCGCTGACGGTGGTGTGGTGCTCGTCCGCGGGGTCGGTGAGGTCGTACGGCCGCAGGGTGGGCCCGCTCACCCACGCGCCGCAGGGGTCGCCGAGCTCGGCGCCGTTGGTCTGGCCGTCCCCGTCGGAGTCGACGTTGTACACCTCGGTCCAGTCGACGACCCCATCGCTGAGCAGGGTGGTCTCGACGTCCAGTCCAAACGCATTGCGCAGGCCGTCGACCTCCCCTTGGTGGCAGGTCTGGCACGCGTTGGGGGCGGCCGGGATCTGTTCGGCGTAGATCGCGCGGGCCCCCGCGGGGAGCGCCGCGCTGCCGAGCAGCAACAGACAAAACAAAAGGCGGGTCACGACGACCTCCCGTCGCGCATCAGGCGCCAGGTGAGCGCGCCCCCGTCGAGGAAGTAGACCTCGGCGAAACCGCGCTGGGCGAGGATGCGCGAGGCGATGTGGGCCCGGCGCCCGGTGTGGCTCAGGAGCACGGCGGGCCTTTCCGGGTCAAGCTCGCCGATGTGTTCGCGCAGGTCCTCGAGGGGCATGTGCACGGTGCCGCCCGGCCAGATGTCGGCGTCCCCGCGATCGCCTTTGCCCACGTCGACGAGCTGGATGGGCTCGCCCTGCGCGATCTTGAGGGTGAGCACCTCGGGGTCCATGGCCGTGGTCTCGCCCGCGATGGTCATCGCCGCCAATGTGCCTGCAGCGTTGACCGGGTCATAGGCCGGCCCGGTGGACGGGTGGTAGGCCACGTCGAGGTCGGCCACCCGCGACGGCGACCAGCCCTCGAGCACGGCCGCGGCGAGGATGTCGATGCGCCGGGGCACACCGGTGCCGCGCTTGCCCCAGACCTCGCCCCCCACCACGCGGTGGTGGCGCTTGTCGACGACGATGCGCACGGTGACCACGTCCCCGCCGAGCCAGATTTCGCTCGACCAGCTGTGCACGGTGACCACACACACCCGCTCGTCGCCGAGGGCGGAGCGGGCCTGCGCGTCGGAGAGCCCGGTGCGGCCAAACCAGTGACCGCCCACGTCGAGCAGCTCGGTCCCCGCCACCGGCGAGAGCTCTTCGCGCACGCCCTGTGGCCCCACCGCGGCCGAGCGGCCCGCGATTTGGGCCGTGCGGTCGATGATCGCGTCCTGGGCGAGCCAGGTCGCGCCCCCGGTGACCGCGTGGGGCACGGACACGGCGGTCCCGCAGGCGTAGACCCGCGCCAATGTCGTTTGCATGTGGCGGTCGACGCGGATGGTGCCGTCGCGGTGCAGCGAGGCCCCGGCCTCCTTGAGCAGCTGGCTGCGCGGGGTCAGCCCGGTGGCGAGCACCACCAGATCGGCCTCGAGGCTTCGGCCGGATTTGAGCGTGAGGGTGCGGCCGGTCTCGGACGTGCGCTCGACCCGTTCGACCGGGTCCCCGGTGTAGAGGGTGGCGCCCGCGTCGGTGAGGGCGCGGGCCGCGGCCCGGGCGGCGGTGATGGAGTAGCCGGGCAGGATGCGGCTTTTGGCCTCGACCACGGTCACGTCCAGGCCTTGGGCGAGCAGGCCGCCGGCCGCGTCCACCCCGTACCCACCCCCGCCGAGGATCACCGCGCGTTTGGCCCCGGCTTTGATCAAGCCGCGGATGGCGTTGAGGTCGTCGAGGTTCTTGAAGCCGGTGACCCCGGGACCGCCGAGGTCGAGGTGCGCGGGCCGCGAGGTCTTGGCCCCGCCGGCGAAGATCACCGCGTCGTAGCGGACGCGCTCGGGCCCGTCGGGGGTCTGGACCAGCACACGCCGGGCGTCGTTGTCGAGCCCGACCACCTCGGCGTGGGTCCGGACCTCGATGCGGTAGCGCCGTTCAAAAAAGCTGCTGCGCTGGGTGTCGAGCTCTTGCAGGTCGCCTTGGATGTCCCCGGTGAGATGGGCCTTGAGCCCGGCTTGCACCCAGGACACGTGACCGGCTTTTTCAAGCAGGATGATGCGGGCGTGCTCGTCGAACTCGCGGGCCCGTGCCGCGGCGATGGGCCCCCCCTGCGCTCCCCCGATGACGACGATGGTCTGCTTGCCCTTCACGACGACCTCCCGGGGCCGCCATAGGCCATTGCTCGTCGGTTTTCGAGGGGCGTCTGCGGTCGTGGGGCTACTTTGCCCCCGCCTTCTTCACGCGCTTTTCCTTGCCCCCCTGCGGCGGCGGCGCGCCGAGGCCCCCGGCGGTGCCCCCCTGCTGCTGTTGCTGCCGGCGCTCCATCATCTGGCGCTGCATTTGTTGCAGGCGGGTGATGGGGTCGACGGTCTTTTTGTACCCCTTGGGCACCTTGAACGCCGACGCGGGGATCTTTTCCTTCCGGTAGACCTTGAGGGTCTCGGTGGACTTGATCTCGCCTTTGGGGGTGGAGAGCGTGGTCTCGGTCTGCACCGGGTACCCGTCGAGCTTGCGCCACTGGGCGAAGAACTTTTTGTACTCGGGCCCCTTCGGGTTGTTGAGCGAGATGCGCAGCTCGTCGATGAGCTTCTCTTTGGGGAGCTTGACGTCTTCGCTCATCCAGATCGAGGTCTTCATGCCCTGCCCCGCAGGCACATTGGGGACGGGGGGGTAGTTGATGTTGACCTCGTAGGCGTTCTTGCCTTCCACCGTCTTGGTCTTGCCCGTGGGGGTGAAGAGGTTGTCGCTGACGGTGATGGTCCCGTCGGGGTTGGCGGTCACGCCCATGGCGAACAGCTGAATGGTCGCGAGCCGCTGGTACTCATCGCTCTTGAGCTGCCAGAACGTCTTGGCGTTGTAGTTGACGCCGTAGACCATGTCGGAGTCGAGGTCGATGATGATGGTCTCGCCATTGAGCGGATTCTCTTTTTTGAACTTCTTCCCGTCGTGCCACGCCCGCACCGTCTTGGTGATGGTCTGTTGGGTGATCGGGTTGGGCACCACCGTCTGGTGTTCGGTGTAAAACCCTGCCCACGCCGGCAGCGCGCTGAGCACGACGACGAGGCAAACACTCCAGAGGGCAATACGTTTGGTCATGGGGACTCCTTGGCCCCCGATAGCGCGTCCTTGCCAAAGACCAAAGGGGCACGTGCGCGACCACGCGCCCGGTTCAGACGGTGGCCAACGCGCGGGCCTTCAATCGCAAAACGCCCCCGCCCGCGCGCGCCTTCGTCCGGCTCAGGCGCCCGCGATGCGCGCCAGCGTCTCGTGGCTCATCAGCAACACGCCCATGACCCCGAAGGCCAGACCGCTCGCGGCCACGAAGATCGCCGGCGCCGAGCTCTTCTTCGGCGGCACCGGCTTTTCCCGCGCCTCGATGTCGCGGGCGATGGTCTCGAGGTGCGCCTGGGTGCGCGCGTCGAGGATCAGAAACCCGCTCTTCATCGTGGGGTCCGCGAAGTAGCCGTGGCCGTCGCCGAGGATGGGCACCTGCTCGAACACGTCGGGCACCGGTTGGTTCATCGCCGCATCGAGCACCATCTCGAGGGCGAACGCGAGCCCGGGCGATTCACAGATGCGCGCCCACCCCGCCATGCCTTTGCACCACATGTACGTGCGGCCGTTGATGTCCCCGCGCTCGGCGAGCTTTTGCACCTCGCGCTTGGTGTACGGCCCGTGCCGCTTGCCTTGGATGCCGCACCACCAGATGGGCTTTTCCGTCTGGGGGGCGTTCATCGCGCGGTAGGCCTTGGCGTTGGTCAACGTGGGAGGACGGCGCATGTCCTCTTGGAACGCGCGGGTCGGGCCCACCACCTTCATGACGTATTGGCAACGGCTGCACCGCACCCGCAGGACCTTGCCTTGGCACTTCTCGTCAGGGATTTGGTAGCGCTGCTGGCACGAATCACACGTCACTTTCATCGGGGACCTCCTGTTGGCCCCTTATGGCTACCGCTGGCGACCGCCGGCTCCAAAAAAACGACCGCACTTTTTCCGTCCACGCCCCGACCTCAAGCTCCGTCGAGCTTTCAACGTGAAGCCCTATGTCACTGTTCTCGTTCGGGTTCCCACCCACCTCGACGGGGCGGCGGACCCGTACTATCGAGCGGCATGAATCCAGCGCTCCCCGCCCTCGGTTTGTCCCTGGTCCTCCTGGCCGGGTGCGCGTCCACGCCCCCGGCCCCGCCGGCCGACGCCCCCGCCGCCGCCGCGCCCCTGCCCGAAGGCGCGCACGCGCTCGTGCGCCAAGCCGACGGCCTGCTGTGCACCGCCCCGTCACGGACCACCGGCACCTGCGTGCACGCGGCCCCCAGCGACGAGACGGGGTTCAGCCTGTTTCGCGCCCGCGCCCTCGTCGGCGATTGGGTCGAGCTCGGCCCAGTGGCGCGGGGCGATGACCGGCCCGACACCTGCCATTGGATGGCGATGCTCTCTGGCTTCGATTTTGTGCTCTACGCCCCACGCGACACCCTGCAGTTGGTGCTGCGCGCGCCGCTGCAGCACACCTTCGACGACGGCACCGGCATCCGGCTGCGGCCGGGCACGCCGGTCGACGTCACCGACGCGGGCATCACCGTGTTGCGCAACCCCTACCGCGTCACCGTGCCCGGGACCGCCGAGACCGGGCGTTGGTTTGTCCCCGCCCCCGCCGACAAACGCGCGCCCCTCAAAACGCAGATGCTGCAGCGTTGGGCCTTCGCCGCGGGGGACGTGACCCTCGGCGGCCAGCCGGTGACCCGGGACGCGGCCGGGGCCACGGGGTACGTGAGCGACGAGGAGGCCGCGCAACGCAAGGCGGAGGCCGAGGCCGCGCACCAGGCGTTGATGGCCAAGCCCGCGGCGGAGCTGACCGAGGAGGAGCGCAAACGGCGGGAGGCGACCGCGGCGCTGGCCCAGCTCAACCTGCTCAGGCCCGCCACCCGCGGCCCCCGCATCGCCGCTGACCCGGTGGTGGCGGTGACCGAGACGGACCCGGGCACGGTGATCGTCACCGTGCAGGACCGCTGCCTCGAGGCCGACCTCAAGGCCCCGGCCCAGGCCTTGACCCGACACGGGGTACACATGGCGCTCGGGAGCCTCGGCCTGGGCGCATCGGGGGACACCCGCCGCGTGCTCGACGAGGGCGCGACGGTCTACGACGCGGCCACCGGCGCGCCCTTTGGCACCGCGCAGCGCGAACACACCCTGCGCGTGGTCAGCGACGAGGGAGGCCTGGTCTGCTTCGCCCAGAAGATGTTCCGCCAGGGGGATGCGCTCACCCTGTGCGCCGACGCGGCCGCGGTGCGCACCGAAAAGGCCCCGGCCTTTCCGTTCGGAAGGTGACGCGGCCCCGTCGACGGCGGCGCGGGGGCTAGCGCCCGGCGAAGGTCGGCTTTTGTTTGTTCGCCACCGCGTCGATGCCCGCGCGCAGATCTTCGCTGCTGTAACATTGGGCTTGGGCGTCGGCTTCGCGCCAGAGCGCTCGCTCGAGCGCGGCCTCGTCAAACAGCCGCAAGGACCGCACACAGGTCCGCACCGCGATCGGGCCCTGGGCGGCGATGTCGCGGGCGATGGCCAGGGCCTCGTCGAGGACCGTGTCTTGGGGGTGCGCCGAGAGCGCCAGGCCCCGCGCCACCGCGTCGGTCCCGGAGATGACCTTGCCCGTGAGCAACAGGTAGCGCCCGTGGTCGCGGGCCGCGGCCGGGAAGAACACCGTCGCGCCCATGCCCGGGTGCAGCCCGAGCCCGACGAAGGTCGCGCCGAGCTTGGCGTCGTCGGCCACGACCCGGAGGTCGCAGGCCATGGCCAGGCACATCCCGGCCCCGATGGCGTGGCCGTTGACCGCGGCGATGACCGGCACCGGGAGCTTTCGCAGCGACAAAAACCGCGCATAAAACCCGCGCATCTCGCGGGCGTTGGCCTCCGCCGACGAGTCCGCCCGGTCGCGCAAAAAGTCGAGATCGCCCCCCGCGGAAAACGCGCGGCCCGCGCCGGTGAGCACCACCGCGCGCAGGCTCTCGTCGGCGCTGAGGGTCTCGACCACCCGCGCAAACGCTTCGCCCATCTCGACGGTGAGGGCGTTCAAGCGCTTCTCTTGGTTGAGCCGCAGGATCGCGACCCCCTCGTCGGTGCGCTCGACGGTGACAAGCTCGCTCATGCCGATTCCTCCACGAACAGATCTTTGTCGGCCACAAACCCGCGCAGGGCGATCGCGGTCTGGGCCACGGCCAACCCCACCGCCACCGCCCAGTACACCCAGGGGGGCAAGGCCACCGACAACGCCGCGGGGGTCGCGACCAAAAACGACAGGCCCAATGCCCCTGCAGCCCCCACCCAGAACCGGCCTTTGGTGGGCCGCTTTTTCTCCGCGGCCACGAGGTTGTCGATGCCGAACAACAGCAACACCCCGGACAGCGCCACCAACACCGGCACCACCAAGACGCCCGCGTACATCAACACCACCGTGACCACGCCGGCGTAGGTGATCGACACAAACACCCGCGCGGCGTCCACCTGTTGCCAGCCCGACCGCCGCAACACCCGCCAGGCCCCGACGACATAGTCGAGCCCTGAGGCCCAGGTGAGCGCGAGCATGGTCACGAAGATCACGTTGATGGTCACGTCCCGGCCGAACACCCACGAGACCACCGCGATCATCGTCCACAGCGGCAATGTGCCTGTGATCCAGAACGCCGGCCAGCCACGCTTTTTCAGCCCGAACACCACAAACAACACCAAGAAGAGCCCCGCCCCGCCGACGTTGACCCACCGCATGGCCTGCTCGTCGACGAAGGCCACGAAGTAGAACACCCCGAGGCCCCCCATCTGGGCGATGGTCTTGATCTTGGCCAGCCGCGAGGTGCGCAGCTTCTCGTCGCGCTCGGCCATGGAGCTGCGCAACCCGGACACGAGCAGCTCCCGCAGGAAGATGCCCCCCGCCACCCACGAGTAGGTGAAGCCGGCCGCGGCCAGCGGCAACAAAAACGCGGCCACGAAGATCTTGTCCGCCACCGGATCGAGCAGCCCCCCGAGCACGGTGGGCCCGTCGCGCCGCGCCATCCACCCGTCGAGGGCGTCGGTGAACCCGAGCACCGCCCCCACACAGAGCGCGGCCAGCATCGACCAGCCGGTGCCGTGCAGCACCAGCCCGCAGGGGATGGGGAGCAACAACATCCGCGCGATGGTCACCTGGTTGGCGGTGATCTTCATGGCCCGCCCCCGACGAGCGCGGCGTGGCGCGCGGGGGCCTGCGCTTTGAGCGCGGCCAGCCACGTCGTGCGCACCGCGGCGGGCGCCGCTTCGAACACCGCGTCGCTCAGCTCGGTCAGGACCGGCGCCTCGTCGTCAAAATCGCCGCACGGCCGGTGCACCACCGCCGCCGGCCCTTGGGCGGCGGTCTGGGCCGCGAGCGGGGCGGTCTCGGGCGCGGCCGCGAGCAGGTTGAGGCGGTCGCTCAGCCCCAGGGACGTGGCGGTGGTCCGCCGGACCCGGGCCTCGGCGAACACCGGGTCGTTCGCCCGGGCCGCGAGCAGCGCCCCCGCGCCTTGGTCGACAAGCTCGTCGACCAAGGCTTCGTCGAGGGGGAGCGCGTCGGCCGCGACGCGTTGGCCGCTGCGGTCGACGACCGCCGCGCGGCGTTCGATGCGGCACGACGCGCCGGACGAGATGCGCTCGGTGGTGCGCAGCAACAGCCCCCACCGGGCGTGGTCGAGGGGCGCGGCCTCGGTCTCGGTCTGGCGGCCCTCGCGCGTGACCCGCAGCGGCAGACGCAGCACGATCACCGGCCGGGCCTCGCTCAACGACAACGCGGTCAGGAACCGGTCGCGGCCCGCGGTCTCGGTGAACAGCGCCTCGCGTCCAGGCCGGGTGTTGATCACGTCCCGCAGGCGGAGGTCGCCGCGGGTCACGTCGCCGCGCAGGGCCCGGGCACAGGACAAGCACGGGTCGGCCCGGTCATCGACGAGGCCGCCGAGGTCCACCACCCCCCCCGCGCCGCCGATGAGCACGACGTCGTCGTCGGTGGCGGTGAGGGCATAGGCGGCGGCCGCGCCCCGTTCGACATAGACCGGGCCGGTGGCGGCCAACTGTGCCAAGCGGGCGATCTGAGGGTCGGTGGGCACCCGCTGCGCGCCCCGGGTGGGCTTGACCAAGAACGCGGCTTGGCCCTTTTTGACCTCGTCGACGTAGGCCGCGAGCGCCCCGCCCGGCGCGGTCCAGGCGGTGGCCTGGGCGGCCGCTGCGGCCCGGTCCACGAACGCCCCGACGCAGATCCGGTACCAAGTCCCGCGCCGCTTGATCACGCTCTGTTTGATGTCGACGGGCAGGCCGAGGGCGCGTTCGATGTCGGCCTTGAGGCGCTCGGCCTCGGCTTGGTCGTCGACCGATTTGATCTGGGCACAGTAGGCGTCGTCGGCGACAAGGCGCGCTTCGACGCGCGCGCGGTCCTCGGCCGAGGGGGGGGCCAGGGCCTCGTCCGCCCCCGTCGAGACCGGGGCCGGGGCCGGGTCGGGGGAGGCGGTGTCTTCGCAAGCGGTGAGCACGACCCACCCGCACAACAACAAGCCCGCCCCGCGCCGCATCCGGTGTGCCTAGCACCTCGACCGGCGCCGACAATCCGGTGTGGACGAGCCTGGCCGCGCCGGGCAGGATGAAGGCGGGCGTGGATGACCGCTGCGCCAGAATCCGGAGCGGGGTGCGGGATGTCGATCAAGGACAAGATGAAGTCGGAAGGCCTCAAGATGGGCATGAAGGCGATGGGGAAAATCATGGAGTCCCCCGAGCGCGCCGAGAAGGTCATGAAGGCGGTGCAAGGGGTGCAACAGGCCCGCGAGCGCGTCGACGAGACCACCGCCCGGTTGCTCAACGCCGGCCAGCTGCCCAGCCGCGAGGACGTCAAAGACCTGACCCGCCAAGCGGGCAAGCTGCGCCGCCAATCGAAAAAGATCAGCGCGCTGCTCGACGACATCGACGAAGTGCTCGACGACCGCGCCAACGCCGACGCCTAGGGCGGCAACGCAGCGCGGCCCGCCAAAATGAACAAGGCCGCCTCGAGGGCGGCCCGGTTCTCGTTCGTGACCAGCGTCGGTCAGTCGACTTCGATGCCGGCCGCGCGCAGCTCGTCCTCGGACGCTTCCATCACGTCCGCTTCCCACTCGGCGCCCGCGGGGGCGCGCCACTCGGGGCGCACGTCGACGTTCTTCCAGGTGAACTCCACCGGCAACGTGGTGCCCCCTTGGGTGCGAATTTGCACCGAGAGCGTCATCGAGAACTTGGTCGCGTCGGGGGCAAACAGCGGCAGCCCCACGTAGTAGCCGACCATCACCCCCGGCGGCCACTCGAGGATCCAATCCATCGGGTCGGGGTTGGGGCCGGAGGGGTGCAGAATCGTCGGGGGACCGCCCCCTTCGATCTTCGCCAAGGCCTGCTTTTTGGTCTCGCGGCCGCGCTTGTCGGTGGTGACGATCTCCCGCACGAACTGAATCTCGATGCCGGTGAACGTGATTTGGTCTTTGACCGGTCCCCACAGCAGCACGTCCATCTTGAGCGTGGGCTTGCCCCCCTCGGGCGGGGTGAACGGCTGGATGTTGGTGATGTCGTACCGGATGCCCTCTTTGTACTGGGACAGCACGGTGTCGTAGGCCCCCTTGCTCAGGGTGTTGTCCCACACGCTCTTCATCCAGTCGTAGCGCTCGCGCACCTTGGCGACCTTGGCCTTGTCCTTTTTGCCCTCTTTGGCCTTGGCCTCGATCTCGTCGATGTAGCGGTCGTCGCGCTTCTGCTCGGGGTGCTCGCGCAGGATCGCCCCGATTTGCGACTTGTGCCAGTTGATGAGCTGGCCGCGGTCGAACTTCACTTTGTCGTCGGGCGCGGCCCGGGTGAACGGCGCCTGCTCGGCGAACTTCACCCGTTGGGCGTTGACCTTCTCCATGAACTGAGCGTCGTCGAGCTCACCTTGGAGGTTGTTGACCAGAAAAAAGCCACCCGCGCTCAGCAGGCCGATGGCGACGATCCAAGGAATGATGCCCTTCATGGGGCGCGACGCTACCCCCGAACGCGGCCGTCGGCAAACGGCTTATGCGCGGCGGCGGGAGCGCTCAGCGGGTCCAGTCCTGGAGCTGCTTGACCTCTTTTTTGCTCAACACCCGGAAGCGGCCCGGGGCGAGATCCTCGACGTTGAGGTTGGCGAAGCTGGTGCGGATCAGCCGGAGCACGGGGTGCTTGATGCGCCAGAACATGCGCTTGACCAGCCGGTTGCGCCCCTCCGTGATGGTGATTTCGACCCAGGTGTTGCTCTTGGTGTGCCGCACGACCTCGATGTCGGCGGGTTTGGTCGGTCCGTCGTCGAGGTAGATGCCGCGGCGCAGCTTGTCGAGCTTGTCCTCGGTGGGCACGCCTTTGACCTTGACCAGGTAGGTCTTGGGCACGTGAAAGCGCGGGTGGGTGAGCTTGTGGGCGAGCTGCCCGTCGTTGGTGAGCAGCAGCGCCCCCTCGGAGTCGAAGTCGAGCCGCCCCACCGGGTAGATGCGCACGGGGGTGTCCCCCGCGATCAGGTCCATCACCGTCGGCCGTCCCCGGTCGTCGTGCGTCGTGGTCAGGACGTTGGGCGGCTTGTGCAGCAGGAAGTAGGCCTTGTCCTGCTTCTGTTCGGCCACCAGCCGCACCGGCCGGCCCGACACCGTGACCTTGTCGGTGTCGACGTCGATGTGAAAACCCATCTCGGTGACGCGCTTGTTGTTCACGCGCACGTGACCTTCGCGGATGAGGGTCTCGGCCTTGCGGCGGGAGGCGACGCCGGATCGGGCCAGCGCGCGGTGGAGTCGTTCTTTGGTGGTCATGACCGGTCCGTGTCGGGGCCGCCGTCATCGTCCTCGACGGGCGCGCCCTCGCCGGAGAGTTCGACATCCCCGGCGGTGATGGCCGCGGCGGCGGCGGCAATGGCTTGGTCAGCGTCGCGCTGACTCTTCTCGGGATCGTGTGCCGCGTGCGCGGGCTCGTCGGCGTCGTCCACGCCCTCGCCGTCCGGGTCGTCGTCGTCCAGGTCGTCGTCGTAGGCTTCGCCGTCGTCGTCCTCGTCGTGCTCTTCATCGAGCCCGTCGTCGCCGCCCTCCCCCTCGTCGGCGTATCGCTCGTCGTCGTCGTCATCGTCGCGGGCGGCAGCGTCCATCTCGACCACCACCCCGTCTTCCCCCGCGTCCTCGTCCTCGTCCCCCTCCTCGTCTTCCTCGTCCCCTTCCTCGTCTTCCCCCTCGTCCTCGTCTCCTTCGTCGTCTTCCTCGTCGTCGCCCGCGCCCTCGGCCCGGGGTTCGTCGTCGTCCGAAGACCCATCCACGGACGACGATGAGGTGTCCGCATCGTCCTCGTCCACCGCGGTGGGCACGTCCCCCGCGTCCGCCGCCACCGGCGCCTGATCGGTCTCGGTCGGGGCCGCGCCGTCCTCTTCGCCGTCTTGCAAGCCGCTGGTGTCGACCACCGCGGTGCGCTCCTCGTCGCCGTCTTCTTCGCTGTCGCCCGCCGCCTCGTCATCGTCGATGATCACCGACCGGGCCCGGCGCGGCTGCCGCAACAACTCGTCGGGGATCTCCATGTCGCCGTCGGCCACGATCTCGGCCACCCGGGTGATCTCCGAGGCCTCCCCGAGCGCGGCCTCGAGCGCGTGCAGCGCCTTTTGCCCCTCCGCCTCGGTGTCGTCCGAGACCAGCTCACCGCTGCCCTCGGGGTTGAACAGGTCCATTACCTTGACCGGGCCCTCGGCCCCTTTCTCCGGCAAGGAGACCGGCTCCCCGTCCTGGAGCGCGTGGTACTCCTTCAGCGTCGGGAGCTCCTGCAGGCTCGACAACCCAAAGAAGTCCAGGAAGTGTTTGGTGGTGCCGTAGATGAGCGGCCGGCCGACGTCGTCGGCCTTGCCCAGGATGCGCACCAGCTTGCGTTCGAGCAGGGTCTTGAGGCCGCCGGAGCAGTCCACGCCCCGAATCTCGTCGAGCTGGGGCCGGGTGACGGGCTGGCGGTAGGCCACGATGGCCAAGGTCTCGAGCGCGGCCCGCGACAGCCGCGCCGGCCGGGCCTGGAACATGCGCCGCAGGTAAGGCGCGGCCACCGGCTCGGTCCGGTAGGCATACACGTCCTCGACCTCGACCATACGAAAGCCCCGGGGGCCGGGCCGGGTGCCGTCTTCGGTCCCCTCCACCAGCGTGCGCAACGTCTGGCGCACGGTCTTGCCGTCGATGTCGAGCCCCTCGTCCTTGAGCACCTCTTTGATGCGACCGAGCGAGATCGGCTCCGGCGCACAGAACACGATCGCCTCGAGCACCGCGGGCAGGTCCTCCAGCGGATCGCGTGGCTCGTCGACGTCAGCGGCGTCCTCGGCGTCGCCGTCGTCCCCGCCGCCGTCGGCCGCGGTCATCACGACCTCTTCATCATCCACGCGTTCTTCGTCGCCGTCCTCTTCATCCCCGTCCTCTTCATCCCCGTCCTCTTCGTCACCGTCCTCGTATTCGTCGCCGTCCTCTTCGTCCCCGTCTTCGTATTCGTATTCGTCCTCTTCGTCCCCTTCATCGCCCTCTTCGTCCTCGTATCCGTCACCGTCCTCTTCATCCCCGTCCTCGTCCTCTTCGTCACCGTCCTCTTCGTCCCCGTCGTCACCCTCGTTTTCATCGCCGTCGTCGTCCTCGTCTTCGTATTCGTCTTCGTATTCGTCACCGTCCTCTTCGTCACCGTCGTCGTCTTCGTAATCGCCGCCGTCCTCTTCGTCCCCGTCCTCGTCTTCGTCGCCGTCCTCTTCGTCCCCGTCCTCGTCTTCGTATTCGTCCCCGTCCTCTTCGTCGCCGTCCTCGTCCTGGTGTTCGTCCCCCGCCTCGTCTTCCTCGTCGTCGTCCGCGGCCGCGAGGGTGTCTTCGCCGTCGGCGAGCGCATCGGTGTCCGCGGTGAGCGCGACGTCCTCGTCGGCGGGCTTTTGTTTGTCGGGGGTCGGGGTATGGCTGGTCACGGCGCGCTCTCCGCCAACGGTTGGGTGTCGTAGTCGTCCACGGCGAAGTCGTCGCCGGAGTTGAAGTTTTCCTGGACCGGCGAGATGTAGATCTGGCCGTCTTCCTGGGCTTGGTGAATCTTGAGCAGCTTGAACTTGGTCATCTCGAGCACGGCCAAGAACGTCACAATGATGCTGCGCCGGCCCGCGGCCACCCCCCCGAAGTGGTCGACGATGTCGGTGAAGGTGAAGGCTTCGCGGGTCTGGGCGAAGTCCACCAGCTCGTTGATGCGCTGGCCGACCCCGAGGCGTTCGAGCACGACCTCGTGCACGATCTGTTGCTTGTTGCGTTTGAGAATGCTGTCGAAGAGCTTGATGAGCTTTTCGACGTCAAAGCGCGCGAGCCCGGCGGTGGGATCCTCGACGGGCACGGTGTCGGGATTGAAGGGCTTGTGGTTGGGATCGGCGGTGAACACGTCGCGCCCCAGCCACGCCCGCTCGGCGAACATCTCCGCCGCGTCTTTGAACTTTTGGTACTCGAGCAGCCGGCGCACCAGCGCCGCCCGCGGGTCCTCGACCTCTTCCTCCCCCTCCGGCTGGTCCTCTTTGGGGAGCAACATCTTGCTCTTGATGTGCGCCAGCTGCGAGGCCATCACCAAAAACTCGCCCGCGATGTCGAGGTCGAGCTTGCGCATGTCGTCGATGACCTTGATGTACCGCTCGGTGATCACGGCGATGGGGATGTCGAGGATGTCGAGCGCGTGTTTGCGGATGAGGTGCAACAGGAGGTCGAGGGGGCCCTCGAAGATGGGCACGTCGACGAGCAGCCGCTCGGACTCGACGCTCGGGGCGTAGCCGCTCAAGCCTTTCTCGTCGAACCGCCCCCGGGCCTCGACCCAGAACTCTTGGGTGCCGGCCTTCACGTAGCCGTTGCGCGGTTCGTCCTCGACCACGCGCGCGCGGCGGGCCTCTTCACCGTCGACCGGGGGCTCGACGTTGCCCTCGGGCGCGCCGTCGGGGGCCGCGTCCGCGGACGCAGCTTCGCCCGCCGCCGCCGCCTCGCCCAAGGCCGCGTCCGTCGCCAGGTCCTCGTCGTCCGAGACCTGGTTGTCGTCACCCATGTTGTCGCTGACCATGCGGCCTCAGCTGCTGCGCCTCCCGGCGCGACAAGGGACAAAACAAACCCCACCTCGCGGTGGGTGAGCGCACGTAGAAGGCACGACCCAAAAACGCAACCGCCGGTTCGCCCCGCGCGCGGAAAAGCCGCGGCCGCCGATGGACGGGCGAACCCGACCGCGCGCAGTTTACATATTCAAGAATATGTCTACCCCGCACCGCAACACCCCCTTCCAGAAGCGAATTCGATGTGCATGTCATGTACGATGCATGTCCTACGTCAGCCGTCCGATGCGGTCCGTGCAGCGCTCTTCCCCCTCGCGCTTGCTGCTCTTTCCCTGACCACCGCCTGCCCCGGGTGCAACAACCCGGTGCGCGTCGACGCCGGGCCCGATGCGGGCCAGGGGGGCGACGGGGATGGCGACGTCGTGTGCACCACCGACAACGAGTGCGACGACGGGCTTTTGTGCATCGTGGGCATCTGCCAACCACCCGATGGGCCCGACGCGGGCGGTGACGGCGACGGGGACGGGGATGGCGACGGGGACGGCGACGACGCCGGCGTGCTCCAGGGCGTCCTGAGCGTGACCCCGTCGACCGATCTCGAGTTCGGGGCCCAGCTCGTGGGCGTGCCCGTCACCCGGGACGTACAGCTGACCAACACCGGCAACGCCCCGCTCACCATTGTGGCCATCGTGCTCGACGACAACAGCGGGGAGTTTTCCTCGCAGCCCGCCGGCACCATCAACGAGGTCCTCGACGTGGGGGACGTGTTGCCGCTCGCGATTTCCCACACCCCCGAAGACGGCCAGCCCGACGAAGCCGAGATCACCATCCTGCACGATGGCGCGGGCAACCTCACCACCCTTACCCTGTTCGCGGAGTTCAAAGGGGCCGCGTCGTTGTCCGTCACCGACGAGGTCGCGGTGTTTGACCCCACGTTGACCGAATATGACTTCGGCGAGGTCGCGACCGGCACGCCGGCGACCACCACGCTGTTTGTGCGCAACACCGGCGCGCTCGATTCCGTTCTCGAGATCACGGACGTGACCCTCACCCCCGCCACCGTGGGCTTCACCGCCGTCGGGCTCGACGATCTCGAGTTCCCCATCGTGCTCTCGGCCAACGCCCATCATCTCTGCAGCTCCGGCGACGTGGCCGACTGCCCCGCGGGCGCGGACGCGTGCACCGACATGGTGTGCACCACCGCCGGCGTGCCCACCGCCGCCCTGCCCCTTGACATCGAATTCGTCACCAACGGCCTGCCCGCCCAAGCCGTGCTCTCCGTCGAGTACCTCGACGGGGGGGACGAGTACGAAGCCGACATCACCCTGCTCGGCCGCGCGACCGAACCCAACCTCGAGCTGTCCCCCAGCTCGGTGATGTTCGGCGCGTCTCTGGTCAACGCCGCCTCGCCGGTCCAGACCGTGACCGTCACCAACTCCGGGCTCGGGGCGTTGCTGATCACCAAGGTGGTGTTCCCCACCGTGGCCGCGTTCGGCGTGACCCCCGAAGCCCCGGTCCCGACCCAAGACGGTCACCCACCGCTGTCGATCCCGCCCGCGGGCACGTTCACCTTCGATGTGTCGTTCACCCCGGTGGCCACCGAGGCCTACACCGACGTGCTCACCCTCCACACCACCGACCCCGACCAGAGCAACGCCCCCATCCCGCTGTCCGGCACCGGGGTCGAGTGCCAGGAGAACGCTGAGGTGAACGCGCAGGGCGAATGCGTCTGCATGGCCGGGTTCAACACTTGCGGGGACGAATGTTTGCCCGACAGCCCCGACAGCTGCGGCCCGAGCTGCATCGACTGCACCGGCTACGTCGACGTGGGCACCACCGCCGCCTGCGTGGCCGGGGCCTGCAGCTACACCTGCCAGAACGCCTGGTACGACCTCGACGCCGACCTGACCGGCGACTACACCGACCCCAACTGGAGCGCGTGCGAGTACCTCTGCCCGCAGAACCCCCCGCTCGGGTTCGAGCTGTGCAACACCGTCGACGACGACTGCGACGGCGAGCGCGACGAGGGCCTGCCCCCCGACGTCAACGACCAGGCCGGCGTCGGCGGCAGCTGCGCCACCGCGGCCAACCTCGGCAACGTCGACGCCACCACCAACGGCGCCACCAACCAGTTCAGCCGCACCATCTACCCGACGGGGGACAACGACTGGTTCAAGCTCACCGTGCGCGAAGGCGAAGGCTCACCCGACTGCGCCATCGAATCCCTTCCCTGCATCGATGGCGGCTTCGAAAACTACGAGACCGGGTTCGCCATCACCTCGCCCACCGGGGCCAACTTCACCCTCGACGTGTTCGTGCCCAGCTATTACGACGAGTGCGACAGCGGCACGACCTACACCGGGACCAACATCCTGCACCCCTGGCAGCGCAGCAGCGACCTGTTCGACTGCGTGCTCTGCGGTCTCATCGACATCTGCTACCCGGGCGGCTACGGCTGTGCCTTCACCGACAGCCAGGTGTACTATGTGCGCGTGCGCTCCGCCGACGGGGACCCGGACAACTTCTCATGCGAGCCCTACACCCTCACCGTGACCACCACCGCCACCGAGAGCTTCTGATGCGCGCGGTGCTCGTGCTGGGGACGTCCCTCGCGCTCTGCGCGTGCCCGCCCCCGCCCGAGCCCTACTACGACGACGACATCGGCGAAGAGGGCGTGCCCGTCGAGGAAGGTTCCCTCGCGGGCACGTTCGCGACCAAGTCGATCAACGCGGTGCAGATCACCATCCCCATCATCAACGATCCCCAAATCGGCGGCGGACAGAACTTCCGCCTCGTCGAGCGCACCTGGGACGCCGACGCCGGGACCTACCTGCAGTCGTCGCGGCTGTGTGGGGGCAACAACTTCGAGGTCGCGGGCGTGACCACGGTGGTGCCCGAGGACATGTACCGGGCGGTGCCCAAAAGCACCCAAGAGGTGCTCGAGATGGACCACGAGACGGGCCACTACGTCTCCACCGGCCACCTTCAGCTCTGGGCGCTGAAGGACCTGCCCGACCCCTACACCACCCCCCTGCCCGCCGACGAAGAAGAGGCGATGCAGGAGCCGCACGTCTCGCGCATCTTTGACGTCGACGACGACGGCAACCCCGGCTTCACCACCTTCGTCGAGGGCGCGGTCCAGGGCGAGCAGTACGTGGCCCAGCGCAAGACCATCGACTTCGACGGCATCACCAAGTCCGAAGACCGCGTCTACGGCTTTGCCCACAACTTCGGTGAGATCCTCTACCTCGGCAACAACAACCCCTTGCTCGATCGGCGCGACGAAGGCGCCAGCGTTCCGCATCCCGACCCAAAGGAAAGCTGGTTCGAAGAAATCCGCATCGACGACGGCGCCGACTGCGACGACGTCATGGCCCTCGCCGCCGACGGGACGCTCTCCCGCACCCGCCCGTTCGCGCGCTGAGGTCTCCCGGCTCCGCTCAGGCCCAAAGCGGGCCGAACGCGGCCGCCTTGTCGAGGGTCTCTTGCCACTCTTCGGCCGGGTCGGAGTCGTACACGATCCCGCCCCCGACGTGCAGCTGGCCCGGTCCTGCGTCGGGACAGAGCCAGGTTCGAATCAGGATCGACGCCACCGCGCGCCCCCGGTCGAACAATGCCAATGAACCCGTGTAAGGCCCGCGCGCGGCCTCCTCGAGCTGCGCGATGGCCTCGGTGGCCGAGCTCTTGGGCGCGCCGGTGATGCTCCCCCCCGGGGACAGGGCCGCGAGCACCGCCGGCAACGGCGTGCCGGGCGGGAGCCGTCCGGTGATGGTGCTCTCGAGATGAAACACCGCCGGGGCCTCGATGAGATGGGCCAGGCTCTCGACCGTGACCGGGCCGCACAGGGCCGAGAGATCGTTGCGCAACAGGTCCACGATCATCACGTGCTCGGCGCGGTCTTTGTCGCTCTCGCGCAAGGCCTGGCGCCGGGCGCGGTCCTCGTCGGGGGTGGCGCCCCGGGGGCGCGTGCCTTTGATCGGCCGGGTCGAGACCAGGTCACCGGGCTCGTCCGGGCGTGTCGTCGTCGTGAACAGGCACTCCGGGCTCAGGCTGCACAAGGCCCCGACCCCGGGCAGGCGCGCGGCCGCGGAGAAGTGCGCCGCGGGCTGGGCCGCCCACCACGCGAGGGCGGCCGCCGGGTCGGTCTCGGCCACGGCCACGGGGTGGGCGAGATTGGTCTGGTAGTAGACCCCCTCGACGATGTCCGCGCGGGCCTGCGCCACCCGGGCGAGGTGCCGCGCCCGGGCCCCGTCGGGGACCGAGAGCTGCGGGACCGCAGGCTCGACGAGCGGCGTGTCGAACGTGGGCACCGGGCCAAACCGCTCGGGCCCGTCGGGCCAAAACCGCACCCCCGCGCCATGCCGCGCCACCCGGGCCGCGGGCCACGGGCTCTCCCGCAGCTTCACGTCGAGGGTGTCGTGCAGCGTGCACGCGCCTTCGTACGAGAGCAGCACGCTGACCGGTCCCTGGTCCTCGGCCGACCAGGCCGCCGCGGTCTCGAGCACAGACCGCACCCCGGCCGCGGTCGCGGCGCGATCCGGACCGAGCGCCGCGACCGCGCTTGCGGTGGTGAACAGGACCTGCGGCGGGCCCCAATCGCGGCCAGAAAATGCAACAAAATCGGGCATATCGAGCCCTGCTGCCGCGGCCACGGCGGCGGCAAACGCGGGGGGAGGCACAGGCGCAGACGGGCTCGACACCGCCCTGCTCTATTGCGTCCGGACCGACAAAAAAATACGCCTCTTGTGACGGCGCGCGGCACATCTTCCCCTCGCCCTCGTCGAAACACGAAGGAGACTCGAATGGTCACGCAGGCGGCCGAACGCGCACAGCCCACGATCCAAAAACGCGACCCGATGGTGACGTTCGACGGGCGCGCCCTCTACCTCACCGAGGACATGGACGATCTGCGCGCCCAGCTAGACGGCCAGGTGTTCACCTTCGACGAGAACCGCAAACTCGTGGACAACATCTCCACCGACGAGCTCACCCCCGGCTGGGTGTGCTTTTGGTACGACGAGACCCTCGGCGACTACTGCCTGGTGGGCCTGCGCGGCGGGGTCATCGAGAAGGACTCGATCAAATCGAGCGGCGCCAAAGTCATTGTGTCCGGCCTGTCCAAAGGCTGCGGCAGCTCGCGCGAGACCGCGCCGTTTTCGGAAAAGACCGCGGGCATTGAGCTCGTGGTCGCCAAGACGATCGAAAAAATCTACGGGCAGAACTGCCGCAACATCGGCCTTTTGACCTCGACGGACTTCTCGTTGTTGCCGCGCATCGAGGCGGGGGAAGCGATTCCGCTGGCCGAGTTCACCAAGGGGCTCGACGGCATCGCCAAGGGCATCGTCGAGTACGGCGGGCTGTTCAACTACAACCGCGCGCGCATGAAGGGCGAAGTCTCGCCCCCGCCGGTGGACACAAAAAAGCGCCCGATGAACCTCACCGAGAAGATCATCGCGGCCAAGGCCATCGCCGACGCCAAGACCCAGACGTTGGGCATCGACGCGGTCAAGCCGGGCGACGCGCTCTTTTGCCGGGCCGACGTGCGCTTTTCGCACGACTACACCACCGCGATGTGTGAGGCGCTGTTCCTCCAGGGCTTTGGCCCGGAAGCGAAGATCAAAGACCCGGACAGCGTGTTTGCGTTCCGCGATCACCTCACGTTCCTCGACGTGGTGATGCCCGAGTCGCAGAAGAAAAAGGGTCTGCTCCAGTTGGCCGACAACCTCGCCACGGTGCAGCAGAAATTTGCGGAAAAGCAGGGCATTCGGCTGTTCGGCGAGGTCCCTGGCGGCGGCTCCGAAGCGATCTGCCACAACGCGGTGATGGAAGAGCTCGGCGGCCCCGGTCAGATCGTGCTCGGCACCGACAGCCACACCTGCACTGCAGGGGCATTGGGCTGCTTCGCGTTCGGGGTTGGCACCACCGACATGGCCAACGCGTGGTTCGCCAAAGACATCCAGGTCAAGGTCCCCGAGTCGGTGCAGTACCGTTTGCACGGCAAGCCCGCGGCCGACGTCACCGCCAAGGACATCATCCTGTTCATCATGGCCGAGGACTACATCAAGTCCGGCAAGGCCATCGGCAAGGTGCTCGAGTTCTCCGGCGAAGGTCTGATGCACCTCAACATGGACGAGCGCGCGACCCTGACCAACATGGCGGTCGAGGCCGGCGCGACCACCGGCATCATCGAGCCCGACGAGGTCACCGCGAAGTACCTCATGGAGTTCCGCGGCTGGGACGAAAAGCGCGCCCACGAAGGGTTCATGAAGAGCGACGAGGGCGCGGACTACGACGCGACGTTCGACATCGACCTGAGCGCCATCCGCCCGATGATCGCCACCCCCGGCGACCCCCGCAACGGCGTGCCCCACGACGCGCTCGCCGACGACAAGGGCCAAGTGGTGGTGCAAATCGCGTACGGCGGCTCGTGCACCGGGGGCAAGATGGCGGACATGGACATGTACGCCGACGTGCTGTCCCGCGGCCTGGCCCAAGGCAAAAAGGTGCACGACGACGTGCAGCTCTACATCCAGTTCGGGAGCCAGCGCATCAAAAAGTACGCGCAGGACAAGGGCTACATCGACGTGTTCGAAAAAGCCGGGGCCCAGCTCATCGAGCCGAGCTGCGGGGCCTGCATCAAAGCCGGCCCCGGCGTGTCCGACGACAAAGACCAGGTCAGCATCAGCGCCATCAACCGCAACTTCCCCGGCCGGTCGGGCCCGGGCCAGGTCTACCTCGCGTCCCCGCGCGTGGTCGCGGCCAGCGCCATCGCCGGCTACATCGAGACCCCCGAGCGGCTGTTCGCGAGCTGAGCGGCGCGCCATCTGCAAAATCGGGACAGGCGCGCCCCCGCCGGGCGCGCGCGGGCTAGACTGCTCGCGTTGAGGGTCCGATGAAGCATCATTTTCTCTTGGTGGGTCAAAGCCCGGCGCGCCCTGCGTTGCTGCAGACGCTGCTGGGCGCGCAGTTTGAAGCCACGGTGGCGGAAAAGTTCGGCCAGGCCATCGCGTTCGCCCGGACCAAGCGCCCCACCGCGCTGGTGGTGCTCGGCGACTGCGCCGAGCCCGCGGTCCAGGAATGGATCGGGGCGCTGACATTGCAGCCGGGCACGTCCTCGCTCCCGCTGGTGGCGGTGTCCCCCGCGGTCGACGTGGGCACCGCCCTGGGGGTGTTTCAGGGCGGGGCCAGCGCGCTGCTCGACGAGAGCCAACCCCCGAACAAGGTCGCCCACGACCTCATCGAAGCGGTCGGCACCGGGCCCGGCGACCCCCGGTCCAAGATGGCCACCGTGCACAGCGGGTCCAATCTGCTGCGCCGGCTGGTCTGGTACCTCCAGCACCAGCGGGCGACGTGCACGGTGCGCATCGACGGCGCGCCCTCCCCCGCGGGCATGCGGTTTGTCGACGGCCAGCTCGCGGACGCGGTGTTCGGCGGGACCAACGGGCAAAGCGCGGCCGGCATGTTGCTCGCGTCGGGGGACAGTTCGCGGTGGCGCTTTTCGCTGCACAGCGGGGCGCGGCCTCCCGAGGTCCCGGACGAGGACGAAGAGCAGCTCGCGGTCCAGCCCCCCACCGTGATCGAGGCGGACGACGAAGAGGAGATCGTGCTCTACGACGAGGGGGCGGACGAGGAGACGTTCAACCTCGACGAAGCGTTCGAACAGGCCACGGGCGTGGGCGACGAGGAGACCGAGGACTTCATCGAGCTGTCCGGCGACGATTGGTCGGTGGACCTCAGCCTCGACGACGACTTTGACGCCCCCGCGGCCGAGGCCTCGGACCAGAGCATCGAGGACGCGCTCGGGCCCCCGCACGTGCTCGTGGTCGACGACGACGTGTCGTTGCTCAACCTCTACAGCACCATGCTCAGCCGGCAGGGCTACAAGGTGTCCACCGCCGAAAACGGCAGCGCCGGCTACGCCCTGGCCCGGGAAAACCACCCCGACCTCATCGTGTCCGACGTGATGATGCCCGACACCGACGGGTGGGGCCTGCTCGGCCTGGTGCGCGGCGACTACGCCATCCGGGAGACGCTGTTCGCCCTGTTGTCCTGCCACACCGACTTTTTGGGCAGCCTCAAGGACTTCAACGCCGGGGCCGACGAGTACCTCGAAAAGGGCCTGCGCCCGAGCGAGGTCGTCGAGCGCCTCGAGGGCCTGCTGCGCCCCCGCCGCGAGCTCTACGCCGCGATCAAACCCGGCCGCACCTTCTCCGGCGACCTGCACACCCTCGGCGCCGCGGGCACGCTCACGCGCTTGTCCGAGGTCCAGGCCACCGGGATGCTCCGGGTGCGGCCCCGCGACCTGCAGGTCGAGGTGCACTTTCAGGGGGGCAACATCAGCCTCGCCCGGGTCAACAGCCCCGGGGGCCCGGTGGCGGTGGGTGACAATGCATTGGCATTGCTGCTCGGGTTCGACGCCGCCCCGTTCACCTTCGACGCGGGCGCGCTCCCCGAAGGCGCGGGCGGCACCCCCTTCGACCGGGCCGCGCCCGCGCTGGTGGCCGCGCTCAACCGGCGCCAGACCGAGAGCCAAGAGGACATGCTCGCCCGGGACGTGCCCCTGCGGGTGACCCGCGGGGAGCTCGGGAAGTTCTACATGGTGAGCTGCGCCGACAACGTGCGCCCCATCGTGCACGCCCTGTTCGCGGGCAAAAGCCCGCGTACGGTCATGGTCGAATCCGACTTTTCCCCGTTGCTCATCGAGGGCGTGGTCAAAGACGTCCTGCGCAAAGGCGTGATGCGCTTCGCCGACGGCGCGGCCTAATCTGCCGCCGCGAGGGCGGCCTCCTCGCGGCCGGCCTCGTCGATCTTGCTGACCAGATAACGCGCCATGCGCCACACCCCGCGGTCGAGGGCTTCGCGGCGCTCGGGGCTGCGCTCTTTGGGCCGGCCGTTGAAGGTCTCGGTGACCTCGGCGCGGCCGAGGTCGGCCACCTTTTGCCCGTCGTGGGCCACGAGGGTGGCGTCGACCACGAAGCGCAGCTCGGTGATGCCCGCGCCCACCGGCTTTTCCTCGAGCACCAGCACGGTGCCGTCCATGGTCACGGTGGACTGCTCAAAGCTGGTGGCGAAGCTGTCGGGATCGTCCCGCCACATCACCGCTTGGACCGCTTGGGTCAGCGGCCAGCCCACCTCGCCGGTCTCGGTCTGGTCGACGAACACCGCGACGTGGAGCTTGTCGGTGCGGGGCACCACCACCCGGCCCCGGGAGGTGGTCTGGCAGGCCTGGCCGAGCAGGCACAGGCCGAGCAGGAGCGCCGCGCGGTCAAACGACAATGTTCACCAACCGGCCGGGCACGACGATGACCTTCTTCGGGGTCTTGCCGTCCATAAACTTCTGGACCTTGTCGCTCGCCAGCGCCGCGGCTTCGCAGGCGGCCTTGTCCGCGTCCTGGGGCACGGTGATCTCGTCCCGGCGTTTGCCGTTGACCTGCACCCCCAATGTCACTGTGTCGTCCACCAGCAGCTTCTCGTCGACGGTGGGCCAATCCCGGCGCGACATCAGCCCGCCCTCGCCGAGCCGGGCGGCCAGCTCCTCGGCGATGTGCGGCGCGTAGGGGCACAGCACGGTGAGGAAATCGATCAGCACCGGCTTGGGCAGAACCTTGGCCTGGTTGGCCTCGTTCACGAAGGTCATCATCTGCGCGATGGCGGTGTTGAACCGCAGCTGCGCGGTGTCTTCGCCCACCTTGTGCATGGTTTTGTGCAGCGCGCGCAACAGTCCCTCGTCGGTGGTCGCGGGCACGTCCTGCACCTTGTCCAGCACCTGGTCGGTCTCCTCGTCGACCACCAAGCGCCACACCCGATGCAAAAACCGCGACACGCCTTCGACGCCTTTCATCTGCCAAGGCTTCACCTGCTCGAGGGGGCCCATGAACAGTTCGTACAGGCGCATCGCGTCCGCGCCGTACTTGTCGATGACCTCGTCGGGGCTGACCACGTTGAAGCGGCTCTTGCTCATCTTCTCGATCTGGGTCTCGACGCTCTTGCCCGAGTCTTTGGCCACCCAGCCGCCGTCTTGCTCCTCGACCTGGTCGGGGTAGTAATACTTCCCGGCCTCGTCGCGGTAGCTGTACGCGAGGATCATCCCCTGGTTGAACAGCTTCTGGAACGGCTCCTTGGTCGACACCAGCCCGCAGTCGTACAGCACCTTGTGCCAAAACCGCGCGTAGAGCAGGTGCAACACCGCGTGCTCGACCCCGCCGATGTAGAGGTCGACGGGCATCCAGTACTGCTCGAGGGCTTTGTCCCAGGGGGCCTTGTCGTTCTGCGGGTCGATGTAGCGCAGGTAGTACCAACAGCTGCCCGCCCACTGGGGCATGGTGTTGGTCTCGCGCCAGGCTTTGCTGCCGTCGGGCAATGTCACTTCCAGCCACTCGCTGGCCCGGGCCAAGGGCGGCCGGCCGTCGGCGGTGGGCTTGTACTCGTCGACGGGGGGCAGCTTCACCGGGAGCTGGTCTTCGGGCACCGCCACCACGGTGCCGTCCTCTTTGTGCACGATGGGGAACGGCTCTCCCCAATAGCGTTGCCGGGAAAAGAGCCAGTCGCGCAGGCGGTACTGGGTCACGCCTTTGCCGAGCCCTTGGTCCTCGAGCCAGGCGATGATTTTTTGTTTGGCCTCCGGGACCTTGAGCCCGTTGAGGTCGGCCCCGTCCGGGCTGCTCGAGTTGACCAGGACCCCGTCCTGGTTGTCGGTGAAGGCCGCTTCGGTGATGGGCTTTTCCCCGCCGGACACGACCTCGACGATGGGCAGGTCAAAGGCCCGGGCGAACTCGTGGTCGCGCTCGTCGTGACCGGGCACGGCCATGATCGCGCCGGTGCCGTAGGAGGCGAGCACGTAGTCGGCGACCCAGATGGGCACCTTCTGGCCGTTGACCGGGTTGAGGGCGTAGCCCCCGGTGAACACCCCGGTCTTGTCCTTGGCCAAATCCGTGCGGTCGAGGTCGCTCTTTTGGGCCGCGGTCTCGACGTAGGCCGCGACCTTTTGGCGCTGCCCGTCGGTGGTGATGGCCTGGACCAGCTCGTGCTCGGGGGCGAGCACGCAGTAGGTGGCCCCGAACAGCGTGTCCGGCCGGGTGGTGAATACGGTGAACGCGTCGTCCCGGCCGTCGATGGCGAAGGTGACATCCGCGCCTTCGCTCTTGCCGATCCAATGCCGCTGCATTTCCTTGACGGACTCGGGCCAGTCCAGCCCCTCGAGGTCCTCGATGAGCCGCTCCCCGTAGGCGGTGATCTTGAGCATCCACTGCTTCATGTTGCGGCGCTCGACCGCGTCGCCGGTCTCGACGTACTTGCCGTCTTTGACCTCTTCGTTGGCGAGCACGGTGCCGAGGGCCGGGCACCAATTGACCGGGACCTCGGCCATGTAGGCGAGGTCCTTCTCGTAGAGCTTGAGGAAGATCCACTGGGTCCAGCGGTAGTAGTCCTCGTCGGTGGTCGAGACCTCGCGCGTCCAGTCGTAGGAAAAGCCCAGGCGTTTGATCTGTTTGCGGAAGTTGTCGACGTTGCGCTTGGTGATGATCGCGGGGTGGATGTTCTCCCGGACCGCGGCGCGCTCGGCGGGCAGACCGAACGCATCCCAGCCCATCGGGTGCAGCACGTGATGTCCCTGCATGCGTTTCATGCGCGCGACCACGTCGGTGGCGGTGTAGCCCTCGGGGTGCCCCACGTGCAGCCCCGCCCCCGACGGATACGGGAACATGTCGAGCACATAGAACTTCGGCTTTTGGGAAAGCTCGTCGAGGTCGCGCGGGGTCACAAACGCGCCCTGCGCCTCCCACGCCTGTTGCCACTTCTCTTCGATCGCATGAGGGTCGTACCGCATCCGGTGCGTATAGGGCCTCGGACCCGGCTTTTGAACGCGGTTGTGCGGAAGCTCAGTGGCCCAGCGAATCCAAGAACGCCTTGAGCTCGTACATGAACGCGGCCTCGGCGATTTTGCCTTCGTTCTCGAACTCCTCGGCGAACTTCTCGATCTTGTGCGCGTAGCTGCCGAGCTCTTCGGCCGACACCGGCAGCCCGGGCGCGGCCAGCGGGGGCGGCGCCGGCGCGTCGAGGTCGTCGGTGAGCGCGAGCGCGTCGTCGTCGTCGTCGGCCAGGCCCGCGGTGGGGGTGAAGTCCGGGTCGGGCATCGACTGGCTCTGGGGCACCTCGTCGAACTGCCCCCGCATGAACTGCGCGGTCTGCCCCGGCACCGCCCCGGCGCCGGGGTCGAACATCAGGGCCGAGTCGGGGGGGGCGGCGAAGCCCGGATCGGGCGCCGGCGCGGCGGCCGCGGGAGGGGGCGCGGGCGCTTCGATGTCGAGCCCCCCGTCGAGGTCGATGTCCGCCAGGGCCGCGTCGTCGACGTCGATCTCGTCTGAGAACTCGTCGCTCAGTTCGTCCGGGAGGTCGGGGAGGTCGCTGTCGCCCTCGATGTCGCTGTCGATGTCCGGCAGGGGCGCGTCGTCGAAGTCGAGGCTGATGCCCGCGAGCACATCGTCGACCCCGGCCGGGGCCACCGGCTCCGGCACCTCGAGCTCTGGCTCCGGGTCTTGCGACGCGAGTTGCGAGCCGGGGTCGCCGAAGATGTCGCCGAGCTCGTCCATCGAGTCCGAGATGGGCAGCGGCGCGGGCTTGGCCTCCATCCGGATCGGCTGGGGCTTTTGCAGCGGGGCCGCGCCTTTGTCCGGCACCGCCCACTGCTCCTCGGCGGGGCTCGCCGCCGGAGCGTCCTCGGGCCACTCGAAGCCGCAGGCGAAACACGCCGGCGGCTCAGCGACTCGACCACACTCTGGACAACGAGAAAGACCCAAAGGCTCCCCAAGTCGGGCGAATGGTGGCGAGAGAGGGACTTGAACCCTCGACCTACGGATTATGAGACCGTCGCTCTAACCAGCTGAGCTACCTCGCCAAATGCCCGTCTCCCTCCGTCTATCTTTTTCGGGGGTGGGGTTTCAACCTTTTATCCCACCTCCGCCCAGAGCAAAACGAGAACCTGCCCCGCCCCACCGTTTTGTGGACCACAGCTTCGCGCGCGGGCTACCATGCCCGCGCACTGGAGGACACATGGCCATTCCCCGCCGTTACATCTGGGTCGCCGCCGGCGCCGCGTTCACCGTCGGCGCCATGCTTGTGCGCAACCAACTCGACAAGCTCCAGCGGCAACAACGCGAGGACGACCGCGATCGCGAACGCAACGAGCACGACAAGGATCGGTCGCCCAAGCCCGACGACGAGGACCAAGGCGCGCCGCGTCCCGAGGACAAATCCGCGGACAGCGACATGGTCAGCCCGGACAAAGAGCTCACGGAGTTTTTGGCCGGCGACAGCTGGTACGACGAGGCCGGCTGGAAGAGCCTGTGGGAGCGCGAGGGCATCGACGAGCCCGCGGCGTGGCTGAAGGAAAAAGGGCTCACCGTGCTCAAGGGCCAACGTGAGGCGCTCAAGGACCACCCCGCCCTGCTCGCCGGGTGCCGGCGGCGGTTCATCGTCGTCGCCCGGTACGCGGGCATCGACGTGAGCGACGCGGCCAAGCTGTGGAACAGCACCGACGCCTGAGTTGATGCGAACGGTGGTGTGCCAATCGGCCCGGCGTGCACAAGCGCCGGGCTTTTTGCTGCGGTGCCTCGAAAGCGTCGAGGTTTGGGCGGCAACGTCCGGATTTGAATACAGATTCGCCGACGACGAAGCGTTCTTTGGTCGCCTCCCGGCCGCGGTCCGCGCCGGGGCCGAGGCCCGCGCGGTGGTGCAGAGCGACCTCGCCCGCCTGCTCTGGTTGCAGGACGTGCTCGACGAGGGCGCAGACCGCGCGATCTGGCTCGACGCCGACGTGCTCGTGTTCGGCCCGCTCGCGGTGACCACCCCCGACGGGTACGCGTTTGGGCGCGAGCATTACGTGCAGCGCACCGACGCGGGCAAGCTGCGCGTGTACAAAAACGTGCACAACGCGCTCTGCGTGTTCGCGCGGGACAACCCCATGCTCGACTTCTACCTGCACGCGGCCACGCGCATCGTGACCCAGGCGGGCGGGGGCGGCCCCTTGCAGCTGGTGGGCCCCAAGCTGCTCACCGCCCTGTCCAACCTGTGCGGGGGCTTGCCCGTGCTCGACGCGGTCGGGTCGTTCAGCCCGTTGGTGTTGCGCGACCTCGCCCAGGGAGGCGGCCCCGCCCTCGACCTGCTGCGCGCCGCGACCCCGGGCGTGCCCGGCGGGGCGAACCTGTGTGGCTCGCACCGCGGGCGCACCCTCGACGGGGTCCTGGTCGACGACGCGCTGTTTCAGCGCGCCATCGACGCCCTGCTGGACGGGGCCCTCACGGCGCCCGGTTGATCGCGACCGCTTGGGCGGTGTCCACAAGCCGCGGCCGCGGCCCGTCCCCGGTGAGCATGGTCTGGGCGATGGCCACGATCGCGGGCTGGGCGAGCCGCAAGGACGTGACCTCGGTGACGCTCAACGTCCCGGCGCTGAGCGCGGCCGGCAGCCCGAGGTTGGCGCCCGCGGGGGCGGTCACCACCAGCGGCGCGCCGTCGAGGTCAAACCGCACCTCAAACGCGGACGCGCCCGCGGTCTGGGGCAACACCAGCGTGGCCGTGCCCGGCATCGGGACCCCGTCGAGCACGAAGGGCGCGTCGGGGGGGGCCATCAGGGGCGCGACCTCGACGGAGGACAAAAAGCCTGGGCCCCGCCACATCGCGAAGGACCGCGCCGCGGGATCGTCGAGCAGCGCCTCGACCCGGAGCGCGCGGGACCCGTCGGTGCGGCCGCGGGTCGGGGCCACCACCTTGACCTGGACCGGGTCGGGCCCAGGGGTGAACGCGAGCAGCCCGGTGACGACAAAGCCGAGCCCGCTCAACTCTTGGCCGGCCACCACCAGCAACCGCGACCGCCCGGGCAGGTTGGTCGTGGGCATGTCGAGCCCCACCCGCTCGGTGGGGCGGCGCTCGGGGGCGACGATGGTGAACGGGAAGTTGTCGTAGTCGGGCACCGACTCTGTGACATTGCCGTCCCCGTCGAAGTCGCCGGTGTCGGGCACCAGGGCGCGACCGGCGATGCGACCCAAAGGGCGGACCAAGATGTCCGCGCCCTCGGCCTCGGCCGCGCGGTCGAGGCCGAACTCCACCGCGTCGGCCCCGAACACCACGCTCAACAAATCACCGTTGTCGCGCCGGGACTCGAACGCGGTGAGCACGCGCCGGCCCGGGACCGCGGGCACAAACGCGACGTCGCGCACGACCTGGCTGCCCCCGCCCACCGGGAGCGAGGCCTCCAAGGTCGCGGTCTGGGGCAAAGCCACCGGCAGGCCACCGATGAGGGGCACCTCGAGCGCCCCGTTGACCCCCCCGCCGAACAGCTCAGCGTAGCCGGCCGCGCGCAGCGACGGGGCCGACGCGAGGGCCAAGCCGTAGCCGACCGGGCCGGTCTCGTCCCCGGTCGATTGCACCTCGGCGCGGGCCCCGGCGACCAATGCGGGCGGGGTGCGCTCGTCGAGCAGGACCCGCAGCCGACCCGACAGCGCCACCCCTTGCACGGCCATGCCCACGTGGGCGTCGTGGGTCACGACCAGGCCGCTGATGCCGGCCGCGTCCGGGGCCGGCGGGGACAGGAACACCGCGCGGCCGTTGACGCCCGCGAGCGCGCTTTGGGCCCCCGCGCGCACCAACGCCCCGGGCAGCGGCTCGCCGGTGCGGCGGCTGGCCACGAGCACGACCAGGGACGCGGTCGGCTCGGGCGCGACCACGTCGACGATGAGCGCGCGGTGCTCGGACACCTGCCCGGTGTCGACCGCGATTTGGGCCCGGCCCGGGGCCTTGGCGTCGATCAAGCCCGCGGTGGTGATGCTCGCGACCCCGTCGTCCTCGCTGAGCACGTCGAGGGCGGCGTCGATGCGCGCGCCGTCGGCGTCGAACGCGGCGATGCGCACCGGCACCTGCTCGCCGGTGAACAGCATCAGCCGGCAGGCGCCGGTGCCGTCGGCCTCGCACACCCCGTGGGTGGTGGTGATCGACACCTCGACCGCGGTGCCGAGCTGGCGGTCGACACAGTTGAGGTTGGCGCACACCTCGTCGGGGCCGCAGTCGCCGTCGTGGCGGCAGTTGGGCCCCGGGACGCACACGCCCACGACACATTCGTCCCCGGCGCCGGGACAGTCGTCGTCGGCGCCGCAGGTCTCGGTGTCGCGGCACACATCGCCGATGCAGAGCTGGGCCGCGCCGCAGTCCGCGTCGATGTAACACGCGGGGCGCGGCTCACAGCGGCCGAGGTCGTTGCACAAAAAGTCGGGGTCGAAACAGTCCTCGTTGTCTTCGCACGGGGTGAACTCGACGCAGCGGCCCCCGTCGCAGGCCACGTTGTCCCCCGGGCAGTCCTCGTCGGCGCCGCAGTCGGGCGCGCTGCACACGCCGTCGAGGCAGATGTCGGTCCCGCACATCAAGTCGATGAAACAGCTCGAGGTGCACCGCCCGTCTACGCACACCCCCAAAAAGCCCCCGCACGCGGCGTCGTCCTCGCACGGCGGCCGGCACACCCCGTCGAGGCACAGGCGGCCCTCTTTGCAGTCGTCGTCGAAATCGCACTCCTCGATGGGCGCGCACTGGCCGTCCTCGCAGACCCGGCCGCCGCAGTCGCCGTCGTCTGTGCAATCGGTCCAGACACATTCCCCGTCGACGCAGGACCGGCCGTCGGTCGAGCCCCCCACGCCGCAGTCGGCGGTGGTGACGCAGTCGACCGGAGGCTCGGCCTCGGGCTCGGGCTCGGGCAGGACCACGTCGATGCTGCACACCCCTTCGACGCACAACAGGCCGCTTTTGCACGGGGTCTGCAGACAGCTGTCACCCACCCCGGCGAACGGCCGGCAACCAGCGCCGAGCAGGAGGGTCAAACAGAGCCCGGCCGCCCACGTGGCGGCGGGTGCGGGGCGAACGCGCGCGGTTTTCGACGACATCATGAGGGTCTTGTCCCGCCTACGCCGCCGCCGCGCAAGCCCCTTGTGCGGCCGCGGTCGAGCCTCCATAGTCGTCGGACAACTTGAACGACCTTGCGGGCGATCGCGAAAGCGATCAGGGAAGCCGGTGAAAATCCGGCGCGGTTGCGCCACTGTAATCGGTCATGCCCCGCCACAGACCCACTGGCACCTCGGTGCTGGGAAGGGGGCGGGGACGACGGCCGTGAGCCAGGAGACCGGCCTGCATGGAGCGAGGGATTGCGCCGCGCACACGGCCGGCCCCGCACGCCTGGTGCGAGCTCTTTGTCCTGATCAAAGGAGGTCGCGATGGCGAAAGCATCGTGTGGGCTGGGGTTTGTGTTTGTGTGGTCGCTCGCGGGCGTCCTCGTCGGGTGTCCCATGGACACGGCCGGTGATGGAGACGGAGATGGAGATGGAGATGGAGATGGAGATGGAGATGGAGACGGAGACGGAGACGGGGATGGAGACGGAGACGGAGACGGAGACGGAGATGGGGATGGAGACGGAGATGGAGATGGAGATGGAGATGGAGATGGGGATGGAGATGCCTGCGCCCCGGTCACCGACGACGATCTCGGCTCCCTGACCGCCCCGTTCGGCAAAGTGGGGGCCGCGGCGCTGCCCAGCACGATCGGACCCTTCGCCACCGCCGGCGAGCGGGTGTACGGCATCGACCAGGCCACCCACGAGGTGATCGACCTCGGCACCTGGCCGAACCTCGACGGCACCGCGGTGGTCTTCGACCTGGTGGCACCCGCGGACCAGGCCGCGCCCAATGTGTATGTGAGCGGTTTTCTCGACATCGATCCCTTGGGCGAGACCATGCTCGCCGGCTACACCCTCGACTACGACGCGCAGAGCGACAGCTTCCCGGGGCAGGTCGCGGCCTATGCGTTCGACGACCAGTCCGTGACCCACGTGTCCGCGCCCGGCATCTGGACCGGCGCGGTGACCCCCAGCGGCATCGCCACCAACAGCCTCGCGCTCGACGGGGTGGGCGACGGCGGCGCGGTCTACGGGGGCACGCTCACCGGCGACCCCGCCCAGACGCTGTTCACATTTCCGGCCGATTTCGCCGGCAGCGGCTTTTTGGCCGTGAGCACGGCCGGGCAGATCGGGGTCGGCTACGCCGACGGGGAGTTCATCAACCGGTTCGCCATCGCGCGGGTGATGCAGGTGGCCGCGGCCCAGTTCGGCTCGCCGGTGGCCTTCGCCGACCTCGTGCCCGTGGCCCGGGAGGTCCAGGGGGCCGCCCGGTTCGCCGACGGCCTCGCCCTGCTCCACGCCAGCTACGACGACAGCTTTGCGTTGGTGCTCGACGAGGTCGCGCTCTACGCGTTCGACGATGCGCTCGACAACACCGCCCCCCCGGTGGTCACGTCGCTGCTCACCGCCCAGTCCGATGGTTGCGAAACTGTCGACTTCATCACCCCCATCGGCGACGACCTGCTCGTCCGCGTCACCCACCCGGGCGGCCTGCGCCGGCTGGTGCGGGTGGCGGGCCCGGGGTGATCGCCCTGCCCTGCCTCCTGCTGTTCGCGGCCCAGCTCGAGACCGAGGTCACCGCCCGCGCCGGCGCGCCCACCGTGGCCCCCGCCGCGGCCGAGGACCCCACCGCGCGCCTCGCGGCCGAACCCGACGCCGGGCTCGCCCAATCGGGTGGCCCGCTCGCCCCCGTGCGCCTCGAGGTGCGCGGGTTGAGCGGCCCCCGGGCCGGGCTCCGGGTCGACGGGCTCTCGCTGGCCGACCCCGCGAGCGGCGACATCGACGCGGCCTTCGCGCCGCTCTACCTCGCCCCCCGCGCGGCGCGGTCGGGGTCGGGGCTCGCGCTCGCGGTGCCGGCGCCGGTCACGTCGGGGGCCGCCGCCCGGGTCGCGTTCGGCAGCCTGGCCTCGGCCCGCGCCGACCTCCGCGCGGACGTGACCGCCGACGGTGGCGAAGCGACCCTCGCCGGCCAGTTCGCGCGGACCGCGGGCGATTTTGTCTTCACCCCCCGGACCCCCGACGGGCGGCTGTCGCCTGCCCAGGTCCGGACCAACAACGACCAGACCCGGGCCGGTCTGTTCGCCGCGGGCCGCGCCCGGTTCGGCCGCGCCGAGGTCGGGGCCACCGCCCTGGGGACGTTTCACGACGGGGGCGTGCCCGGGTTCGCCGCCGCCCCCACCGACGGGCTGCGCGGTCAGCGCGCGCTGCTCGGGGTCAGGCCCCACCTGTCCGGGCGGGCGGGGCCGGTCGACATCGCGTTCGCGCCCACCGCGCGCCTGTCCACCCGGCGCGCGGTCACGCGCACCGGCGCCGCCGAGGCGGTCGCGGCGGTGCACACCGGGGTCTCGGCCCGCGCCGGCGTGGTGTCCGCGGGCCTCGACGCGGCCCTGACCCTGGGCGCGGAACGGACCGCGGTCCTGGCCACGGGCTTTGCCCGCCAGGCGGTGTTCGCGAAGGCCGCGGCCACCGGGCGGGCGGGGCCGTTTGTGCTCTCCGCGCAGGCCCGCGGGGATTGGCTCAGCGACCAAGGCCTGCTCGTCGGGGGCCAGGCCACCGCGGCCCTTCGGCTCGGGCCCGCCGACCTCCGCCTCGGCCTCGCCCACCGCCCCCGCGCGCCCACCCTCGACGAGCTGTTCGCGCCCCGGGGGTTGGTGCTGGGCAACCCCGACCTGGTGCCCGAGGCGCTCACCGACGTCGACGCCGCGCTGGTGTTGCGCTTGCCCCGCGCCACCGTCGTCGAGGTCGCGCCCTTTGGGGGCATCATCTGGGACGCGATTTTGTTCACCAACCGCAACGCATACGAAATCGCGCCCATCAACACCGGCCCGGGGTGGCGCGCGGGGGTGAGCGGCCGGGTGCGGAGCCGGCCCGCCCGGTGGGTGACCCTCGACGTGTCCGGCCGCCTGCTGCACAGCCAGGTGTTCGCGTCCGGCGCCCCCCTGCCCTTGGCCGCCCCGGTGCAGGGCCGCGGCCGGCTCGCGCTCGGACCGCCCACCGCCACCCGGGTCCTCGTCACCGCCCGGCACCGGGGCCCCACCGCGAGCAACCTGTTCGGAACGCTCAAGACCCCTGCCTATACATTGTTTGACCTCGGGCTCAGCCACCCGCTCGGCCCCGGGGTCGCGGTGTCGGTCAGCGCCCAGAACGTGTTCAACCGCACCGACGCGGCCGACATGTACTTGTTTCCGTTGCCCGGGCGCGTGGTGTTCGTCGGGCTGGAGGTCGCGTCATGACCCTCTCCCCGTCCCCCCCGCGCCTGGCCCTGGGTGCGGCCTTGGCCCTCACGGTTTTGGCGGGCCCCGCCTGCCCCGGTCCCGACGACCCCGCGCCCTGCGGCCCGGTCGCGGAGACCCTGCCCGCCCCTTACGCCGGCACCCACATGGCCTGCGGGCGACGCGGCACAGACATTGTGCTGCAGCTGTTCACCGGCGCCGCGCCCCCGGGCACGGTGGTGACCGCGGGCGGAACCGAGGCGGTGGTCGACGAGCAGGGCCGGGCCACGCTGCGCTTTGCCGACGAAGGCCAGGACACGGTCGACGTCGACTTCGCCGAGGGCGCGCGCCACACCTGGGCCCGGTTTCGGGTCCGGGACGGAAGCGGCGCCTGCACCGTGGGCGACCGCGCGCCCACCGGGGCGCTGCCCAACGACGTCGGGTTCGTGCGGTGTGCGGGGGGGCTCTGGCCCGCCGCGCTCACCTCGGGGGACGCTTCGCTCGACGTGCGCGGGGACGCGGCCCGCTCGACCCCCTTCGCCCTCGGCCCGGACGGCGCCGGGGCCAATCCGTTTGCCTTCGCCCCCACCGGGGACGGCCGCGCGGTGGTGACGCTCTACGCGACCCACGAGATCGCCCTGGTCGACGCCTGCGCCGGGACCGTGCTCTTTCGCGACCGGGCCCGGGACGACAGCGGGGCCTTGGCCCAGGACCAGCTGTTGTGGCCGCGCCCGCTGCGCACGCCCCTGGACACCGACGAGGACGGCACCGTCGACGACATCGCCCTGGCCGTGGCCTGGCGTCACCCCCAGGCGGTGGTGGTGGCCGGCGACGTCGCCCTGGTCGCGTACACCAACCTGCTCAACCCCGCCGACGACGACAACGGCCAAATCCTGGCCCCCGGTGTGCTCGCGCGGTTTCGCATCCGTGCGCAACGCCTGGAGCTCGAGGGCCACACCGTGCTCCCCGACCAAAACCCCCAAGGGTTGGCGGTGGGGGACGAGGGCGTGTGGGTGAGCGCGTCGGGCGCGTTCGGCCCGTACGCCGACGGGTACCAGCCCATCTCGCTCGGCAGCCTCGCCCTCTATCCCCTCGATGTGGCCGGGGGGGGCCCGCCGGTGCGGCGCATCACCGCCGGCCATTTTGCCCCCGCCACCCCCGTGCTCGTCGGGGACCGCATCGCGGTGGGCAGCCTCGTCCGCCCCGCGGTGGCGGTGTTGCACCCCGAGGATACATCTTTCGATACTTCCGCAATTATAGAACTCCCGGGCACGGGCCTGGACGCGGTCTTCACCTTGATCCGAGGCCCCGCCGAGCTTGTGTTCGCCCCGGTCTTTTCCACCGACCGCCTGCACACCCTGGACTTGGGCACGCTGACCGCCGACCCCGCCCCCCTGCCCGCGGGGGGCTTCGATGTGCGGGCGGCGGGCGTGACCCTGACCCAAGGCCTGCTCGACGTCGCGGCCGCGCCCGACGGGACCCAGGCGCTGGCGCTGCTGTCGCTGTCCAACGAGCTTGTGACCTTGGCCCCGCACGCGGAGTTTGGCCCATGACCCGTTCGCTCCTCGTCGCCGCCGCGGCGCTGGCCGCGGCCTGTTTGGTTCCCTTTTGGGTCTACGGCGCCGACCCCGACGCGCGGCGCACGGCCCATTTTCTCGACCACCGGCCCCCCCACCCGCCCGCCCGCGTCGTGAGCCTGGCCCCGGTCACCACCGAAATCGCGTTCGCCCTCGGGGCCGGCGACCGGGTGGTGGCGGTGACGCGATTTTGTGATCGACCGGCCGCGGCCAAAGCGCTGCCCAAGGTCGGCGGCTATGTCGACGTGAACCTCGAGGCGCTGCTCGCGCAGAAGCCTGACCTGGTGCTCGCGATGCCCTCGTCGGGCCAGCGGGACGTGCTCGAGCAGCTCACCGCCCGCGGCATCCCCGTGTTCGTGGGGTTCGCCGACCGCCTGCGCGAGACCCGCGACCTCATCGCCGGGGTCGGCCGCGCCCTGGGGGTGCCCAAAGCCGGGCAGCGGGCGGTGGCGGACTTCGACCAGGCGCTGGCCAAGCTGTCGCGGCCGCCGGTGCCGGACGCCCCGCGGGTCCTGGTCGCGGTGGCGACCCGGCCGCTGGTGGTCGCGGGCCGGGACGCGTTCGCGGCCGAAGCGGTCGCGCTCATCGGGGCCCGGTTGGCGCTGTCGGTGGACGCCCCCTGGCCGGTGCTGTCCCTCGAGGCGGTGGCCAGCCTCGACGTCGACGTGGTCGTCGCGGCCGAGGGCCCGGCGGCGGGTGAGGCCCTGCGCGCGATGTTCGCCCCCCTCGGCAAAAGCGCCCCCGCGGTGCGCGCGCCCGACGCCCCCATCCTGATGCGGCCGGGGGTGTCTTTGCCCGCCGACGTCGCGATTTTGCGGCGCCTGGTGTTCGCCCCATGACCCGCGCCCGCTGGGCCCTGATCGGGCTCGCCGCCGGGGCGGTGCTGGCGGTGGGCGCGGCGGGTTTTGTCGGCCCGGCCGGCTTCGATGTGCCCGCGGGCTTTTTGCGCTGGTCGCGCGTCCTGCTCGGGGCCCTGGCCGGGGGGGCGCTCGCGGTGTGCGGGGCGGTGCTGCAGAGCCTGTTCAAAAACCCGCTCGCCGACCCCTACGTGGTCGGCGTGTCCGGGGGCGCCGCCCTCGGGGGCGCGCTGGTGATCGCCCTGTTGCCCACCGCGTTCGGCCTGCTCGAAGCCGGCGCCCTCGGGGGCGCCCTGCTCGCCACCCTCGTGCTGGCCGCGGCCCTGGTGCGCGCGCCCGCCCATCGCACGGGGGAGCTCGTGTTGCTGATCGGGATTTTGATCAACGCCTTTGCATCGGCGTTGATCACCCTGGTCAAGACCCTCGTCGACGCGTCCACCGCGCAGTCGATGCTGTTCTGGCTCGTGGGCATGTTGCGCTACCCCGCGCCCACGGTGCTCGGGGCGCTCGCGGCCGTGCTCGGCGCGGGCCTTTTTGTGCTCTTGCGCGACGCCGACCGGCTCAACATTGTGCGCGCAGGCGACGACGAGGCCCGCCGCCTCGGGGTCGACCCCGTGCCGGTGCGGCGGCGCGCCCTGGTGGTCACGGCGGTGATCGTGGGCGCGCTCGTGCCCGTGTGCGGCATGATCGGGTTTGTCGGCCTGGTCGTGCCCCACCTCGCCCGGGCCTTGGTCGGCGCCGACCATCACCGGCTGGTCCCGGCCGCGGCCCTGCTCGGGGCCGCGCTGCTCGTGCTCTCCGACGCGGCCTGCCGCGGGCTGTTCGCCTCGCTGGGCACCGAGCTCCCGGTGGGGGCGATCACCGCGCTGGTGGGGGCGCCCAGCCTCGCCTGGATTTTGCTTCGACAGTTGCGGAATGGTCAAAGCCATGCTTGAGCTCGACCGCCTGCGCGTCACCCGGGCCGGGCGCCCGGTGCTCGACGACGTCAGCCTGCGCGTTCACCCCGGCGAAGCCTTGGCCGTGCTCGGGCAAAACGGCGCGGGCAAGTCCACCCTGCTCGACGCGGTGTGCGGGCTGTTGCCCCTGTCGTCGGGGACCGCGCGGCTGCTGGGCGACGACCTCGCCGCGTTGTCGGTCGCGGACCGCGCCCGGCGCATCGCCAGCCTGGGCCAGCGCCCGGTCGCGGTCGCCCTCACCGTGCGCGAGCGCATCGCCCAGGGGCTCTACCCCGTGCGCGGCCGCGCCCCCGCCAGCGACCCCGCGGTGCGCGCGGTGGCCGAAGAGCTCGACCTCGCCACGCTCCTCGACGAGCCCCTGTCCCAGCTGTCCGGCGGCCAACAAAAACGCGCCCACCTCGCGCGGGTGTTTGTGCACCCCGAGGCGAGGTTGTTCGTGCTCGACGAGCCCTTCGCCTCCCTCGACGTGGGCAAACAGGACCTCGTGGCGTCGGCCCTGCGGCGCCGCACCGCGGCCGGCGCGTCGGTGCTGATCGCCGCCCACCACCTCAAGACCGCGCTTGACTGCACAGACATTGTGCTGGGGCTGCAACGCGGCCGCCCCGCCCTCGGCCCCGCCCCGTCGGCCACCGTCGACGAGCCCCGCTTGCACCGGCTGTTCGCGCCGGGCTGAGCGCGCCCGCCGGCTATTCACCCTCGCGCTTGAGCTTGCGGCCCATCAACTCGTACACCGCCATTTTCGGGTCTACCCCGTCCTCGAACAAAAGCCGCCACACCCCTTCGGAGATCGGCATCTCGACCTCTTCCCGTCGCATCAGGTCGTAGACCGACCGCGCGGTGTTGACCCCCTCGGCCACCTCGCCGAGCTCCTCGAGAATCTGGTCAAGCTTCTTGCCTTCACCGAGCTTCGTCCCCACCGTGCGGTTGCGGCTCAGCTTGCCGGTGCAGGTCAACACCAGGTCGCCCATGCCCGCGAGCCCGGCCAAGGTCATCGGCTGCGCGCCCATCTTCATCGCCAGCCGGCCCATCTCGGCCAGGCCGCGGGTGATCAACGCCGCTTGGGTGTTGAGCCCAAAGCCGAGCCCGTCCGCGGCCCCGGCGGCGATGGCGATGACGTTTTTCAGGGCCCCGCCGAGCTCGACCCCGAGCACGTCCTCGGTGGTGTAGGCCCGAAAATAATCGTTGCTCACCGCGCGCTGCACCTTGGTCGCGGCGTCGATGTTTGTCGACGCCACCGTGACCGCGGTGGGCAGCCGCTGGGCGAGCTCCTTGGCGAAGCTCGGCCCCGACAGGTAGGTCAGCTGGTCGCGCTTGGCCGCGCCGAGCACGTCGACCAGGATGTCACTGACCAACATCAGCGTGCCGTTTTCGATGCCCTTGGTCGCGCTCACGATGAGCGCGTCGTCGGCGGTCTTGGCCCTGGCTTTGCCCCAGACCTCGCGCACCGCCACCGTGGGAATCGCCGAGACCACGATGCTCGCCCCATCCACGGCCTCGAGCACGTCGCGGGTCGCGGTCAGCCCGCTCGGCAACCGAATCTCCTGCAACCGTTTGGGGTGCCGGGACTCCTCGTTGATCACCTTCACCACGTTCTCGTCGCGGGCCCACATCGTCACCCGGTGACCGCCCTCGGCCATCAACTTGGCCAGCGCGGTCCCAAATGATCCTGCACCCAACACCGCCACCGTTTCGCTCATCCCGTCCTCCGTCTGTCAGCCGTGTGCCGCGCCCTGCTTTTACCGAAATCCGCCCGGTTGGCGTAGACTCCCCCCATGCGCGACCTCGCCCTGTCCGTCCTCACCGAGGCCTGCCACACGCTCGAGCACGCGGCGCTGTCTGCCCCCGCGCTCCACGAGACCTACCAAGCCCTCCACCCCCTCGGCCACGAGGGGGCCGCCCGGGCGGGGGTGGACCTCGGCTTTCTGGTCCGCGCCTTCGCCCTCGGGGGCGCGCCGCTGTTGTCCGCGGCCCGGGTGGTGGTGCGCGCGGTGGACGCGCCGCTGTACCCGCACGTGACCCCGCTCGACGACGGGGTGCAGCTGGTGGTCGAAGACGGCCCCCACGCCGCCGGGGACGCGGCCATGCTCCTGTGCGGCCTCGACGTGGAGTGCGCCAAAATCGCGCGCCAGCTCGGGCCCGGTCCCGCGCCCGGGTTCGACACCGCCGCGGCCCTGCTCGGCGTCGACGTGCGCGGGGCCTTCGACGACGAAGCCCAAGGCCGCGCGTTCTTGGCCGCGCTCGCGGGGGCGAGCCCCCAGCGCAGCTTCGGCCTCATGCCCCGGCGGGGGGCGCTCCCGGTCGAGACCCCGCTCGAACGGCCCGCGATTCTCGTCGTGGGCGGCGCGGCCCATGAGCTTTTTTCACCCTACGTGCGCCGGCTGGGGCCCCGCCTCACCGCGCTCGGCGGCGACCCCTACGAGGGCATGAGCGTGCTGTTCACCGAGGCGCCAGACTGCGCCGACGAGCGCCGCGCCGTCGAGCAGCAGGACGGCATCGTGCCCCGGGGCGGCGGCCTGCTCGTGCGCACCGATCGCCTGCGCAAAGACGCGGTCGATCCGCGCGCGGCCCGGACCCTGACCGCCCTCGCCCGGGCCCGCTGCGACATCTTGCTCGGCCCCACACACCCGGCGGCCTTGCGCGCGCTGTTGCCGGGGCTCGGCGGCCCGGTCATCGGCGTGGTCGCGATCGCGCCCGGCCTGGGCTTTGGCCCCGCGGTCGGCGCCCCCACGCTGCTCGGATCGAGCCGGGCGGGGGCGCCCTGGGTCCGGCTGGCCGCGTCCCCGCTCCCGGTCGAGGCGCTGCCCGCGAACCAACAGGTGCCGTCGTTGGCCGTCGCCTCGGATGGGCGGGGCTACCACACCGGCCTGTACGACATCGTGGCCACCATCCACGAGGCCATGGCCAGCGGGGCGCTGCCCGCCGACGCCCCGGTCGCGGCCCTGCTGCACCGCGCGCACGACCGCGCGGCCCAGCACGAAGCCACGCTGACCGCGCTGGCCCAGGCTCCCACCCCCCGGTGAGACACTTCTGACCCGCGGTGTGCGCGCCGAAAGGACCCTGGGTATCCTTTCTGCACACCGGGAGTCACATGAAATTCTTGAACGTTCTTGCCTGCTTGTCCCTCGCCGTGTCCGCCACCGGGTGCGAATACCTGCAAGCGCTCTATGAAGAGCCCATCGATCTCTCGGTCAACCTCCAGACCCCGCCGGTGCACATCGACGTCACCGAGAAGATCGAGTCCGCCGAGGCCGAGGTCTGCAACGACGGCGACTCCGAACAATGTGTGGTGCTCAAGGCCCTCGACCGCACCGACGACGACGAAGTCGGCAACCCGCCCCGCGTGCCGGAGGAGTTCCCGATCTCGGTGGAGGTCACCGACGACCAGGGCAACCCGGTGCCCAATCTCGACGGCTGTGACGAGCCCAACCCCATGGACTGCCCGCAGCTTGTGGTCGACGTCGAGGAGTTCGCGGAGGACCAAGGGCTGTTCGACGATCTCAACCTGCGCTCGGCGGTCCCGGTGGACATCACCGAGCAGCTCAACGTGAGCTCCCCCGACGCCATCCAGGCGGTCAACCTCGAGAACATCGGGCTCAAGTGGAAAGACAACAGCCTGACCTTCGACACCGTCGACCTCGACATCTACATGACCCTCGAATACATCGAGGATGCCGACGCCGACGAGCTCATCGAGTCCGGCGCAGTCGAAAAGATCGGCACCTTGGATCGCCAATACGCCGAGACCGACGGCACCACCCCCATCCGGTTCGACAACGACGCGGGCGAGGAGCTGTTCAACGACGGCCTCAAGAAGCTCCGGTTCACCCTCGTGACCGCGCTCCCCGAAGGGACCCGCCCCACCCTGTCCGAGGGCTCCGCCGCCAACATGCGCAGAAAGCCGCTCGGCGAGGTCGACCTCGCCCTGGTCGCGACCATCCGCTACACCGTCGTGCCTTCCGAATTGGTTGGCAACGCCCGGGACGCGTACGACCGCGGCGACTTCGATTTGTGACAAGCGGCGCAGGCTGGGCCTTCGCCTCGCGCGCGCTTCTCATCTGAGCGAGACGTGACCGGTCGGCGGTAGGCGGCTCTTCAGGCTCGAACGATTGTTTGCCTCATCTGCCGCCTATGGGGCTTGCAGGGTGTCGAGGAAGCTGAGCAGGGCCTCTCGTTCGACCGGCGGCAATGCTTCATAGAGGCCGCGGACGGGCTCGGCCTCCCCCGCGTGGGCGCGAACCGCGTCGTCCACGGTGGTGGCCCGGCCGTCGTGCAGGTAGGGCGCGGAATCGCGCAGCCCCCAGAGCGGCGGGGTGCGCCACAGGGGCGCCTGCTCATCTTTGAGGGGCGCGCCGTAGTAGCCGCCCGCGCCGTCGACAAGCTGCGCCCCCAGGTCGTGCAGCAGGAGATCGCTGTACAAGCCTCGCACCGCCCCGAGGCGCGGGCGATGACACGCGGTGCACCCCACCGCCTCGAACACCTGCGCGCCGCGCTCGACCAACGCGCTGGGCGGCTCCTCGACCGGGCGCGGCAGTCGCGCCACAAACGCCACCAAGGCGTCCAGGTCGGCTTGGTCGAGGTCGAGATCGGGGGACCGTTCGGCCGAGGCGGGCACGGTCTCGGCTTGCCCCGGGTTGGTGAGCCCCAACTCGTTGGCCGCGGCCTGGGCCACAAATGTGGAGAGCCGGGCCACGTCGCCTTTCCAGCCAAAGCGCGCCACCGCCCCCGTCGCGTCCCGGCCCACCCGGCCGCGGATGTCCGGCCAGCGCGGGTCCCGCGCCTGGGCCTCGGCGATGATGGTCTCGTCGGGAATCGCATCGATGAGCCCGGCGCCGAAGAGCGCCGGGGCGTTGCGTGCGCCGCGCACCAGCGGGGCACGCCCGCGCACGAACCGCAGGGTCGCGGTGGTGAGGCCACCGATGCCGAGACCGCCAAATCCCGCGGGGGCGCCGAGCGGAACCCCGACGCCAGGCCAGCTTTGCCGGTGGGCGACAAACCCGCCGACGATGTTCACGTTGTGGTCCCGCGACCCGCCGCCCCCCGCCCCGCCGCGGCTGTGGCAGCCCACGCAGGAGGTGGCGTTGAAGTACGGGCCGAGGCCGTTGCCGGCCACGCTGCGGGGGTCCGCGCGGGTCCAGCTATGCATAAAAAGCGCGCGGCCCTCGTCGGCCCGCTCGGTGGCGCGGGCCTCGTCGACGTGGGCGGGCGCTGGAGCGTCGGGCACCGCCAACAGCCCGAGCAAGGCGCCGCCGGCGAGCACGCCGGCGATGGTGTGGACAAAGCTTCGCATCATCCCTCCTGCCGGCTAGACCGCCGGGAGGAGGGATGGTTCCCGATCAGCTCGGGATGTTGACCGGCTGGCTGGGGGGCACGGGGTCGGGCTGCTCGCCCTGGTCGAGCCAGGACAGGCCTTGCCGGCTCATGTGCATCTGGCGCGGCATGGTCGCGGCCAGGCGCTGGTTGTGGGTGACGATGACCACGGTGATGCCGCGCTCTTTGTTGAGCGTGCGCATGATGTCGAAGATGCCTTCGCCGGTCTGCTCGTCGAGGTTGCCGGTGGGCTCGTCGGCGAGCAGGACCTCGGGCTCGTTCATCAGGGCCCGGGCCAAGGCCACGCGTTGTTGCTCACCGCCCGAGAGCTCCCCCGGCCGGTGTTTGACCCGGGCCTCGAGCCCCACCTGGGCGAGCAGGCCGCGGGCCCGTTGCTCGGCCACCGCGCCCCCCACGCGGTCGATGAGCGCAGGCATCATCACGTTCTCGAGCGCGGTGAACTCGGGCAACAAATGATGAAACTGGAACACAAACCCGATGTGGCGGTTGCGAAACGCCGAGAGCCCCGCCGCGGTGTCGTCGAACACGTTGCGCCCGTCGTATTGCACCTGCCCTGCGCTCGGTTGGTCGAGGGTGCCCATGACCTGGAGCAGGGTGGACTTGCCGACCCCGGACGGGCCGGTGATGGACAAAAACGTCCCGGACGGAATCGTGAAGTCGAGCCCCTTGAGCACGGGGATCTCGGCCCCGTCGAGGAAGTAGCTCTTGTGCAGGTCGCGCACCGTGATGTCCATCATTCGAACCTCAGGCCTTCCACCGGGCGCAGCCGGGCCGCGAGCAGCGAGGGGTAAATGGTGGCGAGGTAGCTGAGCACAATGGCGGCGAGCGCGACCACGGTGGCCTCGAAGCTGTCGACGTGCACGGGCAGATTTGTGATGTAGTAGACGTCGGGGTCCAGCCCGATGCCAAAGGTCTGGATGCCAAAGCAGAGCAACAGCCCCACCCCCAATCCGGCCAGCGCCCCGAAGGTCCCCACGATCACCCCGTAGGTCACGAACACCTTCATGATCGATGTGTCGGTGGCCCCCATGCTCTTGAGGATCGCGATCTCCTTGGACTTCTCGATCACGAACACGATCAATGTAGCTGCAATCAGGAAGCTGGCCACGAGGATGATGAAGGTCAAGATGATGAACATCGCGATCTTCTCGAGCTTGAGCGCAGAGAAGAGGTTCTTGTTCATCTCCATCCAGTCTTTGCTGCGGTAGGGATAGCCCCCCACCCGCTTGAGGATGTGCCGCCCGATCTCCTGGGTCTTGTCGATGTCGTCGACCTTGTATTCGATGCCGGTCACCGACTGGCCGAGGGTGAAGAAGTCTTGGGCCTCGGCGAGGTCGATGTAGATGAACTTGCTGTCGTATTCGTACATCCCCGAGAAGAACACCGCGGCGACGCGGAAGGCGCGGGCCTTGGGCACGGGGCCGGTGGGGCCGAGCTCGCCCACCGGGCTGACCACGTTGATGACGTCCCCGACGTAGACCTTGAGGTTGCGGCTCATCTCCTGCCCGATGGCGATGCCGGGGAGGAGGTTTTTGTCGGCGGGGCCGCCGTCCTTGGCCAATGCATCTGCAGCCGGGGTGCCGGCCGCGGCCGCGGCGATGGCGGCGTCGAGCGCCTCGAGCTCCGAGGTGGTCGGGGTGTTGGCCGCCTCGGCGTCGGCGGCTTTTTGCTCCAGCGGCGGGAGCAAGGGATCGGTGGGCGAGAGCGGGTCGGCCACGTCGTGGCGGGTGGTGCCGGTGGGGGCCATGGCCTTTTTGTCGTCCTGGCCCGACGGCAGGGGGGCGCTGCCCTGGGTCCCGGCCGGGCCCACCGTGGGTTTGATCTTGTGGGTCTTCGGCACCGCGATCAGCGCGGGGGTGCGCAGGTGGTTGAGGTCGCCCTGGACCACATTTTTGCGCAGGATGCTCACCTGGTCGACGGTCTCGGTGTCGATGCCCTTGAGCAACGCGCCGGTGAGGTTGACGTCAGAGCTGACCATCACCTCGTTGAGGATGAAGGGGCTCGCGCCGGTCACGTGGTCGACCCGCCGGGTCTTTTTTCGGACCGCGTCGTAGTCGGTGAAGTCGTTGCCGTACTTGAGCACGATGAGGTGGGCGTTGGCCCCGAAGATCTTGCTGCGCAGGTCGGTGGAAAAACCGTTCATCACGCTCATCACCACGATCATCGCGCAGGTGCCGACCGCCACCGCGAGCACGCTGATCGACGTGATGGTCCCGACGACGTTGTTGCCCCGCTTGCCCATCAAAAAGCGCCGGCCGATCCAATTCTCGTACGACCACGACAGCGAGATCTTGCCGTCCCCGGTGAACAAAAACCCGAACGAGCCCCCGAGGGTGAGCACCAACAGCAACAGCAGCGCGCCCGCGACGAGGACCACGCCGTAGTAGGCGGCCGCGGTCCCGTAGGTGAACATCTCGGAGACGTAATCGCCGCCGAACACCGGCACGAGCGCGCACAGCCCGGTGATGATCAGGGCCTCGAGGAAGCTGACCCGCTTGCTGAGCGTCGAGACCAAAAACCCCGCGATGAACCCGCCGATCATGAACGCGCGCACGACGGGGGCCTGGAGGTTCTCGCCGCGAATCTCGAACCCGTAGCGCCACCCCACGAAGGTGCCGACCAACGCCACCAGGGACAGCACCGCCCCGATGAGGATGCCCGGCAACGACACGATCCCGTCGGGGCCGCGCTTGAACACGCCCCCGCCCCGCGCCTCGAGCACCGGGTCGGGGTGGGTCATCGCCATCACCAACAGCACCGGCGCCGACAGCGGCGCCGCGAACACGCCGAGGGCGACCCCCACCCAGCTGGGCAGGCCGCGCAGCGTCGCGGCCCGAATCGCCAGGCCCGCAGCGCCGAGGTACAAAAACACCCCGGCCACGGCCGCAGCCGCGACGGTGTGCGCGTCTTGGGGAATCATCCGTCGACCTTCCTCATCTGCGGGAACAAGATGACCTCACGGATGGATTGGTTGTCGGTCAACAACATCACCAGCCGATCGATTCCGATCCCCTCCCCCGCGGTGGGGGGCATGCCGATGGACAGCGCGTGCACGAAGTCCTCGTCGATGCCGTGGGCCTCGGAGTCGCCGCGTTCGCGGTCGCGCTGCTGCGACTCGAACCGCGCGCGTTGATCGATGGGGTCGTTGAGCTCGGAGAACGCGTTGGCCACCTCCATGCCCGCGACGATGAGCTCGAACCGGTCCACCACCGCCGGGTCCCCGTCGCGGGAGCGCGCCAGCGGGCTCTCGTTGACCGAGAAGTCGGTGATGAACGTGGGGTTGGTCAAGGTCTCTTCGATCTCGTGGTCGAACACGTCGTACAGCAGGTGCAACGCCAAGCGCCGGCGCCGGACCCAATCGGGGTTGGCCGCTCGTCGACGACGCGCGCCGGGCCCCGCGCCGGGGTCGGTGGCCTCCTCGAGCTCGTCGGTGTTCTCCTCGCTGGGCATCGACGAGGTCAACGCCCCGCCCGACGACAACGCGCCGTCGATGGCTTTGCCCAAGCGCGGGTAGAAGTCCTCGCCCCCGTCCTTGAACGCCCGCAGGGCCCGGCCCACGATGCCCTCGTCGCCCACCCGGGCGGGCAGACCGGGCACGAACTGCTCGGCTTCCTCGTCGGTGAGCTCTTTCAGACAGGTCAACAACAGCGCCTCGGGGGTCACGGTGTGGCCGGCGGCGACGGCCAGGGCCCGCTCCACCGAGTGGATGTGGCGCAGGTCCTCGTCGAGCCCGAGGTGCTCTTGCACCAGGGTCGCGATCGCCACCCGCCGCCAGGGACGGGAGAAGTCGATCTCCCGCTCCCCATAGCGGACGACCTGGGTGCCGAGGATGTTCTCCACCAAGCCACAAATCAGCTCCTCGGTCAGCTCCATGAGGTCGGTGTAGGTCGCGTAGGCCTGGTAGAACTCGATGGTGGTGAACTCGGGGTTGTGCTTGGTGCTGATCCCCTCGTTGCGGAACAAGCGCCCGATTTCGTAGACGCGCTCAAAGCCACCAACCACCAGCCGCTTGAGGTGCAGCTCGGTGGCAATGCGCATGTACAGATCCATGTCCAGCGCGTTGTGGTGGGTCACGAAGGGACGCGCCAGCGCCCCGCCCGCTTCCTCGCCGAGGATGGGGGTCTCGACCTCGATGAAGTCGCGCCGGTCCAAGAACTGCTGGATGCCACGGATGATGCGGCTGCGGGTGCGGAACGTCTCGCGCACCTCGGGGTTGACCGCGAGATCGATGTACCGGTGGCGGTACCGCTGCTCGGTGTTGGTCAGCCCGTGGAATTTGTCCGGCAAGGGATGCAATGACTTTGTGAGCACCCGCAACCCGTCCGCGGCCACCGACAGTTCGCCGGTCTTGGTCTTCATCGGGGAGCCGGCCACGCCGAGGATGTCCCCGAGGTCGGCGAGCTTGAGCAGCTTGTAGGTGTCCTCGCCCACGCGGTCCTTTTTGATGAACAGCTGGACCTCGCCGCTGCGATCCCGAATGCGCAAGAACGTGACCTTGCCCATGGTGCGCTGGGCCACGAGCCGACCCGCCAACGTGTGGGTGGTCTTCACCTCGGCCAGCGCTTCCTTTTCGGCATCGCCGTACAGCCCGATGAACTCCTCACAGGTGAGCTCGGGCCGGAAATCGTTGGCGTACGGATTCAGCCCGGCCTCACGCAGCTCGGCCGCCTTCTCCATGCGCTGCTTCACCAATCGGTGGACTTCTTTGTCCTCCATGCGACACCGCTCCTTCACCCCGAGGGGATGGGCCGACGGGGACACTGCGGGCTAGAAACTGTTGTTTTCCGTGTCAACGCCCCGGGCCGTGGCCGGACGCGCCCCGGCGGGGCCGGGATTCCCAAATCGGTGCGCCGCGGGGAACACTTGCCCCCACCCGCGGCTTTCCGTAGGATTCGCCGCCCGTCAAAGATCGGGCAGGAGGCGCGTCATGGCCGCACGGACCCGGGGAGAAAAAGAGCTCACCGCCACCCAACGCAAGGAGCTGGTCAAGCTTCTGCACGACAAGCGCGACGAGCTGCGTTCGAGCCTGTCCAAGCGCCGCCAAGGGGCGAGCCACGAGGAGCGCGGGGGCGATGAAGCGGACCAGGCCTCGGAAGACGCCGAGGTGGCGCTCGAGACCCGGCTCATGGACCGCGACGCCAAGCTCCTCCGCGAGGTGGAGCGCGCGCTGAAAAAGGTCGACGACGGTTCGTACGGCTACTGTGAAGGCACCGACGAGCCCATCGGCTACGCGCGGCTGAAGCTGCGCCCGTGGACGCGCTACTCGGTCACGTACAAAGAAGAGCTCGAGCGCGAAGCCAAGCGCCAATCTCGCTGACCCGGTCCCCACCCTCCCTGCGGGATTGTTCTGCAGGACCATTGGGCCGGGATGTTACTGATCCTTTTTGACGCACCGGGCTTTGCGCCGGTAGCGGCGGGGCACGTCGAGAATGCGCTCCTTGACCGTCTGGGTCCCGCGCCGGTCTTTGTAGACAAAGAAGTAGCCGTAGTCCTGGGTCCAGCACTTGGGGGCCCGGGGCGGGCGCTCGTGGCGCAGCAGCTCCTCGGCCCGGCGCTCCGCGTCAAGCTGGAGGCGCGCGGCCTCCCGGCGCAGGTCGTCGAGGCGGTCGTCGTCCTCTCCCGGGGCCTTGCGGGACCGCACGAACAGCGCGATGCCAATGCCGATGACAAGCGCGACCACGGTCAGCCCGGCCAAAAACCGCATCGGGCTCCCGCGCTTTTTGGCCGGCGTGGGGTAATAATCCCGCGCGTCCCCGTCGTCGGCGGAGGCAAACCGCCCCCGGGCGGTGCGCGCCTCGTAGGGGTCGTGGGCCAGCTCCAGGGACTCGTCGGGGATGGGCGGCGGGGTCGGCCGGGGGGTGCGCAACGGCGGGAGGTCCTCGCTCCCCGCGCCCAGCGGGGCGAGCACGGGCAAACCATCGGCCGGGCTCAGGCCGCCGATGCCCCCCGCGGGGGTGGGCGGCCGGGGGGGCGCGCCCCCGTCGAGGTACGGCCCCTCGGGGTCGGGCCGCAGCCGGCGCTGGACCTCATCGGTGGAGAACACCGGCCGCGGAATCTTGCTCGGGGTGATCGGCCGCGGGAACTCTTCCTGGCCGAGGTTGTCGGTGACCCGCCCCGCGAGCTCTTTGCGCCCGGCTTGCCCCGGGGTGAGGGTGGCGAGCATGCTGGCGACCTGGCGGCCATCGCTCATGCGCCCCCGGCGGTCGGCGACGATGAGCTTTTGCAGTAGCTTTTGGAACGCGGGCGGCTGGGCCTTGATCTTGTCGTGGGGAACGGGGTCGGGCTTGACCAGTTGGCCGAGCACCCGCGCCTGGGGGCCGGCGTAGAGCCGCTCGCCGGTGAGGCATTCGTACAGCACACAGCCCAGGGCCCAGAGGTCGCTCGACGGCGACGGCGTGCCCCCGTCGGACAACAGCTCGGGGGCGAGGTAGGGGAGCGTGCCGAGGAGGATGCCGGTCTTGGTCTTGTGTTCGGCCTCGTCGGACCGGGCGATGCCGAGGTCGATGAGCACGGGGGTGCCGGCGCGCTCGACGAGGATGTTGGCGGGGGAGATGTCGCGGTGCACGATGTGCAGTTCGCGCCCGTCCTCGTCGGTGGCGCGGTGGATCGCGGCCAGGGCGTCGCCGATGACCGAGCCGAGGTAGGCGGTGGCCTCGGGGCCGATGGGGGCTTGTTTGATCAGGTCTTCGAGGCTCTGGCCGTCGATGAACTCGAGCACGATGACCGGGAAGTCCGCGTAGTCAAAACACTCCACCGTGCGCACGATCGCGGGGTGATTGACCCGCATCCCGATGCGCCCCTCGTCGCGAAAACGCACGATGGTCTCGGGGTTGTCCCGCAGCGGCACCTTGAGCACAACCGGCGACCCGTCGGGCGCGGTGGCCTTGAGCACCCGCGCCATCCCTCCGGTGGCCAGCTGTTTCTCGACGACGTAGGCGCCGATGCGTTCGAATTCCAAATCGGAACCCTCTTATGCCGCCGACTTCTCGACGATGTCCGCGCCGAACAACGCGTCGGCGAAGCCCGCGGCCGAGAACGGGCGCAGGTCGCTGAGCTGTTCGCCGACGCCAATGTAGCGCACGGGGATGTTCATCTCTGCGCACAGGCCGATCACCACCCCTCCCTTGGCGGTGCCGTCGAGTTTGGTGAGCACGATGCCGGTCACCGGCACCGCCTCGCTGAACTGCTTGGCCTGTTGGATCGCGTTCTGTCCGACGGTGGCGTCGAGGACCAGCCACACCTCGTGCGGGGCGCCCTCTTGGGCTTTGCCGAGCACGCGATGCACCTTGGACAGCTCTTCCATCAGGTTGACCTTGGTGTGCAAACGGCCGGCAGTATCGCACAAAACCACGTCGACATTTTGTGACTGGGCCGCGGTCACTGCGTCGTAGAGCACACTCGCGGGGTCAGCCCCCTCTGCGCCCTTGACGATGGGGCATTCGTTGCGCTCGGCCCAGATCTCGAGCTGCTCGGTGGCCGCGGCGCGGAAGGTGTCGCCCGCCCCGAGCAGGACCGTTTTGCCCTGCCCCTTCAGCCGGTGGGTGAGCTTGCCGATGCTGGTGGTCTTGCCCGCGCCGTTGACCCCCACGATCATCACCACCCGGAGCCCGTCCCCGTCGAGGTTGGCGGGCCCGTGCGAGGGGCCATCGAGGATGTCCACGATCTCGGCCTTGAGCGCGGCCTGGACCTTGGCCACGTCGGACAGCTCGCCGGCCTTGAGCTTGCTCTTGACCGCCTCGAGCAACCGCTCCGCGGTGCGCGCGCCGACGTCAGAGGTGAACAGCACCGCCTCGAGCTCGTCGAGGATGCCCTCGTCGATGGTCTTGCCCGCGAGGGCTTTGCCGATGCGCCCCACGAGGCCATCGCGGGTCTTTTTCAGGGCCGCGTTGAGCTGCTTGGCCCGGGCCTTGGCCTCGTCCGCGTCCTGCTTGGCCTGCTCTTCTTTTTGACGGGCCGCGGCCAGGCGCTCTTGCACCGCCGCGTCCTCGTCTTTTTGCGCTTCGGCCTCGATGCGTTTGCGCTCGCGGGCCGCCCGCTCCATGTCGGCCTGCTTCTGGGCCGCCTCGCGCTGGGCCGCGACCAGCTCGTCGGCCTTGGGCACGGTCTCGCCGTCGCCGGTGCCGAGCGCGCGCTCGTCGAGGTTGTGTTGGTGCGCGGCCTCTTCCGAGGCCTGGGCGAGGATGTCCAGGCGCTCTTTGCGCTTTTTGCGCAAAAACAAGAACGCGAGCACGACAAAGCCCGCGCAAAAACCGATCAACAGGGCCAGCGAAGCCACGTCCCCCGCGCCGCCCCCCTCGGGTTGGGCCGCGAGCCAGAAAGTGTGCGTCAACAGTCCGGGCAACATCGCCGCTCCTCCCCGTGCGTTGTCCAAAACACGTGGGAAGGGGTATGCCCTCTGCGTGGCCGTCAAACAACTCCTGCTCCCGCTCACCGCGACCGAGGCGCTCCCCGACGAGCCGCGCGCCGACGCCCCCGACGCGCCCGACGCCCCCGACGCGCCCCGGCCCCCGCCCGCCGCCCCCCCGCGCGTGCCAAAGAGCAAGCGGCTCTGCCGGGCGATCCAGGCGACCATGGGCGAACACGTCCGCGTGGTGCTCACCGACAACCGCGCCACCTTGATCAGCCAAAGCGTGCGCGGCGAGCACGAGCACACGGTGCGCATTCACCAGATGTTCCTCGACGGGGGGGACGCGCTGTACGCGGACCTGGCGGCCTATCTCGGCCGGGGCGACAAGCGCGCCGGCGCCCGCATCGACGCGTACATCGCCGACAACGAACACATCCTGCGGCATCACGTCAAAGCCCTGCCCGCGGGCGCCGCGCAGGGCCGCGTACACGACCTCGCGCCCCTCTACGCGCAGCTCAACGCGCGGTATTTCAAAAACCAGGTCAAGGCCGACATCACCTGGGGCAAACAGGGCAAGTCCCGCCGTCGTCGTCGCCACACCATCACGCTGGGCAGCTACGACGAACGCGCGGACCGCATCACCGTGCACCCGGCCCTCGACCAGACCTTCGTGCCCGAGCTCGCGGTGGCGCGGGTGGTGCACCACGAGATGCTGCACGCGGTCTTTCCCCCCGAGGTCACCAAGTCCGGGCGGCGTTTGGTGCACGGACCGATCTTCCAAAAGGCGGAAGCGCTGTTCGAGGGGGCCCAGGAGGCGGACAAATGGTTGGATCTGCACCTCGATCGGCTGCTCTCGAACCGCTAGCTTCACCCATGGCCGACGACGTCGAACAAGCGAACCAGACCCCGACCCAAGCCGAGCAAGAGGCCGCCCACGCCGCGCGGCAGGACGACCCCGCCGCCCACGTGCGCGGTTGGCTGCTCGAGGCCCGATCAGCGACATTGTGCACGCTGTCCGCGCACCAGGACCTCGACGGCTACCCGTTCGGTTCGATCGTGCCCTTTGCGCTGACCGCCGAGGGCCGACCGGTGATTCTCATCGCCGACATCGCCGCCCACACAAAAAATCTCACCCGCGACCCCCGGGCCACGCTGTTCGTGCACCAGCCTGGCCTCGAGGACGATCCCCAGACCGGCTGGCGCGTCGGCCTGTCCGGCCGCTTCGTGCGCGTGGGCGCCGCGGGCGACAAAAAAGCGAGCCTGCACCTCGACGAGCACGCCCTGCGCGACCTCGACGCCCGCTACGCCGAGCGCGTGCCCGCCGCGGCCGGCTACCGCGCCACCCACGACTTCGATTTTTGGATGCTGCACGACGTCGCGCGCATCCGGTACATCGCCGGGTTTGGCAAAATCTGTTGGCTCCCGGGGGACGCCGCCCTGCGCGACCCCGCCGGGGCCGGCCTCGGCGCGGCCCAGGGCCCCTCCATCGCCCACATGAACGAGGACCACCGCGGCAACATGATCGAGATGTGCCGGGGCCTGCGCGGCTTTGCCCCCGCCGACGCGGAGATGGTGTCCTTGGACCGCACCGGCTTTGTGGTCCGCACCACCGGGCCCGACCGGCTCGAGCACTTTTCCTTTGGCCGCGAAATCGACGCCAAGGACGTGCGCCCGGCGATCATCGCCGTGCTCCAAGCCGCCCGCGCCGCGGCCCCGGGCTGAGACGGCCGCAACGCCCTCCGCAACAACGTGGTGACAGGCCGATCCCCCCCGCAACCGATGTGGGGCAAGGTCGATACATGTGCTGTCAGGTAGGACACTCACACACCACCACACACCCGGACTTCCCCATGACCATCAAATCCGCCCCCACCCCCAAGGCCTTCGCCAACGAATGGACCAAAGGCTTCGCCGTCGCCGTGCGCGACGCGGCCGGAAAGGACGGCCGCCTGTCGAAAAACGAAGCGGCCAAAATCGCGGAGCACGGCGACGCCCTCGCCCGCTACGCGGACAACGCGGTCAACTACCTCGCGTCCACGGGGCAGAAATCGGTCAGCGCGGAAAAACTCATCGGCAAGGGCCACAACTACGCCTACGCGGTGGGGGCCAAGGTCGCGGGCCCCGGCAACCGCATCTCGCTGCTCGAGGCCCGCAGCCTCCCGGACGACATCCGCCCCGACTTTTTTGCCCTGCGCGGCAAGGAAGACCCGGGCGCCATCGCCGCGGTGGCCGACAAGCTCACCGGCACCAAGCTCGCCTCCGCCCTCGAGGGCGCGGCCACGATGGGCGACGGCACCGTGCTCACCTACATGAGCGAAGCCGACTACCCCGTGCTCCCGGTGAGCGCGAACCTGCCCGCGGGGGGGCTCACCGCCGACGGGGTGTTCAAAGCGTTCGAGGACGAGCTGCTCGACGGGCTGTTCGAAGACGTCGACAACGTCGACGTCGAACTCGCGGCGGAAATGTACGACGCGAGCGAGTCCAGTGACATTCTCAAGGACCTGGCCAGCCCCTACGACGGCGCCGACGACTACGTGCTCGACCTCGCGGCGGGCTTTTCCCGGGTCAAAGACGTGCTCGAGCACAACCTCAGCGACGTGCGGGTGGTCAAGGTGGGCCCCCAGGCGGCCGACGGCAGCCTGGCCACGGACAACGGGCTCTACGCGTACTTCCTGGTGGGCAAGACCGACGACGGCAAGCTCGCCGGGGTGATGTACGGCGCGGTCGAGACCTGATCGCCCTCAGTGGGGCATGACCGGGTCGGCGGGCAACTCGATGACCTCGGGTTCGCCCTGGCCCGGCGGGGGCCTCACCTCGATGCGGTGCACCGGCGCGCCCCCGGTGGGCGGCGCGGGGCGCGTGGCCCAACCCACCGTGCTGGCCGCGCCCGCGGCCGCCGCGGCCACCGCCCCGGCCAACGGCAACGCGATCATGCCGGCCACGGCCGCGCTCAGGTCGATGTTGAGAAACACCCACGCCACCGACGTGAACAACCCCGCGGCGCACCCCGCCACGCACAACACGGGCATGGCCACGTAGCCGGCGGTGACGAGCAGGTCGCGGGTGCTCACCGACTCGTCGTAGGCGGCCAGCTCGTCGGCCGACACCGCGTGGGCGGCGTCGAGCTCCGCCCGCACCACCGTGCGGCCGCCGTCAAACGTCCCGATGGCGAGCTCGACCGTCTGGGTGGGGCCGCGTTCGATCCGCAGGGGGTGTTCGCCCGCGGGGACCCGGGCGTCGGTGAGGGGCGTTTTGCCGAGCCGCTGATCGCCCAAGAACACCTCGAGCCCCGCGGGCACGGTCTCGACGTCGAGGAGCGCGCCGAGGATCTTGCCGTTGGCCGCGAGCTCGTCGTGGACCTCCCCGCGCACCAACTCGAAGAAGGTCATGATCTTCGGGGACGTGTCCGGCGGAAGCTGGGCGTCGGGATCGCGCATCAGGATCCACCGGAACGACAACCGGGCTTCGACGTCCTTGCCCATCACCCGGTTGGCTTCACCGGCCAAGCCGTGGGCGACAAAACGCTGCGCGTCGGTCGCGCGTTTGTCCGCGACCACGTCGAGGGCCCGCTCGGCACAGATGTCGTAATCCAGCGCGCGGCACGCGGCCCGGGCCTCGTCGAGCGCGGCGTCGAGGCCCGACGACGGGGGGGCTTGGGGCGGCCCCTCCAGCCCCGCGCCGTCGGCGGCGGCCAACCCGAGCAACAACCAGGGCAAGAGGGCGGGACACATCGCTGCGCCTTTGTAGCAGAACCACGAACGCGGCGGGCGCGTCAGGGGGCGGCGTGGGCCATCAGCACGTCGAGCTCGATGATCTGCAACGTGGCCTCGTGGGTGGCGGTGAGCACCACCTGCGGGGCCGCGCCCGCGTCGAGGGCCTGCTTGTACCGGGGCGCGCACAGGCACCAGCGCTGGCCGGGCAACAGGCCGGGAAAACCGTACTCCGGTCGCGGGGTGGACAGGTCGTTGCCCACCTGCTTCGAAAACGAAAGGAACGCCTCGGTCAGCACCACGCACACGGTGTGCATGCCGTGGTCGTCGGGCCCGGTGTGGCAGCACCCGGTGCGGTAAAAGCCCGTCTTCGGCCGGTTGCTGCACAGCGCCAGCGGCCCGCCGAGCACATTTCGCTGCTGTCCGCTCCCCGCGCTCTCGTCGAACATCCGCCCTCCTCGACGGGGCTTGCCCCGGTCGCGCCGACTGTAGCGCGACCGGGGCAGCGGGTCAGCCGCGGAACCGGGAGGCGGCGTTGAACCGCCGCTTGAGCACCGGGGCGCGGGTTCGGCGTGGTCGGTGCGCGCCTCGCCCGGGTCGGTGCCGGTGCGCCTCTGGCCGCGCTTTTGCGCGGCCTGTTTTTTCGCGGCCCGGCGCGCCTTGCGGTTGGGCCGGGCCCCGCCGGCGGCGGAGGTCGATTCGGCGGTGGTGGGTTGTCGGGTCTGTTCGTGTTCGGTGTCGATTTTGGGCATAGGTCCCCCTGGCGCGGTGCGGAGGCATCGCGCAAATCATGTAGAGCGGTCCCGCAGGACCTTCCGGGAGACGACCGGCCAGGTGGCGCCAGACGCGAAATGCGCGGACGCGACTCAGCTCAAAACGATCACAAACTGCGAACTGGATTGTGTGATGGGCCACCGGGAAGCGGTCACCTGACGTGGTCGTCGTCGAGAACGATGAGGGTCAGATGAACGCGTGCTTCACTTCGCTGGCTCCGGCTCCGCTGCACCAATGCAGCTGTACCGACAACGTACGCGCCGGCGGGCGGCCCTGTCAAGTCACCGCGGGGCGATCAGGTTCACGTCGCAGTGGGCGGCCACCTCGCCGTTCACTTGGATCTCGATGCGGTGGGCGCCGGGCAAGTGGGTGCGGGTCGACCGGTCCACAAACGAATGGCTCTTGGTCAGCGCGACCTCTTCGCCCGGCCCCAGGGTGAGCGCGCTCCACTTGAACACCTTGGCCGAGGTCCCGGTCTTTTTGCGAAAGTGCACCGCGTAGTCCACGACCAAGGCCTGTTCGCGGGTGCTCGTCGAGGTCAGGCGCAACTTGAGCGTGGTCTTGTCCCCGATGCGCACGCGGCGGGGCGACGCCGCGAACGCGTCGACGCGCACGGCGGGCCGGGCGTAGCCGAGCAGCGCCAGGGCCCGGGGCGCGCCTTGTTTGACCGGGTGGCGCAGCCCGTGGCGCACGACCCACGCGCGGTCCTCGCTCGGGTGGGCGAGCCAGGTCTCGGCGAGGTCAAACGCCAGGTCGGGCTTGTCCTTGGCCACGTCCCCGAGGTGGTTGGCCACCGAGCGGCGCACGAACAGCGACGGGTCGTCGACGAGGGCGTGCAAAATCTCGAAGGTCTGCCCGGGGTCCTCGACGAGGGCGCGCAGCTTTTGGCCCCAGGGCAGCCGCGGGCGGCAGCCCTCGCTGCACAGCCGGCGCACCCGCTCGTCGGGGTCTTGGGTCCAGGCGCGCAACCGGGCCAAGCCGTCGTCGAGGTCCTGGGCCAGATACGGCCGGATGGCGAACTCGCACGAGAAGTACCGGGTGATGTCGCGCATGGCCTCGAACGCCTCGTCGCGGTGGCCGCGCCCATGGCGCTCGACGACGGTGGCCACCGGCCAATACCGGAACAGCCCCGCCTCCCCCGGCGGCACGGGCCGCGGCAACGACCCGCGCAGCTTGTGCATCACGGCGGGGAAGTCGCCGCCCAACCAATCGAACAGCGCGTCGGCCACGTGTTCGATGCGCGCCTTGAGCTCGAGGGGGGCGAGCCCTCGCGCGGTTTTGGTCACGAAGCGGGGGGCGTCGAGCGCGGGGTCCTGCGCGGCCAGCGCGGTGGCCAACGTGCGCACGGTCTCGCGGTTGATGCGCTCCTTGAGCGGCTCCATCGGCTCAGCCCGGGAGGTCGGGCGCGCCCGGGAGGTCGGGGTTGTACGTGCCGGTGAACAGCGCGGCGTGCGTGACCGCGCTGTAGTCGCCTTCGGTCACCCAGAAGTACTGCTCATCGAAGATGAGGTCGTCGGTGCAGGCCGCGTCCGGGATGCCGTAGCTTTGGTCCTGGAGCAGCGCCCACACGTTGAGCGCGTCCCCGTCGTGGTAGATGCCCATCAGGTCCCAGCTGCGCACGCAGCCACCGATGATCATGCGCACGCCCACGAGACGTTTTTGGTCCGACTGGTCGGACACGAGACTGAGCAGCACCGATTCGCGCACGCCGTCGTTGCCCAAACAGTCCGCCATCCACGCGGTGACCGCGGCCTCGTCGTCGAGCAGCATCGCCTCGCTGCCGTTGCCCGGACACGGCTGGCCTTGGACCTCGCCGGGGCGTTCAACGGACACGTCGGTGCCCGCGGGGGGATCGCCCCCCGAGTTGTCGACCGCGGGGCCGCACGCGACGAGGCCCGCACCGAGTACACCAAGCAGCCAAGGGCGAAGAGCTGAACCAACCATACGCGAGGTATACCCGACCCCCGCCGAGCCCGCTCAGCTCTCTTCGTCGGTTTGATCCGCCCACGCCAACCACGCGGCGCGGGTCTTTTTGAGATTGCCGGTCACGCCGTTGCCGAAGTCTTCCCGCCCGGTGATGCGGCTGAGCACCGCCCCCCAGAACATCGGCTCCGACGGGCTGGTGCGGCGGTAGGCCTCGACGCACAGCCGCACCGCGGGCGCGCCCAGGGCCACCAGGCGTTCGAAGGACTCGTGCTCGAGGTACCGCTGGGGGTTGCTCGCGGCCCCCACTTCGATGCAGTGACGTTGCCAAGCCTCCGCGGCCTCGGCGAACCGGGTCTCGAGGTCGCTCACGTCAGGCCTCCAGCCGCCGGCGGTAGACCTTGATCAGCTGGCCGTAGGAGGGCCCCTCCACGGCCTTGGCGTCCTCGTGGCGAATGAGGGGCTCGGTCCCGAGTTTGCTCATCCACCGGCCCTTGTCGTCCTGGACCGCGGCGTGGGTGACCGCGCCACTGGGAAAACCGAAGAGCGCAACCTTTTGCACCCCCGGCTCGGGGCTGGTGTCGAGGTCGTCCTGGGGGGCATAGCCGTTCTTTTGGTAGAGCGCGTCGAAGGCGGGCACCCGCTCCCCCGGCCACACCCATTCGTCCCGGACCCCGACCGACCACGCAATGCAGTTGTATCCACCGTCGAACGGCCCCACGGCCACGAAGTTGTCCTCGTTGAGCCCGGGGAAGCTCGGGGTGCTCAGCAAATACCGCTTCCATTGGGGGTCGGCGTCGGGTCGGGTGAGCCCGACCTCGAAGGTGAAGTTGTTGCCGTAGTTGGAGTCCCACGCGGTGCGGCCCTCGCCCTCGACCTTGACCCACATCGCCACGTTCTGGGCGTCGTGGGGGAGCGGCAGGTTGGCCACCATGGTGCCGTCGGCGGCCCCGTCTCCGTCGACGTCGACGGCGAGGGGCATCGCTTTGGGGGCATCGCCGTTGATGGACACAAACAGCGTGGCCGACGACACCGAGGCCCCGAGCAGCGCGCGCAACCGATCGATGTCGGCCCCGACCTGCAGCGTCTCGCCAGCCCGAATCTCGCCGGCGGTACCGAGCGAAAAATCCTCGCCCAATGTCACTTGGCCCCCACCCTGCGGGGCGATGACCACGTCCTGGTGCGGACCGGACCACTGGGTGTCGACGCCGCCGTCCTGGTCGGTGACCTCAAACGTCAACCGCGCGGTGCCGTGCGCACCGTCGGGCACGTCGATCACCCCGGGGGAAAACACCCTGGCTCCGGTGCGCCGATCCACCTCGCCGTCGAACAACCGCGCCGACCGGACTTCGTCCCCGAACCGAATTTTGACGTCGACCCGCGCCGCCCGGTCGAACATGCCGGGGTCGACCACGACGGTCAGCGGCTTGCCCGCCTCCGCGATGAACGACGGCTCGCGGCCATTGCCCCGCTCCGACAGCGTCACCTCGTGGCCGGCGACCAGGGCCACGTTGCCCCGCGGCCCGCCGTCAAACGCCGCGCGGTACCCGGTGGTGGTGAAATGATCATCTGGCAGCGCCGGGAGCGTGGCCGGCGGCAAGTCGGCGGGGGTCGACACCGGCGTCGCGGGGGCGGCGGTGCCCGGGCGCACCACCGGGGGGGACACAGGTCGGTCTCGAATGGGCATTGTCCATGTTGTATCGCGGGTTCTGGGCATTTGGCGCGGGGAGAACGCATGGAAAACGGCAGCTGGGGACCCGAAGCGCTCGTCGTGCTCGGCGTGTTGGTGTTCGCGGCGATCAGCGCCCGGGCAGGCCTGCGCCGCATCAAGCTGCCCGCGGTGGTGGGCTACCTCGTCCTCGGTCTCGCCGCCCGGGGGCTGTTGGGCGCCCAGGCCGACACCCTGCGCCCGTCGGTGTCGGTGCTGTCCGACATCGGGATCACGTTGTTGCTGTTCCGGGTCGGGCTCGACGTCGACCCGGTCAAGCTCCTGCGCTCGGTGCCGCGGGCGTTGCCGGTGTGGCTCGGCGACGTCGCGGTCAGCGCCTCCCTCGGGTTCCTCGCTGCCCGGTACCTGCTCGAGGCCGACGTGGTGCCGTCGCTGTTCGTGGCGGTGTCGTGCTCGGCCACCAGCGTCGCGGTGTCGCTCACCGTGTGGCAGGAGAAGGGCGCGACCAAAAGCCGGCTCGCGCGCGAGCTGCTCACCGTGGCCGAGCTCGACGACCTGTCCGCGGTGTTCTTGATGTCGCTGTTGTTCGCGGTGGCCCCCGCCCTGCTCGGCGGGGGCGACCCCGGGGCGCTCGCCAGCGAAGCGCTCGCGGCCGCGGGCCCCATGGTGCTCAAGGCCGGCGTGCTCGGGGGGGCGTGTCTGCTGCTCGCCCGCTACGGCGAGCCGCGGCTGTCGTCGTGGCTGCAGTCGCAGGAGAGCCCGCCCGACTCGATGGTGTCCATGGCCGCGGTGGGCCTGGTCATCGCGGGCGCCGCGGCTTGGCTCGGCTTTTCCGCCGCGGTGGGCGCGCTGTTCGCGGGCTTGGTGTTCAGCCGGGACCCGGCCGCGATTCGCAACGAGGGCTATTTGGAGCCGCTCTTGTCGTTGTTCGCCCCGTTTTTTTTCATCTCCATCGGGTTCAGCCTCGACCTTTCGGTCTTGCCCGGCGCCGCCGGGGACGGGGCGTGGCTCTGCCTGGCCGCGGCGGTGGGCAAGATGGGGGGCATCGCGTTGTGGGTGGTGCCCCGCGACGGGTGGCGCGCGGGCCTGGTCCTGGGCTTGAGCATGGTGCCGCGGGCGGAGATCGCGACCATCGTCGCGGTCACCGGCCTGTCGATGGGCGAAGCCTATGTCCCGGCGTCGCTGTACGCGGCGGTGGTGGTGTGCTCGGCGCTGACGTGTTTGGTCACACCAGTGGCATTGCAGTTTGTGCTCGGGCGCTGGCCAGACCTGCTCGCGGCCGAGGACGACGACGACGACGACGACGACGGTCACGCCGACGACGGCGGGGGACAATGACCCGACCGCCTTGTGCCCGGCGCCCGGCTGGAGCACCCTCCCCGCGGGAGGCCACCCTCCCGGCGGGAGGCGGAATGACACGGATGGTTTTGGTCGTCGGGTGCGGGGCCCTCGTGAGCGGCCTGTTGGCGGTGTCCGGTTGCCGCACGAACAAGATTCGCCAGTACATCGACGACATCGACACGGTCTACGTCACCACCGAGCGGCCGGGCCGGCCACACCTCTACATGGGCCAGTCGACCCAACAAAACCCACTCGGCCAGGCGGTGAGCAACCTCGGCAGCGCGATGGTGAGCGTCCAGGTGAACGACCGGCTCGGCCGGGTGAGCGCGCCCCGCGTGCACAAGGCGTTTGTCGGCTCGTTCCTCGACGAGCTCAACCGCGGCTTCACCTGGCGCATCGAGAAGAACGTCGACGCCCCCTGCGACGCTTGGCTCGACATGAAAATCACCGACTACGGGCTGCGCTCCAACACCGCCGAGAGCCCGGTGAGCTATTTCATGACCGCCAACGCCGAGATGCGCGACTGCGCCGAGGAGCGCCTCATTTGGGAGGACAGCATCTGGCACGAACAATCCCTCGGGGGCGCCTACGGCGCGGGGCTGGGCGACATCTTCAAAGGCATGGCCCACAGCATCAACCTCAGCAGCCTGGCGACGGTGAGCGAAGCGCAGCTGGAGCAGGTCATGGTCGCGCTCGCCGACAACGGCGCCCGACAAATCGTGGACACCATGATCGAGGATGCCTTCGGCTCTTCACGCCGGCGCCGGGCCCGGGCGGCCGAGGACGACGCGTTCGAACCCGAGCCCGCCCCCGACGACGGCTGAGCGCCCGCCCCGGTGGGCAACCCGTCCGTCGCTTGTCACTGTTGGTCGTTGTCGGTGTCGCGTTTGTCGTCGCGCCGCCCGCGCCCCCACCGGCCGCGCTCTTCGGCGCGCATCGCCTCGTAGGCTTCGTATTGCTCGTCGTCGAGCAAGGCCTTCACGTTGGCGTCGGTCTCGGCCCGGATTTCGTCGGTCTTCTGTCGCATCTCCGACCAACGCATCTCGTCGCGCCCCGACTTGAACAGCGCCATGATCTGTTCGCGCTCCGCCCCCAACATCGTGCCCAATGTCGCTGACACCTCCGCGGACAGCCCCGCGTGTTCGCGGAGCGCCTCGACCTGTTCGTCCTGGCGCGTGGCCCATCGTTGCGAACGTTTGGCCCACCGCTCTTCTTCGCGCTGTTCGAGCTGCTCGCTGACCACTTCGGCGATGCGCGCCTCCACCTCGGCGGGGGGCTCGTCGTCGGGCGGCACCGGCCCGCCGGTGTCGGCGTCGGTCGCCCCGTACGCGCCCCCCGCCCCCGCGCGCACGGCGTGGACCCGGGCCGGGAGCGCGGACTTCAGCTCGCGCAGCTCACGCTCGAGGCTGGCCACCCGGCGCGCCAGAGCGGCGTCGCCAGGGCCCGCGGGGGCCGGCTCTCCCGACGCGGTCCGTGGCCCGCGCTCGTCGTCGTCCGGGCGCCCCGACCACGCGACCCCGAGCGCACCGATGGCGATCAGCAGCGCGAGCCCGGACAAGACCGCGTGGGCGTTCATGGGTCCACAATAGCCCAGCCGGCCCCGGGGTGCCGCGTGGCGGGTCGTGTCGGGTGCTCGCCCCCGCGCGGCACGATGACAAACTCGCCCGCCTCCCCGTGGACGCGCAGCAACCGGTCGAACAAATCACGCCCGCCCGGATCCGAACCGCAACTGCCGCGCGGTGCGATCGGATTCAGTGAAGAAGCGCGCACGGCCAGTTTGATTTGTCGCCACGGCGGCCAGCGGGAGGGGTGCACCCTCCGTCGGGTGGGCTTTCAATTTTGCCCCACCCAAAAAAGGGGTGGGGGGCCGGAGGTGGGCATGAATTGTTTAGTTAGCCAGCCCCATGCCAACCGCCGGGACCGGCGAACGACCAGACCCAAGCGCCGCTCCCCGGACGAACACGTTTGGATGGGAAAAAGGCCCGAGCTCCCGGAGGGAGCGTTTCTTTTTGGAGCGGGAAAGGCCCCCGAACCCACGACCACCTCGGGGGGTTCGAAACCTGGCCAAAACAAAAAAACGCTCCCCGGAGGGAGCGTTTTCTTTGGAGCGGGAAAGGGGATTCGAACCCCCGACTTCAACCTTGGCAAGGTTACACTCTACCACTGAGTTATTCCCGCCCAGCAGCGAAGGCTAACTAACGCCACCGAACGCCTCGCGTCAAGGGGAACCGTCGACATCCTGCAAAACTTCCCCCGCCCGGGCGACCGCGTCGCGCGCGAGGGCCGGCGCCGCCCCCCACCCGACGAGGAGCGCGCGGGCGGCCTCGGCGAAGACCACGCCGCTCTGCGCCGCCGGCCCCTCCAACCGATCGCGCTTCTGCAAATGAAACAAGCCCATCGCGACGCCCCACGCGACCCGGGTGCGCGCCACCGCGTCGCCGGGCGCCAACGCTCCCGCCGCCACCGCCGCCGCGAACCGGCCCTCGACCTCGGCCAACACCGGCCGCAGCACCTCCTCAAACCGCGCGGCCACGTCGGGGGCAAACACCTCCCCCGGCGCGCTCAACAACCCGTCGAGGAGCAAATGCTGCTGGGGCGCACGCAGCGCGTAGGCCCGATAGCTGGCGAGCGCGCCCACCACCCGCACCAGGGCCGCGCAGGGGGCGGCCACGTCCGCCACCCGCGCCGCGATCTCCGCGTCCCGCGCCACCATCATGGTCCACCACGCCCGCAGCGCCCGCTCCCGCAACGCGAGCACGACGTCGTCGACGCCGCCGAAATGCCGGTACAGCGCGCCGAGGGACAGGCCCGCGCGGGCGGCGAGGTTCTTCACCGCGACCTGGTCGAGCCCGCCCTCCTCCACCAGGAGCGCGGCTTCATCCAAAATCCGCTCCTTGGTCTTCCGCCCCCGAAGGATCCGCCCGTCGATTTTGCCGGTGTCTGTGCGCATTTGTGAAAATGTTTCACATTTCCCTTGCCAGGGCAAATCGAACATGTGTTCAATAAGGACATGAACGACCTTCTGATCAAAAACGCTCGCATCGTCGATGGCACCGGCCGCCCGGCCTTTTCGGGGGAGGTCGCGGTCGCCGATGGCCGCATCGTCCACGTGGGGAAGGCAGGATCCGGCGGCACCGCCCGCCGGGTGATCGACGCCGCCGGGCGCCTGCTCACCCCCGGTTTCGTCGACATCCACACCCACTACGACGCCCAGGCCACCTGGGACGAAAAGCTCACCCCCTCGAGCTGGCATGGCTGCACCACGGTGGTGTTTGGCAGCTGCGGCGTCGGGTTTGCTCCCGCGCACCCGGCCCGGCACGAGTGGTTGATCGGCCTGATGGAAGGGGTCGAGGACATCCCCGGGGCCGCGCTCACCGAGGGCATCCAGTGGGAATGGGAGTCGTTCGACGAGTACCTCGATGCGCTGTCGCGTCGCGCGTACATGATGGACATCGGGGCCCAGGTGCCCCACGGGGCGTTGCGCGCCTACGTGATGGGGGAGCGCGGGGCCAACAACGAAGAAGCCACCGCCGACGATGTCGACCAGATGCGGGCGGTGTTGTTGCAAGGGCTCAAAGCAGGGGCATTGGGCTTTTCCACCTCGCGCACCCTGCTGCACAAGTCCCGCGACGGCGATCCGGTCCCGGGCACCTTCGCGGGTGAGCGGGAGCTGTTCGGGCTCGGCCACGCGTTGCGCGAGGCGGGCCACGGGGTGTTCCAGGTCGCGGGCGAGCACCACGACATGCGCAACGAGATCAAATGGATGAAGGCGCTGGCCATGGAGATGGGCCGCCCGGTGTCGTTCAATCTCAGCCAGACCTACGAGCGGCCGGGGCTGTGGCGCGAAGTGCTGTCCGACCTCGAGGACGCGGTCGCCGACGGCGCCCCCTTGATCGCCCAGGTCGCGGGGCGCTCCATCGGCGTGCTGATGTGTTGGCAAGGGACGGCGCACCCGTTCATCGCCAAGACCGCGTACTGCAATGTCGGTTGGCTCGATTGGGAAGAGCGCAAGGCCAAGCTCCACGACCCGGAGGTCAAAAAGGCCATCCTCGAGGGCGAACACCTCGACGTCGGCCCCCTCGGCAACCTGGTGACCCAGTCCCTGGACAAGACGTTCATCGTCGATGACGCCTTCGACTATGAGCCCGCCCCCGAGCAGTCGGTGGCCGCGATCGCCGCGCGCACCGGCCGAACTGCGCAGGAGGTCGCCTACGAGGCGATGATGCGCGACGACGGGACCGGCATGCTGTACTTCCCGCTGTTCAACTACGCGGGCGGGGACCTCGAGATCTTGCACACCCTGCATGGCCATCCCGCCACCCGCATGGGGTTGTCCGACGCCGGCGCCCACTGCGGCGCGATCTGCGACGGGGGCATGCCGACCTTTATGCTGACGCATTGGGCGCGCGACCGCTCCCGGGGGCCGCGTTTTTCACTCGAGCACATCGTGTACCGCCAGACCAAACAGACCGCGGAGCTGTTCGGTCTGCTCGACCGCGGGGTGATCGCCCCCGGCTACCGCGCCGACTTCAACGTCATCGACCTCGACGCGCTGGCGTTCGACAAGCCCGAAATGGCGTTTGACCTGCCCAGCGGCGGCCGGCGCCTCGTCCAAGGGGCGCGCGGGTACGCCTACACCATCTGCGCGGGCACGGTGGTCAGCGAAGACGGGGCGCCCACTGGCGCGCTCCCCGGCCGGCTCATGCGCGGCCCCCAGACCCGGTGACCGTCACCGGCCCCCGCAATGCCATTGGGTCCGCGGTCAGCGCGGGCCGGTGCGGTGGGGGTCGTCGTACGAGTTGATGTGGGCCATCGCCTTGAGGTCCATCTCGTGTTGCGCGAACTGGCCGAGGCCATGGCGCAGCGTGGCCCGGTCCGCGTCAGACATCGCGGACAGGTCGATGCTTTTGTGCAGAGCGTCCCGGGCCGCGACCAAGCGGTCGACCAAGTCCGTGCGGATCGCATCGGACAGCAGCGGGTCGCGCTCGGCCATCGCGAGGTAGAGCGTGACCTCACGCAACGCGGTGGTCACCGCCGCGAACCGGGACGCGTACCCGGTGGCGTCGGCGGGGTCGATCGGTCCCGCGTGCGCCGCGGCCACCGCCGCGCCGTTGGTGTGTGCGGTGTTGTACGCCGCGGTCTCAGCCCGCACGTCGAGCTTGAGGTGCGGAAACGCGCGCACGAGCACGGCCAGTCCCTCGAGCCCATGGGCGGCCACGAACGATTGCAGCTTGTCCGCCCGCTCGGCCGGTCGCGTGTTGGACTTGAGCAGGGCGTACAGCTCCCGGGCCCCCCGGGCGGGGATGCCCACCGCCCGGGCCGCGTCTTCGAGCCCGTCCAGCTGGCGCTGGGACAAAGCGGTGAGCGCGGCCGCGTCGAGCGCGAGGGCAAACTCGATGGTGCGCCGCTCGCCATATCCGCGCAGGCCATCGCCCGACCACCCAAAGCCGAACAGGTCCCCCACGTGTTCGACAAGCTTCTCGAGCTCGGGGCCCAAGGTCTTGTCGTCGGAGAAGTGCGCGCCAAACTCGATGCCGCCGAACTCGGTGCGCATCTCGTCCCCCGGCCCCGGGGTGGACTCGTGGCGTACAGAGGCAAAACAGCCCGAACGCTCGACGCCGGAAAACCACGTGCGCCGTTCGTAGTCGCGGCGCGTGCTCCGGTCGGAGACCATGCGGCCGTCCTCGACCCGGGTGGTGGTCGAACGGGTGTCCGACCGGTCGATGCTGCTCCCGAAAAACGCCCAGCTCACCCCCACCCGGGCGGTGAGGGTGTCGGCCGCGGTGTGGGCAAAGGCCACCGCCGACACCCCCGCGGGCATCGTGCGGTTGACCTCGTCGACGAGGTCGAGCGCCCCGCGGCCCGACGACAGCGCGCGCTGGATGTCGATGTCGGGCAGGTCCCCTTCGAGGGCCTTTTGGTAGGCCGCGATGCCGGCCGCGGTGGACAGGTCGAGTTCGAACGTTTGGGTGAAGGCCTTGGCCTTGCTGACGTCGAGCGCGCCCTCGGCGATCAACACCTGCGCCCCCACCCCCACGGTGTTGATCTTCTCCGGCGACGCGGTGATGCGGACCTTGTGCCCGCCGAGCCGCTCGACGATGAACCGAAACGCCCCGCGCACCGCCACCCGCCCCGAGAACGTCACCCCCGCGGCCGCGAGGTCGGCGGACAGCCCCATGTCCCCGGCGCGGTACAGCTGCACCACGTCGCCCTCCGCCAATGCCACAGGATCGGCGATGTTGGGCATCGCGGGCTTGGCCGGGCCGGCGGCGAGCCGGGCGGCCTCGGCGGGGTCGCGGTGGGTCACGTAGCTCATGTGGGTGAACTTGCCGGTGCGGCCCGCGACCCGGCCCCCGACGAGACCCACGGTGATGCCGGCCCCGGCCGCGCCTTCGATCTGGGTCCCGGACTCGAGCAGCAACCGGTGCGCGCCGCCGCGCTCGGCCACCGCGCCGAGGTCTTGCACGCGATCGGTGCGGCCGAAGTGCCCCGACAGCGCGACCCCGATGCGACCGTAGCGCGTGAGCCATTCGTTGCTGCCGGCGACAAAGCCGTGGTGCTCGCCCCCGCCGGTTTCGAGACTTGTGTGCAGCGAGCGCGTGACCCGCCCCGCTTCGGTCACGCTGAACCGCCCGCCGGCGGTGACCCGGCCCCCGCTCACCCCCCCGGTGAGGTGCCCTTCGGTCTCGGTGGTGCCGACCCGGCGGGCGCCGTCGATGCCCCCCTCGACCCCGGACCGGGTGACGTTGCCGGTGGCCGAGTAGCGGGTGGTGCTGCCGTCGTCGTGGGTGCGCGGCACCTCGACGCGACCGTCGAGCCCCTCGGTGTGCACGTCGACCGCGGCGTTGACGTCGGTGCGCTCGCCTTCGGGCCCGGTGCGGCGGCGTTCGACGATGACCGAGCCGCGCAGTTCGCGCAGGTCCGCGTTGGCTTCGACGTTGGTCCGGCTGCGCCGGTCGTTGCTCTCGGTCTCGACCCGCACCCCCAACGCGGGGCGGCCGCCATCGCTGCGGGCGATGCCGCGGTAGCGGCGGGACTCGTCGTCGTCGGTGACGCTGACCTCGCCCTCGACCGCGCCGCTGCCCCGGACTTCGCCGCCGTCTACGGTGACGTCGCCGCGGGTCTCGACCCGGACCCGACGGCCGGACTCTGCATCATTGTCCTCGACGTAGACGGTCGCCCCCCCGGTGTGGGTGCCGTCGTGGGTGGACCCGCGAAGCTCGCCGCCCACCGTCCGGACGTCGCCGCTCGCGTCGGTGGCGCGGTGCTCCCCGCTGATGGTCCCGCTGGTCCCGCGCGCGTCGACCCGGCCCTCGACCTCCACCCGGCGATCGGTGCGCCCCCCGTCGTCGGTGGTGCGCCGGTCGGTGTAGCTGGCGTTGCCGTGGCCCCCTTCGTCGGTGACGGTCACGGTGCCGGTGGCGTTGTGTTCGCCCGCGTCGGTGCGCCGCTCGGTGCCGCCGCTCACGGTCACGGTGAAGTCGCCGTTGCCGTCGGTGGACCCGCGCACTTCCCCGTGGTCGCGGCCGCTGCCGTCGGGGCCGCGCACGTCGCGCGACCCGGAGACCTCGCCGCTGACGCGGGTGCCGTTGGCGTCGGTGCGCACGGTGCCGGTGGCGTCCCCGCGCACCACGGTGGTGGTGCCATCCGCGGTGCGGCGGTCCTCGAACCCGCCTTCCACCGTCACGGTGGTGTTGTCCCCGGCCACGTCGACGTGGGCGCCCCCCCGGCGGGTGCGGGACCCATCCTCGGTGGTGACGGTGTCGGTGGCGGTGGCGTCGATGTTGACGTCGCCCGCGCCCGACGTCGACCCCGACAACGTGCCAGACCGCGAGACCCGGGTCCCGTCGTCGCGCACAATGTCACTGGATCCAGCCAGGGTCCCGTTCGCGGTCACGCCGCCATCGCGGCCCACGGTGACGGTGCCGTCGCCCCGCACGGTGTGGGTGTCATCGCCGCGGGTGACGGTGCGTTCCCCCGCGCCCCGCACGCGGACGTCGTCGTCGGTGACCGTCACCCCCCCGGAGACCCGCGAGCTTCCGTCGGGGCCGGTGCGGTCCCGCTCGCCCCCGACGTCGACGGAGAAGTCGCCCTGGGGTCCGGTGGTGCCGCGGATGTGGCCGGCGTCGCGCCGGGTGGTCCCGTCCTCGCCGGTGACGGTGCGGTCGACGCTGGCGCCCCCGTCGAGGTGGGTGCCCTGCCCGTCGGTGCGCACGGTGAGGTCTTCGGTGACGTGAAGGTCGGTGCCGCCGGCCACGCGCCGGTGATCGCCGCGCACGGTGTGTTCGGTCCCGCCCGGGGTCACGCGACCGTCGACGCGCACGTCGTCGCTGCGGCGCCCGGCGGGGCCGTCCGACTCGCGCCCCACCGTGCCCGAGTAGCGGGTGGTCCCGCGGTCGTGCGAGACCTCGCCCCCCATCCGGTCGGTGACCCGGTTGTCGCCGACGGTGCGGGTGTCGGTGTGGGTGCCCGCGGCCCGGCCCGAGGTGCGCCCATCGGGGGCGATGGTGACGGTGGCGTCGCCCACCGTGTGCCGCGCCCGGTCCCCGTCCTCGCGGCGCACGTCCGCGCGCCCGGATGTACGAACGCCGCCGCTGTCGACGTCCACGCGCCCCGAGACGTCCCCGGTGCGCCCGCTGTCGTTGGCCACGTCGCGGGTGAGGCCCGCGCCCCCGCCGCGTTCGTCGATGCGCACGTCGAACACCGAGCGCCCGGCCACGGTGCGGTTCTCGTAGCGCGGCGGGGTCGGGGTGTTGGTCAGCCGGGTGCTGCGATCGACAAAGTCCGACACACGGTCGTCGGGCGCGCTGGGCACGTCGGGCGCGGGCGTCGCGGGGGCGGGCGAACCCGCGTCACCGGCGGCGTCGGTGCCGCCGGCCTCGTCGCGCGCTGCGTCATCGACGCGGGGCGTGCGCACAGGGGTGGCGGGACGATCGATGCGGTTCGGCATGGACGCACGACTCTATCCCGAAGTGCGCCATTTCGGCGTCGGATGTCCGTGTTTTGGCGCGTTTTGGGCGGCCGCCGCCAGGACGCGGTGCGTCACCCGCCGGCGAGCAACCCTTCTTTGAGCTCAGGGTTGGGCGGCTCTTTGCCCAACCACACCGTGAGCAGCGCCTGGGCGAACTTCGCGCCCGCGATGCTCCCCTTGCGCTTGCCGTTGTGCTTCACCGTCACGCCCTTTCCAGGAACATAGGCAAACGAGAGCACGTCGTTGTCGGCCATGTCGCCGAGCATGGCCCCGAGCTTTTTGGCCCCCGCCATCTGGCTTTTGTGGCCGTTCTTGTCGAACCCCTCGACGAACGCCTCGGCCATTTTCTCCTGGTCGACGTCGCGCACGAACTTCAGGTCCAGGCGCCACGCTTGGTCCTTGCCCAAGATCGCCTTGGCGTCCTTGGCCGTCTCCTCGACGTACAGCCCGGCGGCGTAGACCTTGACCTTGAACATCGTGGCTTTGCGCATGCCGACGCCATTGAGCTTCAGGGTCTTGTCCCCCGCCTTCACCGTCGCGGGGAAGTTCTTGCCCGCCAACGACTTCGCCGCCACCGGCGCGGCCAACAACGCCACACACGCCAACACACCCCACGCTCGATTCATGCACCACCTCCGTCGGGCCGCACTATAGACCATCGCGCCGCGCGTGCTCGGCGTCAGCGGGTCAGACGCTGGATCGCGGCCGCGTGTTCAGCCGCGCGGGTCTCGTCGCCCAGCGCCGTCCGCACCTTCTGGGCCACCTCATGGAACGCCAAACTCGCGTACCCGGCAGGCACCGCGTCGAGGGCGGCGGCCGCGTCATCGAGCGCCCCCTCGGCCATCAGCCGCTCGGCCAACACGGTGTGGGACCGGCCCCCGGGCCGGTTGTCGCGGTCCTGGCGCGCCAAGCGCACCGCCCGGGCCGGGTCGGTGTGCGCGAAATGTTCGATCGCATGTCCCCAGGCCGCCTCGGGGAACTGTTTGAGCCAGGCCTCGTACCGCGCGGTGGCCTTGTCCCGCCACGTCTTCGCCTCGGCCTCTTGGCCCTTTTTGTCCAGCTGGTCCGCCAACGCGTCCATGAACTCGGGGTTGTTCGTCTCCGCGATGATCGTGCGGTACCGCGCGATGGCCTCGTCGGTCTTGCCTTGCTCGGCCAATAGCTCCGCGCGGTGCTCGGCCACCAGGTACCAGCCGGGCAACGCCCGGTCTGCCCGTGCGAACATCTTGTCGGCCTCGGTCAAATGGCCGGTGTCGAGCTCGACAATGCCCCGCTGCAGCCACAACCATGCATAGCCGACCCCGCGGGGGGCCTGGGGCAACGCCAACGCTTGGTCCAGGTACTGGCGGGCCTCCTCGAGGTGGCCCCGCTCGGCTTCGAAGTGGGAAGCGCGCGCGAGCACGGTCGCGTTCTTGTCGAGGGCGAGCGCCTTGGACAGGTCCGCCTCCGCCCCGGTCATGTCCCCGCGCTGAAGCTTGAGGTCGGCGCGCGCGGCCAACCCTTTGGCCCGCTCGTCGTCCTTGAGGTGGCCGCGGGCGAGGTAGCCGTCGAGGGCCTCTTCGGCGGCCTTGTTTTTGTGCAATGTCGCATAGAGGCTCGCCCGGTGGGCCAGCGGCCCCCCTTTGTCGCCCACCAGCGCGAACGCCTTTTTGTCGAGGGCGAGCGCCTTTTCGTAGGGGGCCCAGGTCCCGGTCAGCCGGGCCAACTGGCTGTGCAGCGAGATCAACCGGTCGTAGGCCACCGTGTACTTGTCCGGCTTGGCATCAATCTTCTTGCCGTGAAACGCGATCTCATTTTCCGTGCGCCGCACCGTCTCGGCCACGTCGTACGCGAGGGGATCGGGCCCCGCGTCGGGCGCGGCGGCGTGGTGGGCATGGGGGTCGACGGCACCGGCCGCCGCGGCGTCCGCGTGACCGGCGTGGTCGTCTCGGGCCTTGTCTTTGCACCCCGGCGTGAAAACGAGCCACGCCCCGGTCACGAGGGCCAACATCCGCGAATCAAACATGGCTGCTCCCAAAAAAAGCGGCGCCTCGCGGCGCCGCTTTTCGGTGTCGTCCCGGCTACGGCAGGTGCGCCGGGTGCAGGTACGGGAACCCGGACAGGAACGCACCCTCGACGCCGAGGTCGTTCTCCGGCGGGTTGAGCGGCAAGCCCGCGAGGGTGTCCGCCGGGTGCTGGGTCAGGTCGAGCAGAATCACCGCCAAGGTGATGTCCATCGCCTGGTCGGCCAGGTACCGCCCGTTGGGGAAGGTCGCGGTCGCGCCCCCGTTCAACGTCAACGTGTCGGGGATGACCAGCGCGGCCACCGGCACGCCCGGCGCCACTTCCTGCTCGTGGCAGTCATCACCGTCCAACCCGTCGGTGTCGCACGGCGTCAGCGTCGCCCCGGTGATGTCGTCGTCGAGCGCGGTGTGCAGCGCCGCGATCGAGGCCACGATCTCACCCGCGTAGGTCGCGTCGTTCGCGGGGGAGTCCGCGTTGTACGCCGCCTTGCTGGTGATGAGCGCGGTCGACACCGCGGGCATGCCCACCCGGTCGACCTGGTCGTAGGCGGTCGGCGGGTCGTCGCGGAAGTTGTAGTCGGTGGGCAGCCCCACACACTCCGACGACGGCTCTTCCCGTGCGTGCGCGCAGTGCGTGCCGGGGTCGGCCGCGGCCGGCGTGCCCGCGTGGTAGATGCGGCACTGCACGGTGTCGTACTGCGCGTCCCCGGGGTTGCCAGAGTCGTCGAAGCCCGCGCACGTGGCCAAGCACTCGTTGGTGTTGTTGTAGTCGCCCGGCTGGCCGGCGCAGTTGTTCTCCCACAACCCGCAGTACACCTCGCACCACGTGCCGCAGGTGTTGGCCCCGGTGGGCCCTGCGTGCGGACAGTGCGTGATCGGGTCGCCCGCCGCGGGCGCGCCCCCGTGGTAGGTGCGGCACCCAATGGTGTTGCCCCCGGTGTCGGAATCGAGACCGGGTTCCCATCCACTGGCATTGTTGCAGTAGTCCTCGCACTCGGCAATCGACCCATACTGGGCGTTGTCGTCGGTGCAGTTGGCCATCACCGTGGCGCAGTAGTCCGTGCAGTTGCCCGGGTCGCCATCGCCATCGCCATCACCGTCGCCATCTCCGTCACCATCGCCATCTCCGTCGCCATCTCCATCGCCATCGCCATCTCCGTCACCATCACCGTCGCCGTCGCCGTCGCCATCTCCGTCGCCATCTCCGTCACCGTCGCCGTCGCCATCGCCGTCGCCGTCGCCGTCACCGTCACCGTCACCGGTGTCGCCGGGACAGCCCACATTCATCGCCCCGGCCACCGAGACCAGGAACACAAACAGAATCCAATGCGTGAGTTTTTTCATGTCAGCTCCCGATCCGCGCGGCGGTGGCCCAGAGGTTCAGCACCGGCCCTGCCCCGCCTTGGGCAGCCGCGTACGGGGTCTCGATCACCACCGCGGTGATGTTGCTCCCGGCGAAATCGTCGTTGGCGCTGTCGAACGACAGCGTCTGGGTGTTCAGCGTTTCGACAAATCCGCTCAGGTCGAAGAAGAACGGGTCATCGAACAGACCCGCCCGCACCGAGACGTCGCCCTCGGTGATGGTGGTCTCGACCGCGCCGACCAAGGGACCGGTGGTGCCGGGCACGCCTTGGACCTGCATGCCCCACTCGCCGAGGTCGTTTTGGGCAAAACGAACCCAAATGTCGTTGTTGGCGAGGGCGTCGCCGTCGTCGTTGTCGATGTGCACGCCGTAGAGCACATCGGGGTCGTAGGTCCCGGCTTGGCCGGCCACCGGCGCGACCGGTCCGGCAAAGGTGAAGACCATGATCAGTTTTTGATCGGCCCCGGTGCCGGTGTGCCAGGCAAAGAAGTCGCCGATGTCCTCAGCGGTGCCGGCGATGGTGGGCGGGTCATTGTGGTCAGCCGCGACGGTGCGTTCACTGGCCAAGGCCAAGAACAACCCCATCGCGGCCGTGGCGGCGAGCGCTGTGCTCAAGATTCGTTTCATATGCATCCCCTGCGGATAGAAAAGGCGCGACAAGATGTCGCACTCCCGGACCTACGGTCAAACCGTGCGGCCGGTTCGCCCGATCTGTGATATGTGACCCACGGTCACATTGCAAGGCGCTTCTTGAGAATCCGTTTGCGCTAAGGAAAATCGGAGCGTAACCTCCTGAAGTGACTCACTGTTTTGCCCTGCTCGGCCTGCTCCTGGCCGCGCCCCCGGAGGTCGCGGTGCTGCCCACCCCGGCGGAGACGGTCGAGCCCACCCTGCCCGCGGACGCCCTCGCCCCGGGGGAAGACCGCACAGTGATCCTGCATGCCCACGTGGACAAGGAGGGCAAGGTCAAACACGTCGAGGTGCACGCGGGCGCGGGCGCCCCGTTCGACCAGGCCGCGATCGATGCCGTGGCGCAGTGGCTTTTCTTTCCCGCGGAGGACATCAACGGCGCGCCCATGGACGTCACCGCCGAGATTCCCATCCACTTTCACCGCCCGGTCGAGGTTCACCCCGAGGAGACCACCGAGCACGTCGCGCCCACCCACGGGCACGCGCACGAGGCCGCCGCCACCCTCGCCCCCGTCGAGGACATCGCCCCCGCCCCGCCCGCGGCCCCGGCGCCCCCCGTCGAGGACAGCCTGTTCACCGTGGTGCAGGACCGCTCGCCGCCCGCGCCCCCCGCGGCGGTGAGCGACTTCGACATCGAGGTCGGCCAGCTCGCCGACGTGCCGCGCAAAAGCGCCACCGACCTGATGAGCCTCGCGCCGGGCGTGCTCCTGGTGAACCACGGGGGCGAAGGCCACGCCCCCACCATCTTCTTGCGCGGGTTCGACGCGGGGGAAGGCAAGGACGTGGAGTTCTTGCTCGACGGCATCCCCCTCAACGAGCCCTCGAGCGCGCACGGTCATGGCTACGCCGACAGCTACTTCATCATCCCTGAGCTGGTCGACAACCTTCGGGTCGTCGAGGGCCCCTTCGATCCCGCCCAAGGCGACTTTGCCATCGCCGGCACCACCGAGTTTCGCCTCGGACTCAAGGAGCGCGGGCTATCCACCAATTTATCCTACGGGATGTTCAACTCGGTCCGGCTCGCCGGCACCTTCGGCCCGCCCGGCCTGTCCAACCGCACCTTCGCCGGCGTGCTGTTCCGAAGCGGGGACGGGTACGGCACCAACCGCTCCTACATGAACGGCACCGCCATGGGCCAATACGAAGGGCGCCTGGTCAGCGACGTGCGGGTGCGCGCGCTGGGCGCGGTCACCGCCGGCCGGTTCAACTCCGCCGGGGTGTTGCGCCAGGATGACTTTCTCGCCCGGCGCCTGCCCTGCGCCGACGACGAGTTCTCCCAGTTCTTCTGCACCTACGACACCACCCAGGGGGGCTCGACCCAACGTGCGCTGGGCCTGCTCGAAGCCCGGCTCAAGCTCGGCCCCGGGCGGTTTTCCCAATCGGGCTACGCGACCTACAAAAACACCCACCTGCGCGAGAACTTCACCGGCTTTGTCACCGACATCCGCGACGGGGGCGCCCCCCAGCGAGGCGATGGCCTCGACCTCGGCACCCAGGGCTTCACCCTCGGCGGCAACAGCCTCTACGTCATCCCCCACAAGCTCCTCGGGGCCAAAGCCCGCACCGAGGTCGGCCTGTCCGCGCGCCACGACCACCTGCTCACCCAGGGCCAACGCCTGCGGTACCGCAGCATCATCCCCTACAAGACCGCGTTCTCCAATCTCGTGGACGTCAGCAACCTGTCCACCCACGGCACGTTCCGGCTGCGACCGTTCTCGTTCTTGCGTCTGATGGCCGGGGCCCGGGCCGCCCTGTTCGTCTACGGCTTCACCGACCAAAACCGCCCCGACAACGACCGCGACGGGTTCCGCCTCCCGGTGCAGTCGAGCGAAGCGTTCGGCGCCACCATCATGCCCCGGGCCTCCGCCACCCTCGAGGTCCTCCCCGGGCTGTCCCTCTCCGCCGCGGGGGGGCTCGGGGCCCGCTCCTCCGACGGGGCCGCGCTGTCCGACGGCGAAGCCGCCCCCTTCGCCAACGTGTTCTCCGCCGAGGTCGGCGCGCGCTACGAGCTCGTCCGCGGCACCATGATCGCCAACAGCTACAGCCTCATTGTGCGCGGGGCCGCCTACTACACCTTCGTGGGCCAGGACCTGGTGTTCGACCCCGAGCAAGGCCGCAACGCCACCGTGGGCCGCAGCAACCGCATGGGGGCCTACGGACAGGCCCGCTACACCTGGGCCAACTTCCTCGACCTCAACACCTCGGTGGCCTACTCCGAGGCGTTCCTCCCCGGCCCCGACGACCCGCTCTACAATGTCATTGCAGGACCGCGCGTACCCTACGTGCCGCGGCTCATGTCCCGGACCGACCTCAGCCTGCGCGAGCGTTTCTTGATCTTTGGCCAGGAGGTCCGCGTCGCCGGCGCCATCGGCGCCACCTTGGTCGCTCCCAAACCTCTCCCCCTCGAGACCTTCTCCGACCCCATCCTCGTCGCCGACAGCTCGCTCACGGTGGGCTGGCGTTGGTTCGACCTCGGCGTGGTGGCAGAGAACCTCCTCGACGCCCGCTACCGCCAGCAAGAGTTCAACTATATGTCGAGCTTTGACGGCCCCGACGCCTTCCCCAGCCTCATCCCCGAGCGCCACTTCGCCGCCGGCGCCCCCCGGCTGATCCGCGCCACCCTCACCGTCCACCTCGAGACCCTCGACGACCTGTCCTGGTGACCCATGCCCACACCCCGCCTGCTCTCCCTTCGCATGTCACTGGATCGCTGCCTTTTGTGGTGCGGCCTGCTGCTCCCCCTGCTCGTCGCCTGCGAGGCCGGGACCGGGGGCAAGGCGGTCAACTTCGACATGACCCTGCGCCCGGTGGCGGGACCCGACGACGACGACATCGGCCATTTCGTCAACGACCGCGGCTGGGGCATCACCCTCGACGAGGCCTACCTGTGCCTGGGCCCGATCTACCTCTGGGAAAACCCCCCCAACCTCTCGGTGCTCGCCGGTCGCTCGCCCCTCGACACGCTCTCGTCCTGGCTGGTGCCCCGCGCCCACGCCCACGCGGGGGACGTGTTCTTCGCGGGGGGCCAGGTCTTTGGTGAATACCGCGAACAGGTGGTGCTCGACGCGTTGGGACCCGGGCTCGACCTCGGCACCGTCGAGGGGGTCGAGGGCCGGGCCCAGACGTTCTCCATGGAGCTGTCGTTCCCCCTCGGCCAGACCCCGGGCCGCGCCGCGCTCGACGGCCACCAAGCGTGGCTCAGCGGCGTGGCGCGCCAGGGCGAGCAAGAGGTCCGCTTCGCCGCCGGGTTCGACTTTCTGGGCTCGCAGCTTGATCGCACCATCGCCGAGATCCCCGTGGACGCGGCGGTGACCGACTTTGGGCGCTTCGACATCTCGGTGCGGCCGAGCGCCTTTTTCCGGGGCGCGGACTTCGGCCAGATCGTGACCGCCCCCGACGACGAGGGCCGGGTCAGGCTGACGCCCGAGGACCAGCCACACGTGCAGATGCGGCGCGGGCTGCAGCGCCACAGTTCCTACGACGCGCGTTGGCGCGCCCCCTGACCGGGCCCCCCCGACGCCCCGATCCCGCCGCATTTTCAGATTGACGCGCCCCGGGCCGGTGACTAATTGATATTAAGTTCTCATTTGCGACAAGGAGCGGGCATGCGCGACAGCAAGAACTGGACGGTACTCGTGGCTCTCGTTTCTCTCGGGGCCGGGCTGACCGGGTGCCCGGGCGGCATGGACGAAGGCACCCTGGCCATCACCGTGAGCGGCGAGGAAGCGGCGGAGACCGGGTACCCCGCGTCGACGTTTGCCGACGGCTGGGCGGTCTCCTTTTCCCACATCGGGGTCGCGGTCGAGCACGTCGTGTTGACCGCAGAGACCGGGACCGAAGAGGTCGAGGTGGACACCGCCATCGACCTGGTCACGGAAAACGGCGGCACCATCGCCGAGACCGCGCTGGCCAGCGGCCGCTGGGGGTTTGGGTACGAGGTGACCGCGCCGGGGGACGGCGCGGCCGGGGTCGGGCTGTCCGAGGTCCTGATCGAGACCATGCGCGACGAGGGGTTCGGCATCTGGGTCGAGGGCACGGCCACCCAGGGCGAAGACCGCGTCGACTTTGAGGTCGGCTTCCCCGTGACCCTGGCGATGACCGATTGCACCAACGGCGTCGACGACACCGACGGGGTGGTGGTGGAGGCCGCGTCCACCACCGAGGCGGAGGTCACCGCCCACGTCGAGCACCTTTTTTATGACAAGCTGGGGGGGCACGACGGGGTGCAGTTCCGGTTTGACGCTTGGGCCGCGGCCGCGGGCGATGACGGGGTGGTGGACACCGACGACCTCGAGAGCGCTTTGCTCGCCGACCTGCCCGACTACGATCCCGGGTCCGAGGACGTCGACAACTTGCACGATTTTGTCCTCATCTCCGTCTCGGAGATGTTCCACCTCAACGGCGAAGGGCTCTGTGCGGTCAACGGCGAAGCCCACGCGCACGACCACGAGGAGTAGCCGGCATTTGACCGGGTCGATGGCGGCGGCTATCCACTCTCCATGACCCGGTTCAGCCTCCTGCTGCTCTGCGCGCTGGCCTTCGCCGGGGGCTGCGTCGATGGGCTGCTGCCCGCCGGGGCCGGCGAGGTGTACGTCATCGCCACCGGGGGCGACGAAGCCGCCGCGGGTTTGCCCGCGAGCGCGGTGAGCGACGGGTGGCGCGTGGTGTTCGACGACTTGGTGGTGGGCTTCGCCACCCTCCGCACCACCGCGGTGGTCGACGGCGCGGTGCCCATCGACCGCGCGCCCGACATCGCCATCGACCTCACCACCGCGGACGAGTTCACGCTCATCGATGGCGAACCGTTCGAGACCGGGCCCTGGGTGGTGGACTTCGGCATCGGCCCGCCCACCCTCAGCGGGCGCGGGGTCGGGCTGGAGGAAGGCGACCTCGCCCAAATGCAACAGGGTGGCCAAGGGGTGCGCCTCGCGGGCCGGGCCGAACGCGGCGGGGACGTGGTGCCCTTCGACCTCACGTTTCCGCTGCGCGCCGCGCTCACCGACTGCGGGGCCGACGACGAGGTGAGCTTCACCGTGGTCGGGGGCGAGACCCTGGCGGTGTTTCTGCGCGCCGACGTGCGGCGGTTGTTTCGGACCCGGCTCGACGACGACGAAGCCCCGCTCCGGTTCGACGCCTGGGCCGGGGCCGAAGACCCGCAGTTTGGGGCCGTGACCAACACCAGCCTGCGCGGCGTTTCGCTCTCGACCTTGCCCGGTTACGACGGGGGCGAGACCGGGGCGGTGACGCTGTACGACTTCGTGCAACAAGCCGCGGGCCGCATGTTCCGGTTTGAGAACGAAGACTGTGCGGTCAGCCTCGGCGGGCTGGTCGCGCCCACCGCCAACGACTGACCGCTCAGGCCTCGACGCAGTCGGCGCAGGTCCCGTGCAGCCACACCTCATGGGCCCGGACCACGAACCCCGGGGGCGCGTGCCGCTCGAGGTTGTTGGACAGCGTCGAGCCACACCCGTCGACGTCGAACACCTTGCCACAGTCTTCGCACCGGAAGTGGTGGTGGTGGTGGTCTTTGCGCTCGTACCGCGAGGGCTCGCCCGCGAAGTCAATGCTCGACAACCAGCCGTCCTCACACAGCCGCTTGACGTTGCGGTACACGGTGGCGAGCCCCACCGCCACGCCCTGCTGCTCGGCGATGTCGACGATCTCCTGCGCGCTCAAGGGACGCTCCGCGCCCTGCAAGATTGTGCGGATGGTCTGCTTCTGTTCGGTCTTGCGCGTGGCCCTCGCCGTCATAGCGTGAGGCTACCACACGACCCAGGACGATCGGATGCGAACCCTCACCTCAATCCTCGGCAACTCCCAGCGCCTCGACGGGGGCGCGATGTTCGGCAACGCGCCCAAGGCCCTGTGGCAACGGTGGATCCCCCCCGACGAACAAAACCGCATCCCCCTCGCCTGCCGGTGCCTGCTCGTCGAGGAAGACGGGCGCCGCATCCTGTTCGAGACCGGCATTGGCGCGTTTTTCGAGCCCAAGCGCAAAGACCGCTTCGGCGTGGTCGAGGACGGCCACGTCCTGCTCGACAACCTCGCCGGCCTGGGCCTGCGCCCCGACGACATCGACGTGGTCGTGCTCAGCCACCTGCACTTTGACCACGCCGGCGGCATGCTCACCCCCTACGCGCCCGACGAGGCGCCGCGCCTGGTGTTCGACAAGGCCCAGATCCTGGTCAGCCAGGCCGCCTGGGACCGGGCCCTGCACCCGCACGCCCGGGACCGGGCCAGCTTCATTCCCCCCCTGCACGACCTGTTGCAAGACAGCGGCCGGCTGGTGGTCGTCGAGGGCGAGACCCACCCGGTGCTCGGCGACGGCTACCGGTTTCATTACTCCGACGGGCACACCCCGGGCCTGATGCTCACCGAGGTCGCGATGCCGGACGGGCCGGTGGTGTTCGCGGGCGACCTCATCCCCGGCGCGCCCTGGGTGCACCTGCCGATCACCATGGGCTACGACCGCTACCCGGAGATGCTCATCGACGAGAAGCGCGCGCTGCTCACAGATTTGATCGCGCGCTCGGGCCGGCTGCTGTTCACCCACGACCACGACTGCGCCCTGGCCCGGGTCGCGCGAGACGAGCGCGGGAAGTTCTTCGCCGACGACAAACGGGCCACGATCGAGGCCCTCGCGGCCTGAGCCCGGCCCGCGCTCAGCTCAGCTCAGCTCAGCTCAGCGCGGGGGAAGCGCCCGGCGGGCGGGGAGCCGCAACTGCTCGAGCCGCGCCACGCAGGTGTCCATCGCCCCGTCGAAGACCTGTTGCCGGTGGGCCGCGTCCATCGAGCCAAACGGGTGCGTCGGCCCGGTGCGCGCGGTGCCCGCCGGCACCCGCCCGGTCAAAAACCGCACCTCGGCCTCGGCGAAGGCCTCGGGCAGCTTCTCGACGACGTCGCGCCGTTCGCGATCGGTGAGCGCAGGCACCACCACCTCGCACATCAGCCAGCCGAGCCGGCTGTGAATGGCCACGTCCCCGGCGGTGAACTGGATGATGGACTTGGCCATCGGGTCCTCGGTCTGTTTGGCCATCTCGCTCATGACCCGCATCTCGATGGTGGACTCCACGCAGAGGTGCCCGACCATGGCGTGCAGCACCCGCATGCGCACCTTGCGGGTGGGCCGCACGGGGATGTCCAGCCGGCCTGCAATCTCATTGGTGCCGCCCACACACAGGACCATCCGGCGGGCGAGCTCGACGTGGCGCTGGCGGTCTCGGACCCAGCGGGCGGCCAAGCCCTGGATGTCCCCGCTGGTGCCCATCTCCGCCAGGTCGGCCAAGAACCGGGCCGCAAAAATGAGACTGCGCTGGGTGTCGAGCACCCGCGTGCTCCAGGCCGCCCGCCCCCGGGCGAGCTCGCTCTCGCGGTAGCGCACGGGGTCAAAGCCCGCGAACGCGTCCCGGGCCAGCTCGGGCGGCAGGCCTTCGTCGATGAACCGTTGGTGAAGCTCGTCCAGCTTCCGCGAGACGGGGCGCAGGTCGAGGACCAAAGTCAATCCTTCGGCACGTGCCGTTCACAGTAACATTTGTCGTCGTCGCCGTAGAAGAACATCACGTCGGCATCGCTTTGTTCGGTCGCGCCGCACACGCTGCAGGTGTGCATGGTGTCCTTTTTGACCGGCTCGGGCGCGGTCTTGCGCTCCCACTGTTGGCGGTTGTCGACCCGGCGCTTTCGGTTGCGGATGTTGTCGACGATGTCGCGCCCAAAATACACAAAGAAACTGCAGGTGGCCGCGGCGATCAGACCCCGCACGTAGTTGGGCCCGGTGACCATGTTGTAGGCGTACATCGCCCAGGTCAGCCACGCGAGCCACCGCACCTTGACCGGCAAGATGAAGTAGATGAGCAACTCGTAGTCGGGGAACAAGAACGCGAACGCCAAAAACACCGTGCTCTCGAGATAGAGGTTGGTGGTGGCGAGCTCGGGGAACGTAAACGCCACCGCGATGGTGAGCACGTAGGCGAGGCCGAGGTACCAGGTGTACTTGAACTTGCCCCACAGCTGCTCGAGGGCGGTGCCGAACAGCCAGAACAGGTACAGGGCAAAAAACGCGAACACCACGTTGGTCTGGGGCGGCACGATGGCGAAGGTGAGCAGGCGCCAGACCTCCCCGTGGAGCACCTTGTTGGGCACCAGGGCGATGTAGTCGACGAAGCGCGGGTCGACGTAGCTCGCGGCGAAGAAGATCGCTTGGCCGATCACGAGGTAGACGGTGAGATTTTCGATGCCGAGCCGCGGGTATTTGCGCTCGAGCCGGTCGAACAGGGCCATGTCGCACTCCGAAAAGCGACCTTAACGTGCCTTTTGCGCACCGTCAGGGCCATCTTGCAGGATGACGCGCAGATACGTGCTCTCGGTGGGCCGGACCGGACAATTCACACGAAGCGGCGCGTGGCCGGCCGCGGTGATCTCCAGCCGCACCGACGCGGGGGCAAACGGCGGGTCTTGGTGCGGCCGCCCGGCCCCGGTCACGGTTCCCGAAAAGTAGTACGCCACCCCCCGCCGGCCGGCGAGTGGACTGGTCAGCGCCCCGTAAATCTCCCACTGGCGCGCGATGTGGACGGCCACTCCGTCGTCGCGGGCCGGCCCGTCCACCGGGCGGACGGCCAGATCCGAGACCGGCTCACCGTGCGCGTCCTCGGCCACGACCTCGAGCATGAACGCGGTCATCGCCACCAAGGTGCCCCGATCGTCGGGCACCGGCCGGCCCAGGAGGTGGGCGAGCACCAGCGGAAACGCGGGGTGACAGCCCTCCACCTCGTCGAGGCAGCGCGCCGGGGTCTGGGCGATGCCGGGCGACAGCTGGGGCACATCCACCGTGGGGGACAAGTGAATTGCGTTGACCACCCGGTAGGGGGCCAAATCGGCATGACCGAACGCGGCCGCGGCGACCTCGCGGTCGGGCCCGAGCGCGCCCTCGTCGACGACGAGATGGAAAAAATCCGGGCGTGAGCTGGGCAGCAACACCGCGGTGTCGTCCTCGAACGCTTCTTCGCCCGCGGAAAACCACGCCGCCACCTTGAGCCATTCCACGTACCCGCCGATGGCGAGGGGCCGCATCTGGGCCAGCGGCGCGGGCCGCCCGTTGTTCGCCACCGCCATGCCCGCGGCGCGGAAGGTCTCGACCTGGGCCGAGCCCAACGTCATGCCTGTGAGCTGGGCCGACGACGGCTGCAGCGGCGCGCCCTGCCCCCGGGTGGCCTGGGGCTCAAAGTGCCGCGTAAAGGTGGCAAGCTTGCTGCCCCAAAACGGGGTCGCGAGGGTCACGAACGCGTCGACCCGCGGCAGCAGGTCGGGATGAAAACCGGGGTCGCCGTGCCAGGCGTGGCCCATCCACGCGAGCACCACCAAGCCGCCTTGGGAGTGGGCCACAAACGAGACCCGGTCGTCGCCCCGCAAGGCCAGGTGCGCGAGCGCCCCGTCGAGGTCGATGGCGAAGTCTTCGATTCTCTTGCGCGCGTCGAACGTGTCGTATTCGAAGGGCAACACCTCGTGCCGCACCCCGTCCTCGACGAGGTGACGCAGCAGCGCGTCCCGGGTTCGGCCAAAATGTGACGCGTCCCCGAAGATGCCGTGCACGAGGACCACCACGTGCCGCGACGTCGCCGGCCGCGGCAACGGCGGGGGGTCGGCCCGGCACCCGCACAGCACCACGCCCACCAACAGAAAAGCCCACCCGCGCCCCATCGGCCCAACATACCGTGTAAGCCCCGGCGCGGGCGCGCGGTCCCGCGGGTCAGTCGCCGCCGCCGCCCCCCGGGGCCCCGCCGGGCGGCACCCAACCGATGAACTGTCCGGCGAGGTCCGCGTCGGTCCCGTCGGGCAACTCGAACGCCCCCTCAAAGGTGATCGTGGCCTCCCCGTCCCCGTGGGGCCAGACATCGACCCAGCCGAACACCGGCGCGGCGTCGAGCACATCATCGGCCGCGTCGGGCGCTTGGGAGCAACCCATCATCGCGACCTCGGCCCCGTCGAACAGCCCCCCGTCGGTGAACGCGGCCGGCCCGAGCCCGAGCACCGCGAACACCCGGCCCCCGTCGGGCAGGTTGTGTTCGAGCATTTGTTGCGGCCACGGGCCCCCGTTGAGCACTACCGTGGGCGCGCGGTCGGAGAAGGTGCCCGCGGCCCCGAAGGTGCCGCGCAGGTAGCGGCCGTCTTCGGCCACCGCCCCGGACGATGCAGTGCCATTGCCGCCCGCGGGCAGCTCGACCCCCAGGCTCGACGAGGCTTGGTCAGACGCGGCCTGCGCGACACATGCCCCCTCGGCCGAGCAGTACGCGCCCGACGGACAGTCGTTGTAGTAGGCGCACTCTTGGGTGTCGCAACCCGCGAGCGCCACCAGGGCGACCCCGACGACAAACATGCGTGCCCCGCTCATGGCTCGTCCCGCGGGTCGGCGGTGGGGTCGAGCACGAGGCGCACGGTGATCTGCCCCGACAGCGGCTCGCCCAACACCGTGCCCCCGTCGAACGCAATGACCACGTCGGTCGCGTGCGATTCGCCGTCCACCGGGGTCAACGACATCGTCGCGTGCGCGTCTGCCATCGACGCGGAGACCGCGGTTTCGCCCGCGGGGGCCACCTTCAGGTTCCCCCACAACAAGGGCTCCACCCCCTCCACCTGGTCGTCGACGAGATGCGAATCAAAAATGACGTCCAACCCCAACGACGCCGTCGCGTCCGGGCCATCGTCCGCCGCGAGTTGCAGGTAAAGGCCCATCTCGCCAAAGCCCTCGTCGAACGTGTCGACCACCGCCCCGTCGGTCACCGGCCCGCCGCGGGACAACGTGCCGGTGGCGGTCAGGTTCTCCGCCCGCCAGACATAGTAGGGGTAGTCAAACAGCATGTTCTGCACCCCGAAGTAGTCGTCCGGGGCGTCGAGGCACGACCCGCTCCCATCGCAAAGCTGCTCGTCGGCACAGTCGCTGGTGTGGAGACAGTCCGGCCCCTGCCCCACCCCGCAGGCCCCCACCAACGCCAGCCCCCACACGCCAAACAACCACATTGTGGCGCGGGCCATCCCCGCCCCGGCGTTCATGGCTGCCCCCCCGCCGCCGCCGGCGGCGCGACCAAAAACTCCCCCGCCATCACCCCCGGCTCCCCGCTCGGCAAGGTGAACTCCCCGTCAAACCCCACCCGGACCACGCCGTCCTCCTCGGGCCGCACCCGGACCGTGCCCGCGTCGGCGGGCACGTCGATCGCATCGGGCAACGCCACGTTGCCGACGCAGCCCATCAGCGGGACCTGGTCGGCGGCGACCTGCGCCCCCTCCCGCCACATCGGCTCCGGCAGCGAAAACGCCGCGAACACGGTCGCCCCGTCCGCCAACGTGTGCGTGACCGCGACCTGGGCCGTGCCGAAGCCGTCCTGTTCGAAGTACACGCCGGGCACGTCGTCGGCGAAGGTGCCCGCGGGCCCGAACGCGCCGTTCAGCCACGCGGACAGCCCCGCCCACAAGACCGGTCCCTCGTCCTCGTCGCCGCATCCCCCGGCCACACAGCCCGGCCCGAGGTCTGGTTGGTCGCCCAGCGGTCCGTAGTCGACGCACACCGCGTCCGGTGCGCAGTACTGCCCGGCGGGGCAGTCGTTGTAGTACGCGCACTCCTGCGCCACACAGGCGCTCAGGGTGCATGACAATGCGGCCGCGGCCGCCCACATCTTGTGCATAGGTTCCCTCCCGCCGGCTCTCTCGCAAGGCCTGGACCACAATCAACACCCTAAAAACATTCATGTTTTGGGCGCCAATGGGCCGCCCCGTGCCCAACCTGCGCAGCTTGTTGGTTGTCCTGCGCAGGCGCTTTGCAGCATGCTCCGCCCGTGACCGCGACCGAGCCCACCTCGTCTGTCCATGTCCCGCAGCCGGTGGCGCAGGACGCGCCCCCCGTCCACCGCAACGTCCACGGCGAATCCATCCCGCCTCTCGGTCTGTGGCGCAGCCTCGCCTACGCCATCGGGGGCGGCGGCTGGGTCATGGTCGACCGGCTTTTGCTCACCTACGCCACGGTGTTTTTCCTGCCCCCGGGCGACAACACCGCGCGCCTGCCCGACGCGGCGCTGTTTTTGGGCCTCACCCTGTGGGGGGCGATCTCCCTCGGGGGCCGCGTCGTCGACAGCATCACCGACCCCTTGATGGCGGCGCTGACCGACCGCAGCACCGCGTCCATCGGGCGACGGCGGTTCTGGATGCTCATTGGCATTGTGCCACTGTGCGGCTTAACCGCCGCGCTTTTTATGCCCCCCGACGACGGACCCACCACCGCCAATGCCGTTTATGTCGGCGTGGTGCTCACGTCTTGGTACGTGGCCTACACCATCTACAATGTGCCTTACACCGCGTTCTTGGCCGACCTTGGCCAGACCAGCGAGGCGCGGCTGTCGCTCTCCATCTACCAGGCGGTGTTCCAGATCGCGGGCGCGGCCTGCGTGATGATCGGGGGCAACGCCGTGCTCGGCCTCTATTCCCAAGAGCAGCCCGACGGCACCCTTGTGGCCGGGGCCGACGGGTACGCCGCCCTCGCGGCGCTGTTCGCCGGGTTCGCCGCGTTGTGGATGCTGATGCCGGTGGCGGTCAACGAGCGGCGGTTCACCCGGCCGCCCAACCCCTCCAAGAGTTCACCCTTCGCTGACCTGTTCTCGACGTTGAAGTCGAGCCAACTGCGGTGGTTCTTGCTCGGGACGGTGAGCTACTGGTTCGGCTTCAACACCGTGGCCCAGTGCGTGAACTATTACGTCATCGTGCTCATGGGCAAAGACGAGGGCTACGCTGCGCTGGTGCTCGCCGGGGTGTTCGTCGTCATCGGGGTCACCTTCCCCGTCGTCGCGCCCCTGTCCCGCCGCTTCACCCGCCGCCGGGTGATGATCGTCGGGGCCCTGGCCCAGGCCTTGCTGCTCTGTTTGGTCGCGTTCATCCAAGACCCCGTCGTCGGCACCGTGCTCATGGCCTGCGCCGGGGTGCCCACGTGTTTTGTCATGTGTGTGCCCAACTCCCTGCTCGCCGACCTCGCCGAGCAGGACGCGCGCGAATCGGGCAAGAGCCGCGAAGCGATGGTGTTCGCGGCCCAGGCGTTTTTCCTCAAGGTCAACCTCGGGGTCACCACCGCGCTGATCGCCGGCCTGCTCACCCTCGGCCGCAGCGTGGAAAACCCCCTCGGCATCCGCCTCACCGGCCCCGTGGCCGGCGTGGTCCTGCTCATCTCCGCGTTTGCCTACTGGCGCTTCCGCGAACCCGAGGGCCAGCCCGACGAGAATCTCGCCGACAACCTCGCCCCCGCCGGCGCCCCCGAACCCGCCGACCCCTTGCACCACGGAACGAACCGCTGACGCACCGTCGTCGGAATCGGACCTCGGACTCTGACTTCGGACTCTGACTTCGGACTCTGACTTCAGAATCAGAGTCTGCGTCCGCGCGAAGCCTAGGGGCGGGGTTTGGCTTGGCGGTTTTGCACGCGGGGGTGATCGCTGGTGTTGCCCATCGAGCGCGGCTCCTCGGGGTGGACCAAGAACGGGCGAAAGTTGTGCTCCCAGCCCTTGCGGTCCTCGTCGGGGAACGTATGCAGAATCATTCCGTCCTGGTTGCGCTCGGCCTGTTGCGCGATCGAACCGTCCGGGCGCGTGACCATCGACGGCCAGTTCTGGTGGGCGCGGCTGGCGTTGGCCGCGCACACGAACACGCGGTTGTCCGCGGCCCGGGCGATGTTCCAGGCCGGGCCCACGTCGTCGAGAATGTTGGGCCCATCGAAGCCGGCGTTGTAGAAGCTATGCAGCACCACTTGCACGCCCTGGGCCACGAGGTGGCTGTACAAAGCCGGGTAACAAATGTCGTAACAAATCTGGACCCCGAAGGTCGTGCCCTTCTCGGTGAACACCACGTCGTGATCACCCGCGGTGTAGTAGAGCTGGTCGGAGAAGGTCAGCATGCGCTTGTCGTACCGGTCGACGATCGCGCCGTCCGGTCCCAGCAGGTACACACAGTTGGTGGGGGCCACGTCTTCGGACACAAAATGGGTCGAGCCGAGCAAGACCCGGACGCCGTGGGCGGCCGCCGCGGCCTGAACCTGCTCGGTCTCGGCCCAGAGGGCGGCCCAGTCGTAGCCTTCCCGGTACGAGGACACGTCCGCCCCGCCGTAGCCACTCAGCGCGGCCTCGGGGAATTGCACAATGTCTGCGCCCTGCCTGGCCGCTTGCTCGACGAGAGCGCGGATTTTTCGACCGTTTTCGGCCACGTCCGCCGACACCCCCAGCTGCGCCACCGCCACCTTCACCTGCTCGGTCATGCCCCCCCCTTGGTGTGCCGTCTGTGTGTGTGTCCTTGCCCGCATCGGGAGGGCTTGAAAAGGCCATCCCGCCTGGATAACTGCTCCGCTTCTGGTCCCCGCGGCGGGGCCCAGCAGGAGACAGAGCATCATGAAGGTCCTGGGCTACAACGGCGGCGTTGGCGGCATCTACGAACAGTTCGGCGTCGGCCACGACTCCAGCGCAGCCATCGTGGTGGACGGCGAAGTCGTCGCCGCCTGCGAAGAAGAGCGCTTCAACCGCGAAAAACACTCGGGCAAGTTCCCGATCCAGGCGATGCAGTTCTGTCTCGAGCAGGCCGGCCTCAAGAGCTTCGAAGAGCTCGACCTGGTCACGTACTACTGGGTGTTCCCCATGATGTTCGACAAGGCGGGGCTCGAAAAGCGCAAGGACAAGCTCGGCCTCGTCGACAAAGTGGGCGCCTGGGGCGTGGCCACGGCGATGAAAGCGTTCAACAACATGGCCGGTTTTGGCGATGAAAAGACGCTCAAGAAGTTCAACAAAGAGACCGGGGCCAACCTCCCGCTCGAGAAGTTCAAGTCCGTGCCGCACCACCTGTGCCACGTGGCGAGCACCTTTTACGAGAGCCCCTTCGACGAGTCGCTGGTGGTGACCCTCGACGGGTCCGGCGAGCGCAGCAGCTCAATGGTGGTCAACGCCAAGGGCACCGAGCTCGAGGTCCTCGACGAGGTCCTGTCCCCCAACAGCTTGGGCCTTTTGTACCTGTGGATGACCGACTTCCTCGGCTTTCAGCCCAACAACGATGAGTACAAGGTCATGGGCCTCGCCCCCTACGGCGACCCCGCCCCCCACCGGGAGTTTTTCCGCTCGATCATCGACATCGACGACGACGGCAACTACGAGATCGAGCCCAATCTCATTTACAAGCTGCTCGGCTCGACCACCAAGACCGGGGTCAAGGTGTTCCCCCCCATGCTCAAAAAGGCCCTCGGCCCGGCGCGCAAAAAGGGCGAACCCATCGAACAGAAACACATGGACATCGCCGCTTCGCTGCAAGAGGCCCTCGAGCACACCGTGCTCACCAGCCTCGAGCGCATCCAGAAGAAGACCGGCCAGCGCCGCCTCTGCCTCGCCGGCGGCGTCGCCCTCAACTGCACCATGAACGGCAAGATCGCCCGCAGCGGTCTGTTCGACGAAATCTGGATCCACCCCGCCGCGCACGACGCGGGCACGTCGGTGGGCGGCGCGCTCTACGGTTGGCACAACCTGCTCGGCAACGACCGCCACAAGTCCAGCCGCAAGATGCCGTACCTCGGGCCGAGCTGGGGCGAGGACAAGGTCAAAGAAGACCTGCGCGAATACGAAGACAAGATCAACGTCGAGCGCCTCGAGGACAGAGAGCTGTTCGAGAAGGTCGCGGGCATGATCGCCGACGGCCAGGTCATCGGCTGGTACCAAGGGCGGATGGAGTGGGGCCCGCGCGCGCTGGGCAACCGCTCGATCCTCGCCGACCCCCGCCGCGACGACATGAAGGACATCGTCAACCACGTGGTGAAGCTGCGCGAAGGCTTCCGTCCCTTCGCCCCGTCGGCGCTCAAGGAGCACGCGGGCGAATGGTTCGACCTCACCGGGCTGAAAGAGAGCCCGTTCATGCTCTTCATCATGCCGGTCAAGGAAGACAAGCGGACCAAGATCCCCGCCGTGACCCACGTCGACGGCAGCGCCCGGGTCCAGACCGTGGATGCGAAGGACAACCCGCGCTACCACGGGCTCATCAGCGCGTTCTACGAGAAGACCGGCGTGCCCTTGGTGCTGAACACCAGCTTCAACATCAAAGGCGAGCCCATCGTGAACACCCCCGGCGACGCGGTCCGCTGCGCCCTGGGCACCGGCATCGACGCGGTGGTGGTTGACAATTACATTGTGACCAAGACCGACGCGGTGAAGGCCGAGCTGAAGAAAAAGCAAGAGGCCGACAAGTGGGAAGCGGGCCGCGTGGTCGACGGAAAAATCGAGAATCACGACTAGTTCTCGTCTCAAAATCGGCTTCGCCGCTTTCGAGCCGGGCGTTCTTCGCAGAGCATGACTCCGATGCGAGTCTGCTCGCTCGGCGTCCAGGCCGCCTCACCCACAGCGGCGTACTGCGTCGTTTTGGCCGACCCGGAACGTCGCCCATGTGCGTCGTGACGCGTCCCCAGGCATGCCTACCGCCGGGTGCAGCGTGTGGGGACGGTGTGGCTTGGGGGCCGCAATCGCGTGTAGCGAAAGTTGTCGCTCGACGTGGGGGACCGATCGTGGGCGGATGGGGTATGGTCGGCCGGCACTGAGACATTGAGGCGATGGCCATGAGCGAACCCACCCGCGGGGCGGTCGACGAATTCCTGAGCGCCGGCTTTGACAAGCTGGGCAAGTTCATTGTGGCCCGCCCGGTCCTGGTGCTTGTCACCATTTTGGCGATCACGGTGGGACTCGGGGCGTTTGTTCCCAGCCTCCGGCTGAACAACGACGGGCGGGTGTTCTTCCTCGAAGACGACCCCATGCTCGTGGCCCAGGACAAGTTCGAGGCCGTGTTCGGCACCGAACAGGTGGTGATGTTTTTTCTGGAGAGCGACGACCTCTTCACCCCCGAGGGCTACGAGATCGTCGACCGGCTGCTCAAAGCCCTGCACGGCATGGAGTACAAGGGCAAGCCGGCGTTCTCCGGCATCCTCGACCCCTTCCACGCGCCCGCGCTCAAACCGGGCACCGGGCAAATCGCGATCGGGCCGATCCTCGAGGAAGAAAATCCCACCCCCGAGGACATCGCGCGGGCCAAAGCCCTGGTCACCACCCACCCGGTGTATTCGCGGTCCATCGTCAACAAGGACGGCAACGTCGGCGCGATCATCGCCACCATGCAGCCCATCCTCGAAGACTGGGCCTACACCACATACATCGCCACCGAGGTCATGCGCCTGCACGACGAGCTGCCCGGCCTCGACAAGCTCAACGCCCGCCTCGTGGGTCCGCCGGTGTTCTCCGCCGAGATGAACGTCGTGACCATCCGCGAGTCCGTCATCTACGGCACCGCGTCGGTGCTGATGTGCATCTTCGTGCTGTTCTTCATGTTCCGCCGCTTCCGCCAGGTGGGCGCGGCCATCGGCACGGTGGTGTTCTCGACGATCTGGACCCTCGGGATCATGGCCGCCACCGGCACCGAGATGTCGCTCATCCACGCGATCTTGCCCCCCGCGATCATCGTCACCGGGTTGGGCAGCGCCATCCACGTCGTCAACGAGTACCGGTTGCTGCACGCCCACCTCGGGCGGCAGGAGGCGATCGCCGAGGCGGTGTGCGCGATGGGCGGCCCCTGTTTCCTCACCGCGCTCACCACCGGCATCGGTTTTTTGGCCATGCTCGCGGCGCCGGTGCACCCCATGCGCACCCTCGGGCTGTTCATCGCCCTCGGGGTCCAGCTTTCGTTTGTGCTCGCGCTGATGTTCGTGCCCGCGGTGCTCGCGCTGGGGACAAAGCCGGGGGAAGCCCCCGCCCCCGACGAAGGGTTCCGCAAGACGTCGGACCAGTTCTTCACCAACCTCGCCGACCGGGTGGTCCAGAACAAACGCGGGGTCGCGCTCTTTTTTGCCCTCCTCGCGGTCGCGTTTTCCGCCGGCCTGATTCACATCGAGTTCGACACCAACTTCTTGCACGCCCTGCGCAGCGACCATCCCTTCCGCCAGACGGTGGAGTACGTCGACGAGAAAATGGGGGGCAGCTCCTCGATGGAGCTTGTCATCGACACCGGGGTAAAAAACGGCGTGTACGACGCGGAGTTTTTGGCCCGGCTCAACAAGCTGCAGCGCTGGGTGGAGACCAACGAGAGCGACGTCGTGTGGGTCACGCTCTCCATCGCGGACCTGATGCGCGAGATCAACCTCGCCGTCACCGGCGAGCGGGTGCTGCCCAAGACCGACGCCCAGGCCGCGGAGCTGATGTTCTTGTATGAGGTCGGGGGCGGCATCACCCGCAACATGCTCGACCACGAAAAGCGCCGGGTGCGCATGAGCGCGCGCACCCGATCGATTTCGTCCCAACGCTCCGAGCAGCTTGAGCACGATCTCCGCACCAAGGCCGAGGAGCTGTTCGGCGATTACCGCATCAAGCTCGACCTCAACAAAGGCGATGCCCCGCCCCCGCCCCCGCCGGACACCCCCGCCCCCACCCCGGCCTCCGACGACGACGGCGACATCATCATCATCGACGACGACGAGCCCACCGGGGACGGGCCCAACGATCCCACCCCCGAGGACACCGCCGACGGCGACATCATCATCATCGACGACGAAGAACCAAGCCCCACCGCGGAGAAGACCCCGCGGCACGACCCCACCCCCGCCGAGACCGCGCCCGACGCCGGCGCCCCCGCCCCCCCGGCGGCCAACGGCGAAGGCCCCCTGCCCACCATCGAGATCGCGGGCTCCACCCCGCTGTTCGCCAAGCTCAACGACTACGTCATCGACAGCCAGCTCAAGTCGTTCCTGCTCGCGGCGGTGATCATCGGGTTCATCATGATGTTCATGCTCCGCTCCCCGCGGTTGGGCATGGCGATCATGATCCCCAACGTGCTGCCCATCTTCTCGACCTACGGCCTGATGGGCTGGCTGGGGGTGAGCGTGGACTTCATGACCGCGGTGATCGCGGTGGCCGCCATCGGGGTCGCGGTCGACGGCACCATTCACATTGGCACAAGGTACCGCCGCGCCCGGGCCCAAGGCGACGACTCCAATGAAGCTGCACGGAAGGTGATGACCTCGGTGGGCCGGGCGCTGGTGGTCACCACCGTCGGCCTGATGTGTGGCTTCATCGTGCTCGCCCCGTCGATTATGGTCACCCTCGCCATCTTTGGCGTGTTCATGGCGTTCTGCCTGTTCTTGGCCCTGCTCTACGACCTGCTCATGACCCCCGCGGTGCTCGCGTGGTTGTCCCCCGACGGCAAGCGCCCCGCCGACGATTAGCTATTCCTGGTTTTCTTCTTTTTCGGTGGCGGGGCTTCGCTAAAAAACCGCTGTAACCTGCGGGGTGACATCACCGTGCAGGGCTCACAAAACGGGCCATTTGCGCCAATTCGTAATCGAATTTAGGCACTTGCGGTTCTTGACACAGGGCGAGACAGAATCCGTCTCCCGCGCCCCCCCGGGCTCGGATTTGCGGCATGGTGGATGCCGTCTCCGGGGGGAGAAAGGCGCGGGACGCGATGCGCGACAACGAGCCAAAGACGACCGGGACCCTCGAGGAACTGCTCCAACAGGGCCTCAAGGCGTACGGCCAGGGGGAGGTGGACCGCGCCATCGCGGCGTGGCGCCAAGTGCTCGTGCTCGCGCCGGACCACCAACAGGCGCGCGACTACCTGGAGACGGCGGGGTTCACCTTGGATGTGCAGGGGCCCCCCGCCCCGGTGATCGACCTCAGCCCCCACCAAAAGAAGGCGTCGATCCTCGCCCAGCAGATCAAGGCGCTGATCGCGGAGCGCCGCTACGACCATGCATTGGCACTGTTGCACGACGCCAAGCGCGCGCGTCCCGATCGCGCGGCGGAGATCGGCCGTTCGATCCAGCTGGTCAAAAACCGCCTGGTGCTCAAGCAGCTGCGCACCATCGGTTCGCTCGACCAGGTGGTGGACGTGCACGTCGCCCCCGAGGTCCTCGACCGGCTCGACCTCGACGTCACCGCCCGCGACTTCCTCGAGCACATCGACGGGGAGAGCTCGGTGGGCGATCTCTTGCGGGTGTCGGTCATGGAGCGGCACGAATCGCTCGGCCTGCTCCTGCAGCTGAACAAGCTCGGCGTCATCGGCCTTCGCGAACCCGCGTTGCACCTCCCCGTGGAAGGGGCGGAGGGGGGCCGCGAGGCCACCCGGTTGTACTCGGGCGAAGGCAGCGCGGTGCCCGCCCCCGTCGAGGAAGTGCGGGCCTCGAGCCCGCCGGCGGTGGCCGACCCGACCTTCGATGAGCTGTTTCGGCAAGCCACCAAGGCGTACCTGCAAGGCCAGCGCGACGAAGCCCTGCAGGGCTTTTTGGCATGTGCGCGGCTCCGGCCCGAGGACCTCCGGGTCAAACACAACATCCAGCGTCTCGAGGAGCAAGGGTGACCACATCGATCTCGTTGGTGAGCCAGAAGGGGGGCGTGGGCAAGACCACGCTGGCCCTGAATCTGTCGCTCTCGTTGGCCAAGCTCTCCATCCGCACGCTGCTGGTCGACACCGATCCCCAAGGGGGCATCGCGCTGTCGCTGATGGGCGAACAATCCGCGGCCCAGGGGCTCAAGGGTTACCTCGCGGGCGAGCCCCTGGAGCGGGCGGTGCTGTCCACCCGGGTGCCCGGCTTCGCGATCCTGCCCACCGGCACCCTCCGCGGCCTCGAGCGCGCGACGTTTATGCACCAGCTCGAAGACGGCCTCCGCTTGTCCCTGTTGGCCGAGACCGCCCGTGATTACGACGTGATCGTCTACGACACCCCCGCGGGCCTCACCGGCTCGACCCTGGGGGCCCTCCGGGCCAGCGACCTCGCGTTCACCCCGCTCCAAGCAGAACCATTGGCGGCCAACTCCCTGCCCCAACTCCTCGAGGTCATCGGCGACCTCCGGGAGGAGGGCGCGCGGGTCCAGTTCGCTGGGGTCATCCTCACCATGGTGCAACGACAGGTGGACGCCTCCCTCAACGTGGTGGACACCATCTGGCAAAAGCTGCCCCACGCGTTGGTCCTCGACGCGCACATCCCCCGGGACCCAGCGTTCTTGAAGGCCTCGGAGCTCGGCGTGCCCCTCGGGCTGTTGTCCAAACGGCCGCCCCCCATCGCCCGCCGCTTCGACGAACTCGCGTCCGAGCTCGCCAAACACATCCCCCTCACCGACGACGGCAACGATGACCCCATCCCTCTCTTGCTTTGACGGCGACGAGCTCTCGCAGCTCCTCCACCGGGCCGGGGCCGGGACCAAGCCCCGGCGGGCGGTGCCGGCCCCCGTGCCCACCCCTGGGTCAGCATCGCCCGCGCCGGCGCCCGCGCCTGAAAAAGATCCCACCGCCCGGGTGCGCGCGGTGGCCGAACCCGGGCAGCGCGCCCTCGGCGCCGCCCTCGCCGCCCTGCTCGGCGACCTGTCCCGGGTCCTGCACACCTCGTTGTTCGTGGCCGACGACGAGGGCCTGCTCATCGCCGGGGCCGGGGACGCCCCTGCCGCGGCCGCGTCCATCGCTGCAGACGCATTGCGGTCGCTGGCCCAGACCGCGCGGTTCGCCGCCACCCGGGTGGACGGGCTGCTGCTGCGCACCGGCCGGGGCGCGTTCTTGGTGTTCGCCCCCGCGGAGGGCGCGGCCCGCTACGTGGTCGGCGCCCAGGTTGACGACGACATTCCCCTCGGCGCGCTGCGTGCGGCCGCCGAGCGCATCCTGCAAACCCTTTTGTCGAGGACACAAAACCATGCGTGAGCAAATCGGCGGACTCGCCGAGGAGTTTCCCGGCCTTCAGGCGGTGCTGGTCACCGCCATGCCCGACGCGCTGCTGTTCGATCACTGGCGGCGCGACGACGTCGAGCTGAGCGCGGACAGCGCCGCGGCCTATTTTGGCGACATGATCCGCGCCAACCACGCGGGCCTGAAATCGCTGGACGCCCTGTCCCAGCGGATGCAGGTCACCATCGAGGCCGACGAACTCCTCGTGGTCATTCGAGAGATGCGCGACAACTTCGTGGTCACGTCCATCTTCGAGGTCGGCAGCCCGCTGGGCATGGTCCGGCTGTTCGTGGACCGCATTCTCGCCGAGGTCGACCGCACCGTCCCGCGCTTTGAGGCCCAAGAGCGCCCCAAGGGGGTCCGCCTCGTCGACTTCCTGCGCAAGTACTCCCCCGATCCCCACGCGGTGCTCAAGCGCGCCTCGCTCCGCTCGGGCATTCCTTTGTCGACGCTGCGCGCCCCCGCGGCGCTGTCCGCGGCCCAAGTCGACACCCTCGAAGCCGTGGCCCGCGACCTGCTCGGCCTCGAGCACATCAATCTGTGAGGCCCGATGTCGATCCAACGTTTTCCTGAGCACGACCTGAAGTTCCTGGGCCAAGCCCCGGTGGTCTACCACTGCCACCACTTCAACCTGTTCCTCGACCAGACCATCGATGACGCCCTCGGCGAAGGGGGCGCGACCTTGCGCCGCAACGCCGCCCGCCAAGCCGCCGCCGAGCTGCTCGCCTCGATCACCGGCGACCCCCGGGCCACCCCGGTCGAACGCCTGGAGGTGGCCAAACAGACCTTCGCCGCCATGGGGCACGGCCGGCTCAACCTCAGCGTCAACGAACACGGGGGCGAAGCCACCTCGACCAGCCTGCACTACGGCCTGACCTGGCGGGAGAAGTACGGCCGGCAGGTGCGCCGCCTCGCGCCCGCGGACGAGTTCGGCGGGGGCTTCAGCGCCGCCGCGACTGCAGTGGCATTTGGGCGCAGCCCCGACGACCTCGGGGTCCGGGAGGTCGAGTGTATGGCCCAGCGCCACGAACGCTGCCGGTTCGAGATCCGGGACGCGGTCCATCCGCTGCCCCCGCTGCCCCCGGTGGACCCCACCACCAGCAAGGCCCACCTCGGCATGCCGGTGAGCGGGCTGCGCGAAGAGGAAATCGCCACCATCACCGACGGGCTCAACACCTTCCTCGGCGGGGTCAAGCCCGACGACCGTGGCCTGGTCGAGGCATTCGGCGTGTATGTCACATTGCACCTGGCCAACTACTACAACCGCATCAGCTTCGATGCCCTCGAGGAGGTTCGACGCCAACGCCCCGAGCTCACCGAGACCTTCGAGGACCTGTTGCGCGAATCCGGCCACGTCTGCGTGTTCAACACCTTCGGCGGGATCTTGTCCTCCCCGGAATGGGAAGGCCTGGTGGGCCCGCCCCCCGACGACCCGGAGACGATCGTGGTGTGGTGCCTGGCCATCGCCCGGGCCCTCGGCTTTGGCCGTTGGAGCCTGGAAACGTTCGACCGGGGCCAACAGCTCGCGGTCAAGACCCCGGTCAACTACGAGGTCCCCTACTTCCGCATTCGACACCACGCCGCCGACGGGCCCCCCGAGTACTTTTTCCAGGGGGCGGTGGCCGCGATCATGCAGCTCGCCCACGGGGTGCGGTGGACCGAGGGGCCACAGTTCACCCAGGCGTTCTACCAAGAGCTGTTCGTCGACGACGAGCTGCCCTGGTCGATCGAACAAACCCACAGCGCGGCGCTGCACGACCCCTACTCCCGCGTGGTGGTGACCAAACGGTGAGCGTGCAGGTCGAACCCGATCACGGCTGCGTGCAAGGCCTGCGCTGGCGCCTCGTGTTCGAGGCCGGGATTGACACAGACACATTGTGTACGGCCCTGGGCGCGATGGGGCTCACCGACCGGGCGACCATGCCCGTGGTGCGCGAGTTCCACCACGACAAGAGCCGCACCCGGGTGGTGGTCGTGCCCCGCACCGGGCGGGTGCAGCTCCGCGTCGACATCGGGGTCGCCCCCGAGGAGCGCCCCACCGTGGCGGTGGCGTTCGCGCAGTGGATCGCGAGCCAGCTCGCGCCGGCCCGCGACGCCGCCTAACCGTCGCGGTTCTTGCGGGCCTGGGCGTCTTTGACCATGCGGCCAAAGCCGCGCTCCCGGGTGCGCCGCTCGTGGTCGGTCTCCTCGAGCCAACGGCGCTCACGGCCTTGGCGCAAAAAGCTCTCGTAGCGGTCCGGGTCGAGGTCCCCGTCGTCCACCGCCGCGCGCACCGCGCACCCGGGCTCGTCCTGGTGCGCACAATCGCGAAAGCGACAGTCCGCGGCCAGCGCGTCGATGTCGACAAAGCCCGAGCCCGCGCCCCCCTCGCCGAGCCAGAGCCCGAGCTCGCGGGTGCCGGGGGTGTCCACGAGCAGGCCCCCGCCCGGGAGCATGAACAGCTCCCGGTGCACGGTGGTGTGCCGCCCCTTTTTGTCCCCGTCCCGGACCGCGGAGGTGGCCGCGACCTCGTGGCCCAGCAACGCGTTGAGCAGCGAGGACTTGCCCGCCCCCGACGCGCCGAGCAACGCCGCGGTCTGCCCCGGGGCGAGCGCGGCCTCCAGGGCCTGCACCGTCTCCGGCTGGTGCACGCTCACCGCGCACACCGCCGCCCCGAGCGCGCGGTCCGCGAGCTCGTCCAGGGTATCGCTCACGTCGGCCAACAGATCGGCCTTGGTGAGCACCACCCGGGGCTGGGCCCCACAGTCCCAGACGAGGGCGAGGCCGCGCTCGACCCACGCCGGGTTTAACCGGTCCGCGGGCGCGCACAGCCACACCTCGTCGAGGTTGGCGGCCAGAGGTTGCACCCCGTGCTTGCTCCCCGCGCGCCGGCGGGCCAGCAACTGCCGGCGCAAAAGCACGCCCACGATGCGGTCCCGGCCTTCGCTGAGGGCGACAAAGTCGCCCACCGCGAGGGGGTCTTGGGCGATGCGGCCGGTGAGTGGCAACCCGTGCACGGCCTCGCCGTCGTGCACCAGAGCGCGCCCCCGGTCGAGGCGGACCACACGTCCGGGGCAAAGGCCCGGGCCCGCGGTGTTCTCGAGGTCGGTCAGGCTTGGTTCAAAATCGGGGCCGTAGCCCCAGGGCAGCAGCGATGGCCACCTTTGTTGCAGTGTCATTGTGTTCTCGTTGAAGAATTGACGTGAGCGCCCTCGGGGAGAGCGCGAGCGTGGCCAGGGCCACAAGCAGGAACGTCAAACAAGAACGGACATCAGATGCCAGGCTAGCACACGCCGGCCGGGTGGACAGCGGTCACCGGGGCGCGGGTTCGATGCGCACCTCGACGGGGCCTGGGGGGCGGGTGAGCGCCTTCAGATCGCCGCCGATGCGGCCCAGCTCGACGAGGCCGTCGGCGTAGCGAAAGTCTTTGTAGAAGATCGCGAGGTTGCCCCAGGGTGCGTAGTAGGTGATGTGCCCGACATCGGGGTCAAACCCGGGCGGCTCCCCTTTGGTGGAGAGCCGCCGGGGCAAGTCGCTGACCTTCTCGGTGCCGGCGTAGTCTTTGAGGGTGAGGGTGAGGGGCAGCAGCTTGGCGAAGTCCCGCGCCGCGGGCCCGTCCTTCAAGGTCGCGGGCAATGCGTCGTCACCGATGATGAGCCGGATGTGCATGGTTTTTTTGTTTTCTGTCTGTGGGGCCGCGGCCGCGCGCGGGGCGACGTCCGCCCGCGGGCCTTCCGCCGCCCCGGCGAACAGCCCCGCGCACAGACCGATCAACAACCAGCGAAGAGGGGTCATGGGCCGGCTCCCGGTGTGGAGGACCTCAGGATTGTACCGCGCGGCGCAGGTCGCCGCCGAACACCGGCATCATGCTCGCGTCCCCGTAGTCTTGGATGCGGTCGATGTGCACCAAGCGGTCCATGTCCGCTTGCGAGATCTCGAAGTCCACGCTGGCGTTGCTCTTCATGTGCGCGGGGTTGGCGGTCTTGGGCAACGGCAACAACCCGAGCTGAAGCACGTATCGAATGGACAGTTGCGGAATTGTCACACCGTAGCGGTTGGCCATCTGCGCGACCTCCTGGTTTTTCATCAGCTCGCCGTGCGCGATGGGCGAGTAGGCCTCGACGAGCACGCCCCGCCCTTGGCAGTACGCGATGAGGTCGGTGGGGGTGTTGCTGATGTGGGCCAGAATCTGGTTCACCATCGGCTTGACCGCACACGCCCCAAGGATGTTCTCGAGGTCTTCGCGCTCGAAGTTGCTCACCCCGATGGCGCGCAGCTTGCCCGCCTTGTGCGCGTCCTCCAGGGCGCGCCAGGCCTCGCGGTTGCCCTCGAGGTAGCGGTCCTCGCCGTGAAAGGCCATCCACGGTTTGGGCGAGTGGATGATCATCAGGTCGACGACGTCGAGGCCCATGCGCTGCAGGGAGCCGTCGATGGATGCGACCGCCTCGTCGTAGGATTTCACCTCGGCGGCGAGCTTGGTGGTGACGAACAGTTGGTCGCGCGGCAGGCCCGCGGCCCGGAGGCCCTCGCCCACCCCGGCTTCGTTCTCGTAGGCCTGGGCGGTGTCGATGTGGCGGTAGCCGAGCTCGACCGCGGCCTTGACCGCGTTGGCCACGTCGTCGTTTTTGATCATCCAGGTGCCGAGCCCCAGCTTGGGAATCTGGACGCCGTTTTCCAGGGTGTACGTTTCGTTGAGGACGGTCATGCGGTCTCCTTGCGTGGACGCCGGGCGCGCGCGGTCGGCAGCGTCCCGGTCGGTTTGTGAACACATCATGGACCCGGGCGGACTCGTTCACTAGACGCACATATCTTCACGAGCTGTGAAGCCAGAGTTGACAATCCCGCGGTCGGTGGCGAGCCTTTGGTCATGAACCACCCGGTCCCGTTTCATCAGCTCGAGGCGTTCCTCGTCGTCGCGCGCACCCAGAGCTTCAGCGCCGCCGCGCGCGAGCTCGGCATGTCCCGCTCGGCGGTGAGCCAAAAGGTGCGCCAGCTCGAAGAGGAGATCGCGGGGGCCCTGCTCGTGCGCACCACCCGCAGCGTCTCGCTCACCGAGCTCGGGCGCCGGCTGGTCGAGACCGTGGGCCCGGCGGTGGCCCAGACACAGACCGCCCTCGCCGCGCTCACCGCCGAGCCCGGCGCGGTCACGGGCCGGCTGCGCCTCACCGTGCCGCGGGCCGCGTTCCCGTTTGTGGTCGAGCCGCTGCTGCCCGTGTTCCGCGCGCGCCACCCGCACATCGAGGTGGAGCTCGTGTTCGAGGATCGCATGGTCGACATCGTGGGCGAAGGGTTCGACGCGGGCGTTCGCCTCGGCGAGTACCTCGAGCGCGACATGGTCGCCCTGCGCCTGACCGACACGATCCGGTTTCTCGTCGTGGGCGCGCCGGCGTATTTTGAAGCGCACGGCATCCCCAAAAAGCCCGAGGACCTCCTCGACCACGAGTGTTTTACGTTTCGCTCGGCCACCCACGGCGCGCTCTACGCGTGGGAGCTCGGGCGGGGCAAGCGCACCTGGCGCGTCCCGGTGCGCGGCGGGGTGGTCACCAACGACGGCCTGACCGGCATCCCCCTGGCCAAACGCGGGCTGGGGCTGGCCTACGTGATGGAGCCCCACGTCGCGCGAGACCTCGAGGACGGCACCTTGCGCGCGGTGCTCGAGCCCTACGCGGTGTCCGAGGATGGTTTCTTTTTGTACTACCCGAGCCGGGCCCAGCGGTCCGAACCCCTGGGGCTGTTCGTCGAGACCGCGAAAGAGCTCGCCGCGGAGAGGCGGCGGGCCCAGGCCAAACGCGCCAAGCGCGGATGAATCTGCGGTCGCGTCACCGTCGAGCCGGGTCGGACGACGGGGCGGGATCGTACACCTCGTCGGCGACATGCTCGAACCAGTCGACCACCCGGCCTTCGACTTGGTTCTGCAACGCCAGGTGGGTCATGGCCGCGTCCGTCGTCGCCCCGTGCCAGTGGCGCACCCCCGGCGGGGTCCAGACCACGTCGCCCACCGCGATGTCCTGGCGGGGCTGGCCTTCGATCTGGACCCACCCCGTGCCTTCGGTGACGACGAGGGTCTGCCCCGCGGGGTGACTGTGCCAAGCGGTGCGCGCCCCCGGCTGAAAGGTCACGTACGCGCCGCTGAAGTCGCGCGCGCCGTCGGGGCCGAACAGCATCGCGACCTCGGTCTGGCCGGTGAACCAGTCGGGCCCGCCCACCGTGGCCGGACGCTCCGCGGGGTGGGAGATGTGCAGCCGGGCCGCGGCGACACCGGGGGCGGCGGGTCCAGTCTCATTGTGGGCACACGCCGCGAGCGCAGGCAGCACGCACAGGGCGAGCCAGGCGGCGCGGGGGGCGAAGGTCGATGGTGCGGTCTTCGTCATCGCTGGCCCCCGCCCGACGCCCCCTCCGCGCGCAACAGGACGTAGGCCTTGGTGAGCGCCGACATGGCGTTTGGCCAGCCAACGTAAAACGCGAGGTGGGTGATGACCTCGACGAGTTCCTGTTCGGTCACGCCGTTTTCGATCGCCTTGGGAAAGTGAAAGTCCATCTGCTCGGTCTTGCCCGCGGCGATCAACGCGGTGCAGGTGATGAGGCTGCGGTCGCGGGGGGACAGTTCGGGTCGTTCCCAGATGTCGCCAAACAAGACGTCGCCGGTGAGCTGGGCGAGCTTGGGCCCCATCTCGGCGAGGGCCTTTTGGGCGGTGTGCAGGTCTTGGGTGGTGCGCATGGTTGCCTCCGGTGGAATGAAGACAGCATGCGCGCCGGGCGATTGGTTCGCTAGAGCACACCTACTGGATGGGCTGTGAAGTAGCGCTACTCAATCCAGACCCGTGGCGGAGCGCCGCGCGTCGTCGGGGGGCGCGGCTTCGTTGGCGGTGCCTTCCCCGGGGGTCACGAACAGCATCGTGGTCGGCTCCCGCGGCCGGGCCGTGTGCCAGGTGCCCTTGGGCACGACGACGTAATCGCCCGGGGTGAACAGCCGCACGGTCTTGTCCTCACCGTCTTGCCGCAACGTAAAGTCCACGTCGCCGAGGAGCAGGTACACAAACTCGTCGCCCGCGGGGTGCATCTCCCAGGTCGGCCACGCCTCCTCGAACGAGTACTGCATGATGAGCGCGCACCCCTTGAACCCGTCGTGGTCGGCGTCGAGCTTCGCGTAGAACTCGGGCCCGCCCATGGCCTTGGGGTGCAGGTTCTGGCCCGCGTCCAACACCGCCGCGGTCTTGCTCAAGTGATGGGGTCCCACCTTCGTCGCGCCCATGGCTCCTCCTCGTCGACGAGGAGGAGCGTGGCACGGCGGTCAGTCCCGCGTCCACTGTTCGGCCCAGAGCCGTTGCTCGCTCACCGCGGGGTCGAGCGAGTTGTGCAACAAGATCGCGTCGCCGGTGTCGGTGAGCTTGAGCACCATGTTGTTCAGGCCGTTGGCGGCCACGTGCATGTCGTCCTCCGACGTCGGGATGTGCCAGGTCCCGCCGATGCGGTGCACGATGTACAGGTCCGACTGGCCGATGGGCGAGGTCTCTTCACGGGGGGCGCTGACCGCGAGCATGAAGTCCCCGGCGGCGTTGAGGTCGGCGGCGAAGAAGTCGTACCCGGTGCTGTTGGTGCCGGGCAGCAGGGTCACCGCCTCGGTCACCGGCGGCACGGTCCAGGTCCCGTCGGGGGTGCGGGTGGCGATGACAAGGGCGCTCTGGCCGAGGGTGGTCTCGTGGTTGTAGACGAGCACCGCGCTGCCGTCGTCGGCGATGCCGACGAACCCGTTCTGTCCGGTCTGGACCTGATTGGCCTCGGCCTCGTTGCTGCTGAACACGTCGTCGATGTCGGCGGGGTGGGTCCAGGTGCCGCCGGTGTACTCGGAGACGAACACGGACGGGCAATCGGACGCACAGAAACCACCCCCCGACGCGCTGTTCTGACCCCACATGACGACCGCGTCCCCGTTGTTGTTGACGTCGAGGTAGATGCCGTTGGGCTGGATGTGGCCGGTGCCCTGGTACACGCCGAGCGGGCTGATCAACGCCCCGGTCGAGAACGCCCCGCCGTTGAAGCTCTCTGACATGTAAACGCCCACCGACCCCGCGTCCTGCTGGCGCCACACCACCACCGCGTGGCCCCCGCCGATCGCCACCTGCGGGTCTGCACCAGCATTGGAGGGCCAATCGCCCCCGTCGCTGATCACGTCCGCCGGCGTGTTGGTCACATGGCTCCACGCGTCCCCTTGTCCCGTGCTCACCAACACGCCCGCGTTGAACATCCAGTACGCGGCCACCCCCGCCCCATCGGGCTGCATCGCGACCAACGGATCGCGCCCTCCTTCGGCCGCGAGGGTGAATTCATCGGTCTCCACCGCGGGGTGGGCCCACGTCCCATTCTCAGCCCGCACACTCTGGAACAGGGCCCCGTCGCTGACGACCCCAAAGAAAATCGTGGCCACCCCGGAGTCCGCCATGGCCACGCTGATGTTCGCGTCGGGCCGCCGGTAAAACCCAATGCCACTGCTCGCATCCGCCGGCATGGTCCAGGTGCCCCCGGTTCGCTCCGCGAGCATCAAATCTTCGTTCTGGCTCCAGGCCACCACCGCGTCCCCCCCCGCGCGCACATCGAGGGTGAACTCGGTCACCGCCGTGGCCGGGAACGGCTGGTCGGCCGGGCTCAGGGTGATCGCGGTCTCCCACGCACCCGGCGGCGCGTACACGTCGCCGTCACCATCCCCGTCACCATCCCCGTCACCATCACCATCCCCATCGCCGTCTCCATCACCGTCGCCATCGCCGTCACCGTCGCCATCCCCGTCACCGTCGCCGTCCCCATCTCCGTCGCCATCGCCGTCACCGTCGCCATCCCCGTCACCGTCGCCGTCCCCATCCCCGTCACCGTCGCCGTCACCATCCCCGTCACCGTCGCCATCCCCGTCGCCGTCGCCGTCTCCATCCCCGTCGCCATCACCGTCACCGTCGCCATCCCCATCGCCGTCCCCTGCGTCCCCGGGGGGGCAGGCGGTCAACAACCCGCTCGACCCACACAACAGCAAGACCAAACCAACACGAACCAATGACGACGCACGCAGCACGGGACCCCCAGATCAAGTTGTGGTCCCGCACCATACCCCACGCCTGCCCCGCGCAACGTATCTGCATGCAAGGTGCTCGACACACACACCGGCCCCCGTGTAGGCAATTGATGCATAGCCAAGCCCAAGCCGAGTACGCGGCGGTACGCACGCAGCGCGCGCCGCCGGAATCCCGCTCGTGCATCACTGGTTGGGGTCGCATGCCCGCTCCCCTGCCCCCGCGCGTGCGCTGCGCCGGCCCCGCGGCCCCGGTCGCCGCCATGGCCCAGGCGCCGCCGCCGCCGCCCCCATCCCGGACCCATGGCGTCCGCAAAGGCTGCCGCGCGTTGGCCGCGACGGTCGCGCTCACCGTGGTCGGCTTCTGGATGCTGTTCGCCGCGGCGATCGTGCTCGGGGTGCTGCTCGACGGCAAACCTGCGGGTCTACTGCTCCTGCCCGTCATCACCTCCCCGCTGGGATTTGGGTGCGGCTACCTCACGCGGCGTTGGGCAATGGACCTCAACCCATTCGTCACCGTCGAAGCGCCCGACGCCAAATCTGCGGGCGTGTTTGTCCCGGGGCCCTGGTGGGAAGAAGACCACCCCGCGCTGCGGGCCCCCGCTCGCGCGGACGGTGACCCATGACGCCAAAAGCCCAGCCCGGAAACGGGGCTGGGCTTCGGCGCCTGGGGCAATGGTCGCTACTGGTAGTCGACGACGAGGTTGTCCATCCGCAGGCCGCGATCGAACGCCACTTCGGTGGTGCCGGGCGGGAGCGTGAGCACGACGTCGCTCAACACGCCGTAGTCGAGGTCAAAGCTGTCGACCACCACGCCGTCGGCGGAGACCGCGACGGTGACGGTGCAGTTGGTACACGTGCCGGTGGCCTCGAACGACAGCTGACTCACCGGGGCGGGGAACGTAAACGCCGCGTTGATGAACCCAAAGTAGTCAGAGTCGAAGGGCGCCGCGGTGTTGTTGTAGAGGTACGATCCGGTGGTGGTCACGGTGATGCCGTCCACGACGGCGGTGGGGCCAGCCTGGTAGGTGGTCCCGCCAAAGATGTCCTCGAAGGTGAGGACCTGGTCCCCGGTGGGCGGCGGTTCGGGCTCGGACGGGTCGGGGGCCGCGAACTCGACAAGCTCACCCACGCTCCCCGCGGTGGTGATGCAGTCGTCGCCGTCGACGACCGCGCACGCGCTGGGGGGCAAGTCGATGTCGGCGAGGTGAACCACCCCGCTCCAGACGATGTCGGTGCCGATGTCGACCTCATAGGTCACCGTCCGGCTGATCGGGCTGCCCACGGTGAAGAAGTGCGAGGCGTTCCAGGCTTGGCCGTCGCGCAGGTAGTGGCCGACGATGGCGAGGTCCACGTCGGTGGCGTGATCAAATCCGATGGTGGTGGTGGTGCTGACCGTGGTCGGTGGGCCCGGGTCCACGATGTCCACGACGTAGTCTTCGACCTCCCCATAGTAGAACGCCCCACACGCCGACGGCGCCGACCCATAGCGCATCACCACCCGCATGGTGGTCTCGCCCAAGGGCGTGCCCGCCGGCACCTCGATCTGGCCGCCGCGCGCCCCGTGGCCGCTGCCGGCAAACAATTGTTCGCCGGGGCCAAAGTTCCCGTCCTGGTCGAGGTCAATCCACAACCCCCAGTGTTCGGTGTAGCTCCCCCACTGGTAGCCAGGGGTCAACGTCAGGTTGTGCACCCCCGCCGGCAGGGCGAACACCGGCGCGACCGGCGCTGCATAGCCATTGTTTTTCCCCGTGAACGACGTGACCCCCGCGAGGTCCACGCGATCAATCCACTCGTAGTTGGTGTTGCTGCCGCTGGCGGCACAGACGGTTTGGGCGTGGGCAGGCGACGCGGCCCACACCAGTCCCGAGACGACAAGGCACGCACCGGTGCCGATGATCGAACGGTTCGACATTCTTCCTCCACAAATCGGTTGTTCGAGGCCCAGAGGCGGGTCGCCGTCGGCGTAAGGGCGGTGGCCGGTGCGACATCCTCTCGACTGGCCCTAAGAAAGGTCCGCCCACCGCGATGCGCAAGGCCCAGATCCGATCTGTTCGCCCCCAACGCGTGGCCCGCGCCCCCCCCACGGCGCACGCGCCTGGGGCCTCTTTTCAGTCGCGAATAGCGACGAACACCCACTCACCCGACGACATCAAAGCCGCGTCCTCGGGTGAAAAGGCCCGCCGCTCGATGACAAACCCAAAAAAGCCACGCACCCCCCAATCGGCTTGTTCGCCCCCAACGCGTGGCGCCACATGAACCACAAAGGCGAGTGGCGGGCCTTTTCAGTCGAGAATAGCGACAGAAACGAAACCACCGACGACGTCAAAAGGCCGCGTCCTCGGGTGAAAAGGCCCGCCGCTCGACGACAAACCCAAAAAAGCCACGCACCCTCAATCGGCGAGATCGCGACAGTTCCGATCGTTCGACGGCGCGCAGTTCGCGCCGATGCGGCACCCGCCGTCGACGCACGCGATGGTGTCGCAGTCGTCGTCGGTGTAGCAAGCGTGGCCGGACAGACCGCAGTTGCCCAGAATCGGGTTCTCCGGGTCGGACAGATCCTCGTCGTTGCACTCGTCGCGCGGACAGTCCGAGTCGATGGTGCACGTGCAGTGGCCAAAGGCGTCGCCCTCACCGCCCACACAGCGTTGGAGCACGCACGACCCTTCGGGGCACTCGCCCTCGTCCTCGCAACAGTCCGCGTCGAGCTCACACGGCGCTTGTCCCACCAAGCAGTGTCCGTACGGTGGACACACGCCGCTGGTGGGGCATTCGGTGCCGCTTGGGCACGTGCCGCCCGGTTCGCAGGCTTGGTTGTAGCGGGGACAGGTGCCCCCGGGGGGCCCGAGGGGGCAATCCTCGTCGGCGGAGCAGGTCACCGTGGGGGTCGTGGCCGTGCACGTGCCCACCGTCTCGCCGTCGGGGATGTCGCACAGCTCCACGTTACAGAACGGCAATGTCTGTGGAATGATGATCACGTCGTTGCAGCTGTAGCCGAAGGGGCACGCTTGCTGTTGCGAGCAGTCCACCCCGCAGAACGAGCTTTGCCCGGTCGGGTCGGACGAGTCGGTGAGACAGTAGTTGCCCGGCTCGCCGCAGTCGTCGGACGCCACGCCCCCCGTGCACGAGTAGCAGTAGGGCCCGCGGTCATCGAACTGGCAGAGCCCGGTGTTGAGGTCACAGATGTCGCCGGTGCCGCACTGGTTGTTGGCGGTGCAGGTCCCGGCCTCGCACACCCCGAGCAGCGCGGTGATCGAGTCCTTGACGCAGCCGGACCCGAGGCGGCAGTCGCCGTCCTCGCGGCAGCCGGGCACACAGACCCCGTCGAGGTCGGCGCAAATATGATCAAACGGGCACTGGGCATCGACCGCGCAGCAGATCTCGCCCGCGGCCGGGTCGCAGGCACATGTGCTCTCACATTGGTTGGTCTTGACGTTGCAGAACTCGACCTCGCAGCCCTGCCCGTCGGTCTTGCAGTCGGCGTTGGTCAAACACCCGGAGTTGGCTTGGCAAAAGCCAAACTCATTGCACACCTCGTTGTCGTCACAGCCCCGCGCGTCGTTGCACAGGCACGTGCCCGACGCGGTGTCGCAGGTGCGAAACTCGCTGCCGCAGTCGAAGTCTGAGGTGCACCCATCGGCGGCGCTGCCCGACGGACACCCCGCGCCGAAGGCGGCCAGGCCGAACACAAACAAAGAGGCGAACCATCTCGTCATCATTGCTCCGAACAGTCGGTCGGGTCGGTCTCGACGCGCAGCTTGTACTCCACCTCGAGGGTGGTGCCCGGCGCGGGCACGAACTTGCCGCGGAAGTTGAGCGCGCCGGTGGCGGGCTCGAGGGTCCAGCCGTTGCGCTCGGAGCGCGGCACGAGCAACTTTTGGCCATCGCCCCCGAGGGGCACGCCGAGCACACACACCGCCAGGTCGATGCCCTCGTCGTCGAGGTCGCCGTCCTGGTTGCAGTCGAGCTTCTCGTCGTCGGCGTTGAAGTAGACACAGTCGTCGCCGATGTCGAGCTCGTCGACGCGGGACAAAATAAACTTGCGCTTCAGCCCCGCGGCGTTGGCCCCGAGCGAGTCGAGCGCGGTGGTGTAATCGGTGTCGCACATGTTGGTCACGACCCCGCCGGTGCGGCAGGCGAGCTCGACGTAGCGGCCGCCGGTCTCGGCCCGGGTCACGGGGTCTTCGCCCGGGTCGGGCTGGTCCTCGCACCCGGTCTCGCCGGCCATGGCCTCGAGCACGACCTGGGCCTCGGGGTCGTTGGTGTCCTGGCGGCCGTCAAAGGTGGTCTCGAGGATCGGGCACACCTCGTCGAGCCCCGGGATGCCGGGGTCTTTGGGCCAGCCCACGATCGCGGACACCGAGACCCGGCGCTCGTCCCCCCGGCCCTTCAGCCCTTCGAACAACCGCTCGTAGTAGTGGACCGGCTCCCCGTCCTCCTTGGCCCCCTCGTCCTCGTCGGACACATAGATGATGTAGAGCGCGGCGTCGTCGCGGAGAAAGCCGCTGTTGCCGTCGGGGATGACACCGTCGGGCAGGCCGGTGTCCTCGTCGAGGGTGGCGACCCCGAGGGCGTTGGCGGTCTGGCGGAAGCCCTCTTCGAAGGGCGAGCCGTCGATGCCGGCGGAGATGAGGTTGCGGAACACCAGCTGGGCTTGGCAGTTGTCGAGGAGGAGCTGCTCGGCGGCGTCGTTGGTGGCCTCGGACACGTCGATGTCGGGGTTGTCGCAGGTGACGGCGTTGGTGAGGTAGCGGCAATCAGGGCCGCACCCGTTGACCGTGGGGCCGTCGTAGGTGCGCAAGGCCCCCCCGTCGAGCGGGTCGGTGGTGATGACCCCGATGTGGTAGTCGACGTTGCTGGTGATGAGGGTGCCGAAGAAGTCGGCGAAGCCGTTGGACACCTTGTTCTGCTCTTGGAGCATCGACTCGGAGTTGTCGATGACCCAGAGGATGTCGACCCGGGCCTCGCCGTCCTGCTCGAACGCGTCTTTTTGAATCGTGGGGTCGAACCGGTTGAGGTCTTCGTCCGGGCACTGACACCCGCCGACCGCGACCGCCCCGAGGAGCGCCGCGAGCAAAAGCCGCTTCACCATGCTGAACCTCCCTCCCCTGTCTTGCCCGCTCGGCCTCTAATTCGCAAGCCGATCGGGAGCTTACGGCCCGACGGGGTGGCTGAAAAGCGCCACCCCAACCCCAGAAAGGCAGCGACAAACACGCCCATCTTGGCTAAACCCCCGGCGATGACCGACCAACAGCCAGCCGAACAGGACACGGGCACCGGGGGGAACGCCCAATTCAGTGGGACGTTCGAGGACCTCGACTTGCCGACCCTGGTGCTCGAGGGCCTCGACGAGCTTGGGTACAAAAAACCCACCACCGTCCAGGCCGAGGTGTACGCCCCGGTGCGGGAAGGGCGCGATGTCATCGTGCAGAGCCGCACCGGCAGCGGCAAGACCACCGCGTTTTGCCTCCCGGTGATCGCGAGCATCAACGCCGAAGAGGACAACGTCCAAGCCATCGCCTTGTGCCCCACGCGCGAGCTCGCCAACCAGGTCGCCGAAGAGGCCACCGCGCTGGGCAAGCCTTCGCGGGTCAAGGTCGCGGCCATCTACGGCGGCGCCTCGATGCAAAAACAGATTCAGGAACTCGAGGACGGCGCGCAGTTCGTCGTGGGCACCCCTGGCCGGGTGATGGACATGATCCGCCGCGGCCACCTGCGGGCCAAGACCATCAAGTTCGCCATCCTCGACGAGGCGGACGAGATGTTGTCCATGGGCTTTTGGGAAGAGGTCACCGGCATCCTCGACCAACTGCCCAAGGCCCGGCAGAACTTGCTGTTCTCCGCGACGCTGCCCCCCGAGATCGAGCGCGCCGCGTCGCAGTACCTCAAAGAGCCCGAGCGCATCGATCTGTCGCGCGACTCGATCAACGTCTCCACCATCGAGCACAAGTACGTCGTCGCCGACGATAAACTCGCTCGCCCGCGGAACTTCCTCTACGTGATCGAGGCCCACCGGCCGCAAAATGCCATTGTGTTCTGCAACCGCCGCGACGAGACCGAGCTGGTGTGCCGTTACCTCGCGCGGTTTGGCTACCGGGCCGAGGCCCTCAACGGGGACATGCCCCAGCGCGCCCGCGAGCGGGTGCTGGCCCGGGTCAAAGCCGGCGAGCTGGACATGATGGTCGCCACCGACGTGGCCGCCCGCGGCATCGACATCTCTGACCTGGGCCACGTGTTCAACTATGACCTCCCCGAGTTCGACGAGGTCTACGTGCACCGGGTCGGCCGCACCGGCCGCATCGGCAAAAAAGGGGTCGCGGTCAGCCTGGTGCGCGGCCGCTACCTCACCCACCTCACCTCGCTGAAGCGAGACTTCGGCGTGCCCTTCATCGAGGTCACGCTCCCGAGCGAACAGGAGATTCTCCACATGCAATCCGAGCGCATCGCCGAGAAGATCAAAGAAGAAGCCGAAGGCGTCGAGATCGCCCAGTACCAAGGCGCGGCCGAGCTCATGCTCGAGCGCGAAGACGCCAAGGACCTCCTCGCGTTCCTGTTGCGCAGCCACTTCAAAAAGCCGCCCCGGGCCCCGGCCCCGGAGCGCAGCGACCGGGACGGCGACCGCGGCGGGCGCCGCGACCGGGATGACCGCAAAGGCCGGGGGCGCGGCCGGGACCGCGACGACGACCGCCGGAGCCGCGGCCGGGACCGCGAGGACGACGACGGAGACGAGGCCGAAGACGGCGAGCCCAGCGCCCAGGTCAACTTGTATGTGACATTGGGTCAGCAGGACGACATCGACGACCTCACCCGGCTCATCGAAGTGCTCAGTGACATGTCGGGGGTCGACGCCGGCCACTTCACCGGCAAAGGCGACGTGCGCGACCTGAGCTCTCATGTCGAAGTCGATCGTGAAGTCCACGAGAAGGTCATCGAAGGCGTGCACGGCAAGCTGCGCCCCGGGGCCGAGGCCGCCGCCGAAGAAGACGAAGACGCGTCCGACGAGGGCGAGGACGGCGAGGACCGGCCCCGCAAACGTTCGCCGGAGATCACCTGCGAGCCCGCGCGCCCGCGCGGTCGTCGTCGGCGCCGCCCGAGCGGTGGCGGCCGGGGTGGCCCCCGCCGCGGTCGTCGCTGAGCCGAGCCACAGGAGAGGCCGTGGCCCCGAAAAAGAAGAAGACAAAAGCCAAAGGCAAGACCTCGGCGCGGTCCGTGTCGTCGTCGAGCGGACCGAAAAAGGCCCGCGCGTCGAAGAAGAAGAGCGCGCAGAAGGCCGTGACCACGGTGACAAAGCGCGCGCCCGCCCGCCGGCGGCCCATGTCGACCAACGGGCTCACCCGGGCCGAGGCCGCGATCATGGAACGCATGGCCGCGCTCTCCCCCGACGACCCCCGCTACCAAGTGCTCGAGGCCGCGCTCGCGTTCAAGGCCAGCTGGGTCATCCTCGGCGAGCACCTCACCGAGGTGTACGGGCAACGGGCCTTCAAAGACTGGGGCTTTTCCACCTTCGCCAAGTACTGCACCGACGAGCTCCAGGTCACGTCGGGCACCGCGCGCAAGCTGGTGCGCAGCTACCAGTGGCTCGGCGAAGAGGCGCCCAATCTCATCCCCCGCATCGAGGGCGGCCGCGTGCTGCCCGAGCGGCCGGTGCCCGACTACGGCACCATCGCGGTGATGGCCGACGCCAAAAAGGAGCTGCAGGCCGAGCGCGTGCCCGAAGACGCGTATTTGATGCTCAAGCAGGCCGCGCTCGAGGGGGACCTCACCGCGTCGCAGCTGCGCAAAGAGCTCAAAGAGGCGATCCCCGAAGAGCTGCGCACCCCGCCGCGGGACCCGGTGCGGGATCTGCGCAAGGCGCTGAGCTACTCGGTCAAGACCATCGACGCCCTGCGCGACTGGGACGGCAACGACGAGCTGCTGCTCCAAGCCGAGGCGCTCCGGGACGCCATCGCCCACCACATGCCCCGCAGCGAGGCGGCCCCGATGGAGGAAGCCGCGGCCTGAGTTCGCCGGGGGGTGGCCGTCGCTGTGGCGCGGACACGCTTGCCCCGCGAACGCGTTTTGCGCGACGCTTGTTTGGATGTCCCGGCTGCGCGACCACCTGATCCCCACCCTCGATGGCGAGGCGCTCGAGACCGAGACCGATGGTCGCGGCCGCGCCAAATACGTGCGCCCCGATGGCACGCAGATCGATCAATCGCGCGAGCAGGACCTCGTGTTCGTCAACACCACCGTCGAGGGCCCGTGGTGGGACGTGGCCGGCCTCACCGGGCTCGAAGGCCGCATCTTTGACGAGCCCATGGGCAGCGTCGAGATGGGGGCCGAGACGTTCTCCCGCCGGGACGTGCAGAACATCCTGCGCCACCTCGCCGAGGGGTACCGCCCGGCCTCGGGCGTGGAGCTCACCGCGGGGTTTTTTCATCGCTCCCTGGTCGCGTTTGCCGACGGGGACGCGGAGGGCGACGTGCCCTGGTCGCGGATGTTCTGGAAGGCCGAGTACGCGCCCGTCGCCCCCCTCGAGGGCGCGCCCGAGGGCGCCCAATGTTACCGCGCGGTGGTGCACACCGCGGGCCACGACGCGGCCCAGACAGTGCACTATTGGGTGACCGACCACGCCTCGGAGTGGGTCGGTCCCGCCCTGTCCTTCGACGAGGACGAGACCGAGGGGAGCGCGCCCAGCCTCACGTCCAACGCGAACTGGGCCGACGCCCTGTTTGACTGACGCTAGGCCGCGCGCGCCGCGACAAAACGGCTGAGCGCGGCGTACATGTTCTCGGCCGCGACGTGATCGAACTCCGCGCTGTCGTCGTCGGCGAACAAGTGCGCGCCGCCTTCGTACGACGTGACCGCGACCCCGCTGCCCTTCAGCCCCTCGACCACCGACCAATCCACCCAAGGGTCGGCCTGGGCCGCGTGGACCTCCGCCGGCACCGCCGCGGGCCAACCCGGCGCGCCAAACGCCGCCGGCGGCAAGGCCGCGTGCATCAAAAACGCCCCCCGCGCCCCCGGTCGGAACAGCGCGAGCGCTTGCGCCGAGGCCGCGCCCATCGAAAAACCCGCGTACACCACGTCGAGCGGAAGGTCGGCCACCGCCTCCTGCGCCCGGCGCGACAGCTCCTCGATGCCCACCGCGTCCCGCTTTTTCACCCCGTCCTCGAGGTTGTCGAACACCTCGCCGTCGAACAGGTCGGGCGTGACCACCGTGTGCCCCTCCGCCTCCAGCCGCTCCGCCCAACGCCGCACCTGCGGCCGCAATCCCAATGCCGAATGAAACAAAACAACCTGCGTCATCTCTGACCTCCTTGTGAATGAAGACAAGGTAGCTGGCCGTTCTGGCACCGTTATGTCACCGTTTGTATTACCGTCGTCAGATCGCATTCCCCGGCGGTGGAGCGCGCATGAACCGCACCGATCGCCTCTTTGCCATCGCCCAAGCCCTGCACACCGCCGGGCCCACCGGCCGCACCGCCGCGTCGTTGGCCGAGCGCTTCGAGGTCTCGGTGCGCACGATCAAACGCGACATGGCCGCGCTGTCCGCGTCGGGCATCCCCCTCACCGCCCAGGACGGCCGCGGGGGTGGCTACCAGCTGCGCACCGATGCCCAGCTCGCGCCGCTGCACTTTTCCGTGGCCGAGGCGAGCGCGGTGGCCATCGCCCTCGCCGCGGACCCCGAGCTGCCCTTCTCCGCCGACGGCGAGGCCGCTTTGCACAAATTGCTCTCGGCCATGACCAAAGAGCAACGCCGCGAGACCGCCGACGTGGCCGGCCGGGTGTGGATGCGCACCAAAGACCACGCCCGCCGCAGCAAGGCCGCCCGCGTGCTCGACGACGGGCTGCGCCTGTGCCGGGTCACGGTCATCGACTACACCGATGGCAAGGGCGTGCGCACCCGCGCCCGCGCCATCGAGCCGATGGCCTTCGCCCGGACCAAACAACATTGGAACGCCCTCGCCTATTGCCACAGCCGCCAAGCCGGCCGCTGGTTTCGCCTCGACCGGGTGCACCGCGCGCGGTTGACCAAGACCCCGTTTGTGCCCCGCGACCTCGCGGAGGTGTTTGGCCCCGCGCCCGACGACGCGCGCCCCGTCCGCTTGCGCTAGTGTCCCGCGACGAGGCGCTCGCCAGGCAAAGCCATCTGAAGCCCGCGGGTCTCGTCGAGGCCGAGGGCGAGATTGAGGTTCTGAACCGCCTGGGACGCGGCCCCCTTGAGCAGGTTGTCGAGACAGCTCACCACCGCCACGTCGCGCCCGTCCTGGCCCACGGACACGCCGCCGACCGCGGCCCGCGGGGTGTCGCGCACGTCCTTGACCTCGGGGGGCGCGCCGGTGACGTCGACGAAGGGCTCGGCGTCGTACGCGGCGCGCAGCCAGCCGGTTACGGTGTCGGTGTCGGTGGGCGCGGCCAGCCGGGCCGCACACACCATGTGGATGCCGCGGAAGTAGCCGGCCACCGACGGCAAGAAGCGCACGGGGTGTGTCAGGTGCCGGCTCACCTCGCGCTCGTGCACGTGGCCGGTCAGGGTGTAGGCAATGAAATTGTCCCGCAGCCGCTCAGGGTCGTTCTTGTCGCTTTTGGTCGTGCCCGCGCCCGAGTAGCCGGATACGCCAAAGCCGTGGGCGGGCCCGTCGAGGTGGGGGACCAGGGGCGAAAGCGCGAGCTGGAGCGCGGTGGCGTAGCAGCCCGGGTTGGCGATGCGGGTGGCCCCGCGCAGGGCGTCGCGGTGGTGTTCGGGCAGGCCGTAGGCCCAGCCGTCGTCGAAGCGGTGGTCGGCGGACAGGTCGAGCACCACCGCGCCGGGCTGCGCGGCATCGATGGCGCGGACAAAGGGCGCGGCCAGCCCATTGGGCAATGCCAAGACATAGGCGTCGCAGGGATGGGCCGCGATGTCGCCGGGCTCGACGAGGGAATACGCGATGTCGGGCAACCGGGCGTCGACGTCCCGCAGGGCTTGGCCCTGTTTTTGGCGCGAACTGGCGAACGCCACCGTGAGCCCGTCGTGGCCCGCGAGCAGCTGGAGCAGCTCGGTGCCGACGTGCCCGCGCGCCCCGACGAGGCCGACCCGGGCGGTCATGCGCCCCTCTGCACGGTGGCGGGCCGGCTGCGCCCGGCCTCGACGCAGCGGGCGATGTCGGCCATGTCGGTCAGGCCACACCAATAGACATTCCAGGTCTCGCCGCGCACAAAGCCGTCGGCCTGCTCGACGTAGAACGCGTTGATCGGGTTTTGGGCGCGGGCCCGCCAGAACAGCCGCGGGTGTTCTTCGCGCATCTTGTCCCAGCACGCGCGGGCCAAGCCCTCGCCCCGCGCGGCGTCGGCGGCCACGAACTTGTCGAGGTTGGCCAAGCCGTCGACGACGGTGACGATGGCCGCGGCCCGGTAGCTCTCGGCCACGTAGAGGGTCGCCAAGGGGGTGTTGGCGAAGTACGCGTCGTCGAGCGCCCCCCCGAAGCTCTCCTCGACCAGGGCGCGCAGGCGTGGCTTGTCCACGTCGTCCCAGGACCGCAGCGCGAGCACCGCTTCGCCCTTGCGCACCAAGGTGCCGGCCCCTTGGTGGGTAAACAGCTCTTTGGGGAGCTGCTCGGGTTTGGTGATCGAGACCGAGCTCGTGGTGGGCAGGTCCCGCAACAGGGCCGCGATCTCCTGCAGCTTGAGCCGCATGCCCGAGTGCAACCAAGGCGCGTTCATGAGCCGTTCCTCGTCGGTGGCGAGGTTGATGGACGAGATGAGCGCGCCGTGCTCGTCGAGGATGCCCCCCGTGCCGGTCAGAAAGACGATTTTGTAAGGCTCGAAATGACGCACCAGGTGCTGGGCGGCCTGGTCGGCGTTGATGTTCACGATCTGGCCGGTGGCGGTCTCACCCAGGCTGGCCAGGACCGGGATGACCCCCGCGCGCACGCTCGAGAGCACCGCGTCCTCGTGCACCGCGGTGACCTCCCCGACCAGGCCAAGCCCGGCCTCGTCGACGAGGCGGGCTTCGAGCACCCCCCCGGTCAGCCCCTGGGCGCGCACCGACAACGCGTGCAGGCTCTCGACCAGGGCGAGGTTCTGCTCGGCGAACACCCGCCGGGCCACGCGCAGCACGTCGGGGCTGGTGACCCGCAGGCCGTTTTTGGTGTTGGTCTCGATGCCCTCGGCGGCGAGCGCGTCGTTGAGCTGGGGGCCGGCCCCGTGCACCACGATGGGGGTCAGGCCCACCCGCTGCAAAAAGGCCAGCGACGACGAGAGCGCGTCGAGCTCGTCGCGCAGGATCGCGCCGCCGACCTTGATGAGCGCGAAGCGGCTCTTCTTGAGGTCGGAAAACCTCTGCAGGTACTGCCGAATCTCTTTGGCGCTCGCCATGTTGCTGAGCAGCTGCAGAATCGTGGCCCGGGTCTGGGCGGTCTGTTCGGGACTCATGCGCCCCCCTTTTGTCGCAAGACGCGGTCGTACACGTCGGCCACCGCGCGAAGCTCGTCGAGCGCGACCCATTCGTCGGCGGTGTGGGCCTGTTCGATGTCGCCCGGGCCAAACACCACCGCGGGCAGCCCCGCGGCGGAAAATAGCGCGGCCTCGGTCCAGAACGCCACCGGCGCGCCCGGGGGCAAGCCCAACTGGGTCGCGACCTCGTCGGAGGCCGGCCCCCCCGCGGCCGGGAGCGAAGGCTCGTCGTCGATGACGCGGAAACTGTGCATGGTCTTCGCCGCGGATCCGGCCAACAGCCGATCGATGACGTCCTGCGCGGACTGGCCGGGCAGCGGCCGGAAGCTCGCGCGCAGCACCGCCTCGGGTGCAATCACATTGTCAGCGGTGCCGCCCCGGACCGTGCCGAGGTTGAAGCAGATGCCGCGCAGATCGCCCACCGCCTCGGCCTCGGCCTGCTCGGCGACAAAAAGGCACTCCTGCGTCCACCGCGCGGCCTGGTGCAAGGCGTTGTCTCGCAGCGTGCGCGGGGCCGACGAGTGCCCGGGGTCGGCGCGAAAGGTCGCTTCGATGGCGCAATAGCCCCGGTGGGCGGCCACCGCGTGGCCGCGGGTGGGCTCAGCCACGAGCACCGCGGCGTAGTCGTGCGTGCGCCCCGCGAGCCACCCGCGCGCGCTGCGGCTGCCCCCGCCCTCCTCGTCGCTGCAAAGAAGAAGCGCGGCGGGGGCGTCGTCGGGCAACGATTCGACACAGGCCAAAAACGCGGCCAGCGCCCCCTTGATGTCGCAGGCCCCGAGCCCCACCGCGCGCTCCCCGGTCACGAGCAGGTCAAAGGGGTCGCGGGTCCAGGCGTCGCTTCTCGGCACCGTGTCGACGTGGACGTTGATGAGCACCTCGGGTGCGCCCCGGCGCGCGTACAGGGTCACGGCCCCGTCGCCGAAGTCCTGCACGTCGACGACAAAGCCGGACAAAGCGCGCGCGACGTAGTCGTACAGACCCGATTCGAGCACCGCCCGCGGCGGGTTTTGGGTGTCACAGGCCACGAGCGCGGCGAGGTGCTCGAGGGTGCGCGCCAGAAGTGCATCGGACGTGGACATGGCGCGACCGTATGTCGCGTTTGACGCGGCGTGGCGAGAGCCGTTTTGCGCCTGCAGCTCAAAACCAAAGATGCCGTGCGCTCGCCAGGACCACGACGAGCGCCCGATCGGGCGTCTCGTCGCTGGACACTAGGCGGGCGGGAATCCGCGCTTCACCCGCATCTGCCCGCGCTCGATGCGGACCCAGGCCACGGGGTCGTCGCCGAGAAAACAGAGCACGTCCCCGTCGGGCTCGGCCGTGGACACCGTCTTGCCTTGCCAGAGCCGCTCGGCCGAGGACGCGTCCACGTCCGTGAGGCGCACCCCGCGCACCGCGGCGCGCCCGGTCTGGAGCCGGTCTGGGCCCCGGACCTCGTCGAGCCGGGCCGCGCTGTCCACCTCGTAAGGCCCCACTTCGGTGCGGCGCAGGGCGGACAGGTGACAGGGCGCGGACAGCGCGGCCCCGATGTCACGGGCCAGGGCGCGGATGTACGTGCCTTTTCCGCAGCGTACGTCCAACACCAATGTCTCTGGACTGTGCTCGACAATGTCGATGCCGGCCACGTGCACCGTGCGCGCGGGCACCTCGACGGTCTCGCCCCGGCGGGCTTTTTTGTACAAGGCCTCGCCGCCTTTTTTGATCGCGCTGTACACCGGCGGAACCTGTTCGATGTCGCCCACAAACCGGGGCAGCACCGCCTCGATCGCGGCCCGGTCCGGCACCCGGCCCGGCCCCGGCTCGACGATGTCGCCCTCGACATCGTCGGTGGTGGTGCGCCCCGAAAAGTCCACCGTGGCCAGGTACCGCTTGTCCTGGGCGACCATGAGGTCGGCGAGCCGCGTGTAGTGCCCGAACAAGAGCACCATCAGCCCCGACGCGAACGGATCCAATGTGCCTGTGTGGCCCACCTTGCGCGTGCCGAGCACCGGGCGCAGCTTGCGGATGACGTCGAACGAGCTCATCCCGGTGGGTTTGTCGAGCGGCAACACGCCGTGCACATCGGCCATGCGGCACCGTAGCCCGCGGGCCTGACCTGTCTACGTGCGTTTTCGGCGCTGTAGGCCGCCGCGCCCTCAGGAGGCGCGGGCCCGCCGGGTGCTGCGCCGCTTCTTTTTGGACGTCTTTTTGACGACCTTGGGGCTCGAGCGGCCGGCCTCCAGGGTGTCGAACACCGAGCGCACCCGGCTCGCCACCCGCTTGGGCTCTTCGGGCACGGTGAACCCGGCCGCGTTGGTGTGGCCCTTTTCGCCGAAGGCCTGGGCCACGTCCGCGCAGGACACGTTGCCCTTGCTGCGCAAGATGACCTTGGTCCCGCCTTGCACCTCGTGCACCAGGGCCGCGACCTCGATGCCCCGGATCGCGCGCAGGTGATTGACCAGGCCCTTGATGTGCGGCGGCTCCGCCCCGGCTTGGTCGAGGTCCTGCTGGGTGAGGGTGGCCACCGCGAACTTGCCGCCTTTGGATCGGTCGAAGCTGGTCAGGGTCTGCCCCAGCAAGCGGGTGCGGCCCTCGTCTTGGGACTCGTAGATGCGCTCGGTCATGGTCCAGGCGTTGACCCCGGCCGCGACCAAACGGGCGGCCAAGGCGAAGGCCCGGGCCGAGGTGTTGCCGTAGCGGAAGCCCCCGGTGTCGGCCACGAGCGAGGCGTAGATGCACTGGGCCGAATCTGTGGACAGCGGGATGCCCATCGCGTCCATGACCTCGGCCACCTGCTCGCCCACCGCCGCGGCGGTGAGATCGATGTAGTTGATGTCGCCGGGAGGGGTCTCGATGTGGTGGTGGTCCATCCAGATGAACGTGCCGCGCCGGTCCGCGTCGGGGAAATGCGCCCCACACCGCATCGGGTCCGCCGCGTCGACGACCACGGTGGCGTCGAAGCGCGCGTCGTCCGCCAGGCTATGCACAATTGCCTGGGCGCCGGGCAACCAGTCGAACCCTTGGGGATAGGGGTACTCGTTGTAGACCGTGACCTGTTTGCCCGCTTCCCGCAGCGCCGCGGCCAACGCCAAGCTGGAGCCGGCCACGTCGCCGTCGGCGTGGGTGTGACCGAGCACCAACACCGTCTGCGCGTCGTCGAGGGCAACGGCCACCGCCTTGGCGGCGACGAGAGCGGATTTGGGGACGTCTTTGGTGTGGCGCCCGAGGGGCTTGCCGGTTCCGTGCATCGCCTGCCTGCTCGGGCCGCGATCTGCGTTGCCCGATGTCAAAGGGGACGACCCAGGGGCTCCCCCAAGCCGCCAATTACTCAGTCGAGTCTACACGGAATTGGAAACGCCGCGATCCTGCCCACCCGTGCACATGCGTGCATGTGCGACGGGGTCGCACAGGATCGCGGCGGCAACCGGCGCGGCCCGCCTCTCGGCGGCGCGCAGGCCTGGCTCAGCCGCGGCTGGTCACGTCGGCTTGGGGGAAGAACCAGCCGATCTCGAACGCCGCGGTCTCGGGGGCGTCGGAGCCGTGCACGGTGTTCTCGCCTTTGGACGACGCGTAGAGCTTGCGGATGGTGCCGTCGGCGGCCTCGGCCGGGTCGGTGGCGCCCATGAGCTCACGGTTCTTTTTGATCGCGTCCGGGCCCTCGAGGACCATGAGCAGCACCGGAGCGCTGGTCATGAAGTCGACGAGCTCGCCGAAGAAGGGGCGCTCTTTGTGCACCGCGTAGAAGCCTTCCGCTTGGTGGCGGCTGAGCTTTTCCATGCGCGCGGCGACGACGTGGAGGCCGTTCTCTTCGAACTTGGTGATGATGGGGCCGATGACGTTCTTTTTGACGCCGTCGGGCTTGATGATGGACAGGGTGCGTTCGGTGGCCATGTGAAACCTCGTTATTGTGGGGGGTTGAACTGCTTGAAATCGGCGATGGCTTTGCGAATCCGGGTGCGGCAACGCTCCCGGCCGAGCACCGCCATCGTCGAGAACAAATCGGGGGAGGACTTTTTGCCCGTGACCATCATGCGCAGGGGCATGAACACGTCCTTGGGCTTGAGTTCGTTTTCTTTGACGAAGTCTTTGAGCAGCGCGCCGATGGACTCTTCGTTCCAATCGTACTGCGTATCCAGCTTCTCGACCATCGCCTCGTAGAACTTCACCGTCTTCTTCTTGGCCCAGTCGCGAATCACATAGACCGCGGGGTCCACCGGACCGACCTCACCGGCGAAGAAAAAGTCCGCGTAGGGCACAAAGTCCTCGGCCTTCTCGACGCGTTTTTGCACCAGGGGCACGATCTTCCGCAGGTACGCATCCGAGAAGAGCTGGGTCTTGAGGTACTCGACCACCTGCTCCTCGGTGCGGTGTTCGCGCAGGTACACCCCGTTGAGCCACAGCAACTTGTCGAGGTCAAAGATGGGCGCGCCGAGCGAGACCTTCTCGAGCTTGAACGCGCTCACGAAGTCCTCGAGGCTGAACACGTCGCGCTCGTCCTCGAAGGTGAACGCCATATGGCCCAAAAAGTTCACGAACGCGTCGGGGAGGTAGCCCGACTCCCGGTAGTAGCTGATGCTCACCGGGTTTTTGCGTTTGGACACCTTCGACTTGTCACGGTTGCGCAACAGCGGCAGGTGGGCGAACGACGGCTTGTTCCACCCGAACGCGTCGTAGAGCATCACGTGTTTGGGCGTGGACTTGATCCACTCTTCCCCGCGGATGACGTGGGTGATGCCCATCAGGTGGTCGTCGACCACGTTGGCCAAATGGTACGTGGGGAACCCATCGCTCTTGAGCAACACCTGGTCGTCGGTGTCCTTGTTGGCGATGGAGATCTCACCCCGGAGCGCATCGTGGAAGACGGTGTCGCCGTCGGCGGGCGTCTTCAGCCGGACCACAAACGCGGCCCCGCCTTTGATTTCGGCCTCCACCGCGGCCGCGTCCTTGTCGCGGCAGTGCCCATCGTACCCGCGGAAGGCGCTCTTTTCTTCTTCCTGCTTCTGTCGCACCGCGGTCAGCCGCTCGGACGTGCAGGTACATTTGTAGGCCGCGCCTTTGTCGATCAACATCTGGGCGTGCTCGCGGTAGATGCTGGTGCGCTCCGATTGCCGGTACGGCCCTTTGTCCCCGCCCACGTCGGGGCCCTCGTCCCAGGACAGGCCGAGCCAACGCAGGGCGTCGAAGATCGCGACCTCGCTCTCTTTGGTGGAGCGCGCCTGGTCGGTGTCCTCGATGCGCAGCAAGAACTGCCCGCCGTGTTGTTTGGCGAAGGCGTAGTTGAACAGCGCGATGTAGCCGGTCCCCACGTGGGGGTCGCCGGTGGGCGAAGGCGCGATGCGGGTGCGAATGGGCCGGTCCATGCCCCAGCTGTCGGCAATGCGGCCTGATTCGTCAACCGCCTCGGGACAAGTCGAGGGCCGGAGGCTCGATGCCCAGGTCGGCCAGGAGCGAACGTTGGTCGTCCTCGAGGGGGGCGTGCACCGGTGGCAGCCCGGGCACGCCCAAGCCCACCGCGTGCAACATAAATCGCGGGGCGTCGGCGGGACCGCCGTACAGGCCGTCGCCGACCAAGGGCGCGCCCGAGACGGCGAGGTGCGCGCGGACTTGGTGCCGCCGCCCGGTGGTGGTCGAGACCCACACCAGGGTGCGCCCCTGGTCCAGGGCCCGCACGTCGTCGACCACGGTGCGCGCGAACAGCCCGGTCTCGTCGACCACCACGTGGTCGCCGCGCTGGGCGAGCGGGGCCTCGATGACCGCGCGGTCGGGCGCGCCTTGGCACAGGGCGAGGTAGCTCTTGTGCACGGCGTGGGCGGAAAACGCCGCGCGCGCCGCCGCCCAGGCCGCGGCCTGGCGGGCCACGAGCAGCGCCCCCGACGTGGCCACGTCGAGCCGGTGACAGAGGCCGCCTTCGTACGGCTGTCCGCCCAGGTCGGCCAAGACCTCGGGGAAGGCCGCGCCGAGCCGGTCGAGCACCGTGCCCCCCTCGCCCGGTTGCGCGGGGTGACAAGGGCAGCCCGCGGGCTTGTTGACCACGAGCAGGTCCGCGGTCTCGACGAGGATGGTCGGGACCGGGCCTTCGGGCACAAACCAGGCCGGGGCCACATACGTCAGGGTCTGGCCGGGCTTGGCCAGGTCGCCCTTTTTGGCCGGCCGGTCGTCGAGCCGGATGTGGCCTTGGGCGAGGGCGTGTTTGGCCGCGCGCACCGAGAGCGAAAAGGCCTGGGCCGCGACCTGGTCGAGGCGCTGGCCCGCCTGTTCGGGAGCGATGACGACGCGGGCGGTCACGGGAGCAACACCTCGCGCCCAATGTCATTGCCCCCGCGGGCGGCGAGCGCGGTCTCGGGGTCGTCTTCGCGCGCGACCTCGTCGAGCAGACGCAAAAAGCAGTGCATCGACTGTTGGCAGCCGTCGAACGCCCGGACGTACACCGCCTGCTGCAGGGAGTAGAGCCCGTAGGCGGTGAGCTCGGCGTTGTTGTCCGGCAGGCGCAGCCCGCGGTAGGTCCAGGTCCGCAATGTGTTGCGCACCTCGGTTTCGTAGTGGTGCTGGTGGCGGTGGAAAATCGCGTCCTTCTCGACGAGGATCTGCTGTTCGGAGAGGTCCTCTTGCAGCGCGTAGAGCACGCGCAGGTCGAAGGCCAAGGCCGAGACCGCGGCCGCGTAGCTCGCGCGATCTTTGTCTTTTTCGAGCATGCGGCGGTAGATGGCGGAGTCTTTCCCGTAGGCGTGTTCGATGAACTGGCGTCGGCCCTCGTGGCCGATGAAGGTGGCGAGGCCTTCGTTGAACTGCCCCGCCCCGTTTTTGAACACCGTGGCGTGGGCGAGCTCGTGAATCACCGTCTCGACGAGGTAGGCGTCGTCGGACACGAACAGCATGGGGCTGACCACCGGGTCGGGGAGGATGCCGAGCAAGGAATAGGTGCGCACCGGCCGCACCGACGCGTCGAGCCCTTGCTCGTCGAGGGTGGTGCGCAGGGCCTCGGCTTTTTCGAGGGCGAAAAAGCCACGGTAGGGCAAGCTGCCCAGCACCGGATAGTCCCAGGTGTACGGCGACAGCGACGTGCGGGGCGCGGCGCTGACCACAAACACCACCGCGGGCGAATCCAAGAACACCACCCGCCGGTATTGGCCGGTCACGGTCAGGCCCAGGGTGTCCTTGGCAAACCGGCGGGCGGCGGTGACCAACGACAGGCGGCGCTTCACCAACGGATCGGTCTCGGGGTCGTCGATCACCCCTTGCACCGAGCGGGAGCCGAACAGGATTTCCGCTTGGCCCACGCCCTGTTCGGCCAGCCACGGCAGGTCGCGCACCAGGGCGCACCCCGAGACGATGACGCACCCCCCGAGCACGGCCGCGACCAGGCCGCGGGACATCACGTGCCAGGCAGGAGCAGACGGGGCCCGAACAGCTGGGCCGATCGCTCGGTGGGCGGCGCCGGCCGCGGTGCCGACCGGCCCGCGGACAGCGGGAACCAGCCGGGGTCGATGACGAACCCTTCCTTGGTCGACGCGGACACCGACGTCGACCACGCGCCGAGGATCGCGGGCAGGCCGAGCGACGCGATGAACACCGCGGGGAACGCGGGGATGAGCCCGATGGTGGTGAACACCGTGAAGCCGGTGATGAGCTCGGCCACGGCGAAGTCGGTGAACACGGTGATGCCGGCGATGAGCATCATCGGCATCGCGAACACCAGGCCGGCCACGGCCGCGGCCAAGGCGTTGCCCAAGAAATGGCCCGAGAACGACGTGAGGTAGCGCGAGCGGTAGAACTCGCTCATCACGTCAAAGGTCAGCGTCGAAGCCAACGCGGCCACCGCGGCATCGATGGTGATGACCCCGACGCCCATGCCCACAAACAGCACCAGCGTGGCCGCCGGGCCGATGAGCCCGGCCAACGCGGTGGCCGCGAGGGCGGCCATGGACAGCGGCACCATCGCCACCGACCGCACAATGATGCTGGATAGGAGCCCGGCCCCCATGGTGTACCAGAACGTCCGGGCTTCGCGGGACAGCCCCCGGGCGCGCGGGAGCTGGGAGATGTCGACCCCCGCGGGGTCGGTCAGCGCGGTGTCGCCCTCCCCGTCGTCGTCGACCGCGCTGCTGTCGAGGGCCGGCCCCTCCGGGTCGGCGCGCTCCGCCTGGGCAAGCCGCAACAGTGTCCCCCGGGGCAACAGCCGCACCTCAGGGTGCGCGGTGTCGGCGGGCTCGACCTCGAGGTACACGCGGTCCTCGGCCGTCGGCGCGTCCTGGTCGTCCAGGGCCCACGCCCCCGCGGCCGGGGCACCGCCGAGCACACACGCGAGGAGAACAATGCGGGTGAACACGAGGGCAGCTTAGACTGATTCGAGGGCCCGTGCACGGCGCCGGGCTCAGAACGACAGGCCCACGCGCAGGGTCTGCACCCGTCGAGGAAGCACCTCGGACAAGGCCGCGCGCCGGGCGTTGGCCGGGGGACGTGGCTCGGCGGTCAACGCGAGCGCCGCGGTCGACAACGCCGGCGGCACCACGAGCATGAGCAACAGCACCGGCACCACCGACAAGCCGCCGCTCACCACCGTGGCCAGCCCGAGCTGCACCGCGCCCAGCACCGTCGAGCCGTCGATGGTGAACACCAAACCGTAAAAGGCCGCCACCGCGACCACCGCGCTGGTGCTCGCGAGCAGTTCGGCCCCGAACGCCGCCCCCCACATCGACCAGAACCGGCCTTGGTAGGCGTCGGAAAAGAGCCCAAACACCACCGTGCTCGCGGCCGCGAACGCCAAGCTGCTGATCAGCCCCTGCCCCACCAACAGCGCCGCGCCGATGGCCAGCAACGCGGCCGGCCCGAGCAACGGGGAGAGCAACGTGCTCGACAAAAACAACCCCGACGCCCCGATCGCCATGGCGAACAGCGACACCAGCCGCGCAAATGTGCCCGCGGCCCCACCGGCCAAGACCCCACCCGACTCGCGCCAGGTGCTCGACGATTCGTGGTTGCGCGCCCGGGCCCGGCGGCGCGCCTCTTTGCGCGTCCCGCCCGCCGGCCGGCGGCGCGCCAACGTCGGCGCGGTCTCGTCGGGCAAAAGCTCGGGCAGGCCGGTCACGCTCAGCACGTACACCGAAGACGGGTGCGCCTCGATGTCGACCTCGAGGTGGGCGGCCTGCGCCGGCAGAACCGTCAATGCGGCCGCGGGGTCGGCCCAACAGACCACCCCGAGGACCGCCAACGCGGCCAGAAGGGCGTTACCCCTTGTACACACTTTTCAGCGTGGCCCCGATTTCGGCCGGGGTCGGGGCCACGGCGATGCCGGCGGCCTCGAACGCGGCGATTTTGTCTTTCGCGGTGCCCTTGCCCCCGGCGATGATCGCGCCCGCGTGGCCCATCCGGCGGCCCGGCGGCGCGGTGACCCCGGCGATGAACCCGACCACGGGCTTTTTCATGTTCGCCTTCACCCAGTCGGCGGCCTCTTCTTCGGCGGTGCCGCCGATCTCGCCGATCATCACCACCGCGTGGGTGTCTTTGTCGTCGTTGAAGGCGCTGAGCACGTCGATGAAGCCGGTGCCGTTGACGGGGTCGCCCCCGATGCCCACGCAGGTGGATTGGCCGATGCCGAGGGCGGACAGCTGGCCCACCGCTTCGTAGGTCAGGGTCCCCGATTTGCTCACCACCCCGACGTGGCCCTCTTTGTGGATGTGCCCGGGCATGATGCCCATCTTGCACTGGCCGGGGGTGATGACGCCGGGGCAGTTGGGCCCGACCAACCGCGAGCCGCTGTCCTTGAGCACTTCTTTGACCTTCACCATGTCGAGGACGGGGATGCCCTCGGTGATGGTGATGATGAACTCGATGCCCGCGGACACCGCCTCGAGGATCGCGTCGGCCGCGAACGGAGGCGGCACGTAGATGATCGACGCATTGGCATTGGTGGCGGCCTTGGCCTCCGACACGGTGTTGAACACCGGGACTTTGTCGTCGAACTTCTGTCCGCCCTTGCCCGGCGTGACGCCCCCGACGATTTGGGTGCCGTACTCGATCATCTGGCGCGCGTGAAAACCACCGGCCGATCCGGTGATGCCCTGGACGATGACCTTGGTGTTCTTGTCGATGAAGATGCTCATCGGTTGACTCTTTCGCTGTGGGCCACGGGAGGCACGGAAGGTTGGGAGGGCTCCCAGGGGAGCGCGGGATCGCCTTTTTGCACGCCTTGGCGCTCGGGGCGCTTGTCTTGGCGGCCTTTGAGGTTCTCGGAGAGCTCGGCGAGCACTTTGAGGGTGCGGGTCTCGATCCCGCGCGCGGGGGTGGCTTTCCTCATGCAGCCCCCGCCGCGGCCACGGCCTTCTTGGCCCCGTCGAGCATGTCGTCGGCGGGGGTGATCTTGAGGCCGCTGTCTTTGAGGATCTGCTTGCCCTGGTCGACGTTGGTGCCCTCGAGCCGCACGATGAGCGGGACCTCGAGGCCGAGTTCGCGCGCGGCCGCGACCACGCCGTCGGCGATGACGTCACATTTGGCGATGCCCCCGAAGATGTTCACGAAGACAGCTTTGACCGCCGGGTCCTCAAGGATGATCTTGAACGCGGCGGTGACTTTGGCTTCGTCCGCCCCGCCCCCCACGTCGAGGAAGTTGGCCGGCTCGCCGCCCACGTGTTTGATGATGTCCATGGTGGCCATGGCCAGGCCCGCGCCGTTGACCATGCAGCCGATGTTGCCGTCGAGGGCCACGTAGCTCAGGTCGAACGCCTTGGCCTTGGTCTCGCGGGGGTCCTCCTCGTCGGGGTCCCGCATCTCGGCCACGTCCTTTTGCCGGTACAGCGAGTTGTCGTCGAAGTTGAACTTCGCGTCGAGGGCGATGACCTCGCCCCCCTCGGTCACCACCAGCGGGTTGATCTCGGCCAGCGACGCATCGGTGCCGATGTAGGCGGCGTACAGGGCGGTGAAGAACTTCACCGCGTGTTTGATCTCCGACCCCTTCAGCCCAAGCCCGAACGCGAGGTTGCGGGCCTGAAACGGCATCAGCCCCGTCGTGGGGTCGACCCATTCCTTGAGGATCTTGTCGGGGGTCTCTTCGGCGACCTTCTCGATCTCCACCCCGCCCTCGGTGGACGCCATCACGCACACCCGGCTGGTCTCGCGGTCGAGCACCACGCCCACGTACAGCTCACGCGCGATCGCGCAGCCGGACTCGACGAGCACCTTCTTCACCAGCTGGCCTTCGGGACCGGTCTGGTGGGTCTTCAGGGTCATGCCCAAGATCGCGTCGGCGTGCTCTTTGGCCTCGGCCTTGTTCTTCGCGAGCTTGACCCCGCCGCCCTTGCCGCGCCCGCCGGCGTGGATTTGGGCCTTGATGACGCACGGGTACCCAAGGTCCTCGGCCGCCGCCACCGCCTCGTCGGCGGTGTGCGCCAGGGTGCCCTTCAGCGTGGGCACGCCATATTTCCGGAGGATGTCTTTGCCTTGGTACTCGTGGATCTTCATGCCGGCCTCACGGTTGCCCGACTGTCATCAAAGGTATGACATCGGTGTCGTGGCGCTTCTAGCACCCGGCAGGCCGGCCCACAACCTCAGACCGCGTCGCGGCCCACCGCCGGCACGGGGAGCCGGGAAGCGCGGACGCGCCGCCGCGCGGGCTTTTGGATGAGCCGATGCCGGAGCGCCCGCGGCGTGGGGGTGCGGATGTCCCAGGCCAGGCCCAGGACGCCGAGCGCCCGGATCACCGCGTAGGAGATGTCGAGCTCCCACCAGAAAAAACCCTGGTTGGCCGCCGACGGGTAGTGATGGTGGTTGTTGTGCCAACCCTCGCCGCAGGTGACGAGGGCGAGAATGAAATTGTTGCGGCTGGTGTCGGTGGTCTCGTACCGGCGCCGGCCCCAGACGTGGGCCAACGAGTTGATGGTGAAGGTGCCGTGGTAGCAGAGCACGGTGCTCAGGAAAAAGCCCACGAACAACATCGACCAGCCCCCGACGAGGAAACACCCGATGGCGAGCAGGGTGGGAACCACGAGGTAGTGGCGCTCGAGCCACATCAACTCTGGATAGCGGGTGAACTCTTTGACCTTGTCCCAGTCGGTGGACACGTAGCGTTTGCACAGAATCCACCCGAGGTGTGACCACCAAAAGCCACGCTTCGGGCTGTGGACGTCGTGCGCGGTGTCGGAGAACTTGTGGTGCACCCGGTGATGGGCCGCCCACCACAGGGCCCCCTTTTGTGCGGCCGCGCCGCCGAGGGCGGCGAGGAACAGCTGCGTGCCGCGCCCGACCTTGTAGGTGCGGTGCGAGAAGTACCGGTGATAGCCCGCGGTGATGCCCACCATGCGCGCGTAGTAGAGCGCGAGGCAGACCAGCCAGTCGACCGGGTTCACGTCGACAAAGAAGGCGCCCAGACACGCCAGGTGCATGAGGGCGAAGGGGATCGCGCCTTTGAGATCGATGCGTTCGTCGTCGCGGTGGGACACGGGGGGACTCCTGTTTCGGGCAAGGAACAGGAGGACCGTAGAGGTGGGTGGTCATCTCGGTGTCAGGGGGTGTCACCGGGGGGTCATGGGGGTGTGAAAAGTCACGGGAGCGGGAGCGAGAGCGAGAGCGAGAGCGGGAGCGAGAGCGGGAGCGAGAGCGGGAGCGAGAGCGAGAGCGGGAGCGGGAGCGGGAGCGGGAGCGGGAGCGGGAGCGGGAGCGGGAGCGGGAGCGGGAGCGGGTGCGGGTGCGGGTGCGGGTGGGGGGCGGGGGCGCGCGTTTGCGAAGCAAACCGCCAAGCAATTCGGTGAGCGCCGAACGCGTCTCGCCGAAGAGCCAGCGTGCGGGTGTCGGACTCCGTCGAAGAGGCGGGAGGGTGGCGTCGTGCTCGACGCGGTCAAGGGTGCCCTCGCTGCGCTCGGCGCTTCGCGCCCTGGACCACGTCTGCGCGCGACGCGTGGTGAGGGCTTCTTCTTTCAGGAGGTTCACATGTTGCGCATCTATCCGGTTTCACTCTCGCTGTGTCGCGCTGCGGTCCCGCACTGTCGTGCCATCGCGCGTCACGATCCCGACCTCGCGCGCCAAATGCGAAGAGCTCTGACGAGCATTCCGCTCAACATCGCCGAGGGCATGTACGCACGGGGGAAGAACCGCCCGCTGCGGTACCACACGGCGATGGGGTCCGCGCGCGAGGCACTCGCTTGCCTCGAGGTTGCCGTCGCGATGGGTTACGCCGATCACGTGGACGACAACCTGCGCGCGCAGTTCGACCACGTCATCGGGACCTTGGTCCGACTTTGCCTCTAGCCCCACGACGAGGGGCGTCCGCCACCGGGCGCTCCTCGTCGAGGGCAGCCTCACGGCTCGTGCAGAATGGGGCGGGCGCGACGCGAGGCAAAACGAAGCGGGCGGAGCACGACCCGGGACCTTTCACGCCCTGCGCGACGACGGCGATCGTATCGAGCCCCCGCTTCGCAAGCGGAAGCGCAGGCCCGAGACTCGTTCTAGATGGGCGGGAGCGACGCGAGGCGCAGCCGAGCCTGGAGCGGACGCTGTTCTGTTCAGGACCTCATGCGGCCGCGGGCGGTCCCGTGCAAGGCCTCCGCGATGGCCGCGAAGCGGTCGGTCTCGCGCGCGCTCTGGATGTCGCTGGTGTCGTTGCCGAAGGGGTCGTGGGTCGCGGTGTCCTCGCCCATCTCATCGCCGAACACCGCGGCGGCCTCTTCCTCGTCGATTTCGCTGAGGCTGCACACCCCGACGCTGATGTTGACGGGGATGGTCACGTCGTCGAAGCCAAACGTGGCCCCTTCGATGATTTCCTCGATGCGTTTGCCCAGCGCGCCGGCCACGTGCGACCCGCTCTCGGGGGCGATGATCGCAAACTCGCCGCCCCCCACCCGGGCGAACACATCCTCGCGCCGAATTCGTCGACCGATTCGTTTGCCGATCTGGGCCAACACCGCGTCGCCCGCGAGGTGACCGTACTCTTCGTTGAGGGCTTGGAAGTCGTTGACGTCGAAGGACAGCAGCGACAGCGGCCGTGAATAGCGGGACGCGCGCGAGACCTCGCGAATGAGCTGCTCTTTGAAATACCGCTTGTTGAAACAACGGGTGAGCCCGTCGACGGACGTGAGGCGGTAAATCTCCTGGTGGTAGGCGTTCTCAATGTTATTGGACGAAAGGTACTTGAGAATCGTCCGGCCGACCTTGATGAGGTCACCGTCGTGCAGCAGGCGGTTCTCCACCGGCTCGTCGTTGACGTAGGTGCCGTTGGTCGACCCCATGTCCGCGATCTCGACCTTGTCGTCCTGGGTGGTGACCTTGGCGTGCCGGCGCGACACGGACTCGTGGTCAATCTGCAGGTGGGCCTGGCTCGACCGCCCGATCAGAAGCTCCCCTGGTTTGATCACGAACTTCTTGCCCAGCGACTGGCCGTAAATCACCACCAGACACGCGTCCGCGCGGGGACGGCGATCGCCGATCTTGCTGATGACGGTGACCACCGTCTTGCGCCGAAGCGTCACGCTGCCTCTGTCCTTGCGTCCGGGGGTTCTTGGGCCGTCGACCAGTCTAGCATGACGCGGTCCATGAAGAACTTCTTGGTACAGTCGATCTGGTCATCAAAAAAGCGTCGCGCGCGTTCGTCGTCGTCCTGTTCCACCAATTCAAGACTTGTCTTCATGGTCGTGACCCGCCTCCCCGGGTCTCGACACACTTTGATGTACTCAAAAGGCCACACGTCATTGTCGACGTTGATCGACAAGCCGTGCGTGACCACCCCGCGGCGCGACCGGAAGCCCACCGACGCGACCTTGCGGCCCCGCACATAGACCCCGGGCGCGCCCGGCTCCCGGCCGGCTTGGATCCCCGACGCGGCGCACACGTCGATGGCCACGTCCTCGAGCAACGCGGTCAACGTGCGCACCGTCAGCCCCAACCGCTTCATGTCGATCACGGGGTAGACCACGATTTGCCCCGGACCGTGCGCGGTGGCCCCGCCGCCGCGTTCGGTGGGCACCACCTCGACCCCGCGATCGGCCAGCGCCGCGTGGCCGGGCACATCCTCGTCGAGGGCGGCGTGGCGGCCGAGGGTGACCACCCAGGGCGCGTGCTCGGCGACGGCCACATGCATCGGCCCCCCGCGCACCACCTCGTCGTGGCGGGCGGCCATCCAGGAAAGCGCGTCGCGGTACCGCCAACGGCGGCGCGTGTGCAGCACCCCGCGCGGGGGTGCGGGGGGCGTGGTCATGGTCAGATGCCGACGAGCAAACGCGCGCCGAAGTTGTAGGCGAGACCGGCGGCGATGATCTTGTTCATCTGCTTTTCGATGTCGTACTCGGTGCGCACATACTTGAACACGCGGCTGTCGGTGTCGAACACACACGCGCAGCTGCGCGGATCGTAGTCGCGGGGCTGCCCGACGGAGCCCGCGGTGATGATGTATTTGAAGTCCGCCCGCAGGGTGAACTCCGGGCCGCGCACATTGTAGGCCTCGCCCTTGCCGATCGCGAAGCTGCGCGTGAGGTGCGAGTGGCCGATGAAGGTCACCGGGGCGAGCTCGTCCTCGTGGGGGAGCAGCTCCTTGGCCTTCTCGCGGGTGAAGATGTACTCAAACTCCTCGGGCACGATCGGGCTGCCGTGGCAGAAGTCGACATCGCCCTCGCGCACCCGGTAGGGACGCTCCTTGAGCCAAGCCAATGTGTCTTCACTGACCCGCTCGCGGCACCAATCGAGGGCGTGACGTGCCGCGTCGTAATAGAAGCTGTAGTCCATCCGACCGGCCACCGCCGCGTCGTGGTTGCCCAGGATGCTGGCCTTGGCGACACCCCGCACGCGGTTGACGCACTCCTCGGGGTTGGCGCCGTAGCCGACGATGTCGCCCAAGCACACGATCTCGTCGACGCCCTCTTTCTCGAGCGAGCTCAGGCTCGCTTCGAGGGCCTCGATGTTGCCGTGGATGTCAGAGATGATTCCGTATTTCACCGTGCAGCCCACCATCGACCCGCAGGCCGGCGGTGCAAAGAGCGCCTCCGCGCAAAAAGCACACCCAGGACCATCGCAACCGTGGCCCAAAACAGCAAGAGACTGGCCGGGGCTGTTCCATTTTTCTGCGGCACGGCTTGGCAGCCGCAGTTCTCGTCGGGGATCTGAATGACCCCGGGGCTGACCGCGACCTCCTGGCCGCGCGTCCAATCGAGCACCGCGTACACGTTGTAGGTGCCTGGATCCACGCTGCGCAGGTCCCACGAGTAGGCGGCGTCATCGTCGGCGGTGGCGGGCAACCCCGTGGCGATGGCGACCCCGTCCGCGCCGTCGTCGTCGACGTCGTAGTACAGGCTGACCACCCCGGAGGTCAGCGGAGGCAACGCCGCCTCCCACCGGATGGTGAAGAAGTCGAGGCCGGTCACGTCGTCGTTGACCCCGTCGGGCTCGATCAACAAGATGGTGGCGACATCGCCGGTGTCGCCGACGTCGACGGTGCCCGGGGCATACCCGAACGCGACCCCGCCGCGGTGGTCGGTGACCTTGCCGAACACGTGGAACCGGCCCGGGGGCACCCCGTCCAGATCCCAGCTGTAGCTCTTGTCGCCGGGGGGCAGACCGCGCGCGATCAACACCCCGTCGTTGCCCTCCCCGTCGAGGTCGTAGAACAGGCTGACCTCGAGGAAGTCGCTGGGGTTGGGGTCGGCGGCGACGTACGCGATCTCGACCGGGGCCCCGGACTGGGTGCCAGCGGGCGCGGACAGCGCGATGGTGGGCGCGTCGTTGGGCCCGGCGTCGACGAACATGAAGGCGTCGAACACCCCCGCGTCGGGCAGCTGCGGAATCTCGAAGTTGCCCTCGCCCGGTGACCCCAAAAAGCCGACCCCGCCGCTGTCGGTCACCGCCGAGGGCTGACCGCTGAAGTCACGCCAGCTGGTGACAAACTCGCCGGGGAGGTCGGGGTGGATGCGCACCATCGTCAGCTTGTCCCCGTTGTCCCCCGCGGGCCACGCGTCACCGGCGGCGTTGGCGTGGTCGCAGTCCGCGAGATCGGTGGCCCGGCACACGGACAAAATCTCGCCGTCGTTGCGCAACCCCGACGAGAACGCGAGCACTTCGGCCTCGGGCGAGGCCAGCGACGTCGCGGTGTCGGAGCGCTCGAGGACCAAAAAGGCATCGGGCGCGAGCACCACCGGGGGCAACGGATGCTGGGTGCTGCCCTCGATGAGCACGAACTGGTCGAGGGCGATGGGCTCGGTGGTGTGGTTGTACAGCTCCACGTACTCGTCGTTGGCCGAGCTGGACGAGCCCATCCAGCACACCTCGGTGATCGTCGGGGTCGGCGACGGGGGGCCGGCATCGACCACCAGCGGGACGTCGGGCAACCCCGCGTCGAGGGGCTCACCACCGTCGGGGGGCGGCACCACGTCGGGCAGGCCCGCGTCGGGGGGCGGCGGCGGGAACGCGACCACCCCCGGGGTGCCCGGCACCGCGGTGACCCCGCTCGAATCGAGGGCGCCGGGGGGCGGCGTGCCGTCGTAGTCGACCCAACTGGTGGCCTGGTCGGCGGGGGCCTCGGCGGACACGCGCACCATACACGCGCGGGGGCTCGCCACCCCCGCGAACCAGGCGCCGCCCGCGGGATTGGGCACGTCGCACGCGGCGAGGTTCGCGGTTTGGCCGACCGGACAGACCCGCAGCTCTTCGCCCCCGTTGTTGAGGGTGAAGCTGATGACGGTGTTGTCTTGATCGCTGATCGCTTCGGCGCGCTTTTCGATCACAAACACGCCGCCCGCGGGGAGGGCCTGCGCCGGGAGCGGGTACTCGTTGCCGCCCTCGAACAACACGTAGGCCGACAGGTCCGCCTCGTCGCCGGGGCCGGGGTTGTACAGCTCGATCCACTCATCGGACGCGGACGCCTCCGACCCCATCCAACACACCTCGGTGACGATCGGCAGGGCCTCGGCCGAAGCCGCGGCCAGCACAGTCAAAACCAGCACAAACAAGCGTGGAGCGCGCATGGGGGGTCTCTTTAGGCCACTGACCAAAAGAGTACCAGGCGGGACAACCGCGTCCCGCTCTGGGGCGGGGGCGTGCTAAGCCGGGGCGATGAGTGACCCGCTGCTGCTCAGCCCGTACGGGCGTCCTGAGGCGTTCGTCGTGGCCGGCAAGACCCGGGGTGTGCACCACCTGACGCCGCAGCCGGGCGGGCTGTTCGGCTACCGGGCGCAGCTGTCCGGGCCCGGGCCGCTGCCGAGCGCGCGGTTGTGCGGCGCGGCCACCGCGGCCCTGCAGCCCCTGCCCCAGTACGGCCCGCCGGATCGCGCCGCGCCGCGCGAACTGCCGATGGCGTTGGTGCCGCGCTCCACGGGCCACGGCTTCTGGTCGGCGGTGCTGCACAAACAAGGGCTGCTGCACGTCGTCGACAACCTCGGCGGGGCCGGCCTCGACCTCCGCCTCGACGCGGACCCGTCGGGGGGCACGGTGCAGACGCACCTCGTGGCCGGGCCCACCCGCCGGGCGGACGCGCTGGCGTTGGCGTGTTGTGACTTGGGCCGACGCTGGGTGCGCGCCCTCGACGAGGTGGTGCAAGACGGCACGACGTTCCCCGACGCCCGGTTGGCGTTCGATGCGGTCAACCCCGACGAGCCGGTCCCCGAGCGCCTCGACCGGATGACCCAGCTGGTGGCGGCCCAGGCACATTGGTTGACCGCCGAGGTCGCCCGACGCCAAGACCACCTCGAGGCCCGGCTGCGGTTGCACGAAGGGGGCCTCGACCTCGCCGGTACCTTGCGGTTGGCCTGGCCCGACGCCGCGGTCACCCACGTCGACCTCAGCCTCGAGGCCGCCCTGCCCGACACCGACGGCGGCCGGGCGCACATCCAGCGCCAGACCACGTGGAACCGCTGGCTGTTCTGGGAGCACGAGGTGAACGACCCCACCCTCGACGACGCCTTGCTGTTGCGCGGCGACGAGGCCGCGACCTTGCATTGGACCCGGCGCCTCGGTCCGCGTTTGCTGGTGCTGTGCCGGCACGATCTCGAGCTGTTCATCGATCCGGACCGGATGGCCCTGCGGCTCGAACAGGTCCCGGCGATCTCGCCCGAGCTGGGTCCCGCCCTCGACGAGGTCTTGTACCTGTGGCGCCAAATTGCGCTCGAGCGCGGCGGGCTGGCCGCGCCCTGAGCGGGGTCAGCCCGCGGGGGTCAAGGTCTCGCCCTCGCTGTGGGCGATGACCGCGGCCGCGCAGCTGTCGGACCACACGTTGACGGTGGTGCGCAGCATGTCGAGGGGCCGGTCCACCGCCAGCAACAGCGCCGCGCCCTCGAGGGGCAGCTTCAGGGCGGACAGGATCGTGAGCATCATGACCAGGCCCGCGGAGGGGATGCCGGCCGCGCCCACCGAGGCGAGCAGGGCCATGCCCACGACGAGCACTTGCTTGTCGAACGAAAAGTCAAATGCCCCTGCACTCGCGTAGTACTGGGCGAGGAAGATCACCCCGATGCACTCGTACAGCGCGGTGCCGTCCATGTTGATGGTGGCCCCGAGCGGCAACGTGAAGGACGAGACCTTCTTGCTCACCCCCCCGCGCTCCTGCACGGTCTCGAGGGTGACGGGCAGGGTCATGCTCGAGCTCGACGTGGAGAACGCGGTGAGCAGCGCGGGGCCCATGGCCTTGGCCCAGGCCAACGGCGAGGTCTTGGTGAACACAAACAGGGCCGCGGGCAACGCGATGGCGGCGTGCACGACGAGCGCGAGCACCACCGTGAGCATGAACAGCGCGAGGGGCAGAAAGATCCCCACCCCGGTGGTGCCCACCACCTTGACCAGCAAACAGAACACCCCGTAGGGGATGAGGGTGAGCACCCACTGCGCGAGGTTCATCATGACCTCGAGGGCGCTCTCGAAGAAGTCCGCCATGCGGGGGCCGTGCGGCGCTTTGGTCTTGGTGATGAAAAACCCGAACAGCAGCGCGAAGAAGATGATCTGGAGCATCGCGCCGTTGTCGCCCAGCGACGAGAAGATGTTGGTCGGGATCATACGCTTGATGACGCCGATGAAGCTCGCGTCGGGGGCGACCTCGTCCGCTTGCAGCGGGGGCAAGCCGAGGGTGGCCCCGTCGCCGGGCGAGATGAGGTTGACCAGGAGCTGACCGACCACGATCGCGACCAAGCTCGACGCGGTGTAGTACGCGAAGGTCTTGAGGCTCAGCCGGCGCAGCTCGTCCCCCGACCGCAAGCCGGCGACCCCGACGATGATCGACGTGAGCACCAACGGCACGATCAGCATCTTGAGCAAGGCCAAGAACAGGTCGCCGACAAAATCGAACGGATCGATGATGCGCGCCCGCAGCGACGTGGGGTGCAGCTCGACGTTGACCGCCGCGTCGGTGTCGCGCCCGGTGCGCAACCACAACACAGTGCCATTGTCAGCGCGCTGCACCGCCTGGTTGAACGCGGCCGCGTCCCCGACGGGCGTGGACGCCGCGGGGTCGGTGCGGTCGGTGCTCACCGCCACGAGCACGTCCCCGATGCGAAGCTTCGACTTCTGGGCCGGACCGGCCAGGCCGTCGACCACCACTTGGCCGCCCCGCTCGACCACCCGGACGCCGGTGTAGCTGTCCGCGGGCACCAGCACCTGCAGCCCCACGCCGATGACCGCGCCGAGGCCCATGGCCAGGAGCACCTGGGTATGCAGCTTCATTGTGCGAACACCGGGAGCGAACGGGGACCGTCCCCGCGGCCTTCTTGTTGCGCCTCGTGGTGCGCCTGGTGGGCCTCATCCGCCCGGTACGACGAGCGCACGAAGGGCCCGGCGAACACATGGGAAAAACCCAACTGCGCCCCGTACCGCTCGTAGGTGCGATAGGCCTTGTCCGCGACGTAGCGGTCCACCGCCCAGAGGTCGAGGCGCGGGCGCAGGTACTGGCCGATGGTCACGATGTGCACCCCGAGGTCGCGCAGCTCTTCGAGGGTGGTCTTGACCTCGGCGTCGGTCTCGCCAAGCCCCACCATCAAGCCGCTCTTCACCGCCGGGTGCCCAGCCTGGGCGACGTACCGCAACACCCCCCGGGTGGTGGTCCAGTCGGATTGGGGGCGCACCTCTTTGTACAGGCGCGCCACCGTCTCGATGTTGTGGTTGAACACATCGGGCCCGGCCGCGAGCACCACGTCGAGCAGGCGCGGCTCGCCTTTGAAGTCCGGGGTCAGAATCTCGACCGTGGCGTCGGGCAAGCGCGCCTTCACCGCCCGGATGCAGGCCGCGAAGTGCCCCGCCCCTTTGTCGTCGAGGTCATCTCGGTCCACCGACGTGATCACGACGTGAGACAGGCCCATGTCCGCGGCGGCCGCGGCCAACGTCTCGGGCTCGTCGGGGGACGGGGGGGCCGGCCGGCCGGTCTCCACCGCGCAGAAGTGGCACCGGCGGGTGCAGCGCTTGCCCAGGATCATGAACGTGGCGGTGCCGTTCGAGAAGCACTCGCCGATGTTGGGGCAGCGGGCTTGTTCGCACACGGTCTCGAGCGCGCCCTGGCGCAGCCGCCGTTTGACCGCGCCTTTTTCCCGGTGGCTGCCGATGCGTTTTTGAAACGCGGGCGGGAGCCTCAGCGGGGCGTGGGCGGTGCGGGGCATACGCGGGATGTGGAGCGTTTGGCCCCGGTCGTCAATCCAGGACGGCCGCGCCACAGCTCGGGCACCGCGCGCGATCGTGCATGGTACCGCATTGGGTACAGGGCGCGAGGTGCGCGCCCTCGTCGGACGCCACCCCCTTGCGCGTGCCCGCGTTGGCGGTGGACTCGAGCCCGGGGACCGCCACGGTGGCCACCGTGTCCGGGGTGTAGGCCGCGAACAAGCTCGAGTCGATGAACCCCGGGATGTCCTCGGTGCGGACCTGCCCCACGTCGTCAAACCGCCCTTGGTCGAGCACCCCGGAGAGGTCTTCGCTGTGCACGTCGATGTCCGGGGCGTGGTGGGTCTCGAGGCCGGGCATGGTCGCGGTGGCGGCGTCGCCGGCGGAAAAGGCCCCGAACAGCGTCGAGTCGATGAAGCCGGGGATGGCTTCGGTGCCCACCTGGCCGACGTCGTCGAACCGCCCTTGGTCGAGCCAGCTGGGCGCGGGCTCGGCCGGGGCCCCCACCGGCGAGGGCCGCGGCCCGTCGGTGAGCGGCACCGGGGACGGCGCGGGACCGTCGGTGAGGGGGGCCGGGGACGGGGGCGCGCCCGGCCCCGGGGCCGCTTGGTTGGGGCCGGAGATGGCGTCGGCCGCGGCCGCGATCAACGCCTCTTGGATTTGGTGCGGGCTCGGTACAGGAACATTGCCAGCTCCGTATTGGAACGGCTGTCCACATTTGCGGCATTGCGGCTCGCCGTACACGACGGTGGCCCGGCAGCGGGTGCAAGGGGCGGTGGGCAGGGTCACGGGGGCGGTCGAGGGCGCGGTCAGTGGCCCGCTTCCTCTTTCTCTTTTTCTTCCTGGTAGCGCTTGATCATGCCCCGGTAAAACTCCGCGTTGGGCACCGCGGGGTCGAGCTCGAGGTACCGCTCCATGTGGTAGATGGCCGCGTCCCACTCCTTGAGCGCGGGCAGCGTGGTCGCGAGTTGGCGGTGGGCCTGGGCGTAGTCGGGGTCGAGCTCGAGCGCTTTTTGGAACATCTTGACCGCGTCGCCGTACTTGCCCGAGTTGCGGGTGGGACCGCCGCGGGCCACCCAGTACAGCGGCTTGGTGTCGTCGAGCGCCTCCCGGGCCTTGGCGGTGGGGTCCTCGTTGAACTCGAAGAACGCCTCGGTGGTCTCGCCCTCGATGATCTCGACGTTCTTGTACTTGGCGCCGCGGCCGTCACAGCGCACGTAGATGTTGTGCGGGCCCGCGATGATGGTGCGCCACACGTCCTGGCCCACCGCGATTTTGAAGTTGTCCGCGTAGAACGTCGACCGGTGGCTGCTCTTCAGGTGAATGCGGCCGTACCCGGGCGGCGGTTTGTCGTCGGGCTCCCCGTCGGCTTTGTCCCCGGTGGGGTCGTCGCCGGTGGGCTCGAGCGTGAGCAGCACTTGGCGGTTCTCGGAGGCTTTGACCTGGATGGTCTGGGTCGCGGGCTGAAAACCCGGCTTGCGCGCGCTGATCACGTGATTGCCCGCGACCACGGTGGTGAGCACCACCGGGCTGACCCCCACCGCGGTGTTGTCGAGGTAGACCAATGCTTCTTCCGGGTCGGTCGCCACCGACACCAAAGCGTGCTCCGCCTCGAGGTTGAGCACCAGCCGCACCGGGCTGCCGTCCTCGTGCAAGGCTTGGGTCGCCACCGCTTGGCGGTGTCCGGGCGCTGAGGCCACAACTTTGGCCAGCGCCCCCCGCGGCAGGTGGTCGAAGGTGACAAGACCCGCGTTGGCCCGCAGCACCCGGGGGCCGTCACCCGGGGAGAGCGGCTCCTTGAGCTCGACGGTGGCGCCCGCGGGGGTGACCTGCACCTCCAGCACCGCGTCTTTGGCTTTCCCCTGGAAAAAAAAGAACCCGGCCAACGCCAACAGGGCCGCGAACACGGCCATCGCCGATCGCAACCCCGAGCGTTCCACCGCTGCTTCTCGCGTGCTCATGTGCCCTCCCCTGGCAGCGCGCTTCGGCCCCGATTGTCTCGGCGTCGCCCCAAAAGTGCAAGCGCGCCTGGCGGCCAAAAAGCCGTGTACGGACAACGACTTTGCCGCGCGGTCTGTTCCCCTGGATCGATCCGCGACCGGGCCCTAGGCGGGCGGCAGCGACGCGAACACGCTCGACAGCAGGGTCTCGGGCAACGTGCTCGCCATCCGGTAGTAGGTCTGCTTGCCCGCGCCGCGCGCCGACACGTACCCCAGCGCGCGCAGCTGCTTGAGCAGCGTCGAGGTCGCCGACAACGACAACCCCAAAATCGCCGCGATGTCGCCCACGCACAGCTCGTGCACCGACAACGCGACGATGGCCTTGAGCCGGCTCGGGTGCGCCAACCCGCTCAGCCGGTCGGCGGCCTCAGCGAGCATGTCCTCGTCGGGCATCACGTCGAACACTTCGGTGACCCGGTCGGGGTCGAACACCGAAATCTCCGCGGGGCGCGACGCCGGCTTGGCGCCGCCCTTTTTCTTTTTCACCTTGGGGCGGCTTTTCTTCGCCCCCGACGAGCGTGACTTCTTTTTCGTGGCCATGGTGCAGCACACTTCCACATTTTTAGAACCAGACACAACCCCCTTCTGGCCCCGGGCTCCCGGCGGGGTGCCCGTCGACGTCGCCCCCCTTTACGAACCGCCGCGTCCGGTGCATCGCGAGGGCCGGAGGCCCCCACCATGGCGAAGTACCTCGTCACCCCTGCGCTGCCGTATGCCAACGGCCCCATCCACCTCGGTCACCTCGTCGAGCACGTGCAGGTGAGCATCTATGTGCGCGCGCTGCGCATGGCGGGTGAAGACGTGCTGTGCGTGTGCGGCGCGGACAGCCACGGCACCCCCATCGAACTGAACGCGATGAAGGCGGGCAAAGAGCCCGAGCAATACGCCGCCGACTGGCAGAAGAGCCACGCCGCGACCTTCGACAAGTTCTTCATCGAGTTCGACGGGGGGTACGGCTCGACCCACACCCCGCTCAACAAAAAACACGCCGAGCGCATCTACGGCGCCCTCGAGCAGGCGGGGTACGTGACCCGCCGCGACGTCGAGCAGCTGTTCGATCCCGAGGCGGGACGTTTTTTGCCTGACCGCATGGTGCGCGGCACCTGCCCCAAGTGCGGCACCCCCGACCAGTACGGCGACAGCTGCGAGAGCTGCAACAGCACCTACAGCCCCACCGACCTCAAAGACCCCAAGAGCGTGATCAGCGGGGCCACCCCGGTGATGAAGTCGTCCGAGCACTACTTCGTGAGCCTCGGCAAGTTCACAAAGTTGCTGCAGGACTTCACGTCGTCGGATGGCCGGGTGCCCGCGGGCATCAAGAACTACCTCGACCGCTGGTTCGCCGACGGGCTGCAGGACTGGGACATCAGCCGCGACGGGCCCTACTTTGGCTTTCCCATCCCCGGCGCCGACGACAAGTACTTCTACGTCTGGCTCGACGCCCCCATCGGCTACATCTCGTTGAGCGAAAAGGCCGCCCAGGAAAAGGGCCGCACCTTCGAGGAATACTGGAACGACCCCGACACACGCATCGTGCACTTCATCGGCAAAGACATTGTGTACTTCCACACGTTGTTCTGGCCCGCGATGCTCTCCGCCGCCGGCCACACCCTGCCCTTGAAGTACGGCATCCACGGCATGCTCACCGTCGACGGGGTGAAGATGTCCAAGAGCCGCGGCACCTTCATCATGGCCGACGCGCTCGCCGACGCCCTCGGCCCCATCGGGGTGCAGGCGCTGCGCTACTACTACGCGTGTAAACTCACGTCGGGCATCGACGACATCGACCTCAGCCTCGACGACTTTATCCAGCGGGTGAACACCGACCTGGTCAACAAGATCGTCAACCTCATGTCGCGGACCGTGCCCATGTTGCACCGCTACTGCGACGGCAAGGTCGGCCCCACCGATCCCGCCGCCCAAGGTTTGCTCGACGAGGCCCGGGCCCGCGCGGCCAAGGTCGAACATCTCTACCGCGACCTCGAGTACGCCCAGGTCGTGCGCGAAGTGGTGGCCATCGCCGACGGGGCGAACAAGTATCTCCAGGACGAAAAGCCCTGGGACGTGGCCAAGACCAACGTGGCCAAAGCCCAAATGCAATTGTCCACTGCGCTGTACGTGGGCAAGCTGTGTATGGGTCTGCTCGGGCCGATCATCCCCGACGCGTCGCAGAAAGCCGCGGCCATGGTCGGCGCGGAAGGGGGCTTTACCTTCGCGTCCGCCCTCGCCCCGCTCGCGGAAGGGTTGCAGCTCTTGCCCTACGACCGCCTGTTCGAACGGCTGGACAAAAAGGCCGTGCACAGCCTCGTGGTCCCGTCGGAGACCGGGGCGGCCGACGGCAAAAAAGCCGCCAAGGCCAAGACCGGCCAAAAGGCCGCGGACAAACAGGGCAAAGCGAAGAAGGAAGCGGCAAAGAAGGACGAGGGCCCGCCCGCGGAAATCAAAGTGGACGACTTTTTTAAAGTTGAGCTGCGCGCGGCCCAGGTCAAAAAGGCCACCGACGTCGAGGGCGCGGACAAGCTCATCTCGGTCACGCTCGACGTGGGGCCGCTGGGCGAACGCCACGTGTTCACCGGGCTCAAGCCCCACGTGCAACCCGCCGAGCTCGAGGGCCAGATGGTCGCGCTCGTCGCCAACCTCAAGCCGCGCAAAATGAAGTTCGGCCTGTCCGAGGGCATGATCCTCGCCGCGGGCGACAAAGAGCCCAAGCCCGTGTTCGTGCCCGGGGCCAAGCCGGGCGACCGCATCACCTGAACGGAGTTCGCATGAGCGACGACAAACTGTTTGCCGGCCAAGTGGCCATCGTGACCGGGGCCGGCGGCGGCATCGGCCGGGAAGAAGCCATCTACCTCGCCGCGCGCGGGGCCAAAGTCGTGATCAACGACGCCGGGGGGCCGCGCGACGGGTCCAAGGTGGACATGTCCGTGGCCGAATCTGTGGCCAGCGAGCTGTCCGACAAAGGCTACGAGGCCATCGCCGCGCCCTATTCCGTGGCCGATCTCGACGGGGCCGAACAGACGGTGTGGACCGCGCTCAACAAATGGGGCCGGGTCGACATCCTCGTGAACAACGCGGGCATCCTGCGCGACCGGTCCTTGACCAACATGACCGCGGCCGAGTGGGATGCGGTCATCGCCGTGCACCTGCGGGGGTCGTTCTTGATGACCCGCGCGTTCGCCCGCGCGCTCAAGATGCAGGTCAAGCACGGGGTCGAGACCCAAGCCGCGATCGTCAACACCACGTCGCTGGCCGGGCTGCTCGGCAACTTTGGCCAAGCCAATTACTCGGCCGCCAAGGCGGGCCTGTACGGGCTGACCCGCACCGCCTCGATGGAGTTTTCCCGGATGTCGTGCCGGGTCAATGCCATTGCCCCCATCGCGCTCACCCGCATGACCGAGGACGTGGCCGTGCTGCAGAGCATGGGCATCGACGAGATGGGGCCCGAGCACGTCGCCCCGGTGGTCGCCTGGCTGTGCTCGTCCCTGTCCGCCGACGTCAACGGCCGCATCTTCGGCGTCCATGGCAAGCGGGTGTTCGAGTACGCCATGAACCAATCCGCGGGGCTCGACGCCCCGCCGTCCGGCGAGCTGTGGACGCCGGAATCGCTGCAACAGAACCTCTCCCAGTTCGCCCTCTGACCGTCTTTTTCCTGCGAGGCCCCCGTGACCGATACCTTCAAGAGCCACCTCGACGAGACCCGCCGCTTTGCGCCGCCCCCCGACTTCCAACAGCACGCGCTCATCGGCCCCGAGGCCTACGAGGAGTTGGTGCGGCTCGGGCGTGAAGACCCGGTGAGCTACTGGGAGGGCGCGGCCGAGGAGCTTTTGTGGAAACAAAAATGGACCGATGTGTTGCAGTGGGATTTGCCCCACGCCAAGTGGTTCGTGGGGGGCAAGCTCAACGCCGCGGAGAACTGCCTCGACCGCCACGTGGCCACCGACCGGGCCAACAAGGCGGCGCTGGTCTGGGAAGGCGAGCCCGGTGACACCCGGACCCTGACTTACCAGCAGCTCTACGACGAGGTGTGCACCTTCGCCGGGGCCCTGGTGGCCCAAGGGGTCGAGCACGGCGACCGGGTCGCGATCTACATGCCCTTGGTGCCCGAAGCCGCGGTGGCGATGCTCGCGTGCGCGCGCATCGGGGCCACCCACTCGGTGGTGTTCGGGGGGTTCTCTGCAGAATCATTGCAGGACCGGATCAACGACTCGACGTGCAAAGCCGTGATCACCGCCGACGGGGGCTACCGCAAAGGCGGCATCATCGCGCTCAAGGACGTCGTCGACGAGGCCCTCAAGGGCGAGGCGTGTCCGTCGGTGAAGTCGGTGTTTGTGCTCAAGCGGACCGGCCACGGCTGTCAGATGCAGGACGGTCGTGACATTTGGTGGCACGACGCGGTGGGGGACAAGGACCTCGAGCCGGTGTGGACCGCGCCCGCGATCGACGCCGAACACCCGCTGTTCATCCTCTACACCTCGGGCACCACCGGCAAACCCAAAGGCGTGGTGCACAGCACCGGCGGCTACCTCGCCCAGGCCCAGCGCACCACGCGCCTGGTGTTCGACATGAAAGAGGAGGACGTCTACTGGTGCTCGGCCGACGTCGGTTGGATCACCGGGCACAGCTACGTGGTGTACGGCCCATTGGCATTGGGCTCGACGGTGTTCATGTACGAAGGGGCCCCCACCACCCCCGGCCCCGATCGATTCTGGGACCTCATCGAAAAGCACCGGGTCACGATTTTCTACACCGCCCCCACCGCGATCCGGGCGTTCATGCGCCTCGGCAACGCCGAGGTGGAAAAACACGATCTCTCGTCGCTGCGCCTGCTCGGCACCGTGGGCGAACCGATCAACCCCGAGGCCTGGATGTGGTACCGCAACATCATCGGCCAAGAGCGTTGCCCCATCGTCGACACCTGGTGGCAGACCGAGACCGGGGCGATGATGATCAGCCCCCTCCCCGGTGCGGTGGACACCAAGCCCGGCAGCGCGACCAAGCCGTTGCCCGGCATCCACCTCGAGGTCGTGCACCAGGACGGCACGCCCTGCGCCCCCAACGAAGGCGGTCTGCTCGTGGCCAAACATCCCTGGCCGTCGATGATGCGCACGGTGTGGGGCGACGACGAGCGCTTCAAACAAACGTACTGGGTCCAGGTCCCGGGCTGTTACTTCACCGGCGACGGGGCCCGCACCGACGAGGACGGGTACTTCTGGATCATGGGCCGGGTCGACGACGTGGTCAATGTATCTGGACACCGGCTGGGTACGATGGAGGTCGAGTCCGCGCTGGTGGCCCACGACAAGGTCACCGAGGCCGCGGTGGTGGCGCGCCCCGACGACGTCACCGGCCAGGCCATCGTCGCGTTCGTGACCCTGCACCAAGGGGTCGAGGTCGGCCCCGCTCTCGAGGACGAGCTGAAGCACGCGGTGGCCGAACACATCGGTGCCTTCGCCCGGCCGAAAGAGATCCGCTTTGCTGCCGCATTGCCCAAGACCCGCTCGGGCAAAATCATGCGCCGCTTGTTGCGCCAGCTCGCCACCGAGGGGCGCGTCACCCAGGACATGACCAGCCTCGAAGACCTCACCGTCATCGCCGCCCTGCAGGGCGACGACGAGAGCTGAGCGATGCGCGGCCTCGGCGTGGCCGTCCTGGCGTGCCTGTGGTCTGCGGCTGCATTCGCGGACCAGCCCGTGGTCGACCGCCGGCCCCCCGCGGAGGCCGAGGATTCGACGGCCCCGACGGATGTGGAGCCGGTCCCGCCCACCGCCCCGCCGCTTGCGTTGCCCCGCGAGGGCTATCAAGTTCTGTTGCACCATCCGGTGCAGATTGGGTTGGTCGACGGAGAGAGCGTGATGGGCAAGCTCGAGCTCGAAACCGAGCAGCGCATCACCGTGCTGACGCCAATGGGCGAGCCGCGCGTCATCGACAAGCGGGACGTGGCGTCCATCCGCAAACTCAAGCGCAAAAAGAAGCGAGCGAAACGACATGCGACGCGCGACACAGTCGACGCCGCTCCTGATGGTGCGTTCCTCGCGGGCAAGGAGGCCGGAAAGGCCGCAGCCGACGCTGCGCACAGCGACGCCTCGCTGCCCTTCGGCTACTACGCCGCCGCCGCGAGCATCCTTGGCCCCGTCGGGATCGGAGCCGTCATTCTTCTGGGCTGGTTGATCGAAGCCGAGCCCGCGGAGCCCACCACCGGGTCGGTGGTGTTCAGGTCTGGCTTTTCCGAAGGATTCACCGACGAGATCCGCCGAGACCGATTGGTGGCGGCCGTCGTCGGCGGACTCGCGGGCAGCATCGTGCTCGCGGTGGGAACCGGCATCGGCTTCGGGTTGTACGCATTTGTGGCAAGCGGTGCAGCGGCATCCTTTGCCAACAATGGTCAGCGACCCTGACCGCGCCACGCCCTCACAAGCCGTGACCCCGCTCGTCGAGCAGACGGGCGGTGATCGTCCACACCCGGTCGCGCAGCGCCGCATCGTCCGCGGGCGCGGGCCAGGCTTGGCGCTCTTTTTCGAACCACCAGCCCGCCGCCCCCAGGTCCCCCCACCGCGGGGTCTCGACCACGGACGCGAGCCGCGCGGCACACGCCTCCGGCGTTTCCCATTTCCGTTTGACAAGACGCAGCACGCCCCCGAGGACGCCGGGCCGCGCGCCGAGGTCGGTGCGCACCACCCCCGGGTGGGTCACGCCAAAGTCCACGTCGGGATAGAGGCCGGCCAGGTGCTGGGCCGCGAGCGCTTGGCACAGTTTGGTGTCGCAATAGGTGCGCCAGCTGGAAAAATCTCGGCCCGCGGGCGTGCGGTCCTCGTCAAAGCGGCCCTTGATCATCAGGCCGGCCCCGATGAAGAACACCCGCGTGACCTGCCCGGCGGCGAGCAGGCGGGCGGCGAGCAGAACCGGGGCGAGGTGGTTCACCACAAAGGCACGTTCGAGCCCGCCCTCGACGTGTTCGCACCGGTGGGGCCACAGGCCCGCGCCGAGGATGAGCGTGACCGGGCCCGGGACCTCGAGGAGGTCGCGCGCGAGCCGCTCGACCTCGTCGAGCCGGGCCTGGTCCGCGGGCCGGACCTGCACCGCCGCGCCGACGGCGACCGCCCGGTCGGCGGCCTCGGTGAGCGCGGGGCTCTCGCGCGCGCTGAGCCACAGCTCTCGGCCTGGCCGGGCCAGGGCCCCGGCCAGCGCCGCGCCGATGCCGCGCGAGGCGCCGGTGAGGATGAATCGTTCCATGGCCGGGTGGTGGCACGGCGGGGCCATAATTGGAATATATCTCCATTTCGATTTGCCAAGGCCGGGCGCGCGCCCGGGCTATGGTCGGCCCATGTCCCCCTCCCCCGTGCGCAAAGACGGCAAGCGGCGGCGCCAGGAGCTGCTGGACGCGGCCCTGGCGTGTTTTGCCGAGCGGGGGCTTCTGCGCACCGGCATCGAGGACGTGCGCAAGCGGGCGGGGGCGAGCCCGAGCAGCGTGTACCACCAGTTCAAGGACCTGGAGGCGCTCACCCTCGCGCTTTTGGTGCGCACCTTCGAGCGGCTGTTCGCGGGGATGGTGGGCGCGGTGCAAACGACCTCGAGCGCGGAGGACGCGGTCCGTGCGATCGTGCGCAGCCACCTCGCGTGGGTGTTCGATTGCCCCGACGAGGCCGCGTTCATGTACCAGGCGATGCTCGTCGAGCACGGGCCCGTGCCCCGCGCGGAGCTCGCCGCGGAGAAGGCGCGGATGATGGCACCCCTGGCCGCGCACCTCGCGCCGTTCGCCGCTGCAGGGACATTGCCGCGCTTGGACCCGGTGCGGCTGGAGCTGGTGGTGCTCGGGACCTGTCACGAGACCTGCCGGCGCTACCTGGGCGGCGCGGACATCGACGCGGACTGGATGCGGGAGGCGTTGCCGGACGTGGCCTGGGCCGCGGTCGAGCGGCTGCTGGACGCTGACTGAGTTCGGAATCGGACTTCGAAATCGGACCTCGGAATCGGAGTCCGGCGAGGTTGCGACAGTTCACGCAGGCCCGCCCTCAGTCGGGTGGGTTTTCGCACCCACCCGCGCGTTTGCGAAGCAAACCGCCAAGCCACTCGCGGAGCGCCGTCAGGCGTCTCTGCGAGGAGCCATGCGCGTTTGCGAAGCAAACCGCCAAGCCACTCGCGGAGCGCCGTCAGGCGTCTCTGCGAGGAGCCATGCGCGTTTGCGAAGCAAACCGCCAAGCCACTCGCGGAGCGCCGTCAGGCGTCTCTGCGAG
>JAUIJE010000020.1 GCA_030431455.1 bacterium | reverse complement strand
AGGCGTTCGGCCGGGAGTACGAGGACCTCGCCCAGTGGGTCGACCAGAACAAGTCGCGCCTCACCCCCGAAGCCCTCGCCGCCTGGAACGTGTACGAAGGTGCGGCCGAGCGGGCCCGGGACCAAGGGCAGTTCGGGTGCCCCCCGCAACAGTACGGCGAACTGCTCGGTCAAATGGCGTTTGCCTCGCAGCCTGACTACGGACGCGCTTCGCTGCTCTCGCAGTTCTTGCGCATCTGAGGCGGCGGCGGTCCGTCACCAGACCGGCGTCCCCTGGGGCGCCGGTTTTTTTTGGTGTGCTAGCGTGACCGCGCCCGGAAAGTGAGCGGTGATGAACCATTGGTGTCGCCTGGCCGCGCAAGCGGCGGGTCTGCTGTTGATCGCAGGGGGGTTTTGTCCGCTTCCCGACGACGCGGTCTACGGTCGGCCGTGCGATGACGACGTGGATTGTCCCGGCGCGTATCAGTGCCAAGCGGGCGCGTGCGCGCCGAGAGCGGGGGGCGGGGCCGACGCCGGGCCCGCCCGCGACGGGGGGGTGCGCGACGGGGGCGCCGACACCGGACCGGACGCAGGCTCGGACGCGGGGGTGGGCAGCTGCGCCGACCGCTGCGGCGACCTTGCGCCCGGCGCCTGCGCCTGTGACGTCGACTGTGTGACCCGCGGGGACTGCTGCGCGGATTTTGCCGACGTGTGCCCCGCGGTGTGCACCGGAATGCCACAGGATGGGGACACGGTGTGTGCGTCCGACTTTGTGCACTGCGCGGTCCGCACCAAGACCACCTGCGGCGATGCCTGCGGCGCCCTGGGCGCGGTGTGCGTGGCCAGCCAATCCCCCGCCACGTGCGGGGCGGCGGGGCCGGAGACGGGGTGTGTGCACACCGACCAATCCCAGGTCTGCACCTGTGCCCCGGGGGACGACGTGGACGGCGACGGCGTCGCCGATGAGGTCGACCTCTGCCCCCAGACGTTCGACCCGTCCAACGCCGATGACAACGAGGATGGACAGGGCGACGCCTGCTACTGCTTCGATGCCGACGGCGACGAGTACGGGGTGGGCCCGGGCTGCCGCGGCCCCGACTGCAGCGACATTGACGCCAACGTGTACACCTTCGTGATCGTGCAAAACGACACCGACGGGGACGGGTTTGGGGCCGGGACCTTCACCAACCTCTGCGTGGGCGACACCCTTCCGGCCGGGTATGCCGACGCGGACCTCGACGACGACTGCGACGACATGGACCCGGACATCTACCCCGGCGCGCCGGAGTTTTGCGACAACATCAACCGGGACTGCCTGCCCCCCGCCGGCGAATGTGACTGTGTCGAGGTGACGCTCGAGGGGGTGCTCCACCAGTTTTGCCCCGAGACGCGCAACCGCAACCAAGCCCGCAACCGGTGCCAATCTTGGGGGGGCGGCCTCGCCCGCATCGACAGCCTCGCCCAGCAGGACGCGGTCCTCGCGTTTTTGGAGGCGACCTACCCGGCGTTTATGGACACCTGGTGGCTCGGTCTCAACGACGAGGGCTTCGCCAACGAAGGCCAGTACGAATGGCAAAGCGGCGTGCCCCCGGTGTACGAGCATTGGGCGCCGGGCGAACCCAACGACCCCCTCGTCGGCGGGGCCGAAGACTGCGTCGAGCTCCTGCGCAGCGAGGACGGGGGCTGGAACGACGTCAACTGTGCGACCGAGAACCGGTACATCTGCACCCAGATTTTCTGAGCGGGTCGCGACCAGAAAAATCCTTTATTTTCATCCTGTTACAGCTCCAGCTGCAGGTCCGCGGGCCGGCCCGGAAGGCCGCCGGCCGAATGCTACAGTGATCGAGTGCGTGCGGTCTCTCTGGTTCTGATCTCCCTGGTCGCGGGCTGCGGCAGCTGGCCCAGCGGTGAGCTGGGCGCGGCCATCGACGGCCCCGCGCACCCGTCGGTCCGGGTCCTGATCGAACAGTCCGCATTCTGTCCCGACATTGTCGTCGACCACGCGCCCCATCCCGTGACCGACCTGCCCGGTCTCGCGGCCGCGTTCGACACGCCCTGCGCCGCCGCCGACGCGTACGGCATCCGCGCCGCCACCTGGCTCGCCGTGCACCAGGCCGGCCTCGCCACCCCCGCGCTCACCTTCTTTCCGTGGTCGGTGGTCGATTCGCTCGCCCAGCGTGACGACGACGGGCTGCTCGCGCTCCCCGCGTCCACCGCCCGCTTGTCGGCCAGCCCCGCGGATGTGCGCCACCGCTGGCGCGACGACGACCACCACGCGGTCTACGTCGATGCCCCCGCGGCGGTATTCTCGTTGCTCGACGCCTACGATGACGCCCACCCCGACGAGGCCCGCGTGCCGCTGATTCTCGAGCCCGATGCCCGCGCCACCATCCCGGGCTTTTCCTGGGTCGACGCGCACCGTTTGGCCGGGGCCGCGGGCACCGGGTTTCGCACCACCCGGCTCGAGCCAAGCTTGCAGGCCTTGGCCAGCGAGGGCGTGACCGTGTTGGTGTCGCTCACCGAGTGGACCGTCGACAGCGCGCTGGTCGAGGCGCACGGCCTGCGCCACGTGCGCTTGCCGGTGCCCGACTTCACCGCGCCCAGCCAAGCCCAGCTCGGCACCTTCATCGAAGAGGTCGAGGCCGCCTACGCCGACGACGGCGCGGTGGCTGTCCACTGTTTGGGCGGCATGGGCCGCACGGGCACGTTCTTGGCTGCGTACTTTGTGCACCAGGGCATGACCGCCGACGAGGCCCTGGCCCATGTGCGCGCGCTGCGCCCCGGCTCGGTCGAGACCGCGAGCCAGGAAGCGGCGGTGCACACCTTCGCCGCGTCCTTGGCCGGCGCGGACGAAGGCTGACCGCGGTCGATCACGGGTCTTCGCAGGTGTTGATCGGCACGTTGCACACTTGGCCGTCGGGGCACTGCGCGTTGTTGTTGCACGGGGTGTGACCGGCCACGGTGAAGCCGTCCAAGCCCCGCGGGGCGTTGACCGTGAACTCGATGCAGCCGAAGTCGTGCTCGACGTGGTCTTCGCTCAACCGCACGAGGTCGGCGTTGGGGAAGCCGGTGACCCCGGCGTTGACCAGTTGACTCACCAACGACGCGGGCACCGTGCCTTGGCCCGAATCGGTCCAGTCACAGAACAGGGTGATGGGGGAGTTGCCGTGCTGGTCGATGTTGATCGACACCCGCATGCGTTCGTCGGGGTCGTCGCCGGCGGTCCAGGTCACGTCGAGCGGTTGACCGTCCTCGATCTCGAGGTTCTCGACCACCCCTTCGAGGGAGGTGATGCCGTGCCCATATAGGGTAAAGCCGGCGTGGTTGTCGGAGCCGGCCGCGGTCACGGTGATCGCCGCCCCCGGATCGAACGCGGGGTGCGGCACCGATGTGTCAAAGTACGAGTTGCCCGGGACCACGGGGTCCATGCTCACGTCGACGAGCAGCCCATCGACGGTGACCGTGCCCACGTCTTGGTTGAGCGGATAGGGCAAGCACGTGCCGTCAAAGTCGCAGGTCTCGTTCGGCCCGCACGGCGGGTTGCAGAAGGGATTTTCGCGCCGCATCAACCGGCACGCGCCCTCGGTGTCGACCTCGGTGAGGATCGTCACCGGGACCACCCCGTCGGCGACGCTCCCGCTCACCGACGAGAACGTTCCCTGGTCACTGACCGAAAACGCGCCCACGCGGTCGGCGGGCGCACACGGCCCGCGCAACATCGGGTCCCCGTCCCCATCCCCGTCGCCATCGCCATCGCCGTCCCCGTCCCCGTCGCCGTCCCCATCACCGTCCCCATCACCGTCGCCGTCACCGTCGCCGTCCCCATCACCGTCGCCGTCCCCATCGCCATCCCCGGTGCTCCCCGGACACGCGGTCAAGGCCAACCCCGGGACCAACCCGAGCACCACCGCGAACACAATTCCCAACCGTTGCATGCTTCACCCTCTCTTGGCGTCGCCGCCGCTTGTCATTGACCGCGGCCGGGGTGGGGCCGGGCCTGTTTTACCCACAGCTCGCTCACGTCGCTGCCGGGGGCGGTGTCAAACTTGAACTCCACGTCCATCGCGTACCAGGGACTCTGCCCCGGCTGCGGCCCGTAGGCGGCGTAGAAGTACGTGTGGATCTTCTTCAACGCCGTGCCCAGCTGGTACGTCTCCTCGACGGTGAGCACGGTCTCGCCCTGGGGAATGAGATTGCTGTGCCCAAAAAAGATGATCGGCTGGCCGGGCAGGTCGTACTGGTAGATGAACTGATCGGTGCTCACCCCCGCGTCGGGTTTGACCACGGAGGCCTCGCCCTCTTGCACGTTGATGTAAAAACCGGGCTCTAGGCCGGTGGTGTCGAAGGGGTTGGCGGTCAGGGCCACGCCGTTGGCGTCCTCGTCGGGGAACGAGCGGTGCACAAGCAACGCCATGCCCACCTGGGTGTGGTCGATGCTCCGGTAGCTCCGCTCTTCATAGGCCCGGAAGAACCACACGCTGGACCAGACTTCGCGGATGGCGTCGAGCACCGGCTTGTCGGGGTCGTTGGGGTCCCCGGTCTTGGAGGTGTACAGCCCCGCGCCGGTGAAGCCATCAAGGTCCTCTGCGTTGGTGGACGAGCGGAACCGCATGCGGGTGTCGGGGAAGTCGGCGGCGAGCTTGGCCATGAGCTCCGCCTCAAACGCCTCGTCCACCGGCGCGATCATCATCTGGTCGCGCAGATCCTCGAGGAGCGCGTCCCGGGTCTGGGCGTTCCCGTTGAACTCGTCGTCGGCGAGCATGGCCTCGATCTGCGTGTCGAAGCCGTTCTGCTCCATGAACTGCACGTAGTACGACACCGGGATGGCAAACGCCGCCGGCACCGGGACCTCGGGGACCTCCGCCAATGCTGCATAGTGGGACGCTTTGCCCCCGAACGCAGGGATGACGGCCTTGATCGATTCTTTGAGCCCCAGCTCGTGGTCCAAGATGTCGGCCATGTCCCACAGCCCGGTCACCGAGGTGTCCAGGCTCGGCACCTGGACCGCGTCCGGCCGATGGTCCTCCCACCATTGGTCCGCCTCCTCTTGGGTGACCTCCTCCACCGTCCAGTCCAGGGCGTTGACGTCGAGCCGCACCCACTTGCCCTCGAGGTCGCGCAGGCTTTGGTTGGTGGTCGCCCCGCGCAGGCCCATGTTGGGGGTGCCGCGATTCTGGGACAGCACGTTGATGTGGCTGAGGGGGGTCTGGAACTCTTCGGTGACGATGCCGCTCACCACTGAAATGTCATTGGGCACGTTGTCGAGCACCACAATGTCACGGAACGACAAGTAGGTGTCCGCGAGCTCGTCGGCGTTGACGAATCGGAGCGACCCGATGGCCTCGGCGAGGTTGAGCGGTTGGTAGTCGATGCCGGCGAACAGCTCATCGGTGGTGACGATGGGGAGCTTGTCCGGATCGGCGCCCGCCACCCGTTGCTCCACCGTCACCGACGTGGGGTGGAAGCGCAGGCGGTCGCCAAAGTAGGTATTGGCTTTGATCAGGTCGAACGCGGTCTGGATGAACTCCAGCGATGCAGTGTCATACGGCGAGATCTCGAACGCGTAGATGTCAGGGCCGGCAAAGTAGGTGAGCGCCCCGAGGATAAAACGCCGATCGGGGCTGTAGTACTCCACCGCGTTGAACTGCCCGAGGTCGGGCACGATGGGCAGGCCGTTGCCCGAGAGGTGGGCGGACGCGAACTCCCAGTGGATCAAATACTCTTTGCTGTTCTGGAAATAGAGGTGGTTGCCGTCCACCCGGTCGATCACCGTCTTCATCGACTGCGCCCCGGGGATGCTCGCCACCACCGGATCGGAGGCCAACGCCAAGTAGTCTTCCAGACAGCCGATCTGCTCGGCGAAGGGAGGCTCTTCTCCCGCGGGGATGGTGCATTCCCAATCCCCGTCTCCGTCGCCGTCCCCGTCGCCATCGCCGTCCCCGTCGCCGTCGCCAGGATCGGTGGGGCAACCCGCCCCCAGGGGGGTCAACAGTGCCAAGGTCAACAGGCTGCACCACGTCACGCGCGTCATCATCGTCTACACTCCCTCGTGAGGCCCCGCGGCCCTTTCAAGGTCAGAACTCAGGGATACGGCCGCAACTTCGACGCCACCCCGATGTCCGGGACTTCCCAGGTGGTGTTCGAGTTGATGTCGCCGACGTACAGAATGCGTTCGTCCCACTCGCCGAACCCAGACCCCCACTGGAGGTTGGGAATCCACGCGCTGTTGGGATCGACCACCACCTCGGCGGAGCATCCGTCTTGGGAGATGCGCCACACCCGGCCGGGGCCATATTCACAGATGTACACGTTGGCGCACTCGTCGACGGCCATGCCGTCGAGGCCGCCGCCTCCGATCTGGGCCCGCAACACCACCGGGGTGCCGAAGGTCCCGTCGTCGTTGACCTCGATCTGGGTGATGGTTCCGCCGCCAAAGCTGCCCACGTAGAGCTTGCGGTAGTCGGGGCTGAAGGTGATGCCGTTGGCGTTGAACAGGTTGTTGGCCACGATTTCGCTCTCGCCGGTGTCGGGGTCGACCCAGCGGACCCGGGAGGTGTTCTGCTCGGCGACGAACACGCGTCCGGTGAGGTCGACGGTCATGCCGTTGGGGTAGCAGTTGCCGCCGCAGGAAAAGAGCAACGTACGGCCCCCGGTGAACTGGTCCACGCGCCACACCGCGTCGGTGTCGGTGCCGGCGTAGACAAGGTCGCCGTTGGGCAGGAACCGGACCGCGGCAATGAAATTGTCCCCGTTGGGGATGTCCGGCGACCACAGCACCGGCTGACCGGTCCTGGGCGATCGGAACAGGTTGCCGTTGCCGTCCGCCCCCACGAGATTGCCGGCGTTGTCGAACGCGAGGTCCTCGGTGGCGATGGGGCCGGTGATCTCGATCGCGGTCAGCCCGGTGGGCAGGTTGTCACAGTTGGCCGGGAATCCGCCCGGCGGCTGGTACAGCTCGAACGGGGGGCCGGCGTCGGAGTCACACCAGGAGGGCGCAGGCCCTTCGGGCTCGGGGGACGGCTCCGGCTCGGGGATGACACCCGCGTCGACCCCGGGGGCACATTCCCAATAGTTGTTGGGGTCCACCAATGCCTGTGGATTGGTACACTGAATCACCTGGAACCCATCACAGGGCACGCAGTATTGGCATTCGCTCACCGCGGGGTCATCGCCACAATCCTCCGGGTCGGGCGCGCCGCACCCGCAGTCGCAAAAGCCATCGCCGAGCCAGCCTTGTTCACAAATCCAGACCAGCGGGCCCGCGTCGGCGCCGATCACACCCCCATCGCCGTCGCCGTCGCCGTCGCCGTCACCATCTCCATCGCCGTCGCCATCTCCATCGCCGTCTCCATCTCCGTCGCCATCTCCATCACCGTCACCATCTCCATCGCCGTCGCCGTCTCCATCCCCGTCGCCATCCCCGTCCCCGGCGACGTCGGTGCACACCTCAGCGATGCATTGGAGGTCGTCGTTGCACACGCCGTTGGCGAGGCAGGGGCCCCCTTCGGTGCCCGGCGCGGGGGTGGTCACGTCCGGCAGCCCGGCGTCGCGATCGACATCGGGAATCTCCACGCACAGCCCGCTCAGGCACTGCAGGTCGGCATCACAGGTGCCGTCGGCCCGGCAAGGGCCACCCTCCTCCCCTTCGTCGGGCCCGGGCTCCGGCTCGGGGCTGGGCTCCGGCTCGAGGCCACCAGGCTCGCTGGGACAGCCCGCCAGGGAGAGGGTGAGGGACACAACCGCGAGGAGAGAAAGGACCAAACACCGCATCGGGGCAGTATGACCTGGGGCCAGAGGGTGCGCAAACGTACGAGAGGCGGATGATTTGCGCCGGCGCCGGCGGCGAACGCGCAACGGCTGATGCGTTTTTTTGAACGGTGAAAGTTGCGTGCGGACGCGGCTCTGCCCGACGACGGCCACGCCCGCGCGCCGGATCTGCTGGATCGATCGCAACCCGCGATCGTACGGATCGGATCTCATACAGGCCGCGATGTCAGATCACCCCTGCGGCCGAGGAGGTCGGATGGGGCGCGCGCACGACGGAAGCCATATTGCGGAGAGCGCCGGGCGGCTGCGGTTTCGGTGTTGTGTGTGCGGCGGGGGGTTCGGGACCGAGCAGTGGTGGATCGTGAGCTATCCCGATGCGGTGCACACCCGGTGCCGGGATTGGGCGCAGGTGGCGTTCCCGTTCGCGCGGCACCTGGACATTCTGGGCCGCGCCGCCCACGTGCTCGGGCCGGAGGCGGCGTGGTACGTGCGCACCGCGCATCGGTTTTTGTCGACGATGAAGCAGGCGTGGCCCGCGCCGGGCGCCGACGGGGTGTTGCGCGCGTCGGAGCTGCTGCGCCGGTTGCGGGGTCAGCTCGCGGCGCTGCAGGTGGACGCCAAGTGGGTCAACCAGATTTGACCAACGCCGCGCCGTGCCGGGCACAGACCGCGTCCACACGCGCGGGGTCGAGGGCGGTCAGGGGCACCGGGTCGGGGCGTTCGGTGGCGGCGTGGTCGTCGAGGATTTTTTCGAGCCAGAGCACGTCGTGCCAGGCCCCGTGCTTGAGGCCGGTTTTGCGGTGTACGCCGACGGGCACAAAGCCGAGCGTCTGGTGCAGCCCCACGCTCGCCTCGTTGGGCAGCGCGACCACGCCAAATGCAGTGACATACCCCTGGGCGGCGGCGAGATCGAGCACCGCGCCGTACAGGGCCCGCCCCAGCCCGCGGCCCCGGCCAGCGGGGCCCAGGTAGATCGAGGTCTCCGTCGAGAACCGGTACGCGCACCGCACGCGGTGTGGCCCCGCGTACGCATACCCGAGCAGGTCTGGCCCCTCGGTGGCCACCAACCAGGTGGCCGGCCCGTCTTGGGACCGGGTCACAAACGCCCCGGCGTCGGGCACGTCCGTCTCAAATGTAACTGCAGTATCGGTGACGAAGGGCGCGTAGATCGCCCGCACCCCGGCGGCGTCCGCGGGGCGAAACGGGCGCAGGGTGATCGTCACCGGCCCGGCGGCACAAACAGCGCATGCAGCGTGGCGCCGTCCACGTCGCCGGTGGCCGCCACCACCGCGTCGTCGTTGTGCAGGAGCACGGTCACGTCGTCGTCGTGCCCCACCGCCAACGCCGCCGCGGACAGGCCCGCCCGCCGCGCCAGCTGACCGCCCTTGTCCGGCCACACCACCACGCTCAGGCGCTGGCCGAGGTCGCCCATGTACACCAGCTGCGCCGACGGCATCTCGCCGACCCCCACCACCCGGGCCCCGCGCAGCCCGAAGCCGCGGGTCTCGAGGGCGGGCACGGGCACCGGCTCGCCCATGCGGGTGGCGAGATACCGCTCGGCCCGGGCGCGGTCGGGGGTGGCGAGGTCGACGGGCACGTCGAGTTCATGCAGCTGCACCGCGTAGGCGGCGAGCTTTTGTTGGTGGGCGGGCGCGCGGGCCCCGTCAAACAACCAAAACGCGGTGCCCACCCCGAGCAAGAGCATCGCCACCAACGAGGCCGCGAGCAGCACGCCGCGGGTGCGTTCTTTTTGGCGGGCGCTCTTCACCGCGGTGCGCACCCGGGCCGCGGCCGCGGGCGACATCTCCTCGGTGCCGGACAGGGTGCGCAAGCTGTGCTTGAGGGACAACAGACCATCGCGGGTCGCGCGGCAGGTGGGGCACGTGGTGAGGTGGGCCTCGAGCTCGGCCTTGTCCGCGCCCACGAGTTCTCCGTCCACGTACAAGTGGAGCATCATTTGGAGGCCCTGGCAGTCGGTCGGCTTGCGCTGGTGCACCGGTTTCAAGATTGTCTCCCTCATGACCGGGGCGCAAGTTGGCGCCCGGATGCAGAACGCCGCGCCCGCGACCAACATTCCGCCGGGTACCCGCGGCGTGAACTCCCTGTTTTTGCTGGGTTATTCGCCGTCCAGATCGAACCCGGAGGCCGCCCGGAGGGTCAGGCGGAGCGCGGCCCGGTGCGCGCCGTCGCGCCGGCGGGCCCGGGCCAGGGCGATGAGGATGTCGCGGACCAGGCGGCGGTCGCCGGTTTGTTCGGCCAAAAAGAGCGCCTGCTCGAGGTGGGCGCTGGCTTCGTCGGGGGCGCGGCCGAACACCAACAGGCCGAGCTCGAGCAACGCCGCGGCCTGGTGGCGGGGCTGGCCGGTGAGGGCGCAGGCGCGGGCCGCGGTCCGAAGGCCCATCTCCGCGCGGTCCTCGTGCCCGGCGTCGTCCCAGACCACGGCGAGGTCGAGCAGCACCCGCGCCCGGTGGGGATTTTGTGCCGGCCGGCCGAACAAATGACGCAGGGCCTGCTGCAGCTCGGGCTCGGCCCGGGGCAGGTCGCCGTGCGCATGGTGGGCCCGCCCGGCCAGGTGGTGGCGCACCGCGGGGGCACACCAGGCGGGCCACCCCTCGAGCTGGGCCAAGGCCGCGCGGGGCCGGCCGACCTGCAGGTACAGCGTGCACAGCCCGGCCCGGGCCGCACACCATGTCACTGTATGGGTGGGGGCCCGGTGCACCGCCCGCTGGCCCCAGACCTCGGCCATGACCAGGCGGCCCTCGTGGCGGGCCCGCCGGGCGTGCAAGAGCGCGGTCTCGGCCGCGAAGGTGGTGCGGTAGCGCACCGCGTGCACGTCGGTGACGCGGAACGCAGTGACATGGGGCGGGGCCACGGCGTGTCCTGTTTGTGGGTTTGTGTAGGTAGCGCGTGGGGGCCGCGATCCATTTCCCCGCGGGGGCAGATCGTGACCGGGCTCAGCGGCCGAGCACCCGCAGGGTGTGCTCATCGACGAACCGACCGGACACCGCCCGGACGGTCACGTCGCAGACGTTGCCCGGGGCGCCAAGGTCGGGCCGGTCGGCGTCGCTCAATACCGCATAGCGGCGATCGACCTCGCCCGCGCAGCCGTCGTCCCCGGCCAAATCCGGCGCGGGCTCACACCCGGCCGAGACCAGCGCCACAATGCCTTTGCAAAGCACCGCCACTGCCACCCACCGGAACGCGAACCTCGGGGCCATGCCGCACCATAGCGCGCGGGGCCGCCGCCGGCGCGCCCCACGACCCAGAAGAATGCTGAACAAGAATCGTAACCATATGATTTTAAATGATTTATACCGACGCATTTCAGTGTCTTGACAAATTTATTTTCCGGTTACACACTGGGCCCATGAGCGCCCCGTTGCCCGTCCACGTGATCGAACAGACCGACCAGGCCGCGGCCCTGCTCACCCCGTTGCGGTTGCGCATTCTGCAGTTGCTGGTCGAGCCCGGCTCGTCGAGCCGGCTGGCCCGGGCCCTCGACCTCCCCCGCCAACAGGTCAACTACCACGTCAAGGCTTTGGAGAAGGCCGGCCTGCTGCGCAAGGTGGGCAAGCACAAGCGGGGCAATTGCATTGAGGTGATGTTGCAGGCCACCGCGCGCTCGTTTGTGGTCGGGCCCAGCGCCCTCGGCGAGGTCGCGGTGGACCGCCGGCCGGTGCAGGACCGATTCTCGTTTGGGGCCCTGCTCTCGCTGTGCGCGCGCACCATCCGCGAGCTGGGGACGTTGCGCCGCGGGGCCGATGACGCGGGCAAGACCCTGGCCACGTTGAGCATGGACGCCGAGGTGTGCTTCGAGAGCGCGGCGGCGCGGACCGCGTTCGCCAACGACCTCGCCACCGCGTTCGCTGAGATCGCCGCCCGCCACCACCGCCCCGACGCCGAGCACGGCCGCAGGTTTCGTGTGTTCGTCGGCGCCCACCCCCGTCTCCCCGACGACGACACCCCGGAGGACAGCTGATGGACGACAACCAATTCCCCAAGGGAACAAAACCCGAAGACACCCGCGCCATCGACGTGTCCATTGACATTGCGGCGGCCCCGGGCGACATCTGGCCCTACCTGTCCACCAGCGAAGGGCTGAGCGCGTGGTACGTGGGGGCCGACTTCGAGGGCCAAGAGGTGGGCGCGCGGTGCACGCTGACCTTCGGCCCGGGCATGGCGGTGCCGGCCACGGTGCACGCCTTCGAGGTGGAGGAAAAGGTCGCGCTGGGGCCGCCCCCCGACGTGGACAGCCCGCGGGTCGAGGAGTACCGGATCGAGAAGAACGCCGCCGGCGGCTGCACGGTGCGCATCGTCAACTGGGGCTTCGGCGAAGGCGCGGACTGGGACAAAGAGTACGACGCGGTGAAGAAGGGTTGGCTCGGCTTTTTGGGCAAGCTCAAAGAAATCGTTGAGCACTTCTCGTCGTTCGGCGCGCCCCGCAAAGTGCAGTTCATGGCTTGGGGCCAAGATCTCGACGAAGCCCAAGCGAAGTTGGCGGCCGCGTTCGGGCCGGGCGCGAAAGGGGCCAAGCCGGGGGACGAGGTCACGCTCACCCCGTCGTTCGCCCCCGCCCTCACCGGCCAGGTGGTGTCCGCCGACGAGCTCGGCTTGCGCCTGCGCCAGGTGAACAAGACCGGCGGGCTGTTGTTCGGCGGCTTTGTGGAGCGCTATGCGGGGTCTGCGTTTGTGACCCTTGGCTTGACCCTGTTTGGCGATGCCAAAGACGACGGCGATGCGCTGCAAGACGCCTGGGGCGGCTGGTTCGCGGACACGTTCCCCTCGCCCCAGAGCTGAGCTTTAGGCCGCGGCTTGGCGGCGCCTGACCACGAAGGGTTCGCCCTGGCGGAGGCAGGCAATGGCACTGGACTCGACGTCGAAGTGGTCGGGGTAGTGCACCAGCCGCATGCGCGCGGTGAGCGCGGGGTCGAGCGCGCACAGCTTCTCGTAGGGGGTGTGGGCCCCAAGATTGGTCTCGTGGATGATCACGTCCTCTTCCGCCAACCAGGCGATGAGGTCCTCGTCGAACGCGGTGTCTGCGCTGTAACCGATCGAACCCGCCGGCCCCGCGCACCGCAGGGCGCAGGTGGGCACGTGGTGCACCGTGGACCGGGCCCGCAGGTGCACGTCCCCCACGGTCAAGGCCCCGCCGGGCGGCAACAAGGTCACGTCGAAGTAATCGCCCATCGCCATCTCGTGGGCGACGCCGTCGCGCAACAGACAGCCCATGCCCGCGCGCAGATGCTGAGGCCAAAGCGCGGCGAGCACATCGGGGCTGCAGATCAGCTTGGCCCGCTTGTGCAACGCGAAGTGGCAAAAATAGGCATAGCCCTCGAGCCCGGAGGCGTGGTCAGCGTGCAGGTGGGTGAGCACCACCGCGTCGATGTCGCCCACATCGACGCGGCCGTGGGTGGACTCGCGCAAGATCTTGCGAATCGGGTGAGGGCAGTCCACCAGCAGCCTGGTGGTCTCGGTCTCGAGCAACAGGCTGGTCGAGTAGTAGAGCGCGCTGAACGCATCGCCCACGCCCAGGGGGGTGACTTTCATGGCCGGTCTCCTTGGCGGTCTTTTTGTTGTCGCAGGCTGTGGGCCACGTAGAGCAGGCCCAGCGTCGACACCGCGGTGCCGAGCACGATGTGGCCGGTGTGGCCGAGCACGTCCGCGGACACGCCCGCGGCGGCGGAAAACGTGCCCGTGGCGAGCACCACCACGCTGGCCTGGATGGTGTAGTCGCTGCCCGCGGTGGCGGGCGCGGCCCGGTCCATCATCATCGTGAACACCGCCGCGGTGGCCGCGCCCCCGAAGAAGTGGTCGACGCTGAGCGCGAACGCAAAGTAGGGCGCCTCGACAAACGCGCCCCCGAGCCACGCCGGCGGAATGTAACTGCAAAGAGCCAAGACCTGGAGCGCGCCCATGGACAGCACCGTGGGCACCCGGCCCCAGCGACCGGCCAGCCACCCGCCGAACAGCGCGCCCAGCAGCGCGGTGACAAAGCCAAAGCCCCCCATGAGCCAGCCGATGTCGTCGAGGGAAAAGCCCACGTCGACCATCAGCGGGCGGACCATGCCGGTGGCGAACGCGTCGGGGGCCTTGAACAGCACGAGGAGGAGCAGCCAGTGGGGCATGCCTTCGCGCCGGATGAAGCGCCACCAATCGAATGCCTGGGTGCGCTCTTTTTCGTCCACCGCGGGGGTCTCGTCGTCGGCGGGCAGGTCGCGCCACAGCAAGGTGGTGGACAGCGCGAGCAGGCCCGCCATGAGCAAGAACGACCAGCGCCACCCGATGGTGGGGTAGGCGATGAGGATGGCCCCCCCGCCGGTGATCATGCCCACCCGGTAGCCGGCCACCTGAATGCCGTTGCCCACCCCCCGCTCTTCATGGTTGAGCAGGCGCACGCAGAGCGCATCGGTGGCGATGTCCTGGGTGGCGGCGAACAGGTTGGTGAGCAGCACGCACGCGAGCACCGCGGGCAGGTGGCGTTGGGGATCGAGCTGGCCGCACGCGACCATGAGCAGGGCCGCGCACAGCTGCATGGCCAGGATCCAGCCCCGGTACCGGTGGCCGCGGCCCCCGGGCACGTGGTGGGCGTCGACGAATGGGGCCCACAAGAACTTGAGCGCCCAGGGCAGGGCCAGAAAGTACGTGCCCCCGATGGCGGACAGGGACAGGCCTTGTTCGCGCAGGAGCACAGGCAAAGCCTGCACAAAAAAGCCGAACGGCAACCCTTGGGCGAAATAGAGCGCGGACAGCAGCGCGTATTTGTAGAGCCGGCTCATGGGCGCTCCGCCATCGCCGCCGCGAGCAGACGCCGCACCCCTTGCGCGGCGAAGCCCGGGACAATGCTCTTGGGTGCGGCCGCGGACAGCAAGAACGCGCCGTGCACCAAGGCCAGCACCTGCGCGCTCACTTCCCGCGCGGCCTCGTCGTCCGGGGCACAGCCGAGGGCGCTGGCCACCAAGCCGTCTAGGGTCTCGGCCAACCGGAGCACCGCCTGTTCGAACGCGTCGCGCACCTCGTCGTCGACCGTGGCCTCGGCCGCCACCAGGGTCCAGCTGCGCACCGCCGCGTCGTCCGCGCCCGGACCGCGGCCCACCAGCGCTTCGATGAGGGCGTCGAGCTTGTCCTCGGGGGTGACGGCCGCGTCCACCCGGGCCGCGATGCGGTCTTCGAGGGTGGCGATGAGGGCGAGCAACACCGCCCCCTTGGTCTTGAAATGGTAATGCACGAGCCCCGGGCTCAGGCCCGCCGCCTTCGCGATGTGCTGCACGGTGGCGGCCCGGTAGCCCCGGCTGGCCATGGCCTGCGACAGTCCCTCGACGATCTCGGCGCGGCGTTGGTGGGTGTTGGTGGGGCGGGCCATGGGACCTTTGGGGTGGGTTGTGGGTGGTCGGTTTTCTGGTCGAGGTATTTATTGGTTGGTTGACCAAATAATAAACAACCGGGCCGGGGATGGCAAGCGCCGCGGCCGGGCGGTGCGCGTCCTTGCGGAATTCATATTTCTTTTCAGTATGTTATCTGGGCGACGCCGCGCCCGACGGCACGGGTGACGGTGCGTTGAGGGCCCCCGGGCCCGGCCGGGGAAGAGGGGGCCCGGCCGGCATTGGGGTTTGTTCAGGAGGTTTCAGGCGCTTTGACCGTCCGAACCGCGCACCGGCTTCGTTTCTGTGCCACTGATATTGCATGGCACCGCGGGGGCGATGCCTGGAACCGGAGGTTCGCGTGACGTCGAGATGTGCATGGGCCCTGTGGCTCGCGGTGGCGGGAGGATTGCTGGCCTGCGGCGGGGGGGCTGGCGGCGGCGCGACTGGCGATGGCGATGGCGACAGCGATGGGGATCTGTCGTGCGACGACGACGGCGCGCTCAGCGAAGACGAGTGCGCGGCCCTGGAGAGCAACCCGAGCAGTTGCCAGGCGTTCGGCTACGGACAAGGCACCGCCCGGTGCGACGACGCGTGCCGGGTCGACCGCACGGGGTGCTCGACCTGTGGCGATGGCGTCGTCGAGGGCGAGGAAGTCTGCGACGGCGACGACCTCGGGGGCGCGACCTGCGCGTCCGAGGGGCTCGACGACGGCGAACTGAGATGCAGCGCGGATTGTGCATCCGTGCAGACCTACCGCTGCGGCAATGGCGAACTGGTCGAGCACATGATGGGGTGCAACTATTTCCAGCTCCCGCTCGAGTGTCTCGGCGACGGCGACACCCTCGCGGCCCAAGACCCGGACATGTCCGCCGCGGTGCTGCAAAGCTACCTCTCCAAACGCGTCACCTCCGACGAGGAAGCGAGCTGCGTGCTCGACACACCCTGCGCAGCCAATCCCATCGACTTCAACCAAAACGTGACCACCTGTTTGTGGCTCGACGAAGGGGGCGCGCCGAACAACAACGATGTCTCCTGTTTGCAGACCTGCGCCAGCGACTTCGAGACCTGTACGTTCGAGGACTGCACCGTCGATGGTGTCGCCGCGTGCGAACTCATCCGCGCCGACTGCTACCTCGACAACTGTGTGCCCTGAACGACGCGGTCACCGCCGCGAGCCGCGCCGCCCCCGGGCGGTCGACGGCTTTTTGTCTTCACCCGCGGCATCGGCTTTCTTTTTTGCTTTCCGCGCCTCTTGCTCTTTTTTGAGCTGCTCGAGTTTGCGCATGTTCTGATCGTGCTTGGCGTTGGCCTTGGCCTGCTTCTTCCGTTTGTCGCGCATCATCTTGCCCACGTCGACGCCGATGAACTTGCCCACGTCGTTGAGGGTCTCGACCGCGAAGAAATGTGTGTCGATGGTCTCCTCGATGAGCCCCGCGTTGCGCAACCGGCCCTTGGAGAACGCCAGCGTGGCCACGCCTTCTTCGTCGCGGGGGGTGAGCTCGAAGGTGCCGTCGCGCAAGAACTCAATGTCGACCAGCGAGCGGGTGGTGCGCCCGTCCTGCACCACGCGGATCGGCACCCGCAGGATCTCCATCGGGAACAGCTCGCCTTTTTTGTACCGCACCCCCACCAGGCAGCGCGCGTCGTTGCGGCCGAGGTACGCCACCGTGTCGCCGGGGGCGTCGAGGTCGACCTGGATTTCGTAATGGGGCAAAGCGAACTCGGCGAGGCCGAGCTTTCGCTGGTACTTGCGTTTGCGCTTCTGCACGTGCGCGGTGTCACCGAGCACGGTCATCAAGTTGGGCGTGGTCGGAAACACAAGCAACACCGTCGGCACCAGGGACGCCCAATCGCTCGCGTCGCGCTCGGCCTGGACGTCGGCGCGAAACCCTTTGCTGTGGTCGTCGCAGATCCAAATGGCATTGGGCGTGCCCCCTTTCTTGAGCGCCTCGGGCACGGGGCCGACCTCTTTTTTGTCCCGGCGGTTCTTGGCCAGGCGGCGCGCCTTCGCGTCTTCGCGGGCCTTTTTCTCGGCGTCGCGTTGGGCCCGCCACGCCGCGGCCCGGCGGGCGCGCTCAGCGACGATCTCCGCCTCGGTGCGGCGCAGCCGCCGGTTGAACCGAGAGGCCCGGGCCTGCACCACCTCTTTGGCCATGCGCACGGGGTCATTGCGCGGCTCGTCGGGGGCACCGGATTCGGCCGCGGCGGGGGGCGCGGGCGGCTCCTCGGGGACCGGGTCGGCCGGGGGCGCGGGCGGCGGTTCGGTGACCTTCACCCCCTCGGTGTCGTCGGGGGGCGGGTCAGGCGCGGGGGGCGGGTCGTCCGCCGGGACCGGCGGTTCGTCGGCGGGGGGCGCGTCGGCGGGGAGGGGCTCGTCGGGAATCTCGACGGGCACGTTGTCGACGTCGCCCAATGGGTCGGGCGGGGTCTCGGGCAAGAACTCGACCAGCGACCGGGTCTCCGGCTGCGGGACCTTGACCCGGTCGAGCATGGGCAAGCTCGCGTGGAACACCACCGAGCCGACCACCGCGGCCACGATGGGCACGTAGGGGGTCTTTTGGGGCTCGAACAACGGGTGAAACGCCACGGCATGTGGACGTTACCGTTTCCGATCGCATTTCGGGGACGGGTCACACCGCCGTTAATTGGTTGATTTTGTTGGGGAATCGGGCGTTTGTGCGCCCTCTTCGGCGGCGGCGCGGGCGAGCGCGGCGAGAGCGTCGGCCAAATCCTGCCGGGAAAAACGGCGCGTCACCGGCGCCTTTTCCCGGCTCCCGTCCGCCCGCTGCAGGTCGTCGGACAACACCTGCACAAACGCGTCGTCTTCGACCACAAACGCGCCCAGCCCCAGCTGGGTCAGGTGCCACCGCCCCTTGTCCCCCGCGAACAAGAACAGCAGCACCCGCTCGCCTTCCCGAAGGGTCGCGTCCCCGCGGACCTGGGTGCGGATGGTGGAGGTGGCGCCACCTGTCTGGGTCACCGACACCAACTTTTCCGGCTTTATCGATGTAGAAACATTGGCGCGCCGGTGATGTACCCGGTGGACCAAGACCTGGGTTTCGGTGAGCAAGCGGCCCGTTTTTGTGTGGCTTTCTTGGCTTTGCACCGTTCCTTCCACCACCACGTCGCTCACGCTCGCGAGCGGCGCCAGGCCCAGGTCCGGCATCCACCCGATCAACACCCCCGCGGCGGCAAACATTGCTATGTTGTTCGCGAGGGTTCGAGCGCGACGCGTGGTCACCGCGGCCGAGGGGGATGATGACATGCGGGTGTTGATCATCGACGACGATCCTGGGTTCGCCACGCTGCTGCAACGGTTGCTGCAGAAGCGCGGACACAGCGTCGAGGTGATGACCTCCCCGTTCGGTGCCGTCAACAAGGTCGCCCAAAAGCCCGGCGGCCCCGACGTGGTGGTGCTCGATCAGATGATGCCCGCCCTGTCCGGCTCCTCGCTGCTGAAGATTCTCGCCGACCACGAGACCGCGCGCAAAGTGCCGGTGCTGTTGTGCTCGAGCTTGACCCGCGAAGACATCAAACAGAATCTGGGCATTCACCCCCGGTGCGCGTTCGTGCAAAAAGGCCGCATCAGCGACGTCGAGGACGCGCTCATGACCCTCGCCGCGTCCTACGCGGTCACCGTGCAAGCCTAAAGCACATCTGGATGCGCTCTCGCGCTGCCGTCACCCGCGGACCCACAAGCCTCAGGCCACGACCTTGGCGAAGCGGCCGAACAGGTCGTGGTCGATGACCTCGGTCGCGACCTCTTGGGCCTCGGCCACCACCTGCTCGAACCCGTCGGGGGGCAGGCCCAGAAGCTGCAGCGCCACCTGCCGCTGCTCGTCGTGCCCGGGCACCAACTCGGCCCCGGCGAGGGCGAACTCCATGCCCTCGATGTCTTCCCCGGTGTCCTTCAACCGCCCGAGACGATCGATGAACTCGGTGTTGGCCAGATACAGGCTCTGGGGCAACCGCACCGGATCCCGCTCGTCCTCGTCCACGGGAATCTGTGCATAGGGGCTGGTGGCCACCGGGGCGTCCAACAACCCGCGAAAGCTCTTCACCGGGTGCCGGTCGGGGTCAAACACGAACAGGCCATCGAGGGCCACCACGGAAATCGGCAACCACCGCAGCTGCCGGCGCAGCTCATGAATGCCCACGTCCCCCTGCAGCTGGTGCATGTCGTACTCGATGTCGCGGGCCTTTTTCATCCGGCGGGCGATCTCCTTGGTCACCGTCTTCCGGTCCTTCTTCCGGCCCTCGAGCCCGTGGTCGAGCAGGTCGTGCACCAGCCGGCCGAGCGCGGGGGTGGCGAGGTGGTCCCGGGACCGGGCAAAGTCACTGCATAAGATCTCCCGCATCTGGGCGTCCGCGGCCTCGCGCTGTTCTTCCAGCCACCGCACGCCGGCGCCGTCGAGGCCGACCTTGCGTCCGGTCTGCACCAGGCCGCGCCACATCTCGCAGCCGCCGAGCCCGTCCTCGAGGCGCTTGACCGCGGCGAAGTGGGGCTCGACCCAGGGGTGTTCGCGCCGGTACAGCTTGAGCAAGCCCTCGAGGTAGAACACGTCGGAGCGCACCCCGGTGGACAAGGTCTCGCCCACCACGTCGTGGTCGGTGTCGGTGCGCACCAGCCCGTCGTGCACGGTGGTGACCCACCGCAGCACCCGGCGCTCGGCCCGGCGCACTTTCTCGCGGTGGTCTGGGGCGTACATGGACAGCGCGCGCGCGGCGGCCCGGCGGCGATCATCGGAGCGGGTCATGCCCCGACGCTAGCACTTGAGCGCGCGCCATCGGCGTGGCAACCCGGGGCATGCGCCGAACCGTGATGGCGACCCTGTGCGGTGGATGGGTGTTGGCCGGCTGTCCAGCCCCGCCGGGCCCCGATGCGGGACCCATGGGCGAAGACGCCGGCGCCCCCGACGCGGGCGACGGGGACGGGGATGGCGACGGCGACGGCGACGGGGATGGCGATGGCGCGCTCACCCTCCGCTTCGGGCCGGCGCGGTTTCCGTCGGCGGCGGCGCCCGGGGAGACCTTCGGGGCGTGCAGCTTGGCCTCCCCGGTGCGGGGGCCGGGGGGCGATGTGCTGGTGGTGGTGGGCCACGAGGTGGTGGCCTTGTCCCCCGACGACGGGGCGGCCCGGTGGCGGGTGACGTTGCCCGCGCCCGCGGGGGAGCAAGCCTTCGTGGTCGCGACCCCGGTGCTCGACGGCGACACCTTGTACGTGGGCTACCACACCACCGCCGCCGGTCTCGACGCGCGGTCGGTGCTCACCGCGCGCCTGCGACACCGGGTGGTGGGCATCGATGTCGTCGCCCACGAGGTGCGCGCCGACCGCCCCCCGCTCGACCTCGAAGGGAGCGTGCCCGCGCCCGACGGCAGTGGCCCGGTGGCGTTTGACCCTGCACATGCATTGTTGCGCTCGGCGTTGGTCATCGCCCGGGGCCCGAGCGGGCCTCGCCTGGTCGTCAACTTCGGCAACGCCCGCGACATCCAGCCTTGGCACGGTTGGGCGTTCGCGGTCGACCTGGCGGCCTGGACGGTGCTGCCCCCGTTGTGCACCACCCCCGAGACCGACTGTGGCCCGGCGGGGGTGTCGGGCTCACGGGACCGCGTTTGCGGGGGCGGGCTCTGGGCCCCCTCCGGGCCTCTGGTGCTCGCGGGCGACGACGAGGACGCGCTGGTGTTCGCCCCCGGCAACGGCCAGCTCGACCTGGCCCGGGGCGATCACGCCAACACCCTGATGCGGGTCTCCGCCGACCTCGCGTTTGCCCCCGGTTGCGATGACAACTTGTGCAGTGACTTTGACCCCGACGCCCCCGCCCGGGATTGTGTGGAGAGCTGCCCCGACCTGTTCGTGCCCCGCATGCCCCTGGGCCAAAGCCACCCGGTGCCCGCCACCGGGGAATGCGACGGCCTCACCATGTTCGAATGCTGGGAGGCCCTCGACTACATCGGGGGCAGCACCCCGGCCCGGGTGCGCACCCCCGGCGGGGCCGACGCCCTGCTCTACCCCACCAAGGACGGCAGCGTGTATCTCGTGGACACCGCGCACCTCGGCACCTTGCACGACCGCATGCAGCTGGTGCCGATCTGCGGGGTGCCGGGCGCACCGTGTGCCGCGGATTGGGCGGGCATGATCGTGACCGAACCCGCGGTGTTCAGCCCGCCGGGCGAGAGTCCTTGGGCATTGGTCGCGACGTTTATGCCCGACGCCGCCCAGGACGCGGGGGTGTTCGGGCTGCGGGTGGTCGACACCGACGACGGCCCCCGCCTGGAGGCGGCCTGGCAGTGGCCCGCCCCGGGGTCGGACGAGGCCCGCACGCGGTTCCGCCGACACCCCTCGCGGGTGGCCCTGGTGGAGACACCGCGCGGTCCAGTGGCATTTTTGGTGGAGACCACCCCCGGTCAGCCGGGCACGCTCATCGCCCTGAACGCGCGGACCGGGGCACTGCTCGACGAGGTCGCGCTCAGCGGGCGCGGCTACCGCTTTACCTTGCCGCTGGCCGATGACGATGTGGTCTACGCGGTGTCCTGCGACAGCGACGAGGGGCCCGCGTTCATCGAGGCGGTGGCCCATTCGCCCTGAGCCGGTCAGGCCCCGCCTTCACACTGGTTGGGGTCGACGGTCCCGATGACGTACTGGCTGATGAAGTAGTTGATGCCGAAGGGCGTGTCCGCCAACCCATTGCCCGCGCACAGCATCGTGCCCGGGCCGTTGCCGTCGATGCCCACCGTGACCCCGCTGGGGATGTCGGGGTTGGTGGTGATGTTGAAGTCGGCCATGGCGGTGTTGCCGGTGACCTCGAACACGCCGGTGACCAACCCGAGCCCAAGCCGGCCCGTGTCCGTGAACGCGAGCACGCTCGGGTTGTTGACGTAGCGGAACGTCACCATGCCGGGCTCGGAGGTGGCGAACGCGGTGAAGAACGTGCCGAGGTTGTCCGAGACCTCGAAGGTCGTGGCCACCGCCGACAGCGACGAGAAGTTGAGCGTCACGTCATTGAACAGGCTGTTTTGCTGAATCCACACCGACGACGCGGTGGTCAGGCTCGAGAAATCGAGGGTGTGGTTGTTGTTCCCCTCGAGGCCACAGCCTTGGATCACCAGGGCCCCGTTGATGTTCTGCAGCTGGGGAAACGAGATGCCCGGCTCGCCGGGCCCGGCCGTGACCTGGCCCACGACAAGGTCGCTGCCCACGTCGAGCAGGGCCGGCGCGCTGGCGCGCTGCAGCTGGCCGGAGACGTTGAAGTTGCCGGAGATGACGAGGTCCTCGCCCACGGTGGTGAGGTTGTCCAGCGTGAGCTGCACCAGGCCGGGGTTGTCGGTGATGCCCAAATTGCCGTGTACGGTTTCGACTTGGAGCGCGAGGTTGGTGAGCGCGGGGTTGTTGGTGATGGCCAGCGAGGCACACTCGTCGAGGTTGGCGACGCCGCCCAGGTCCGTGAGCAGGGTGTTCTCGCTGACCACGACCTCGGCGAATGAATCGGGCAAGAGGTTGTCGCCGATGGCGAGCAGACCGGGGTTGTTCTGCACGGTGAGGTCCGCCGACACCGCCGCGTCGAGGTCGAGCACCGAGAGCGCGGTGTTGCCGGACACCGTGAGCGCGTCCACCGTGCCCGAGGCCGCGCCGGCCAGTCCCGCCAGGCTGCTGAGTTGGTTGTTGTTGCGCACGGTCAACTCGTCGAGCCCCGCGACCGCCACCGGGAAGGCGGTGATGGTGGTGAGGGCGTTGTTGTTCTCGAGCACCAAGCGATCGAGGTCAGGGGGGTTGGGCAGGTCGATGTCCCCCAAGCCGGGAAGGTTGGCCAACTCCAATGTGCCTGCAGAGGAGAGGTTGGCCAAGGCGTCGAGGTCGGTCAGCGCGGCCAGCGCGGACAGGCGCAAGGTCCCGGTGACGGTGTAGAGCGCCCAGTCCACGGGCAACCCGACGGGGAGCGCGGTCAAGCGCACATCGCCGTCCACCAACCCGATGTGACGAATGCCCCAGAGCCGGTCAAGCACGGGCGCCTGCTCCACCGAAAGCTCCGCCGGCTGGTTGGCCACCGAGAAGAGCGCGTCGACATCGAGCAACGCGTCGTTGCCGGTGTTGGCCTCCCCCACCACCAAGGAGCCGACGCTGCCCAAAAGCTCCAACCCGTCGAGGTTGACCAGGGAGGTCTCGGAGATGACAAGCCGACCGCTGACGCCGGCCAAGCCGTACAGGGGCAGCAGCGAGGTCACCGCGGGGCCGGTGATGGTCACGTCGCCAGCGACGGTGAAACAGCCCCCGCCGTTCGACAGGTTGTCCACCCCGGTCTGGTCGGTGATCAACACATCGCCGCTGAGGCCCGAGGCCGTACAGCTCACCGCGCCGGCCGCTTGGTACACCTCGCGGCTCCCGTTCCCATCGGTGCACACCATCTCGGACGTGCCGGTGCCGGGCCGAAGCGCCTCGTGCACAAACGCCCCTTCGCCATAGACGGCACCCCCCGGGTAGAACGTGCATGTCGCCCCGCAGCTCACATCACCGCTGACCGACCAGGTCTGCCCAAACACCGCGGGGGGACCCGGCGACCAGTTCGACAACAACGCCCCGTTGGGCGGGGTCAAACAGTCCCCATCCCCATCCCCGTCGCCATCACCGTCCCCGTCGCCATCCCCGTCCCCGTCGCCGTCGCCGTCCCCGTCCCCGTCGCCGTCACCGTCCCCGTCGCCATCCCCGTCCCCGTCGCCATCACCGTCTCCATGCCCATCTCCGTCGCCATCGCCGTCCCCGTCGCCATCCCCGTCGCCGTCCCCGTCGCCGTCCCCGTCGCCATCGCCGTCCCCGTCGCCATCCCCGTCGCCATCGCCATCGCCATCTCCGTCGCCATCGCCATCTCCGTCACCATCCCCGTCCCCGTCGCCATCCCCGTCGCCGGACAGCTCGACGCAGAGGCCGTCCACCGTGCATTGTTCTCCGGCGGGACAGTCCTCGTCGGCGTCACACGCGTTGATGGTGGGGTTGAAGAACAGGCTGCATCCCGGCGCCGCCGACAACACCACCGCCGTCCACATCACTCGACCCGCCGCAGTCATACGCACCCTCCGGGGGCAGGATAGCCGGTCCGCGTCGATCGCGCGTGTGCGCGGGGCGACCGCCTCGACCTGGTCAACTGGGATAGGGTGCGGCCATGGCAGCGATGTTGGCGGTCTTTGTCGGGGGCGGCGCGGGGGCGGTGCTGCGGCACATGGTGTCGCAGTGGCTCAACCACGAGCGCTTCTTTTGGGGCACGTTCGCCGCCAATGTCATGGGATCGATCCTGCTCGCGGTGCTGCTCAAATACGGCTTGGCCCAAAAAGCCTCCCCCACCGTGCGCCTGCTGCTCACCACCGGCTTTTGTGGGGGCTTCACCACGTACTCGACGTTCAACCTCGAGACCCTTGGCCTGTTCGAGCAGGGGCAGGTGGGCAAGGCCGCCCTCTACCTGGGGGCCACCGCGGTGGCCTGCCTGCTGGGGGGCGCGGCGGGTTTGTGGTTGGGGGCCAAATTGGCCTGAGCGGTCAGGCCCCCAGCGCGGGCATGGTCTCGCCGTCGTCGAGCAGCCCCGCGTCGGCCACGAACTGGTCCACGCGTTGCCATTGTTCCATCAGCCACGCGGTGCGCGCGTCTTCGTCGGACGGCACCGCCTGGGCCGCCACCCGCCAGAAGTGGATGCGGATCGCGCGCCCCATCATCGACGGCCGGATGAGGTCACCGATGCGGGTGAGCCCTTCGAACCCGGTGTGCGCGCAGAACACCACGTCGGTCTTCGCGGTCTCGAGCAACGCCAAGGTCCCGAGCAGGCGGGGGGGCAACGTGTGGGTCAAGGCGGTGGCCCGGGCGAGACCGGCCTCGTCGCCCTTGTCGGCCAGGCGGTGGAGCAGGCGCTGCCGCTTGGCCGGCGAGAACCGCGTGCCCTCGGGAAAGCTCAACACCCCATCGGTGGGCCCGAGGTCGTGGCACAGGCCGCGGAGCTTTTGCAGCTCGGCTTCGGCCCGGCCTTTTCCCCGCCGCACAAAGGCATTGGGCAGCCGTTGGCCCACGATGTCGAGGCAAGGGTCCCAGAGCAGCTCGCGCTTGAGCACGTAACGCAACTGAATGCCCAGCGCGCGCGACACGTACGCCGAGGGCAGCAAGGTGTCGCCCACCGAGACGTGGCGGCACAGCAACACGTAGGGGCCGGGCGTGGCCTCGGCTTGGCCGGTCACATACAACCGAAAGCGGTACAGAGCGCTGGCCGCGCCCAGCAACGAGCCGGCCCACCAGGACTGCAACGCGAAGTTCTTGGCCAGGAAGCGCTCGCCTCCCAGGGGGTGGCGCACAAACAACAACGCCGCCCGCGCCATGCCCAGCACCTCGAGCGAGAGGTACACAAACACGAACAGGAAAAAGCGCGCCAACACCGTGCGGCGGGACAAACCGTCGACGAGCAGGCCCAGCGCCAACAGCCCCGGGAGCAGCGCGGCCAGGCCCGCCCACAGGACGAGATACAGCGGGAATGTCACTGCGCGGCGCGCCCAGGTCTGGGCCAAGGTGGGCCGGCCCGCGGACAGGTCGCCGGTGTCAGGGGAAGAAGAGGAAGGGCGGGGGGCGTTCATGGGGAGGAGCGCAAGGGCACGGCCGCGGGGTCAGGGGTCAGACCCCATCAGCTCACGCAAAAACTCTTCGCGGGTGATGAGGCCCTTTTTGGTCAACACCCGCATCAAGGCCCAGAACTTCTTTTCCAGTTCTTCTGCAGGATCATTGGCAAGCACCGTCGAGGGCACCGCGGGGCTCGCCCGCGACGGGGACGCGGCCGGGGCCGGCGGCATGATCATGTACGCCCCGGTGGGCTGTCCCGAAAACACGCTCGGCGGCGCCTCGTGCTGGAACGCGGCGAAGGGGTCGCTCATGGCCAGCGGCTTGCCCACCGGCACCGGCTCGCCCACCGTGAACTGCGCGCGCGGATCCGGGCGCGGCTCGTGGTCGACCTCGGACACGAGGTCGATGGTGACCTCGATGGGCGCCCCTTCGGAGGTGTGCTCGACGACGCCCACCTCGCGCTCTTCGTACGAGCCCCCCACGGTGATGGTCATCGGCGACTCCTGGGGCAGGGCCGTGCTTTGGCTTTGGGGGCTGCCCTTTTCGAAGTTGAGCGGGGGGATGTCCACGTCCTCATGGAAGTAATGACGCCGGACCGCGGCCCGCAGTGACGAGATCTGGGCGATGGCGGGGCGAATGGTCATGTCGGTGATGAACGCGACCTCGTCGATCGCGGACACGTTGAGCGGGTCGGCCATGGCCAGCAGCAGGGTCTTGCGGCCTTTGTATTGTTTGATCGCGAGGGGAAAAATCTCGTGCTCTTCGGCCATGGACGCGCGGATGAGCTCGATGGCGCGCGCGTCGGTGTTGATTTTCGACAGGTCGACCATGGGGATGCGCAACGACTCGGAGAGCACGCGGGTGAGCATGCCCTCGGACAAGAAGCCGCGCACGACGAGGGCCGCGCCCAGCCGGTGCCCCCATTTGCGCTGGTAGGCGAGCGCCTCGTTGAGCTGCGCGGAGGTGATCAGGTCGCGCTCGAGGAGCAGTTCGCCCAGTCTTTTCTTCGCCATCGCCGACTCCGTGTGCCTGGCACCCGGTTGTAGCGCGGATTGTGTCTGGATGCGTGCCCGCCCGCCCGGGGCCCGTTCGACAACTTCCAGGATTCTTTCAGTGCACAACCCGCCCCGCCTTCTACCCTCCCACCATGTCCCACACCGCGATCGCCGGCGCGCCGCCACCGCTCCGCCACACCCCCCAAACACCTAAAACCTCTGCGTTTTCAGGGGTTTTCAGTGCACCAACCGGTTGCTACACTGCGCGCCAAGGAGCTCCCATGGTCGCTCAAACCCAACCCGCCGCCGCTTCGTCGTCCACGCCGGTCAACATCGCGGACCCCGACGTCTTCGGTCGCACCGACAAAGCGGTCGAGGGTTGGTACTGGGCCTTGCGCTCCGCCGACCTCGCCAAAGGCAAGGTCACCGCGCTCAACTTCCTCGGCCGCGAGCTCGCCCTGTACCGCGGCCACGACGGCAACGTGCGCGCGGTCGACGCCTATTGCCCCCACATGGGCGCCCACCTCGCCGAGGGCATGGTCGAAGGCGACAACCTCCGCTGCTTTTTCCACGGCTGGACCTACGAGCCCGACGGCACCCTGACGTCGATCCCCTGCCAGAACAAACCCCTCGACCTGCGCATCCAGACCTGGCCGGTGAAAGAACGCTACGGGCTCATCTGGATCTACAACGGGCGCGAACCCACCCACGACGTCTTCGAGGTGCCTGAGCTCGCCGGCCAGGAGGTCGACTGGGGACACGGCGCGGCGTTCGAAAAAGGCTGCCACCCCAACATCGTCATGGTCAACGCCATCGACGAGCAGCACTTCACCACCGTGCACAATCTCCCGGTCAAACTGCATTTTGACGTGCAGGAGCGCACCCCCCAGCTCATCACCTTCGACAACACCACCCACATCCCGATGTCCAACCCGTTTTTGCGCTTCCTCGGGCGCTTCTATGCAGGCCCATTGACCTACAAGATGGCCTACCAGACCGGGAGCACCGGCAGCGTCACCGTGGGCCCGGACTTTTTGCACTTCCACATCATCTTTTGTCTGCGCCCCACGTCCGACGGCAAGGCCCTGGGCCAGACCGTGCTCATCACCGATCGTCGACGGGGCCCCGTCGGCTGGCTGGTCAACCGGGTGCTGCTGTTCTTGACCAAACTCGTCGGCGACTACTTCGCCCACGGGGACACCAAGATCTTCCAGACCATCAAGTGGAAGTTCAAACATCCCATCGCCGCCGACCGCTCGATCATTCGTTTCATCAAACACCTCGAGCGCATGGCCACCGTGACCTGGGAGGAGTGGTCGGTCGAACGCAAGCTCGTGCCCCTGCGCCGCAAACCCCGCCAGGAGGACGCGAGCTTCGACGAGCCCACCCTCAACCCCTTCGACGAGAAGACCAAAGCCGGCCCCCACGTGGCGGGGTCGAGCTTCGAGAGCGCGCGCAACTTCGAGGACGCGGTGTCCTTCGAACAGGGCGAGACCCGCGCCGACACCGAGGGCAACTTCGAAGAATCCACCGACACCGAAGGGGTGACCCCATGGCCCGCCTGAACGCCAAGACGGTGGCGATCAAGAGCCTGTCCGACGACGACCGGACGCGGATGTTCGGCATCTTTCACAAGTACTATGACTTGGTGAGCGAAGCCGCGTTCCAAAAGGACCTGTCGGCCAAAGACCACGTGATCTTGCTCTACACCCCCGAAGACGATGTCATTCACGGCTTCTCGACCCTGAAGAACACCGACTTCGTCGTCGATAAGAAGCGTGTGCGCGGGGTGTTCTCCGGCGACACCGTGATCGAAAAGGATTTCTGGGGCCAGGGCTCGCTCGGGATCGAGTTTTTGAAATACCTGTTCCGCCAGAAGGCCAAGGCGCCGTTCACGCCGTTTTATTGGTTCTTGATCAGCAAGGGCTACAAGACCTATCTGCTGATGGCGAACAACTTCCCCCTTCACTATCCACGATATGAAGAGCCGACCCCCGCGTTTGAGCAGGCGATCATGGACACCTTCGCCGCGGACATGTTTGGCGAGGCCTACGACCAAGACCGTGGCTTGGTGGTGTTCGACAAATCCCAAGGCCAACTCAAGGATGGTGTGGCCGGCATCACCGACGAGCAACGCGTGATCCCGCGGGTGGCGTTCTTTGAAGAACAAAACCCCACCTGGATGGACGGCTCGGAGCTGGTCTGCACCGCCAAGATGACCTGGGCGATGCCGTTTCAATATTGGTGGAAGAAGCGTCGACCGGCCAGCCCCGCGACGCTGCCCAAAAAGGTCACGTCATGAGCGCGCTCAAAAAGCTCTCCACCGACCGGCCGCCGCCCACGGTGGTGGTCGACACCGGGCTCGAGCTCGGGCACTTGCCCCCCGAGCACAAGCTGCGCACCGTGCTCGGCGCCGCCCTCGACAAGGCCGCCGGCGATCGCAAACCGAAGCACGACGAGAGCGACGCGGTCCCCGCCTTCACCGCCGAACATTTTTACCTGCACCAGACCGCGCTCTACACCGACGCCGACGAGCCCACCCAGCGGGCGATTCGCGACCGGCTCTCGCGGGCGATGCTGCACGAGGCGTACTTCATCGAGAAGTCGGGCCTCACCTTCGGGGCCAAGATGGCCCTGCTCGCGCCGAGCACCGAGGAGCGCATGCTCTATGCGCTGTTCGCCGCCGACGAGGCGCGCCACCTGCACGCGGTGGCCACCCACATCGAGGACGCGGACGAGCTCGTCACCGACAACCCCTTTCACCATCTGTTGCAGGACCTGATCGACCACGGCGATCGCGCGGTCCTGGTGTTCATCATTCAGGTGGTGCTCGAGGGCTGGGGCCTGACCCATTACCGCCAGCTCGCCGAGGCCTGCCTGCGGCCCAACCTGCGCGACGTGTTGCGGGGCATCCTCGAGGACGAGGCCCGCCACCATGGCTCGGGCAAGGTCCTGGTCGAATCCGCGGGCATCCCCGACGCCGCGCGCGGGCCCATCGTCGAGGCGTTGGTGAAGTTCTTGAGCATGGTGCAGAGCGGGCCGCAGACCGTGCTCGCGGCGGTGGACATCGAGCGGGGCGGCCTGAGCCGGGCCCAGAAGGTCCAGCTGCTCACAGATTTGGGCGGCGAAGCCCAGTCCCAGACCCGCTTGGCCCTGTTGAAGAAGTTGATGACCACCCGCGACTCGGCCCCGTTGCTCGACGATCTCGAGGGACGTGGACTGTTCGCCCCCCTCCCCGTCGCCGACTGCGTGTGAGCAGAGAGGCCGTGCCATGAGCGCACCGACGAATCACAGCCTGCGCCGCCCCGAGCCCTCCCTGCTCGACGATGTGCCCACCGCCAAGAAGGTGGCGATCAACCTGCGCCGCAACAAAAAGCAGGACCACACCCAGTTGCTCGACGAGGCCGCGGGGGCGTTCGAGTACGCGGCGTGCAAAGACGAATACTGGAACCCCGAGAAGTTTTCGCTCTGCTACGGCACGCCCATCTGGGACCAGGCGAGTGAGTCGCAGCGGGTGTTGCTCAACCAGCTCTATTGGGTGGCGTATTACGCGCAAATCATCAGCGCGGAGATCGCGACCATCTACTTCAACCAGACCTCGGCCGCGGGGCTGTTCGGCATCGAGGACTTTCGCACCGTGTGCGACATGCTCGACCTCGAGTCGAGCCAGGAGCGCGCCCACATCGCGGCGTTCAAGAAGGTGAGCGAGGCGGTCGAAGCCGAGGTGTTCGGCCAGCGGGTGTTCACCTACCCGATGCGCGGGCCTTTTCACGAGACGATGATCTACCAGGACAGCTCGCCGTTTCGCCGGAAGTTCAAGCGGCTGCAGCTGCGCACCTTCGGCTTGCTCAGCGCGGGCAACGCCTTCATCGCTTGTCAGTATTTCTTGGTGCGCGGCATCCGCACGTTGTCGGGCAAGATCGTCCAGCACCAGCTGAGCCAGTACTACACCAAGTACGACCGGGAGCCCGACCCGGTCACCGGCGAGACCAAGCGCAAAGAGGACGCGCCGATTCCGTCGAAGATCAGCTATTACCATTTCTGTGACGAGAGCTATCACTTCAACAGTTCGACCATCGTCAGCCACGACGTGGTCAAGAGCCTGCCCGCCCCCAGCGCGTTCGAGAAGTTCGTGACCAACCTCGGGGTCAAGGGCTGCCAGAAAGACCACCGCAACTTCTCGAGCATGGTCAACGGCGTCTTCTGGTTTGACCCCGCGGCGTTCGCCGCGGTGTACAAGGTGTTGCGCAGCCGGGCGTTTGGCCTCGACGACAAGGCCGCGCGCGAGCTCATCTGGGACAGCTTCTGCAAAGACAACGAGTCGTTCCACCTCGCCCAGGAGACGCACCAGACCGCGCGGGAGAGCTACAAGAAATACGTGGCCGGCCTCGACTTTGTGAGCGCCGAGAACAAAAAGATGGCGGTGATGGAGAAGGCGAGCGTCGACGCGGCCCTGCGCCGCAACCGCCGCATGTATGGACGGGGCCTGGCCCCCATTCGCACCTGGGCCCCGGCATGACCACGCGCCATTCCGTGACATTCTCGGACGACGACCACCCCGCGGTGCAGGTCCCGCCGGGCAAGGTGTTGTCCGAGGACCTCGACGTGAAGAACAGCCCGGTGCTGTTCGGCTGCCGCACCGGCATCTGCGGCACCTGCGTGGTCGAGGTCGTCGAGGGCGGGGACAAACTCACGCCTCCCGACGAGGACGAACAAGAGATTTTGGAGCTGTACGCCGACGGCGTACAGAACGCGCGGCTCGCCTGCCAAATCGATGTGCAGGCAGACCTGGTGTTGCGCGCGCACTGTGAAGATCGGTGGGACGGATGAGCCCCCAAGACGCGGCCGGACAGACCGCCCCCGCCACCACCGCCGGGCTCACGGTGCGGAGCTTTTGGTACGTGGTGTGCGAGTCTCACGAGCTCGGGCCCCAAAATGTGCTCAGCCGCAAGGTGCTCGACGAGGACTTGGCGATATTCCGCGGCCCGGACGGAAAGCCGGTGGCGTTGCGCGATCGGTGTATGCACCGGGCCGCGCCCCTGTCGAAGGGCAGCCGCACCCCCGACGGGTGTCTGCGCTGTCCCTACCACGGGTGGACCTACGACGGCGAGGGCGAGGTCGTGGCCGTGCCCTGTGAAAAGGGGCAGTTCAAAAAAGGGGGCATCGCCCGGCGCGCGCTGGTGCACGAAGTCTGTGAGCAAGACGACTTCGTCTACGTGCGCGTGCGCGACGAGGACGCGCCGGAAAAAGACGGGCCCGCGGACATCACGCCCTTCGCCATGCCTTGTTATGGGGACAAGGGGTACACCACCGTGCGGCTGCAGAACCGCATGATGAACAACGTGACCAACTGCGCGGAGAACTTCATCGACATCCCGCACACGGTCTTCGTCCACCCCGTCATCTTCCGCGACGCGCGGGACCAAAAAATCAACGCCCACATCGTGCGCAAAAACGGCGAAGTGCACGTCAACTACGAAGGCGAGACCGACAACCTCGGCTGGTTCAAGTGGTTCTTGAACCCCGGGGGGCACAAGATCCAGCACACCGACAGCTTCTTCATGCCCAATGTGACGTCGGTGAGCTACGTGTTCGGCCCCAAGCGGCACTTCATCATCACGTCCCAGTCCGTGCCCGTGACCGATGAAGAAACATTGGTGTACACCGACCTCACGTTCAACTACGGCATCTTCAGTTGGCCGGCCCGCTTCATCGTGCGGCGCCAGGGCCAGATGGTCATCGACCAGGACGTGGAGATCCTCGGCCAGCAGATGGACGTGATCAAAAAGTACGGGGACAAGTTCGCCCACACCCAGGCGGACACCATTCACATCTTTGTCGAACAGATCCGCGACGCGCTGGCCGAGGGCCAAGACCCGCGCACGCTGCCGGAAAAGTCGCGCGACATCACGTTCTGGATTTGATCGGCGGCAGACGGGGGACCACATGGCACTGCATCGTTACCGGGGCCCCCTCTGCGCGGGTTTGGCGTTGGCCGCGTTTTTGGGCTGTGGCTCGGCCACCGAAGACGGCCCTCCGCCCAACCAGCGCATGGCCCCCGAGGTCGTGGTCGAGGACGTTTCGCGGCAGCACACCGCCGATGTCGAACCCGTGCGCGAGCGCGCGGTGGCGGCGTTGCCCGCCCTGGTCGAGCGCCTGCCCGGGGCCGAGGCCCAGCTCCCCCTGCGGGTGCGGTTGATGGGCGAAGGGGACTCTACCCATGTGCCCACCGTCGACCCGGACACGGGCACGATTTTGCTCTACCGCTTCCCGGGCGCGGGCGGGGATTACGACGCGTCGCTGGTGCACGAGATGGTGCACGCCCTGCGCTTGCCCCACTGGCAAACCCCCGAGCGCCAGACCAACCTCGCGCTCTTTTTCGAGGAGGGCCTCGCCGAGGTATTGGCCCGTTCGATCGGCTTTGGCTCCACCGGCTTTCCCCTATTTGGCACCGAGCCCACGGTGGCGGTCGGCCACTGGATCGAGACCAACCAACTCGTGTCTCCCGCGCGCCTCGCCCGCAACCACCTCGCGCTCAACTTCCGCTGCATGCCCCAGGCGTATTCGATTCGGCTCTCCTTCGTGGACTTCCTCGTGACCGCCCACGGGCTCGACACCCTGGTGTCGCTCACCTCGGGACCGGTCCCCGTCGACGAGGCCAGCCTCGAAGCCGCCTACGGCGCGTCCCTGGACGACCTGGTCGACGCTTGGCGCATCGCGGTGACCTCGACGTGGCAAGCGTTGCCGGAGGGCCAAACCAAGGCCGAGGCCTGGGCCGCGCATCCCGCCATCGCCCACTTCCCGAGCTGTTCAGCCCCCCAGGCCACCGACCCCGACGTCGACCCCGACACCGAACATTAGAGCGCATCCCAAAACGCGACGCGGCAAAGTCGTCGGGAACACGACAACGAGCGTCGGCGACGACGCAGGGCGACCACGAGCCCCGCCAGCGCAAGCAGCGAAACCGATGGCGCTTGGCCCATCGAGCATCCGACGCCAGACGTGATGACGGCCTCGGTGGCGCCGTCCATCTCGACAAACAACGGCTCGTGCAACACACCACGGTACACGTCGACGGGCTGGATGATCAGCGTGTGCGGCCCCGGGGTGCGCAACCGAATGGGCAGGGGCACGCGATGGCTCGCCGACAAATGGAGCGACGGGTCCTCGTCGGGCACGGCGGTGCTCGCGCCTTCGACCATCCAGATGTCAAACGCCACCTGCACGTCGCTGTCGAAGTCGGCGGTGAACTGGACAAAGTCATATTGCTCGGTGGGGCTGAACGCGGCGCAGCCGTCGACGACGTGGTGGTCAGTCTGGACCGTGACCTCAACGTTGGTGACAAAGGGCCCGCTCGCCGGCTCGATGAGGTCCTCGGCGCGGCCCGCGGTGAGGGTGCGATCGGCGCTGGTCCAGCTGTCGCCCTCGGCGGCGTTGGGTGGCACGCGAAACGCGGTGTAGCCGGCGCGACGGTAGACGACATCCAGGGGGGACTGGTCGACGTTGTCTTCGGCGGGAACGAACGCGTCCGGGTCGAGCGTCCCGTCGGCGAACCACCACAGACCACCGGGGAGACCGAGGTCCGAAGACTCCACCGCCGGCGTGCTGAAGGCGAGGCGATGACCCACCGGCAGGCTGTCCTCGACCGCGAGCACAGCGTCACACGCGTCCGCTTGGGGAGCGTACGTCGCCACTCCCACACAAAGGGCCAACCCCCAACTCATGGTGCGTGTTCCGATCATGCTCATCTCCTCGAAACAGCATGCCAAATCGATTCCCGGCTGTCCCGGGGCCGCGTCCTGTGCCATGTCCGGTCCATGGGCACCCCACACATCGACGCACCCGCCGACGCCTTTGCCGACGTCGTGCTCCTCCCCGGCGACCCCCTGCGCGCGCGCTGGATTGCAGACACATTCTTCACCGACGCTGAGCAGGTCACGTCGGTGCGCAACATGCTCGGCTTCACCGGCACCGTGGACGGGCAACGCGTCTCGGTGATGGGCACGGGCATGGGCATCCCCTCGGTGAGCATCTACGCCACCGAGCTGGTGCGTGAGTACGGGGTCAAGCGGCTCATCCGGGTGGGCAGCTGCGGGGCGATCCCCGAAGCAGTTCCATTGCGTACGGTGGTGCTCGCCCAGGCCGCGGCCACCGACTCGACCTGCAACGTCAACCGCTTCATGGGCTTTGACCTGCCCGCGGTGGCGGATTTCGGACTGTTGCAGGCGGCCCGGACCGCGGCGGACAAGCGGGCGGTGGCGGTGCGGGTGGGCACGGTGTTCACCACCGATCTGTTCTATGCGCCCGAGGACTACTTCGACGACGCCCGCCGCTACGGCCTGCTCGCGGCGGAGATGGAGACCGCGGGCCTGTACGGCGTGGCCCTGGCCGAGGGCGCCCACGCGCTCAGCATCCTCACCGTCACCGATAACCTCGTGACCGAACAAAAGCTCAGCGTCGAGGAACGTCAGGAGAGCCTGACCACCATGGTGCACCTCGCGCTCGATGTCGCCACCGGCGCGAGCTGACGCTCAGCCCCGCATCGCGTGCCAGGCTTCGAGCAGGCCCTCGCGGTCGTCGGGGTGGGCGATGGAGATGAGCGCATCGGCGCGCTCTTGCAAGGTCGCGCCGTAGAGCTCGGCCACCCCGTGTTCGGTCACGACCCAATGCACATGCGCGCGGGTGGTGACGACCCCCGCGCCCTGCCGCAGCGTGGGCACGATGCGTGGCTGGCCCTTGGCGGTGCGCGAGGTGAGCGCGATGATCGGCTTGCCCCCGTCGGTGAGCGAGGCCCCGCGCATGAAGTCCATCTGGCCGCCCACCCCGCTGATGATGCGCGGGCCGATGCTGTCCGCGCACACCTGACCGGTGAGATCGACCTCGACCGCGCTGTTGATCGCGCACACCTTGGGGTTCTTGGCGATCTTGCGCGGGTTGTTCACGTAGGCGATGTCGAGCATCACGCACGCGGGGTTGTCGTCGATAAAATCGTACAGCCGGCGCGAGCCCATCACGAACCCGCTCACCGTCTTTCCGGGATGAACGTTCTTTTGGCTGTTGTCGATGGCCCCGGACTCGATGAGCTCCAAAATGCCGTCCGACCACATTTCGGTGTGTACGCCGAGGTGACGGTGATGGGTCAAGGCGCGCAACACCGCGTCGGGGATGGCGCCGATGCCGACCTGAAGCGTGCTGCCGTCCTCGATGAGCTCGGCCACGAACCGGCCGATCTGCAGCTCGTCCTCGTCGAGGTCCTGGGGGGCGTGCTCGGGGATGGGGCTGTCGACCTCGATGGCGTAGTCGATGGCCGAGCTATGCACAAATCCGTCGCCGTGGGTGCGCGGCATCTGGGGGTTGATCTGGGCCACCACCAGGTCGGCGCCGTCCACCGCGGCCCGGGCCACGTCGACGCTGGTGCCGAGGGTGCAATGGCCGTGGCGGTCGGGGGGCGAGACATGGATGAGGGCCACGTCGACCTTGCGCCGGCCGCTGCGCAGCAAGGCAGGGATCTCGGACAAGAAGCACGGCAGATAATCGTTGCCGGGCTTGCCCACCAGCTTGCGCATGTTGGGCCCGACAAAGAGGTTCGCGATGCGAAAACTCTCCGTCCACGACGCCCAGTCGGCCACGCCCTCGGTGTGCAAATGCACCAGCTCGACATCGTGCAGCCGGCGCCGGTGCGGCTCGAGCCCGGCGATCAACGCGCGCGGGGTGGCCACGCCCCCGTGCAGAAAGACGCGCTGTCCCGGGCGGATGTCGGCGACGGCTTCCTCGGCGGTGCGAACAACTTTCATGGCCGGTCCTCCGGGGGCAGGGGCGCCCGTGTGGGCAGACCTTGATCCACCTGCGCCGCCATTGTCCAGATTCTACGATGTCAGCACGCACCGGGGGTGATCATGCGCGTGTTGATCGACAACGAGTACGCCAGGCTGGAAGAGGACGACCGCATCCTGTTCGTGCGGCGCAAAGCCGAGCGGTACCCGTCGGTGGACACCTTCCGCGAGACCATGAGCCGGCTGTTCGCCACCGTGGACGACGACGCCGATGCCTTCGTCGGGTTGGTGGTCGACTCCCGGGCCGCGATGGGGCGCAACGACGACGACTTTGAGCAGGCCGCGTCGATGCTGCAAGAGCAAGCCCTCAGCCGCCTGCCCCGGCTCGTCATCCTGATGAAGACCAAGGTCGGCATCCTGCAGGCCCGCCGCCTGACCGGGGACGACGCCCGGGTGCTCATCACCGACGACGAAGGCGAGGCCCGGCGCTTTTTGCACCCACCCACCGCGGGGGCGGCGTGACCTTCGCGGCCCTGACCTTGCGCACCACCCGGCCGGGCGAAGCCCGCGTCTTCTACGATGCCCTCGGCATCGAGCAGCCCATCGTGGCCCTGCCCGCGGCCGCCCGGGCGGCGGGCGCGCCCCCGCACTGGCTCGGCGCCCTCGCGGTCGAGGACGAGACCGCGGCCCGGCTGTCGCTCACCCAGGCCGGGTGCAACGCGCGGGGGCCGACGAGTTTCTCCGATCCCTTTGGCGCTGGTTTTGCGCTCACCGAGCTGACCGCGGCCGTGCCCGGGCTGTGCCGGGCGGACCACGCCGGGTCCGACCCCGCGGGGGCCGCGGTGTTTTACAGCCGGTGGGACCTCCAGCCCCAGGACCTCGCGCACCATTTTCGCCTCGGCCACGTCGAGGTCTCGTTCTGGGACGCCGCGTCCAGGCCGGGCGTGCACCCACATTGGCTGTTCAGCTTTGGCGTGCCCGACCTCGAGCAAGCCCTCGCCTCGGTCGAGGCCGGGGGCGGCGAGGTCATCGACCGGCCGCCGGCCCCGGGCACCCCCGCGCCCTGTCACGATCCCCAGGGGGCCATTTTTGGCCTCGTGCACAGGGCCTGACCACCGGCCCCGCGTCGCCAAGCCCGCGTTCGCGCGCTAGCCTCGACGAGAGATGGACACCGCCTGGATCATCCTGGTCGCGTTTTGGGCCCTCACCCTCGGCGTGCTCGCCACCGCCGAGGGCCGCGCCCAGCTGCGCGCGCGCACCCGCGCGGAATGGACGCTCGACCTCGTCGGGCTGCTGGTGCAAGGCACGCTCATCCCCTTGCTGCAGGTGGGCCTGGTGGTGGCGGGCCTGGCCTGGCTGGTCCCCGCCGGCCGGGGCGCCCTCGAGGTGCCGGGGTGGGCGGCGCTGCTGCTCAACCTCGTGGCCGTCGACTACCTCTACTACTGGAACCACCGCCTGCTCCACACAAATACATTGTGGCCCCTGCACCGGGTCCACCACACCCTGCGCACCCTCGACGTGCTCGGCACCAGCCGCAACACCCTCTACTCCAGCCTGTTCATCGTCTATCTCTGGGTCGGGGGGGCTTTGCTCTATTTTTTGTCCGAGCCGTTCTGGTTCGCCCTCGGCGCCGCCCTCACCGCCGCCCTCGACCTCTGGCGCCACAGCCCCTTCACCCCCCGCCGCGGCGGCGCCCTGCACCGGGCGCTCAGCGCCGTGCTCATTCTCCCCTCCGACCACGCCTGGCATCACAGCACCGAGTCGAGCCAGGTCAATTTCGGGGCCAACCTCTCGTGGTGGGACCGCCTGCACGGCACCTACCAGGCCAGCACACAAGATCCAGCATCATTGGGCATCCCCTTCGCCGCCCCCCTCGGCCGCCAGCTTTTCTTTCCCTTTGACCGCCGAGCGGGCAAGCTCCCCCCGTGACCCCGCTGTCCCTGCTCCTGTCGCTGTTCCCCGCCACCGTCATCGGGGGGGCGGCCGCGTTCTTCATGCTGTTTGTGACCTCAGGCTCCCCGGCGTTCGTCGTGGCCGGGCTGTTGTTGCTCTACGGGGTGCCCCCGGTGGCGTTCAAGGTGCACAATCACTTTCACCCCCTGCGCGAAGGGCCGAGCCACCTCGTGGGCGACAAGTATTCGTCGTGGTGGGGCGGACACCAGATCCAACTCATTTACATTGCGTTTCCGTTTTTGGAGGAGGCCCTGCGCATCGTGCCCGGGCTGTTCTCCGCGTGGCTGCGCCTGTGGGGCAGCCGCATTGGCCAGCGGGTGTACTGGACCCCGCGTTTTCACCTCGGGGACCGCTCGCTGCTCGACATCGGCGACGAGGTGGTCATGGGCTACGACGCGGGCATGTCCGGCCACCTGGTCAAGCGCACCCGCAAGAACATCCTGCTCTACGTCAAACGCATCGAGATCGGCGACCGCGCGTTCATCGGGGCCGGGGCCCGGATCGGGCCGGGGGTGGTCATCGGCCCCGACGCCGAGATCGAGGGCGGGTCCGTGCTCTACCCCCGCACCCACGTCAAGGCCCGCGAGAAATACGCCCCGCGCGCCACCGCCCCGTGACCAAGGCACGACGGTGTTAGGGCATCTCGCCCCCCTGCTCCTGCCGGTGCTCTGGCCGGCCCGTCGTCGTCGAGCCCGCGCCCTCGCCGCCCCCGAAAAGGCCCAGCGCGCGGTCCTCCAGCGCATCGGACAGGCCGCGGCCCGCACGCAGTACGCACGCGACAAAGGCGTGGGTTTTTCCTCCTACGAACAGTTCGCGAAGTCTTGTCCCCTCGCCACCTGGGACGATGTCGCCCCCTACGCGGCCGCGCAGCAACAGGGAGATGCAGACGCATTGTGTCCGGGCCGGGTGCGCGCGTGGGAACCGACCTCGGGGAGCTCGGGCACCAAAAAATACATTCCCTACAACCGCGCCCTGCTCGCCACCTTTCGCGCGATGTTCGCGGTGTGGGTGGACGACATCGTGCGGCACGGGCCGGGCTTTTCGTCTGCGCGGTTTTATTTTTCCATCTCCCCCGCGGTGGCCGACCAGGGGCTCGACGACGACCGCGCCTATATGTCGGGGCTGTTTCGGGTGCTGCTCGGGCCGCTGTTCGTGATGCCCCGCGGCATCGAGCGGGAGACCGACCCCGACCGCTTCATGCCGCGCACCGCCGCGGCCCTGCTCGCCGCGCGTAAGCTCGAGATCGTGAGCGTGTGGAGCCCGACCTTTTTGCTCTCCGTGCTCGACGTGGCCCGGGCCGCGCCCGAGGCGGTGGCCCGGGCCATGCGCGACGAACACAAGGCGCGGCCGGCCCTCGTCGAGGCCGCCCTGCGGGCGGTGGCGGACGGGGACGGGACAAAGCTGTGGCCTCAGCTGCGCCTGGTGTCCTGTTGGGACCGGGGCTTTGCCCAGTCGGGGGCAGAGACATTGCGGGGGTGGTTTCCGCACGCGGTGGTGCAGGGCAAAGGGCTCTTGCTCACCGAGGGGCCGGTGACGGTGCCCGCGCTCACCCAGGGCCCCGGCCAGGTGCCCTGTCTCGACCAGGTGGTGCTCGAGCTGCTCGACGAGGCCGGGGAGGTACACCCCCTGTGGCGGGCGAAGGACGAGACCGCCTACGAGGTGGTGCTCACCCAGCCGGGCGGTCTTTTGCGGTACCGCACGGGCGATCGGGTGCGCGCCACCGGCCGTTTTGGCCAGACCTGCGGGCTCGACTTTGTGGGCCGCACCGATCGGCGGGTGGACCTGGTGGGCGAGAAGCTCTCGGAGCAGTTCGCGGCCGAGGTGTTGCGGGGCCTGGGCGTCGAGGGGGTGTTCGCGCCCCGGGTGGGCGAGGACGGGTATGTGCTGCTCACCCGGGACGCGGCCTTCGCCGGCCGGGCCGGGGACGTCGACGACGCGCTGGCCCGCGCCCACCACTACGGGCTGGCCCGGCGCTTGGGGCAACTTTCGGCGTGTACCGTGGCGGTGTGCGACGACCCCGGTCGGGTGGTGCGCGAGGCCTGGGTGCAAAGCGGCGGCAAACTCGGCGACCTCAAGCCCGGCCCGCTGTGCCGGGTGCGGGTGCAGCCGCCGGTGCCGCGGCGTGTTAGCGTCGAGGAAGCGAGGTGACGACGTGAAGTGGCGTGCAGGCATGTTGGCGGTGGCGATGGCGGCGGCGGGCGGGTGCCCGGGACCGGAGCCTTATTACGACGACGACATCGGGGTCGAGGCGGTCCCGGTGGGCCCGGGCGAGCTCGCGGGCACGTTTGCGCTCAAGATGAGCATCACCACGGTCACGGACCTGCCCATCATCGGGCCCCAGGAGGGCGGCGGCGACACCTACGTGTTGGTCACGCGCACCTACGACGAGGGCGCGGGGACCTACACCCAGGTGCACCAGGTCTGCGGGGGCGAGATCAAGTCGCAGAACAGCGTGTCCGAGCTGCCGGCGTCGAGCTGGCGCGCGCTCGAGGCGCAGGTCCCGCGTTCGATTGAAATTCGCGACGAAGATGGGTTCTACGACGTCGAGGGGCACCTGGAGTTGTGGGGCCTGGCCAACATGGACGACCCTTGGGATGACGCCCTCCCGGAGGACGACCAGCAAGCCCTGGAGGAGCCCCACGCCAGTCACATTGTGGACACGGACGATGACGATCACCCGGGCATGACCATCACCGTGGTGGAGGGGATCGTGACCGGCGAGTTCTATTTTGTGCAGCGGAAGAAGACCCGCCTCGAGGGGGTGGTCCAGGGTCCCGACCACATCTTCGGCCTCAACACCACCAGCTTCGAACAGACCATCATCGGCCGCGCCGGCGATCAGCCCGTGCTGCAGGGCTACCCCCAACAAAAACACCCCGAGCCGAAGCTCAACTGGTTCGACGAGATCCGCATCGGCGACAACGACGGGTGCGACCGCGTCATCGAGGCGGTGGAGAACGAAGAGCTCTCGAAGTTCCGCCCCTTCGACTGAACTCGCTTCGGGGTCCCGGGGCCCGTGCCGATGGATCGGGGACAACACCGCGCGATTGGAATCGTCGCCCGCCCGCCGAGGTTTTTCCCCCATGAACCACACGCCCACCGGTCCGAGCCGTCACGAAGCCGCCGCCCTGTACGATGAGATCGACCCGCTCCGCGCGCGCCCCGAGTCGGTGTTGGTCAGCGCGACCCTGCTTCTGTTCTGGGCCTGGGCGATGTCCGCGCTCATCGCCGCCTACCAACCGACCCCCGCCCCCGGCTCCTTCTCCGCCGCCTGGCGGGCGTCGCACGGCCCGCTCCCCCTCCCCCGCGGCATCGTCCCGCACGAGCTGCTCACCCCGCGCGAACAAGAACTGGTCGAGCGCTGGTGCCAAGACCCCGCCAGCGAAGCGCGCACCGTCGACAACGGCGTCGCGCTGTTCGTCGGGCCCCACGGCCGTCCGCGCCAACTGGTCCAGGTCCGCTTCGGTCTGCGGCAAGGGCTGTGGCTCGAGATCGCGGGGCACGAAATCCGCCGGTGGGGACGCTTCGCCTCGGGCATCCGGGTGGCCGGTGACTGGGTCGATCACCCCCGGCTCCAGGCCCGCTTCGGCTGGGCCCCCGACAACGACCTCGCCCGCACCACCCAGTCCCATTGGCAAGGCTGGTGCTTGCGCTGAGCGGTCACGCCGCAGGCTCAGTGCATCCAGTGATCGCCGACGTGCACGTCGACCTCACAGGGCACCCGGCGCAATAGCGTCTCGTGGGCGGCCACCATCTCGCCGCGCACCACTTCGCCCACGGTGTCGGCGTCGACCGCGGCGCACTCCACCACCAGCTCGTCGTGGATGGTGTTGACCAACCCCGCGTCGACGAACTTGTCGCGCAACGTCTCGTGCACCCGCACCATCGCCAGCTTGGTCATGTCCGCGCTCGTGCCCTGAATGGGCATGTTCTTGGCGATGCGGCTGAGCTCGCCCCGGGCGTTGTCGCTTTGCAGCTGCTCGGCGTCGAACGACAGGCGCCGGCCGAGCACGGTCTCGGCGTAGCCTTTTTGCAGCGCCCGTTCGACGCTGTCCTCGAGGTAGCGGCGCACCCGGGGGAAGGCCGCGAAGTAGGCCTCGAGCAGTTCGTCGGCCTGGGCCCGGCTCACGCCCACCTGGCGGCCCAATGCGTCTGCCCCCATGCCGTACATCAGGCCGAAGTTGATCGCCTTGGCCCGGGCCCGGAGCTCGGGCCGCACCTCTTTGCTCACCTCGGTGTCGAACATGCGGCTGGCCACGACGCTGTGCAGGTCCTCTCCGCGGGAAAACGCGTCCAAGAACGCTTCGTCACCGCTGAGCTCGGCGAGGATGCGCAGCTCGCAGGTCGCGTAATCCGCGGTGATCAGCTTCCGGCCCTCCGGCGCACAGAGACATTGGTGGAACGCCTCCCCCGACGGGAGGTTTTGCAGGTTGGGGTCCCGGCTCGCCACCCGCCCGGTGCTGGCCCCCAGGGGCACAAACGTCGACCGGATGCGCCCATCGGAGTGCACCTGGCCAAGGAAGGTCTCGCCGTAGGTGCTCACGATCTTGGCGTGCTCGCGGTAGGTGAGCAGGGCGTCGGTCACCGGGTGCGAGAGCCGGCGCAGGGTGTGTTTGCCCACGTCGTCGAGGGGGTGGCCCAGCACCCGCTCGAGCACGGCCTTCACCTCTTGGTCGGCGTCGAGATTGAGGTCCGGCACCCCGAACAAATCGCGCGACACCGCGTCCCCCAACGTGTCGAACACCGCCTGGCGGGCGTGGTCCCGGGCCTTGGTATGTTGCTGCACGAGCTTCTTCCAGCCTTTGACGTCGACGTACAGCCCGCGGTGCTCGAGCGCGGCGAACACCGGGAGCACCAGGCACTCCAGCCGGGCGACCCCGAGCTGGCCCTCGCGCCGGGCGCGCTCGGTGCGCTGGGACAGCTCGGACAGGCTCGGGGCCGACCCCGGCGCGGGGGGCTCGTCGCCGCACAGCCGCGCGAGGGTGGTCAGGCACACCGGGCGCTTGACCACCAGGCCGTGGATGAGCAGATTTTTGATCGCGGGCTTGGCGTCCCGAAAACACACCACCCGGCGCTCGTCGCTGAGCAAGGCGAGCAGACCGGGGGTGGACAACGGGCCTTCGAAGCTCCGCGCCCCGTCGGACAGCGCGATGCCGTCGGGGGTCAGGCGGCACAGCAGCACCCCCCGGGCGAACAGGTAGCGCGGCAGGGGCGCGGTCACGCCGGGGCCCCGTCCGCGTGCCGGGCGTCGGTGACCCGGTTGCGGCCGTGGCGTTTGCTTTCGTACAGGGCTTCGTCCGCGGCCTTCAGCAATGTCTCTGCGCTGGCCCCGTCGTCGGGCCACATCGCCAAGCCCATGGACACGCTCACGCACCCCAGGGGCTGCTCGTCCTTGTGCGGAAAGTCGTGGGCCGCGATCAACGCGCGCAGCTGGTCGGCCCGGGCCCGGGCGTCGGCGCGGGTCGATTCGATGAACAGGATCACGAACTCCTCGCCCCCGTAGCGCGCCACCACGTCGGAGCTGCGGATGTTGTCGAGGAACAGGCGGGACAGCTCGCGCAACACCACGTCGCCCGCGGGGTGGCCGTGGGTGTCGTTGTAGTTCTTGAAGTGGTCGACGTCGCACATCACCAGGCCAAAGGGCCGGCGGGCCCGCGACTGCCGGGTGATCTCCTGGGCCAACACCTCTTGGAAGTGCCGGTGGTTGTACAACCCGGTGAGCCCGTCGGTGAGCGCGAGGTGTTCGAGCCGGGCGTTGGCCTCCTCGAGCTCGGCGGTCCTTCGCCGCACTTCCTCCTCGAGGGTCTCGCGGTTTTTTTCGATCGCGTCGGCCGCGGCGTTCATCACGTCGGCGAGCACCCCGATCTCACCGCCGTACCGGACCGGGGCCCGGGGCGAAAAGTCCCCCTGCCGCCAGCTCTCGGCCAGGCTGAACAGCTCGGTGAGCGGCCGGATCACAAACCGCGACAGCACCCCCCACGCGACCAAAAACCCGATCAAGCTGACCAGCACCACCCCGACGAGAATGCGCACCAATCGATTGGTCACGCGCTCGCGCACGATCTCGGGCGACAGCTCGCCGATCATCGTGCCCACCCGGCGCCCGCCGGTTTGCAGCGGCATCGACACCCGGCCCGAGGAGCGGTCGGCGCCCTTGGCGGTCACGGAATCTCGGGCCGCCACCGCGCGTTGCACGAAGGCTTTGTCCGGGAGGCGACCTTGTTCATCGCGGAGGCTGTAAAAGACCGCGCCCCCCGCGTCGAGGATCCAAAGATCCTGCAACGCGAACACTTCGCCGCGCAGCTCGAGCCCGTCCATCAACGCGGCGATGTCCGAGGCGCGCCCCTCGGCCAACCAGTTGGCGGTGGCGGGCGCGACCGCTTCCATCAACGCCTCGACGCGCCCGGTGGCCCGGGAGAAGCCAGCCTCGATCTCCAACTGCACCAAGAAGAACGAGCTCAGCGCGAAGGAGGCACCCAGCGTGCCGAACAGGATCAATGAAAGGCGAAGTCGGAGTCCCACGTTTGGCTCTGGTCGTGGCCCGAGTGTAGTACCGTTTTGGCCGGTGAACAGCGAATCGGCCCCGGTGTCCCAGACCCCGCACATCCTGGTGGTGGACGACGAGCCGTCCCACCGGGACAGCCTGCGGCGCATCTTCGAGCGAGCCGGTTACGACGTGAGCACCGCCGACGATGGGGCCGAAGCCCTCGACCTGGTGCGCCGGGAGCCGGTCACGGTGGTGCTCACCGACTTGGTGATGCCGCGCATGGACGGCCAGGAGCTGCTGCGGGCGGTCAAGACCGTGCGCCCGGAGGTCGATGTGGTGGTGATGACCGCCTACGGCACCGTCGAGAACGCCGTGCAAGCCATGCGCGAAGGCGCCTACGACTTTGTGAGCAAACCGGTCAAGCGCAGCGAGCTGCTCGCGTGCATCGACCGGGTGCTCGAGCGCCGCGCCCTCGTCGTCGAGAACCGCGAACTCAAGGAGCGCTTGCTCGCCGCGGCCAGCACCGGCGACGTCATCGGGCAAAGCCCCGCGATGCGAAAGCTGCGCGCCACCGTCGAGCAGGTGGCGCCATCGGCCGCGTCGATCCTGCTCGCGGGGGAGTCGGGCACCGGCAAAGAGGTCTGCGCCCGGGCCATTCACAACCTGTCCCGGCGACAAGACGGCCCGTTTGTCGTCGTCAACTGCGCGGCGTTGCCGAGCAGCATCCTCGAGACCGAGCTGTTCGGTCGGGTGGACGGGGACGAGCTGCGCCCGGGCCAGATCCAACGCGCGGACCAAGGCACGCTGTTTCTCGACGAGGTCGGCGCGATCCCGCCCAGCGCCCAGGTGCGTTTGTTGCGGGTGCTCCAGTCGGGCCAACTCGAGCCCGAGGGGGGCCAAGCCCCGGTCACCGTCGACGTGCGGGTGGTGGCGGCGAGCGACGCGGACCTCAAAGAAGCGGTCGCGTCGGGGGCGTTCCGCGAGGACCTGTTCTACAAGCTCGACGTCATCCACATCGACATGCCCCCGTTGCGCGACCGGGCCGAGGACGTGCCCCTGCTCGCGACCGCGTTCTTAAAAACCTACGCCGGCCGGCACGACAAGACCGTGCGCCACATCGAACAAAAAGCGATGGAAGCCCTGTGCGCGTGGCCCTGGCCGGGCAACGTGCGCGAACTGGAGAACGTGCTCGAGCGCGCGGTGGTGCTCTGCCCGTCGGACACGTTGGGCCTGGACGACCTCCCCGAACAGATCGCCGACCAGGTGGGGGGGGCGCCGCGCAGCCACGAGACGCTGCAGTTTCGCGTGGGCTCGACCATGGAGCAGCTCGAGCGGGCCGCGATCGACGCGACCTTGCGCCACACCCGGGGGGACAAGAAGCTCACCGCCAAGCTTCTGGGGATCTCCTTGCGAACGCTGTATCGTCGACTGGGGCGCGACGACAAAGACCCCGCTGAGGACAAAGACGCCCCCGACGACTGAGCATGAGCATCGAAGACGCCCGCCGGCTGGTCAAAGCCCACAAAGATGAGATCGCGGTGGCCATCCGCGCCCAGACCACGCTGCTCGCCCCCGAGTACGCCAACATCGATCCCGAGGCGCGCAAGGCGAGCATCCTCAACGTCATCGACGCCCTCGAGCGCGTGCTCAACGGACAGGGCAAAGCCGCGCTGTTCCGGTTGGTGCTCGACCTCGCCCAGCTGCGCAAGATGACCGGCCTGTCCGAGCCCGCGCTCATGATCAGCATGTTTTCGTACATGCCGGTGGTGCGCCGGGTGTTCAAACGGCACGAGCCCGACCTCGCCACCGCCACCGCGGCCTTCGACGCCCTCGAGTCGTGGGCCTTGCCGTTGATGGCGGAAATCGTGCGCAGCATGTTTCCCGAAGAGGACGATCTCTCCGAGGCCGACACCATTTCCGACGGCCACCGGCGGGGCAACATCACCCCCGTGCCCTTCGATGTCTAAGCCGGGGTGAACACCCCCGGCCAGCACCAGATCCTGGGAAACGTTCGGGGGCCGCACGCATGGCCTGTCAAACCCAGGAGAATGACCATGCGCTTTGTGATCGCCCTTTCGCTCTTCGTCGCCGCCGGGTGTGGCTACCCCTGCGCGGACCGCTGCCACGCCGCCCGCATGGTCATCGCCCAGCAAGGCTACAACCCCGACACCGGCGAGACCGGGGGCATGGACCCGGACACCGTGTGCGAACACGAGCGCATCCAGAACGCCGCCGACTGCGCCGAATGCGACGCCGCGTTCCGCGAGACGTGGCGCCTGGTCAACACCAAGACCGCCTGCGACTGCCCGGACGACATCGACGACGCGACGGAGACCATCCTCTTTTACTACGACGAGCAGTGCAACGTGGAGCAGCTCGAGCTGTCCGTGGACAGCTGTGCACAGTTGGAGAGCTCCCACACCGAAGCGTGCCTCGGGTAGAGCACGTCTCAGGCGTCCCGGTCCGCGGTGGGCACGGCGCTGTCGGCGTAGAAGCCCGGTTTGGCCCGTAGCCCGGCGGGGATGACCTCGCTCCCGTCGGGCCCGAACGCCTGCGCGCGTTGTTCGAGCTCGGCCTTGCCCAAGGTCTTCGCCGCCAGGCCTTCGCCCGGCTTGGCCATCGCTTCAATGTGAATGCTTTGGGTGGGGAAGGCAAAGCCGATGTCCAGCGACTTGGCCAGCCGGAGGAAATCCAAGAACAGCTCGTGCCGGGCCCGCAGCTCGTCGGTCCAGCTCGGCACCGCGAAAAAGAAATAGAGCATGATCTCGAGGGCAAAGTCCCCGTACCCCGCGAAGTGGACCTCGTAGTAGTCCTTGCGGGTGGCGGGGTGGGCCTTGATCAGGCCCCGAATGCCATTGCAGAAAGCTTCGATCTGTTCGGGGGTGGTGTCGTAGGTGACCCCGAGCTTGATCGAGCACCGGCGAAACTCGCGCCGCCCGTAGTTGTCGACGGTGGCATCGATGAACTTGCCGTTGGGCACCGTCACCACCGAGTTGTAAAAGGTGCGGATGCGCGTGCTGCGCATGCCCACCTCTTCGACCACCCCCTCGACCCCGGCGGTGTTCACCCAGTCCCCGATCTGAAAGGGGTGGTCGGTGAAGATGGTGATGGACCCGAAGAAGTTCATCGCCATGTCCTTGGCCGCCAACGCGAGGGCCAGGCCCCCGAGCCCGACCCCGGTGAGCAGGCTGGTGACGTCGACGTCGAGGTTCTGCAGGACAAAGATGATACCCACCAGCACGATGGCGACCTTGGCCGTCTTGCGCAGAACCGGGATGAGCTGGTCGTCCAGCTTGGTGTCGGTCTTTTCCGCCCGGGACGCAAACACATTGCTGGCGATGTCCGCGGCCCGGTAGGCGAGCATCACCACGCTCACCGCGGCCATGGTCCGCACCGCCACGAACAACACCGTGGCCAACCGCACCGGCAGGTTGAGCGCGGGGATGCCGATGTAGATCAACCCCGCCATCACCAACAACCCCAAGGGCGAGGCCGCGTGCTCGAGCAGCTCCTCGATGCCCAACACCCCGAGCCGCTTCATCAACCGGCGCAGCTGCCGGGTGATGACCTCGGACACCAACCACCGCAGGGCATAGCCAAGGGTCACCAAGATCAAAAAGAACAGCGCCTGCCACCCCGCGAGGCCAAACACCTTGACCGTCATCCACGCCGGCAACGACTGCACCACCCGGTCGAGGTCCACCGGGAACGTCTCGCGATACAGTGACTTTGCCCCGCGCAACGTGTCGTCGGACAACACCCAGCGGCCCTCGCGCCGCACAAGCACGATCTGGTCAAGCTGCGACGAGACCTTCACCCGGTGGTTGCCGGTCACGGGGTCGCGGTAATCGTTGTCGGTGGGGAGCTCGTCGACCCGCACGTAGATGCCGCGCGCGTCCAGCACCCGCTTGAGCTGCACCACCGCGGTCTCCAGGCGGGCGTCGTCCCAGCCCCCGGGCTTTTCCGTGCAGCGAATGGCCATCGCCCGGTCTTCTTCGCCGGGCTGCAGGTTGCCGAGCCAGGTCGAGGCCGCGGCCTGCGGGGTCTCACAGGGCTTTTCCGACGGGGCCGCAGGGACGACCAGAGACAAAGCGATGCCGAGCGCGACGAGCATATGTCCTCCTCGCGTCGGGCCTTACCGCACTCGGCCCCCGATGACACCCCACGTCGGGGCCGGGCTCAGCCGCGCAACACGAAGCCGTGGCGGGCGAACGCGCCGTCGCGCAACGCGGTGACGTCGATGTCCATGGGCTTGGCCAACGCCCCGAACACGCAGTCGCACAGGGCAAAGGCGATCTCGAGCTCGCGGAAGGTGCTCGCCCCCGACCGCAGCAGATCGCGCAGCACCCGGGCCTGGGCAAAGATGTCGCCCTTGTGCATCACCGACTCAAACTGTGCATAGCGCTCTTCGGGGGAAAGCCCCCACGGCCGGCCGGACGTGTCGTACAGATACTGAAAGATCTCTTGCGCGATCCGCGGCTCCAACCCTTCCTCGTGGGCGCCCCGGTCGGCGGCCGACTCATCGCTGCTGGACAGTTGCATGTGCGGCTCCCCCCGCTTCTCGAAAGGAGAAGGGTGTAGCACCGCACCAGGGCCCGCCGACTGAAAGGCCCTGAAACCGCGTCTGAGAACCCTAAGCGCCCGTCTTGCGAGGGCTTTTTCTAAGCTCGTGCGGACACCGGACGAGCCGGCGCTCGTCGTGGCCCGGGCGAGCGCACGGCATCTTCGAACTTCACATCTAGTCGCTGTCGGACAGAATCTTGAGCGCCTCGGTCTGGCGGCGGCTCTTGTCCGCGAGCACGTCGGGCTGGATCACGTATTTTTGGTTGAGCTTGTCGAGATAGTCCAACGTCACGTCCCCGCCGGTGGGCATCACGAACACCCCGCACAGGGTCGCCTTTTGGGCCAAGCTCTCCACCAGGCGGCCGTCGAGCTGGCAACGCCCGTGGGTGATGAACGTGACCACCACCTCTTTGGGCGACTCCCGCATCAGCCGCGCGAGCTCCCGCTCGAGCTCGGAGAAGGCGCGGTTGGGGTTGCGGCCTCGCTCGCTGCGAAAACACAACAAGTAGGGGATGCGCAGCCTCGACGACGACAGCTCTTGGCGCTCATACAGGCGCGAGTCAAAAAAGCGCAGCCACACGCCCTCGCCCTTGAGGGTCATCTTCTTGGCCAAGGCCATGCCCAGGCCGCGGGCGAACACCGTGCGCAGGCCGCGCATCGAGGCGGAGGCGTCGATGAGGATGTAGTGGAGCTTTTCCCGTTGGGTATTTTGCTTGTCGCGCCCGTAATAGAACAGCTCGTTGTCGGCGTAGCGCCGGTCGAACAGATCGTCGTCAAACGCGAGCTCGCTCGGGAGCAGCCCGTCGAGGCTGCCGCGGGTCTCGATGGAGGCGTAGCCATCGATGGAGAAGGTCTGCACCCCGGTCGAGCGCTTGGTCTCGAGCACGCTGGGGATGAGATCGAGTGAGAAGTTCACAATGTCGTGTACTTCGGGGGTGACCAACGCCCGGTAGAGATCGAGCAGATCGGTGGCGTCGCCGAGGTCGTCCTCCCCGCGGAACATCTCGAGCAGCTTGAGGGTGTCGAGATCGATCTGCTCCAGGCACACGCGAATGCGGGTGCGGGCCTCGACGACGATCTTGAGCGTAGAGGCCACTTCATCGGCCAACGACTGGCTCACGAAGTGGGCGGGCTCGACCTCCTCGTAGGTGGCCACGGTGAGGGGGAGCTTGCGGTTGTGGCCTTTGCGGATGAGCGCGGTCTGCACCGGCTCGACCACCTTGGCGATGACCGCGGCCACCAAGTCGTCGGAGAGGTTGCCCGCAGCCGCGCGGTGGCACAGCTCGGAGCGGGCCAAATCTGTGAGCAGCTGCTGGTAGCGGGTGAGCAGGCGGTCGACCTCGGGGTTGTGCTTCATGTTGCCGCGGGAGATCGCCATCTTCAGCGACCGCTCCCGGCCCACCAACGCGATGGTCTGGCCCACCGGTTGGGTCAGCAACATGCCGATGTCGTGCACGAGGAAAAACGGCAGCCCCAGGCCGAGTCCGTCGAGCTGGTTGTGCCAATGGGCCGCCCGCACGATGAGCATGGGGTTGTCGCTCACCACCCGGGAAAAGGTGAGCGAGCCAAGCTCCCGCTCGACGGTGACCGGATCGACTTCGAACACGGTGGCCGCAACCATGGGGCGCATGCTGGCCCTTTGCAGCCCGGGTTTCAATGCATACTTTAGGCGTGGGTCCGCCCCATGCTGCGACTGATCAAACTCCTGTGGAGCACGTTTGTGCTCGTCACCCCCTTGCTCGGGGTGTGGCTCTCCTCGTCGCTGGCGAGCTACGTGGGCGGTCCCCGCTGGGCCGCCATCGCTGCCGGCGCGCTGCTGTTCCCGGTGCTGCCGGTGCTGTGGGAGGCGCGCGCCACCCACCGGTCCCGAAAAAAGAACGCCCGCCGCGCCCAACAGGGCAAAGCGGAGAAAAAACGTTGGGGCCGCGCCACCGATCGGCTCATCGCCCGCACCCTCACCGTCAACCTCGGCTTTTTGGCCGTGCTCGTCGGCCTGTTCCCCGCCGCCACCTTCCCCGCGCTGAGCACCCGGGGCGCGTGGTTTCTCGACGACAACCCCGCGCCCTACGCCGCCCCGGCCCGGCGCGCGGTGTTCGCGGTGGCCGAAAAACTCGAGTGGCTCTACGGCCTCACCCACGACAACCCCTTCACCGGCCAACGGGAAAGCGAAGACACCGGTCCCCAAGACCCCACCCCGCCCCCCCCGCCCCCGGTCAAACGCCCCGCGCCCGAAGACCAGCCCGCCCCCGCGCTCGACCGCCGCCCGGCGTGGCCGTTGCCGGCGGAGATCGACGCCCGCGCGCAAAATGTCCCTGCATCGTCCGAGGCGAGCATCGCCGCCCTCGGCGCCCACCTCAAGACCATCCAGCCCGCGTTCGCCCGCATCAAGGTGATGCACGACTGGGTCGCCGACCACATCGCCTACGACTGGCCCAGCGTCGAGGACCGCAGCTACATGACCAAACAATCCGCCCAGCAGGTGTTCGCCACCCGCCGCGGGGTGTGCTCGGGCTACAGCAACCTCATGGTCGCGCTGGGCAAGGTCACCGGCGATCGCATCGTGTACGTGGCCGGCGACGCCCGCGACGAAAACGGCGGGGTGGACGCGGCCGGTCACGCCTGGAACGCGGTCGAGGTCGACGACCACTGGTACCTGCTCGACGTGACCTGGGACGGGGGCAAACAGATCGGCCGCGAGGACGGCCCCTACCGCACCACGTACTTCATGGCCCCGCCGGCGGCGTTCGGCCTCGACCACTTCCCCGACCAACCCAAGTGGCAGCTCGTCTCGCCCCCGCTCAGCCGGGGCGCGTTCTTGCGGCAGCCCACCCTGCGCCCCGAGTTCGTCGCCGAGGGGCTGTCTCTCATCTCGCCCGACACCGGACTCGGCCTCGCCCAAAAAAGCGCCCGCATCGCCATCGGCAACCCCCAGGGCCGCTACCTGCTCGGCAAGATCAGCCCCGAACAAGGCGGCCCCGAACGCGATTGCCGCGTCACCCCCGGGCGCCGCGTGTTCGTGGACTGCGACGTCGACCGCGGCCGCTCCCGGGTCCGGCTGTTCTCCCACGACAAGCCGGCGGGCCGCTTCGGTTTTGTCGGCACGGTCTTTTTGGAGCGCCGCTGATGCACATCGCGTTCGCCCTCGCCGCGGCCCTGGCCATCGCGGTGGTCGTCGGGCGCAAGGTGCAAAAAGACCGCCGCCGGCTGTTGTGGGACCGCGCCGCCGGCCACCGCCGGGAGCACCCGCTGCCCGTCGACAGCTACACCGACATCGATGAGCTCGTGCGCAACGCGCGTTGTCATTGTGGGGACAAGCTCTGGAAGCGGTCCGAATCGGGCCTGGATCAAGGGCTGCACGTCGTCGTCACCGAGTGCGACACGTGCGAAAAGGTCCGAAAACTGTACTTCGATGCGTCGGGTGTTCCACAGTAGGCCCCTCTGTCCCCCCCGGAGGCCCCATGACCGACATCCGCATCGACAACGCCCAACTCGACGACGCCGAGGCGATCGCGCGGTTCAACGTGGCCATGGCCCAGGAGACCGAGGACAAGCCGCTGTCCCTCGACGTGGTGCGCCGCGGGGTGCGCCGCCTGCTCGAACAGCCCCGCTACGGCCGCTACCTGTTGGCCAAAGACGGCGACAACATCGTGGGCCAGCTCATGCTCACCTATGAGTGGAGCGACTGGCGCGACGGCATGTTCTGGTGGATCCAATCCGTATACATTGTGCCGTCCCACCGCCGCACCGGCATCTACCGCGCGCTCTACCGGCGCGTGCAAGACGAGGCCCGCAAGGTGGGCGAGGTGTGCGGCGTGCGGTTGTACGTCGAGGTCGACAACGCCCCGGCCAAGGCGACCTACGAGTCGCTGGGCATGCAGCGCTGCCACTACGACATGTACGAGGCGGCGCTGTGACCATGCCACTGCGTCTGTTCTGCGCTCTCTCGCTCACCCTGTGCGTGGTTTTCCCCCTGGGGTGTCAGACCGCGCGCGAGGTCACGCAGCGTGGTGACCTCGACGTGACCCTGTCCCGGCACCACGTGGACTTGCGGTGGGGTCGGGTGCCGCACGCCGCCCGGTTTGTGCATCCCGATCTGCGCGCGGCGTTCATCACCGATTGGGAAAAGCGGTTCGCGGACATCGACGTCAGCCAGCTCGAGGTCATGCAGGTGATGCAGAACGAAGCCGCCACCGAGGCCACCGTGACCGTGAAGATGGTGTTTGTGGAGAAAAGCACGCAGCGCTTGCGTGAAAGCGTGCATACCGAACGCTGGGAGTACGTGGACGGGACCTGGATGGCGGTCAAGGCGATGCTGCCCGACGACGTTTCCTAAGCAAAATCAGATAGTTGCACTGGCGGCATCGATCCCCGTCGGCCTGGCACGCCCTCTGCTTTACCTGGGGTGCGTTCGTCGGCGCCCCCCGCCGGCGGGCGTGGCCCTGGGTTGGTTTTGCCGGCCTGGGGCCTTTTCTGTGCGGAATGCGCGGCCCCACGCACGTCGACCACGGCCGCGCCCGGGCCCAGACCACCCCGCGCCGCCGCGGCGATCAGCTCAAAAGTTGTCGGGGTCCACGTCGAGGCCTTCTTCGTGGACCGCGCCAGGGGCCTCGAGCTCCGACACGATGTGTTCGAGCCACCAGGCCGCGTCGTGGCGCAGCATGGGGCCATCCTGCAACATACGGTCGAGCATGGGGTGACGCCCGAGCAACCAGTGGGGGGCCGAAAACAGGTCGCGAAGATCGATGCTCAGCACGTGCTCTTCCTGCAGCCGGTGGAGGGCTTGTCGCAGCGCGCGCACGTCGTACTCGCAGAGTTCCGGGCGTTCGTTGATGCGCTGCAAAATGTCCGCGAACGAGGTCGCGTCGTTCCAGAGCCGCTCGCCTTCGTGGCGGTGGGCGGCGGTGGGACGCGGGTCGCGCAACCAACCGAGCAATCGCTGTTGCAGCCGGCTGATCTCGAGCCGGTCGCTGACGCGCAGATGCGGGTACACGTCGTCGCTGGTGAGCCGGCGATGCCCAATGCGGCATATCGCACGTGGCGCGCCACCTCGGACAACACCGGGGCGGGGGCCGCGGTGGGCACGTCCTGTCGAAAACAGAAAAAGGCATAGCGGGCGCGCAGCGCACGCTCGCGCTCGATTTTGTAGAAGCTGTTGTCGGCGCGCAGGCCCTCGATGGCGGTGAGCAGCGCTTCGACCGCGGACAGCGACATCAAGATTTCACGGCTCGCGATGGACGCGGTCTCGAGCAAGGCCCAGCGGTCGTCGGGGGCGGCGGCGCCGAGCACCCGGCGCCGTTCGGTCAGGCCCATGCGCCCCATGAACGCGACGTCGACGAGTTGTTGGACCCGCGGGTCCGAGGTGTCGTCGTCGTCGTCGCCCGCGTCCCGGTCGTACCGGTCGATGACAAGTCCCAGGGCCTCGATGGCGACCTGCACGCAGGCCTGCATCACGTCGCGCAGCGTGGACAGGTCTGCGTCATCGTCCTCGAACGGCACCAGGTCGAACCCGTGGGTGCGGCGCACGACCCCCAACAAGAACGACTGCAGCTCGGCGGGGCGCAACGCGGGCCACGACGACGCCGGGGCGGGACCCGGGGCGTGGGCAAAGGCCGCGTCCCCGGTCGAAAAACCGGACGTCTTCGCCGCGGGCTCGCCCGGGCTAGGCCACATGTTCGATCTCCTCGGCGGAGCGACGGGTCTTGCGCAGGACCAAACCGATGTTGGCCGAGCTGCGACAGACAAACAACAGCGCGTGGTCGGCCCGCCGCCGGCTCTTCACAAATACGTACAAGAACTCTTCGCCGCACACCAACAGTTCGCCCAGAAACGTGCACACCCCGTCCGGCGCCCCCTGCGCCCGCCGGTAGGCCTCGGCCACCGCGCGCACCGCGGGGCCCTCGAACAGGGCCGCGGTGGCGCGGGCCACCTCGTCGAGCGCCTGCACCGGTTGGGGGTCGGCGGTCTTGACCGCGAGCAATGTGTGCGCGGCGAGATCGACGTAGCCGGCGGCGATGCACTCGGGAATTAGCGGGAACCAAGAGCTCAGGGAGCGTTCGACCTGCATGGTGTGTGTCGTCTCCCGGCGCAGGGCGCCGACCGGCCTGCGCCCGCAGGGGCCCCCCACGGCCCTGTCTTGGCGGCACCCGCGCCGCCTGTCCGACGACCATGCTAATTGTGGCGAGCCGCGCCCGCCACCGCCGCCCGGTCCGTGCCCCGAAACGATCCAAGGACGCCCGGGGCCCTGCGTTCACGTGGTTTGCCAAGAGGCTGCGCGCTCAAGCTGGTTCGGTCTGGCCCACGATGGGCAGCCCCCGCGAGCGCACCACCGTGGCCGGGTGCCGGGTCTTGGACGCCCGGTCGCCGGCCTTGAGCTGGTGGGCGCCGTCGCCCCCGGTGGCGGACCAGGCCGCGGCCACCTGCTCGTCGAGCAGATGGGTGGGGCGCACGTTCTTCAGGGCCTGGAGCATCACCTGCCGCACGTGGGGGTGCTTTTGGGTCATGTCTTCGAGCAGGGCCTTCATCTCTTGGCGCTGCATCCCGCTTTGGCTCCCGCACAGGTTGCAGGGCAGGATCGGATAGCCCCGGTACGCGGCGAACGCGCGCAGATCGTCTTCGGCGGTGTCGATGAGGGGCCGGATCACGGTGAAGCGCCCGTCGTCGGTCACGTACTTCGCGGGCATGGCTTGGAGCTTGCCCGCGAAAAAGGTGTTCATCAAAAAGGTCTCGAGCGCGTCATCGCGGTGATGGCCCAGCGCAATCTTATTGCAACCGAGCCGGTCGGCGGCGGTGTACAGGATGCCGCGGCGCAGGCGCGAACACACCACGCAGTAGGTTTGGCCTCTGCGGGTCTTGTCCTTGACCACCGAGTAGGTGTCTTCGCGCAGGATTTGGTACGGGGCCCCAAAGTCTTCGAGCCACTTGTAGAACGCCTCGGGGGCATAGCCAGGCTGGGCCTGGTCGAGGTGCACCCCGATGACCTCGACCGCAAACGGCGCCTTCTCGGCCGCGCGCACCATCAGGTCGAACAGCGCGTAGCTGTCCTTGCCCCCGGACAGGGCGACCATGACCTTGTCCCCGGGCTCGACCAGCGACCACTCGTGCAGGGTGCGCATCATCGTGCGCAGGCGTTCGCGCACCACCGGGTCGCGCTCGGTGCCCACCACCAGCGCGGGCCAGGGCACGTCTTTTCCTCGGGGGGCGCGGTGGGCGACCATGGCCGGTCGATGACACACCCGCCCGCGTCGGCCAATCGGGCTTGCCCCGCCCGGGCGGACAAGTTGTATGCTCGCGCCATGACCACACGCGTGTTTGCCGTCTTGCTGCTCGGCCTGTGTTCGCGGCCGGTGCTCGCCCAAGCCGACCGCGAACCGGTGACGACCTACATCGAAAAAGCCGAAGCCGCCGAACAGAACCTCGAGTACGAGGACGCGATCAACCTGTGGCTCGAGGTCATCACCCACCCCGACGTGCAAGAGGAGCAGCTGCTCAACGCCCACCTCCGGGCCGGCATCCTGCAACGGGTGCTCAAAAACGACGTCGAGGCCCGCATTCACTTTCGGTTCTTGCTGCAGAAAAAGCCCGACTACCAGCTCGACCCCGACCTGCCCCCCAAGATTCGCGGCTTCTTTGAGCTGATTCGCCAAGAGGTCACGATGGAAGCCGACAAGGCAGGACCGGCCCCCGCCCCGGCGGCGGCCCCCGCGGAGCCGGCCGGGCTCGGGCTGTCGACCATCGTGCTCGGGGTCGGCGGGGCGGTGGGGGCGCTCGGTCTGCTCACCATGGTGGCGGGCGGCGGCCTCGGTATCTATGCGGTATTGCTACACTTTCAGGCCGACGCGGAGCAGGTCCAGGTCAAGCGGGCGGCGATCTACGACACCCGGGACGTGGTCACGATCGCGGCCAGCTCGGTGGCCCTGCTCGGCGGGGTGGTGGTGCTGATCGGGGCCGGGGCCGCGGGGGCATCGTTCGCGCTGCCCGCGGAATGACCGGGCCCCGTCCAATGTCAGTGCACTTCGATCACGCGGCGGCCGAAGGGGAACAAGCTCAGCACCGCCAGCTTCGCGTGTTGGATCGCGAAGGGGATGCCGATGATGGTGATGGCGGCGGAAAAGCCGAGGCCGACGTGGGTGATGAAGGTGGTGATGCCGCCGAAGATGAGCCAAATGATGTTCATCAACAGGCCCAGCAGGCCGGTGGCCCCCGCGGTGGGGTCCTCTTCAAAGTCGTGACCGAACGGGGTCAACGCCAGGTGCGCGAGCTTAAAACACTGCAGGCCGAAGGGGATGCCCACGATGGTGGCGCACAGCACCAGCCCCCCGAGCAGGTATTGCAGCGCGATGAGAAAGCCCCCGCCGAGGGTGGCCCAGAGAATGTTGAACAGCAGCGTCATGGGACCACGATAAACGCTCGCCGCGGCCCGGCAAGGGCGGCGGTGATGGCCATCATCGCGGCCACGGTGGCGGTGGCGGGGCCGGGGTGCAGCCTGTTCGATTGGCTTTATCCGCCCGAGACCGCCGACGCGCCCCAGACGGTGTTCGCCCGGGGCGCGTACCCCGACCGCGGCGCGGACGTGGTCGTCGACGACGAGGGGGTGCCGCACATCTTCGCCCAGGACGAGCCCGACGCCGCCTACGGCCTCGGCTTCGTGCACGCCCGGGACCGCCTGTTCCAGATCGATTTTTTGCGGCACGCGGCCCAGGGCCGCATCACCGAACTGTTCGGGCGCGATTTCCTCGACACCGACAGCCAGCTGCGCTTCATGACCTACCGGTTGCGCGACGAGGAGCGCCTGCTCTCCCCCCGGCTTCGGCGCATTTTGGAAGCCTACGTCCAGGGGGTCAACGACGGGGCCAGCCACGCGGGGCTGCCCGCCGAGCTGCGCTTGTTGCGGCTCACGTTCAAACCGTTTTCGGTCTACGACGCGCTGTCCATCTTTCGGCTCTACAGCTTCCGGCTCAGCGGCGACCTCGACCAAGAGTTTGTCCGGGCCCGGGTGCTCGCCCGCCTCGCCCCCGACGACCCCCGCCGCGACGCGCTGCTCGTCCCGCTCGACGACGGGGGCGTGGCCCACCTCCGAGACCTCGACGAGCCCGACGCGCCGGACCCCGCCCCCCTCCGGCCCGAGGGCTTGAGCCCCCTCACGCCCCCCACCCCGTTGCCGCCGCCCCCCGCGCCCCCCACCGAAGGCCGGCGCCTCGACCAGCTATTCCCCAAAGGCGCGTCCAACGCCTGGGCGGTGTCCGGGGCCCACACCAACGACGGCCACCCCGTGCTGTGCGCCGACCCCCACCTGCGCCACGCCGCGCCCTCGACGGTGTACCTCGCCCACATCGCCTACGGCCCGGTCGACGTGGTGGGCGCGACCTTTCCCGGGGTGCCCGCGGTGGTCGCGGGCCACAACCGCACGGTGAGCTTTGCCTTCACCGCGTCCTACGCCGACACCCAAGACCTGGTGCGCATCCAGACCGATCCCGACCGCGACGATCGCTACATCGTCGACGACGAGGCCAAACCTTTCGGGGCGTGGATGCAATCCTTCGTGGTCAACGGCCAAATCGAGACCAGCGAGGTCTGGAAGACCACCCTGTTCGGCCCCATGCTCCCCGAGGCCTACCGCAACCAGATGGAGCCCGACGCGCAGTTCGCCCTGCTCTGGCCGGGCTTTTTCCCCGACGAGGCCAAAGACAGCCTGCTGGCGTTCTGGGACTTGGCCGCGGCCGGCACCGTCGACGAGGCCCGCACCGCGGTGGGGGGCCTGGCCGTGCCCAGCCTCAACTGGATCTTCGCCGATACCCGGGGCGACATTGCCTATGCATTGTCAGGCCGCATCCCCCTCCGCATCAGCGACGAGCGCAGCGATCGCCCCCGCAACGGCGCCCACGAGACCGCCGGTTGGCGCGGGTTTTTGCCCGAAGACGCCCTGCCCTACATCAAAAATCCCCCCACCGGCTATGTCTTCTCCGCCAACCAGCGCATCGACGAGGACGACCGCATCGCCGCCGCCTATGGGTTCGGCGGCCGCACCCCGCACCGGGCCCAGCGCATCGACCACAAGCTGCGCGACCTCGTCCGGCACAAACACAATGAAGCTGTATACTGCGGTCTGCAGCAAGACGTGACCAGCCCCCAGGCCCAACGCCTCGCCCCCGTGCTTGGCACCTATTGCCCCGAAGCGTTGGTGGGGCACAACGAGGGGCGGGTGAGCAAGTTCTGCGAATATGTGCGCACCTTCGACGGGGCCTACACCACCGAGAGCCTGGGCGCGCTGCCCTTCACCTGGCTGCTGGAGGCGTTCACCTATGAGGTGTTGGCGGTGCACGTGGGCGAGGACTTCGCCCTGTACCTGCAGGACGATCCCGCCACCCAGATGATCATCGAGAACGCGATTCTCGAAGAGCATCAGGGGCGAGACCAGGTCTTGTTCGACGACTACCGGTCCAAGGACCGGGAGGGCTTGGCCGGGTTTGTCGAGCGGGCGGCGGCGGTGGCCCTCGACCGGCTGGTCGAGGAGGTCAGCGCCGGGCCCCAGGACTGGCGCTGGGGGAGCGTGCACCGGCTGACGTTCAAAAATGCGTTGGCCTCGACCCCGGTGGTGGGGGCGGTGTTCCAGGTGGCCGAACAAGAAGAGTCCGGGTGGTCGACGACGATCCGGGCCGAGGGGGGCCTGCCGGTGGATCGCGGGGCGGTGTTCCGGCTGATGGCCCACATGACCTCCCCCGTCGAGGGCCGCATGGTCATCGACCTCGGCCAGAGCGGCCACTACCAACACCCGCACTTCTCCAACCAGCGCGAACGCTGGCGGGTGGGCGAGACCTTCGTGGTCCCGACCGACCGCGCGGCGATCCCGGTGCACGCCGAGTTGCGCCTGCGCCGCCCCCTGGCCGACGAAGCGGGGGAAAAAGGCCCCGGCAACTCTGGTTGATCGCGCGATGTGTCGATAAAATTCATGGTGGAATGAAATAGTGTGTGTGGGTGCACGCGCACACTGCCCCCCGACGGAGAGGACGCAACGACATGGCCAACTTCTTCACCGACAACGAAGACCTTCAGTTCCAGTTCGACAACATGGATTGGGACACGGTGATCGACATCGTCGAGGCCGGTTTCCCCGACGAAGAGGGCTACGCGTCCAACGAAGAGGCGGTGGCATTTTTCCGCGACGTGCTCACCCAGATGGGGGAGTTCATCGCCAATGAGATTGCCCCCCACAGCAAAGAGCTCGACGAGCAGCACCCCGAGATTCTCGACAACGGCGAGGTCAAAGAGCCCGAGCGCATGGAAAAGATCATGAAGGCCCTCGGCGAGCTCGGGGCCATGGGCCTGTCGCTGCCCCGGCGGCTCGGCGGCATGAACGCCCCGCTGGTGGTCAACAGCATGCTCCTCGAGATGCTCGCCCGGGCCGACGTCTCGGTGATGAGCCACTTCGGCTTTCACGGCGGCATCGCCTCGGCGCTGCTGCTGTACTCCATCGAGGAGGGCAGCACCGAGATCACCAACGGCGGGATCACCAAGACCCGTTTCGACGAGCAGATCGCGGCCATGGCCACCGGCCAAGAGTGGGGGGCGATGGTGCTCACCGAGCCGGGCGCGGGCTCCGACCTCGCCCAGATTCGGGCCAAGGCGGTGGAGCAAGAAGACGGCTCCTGGCGCCTCACCGGCCAGAAGATCTTCATCACCTCCGGCCACGGCGAGCATCACATCGTCATCGCCCGCAGCGAGGACCCGTCGACCCATCCCGGGCTCAAGGGCCTGTCGCTGTTCTACTGCCCGGCCCACATCGAAAAGGACGGCGAGAAGGTCCGCAACTTCGCCATCGGCGGGGTCGAGGGCAAGATGGGCCAACACTCGGCGGTGGCCGCGACCCTCGATTTTGAGGATAGCTACGCCGAGCTCATCGGCCAGCGCGGTCATGGCTTTTTGGGCATGTTGCTCCTGATGAACAACGCGCGCATCGCGGTGGGGTTCGAGAGCCTGGGCATCATGGAGAACGCCTACCGCAAGTCGGTGGCCTACGCCGAAGAGCGCGTGACCATGGGCAAGCCCATCGTGCAGCACGAGATGATCGCCGACTACCTCGACGAGATGGACGTGCTCATCGCCGGCTTGCGCGCGATCTCGTTCAAGGCCGCGACCTATGAAGAGGTCGCCACCCGCATGAAGGGCATGCTCAAGACCCAGCCGCCGCAGGACGACAAAGAGCGCCGCGAGCGGGAAAAGAAGATGCGCCGCATGAAGCGCAAGGCCCGGCATCTGACCCCGCTGATCAAGTACGTCGGGGGCGAAGAGTGTGTGCGGTTTGCGCGGATGGCGATGCAGATCCATGGGGGCATCGGCTACATCGTCGAGGCCGGCATCGAGAAGCTGCTGCGCGACGCGCTCGTCATCCCCGTGTACGAGGGCACGAGCCAGATTCAGGCCCTGATGGCGCTCAAGGACAACATGCAGAGCGTCATCCGCAACCCCGGGCGGTTCTTCTCGATGCAGGCCGCGGCCCGGCTCGACGCGGTGCGGGGCGATCCCATGGATCGCTTGGTCGCGAAAATGCGTGTGCATGTGCTCAACGGGATCCAGACCATCCTGACCAACATCGCCGCGGACAAGCTCGGCGACCTGCGCGGGGTGCCGGTGCTCAACTGGCGCGCGGCGTTCATGAAGGATTGGGACCCGGGCAAAGACTTCTCCTTCGGCATGCTCCACGCCGAGCGGCTCTGCCAACTTCTGTGTTGGGAGGCGATGGGCAAGGCCCTGGCCGAACAAGCCAAGGCCGCGCAGGGCACGCCCCAAGAGGAGAAGCGCCGCGAAATCGCGCTGCGGTTCCTCGAGCGCTACGAGCCCCGGGCCCGCGGGGTCCTGCTCCAGATCGAGGAGAAGGGCTCGGTGTTCCGGCGGTTGCTCGGCAACGGCAACGGCAACGGCAAGGGCAAAAAGAAGGAAGACCTCGCCGCGTGAGGTACCGCACACCCGCGCGGGCAAAAAGCGCCGCGCGGGGGTGACACCAAATCTGGGCTGACCGGTTGAATCCCTGCACGCCGTTGTGCAGACCAGGAGTTCACCATGTCCAGCTCGTTGATCGTGTTCACCGCCTTGGCCCTGCAGGCCGCCGCCCCCAGCCCCGAGCGGGTGGAGGTCCCGCCCGAACCGACCGCCGAAGCCGACGGCCCGGCCGCGGAGGCGGACCACACGGCGCCAAAAGCGGGCCAGGCCGAGGTCGCGCCCGACGACGCGCAATGGCTCGAGACCTACGCGGCCTACGACAGCCCAAGCTACTGGATGACGTTCGGGGCCCTGGGCATTGGCTCGGTGTTGATGGTTCCGGCCGCGGGCTTGGTGTTCGGCATGGGGCTGGCCTTCGCGGGCTTGGTCCCTGGGGTGGATGGGCTGCCCTCGGATTGGGCGTTTGGGCAATACGTGGCCGCGCCGGCCATGCTGGGCTTTGGCGTGCTTTTGGCGCTGGCCGAGGTCGTGGTCGCGACCACGTTTTTGTCCCTGCCCCTCACCGCCCCGTTGGTGGTGGGCCATGAATGATGGGCATGGTCCCCCCGCGGCCATCGATGTCGAGGCGCTGTACGCTCGCTATGCACCAATGGTGTTCCGTCGGTGCAAGGCGCTGCTCGGACACGAACAGGAGGCGGAGGACCTGTTGCAAGATGTGTTCGTGAATGTGCTGCGTGCCTTGCCCCGCCTCTCGGACCGCGGTCTGTCCTCGCTGATGTACACCACCGCGACGAGGCTGTGCCTCAACCGCCTGGCCAAACACGGGCGCAAATATGAGGTGAGCCAAGGGGACGACATCGATCGGTTCGCCGTGCTCGACGAGCCCGCGCCGTCTTGGTTGCGGGTCTACGCCCACCAAGTGCTGGGCACGGTCGAGACCTCGACCCGGGTCATGGCGGTGCTGCATTTTGTCGACGGCATGACCCTGCAACAGGTCGCGGACGCCACCGGCATGTCCGTGTCCGGGGTGCGCAAGCGCCTCCGCCAACTCAAAGCCCGGGCCGAGACCCTCGAGACCACCCCCGGCCCGCGCCAACAAGGAGGGCAGGATGACTGAACCACGCCGCCCCCTCTCGCCCCTCGAGCTCGAACAGCTCGCACTCGACGAGCCCGGCGCCCCCCGGCATCGGCTCGACGACCCCGCGGTGGCCCAACAGGTCGAGGCCCTGCGCGACGAGAACCGCACCTTCGTGGCCGGTCGCGACCTCCGCCAGGACGCCGCCGCCCTCGCGCGCGCGCTGTCCCCCGCCCCCCCGCGGCCCGCCCGGCGATGGCGCTGGGCCCTGGCCCCCGCCGCCCTCGCCTGCGCCGCCGCCGTGTGGTTGGCGCTGCCGCTTGTCACAGATCCCACCGGCCGCCCCGCGGTGCGCACCAAGGGCCAAAGCACCCTCGTGGCCTATCACGTGACCGCGGGCGGGCAGCGCGCCATCGGGCCGGACACCGTGCTCGGGCCCGGAGACGAGGTGCGGCTCGGCCTGACCGTGGACCGGGCCGCCCACGTGGTGCTCGTCTCCGTCGACGGACGTCGCGGTCTCACCGTGCACCTCCCGCGCGACGGCGCCGGCTCGGTGTTGTACCTGCCCGGCCCGGTCGAGCGGTTGCACGAAGCGTTCGTGCTCGACGACGCGCCCGGGTTTGAGCGGTTCTTTTTGGTGCGCCGCCCCGAGCCGTTCTTGGTCGCGCCGGTGATCGCGCAGGTCAGCGCGTGGGCCGAGCGCACCCCCGCGCCCGCCCGCGACCCATTGCTGCTGGATGGGTATGACGTCACCGATCTGGTGGTGGCCAAGACCGGCGCGGGGGGCCCGCGGTGAGCCCGGCCCGGGCCGCGCGGGGGCATCTGTCGTCGAGGGTGGGCGCGGTCTTGGCCGCGGCCCTGTACACGGTGGCTGCCCCCGCCGCGGCCGACGAGGGACAAGCCCCGGCCCGGTTCGCCTGGGTCATCGGGGCCAACCAAGGGCACGAGCGCGCGACCTTGGCCTACGCCGAATCCGACGCCGACGCCTTCGCCGGGGTGCTCACCGAGCTCGGCGGGGTCGCGCCCGACCGTTTGGTCTCGACCCAGGGCCCCGACCTCGCGGGCGCCCGGCGCGCCCAGGCCGCGCTCGCCGCGCGCATCGAACAAGCCGCGGCCACCGGCCCCACCGAGGTGGTCGTGTACTACTCGGGCCACTCCAGCGACGAGGGCCTGCTGCTGCGCGACGGCACGCTCCCCTACGCGGAGATGCGGCGTTGGCTCGAGGCGTTGCCGGTGCGGTTTGGCCTGCTGGTGCTCGATTCGTGCAATGCCGGGGCGGTGACCCGGGCCAAAGGGGGCGTGCATGTGCCGGTGCAAGCGTTTGTCCCCGCGCGCGACGTGCGCGGCCGGGCGTATGTGACCTCGGCGGGCCGCGACGAAGCGGCCCAGGAGTCGGACGCGCTGCGCGGGTCGTTCTTCACGCACTTTCTGGTCAGCGGGCTGCGCGGCGCCGCCGACGGCGACGCCGATGGCCAAGTGACATTGATGGAGGCCTACCGCTTCGCGTACACCATGACCACCAGCCGAACTGTGGACAGCGCCTACGGACCCCAGCACCCCACGTACGACATCGACCTCATCGGCCAAGGTGATGTCGTGCTCACCGAGCTCAGCGCCACCCGCAGCCAGCTGGAGATCGCGGGCCCGGTGTCCGGCTACATCGCGGTGCGGCTCGACGACGGGCGGGTGCTCGCGGAGTTCGAGAAGCTCGCCGGCGTGCCCGTGGTCGTGGCCTTGCGACCGGGGCGCTACGAGGTCTACGTGCGGCGGGGACAGCGCCTGCAGCGGGCGGTGGCCCAGCTGCAGGACAACCAACACGCGGTGGTCACCGCGCGCTCGCTCACCGACTACCAGGCCCCGGCCACGGTGGCGCGCGGCGGGGGGCCGACCGACAGCCAGCGGGTCACCGCCATCGCCCTGACCGCCGGGGTCGGCGCCGCGGGGGGGGTGTTCATCGCCATCGCCGGGGCCAGCGCCCTGGCGGTGGCCAACTTCACCGTGTTGCTCGCCGCCTCGGGGGCACCCTGGCTGTGGCTGGGTCTGCCCGGCGCGGCTGGGCTCGCGGTGGCGCCGGTGTTGCTCACCGGGGGCGTGGTGGCGGCGATGGCCCTGATGATGGGCGCGGACCCGGGCGCGGCCGTGATCACCGGGGTCGCCGCCGCTGTTGCAGCGACATTGGCGGCGGGCCTGGCCGGGGCCGCCGCCGGCGTGCCCGTCTACTTGCTCTGGCCCGACCGGGACGGGGCGGCACTGGCCGGGTTCGCCGCGGCGCTGGGCGGGGCTGGGGTGGCCGCCGCGGCCGCGGGCGGGGTGGCCGCGGCCGTGGCCCTCGCCGGGCTCAGCGGCGACGACGCGGAGTGACCGCCTCGCCCATGTCATTGCACGTGTGATCAAGAACTGGCGGTGGCCGGGAAGAGACCGGCGAAGGCGGGCCCGCCTGCGCTCACGGGTGGTGGTGGTCGTGTCCGTGGTCGTCGTGCGGGTGGTCATCGTGCCCGTGGCCCTCGGCCAGGCGCTTGGCCATCTCGGAGCCGGGCACCGGGTCGAGGCCCTCGCCCCCCCAGGGGTTGCAGCGGGCGATGCGGTGGACGGTGAGCCAGGTCCCCCGAAACGGCCCATGCAACTGGATCGCCTCCAGGCCGTAGGCCGAGCAACTCGGGTAGTAGCGGCAGCTCGGCGGCAACAGCGGCGAGATAAAACGCCGGTAGAACTTGATCACCAGCAGCAGGGGCCAAGCGAGGAACTGCACGTCGTGCCTCAGCGGGGGAAACGCAGGGGCACGTACTTTTGCCACTCGCGGTCGGTGGGCTCCATGAACGGCCCATCCCCCACGGACTTGTACCGGCGGGCGCAGGCCGAACAGCGCCAATACCGGCGCGGGTCGCGGTGCCGGCCGCGGCTGATGCGGGACACCTCGTTGACCATCCGGTAGGTGCATTTGGGGCAGGTGCGGGGCTCTTTTTCGAGCACCACCTTGACCAGCTTGGCCACCTCCCGGAGCACGGATCCGACCACCGCGATGGTGGTGGCGTGCTTGTTGAGGTTCTTCGGGAGCTTGGGGGCAGGCATACAAAAAGCGTAACCACCCCGGGGGGCGGGGGAAAGTCCCGCCCGGGGCGGGGCGGGGCCCATCGTCAGAGGGTGGCGATGGTGTAGGTGTGCTCGTCCATGACCCCGAGCCCCTCGGCCAGGTGGGTGACGGTGACCTGGCCGGTGAGGGGCTGGAAGGACAGCGTGACGAACGCGCGCTGGGCGGTGGCCCAGTCCCATTGGGGACCGTTGAACAAAAACGCGCGGGGGTTGCCCACCGCCTTGGCCGCGCCGCTGGAGATGACCTCGATCTGGCCTGCGCCCTGGTCGCCGGGGGCCCCGATCCGGCCGGTGGCCGACATGTGGATGTCCCCGGCCAGCCAGATCACCCCGTCGAACGGCGCGGTGTCGATGAAGTCGAGGATCTCGTCGCGCTGGGCCGCGTACCCGCTCCATTGGTCGGCGGCGCCGAGGGCGAGGGGCTGGTCGGCGATGGGCACGCTGTTCACGATCAGCTTGAACGTGCACGGGGAGTTGGCCAGGCCGGTCTTGAGCCAATCCATCTGCGCGGTGGAGATGTAGATCGCGTCTTCGGTCTGGCGCGTCGACGGCAGCCGCTCAGAGCGGCAATCGAGCACGAACACCTCGAGCACATTGCCGAACCGTTGGGACCGCCAGATGCGCTGGGGATCGGCGGCCACGGGATCGAGGGGTTGGTGGGCGAAAAACGCGTCGGTGGCGTTGGCGAGGTTGGTGGGGTCAAACGTCTCCGGGTTCCAGTTGTTGTCCACCTCGTGGTCGTCCCACGTGGCGAGCAACAGATTGCGCCGCCGGATGTCGCGGTAGGCGTTGGTGCGAAAGGCGGTGTCCCAAAACTGGTCGTACTCCGCGCGGGTCACGGCCCCGTCCGCGTACACCGTGTCCCCGACGAGGATGTACGCGTCGAGATCGGTCAACGACCCCGCGGCGTCGAGCACATTGAAGTTGGTCTCGCCCGCGTTGGTGCAGGAATGGGCCCCGATGCGCACGACCTTGTCACTGCCTCCGAGGGCGGGGATGCGCACCTGGCCCACGTCGCTGCGGCCGAGCCACACCGCGGGGTCGGACAGGTCCAGCTCCACGAAGGTGTACTCGTAGCGCACCCCGGGGAGCAGCTCGGGGTGGGCCACAAACGCGCGCTGGCCGGCCATCAGCGGCGACAGGTCGGCCGGGCCCATCGGCTGCAGGGTGTAGCCGGACGGGTCCATCGCCGGCCAATAACACAGCGCAATATCATTGGGCCCGTCGTACCGGGTCCAGAACACCACGCCCCCCGATTGCCCCGGACCGGTGGCCACGCCGAGCGGGAACTCCGGGCTCGGGGCGATCGCGGCCGGGTGGTCTGGGTCCACCCCCGCATCGTCCGCGGCCGCGTCGGGGGCGCCCCCGTCAGCAAAGTCGCCGCCGTCGGGGCCCGGGGCTCCGGCGTCCAGCCCCCCGTCGGGGGCCAAGCCCGCGTCCGCTCCCGCGTCCGGGGACGACGCCGCGTCGGGTGCGCCCGCGTCGAGCCCGGCGTCGAGCGTCTGGCCCGCGTCGGGGGCGGCGAGGCCCCCATCGCTCAATGTGCCTGCATCGGCCGCGCCCCCGGCGTCCACCCCCGGCAACGGGCCCGGGCACCCGGCGGCGGCCACCGCCACCGCCGAGCCCGCGAGCACCTCACGACGGGTAAAGGTCGGTCCGCTCTTTTTTTCGTGTGTCCCCATGCAGACCGTTTACCAGGCCCGGCCGGGGGTGTCCTGGCAGATCGGCTGACCGGTCAGGACACCCCGCGCACGGTGACCTGCGCGGCCCCCGCCCCCTCGTCGATCTGCACCCGCACAGGCAGGAACATTTCGACCACCTCCGCGTTGCTGTGCAGATGGGGCGTGGCCTCGGTGCAGCGGAACGTGCCCCCGCCGGCCAAGGCCAACGGAATCAGCAGCTGGTCGGCGAGGTAGGGCCCCACCGGCGCGTCCGAGGCGAGGTATTGCCTGACCTGGCCCACCACCCGCTTGGCCACCTGCTCGGCCCGCAGGCCCCGCTCGCCACAGGCGGTGAACACCTCGCACAGGCCCTCGCTCTGCACAAAAGCCTGGACGATGTTGCCCGGGCCGATGCTCTTCACAGTTTCGACGGTGACCGCGTCCCGCGCGAGGCCGAGCTTGTCCTTGAGCACCCGCACCTCCCGGTGCGCGATCTTCTCGGACAGCTCCGCCACCTGGGCGCCCCCCCGCACCGACACGTCGCCGCGACGGGTGAGCAGCTCGAGGGGGCGCCACGCGGTAGAGCCCCGAATGCGCGCCACCAGCCGGCCCCCCCCGGCGGGGAAGAAGCCGTAGCGCTCGAGCGAGAGGGTCACGTCCGCGCCCATGGTCGCCAACAGCGGCAAAAGCGCGTGCTCCATGAACGTCACCGGCGGGCACATCGGGTTGTGCGTGCCCCCGGTGAGCACGAGCACCGATTCGCCCGCGGCCGCGAGCAGAGGCCAGAGCACGGTCTGCAGCACCAGCGACGTCGAGCCCGCGGTCCCGATCGCGAACTCGTAGTGGCCGGCCACCACCCCTTGGGGGGCGAAGGACAGGACGGTGCTGCCCACGGTGACGTCGGACAGCGCGGCATGCGAGACCCGGGCCGCGGCCCGCACCGCGGTCAGGTGTTGGCGCATCAGGCCCGGCTTTTTGCGCCGGGCCCGAATCTGTTCGATGCGGAAGGGCCGGCCGGTGAGCACCGACAGCGCCAACGCCGAGCGCAGGATCTGCCCGCCGCCTTCGCCCCGAGAACCATCGATCTCGATCATGACTCACCCCTTCACGCACACCACTTGCTTCAAGGTGTGCACCACATCGACCAGGTCCGACTGGGCGGCCATGACCCGGTCAATGTCTTTGTACGCCTGCGGGGTCTCGTCGATCACCCCCGCGTCCTTCCGACACTCCACCCCCGCGGTGGCCGCGGCGTGGTCCTCGACGGTGAACTTCTTCTTCGCCGCGGTGCGAGACAGCACCCGCCCCGCCCCGTGGGAACAAGAGTGGAAGCTCTCCGCGTTGCCTTTGCCACGCACGATGAAGGACTTGGCCCCCATCGACCCGGGAATGATGCCAAGCTGGCCTTCCTGGGCGCTCACCGCCCCTTTGCGGGTCACGAACACGTCTTCCCCGAAGTGGGTCTCCCGCTGCACATAGTTGTGGTGGCAGTTGACCGCCTCTTTGTCCACGCTGAACGTGGGCAGAGCTTTGTGCTTGCGGAGCGCGTCGAGGACCCGCGCCATCATGATGTTGCGGTTCTCGCGGGCATAGCTTTGGGCCCACCCCACCGCGAACACGTAGTCATCGAAGTGCTCGGTGCCCTCCTGGAAGTACGCCAGGTCTTTGTCCGGCAGGTTGCTGATGTGGGTCTCCATGTCCTTTTTCGCCAGCGCGATGAAGTGCGACCCAATGCGGTTGCCTACCCCACGGGACCCGCTGTGCAGCATCACCCACACCCGTTGCTCCTCGTCGAGACAGAGCTCGATGAAGTGGTTGCCCCCGCCCAAGGTGCCGAGCTGGGTCACGTGTTTGCCCCGGTCCAGCTTCTTGTGACGGTCGATGATCCGGTCGTACCCGGGCTTCAGCTTGGCCCACCCGCTGTCCACAGATCCCGGGGTGGCCCCCCAGGACCCACGGTCGTTGCGGCCCCCGCGCCCGGTGCGCCCGTGGGGCACCGCCCGCTCCATGTCGCTGCGGATGTCTTTGAGCGAATCGGGCAGGTCGGACGCGGTCAGCGACGTGCGCGCGGCCATCATCCCGCACCCGATGTCGACCCCCACCGCGGCGGGGATGATCGCTTGTTTGGTGGGGATGACGCTGCCCACGGTGGCGCCGATGCCAAAGTGCACGTCGGGCATCGCGGCCACGTGCTTGAACACCACCGGGAGCCGGGCCACGTTGCGCAGCTGATCGAGGGCCTTGTCATCGGCCTCGACCCCTCGAATCCAAGCCTTCACCGGGACCGCGCCGCCTTCGAGAATCTCGGGACCTGCCATGACCAACTCCTTTTGCCGCGGGGAGGTTGTTCCCCATGCCCCGTCCGTAGTCCACGCTGCGTGCCAACGGGGCCACCGCCTGGCCATGCGCCGCGGTCGCGGCGCGTCCAGCACGGCCTATACATTGGTATAATTCTTTATACGGACTCTCTCGGTCGTCTCGCGGGGCGCGCCCGGGCGCTATGCTGCGGGCATGACCCCGTGGCTGCGCTGGGCGGTTTTGTGGACGTGGGCCGCGCTGGCCAGCGGGTGTTCGTTTGCGCTTCTTGTCGGCGATCTCACCGGCGCGGGGGCGGACGCGGGCGGGCGCCCCGGCCACAACGACGGCGCGCGCCGGGACGCGGGCCCCGCTGATGCGGCCGCCCCGGGCGACGCGGGGCCGGACGACGCCGGGGCCGCCGATGGGGGGGCGGACGACGCCGGGACCGACCACGCCCCCGACGCGTCGGCGCCCGGACCCGACGCCGGGGTGGACGCCGGCGCGCCCGGGGATGCCGGCGCGCCGGGTGACGCCGGCGCGCTGGGTGACGCCGGCGTGGACCCCGACGCGGGCGGATGGGACGCCGGCCCCCCGGTGTGCGGCGACGGCGTGCTCAGCCCCCCCGAGTTGTGCGACGGCCCGGGCTGCGCCCCCGACTGCCAGGGCTCGAGCCTGACCTGCGGCGACGGCGTGACCGACCCCGCCGAGCAGTGCGACGACGGCAACACCCAATGGGGCGACGGCTGCGACCACTTCTGCCGGGCGGAGCCGGGCTGGTCGTGCGGGCCGGGGGGGTGCGCCACCGTGTGCGGCGACGGCGTGCCCGCGGGGGAAGAAGAATGCGACACCGGCGGGGACACCGCAGCCTGTGCCCAATGCCAATGGGTGGGTGATGCCGCCTGCATCGGCGGGGGTCCCTCGCTGGGCACCAACGACGGCTTCGACTTGTTGGGGGCCGGCTTCGACACCGACTACACCCTCGTGGCCGCGGCCACCAACGCGCTCTCGCCCCAGGACACGTTGGTGATCACGGTGGATCCGGACAATCCCGAGATTCACTTCAAGTTCGACGAGAACTTCAACCGGCCTTGGCGAGACGTGTCCCCGGGGGGCATGGGCCACGCCGCGTTCTACAATGGCAATGTGGGGCTTCTGGTGTGGGGGCTCGACGTCACCACCTCCCCCGAGCAGAGCTACCTCGTGGAGTTTTTCATGCGGTCTTGGTCCGAAGCCAACCCCGCCGAACTTTTTGTCCGGCTCGACGACCACCCGACCGCGACGGTGGGCGCCCCGCCCCTGGGGCGCTGGACCCGGGTGGCGCTGACCGCCCGCGGCGGTTTTTCCCGGGTGGAGATCGACAACGCCCAGAGCCAAGCCGGGGGCAACGACTTCGTGCTCGACCAGGTTCGGGTCACCGCGCTCGGGTATCCGGACACGTGCTTCTGATCGATTTCGCCCGCGCTTGATCTGCATGTCACAGTTTCGAGCGCGGGCGGTGTCTAAGCCTTTGTTCGACGCGACCCCACGGGGGCGGGTGGCTTTCGGGGGGCGAGGCTGTGGTTCCGCTTTTGCTTGCATGTGCATTGGTGTCGACGGGGCCCGATTCGGCCCCGCCCAGTGCCGATCCCGCCGAGAGCAACGCGGACGCCGTCGTCGACCCCGCGCACCCGCCGCTCACCTGGTCGGATCCGAGCAGCTGGTTTGCCTACACCACCACCAGCACCTTGGTGGGTGCGGCCCTCGGGGGGCTGGTGGCCGCGCCCCTGGTGGTCGGCCCGGTGGCCACCCTGGTGGCGAGTCAAATTGCATTGGCGCGGGGCGACTACGCCACGAACAACCAAATGGTTCTGCTCACCGCGCCGCTGGCCTTGGGGGTCCCGGTCCTGACCGCGGTGGCGGTGACCGTCGGCGCCATCGTGGGCGCGGCCGTCGCCGATGGCGTGTGGCCAGCGCTGTCGGCGTTTCTGGCCACCCTCCCCGCGTTTGTCTTCGGCGCGGTGGGCACCGTGACCGCCCTCGCGGGCGGGGTCGTCTACGTGGTGTGGGGCCTGTTCCCCGCGCTCGACCAGGGCGAGCCCATCGACCGCGGCACGCTCGCCCTGGGGGCGTCCATCTTCTTCGCCGGGGCCGCGATCATGGGCCTGACCCCCCTCGCCTGCGGGGCCGCCGCCACCGGGGCAGCGACATTGGCAGGGTCGGATCACGCCTCACTCCTCGTCGAGGAGTGAGCGGGCTGGTCACCAGGTGACCTTGAAGCCGATGGACGGGATCGTGGGCAACCCGAGCAGGGGCGTGCGCTCGCTGTAGTCATGGTTGAACACGTAGCCCTCGGTCCAGCGCAGGTTGAGCACATTGACGAGGTCCGCGTAGATGTCGAGCGTGCACCAGTCGAACACGTAGGCCCAATCGATGCGCAGGTCGAGCTGGTAGAACGTCTCGAACCGCGCGCCCCCTTTGGGGCCGTACAGCGGCACCGACCGCCCCGCGTCGGCGTCGTACAGGCTGCCGCGCACGTCGGTGAAAGGCTGCCCGGTGGCCATGCGCCCCCGGGCCCCGACCCGAAAGCCCCACCCGATTTTGGCTTGCCCCACCGCGGTCAACAGGTGGCTGGTGTCCACCGCGCTCGGGTAGGCATAGCTGACCACGTTCGTGCTGAACCCATCGGAGGGTCCGTCGATCCGGCTGTGCCGCGCAATGGCATAGGAAAGCCAGGCAAAGAAACGTTCGGACGCGCCGGTGCGCAACAAGAACTCCGCCCCGTAGGACAAGCCGCTGGTGGTGTCCGACACCGGTGAGCTGTAGGGCCGTTGCCCCACCGGGTAGGTCGGCACCTTGTCGGTTTGGCGGGTGCGCACCACCCCGAACAGCGTGGCGCTCATCGAGTTGCCGAGGCCGAGCTGTTGCTCGAACCCGCCCTGTACGTGGATGGCGTTCTGGGGCGCCAGCTCTTGGCCCGCGAGGCGGGCGGCGGCGATCTCCTCGGGGGACGGGGGCCGGCTGAACATGCCCGCGGCCCCCTTCATGCGAAAGCCATACTCGCCCTCGAGAAGGTCGTAGGACCCCGCGAACCGCGGCTCGATGGAGAGGGTGGGCTGTTGCGAATACCAATAGCCGTCGATGCGCAGACCGGGGGTGAGGTACAGGGTCTTGATCGGCTCCCAGGTGCCCTCGGCAAATAGGGCCAAGGTGCCGCGGTAGACCGGCAACCCCACGTCGCGGCGGGCCGCGGGCCAGTCCGTGAGCAACTCTGGATAGCTGCGGGCGGTCTGGAGCGCAGCCTCGCCCGAGAAGCCGATGAAGTCGAGCCGGGCGGTGCTGTCGATGCCGCCGAGGATGGTCACGTCGTCGTTGGACCAGCGCAGCTCATCGCGCAGCTGCAGATCGAAGCCGTCTTGCGAGCGCACCGAACGGCCCCATAGCTCGTCGCGCAAACGGCGCTCGTAGCCGCCCACGATGTTGAAGGTGTTGACAAAGCCCGCGCCGAGCTTGTTCTTCGAGCGGAATGCGACCCGGTGAAAGTCCGAGTCCACCGTGCGCCGGTAGGGCGCGCCCTGGGCGGTGTTTTCGCGGATGTACAGCTCGCGGTCGCCAGAGCCGAACACAAAACCGACAAGCTCGTGGCCGGGGGCGGGGTCAAAATCGATCTTGAGTTGGTAGTCCCAATAGGTGGGCACGAGCACGATCTCGTCGGTGGCGCCCAGGACCGCGATCTGGGCCGAGCGGCCGAGGTCGATCCAGCTGCGCCGGGCGCTCGCCCCCACCGCGAGGTTGTCCCCGATGGGCATGCCCACGTAGGCCCCGCCGTCGATGACGTCGAACTTCGCGAAGCCGTGAAAGCCGTCGTTGGGCAGCTTCCGGGTCTTGAGCCGAACCAACCCGCCGGTGGCCCGGCCGAACCGCGCGGAATACGCGCCGGGCACGAGCTGCACGCTCTCCACAAAAGGGATGTTGATGACCGAGGTCGACCCCGTGAAGTGGTAGAGGTCAGGGATCTCAAAATCGTCGACGTAGACCGCGGTCTCGTCGGGCTGGGCCCCGCGCACCAACAACGAGCCCTGGGAGCGCACCACCCGGCCCATGCCGGGGAAGTTCTCGATCGCTTTGGCCGGGTCGCCGTAGGTCCCGGGCAGCTCGTTGACCTCGCGCTCCTCGATGTGGTGCGCCCCGCGGGCGATGTCGGCCACGCTGCGGCGCTCGCGCACCAAGGTGCCGACCCCGTCGCCGTCGACCTCGACGTAGAGGTCGACGGTGGTGCGGCCCTCGAGGAGCCGGACGGGGAACTGGGTCTCGACGTAGCCGTTGCTGCGCACCACCAACGTCACCCCGTCCGGGGTGTCGATGCGGCTTTTCGGAACCTCACCGAGGTCGAGCCGAAAGGTGCCTTCCTCGTCGGTGATGGTCTCCACCGGGGGCGTGTCCGCGAACACGATGGCCCCGGGGATGGCGCGGCGGGTGCCGGCTTCGCGCACGGTGCCCTCGACGATGACCGCCTCGGCCGGCGCCGCCCCCGCGAACACAAACATGGCCCAGAACAGTCGGCGCACGGCCGCACCATTGCGCGACCGCGCGGCCGACCGCAAGGGCCTACAGCGCGAGAACCAGCGGCAACATGAAGGGAATGCCAATGAAGGGCCAGATGACGGAGAATCCGGCCATCAGCAGGATCGTCGACTTCTTGTCGCGGGGGGCTTGGGTATACATGGGTAGGCTCCTGGCTGGGGTTCGCTCAGGTAGAGGGCCCGGACGAGACGATGTGACGGAGGCGCGATGAAAAAGTTCTGGTGGTTGTTGGTGTGCGGGGTGTTGGTGGGCAGCGGCGTGGCCGAGGCCAAGCGCAAGCGGTCGCGCAATGTGTCCAAGGTCGATGCCTGCCAGGTGTTGACCCCCCAGATTCTGCGCCAGGCGGTGTCCGTTCCCGACGACGTCACCGGCAGCCCGAGCAAGTATTCGCCCCACCCGCTGTGCACCTATCGCTGGCCGGTGAAGGACCGGGCCGTCCGCGAAAAGGCCTGGCAGACAGAAATGATGGCCAACCTCAAGGCGCACAAGCCGATGCCCTTGCGGCCGCGGCTGGACAATGAAGTGTCATTGACGTGGCTCGCCCCTCACAAGTCCGCCGACGAGGCGGCCGCCGCCCACGCCGGGGCGGTGGCGATGCTCAACAAGGGCATCAAGAGCAAGGTGCGCGGCAACAAGGTCGAGGTCACGGCCCAGGATGGCTCGGCGTTGCCCGACGCCCACGTCGACGAGCGGGCCAAACAACGCAGCGAAGCGCTCAAGCGGCGGGCGGAGAAGCAGCTCGAGAAGGCCCAGAAGCTACGCGGCCAAAAGGGCCCCAAGAACATGGAGATCAACATCCAGCGCGCCTACGTGCCGGTCGAGGGGCTCGGCGACCACGCGGCCTACGATCACGAGCACGGCTCGCTGCTGGTGCAGAGCGGGACGCGCCGGTTCACCGTGGACGTGGGCCTGGAAAGCGGCCCGGACCAGGAGTTCGCGGTGGCCCAGGCCATCGCCCGCGCCCTCCTCAACCAGAAATAGTGCCTAGCTGACGGGCGGGGGCGGGGCTTTGAGCGCCTCGTCGGCGAGCACGAGCAACGTGTCCCACCGCAGCAGGCCCGGCTTGCGCGAGGCGGGCACCCGCACCGTGCCCCGGCGCGTGCGCGAGGTGCCCCCCGGGTGCAGCACGTGGGGGTTGCTGTCCCCGAGGTCAAACATGAACGAACGCTTGTTGGCCTTGGCCCGCTTGGCCGCCTGGGTCCCGGCCACGTAGGACGTGATCGCGCCGGCGATGTCGGCGGTGGACATCTGTGCGCTCACCGTCACCCCCACGAGCTTGGCTTGGCGCTTGAGATGCTCGGCCGCGACCACCGCGGACTGCAGCCGGCTCTTGGGCGTGTCCGTGCCCCGCTCCCAGGCCCCGAGCCCGTGGGCGGCGAGTTTGCCGTTGGCCCAGCTCTTGGTCACCCAGCGGTCGTCGAGCCCGAAGCCCGATTCCGGACCGTGGGTCGACGCGCGGTTGCTGCCCACTGCAGACTCATTGGCGTGCAGGGCGAGAATCATCGCCGCCGGGACCCCGGTCAGGCGCGCGGCCTCGACGTAGATGTCGCGGTACAAGGGGGCGCGGTCGAGCACCTGCCGGCCCGCGCCCGACCGGCGCGCGGCGTCGAGGGTGCCCGCCGGCGGGGTGAACGGCCACCCCCCGGTGGTGACCGGCACGTGGGTGCGCGCGCTCACCACCGACAACGACACCGCGGCGGTGGCGAGGGCCCCCGCCTCGGTCGGCCCCTGGTCGGTGGCGGCCCGAATCGAGTGGAAGCTGCCGTCGCGATCGAGCTTGTCTATCTCCAAAAACAACTGGTCGGTCTCGACCCCGGTGACGACCCCGTCCCCGTCGAGGTCGGCGGCCGCGGCGGCGCGGCGCAAGGTGTCGGAGTGTGCCTGGGCGTCGCCGAGCCGCAGTTCGCGGCCGTGCAGTTGTTGGTTGAACGTCGCCCGTGCGAGGGATGTCATGTGATGTCCTGGGTGGTGAGTGTGTGTAGGTAGATATCGGGTCAACACCCAGGCGGTTGTGCCCCCTCCGCCCATCGACGGAGCGATTCGATCCGATGCGTCGCTGGCGCGGCTTTGGATCGGTCAAATGCCCTATGCTAGACGTGACAAGAGGGTTGGGAGGTCGTCGTCATGAAGTGGTGGTTGTTGTGCATTGCGTCATCGGCGGCCGGGTTTGCCTTGCTGGCGTGTCCCGGCGAGGAGTGCGCGTACTACAACGACTGCCCCGCGGGCAGCTTCTGCAACCCCGACCGGGTCTGTGAGGAATACGACCCCTGTCCCGAGGGGGTCGGCGACATCAACGGCCAGGTCACGTCCCCGGGCGGGGCCGCACAAATCATCGGGGCCGAGGTCACCATCGAGGGCTACGGCACGACCACCACCGACGCCAACGGCCAGTTCACCTTCACCGACGTGCCCTCCGGCCAGCACAACATCGACATCGTGAAGAACGACTTCCGTGGGTTTCACTCGGTGCAAATCTGCGGTGACACAGACAACAACATTGCGCTCGACATCGCCCCCCCGCCGCACTCCTTCGCGGTGGTCCCCGGCGACTTCGACTCCATCGAGATCGTCCTGCAGAACATGGGCTTGGTCGCCAACGAACACTTCGATTACCTCCAAGCCACCGACCTCAAGAACGTCACCAACCTCAGCGGCTACAACGTGCTCTTCCTCAACTGCACCGGCAGCCCGCTCGGCGCCGACACCGAAGTGCAATCGACGCTGCGCGCCTTCGTCAACGCCGGCGGACGCGTCTACGCCTCCGACTGGGCCTACGAGTACGTCGAGGAGACCTGGCCCGATGCGGTGCATTTCAACGGCGACCTCGCGGGCTCGCCCAACCCCAAGATCGGACAGATCGGAGAAGCCACCGCCACCGTGCACGACCCCGACCTGTCGCAGTATCTCGGCAAAACCAGCGTCGCCCTCAACTACGACCTGCCCGCGTGGGTGGTCATGGAAGGCGCCGCCGACACCACCAATGTGCTCATCGAGGCCGACGCCACCTTCACCGAGCTCGGGCTGCAACCCGCTTGGCCCCTCTTGGTGCAGTTCGACCAAGGCGACGGCAGCGTCATCTACACCACGTTCCACAACGAGGCCCAGACCACCGGGGACATGGACGCGATCCTGACCTACCTGGTGTTCACCCTGTAGCCTGACAATGCCAATGTAGTGTGCGTCCAAGCCAACGGCGCCAGCTTCTCGACGTGGGTGAGGCGTGGCAACGCTTTACGTTGCTGATCGGGCGCTCGTCGTGGCCTTGGCGAGCGCACGCATCTATGATTCTGAGATGCGCTCTAGTCCATGTACTCGGGGGCGTGTTTGCGCAGGAAGGCTTCGGTCTTGCTGTCGCCGAACACCCAGTCCACCAACGTGCCCACCCCGCTGACGATGCCCCCGGCGATGGCCAGCGGCACCCCCGCGGCCGCGCCGATGCCGGTCGCCGACATGCCCGCGCCCACCAATGCCATGGCACCGCCAAGCCCCTGCATGCCGTTGCCCACCGCGGCGCCGGTGTCACCCCGCTGGTGCGCTTCGTACGCATTCCACGACCCGAGCACGAGGTTGAGCGGGGGGGCGAACTTGCCCGCGACCTTTGAAAAGTTCGTCAGCGCGCGGTTGCTCTTCATCAGGTTGGCCACCGCGGCCATGTCCCCGGCGCTGCTCGCGACCTCCAGGCTCTTTTTCAAGCTCGGGTCGCGGATGAGCTCGACGGTGGCGATGACCCCCGACACCGCCCCAAAGGCGCCGCCGACCTTGTCGAGCTTGTCCGCCACCGCGGTCAGCTTGCCCCCTTTTTGTTTCAAGAACGCCTGGGCCTCGGTGAGGTCGCCATCGTCGCCCACCAGGGACAGGGCCTTCTCCACCGTGGCCATCTCCGCCCGGTTGAGCCCCAGCGATTGTTGCATCGCCTTGTCCAGCATCCGCACCGCGTCGCGCCCCCCCCCCGACGCGATGTGAATGCCGTACGAACGCACGAAGTGCAGTCCCATTCCCTGGGTCTTGTTGCCGGCGTCAAACGCATTTTTCCAGAACGGGTCCGCCTTCGGTGACCCCTCGATCACGGGTTTGATGTTCTTGTCGTAGAACGCCTTGCCCGCCTCGGTGGGCGCCAGCGCGGCATGGGCGGCCGACTCGAACGGCGCGCGCTCTTGTTCGCTCATTTTCGCCAGCTGGGCTTGCACCGCGGGATCCTCGAGGGCGGCGGCGAGATCGCCCGCGCGCTGCTCGATGCCCGCGGCCGCGCGGGACAAGGCCCCTTGGGCCTCGGCGATGTCGGCCCGGACCTTGTCGAGGTTGACGTCGTCGGCGTCGAGCTTGCCCTCCTGCACCAGCTTTTGGATCGCGCTGGCCTTGGCCAGCTGTTCGGTCATGCGCTGCAGGTGCGGGCTTTGTTGCGCCGCGGTCTGCGCGGACCGCAGCGACGCGGTCAGCCGCTCGATTTTGCGCTTGGCCCCGAGGGTGCTGCGGGCGCCCGCCGACACCGCCTGGGCTTGGTCGAGCAGGGCTTTGACATTGGTCGACTCTCGCGAGAGCGCGCCGACCTTCGCCTCCGCCCGCGCCAGTTGCGCTTCGGCGGCGGCGACCTTGTGGGCGTGGGCGTCGCGCACCTCGGCGAAGGGGATTTGTTTTTCCAGCCGCAGCGCGGTCTCGAGGTGTTGCTCGGCCTGGGCCAGCCCCGCGGTGTTGTCGGCGATGCGCGCGGTGAGCGCGGCGGCCCGCCCCCGGCTGTGGTCCACCTCGTGGCGGAGCTCGTCGCGGGCCCCGATGTCGGTGCGCAGCTCGTTCACCTGCTTGTCATAGTGGCGGATGCGGCGCGCGGCGTAGTCGGGCGAGAAGTTCCGCGCTTCACGGTGCGCCTCGTACAGAGACTTGGCCTGGTCCTCCAAGGCGTCGAGCTGGTCCTGCACGGGGGCCCGGGGCCGCACCTTCTTGAGGTCGCGGATCTCGTTTTTGACTTGCTCGCGCTGGGCCGCGAGCTCGTTCACCCGGGCCTCCTTGGCCGCCTTGGTGGGCATCTGGGCGTGCAACTGTGAATAGCTGGCGAGCTTGGCCTCGGCCTTGGCCAGATCGCGTTCGTAGGGTTTGCGGTCCAGCCGCGCGAGGTGCTGCTCGAGCTGGGGCAGGCTTTCCTTCAGCGCGCCCAGCTCGGCGGTGTCGGCGCCGATGGCCGCGGTCCGGTCGGCGACCTCTTGGGCCCGCGCGGCGCTGGTTCCCGTTCGCGCGTAGTCGGCGGTCAAGCGCGCGGCGCTCTCGGTGGGTTCGGGGGTGGACAGGCCGAGGCCGCGGCGGGCGGCGAGCTCAGCCATGAACTTTTCGTGTTGGGCCGTCGACAGGGCCTGGCCCGCGGCTTGGGCCTCGCGCTCGGCGTGGCGCAGCTCCCGCCCCACCGTCGAGGTCGCGTCCGTGGGCCGGGCCTGCTGCGCCAGCCAGGTCTCGGCCCCGGTCAAGGTGGTGTCGTCGCCCACGAAATGATCGACCGCGCGTTGCTCGTCGGCGTCGATGGCGCCGCTGTTGTCCCGGTCAAACACGCGCACCAGGGCTTTGGCCTCGGCGCCGTCGACGGACCCGTCGCGGTTGACGTCGAGGGGGGCGGCGGCCTCGTCGCGCAGTTTGAGTTTGGCTTGGTCGAAGATGGACCGGGCGGCGGGGGACAGAGTGGGGCTGGGCATGGGCGTCTCCTGGCCTCACACAATGAAAGAACCGTGCCCACCCTCGACGACAACGTGGGCGCGGCACCGCCAGCCACGCACAGAAAGTTGCGTGGATCTCGCCGGCGAAATGCACGCGCATTGTGCGAGGTCGAGACCGCAACCCGCGGTCCCGTCGTCGCAGTGAGGCAATGTAGGTGCGCGGCGCGCTCAGCGCCGGGCGCGGGGCGCGGGCATGCGCGGGTGCCGCCGGCATCGTTTGGGCCGCGGTCGTCGGTCGAGGCGGGTCACGTACACCCCGCTGTACACGTCGGCGTGGTGGACGAGAAAGTCGAGCAGCGGCTCTTCGTTCACCTTGCCACTGTACGGGTCGGCGTGAATCCAGCGACCGTCCTCGGTGGCCATGCCCATGTGCCAGACCCACAACCGCGGCGCGTCGGTGAGCGCCTTTTCGTTGTCGTTCTCGGCCGCCCCCAGGATGTACACAATGTCACCGGGCTGGAGCTTGTCCGGCCTCAGCGTGAACGTGAGGGCGGGGGACAGACCGGCCACCGGCCGGCCCAGCTCGCGGCGCCCGATGCTCTCCTGCGGCATCACCGAGTAGGACTTCCAACCACATTTGCTCACCCGTTCGAGGGCGTAGAACACGACCCCTTGGCAATCGACGCCGCGCCCCGACGACAACCGACCCCCGAAGTCGTAGGCGACCCCGCGCAGCGCGCGGGCGTGCCGCACCATCGCCGCGCGCTGCGTCATGGTCAGAGCGCAGACTTCCGACGCCAACAAACCGCCCACGACAAATGCGAGCACTGCATAAATGCGCAAGGTTCCTCCACGTTTTGCAGTCTGCCCAAAAGACCACGCCCGCGCTGGCCAGGATTCCCCGTGACGGATCTTTTGTGCGCGGTAACCTCCACCCTCCCTCGTCCGGAAGGCAAACCGATGCGCGCACTCTTCCCGGTCTTGGCGCTTCTTTTGGCCACAGCGGCATCCGCTCGGCCCGAAGGACCCCGCCTGTTCTGCCAGACCTACCCTGACGCCCCCGCCTGCGCGGGCAACGTGGTCAGCTGCGAGCAATGCCACACGTCGGTCCCGGAGTGGAATCCGTACGGCATCGCGGTTCTCTCCAATCTCACTGGACCCTTCGAAAGCAGCGTGGTCGACGCCCTCGCCGCGGTCGAGACCGGAGACGCCGACGGCGACGGCGTGACCAATCTCGAAGAGATCATGCTCGGCACCTGGGCGGGCAACGCCGACAGTGTGTACGTCGCGCCCCCCGCCCCCACCGGCGACGACAACCCACGCTACGACGTGGGCGGCTACGATCTGCCCTTCGCCTACAAGCGGATGAAGATCACCTACTGCGGCGCCTCGCCCACCTACGACGAGATGCAAGCCCTGACCGCGGCCGGCGACCCAGGCACATTGCTGCACGACGAGCTCACCGCGTGTTTGCAGACCAGCTACTGGCGCGATGAAGCCCTGCAGCGGCTGGCCGACAAGCGCATCCGGCCCCTCGCGGCGGTGGGCACCGACCCGGGCTCGGTCATTCCCCTCGCCGACTACCGCTGGGACTACCGCTTGTTCTCCTACATCATGACCGACGGGCGCGACGTGCGGGACCTGTTGCTCGCCGACTACCACGTCGACGAGTCGGGCAACGTCGTCACCGGGGTGATCAACGACGGCGACTTCGGCCAACCCCTCGAGCCCCAGTACCGCGCGGGCATGATCACCACCCAGTGGTTCATCATGATTCACACCATGTTCTCAGAGCTGCCCCGCACCACCGCGGCCCAGGCCTATCGTGCCTACCTGGGGCTCGACATCGCCCGCAGCCAAGGGCTCCTGCCCGTCCCGGGGGAGCCGGTCGACGTCGACAACGCCGGCGTGACCGAACAGACCTGCGCCAACTGCCACTCCACCCTCGACCCCCTCGCCTACGGCTTTGCCTATTACGAGGGCATCGACGGGCCCACCGGCGAGTTCCGCCCCAACCGCCCCAGCTGGAACGACGACACCATCGTGGCGGCGTTTATGGATACCCCCCTGGCCAACGTCAGCTCCGCCGGGGTCACGGACTGGGCGAGCAACGCGGCCGAGTCCGACGCGTTCAAGCGCAACGTGGCCAAGATGCTGATGGAGCAAGCCATCGGTGACGCCAGCCCCTACGAACAAACCGACCTGCTCGCGTTGTGGCAGTCGATGGAAGACGACGGCTACTCCGCCGACGCGCTCATCCACCGCCTCGTCGACACCAATGCCTTTGGAGCGCCGTGATGAAATCCACGATGATGAACATGTTGGCGCGTTGGTTGATGTTGGCGTTTGTGCTCGCTCTGGTGGGCGGATGCCCCAACACCACCGGCCCCGTCGGCGACGGGGACGGGGATGGCGACGGGGATGGCGACGGGGACGGCGACGGCGACGGGGACGGCGACGGCGACGGCGACGGGGACGGGGATGGCGACGGGGATGGCGACGGCGACGGCGACGGGGATGGCGACGGCGACGGGGACGGGGATGGCGACGGCGACGTGAACCCGATCCCGGCGCCCACGTTCAAACAAAGCGCGCGGGGCCGGTTGGTGTGGAAACGTTTCCGCGTCGTCGAGAACGACCTCAGCACCGCCCTCGGCCTCGCCCCGGGCGAGATCTGCAACGAGCTGGGCGCGTACAATTGCCTGAACTTCGTGCACCTCGTGGCCATGGGGGGCAACGATCCCTTCGTCAAAGGCCAGTACGAGCCGAGCAAAGACCCCGGGGTGACCGCGCCCATGGCGCTCGAGCGGGTGGTGCTCTCGGCGTGCTCCACCGCGGTGGACCAGGACGTGGCCGGCCCCCCCACGGTGTTCACCCACTACGACCTGTCGGCTCCGAGCCTGGCCGATGGCCCCGCGGTGGACGACAGCGTCCGGGACCTGTACCGGCGGCTGCTCGCGCGGGACGCCACCGACGATGAAGTAACATTGGTCAAGCAACTCCTCACCGACGACGATGGCCAAGCGGTGAGCGCGGCCGACTTCGCCAAGCTGAGCTGTTTTGCCATCGGCTCCACCACCGAGTTCGCGTTTTACTGAGGGCTGAGGAGCGCACCATGTTCGAGACCTATTTTCAAAAGCAAGCCCTCCGCATGAAGCGTCGCCGCTTTCTGCAATCCTCCGCCGCCGCGGCCGGGGTCGCGACCCTGGGCGCCCCCCGGCTCGCCCACGCCCAAGAAGAAGACCCGCGCTTTTTCTTCATCGTCGGCGCCAACGGGGGGGGCAGCATCATCGACAGCTTCTTGCCCACCGCCGAGAACGAGTCCGCCAACGGCTCGACCTTGGTCACCTACCCGGCGTTGCTCGTGGCCCAGCCCGGCGGGTCCAATCTCCGTTGCGTGCACTCGCCGCTGCCCATTCCCGGCTTCCCCGCGCTCCGCCAGCAAGAGTTCCTGTCCAAGCACGCTGCCGACACCGTGGTCATGACCGTGGAGGGCACCAGTGTAAATCACATTGTAGGGTCCAAGCGTTTCCTCACCGGGGCCGGTGCCGACCGCGGCCGCACCATCCTCGAAGCCAACGCCGAGCGACGGGGGGGCGACCTGCTCGTGCCCAACGTCAACATGGGCGAGTCCGGCTATCTCGAGCCCGGCGAGGACAGCACCCTCGCCCCCTGGGCCCGGGCCGAACCCGTGGCCGACGCCGCGCTCTTCTCCATCGCCACCGACGGCGCCCGCGGCATCACCCACGCCCCCGCCCGCCCCCTGATCGAGCGCGCCCGCATCGTCCGCGAACAGCTCGAGGACCAGAGCGTGTTCGCCCAGACCTTCCGCACCTCGCCGACCCTGGTGCGCTACCTGCGCAACCGCCGGGGCGTCAACCGCGCGATGGAAGCGGCCGACCTCATCACCAAGCTGATGCTGTACCCCCACAGCGGGGCCACGCCGATCAACGACTACGACCTCGAGCAATCCCCCGAGGGCCAGACCCTGCTCGGCTCGTTCCCCAACTTCACCACCGATCCCTTCGAGGCCCAAGCCGCCCTCGCGTTCTTGCTCGCGCGGTACCGCATCTCCACCTCGATCTTGATCTCCCCGTCGTTCACCCCGTTGCTCACCGGCAGCACCCTGGAGAACACCCCGTTGGCGTTCGACTTCTCCCACGGCCAACACGCCTTGGCCCAACAGAGCATGTGGAGCCGCTGCCTGGGGGTGGCCAGCGACCTCATCGACCTGCTCAAGCAGACGCCCCTCGACGACAACAACCCGGGCGCGGGCACGATGTGGGACAAGAGCGTGGTCTACTTCGCCACCGAGTTCGGCCGGACCAAGACCCGCCCGTCGGGAGCACAAGACTTCGGCACCGGCCACCACCTCAACAACGGCGTGATCATGGTGTCGCCCCTGCTCAACGGCAACCGGGTCTACGGGGGCGTCGACCCTGACACCGTGCTCACCTACGGCTTCGACCGCACCACCGGCGACCCCGCCCCGGGCACGGTGATGCGCGAAGCGGATGTGTACAGCGTGCTCTGCTCGCTGCTCGACATCACCTACGACGGGCAGGTGCCGATCCCGGCGATGCTCGCCTAGCGCGCATCCAGCGCATCTCAGCCGTACATCGCGCCGACGACGATCGACAGCGCGAAGGTACCCACAAATGAATACACAAATCCGCGCACGAAGCTGAGGCCAGGGGTGTGGATGTCGGTGTTGGGCTGCATACGTCCTCCAAGGGTGACCGCAGGCTACGGCCGGTCCACGATGGCTCCAAATTTTTGACCGCGTGTGCCACCGCACAGCGCAAAGTGGCCGGGCGCGGCGAATCCTGGAACCCTTCGGGTTCATGCACATCCCCGGAGGAATGAATGAAGAAGATTGGGTTTTTGGGTTGGTCGATGAGTTTGATGCTGGCCATCGGTCCGATGGCGGTCACCACCGGATGCCCAGGCGACGGAGATGGCGATGGAGACGGCGACGGGGATGGCGACGGGGATGGCGACGGGGACGGGGACGGGGATGGCGATGGCGATGGCGAAGGCGACGGGGATGGAGATGGCGATGGAGACGGCGACGGCGACGGCGACGGAGACGGCGACGGCGACGGCGACGGAGACGGCGATGGCGACGGAGATGGAGATGGAGATGGAGATGTCGCCGCCATCATCGCGGCCTACTCCGAATGGGCGCTGCGCTGCGGAAGCGCGCCCGTGGTCGACAATCCCAATGCATTCTACAACACGGTCGAGGACGACCCCTACGTGGATCCCTACGCCGGCCTGAACGACCCGGAGAACATCGGCGACGGCCTCCTCGCCCAGATCCAGCTCTGGCAAGGCGACCCCGCCACCGGCTACGACCCCGTGGCCCTCGCCGCGTGTACGACCTTCCTGGTCGACGAGTACGCCAAGCCTTGTGACGAGGTTGACCTCGAGAACACCTCGCAGGACTGCCTCGATGCCTTCCCGGGCACCGTGGCCCAAGGCGACCCCTGCGACCATGGCCAACAGTGCGTGGGCGTCGACGGCTATTGCGCCACCAACGGCGCCGGGTGCGGGACGTGTGCCGAGTACGCCCAGGCGGGCCTGGGCGAGGACTGCTCCGACAACCCCTGCGCCGGCGATCTGTACTGCCACTATGACTTCAACGGCGGGACCTTGACCTGCCAGGCTTACGTCGAGGCGGGCCAGTCCTGCGCGGACTATGACTGCGCCGATGGCCTCGGCTGCGATGACAATGACATTTGCGTCACCCTCCCCGAACTCGGCGACGAGTGCTCGCCCCTGTCCTGCAGCGACGCGGTCGATGACCTCTACTGTGACTACGGCGACGCCAACCCCACCTGCAAGCTCGTGGTGTACGGCGCCGACGCCGGCGACGACTGCACCTACGCCGTGGGCAACTGTGGACAGCTGCGGGACAGCGGCCTGACCTGCGACATCAACGACACCTGCGTGGCGGTGTCCATCGCCGAACTGGGACAAGCCTGTGACGGCAACGAGTACGACTACCCCACGCAGTTCTGTCGCAACGGCTTCACCGAGAACTGGTGCGACGGCAGCACCAACCTCTGCGTGGCCCGCCCCGGCCCCGGCGAGTCCTGCAGCACGCTGCCTTGCAACACCAAGACCAGCTACTGCGACTACGCGCTCAACAACGGGACCTGCGTCGCCTACACCGCCACCGGGGAAGCCTGCGCCGGCCAAGAGTGTGCCCCCACCGACTTCTGCTCGGGCAACGGCGGCCCCGGGGTGTGCACCCCGTGGGCCGAGTACTACGCCACCTACTACGACCTCGACGCGCTCATGTGCGTCATGCCCTAGGCACGGTTTTGTCGGTCAAGCGCCCCGCCCGGCCTCGTGCCCGGCGGGGCGTTCTTTTTTTGTGGAGCCGCCCGCGGTCAGCCTGCGAAGCGCCCCCCCGAGACCCGCTCGAGCTCGTGGGCATCGAAGAACGCGGCCCCGCACCCCTTGCACACGTCGACCACCACGTCTTCGAGCACCAGGGCGTGCATGTCCCCGCGACATTGGGCGCAGGACATCTGTGCATAGTCACCCATCTTGGCCTTGAGGTCCCCGGGGGTCAGGCCCAGCCCGTCCGCGAACACGGCCTCGGCCACCTCCAGGGGCAGGTGACGCCCCCGGCACGAGACGCACACCGCCTCGCCGAGCTGTCCGGCATCCGACGACATCGGCAGCCACCGACACCGGGGACAGCGCCAGCGCAGCGGGGGCAGGCCCTGGTCCTCGCGCACCAGGCTGATCATGGTCAGCCCCGCGGTGACCACCTCGTCGATCGCCGCGCCGTCCAGCGCCGAGAACGGGGTCGCCAGCCGCGCGAGGTACGCCACGTGGCTCGCGGGGATGGACAATGGGGCATAGCGGCCGGCGAGGGGGGCGCTCAGCTCCGCCGGGCCCACGATCACGTCCTCCGCCGCGAGCAGACCGTCGCGGGGGTCGGCCGGGGGCAACGCCACAGGGTCCCCCGGGCGGGCGCTGTCGAGCCGGGCGTCGGGCAAGAGCAGGCCCACCACCGGCCGGGCCCGGTCGACCTGCACGAACAACATCGCGTCCCCGCGCTGGGTCCACACCCGGCCCTGGGCCGCGGTGACCGCGCTGTCGACGCCACAGAAGGCGCGCAAGGCCGCGTCCGCCCTCGCGCGTTTTTGTCCGCTGCGCACGATGGCGGTGGCCAACACCGCGCCGAGCGCGACCACCGCGAAAAAGGCCCCTTCGATCATGTCCGCCAGTCTACGCGGGCCGGGCTCAGAGCGTCTTGAGGTATTCGATCACCGCGCTGCGCTCCTCGTCGGTGAGGTGGTCGCCGAAGGTGTGGCCTTGGTTGCCGTACCCGGGCCAGGTGGTGTCGTAGATGGGGGCGCGGTCGGACCAGTTTTGGATCTCGGCGTGGCCGGTCTCGAGCTCCTCGTGTTGCCAACCGGGCACGTCGAGGAGGTAGTCCTCCGACGCGAACGACCGGGCCCAGTAGGTCGGGCGGGCTTCGCTGTTCAGCACCTGGTCGAGGCGCGGCACCGAGCCATTGTGCAGGTAAGGCGCGGTGAGCCAGATGCCGTCGAGGGGCGGGGCCACGTAGCCGAGGTTGGGCACCATCTCGGTGGAGCCGCTGCCGTAGTACGACCGGTTGAACCAATCGAGGTGGTCCTCGGACGCCCCCGACCACTCCGCGAGCAACGGGTCGGTGCCGACGGTGTCCAGGGACACCACGTAGTTGGGGTAGGTCCAGTCGTCACCGTAGGTGCCGTGGCACCGGGCACAGGTCTGTTCGAAGATGGCGCGGCCTTGGTCCACCAAGTCCTCGTCGAGGGGGCGGGGGTAGGCGGGGGCGCGCAAGGAGCTGAGATAGGCGCGGACGTCTTTGAAGTTTTCGTAGATGTCCGCGGCCACATCGACGTCATCGACGCACAGGGCCGAGGCGGTGCTCATGTGGTGGGCGTGATCGCCGATGCCCGAGCCCACGTAGTAGAGCATGTTCTTTTTGTAGAGACCCCACCACGGCGGCACGTCGGTGGGCACCGGGTCGAGGGGGGGCTCTTCGAGCAGGGGCTCATCCGACCACGCCAATGTTTCTGCATCGCGATGGGCAAACAGCACCGCGGCGACGTTGTTCGCGGGGTTCACCCCGATGGTGCGCATGCGCGAGAACGGCGCGGTGGCCAACACCCGGCTGATCCAACGGTCCATGACCGCCTCCTCCTCCTCGCCCTGGGCCGCGAACGACATGAGCTGGGCGAGGACCGCGAAGTCCTTGGTGAAGTCGCGGTTGATGTCGCCGAGGCCGATCACCACCTCCCCGTCGTGCACCCGCGCGTGGCAGGTCAAGCAGTTGCCGATCACGATGTCTTGCCCGTCGATGGTCGAGGCGGTCTCGTTGTAGGGCAGCTCGGCGTTGGCCTCGCCCCGGTCGGGCAGAAGCTGTTCGGGCCGGCCCAGGCCGAGCACCTCATCGTGCACCCGGCGCGGCGGGCCACAGCGGGAGTAGTCGCCCATGAGCAGGTAGTCGCGCCCGGCCTCGACGTCGCCTTCTGGTTGGTCCGCGGCCTCGATGGTCTTGGTCTCCCAGTCGTCGTCGGGCACCGGCTCGCCGGGGCAACCGGCGAGCACGCCGCAGGTCCACAGGGCGGTCAGGGCGATCAGAGCTTGTTTGGTCATGGGTCCCTCGGGGAAAGAGCATTGTACCCGACCGCCCCGCGGCCGGGCCTGACCCATGTGGTATCGGGTGGGTGCGGGGGACCACCCCTGAAACCCTCGAAAACCGGTTGAAAGGCGCCTGACCGTGGCGCTCAGCGGCCCGAACGGGAGCGGGGATGGGCTTGTTGGGCCGCCGGATCTGCCCGCAGCACCGTGACCCGGCCTTGGGCGGTGTCGGTGGCGTGCACCAGGACCACCGCCCGGGCCGCGGGCAACGGCACGGTGTGCACAAACAGGGCGACCTTGGCCCGGCCGACCGGCTGCTTGGCGATGCCCCGCGCGGTGGCCAAATAGAGGAACGCTTCGTCTTCGGTGAACGCCAACAGGTCCTCCCGGCCGTCGCCATCGAAGTCGACCTCGGTCACGGGCATCGACCCCGCCATCTGGCCGCGCCGCACGTCGACCCCGACCTCGACGGTGGGGCCTTGGCTCTTTTCCCGCCCCCCCTCGTCGAACACCACCATGTCGACCCCCGCGCTCCCCGACACCAACACCGAGCCGAGGGACACAAAGCTCGTGTCGATGCGCGAGGCCAGCACCCCGCGACCGGGCAGCACCATCAACGGCTCGACAAAGCCATCCTTGGTCCAGAGCTTTTTCGTCGTCGTCAGCGGGCCCTTTTCGGTCGAACGGATCCAATACGCACTCGAACGCTCGGGGAGGCGGCCCTGGTGCGCGCCGATGACAAGGTCCGCGCGCCCGTCCCCGTCGAGGTCGCCGGCGTTGACGTGCAGGTCTTCGGTCTTGACCTCGCGCAGGCGGTCCCGCAGCGAAAACGCGGTGGTCGGCCGGGTCGCGAGCTGGCCGTCGGGCCCCCGCGGGTAGGTGAGCACGGTGTCGTGCAACAGCACCACCGCGTCGCGGTCACCGTCGTGGTCGAGGTCGACGTCGAACACCTGGGGGGCGTAGACGCTGAGCGCGGCCGCGTAGCGCTTTTGGGGATTGAGCCCGCGCTGGGTCCGGCCGGAGTAAAGCCGCGATTTGTGTTGGTAGCGCAGGGTGACGGTGTCGCCCGCGGGCCGGCGCACGATGATGCCGCCGCTGACGTAAAACCGCAGCTCCCCGTCGGGACCGGTCGACGGCAGCACGTAGAGCCGGTCGGGGTCGGTGAGCGAAAAGATGCCCGGGCCCGTGACCAGCCCCCGACCGGTCTCGTCGGACAGCCCCCGCTTGGTCACAAACACGAAGTGGGGCCCGGTGTCGTCGGCAAACGCATCGACGAAGATCGCATCCGGGGTGACCGGCACCGCCGCGCCGCCGGAGACCGGAACCAGCACGCGACCGCTCTGGCGGGTGGCGGTGACCCAAATCTCGCCGGGCGCCCCCGGGCGGGTGAGCGCGTCGCTCGGCGCCCCGTCGAGGGTCACCACCTCCGCGGACAGGCCCGCGGCCAGCAAAAACAGCGCGCTCCACATCAGGCGGTCCTACCCCGCCGCACACGGTTCGACAAAGCGGCCGGACGAGCGGACCTTTGGCCCCCGGCCAAGCGGCACAGATCCGCTGGTTTTGTCATTCGGCCCCCACCATGTCATGTCAGACGCATGCGCCCGGTGCTTCTTCACATCGGTGACACCCAGCTGCACGCCTACGTGCTGGCCCAGGTGCTCGGCTACGCGGTGGCCGCCGCCATCGGGGTCTACCTCGCGCGCCAAGACGGCCGCGATTGGCGCGACATCATCGACGGCATCATCGTCATCGTGTTGTCCGCGGTGCTCGGGGCCAAGCTGTTCCACACATTGTTCGAGGCCAAAGGCCACGTCTTGTCCGACGGCACCATCGCCACCGGGCTCTGGGACCTGCTGCGCGAGGACCCCTGGCATTGGGCGCGGTTGTTTGAGCCCGGTTTTGTGTTCTACGGCGGCGTGGTCGTCGGGACCTTGATGGGGTTGGTGTTCGTGCTGCGGCGCGCGCCCGACGACGATCCCCTCGCGGTGGGGGACTACGCCGCCCCTGGGTTTATTCTCGGGGGGGTGGTGGTCGGCCGGCTCGGCTGCCTGCTCGCCGGCTGCTGCTACGGCAAGCCCAGCGACGTGGCCTGGGCGATTCACTTCCCGGTCAGCCATGAGACCCACGGCGTCGCGGTGCACCCGGTGCAGCTGTACGACGTCGCCTTCGGCGTACTCGCCCTCGTGGTCATGGCCCTGCTCTACAAAAAGAAACGCTTCGGGGGCGAGGTCTTCATCGCCACCCTGTCCGCCTACGCGACGTGGCGCTTTTTCAGTGAGATGTTCCGCGGCGACGGCGATCGCGGGGTGTGGCTCGGCGGCACCTTGTCGACGTCGCAGCTGGTGTCCTTGTCGGTGCTGCCGGTGCTGCTGTTGACCTGGTTCGCCCTTTACCGGCGCAGCCAACGGGGGTACCCCCTCGGCGCGGCCCCGCCCGACGAGGGAGCGGCGCCGGCGGAGGAATGATGCTCACCGCGCTGGTGCTCCTCAGCGTTGTCTCCACCCAGAACCCGACGTGCACCGACGTGTACGACGCCACCGAAGGCTGCAAGAGCCCGGATAACAGCCTGTTCATCACCGCGGGCGAGCCCCCCGCGCGTCCCGATTACGACGAGACCCCCATCGAGGTCCCCGCCGACGACATCGCGTTTCAGTTCGCCGCGGTCTCGGCGGTGCCGGCCGCGGGCGCCCTCGCGCTGCACCTCACGAGCGCCTTTTACGCCCTGCACTTCGCCCAGGTGGACGCCGCGCGCATCATCCCCACCGACGAGCGACGCCAGTACGAGTTTTTGCAGACCGGGCTTTTGTGGGGGGCGATCGGGATGTGGCTCGCCACCGGGCTGGTCGCGGGCACCGGCGCGGCGATCTGGGTCTTCGACCCCATGACCGGGCGGGTGCGGCCGTCGCTGAAGGCGGACTGACGTGACGCAGAGCGCGGCGGCTTCGCTGATGGGCCTGCTCTTGGCCGGGGCGGTGCACGCCCAAGGGCCCGCCGACAAAAAGCCCGTGGTCACGATCTTCGATTTCGATGGCCGGGGCGACATCACCGACAAAGAGGCGTTCGGGGTCACGGTGTTGATGCGCAAAGCGGTGCGGGACGGCGACTTCGCCACGCTCCAGGAGCGCAAGGACGACAAGAAAGACGCGAAAAAGTGCAAAGGCCACCCCTCGTGCTTGTCCCGGATGGCCAAGGAGCGCGGCATCGATTTTTTGGTGTGGGGCTACCTCGAGGAGGTCGAGGGTGACGTGGTCATCGTCGGCGAGGTGTACACCAAAAAGGACAAGGGCGCGATCCGCACCGTGCGCGAACCGATGGGTCTGAGCGAGACCGAGCTGTTCGAGGCGGTGGAGCGGTTGGCGAAAAAGGCCGTGGCCCCGACCGCGTTGGCCGGCGAGGTCCTCGTCGTGGGCACCGAAGGGGCCTTGGTGCTGCTCGACGGCAACCGGGTGGGCACGTTGCCCCTGGACGGCCCCGTGACCGGCGTGGTCGAGGGCGAACACCAGCTCGAGGTCAAAAAGAAGGGCTACAAAACCATCAAGCGGCGGGTGGACGTCAAAAACGGCGCCGTGACCGAAGAAGAGGTCCTGCTCACAAAGGCATTGGATCGCGAAGCCGACCCCTATGACGCGGACGCGGCCGAAGAGGGCAGCGATTGGGGCCAGACGTTGCTCTACGCCCCGTGGCTGCTCGTCGGGGTGGGCGCGCTGGTCGGCGCCAGCGGGGTGGTGGTCGGGGTCCTGTCCCACTTCGACGCCATGGGGGTGAAGTCCCGGGCCGAGCGCGGACAACTCATCTACCCCCGCGACGCGGCCCTCGTCACCCGCGGGTTTTACACCGCGATCATCGCCGACGTGCTCATGGGCAGCGGGGTGGTGATGATGCTCGGCGGGGGCGCGTGGTTCGGCGTGCAGTTCGCGTTGGAGATGTCGGAATGAGACTGCAGCGGCGGCGCCTGATGGGCTTGGCGGCGGCCATGGCGCTCGCCGGGTGCTGGTTCGCCCCGGACACCGTCCCCGAGGGATACGGCACCTGCGACGTCGACACCGACTGCGCCCCGGGCAAGTTTTGCCGCCAAGGGCAATGCTACGTGCCGGTGTGGCCCACCGAAGACCCCCTCCGCGAAGGCTGGCAGACCCGCCGCGCGGTGGTGGTGCAAAACAACGCGGGCGAGCCCTTGCCCGCGGGCACCCCGGTGCCGGTGGTGATCGGCGCGGGCGGGGTCCTCCCCGTCGAAGAGCTCGGCCCCGACGGGGTGTTCATGACCTATGACACGGCCGCCGCCGACGGGGACGACCCGCGCGCGGGCTGGGCCGCGGCCCCGGTGTGGCGGGACATCGGGCAGTCCCAGCTCACCGCGTGGATCCCCGTGCCCGAGGACGTGCCCGCGGGGGACGTGGGGCTTTTGTCCTGGATCCTGACCGACCATGTGCAAGGGGAGATCACCATCGTCGACGACGCGGCGGCGGTGTTCCCCTTTTACGACGGGTTCGACGATGTCGGGTTTGTGGACAGCACCCTCTACAAAAACGTCGGCACCGGCGACCTCACGGTGTCGGACAACAAGCTCACCCTCCAGGACAACCAACAGCTTGTCACCATCAACCCCCTGCCCCAGCCCTTCCACCTCACCGCCAAGGGCCGCATCGTGGGCACCAACTGCGACGCGCTGTTCATCGGGCTCACCGGGGACGATTTTGTCGGCTCGCCGTTGCCCTACGCCGGGCTCTTCTTTGGCCAAGGCCTCGACGCCGCGGTCGACGTGGCCCCCACCGAGACGTCCAACCCCGCGTTCCTCAATCCCCCCCAGGCCCTCGACACCCCCACCGCGGCCCACAACTACAGCTTCACCATCGGGGACGGCAAGGTCCGCGTGACCGTCGACGGCGAACTGTTCGACGAGGGCACCGAGCTCATCCCCGCCTTCTCCGACCAGGGCATGTACTTCACCGTCGACGTCGACGGCAACGGCTGCTCGTTTGAGCTGCTCGACCTCTGGGTGGTCTACGGGCCCTACAACGCCCCCTCCGTCGTCGTGGAAGACGCGGTGGAATACACGGAGTTCTGAGCGTGTCCCACCGCATCCTGCTCGTCGAAGACGACCGGTCCATCGCCACCGGCCTGTCGATGAACCTCCGCCACGAAGGGTTCCAGGTCACCATCGCCGGCGACGGCGCCACCGGACTCAAACACATTGTGGACGAGCGCCCCGACCTCGTGCTCCTCGACGTGATGCTGCCGGAAATGAACGGCTTCGAGGTCCTGCGCGAGATCCGCCGCCGGGGCATGCGCACCGGGGTCATCATGCTCACCGCCAAGGGCATGGAAGAGGACAAGGTGCTGGGCCTCGACCTCGGGGCCGACGACTATGTGCAAAAGCCCTTCGGCCTGCCCGAGCTCATCGCCCGGGTGCACGCGGTGTTGCGTCGACGGGTCGAAGAGGTGCCCGACACCGTGGGCTTTGGTGATGTGGTCGTCGACCGCACCGGCCGCACGGTGCAAAAAGCCGGCGAAGAGGTGACCCTCACCCCCCGGGAGTTCAGCCTGTTGCTCCACCTGGTGGAGAACGAAGGCCGGGCCTTGTCCCGGGAAAGCCTGCTCGACGCGGCCTGGGGTTTTGACTACGAGGGCACCGCGCGCACCGTCGACAACTTCATCGCCGGGCTGCGCAAGAAGTTCGAGGCCGATCCGGAAAAGCCGCGTTTCTTTGTCACCGTGCGCGGCGTTGGCTATCGTTTTCAACGATGACTGGCTCGGTGCGCCTCCTGCTCTGCGCGCTTCTGTGGATGCCTTCGATGGCCTGGGCACAGAGCCCGCCGGTCGAAGAGCCGTTGACCGAGACCGAGATCATCGAAGGCCCCGCCCCGAGCCAACCGCAAGACACCGAAGAGGAGTCCTTGGTGTTGTTGGTCACGGGCTCGACCCTGCTCGGCGCCGGGGTCATCGTGCTCGTGGCCGGCGTGGCCGGGCTGACCACGGTGTACGCCGGCCTGCCCTACCTGCCGCTGCAGCCCTTTGAGTCGGAGGCGAGCCGGCGCAACCTCGGGCAGTACGGCACGATCTTGGGGGTGGGCGCCACCGTGGCCGGGGTCGTGGGCATGGTCATCGGCGGCGGGCTCATCGTCGGACACTACGCGCTCGAATAGGCGCGAAGGGCCCCGCGCTTGCGGCCGCGCCCGACGATGCTCGACAATGTGCAGCATGGGTGTCGCGTGGCGGTGGTGGGTCGGCTTGTGCCTCACGGGGGTCTTGGGGGCGGGCTGTCCCCGGTCTTTGGAAGGCCTGCGCTGCGACGACAGCGACGGGTGCGTCGCCGGCTATGTGTGTGAGTCTGGGTACTGCGTCCTGCCCGCCGCGGGCGACGGCGATGGAGACGGCGACGGTGATGGCGATGGGGACGGCGATGGAGACGGGGACGGTGATGGAGACGGAGATGGCGATGGAGACGGAGACGGAGATGGCGACGGTGATGGCGACGGCGACGGCGACGGAGACGGAGATGGCGATGGAGATGGGGACGGCGATGGAGACGCTTGTTCGCCCTTTGAAGCCGACGCGTCGCTGTTGGTGTGTGGGTCGACGAGCACGACCTGCGACGTCGCCTACCTGAGCGCCGGGAACAACTGCGCCGCGGTGTGCGAGAGCGCCGGCCTGGTGTGTTTGACCTCGATGGACAACGTCGCCAACAGCGGCAGCGGGGCCTGCGTCGGGGACAACACCCTCGCGGACTGCGACGTCACCGGGGACTCCTACATCTGCACGTGTGGGGTCGCCGGCGATGGCGACGGCGACGGCGACGGCGACGGCGACGGCGATGGCGATGGCGACGGGCGTGCCGGGCGGGTTTGTGGCCCACTGGAGCTTCGACGACAGCGGGGCGGACAGCACCGGCGACCACGACGCGACCCTCCCCCCGGGCTGGGGCCCGGTGGTGGGCGTCCGGGGCGGGGCGATCCGATTGCGCGGCCAAGGGGCGATCAACGCCGGCCCCATCCCCGCCCTGGGCGGCGCGAGCGAGGCCTCGGTGAGCGCCTGGGTGCGTACGTCGCGGCTGGCGAAGTTTTCGGTGTTCGATGCGTCCGTCGACCCCAGCAACGATTTCGCGGGCGAACTGCTGGAGGGGGCCCTGCGCCTCGACCACGGGAACGCGGCCGGGGGCGCCGGGGGCGCGTCTTCCGACGACGATACCTATTCATTGTGGGACCACCTCGGCACCTGGCAACACGTGGTGTTCTCGTTCAGCGGAACCAACAGCGAGTCCCACGTCTGGGTCAACGGTGAGCCACGTCCGGTCGGGTGGACCGCGGTGCCCCCGGCCACCCTCACCGACCTGGGCAACATCGACTTCCTCATCGGGCTGGGCAGCGTTGGGGAGTTCGACGAGGTGTACCTCTACGACCGCGCCCTCGACGGGGCCGAGGCGGTGGCCCTGTACGACCATGACGTGCCCCGCATCGCCGACGACGTGCTCGCCCATTGGCCCCTCGACGGCAACGGCGAAGAACGCACCGGCGCCCACCCGGGCACGCCCGCTCCCGAGGTGAGCTTCGTGCCGGGCCCCCTCGGGCTCGCCGCGTCCTTTGACGGCAACAGCGCGATCGATGTGGTCTCGCTGGGCAACAAGCTCGACAGCAAACAGAAGCTCACGGTGTCGTTCTGGGCCCGCAGCGACGACCCCAAGACCAACATGGCCCCTTGGCACTGTTCGCTCAACACCAACACCGAAGTGATGCCCGTGCTCCTCAACGGCACCTGGGGCCTGGAGGTCGACAACCAGCACGCCACCGCCGACGCCCCCTGGAGCGGCGCGCAGCAGGTCGCTTGGCACCATTATACGTTTCAGTTCGACGGCACCCGGATGGTGGGCGACCGCGGCCGCCTCCATGTCGACGGCAAGAACACGCCCCTCAGCGCGGACACCCTGCCCGCGTCCCTCGGCGCGCTCACCGGCGCGGTCTGCTCCATCGGTGGCTACCCGGTGCTCAACCAATCGTTGGCCTGGCGGGGCGAGGTCGACGACGTGGTCGTCTACCGGCGCAACCTCAGCGCGGTGGAGATGCAACGTTGGCGCGTGCGCGGCCTCTACGCCGTGCCCGCCGACGCGGTGGCCCACTACGATCTCGAGTCAGACCTCGGCGACAGCCTGGGCAACTTTCCCCTCACCTCCCTCGATCTCGATCCCACCTTCGCCCACGGGGTCTGGGGCCAGGGCGTGGAGGTCGACGATTTTGTCGCCTTCGACACCGGCATTCCCGCCGCCGGCACCACCGCGTTCACCGTGTCGATGTGGTTTCGCGACGACGAGACCACCGCCAACGCCTCGAGCACCTTCTTCGAAATCGTCGAGGCCGCCGAAGGCGCGAGCCTCATCGTGGGGGTCGACAACAACGACCGGCTGTTCGTGACCATGGACAACGCCACCGACACCGCGACCGCGGACACCGACTATGCCCCGATCACCCCCGCGCAGTGGCACCACTTGGCCCTGGTGTTCGACGGCACGGTCGCGGCCAGCGGCCAGCGCCTCCACCTCTACATCGACGGCGCCGACGCGGGCCTGCCCGCGCTGGACGCCCCGGCCACCGTGCAGGGCACCGGCAACCTCCACCTCAACCACGCGGGGACCGCCGGGCTCGAAGGCATGCTGGACGATGTCTACGTCTACGACCGCGCCCTGCGCCCGGACGAGATCGACCGACTGTACGAGCGGCCGCTGCCCTAGCCGGGCCGGGACGGCCGCGCGCCGCCGGTGGGGTGCGCGAACTCGCAGAATTCGTTAGCAATTTCAGGGCCTTGCGGGAACCTCCCCGAGGGCCCACCCCCACCACCGCCGCAGCCCGCCCGAACGGCACACCCGTCCGGCCCCTCGCCCCATCGCGAGTGACGCTGCATCGCTGGCACCGACCGCCGCGCTCCGGCGCGCGCGGCGATCGACCCTCTGTATGACATCCGGGACCCGCCGACCGCAGTTGCGATCTCCGGCCAAATTCCCCGCAAAATCAGCGACCTGGGACAGATCTGTGACGCCCGGACCCACACCCGCGCGCAGAAACCCACAAGTATCCGAACCGAAATGACCAACGGTCACGTACGGGCCCCAGCGGACAACACCGCAGAAGGAGAACCCATGCGCAGACTGATGAGCCATGCCGGCCCACCCCTGCTCGCCCTGTCCCTGGCCGTGGCCGGGGCCGCCGGGTGCGAGCAGACCGGGGACGGACCCGAGCCCCAACCCGAGGGCGAGCCGGAGAGCGAGCCCGAGGCGGTCACGATCCAAAGCCTCGAGCCCGCGGCCAACGACGAAACCGTGCACAGCCCGTTCGACGCGACCCTCAGCCCGGACGGCACGACCGCCTACTATGTAGCACTGTCTCCGGACGCCGAGGGCGAAGATGTCGCCGGGGTGTTCTCGGTCCCGGCCCAGGGCGGAACCCCCATCGCCCTGGCCAGCGGGGACCCCTTGTCCCAGCCGGTCAATGTCGACGTCAGCCTGGACGGCGCCACGCTCTACATCGCCGACGGGGCCGCCCTCGAAGACGAGGAGACCTCCTCGTCGGGCGCGGTGTTTGCGCTCGACGCCGCCGGGGGCACCCCCAGCGCGGTCGACGTCACCCTCGGGCTCGCCCCCACCGGGGTGGTGGTGCAGCGGGTCGACGACGCCGAGTATGTGTACTTCAGCGGCCGCACCGACGACGAAGTGCCGGCGGTGTTTCGTTTTGTCCGCGGGGGGACGTTGGAGACCCTGCACGAGGGCGCGCCCCTCGACGCGCCCGGGGGATTGGCGGTGACCGCGGGCGGCACCGTGTACGTGGTGGACAGCGCGCCGGGGTCGGCCTTCGCCTCCTTGGTGCGGATCGAAGCCGGCGCGGCCACGGTGTTGCTCGACGACATCGGCGTCGGCTACCCCGCGGGTTGTGCGCTGTCGCTCGACGACGCCCACCTCTGGATCTCGGGCCTGCATCCCGAGGACGGCACCGACCGGGTCTACCGCTACGCCCTCGGTTCGGGCCGGGTGGGTCTGGTCGAGGACGGCATCAACGCGTTCAGTGAGTCGGCCGGCCTGCACCGGGCCCACGACGCCGACGTGTTCGCCTGGGCCGACTCCGAAGCCAACGACACCGGCACCGTCTACGTGCTCGTTCCCTGATTCGATACTTCTTGAAAGGAAGAACTCACATGTTCAAACCCCAATATCTCCCCCTCGCCCTCCTCGTGTTCGCGCCGGTGTGGGCCCCGTCCTCCGCGCTGGCCTCCAGTCACCGGGAGGCCCCCGCCATCTCCCTCGACCCGGCCGCGGACAACACCGACGTCTATGCCTGGGTCACCCCCGGCACCCACGAGAATCTCTACGTGGTCGCCGCCTACAACCCCCTCGAGGAACCGAGCGGCGGTCCCAACTTCCACAAGTTCGACGACAACGTGCGGTACGAGGTGCACATCGCCCGGGGCGGCGACTCTCTCGACGACGCGGTCAAGTATTACATCCGCTTCAAGACCAAGAAGCCCCAGAAGGTGAACAAGAACAACATCGCCGACGAGGAAGGGCTGTTCAACGGCATCCAGTTCTTCCGCCAAATCGCCGCCGCGCCGCCCCAACAGACCTTCTCGGTGTGGAAGGTCGAAAACGGCCAAGCCACCAAGATCGTCAACGACGCCCCGGTGGCCCCGCCCAACATCGGCCCCCGCACCGACGCGGTGGTCTACCAACCCGCCTCGGGCAGCTACGACGACGACTACGCCGCCACCTTCATCACCGACATGAACGGCGGCGGCCGCGCCTGGGCCGGCCCGCGCGACGACGGCTTCTACGTCGACCTCGGCGGTGTGTTCGACCTCGCCAACATCACCTCCGGCCGGGCCAACCCCGTCGACGGGGTGGCGGGCTTCAACTGCCACGCCATCGTGCTCGAGATCCCCACCCAGCAGCTGACCGAGAACGGGCAAGCGGTGACCGAGGGGCCTTCTGACGCACAAACATTGGGGGTGTGGGCCGCGGCCTCCCGCCGCAAGGTCAGCGTGCTCCGCAAGAACAAAGATGACCTCCACTTCGGTCACTGGGTCCAGGTGTCTCGCCTCGGGCTGCCCCTGGTCAACGAAGCCCTCATCGGCCTGCAGGACAAGGACCGCTACAACCGGAGCAAGCCCAAGCACGATCTGCAGAAGTTCGCCCCCTACTTCCTGCACCCCACGGTGGTGAAGAACGCGGAGGTGGTCGGCATCTACGAGGAGCTGGGCGTCGACGCCGCCACCGTCGAGTTCCTCAAACACGGGGAGGGGGGCGCGGGTCGATTCGACATTATTGACACCATCAATCTGAAGAACATCCCCTCCCCCGACGCCCACGCGATCCAAACCGTGGGCGACGTGCTGCGGGTGGACATGGGCATCGACTCCGGCTTCCCCAACGGCCGGCCCCTGGTGGGCGGCGCCGCCCCCAACCAAGAACAAGCCGACGTCACCGACGTGCTGCTCACGGTGATCCTCGCCGCGGGCACCCTCCCCGTCGGCGACAACGTCAACCACAACGACAAAGACTTCCTTCCCGAGATGCCTTTCCTTCCCCTTCCCTGGCAAGGCTTCTCGGAGGGCCATGGGCAACCTGCCCCGTGACGTGATGTGTGCCGCCCCGGGGGCAATCCTGCCCCCGGGGCCTTTTCCTTCGTTTCACGAGGTGCGTTGTGCGCTATTCACTTTTGCTCGCGTCTTTGCTCTTCGCCGCCTGCTCGAGCCCGGCGCCGGACGACCACGACCACGAGCCCGCCGCGCCCAAAGGGGCCGCCACCTCGGCCGAGCTGTTGCGCGCCTTGTGCCTCCCCGCCGCCCACGCCGACGACGACGCCGGCCGGGCCCAACAAAGGCTCCAGACCCTGGTCGAACAAAACGGCACCACCGCCGACGGCCTGGTGGCCCTCGGCCAGGCCTGGGCCCGAAAGGCGCGCCAAGGCCAAGAGCCGGTGCACGTGCTCGCCGCCGATGCCTGCGCCCAGCTCGCCCTCGACCGAGCCCCCGCCCACCCGGGGGCAAAGACATTGCGGGTGATGACGATGTTGACCGATCACCGGTTCGCCGCGGCCCGCGACGCGGCCCGGGCCCTGCTCGCCGAGCACCCCGACGAGCAGATGGTGCACGGCCTGCTCGCCGACGCGCTGTTTGAGCTCGGCGACCTCGAGGGCGCCATCGCCGCCACCCAGCGCATGGTCGACCTCAAGCCCAACCTGCCTTCTTACGCGCGGGCCTCGCACCTCGCGTGGATGCAAGGGGACGTGGCCGCGGCCCGGGTCATCGCCCGGCAAGCGGTGAGCGCGGGCCAAGAACAAAAGCAGACCGAGCCCTTGTCGTTCGTGCTCACCCAGACCGCGGACATGTTCTGGTACGAAGGGGACATCGCCGGGGCCGACGCCGGCTACGACCTGGCCCTGGAGAAGACCCCGAACTATGCCAAGGCGCTGCTCGGCAAAGCCCGCGTGGCCTTCGCACAGGGGCGGTATGGCGACGCGGCCGCCCTCGCCACCCGGTCGTTCGCGGCGGTGCCGTTGGCCGAGACCGCGTGGTTGCTCGGCGACGCCGAAGCCGCGCGGGGGAACGCGCAGGAGGCGGCCGACGCCTATGCCCAGTTGGCCCGCATCGGGCGGCACCACGACGCGCGCACCTTGGCCCAATATCTCGCCCTCACCGGGCAAGAGCCGGAACGCGCGGTGACCTTGGCCGAGCGCGAGATGCGGAGCCGGCCCGGCCCCCTGACCAAGTCGATCTACGCCTTGGCTTTGGCCCGGGCCGGGCGGGGCCCAGAAGCATTGCGCCAGGTGGACGACCTTCAGGGCGTGGCCGCGCCCGACCCGCGGCTCTGGGTGCACGCGGGGCTGGTCCGGCTGTCGGCGGGCGAGACCGCCGCGGGCCAAGCGTTGCTGGACAAGGCCCGCGCGCAGAACGCGCCGCTCGTGGCGCGGATGGTGCGATGAACCGCCCCCTGGACAGGCGCGCAGATCGACGGCCAAAAGCGCGCTTGGGCGCTTTTTTTGCGCCAACATGGCCCCCGGCTGCATCCAAACCGGCAGCCCGAGCGAACGCACAGCATGGGCGAGACGTACCTTCTACAGCGGGTGGCCCGCGGCGAGAGCGCCGCGATGCAGGCCTGCGTGGAGCAGTACGGCAACCTGGTGTGGTCGCTGGCCCGGCGGCTGTTGAAGAACCAGGCGGACGCGGAGGACGCGGTGCAGGAGATCTTCATCAACCTCTGGGAGAACGCGGCGCGCTACGACCCGCGCCTCGGCAAGGAGGCGACCTTTGTGGCCTTGCTCGCCCGGCGCCGGCTGATCGAACGCCTGCGCGCCCGGGGGCGCCGCGAGGACAAACACGAAGCGGACTATGACCTGTCGCGGCTCGAGAGTTTTGATCACCGCCGCATCGAAGCGTCCAGCGACGTGCGCCGGGCTGCGGTGGCCCTCGAGGGTCTGCCCACCGACAAGCGCAAGGTCGTCGCCCTCAGCGTCGTCGAGGGCATGACCCAATCGGAGATCGCCGACCGGCTCTCGATGCCAGTTGGTACAGTAAAATCGCACCTGCGCCGCGGGCTCGCCGCCGTGCGCGACGCCATGAAGCGCGGTGCCCGACGAGAGGCCGCGCCATGAACCCCGCCGAAGAACGCCTGATGGAGCTTCTCCTCGAGCGCGGCGAACGTGCGCTCACCGACGCGGAGACCCAGGAGCTGCGCACCCTGGTCAAGCAGAGCGACGGCTGGCACCAAAACGACATCGACTTCGCCGCCGCCGCCGCCCACTTCGCCCTCGACCCGCCGGGCGAGACCATGCCCGAGGCGCTCAAGGCGCGCATCATCGGCGACGCGGTCCAGCGCGCGGCCCAGATGCAGTCTGGCAATGCCCCTGCAGCCCGCGCGGTGGCGGCCCAGGTGGTGGCCCAGCCCGCGGCCAACGACGACGACCAGCGACCGAGCCGGCTCGGGACCTGGCTCGGGTGGAGCGTGGCCGCGGCCGCGGCCGTGTTCGCGGTGGTGGGGTGGCAAGACCAGCTCCTGCCCGCGCCGAGCCTGGCCGAACAGCGCGCGGCCCTGGTCGAACAGGCCGACGCGGTGACCGTGGCCTGGTCGGGCACCGATGACCCCGCGGGGGGCGCGGTCAAGGGCGACGTGGTCTGGAGCGAGTCGCGCCAAGAAGGCTTCATGCGGTTCGCGGGGCTGCCCCGCAATGATCCTGCACAAGAGCAGTACCAGCTGTGGATCTTTGATGGCGAGCGGGACGAGCGCTACCCGGTGGACGGGGGGGTGTTCGACATCGATCAAAAGACCGGCGAAGTCATCGTGCCCATCCGGGCCAAGGTGAAGGTCAGCCAAGCCACCCTGTTCGCGGTCACGGTGGAAAAGCCGGGGGGCGTGGTGGTGTCCACCCGGGAGCGGCTGGTGGCGGTGGCCAAGCCCTCGTAGGCGCCGCCGTCCCCGCGCGCAAAAGGCGTGCGCCAAGTCACAATCGGACGACTTTGACCGGGCCTGGCCCGGTCATTTTCTTGAATCTTTGCGGGCACTTGCCGCAGATGTTGGACTTTTTTGCCCCCGCTGCATCCGTTCGGGCCGGGCCGGCGAATCCATGAGCAACCACATCCTGGGAAAGGACCCGCTCATGTTGACCCGCCTTTTTGTTCCCCTTCGTTCGGCTCTGCACCTTCTGTCCCTCGGCCTGTGCAGTCTCTTTGTGCTCGCGTTGGTCGCTTGTGACTTCTCGTCCCCCGACGATCGGGACGAGCCCGAGCCCACCCCCGAGCCCGAGCCCACCGTCACCGTCACCCCCGAGCCCGAGCCCGAGGAAGACGAAGCCTTCTTGCGGGTGTTGCACCTCAGCCCCGAGGCGCCCCCGGTGGACGCCTATGTCAATGGACAGGGCCCGGCGGTGAGCGGGCTTGCCTTCGGCAACTCCACCGACAACGCGGTCCTCGCCCCCGGCGAGGTCGACCTCCAGGTCACCGCCCAAGGCGCGAGCCCGAGCAACGCGCTGCTCACCATCAACGATGTGCGGCTCGACGAGGGCCGCCGCTACACCGCCATCGCGTTTGGTTCGCTCAACGCCCTCGCTGGCAATGTGATTGAAGACAGCACCCAGGGCCTGGCCAGCAACCAAGTCCGGGTCCGCGTGGTCCACACCGCGGTGGGCGTGGGCGTGGTCGACATCTACGCCGACGGCACCCCCATCACCGAGAACCTCTTCTACGGCTCGGCCGCCGCCCCCGTCGACGTGCCCGCCCAAGCCTTCGTGGCCGGCATCGACGTGGACAACAATGGACAGCCGGACCTGCTCTACGACATCCCCGCCCTCACCCCGGGCACCTCGGTGAACGTGTTCGCGGTGGCCGACGCCTCCGGCGTGTACCTCATCGCCCAACTCCCCGGCGCCACCACCGTGCGCATCGACGCGGTCTCGCAAGAACTCCGGGTGCTGCACCTCAGCCCCGATGCCCCTGCGGTCATCCCCGTGCTCGGCGGCAACAACCCCCTCGGCCAGATCCCCTTCGGCCAAAGCACCGACTACGTCACCGTGGGCAGCGCCTCCGCCAACCTCGCGGTCACCACCGACGGCACCCTCGGCACCTCGGTGCTCACCGCCGACCTGCCCCTCGAGCGCGGCAAACGCTACACCGCGGTGGCCTACGGCAACCTCGCCAACATCGGCGCCACCTACTTCGTCGACGACCCCGCCGGCCTCGCCGCGGGCAACATCCGGGTCCGGGCCATCCACGGCGCGCCCTCGGTGGGCCAAGTCGACATCTACGCGGTGGACGCCGACGGCACCCAGTCGTTGCTCCTCGCCGACGTGAACTTCGGCGACGTGGCCAATCCCCTCGACGTGCCCGCCGGCGCCTACACCCTCGGCGTCGACGTCAACAACGACGCGCAGTCCGACGTGATGTTCGCCCTGCCCGACATCAGCGCCGGCACCCTGGCCAATGTCTACGTGACCGAAGACGCGTCTGGCAATGTCTTTGCTCTCGCCCAGCTGCCCGGTTCGTTCACCGCCCGCATCGATCCCGCCACCGCCGAGGTCCGCGTGGTGCACCTCAGCCGCGACGCCCCCAACGTCGACGTGTACGTCGACGGGGCCGCCGCCATCTCCAACCTCCCGTTCAAGCAACAATCGGGCAAAGCCGAGCTGTTCGCCCGCACCATCCAGGTGGACGTCACCCCCGCCGGGGCGGGCCTCGGCTCCGCGGTCCTCTCCGGCCCCGTGACCTTGCTCCCCAACCAGAGCTACACCGTGGTCGCCTACGACGACGTGGCCCAGATCAAAGCCGTGGTCCTGCTCGATGAAGACCAAGGGCTCTCCACCGGCAGCATCCGGCTCCCCGTCAGCCACGTGGCCCCGCTCGTGACCCGCGGCGACCTGTTCGAGCTCGTCAATGGCAATGCATTCGGCACCCAGCTGGTGGACGACTTCGGTTTCGGCGAGACCCAGACCCCGCCCGACCTCCCCGCCGCGGCCTACACCGTGGGCTTCGACGCCAACGCCATCGGGGTGGTGGCGGTGAGCTTCGACTTGCCCCTCATCACCCCCGGCACCTTCGCCCGCGCGTTTGTGTTCAACGAGCTCGACGGCAGCGTGGCCGTGCTCGTGACCTTGCCCAACACCACCATCGTCGTGCCCGCCAACTGACCCGCGGGGGTTTCTTTTCCTGCCCAGGAGACAGGCCCATTCGAATGGGCCGGGGCGTGGACCGGGCGACCGGTCCGCGCCTTTTTTGCGCGGCAATCCTGACCGCCCCTGTGGCAAATCCCCCGGTGGCAAAGCCGCCTCGAGCCGGTAGATCGATGCCTGTGAACGCGCTGTCCAGCCTCTTTGCCCCCACCCCCGGATCGCGCCACCGCCCGGTGGTGATCTGGCTGCTGGTGGTGTTCGGCATGATCGGCGCGATGGTCGTCGTCGGGGGCATCACCCGGCTCACCGGCTCGGGCCTGTCGATGGTGGACTGGCACCCCCTGATGGGCGCGTTGCCCCCGCTCAGCGAAGAGGCCTGGCGCGAGGTCTTTTTGCGGTACCAGGCGTCTCCGCAATACCAACAAGTGAACCATTGGATGACGCTGGGCGATTTCGCGCGCATCTTCTTTTGGGAATACCTGCACCGTCTGCTCGGCCGGCTCATCGGGGTGGTGTTCTTTGTGCCCTTCGTGTGGTTTGTGATCAAAAAGCGGATCCAGGGTCGTCTGCTCTGGCTTTGTGCAGGGGCGTTCGTGCTCGGGGGCAGCCAAGGCCTGCTCGGCTGGTTCATGGTCAAGAGCGGCCTGGTCGACGTGCCCGAGGTCAGCCACTTCCGGCTCGCGGCCCACCTCAGCCTGGCGTTTTTTGTGGGCATGTACGTGTTGTGGCTCGCGGCGAGCTTGGTGAGCCAGGACGCACGACCGCTCACCCGGCGCGTCTCGGTGTGGTGGCCGGTGGCGGCGATCGGCGCCCTCGCGGTGCAGGTGGTGTACGGCGCGTTCATGGCCGGCAAGAAGGCCGGCCTGTTGTTCTCGACGTTCCCCGACATGAACGGCTCGATGTTTCCCGAGACCGCGTTCTACCAGGACGGGCTTGTCGCCAACCTGTTGGACAACCCGGTGTTCATCCATGCTTTCCACCGGTCCTGGGCGTACCTGGTCGCGGTGGTGGTGGTCGCGTTCGCGGTCCGCGTGCACCAAAGCGCGGACCACGACGCGCCCCGCGCGGTGGCCTACACGATGGGCGCGTTGGTCGTGGTGCAGGTGCTGCTCGGGGTGTTGACGGTGATGTACGCGGTGCCGGTCAGCCTCGCGGTGGCCCACCAAGGCGTGGCCTATCTCCTGCTCGCCGCGTGCGTGCTCGCGGCCCACCTGGCCAGTCCCCACAAAGCGAGCTAAGGCCGTCCTCGTCGACAAAATCGCGCCGGGTACGCGCGGAGGACGAGATGATCGCATTTTTGGGCATGGGCCTTTTGGGCAGCAACTTCGTGCGCAACCTGCGCGAACGCGGCATCGCGGTACAGGTCTACAACCGCACCAAGGCCAAAGCAGAGGCATTGTCAGCGGTCGGCGCCACCGTGTGCGAGACCCCCGCCGACGCCGTGCGCGGGGCCTTTCGCGTGCACCTGACCCTGAGCGACGACGCGGCGGTGGACGCGGTGCTCGACGCCGCCGCCCCCGGCCTCGCCCCTGGGGCGATCATCGTCGACCACACCACCACCTCCGCGAACGGGGCCGCCGCCCGCGTCGCCCGCTGGGCCGAGCGTGGGTTTTCCTACCTGCACGCCCCGGTGTTTATGGGGCCGCGCAACGCGCGATACGCCACCGGCACCATGCTCGCGGCCGGGGACCGCGCGTTGTTTGACCAGGTCGAGGCCGAGCTCACCCCCATGACCGGCGAGCTGGTCTACGTCGGGGCCCGCCCGGACAAGGCCGCCGCGCTCAAGCTGCTCGGCAACCAGATGATCATCACCCTCACCGCCATGCTCGGCGACTCTGTCGCATTGGCGGACGCCCACGACCTCAGCCCCGACGACGTGCGCGAACTGCTCGGCTGGTTCAACCCCGGCAACTCCTTGCGCGACCGTCTTTCCCGGGTGGTGTCCACCGACTATGACCAACCGTCCTGGGAGCTGTCCATGGCCCGCAAGGACGCGCGCCTGATGCGCGAGGCCACCGCCAAACCAATGCGACTGCTCGATGCCGTGATCGCCCGCATGGACAAGATGCTCGAAGCGGGCCACGGGGCCCGCGACTACACCATCATCGCCCAAGACCAGATCGGCTAGTGTCCAGCGACGAGACGCCCGATCGGGCGCTCGTCGTGGCCCTGGCGAGCGCACTGCATCTGTCGATTTTGAGATGCGCTCTAATCGTCGCGGCCCGGGAGAGGGATCGACGTCGACGCGGTCTGGGATTGCGACCCGGGCAGGGCGACTTGCGACGAGGCGGTCTTGGACCGCTCAGGCGCACCGGGCAAGGGGATCGACGACGACGCGGTCTGGGACTGGGGGCTCGCGCCGGGCAGAGGCACGGTGCGCGACTTGGTGGGCGCGGCCTCTGACGACGGCGGGTACACCGACTGTTGGGTCGAGGTGTGGGTCGGCTCTTTTTGCACCGCGCTCACCTGCCGCGGCACCTGGGTGGTGTTGCCCCGGGGGAAGTCGGGCATGCGCACCTCGGACGCGGTGGGGGCATCGGACAGGGCGGCGCCGTCGAGCTGTTGGCGCAAGCGGTTGTTCTCGGCCCGGAGGCGATCCATCTCGTACACCAACGCGGTGGGCTCGCCCCGGCTCTCGTCGGTCAAGCCCCCGGCATCCGACGAGATGAAGGGGTTGTCTTTGCTGACGGTGATGGGGTTGTTGCGCGTCTCATGAAGCTCCGCGCGCAGGCGTTTGTTCTCCTCGAGCACTTCGGCCAACTTGGAGTTCACGTTGGAGACGTCCTCGGTCTTGACTTCCCAATCCGCGGCGGAGTTTTTGGCGTTGGTGAGCTCGCGCTCCATCTGGCGAAGCTTCGCCTGGGTTTGTTGCAGCGCGGCGGTGGCTTTGCGGTGTTCGGCTTCGCGGTTGGCGGCTTCGCCTTGCACACGTTTGAGTTCGTTTTTGAGCCGGGCGTTTTCTTGGTCCGCCCCCGATGGCGCGGCGGCGGCGGCGGACGCTTGTTGTTGGGCCTGGGCCAGACCTTGCTCCAGCTGGGTGATGTTCTGCTGCATGATGTTGAGCTGCTCGTTTTTCTCGACGACGGTTTGGCGTGCTTGGGCCAACCCTTGTTCGGCCTCGAACACGCGGGCCTCGAGGGCGGCGCTGTCGGCGTTGCCCATCCCGGCGGTGGGCGCGGGGCTGCCTTTGCCCCGACCCGCGAACAGCCCGCCCAAAAAGAACAGGATCGCCCCCCCCAGGGACGCGACCGCGGTGATGATCGTCATCATGGCTCGTCCTCCACCACCTCGACGGTGACCTTGCGGTCGCGCCAGATGCGGCGCTTGCGCGCCTTTTCTTCGCCCACGGACTCGGTCTCGATGCGGTCGGGGTCCACCCCCAGCTTGGTCAACGCTTTGCGCACAGAGTCCGCGCGTTTTTTGCCCAAGCGGTCGTTGTAGCTTTTGGACCCGCGGTAGTCGGCCGCGCCCGTCACAATGTATTTGAAGTTGCCGCTGTCTTTTTTGGCCAGCCACTTGATGCGGCGGCGGTACTTGTAGGGGAGCTTGGAGCTCGCGGTCTTGAAGAACACCCGTTGGGGCTTGGGGGGCTTTTTCCGCTTGGCGGCGGGGGCCGGCGCCGGCTCGGGTTCGGGCGGGGGGGGCTCGGGCTCGGTCACCGGCGCGGGGTCTGGGGCCGCGGGCGCCTCATCGGCTTTGTCGATGGTGGCGGCGGCAACCTTGGCGTCTTTGTCGTCGTCGTCCTCATCCCCCGCGCGGTCCTCCTCGTCCGCGGGGGCGGCCACTTTTTCGTCCTTCGCGCCGTCGTCTTCGTCGCGGGGGGCGTCCGCGTCCTCCGCGTCGTCGCCTTGTTCGCCCTGAGCCACCGCGGGGGCGTCCTCGTCTTCGGCGCTGTCCGGATCGTCCGCCGGCGCCTCGGTGTCGCCGCTGGACATCTCCGCCACCGCCGCGGGCACGAGGAACACGTTGAGGGCCACCAAGTCGGCCACCCCCAAGCCCAAACACAAGATCGCTTTGGTCGCGCTCACGCTTCAAAAATAACCAACCCCGCCCCGCAGATCGAATCTTCCACCGCGGCCCCGGCGACCACCGGTGACTCAATGTGACTGGAGAACACATGTCCTCGGCCCCGGCCACGCGAGCAGGTCTGGTTCGAGCCGGGCAAAATAAACGGTAAGTATCTTGATTTGCTCGCCTTTTGCGCCCTCCCCAAGGCGAGCTGACCGCCGGTCCTCGTCCGCTACGACCAGACCCTTGCCTTGGAGGTCACCATGCGCGTCGGTTCTTTGCGGTTCGAGCCCCCCGCCCCCTTCGCCTGCGATGAACAGATGCTGTCCTTCATCGCCCCCGCCCCGCCCGAAGCGGCCGGGCGCACCAGCCTGTTGGTCCGGCAAAAGGACGTGCCCGCGGGGGCCCACCTCGCCCGGCTCGCCGGCGAAGCCCTCGCCGACCTGGCGCAATCGGTCAAAGGCATCTCCCACATCAGCAAGGCCGAGATCGCCTTCGACGATGGGCAGCCCGGCATGTTGTTCGCGTACGAGTTCGCCGCCCGGGGCCACACCGTGCTGCGGCAGTTTTATGCCCTGCGCCTGGATGGCGAAAAGCTCACCTCGATCACCCTCACCGCGGACAAGGCGTCATTGGACGACGCCACCGCGTCGAGCTTTCTCGATGCCATCGCCTCGCTGCAACTTGATCCAGGAGCATTGTCATGACCCGCGTCCGCGCCCCCTCGACCCCGCTGCGCCCGGCCGCCGGGCAGAGCCCCGCCCCCGCGCCCACCGCGGATCGGACCGCGCTCGAAGCCGAGCTCAGAGACCTCCGCCGACAAAGCCGCGCCCACGATCCCCGGGGACAGCTCACCTACAAGGACATGATGCGCGCGTCGCAGGAGAAGGCGAAGATCGATCAGCGCATCGCCAAGCTCGAGGCCCAGCTCGCGTCGTTGGCCCCCGCCCCGGCGCCGGTGAGCGGACCTGCGCCGCGGCGCCCCGTCGACGAGATGGACCGTTCGCGCCCGATCCGCACCGAACGAGACATGGACATTGTGTGCCCGGTGCTCGGCGCGATGGTGGCCTCGGGCAAGCTCCAGATGGACGCGGACGGCAACGTCAAGCTGAGCCAACTGCGCGACATCCTGGTGCACGACCACAACCTCAGCCCGATCATGGCCCGGGCCACCGCGGTCACCGGCTTCGCCGGCAACGGGCCCCTCGACGTGCTCGGCAACCTGTTGGGCAACGAGATGAACGTGCTCGAGCTGCGCTCGGGCATGATCAAACACCCCGGGGACAGTGCGATCCTCACCGGCGGCAAATTCGACCAAGGCCGGTTCGACGCCTTCGTGGCCCACGCCGCGCCCGGCGGACCCGGCGAGGGCGGGCGCATGACCATCGAGAGCTTTGCCCGGGCGGTGCAGGCCCAAGCCGACCGCGACCAGGACGGGGCCACCCGCGTCGCCGGGAGCGGCGGCGCGCTCGGCTGGATCTTGCCCGGGGGCCTCGACACCGTGGTGCGCGGACAGCCCTCGGCGGTGGTCGAGTATTCAGCCCTGCTCAATGTCTATGGACAGACCGACCCCGCCACCGGGGAGCGTTACATCACCACCGACGACTTGCTCACGCTGTACCGGGACAAGCAGCTGCCGCCCTCCGCGCGCATGCAGTCCCGGCCCATGACCGGGGTCGCGGACTTCGCCACCACCATGGCCAAGATGGGGTATGAGACTGCATTCGGGACCTCGTCGGGGACCGCGCTGGAGGGCGCGGAGCGGGCCCTCGGGGCCGAGCCCAAGGGCACCGACGGGATGGGGGGCGCGGGCAAAGCCTCTTGCCCGTTCATGCACGGGGGCGCGCAGAAGGCGGCGCCGATGTCGCCGGCGGAGAACCACCTGCTGCACGCGGCCACGAGCTGATTCTCGTCGGGCGCGCTACTGGCAGCGCATGCCGCACACCCCGGTGGGCCCTTGTCCGTCGACCAGGCAGGCGCCGAGGCAGTCGGCGTCCGCGGTGCAGGTCGCGCCGGTCTTGCGCGGGGCTTGGCAGGTGTCGTCGATGCAGGTCAGCCCCGGCGCGCACCGGCCGACCAGGCACGTTTTCCCCAACGCGCCGTGCTCCCCTGGGGCGCAGGTGCGATCGCTCCCGCAGTGAAACCCGGGGCCACAATGTGCATGCGCGCGGCAGGCGTCCCCCTCGGCGGCGTGGGGCCGGCACTTGGCCCCCGCGCAGTAGCCGGCGCACGCCTCGTGTCGGCCCAGCGCGTCGGGGAGGTAGGCCTGCAGCGCGTCTTTGCCCCGTCCGCAGCTGCCGCCGGGGGCGCGGGGCAACCCGCAGGTGCCCGGCGTGGTCGGGCTCACCCCGTGGCAGTACAGGCCGGGGCGGCACTCGAGGGACGAGCGGCAGGCCTGCTTTTCGTTGCGTTGGCCGTCGATGATGCTCTGGCAGGCGGGGGGCAAAGGCCGGGAGCGGGTGCCCACCCAATCACACCCCTGGTACAGGCTGGCCATCGCTTGTTCGCACGCGGCCACCGCCGGCTCCTGCAATGTCACTGCACCTTCTTGGAGGGCGACGCTGAGCATGCGGGTGCACTCGCCGGAGAAGAGCACCCCGGGCTTGGTCCCGCAGCAGGTGGCCTTGGACTTGCGGGGCACGTCCTGGATCGCGGTGCACAACCGCGTGGCCAAAGGGTGGCGGTCCCCCTCGGCGGGAAACACGCTGCGCACCGGCCCGTCGTCGTCGCGGTCGGCGGCGCGCTCCTCCGCGGGGGTGGCGTCCGCGGGCGCGGTCTTTTGGGTACAGCCGGCGAGCCCGACCACACTGGCGAGGAACAAGACGCGGGCGTGCATGTCAGATGCGCGGGTCGTCGGGCCCGATGAGGTCGTCGCCGACCATGACCCCGCCGTGCACCACCACGAGGAAGATGAGGTCCTCGTCGGGCCCGGCAAAAATCGTGTGGGTGCTGTGCGGTTCGCGCACCACCACGTCCCCCACCGTGGCGGTGCTGCCGTCGGAGTCGCGTTGGGTGCCCTGGATGATCAGCACGGTTTCGCGGCCTTGGTGGGTGTGCTCGGGAAACGAACCCCCGGCGGGGATTTTGACAAAGCCCACCACCGCGCCGGCGGTGGTGGGGCCGCCGTCGACGTGAAAGATCGTGATCCCGTCGGCCGGCCCCGGCTCCCACCGCGACAGGTCGTCGAGGGCCGCGACCAACGATTGCATCGCCCCGTCGGCGATGTCGGCCAGTCGGGCCAAAGCCCCCACGAAGGAAAACCACCGGCCCGGCCGCGCCAATGCTTCTGTGACGCGCTCGCGGGCGGTGGCCGATGGCGCGACCTCCCCAGCAAGCTCGGCGAACGCGACCAGCTCGGCCGAGAACGCGTCGACCTCGGCCTGGCATTGGGCGCACCCGGCCACGTGCACATCCCAGCGCGCGGTGGCGGCGGGGTCGAGGTCGCCGAGCACGTAATCGCTCACGTCGTCCATCAGGTGTGTGTCGGTCATGACACCCCCTTTTTGGTCAGCACCTCGCGCAACCGGGTGCGCGCGGCCGACAGCCGTGACTTGATGGTGCCGTCGGGGACGGAGAGTTTTTGGGCCGCGGCCTTCACGCTCAAGCCCTCGAGGTAGACCGCGACCACGGTGGCGCGCAGGTCGTCGCTCAACATCTCCACCGCGTCGACGAGCGCCCGCTGTTCACTTTTGAGCTTCACCTCGGGCGCGTCCTGGGCCCGCAGCCGCTCCAGGGGGCGCGCCGCTTCGTCGCCACTGGCCCGCCGGGCCCGGGCCGGAGCGCGCAGCCGGTCGAGCACCCGCGAGCGCATCCGCACCACCAACCACGCGCGCACCGAGCCGCGGGTGGGTGAATAGCTGGATGCTTTGCGCCAGGCCTCCATGATCACGTCGTGCAGCACGTCCTCCGCCTCGGTCCGCGAACCGAGCATCTTGATGCCCACGCCGAGCAAGACCGGCGCGTGGCGGTCGTAGAGGACCGCCAGGGCACCGCGCTCGCCCGCCTTCACCGCCTCGATCAAGGCGGCGTCATCGGAGTTGGCCAAAGTTGCAGCGTGACCGGTGGTCATGCTTTCAACCTAGCGCAGCGGCGCGCCAGACGAAAAGCCTGTACGCGCCCCCTCCGAGAGCAAGCGCGAACTCTCGGAACTGTTACGGGCCGGCCCGTGATCCGGTTCACGGGGGTTGTTCCTTTGTCTTTGGCCCCGGCCGCGCGGGGCCCGCTCGCCGCCCGGGCGGGGGGCCAGCGGGGAGATCTGCACTTTTTGGGGCTCGGCGGTCGATCCCCGGGCCGCTCGCCCGTCGTCCAGGCGAACCCTCACCTGGAGCTACCATGTTGTCCCCCCTCCCCACCGTCGCGTTCACCTTCGTCGGCCTGTGCGCCATTGCGCTGTTCGCCCTGGTCTCCTGGGTCGGCCCGTTGCGGGGCAAGCTCGGCGTGCTCCGCGGCCACGGCGGCCACCTCGACCTCGAAAAACGCATCCGCATCCACGGCAACTTCACCGAGCACGCGCCGTTGGTGGCCTTGATGCTCCTGGTCGCCGAGCTTGCGGGCATCGGCGCGGGGTGGCTTTGGCTCAGCGTGGCGCTGTTCTTCGTCGGGCGCGCGGTCCACTACCTGCGCTACGACGCGGCCGACCGCGCGTTGGGCATGGTGCTCAGCACCGGGCCGGCGATGGCGCTCGGCGTCTTGTTGTTGATCACCCTGCACGCCTCGTGACCCACAACAAAACGCCCCCGGCGAGCGGGGGCGTTTTTGTGAACAGCGGTGGGTCGCTCAGCGCGCGAACAGGTTCACGCCCCCTTCCGCCTCGATGATCGCCCCGAGGCGGAACTCGATGGCCGGGGTGTCGGCCCCGCGCAGCTGCTCGATGAGGGGCAGCGGAATGGTCACCACCGCTTGGCCCACGCCCCGGGCGGTGCGGCCCTCGTCGTAGGCGGCCTGCAGCTCCTCGATGAGGTCGTCGGCGTTGGCCATGTCCACGCTGGTTTCGTCGAAGGCCACGTTGCGACCCTGGATGACGAAGATGTTGGCCCCGCCGTCGAGCGCCAAGCTGGCGTCGATGGACTCGACGGTGCGGGGCTCGAGCTCGTTGCCGGCGGCGTCCCGGAGGGCGAGGTCGATGACCTCAAACGCGGCGGTCTTGAGGTTGACGTCGACCTGGGCCGGGTCGAGGCCCCCCGCCCGCACTTCCTCTTCGACGGTGTCGCGCAATGCTTCTGCATCGAGCACCACGCCGTTCCAGGTGAGGTTGATGGTGCAGCTCTGGCCGTCGTTGCCGTAGCTGTAGCCCACGGTGCCGTTTTCGTTGGTGCGCTCGCCGCTGCCTTGGCAGTCGCCGTCGAGCTCGCCGAGCTCAAAGCGGAGTTCGAGCTCGTCCTCCGACGCGAAGGGCACGGTGCAAGCCGACGCACAGACCGCGGCGAGAAGAAGGCTGAGGGACATCTTGTTCGTGTTCATGGTGACTCCTTGGTGCGGGCCGGGCGGTCCGGCCGTTTCGCGGGGAGTCACTTCAGGAGTTGTGCCTGTTCAAATAGTCTATTTTTTTCAGATACTTATGAAAAGTCCCCGCCCGCCGGGGCGGGTCCTTGCGCAAACTTTTGTGCTGGTTTGCGCCGGTCCGCCGTGGGGGCTCAGTCGAGGGCGAAGCAGTAGATGCGCCCCTGGCCGTTGCGCGACCCTTGCTCGGGGCCGCCGTCCGCGTCCGGGTCCTCGGGGTCGGTGAGGCAAGCGCTCTTGTCGAAGTACGACCACTCGCCAGGGATGGTGCTGGGCATCCCCTGGTGCCCGAACTGGCCCAGGTTGCCCAGGTCCGTCCAGTTCGCGCAGGTGTCCGCGACCACCAAATCCGGGGGCCGGATGCACCCTGCATCACCCTGGGGATTGTAGCAGGGAACGGTGCGGCCAAAGCTGTCGGACCCGGTCCAGATGAGGTCAAGGTTCTGCACGGTGCTGACGTGCAGCTGGCCCAACTCGGTGAAGGCGTTCTCGGGTCGGACGCCGTTGACGTAAAGGTCGGCCAGGTCCTCGGCAAACTCGGACCCGCTGTAGTCGATGTAGGGCCCGTCGCCGATGCGGTCCCGCGCGTGAATCACGGTGCCGACGACGTCGGTCCCGTCGCCGTTGAGCAACGACGTCGACAGGTAAGCGTGCCAGGTGCGCGCGGTTTGGGCTGGGCAGTTGCCGTAGGCGGCGTTGGCCAACGTCTGGCAATGCTGGTCGGCCTTGGCCAAGCCCATGTCTGTGCCTTCGGTGTCGAACGCCCCCCCCGCGGGCGCCCCTTCGCTGCTGATGAAAAAGCTCATCTGGGGCGACGGGCCGGACAAACACCCGCCGTCGCCGCCGCCGTCCGGCCCACCATCCACCCCGCCATCCCGACCCCCGTCGGGGGGATCGCCATCGCCGTCGCCATCGCCATCGCCGTCGCCGTCGCCGTCGCCATCGCCGTCTCCATCCCCGTCCCCGGTCTCCACATCCACAATGTATATGCTTGCCCCGTAGTCGAGACACGCGCCACCCGCGATGAACAACAGCAGCCCCACCGCCAAGATGATGTAGGCCCAGCGCAACATCATTCCTCCCAGATCAAAAGCGTCATCAACAACGCACCAGCGGTGAAGACAGCAAGACCCGTGCCCCCGATGACCCACCCGGCGACCTCAAACGGCTGGCCGATGCGGGCCGCGGGTTCGACCTGTTCGCGGCTCATCACCGAGCTGTGAATGGCGAAGGCCACCAGCCAGCTCGACACCCCGGCCACGGTGAGCAGCGCGCCCGCGCCGAGGCCGACCACCCCGGGCCAACCCAACCAAAAGCCGCCCTCGTCGTGGGGCTCTCCCGCGGCGGGCGCGGGGTCGGTCTCGGCCGCCACCGGCGCCGGGTCGGGCGAGACCGGCGCGGGCGATGTCGCGGCGGGGGAAGGCGCGGGGTCGGCGGGGGTCACATCTGTGGACAGCGGCGCGTCATCGTCGGGGGGTGGGGCGCCGATGCCGGCGAGCAACGTGGCCAACGAAAGCTCGGCCGGGCGGGGGCCGCAGGGGGTGGTCTTGGTGGCGGGGTCTTCGATGCGGGCCCGGAGGCTGAGGATGCGGGTGTCGAGCTCGGCCCGGCGCGCGGGCTCGGAAATGGTGGAGAGCGCCGCGCGGTAGGCATCGCTGGCCGCGAGCAAATCCCCCGCGGCTTCGCGGGCCCGGCCGGCGTTGTAGAGCATCGACGACGACGGCAAGAGCTCGTCGGACGCCTCGAACAGGTGCGCGGCGCGGCAGAAGTCCTTGTCGTTGAACGCCTGCACGCCCTTGCTCTCCATGGTGGTGGCGAGCTCCGCCCGCGGCGAGGCCGCGCCCAACAACGTCAACAGCAACAGGGAATGGGCCATGGGGTTGGCGTACCAGGCTTCCAGCCGGCGCTCAACGTTCGGGCGTCAGGGGGTGCGCCGGCGCATCAGGCCTGGCTCTTCGGCGGGGGCGGCCGGGGGCGTGGGGTCGGGCGCCTTCACCGTCTTGGTGGTCGTCGACGAACGGCTCTTTTTGCGGCCGCGCCGGCGGGCGGCCTTCTTTTTGGTTCGGGACGTGTCCGCCGCGGGCGTGGCGACCGCGGGGGCGGGCTCGTCGGCGGGCTCGTCGGCGGGGGCGGCGGTGGGCTCTGGCGCGGGGGGGGCCGCGGCCGGCGTGGGGACGGCCGCGGCGGGCCGCAGCGGGGGGGGCGCGTCGGGTTGCTCGACGACGATGGCGCCCGGTTCGGCGGGGGGGGCGGGGGCCCACGCGAAGAACCACACCCCGGCGGCGAGGGCCGCGACCGCGACCAAACCCAATGCCACAGCACCGTAGGGTCGCGGGGCCGGGCCGGTGCCGGTGAGCATCTCGGTGGGGGCCACGTCGGGAAGGGTGGGGACGGGATCGATGTCGAAGGTGTCGGTGGCCTGGGCCTGCGTTTTGCCGTCGAGAAACTCGCGCACCGCGGTGGCCGACGCGAGGCGGGCCTCGGGCTCTTTTTGCAGCAGGGTGAGGGTGAGGGTGTCGAGGTCTTTGGGGATCGTGCGGCCGGGAACACGCGCGCTCGGGGGCGTGGCCGGCACGCTCAGGTGTTGAAAACACACCGCCTTCCAGTCGGCGCCGACGAACAGCTCTTCGCCGGTGAGCATGCGAAACATGAGCGCGCCCAGCGCATACAGATCGCCGGACGGGGACACCGCCGCCCCTTGCAGCTGCTCGGGCGCGATGTAGCCCGGGGTGCCGATGAGCGCCCCGGATCGGGTGATGCGGGTCTTTTCGTCGACGAGGGTGGCCACGCCGAGGTCGAGCACCTTGACGAACTCAGGGTCGCCGTCTTGTTCGACCAGGACCACGTTGGCGGCTTTGATGTCCCGGTGCACCACCCCGGCGCGGTGGGCCGCCTCGAGGGCCACCGCGATCTGCCGGCAAATCTTGCGCACCCGATCGGGCGGCAACGGCCCCTCGCGTTGGATGACCTCGGCCAGCGTCCGGCCCTGCAAAAGCTCCATCGCCAGGTAGAGCTCGTCGTCGTCGGTGACCCCGGCGCGAAACAGTTTGACGATGTGGGCGGACTCGATGCGCGCGGTGGACTTCGCCTCCCGCACAAACCGCGCCTTGACCGTGTCGAGGTCATCGGTGCCCGACGGCAACATCATCTTGATCGCCACCGGACGCTCGAGCCCCACCTCGACCCCGCGGTACACCACCCCCATGCCCCCGCGGGCGATCTCGGCCAACAACCGAAACCCGTCGACGTCGTAAGGGAGAGCCCGCACCATGAGACCTGTTATACCGTCCTCTGCGGGGACGGAAAAATCGCCCCACCGGTTCGGGGACACGTCATCGAGCGCATCGGTCCGTACTACCTGTACAAGACCCTCGGCGCCGGCACCTTTGGCTCGGTTCGCCACGGTGTGCACGAGCGCACCGGGCGCGACGCTGCGGTCAAGGTCATCCACGCCGCGGACGACTCTGATCCCGGGTGGACCGCCGCGTTGCGCACCGAGGTGCACGCCCTGCGCGACCTCGATCACCCGCACATCGTGCGCCTGGTCGACGACAGCTTCCGCTCCCGCACCGATCCACACGACCCGCCGTGGCTGGCGATGGCGCTTATCCCGGGGCAATCGTTGGACGCGTGGGCGCAGAGCGTGCCCCGGTGGCGCAACCGCGCGGCGAAGCTCGACGACGACGGCCGCACCCTCGCCCGGTTGTGCCGGCCGTTGGTGCAGCTCGCCGAAGCGCTCGCGTACCTCCACGCCCACGGCATCGTGCACCGCGATCTCAAACCCCAAAACGTGCTCATGCAAGCCGACGACACCCCCGTGCTCGTCGACTTCGGCCTCGCCCAAGCCCTCGCTCCCGACGAGGAGGACGCCCAGCTCACCCACCGGGCCACGGGGTCGCCGCGCTTCATGTCCCCCGAACAGTTCGCGGGTGCGTCCGGCGATGCCCGCGTGGACCTCTACGCGCTGGGCGCGGTGATGTTCGAGCTGTGGGCCGGCCGGCCGGTGTTTTCCGCCACCACCCTCGAGGCCCTGCGGCACCAGACCCTCACCGAGCCCGCGCCCCGCCTGAGCGACTTTGTGCCCTCGGTGCCCGGGGCCCTCGACCGGCTCGTCGAGCGCTTGCTCGAAAAAGAACCCGCCCAGCGACTTGCCCACGCCCAGTCCGCGGCCGATGTGCTCCGACAGTTCTCCGGTCCCGTCGACAACCCGCGGCCCGAGACCGCGCGCCCCATGTTGTTGCGTGGCCCGTTGCGCGGCCCCCTGGCGGCCCGGGTCGACGACGTGGTCGCGCACCTCGCGTCCCAGCCGCCCACCTCGTGCACCACCTTGTGCATCCAGGGCCCCCCGGGCAGCGGTCGGACCCGGTTGGCCAAGGAGGTGATGCACGGGCTCATCGCCCGGGGCCATGCCCCGGTCACCGTGCGCTCCCGCCATCCAGAAGCATTGCAAGCCCAACGCGAGACCGTGTGGCAGGTGGCCCGGGCCCGGCCGGTGGCGCTGCTGCTCGACGACCTCGACACCGCCCCCCCCGCGGTGGGGCACGCCCTGGAGACGTTGGTGTCCGCGCCCGAGGCGCAGGCCTGCCCCCGGTGGGTGGTGATCGTCACCGGGGCGTTCGCGGACCGGCCCCCGCCGCGGCTGCGCGGTCAGGACGCTCTGCCGCTGCCGCTCCCCGCGCTGTCCGACGACGATTGTGCCCAGCTGGCCGCCGACGCCCTCGGGGGCCCGGCGCCCCGGCGGGTGTGGCCGGTGCTCGCCCGCGACCCGCGGCCCCAGGCGGTGCGGCGCCGGTTGCGCGGTTGGCTCGACGGCGGTTGGCTCGAACCCGGGGTCGCGGGGTGGCGTCTTCGCGACCCCGCCGCGCCCTTGCCCGACGACCACGACCCGGCGCGCGACAGTTGGCGCCAAGACCCGGCCGCCCGCGCGGTGATCGAAGCCTTGGCCGTGCTCGACCAGCGCACGCCCCCGCACATGCTCGCGGCGGTGCTCGGCGACCCCGCGACCCCGGTGACCACGACCCTCGCCGCCCTCGCCCGCGACGAGCTCATCGACCTCGACGAGGACGGCGCGGCCCTGCCCCCCGGTCTCGGGCACCGGGTCTACGCCGCGCTGCCCGAGACCCGGCGGCAAGCGCTGCACCGGGCCGCGACCGACCAAGGCCGCGCCTTGTCCCTGCCCGAGCAAGCCCGGCACCTGGTCGGCGCGGAGATGCGCACCCAGGCCGGGACCCTGTTGCGCCAAGCCGCGAGCGCGGCGGGCCGGGCCGGTCGGCACACCGCCGCCCACGAGCTGTACGCGGTGCGCGCGGAGCTGCTCGACGACGACGGCGGCGCCTCGGCCCTTTTGGGGGCTGAAGCCCTCGCCCCCCAGGGCAAGCTCGACGAGGCCGCGGCCGCCTTTCGCCAAGCCCGTGACGAGGCCGAGCGCCGGGGGCAAGCCCAACCCCTGCTCCGGGCGTTGCTCGGTCTCGCCGACGTCAACCGGCGCCGGGGCGCGCTCGGCACCGCCCACTCACAATGCCAATGGATTCTCGATGCGCTGGCGGACGCGGACCTCGCCCCGGCCACCGCCGCGCCCCTGCGCCGCCGCGGACTGCTGTTGCGCGCCCAGTGCGCGGCGTTGTTGGGCCGGCGCCGAGACGTGGACCGGACCCTGAAAGACCTCGACGAAGAGGCGGGGGCCTCGGCCGAGACCGCCCTGCTCCGGGCCTGGTCCGCGCTCTCCCGGGGGGATGGGACCGCGGCCTGGGCCGCCCTCGACGGGGCCACCGGCGTGGTGCCGCCTGCGCTCGCCGATGAGTGGGCCATCGCCCGGGCGCGCGCGTCGTTTGCCCTCGGCCGGGACGACGAGGGCCGCCGCGCGCTGGCCGGGCTCGCCGACACCATGGACCGCTTGTTGTGGACCGCGCGGCTCGAGACCGATCCCACCCGGCGCGCGACCGCGGCGCACACCGCGGGGGCGCGCGCCGCGGCCGATGACCGCCCCGCGGCCCTGTGCGAGGCGGGGCTGTGGCTCGCCCGCGCGCACGATCACGACCCGGAACGAGCCCTCGCCCTGGCCGCGCGCACCCGGGCCCACCTCCCGCGCATGCCCGCCGGGGCCCCGGCGGTGGCGGCCCAGCTCGCCCTGCTCGAAGCCGAGATGCACCTCGCGCTCGACGTGCGGCCGGCCGCGTTGTCGTCGCTGGCCGAGGCCGAGGCGCATTTCGACGCGGTGGACGACCGGCTGCACCAGGGCTTGTGCGCGTGCCTGCGCGCGGCGCTGTCCGACGACGACGAGCGCGGGCCCTGGCTCGAGCGGGCCCAGGCCTTGGCCTTCGAGCTGTCGCACCCCGGCCTCGCCGCGCGGGTGGGGGCTCTGACCGCGGCCGGACCTGGTGTAGGGTCGCGGTCGTGACCGACTGGTTGGACAACAAAAGCCCCGCCCCCCCGAGCGACGACCTCGCGGTGCTGCGCCGGGTCTTGCGCCGCGACTATTTGACCCGCGCGGACATGAAGTACGCGCTCAAAGACATTGCGGCGATGGCCCAAGAGGCGGTCGCGGCCCGGGTGGCGCTGGTCGCGGTGGTCGACGGGGACGACGACGACGAGGCGCGGGCCGCGGACGGGCCGGCGCGGTGGCGGGCCCACACCGCCTCGGGCGAGATTTTGCAGCACCAACAGATCGCGCTCCGGGCGAGCGTGGCGTTGCTCGAGCACGTGCAACGCACCGAGACCCTGATCGCCACCACTGGTGCAGACTCATTGCCGGTCACGTCGGCGAGCATCGCCGCCCACCAGGTGGCCGGGGTGGTGGCGGCGCCGATCTTTCGCTGGTCGCGCGCGGGGGACGAGCGCCGGCTGGCCGCGATTTTGTACGTCGACCGCAGCGCCCAACAGCCGCCGTTCAGCCCGGCCCAGGCCGAGCTGGTGCAGGACCTCGCCGAGATCGCCTCCCGCAACCTCAACCTGCTCTGGCAACTCGACCGCGCCGAGGAAGAGGTCGCGAAAAAGTCCGCCGCCCTCGACGACATCATGCAGCAACATGCCGCGGCCTGGAGCTTCGGAGACTGGCAGACCCGCGACGCGGCCTTCGCCCAAAAAGTGATCGAACCCCTGGAGCGGGTGGCCGCGTTCGACCGGGTGCAGCTGCTCATCACCGGCGACACCGGGACGGGCAAGACCACGCTGGCCCGCGCCTTCCACGGCCGGGGCCCGCGCAAAAATGGGCCCTTCGTGGTGCTGGACTGCGCCCAGGTGACGTCGAGCGAGACCCTCGCCGCCGAGCTGTTCGGCTACGCCAAAAACGCCGGCTACCAAAACGCCCCGCCCCAAGGCCGGCCGGGCAAGGCCGAGCTCGCCGACGGCGGCACGCTGTTCATCGATGAGGTCGCCACCTTGCCCATCGATTTGCAGCAACGTCTGCTCGCGTTGATTCAGGACGGCACCTTCTCCCGTCTGGGCGAGTCCAAGACCCGCCGCGTCGACCTGCAAATCATCGCCGCCACCAACGAGGACATCCCCGCCCGCATCGCCGAAGGGAAGTTCCGCGAGGACCTCTACTGGCGGCTCAACCTGCTCCACGTCGAGCTGCCCCCGCTCGACCAACGCCCCGCCGACATCCCCGGCCTGGCCCAAAAACTCCTCGACAAAGCCCGCGCCCGCCACGGCCGCGACGACGTCGCCGCCTTCACCGACGACGCCCTGCGCGCGCTGTGCGCCCACCCCTGGCGCCGGGCGGGCAACATCCGCGGCCTGGAGCGCAACATCGAGCGGGCGGTGCTGCTCGCCCCCGCCGGCGCGCCCCACATCGACGTCGACACCTTGCAGCTCACGCCCCCCGCCGCCCCGGGGTCGGCCACCGCCGGGCGGCGCTCGTCCGCCCCCGGGAGCGACCCCATCCGGGCCGCGATCCTGGAGCACAAGAGCGCCCGGGCGGCTGCAGCGGCATTGGGCATCAGCTACGGCAAGCTCATCTGGCACTTGCGCAAAGAAGGCCTGGGCGTGCGCGACGTGCTCCGCGACGGCTGACCCAGCTTTTGCGCAAAATCGACGCAAAGTTCACGCAAAAGTGTGCGCTCGGTCACGCCCGGCCCGCCGACACTCTCGCATTTCCTTATATATATTAGCTATTTAGCGCCCGTCCTCCCCTTGGTTCGCTTCTTGGACTCTCTGTCCGCAACCACGAACCCGCTCCTGGAGGACGCACATGACCAAGCTCGCTTCTGCCCAACCCCGCCTCACCCCCACCAAAACCGCGACCCCGCAAAAGGCCGCGTCGACCGCCCCCGCCCAAGGCCCGAAGGCCGCGTCGACCGCCCCCGCGCTGGGGCCCAAGACCGCGCCCGACAAGTTCGAGGCCGGGGCGGGCAAGAGCACGCTGCCGCAAGGCGACGCCGCGGCCCAGGACGGCAAGTTCGCCCGGGCCGGCGACCTGCTGAGCGCGATCCGCGCCGGCGCCGACCCGACCCAAGCGGTCGACGCCCTGAGCAAAGGCATCCCCGGCAGCACCCTCGGCGGCCAGACCGACGCTGGCTTCACCCCCGACCTGCCCGGGATCGGCGAAGGCGCGGTGTCCGAAGGACAGGACAACTTTGACCCCCTCGGGGCGGGGCTTTTTGGGGCCGGGGCCGACGATGCCGCCGGCGAACAGACCGGGCCCGGCGCGTTTGGGCTCGACGGCGCCAAGAACGAAACCCCCGGCCGCACCGGCCGCGACGCCCTGCTCACCCAAGGGCTGACCGGTGGCCACGAAGGCCAGGGCAACAACAACGAGCCGCCCGGCATCGGCGCGCACACCGGCCCCACCCGCGGCAACCTCGCCACCGGCCTCATGGACGGCGCCGACGACAGCAGCGGCAAAGAGAACTGGCAGATGACGTCGTCGATGACCGACAAACAAAAGAGCGACGGGGGCCAAAGCATCCGGAGCGAGACCACGGGCAAAAACGTGGACACCGGCCAGACCATCACCGACGTCAGCACCCACGAGAGTGATGGAAAAGGGAACAGCGTGGAGACCCAAGAGGTCACGGTGAAGGACAGCGAAGGCAATGTCACTGACCACGAAAAGACCACCACCACCACCTCCGCCGACGGCACCACCACCACCACCACCGAGAGCAACACCGACGGCAAGAGCAGTGGCCTGACCCACAGCCTCGAGCCCGGCTCGGGGGTGGCGCGTCCCTCCAACGACGTCCTGCGCAAGATCCTCGGCAACGGCCAGGGTCCCCGGCCCGAGGAGTCGAACCCCAACCCCGAGTCCGACGGCGAGGCCACCGTGACCTCCGCCCAGGTGCAGGCGCAACTCAAGCGCCGCATCGGGGGCCTGGTCAACCCGAGCGAACCCGGCGCCGGCCAACCCGCGCGCGGCGGCCCGGTGGAGCGCAACCGCGACCCGGTGATCAACCCCAATCCCAACGATTGAGGCCCCTTCGACTGTTCATGGAGCTGTTCGTGGTGCTCCCCCTCGCGCCGGCGACGGCGCGGGGGTTTTTCCCGACGCGACGAGGACCGTGATGAACAAGACTCACCCCTGTTTTTTGTCCCCCGTCGCCGGTCCCAGGTGCCGCCTGGGCCCGCCCCACATCGCCGGTCCCGGCGGCCAGCGCACCACGGGGCCGGCACGTTTTGCCCTCCCCGCCCGGGCCGCGGCCCCCGTCCGTCCCCGGGCCGCGGCGCCGTCGAAAACAGTGCCAAGCCGGGTGCCCCTGCCCGCGCTCAGCCTCGACTCGGCTCTGTCCTTGACCAAGCACCGCGCCGCGTTGCGCGAAATCCTGTTCGCCCAGCGGGCCCGGTTGCGCGCGGAGCTGGCCCACGCCGCCCCCGGTCGGGCCAAGGACCTGCGCTACGGCCAGGACATCAACCAACAATGTCTGCGCATGCTCGACGGGCCCGCGGTGGACTCCCCCGCCGGTCGCGCCGCGTTTGCCGCCCGGCTCAACTCCGCCCGCGGGGGCCTCGAGCTGGTGGACCGGTTGCTGCGCGGGCCCCTCTGATCGACCGGGTCAAAGCTGCGACCTGCGCCGGCCCCGGGGGCCGGCGTTTTGCGTGGGGGTCCGCGCCGCTCGCGCAAACTTCGACACAACATTTTGCGCCAACCGAGTCCTTCGCGCCGGGGCCGCGCTCCGTCGTGCTCACTATTTGTCTTTATTTACATGCACTTACAGATCCGGCCGCGCTGGGATCGGTTCTTGGAATGAACCGGGGGCACCCACTCACAGGAGCCTTTCATGACCAGTGTTCGCCGTTCGTCCGCCAAGTCCACCTGCCGCAAATCCGCGCGGCCGAGCCCGCGGGGCGCCGCCTACGCCGCCCGCGCCAAAGCCGCGTGCGGGGGCACGGTGGGGGCCCCGGCCGATCCGCCGGCCGAGCGACACGACCGCCTCGACCGGCGGGACGCGCGGTGTGGCCATCGCCCGGCCTATGAGGACGCGTCCTCGGGCGCGGCGGTGGAGGGGCTCAAGCGCAGCCCCCGCCCCATCTCGGGCCAAGCCCTGGAGCAGGCCATCGTCGGCGGCACCCAAGACCTGGACGGCCAGGCCGCGGGCAAGGAGTACAACGACCTGTCGCGCTTCGTACAGTCCCATTGGGGTGAGATGAGCCCCAACGCCAAGGCCAAGTGGCGGGTCTACGAGGCCAAGGTCCAACAATGTCGTTGTCGCGGCCAATCGGGCATCCCGGTGGCCGAGTACAACCAAATGAAGAAGGACATCGCCGCCGCCGGGTACCAGGACGCGTCGGCGGGCAAAGCCATCGAACACCTCCGCACCCAAGGCGCCCCCATCACCGGCGACAAGCTCCAGACGGTGGTGGAGAACGCCACCCGGCACCTCGATGGCCAGGCCGCGGGCCGGGAGTTCGCCGACCTCAACCAGTACATCAAGGGACACTGGGACCAGCTGACCCCCAGCGCCAAGGCCAAGTGGCGGGTGTACGAGACCAAGGTGCAACAGTGCCAAGCCAAAGGGCGCACCGGCATTCCCGCCGGGGAGTACAACCACATGCTCGCCGAGATGCGCGGGGCGGGCTACCGGGATGCGTCCGCGGGCCAGGCGATTGAAGGCCTCAAGAACGGCAAAAAGCCCATCTCCGCCGACGCCATGGAGCTCGCCATCCTCAAGGGCACCTGCGACTGGGATGGTCAGGCCGCGGGCCAAGAGTTCGCCGACTTCAAGGACTTTGTGCAAGAACATTGGCAAGACCTCAGCCCGGGGGCCAAGGCCAAGTTTCGGGTGTTCGAGGAGGCCGCGTCGCTGTGCCAGATGTTCGGCCTCACCGGCATGCCCGCCCCCCTGTACGAACTGATGCGCGCGGGCATGGCCCAGGCCGGCTACGAAGACAAAAGCGCGGGGGCGGCGATCGAGCGGCTCGAGCAACAACCGCGGCCGGTGAGCGGCCAGGCCATGGAACAGGCGATCGTCGACGGCACCTGCGATCTCGACGGCCAAGCCGCGGGCAAAGAGTACAATGACATTTCGCGGTGGGCCAAATCCCACTGGGACGAGATGTCGCCCGCGGCCCAAGAAAAGTTCATGGTCTACAGCCGCCACGTCGAGACCCACCGCCGGGCCGGGCGCAGCGGCATCCCCGCGCGCGACTACGGGCGCATGGTGGCGGAGATGAAACACGCCGGGCACGCCCACCCACCCGCGCTCCAAGTGTCCCCCGAGTGCGCCGCGTTGATGCTGCTCAAACGACTGCGGTCGTCGCTGGCCGAGCCGGCGCCCTACCAGGACAAGACCGCGGGCGCGGCCATCGAGGGCCTCAAGACCAAGCCGCAGCCCTACGCGGGCCAGGACGTCGAGAAGGCCATCATCGACGCCACCTGTGACCTGGACGGCCAAGCCGCGGGCAAAGAGTACCGGGACCTCAACAAGTTTGTCACCCAAAACTGGGACAAGCTGTCCCCCGACGCCAAGACCAAGTGGCGGGTGTACAACCAAGCCGCGCAAAAAGCCCAATGCCAAGGCAAGACCGGCATCCCCGTCGGCGACTACAACAAGATGGTCGCGGACATGAAGAAGGCCGGGTACCAAGACGCCTCCGCGGGCCAAGCGGTGGAGTCGCTGCACAGCGCGA
>JAUIJE010000006.1 GCA_030431455.1 bacterium | reverse complement strand
GGCTCGCTGCGCTCGCGTCGCGAACAACGGGCGAGGGTCGCAGGTTCGAGTCCTGCAGGGCGCGCCATGTTCGAGCCAGTTTGATGTGACGAGATGAGTGTGGCCCTCGGCTTAGAAGGCCGATGCGGCATCGACCTTCACGCGTTGTGGTTCGCTCCAGGCTCGCTGCGCTCGCGTCGCGAACAACGGGCGAGGGTCGCAGGTTCAAGTCCTGCAGGGCGCGCCATGTTCGAGCCGGCTTGAAGTGAAGAGAGGAGTGTGGCCCTCCGAGGGTCGCAGGTTCGAGTCCTGCAGGGCGCGCCATGTTCGAGCCGGCTTGATGTGAAGAGATGAGTGTGGCCCTCCGAGGGTCGCAGGTTCGACAATCGCCGAAGGCGATTGCTCTCGACGGGCCGCTCGCGGCCCGTGAGGAGTCCTGCAGGGCGCGCCATGTTCGAGCCGGCTGATGTGAAGACATGAGTGTGGCCCTCCGAGGGTCGCAGGGTCGACGATCGCCGCAGGCGATCGTCCTCGACGACGGCGCCACCACACCGGGCGAGTGATACCGCGAAATGTAGTGGCATCCGCGGATGTTGACGGTGTGGTCGTCGAGAGCGATCGTAGATCGGTCGCGCGGTGAGGTCGGAAAATGGTCAGCGTTGGCGTCGCTTTGGTGTTCCTCGTTGTCCCGCCGCTGCTGGCCACAGCGGGCGACGAGGCGACCGCACCTGGTCCAGGACAAGACCAGCACGTCCGGCCGATGACCCGGGCGTCATGGCGCACGCACCCGAAGGTGGTGGCCGTGCGCGGGGTGGTCCAGCACGTCGACAGCGCGCTCCGACCCGCGTCACGAACCTGGTCTTGCCTGGCGCGGTGGCCGGAGACGGTCTCCCCGGACACCGAGGCGGCCCCGAAGGCAGTCGTGTATCTCCATGAGCGGAGCGTCAGCCGAGCGAAGGACGCGACGGCCGAGCGCGTCGCGGTTCGTCGGCGGGTCATCGACTGGACGGGCCCAGATTTCCCTGGCGTCTTTGACTACGTCTACACGCGCTATCGGGTGGGCGCGCGCGATGTGTTCTTCTTCATCCAAGGGACCGACCGGCAGATCGGGTTCTTCTCTCGCGAAGTTCGGACGTATTACGAGGACGGCCGGCCGATTTGGTTCGTTGCCCAGACGATGAACGGGCACAACCACGCTTTGCTCCAAGAGGTGTCTGGGGCCCGGGCCGCAGCCCAGAAGGACCTGGCCGATTTCACGCCGATGGCTGAGATCGTGATCGAACCCGCCGCATTGGATGACGCCGCAGCCTGGTTTGTCGGTTTGGCGGGAGACAAGGGCATGCCGTGCACCGCGTCCGAGGCGGAGCAGCTGTCGGCGATCGCGGAGTCCGGCGCGTCCACCGCGTCCCAGCGCAAGCTCGTCGAGCGATTCACCGCGCCCCCGCGACCGTGACGGGTCGAGGGGGGCCGGCTGGCCCGGCCTCGGTCAACTGACGGAAGGGGGTGTGCGCAACACCTTCATGCACGGCTCGAAACATTCTGTGCGCCCGGAAAGCGAGCAGGAATCATGGTCAGCTCCGTAGCCAACACCCCCCGCCCCACGTCGAACCCGGCGCCCACGTCGCGTGCCGTCCTGTCCCAAGGTGCCCGCGGCGAAGACGTCCGCGACCTGCAGGACCAGCTGCGCGCCCGCGGGCACGACATCGCGGTGGACGGTCACTTCGGCCCCCAGACCGAAGCCGCGGTGCGGGCGTTTCAGCGGGCCGAGAACTTGGTGGTCGACGGCGTGGCCGGACCGAACACCCTCGGCCGCCTGAACGCGCCCGCGTCCGCCCCCGACCCGGCCCCCGCCGCGCCCGTCGACGTGATGGCGCCCCCACGCCCCGCGCACGAGCCGACCCCGACCGCCCCCGCCGCGCCCAGCACCCCGCCGCCGAACGTGGCCCTGAGCAGCGGCCTGCAGGGCGCCGACGCAGTGTCCCTGCAACGGGGCGCGCGCGGGCCCGCGGTCCGCACCCTGCAAGAGCGGCTCAACGCGCACGGCGCGAACCTCTCCGTCGACGGACAGTTTGGCCCCGCCACCGAGGGCGCGGTCCGCGCGTTTCAGACTGCCCAAGGCCTCGACGTGAACGGCGTGGCCAATCCACAAACATTGGCGCGGCTGCAAGCCGCGCCCACCGCCGCGCCGCCTCCCGCGGCCGCGCCGGACACCCCGCCGCCGGTGCCGGGCACGTCGGGAACGAGCGAACTGCCCGCGCCCTCGACGGTCCAGACCCAGGGCGGCGCGGTTCGTTTTCGCGCCGACGCCACGCGGGAGGCCCTGCGCGCCCAAGGCCCGGAGATGGCCGCGCTTGTCGACGAGATGCAAGCGCGAGGCTTTCATCCCGTGCGCCTGAGCGACGGGCGGCATGTGTTCATGTCCAACCCGACCTACGACGCGGACACAAACGGGGGCGGGACCAGCAGCAATGAAGCCCACGCCTACGCCAACGCGCGCGGCCTGCGCCTGCCCACCCAAGCCGAGGCGGACGCGTTTCGCGCCCAGGCGCCGGTGGTGGTGCAGTTCGAGGCCGGCCCCACCCCGGGCACGGCCAACGCGCGGAGCGGCACCGCGCAAGAGCAGCGCATCGCCGCACGCCTCGCCGCCGCGGGCGTGCCCGGCGGCGTCGCGGTCGCCGGCGCGACCAAGATCTGGGCGCAAGAGCCCGGTCGACAGCCCGGGCTCAACGGCGCCGTGACCAACGTGGGCAACGGCGCGGCGCTGCAGCGGTACTCCACCGTGCACGGGCCCGACTACGAGGACTACTCGCAGGCTGCGCAGTTTGTGCACCCGACGTGGATCTCGGCGGACGGCCGCATCCACGACTGAGCGCGCGGGTCTTCACCGCTTGTGCGGCGGGCTCCCGGGTGGGCCGACCCACGCCGGGCGCTCGCTCAGCGGCGGACCTCGTGACACATCTCGACCATCCCGTTCTGGTAGGCCTTCACCTCGGTGAGATGCAACCGGACATCCTGTGTCATTCCTTGAAAAAACGGAATGCCCGCGCCGATCAACACCGGCAGCACCGACACCCGAACCTCGTCGACCAGCCCCGCGCGCAGAGCCGCGCCGATCACCGCGGGGCCCCCCACCAGCCAGATGTGGGTGTGCCGCGGGCGCAGCTGCTCATTCACCAAATGCGCGAGGTCTCCGTCGTAAAAACGCACGGTGTCGCGGATCTGGGGCAAACCCCGGCTGGTCAACACCACCGTCGGTTTGTCCCCGTAGGCCCACCCGCGCCCTGCTCATCAAATGCCAATGCGGTTTCGTAGGTGCGCGCGCCCATCACGTAGCAATCGATGGAGGCCAAGAACGCCTCCACGAAGCCCTCGTCCATCTCGTCCCCGTCGTCGAACTGGTCGTTCGTCTCCATCCAGTCGACGGCCCCGTCCCGGCGCGCGATGAAGCCATCCAGGCTCATGGCCATGTGGGCGGTGACCCGGCTGGGCGGTGTGCGCGTGCTCATCGGCCTCCCCCGACGGGGATGTTTGCTTTTTCCCCGGTTGCGCACACAGCTTAGGACAGCTCTCGTATATTCGTCTCGGAGGTTGTTCATTGGCAGATGCAGCAGCTCACCCGGTGTTCGAGGATGTCGCGGCCGTGGCCCGCGTCGGCGCGTTCGTGTGGGAACCCAGCGGTGTGATGACGTGGTCAGACCAGCTCTTCCGCCTCCTCGACGCCGCGCCGGGAAGCCTCGCGCCCAGCCACCACACGTTGCTCGACCACGTGCACCCCGACGACCAAGCGCGCCTGCAGGACACCTTGTTCGACGCGCTCGGCCACGACCCCATCGGCCACACCGAGGCCCGGGCCCTGGTCGCGGGCCAGCTTCGCCAATGGCTGTTCCGGACCGAGGTCGTGCGCTCGACCGAGGGGTCGGTGCGCCACGCGCTGTGCACGATTGTCGAGCTCCCCCGCGTCGGCGACAAAGAGACCGCAGAGCGGCTCGCCCATGAGTTGAGCAACCAGCTCACCGTGGTCCTCACCAATGCCACTGCTCTGCTCACCGACGTCGGGCCCTCCCCGGCCCTGACCGACATCGTCGACGCCGGCCACCGCGCCACCGAAGTGCTGCACCGCCTGCGGGTCTTCGCCACCGGGTTCCCCTCCCACGCGGTGCCGGTGGACGACCCCCGGGCCTGGCCCCAGCTCCGGGGGCGCCGGGCGCTCGTGGTCGAGGACGACGAGCGCGTGCGCGCCGCCACCGTCCGGCTGTTGCAGCGCGCGGGCATGCTCGTGGCCCACTACCCGGGCCCCGAAGAAGCCGCCGCCGTCACCGACGAGGCGCACGACGTGGTCGTGTGCGACGTGGAGATGCCCTGCGGGGGTGGCCGCCGGGTGCTCGAGGAGCGCCGGGCCCGGTGGCCCGACGAGCGCTTCGTGTTTGTGACCGGCGACCGGCACCCGCCGCGCTGGCTGGACGAGCACGTGATGTTGGCCAAACCATTCGCCCCCGGCCTGTTGCTCCAAGCGCTGGCCGAGGCGGTGGGTTCGATCAGCGCGGGGTCGTGACCACCTGCCCCACCCCGAGCGCGTGCGCGCGGTCGACGCCCGCCTTGGCCCGGGCCACCGCCGCGCTCGCCTCTTGACCCGGAAAAAACCGCGTGGCCCCGACGCTGAGGCTCAACGCGATGTGTTCCTCGACGCCGTCGCGCGTTCCCGCCACCAACAACCGGGCGAACTCCCGGCCGAGCCGAATCGCCACCGACTCGGCCCCGTCGAGCGGACAATGGGGCAGCACCACCAAAAACCGCGCGGGGTCCCAACGCCCCGACACGTCCATGGCCCGCAAGAAGCCGCGGGCGACGTCGCCAAACGCCGCCACCACCTCGTCCGCCCCCGCCGGCCCGTAGCTGCGCGCGATCTCGCGATGGTGGTCGATGTCGACCACCAACAGTGCACTGGCGCGTTGGCCGGCCGACACCGCGTTCTGTTCGGCCTCCAACGCCGCGTAGAGCCCGCGCCGGTTGACCAGCCCGCTCAGCTCGTCGGTGAGCGCGGCTTCGCGCAGTTCGCGCGCCCACTCGAGCAGCGAACGCGGGTCTTCGTCCCGGGCGTGCGGCGCCTTGGTGGCGAACAGCTCGACAAGCTCGGGCGATAGGTCTTCGGGATTCTGGGTCATCGCTGGGCTCCGCGGATTCCCATCGACCCAGTCCGCCAGATCCCGAACCCGCGCCCCTTCGCGGAACCCGACCCACCCGGCGGCGCCGCCTGGAGCACGGCAGCGTCTGCGCGGGGGCAAGCCATGCCTGCGGCCTGGCCATGGCCAGCCGACATCGCTGAGCGTTTGACGCGTGAGGACCGAAAGGGGGGAGGAGCGCCCCCTGGGCGGACTTTATTAGAGCGCATCTCAAAATCGAAGATGCCGTGCGCTCGCCAGGGCCACGATGAGCGCCCCATCGGGCGTCTCGTCGCTGGACACTAGTTGAAGTCGCCGGCGTCGCTGTCGCCGGTGGCGGGGTTGTAGCCGGCCCAGAACCCGTGATCCGATCCAGTGGGATTGTTGAACGACAACGCCACCGGGTAGCTGTCGGCGATGCCGATGGGGTCGGGGTTGGCCGGCCACACGAAGCCGTCGACGGTGATCGCGGCGCGCATGTCGTCGATCTCCGCGTCGCTCAGGCCCCAGTCGCTGCGCAGGTCGGTGACCCAGTAGCTGTCGAAGTAGTTGCGCATCGCGTTGGTGGCGGCGTCGACGTCGGCGGCGGTCAGTTTGATCGGGGACAAGATCCAGGCCCCGTCAAACTTCGCGGCGAAGGCCTGCCCGCTGGTGTCCCCCACCTTGTAGTCGAAGGAGAACCCCGCAGTGGCATTGCCCTGCACGTTGGACAGGCTGATCGGCCCGGTGACGCCGAGCTCGTCGTACTCGACCAAGTCGGCGAACGCTTTTTCCACCACCTGCGGCAGCTGGGTCTGGCCGGTCAACGCTTCGAGGCGGGCCAACACCGCCGAGGCGCCCGCCCCCGAGAAGGTGTTGAGGGTGGCGCTGGCGTGGGCGTCGGTGCCGAGCAGAGACCGGCTCGCGCTGACGTAGCGGGCGGCGTTGTCGAACGCGGCCTGCGGGGCGTCGGAGGTCGTGATGTCGGTCAGGGCCCCTTCGAGGATGCGCTCGGCGTCGGCGCGGCTGACCAGGCCCCGGTGATCGTTGCTGACGGCGCGGACAAAAGCGGCACGGGCGAGACTGGTCATGGGGCACTCCGGTGTGTTGAGGTGTGTTGTGTTGTCCTACATATCGGCACAGCCTCCGCGCGGTTGCGGCGAGCCCCGTCAGCCATCGTAACCGACTGTTTTATATTGATATTTTTCATCCCGCGAGATCTCGCTGGGCTTGACGCGCCGCGCGATCGCAATACCGTGGGCCCATGGCCGCCGCTGTTCCCCCCGGGTCCTCCCCCCACGCCTGGCGCGATGTGCTCGCCGATCTCGCCCGCGCGCTGCACGAGGCGGGGGCCGCGGCCCACCGCATCGAAGACTCGGTGGACGTCGCCGCGGCCGCGCTCGGCGTCGAGGCCTCGGTGTTCGCCACCCCCACCGCGCTGATCTTGGGGTTTGCCCCCGACGACACGCGGGTCATGCGCGTGACCCCGTGCGAGGTCGATCTCGCCCGCCTCGCCCGGCTTGACGACCTCGTCGACGAGCTTTGTGCCCTGCCCGAAGAGGCCAACCCCACCGGCCTCGCCGACCTGCGGCGCCGCATCGGCGAGAGCCCGCCGGTCTACGGCGCATGGCCGACCCTGGCCGCGCTCGCCTTGGTGCCCGGGGCGGTCGCGGCCGCCTTCGGCGGCGGCGTGGGCGAGGTCGCGGTGGCCGCGGTGGTGGGCTTTTTGGCCGGCTGGGGCGAACGCCTCCTCGTCGACCGGCCCTCGCTGCGCCGGTCGTGGTTCTTGCTCGCGTCGTTGGGTGCGTCGTTGAGCGCGGCGGCGACCTCGGCGGGCGCGGGCCTCGACGCCGATGTCATCGTCCTCGGGGGGCTCATCGTGTTGTTCCCCGGCTTCACCCTGACCACCGCGGTGGCCGAGCTGTCCACCGGCAACCTCGCCGCCGGCACCTCACGCCTCACCGCCGCCGCCCTCGTCCTCCTGCAACTCGGGGTGGGCGCCGCCGTGGCCAGCCGGCTTGCCCCGTTGCTGTTCACCGCGCCGGTCTCGTCGGGCTTGGCCCCCGCCAGCACCGGCTGGCAATCCGCCGCCCTGCTCGGCGCCGGCCTCGGCCTGTGCCTGCTCCTGCGCGTGCCCCGCCGCTGGGTTCCGGCCGCGTTGCTGGCCTCCGCGCTGTCGTTCTGGGGCACGGTGTGGGCCACGTCGTTGCTCGGCCAAGACCTCGGCGCCCTCGGGGGCGCGTTGCTCGCCACCGCGTTTTCCAATGCCATGGCACGGTGGTTCTCGGTACCCGCGGTGGTGCCGCTGGTCCCCTCGATCATTCTGCTCGTGCCCGGCTCGGTGGGCTACCGGAGCATGCTCGCCCTCGCCGACCAGCAAACGCTCCTCGGGGTGCAGACCGCGGTCTCGATGTTCTTCACCGCGGTGGCCATCGTCGCGGGCATGCTCTTGGCCCACACCATCGTGTCCCCCCGCCGCCTGCCGGTGTAACCAACCCCCGCCCCCGGCGTCTGAGGTCCCATGCGCATCCTGTTGCTCACCACCCTGACCCTCCTCACCGCGTGCGACGTGGCTGCCCCCATGGGCGGCAGCCTCGCCGATGGCCTGGTCCAACCCGTGACCTACGACGGGGCCGGGGGCTCGCAGGCCTACATCATCGACAGCGGCGACGGCCGGGTCGTGCTCATCGACACCGGGCTCGACGAGGACGCGGGTCCCATTCTCGACGCCCTCGCGGACCTCGACCGCACCGCCGACGACGTGGCCGCGGTGTTCATCACCCACGGCCACCCCGACCACATCGGCGGGGCGGCCCAGTTCGACGCCCCGCTCTACGCCCGCCCCGAGGAGCGCCCGCTGATCACCGGCGAACAGAACCCCGAGCGACCTTTCCCCAATTTTGACGAACCAGAAGCCACCGGGCTTGACATCGATGTGCCCGTGGCCGACGGCGAGGTGTACGGCTTCGGTTACCGCACCGTGGAGGTGTTCGCGTTGCCCGGTCACACCGCCGGCCACACCGTGTATCTCAGCGCGGGGGTGCTGTTCATGGGCGACAGCGCCAGCGCCACCAGCGAAGGCGAGCTCAACGGGGCGACGTGGCTCTTTTCCCGGGACACCGCCGAGAACGACGCGTCTCTGGCCGCGTTGCGCGACCGTCTGGATCGCGAACGCGATCGCATTCACACCCTCGCCCCCGCTCACAGCGAAGCCCTGCTCGAAGGGCTCGCCCCCCTCGATCGCTACCTCGACGGCGTGTGATCAGGCCGCGCCCTGGTGTGTGGTCATGCCGCGCATCACCCGGGTCATGACCCAGACCTTGCCCGCCCGGGGCAACAATGCCAATGTACCCATGAGGAACTTGGCCAGCCACCCGGGCCGCACCGTCGCGCTCCGGCCCAACCGGGCCAAGGTCTGCTCCGCCACCAGCATCGGCGACGCGGCGTTGCCCAGGTCCATGTCCGCCCGGGCCGCGAAGCCGGACGACACCGGCCCCGGCGCGCAGGCCACCACGTCGACGCCGGCGGGCCCGAGCTCGACGCGCAACCCCTCGGCCAATGTCTGTACATACGCTTTGGTGGCCGCGTAGTTGGCCGCCCGCGGCACCCCCTGAAACGCCACCAACGAACTCAACAGCACCAACCCACCCCGCCCGCGTCGCTGCAAACGCGCGCCGAACACGTGGGCCAGGGCCGCCACCGCGCGGCAGTTGACGTCGACGAGGTTGAGCTCGACGTCGAGGGCATTGCCCAGCATCGGCCCCGAGGTCCCGAAGCCCGCCGCCGCCACCACCAACCCCACGTCGAGATCGCGGGTGGCCTCGTCCACCGCCCGCACCGCGTCGACGTCGGACAGGTCCGCGGGCACCACCCGCACCGCGACGTCCAGCCGTCTCAGCTGTGCGGCCAACCGTTCGAGCACCGCGGCGCGCCGGGCCACGAGCACCGCCGACACACCCCCGGCCGCGAGCTGCTCGGCGAAGGCGCGCCCGATGCCGTCAGAGGCCCCGGTGACCACCGCCCACGGGCCGTAATGAGACTGCAGTCGTTGGCGCACCCGCGCCCCCGGGACCCGAACCATCTCTGTGCTGGACATGACTACCTCCGGCCCTGTTCTGGGCTCAACGGGGAAAACACTTGGCGAACCGGCCGAGCCACGAGAGCCGCCCGGTGACGCGCAGTCGTCGCGTCAGCACCAGCCACACCGGGTGGCGCCGGCCGGTGACCACATCGATCCAATCCTGGCCCCGGGCCCGCACCACCACGTCGGGGGTGCCCGAAAGGCCGGCCTCGGTCTCCAGGGCGCCGTCGTCGATGCGCACGGTGTGCCGCACGGGCCCGTCGTCGCCCTCGAGGTCAAAATGGAACGTCGCCCGCCACCCCCGGGCCGGCCCGCGCTGGAACGTGAGGGGGATCGAGGAAAAGAATGTCTCTGCCCGGGTGGGGCGCAGGCTGGAGCGAATCACCCGGCGGGGTTTGTGGGGAAAGCGACGACGGGCGTGCGCCTCGGCGTCCGACCCCTCGACCACGTACACGGTCTCGGTGGCGTCGGTGAGCGGCTTGAGGGTGTCGGCCAGGTATGCGGCCCGGTCCTGGGCAAAGGGGGCGATGACCTCGTCCCCCGCGGGGCAGACCGCGACGCAATACGCGGCTTTGTAGTTGGGCTTGTAGGAGAGCGATTGCCACATGGAAGCGATCTCGTTTTGGGGCAAGCGGTCCCGCAGGGCCTGGCGCGACTTGCTCTCCGCGATGGTTTCGACAAAGTCCGCAAAGCCGGTCATGAACTCCCGGTAGTTGTGGTCGTAGCAAGCCGAGAACCGAAAGGTCCCGTCGGGCTCGATGGCCCCCACCGGACAGGCGGCGACACAGAGCTTGCAGGTGAAGCACGGGTTGAGGTCGAGGGGGGCGGCGCGTCCCTCGAGCCGGGCCTCGGTGATCACCGCGCCGAGCAGGATGAACGACCCGAACCGCGGGTGAATCACATTGCGGTGCAGTCCCATTTTGCCGAGCTCGCACGCTTCGGCCAAGCGTTTGTGGGACACGATCCAAGACCGCCCCGGGAACGCGGACATCTCCATGGGAAAGGCCATCGCGGGGTTGATCGAGCGGTGCCCGCGACGCGACAGGGCCACCGCCACCCGCTGGGCGACCTCGTCCACTTCCTCGCCCGTGCGGTGAAACTCCCGGTTGGCCACGCTCCGCGCCGGGCTGCGCACGTCGTCGGGGTGCATGCGCAGCACCAGCCCCACCAAGGTCTGCGCCCCGGGGAGCGCGTGGCGGATGTAGGGCCGATCTTCCGCCAACCGCGGGTCGCCCAAGGCCACCGCCCCGGCGTCGTCGGCCCCGCACGCGAGGGCGATCTCCCGGACCTCCTCGAGGGTGAGCGGGGCGCGCGCAGATGGTGCGCCCTTCGGCACGGCGTGGCGTGCGGTGTCGGGGACGGTGTCGAGGCTTGTAATGATGGTCATCATTTCATCCTACAAAAAAAGAGAATGGCCTACTTGGCCGGCACGTCCGCGCCCCCCGCGCGCCCCGCCTGCAACAAACGCCGCGCGAGGGCCGGGTCATCGACCAACCGCGCCAACACCAACGCCCCCACCGCTTGACTGGTCACGCGCAGCGCCTCGTCCGACAACCGCTTGGTGGCTTTTTGGGGATGAAGCTTCTCGTCGACGTGCCGCATCAAACCGCGCGCGGCCCGGGCGAACGCATGCCGCACCGCGCCTTTTTGGCGCGCGCCGTCGCACCCGAGGGCCGCGACCACGCAACCCTGCTCAGGGTGCGCGGCGTGCCCTTCGGACAGGTAATCGTCCAGGGCCTCGGCCAGGCTGCGGCCGGGGCCCCACGCCCCCGCCGACGTGGCCTCCGCCGCCGCCCCCACCGCGGCCGCCACCAGCTCATCGCGGCTCTCAAAATGGTTGTAGAACCCACCGTGGGTGAGCCCCGCTTCGCGCATCAACGTCGAGACGCTCACCCCGTCGACGCCGTGCGCACGCAACAGGCGCGCCGCGGTGTCCACAATGCGGGCGCGCACTTCTTCTTTGTGTCCTTCGGGGTATCGCACCAAAATATGATACTCATCATTCCACCCCTTCGTCAACCCTTCGCCCGGGCGCGGCCGGCACACCCGGATCGATTTCGCTACAATCGAGTCATGTTTGCGCGACTCGTTCTCGTCCGTTCTTTGACCATCCTCGCGCTCGCCATCGCCACGGTGAGTTGGTTTGCGCTGCTCACCCACCCGCGGCCCTGCCATCGCGCCGCCGCGGCGCAGGCAGACACGCCCCCGCCCCGGTCTGCGGGGGTGGTGCTCGTCGCCACCGAGGCCATGCCCGACCCGACCTTTGTGGGCACCCGCATCCTGCTCCTGCACCACGACGCGCAAGGCGCGGTGGGGGTCATCACCAACCACCCGGTGGACGAGAGCGCGGACCACCGGCTCACCGCCGGCGGCCCCGTCGAGCCCGACACCGTCATCGTGCTGCACAGCGACGACTGGCGCGCCGCCGAGACGCAGACGGTCTGCGACGGCGTGCGCAGCACCCCCGCCCGCGCGGTGATGGCGGCCTCGCATCGCGGCGAAGGCCCGGCCCGCAGCCTCATCTACCTCGGGTACGCGGGCTGGGGCCCGGGCCAACTCCAAGCGGAGCTGGACGAGGGCGTGTGGCGCGTCGAGAGCGCGCTTCCTGGCGAGGGTCTCTGACGGTTGGCCGGCGATCTCCTCGACGAGCCCGCGTTTCAGCTCCGCGAAACCCCGGAGGGCATCCTCGAGTGCACCCTGCGCGGCGACCTCGATCGCGACGACCTCGTCCCGCTGTTCACATTTTTGGACACCTACTACCAGACGCACCGAGACGTGCTGTTCCTCAACGACTTCTCCCAGGTCGGGGACGTGACCCTCGCCGCCCGCTGGTACGCGGCCCAGAAGGTCAAAGCCAACCGGCCCTTCATCAAGCGCAGCGCGGTGTTCGGCTGGCCCGCGACGTGGCGCGTGCTCGGGGATGTGTTCGTGCGGGTGAGCGGGCGCAAGGACGTCCGCCCCTTCGCCAGCCGAGACGAAGCGGTGCGCTTTCTCCTCGACGAGCAGGCCGCTTGAGTCCGCTCAGCTTCCGAAGGCAAAGCCCGGCGAACACGGCACCTTGACCACGAACAGCCCCGCTTGGTCCGCGCCACAGGGCGCTTCGAACAACACCTCGCCCCCCGTGCCCACCGCCAGTGACGCCCCGATGGCGCGCTTGCCCGCCCAGGGTCCGGCGGTGATGGGGCCGACATTGCTCACCGCGAGCACGGGCACGCCCCAGCCGCTGGCCATCTTGTCGAACCCATCCAGCCACATTTGGCGCGCGGGGTTGCCGTCTTTGTCATCCCAATCAGGGTCCGCGACCCAGGCCGCGGGGGACAGAATCACCTGAGCGCCCATTTGGCAGAGGGTGGTCCCGAGGTGGGTGGTGGTGGGGAAGTTGTCTGCGCAGATGTTGACCCCGATGCGCACCCCGAGCGCGGTGTCGGCCGCGCCCACCCGGTTGCCGATTTTGTACAGGGACATGGCCTCGACGAGCACGTTCACCTTGCGCACGTGCAACAGCAGCTCCCCATCCGGGGCGAACAGCACCGCGGCGTTGTACACCGCGCCTGAGGGCGCGCGCTCGGTCACGCCGGCCACGACGTGGATCGCGTGCTGGCGCGCCCACCCTGCATAGCGGTCGGTGACCGGGCCGGGCACCGCCGACGCGAGCTGTGCCGCGGCGGGGTGCAACCACCCGGCGTCGAGGCACTCGGGCAGCACCACGATGTCGCAGCCCGCGGCCCGGGCCTCGGCCACCATGCCCTCGGCGCGCAAGAAGTTCGCCTCGGGCTGTCCCCCCTCGACGAGCATTTGTCCCAATCCGACGGTCAGCACAGGTCCGTTGCTCATGCCCCAGGCTAACCCCAGCGGCCCAACCCGCGCTACACTCTCGCACCGTGAGCGCACACAAGTTCCAGGTCCATCTCGGTGGGTTGATCGACCTGCTGTCGCACCACCTGTACTCCGGGCCCGAGGTGTATGTGCGCGAGCTGCTGCAAAATGCGGTCGACGCCATCGCCGCCCGCGATGACGCCTTCGATCCCCGGATCGACATCCGCCTCGACCACGGCCCGGATGGCCCGCGCCTGCACGTTCGCGACAACGGCATTGGCCTGACCGAAGACGAGGTGCATCGGTTCTTGGCCACCATCGGCGAGAGCAGCAAACGCGGGGTGGACGCGGTGCGCAAAGAGTTCCTCGGGCAGTTCGGCATCGGGCTGCTCTCGGGCTTTTTGGTCAGCGACCACATCGAGCTCTACACCCGCTCGGCCAAGACCGAAGACGCGCCGGTCATCCACTGGCGTGGCCACAAGGACGGCACCTACGAGGTCGGGCACGACCCCGACCGCACCGCGGCGGACTTCGCCGCGGGCACCGAGGTCATTCTCACCGCCCGACCCGACGCGCACGCGTTGCTCGACGTGGACACCGTGGTGGGGCTCGCCCGCCACTACGGCAGCCTCCTCGAGCCTCCCATCGTGGTGCACGATGGCATGGCCGCGCACCCCATCAACGACGAGGGCGCGCCGTGGCGCCAGCCTTACGCCAGCCCTGGGCAACGACGCGAGGCGCTGCTCGCCTACGGCCAGCGCGTGTTCAACCAACGCTTCTTCGACGCCGTACCCCTGGTCTCCTCCGCCGGCCACGTCGACGGGGTGGCGTTCGTGCTCGCCCATTCCCCCAGCCTGGCCCAACACCGGGCCGACCGCGCGTACCTCAAGGGCATGTTGCTGTCGGATCGGGTCGACAACCTCATGCCCGAGTGGGCGTTCTTTGTGCGCGGGGTGCTCGACGTGCGCGGCCTGCGGCCCACCGCCTCGCGCGAGTCGTTCGCCGATGACGACGCCCTGGACCTCGCCCGGGACGAGCTCGGCGATTGTCTGCGCCGCTACCTCACCCACCTCGAGCAGCACGACCCCGAGCGCCTCACCCGTTTGATCGCGGTGCACCACCTCGCGCTCAAGGCCCTGGCCGCGGACGACGACGAGAGCTTGCGGCTGTTCATCGACTACTTGCCCTTCGAGACCTCCCTCGGCCGGATGCTGTTCCGTGACATCCGGGTGAAGACCCCGCACATCGCCTACACCCCCAACCTCGACGCGTTTCGTCAGATGGCCGCGGTGGCCGCGGCCCAGGGCAGTTGCATTGTCAACGCCGCGTACGCCTACGAACGCCGCCTGATCGAGCGCCTCCCCGCGGTCCTCGACGGCATCACCGTCCAAGAGGTGGACGCGGCCAGCCTGCTCGAGAGCTTCGGCGAGCTCGACCTCGACGAGCGCGACCTGTTCGCCGATTTCTTGGCCGAGGCCCGGCACGTGCTCGCCACCCGCCAATGCGAACCCGCGCTCAAGCGGTTCGCGCCGACAAATCTGCCCACGCTGTTCGCGGACAATCCCGATGCCGCGTTCGTGCGCGAGGTCGAGCGCCAACAGGACGAGGGCGATGACCTCTGGTCCGCGGTCCTCGACGGGGTCGCGGCCGAGCGGGCCCGGGCCATGCCCAAAGCCCAGCTCGTGTTCAACCTCAACAACCCCCTGGTCGAGCGCCTGCTCACCGTCGACGACCCCGCCCTGCGGCAGCTCTCGATCCAGACCCTGTATGTGCAGGCCTTGCTCCTCGGCCACTTTCCACTCCGGCCCGATGATCTCCGCCTGCTGGCCGACGGCATGATCGGCCTCATCGAGTTCGGTCTCGACGCACACGCCCGGTGGGTACAATGAGCGAAGACAATCCTTATGATCTGCTGAGCCAAGCGCGGGCCATGCCCGAAAAGTCCGAGGCCCGCCTGCTCCTGGCCGAACGCGCGGCCAAGCTGTTTGAGGCCGAGGGTCAACTCGACGGGGCGTTCGATGCCCACGACGAGGCTTGCGACGCCGCGTGCTGGTCTGGACACCCGGACAAGATGATCCTGCACACGTCGTGGATGCTGAAAAAACACGACGAACACCCGGACCGGTTCGACGAGTTCATTCTGCTCTGGCGCTACAAATGGTGCGTGGCCGAGCTGCCGGGGTTTCCCGCCATCGGGCGCGACAAGATCGAAGACATGCTCGACGACTGCGGGCGCCGCATGCTGGGGTTCGATCCCGCGGGCGAGGCGATCAAAAAGATCCGCTTCTGGGTCGCGCGCATGCTCGGCGACGAGCCCGGCGCACACGACTGGGCCCAGCAGTGGCGCGCCGCCGAGCAGGGCATCATCTCTGATTGCGCGGCCTGTGAGATGGACAACGAGGCCGAGTACTGGCTGTGGAAGGGCGAACTCGAGCGGGCGGAGGCCGCGGTGGGCCCGGTGCTCGACGGGCGCCGGGCCTGCGCCGAGGTTCCCCACCGCACCTATGCACGATTTATCGTGCCGCTCTGGCGGGCGGGGCGCACCGACCAGGCCGCGGACTGGGATCGCACCGGCTACCGCCTGGTCCACAAACACCCCAAGATGGTGGGCAGCCATGCGCACCACATCGTGTACCGCGTGATCACCGGCGACCTCGACGAGGCCGTGGCCCGGCTGGAGAGGGTCGCGGGGCTCGGCCTCAGCTACCCCCAGCAGATGACCCGGCTGTGCTTCTTGCTCGCCACCCGCGCGGTGCTGGGGGCCCTGGCCGACGCGGGCCGGGACGAGGTCGCCTTGGCCCTGCCCGGGGCGTTGTCCGAGGACGGCCGCGTCGACGTGAACGCGGCCCTGGCCCAGGTCCGAAACCAGATCGAAGAGTTGGCCGAGGCGTTCGATGCACGCAACCAGACGCGCACCATCGGCGACCTCGCCCGGTCCGATGACCCGGTGGGCGCGGTCGAACGTTTTCCCATGCCCTGACCCGGCCGGTCAGCCGCCGGTGGGGGCGCGCTCCCCCGCGTAGCCCTGAGGGGGGAGCGGGAGCTTGTTCGCGGTGTATTCGAAACAGCCCTCGGACAGGAGCTTTTCCTTTTCGCCCCCGGTGACGTCCTCGTACACAATGTATGTGGATAGGCACACCGGCGCGGTGTAGGGAATGGCTTTGCCCACCAAGCTGGCCTGTTCGATGACCATGGCGGAGATGTCGAGGCATTTGTCCATCCCGTACTCAGGGGGGAAGAGACATTTGCGCACCTTGCTGGTCAGGTCGTAGCCCCGCTCGTCCCATTCGCCTTCGCCGGTGGCGCTCACCCGCACGATTTGTTTGCCCAACGCCACCAACGGCTTGGCCTCGCCCTCTTTGGCTTTGCCCTTTTTGGCCTTGGCTTTCTTCTGCTTGCCCTTGAGCTCCGGGGCGCGGACCTCGAGGGCGATGCGGTACCGGCTCGGGGTGTCGCGCAGCTCGTTGGTGGCTTTGCCCAGTTTTTTGTAGGCGTCGAGCGGCTTGTCCCAATAACACCGCGCGTGGATCTCATCGTCGGACGCGAACTTCGTCTTGAGGGCCGGCCACCCCGCCTCCTGGCCCTTCACCAACTTCTCCGCCGCGAACACACAGTTGCCCACGCCCTTTTTGATCTTGCGGTGGGTGTTTTTGCCCTTGGCCAGGCCCCCCGTCGCCACCAACACCACCATCAAACCCAACAGCATCCGCATCGTTCGCTCCTGATGTCGTCCGATGTCGAACAATACATGAACCACTGCCCTCGGGCCCCGTCGGCTTTGCGGCGTGACGCGACCGAAGGAAGCATGGAGCGCCGACATTGGGGGTGAGGCTCGATTCGGCGACTTTAGGAGCCGTGAGAGCCGAGGGGGGATGGGACATCCCCCCCTGAAGACTCAATTGGCCAAGACGCGCAAGATCTGTCCACACAGCCACGCGGCGTAGGTGCCGAGGCCGTAGCCCACCACCGCGAGCAGCACCCCCACCGGGGCGAGCGCGGGGTGAAACGCGGACGCCACCACCGGCGCCGAGGCCGCGCCCCCGACGTTGGCTTGGCTGCCCACGGCGAGGAAAAACACCGGGGCTTTGATCAACTTGCCCACCAACAACAAAAGGCCCGCGTGAATCGCCAACCACACGAACCCGACCACGAACAGCGCCGGGCGTTCGACGACCGCGCCGAGGTCCATCTTCATCCCGATGGTGGCCACCAGGATGTACAGCATCACCGAGCCGATGCGCGACGCCCCGTAGCCGGACAGCTGGCGCGCCGGGCTGAACGACAGCGCGATGCCCACCCCGGTCGACACCACGATGAGCCAGAAGAAGTGGCTGGTGAGCGAAAACCGCGCGAGCCCTGGCGCATGTTCCTGGATGAACGGGGCCACGGTGTCGCCCGCGATGTGGCCGAGGGCGGTGCCGACAAAACCCACCGCCAGCAGCGTCGTCAACTGCGCGAGATTGGGAATGCGCGCGGACTTCTTCTCCTCTTCCTCGACCCGCACCCGCAGCGCCTCGATCGCGCTCACGTCCGCGCCCGTTTTCGCGTCAAGCGTTTTGGCCCGCGACGCCATCCACAACAGCACCGCCATCCACACGTTGGCGCAGAGCACGTCCACCGCGATCATCGACGAGAAGATCTGGTCGCCGACTTCGTAGACCTCCTTCATCGCGGTTTGGTTGGCCCCCCCGCCGATCCAGCTGCCCGCCACCGTGGTCATCCCCCGCCACACCGCCTCGGGCCCCGAGGGGGCAAACATCTCGGGGAACAGCGGCCGGCACAAAAGCAGCGCCACCGGGCCTCCGACGACGATGCCCGCGGTACCGGTCAAAAACATGATGATCGCTTTGCGCCCGAGCCGCAGGACCCCCGGCAGATCAATGCTCAAGGTGAGCAGCACCAGGCACGTGGGCAACAGGTACCGCGAGGCCACAAAATAGAGCTGGCTCTTCTCGCCCGAGATGACCCCCAGGCTCGCGAGCACCGAGGGCACGAAGTAGCAGAGCAGAAGCCCCGGCACATAGGTGAAGAACTTCTTGAGCGCCGGCTTGTCGCTCGATTCGGCGGAGAAAATCAGCGCGAGCACGGTGAGCAAAATGCCGAGCACCACCGCGTCGTTGGTCACCAAGGGGTCGGTCATGGGCCCTGCATGCCAGAAAATCCCGGCCCGCGCAGGACGGGTCCGCGGCGCTGTTCGTCGACGCTGATTCTGCTACAGAGGCGGAATGACACCACTCGCAGACAAGCTCGGCATTGAGTTCCCCGTGATCGCCGCCCCCATGTTCCTCATCTCCAACCGCGAGATGATCGTGGCCGCGGCCGAGGCCGGCATCATCGGGGCGATGCCTTCGCTCAACGCCCGCACCGTCGAGAAGTTCGAAGAGGACCTGCGCTTCATCAAAGAGCGCACCCAGAAGCCCTTCGGCATCAACGTCACCATCGGCCTCACCGAGCCCGAACGCCTCCGCCAGGACGTCGAGCTGCTCGTGAAGTACGAAGTCCCGGTGGTGATCACCTCCTACGGCAACCCCACCGACATCGCCCAGGTGGTGCACCAACATGGCGCCACCGTGCTCCACGACGTCATCAACCTCCGCCATGCCAAGAAGGCCGAGGCCGCGGGCGTCGACGCCATCATCGGGGTCTCGGCCGGCGCGGGGGGACACGCGGGGCGGATCTCGCCCTACGCCCTCGTCCCCTACCTCAAAGAGAACCTCTCCGTGCCCATCATCGCCGCGGGCTGCATCTCCACCGGCAAACAAATCGTGGCAAGCCTCGCCCTCGGGGCCGAGGCCTGTTACCTCGGCACCCGCTTCATCGCGTCCACCGAGTGTGGCGCTCCCGATGCGTACAAACAGACCGTGGTCGACGCCGGCCCCGAGGACATCGTCTACACCGACCAGGTCTCCGGCATTCACGCCAACTTCATCAAGTCCACCATCCCCGACGGCCAGACCCCCGACGGCGGCCCCGCCGGGGCCAAACGGTGGAAGGACATCTGGAGCGCGGGCCACGGCGTGGCCGACATCCACGAGATCAAACCCATCGCCGCCATCGTCGACGACCTCAAACGTGAATACCGCGCGGCCCGCGAGGCCCTGCCCGCGATCTAGGGCGTGGACCCGGACTCGTCCCGGGCCTTGTCCGCGCCGAACGCCTTGTCCTTGTCCGTGCCGTAAGCCTCGTCGAGGCTGACGCTCTTCTGGGGCGTACAGGCCTTTTTGTAGACGAGCAGGGGCATAAAGCCGAACACGAACGCGACCAACGCCAGGCGCACCAACCAACGAATGGCCTTGCTCGTCTTGGATGCCATGCGCTCACCTCCCAAAATGAGTGTAGCGCATCGGCTCAGGCCGCCGCCGCCTCTGTCCCCGAAGCAGACGCCTCGCGGGGGCGGGCGTCCCGGGTGCAGAGCCGATCCCGCAAGCCCTGCAGGCCGGGCACGTCACGGCCTTGGGCCGCGGCCAGGGCCAGATAACCGTCGATGAACAGCCTCGTCTGGTCCCCCACCTTGGTGAAATGGTACTGCAGGTAGGTCTCGATATCGAGCGGCATCACCACCGGGGCGAGGCGGGACAGAAACCCGATCAGAGCCGGGCGCGCGAGTTTGGTGAGCAGCGGGACCGCGACCTGCTTGTCCTCGGCCAGCACCGCGCAGGCTTCGCGGCTGGCCTTGGCCGCGAGGCCCAAGACCTCCGCGCCGCGCACGGCCGCGAAGGACCAATCGCACAGCTCGAGCGCCACCAGGTGTGGCATCATCAGCGCGGTGGGGAACATCGCGGCGGTGGGCACATCCTTCGCCCGGGTCGCGCCGCAGCCGCCGCGGCGCAGCGCGCGCACGGCCGCGGTGGCCCCGGGGCGGGCCCCGGACAACGGGGTGCGCGCGAGCGGGGGGTGCCAAAAGGCCAGGCCCTCCTCGGCGAACCGGGTCTCGCCGGGCAACGGGGCCTGGTAGGCGATGAACGGGATCATGCCCCACACCAAACGGTCGTCGGGCACGTCGGCGCGCAGCAGGTCGGCGTCCTCGTGGCCGGGGCAGAAGCTGACCACGGTGGCGTCCCCGATGGCATCGAGAGTGGGCACGCGCCAATCCCCGCGCAAGGCGGTGCTCGAGATCGTGATCCAGACCTGGTCGAAGGGGCGGGCGGCGACCTCGTCGGGGGTGCTCACCACCGAGAAGCCCTCGAACCGCTCACGCTTGGGAGCGCCCCAACCGTTCAAAGGAAATAGGGTATAGCCGGCTTCGGCCGCGGCCCGGTACTTCTCCTTGACCAGGTAGGTGACCTCGGCCCCGCCCCGCTGCAGGTGCCACCCATAGACCTGCCCCACCGCTCCGGCCCCGATGATCAACACCCGCATGCCCGCCTCCATCTCATGTCACATCTGGCGCAGACTCACGGGTAGCCCAGCTCCGGACAAAGGCAAGGCGGGCCCGCCCGACAGCTCACGCCGCCGCGGCCACGAGGTTGAGCTCGCGCGGGTTGACCTTGTCGGCGTCGAACTTCTTGGCGTTGGCGGCCATTTTGGTGAGCAGCGCCCCCATCGCCATCGGCGGGGTGTCGTCGCCTTTTTTGGTCTTCACGAACCGCACCGGGTTCACCCGGGCCACCACATAGGTCTTCAGGTACGGCGACTGAAAACCCTTCTTTTTGAGCGCGTCCACCGCCTTCTTCACGTCGACATCGATGGCCTCGAGCCGGGACGCCCACCCTTCGCGTTCACTCAGGCTCTTGGGCAATGTCTTTGTGCTGTTGAAGCGGTCGACCTTGCGCAACAGCGATTGGTAGGCGCTTCCCGAAAAGCGTCCTTGCCGTTCATAGATCACGCCGAGGGTCAAAAGCTCGGGATCCTCCAGGTGAGAGGCCCAATCGACCTCTTTGCTTCGTGGCTTATCCGACGCCAACGACCGCGCCATGCGGATGACCTCCAAGCTCTTGTCCTTGAGGTTGTGGGCCTTTTCGGTGTTGAGCGCGAGGATGCGGTAGGCGAGCGCGTCGTCGGGAGAAATCAAACACGTGATTTGCCGCAGCCCCAACACCTTGGCCGCGGCCAACCGGTGGCGTCCATTGGGGGTCCAGAACCGTTCGTCTTTGCCCCACACCACGATGAGCGGATCGAGGAACGAACCCGACTCCTCGATCTTTTGGGCCAACCGCTTGGTGTGGGTGGGCGAGAGATCGCGCTGAAAGGGCGTGGGCTGTACTTTGTCCCGGGGCAGGGTCGCGATGAGCGCCGGCTTTCCACTGAGGGGTTCGCGGTAGGCCCCGATCGCCGTGCCCCCCACCGCGCGCACCTTCTCGACCAAACCGGCCACCGCTTTGTCGTCGATCGGCAATGCCACTTCACCCTGGGTCAGGCCCCGGCGCTCCTTGGCCACGGTGATCTTCTTCCGCGCGCTCACCTTGCGCGTGGTCTTCTTTTTGGCCGCCTTCTTTTTGCTCTTCTTTTTCGTCGCGGCTTTTTTGGTCGTGGCCTTCTTCGCGGTCGCTTTTTTACTCGCCATGGTTCCCCCGGTCGGGGCCACGCTACCGCCCACCGCGCGGCCCGTCACCTCGGCGTCCGGCGCTTGCTCCCCCCTCGTGTCTCGTCGATAATCGCGCCGTGACCGACCCTCGTCCAGCGGGCGCGCTGCCCGCGACCATCGGTGCGTTTCGTGTCGTGCGCCTGCTCGGCCAAGGCGGCATGGGCCGGGTGTACGTCGCCCGTGACGAGGCCCTGCAACGCGACGTGGCGATCAAGGTCCTGCTGCAAGACGACACCGCGATGCCCGACGCGGCCGAACGGTTCTTGCGCGAGGCCCGGGCCATGGCCCAGCTCTCGCACCCGCACGTCGTCACCGTGCACCAGGTGGGCTCGAGCCCCGACGGCCCGTACATGGTCATGGAGCTCATGGAGGGCCGCGACGTGGGCAGCTTGGTCAAGGACGGCCCGCTCCCGGTCAAAGACGCCCTCGACGTCGTGCGCCAAGCCGCGCTCGGCCTGTCCGCCGCCGCCGCCGCCGGCCTCGTGCACCGGGACGTGAAGCCGGACAATCTGTTTCGCGCCCAAAACACGATCAAGGTCGCGGACTTCGGGCTCGCCCGGCCGATGACCGCCGAGAGCAAGCTCACCCAAGCCGGTCTCATCGTGGGCAGCCCCGCCTACCTCGCCCCCGAGCTCGCGCGGGGCGAAGAGCCCACCGCGCAATCGGACATGTACGCCCTCGGCGCGACCTTTTACGAGCTGCTCGTCGGGCGCCCGCCCTACCTCGGCGACGGGGCGATCGAGACCATCACCGCGCATTTGTCGCAGCCCGTGCCCGACGTGCGCGCCGCCCGTCCCGACGTGCCCCCCGACGTCGCCGCCATCGTCGCGCGCCTGTTGCACAAGGAGTCCGCGGGCCGTTTTGTCTCGTACGACGAGCTGCTCGCCGCCCTCGCGCACGCCGCCGCGGGGGACGCGACCACCGCGGCCACCCCCGCGCCCACCGCCACCCAAACGTTGTTCGGGGGGCCATCTCCCGACCAGGCCACGGTCCCGAGCGCGCCATCCACGACGTCCGGGCCCAATCCCACGCGCCCCGCGACCACCTCGCGGCCGCACGCGGCGTTTCGGTCCGAGACCTTGACCGTGATGTTCACTGACATTGCGGGCTACACCGAGCGCACCGGGACCCAGAGCCGCGAGGAGGCCGCGCACTGGCTCGCGCTGCACGACCGGCTGCTCCAGCCGGTGATGCGGGCGTTTGGGGGAAAGCTGATCAAGACCATCGGCGATGCCCTGCTCATCACCTTCAAGAGCCCCACCGACGCGGTGCTGTGTGGCATGGCGATGCAGGACCGGTTGTTTGAACACAACCGCACCGCCGGCGACAAGGAGCGCATCGACGTACGGGTGGCGATCAGCGCCGGGGAAGTGCGGGTGCAGCGCGGGGATGTGTTCGGCGAGCCGGTCAACGTGGCCGCTCGGCTCGAAAAACACGCCAAGCCGGGCGAGGTCGTGTTCTCCGATGCGGTGTTCGCGATCATGAACACCGCCGAGGTCCCGGCCGAGCCCCGCGGGCAGCACCAACTCAAAGGCATTGGACGCCCGGTGACGATCTACGCGGCCACCCCCGGGCCCGCCGGGGCCCTGCCCTTCGGGGGCCGCGCCCTCGCCCGGGTCGACCAGGCCCTGCCGGTGGCCCTGGCCGCGGCCGCGCCAGTGCTCGATCGGCTGCGCGACCCCAAGGTCGCCTTCGCCGCCGCCGGCCTGGGTGCGGTGCTGGTCGTCGGGGGACTGCTCGCGTCGGCGCTCGGCGGGGACGAGCACGACCCGTGGATCAAGGCCTTGGCCCAACCCGACGCCGAGGACGCGGTGGCCGCGCTGGTCGCGGCCGGGGACGGCGATGTCGACGCGGACCTGCTCGACGCGGCGGTGTCCGACGACGTGCACACCCGACGCCACGCCCTCGACGCGCTCGCCCAGCGGGACGTGAGCATCGCCGCCATCGAGGAGCAGGTGGGCCTGCTGGACCTCGAGACCGGCGAGACCTGTGCCCAACGCCGCGCGGGGCTCAAGCGCCTGGCCCGGGCGGGCAAAAGCCAAGCCGCGCTCGACGCGGTGGAGTACGCGTCCAAGCAGTTCGTGGACAACGCGTGCATGGCCCTCGACGTGTGGTCGGTCAAAGACCGCATCCAAGCCCGCATCGAGGCGGGCGATGACGACAGTGAATAGCCGCCCGCCGGCCTGACCGGCGGCTGGCGCTCAGCCCCCGATGACCAGACATTGCCCGGCGAAACAAAGCGCCGGGAAGCAGCAGTCGAGGTCACTCGCGCAGGGGGCGCAGATGTCGGTCCCCCCCGCGCCCTCGGGCACGCAGGCCTGGGTCCCACACACCGGGTCGCAGGTGTCGGTGCACATGGTGTCGCCATCGCCGTCGCCATCGCCATCGCCATCGCCGTCACCATCACCATCGCCGTCACCGTCGCCGTCGCCGTCCCCGTCGCCATCGCCGTCTCCATCACCATCGCCGTCTCCGTCGCCATCGCCGTCCCCGTCGCCATCGCCATCGCCGTCGCCGTCGCCGGGCGGGTCGCAGCTGTCCCCCGCGCTGAGGATCGCGGTGTCGTAGTGCACGCTGGCCGCGGCCTGGAAGGTCACGGTGTTCACAAACACCGACCCGTAGACCTCCGAGCTCGCCCCAAACACCACGTCCGCGTTGGGCGCGTAGATGTTGCCACCGAAGTCTGACGACGCTTGCAGCGACGCCGCCCCCCCGACGTAGGTGCGCACTTTCGAGGGGTTGTTGACCGAGCCGATGTCGGCGGCGCTGTTCACAGACAGGGCGCCGGCGATGAACAGATCGATCTCCGCGCCGGGGTCGACCGACAGGTTGAGGCCCCCCACGGTCACGTCCCCGTCGATGAACAACACCACCCGCCCCTGGGCGTGGATGCTCAGCCCGCCCATGTCGATGGCGGAGATGTAGTAGCGACCGCACGGCAGCTGCACGCTCGACGGACCCGCGCCGTCCGCCCACTGGGTCCCGTCGAACCCGAGGGCGTCGTTGTCGTTGTGATCGGCCGCCCACCCCACCAGGCCGGCGACGTCGAGGAGGTCCTCCTCTTCGCAGGGACAAGGTTTGCCGAGCTCAAAATCCTGGACCACGGTCATGCCGTTCACCGTGGCGTCGTTGGTGCCGCTGGGCACGATCATCAGGTTGCCGTCGATGGTGTAGGTGTCCGCCACGTCGCCGCGCACAAAGGCATTGCGCTCGATGGTGATGCTGGAGCTGTCGCCGTCCGCGTTGCCGTCGACGAACAGGTTCTGGCTCACGAGGCTCTGCGGTCCGTGCTCGAAGTCCGCCCCCACCGAGAGCGAGCCCATCACCGTGATCTTCTTGTCGTTGAGGAAGGGGTCGGTGTTGATGCCGACGTTGCCCTCTTGTCCGATGTTCGCGCCGCCGTACGGCCCCTGCGCGGAGTCAAAGGAGTCTGCGTTGAACTGCCCGTTCTGCACCGTCACGCCCTGGCACGCGCACAACGCATACTGGAACGTCTGCTCGGCCAGGTCTCCCGCACACAACGGCGCGGCCGCGCCGCCACCGACCACCGCGGGCCCGGTGCCGTCACAGAACGCCTCGAGCGGCTGTTCGAGCGGGTCGCCGTCGCCGTCGCCGTCACCATCACCATCACCATCACCGTCGCCATCACCATCACCATCGCCATCCCCGTCGCCATCCCCGTCGCCGTCCCCGTCGCCGTCCCCGTCCCCGTCCCCATCCCCGTCCCCATCCCCATCGCCGTCACCGTCACCGTCGCCATCGCCGTCGCCGGGCGGGACCGTCCCGCAGCTGCATCCGGGCAGCCCCCAGGCCAACAATCCGATCACCAAAACGACGAGTTGAATCCATGCGCGCACGGTGCACCTCCGCCCGCAGTGTGCGGTGAACACGCCCGGTCCCGCAACTTTCACGAATAAAATCAAAGGGTTGAGACGTCACGTGACGCGCCCGGTGACGTCACACCTGTCACCCGGGGTGACACCCACACGCCCGGTTGCCCCCGTGACCAGACGGCGCCAAGAGGCATCCCACCTGCACAAGGTTTCAAAGGAGAGAGAGCCATGGCCGACATCACCCTCAAAGGGAACCCCATTCACACCAACGGTTCGCTGCCCGGCAAAGGCGACAGCGCGAAGAACTTCAACCTGGTGCGCCAAGACTTGTCCGAGGCCACCCTCGGCACGTTCGACGGCAAGCGCAAGGTGCTCAACATCTTCCCCAGCATCGACACCCCGGTGTGCGCCGCCTCGGTGCGCGCGTTCAACCAGAAGGCGTCGAGCATGGACAATGTGGTTGTGCTCAATGTGTCTGCAGACCTCCCCTTCGCGATGAAACGGTTCTGTGGCGCCGAAGGCCTCGAGGGGGTCGAGTCCCTGTCCACCTTCCGCTCCACCTTCCTCGACGACTGGGGCGTGAAGATCACCGACGGCCCGCTGCAAGGCCTCGCCTCCCGCGCGGTGGTGGTCCTCGACGCGGACAACAAGGTGCTCCACGCCGAGCAAGTGCCCGAAATCGGCCAAGAGCCGAACTACGACGAGGCGCTGAAGAGCCTGTAGTCGACCGGGCCCCGGCCCCGACCACAACGCCGTGCGGCAGTCGCCGCGCGGCGTTTTTTTTTCCGCGCCCCGCGCCCGCTTGACACCGGCACGCCATTCTCATAACCAATTAGCTATGAGAATGGCGACCCCCTCGATCCCCGAGGACGAACTCAGCCGTGCGTTGGCGGCCCTGGCCGACCCCACCCGGCGGTCGATCCTCGAGCAGCTCAGCTGGGGGCCGCGGTCGGTGCGCGAGATTTGTGAGCCCTACGACATGAGCCAGCCGGCGGTGTCCAAACACCTCAAGGTGCTCGAGGCCGCCGGTCTTGTCTCCCAGGTGCCCGGCAACCGCCAAGGCCCGCGCCGGCTCGAGCTCGCCGGGTTCGAAAAAGCGGCCGCGTGGATGGAGGCCTACGCGCGCATCTGGTCCGCGCGGCAACGGCACGGGGCGCGGACGACGACGACCACGCACAAACAACCACGAAAGAAGCGCACACGGTGACAAGGCAAAGCTCCCCTGCGGTCGAGGTGCGCCCGCGCGTGACCCCTTTTCTCTGGTACGACGGGTGCGCCGAGGAAGCGGCCCGGTACTACGTCTCGGTGTTCAAAAAGGGCTCCCAGGTGACCAGCGCATCGCCCATGTCGGTGACGTTTGACCTCGAGGGGCAGGCGTTCATCGCGCTCAACGGCGGCCCCGGCGTCCGCTTCAACCCGGCGGTCTCGTTGTTCGTCGAGTGTCGCACCCAGCGCGAGGTCGACCACTATTGGGACAAGCTGAGCGCGGGCGGGCGCGAAGGCCAATGTGGCTGGCTGCAAGACCGTTGGGGCCTGAGCTGGCAGGTGGTGCCGCGGACCCTGCACCGCCTGCTCCAAGGACGGGACCGGGCCGGCGCCCAACGGACGATGGAGGCGATGCTGGGCATGAAGAAGCTCTCCATCGCCGCGCTGCAGGCGGCGTACCGCGCAGACACACCCCCGAGACGCCGGAGATGAACATGGGCGAGAAGAAGTCCGCGACGACGTCACGCAAAAAAGAGCCCCGCCCGAAAAGGGACGCCCAGGCCAAGACCCCCGCCCGCGCTTCGAAAGCGGTCGACGTGGACGCGTTCCTCACGGGCACCGCTCACCCGTTGCTCGACGAGATACACGTCGCGCGACGCGCCATCGCCCGGGCCGCGCCCGACATCACCGAACACATCAAGTGGAACGCCGTGAGCTTCCGCAACCCCGTCGACTTTTTCGCCACCGTGAACCTGCGCTCGGCCGCGTCGTTGGAGCTGGTGCTGTACACCGGGGTGCGGGTCAAAAAGAGCGCGGTCACCGGCGTCAGCGTCGACGACCCCCACGGCCTGATCCTGAAGTGGCCGGCGAAAGACCGCTGCATCCTGTCCCTCGGGACCGGCCCCGACGTGACCCGCCGCGCGGGCGCCCTCACCGCGTTGGTGAAGGCCTGGTTGCCGTTTGTGCGCGAAGCCTGAGCCGGCGTTGGGTGCCGATGCGCGTGCAAAATCAAAGAGGGGTGCGACCTAGCCTTTGGCCGGCACCGGTTGGGCTTGTTGCTGCTCTTGCTCGAGTTGTTCGAACAGCTCGTTGAGCTCGGTGTCGAGTTCGTGCTCGACGTCCTCTTCGATCTGCATCCGGCTGATCGCATCCGTGAGCTGCTGCTTCACGTCCGATGCAGTGGGATTGGCCATGATCGATTGGTAGACCTCTTCGATGCTGTCCGCGAGGGAGAGCATCGCCGACTGGGCCGCGGCCTGCCGGGTCCCGAGGGACGCGCGGCGGTCCTTGACCCGCTGGAGATCACGCAGGGCCTTTTCCAGCCGGCGCTGATCGGCCCCGTCGTACTTCCCGCTGTCGAGGTCTCCCTTGAGCTTGTCGATGCGCAGGTCGAGGTCGCGGTCGCCCATCGATTGGGCGCGCTCGGCCATCACCAAGGTCCCGAGCCAGAGGCTCAGGTAGTTCACGGTGGCGTCGTCCAGGGCCTCGACGTCGGCGGTTGAAATCTGGGTGAGCTTGTCCTGCGCGGTGGTCTCCAGGCTCGCCACCCGGCCGCGCAACCGGTCGTAGGTCGACCAGTTCTTGACGTGGCGGTGCACGCGTTTTTCGATCTCCCCCACGAGGTAGGCACGCACCTTTTCCCGGTGGCCCTTGCGGTATTTGGCATCCACCTTCTGCCGCCACCACGCCGAGCCGGGGATGAACAGCGACGCGATGGTCTCCCCCGCGGCGAAGCCCACCAAGGGCACCAACGCCAAACCCCCGCTCACCATGGACAGCGCCGCCCCCGCGGTGATCGCCCCCAAAAAGCCGTACAGGCTGTACTGGTGGGTGAGCATCTCCTTGAGATAGCTCGGCTTGTCCTTGGGGTCGGGGCGCATCAGCGCGGTCATGCCGCGCCCTGGTGCAGCATCTGGCGGACCCGGCCGCGCAGCTCGTTGGCCAGGGACGACTGCAACCAAATGCCATTGCGCGGCTTGGGCTCGTTGATGACAAAGTCGTCCGCGATGCGCGCGGGTTGGGTGGACAGGATGATCACCCGATCCCCGAGCAAGAGCGCCTCGTCCACGTCGTGGGTGATGAACACCACCTGGCAGGGAAAGCCCTTCCAGATCTCGATCAGCAGCGCCTGCATCTCTTCGCGGGTCTGGGCGTCGAGGGCCCCGAAGGGCTCGTCCATGAGCAGGATGCGGGGCCGCAACACCAACGCCCGGGCCAGGGCCACCCGCTGGTTCTGTCCCCCCGAGAGCTGCGCGGGGTAGAGGCTTCGCTTGTCCTTGAGCCCCACCGCCTCGAGGATCGCCTCGGTGCGCTCGTCCTGCTCGGCCTTGCCAATGCGGCTGCGCCAAAGCTTGGTGCGAAACGGGAAGCGAACGTTCTCTTCGACGGTGAGGTCCGGCCGGTTGGCGTAACGCTGGAACACCATCACCACGTCCTCGTGGGGGCCGTGGCAGGCCTCGCCATCGATGTTGACCGTACCCGAGGTCGGGCTCGCCACCCCCGGGTGCCGGACCCCGCCCATCATGCGCAGCAAGGTGGACTTGCCGCAGCCCGAGGGGCCGAGCAGCACCTGGATGCCGGGCTTGTCGAAGGTCAGGGTCACCCCGTCGATGACGGTGAGCTCGCCCCCGTCTTGGGGATAGCGCTGGACGATGTCCACCAGTTCGATCAGGCCCGCGCCCACCGCACCGGGGGCGGGGGCGGCCGGGCTCGCGGGGTCCACGGCGGGGGCGGGGGCGGCGACAGGCTCGGTCATATCGACGTCTCCCAGGGGAACAGCCGCTGCTTGAGGCGGGTCATGATCTGGTACGTGACCAATGCCAGTGCAATGATCACAAAGATGCCCACAAACATTTGGTCCATGGCCGAGAAGCGCTTGGCGTTCTGGATGAGCTGGCCAAGGCCCTTGGTGGCGTTCACGTACTCGGCCACGGTGATGTAGGTCCACATGATGCTCACCGCCGCGATCACCGCGTCGGCGATGCGGGGCATGGCGATGGGCACCAGGGCCAGGCGCACCGCCTCGAAGGGCGTGGCCCCGAGGTCACGGGCGCTGATCCAATACACCCGGGGCACGGCCACGATGGCGTCGCGCACCATGGGCACGAGGTAGACCACCGCGCCCAAGAACAGGAACGTGATCTTCAAGGCCTCTTCGATGCCCAGCCACAGCACGAGCACGGGCAGGAGCGCCACCACCGGGGCCGAGCGAAAGGGGTCGACCAGCGGCGAGAGCGCCGCGTTCACGCGGGGGGAGGCGCCCATCGCCACCCCGAGGGGAACACCCACGATCACGACGAGGAGCGCGGCCACGAACACCCGGTAGGACGAGTACACCGTGGCCCACCCGAGCAGGCTTTCGCCCCGGTCCGCGTCCCAACACAGACGCAAAAACGCGCTGCCCACCGCCCACGGGGTGGGCAGCTTGGCCGGTCCCACCAAGCCGGTGCCGGACAGCCCCGCCCAGATGAGCAGCACCGCCAGCACCGAGGTGATGCCGAGGATGCGCCGCTCGCGCGGCGCCAAGGGGAGGTAAGGGTTCCACATGGGCCGTGACCTCCTGGTCGGTCAGCGGGACAACACCGCGAGGCGGGTGGTGCGGTTGCGGGCGCGGCACTCGTCGAGCTTGAGCCCTTCCTCGTCGGGTTTTTTCTCGTTGCACAGGGGCTTGGCCGGTCCGTTGCCCACCACCACGAAGCGGTCGCGGGGGAACTCCCACTGCTCGATGAGGTACTTCGCCACCGCTTCGGCCCGCTCCTTGGACAACTTCTTGTTTGTCTTTTTGGAGCCGGTGGAATCGGTGTTGCCCGAGATCTCGAAATACGCAGACCCATTGTTCTCGATGATCGGCACCATGTCGTCGTCGATGGTCTTCATCGAGCGCTTGGTGAGCTCGGCCGATCCGGTGGCGAAGTTCACCGCCACCACCTTGGTGAGGGCCGCGTCCTTGGTGGCCGCCTTCTTGGCGCTCTCGGCGTCAAAGGTGAACTGCGGCTTCTTGGCCTCTTCGGAGGCCTGGGGGGCCTCGGCCATCATCGACTTGATGAAGCTCAGATCGATGGAGTCCTGGGGGTTGATGCGGGGGGAGTTGGGGTTCGCCAATGCCCCTGCAGCGCGGTAGATGTCGTCGAACCGCTTGTACACCCGAGCGTAGTGGTTGGTGCCGCCGGACAAACCGAGGATGCGGATGTTGTCCTCGAGGCCGGTCCACACCAACGAATCGAAAAGGCCCTTCACGAAGTCCTTGCCCTGTTCTTTGACCAGAAGCGCGAAGAACTCTTCGTTCTTGACCAGCGCGTCGAGGGCTTGGTCGGGACTTTTGCGGGCCACGGGCACGCCATCCATCCAGCCTTTGACGAACGCCTGAAACGCGCCTTTGTTGGCCGCGTTGTTGAGCGCGCGGGTGTCACACACGATGACGTCGTAGATCAGGTTGGTGGCGGTCTTGGTGGAGTAAATGACTTTGGAACCCGGGGTGCCCTTGAGGGCCAGCGACAAGTCGGGGTCCCAGAGCACGGCCGCGTCCACCTGCTTGGCTTTGAACGCCGCCCGCACCCCGGACAGGCCCTCGTCGACGTTGATGTAGACGTATTTGATGGACTGTTTTTTCCGGGCGGACAGCGCGCTGTTCTCCACCGCGTCGATGAGCATGCCGTCGGACGGGGTGTATTGAAGGAGCGCGACCTTCTTACCCGCGAGGTCTTCGATCTTGTTGATGTTGGGGTCGTTGGTGATGACCGCGTCCGCCCCCTGGGTGTTGTCGACGATCATCACCGCCTTGGCGTCGAGGTTGCCGTTGCGGAGGTTGGGCTGCTCCTGGGCCCAGAAATCGCTCGTGCGCCAGGCACATTGGGCGGTGCCAGATTCAAAAATGGTGGTGAGGGTGGGGATGTCATCCTGAATGATGAACTCCACGTTCACCCCCAGCTTGTCATAGATAGACCCCGGCTGGGTCGTCAAGCTGTTGCCGTTGGCCACCAGGGCCGGGGCGTAGCCGTGGAACGACACGATGGACACCTTGAGGGGGTTGTCCTTGGTGCCGATGGCATCCCCCGTGGCGGTGGCGTCGTTTCCATTGCCATTGTTGTTGCCGTCGCCATCGCCGTCGCCGGCCACGGGGCCGTCCCCTTTGACCAGGTCTTTGACGCCGAGCTGCCACGCGGCGGCGGCGGCCACGGCGAGGATCGCGAGGGTGATCAGGCCTTTGGCGGCCGGGGTGAGTTTTGCCATGGGGTCTCCTCGAGGGAAAAAAGGGGAAACAAGAACCGGGACCTCAGCTCTGGGGCCGGGACAGCTCGGGACCGAAGATGCGCTTGAGCTCCGACAGCCGGCCGATCTCGTCGTCGAGGCGCGCGGACTCGCGGGCCACCGCCTCCTTGTGCTGCTGCAGCCCGGTCTTCAGCTGCGCCCGCTGGTCGGCGAGGGTCTTGAGCTCCTGTTCCAGGCTGGCTTCGAACTCCGCGATCTTCTCGCGGATCGTCTTGATCGCCTCCGCTTGGTACGCGTCGAGCTGGGTGAGCTCGGCTTCGGTCTTCGCCTGCGCCGCGGACAGGGCCGACGCGATGTCCGCCTTGGCCGCCCCGAGCGCCTCGATCTTACGTTGGGCATCGAGCACGGGATCGGCAATGGTCCATTTGTCGTCGGCGGCGTCCATGGCCATGATCGCGGTCTTGCGCGTGGCCGCGTCCATCGCCTTCAACCCGTCGAGGACCTTCAGCAAGGTCTCGGCCGCGTAGGGCACCTCGGGGACCTGCGCTTTTTGGTACACCGCGGGCAGGTCGAGGGGGGCATCGAGGCTCACGCCGGGGGCCGCGGCCGAGGACGACGGGGCCGGGCGCGGCGCGGGCTGGGGGGCGGGGGCGGCGGGCGCGGCCGGGGCGGCGCCGCTGAGATCCTCGGCCAAGATCGCCGCCAGCTCCTCGTCGGACAGCTCGGGCGCGGGCTCTTTCGCGGCTTTGGCGTTCATTTCGGCGACCTCGTGGGGCTCGAGCTCGACCAGACCCACTTTCGCCAGTGCTTTGAGAAAGGCCATGGTGCCTCCTTCGGGGCCCGTCGATATCCCATTTCCGCGCCGATGGCGACCCTCGGCGCAGTTCGCGCGCGGTGTTATGGTGGGCCATGCGCAGCTGGTCCTGGATCTTGTTGTTGTCGCTGGGATGGCTCGGCGGTTGTTTTCCCCCCGTGGTGACCCTGAGCCCGGAGAGCTTTGCGTGCAGCCAAGACGCCGACTGCGCCAGCGGGACCTGTGATGCCGACACCGGGCGGTGCACGGCCGCCGGGGACGGGGATGGGGACGGGGACGGGGATGGCGACGGGGATGGGGATGGGGACGGAGACGGGGATGGGGACGGCGACGGAGATGGAGACGGCGATGGAGATGGAGATGGAGATGGGGACGGCGATGGGGATGGAGACGGAGATGGAGATGGAGATGGAGACGGCGATGGCGGGGATGGGGACGGCGGCGACGGGGATGGAGACGGCGACGGTGACGGCGACGGAGACGGAGATTGTGTCGACAACGACAACGACCAAGTGTTCGCAGGCTGTGCGGAGGGCACCGACTGCGACGACACCGATGGCACGGTGTGGAGCGCGCTGTCCGGCTATCTAGACGAGGACAATGACGGCTTCACCGATGGTGACCCGGTGGTGCTCTGCACCGACGGGACGCTCCCCGCGCCGTATCTCGCCGAAGGCTCCAGCGCGGACGACAACTGCCCCGGGCTGGCCAATCCCGGCCAGGAGGACCAGGACGCAGACGGGCTCGGAGATCCCTGCGACCCCGACGATGACAACGACGGGGTGCTCGACGACGACGACAACTGCCCCCTGGTCCCCAACAACAACCAAGCCGATGCCGATGGCATGGGTCCGGGCGATGCGTGCACCGACGACGACGACAGCGATGGCGTGCTGGACGTCAACGACAACTGCGCGGCCATGCCCAACCCCGATCAGGCCAACAACGACGCCGACTTGCTCGGCGACGCCTGCGACAGCGACGACGACAACGACGCGGTGATGGACGTAGACGACAACTGCCCCCTGGTGTCCAACAACACCCAAGCCAACAATGACGATGACGCGGAGGGCGACGCCTGCGACGACGATGACGACAACGACGGCGTGCTCGACGTGGAAGACAACTGCCCGCTGGTGGCCAACCTCGACCAACTCGACAACGAGAACGACGGGCTCGGTGACGCCTGCGACGACGACGACGACGACGACGGCGTCGGCGATGCGTTCGACAACTGCCCCTTCGTGCCCAACGCGGCCCAACTCGACAACGATGGCACCGAGGGGGGCAACGCCTGCGACCCCGACGATGACAACGATGGCATTCTCGATGACGGCGACCTCAGCGGGGACGGCGCCGACGCCCGCTGCACCGGGGGCAACACCACAGACTGCGACGACAACTGCCCCTTCACCGCCAACCCCCTGCAGGAGGACGCCGACGGCAACGGCATCGGCACCGACTGTGACGTGGACGATGACCTCGACGGCATCCCCAACGAAGCCGACAACTGCCCCCAGGTGTCCAACCCCCTGCAAGAAGACTTCGACGGGGACGACGAAGGCGATGCCTGCGACGACGACGACGACGGTGACCTGGTGGCGGACATCGACGACAGCGCGCCCCTCGACCCCTTCGCCTGCCAGGACAGCGACAACGACACCTGCGACGACTGCATCGTCGCCGGGGTGTCCGCCCCCGCGGACGATGGCGCCGACCTCGACGGCGACGGGCTGTGCGATGACGGTGACGATGACGACGACGGTGACACCGTCGCCGACGACGTGGACACCGATCCCCAAGATGCGTTCGTGTGTGCCGACAGCGACGGCGATGGCTGCGACGACTGCGCGGTGCTCGGGCTCCCCGACCCGGCCAACGACGGCCCCGACGGCGACCTGGACGGCCAGTGCGATGTCGGCGACGTCGACGGGGATGGGGTCAACAACGCGGTCGACAACTGCCCCGACGACAGCAACCCCGGCCAGGAGGACGAAGACGGGGACGGCTGGGGCGATGTCTGCGACAACTGCCCCGCCGACGACAACCCCGGACAGGAAGACAACGGCGAGACCGGGGCCGGCGGAACCGCCGACGGCATCGGGGACGCCTGCGATCCCCGCCCCGCCGGTGACGGAGACGTCCGTCTCTATTTCGACGGGTTCAACGGCACCCTCGACGCCAACAACTGGTCTGCGTACCCCAACGGCAACGGCAGCTGGTCCACCTCCGGCGGCGAGCTGCGCCAGGACGACCTCACCGGCGCGGCCCTGCTCTCCTACGCGGGCAACCTCACCGGCTACACCGCCAACCAGCTGATCCGGTCGCGCGTCCGGCTGACCGCGATCCGCACCGGCGGGTTCAGCAACAACGCGGGGGTCTTTTTCCGCAGCGACGACGGCTTTTACTGCGCCGTGCACTACGATCTCGACGCCCTGCTGATCTACCGCATCAGCAATGGGGGCGCGGGGGGCGCGGACGACTCCGACAACATCCCCAACGTCACCACCGGGACCTACTACAACGTGTCCGGAGGCGGCGGCGGCAGCCCCGCCAACAGCGACAAGCGCTGCTTCCTCAACGGCGCCTACGAGGCGTCCACCACCTTCGGCAACGGCACCGGGGCCCCCGGGCTGCGGACATTCAATGTCCGCGCCGCCTACGCCTACGCGGAGGTGTACGGGCTGGGCGGTGCCCTGCCGTAGGGGCGGGTCCCACCGCGCCTCTTCCGATGAGGGAGCGGGGCCCATTCGCGGTACAATCGAGGCGTGACGCGCCGTTTTCTGTCCGATTGGGTGTGGGTGGGACCGCTTCTGGTCGCCGCCGCCGGCTGTCCACAGATTCGCCCGGTGTCGTCGACCGCGTGTGACACCGACGCGGACTGCGCCGCCCCAGAGCAGTGTGGGCTCGACGGCCGCTGCCAGGTTCAGCCCTTGGATGACCGGGACGCCGGGACCGGGCGCCCGGACGCCCACGAGACCGACGACGGGGGGGACATTCCCGATGCCGCGGGTCTCGACGGGGGCGGGCCCGACGCCCAAGCCCCCGACGACGGCGGAGGCCCGCCGGATGCCGCCGAGGATGCGGGGTCCGGGGTCGACGCGGGCGTCACCTGCGGCGACGGCGTGCTCGATCCCGACGAGGCTTGCGACGACGGCAACACCGAGGCGGGCGATGGCTGCGCCGCGTGCGAGGTGAGCGCCGGCTATGCATGTTTTGGCGCGCCCTCGCTCTGCCTCCCCGATACTTGCGCGCCAGGGACCGCGCCGGGGGCGGAGTGGGACCTGGACTTCGACGACGGGGCGGACCCGTACTACACCCTCAATGGCGAGTACGATGGGCCCGGCGTCGAGGTCCATCCCCGGATGGGCCCGCTCCACGACGTGGACATCACCGTCGAGGTGCTCGAGGGACAGACCACCGAACAATCGACCACCCAGAACATCTCCCTGATGCGCATCAACGATCCCGCCACGGTGCTGTTCACCTTCCGCCGGACCCAGACCCAGACGTGGGCCGCGGTCACCGGGCTTCACCTCCGCCTGTACGACTTCGAGAGCAACGACCGCCTGGAGGCGGCTTGGGTCATCGACCCCGCGGGGCGGCGGATCGACCTGCGCCTGGACGAGCCGTTCATCGACGGCACCATCACCACCGACGACGAGACCGGGGCCCTGGAGGGCTCGAGCGGGTCGAGCGGGGGCCTGCAGAGCGGTCGCTACGTGGACCTGGATCTCTCCGCGTTCACCATCTCCGCCCTCGGCCTGGAGGTGGACCCCGACAATGTCTATGCGCTGTTCGAGGGGAACATCCGCACCTGTACCCCGACCTGCGGCAACCGCGCCATCGACAATGGGGAAGAGTGCGACCTCGGCATCGACAACGGCGCCGCCCCCGGCTACGGGTGCACCGCCCAATGTACCTGGGAGCCCAGCTATTGTGGGGACACCATCGTCGATCCCGCCCACGAGTGGTGCGACGACGGCAACAGCGCGTACCTCGACGGCTGCAACCCCCTGTGCGGCCCCAGCGAGCAGGGCGGCAACGACTTCCCCGGCAGCGCAGAGACCATCCCCGTGGGGCATCCGGTCAGCGGGGTGGTGTACGACGGCTTTCCCACCGGCGACGGCGACTACTTCCGTTTCACCGCCGAGGCGAACACGGAGTACCTCATCGAGACCTTCGGCGACGAGCTGTTCAGCTGCCGGTCGGGGGGCGCGGGCGACACCGTGCTCACCACCTACCGCTGTGACCTCACCTGCTCGTTCCTCGGCGAGAACGACAACGGCGGACCCCGCGGCTGCTCCCGGCTCGTGCACACCCAGGGCGACACGCCCGAAGACGTGTACGTGCGGGTCCGGGCCGGCGGCAACTTCGCCACCGTCGACCCGTACCTGTTGCTGATCACCCCCCAGCCCTGACCTTCGCCGGGGATCGCACCGCCAATTCGCCCCCTTCCGTGCTAGACGCAGGGTCTTCAGGGCGGCCTGTCCAAAGGCTGGCCCAACGCCCAACTGGCTGATTTTACTGAGGTTTATATGCCGTCCATCGCCCCTGCCCAGCTCCGCACCTTCGCCCAACAGCTCGCCGCCGACGGGGTCGTCACCCGCGCGGACGTGGATCAGCTCATCGACAAGGCCCTGGGCGACGGCGCGCTCACCCCCGAGCTCAGCGCAGAACTGTCTGGTATCCTCGAGACGTTCGGCGACAAGATCGAATCGACCGCCACCGCGGCCCGCCTGAAGAACTTCCTCGCCATCGAAGACCCGGGGTTGCAGGCCCTCTCGTTCCGGCTCGAGCAGGACGACGGCACCCTCACCGCGGCCGACGCGGACAAGCTCATCGCCCTCGCCGGCCAAGACGGGACCGTCTCGGACAAAGAGAAGTTCTCGCTGTCCGCGGTGTTGATCGGCACCCGGCTCGACGCCGCGGCGCGCCAGGCCCTGTCCGCCGCCGCCGGCCTGACCGCGTCGTCGTTCTCCGCCGCCCCGAAGCTCGCGATCCCGGACAACGACGCGGCCGGGGTGGACGCCCCCCTCACCGTCGACGCCCAGGGCCAGATCGCCGACATCTCCCTCGACATCGACCTCGACCACACCTGGCGGGGTGACCTGCGGGTGTCCCTCATCGCCCCCGACGGCACCAGCGTGATGCTCCACGACCGCGCGGGCCGCAGCGACGACAACCTCAAGGGCACCTTCGGCAAGGACCTCGTGCCCACCGAGAGCCTCGACAAGCTCATCGGCAAATCCGCCGCGGGCGAATGGAAGCTCCACGTCGAGGACCGCGCGGGCCAAGACCTCGGCGTGCTCAACAACTTCACCCTGCACGTCACCACCACCTCGCGTCCCACCGAGCCCACCGGCAACAAAGCCATGGACCCCAGCGGCCAGCACCGCCCGGTGTTCCTCACCGCCGACGGGTTTTTTGTGGAGAGCGAAGGCGCGGGCAAGCCCGACACCAACGCGGCCCTGGGCACGGGGTTGTTCCGCATGGCCGACCTCATCGACGACCTGAAGGAAAATCCTTTCGTCAAACAAGACCTGCCCCTCGCCCAGCGGCAGAAGATCCTCGAGAACCTCCAGGGCGCGCTGCAAAAGGTCGCCCCCGGGGCCACCCCCCCGGCGGACATGACCGACACCCAGGTGCTGCAGATGCGCGCGTCGGTGGCCACCGTGTTGCTCGGTCTCATCGAGGCCACCGGCACCAGCGGGGCCGAGCGGGAGTTGCTCGACGAGGCGTTCATGGCCTACCGGGGCGCGCTCAACGCCGAGACCCACCCCGTGATCAAGGACTCGATGACGTGGAACTTGGTGGCGGTCAAAGACCGCCTCCCCGGCCCCTTGAAGAGCAAGGTCGACGACATTCACGAGACCATCGCCCCGTCGAGCCCGCCCTACGATGAGTGGTTCAAAGACGGCAACAAAGAGCTCAACATCGCGTGGTCCAACGGCCCCGATCCGGAGTTTTTCCCCGGCACGCTCTACATGCTCGACAAGAAGGGCTTCAAGAAGGTCGACGAGAACGACACCACCCCCCCGGTGGTGATGACCAAGACCTTCAATGTCAATGGACAAGAGACCGTCGTCAACATCACCGTGACCGTCAACCACGGGCACAAGATCTTCGACAAGATGGACGACGAGAACGTCCACATCGTCGGCTATGACGGACACTCCGACTTCGGTCGCAACATCCCCTCGTCGCTGGCCCGGGGCTCCGACGAGGCGGGCAAGAAGCTGATCTTCTACGGGCTGTGCGCGGGCAAGGACAACATCTCCCGGGTGCGGGAGCGGTACCCCGACAGCCAGGTGCTGACCTCGTTCAACTCCAGCTACTTCCGCACGTCGACCATCAACGGCCAGAAGACGATGACCGACTCGGAGAATGTCGAGACCCTGAATCAGCTGATCGAAGGCGTCGCGCGCCGGGCGGATTGGCAGACCATCAACGACAACATCCGCGACCGCGGGGTGTGGTCGAGCAGCCACGTCATGCCCGGCGGCACCAACTACATCTCCCCCGCCCACACCATGATCCGCCGCAAGGTCCTCGACACCGACCACGACGGCCAAGCCGACATCCTCGACAAGCTGGTGCACTTCGATGCCCAAAAGGTCGCCGAGGACACCGCCCGGGAGTGGACCCCCATCGATCCCGGCCGCCCCGCGGACCTGCTCGACGGGACCCGGGCCCACATCGCGGCCATGGGGATCAACACCGCCACCGGCTACAACACCCACACCCAGAAATGGAAAAAGCAGAACGTCATCGGCGCGGGCTACTTTGAGCCCGGCCCGGGCGAGGCCAACAAGATCATCAAGTTCGACAAGGCCACCATCGACGGCATCGAATCGCTCGAGATGCGGGTGAACAAGAACTTCGCCCACATGTCCGTCGAGGCCCTGCGCGCCATCGGCGGCTACCAGCTGATGATGGACGCGGGCCAAGGCAGCTCCTGGTCGCCGGACCTGTCGGTCACCGATCGCAAGCTGATGGCGCTGACCTTCGCCGCGGCGCTGCTCGAGTACGACAGCAACCGCTGGGGCCGGGACCCGCAGGTGTGGCAAGGGCTGCTCACCACGTTGAACTTCCCGCCCGAGCTCGAGCTCCGGTCCCTGTCCAGCCTCATTGGGGCGGAGCACCATGACTACACCGGCAGCATGAGCATCGTGCGCAAGTACAAAGAGGGGCTCGACCCCGCAGTGCTCGCCCAGCTCAACGACCCCGCGGTGGGCGTGCCCACCTGAGCGCCCGCCGCTTCGGCCCAAAGCGCGCCCCGCCGGGGGCGCGTTTTTTTTGGTCGCCTCCTTGGCACGGTTTTCGGAATCAACCGGGCCGGAGGTGGTCATGGACCTGTCCCCGTTCCTGCAATGCCCCACCCTGCGCGGCCGCGGCCCGCGGGGGCCCGACCCCGCCGCGCCCGACCTGCGCACGCTGCCCGACGACGGTGCGCAGGTTGCGCAGCCCCGCCCCGGCCGGGTCCGGGCCTTTTGCGCCGCCCGGCGCCGGTGGGCGTGGCCGGGCCGGCCGCGCCTGGTGCTCGAGCCCCGCCTCCAGCCCGTGGCCCGGGCCTGCGCCAGCGCCGGCCTGACCCTGGTGGTGCTCGTGCCCTACGCCTTGGCGTACGTGGCCTTGGTCATCCTGCCGCGGCACGTGTGCCGCTGTTTCGAGTTGTTCCAATGACATGGCGGAGCGCGCACAGCGCCGAACGGGTGGTGCTCCTGTTGGTGCTGCTCGCGGCGGGGGCCACCGTCACCCACCAGGGGGTCGTCCGCTGGCAGCGTCACACCTGCGCGGCCCGGGCCAGCGACGTGCGCACGACGCTGGCCGCGGCCTTTGTGGCCCAGGAAGCGCACCGCGGGGAATGGGACCGCTACGCCGGCACCCTCGACGCGCTGGGCATGAGCTTTCCCCCCGGCGGCCGCTACCACCACAGCCTGGCCCGGGTGGGCGACGGCTTTGTGTTCGTGGCCGTGGGCCGCCCGGGCAGCATCGTCGCGGGCGACACCTGGCGCATCGGGTCCGACGGGCGCGCGGTGCATGTCGTCGACGCCTGCGCCCGCTGGGAGGCCGACGGCTGGTGAGGGCCAACCGGGTGCGGTGTGCTATCCGGGGCCCATGGGCGGTCGGTACAAAGGCAAGGACGACGAGGAGCGCATCCAGGGCACCCACGCGTGCCGGGCGGTGTTTGAGCGCCGGCGCAAAGACATTGTGCGGGTCTACATCGCCCGCGAGGAGATGCGCACCCACCGCGCGATCCTCCAGTGGGCCAAGGAGGAGGGCGTGCTCGACCGCATCGTTCCGCGGGCCGAGCTCGACAAGATCGCGCGCAGCACCCATCACGAGGGCGTGTTCTTCCTGGCCAAGGCCCCGCGCCCCTGGCTCTGCAAAGAGGCGCTCAACCACGCCGCGGGCAAGCTCGCGGTGGTGCTCGAGGACATCAAGGACCCGCACAACCTCGGCGCGATTTTGCGGGTGTGCGCCCACTTCGATGTGGGGGCGGTGTTGTGCACTGAGGAGAGCGCGACCCGCTCCCCGGCGATGTTCCGCACCGCCCAGGGCGCGGCCGAGTCGATGCCCATGGCCTACGGGGACAATGCCACAGCATTGGACGCGCTCCGGGAAAAGGGCTACCGGGTGGTGGCCACCTCTCCCCGGGCCGCGCTCAGCCTGTACGACGACGCGGCGTTGGCGCCCCCCTGCGCGGTGGTGTTCGGGGCGGAGCGCGACGGGCTCAGCGACTTCTGGCTCGACGCCGCGGACGCCACCGTGACCATCCCCGGCACCGGCCACGTCGAGAGCTTGAACATCGCCTGCGCGGCGAGCGCGATTCTGTCCGAGGCCCACCGCCGGGTCCTGACCTCGTCGTGACCGGGCCCCGCGTCCTCCTCGACCACCGGGCGCTGGTGTTGTGTGAAAAGCCGGCGGGCTTGCCCACCACCGGGGACGGGCACTGCGCGCCCGGGACCCTGGAGGGTTGGCTGAGCGAGACCCGCGGCCACCCGGTGTGGGCCGTGCACCAGCTCGACCGCGACACCAGTGGCATTGTGCTTTGCGCGCTCCGGCGCGGGTGGGTCAAGGACGCCCAGGACGCGCTGGCCCGAGGCCACAAGACCTATGCCCTGTTGGCCCACGGCCAGCCCGGCTGGGACCGCACCGCCATCGAGGCGCGGCTGCTGCGCACCCCCCAAGGCACGGTGGTCGACGAGACCGGCCGCCCCGCGCGCACCACCGTGGAGGTCGTCGCCCGTGGCCCGGCCGCGTTCGCGGCCACCGCGCGCATCGAGACCGGGCGCACCCACCAAGTCCGCGTGCACCTCGCCCACCGGGGACACCCCCTGCTCGGCGAACGCCGCTACCGCACGCCGCCGTGCACGGCCCTGCCCCGCCAGGCCCTGCACGCCTGGCGGCTGTCGGTCACCGTGCGCGGGGACCGGCTCGAGGCGGAGAGCCCGTGGCCGGACGACATGGTTCAAGCCGCGCGCACGTTCGCGTTAAGTATCTGATTTTACTTCGAAAATGGCGCGGTCAGTTCGCGTCGGCGGCGTCGGCGCCGCCGGCATCGGCCGGATCGCTGGCGTCGGCGGGGTCGCTCGCGTCGGCGGGGTCGCTGGCGTCGACCGGGTCGGCGGCGTCCATGGCCCCGGCGTCGGCGTCACCGTCGCCATCCCCGTCACCGTCACCGTCGCCATCCCCGTCACCGTCGCCATCCCCGTCACCGGTGTCGTCGCTGCAATCGCACACCGACCAGCTCCCGGAGGTCGAGCACACCTGGCTGCCGTCGGGCACCCGGCCGTTCTCGTCGGCCGCGCAGAAACAGTCGCGGCTTTCGCCCACCTCGCAAAACAGCTCCCGCTGCCCCGGAAAACACGCGGTGAGGAACAACAACAACGCGGCGGCGGAGCCGGACAGGACGCGGAGGGCCGTTTTCATGGTGGCCGACCATAACCCGCAAGCACGCGAGATCAACGGCAAATCACGGCGCGGCGCGGGTCGCGGCCAAGCCCACCGGACAGCTCACCCCCGTGCCCTCGAGCCCGCAGTAGCCGTTCGGGTTTTTGGCGAGGTACTGCTGGTGATGGTCCTCGGCGTAATAGAACGCCCCCGCGTCTTTGATTTCGGTGGTGACCTCGCCGTGGCCGGCCTTTTTGAGCACCGCCGCGTACGCCTTCTTCGCCGACTCGGCCTGCTTCTTCTGGGCCTTGGTGGTGGTGTAGATCGCCGACCGGTACTGCGTGCCGAGGTCGTTGCCCTGGCGCATGCCCTGCGTGGGATCGTGGTTCTCGAAGAACACCTTGAGCAACGCCTCGTAGGACACGACCTTGGGGTCGAACACGACCTGTACGATCTCCGCGTGGCCGGTCATGCCCGAGCACACCTCTTCATAGGTCGGGTGCGGGGTGTAGCCACCGGCGTACCCCACCTGCGTCGAGGACACCCCGTCGAGCTGCCAGAACAGCCGCTCTGCGCCCCAAAAACACCCCATGCCGAACTGCGCGACCTCTTTGCCCGGCCACGGCCCCTTCATCGGCGCGTCGGTGACCAGGTGCGTGTCCAGCACCGGCATCGGGTCATCGCGCCCCGGGAGCGCATCCTGGGGATCGACCATGTCGAGCTTCTTCTTGGTGAAATACATCGCGCCACCTCCGCCGGAAAACCGATCGCTTCTATATACCGATTTGTCCGCCGTGGCGGCAGCCCCGTTGTGCCTGGCCCGGCGCTGGGGTGGTCGCGCCGGGTGCGCCGATGGCGAGGCCGCCGCCAGACCCGCTATTCACTCTGCAGGTTGTAGGTGTCGAGGTCGAAGCGGTAGATCCCATGGGGGCCCGCGGGCACCACGAGGTCGTCGCCGTCGACGACGAACTGCGCGCCCCACCCCCGGTAGGGGAAGTAGGCTTGGGCCACGGGGGCGGCGGCGTTGCTGGTGTTCATCAACAACACCCCGCCACCCACCGCGAACACCGCGCGGCCGGCATCGGCGAACACCAGGTTGCCCCAGTTGTCGACGTCGGTGTCGCTCTTGAGCCCGAGGCTGGTGGCGTCGAGAATCGCCAGGCGCTGCAGGTTGGGTTCGCCGTTGGCCCACAGCTGCCAGGCGGTGCGGTGGCTGGCGAGCAAGTGCCCGGCCCCGTCGAGCAACACCTGGTGCACCAGCTGGTCTTCGAACACATGGGTGCCCTGCAGCACCGCCACCGGGCCGAGGAGCTTCAGCTTGGCGATGGCGGTCTCGACCACGTTGCTGCCCCACACCAGATCCTGGGTGTAGAGCTGGTCGTCGTGCTTGGCCAAGAGCCGGCCGGGCACGTTGACCGCGACCCCCACCTCGGGGTTCGCGACGTCGGCGTAGTTCACCCCCCGGGCGAAGTACCGCACGTACGGCAAGGGGTCGCCGGGCATCGACTCGGGCCGCAAGAACGAGACCCACACCTCGTTGTCCGCGACCAACGCGGAGATGCCCTCGTCGCCGGGAGGCAATGCCACGGTGTTGCCCAAGGCGGGCTGGCCCGGGGTGCGCAGGTCGAGGGCGGTGAGGCTGAAGGACTGCCAATACCGGTACTGGTCGTAGTCGTAGCAGGTGGTTTCGCTGGGGACGCCGATCATGCTGATGTCTTCGCAGTCGTAGTCCCCGTTGCCGGCGTGGTAGGTGCAGCGCTGGAAGCCGCCGCTGCAGAGGTCGGGCTCGTCGTCGAGGTGAGAACAGGTGTAGCTGCCCACGGTGTAGGTGCAGACCTCGTCTTGGAAGCTCCCGCCCTCGCACACGTATTCGTCGGTGGGATGGGTGTTGCAGGTGTGACGGACGCCCTCGAGTTTTTGTTGCGGCGTGCGGGTGAGGAACACCAAGCCGGTGTCGACCGCAAAGACATTGTCGCCCCCGGTGCCGAACATCGGGTAGTACCAGCCACAGTCAATACAATCGTAGTAGCCGTAGCCCCAGCCACCGCCGTAGCCGAGTTGAATGTCGTCGGTGGTGAAGGTCCCGGTCTCCACCGGCAAGCCGGGCACGCTCAGGTCGTAGACGTGGATGTCGGTCTCGGCGGCGTAGGGATATTGGGTGTAGTCGACGATGCGGGTGGCGACGGCCACGAGGTGGGTCCCGGATTTGAACACCTGGGCCCCGGCGGGGATCTCGACGCTGGCGATGGGCGCGGCTTGGTCGGGGTGGTCGTCGTGGGGGATGATCTCGGCCGACGCCACCGGGACGGTGGACACGTTGCCCCCCCACCACCAGGTGTAGCGTTGGTTGTTCTTCACCCGCACGCTGTAGGCGCCGAAGCGCAACAGATCGTCGTAGTTGGGGGCGAGCTCGAGCCGGCCTTGCTCGACGGGGGCGTCGGGGTCGGTGGTGTCGAACAGCGAGAGCGACAGCTCGGAGAGGTTGGCGGTGGCGCCGCCGGCGAGGAACGAACGCCGGACGTACGAGCCGTGGTCCATCACCCCGCGCGGGGTCAGGGTGCTCTCGGAGAAGGTGAAGATCTGCACCGCCGCGCGGTACACATCGGCCTCGTGGTCCCAGCCGGTGAAGGGCAACAAGATGAGCCCGGTCTCGACCGTGCCGTCGGGGGCGGACACCGACACGGCGTCGGACAACACCGAGAAGGCGCGGTGGTCCCAGCGGGCCTCCGACCAGCTCCAGCCGGATTGGGTGACGTGTTCGCGGGCCAACAGCGGCGTGGGGTTGTCGAGGTCGGTGATGTCGTACAGGCTGACCGCCAGGTTCCATTCTTGGTCCGCGTCGTCGACGCCCACCCCCAGCAAGCGGCTCTCGCCGAACGCGGGCTTGAAGAAGTCGTTCCAGCCCGACACGACGAACTCCGCGCGCTCCTCGGCCACCCCGTCGTCATCGATGGCGAACGCGTGGAAGGGGTCGACCCGCTGGTAGGTCACGAAGAACGCTTTGTTGTCCAAGAACAACGTCGCGTAGAGGTCTTCGCCATCGCCGAACTCAACCGCGTCGACGAGCACCGGCGCGTCGAGGTCGCTGATGTCGAAGGTCTCCAGGAAGTTGGTGTTGGCCTCGGCGTTCCAGAAGTTGCCGCTCACCACCCGCAGGATGTGACCGTGGATGTCCATGTTGAACTGCGACTCGATGCGCCCCCGGACCACAATGTCCGCGCGCTCGGCCATGGCCCCGGCGGGGTCGCTGATGTCGATGACCTGAAGGTGACTGCCGCCGTCGTTCTCGTTGGCCGCGTTCCAATCGAACCGCGCCACCAACAACGCCGCGGGGGTGGCCTGGATGTCGCTCACCGCGCCGCCGAGGTCGATCAGGTCCCGCTCCTCGAGCAGCCCGCCCTGGACATCGTAGGACTGCACATAGGTGGTGCTCCGATACGACGCGGTCCCGTCCTCGCCCACGACCTCGCCCCAGCCGTCGGTGGCCACGTACAACGCGGCCGAGGTGGTGCTCTTGGTCATGCGACTCTTGCGGATCCAACCCGGAATGTAACTGCGATCGGTCACCACCGGCGCGGCGGGGTCGGAGACGTCGACGCTCAACACCAATCCCCCGCTGCGTTCCTCGACCACCACGTCTTCCCGCGCGCCCCAGTAGCCGGTCCAGTTGTTGAGCAGAATGTAGACGCGGTCCTGGTGCGCATAGAGCTCCACCGGCGTACCCGAGACCTGCACCCGGCCGACCACCGCGGGGTTTTGCACGTCGCTCACGTCGACGATCTGCAGGCCGCGGTAGGCGTTCAAGTTCAACACCAGGCCGCTGTCGAGCACGCGGTAGATGTCGCCCTCTTCCACCGTGCGCTCGTCGCCGCCGGTCAAATCGTCGACCGCGACGTCGCCATCGCTGCTCGGGGGCGGGGCCCCCTCGGGGCTGGCTTGGCCTTGGTACCCGTCGGCGGACAAAAACGACGTGGCCCCCGGCTCGCGGTCGCGTGGGTCCGGCGTCCCCCAGGTCGGCAACCAGGACCCGCCGCACGCGGTCAACGACCACACGCCGGCCAGGGCCAAAGACAAACGGGGAACGGACAACCGGTGCATGAGGCCTCCACAGCGCAGATGCCCCCCGGGTTGCCAAAAGCGTGCCCTCCAAGACGCCGCCGCGGAATGCGCCGGGACCCCGCGGGCCGCGGTCAGATTTCTGAGCCCTCACAAAAACGCGGCGCCCGCGCGCTCAGGCAAAAAAGCACGCCAACGCGGGGGCCATGGCCTGGGGCGAGACATTGTGTTGCTGCTTGGCGAGCTCCACCACGTCGCTGTGCGCGATTTCTTCCGCCAGCCGCTTCACGGTGTGGTGCATCCAAGGCGGGCTTTTGCCGCCCACCATCAGCCGGGTGGGCACGTCGATGCGCCGAAAGCTCTCCACCAGGTCCTCGGGCAACGGCCCCCCGCGCTGGGTGTCGCCGAGGAGGGCAAAATCGTGCGGCAGGGTGTGCGCCGACGGGGTCAACCCCGACCACACCCCGGGGATGAGCTTCATCATGAACCGCCCGAACGCCGGCACCCCCACCGATTTCATGAACAGCGCCACCGCATCGCCTCGGCGGTCCTCGGCGATGGCCTGGTCGATGCGCGCGGGCAGGTCGGGCGGCTGTGGCACGTGGGTGCCGTCCAGGGCCAGGGGCGGTTCGTGCAGGACGAGCTTTTTCACCTCGGTGCCCGCGGCCACCGCCCGGGCCGCGAGCATCGCCCCCGACGACGTGCCGTAAAGGAAGACATCGCCCCCCACCGCCGCGATCACCGCCTGCAGGTCTTGCACCTCGCGGTCGACGTCGCAGCCGGGGCCGGGCTCGCTGTCGCCCCGGCCGCGCCGGTCGTAGAACACCACCCGGAAGCGGTCCTGCAGCTTCTCGGCCAGGGGCTTGGCCGGGCCAAACCCCCGACGACAGAGCGCCCCGTCGACAAGAACCACCGTCGGGCCTTGGCCCAGGGTGCTGTAGGCGATGCGGGTGCCGTCGGCGGACACCGCGTGCTGCATGTTCAACTTGGTGCTCACCAGCTCTTCACCAATTCAACGAGTTGGGTCAGGCATGTGCCCCACCCCTCGACAAAGCCCATCTCTTCGTGCTTGGCCCGGGTCTCGGGGTCAGCGTGCTGGGCCACCGCCACGTACCGGGTGCCCGCCCCCTCGGCGAACAGGTGCAGCGTGGCGGTCATGAACCCCGCGCCCGCGGGGCGATACCCCTCGGTCAAGGCGTCGGTCCAGACCAAGCGCCGCTCGGGCACGATCTCGAGGTAACAGCCCTCGTTGGGGAACCGCTCGCCCTCGGGATTTTGCATCACGGTGCGGAACATGCCGCCCGGGCGCAGGTCCACGCTCGCCTCGGGGATGGTCCAGGGACGGGGCACGAACCACTTCTTCAACTGTTCGGCTTCGGTCCAGGCGCGCCACACCAAACGCGGGGGCACGTCGACGACGCGGTCGAGCACCAGGTCCAGCTCGGGGTTGATGCGCAGGTCGGGTTCTTGGCTCATCGGTTGTTGTCCTCTTCTTCCGCTTTCATCGCGAGCAGGTGGGCGTCGAGCTGGTCCAGTCGCCGCTCCCACAGGTCACGCTGGGTGGCGAGCCAATCCTCGGCGTGCTGGAGCTGGGCCGGCACCAATGCATAGGTGCGGACCCGGCCCTGCTTTTCCGATCGCACCATGCCGCAATCCTCCAGCACCCCCATGTGCTGCACGAACGACGGCAGCGACATGTCGAACGGGGCGAACAGGTCCTTGGTCGCGGCCGGGCCGAGGGCCAGCCGGGCCACCACCGCGCGGCGGGTGGGATCGGACAGCGCCCGAAAGATTTGATCGACGACATTGCTCTCTGCGCCCATGGACAATCTCTAGCCGACGGCAAACAGTTAGGTCAACACCTAACTGTTGCGCAGACAGATCGCGGGACAGGGCCGGTTGACCGCTGACCGGATCAGCATTATGGTCATGGCGTGGACCGGGAAAAACGCTCCGAGATTCTGGCCGCCGCCTGCGACCTCTTCACCCACTTCGGGTTCAAGAAGACGTCGATCGACGATGTGGCGCAAAAGGCGGGGGTGGCCAAGGGCACGGTCTATCTCGCGACCAAGTCCAAGGCCGACCTGTTCTACGAGGTGCTGCTCAAGGAGATCCGCGACTGGAACGCGGAGAGCGCGGTGCACATCGACCCCGCCCGGCCCGCCGAGGAGCTCTTGTTCGAGGAGGCGAGCCGCTCGTTTTTTGAGCTCGACGCGCGCCCGCTGATCAAAGGCCTGCTCACCGGGGAGTTCGACGACATGCTCCCCAAGCTGCGCGAGCGGTTTTCCGAGTTGCGCCAGGTCTGCGTGACCAACCTTCTCGAGATTCTGCGCATCGGCATTCGCCAAGGCCGGTTCCGCGACGACCTCGACCTCACCCAGGTGGCCCACCTGCTGCTCGACATGCACGTGGCCACGTTGATGTTCCACCTCAAGGGGGCGATCGACGCCCAGGAGGTGATGGCCACCCGCGCCCAGATCGGCTTCGCCCTGATCCTGGACGGCCTCAAGCCGCGCCCGGGGAGCCCTTGATTTTTTTTGCCCACCCATGACCACAAAACCATTCTGGTCATTTTGAAGGAGACGACACATGGACCTGCACAGCCGACTGAGCGAACTCGCCACCACCCACATGGCCGACAGCCCCGAAGGCCGCGCCTTTTTGCTCTACCAGCTCGCGGAGGCCGAAGGCGGCGGCGGCGGCGAGCTCATGATCTTCGACCACCTGCTCAAGTACGTCGACGACGAGAAGCTGGCCAAGCTGATCACCATCCACAAGGAAGACGAAGAACGCCACGAGGCCATGTACCTGGAGGCCGCGGATCGCCAGGGGGTCGAGATCCTCAAACGCCCGGTGGAGATGTCTCTGTTGCACCGCCTCGACAGGAAGCTCGGGTTCTTCAACGAGGACGTCACCGAGGACATCCAGGTCATGAAGGCCTACGTGTTGCTGCAGGTGATCGAGGAGCGGGCCACGACGCAGTTCGGCCAGCTGCGCCGGGTGTTCACCAAGGTCGGCGACCCGGCCACCGCCCGCATGATCGGCGGCATCGAAGCCGACGAGGCCCGGCACCTCAAATACTGCGTGGCGATCGCCAAGCGCTACGCCCCCGACGAGCAGACCCGGCTCGAGACCCTGGCCGAATACCGCCGGCTCGAGGCGGAGGCGTTTTTTGAAGACGGTCGCGCCACCCTCGCCTTCGCCCTCGAGCACGGCATCATCCGCTCGCCGCTGCGCCGGCTGTTCTGGAGTGCGCTGCAGGCGATCGGGCGGTTGCGGACCACCGCCCCCGAGGCCCATCTGCAACTGTCGACGGTGCCTGCCTGAGCCCGGCCAACATGCTACGGCGGAGCGATGACCAAGCCATCGCCCCCCCGCACGTCTGGCAAATGGGCCGTGCTCATCCTCCTCCTGGCCATCGCCGCGGTGGCGCTGGCCATCCGCTGGGGGGTCAAGAGCCAGGCCGGGCCGACCGAAGAGCCCGCCGGCGAGCTCGGCTGGTGACCGGCCCGCGCGCGAGGAAGTAGAGGCTTTCCAGCAACCTGGCTAGTCTTCACCCGTGCGTTCGTTGCTTTTTGTCGAACAAAGCCCCCGCCGCAGCGAGGAGATCGCCGCGGTGTGCGGCGATCTCGACATCGACTACGTGGTCGTGGACAGCGCCCACGCCGCGCTGCAGCAAGCCCGGGCCCGGGACTACCGGGTCGCGGTGGTGCCGCTGCGGCTGCCCGTCGTCGACGGCCTGTCCCTGATGCAGCACATCACCCTGCTCCAGCCCCAAACCCAATGCATCATTGTCTCGCCCACCCCGGACGACACCCGGGAGCACGCCCAGAGCCGGGGGGTCAAGCTCGCCGGCTCCCTGCGCGCCCCCTGGAACGCGGTGGAGCTGCGGGAAGCCCTGATGCAGAGCCTCGGCCCGGCCACCGCCACGGTGCGGGGGCTGGCGGTGTTGGTGGTGGGCCCCCCGGGAAAGGTCCGCACCACCATCGAAAAAGCCCTGCGGGCCCACGCCCAGACCCCGACGGTGACCCTGGCCAAAAACATCCACGAAGCGAGCAACCACATGCTCACCCAGGCCTTCGACGCGGTGGTCAGCGAACTGTCCCTCGAGGACGGCCAGGGGCTCGAGGTGGTGCGCCGGCTGTGCGCCCTCGCCCGCGGCACCGGGGTGGTGATGGTCGGACCTGGCAACGACGAGGAGACCGCCGATGGGGCGTTGGCGCTCGGGGCGCAAGACCACGTGGCGGTGGACGAGCTGTCCCCCCGCACCCTGTGGCGTTCGATTCGTTTTGCCCGCCAACGCAAACGCGCGGAGCAGCGTCTGAGCCGGTTGGCGTTTTTGGATCAGCTCACCGGGGTGGCCAACCGCTCGACCCTGTACGACCGGATGGGGGCCGCGGTGGCGCGGGCCCAGCGGCACGGCCAGAAGTTTGGTTTGGTGACCGCCGACCTCGACGGGTTCAAGGCGGTCAATGACACCGCCGGGCACGAGGCGGGGGACGCGGTGCTGCAGGAAGTGGCCCGCCGCCTGGAGAGCTCGGTGCGGCCCTACGACGTGGTCGCGCGGCTCGGGGGCGATGAGTTCGCGGTGTTGCTCGACGAGGCCAAGGACGAAGAGTCGATCCTCTCGGTGTGCCAACGCATCGTCGAGGTGGTGCGCCAGCCGGTCGACTACGACGGGGCCGAACACGTGGTGCGGGCCTCGTTGGGGGTGGCGATCTACCCCGACGACACGACCTCGTTGACCGAGCTGTACGACCAATCGGACCGCGCGATGTACACCGCCAAATCCATGGGCGGGGACAAGACCGTCTTCTTCAGTTCGTTGGACGGTACGTCACCCCCGAAGCCGACCTGAGCTCGTCGTCGCGGGGAGCGAACACCCAGCGCGCGCCGCTGTTCACCATCGGACGCATCCAGAACGCCGGGGTCGCGGTGAGCAAACAAGACCCCGCCGCTTCCCACACATCGACGTGCACCGGTCCAAGTCCGAGCGGCCGCACAAGGTAGACCAAGAACTCATCCTCGAGCTGGCCGTCGGGCACCATCGAGAACCGGTGCGCCAGCTGAAGGGCGTCGGCGTGGTCTTTGTGCCCCGCGAGCTGCATCGCGCGCAGCGGGGTGATGGGGACCCGGCGCCCCCCGGTCTCGGCGTAGAACGCCAGATGCGACGCCGCGGGGCCATCCGCGGCCCAGGCCCGGACCTGTTGGGGGATGTTTTTGTCCACCGCCACGACGGTGACGGGCACCCGGGGCACCGGGACCTCTTTTTCGCACGGGGTACAGTCGGGGTGCGGGTGCGCGGCCAACGAGGCCAACAGGGACAAGCTGGGGAGCAACATCGAACGCCTCGCTATTCACAGGGAATGGTTTGGGTGAGCTTCAGATCGCCATCGCCGAGATAGGCCACCCCGCTCATCGAGGACATTTCCTCCTCGGTGGGCGCGACGAGGTGAAACAGCAAAGCCCCCCCGGCGGCAGAGACGCCCATCACCGCGGCCATGCCCAGCGCCGCGCCCGCGGTGCCGAGGGCCAAGGGTTCGCGGGGCAAGCCGGTGTCGAGGGCGGGGTCGACCACCGGCATCAACAGCATCATCCCCCCGGCCAGGGCCACGACGCTCAAGCCGGTGACGGCGACGATGCTGGTGCTGGCGAGCACGATCTGGCCGGCCTGAAAGGCGACGATCTTCTGCGCGATGTCGTCGTGGCCGGTGAGGCTGGCGGCCTCCAGCGGGGTGAGGTCGAGGACCTCGTCGTCGCGCACCAGCTTGAACCGCTGTCCGTGGCCGGGGTCACCGCCCCCGAGCCGGAGCAGGGCCAACCCATCGTCCTGCCGCCACGCCACCACCGCGGGGGCCGGTTCGGCCTGGGCCGGCGTCGACAACGCCCCCAGGAGCAAGAGACTCCACATACAACCTCCGTCGCAACCGGGCGCTTGGACGTGTTCGGGGGCCAGACATTTTGCCCGCGCGGCCGCGCTGTGGGGATGGTCACAGGGGGCCCGGGGTGGTTAGCCTGTCGCCATGTGTGGACGCGCCTACCGCAAGACCCCGTCGGCCAAGCTCGCCCAGGTGTTCAACGCCCTCGACAACATGGGGGCCGATGACGCGCGCTATAACATTGCGCCGACCACCGAGGTCGCGGCGGTGCGGCCCAGCGACGAGGGGCGCGAGCTGGTGGGCCTGCACTGGGGGCTGATTCCGCCCTGGGTCAAAGACGAGGGCAAGCGGCCGTTTATGGTCACCAACGCCAAGAGCGAGACCGTGCATGAAAAGCGCATGTTCAAGTCCGGGTTTGAAAAGCGCCGTTGCCTGGTGGTGTTCGACGGCTTTTACGAGTGGCTGCGCGAGAGCAAGACCAACAAGCGCCCGTTTGTGTACCGCCGCGCCGACGGCCAGCCCCTCGCGATGGCCGGCATTTGGGGCTACAACAAAGCGTTCGACATCGAGACCTGCACGGTGCTGACCTGCGCGGCCAACGATCTCTGCGCCGAGGTGCACAACCGCATGCCCGTCGTGCTCGAGCCCGAGCTGCAAAAGCTCTGGCTCGACAAGAGCGCGCCGCTGCCCGCGCTCATCGACCTCATGGCCCCCGCGGCCAACGACGTGCTCGAGACCTTCGAGGTCAGCAAGTACGTCAACAACGTGCGCCACCAGGGCGAGGAGTGCCTCGACCCGGTGGAGGACGAATAGCGCTCAGCGGTTCGGCGGGGGGGGCGCGAGCAGGGCGCAAAAGGAGCGCACCTCGTCGTGCCGGCGGGACACGGACAGATCGCACGCCGCGCGCAGGCGTTCGGACAGCGCCGGGTCGGGGGCGCGCCATCCAATTTCATAGGCCGCGCGCAGGGCCATCAACGTCGCCGGGGGTACCCGGCTCGGGAGCACGTCCTCGTAGGCGGGGGCGGTGGCGAAGCTGTCCGTATACGCCCCGGGGGGCTCCTGCAAGTGTTCGGGGTCGAACGCCTCGAGCAGGGCGTGGACCGCGCCCAGCCGCAAGCGCTTGCGCTGGGCCTCGCGCAGGTTGGCCCACTCGTCCGACAGGCGCTGCTCTTGTTGGTCGAGTTTTTTGCACCGGGCCACGTCCCCCTCGACGAAGGCCTGGGCGTACTGTTCGATCCAGTCCGCGGTGGCGAGCGCATCTTTGGCCCCGGGACCGACAAACTGTGCATAGGCGTCGCGGGCCGAGATCTGCTGGGGGGTCCGGGCCTTCGGCACGTCGCCAGACAGCACAATCCGGGCCGCGCTTTGGGGCCAGGTCATGCCCGGCTCGGCCCGCTTCTCCTCGAGGGCGAGGTACTTGCCGTCGCAGAGCTTGAGCGGGATGCCGTCGCACTTCTTGTCGTCACCGGTCAGCTTCGTGCCGCCCCCCAGCGCGCAGAGCCGCGCGGCGCACGCATCGAAGGTGGACCGGTCCGCGACCAACCCGAGGGTGAGATCCAGACCCGCCCCCTGGGGCGCGAGCTCATACCGCGCGAACTTCTTGATCCACCGGTATCCCCCTTTGGCCTGCAGCCGCGGCAAGGCCCGCTCGGGGCTGACCATGCCGGCCATGGACACAAACCGGCTCAGCTCATCGCTTTTGTCCCCGTACACCAAGTCGTGCAGTGACATCGTCACGGTCACGTCCGCGGGGGTGAGCGCGATGGCCACCTCGCTCATGTGCAGGGGCATGGGGCCTTCGCAAGCGGCGAGCAACCACATGGTGCACAGCGCACCGACGGCGGAGACCAGGTTTTTGCGGGAGGTGTTCATGGGGCGGGACGTACCACGCCCTCAGGGCGCGACAAACCACGCGGAGAGCACCGCGGTGCCGGCGGCCCCCGTGGACACGCTCGCGGCGTGCTGGGCTTCACGCTCGATGCCCCCGAGGGCGTAGACCGGCACCGCCGCGGCCGCGCAAAAGGTGCGCAGGCCGTCGAGCCCGAGCGGCGGGCGCACGTCCTCGGGCTTGGACAAAGGCGCGAACACCGGGGCCACGGTCACGTAATCGAGCGGTGCGCGCGCGCGGCCCTCGTCCCCGCGGTGCAGGCTCTGGCCGAGCCACATGCCGGGCGGCAGCTGGCGCCGGGCCTTTTCGGGGTCGCGGTCGCTGGACAGATGCAGGCCGGCCGCGCCCACCTCGGGGGCGAGGCCAATGTGGTTGTGCACAAGCATGGGCACGCCCCGGGCCCGGCAGGCCGCGGCCACCGCCCGGGCCACGGGCGCGAGGTCTTTTTCTGGGGTGTGCTTGTCCCGCCACAGGATGGCGCAGCCGGGGGGCAGGCGCGCGGCTTGGATGTGCCCCGCCACCGAACGGCCACGGGCCAAGGCCGCGGCCTCGTCGGTGATGAGCAGCCGGCAAAACGCTTCGCGCGGGTTTTGCCGTGAGCCCATCGCGCGCCTCTCTCGTTTCGGTCCCTGCCCTAGGCGGTCTTGCGCATGCCCTTTTTCGAGGGCGTGAGCGAGACGAGCTCGGCCTGTTGCAGGGCCAAAGCTTTGTCCGCGTCGGTGGTGTCCGAGTGGCACGCGGCCTTGTCGCCGTCTTTGCCGAGCTTCTTTTTGGTCTTGCTCGCCAAGCGGTGAATCTCGTCGGGCGAGAGGTGACCGCGCTGTTCGAGAATGGCCTTTTGCTCGTCGGTGAGGGCCGCGCTCACCTGGGGCTTTTCCCAGGCGTAGTCATCGGCTTTGCCCGACGCGAACTCTTGGATTTCTTTGCTGATGCGGACCGAGCACCAGTCGTGGCCACACATCGCGCAGAAGTCGGTGTCCACGTCGAGATCCTCGTCGTGGTAGGCGCGGGCGAGGTCGGGGTCGAAGCTGAGCTCGAAGTGTTTTTCCCAGTGGAGCGCGGCCCGGGCCTTGGTGAGCTCGTCGTCGCGGTCCCGGGTGTGGGGGATGCCGAGGGCCACGTCGGCGGCGTGGGCGGCGATTTTGTACGCCACGCAGCCCTGCTTCACGTCGTCCTTCTTGGGCAGGCCGAGGTGCTCTTTGGGGGTCACGTAACAGAGCATGGACGCGCCGTGGTAGCCGGCGGCGGTGGCCCCGATGGCGGACGTGATGTGGTCGTAGCCGGGGAAGATGTCGGTCACGAGGGGCCCGAGCACGTAAAACGGCGCGCCGTGGCAGGCCGCGCGCTGGGCTTTCATGTTGAACTCGATCTGATCGAACGGCACGTGCCCCGGCCCCTCGACCATCACCTGCACGCCCTTTTTCCAGGCGCGTTCGGTGAGCTCGCCCAGGGTCTCGAGCTCTTTCAGCTGGGCAATGTCACTGGCGTCGGCCAGGCCGCCCGGGCGCAGCCCGTCCCCGATGGAGAAGGTCACGTCCCGTTCGCGCATCACGTCGCACATGTCTTCCCAGATGGTGTACATCAGGTTCTGCTTGTCGTGGTGGAGCATCCATTTGGCGAGGAGCGAGCCCCCCCGGGACACAATGCCGATGAGCCGGTCTTTGACGAACGGCAAGTGTTCTTTCAGCACGCCGGCGTGAATGGTGAAGTAGTCCACGCCTTGATCGGCTTGGTGGGCCAAGGTGTCGAGCACCGCTTGTTTGTCGAGGTCCTCGATCTGCCGGCCGATGATCATGGAGTAGATCGGCACGGTGCCGATGGGCACGGTGCTGTTTTCGATGATCGCGGCGCGGGTCTTGTCGAGGTCGCCCCCCGTCGACAAATCCATCACCGTGTCCGCGCCCCATTTGACCGCCCAGTGGAGTTTTTCCACTTCCTCGTCGGTGCCGGAGCTGACCGGGGACGCGCCCATGTTCGCGTTGATTTTGGTCTTGGCCGCGCGGCCGATGGCCATGGGGTCGAGGTTGTGGCGCAGGTGGTTCTTGTTCGCGGGGATGACCATGCGGCCCGCGGCGACCTCGTCGCGCACCTGGACGGCGGTGAGGTGCGGCTCCCGGGCGGCCACGCGCTCCATCTCGGGGGTGATGGTGCCAAGCCGCGCGTGTTCGAGTTGAGTCACGGGGACAAAACCCGCCGGCGCCGACCAGCTTCCGTCGTCGTTCTTGGTCCAGTCGTCGGGCATGAAGTCCCACGCGGTCTTGTCCGACGGGGCGGGCATGCCGGGGGTGTCGGGCGAGCTGAACGGAAGCGCGCTGCCGATGTGGGCTTTGAGGGCAAAGCTGCCGGGGGTGGTGCCGTCTTTTGCGGTGCTGGGGTTTTCGCCGAGGGCGGGGTAGTCGAAGCGTTGGAAGGTCGGCATGTCGGTGTCCGGGATCAAGAAACTGTGAAGAGCCGGTGGGGCGAGGGGAGGCTAGTTGAGCGAGGGCAGCGTGCCCTCGAGGGGGCTCGAGGCGGTGGCGTAGAGCTTGCGCGGAATGCGCCCGGCCTCGAACGCCATGCGGCCGGCCCGCACCGCGTCGCGCATGGCCACCGCCATCTTGGGCGCGTCCTTGGCTTGGGCGATGGCGGTGTTCATCAGGATGCCGTCGACGCCCATCTCCATGGCGAAGGCCGCGTCCGACGCGGTGCCCACCCCGGCGTCGACGATGACGGGCACGCCGGGGGCTTTTTCCCGGACCTGCTCGAGGATGATCTTGAGGTTGTAGGGGTTGCGAATCCCGAGGCCCGACCCGATGGGGGCGGCCAGCGGCATCACCGCGTGCGCCCCCGCGTCGAGCAGCTTCAAGCAGCTCACGGGGTCGTCGGTGATGTACGGCATACAGATGAAGCCTTCGTCCACCAGCCGCTTGGTCGCGGCGATGGTGGCGGCCACGTCGGGGAACAGCGTCTTTTCGTCCCCGATGACCTCGACCTTGATGCACTTTCCGCGCTCTTCGCCGAGCAGCTCCCGGGCGAGATGCGCGGTGCGCACACAATCGTCCTCGGTGTAGCAGCCCGCGGTGTTGGGCAGGATGTGCATGCCCTCGGGGATGACGTCCCACAAGCTGCGCTCGCCGGGGGCCGCTTGGGGCACGCGCCGGATCGCCACCGTGACCATGTCGGCTTCGGACACGCGCAGGCAGGTCTCGGCCTCGTCGAGGTTTTTGTATTTGCCGGTGCCCACGATGAGCCGGCTTTGCAGCTCCACCGAGCCGACGGTCAACGCTGCCATGTCATCCTCCCCCGACCAGGGTCACGATCTCGACCACATCCCCGTCGGCGAGCGCGACCTTCGGCCACGCCGCGCGACGAACGATGGCGCCGTTGTGCTCCACCGCGACTTGCTCTTGGGCCAAGGCCAGCGTCGAGACCAGGTCCTGCACGCTCTCGACCTCGGCGGGCAGCTCTTGGCTTGTTCCGTTCACCGCGATGCGCATGGCCGTCGTTTAGCGGGTTGGGCCGAAACAGCAACGCCCTGGCGCCCGGGACCGCGGGCCGAACGCCGCTCATTGACACGCTGCGAGGCCGTTCCTAAGCGATCCGCAGGAGGCCACACATGGTTCTGGGTTTTTCGAAAAAGCCGGCCGCGTTGTCCGCGGACCAACAAGCCACCCTCGAGGAGGCATTGCGCGCGGTGCGTCATCCCGCGTTTGACCAGGACATCGTGTCCCTCGAGTGGGTGGGCGCGGCCGAGCAGACCAAAAAAGACCACGTCACCGTCGAGCTCATCCTGCCCACCCTCGCCTTGTCCGGCCGGGCGGCGCTCGAGCAAGAGGTGATCGAAAAGGCCAAGACCGCGCTCTCCGTCGCCGAGGTCGAGCTCAAGATCCTGTCCAACGTCCTGCCCGCCGCGGGCAGCGGCAAGGAGCAACAAGCCCTGCCCGGCATCCAGAACGTGCTGCTCATCGCCTCGGGCAAGGGGGGCGTGGGCAAGTCGACGGTGGCGGCCAACTTCGCCGCGGCGTTGGCCAAGCTCGGCTGCAAGGTCGGGCTGCTCGACGCCGACGTGTACGGGCCCTCGGTGCCCACCATGCTCGGCATCCAAGACGGCGCGCGCCCGGGCACCATCCCCGGCGAAAACGACGAGCGCCCCAAGCTCCTGCCCATGACCCGGCACGGCCTCAAGCTGATGAGCATGGGTTTTCTCGTCGACATGGACCAGCCCATGGTGTGGCGCGGCCCGATGATCGCGTCCGCCTCGATGCAGATGTTCCGCGACGTGGCCTGGGACGAGCTCGACTACCTGGTGGTCGACCTGCCCCCCGGCACCGGCGACATCCACCTCACCATCGCCCAACAGATCCTCGTCACCGGCGCGGTGATCGTGTCCACCCCGCAAGACGTGGCCCTGGCCGACGTCATCCGGGCCAAGAACATGTTCGATAAGGTCGGCATCCCGTCCCTCGGCCTCGTCGAGAACATGAGCTACTTCATCTGCGACAACTGTGACAAGCGGCATGAGATCTTCGCCCACGGGGGAGCCCACCAGGCCGCGGACAAGCTCGGCCTCGACTTCCTCGGCGAGATCCCCATCGAGGTGTCCGTGCGCAGCGCGGGCGACGCCGGCACCCCGGTGGTGATCGAACACCCCGAGAGCGCGTCGGCAAAGGCCTTCATCGAGCTCGCGCAGAACGTCGCCACCACCCTCGCGGTCACCGGCGAACAAAACATGCAGCAATCCCTCGGGCCGGCGATCTCGATCTCCGGGACCCCCAAAAAGCCGGGACCCAAGGGCGGCCTGCCCATTCTGAGCTAGGGCCCCCTGCCAAAGAGCCCCGATCTGGCGTGTGGACGCGGGTCGGGGCTTTCGTTTGACAGGCCCGAACACTTGCAAGTAATGTCTATCTTGCAGATGTCCAAGCCTGATCTCATTCCCGTCCCCGACAGCCTCACCGAGGCCGTGGTCGTCGACCACGCGGCCCAGCTCGTGGCCCAGGATCGTTTCTCCATGACCGCCCTGGCCCGGACACTCGGCGTGTCGCGCCCGGCCCTCTACCGCTTCGCGGGCAGCGGCGACGATGTGCTCAAGAAGGTGGCCGCGGCCGGCCACGACGTGCCCGGCATGGGCCCGGCCAAAGACCGCATCCTCGCCGCGGCCGACGCGCTGTTCGGCACCCGCGGCATCGAGAACGTCACCGTCGATGAGATCGCGGCCAAGGCCCAGGTCTCGCCGGTGACCATCTACCGCATCTTCTCGGACCGCGAAGGGCTGCTGCGCGCCTTCGTCGCCGGCATCTCCCCGCGCAACGAGGCGATGGCGTTTTTGGAACAGGCCGACGGGCCTCTCGACGAGGTCTTGCGGCCGGTGGCGGTGCGCATGCTCGTGTTCATTCGGCGCTACCGTGGCCTGGTGGGCACGTCGCTGGCCGGCGAAGGCGCGGGGATGCTCGACCGGCTGCGGGGCAACCAGCGCACCACCCGCGACGCCCTCGGCCGCTACTTCGTGGCCCAGATGCGCGCGGGCCACCTGCCCGAACAAGACCCAGTTCCATTGGTGATGGGGTTTGTCTCGCTGCTCACCGGGGCGGCGCTTTTGCCCCCCCGCACCGACGACACCGAAGAGGAGGCGACATGGCTGGTGCAGCTGTTTCTCCACGGAGCGACACAATGACCGAACCGGGCGGCACGTGGGTGTTCGAGGCGGGGGCGGACGCGCCCTTGTCCGCGGTGGGCGGCAAAGGGCTCAACCTGTTGCGCATGACGCGCGCGGGCTTGCCGGTGCCGACGTTCTTCGTGGTCGGCACCGACGCCTACGAACGGTTCGTGGCCGGGCTCGACCTCGGGCTCGACCGCTTGGCCGGTCTTGGGCCCAGCGACGTCGAACAGGTGCGCGTCGAGGCCGCGCGGGTGCGCGACATCATCGAGGGCGCGGCCCTGCCCGATGAGCTGCGCGCGGCCATTGTCGCCGCGTACCGGGCGCTGGGCGACACGTTGAAGGTCGCGGCCCGTTCGAGCGCGACCCTCGAGGACTTGGCCGAGGCGAGCTTCGCGGGACAGCAAGACACCGTGCTCAACCTGCACGATGAAGAGACATTGCTGCGCGCGGTGCAGCGCTGCTGGGGCTCGCTGTTCACAGATCGTGCGGTGCTGTACCGGCGCCAGCACGGTTTTGCCGACGAGGGCGCGGCCTTGGCGGTGGTGGTGCAGCAGATGGTCGAGCCCGCGGTGAGCGGCATCTTGTTCACCGCCGACCCGGTGAGCCAACACCGCGGGGTGTGCAGCATCGACGCGAGCTATGGCCTGGGCGAAGCGCTGGTGAGCGGCAAGGTCAACGCCGACCTCTACCGGGTGGAGAAGGACTCCGGCCGGGTGCTCGAGACCCGCGTGGGGGACAAAGCCCTGGGCATCTTTGCCCTGCCCGCGGGCGGCACCGAGGAGCGGCCCATCCCCGACGCGGACCGGGCCCGGCCCTGCCTGTCGGACGCGCAGCTCGCGGGCTTGGTCGCGCTCGCCCGCACCGTCGAGTCGCATCAGGGCGCGCCCCAGGACATCGAATGGGCCATCGACGGGGCAGGCACATTGCACCTGTTGCAGACCCGGGCCATCACCTCGCTGTTCCCCCTCGTCGAGCCCGTGCGCGCCCCGGGTGACACCTCGGTGCACGCCTTCGTCTCCATCGGCCACATCCAGGTCATGACCGAGGCGATGCGGCCCTTCGGGGCGACGTTTTTGCAGGCCGGCTTTCCCTTCGGCAAAGAAACGCCGAGCGATGACAGCGCGGTGATCCGCACCGCGGGCGGCCGGGTGTTCGGCGACTTCACCGCCGCCCTGCGCACGTTTCCGTTGTCGGCGATTTTTCCGCGCATCCTGAAGATCGTCGACGAGCGGGTCGGCCTCAGCCTCGCCGCGGTCAAGGACCGGCCCGCGGTGACCGCCGGCCCGGGCCCCCGCGTGGACCGGCACACGGTGTTCGCCCGGGTGCTGCGCCCGGTGTTCAAGGGGCTGTGGCGGGCGTTCTGGGCCAAGGACCCCGAGCGGGTCGCGGCCGCGTTGTCGACCACCCTGCAGAGGGTTGTCGACGACGGGCGCGCCCGGTTGGACGACGCCCCCGATCTGTCCACGCGCCTGTTGCGGGTGATCGAGGTCGTGTACGGGGTGATGCCCCAGCTGCTCAACGGCTTTCCCCCGGTGGTGATTTGTGGCGGCTACGCCTGGAACCGCCTGGGCAAGCTCGCGCCCCAGGACGTGCCCCTCACCGAGGTACAAGACATCGTGCGGGGCCTGACCGGCAACGTCACCACCGAGATGGACCTCGCCCTCGCCGACGTCGCCGACCTCGCGCGGGAGGTGGACGGGCTCGTGCCCGCCCTCGAACAGGGCCACCCCCCGACGGTGGTCGAGGACGTACGCGCCGATTTTGCCCCCAAGCCCGGGGGCGGAGCGTTCTACGCCGCGTGGGACGCGTTCGTCGATCGGTACGGGCACCGCTGCCCGGGCGAGATCGACGCGTCGAGCGCCCGCTGGCGCGACGACCCCTCGAGCCTGGTGATGTCCATCGTGGGCATGTCCAAGGGCGACCGGAAAAAGGGCGACCACTGGGCGCACCACAAAGCCGCCGGCGAGCGTGCAGCGGCATTGATCGACCGCATGGCCAAGGCCGCGCCCTTTTGGCGCCGGGGCCGCATCCGGCGGTTGGCCCGCATGGCCCGCGCGTACATGGCCCTGCGCGAACACGGCAAGTACTACCTGCTGCTGTTCTTCGACGAGGCGCACCGGGCCGCGCAGCAGATCGCGGCCCGCGCGGTGCAACAAGGCGCGCTCGCGGCCGGCGACGACGTGTGGTTTTTGACCTTCCGCGAGGTGGCCGCCCTCGGCCGGGGCGAGCTCTCAGATGCACAGGCATTGGTGTTGCGGCGCCGGGCCGCGTACGCGCGGCAACGCACCCTCACCGTGCCCCGGGTGGTGACCAGCGAGGGCGAAGTCCCGGTGGCCGCGGCCCGCACCGACGTGCCCGACGGCGCCCTCGGCGGGGTGGCGGCCTCGGCGGGCGAAGTGGTCGGCATCGCGCGGGTGGTGCGCGACCCACGCAAAGAGGTGTTGCACGACGGGGAGATTCTGGTCGCGCCCTTTTCCGACCCGGGGTGGACGCCGTTGTTCGTGCACGCCGCGGGGTTGGTCATGGAGGTGGGCGGGCTGATGACCCACGGCTCGGTGGTGGCGCGCGAATACGGCATCCCCGCGGTGGTGGGGGTCGATGACGCCACGACCAAGATCAAGACCGGGCAGCGCATCCGCGTCGACGGGGACAGCGGCCTGGTCACGATTCTCGACGACGACGACGACGACGCGGACGGGGCCGCGGCATGAAGGGCGCGCTCATCTTCATGGGGCTCATCGGCGCGGTGCTGGTGGTGCTCCTCTGGCAAAAGGGCGACGGGGCGTTCGCGGCCGCGGGCAAATCCGCGCTCGGCACCGGGGCGAAGTTCTTGCCCATCTTGGCGTTTGCTTTTTTGATCATGGGCGCCATCGAGGTGCTGTTGCCTCAGGGTTTTGTCGACGGGTGGCTCTCGGACGCGGCCGGCTTCAAAGGCATTGTCACGGCGTGGATCGCGGGGCTTTTGACCCCCGCGGGCAACATCGTGGGGCTGCCCATCGCCGGCGGGCTGTTCCAGGCGGGGGTGAGCCCGGCGGTGCTCGTGACCTATGTGAGCTCGCTCTCGTTGCTCGCCCTCGTGAAGCTGCCCATCGAGGTCGGCTTTTTGGGCATGCGCTTGGCGGTGCTGCGGTACCTGGTGTGTATCCCGTTGCCGCTCCTCGCCGGGGTGCTCACCCGGGTGGTCACCAACTGGGTGCGCCTCTCGCCGGTGTGAGCGACGCGTCACCCACACAAAACGCCCCACCGGTCGGTGGGGCGTTTTTCTGTCTGCGGGGTGCGGCTCAGCCGCAGAACACCTCGCCTTGGGTCACGCAGGTCAGCCCCTCGGCGGCGCAGTCCCAGATGAACGCCTCGTCCCCGTTGCAGTACACCGCGGCGCCGTCGATGCACGCGCCCTCGGGGGGCACGTCCGCACACACATTGTCCGGCTCGGGCGCGGTGACGAGGCAGCCGTAGCGGGACTGGTCGGTCAAGAACACGCACTGCGCGTCCTCGGCCTCACAATCTTCCTGCACGAGCTCGCCCTCCGCGCAGTACATCGCGGTCTGGCCATCGCACCGGCCCACCTCGGTCTCGCCCGCGCAGTCGTCGGACACCGGCTCCGGCTCGGGCAACGGCATCGCCTCGGGCTCGACCTCGTCCTGCTCGCCTTGGTACCCGTCGTCGCCGAAGGGGAGCCAGAGCAGGCAATCCGAATCGCACGAACACGACGGGTTCTGGATGGTGCGGACCTGACCGGGGGTGCGGTTGGATTGCACCCCGGGGCTGAGCGCGGCGGCGCGCAGGGCGTCGGCGAGGTTTTCGCCGCGGAACACCCGGTTGGTGAACGCTTGGGACAAACCGTTGGTGCAGCTCGAGGGGGTGTCGCCGGCCGACGACGCGGCCACGGTCAGGCACTTGGCCACGCCTTCGCGGGGCATGGTGTCGAACATCGTGCCCGAGTGGCAGGTGTCGTTGGAGATGTAGACCTGACAGGCGTCGAGCTTGGCGATGGCGGCGTACAGATCGGCGTAGGGGATGCGCGACCGGTCGTTGAACCAGAGCGCGCCGCTCACCCCGTGTCCGTGGATGACGACGACCAACGTGCGCACCGGCTGCGGGGCTTTGGCCAATCGCTCCAGCGCAAGCTGGGCTTGGGTCTTGCCCACCGGGGCGTCGGTGAGCTGGTTGGGATCGGCGAACCAAAAGCCCTGCTCGGTGGCGGCGCGTTCGGCGGCCCGGGCGTCGACTTTGTGTTGGTTGTGATCGGGGGTGCCGATGACGATGAGCGCGTCGTTGCCGAGGCAGGTGGGGCAAGTCTCGGTGCACTGCCCGTCGATGGAGGTGTCGAGCTCCTCGGAAGGTTCGAGGGTGACGGCCGGGTCCCCGCCGGGATCGCCGCCCGGGCAGGCGGTGAGACCGAGGCCGGCGACGGCCAACGCGAGGGTGGTGACGAGGTGGACGGGGGTGTTTGGCGGTGTTTTGCACGTGAACATGGAGGTCTCCCAAGGCGCGCCCGGGGGCGCACAGAAACATTGCAGTGGATGAGGGCCTCGCGTGCGCGGGATGCGTCACGGTCGGTATCTGCACAACCGGTGTTCACGGCCGACTATGCGCAAATGGTCTGTGGGTTGGTCACGGTGTGACCGCGGCGCGTGGTGTGCGGTACCGCCCGCAACCCGACACCCCGGTCAGGGTGCGACCCGGAGATCGCACCCCGCACAATGTAATTGCATTGCTGGCTGACCGGTCGCGCTCGGCGAGCGGCTCACTTCGACAGGCGAAAGGTGGCCCCGCCTTTGGTCTGGACCACCACGCCGGTCTCGTCGGCCCCGAGCACCATCGCGTCGGTGCCCGGGATCGGCTGGCCCCGGGCCACCGTCACCGACCCGCCCTCGGGCAGCTCGAGGATCACCTTGACGTCTTCTCCGCTCCCCACCGAGCCGCGGAACGCGACGCGCTTGAGGTAGTCGTTCTTTTGTTCGCCCTCGCTCGGCGGTGCGGTACCGCCGGCCTCGGCCGCGACCTCGGGACGTTGCTTGAGCTTGTCGTCCATCGCTTGGTGGGAACTCGCGTTTCCGCCCAGGTTGATGCCCGGGTTGACCCGGGCCCCGGTGGGGGGCTGGTAGTAGGCGGCCACCTCAAAGCCCGCCACCCGCGCCACCAACGAGCCGCCCAGGGAGCGCTGCAGGGTGTTCAGCTTTTTGACCGATTCGTTGTAGGCCATGCGTTGCGACGCGATGCGTCCCTCCACCGAGGACAGTTCGGTCATGAGGCGGTCGATGTTCTGGTTGGACTTCAAGTTGGGGTACCGGGCAAAAAACCCGCTCAAGCGACCCAGCTGGCGCTCGGCCCGATAGGACGCCTCGATCTTCTCGCTGCGGGTCGTCGCGGTCTGGTACCCGGCGTGGGCGTTCGCGACGTTGAGGAAGATGTCGTCCTCCTGGTCGGTCGCGCCGCGCACGGCGGCGGTCAACGAAGGGATCAACGCGTACCGCTGCTGCAGCAAGGCGTCGATGTTGGCCCACTCTTTCTGCACGTCTTCATCGAGACTGACCAGCTCGTTGTACGTGGGCATCAAGACGTAGCCGGCGCCGCCCACCGCCACCACCAACGCGACCAGCAACGCACCGACCGTAAAAAAACCGCCGCCACTTTCTTCGTCCGTCATGCTGCCCTCCCCCCTTCAAGATGGGTCGCCCCCGCCCCCAGGCAATGCCGCCCGACGAGATCCACCGCGGGGCGGGGCATCCACCGCCCCGAGACATACCGCGGCCCCCGCACCACGTGCACGCCGCGCGCGGGGTTGTCCGCCCTACATGTAGGCCTCTCAGCGCGCTGGTCGTCGATGTCGCATCCGCCGATCGACCAAAAACTCTCGGCCCCGGTCCCCGATAAGAACCTCGTCCACACACCTCACCTCAGGAGAAACCCATGGTTGCTTCCGCCGGCGCTTCTGGTGCCTCTCGCTCGTCCGCCAGCCGCTCCTCCGTCTCCCGGAGCCAGTCGGTCAATCGCTCGAGCACCGCCAAGACCCAAACCCAGGCCCAGTCGCAGGCCAAAGCCACCAACACCCCCGCGGCCCAACGCGCCGAGGTGAACCCCCAACAACAGGCCGACGCCCGCAAGGCCGCCACCGCGGCCGAGGCCCAAGCCAAGTCCCGCGTCGACCAAGCGGCCAAGACCGTGCAGAACGCCGAGACCGTGGCCAACGACGAAGCGTCGGCCGCGGCCCGCACCGAAGCCGGGGCCAAGATCGCGAGCCAAGCCGCCGAAGCGGTGAACTCCGACACCGCCAAATCGGTCGCGGACGGCGCGGCCAACGTCGCCGGCGCGGTCAAAGACGCCCAGACCCTCGCCGATGAAAACGCCTCCACCGTCGAAAAGACCGAAGCCGCGGCCGGCCTGGCCGGCACCGCCGCCGACACCGCCCAAGCCATCGCCGACAAGGTCGACGGCAAGACCGCCGAAGCCATCGGGGATGCCGCCGAAAAGCTCGGCGGGGCGGCCAAGGGCCTGGCCAACGTCGCCGACATCGCGGGCAACGTCGACAAAGCGATCAACGGCGACAACGCCATCGACCAAGCCGCCGCCGGCATCGACGCCGCCAAGACCACCGCTGAGGTGACCCAAGGCGCGGCCGAAAAGCTGGCCAAGGAAGTGACGAGCGAAGCGGCGGAAAAGGTGCTCAAGACCACCGCGAAGACGGTGGCCAAATCCATCCCCGTGCTCGGCATCGCCGCCGACGTCGCGTCCGCGACCCAGGCGACCCGCGACGCGATCAACACCTTCCAAGATCCCAACGCCACCACCGGCGACAAAGTCGTCGCCGGGGTCTACGCCGCCACCCAAGCCGCCGGGGTCATCCCCGTGGTCGGCGACGCCATCTCCCTGGCCGGCGATGTCGGCAAGGCGGTGTGGGGCTGGTGGAAAGGCTGATCCTGCCCATCTCCTGAGGCGAAGCCCGGAGCCCCGTCGACACGGGGCTCCTTTTTTTGTGCAGAGCATCTCGGCCGGCGCGTCCGGCCTCGACGGTCACGGTCAGCTGGGGCGGTCGCCGGGGTACAGGTGACAGGAGACCTGCCGCGTGCCCCCGAGGGTCACCAAGGTGGGCTCGGTGGTGCGGCACACGTCGGTGGCTTCCGGGCAACGCGGGTGGAACTTGCAGCCCGACGGGGGATCGATGGGGCTGGGGATTTCGCCGCGCAGCGCGATGCGTTCTTTTTTGCCCCCGGGCACCGGGTGCGGGACCGCAGACAACAACGCGCGGGTGTAGGGATGTTTGGGGTCGCGGTAGAGGTCATCGCGCGACGCAAGCTCGACGATGTTGCCGAGGTACATCACCGCCACCCGGGTCGAGATGTGCTCGACCACGGTGAGGTCGTGGGCGATGAACAGGTAGGTGAGCCCGAGCTCTTGCTGCAGGTCCTGGAGAAGATTGACCACCTGGGCCTGGATGGACACGTCGAGGGCGCTGATGGGCTCGTCGCACACGATGAACTCGGGCTCGACCGCCAACGCCCGCGCGATGCCCACCCGCTGTCGTTGGCCCCCCGAGAACTCGTGGGGGTAGCGGTGCATCACGTCTGGCCGCAGGCCCACCCGCTCGAGGAGAGACGCGACCCGGGCCTCGCGTTCGGCCCCGGGGGCGAGCCCATGGATCTGCAAGGCCTCGCCCACGATGCTGCCAATGGTCATGCGTGGGTTGAGCGACGCGTAGGGGTCCTGAAAGATGATCTGCATCTTGCGGCGCAAGGCGCGCAACGGGCCGGCGGGGAGCCCGGTGATGTCCTCGCCGCGGTACCGAATGGTACCGGCGGTGGGTTCGTGCAGGCGGAGCAACACCCGGCCGAGGGTGGATTTGCCACAGCCCGATTCGCCCACCAAGCCGAGGGTCTCGCCCGCGGTGATGTCGAGGTCGATGCCGTCCACCGCGCGGAGGACCTTCTTGCTCCCCGCGAACAGGCCGGACGATGCCTGGAAGTGTTTTTTCAGGCCCCGGGCCTCGACGAGCGTGGTCACGGCGCCTCCGGGACCGGCACGGGATGGAAACACGCAAAGCGACGGCCCGCGTCGTCGGTGAGCGGGGGGTCTTGGGCCCGGCAATCGTCTTGGGCCCGGCTGCAACGGGCCCGGAACCGGCAGCCCCCGTCGAGCTCGAGCAGGTTGGGGACCATGCCCTCGATGGTGCGCAGCCGGGGCCGGCCGTCGGCGCCGGTGGGGAGCGGGCTCTTTTCGCCCTGCCAGCCGGGGACCGAACGCAGCAGACCCAATGAATACGGATGGCGGGGCGCATCGAACAGCTGCGCGGCGGTGGCGACCTCGACCACGCGCCCCGCGTACATCACCTGCACGCGGTCGCAGGTCTCGGCCACCACCCCGAGGTCGTGGGTGATCAGCACCACCGCCATGCCGAAGTCGTGTTGCAGCGCTTGGATCAAATCGAGGATTTGGGCTTGGATGGTGACGTCGAGGGCGGTGGTGGGCTCGTCGGCGATGAGCAGGTCGGGCTCGCACCCCAGGGCCATGGCGATCATCACCCGCTGGCGCATGCCGCCGGACAGCTCATGGGGATAGCTGCGCACCCGCTGCTCGGGGGCGGGGATGCCGACCTTGCCGAGCATGTCGATGGCGCGTTGTTCGGCCTCTTTTTTGGTCGCGCCCTGGTGCAGGCGAATCGCCTCGCCGATTTGGTCCCCGACGGTGAACACGGGGTTGAGCGAGGTCATCGGCTCTTGGAAAATCATCGAGATGCGATTGCCGCGCAGCTTGCGCATCTCTTCGGCGGGCAGGGTGAGCAGGTCTCGCCCCCTGTAGCGAATGCTCCCGCGCACCACCCGGCCGGGCGGGGACTTGATCAGGCGCATGATCGACAGGGCGGTGACGCTCTTGCCGCAGCCTGACTCGCCCACCACGCCGAGGGTCTCGCCCTCGTGCACCTCGAGCGACACACCGTCGACCGCCCGCACCGGCCCGTCGTCGGTGCCAAACTCGACGCAGAGGTCTTCGATGCTGAGCAGCGGTTCGGCCACGGGCCCTTGATGGTCCGATAGGCCCGCGGGGTCAAGCGGTCAGTCGTCGTCGTCGGTGGTCGCGGCCTCGACGTCCGCGCCGGTGAGATCGCCGCGTTCGATCATGCGCGCGGCCAACTTGCGCAGCTGGGCGGGGGACAAGCGGGTGATGCTCGTCGGGGTGACGTGCTCGAAGGCGTTGGCTTCGGCGTCGAGGTCTTCCTCGCTCTCGTCCGCGTCGGCCCCCGTGATCGGGCCGTCCACGTCGAGGGTGAGGGCGCGCGGCACCGCGGAGTAAGGCGTGACCGCGTGCGGGTCGTGATCCTCGTCGTCGTACAGGCCCACGTCGTCGTCGTCGTCCGGCCCCGCTGGGGCTTCGTCGAGGCCGAGCGGGGGCGGGGTGGGCACCGGCTCGTCGAGCGGTGGCGGCGCCGGGACCGCCCCGCCCTCGTCGGACGCGGGCGGCGCCCCGCCGGGCACGGGCATCAACTGGGTGGTGCCCGGGGTCGGGAACGGCTCAAACGCGGGGGGCGCGGGCACGGCCCCCTCGTCGTCCGAGGCTTCGCCGGTGTCCGACTCGGTGAACATCGGCGCGGTGTGCGGCACCGACAGGCCGCCCCCCACCGCGTCGATCTCCGCCCACGGCGGCGCGCCCCCGCGGAGCGCGCGCTGCGTCGACGGCACATAGTCGTGCACCGGCTCCACCCGCGCGGCCGCGGCCCCGGGGGCGAAGCTGATCGCCCGCTCCATTTGTTGCCGCAGGCGCGAGACCTCTTCGAGGCCTTCGAGGCTCTCGGCGTTGACGGGCACGACCTGACGGGTGGCCTCGAAGGCCACCGGGCCGCCCGGGCGCACCCGCAGCTTCTCGGGGGCGTCGACCGCGGCGAACGACGACGTGGACCAGCCCGCGCGCAGGGGCGGGAGGTCGGCCGACGCCTTGCCGTTGGGCACATCGGTGTCGTCGGCGGCCATCGCCCAACCCGACGCGACCTGCGCGATCATGCCCAAGGTCGCGTCGAACCCGGATGTCCCCGGGATGCGCAACACCGCCACGTCGTCGACGCGGGCGGCCCCGGTCAGCGCCGCGGGCGCGCCCCGCTCGTGATCGAGAATGGGGAACGCCGCGGCCTCGGCCGCCGGCACCATCGCCACCGCCGGCGCCGGGGCCGGCGCGGGGGGCGGGGGAAGGGGCGGCAGCGCGGCCGGCGCCTGCGCGGCCGGGGGCGGGGGCGCCTCGACCGGGGACGCGGGCTCGTCGTCGGGGTGGGACGAAGGGCCCTGCTCAAAGGCGGGTATCTCCGCGCCGGAGAGGGCCGCGGGGGGGGCCGCGCCGAGGGAGCCGCCTTGTTCGAGCGCGGGGATGCGCTCGTCGGTCGACGACGACAGCGTCGGCTGGGTGGAGATGCCGGCGGCGGCGAGGTCATCGGAGGCTGGGGCCGGGGCTGGGGTGGGCGGGACGCTGCCAAATGTGCCAAGCCCGAGGGAGGCGAGGTCGGCGGCGGACAGGGGGGTGGCGCCCGCGTCCTGGTCATCGTCCTCGTCCTCGTCGGCGTCGACGTCGACGTCGACGCCCAGGTCCTCGTCCGACGACGCTTCGGGCATGCCCGGCAGCGGGTCGCCGCCGGGGGCCGCGGGGGTCTCGCCGGTGTTGGGCAACGGGCGCAGGCCCCCGGGCGCCGGGTCGGCGGCGAGCACGGGAGGGGCCGGCGGCTCGTCGTCGACCGCCGCGGGTGCGGGCTCGGGGTCGGGCGGCGCGGGCTCGACCACCGGCTCGGCCTCGTCGGACGCGGACTCGATGAACGCCGAGGCATCCGGGAGCGCGTCGGGCCCGCCCCCGTCGGTGCCGGGCCCGTCGAACGGGCTCGGGCCCACATCGACGTCGTAGGTCTCGGCCCGCGGGGGGCCCACCGGCGACGGGGCGGGCGGGTTGGACAGGGCGTCGTCGACGACGATGGAGGGCCCGTCGGCCGGTCCCGTCAGCGCCCCGGGCTGGCGAATTTCGGATTCGGCCACCACCGAGACCGATGCGGGGGCCCGCTTGGGGGGCGGCTCGCTGAGGTCCGGGGCGATGACGATCGAGGGCTCGGCCGGGCGCTCGGGGATCGGTTCCTCGTCGGACGGGATGTGGATGGCGACCGCGCCCGGCGGGGGGAGAAGGTCCTCGTCGCCCGGGTCGGTGCCCGGGCCCTCGTCGAGGGGCGGGGACGGGGCGGGCGTGTCGGGCTCGACCGGGGTCAGCACCAACGAGGCCGGCGCGTCGAGGGGCGCGTCTTGGTCCCGCTGTTCGATCTGCGGATCGTGGGTGCCGGGCGGCAGGGCCCCGGGCACCCCCTCGAACACGATGTCCCCCGCCACCGCCGGCCCCGCGTCGTCCGCCGGCGGTTGGTCGCCGATCGGGATGAGGGCCGACGCGGGCAAGGTCTCGATGTTCTCGAGGGGCAAGGACGCGACCTGCACGGGCTCGTCGTCGGGCCGCAGCGGGATCAACGGCGCGGTGGGCACCGCCGCGGGTTGCATGTCGTCGAGCGAGAGCTCGAGCGGCACGTCGTCGAGGGGGGTCGCGATCGCGCCCAGGTCGAGGGGCGCGCTCTCGTCCCCCTCGTCGGGACCGGCGTCCCCCGACGGGCCCCAGCCCAGCGGCGCCACCGTGGCCCGGGGCTCGGGCGCGGCGGGGGCGGGGGCGGCGGGGCCCGACCCGGAGGGCTTGTCCTCGACGATCGCGCCGGTCACGACCGGGATCGGTTCTTCTTCGTTGCGCGGCCCCTTCAAGGCCGCGAGCGGCACGCCCGACTGGGACAACATCGCGGGGCGGTACTTGGGCCCGGTGTCCTCGAGCTCCAGCTCGGTGCCGGCGAACTGCGCGTTGCCGTACCCCTCCTCCGAGCTGTACTGGGCCTCGCCGTGGTAGTGGCGGCGGATCGCGCGCTCGAGCTGCCCCTCGGGGGCGAGCACGGGGCTGACCCGTTTGCCGGTGCGAAACTGCACCGCGTCGATGGCCTCGACGTTGGTGGGGTCGGCCATGGCCAAGAACAAGATCGAGCCGCGCCCCTCTTGGAACTGCACCCGCACCGGAATGACATTGTAGGTCTCGGCCAAATCGGCGGGCAGCTGCTCGATGACCTTCTCGTGGATGTGTTGCTGGTCGAGGTTGAGCAACGGCAACCGCAGCTGGGAGGCGAGCGACTTCATGAGCAACGCCTCGCTCACGAAACCGTTGTCGACGAGGATGCGACCGAGCGGTCCGCCCCATTGGCGTTGGTGCACCAAGGCGGACTCCAGCTGGAACCGGTCGATGACCCCGGCCTCCAAGAGCAGCTCTCCGATTCGCTTGCGCGCCGCCATACGTTAGTGGGTCCGAGTTTCGCCAAGCTGGGGGCGGACGTCAAAGTCCTGGCCCCGAAAGCCGGTCGTGGGGCCCGGGCTCAGCCCAGGCGCTTGATGTCGTCGGGTTGCAACACGCCCCGCTCGACGAGGATTTCGAGAACAGTGCGCAGGACGCGCTCTTGATGTTCGGCCATCTGGGTGAGCTCGGCGAGATTTTTGTCGATCATCGGCTGGGCCACCCGGTCCACCACCGTGGGGATGCGGCGGCCTTCCTTCACCGGGGTCTGCTCGAGCAGCGAGGTCATCTGGTTGTTCAGGAGTTTCATGCCCGGCTCGCGGCCGCTCACCGACTCGTCGACCGCCCCCCCGAACACCTTGGCGATGGCCTCGCGGATCGCCCCCTCCCCGGCGAGCGCGGGTTCGACCCGGACCCCGGTGCGCCGGGACAGGTCGTCGAGCAGGACCACGTTGAACGGATCCGACACCGCGACCTGCAACGCCCGTCGCTCTTGGATGTAGGACAGCGGCAACACCGTGTGCTCTTCGCAGAGCTTGCGCCCCATCTTGTCCAAAATGGTCTTGGGCACCGACACCTCGGCGAGGTTGGCGCGGGGGATGCCCAACTGCTTGGACAGCGCTTTGACCAGGAGGTCCTCGCTGAGCGCGCCCATGCGCACCAGCACGGTGCCGAGCTTGCCCCCCCACCGTTTCTGCTCGGCGAGCGCCGCGCGCAGCTGCAGCTCGGTGACGACACCGGCGCGCAGCAAGAGCTCCCCCAGGCGCATGGGTTGATGCATGGGCTCGATCATAGCCCGCGCCCCCTCACCGGCTCTAGTTTGTCGCCAGTCGAGGCGACCGCGCGGGGGTGGATCACAGCGGCTCATAGGTCCCGCCGGCGGGGGCCGGGACCACGAACAGCGCGGCGGGGAACGCTTCGCCGTTGACGGTGCCGCGCTTCATGCGCAGCCCCACGACGTCGACGGCCCCGCCGCGCGACACCTCGATGCGCAAGGTGTGCGGCACCGCGAGCCCGTCGGGGCCGGCGGTGAGGTCCTCGGCTTGGACCCGAATGGGGCACGAAGCGCTCGGCACCGGCCCGGCGTCCGCGGGGGCGCCCGGCCCGCAAAACACCATCTCGCGGATGTGATCGGTCTGGTGGGCGGCCCGCACCGCCACCGTGGAGCCGTCCGCGCGCTCGACGGTGAGCACGTACCCGCCGGCGCCGTCGTCCTCGACAAAACCGCGAACCCGCGTGAACGGGACCACCGCGCCCAAACACACGTGCACCAGGTCCTGCGGGGACAACGCCGCGGGCAAATACCGGTTGAGGGCCTGGGCGGTGGCGGGCCCTTTTTTCCACTGCGGTCCCGCAGGGTGGAGCGCGTCGTACACCGTCACCGACGCGCCATCGCTGGCCACCACCAGCATCGGCATCTCAAAAAATCCCTTCGCGGCGACGTAGAGCTGATCGGGCTGCTGCGCGAACACCTCGATGTCGACCGCGGGCATCGCCGCCATCATCCCGGGGAGCGTGGCCCGGTACACCGCTTCGATGCGCAACCGCCGCGCTTGTTCGGTGCGCAGCCGCGCCGCCGCCTGCTCGGGGGTCAAACCCACCTCGGGCACCGGCGGCGGCGCCTTGGGCCCACAACCGGCGGCGAGCGCCACCCCCCAGGCGAGCAGCCCGGCCCGGGCAAGGACCCGCGGGATCACCGGTGCCCACCGGGGGCGAGGCTGATCGGCCCGTCGGGGGACAGCTTTGTGCGCACCGGGTCCGTGGGCAACACCAATGTCTTTGCACGCTGCCACAGCTGAGCGGCCTCTTGCCCGTGGCCCTGGCGTTTTTTGGCCACCGCCAAATGGTACAGGATCTCCGGCTCGTCGGGCGACAGCCGGTCCGCCCGCTGCAACATCGTCGCCCCCTCGTCGACGTGACCGGCGCGCAGCAACGCCCAGCCCAACGTATCGATCACGTAGCCGGACAGCGGATCCCGGAGCAGGGCGCGCCGGGCCCACTCCACCGGCTGCCCCGTGCCGAGGTCGTGGTCGGCGATGGTGAACGCGGCGAAGTTCAAATGTTCGGTGCTGGGCCGGTCCGCCCGCTCGATGAGCTGGACCACGATGTGGGCCGCGGCCGCGGCTTTGCCCACCCGCTCGAGGTGCCGGGCCTTTTGCATGAGCACGTCGGGCTGGTGCGGCCGCTTGGCCAGCACCGCGTCGACCACCGCGCCGGCGTCGTCGACCATGCCCCGGTGCTCGAGGGCGCGCAGGTGGATCTCGAGGAGGTCGAGGGCCAACGGGGATTGCTCGCGCACCCGGGTCACGTGCTCGAGCACGCCCACCGTCGTGCCCGAGACCGCTTCGAGGTCGAGACCGGCCGAGAGCACCCGCCAACTTTTGGGAAACGTGGCCACCGCGCGGTCGTAGCGGGTCCGGGCCCCGTCGAGCTGGCCGGAATAGACCAGGGCGCGCACACACAACGCCTCGAGGTACGCGCCCCAGCGGGGGTCGGGGTCGGAAAACGCGCACCCTTTCTGGGCCGCGACGTCAAACTCCCCGACGTGAAACGCCATGCGCGCGATGCGGGCGCCGACCTGATCGTTGGCCCCGGCCTGGGGGTGGCGCTCGAGCACGTGGCGCGCCTCGGCGGTGGCCCCCGCGGTCTCGAGCGCGTCGGCCGCGAGCAGGGCCATGTCCGCGGAGGGGTTGTCGTCGAACCACGCGGCCATCAGCTCGCGGGCCTCGTCGACGCGGCCGGCCAGCCACAGCGCGGCCAGCAGGTCGTGGCGCATCCGGGGTGAATCCCCGCGCTCGCGTTCGAGCCGGCGGACCGCGTCCAATGCTTGTGCATCGTCGCCCTCGGTGTGGAACAGGCGCACCGCGAGCTCGAGCGCGTCCACCGAACGGTCGTCGCGGACCAACGCCCGCCCCACGTAGACGTGGGCCCGGGCCACGTCGCCCCGCTCGGCGAACAGCCGGGCCAGCGCCAGGTACCCGTCGATGGACGCGGGGTCGGTCTCCATCCAGTGCTCGACGATGCGCGCGGCCTCGTCGACGCGGCCTTGTTCGATGCACATCTCGGCCAAGGCCACCGACGCGTCCCGGTCGCCGGGGGCGTGGCGGAGGGCGGCGCGCAGCGATTCCTCGGCGCCCTCGTCGTCGCCATCGGCGCGCGCGGCTTGGGCGGACAGGCGCCAGGCGGGCACGTAGGCGGGGTCGAGGCGCAGCGCGGCGGAGGCAGCCCGACCCGCGCCTTGGATGTTGCCCACCAAAAGGTTGACCTCGCCGAGCCGGGTCCGGAGATAGGGCGAACCCGGGTCGTGGATGGTCGCTTCTTTGAGCGCGCGCTGGGCCGCGAGCAGGTCCCCGTCCTCGATGCGCAGCTCACTTTCCAAGAACAAGCGATACGCCTCCGAGGACGGGCGGCGCAGGGGATCGAAGGTCGGGCCCGCGGGGTGCGCGTCGGCGGACGACGGGACGGGACGGGCGCGAGACGGGGACGACGGGGGGGGCGCCTGCTCCGACGTGGTCTGACAACCCAGCCACATTGTGGCGAGCCCCCCCACGAGGCCCGCGCGAACCCACCGTGGCGTCATTCGTCGAGCTTTTGGAGCATACGAATGGCGTTGGGCCGGTTGAACTTGCGGAAGTCGTGGGGCACGGAGGTGCGCTTGGCGTCCCTGACCTGCTGGAGAAACACCTTGGCCTCGTCCTCGCGCCCCTCATCGATGAGGAACGAGGCAAAATGGACCTTGACCGGGGTGAAGTGGGGGTCGCGGCGGATGACCTCGCGGAAAAGTTCTTCGGCCTTGTCGTCGGAGCCGCCGAGGATGCCCGGCACCAGGTGGTACATCTGGGCCAGCGAATCGCGCGCGTAGTGATGGTTGGGATCGAGCTTCAACGCTTGTTCGAACTTGGCGCGCAGCTCGGGAATCTGGGACGCCGCCTTGAACGGCCCTTTTTCGCGCCCGATGCACCCGGCGGTGGCCGCCTCCCAAAACACCGCATCCGCGTTTTTGGGGTCCAGCGCCTGGGCCTGCTGCGAGGCTTTGCGGCCTTTGTCGTACTCGACGATCTTGGCGTCGGAGTCGTCGATCAAATCCCCGATCCGCAACTGTGCTCGCGCAATGTCAGTGTAGATGAGCAGGCGCTCGCCCTTGCTCAAGCGGGCGTCGGCCCCGTGGCGCGACAACAGGGCCACGCCCTGGCGAAGATTCTTCAGGGTGTTGGCCTTCACCTCGATGAACTCGTGGCCCGCCTTCACCTCTTGTTGCACGACGACCAAATCGGTCTCGGCCCCTGCCCCCCCGGCGACGGTCATCGCCATCGCCACCAGCACCGAACCCACTCTCAATGCACCACCCCTGATTGATCGGTCTTCTGCAGGAGGAAGTCGCTGACCGCCCCCGTCGCGCGCTTGAGCCTCGATACCACACAACAGTCGGCGAGCGTGGCCTGTCTCTCCTTGCCCTCCTCGAGGGTGGCGGCGCAAATCACGTCGGCGAGCACCCCGGGGGCGGAGACCTTGGAGGTCAACTCTTGGACCGTGGCGTAGGCGTCTTCACACGTGTGGTAGAGCTGGGTGCACACTTGCTGCAGCGTGCGCAGCTCGTCTTGCACCATCTGCTCGTCGACGATGACATCGTCGAGCACCGCGGCCCGCACCCGGCGGAACAACCGATCGCCCGGGGGGAGCTCCTCGAGCACCTTCACCCGGGCCAGGCCCCGCAACAGGATGTGCCACCGCCCATCGGGGTGTTGGATGTGGTTCACGATTTGTCCGACGCCGGCCACCGGCTCGATGTTCTCGTCGGCGTCGCAGTTGACCACCGCGATCAGCCGGTTGCCGTCGATCGCGGCCTGGGTCATGGCCCGGTACCGCGGCTCGAACACGTGCAGCGGCAACAGCGTGTGCGGAAAAAACACGCAGCCCGGCAACGGGAACACCGGCACGTCGTGCAGGGCGGTGGCCAGGTCGAAATCGGACGTGTCGCTCATGGCATCGTCACCGGCATCGGTCCTTTCGATGTCATTCCCGCGGTGCGTCCCCTATCCTACAAACGTATCCCATTCTTGCCACTTGGAGCCCAAAAGCCCGCCATGGAAAGCCCCGATCCCGCCGCCCGCCCTGTCGGCATCGAGCCCGGACGCCCCTTTGACCCCGCCCGCTTCGAGCGGGCGGTGACCGAGCTGCTCGCCGCCTGCGGCATCGACCCCGGCACCGCCCACACCGACAAGACCGCCCGGCGGGTGCGCGAGCTGTGGCAGACCCGGCTGCTCGAAGGCTACGGCCAAGATCTCTCGACCATCCTCGGCGACGGCTTCGTCGACGACCGCGAGGACGTGGTCATCATCCGGGGCATCGCCGTGCACGGGGTGTGTCCCCACCACCTGGTCCCGTTTCGGGGTGTCGCGCACGTCGCCTACCACCCCGGCGGCCGCCTGCATGGCTTCGGCCGGATCGCGCGCATGGTCGACGCCATCAGCCACCGGTTGACCTACCAAGAGTGGATCACCCGCGACATCGTCAACGCCCTGGTCACCCACGGACAAGCCCGCGGCGCGGCCTGTGTCGTCGACGCCGAACAGCTGTGTTTGCTGCTCGGCGAAAACCGACGCGGCGACGAGCGCGTGCGCACCCAAGCGTTCGCGGGATCGTTTGCCGACGAGCCGGCCCGGCGCGCCGAGTTCCTCGCCTCGATCCCGGCCGCCCCCGCCTAGGGGCCGCGCGCGCGGCGCGACCGCCAGAAATCCGACGCTGAAAACCCGCTGGTCGTCGTCAACAAGACAAAAGATCAAGCGCTGCGCCCTTCGTTTCAAATCAAGACAAGCCGATAGCCCAGTGTTCGAGGGATTCCCCTCAAAACTGGAAAAGCGGACTCATGTCGATTTTGCAGCTGTCGGGATTTGGGGTGGCGTACGGCGCGCGGGTCGTGATCGCCGATTTCTCCCTCGACCTCGACCAGACCGGGCTGCACCTGATCGTCGGCCCCGCTGGCGGGGGCAAGTCCACCCTGCTCCGGACCCTGGCCGGTCGCAACGAGGGCGCCCCGGGGCTGCAGGTGTGGGGTACCGCCCGGTTCTGCGACCGGCCGCTGCACGATGTGCCCGAGGAGCGCCGCCCGCCCTTGGTCGAGCAAAACCTCCAGCTGCTCTCGCGCACCGTGTCCCGCTCGCTGGCCGAGTCCTTGCCGCGCCGGGGGGCCCTGTCGCGGGCCGAGCAGCGCGCGCACTTCAAAAAACACCTCGCGTTCTGGGGGCTCGACGACCTCGTGGACCGTCTCGACGACGAGGGCCACCTGCTCGGGCGCGGCGACCAACGCCGGGTGGCCCTGGCCGCGGCCCTGCAAAGCGACGCCCCCCTCCTGCTGCTCGATGAGCCCACCGCCGGGCTCGATGACGCCGACGCCGACGCCCTGCTCGACCTCATCGCCGACGCGGCCTGCACCCGGGCGGTCCTGCTCGTGACCCACCGCCAAGACCGGGCCCAACGGCTCGGCGGCCACACCACGCTGCTCGCGGGCGGCCGCTCGCAGTGCACCCAGCCCACCCCCGCGTTCTTCTTGGCCCCGGCCAGCGAGGTCGCGGCCGAGTTCGTCAAGACCGGGGGCAGCCGCCTGCCCACCCCCGGCGCGGTCCGCGAAGACCTCGCCGACGACGCGCCCGAGCCCCCGCCCCTGTCGGCCGCGGCCCGGGCCGCGGTGGCGAGCGCGGGGGGGCCGCGTGGCTTCCGGTGGCTGATCCCGGGCGAGCTCGCGGGCTGCCCGCGCCCCGGGGTGGTCGACGACGTCGACATCGACCTCAACCTGCTCAAGCGCGCGGGCATCACCGTGCTCGTGACCCTCGAGGAGCGCCGGCTGGTGCCCGCGGGTGAGCTCGACAAGGTCGACATCGCGTCCCGCTTCTTCCCCATCGACGACATGCACGCGCCCGGGCTCGACGAAGCGCTGGCCTTCACCGATGAGATCGAGGGCTTGCTCGCCGCCGGCCACGTCGTCGCCCTCCACTGCCGCGCGGGCATGGGCCGCACCGGCACAATGCTCGCGGCCCAGCTCGTGCGCCGGGGGGCGAGCGGTGCAGAAGCATTGGAAGCGGCCCGCACCACCAACCCCCGGTGGGTACAGTCGGCCGAACAAGAAGAGTTCCTGACCCGGTTCGCGCGGCATGTGGCCGCGCGCGCCGACCATCACGCAAACCGCGGCACCGCCGCCTAGGAGAAGAAGATGTCTTTGGACAGTGCATTGAAAGAGGCGCAAGCCAGCGTTCCCGAGTGTGTGGCCATCGGCTACGTCGACATGGCCACCGGCATGTTGCTCGGGGTCAACACCGTCGACTCGCACCCCCGGGAGGTCATCGACCTCGTCGCCGCCGCCACCGCGGAGATGTTCCAAGGGCAGAGCGTGACCACCATCGAAAAAATGTTCCGCAAGGCCCGGGGCCAAGGGGAAGACGGCGTTCACTACTTCAACGAGATGATCGCGTTCTCCAACAACCTCATCCACGTCTTCATCCGCGGCAAGACCTACAATGACCACGCCACCGTCTACGTCGTCCGCAGCAGCGCCAACGTCGGCATGGTCCTGACCAAAAGCCGCATGGCCGCCCCCAAAGTCGAGGCCGCGCTGTAGTCATGACCCCCATTCCCGCCGAGGTCCTGGATGCACTCGACGACGCCGCGGCCACCCACGGCAGCGGCGAAATCGTGGTGCGCGGCTTGGCCGCCAGCGCCCGCATCTACTTGTACGACAAGAAGATCGCGTGGATCTCGTGCGACGCGGTGAAGCGGCGGCTGGGCGACGTGCTCTGCGACGAGACGGGCCTGCGGCGGGAAGACCTCGGGGCGGTGCTCAAGGAGTGCCAAAACACGCGCAAAGCCTTCGGCGAGACCCTGGTGAGCTGGGGTCTCGTCGACGAGGACGGGCTGCGGCGCTCGTTGCTCAAACACAATGCCCATCACATCGCGGGCATCGCCCGGATGGAGGGACCGCTGCGGGCGCTGTTCGTGCCGTTGAGCCGGTCCTACTCCAACAAATACGTATTCGGCCTCGACGAGCTCGTCGACGCGATGCCCCACGAACTCGACGGCAGCCTGCTCGTCGCCACCGACAACACCCCCGCGTTCACCGAGGCGGAGATCAGCCAAGCCCGCGAACACATCCCCCACTGCGCGGCCCTCGCGGTGATCGATCTCAACGGCCCCCGGCTCCTCGGGGTGAGCCCGGGTGACGCCCTCAACATCGAGGAGCGCACCAGCTTGGTCGAAGCGGTCTCGGACTACCTGCGCTCCGGGGCCATCTCCCGGCTCGAGGCCAAATACGGCCCTGGGGTCGAAGCCTCGACGAGCAGCATGGACCGTTTGGTCTCCATCGGGGCCGACAGCTGCACCATCATTCAGCGCGCCCACAAACACCGCGGCCAGGTGTTCGTGGCGGTGTGCAAGGACTACAGCAACCTGGGCTTGGTCATCTCCATGTCCCAAGCCGAGCTGGAGAAGCTGGACGGACTGCATGGATGACATCCCCGGTTACCACACCCACCGAAGGCGCGCCGGCGACCTCGCCGCCAACCCCGAACTGTGGAGAGCGCTCGACGACGGCAAGCTCCTGCGCACGATCCTGGAGGACTTCTACACCCAGGTGTTGGCCCATCCGCGGCTTGGCCCTTTTTTCGAGGGGGTCACCAAAGAGCGCATCGTGTCCAAGCAGTACAACTTTCTCATGGAGCTGTTCACCGGGGTGAAGGTGTACTTCGGGGACCGCCCGCGAAACGCGCACCACTGGATGGTCATCACCGACGAGATGTTCGACCTGCGCGAGTCTCTGCTCGAAGCCGCGGCGTTGCGGCACGGACTGTCTGAGGCGCACTGGGCCCAATGGCGCAAGGTCGACGAGGTGTTTCGCAAACAGATCGTCAAGCGCGAGCCCATCCCCAAAAAACTCCGCGGCCGGTCGTTGCCGCTGGAGGGCTTTGATGAAGTGGTGCTCGAGTTCGGCTCGATGTGCGATGGCTGCGGCCACGCGGTGGAGGTGGGCGAGCTGGTGCGGTACCACGTGCGCACCGGCAAATCCTATTGCACGACCTGCGCCCCGGCGGTGGAGGCGGCCGCCCGCCAGGCCGGTGCCGGGGAGGCCCCGTGACGGTTCGCATCCGGTGCCGCAAAGGCGGCCCGTTGGTGATCGAAGGCGACGTCGACGTCGAGGGCTACGACGGGGACGTGCTCGAGCGGTTCGGCGATCGGATCTTGCTTTGTCGCTGCGGGGCCTCGGCCACCGCGCCGCGGTGCGACGGGTCGCACAACCGCGTCCGGTTCGAGGTGGACGACCCGCCCACCCCCTGACCCATCCCGGTCGCGCTGACGCGATCACCGCACATCCCCCAAAAAAACGCCTCCCGGGGGGAGGCGTTTTTTGTTCGTGGGCGGCCCCGGCTCAAGGGGTCTTTTTGATCTGGAACGCGTACAGGTTGCGGTCGGCGGACGCGATGTAGAACCGGTCCCCGTCGAGGTACGGGTCGGCGTCCACCGCGCCCTCGGTCTTGAACTTCCAGAACTCTTTGCCGGTCTGGGTGTTGACCGCGTACACGTGACCGTCGCCCTCACCGGCGCCGAAGATGACCAAGGTCTGGTACACCACCGGCTGCGACAAGATGGGCCCCTCGCACACGAACTCCCACTTCTTGGCCCCGGTGGCCGCGTCGAGGGCGTACAGCCGCTTGTCGCGGCTGCCCACGAACAATGTGCCTTGGTCGTCGAAGGTCGGCGAGCTGTTGACCTCGTCGTTGGTCTTGAACTTCCACTTCACCTTGCGGTCCCCGAGGTTCACCGCGTAGACGTGGCCGTCGTTGGCCCCGAAGTACAGGACCCCATCGCGCTCGACGATGGTCGAGGTCACCCCGAGATTCTGCGCCACCCCCTCGGTGGCGAAGCGCCACTTGAGCTCTCCGGTCTGCACATCGACGGCGTAGATGTGTCCGTCGAGGTTGCCCGCGAGGATCAAGCCCCCGCTGGTCACCGTCGGTTGGGCGTAGGAAAAAGCCCCCATCGGCCACATCGATTTGTCGACGGCCTTTTTGGCCGGGGCGTCGTCCGCGGCGTCGCCTTCTTTTTTCTCGTCTTCCGCCGGCTCCTCGGCCTCTTCGTCCGCGCCGAGGTCGTCGGGGAACACCCACACCAGCTCCCGGTCCGCCGCCTGCAAACGGTACAGGTGCTTGTCGTACGAGCCGAACACCACGTCTTTGCCCACCGCCACCGGGTCGCCCTTGATGCGGTCGAGGGTGGGGTACTTCCAGACCTGGCGGCCGGACATGTCCACCGCGTAGAAATTGCTGTTGGTGCTGCCGAACAAGATGAGGTTGTCGACGATGGCGGGGGCGGAGATGACCTCTTTGCGGGTCTGGAACTTCCACCGGAACGCGCCCTCTTTGGTCACCGCGTGCACTTCGCCGGAGCGGGTGCCGAACACGATGAGGTCGCCCGCCACCGCCGGCGAACTCTGTGAGGCGGAGAACGATTTGTACTTCCACACCTGATCGATGTTGGACGAGCAGCCCGCGCCGGTGATCAGCGCCGTCCACAGCGCGACACACCCCAACCGCTTCGTCACCGCAGTGGCAAATGTCATGGCACCCCCTCGACGATGAAGGGCCGCCTGCCCTCCCCCAGAGGCCGCGTTTTTAACACAGGTCCGTGAACCAAAACGAGTGAAATCACGCAGGGATAGGGTTTTTCGCGGCGCCGGGGTCGATGCTATGTTGCGTCCATGAATGAGCCCGGCGGGGCGGACCCCGGCAACCCGGCCGCCGACCCGATGCTGGGTCGCATCATCGATGGGCGGTACACGTTGCTGCAGCTCATCGGTCGCGGCGGCATGGGGTCGGTCTACCGCGCCCACCAGGCCAGTCTCGAACGCGCGGTGGCGGTGAAGATCCTCGCCCAGGCGCCGAGCAAGGCCCGCGAGGCGGAGTTTCAAAGTCGCTTCTTCTTTGAGGCCTCGACCGCGGCGCGGCTCAAGCACCCCAACACCATCACCGTGTTCGACTATGGCAGTGACATTGTGGCGGATGAGAAGGTGCTGTTCATCGCCATGGAGTACCTCGACGGGGTGACCCTGACGCGGGCGTTGAAGAACGAGCAGCTGACGGTGCCGCAGGCGGTGCATGTGATCCTCCAGGTCTGCCGCTCACTGCGCGAAGCGCACGAAGCGGGGGTGGTGCACCGGGACCTCAAGCCCGGCAACATCATGTTGCTGCGCCAAGGCGACGAAGACGACGCGGACGAACACTTCGTCAAGGTGCTGGATTTTGGGCTCGCCAAGACCTTCTCCGACGAGGAAAAGGCGTTGAACCTCACCCGGGTGGGGACGTTCCTTGGCTCTCCACGATATGTCAGCCCCGAGCAGATCGAAGGCCGGGCCATCGACGGGCGCGCGGACATCTACTCGTTGGGCTGCGTGATGTACCGGATGCTCGAGGGGCGGGTGCCCTTCGACGGCGACACCCCCGTCGAGGTCATGCTCAAGCACCTCAACAAAGACCCGCCCCCGATGGAGAGCGGCATTCCCCGGGCGCTGGAATCGTTGGTCCGCGACTGCCTGATGAAAGAGGCCGACACCCGGCCGCAGACCATGAGCGACGTCATCGACCGGCTCAAAGGTGTGCGCGCGGGTTTGTCGGGGCAGATCCCCCGCCAGCTGTGGGAAGAGGGCTCGCGCGAAGACCGCGTGCCCCGCGCCTCGCCCCCGCCAAGTCCGGTGCCCCTGACCAAAAAGAAACGGCCCCGCGACGACACCGCGTCCACCGGGCACCGACACCGGCCCCCCGTGGGCCAGACCGACCTGTCCGACCACCGGCCGGCCCGGGCGACGTCTTTGCCCGCGCGCGCGGCGCCGGGGGGCGGGCGGGTGGCGCTCGTCGGCATCGCGTTTGGCGCGCTCTTGGCGCTGCTTGTGTTCGGGGGGCTGAAGCTCGGGCTGCACCGGCGCGACCCGCCCCCGCCCCCGCCGATGGACCCCCAGCCGGTCGAGGGCACCCGGGTCAAGGTCAAGGTCAAGACCGAGCCGGCCGCGGGGGTGCGGGTGTTTGAGATCCGCGGCACCCAGGCCGAGATGCTCGGCCAGGCGCCGATGACCCTGGATTGGCGGTTCGTGACCGGGACGCCGCGGGTGCTGGAGTTTCGCAAGGAAGGGTTTCACACCGCGCGGTACGACGTAAGCCCGCCGGCCGCGGCCCAAGAGGGCGATGCCTTCGAGGTCGAGGTGAAGCTCGTGGCCCGCTGATCCGGCCGGCCGCCCCCGACAAGTGGTACCTGCAGGGATCGCCGACCGGGCCGCGCCGGTCCCTCCAGGGATCGGCCGGGACACAATACCCCTTGAATTCATTAGCTTTTTGGGCGGGCGCGACATGGTCCGAACCTTGCGATTCCCCGTGTGACACCCACGACCCACGGAGGTTTTCATGATGACTCGACACGTTTTGCTCCCCGGCCTGTGCGCCAGCCTGCTCGCCCTCGCCGCGACCGCGGCCTGCGACGGCGGACGCGGGCCCGGCGACGGAGACGGCGAGCAGAGCCCGGTGAGCGTCGACGACGTGTTCGACATCGACGCGCTCCTGGTCGAGGACGACGACCCCACCGCGGGGGCGATCACCATCGGCGACCCCGCGTCGCTGCTCGCCCAAGGCCGGCAAAAGGCGCGGGAGACCATCGGCCAAATCCGCTCGGTGCTCCGGCGCATCAAGGGCGCGATCGAAAACCGCGACCCCGACATCAGCGGCGAGACCGAAGACGGCCGGCCCTACGGGGTCTGGGCCCGCACCGTCGACGGGGTGGACATGCGGTTGCTCGCCATCCGCCAAGCCGAGGGCCGGGTCCGCTACCTGGTGCTGGGCAAGCCCGAGGGCGCCGACCGCAGTGACTTTGTGCGGCTGATGACCGGGGTGTTTCTCCAGGGGGACGAGGACAGCCCCCGCCGAGGCGGCGGCCGGTTGCACATCAACCTCGGCCACATCTCCGAACTCACCGGCGGCGACGTCGCCACCGGGAGCCTGCACGTGCTGTTCGCCACCGGGCAAGAAGGCGCCATCGGCCGCCGGGTGTTCTACCGGAACATGACCCGCCACGACGACGTGGAGGGCACGCCCGCCCGCAACCACGGCTTCGACTTCATCCACAAGCCCGGGGTCGGCGGCCGCATCCGCGCCATCGCCATCGGGGACCTGATCGAACGCGACGGCATCGAGCTGCTCGGCCTGCGCGTGCGCTGGGCCCACGGGGTCGGCGGCCGGGCCGACGCGGTGCTCGCCCGCGTGTCCCCCCGCCCGGTCGAGGTGCTGCGCCGCGCCCATGAGTGTTTCGACGCCGATGGCCTGCGCGCGGCCTACGCCGACGACGACGCCACCAACGACGACGTGGACGGGATCGACGAAGGCGACGTCGACGCGCCCTCCGCGTGCGGCGGCTTCGAGAGGGACGACATCGACCTCGCCCTCGACGAGAACGGCCACGACGCCGACCCCGAGCTCGACGATATGCTCGACGCGTCGGGGGCCAACGACATCGACGAAGACGACGCCGAGAACGTCGACGACATCGACGCCTGAGCAGACAGGTGTGTGCGCGGGCGCCGGTCCTTGCGGGGGCCGGCGCCTTTTTTTGTGCCCCGCGCGCGGCCTTTCTTTTTCGATCCCGCGACGCTACCGAGGCGCATGCTCACCCTCGCGTTGTTGGTTTCGCTCTCGTCCACCCCCGCCTTCGCCCGGGCCGTCAACGACGACGGCAACCGCATCAAGTGGCCGGTGGGCGAGCCCATCGGGGTGTTCATCGCGCCCGGCTTGGCCCCCACGTTTGGCCCCGCGCTCGACGCCGCGCTCGCCACCTGGAACGCGCCGGCGTGCACCAAGACCACCCTGCGCCGGGTCAAGTCCGCGAAGGACGCGCAGGTGGTCGTCGACACCCGCACGCCGTGGACCGCCGGCGACAAGGTCCCGGCCTACACCGAGGTCGACAGCCAGCCGAGCGGCCGGGCCGACGCCGCCCGGGTGTTCATCGACGTCAAACGCCCGTTCGGGCCCCGCCCCCAAGAGCTCGACCCCGAGACGGTGGTGGCCCACGAGCTCGGCCATGTGCTCGGGCTCGACCACACCCCCAACCGTTTGGCCCTGATGCACGCGGGCATCCACCTCGGCCAGCGCCGCCAGACCCTGCTCACCGCCGACGACGAGTCGGGCGCGTGCGCGGTGCTCGGCGACCCGGGCGCGACCCCCACCGAGCGAAAGGCGCGCGGCCCCGCCGGGGTCATCCCCGCCCAGCCGGAAATGAGCCCCGCCCCCGCCCGCTCGCCCGACGCGCCGGCGCCGAAAAAGAGCGCCTGCGGGTGTGCGGCGACCGGCGCCGCGGGCCCGGCGGTGTTCGGGCTTGGGGCGATCGCCTTGGTGGGCTTGGTTCGTCGACGACGCCGCGCGTAGACTCGCGACATGTTCGCGTGGCTGGCCCTGGCCTGCTTGACCGCGGGGCTGCCGCCGGGTGCCGCGCCGGGGGGCGATCCGGCGGCCGACGAGGACGCGCCCGATGGCCTGGCCGACGACCCCGCGGAGACCGAGCTGGCGCCCGTGCCCGTGCCCCCGCCCCCGCCGGCCCCGGACGACGGCCGACAGCGGGCCCGCCCCGACCCGGACGCGGCCGAGACCATCGCGCCCGCGGACACGCTGACCGCGTTTGATTTCCTCACCCCGGTGTGGGCTGCGCTCGGTTGTGCCGTCGGGGGTTTTGGGCCGTTCGCCGCCGCCTTGGTGCTCGTCGGGTTCGGGTCGTACATGATTTTTGCGGGCGCGACCCAGGGCGGCTGCGGGGGCGCGGTGGCCGTCATCGTCGGCGTGGTCATCGCCATCATCGGCGTCATCCCCGCCGCGGCCGGCGGGGTCACCGCCCCCTTGGGCACCGGCATCGGGACCCTGGTGTCCCGGCTGACCCAGAACCGGCCGGTACTATGGCCCACCCTCGCCACCTTGGTGGGCCTGTTGCCAGGGGTGCTCGGGTTGGCGGCGATGATCGGCGGGTTTGGCGCGCTCTCGACCTTCACCGATGGCGAGCTGCCCCCCTGGGCCCAAACCAGCCTGCTCGGGGGGGCGGCCGCGGTGGTGGTGTTGGCCCTGCTCACCGGCCCGATGGCGTTGATGGCCAGCACCGCCACCAGCGCGTTGCTGGATGCGGCCGCGGCCGCGCCCCCGCCCGGCGCCGACGCCGGTTCAGATCCAGTCACATGGGCACGGCCCCGCCGGGCGCTGGCGATGCGGTTCTGAGCAAACAAAGCAATTCCATTGGGCCTTGGCCTGGCCACGACAAGATGGCATGCAGGGCCCATGGACAAGCCCGCTGACACCGACCACGACGTGCACCCCTTGATCCGCGCCCGCTGGAGCCCGCGGGCGTTCGCCGACCGCGACATCGACGACGCCACGTTGCGTTCGTTGTTCGAGGCCGCGCGCTGGGCCCCCTCCGCCTTCAACGAGCAGCCCTGGCGCTTCTTGGTCGCGCGGCGACGTGACCAAGAAGCGTTCGCGACCATGCTCGACTGCCTGGCCGAGGGCAATCAGACCTGGGCCCGGGAGGCCTCGGTCCTGCTCATCACCGTGGCCATGACCACCTTCGCCAAAAATGGCAAAGCCAACCGCCACGCTTGGCATGATATCGGGCTCGCCGCCGCCCAAATGTCATTGGAGGCGACCCACCACGGCCTGTACCTGCACCACATGGCGGGGTTCTCCGCCGACCAGGTCCGGGCCGCGTACGGCCTGCCCGACGACGCCGAGCCGGTGACCGCCATCGCCATCGGGCACGGGGTCTTGGCCATGGACCTCGACGAGGAGCGCCGCAAAAAAGAGCAAGCGCCGCGCACCCGCCGGCCCCAGGACGCGTTTGTGTTCGGCGCACGCTGGGGTGCGCCCCTGCCCTAGAGACAGACCGGGGCGCGGGAGATTTGATCCGGCGCGGGAGATTTGATCCGGCGCGGGAGATTTGATCCGGCGCGGGAGATTTGATCGGGCGCGGGAGATTTGATCGGGACATCCCGAGGGTCCCTCCCCCGCCTCCACCGCCAAGCGCGCTGCGCGCGCAACTTCACCGTTCGGCGACGAGCGCCGAGACCGTGCGATGGACGCAAAGAGACCAGCCGCGCTCCGGGCACGCCGCGGTCTCCCCCTCGTGCACTGAATCCGGGCCGGGACCGGCCGAGTTGCGCGGATCCCAAAAAAACCCGCCGACGCGGGGCTCAGATGAGCAGCTTTTTGTATTGGTCGAGGTTCTCGAGGACCGTGCCCACGCCGTCGACCACCGCGTGGAGGGGATTTTCGGCCACGAACACGGGCAGCGCGCACTCTTCGGACAGGAGCACATCGAGATTTTTGATGTTGGCCCCGCCGCCGCAGAGCACGATGCCGCGGTCGATGATGTCCGCGGACAACTCCGGGGGCGTGCGCTCCAGGGTGGCTTTGACCGCCCCGACGAGCTGGCGCACGTTGTCGTGCAAGGCCTCGCGGATCTCGACGCTGGTCACGGTGATCGAACGCGGCACGCCGGTGATGAGGTCGCGCCCCTTCACTTCGATGTCGAGCTCCTCGTCGAGCTCGTAGGCGCTGCCGATCTTGAGCTTGATGAGCTCAGCGGTGCGCTCCCCGATGAGGATGTTGTGGCGTTTGCGCACGAAGTTGACGATGGACTCGTCGAACTTGTCGCCGGCCATGCGCAGCGTCTCGCAGGACACGAGCCCACCGAGGCTGATCACGGCCACGTCGGTGGTGCCCCCGCCGATGTCGATGATCATCGAGCCCCGGGCATCGCGCACGGGCAGGCCCGCGCCCACCGCCGCGGCCATCGGCTGCTCGATGAGGAAACACTCGTGCACCCCGGCGCCGAGGGCGGCCTGGCGCACGGCCTTTTGCTCGATGGAGGTGATTTCAGCCGGGACCGAGATGATGAGACGGCTGCGGGTGAAGCGGCGGTCGATGGCCTTGTTGATGAAGGCGCGGATCATCGCCTCGGTCACGGTGAAGTCGGCGATGACCCCGTCGCGCATGGGCCGGATGGCGACGATGTTGCCCGGGGTCTTGCCCAGCATCTCTTTGGCGTCGCGCCCCACCGCGAGCACGCGGGTCTGGCTTCCGCTCTTGGCGATGGCGACCACGCTGGGCTCGTTGAGGACCACCCCTTTGCCCCGCACATGCACCAATGTGTTGGCGGTGCCGAGGTCGATCGCCAAATCGGTGTTGAAGAAGGACAGGAAGTTCTTGAACAACGACGCTCCCCGTGGCGCAAAGTGCGCGGCGCCACACTAGGCAACTTTGGCTTTCGAGGAAAGCTTTTGCTGGAACGAGACGCCGCTCAATCCACGAAGCGCGGCGTCACCGAGCTGCCATCGTCCTCACCGTCGTCGTCGCCCGGCGGATTCTTCGGCGCCGCTCCCTCGGCGGCGGGGGCCGGGGACTGGGCTTTGTACTCGTCGCGCAGGGTGTGCGGCGCGGGCTCGGGGGTCGCGGGCTCGGGACCGAAGCTCGCCGTCACCACCGCCCCCGCGGGCTCGTCGGTCACCGCCTTCACCCGCCGCGGCGTCCGGGGGGCTTGGCTGATCGCCCGACGGGGCGGGGCCTCGACCCGCGGCTTGCTCACAAACCGCCACTCTTCGGTCTTTGGGGACAAGCTCTCCACCAGCTCGGCGGCACGCAACGCCACTGCGCTGTCCCCCGACGTGGTCAGCTCCTCGAGCGCCTTTTTGGCCGCGATGGTGTCGTGCCGGGCCAACGCCTCGACGCACAACAACGACACCGTGCGCTCGCCCCGGCCGATGGCGCGGGTCAACAACGGCACCGCCGCGGTGAACCCTGGCTCGAGATGGCGCGCCAACAGCGACGCCGCCACCACCCGCACCTCCGGGTGGTCGTCGAACAACCGCGACAGCGCCAGATCGATCACCTTGACCGGCGGCGGGTCGTCGTCGGCGAACAGCCGCTCGAGCAGCGCCAAGGCCGCTTTGCGCAGCGCCGCGGTGGGGCCCAAAATCTCATGGCGGACCCGGTGGCGGACCCGGACCCGCAACGGCTCGGCGGTGATTTCGATGCGGGACAGCGCGATGAGGATCGCCTCCCGCAGGGCGCTCATGCCCTTCTGCGGCTTCTTGTCGAACGCGTCGAGCAGCGCGGGCACAAGCTCCACGTCCTCTTCGCGCACGCCCTCCGACAGCGCGATGGCGGCGGATTCGATCACGAACGGGTCGTTCTCGGTCAGGGCCGCGACCACCGCGCGCATGCCCCGGCGGTCGGCGAGCCGGCCGAGGCACAACAGCGCGGCCGCGCGCACGAAGCGATCGTCGTCGCGGGCCAGGGGCAACAGCGCGTCGCACACGCCGTCCTCGAGGCCGGTCAGGCAGTTGGCCAACGCGCGCAACGCCACCGGGCGCAGCTCGCGCTCGAGGGGGCTTTGGGCCGGGGCGGTGGCCGCGATGAGCAGGGTGCTGGCCGCCTCGGTGGCTTGGATCTGCCCCAGGGCCTGGGCCGCGCTGATGCGTGCGCGGGTGTGCGGTTGGTTGAGCTTGTCGAGGAGGTGCGGCACCGCCTCCCGGCCGGCTTGGCACAAAGCCCCGATGGCCGCTTCGCGGACCGGGCGCCGCGCGTCGTTGAGGTCGTCGAGCCAGGGCTTGAGCGCGCCCCCCGCGGCGTTGGCCGCGGCGACGAGGCTGGCGAAGTCCTGCTCGGGCTCGTCGGCGGCGCTGAGTTGCCGGAGGTCGCGCAACACCAGCTCGGCCTGCTCCCGCACCCACGCGTCCTGGTCGTCGACAAAGGCCTCGACCCGGGCCCGGCTCCGGGCATCGCCAAGCGCGCCGTAGGCTTTGGCCGCGAAGGCCCGCACAAACCGGTCGGGGCTTTTGCCCATCGCGTCCAGCGCGTCGAGCACGCGGTCGTCGAACGCGTCCCGTCCGTCGACGATTTCGCAGATCGCGCGCGCCACCAGGGGGCGGTCGTCGGCGTGGGTCTTGTCGCTGGTGGCCCGCTCGAGCAACGACAGGAGCGCGTCCCGGGCGCGGAACGCGCCGAGCAACAGGGCCACCCGGCCCACGCGGACCTCGTCGGACAGCGGCGCGGTCTCGAGCACGTGGACCAGGGCCGGCAGGGCCTTTTTCTTCGCCGCGAGCAAGGTCTGCTCGCCTTGGTCACGCACCGTTCCGATGGGGCTGAGCAGCGCCTGCGCGGCGTCTTGAAGGGCCTGGTCCATGGCGTGTCCTTTACTGTTCGGCACCGCTTATTTCAAACCAGGGGGTCGAGTTGGTATTTCCAGGGTGTGTCCCCGCCCGCCCTGCCCCGCCTGTCCGGCCGCCGCGTTCTCGTCGGGGTCAGCGGTTCGATCGCCGCCTACAAGGCCGCCGACCTCGTGCGCCAGCTGCGCCACGCCGGCGCGGAGGTGCGGGTGGTGATGACCCGGGGGGCGACCGCGTTCGTCACCCCGCTGACCTTCGAGGCGCTGAGCGCGCACCCGGTGCTGGATTCCGCGCTTCAGACCGACCAGGGCGCCATCGGCCACGTCGAGCTCGCGTACTGGGCCGAAGCCCTCGTCGTCGCCCCGGCCACCGCCCAGGTCCTGGCCAAGCTCGCCGCCGGCCTCGCCGACGACGCGCTCACCACCACCGCCCTGTCGGTGAACGGCCCGCTGCTCGTCGCGCCGGCCATGGAATCGCGCATGTGGCATCACCCGGCCACCCAACACAACGTCGCCACCCTGCGGGACCGCGGCGCGGTGGTGGTCGGCCCCGCCCGGGGCGACCTCGCTTCGGGGCGGGCGGGCGACGGGCGGCTGGTCGAGCCCGCCGACATCGTGGCCGCGGTGGGCGCCGCGCTCGGCCCCGGCGACTACGCCGGGCGGGTGGTGCTTGTCACCGCCGGCCCCACCGCCGAGGACCTCGACCCGGTGCGGTACCTCACCAACCGCTCGTCGGGGAAGATGGGCTATGCCCTGGCCCAAGCCGCCGCCGGCCGGGGCGCCGAGGTGGTGCTCATCCACGGCCCCACCGCGTTGCCCGCCCCCGCCGGGGTCGAGATGGTGGCGGTGCGTTCGGCCCAACAGATGCACGACGCGGTGTTTGCCCGGCGGGACCGCGCCGACGTGATCATCATGGCCGCGGCGGTGGCCGACTACCGGCCCGCCGCGGTCAGCGAACAGAAACGCAAGAAGGGGGACGGTCCGTTGACCATCGCCTTCGAGCGGACCCCGGACATCCTCGCCGCGCTGGGGGCGAGCGACTTTGCAGGCACATTGGTGGGGTTCGCGGCCGAGACCGAGAACATCGAGGCGTACGCCAAAGACAAGCTCGCCCGCAAACAATGTGACGTCATCTGCGCCAACGACGTGAGCGCAGGCCAAGGCTTCGGGGCCGAGGACAACCACCTGCGGCTCTTTTTCAAAGACGGGCGCGACCTGGACCTGGGCCGGGGCCGCAAGGCCGCCCTCGCCCAGCGCATCCTCGACGAGGTTCGCCCCGCTTGAGGTTGGTCAGCCGTCGGCCAACGCGGCGGTGAGCTCGTCGATGAGCCGGGGCCCTCGGTAGATAAGACCGCTGTAGATCTGGACCAGGTCCGCCCCCGCGTCCCGTTTGGCCTGGGCCCCGGCCGCGTCGGTCACGCCCCCCACGCCGATGAGGGTAAAATCCGGGCCCACGTGGTCGCGCACCTGCTTCAGCTGGGCGGTGCTGCGCGCGAGGAGCGGCGCCCCCGACAGCCCCCCGCTGCCCGCGGGGGGGTCATCGACCAGGGACTTGTCGATGGTGGTGTTGCTGATGATCAAGCCCGCACAGCCTTTGTCCCGGGCGGTGTCCGCGCACGCCAATGTGTCTTCATCGGCGAGGTCGGGCGCGAGCTTGACCAGCACCGGCCGCCCCTGGTCGAGCTCTTGGTTGGCTTCCATCACCGCGTCGAGAATGATCGCGAGCTGCTCGGTGCTTTGCAGGTTGCGCAGCCCGGGGGTGTTGGGGCTCGACACATTGATGACCACGTAGTCCGCGTAGGGCGCGGTGGCGCGAAAGCTCTTCTTGTAGTCCGCGGCGGCCTCGGCGTTGGGCGTGACCTTCGACTTGCCGAGGTTGATGCCCACCGGGACGGTGACCGCGTCTTTGTCGCGCAACCGGGCCAAGCGCTGGCCCACCACCTCGGCCCCCTCGTTGTTGAAGCCCATGCGGTTGAACAATGCCAGTGCATCCGGGATGCGAAACAGCCTCGGCGGGGGGTTGCCCGGCTGGGGGTAGGCGGTCACGGTGCCGACCTCGACAAAGCCGAAGCCGAGGCGTTGCCAGGCGGGAATGGCCCGGGCGTTCTTGTCCAGGCCCGCGGCCAGACCCAAGCGCGAGCCGAAGGTCAGGCCCATCTGCTCGACCCCGTCCTCGACGGGATCGGGACGCGGCAACACCCGGGCGTAGGCGGACAGCATCGACAGCGTGACATTGTGGGCGGTCTCCGCATCCAGCGCGAACAGCGCGGGCTTGGCCAGGCCGTACCACCCCCCGCTCACGACAGCATCTCGTCGAGGGGCGGGATCAACACCACCACGTCCCCCTCCACCGTGGTCTGACACGCGAACCGCTCGTCCGGCGCCGCCCCCACCTCCTCGAGCGCCTCCCGCTCCCGGGACGCGGGGGCCGACACCTCCGCCCCCTCCAGGAGCGCCACCCGGCAACAACGACAAGCGAGGTTGCCCCCGCACAGGGTCGCCACCGGCACCCCAAAACTGTGCGCGAGGTCGAGGAGGTTGCTGCCCGGGTCCGCGGCCACCTCGGTGACCGTGCCCCCGTCTTCTTCACTGGCCACAAAGCGCACCGTCACGTCGGCCCCCGCAGAACCTCGCCGCGTTGCATCACCAGCCGCGGCCGGTCGTACTGACGCGGGTCCTGAAACACGTCGCGGGACACCGCGATCACGTCGGCCCGGCGGTTGGGGGTCAGCACCCCGCGGTCGTCGATCCCCAATGCCGCTGCACCGCCGGTGGTCGCGGCCCGCCACACGCTCTCGTGGTCGAGCCCGGCCTCGGAGAACGCCGCCAGCTCTTCTTTGATGTTGCCGTGCGGGTTGAAGGGCGTACCCGCGTCGGTTCCGCACGCCACCACCACCCCCGCCGCCACCGCCCGCTTGAACGACGACATCTGGGGTCGTTCGACCTCGTCCAGCTTGTCACGAATAAACGCGGGCAGCTGGTCGGCGCGCGCCCGCATGGTGCGCAACGCGGCAAAGGTCGGCACCAGCACCCGGCCCTGTTGCTTCATGGTGCGGATGGCCCGGTCGCTGAGCCAGAACCCGTGCTCGATGCTGTGGCAGCCGGCCTCGAGGGCGTTTTCGATCCCTTCGCTGCCCTGGGCGTGGGCGGCCACGACCTTTTGGGCCTTGGCCGCTTCCTCACACACCGCGCGCATCTCGGCCACGGTGAGCTGGGCCGCGCCCGGGCGAACCCCCTCGGTGATGATGCCCCCGGTGGCGATGACCTTGAGCAGCCGGGCCCCCGCTTTCAGCTGGGACCGCGCGGCCTTGCGCGCCTCATCGCCCCCATCGACCTCGATGCCCAAAAAACAAGCATGGCCCCCGGTCATGCACACCAAACGTCCGGCCGCGAACACCTCGGGGCCTTCCACGAACCCTTCGCGCTGCAGGCGCGACAGCTCGAGGTCGATGCCGTGCACGCCCCCGACATCACGAATGGTGGTGACCCCTGCGTCCACATGTTGCTGCAGGCTGCGGATGGCGCGGGCGGTGGTGCGGGTGGGGTGTTCGTTCGCAATGTCTCTGCCCGGGTCCGCGCTCGCGGACAGGCAGACGTGGGTGTGGGCGTCGATGAGGCCGGGCAACACCACCCCCTCGACATCGATGCGGGTCATCGACTTCTTGACCACGTGTTTGGCCGGGCCCACCTGGCGGATGATGCCGCCGTCAATGAGCAGCGCCCCGCCTTCGATCAGCGGGGTCCGTGATTCCCCGGTAAACACCGCCTCTGCCACCAACGCCAGCATGCGCGGGACGCTAACAGAGGCCAGGCGGACCCGTCCCCGCGATTGTCCCCGGGCCGCAGAAGCCCGGCCGATCGTCCAATATAATCAAACCCTTAGCATCCTGTCCCACATCCCCCTTCATGTCGCATCATCCGGTACGAGGACGGAGAGTGTCCTACGTTCTGCGCGCGTCGTAGGTCGATCCCCCGAGCGCCGGTCCCGCCCGGTTCCCGAAAACAAACCTGTCCACCCAACACCCCGGAGCAGGTTTATGGTCGCCACCGCTATTCCCCAATCCAACACCCAACCGCGCCAACGCCCCCAAGCACCGCAGCGCGCCCAGGGCCCCGACAGCACCCTCGACCCGGTGCGCCGGGGCAGCCGCGTGCTCGACGCCGGCGATCGCGGGCTCGACGTGGCCGCGGCCCAAAAACGCCTCAATGAACAGGGCGCCGACCTCCGCGTCGACGGGCGCTTCGGGGCCCAGACCGAACAAGCGGTGCGCGACTTCCAGCGCCAGCAGGGCCTTCAGGTCGATGGCCGCATCGGGCCCGACACCATGCGCGCCCTCGACAACCCCCAGGTCGCGGCCGAACCCGCCCAGGCCGGTCGCGTCGCCGCCACCCCCGAAGCCCAGGCCGCCGCCCGCAAGACCGCGGTGGCCGCCGACGCCCAAGCCCGCGCAGATCGGGAAACCAACCAACCCGCCGAGCCCGGGGTCAACGTCAGCACCGGCCTGCAAAACCCCAGCACCGAACGCGCCGGCGCGGTGGAGGCGACCACCCCGCCCACCACCGAAGCGGAACGATACGACGCCTACCAACGCATGGTCGAAGAGCGCGGCGGGACTTGGAAAGACCAGCCCGGCGACCGCAATGTGATGGCATTCCGGACCGACCAAAACTACAAGACCGCGCCCCGGGGCGGCGTCTACAACGACAAGTTCGTGATGGCCTGGAAGGACGCCGACGGCACCAAACACGTGCGCGACTACCAAGGCAACACCGACCCCGCGGGGAGCAGCGCGGGCCGCTTCGGGGAAGACATCAACGGGGACGGCCGCCGGGACCTCGGCCGGGTCCCCGAGGGCCATTACGAGTACCAAACCGGCGTGCACTACGGCCGCGAACAGCGCCAACCGGGATCTTTGTATGCCAAAGCATTGCGCCCCACCGGCACCCAGGCCGCCGAGCGGGACACCAACCAAGACGGCAACTTCGACAGCCGCGACCAAATGGGCACCAGCAACGACATGCTCTTTCACCAAGGGGGCACCAACACCACGTCGAGCGCGGGGTGCCTGACCCTGCCCCCGCAGGAATGGCAACGGTTCTGGGGGGACGTCAACAGCAGCGGGAACCCTGGCAAGATCGGGGTCACCGTCGTCAACGGCCAAGACCCGGTGACCAGCGGGCAGTCCACGTCCCCCGGCAATGTCTCTGGGCCGGGCGCCACCTCGACTGCGCCGGTCAACACCCCGACCCTGCGGCGGGGGGCGGACGGCGAAGCGGTGCGGGACGTGCAGAACCGCCTGGCCGCGGCCGGCTATTCCCCCGGCGCGGTAGACGGCGATTTCGGGCCCAACACCGAACGCGCCGTGCGCCGCTTCCAGAGCGCCAACGGCCTCACCGTCGACGGCATCGTCGGGCCCCAGACCTGGTCCGCCCTCGGCGCCGCCCCCGCGGCCAATGACAACACCACCGCGGACGGCACCGCGACCTCGGCGAACTTCACCCCCAATGCCGCTGCAGTCGCGGCCGCAGAAGCGAGCGCCAAGGGACGGTCCCTGGCCCGCGAGGTGCCCAAGCACGCCGAGACGTACAAACGGGCCTCCGCCCTCACCGGGGTGCCCGCGTCGTTCATCGGCGCGATCCACGCGCAGGAGTCCGGCTCGGGCACCCTGCGCTCGTCGACCCACGGCCCCGAAAGCGGCTACGGTCTCGACCCCCGCCACGTGTCCACCGCCGACGGCAACGCGATCCTGCAGAAACATGGGCTCGGCACCTGGGAGCGCGGCACCGACACCGAGCGGTCCCGCCTGCAAAGCGCGGTCATCGCGGCCGAGCATTTCAAGCGCAACGCCAAAACCGCCGGGGTCACCGTGGGCCCGAACATGAGCCAACGCGACATCGCGGTGGCCGCCACCGCCTACATCTCGGGCCCGAACAGCTCGTTCACCCGACGGGCCAAAGAGACCGGCGAGAGCTTCATGTTCAAGCCCAGCGACAGCAACCCGCACCCCTACCACCCGGGTGGCACCTCGGTGGGCAGCGGCGGCCGCATCATCCGCGTGCCCCCCGGACGCAAGACCGGCCTGCTCAAGTGGGACGCGATGCTGCCCCTCATCGACAAATACATCGACTGAGCCACCCATCACCCCGAGCACGGAGCCCGCGAGGGCTCCGTTTTTCGTACCCCAGAGCGAATGCACACTGCAAAACCTCAGCGAGTTGCGATTCCCTGACTGGACGTATGCGATGGCAACGCTTTGCGTTGGGTAAACCATTCCTCCGGAATGGCCATCGCACACGACGCCGAATCCGACGGCCGGAGGCCAGGGAGGATTCGAGGGGGGAGTGGGGTGGCAACGCTTCGCGTTGCTTAAGCCATTCCTTCGGAATGGCCAGCCGATATCGCCGAGCTTGCGAAGCGTGAGGGCCGAGGGGGGAGGGACTCCCCCCTCAAAATCTAGAACTCCCAGCGGTACCGCAAGTCCGCGCCGACGTCGCCCCATTGGTTGGTGCATTGGGGACAAGCGCCGCGGTCTTGGCTGCGCCAGGTGAGCCGGAACCGCAGATCGTTGTCGAACCGCTTTTCCCACTCCACGCTTTGGTCGGTGCCCTGTCCGGTGGCGTCGAGCAGGGTGGACTGGAGCCGCAGCTTGCTGCCGTCGAGGCCCCAAAAGCCAGGGTTGACCTCGAAGCCCACGCGCACCGCAGGCACATTGGACTGCTGGCGCGAGGAGAACTGTGAGGTCAGGCGCAGCTCGTCGACGGTGAGCACGCCGTTGCCCCGGACCGCGTCGGGGAGGATGCGGCGCACCTCCTGGTCGAGCCCGGTGTAGGCGCTGACCACCTCGAGGCCGGCGGCGCCGGCGCTCACGGTGGTGTTCTGCAGCTCGAGCTGGGTGAAGCCGAAGGTGAGCAACGCGAGGATGTCGATCTCGGCGAGCTCGGGCTGGCTCGAGAGGTCGATGCGCAAATCCCGCAGCGGCCCGTTGAGCCGGGCGGTGATGTCGTAGTCGCGCACCCGGGTCTCGGCGTCGATGTCGAGCAACGGGGAGACCTGGTAGGTGTCGGTGAACTCCACCGTGCCCCGGGTGAGGCGGTAGGTGTTGTTGCGGAACACCGCGGTGCCGCTGAGCAGGGAGAGGTTGCCTTTGAGCCCGGTGCGCTCGTCCGTGCCCACGAGGTAGAGGTCACCCTTGGCCTCGATATCCGCAATGTTGTTGTGCACAACGATGCCCCCCGGGGACACGAGGTGGATGTCGTAGCGCAGGTCTTCTTCGGTCTTGTCGAACACCAAGGGGCGGCGCAGTTGACGACGGAACTCGGGGAGCATGCGGTCGACGTTGATGTCTTCGGTGTAGGTGGCCTGGAGGAGTTCGACCTCGCCGCCGAGGGTGGGGAAGTCGGCCGGGCCGGTGAGGGTCACGGTGCCGCTGGTGCGGGTGGGGAGCCATTCGGGGATCTTGAGCTTCAAGTCCTTGAACGCCATTTTGAGGTCGTAGCGGTCGGGGCTGAGACCGGCGAGACGCACGGTGCCGTCGAGGTCGAAGGGGGCGTCGCCGAGTTTGCCCACCGCTTGTTCGACGATGACGTGACGGCCTTGGAACCGCAGGTTGGCGTCGACCCCGCGGATGGTGGGGTGGAAGTCAGCCACGTTGAAGGTGGCCCGGGTGAGGGTGGCGGTCCCGGCCCAGCGGGGGCTGTCCCACGTCCCCGTCCCCGAGAGTTGCAGGTCGTAGCCGCCCCGGGCGCTGGTGAGGGCGTCGATGAAGTGGGTGAAGAACCAAAGCTGGCCTTTGGACTGCACGGTGAGACCCAATGTTTCTGTGCTGAGGGTGCCGGACAGGGAGAGCGCGTCGCGTTGGGGGGTGGCGAGCTCGAACTGGTCGATGGTGAGGCTGTCGCCGCGAAAGTGGGCGAGCACATCCGCGGTGTTTTTGACCGGGAGGTCGGGCCGGTCGATCTCGAGGGTGGCGAGTTGAATCGTGCCCCGGCTCTCGCTCATGGTGGAGAGCGCGCCGCTCGCGGCGAGGGTGCCGGCGGTGAAGACGTCGAGGTCTTGGGGAATCATGTCCGGGGGCAACAGGTCCACCGCCGGGCCACGGTTGACGTCGATGTCCGCGCTGTAGGCGTAGGGCGCGGTGGTGGCGATTTCGAACTCACCCTGCCCCCGCCGGCCGAGCACGGGCCCGTGGAGGTGGGCGACCCGGTCCTCGTGGTGCAACGTGAGGAACGCGTCGCGGAGGGGGATGTCGTCGTACTGGGCGCCGCGCAGCTGGACCCGGCCGTCGACCACCGGGTTGGCGATGTCACCGGTGACGCGACCCTCGGACAACAGCTGGCCGGTGAAGGTGCCCGCGCCTTGCAGCGCGTCCAGGCCCGACAGCGCCACTTCGTTCACCCGGTAATCCCCCTGGGTGTCCCCGGTGGCGCGCTTGATCGAACCGCCGAACCGCCATTCCCCGCCCGCGGCCTCCAGGCGCAAGGGGTCGACGTAGATGCGGTCGGGGGTCAGCCGCACGTCGACCTGCCCCCCGGTGAGGGTCTGGCCCAACAACCGCGCGGTGGGCAAGACCGTGACCTGTCCCCCGCCGACCAGGTGGTCGACGGTCCCGTCCCCGATGTAGCCCGTGGTCGTGACCTGCGCGGTGACCGGCCCGTCGACGTCGAGGGTGCGGAAAAAGCCGAGCACCCCGCTGTCGCCGAATCGGGCCGGGATCATCGCGCGCAGGTCCTCGGCCCGGCCCCGGGTCACCACCAAGTCCGCGTCCACCGCCAAGCCCGGCACCGACTCGGTCACGAAGGGCACAATCTCGTGGCCCTCGTCGTCGACGATGCGGTACCGGTCGTGCTTGCGGAACCAGTCCAAAGCCAGCGTCCCGCCGAACTGGCTTTTCCCTTTTTGCGCATCGATGTCGGTGAGGGTCATCTTGCCGTCGCGGTAGCCGATCAAGGCCGCGCCCCGGTCGGCCACCGGGAAGCCGTCCACCGCAATGTCTTTGCCCACCGCGTCGACCTGCACCCAGGGGTCGGCGTAGGGGCCGCCCACCTCGAGGCGGAAGCCACCCGCGCCGGTCAAGGGCAGCGACCCCACCCGCTCGCCCACGCTCTTGAAATCGCCCTGGGCCCCGTCGGCCACGATCTCCAACCCCTCGGTGGCCGAGAAGTGCAAGATCACCGTGCCGTCCGCCCGGGTCCAACCGTCGTCGATAAAACCGTCCAGCCGCAGGTGGGACATGTCCGCGAAGAACTCCGCGTCCACCCCGATGTCGCGTTGGTTGGTCAGCACCACATCCCCCGGCCGGGCCCGGCGCGCGTCCCGGCTCGCCACCAGCAAGTCGTGAAAGTGGCCCCGGCCATGCCCCCGGACGAGAAACTCGGGCAGGACCTGCCCGTCCCCCACCACGTCCCCGTCGACGCGCACGTCGGTCCAAGACCCACCGATCTGCAGACCGTCGAGCAGGCTGTAAATCGACAGGTCCGCGCCGCTCACTTCGTACTGGTAGGTGATGTTCTCATCGAGATGAAACGTGCCTTGGCACCGCAACAGGGCGTCGGCCACCTGCCAGGTCGCCCGGGGGAACACGATTTTGTCGCGGTCCCCGACAAACGCCCCCCGGAGCGTGCCCACGTCGTAGCCGTCGACCTGCAGGGCCTCGACATCGGCATGGCCTTCGGCCTTGAGGGCCTGCGCCCCCTGCTCTGCAGAGACATTGACGGTGGCCGCGACCTGGCCCTCGACCCCCACCGGGAGGTCAAAGGGCTGCAGCAGGCGCTGGAAGTCGGCCGACCCGTGCACGGTGACATCGAACGCCGGCAGCTTGTCGTAGGCCGCGATCAACACGTTGCCGGCCACGTCGACGGTGCCCGCTTCGCTGCGCAGGGTGATGTCCGAGATCGACACCCGCTCGGGCTCGAGCAGGCCGTCGCCGAACACCACGATGCGACCGCCGAATCGTTCGGTGGTGACCTTGCCCTTGTTGTGGGTGAACGCCGCTTGCCCCACCGAGAACTTCAGCCGGTGCCCGTCGGGGCCGCTGCCCCGCAAGCGGCTGGTCACGCTTTCGAACACCACCTCGCCGAGTTCTTCCACGCTGAGCCGGCCGCTGCCGCGCAACACCCGGAAGTCGTGGACGTCGAGCTTGACCAGCGGGTCGTCGGCGGGGCTCGCCCCCTCGGGGACGCGAATGCCCGCGATGGAACCGTCCTTGCGCAGCCGCACGTGGAGGAACGGCTCTTCGATGACCAGGGAGCGCACCGCGAGCCGCTTTTGGAACAGCTCCAGGGGCAACAGGCTCAACTCGATGCGCTGGGCGGAGAACAACACCTCGTCGTCGGCGTCGCGGACCAGCACCGGGGACAGCACCACCTGGGCCTGCTCGGGCGCCACGTCGACGTTGCCCACGGTGAGGGTGAGGCCAAACTCCTTGGACAAGCGCACCGACAGCTCTTCGACCAACAGGTCCACCGACGGCTGGCTGGTGACCGCGCGCAGCAACAACCACAGCGCGCCGCCGGTGAGGGCGAGGCCAAACAAGAGCCGGTAGCGTCGTCGAACGATCATCGCGGGATCACACCCGTCAGGGGCCTACACACTAACGGTCCAGGCTCGCGGATGCTTCATTTCGGGCCGCCCGCACCGGGCCCGTCACAGGATGTATTTCACCCGTTCGTCGGCCTGGAGCACCCGGTACACGGAGTACAACTCGTCGCCGTTTTCCACACGAAATTCGAAGGTTACCGCTTGGTAGCGCCCGGCCGCGCTGTCGCGCACCCGGCACTCGTCGTCTTCGATGCCGCGGCCGAGCACCCGTTGGACCGCGCGCCGCAAGGAGCCGGCGAGGTCACGGGTGGCCAGCCCGACCGCTTTGAACGTGTAGGTGCACGGAAAGTCCAGGAGCTCCTCGAGGGGCCGGCGCTTCATCCCCGCCCCCAACGACCAGCCGATCAACGGGCCTGCTTCGTCACGCTTCACAGGTTGATTGTAACGAACGCGCGGGGGCGTGCCCAGGCGACGGGGTCGTCCGTTCGCCTACACCCGCGTCGGGCGATTTTCGACGTGAACAGACTCGATCCGGACGGTTCAACGATCGCGTTCGCCGGGTTAAAGAGGGCCACGATCATTCCCGGGACACACCGTGACGAGCGAAATCAAAATCTTTGCCGGCAACTCGAACCCCGACCTCGCCCACCAGGTGGCGCACATCCTCGAGATGCCCCTCGGGGACGCACGGGTCACACGTTTTTCCGACGGGGAGACGATGGTGGAGGTGGGCGAAAGCGTGCGCGGGCTGCACGCGTTTGTGTTGCAGTCGACCTGCCCACCCACCAACGAGAACCTCATGGAGATGTTGGTGATGACCGACGCGCTCAAGCGCGCGTCGGCCGAAGAGATCACCTGCGTCATCCCCTACTACGGCTACGGCCGACAGGATCGCAAGGTCGCGCCCCGCGCGCCCATCACCGCCAAGCTCGTCGCGGACCTGTTGTCCGCGGCCGGCGCCACCCGGGTCATCTCCATGGAGTTGCACGCGGGCCAGATTCAAGGGTTCTTCAACGTGCCCTTCGACCACCTCTACGCGATGCCGATCATGCTCGCGGACCTCAAGGAGCAGTTTTGCTCCGACGGACAAAAGCCGGACGACCTCGTGATCGTCGCCCCCGACGCGGGCGGGATGGAGCGCGCCCGGGCCTACGCCAAACGCCTGCACGCCGGCCTCGGCTTCATCGACAAGCGGCGCAGCGGACCCAATGTCGCTGAAGTCATGAACATCGTGGGCGACGTCGACGGCAAGCGCGCGGTGATCATCGACGACATGATCGACACCGCCGGCACCCTCACCCAAGCCGCCCGGGCGGTGATGACCCAAGGCGCGTCCGGGGTCTGGGCCTACGCCACCCACGGGGTGCTCAGCGGCCCCGCCCCCGAGCGGCTCACCGACTCCCCCCTGCAGGAGGTGGTCATCTCCGACACCATCCCGCTCAACGAAAAAGCCAAGACGTGCAGTAAGATTCGGGTGCTGTCCATCGCCCCGTTGGTGGCCGAAGCCATCCGCCGGGTGCACACCGGCGAGTCGATCTCGACGCTGTTCCTCTAGCCTTCCCAGGGGGGATGTCCCATCCCTGGCAATGCTTCGCATTGCTTCAGGCGAACTTCGTTCGCCCCCCCTCACGCCCTCACCGCTCGCGAGCGCGCCGGTATCGGCTGGCCATTCCCGAGGAATCGCTTCAGCAACGCAAAGCGTTGGCCCATGCACACGACACGGCGTCGAGGTCCAGAGGCCCGCTAGGCGCCGTCGCGGAAGATGCTGGCGTCGACCTGCTCGCCCCGGCGCTTGAGCTCTTGGTAAAAGCGCGGCTCGCCTTTGGCCGAGAAGCTGTCGCGGTCTTTTTTGTACGTGAAGATCGCCTGGGTCGTGACCAGGTCGACGTCGGCGCCGGTGACCTCGACCACCTCGCTCACGCGTTCGTTGCCGTCCCCGTACCGGGTGAGCACCACCACCACGTCCAATGCATCTGCAATCTGTTTGCGGGCGATGCGCGCGGGGATGTCGTCCCCGAGGGTCATCATCGTGCCCAACCGGGACAAAGCCTCCTGGGCCGACCCCGCGTAGCTCGACGCGATGGCCCCGTCCTGGCCCCCGCCCATGGCGATGAGCACATCGAGGCTCTCGGCCCCGCCGAGCTCGTGCACCACCAACCGGTCGGGGCACATGCGCACCGCCGCGGCCACCGCTTCGCGCATGCGCGAGGGCGCCCGGGCCTCGAGCCGCACCAAGTGCGCGGCCTGCAGGGGCAGGTCACCGGCTTGTTCGACACAGACCACGCGCTCGCCGTCGGGGGCGGCGCCGGCCACGGCCCCGACAAAGGTGCCCAGGTCGGCGCCGGGGCTGCCGGCGATGAGCACGTTGCGCCGGGTGCGCACGCACGTCGACAAGAACTCGGCCATGCCCGCGGTGAGCACACCCTCGCCCACCAGGTCATCCAGTGACATGGCGCTCTGGGACCGGCGGGTGAGGGTCAACACCGGGCCCGACCGGGCGCAGCTCGGGTGCACCGCGTGGATGCGGGTCCCGTCCGCGAGGCGGGCCTCGACCACGGGGTGGTCGTCGTCAAACGCGAGCCCGGTGCCCCGCAACATGCGCGCGATGACCGCGGACAGCGCCTCCGGCGAGCTGAACATCGCCGGCTCGGGGCGCGGCTCTTCGGCGTCGCGGCGCACGTACACCTGGTACGGACCGTTGACGAAAATTTCCGTCACCCCGGGGTCGTCCAGGAGCGGGCCCACCGCCCCGAGGCCGGTGACCTCGTCGACGATTTCGCGGCGCCAGGCGTCGAGGTTGGCCCCCGCGGGGGCCTTGCCCCGCGAGCCGAGCTTGTCGATGGCCGCGCCGACGGCCTTCTCGGCCGCCTTTTTCATGTCCGCCCCGCGGGCGTCGGCCACGGCATTCTTCACCGCCTCGAACACCCGCTTGCGGTCCTCGATGGTGCTGGCGGGAACCTCCATCGCCGGGGGCGCGCCGCCGTTGGCCCGCCGCGGTCGACGAGACGCGCGGGGCGCGGGGGGCGCGGGGGCTTCTTTGCGGGGCTCGGGGGCCGGGGTGGGCGGGGCCGCGTCCTCGCTGGAGTCTTTGAGCAGGGCCTCGGCCTCGCTCATCATGTCGCCGTCGAGAGCGTCGAAGAGGTCTTCGCTGTCGTCGTCGATGGCGACGTCTTCTTCAGGCTCAGGGGGCGCGGGGGCTTTTTGCGGCTCGTCGCCTTGGCCGTCGACCTGGATGGTGAAGTCACCGATGTACACTTTGTCCACGCGGTGCAGGACCTGCGGGGAATTGATGCGTTTGCCGTTGACGTAGGTGCCGTTGGTCGACTTGAGGTCGACGATGATGAAGCGGCCATCGCGGAGCACGATGCGGCTGTGTCGCTTGCTGATGTTGCCTTTGGGCAGGACGATGTCGTTGCCCGGGACCCGGCCGATGGTGACCTCGCTCTGGGAGAAGGTCTGCGACGATGGCTTGCCGCCCTTTTCGGTGATGGTGACCTGAAAGTCAGGCATGCGTGGCCTCTGCTCCCCCGGGCGGATGCGATCGCCGTCGGACGATCGCCTTAGATTATGGCGACCTCTCGGGGCTTGTATCAACTTTTTGAGCGTGTCGAGCGCCCCGGCCCCACGTGCGTGTGTGTGGGTGAATATACGGCCCAGAGGCCACCGCGTGTGTAGAAATTTCGGGCACTTCCGCGCGTCGAGGCGGTGGGGGGGCGGCCGGCGGTCAGAACGTCCCGATGGAGAAGTGGATGTTGAGCCGCTCGAGGGACACCAGCGGGGCCAGTTCGCGCTGGCCGTTGATCACGCGCCAGCCCACGTCGATGGCGAAGGGCCCCACCGGGGTGTTGTAGCGAAAGCCGAACCCGGTCCCGGCCGCGAAGCCGCCGAGCTGGAAGTTGCGCACGTCTTCGAGCAACTGGCCCACATCAAAAAACAGCCCAAAGTCCAGGTCGCCGATGATGCGGGCCCGGAGCTCGGCCTTGGCGTTGCACACGAAGGTGCCCCCCAGCGAATTGCGGGCGTCGACGAGCCCTTCGAAGCCGGGCTCGGGGCGGGCCTGGGTGGCGGGCCAGCGCGGGTCGTCGGCGGGGAGGATCTCGTCCTCGAAGAAGCCGCGCACCGAGCGGGTGCCCCCGAGGTAGAACCGCTTGAACAGCGGAATGTAATTGTCTTTGGAGAACACCGGAACGATGAAGCCCAGCCGGGCCTGGCCGGCGAGGATGAAGCGGTCGCCGAGGGGGATGTAGCCGCTGGCCACCGACGAGGATTTGACGAAGTCGGAGTTGACCTCGTCCCCTTCTCCGGGGTTTTGGTCGTCGCGCAAGATGCCCGAACCGGCCGCGACCTCCCCCGAGGTGAACAGGTAGAGGCCCTTTTGGGGGGTGAAGGGATCGTCGCGCAGGTCGAACGTCGTCGAGACCCGGTAGGTGGTCTGCTGGATAAAGCCGTTGTCGCGCCGGCGGGTGAGGTTGATGTTGCCCTGGCCGCAGCTCTGCCCGATTTGAAAGTCGCGGGGGCAGTCGAAGTCGGAGATTTCGCCCTCGATGTCCATGGTGGCGCGCCACCAGGGCAAGGGCGCGACGTCGATGCCGGCGAGCACCGAGCCGCGCAGGAGGGTGAAGGCGGGGCGGATCTCGCGCAGGCCCACCGCTTGGCCGTGCAAGCGAGCGGAGAACGGGAGGCCGTACACGTCGGGGAGCTCGGCGCTGAGGATGCTCTGGCCCTCGAAATAGTAGAGCCACGGGAATTGGGGGAAAGCGGCCTGGGCGCGGTACTGCGGGTGGTTGGGATCGCTGTCTTGGTAGACCAGGGGGTAGAACACCGCGGGGTAGTTGAGCTGGCCGCGGCCCTTGATCTGGGCCCCCAGGCCGGCCACGTTGCGCGCCTCCCCGGCGAGGAACACCCGGGGGCCGTCTTCGACCGAGGCCCCGGCCCCGGTCTCGATCGAGAACAGCTTGCGCTCTTTGACCTCGACCAGCACATCGCGCACGGTGTGTTCGATGCGGCCGGGCACGAGCCGGATGCGCACCGAGCTGAACAGCCCGGTGGTGAGCAACCGTCGTCGAGACAGGGCGATCTTGTCCTGGGTGAACCAGTCCCCCGACGACAAGGCCAAGCGATCGCGAATCACGAACGACTGGGTCACGTCGTTGCCCTGGACGATGATTTTGCCCACCCGCACCCGGGGGCCTTCGTTAAGCCGGAACACCACCGAGGCGCCGCCGGTGTCGTCGGGGACCAACGACTCGGTGACCTCCGCGAACGGAAAGCCGTTGTTGCGCAGGACGTTCTCCAGCTGCACCCGGGTCTCCTCGATGGCGTAGAGGTTGGCCGGCTCCCCGGGCTCAAACGTCGCGTCGCTGAGCACGTCGGCCAGGGGCAAGGTGGGCAGGGGCACAAACTCCACCGAGGTCACCAACAGCTGGGTGCCCTCGACCACGCGGTACCGCACCACCACCTCGCGCCCGTCGGCCCCCCAGAGCAATTCCGGCCCGTAGACCTTGACCTCCAAAAACCCCACCGAGCGGTATTCGTCGATCAGCCGCTCGGTGGCCCGGCGGTAGAGATCGTCGATGTACAGCGGGCCCGAGGCCTGGTCGGGCAGCGCCTCGTCGGGCCCCTGACTCTCCAGGATCATTGTCGCCCCCGCCTGCGAGATCGACTCCAGCAGGCTCGTGGGGGGCCGCAGCTCATCGACATAGGCGGCGAGCTCTTCGGTGAGCACATCCACGTCCTTGCTCACCACCCCCTCGAGGCGGACCGCGGTCACCACCGCGCGTTGCCCTTCATCGATCACAAACTGCAACACCTCTTCGGCGTCGTCGTCGAACGGCCGATAGGCGGGGACCTCCCGGGTCCGCACCGTGCACCGGGCGAACCCCTGCTGGTGGTACACGTCGAGCAACGACTGCACCGTGGCCCGGACCTGCTCCTTGCCCAGGCCGGGGATCTTGCGCACGCTGATCACGTCCCCGAGCTGGGCCCGGGTGAGGGCGTGGTTGCCCACGAAGTCGACGTGGTACCGGGGCCCGGCCTCGATGTCGAACAGCAGGTCCACGGTGAGCGCGTCCTCGTCGATGTCGAGCACCGACAACGTGGCCTGGGCGCGCAGGTGACGCCGCTCGACCAGCGCGGCCACGACGTCCTTCAGACCCTGTTCCCGCACCAGCCCGTCGTAGTCCGCCCCCGGGGCCAGGCCCGACCACGCGGCGACGTCGAACAGCGCGACCCGGCCATCTCCCGCGACCTCGACGTTGCGCACGGTCAGGGGCGCGCCCTCGTGGACGACCACGGTCAGGGCCACCTCGGCTTCGCCCACTTGTTCGGCCGAGACCTTCACCCGCGGCCGGAGGTAGCCCAGCTCGGCACAAAAGGCCGCGACCTCGCGTTCGACCCGGGGCAACCGCTGCGGCTCGAACCGCTCGCCCAGCTTGATCGCCAGCGCCTCCCGGACCCGGTCCTCGGGGATGCGCCCATCGGTCTTGACCGTCACCACCCCCACCAGCACGTCGGAGAACAGCTCGAGCACCAGCCGCACCCCGCCCTCGCCCTTGCTCCGCCACACCCGGACGTCGCGGTAGGGGCCGGACAAGAACACGCGGCGAATGCCTTGGCGTATCTGCTCGGGGTCGAAGGCATCGCCGCTCACCACCCCGAAGGTGGCGGCCACGGTCTTGGCCGCGGTGTCATCCGGCGCGCCCCGCACCTCAACCCCGACGATGACCTCCCCCGCCGGGGTCGCCGGCGCGCCCTGGGCCCACGACGACGAGGACAAAAGGCCCGGCCCCACGGCCCCGGCCAGCATCCCGAGAAGGACGCACCCTCGTGCTCGTCGAGACATCACTTGGCGCACCGTCGTCATTCTGGCCCCGGGACCTCGCGCATCGTGCCCTGTTTTCACGCGGTGCAGCAACTTTCGTCCGGCCGTCCCTCGGTTGACATCCGGCCGAAAACGCCGCACCACGGCGCCCAAATCCAGGAGGCTCCATGGATCCTGCAGCTCTGCAAGCGCTCGCGGTCAGCATTTCGGTCCTCATCCTCGCGATGTTCGTCGGGTGGGAGGTCATCTCAAAGGTGCCGACCACCCTGCACACGCCGCTGATGAGCGGGTCCAATGCCATCTCGGGGGTCATCCTCATCGGGGCGCTGTTGGTGTCCCGCGGGCTCAACACCGCCGATTGGAGCAACCCCGCGCGCTACATGGCGTTGGCCGCGGTGTTCTTCGCCATGCTCAACGTCGTCGGGGGCTTCTTCGTCACCGACCGCATGTTGGCGATGTTCAACAAGAAGAAGGCGAAGTGACATGACCCCCTACAGCTACACAGACTTCGCCACCGAAATGGGACTGCTCGTCGCGGCGGTCAGCTTCATTGTCGGTCTCAAATGGATGAGCGGCCCCAAGACCGCGGTCCGGGGCAACAAGGTCGCGGCCTTCGGCATGACCCTCGGCGGCCTCATCACCCTCGCCGACCCCGGGGTCACCGACTACGCCCCCATTCTCGGGGTGGCGGTGGCCGGCGGCCTCATCGGCCTCATCATGGCCAAGCGCGTGGCGATGACGTCGATGCCGCAGATGGTCGGTCTGTTCAACGGATTCGGCGGGACCGCGTCGGTGTTCGTGGCCGGCGGTGAGTTCTACAAGAACGTGTGGTCCCACAGCACCCCCGACACCCTCGCCATCGTCACCACCGGTGCGTCGGTGTTGATCGGTTCGGTGACCTTGACCGGCTCGCTCATCGCGGTGGGCAAGCTCCAGGGCACGATCACGTCGGCGCCGGTGCTGTGGCCCGGCCAACGCTTCATCACCGGCCTGCTCGGCATCGGGGTCATCGCCGGGGTGGTCTACCTCGCGGTGCAAAACCCCGCCGACCAGTACGCGTTCTGGGGCATCGTGGCCGCGAGCGCGGTCCTCGGGGTGCTGCTGACCAACCCCATCGGGGGCGGGGACATGCCCGTGGTCATCTCGCTGCTCAACTCCTACTCCGGTCTGGCCGCCTGCGCCGCCGGCTTCGTGGTCAAGTCGAATGTGCTCATCGTGTCCGGGTCGCTCGTCGGGGCCGCGGGCATCATCCTCACCGTGATCATGTGCAACGCGATGAACCGCTCGTTGGCCAACGTCATCTTCGGGGCCTTCGGGGCCGCCGATGGCGGGGCCACCGCGGGGGCGGCCGACGAGAAGCCGATGAAAGAGTTCCAGCCCATGGACGCGGCCATCCACTTGTCCAACGCCCGCAATGTCATTGTGGTGCCGGGCTACGGCTTGGCGGTGTCGCAAGCCCAACAGAGCATCCGCGAGCTGTGCGAATACCTGGGCAACCACGGCTGCAACGTGAAGTACGCGATTCACCCCGTGGCCGGTCGCATGCCCGGCCACATGAACGTGCTGCTCGCCGAGGCCAACGTGCCCTACGAAGAGCTGTACGACCTCGACGACATCAACGGTGACTTCGAGAGCACCGATGTGTGCATCGTGGTCGGGGCCAACGACGTGACCAACCCCTCGGCCCGAGACGACAAGGCGAGCCCGTTGTACGGCATGCCCGTGTTCAACTGTGACAAGTCGCAGACGGTGGTGGTGCTCAAGCGCGGCCGGGGCAAAGGCTTCGCCGGCGTGCAGAACCCGCTGTTCGTGGCCGACAACACCGGGGTGGTGTTTGGCGATGCCAAAAAGTCGCTGGTCTCGATCCTCAACGAGGTCAAGCAGCTCTGAGGCACCCCCGAGGCCAGAAGAAAGGCGCCCGACCGGGGCGCCTTTTTTCGTACGTGAGGTTTTGGCCGCGAAGCTCAGTCGCCGTTGCCGGTGATGATCACGTCGCCGGCCACCCCCGCCTGGGTTGCCAATGTCTCTGCCTCGTCCGCGGGCAGCAGAGGGTTCTGCACCACCCGGAGGTCGCCCCCGATGTGTTCGAGGTCGTACAGGCCGATCAGCGACTGCAGCGAGGCGTTGTTCTCGATGACGAGGTCACCGCCGAGCGAGACCAACGAGGAGAGCACGAAGAAATCCTGGAGCGGGGTCTCGCTCACCACGAGGTCGCCGGTGATGGTCACACAGTCGGTGTCGGCGGCGAACGGCAGCGCGGACTGGCCGTCGAGGACGAGGTCGCCGTCGATGGTCACGTTGCGGGAACAGCCGGTGTCCGCGCCCCCCTGCATCGGGACCCGAATGTGGCTGCGCAAGAGGCGTTCGCCGCCCTCGTCGACCACGAGCAGCACCTGGTGGTGGGCGTTGGGGGCCACGGGGATGCCCCGGAAGTGGGCGGTGCGGCCGTGCAGGCCGTCTTTGACCTCGGCCTCGTAGACGGTTTGGTTGTTGACCCAGAGCTGCACGCTCTCGAGGGCGATGTTGTTCTCGAGGTCGTTGACCTGGATGAGCACGTCGAGCTGGACCCCGTGGGTGTCGGGATCGACGTCGTCCACCGCGGTGAGGGTGAGGTGCTCTTGGGGGGTCAAGAACGCGAACAGCGGCGGGAGCTCGGCCTCTTGTTCGGGCGCGGGGGGATCGAGCTCGATGCCGGCGGAGCAACCGGTGGAAAACCCGGCGAGCAGCGCGGCGAGGACAAGTCCAGCGGAGGGCAGGATGTGCGTCATCATGGCCAGACCTCTCAGCGATGAAGAAGAGCGAAGAAAGCTTGCTCGAGGGGGTCCTCGCCGTCGGCCTCGTCCCGGGACGGGGGGCCTGCGAGGGCGGCTTCGGGCACCGGAAACGAGTGGTGGTTGTGTTCGACGGTGATGATGGGCTGCATGGGTTCCTCCTTCATCCAGGTGGCGCCAAGTGGCGACCGATGGAGCCACCGTACGGCCGACCGATCCGCGCTCCAAAAAAACGGCCGGAAAAAATTTGGTCGGGCCCGGGCAAACTGATCGCGGTGCGGCAGCGCTATGCGCTGATCCGGGTTTTGTTTGGCCGCCGGATCAGCGAGCATCGGGCCGCGGCGACCCCGTCGGCGACGAGGAGGAATGTAGGTGAAGATCGCATGGTGGCTGACACTGGTCGTGGCCATGGCCCCGGACGCCGGTCCTGGGGTGGCGCCGGCCGCGGTGGCGCCCCCCGCCCCAGCGCCCGTGCCCAATGTGGTTGCAGCGCCGCCCCCCGCCCCCGGGCGCTCGTTGGCCGAGGTCACCGAGCAGGTGAAGCCCGCGGTGGTCAACATCCAGCTGCTCGACGCGGCCGACGAAATCGTGTCCCAGGGCACGGGCTTTTTTGTGGTCCGCGACGACCTGGTGGCCACCAATCACCACGTCATCGACGGCGCGCAAAAGGTGCGGGTGACCTTGGCCGACGGCCGCGTGTTCGACGCGCCCGGGGTGGTGGCCGAACAAGAGGACCGGGACCTGGCGTTGCTCAAGCTCGCCCAAAAGACCGGCGCGCCACAGTTGGCGCTCGGGAGCACCAAGGGCCTGCAACAGGGCACGGACGTCCTCGTCATCGGCAACCCCACCGGCTTGTCCGGCACCTTGTCGAGCGGGGTCGTGAGCGCCCTGCGCGAACGCGGCCTCGAGGGCGAGACGGGGGTGTTCGCGGGCCGGCTGGTGCAAATCACCGCGCCGATATCCCCCGGCTCCTCGGGTTCGCCGGTGGTGACCATGGACGGCGCGGTCATCGGCGTGGCGGTGGGCCAGCGCACCAGCGGCCAGAACCTCAACTTCGTGGTCCCGGTGGAGGACCTGGCCCACCTGCTCGCGGCCGCGGATCCGGACCGCACCACCCGCGCGTTCGGGGGTCAGACCAATCGTAACCTCTTTATTTCACTGGGTTTTTTTCTGGTTCTGGCCGTGGCCTACGCCACGTTGACCCGCAAGAAAAAGCCCCGCCCCCGGGTGCACTGACCGCGTAACGCTCCCCGATATCCGGCATCCCAAGCACGTGCCGCGGCCGGTGCGCCATGTCCCCCCCGGATAAATGGTGGTCCAACGCCGGCCGTGGCGCGTTTATGGACAGGGCGGAAACACCTCCGTGAGGCTGCGGTCGGTGGCGACGTAGAGCTTGCCTTCGCGGCCGATGGCGTCCTGCACGTGCCCGTCGACCGGCAGGCTGAACACCTCGCTGAGCGTGGCCAAATCGAAGTAGACCACCTCGCCCAGCCCCCCGACCAGCAGATACGGCGGCGACACCGAGAGCAGCCGCAGGTTGAACCCAAACGGCAAAATCGTGGACAGCGTGTCGACGTTGCTGGTCGGGCTCCCGGGGGCGAAGGTGTAGCGGGTGAGGCGCAGGTCGGGCCCGTCCGGGGTCGCGTGCACGAAGGTGTGATCGTCGACGAGCACCTGGTGTTCGGCCCCGGGCTCGGCGGGGCTGACCAACAAAGGGCCCCCGAGGGTCACGGGGTTTTCGGCGTCGGTGACGTCCAGCAGCACCAGCCCGGTCTCGCCCTCGTCGGCCACCACCAGGACCCCCATGCGGTCGGGGGTGGTGGCGAGTTGGACGTCGGCCACGGGCAAGTTCATCGCCACCGCGGGGAAGTTGAAGGGGGGGGCGTCGCTGTAGCCCACGATGTACACCCGGGAGATCGGGTCCGCCTGCTCGGTGACGAACGCGGCGATCACCCCTTGGGCGTTGGCGAACACGCGGGTGAGCACCGGGGCGGTGGGCACCTCGGGCGGCACCTCGATTTGGCTGGCCGGCGACACCACCCCACTCTCCAGGTCGTGCCACGCCAGCGAACCGGTGGAGACGCGCGGCACCGCGCCGGCGCTGCGCGAGACCAATTGCACGCGGGGCGAGGTATTTTGTGCATAGCGAACGAGGGTGTGCCCGAACCGATCGATGCGGGGCCACCTGGTGTCTCCGGTCGCGGCGAGGTCGGCCACCGGGACCTGCACCGCGCGGCTGGCGCTGTGCAGCCACAAGGTGTCGTCCGCGACGTGCAGCATGCCCACCGCCCCGATGCGTCCGTCGACGAAGGTATACGGGCTCTTGAACGCATCGATGACCAGGTTGTCGGACCGGATGGCCAGCAAGTCGGGCCCCAGGGGCTCAAGGTGGCGCGCCGGCCCCAACGCGGTGAACGTCGACTGGGGTCCCGGGCTTTCGGTGGTGTACAAAAGCCCGTCTACCCACACGAACAACACGTCGCCCTGCCCCGCGGCCACGATGTCAAACCCGGCGGGCAGGCCCCCCTCAATCGGCGTGGTCGCGCCGCTGGCGAGGTCGAGCAAGAACAGCCCGTTGCTGTCGTAGACCCCGAACGCGGTCTCGGTCTCCCACCCCAGCGGGGCCGCCGCCCCGGCGGTGGACACCTCGTTCTGGGTGATGTTCGCCGGGTCGTTCACGTCCCAGTACGTGAGCGTCGACGGCGCCGCGGCGGTGACCAGACCCATCCGGGGCAGCGCCACCGACGCCACGCCGAGGCCGCACTTCCAGTTCGCCTCTGCTGGGTCGAGGGTGGTGGGCGGCGCGTCCGGCGCCACCCGCACGACGATGGGCACTTCGATGTTGGGCGTGAGCGCGCACCCAAAGACATGGTCGGCGCGCCCCATGAGCAAGCCGCTCAACTCCTGCCCCGGCGCGCCCACCGGCGTGATCGGCCACTGCTCGTCGAAGAACCCGTCCGGCGCCGGCGCGAACACGCCCAGGCCGGCGTTGCCGCCCACCGCGATGCGCCCATCGCCGAGGGACACCACCATCGTGAGGCCCGGGGGCAGGGCCTGCACGCTCTGCACCGACCACACCGGGGGGGCACCACTTTTGGCCAGCACGAACAGCTCGGTGGTCGGCACGCCGCCCCCCGGGGCCTGCAACACCACCACCCGGCCGTCGGGGAGCACCGCCGCGTCCAACCCCCGGTGCAGCGCGTGGACCCGCACGGTGCCCACCGTGGGGTCACCCGGCCCGGTGTCGACCCCCACGCACGCCCCGCCCTGGCAGGTGTCGGTGGTGCACACGTTGCCGTCCTCACACGGCGCGCCGTCGGGGACCGGAATGGTATTGCACTGTCCGCTCTGGCAGATCGCCACCGACTCGCACTGCACGTATTCGCCGCAGGTGGTGCCGTCTGCGGCCCAGGGGTGCAGACACCCGTTGTCCCCGCAAAGGTCCTCGGTGCACGGGTCCCCGTCGTCGCAAAAACCGGGGATGTCCTGTTCGACGCAGCCTTGTTTGCTGTCGCACACGCTCTCTCGGCAAGGCGAGGGCGAGGCCGGGCAGGTGATGAACGTGCCCACGCACGCCCCGTTGTTGCACTGGGCATCGGCCACGCAGGGATTGTCGGGGTCGCAGGACCGGTCGTGAAATGTGGACCGGCACTGCCCGGCGGCGGGGTCGAAGCGATCATCGGTGCAGGTGTTGCCGTCGTCGCAAGGGGGCAAGACCAACCCGGTGCCGGTCAGGGGCAACGAGACGCTCCCGCTGAGCCCGGCCCCGGTGATCGACAGTGTCGCGGCGTGATCGCCCTCGGCCAGAGGCGCAAACCGCACCGTGACGTCCACCGCCTCCCCCCCGGCCAGCTCCAGGGCGACCTCGTCGACCAGCCGAAACGCGTCCGATGGGAGGGCGGCCACCACGTCGACCGGCGCGGTGCCTTGGTTGCGCAAACCGACCGTACGCTCCGCGTGGTCCGCGAGGTAGACGTCGCCGAAATCGAGCGACCCGACCTCGACCACGAGGTCGGCGGCGGCGGGGTCGAGCCCATCTCCGCCGCAGCTCTCACAGCCGCCCCCGAGGAGGACGGCCCCGACCACCAGGGCGACAGCGCGGCGCATCCCGGATGGTACGACGCTGGTGCGGGGCCGCAACCGGGACCCAGGCCCCCGGGGGGCGCGCCTCAGAGCGCGAAGCGAGCACTCTTCCGTCTTTGGTCTTGAGTCCCTGGCGCAGCAGCGCCGAGACCAATGGGGCATAGCGGCGCACGACCCGTTCGAGCGCGGCGCGGTCGCCGCGCCGGTACCCGTCGAGCCAGGGGCGGTCGGTGCAGAGGTCGACGGGGTCGGTCATGGGCCCGCGGGTCCCATCGCCCGGTCAGGCCGCGGCTTTGAGGCGCTCTTTGGTTTTTTCGTGCACGACTTCGCCGTCCTTGGTGATGACCGCGGCGGCGAGGATGTCGTCTTCCCAGTTGATGTCGATTTTGCCCTCTTGGACCATGAGCTCGAGCAGCGCGGAGATGTTGCGCGCGTACATCTGGCTCGCGTCCTTGGGCATGCTCGCGGGCAGGTTGGTGGGACCGAAGATGGTCACCCCGTTGATGTCCACGACCTCGTCGGGCTTGCTGCCCTCGACGTTGCCGCCGGTGCCGGCGGCGAGGTCGACGATGACCGCGCCCTTTTTCATCTCGAACACCGCGTCCTGCTCGATGAGCCGAGGCGCTTGCCGCCCGGGGATGGCGGCGGTGGTGATGATGATGTCCATGCCCTTGGCCACGTCGCCGAGCAGCTCGCGCTGCTTTTGTTGGGCCTCTTCGGACAGCTGCTTGGCATAGCCGCCCTCGCCTTCGCCGCTCTCGCCGAGGTCGAGCTCGACGAAACGGCCGCCGAGGGACTCGACCTGCTCTTTGACCACCGGGCGCACGTCGAACGCGCTCACCACCGCGCCGAGGCGGCGGGCGGTGGCGATGGCCTGCAACCCGGCCACGCCGGCGCCGAGCACAAACACCTTGGCCGGCTGGACCGTGCCCGCGGCGGTGTTGAGCATGGGCATGATTTTCGGCAGCTCGTTGGCGGCCATGAGCACGGCTTTGTAGCCCGCGATGTTGGCCTGCGACGAGAGCGCATCCATAAACTGCGCGCGCGAGGTGCGCGGGATCGCGTCCATGGAAAACGCAATGCATTTGCGCGCGGCGATGCGCTGCATGAGCTCGGGCTCGAACATCGGCGAGAGCAGGCTGACGTAGACCGCGCCCTCGGGGATGAGGTCGACTTCGTCGGTGCCGTCCGGGTGTTTTTCCGGCTTGTTGATCTTGAGGACCACATCCGCGCCGTCCCAGCACGCCTTGGTGTCGGCCGCGATCTCGGCCCCCGCGGCTTTGTATTCCTCGTCGCGGTAGCCGGCGTTGAACCCGGCCATGGACTCGACGCACACGGTGAAGCCGGCCTTGACCAGCTTGCCCGCCACGTCGGGGGTCATGGACACGCGTTGCTCGCCCTGGCGGATCTCGGTGGGGATGGCGATCTTCATCTCAGCCTCGAAAAAGCTTGGTGAGCCGCCCGGTTAGCGCCCGCAGGGACCGGCGGCAACCCGCGTCTTCAGGCCCAAAACCGCGCCTAGGCGGCGCGGTTGGCGAACACCAACAGGTGGTTGAAGCCGCGGGCGAGCTTGTCCGCGGTCTTCTGCAGCTGGCGTTCGTTCTCCAGGGCCTTGTTGCGCCGGACCACGCACACGTGGTCCACAAACACCAGCTGGCCCCCCATCAACATCGCGAGCTCGAGCCCGAGGGGGAAAAAACCCTCCGGCTTCATCACGTCCTGCACGTAGGCGGCGATGATGCCGCCGGGCCGGACCACCCGGGAGAGCTCGGTGACCACGTCTTCCATCGCCTTGTGCCAGCTGCCGTCGTCGGCGCGGGTCCGGCCGATGCACGCGGGGTCGTCGGAGTAGACAAGATTGTCCGCGTAGGGCGGGTCAAAAAACGCGTGGTCCACCGCGTCGTCGTCGAGGGGCAAGGCCCGCGCGTCGGCCGCGCCGATGTCGTCGCGGGTGGGGGCGAGGTCGAAGCCGATGCCTTTGCGCGACAGGTCTTGGCACACGTCGAGGCTGGTGCCCGAGCCACAAAAGGGGTCGAGCACCACGTCGCCCTTTTTGGTCCAGCGCTGCAGCACCTGCCAAATCACGAACGACGGGGTCTGGCCCCGGTATTTGGTGTCCCCCTGCCGGCCCTTGCCGTAGTTGGCCGAGGGGTATTCCCACAGCGTGGTGCGCGCGGGTTTGATCTCGGGGCGCTCGAGTTTTTTGTAGCGCTGGTAGGGATTTTTCGGTCCGCGGGCCATGGCTTGTTCCGTTCCGCACCGTCACGAGGACGTCAGGAAGGGTCCGTATACCATCGTGAGCGTCCACATCAGGTGCGCGATCATCGACGGGACCAGGCTTTTGGTCAGCACCCGCATCGCCCCCCAGAGAATGCCCAGGCTGAGCGCGACCCCGACGATGGACGGGGCCAAACAGCCCGCCTGGGCCAACGCGTACACCCCGGCCGCGACGAGCACCCGGCGCGCGCGGGGGCCGTCCCCGTCGAGCCAAAGCCCCCGCCACAACAGCTCCTCGGTCAAGCCGATGACCGCCACCGCGGGGAGCAAGGCCCAGCTCGCCCCCGAGGTCGCGCGCATGTGGGCCACGTCCCGGGCCACCAAGGGCACCCACGCGGTGAGCACGGGCAGCAGCAGGTGGGTGGCCGCGGCGGTGACCGCCCCCACCCCGAGCCCGAGGAGCACCCCGCGGGGCTCGACGAGCAGCCAGCGCTTCCAGGCGGCTTTGTCCGCGAACGAGATGGCCCCGATCACCACCGCCGAGGTGATGAACAGGCCCATCACAATGCCACTGTAGGCGGTCGCCACCGCGTAGGCCAGGGCCCAGATCAGGGTGAGGGAGACGCGCAGGGGCATGGCGCAGGCTATAGCCTGCCCGCGCCCCAAAAAAAGACGGGACGCCGGATTGCGTCCCGTCCTGCCCGGCCGAGACCGGGTTTTGGGTTCTCTGTGCAGAGATGTGGCGCGACCAGCGTCGCGCCGACCTTGCAGTGGCGTTGTGCTACTGCAGGGCGTTGCTCAAGAACGCGGCCATCTGGGCCCGGCTCACCGGGTCGTTGGGGCAATACACGCCGTCGCCGCAGCCGTTGGTGATGCCCGCGGCGGCCAACGCGTTGATGTCGTTCTCGAACTGGCTGTCGTTGTCGTCGCTGAAGGCGTCGGGGCCCGCGGGCAGGTTGAGGGCTCGCTTCAAGAACGCCGCCAGCTGGCCTCGTTTGATCGGCGCGTCGGGGCAGTAGGCCCCGTTGCCACACCCGCTGGTGATGCCCGCGGCCGCAATGGCATTGATCGCCGACTCATGGACCGACCCATCGTCGTCAGAGAACGCGTCCGGTCCGCCCGGCAAGTCCAGCGCCCGGGTCAAGAACGTCGCCATCTGGGCCCGGGTCACGTCGTTGCCGGGACAGTAATTGGTGTTGGCGGGGGGGTTGCAACCGTTGGTGATGCCCTCTTCCCCGATGAACTTCACCGCGTCTTCGTACCACTTGCCCACCACGTCCGAGAACGCGCCGGTCTTGAGGTTCTTTTGTTTCACCGCGGACTTGTTGCCGGCCGCGTCGATGGCCCACACCTTCACCGTGTAGGTGTGGTACGGCCGCAGCCCGTCGATGCTGACCTTGTTGGTGCCGGTGTAGGCCTTGGTCACGGTCTTGTTGCCGGCTTGGACCCGAATCTTGGTCACGCCCACGTCGTCCACGGGTTGGTTGAAGCCCACCCACAACGTGCCCCCCACCGTGCTCGTCGACCGCCAGATGTTGCCGGACAGCACCGGGGGGCTGGTGTCGGGGGCGGGGGACCAGGTCCGAATGTCACTGAGCCGGTTGAGCACCCCGGTGCCCGGGCACGAGGTGATGGTGGTGTTGGTGTGTTGTTTGTGGCCCTTGACGGTGCTGGTGCTGCGAACGATCCCGTACATGTCCGCGAGCCGGTGGGCGAGCTTGCCCGCGGCGTTGATCATCGCGTTGGACACCGGGTGGTTGCATCCACTGGCATTGTTGAAGCAGCCGAGCATGACGATGCCGATGTTGCCGGTGTTGTTCGACACCCCGCCGGCGGTGCCCGAGGTGTGGCCCCCCTTGAGGCCGAGCTGGCGCGCCTCGTAGATGGTGCCGTCGCTGCCCACCGCGAAGTGGTAGGCGATGTCGCACCAGCCACGGGTGTTGCGGTGGTAGTTCTGCGTGCCCTTGACGATGGTTTTGCCGTCGGACACGCCGATGGCGAGGGCGCCCGCGGTGTGGTGAATGGCGAAGCGCCACTTGTTCGACTCGTACGGGGTGCAGCGCGGCGACTGGGCGCCCCACTGCGACCGGGTCACGATCCCGAGGTCGGACAGCTCGCCCGACAACCCTTGCTCGCTCTGCCCCACCCCTTGCAGGTCGATGCCGTTGCCGATGTCGTCGGGTTCGCCGTCGGCGCTGGCCACGTTGAACAGCTCCCAACCGATGGCGCCAACCTGCCCGAGCGCCGCGCGGGGCATGCGCAACTCGGCCAAGGTCACCGGCTGTTCGAAGTCGGTCATCGCGTTGAACATCGTGTCTTCTTGAAACGTGATCTCCACCGCGCGCCACCCGAGCCAGGTGCCGTCGTCGGTCTGGCCCCGCACCTCGATGAGGCCCCCGAGCCCGGCATCGCCGAACTCGCCCATGGACTTGAGCCGTCCCATCACGCCCACCCGGGTCGAGGGCGTGTCCACCAGCAGCGGCGGGGCTTCAAAATAGGTCTCGCCGGGGTCGCTCCCGTCCTCGAGGAACGCGTCCGCGAACACCACGGTGAGCGCCTCGTGGGCGGGCTCCTCGCCGGGGGGATGCGGATCGTGCGCGGTGGGCATGCTGTTTTCGCACGCCGCGGTGAACCCGAGCGCGGCCACGAGGGCGGCCTGGGTCAAATGGGTCGTTTTCATGTTTGCCTCCTGCAGTGCGACGGTTACGTACGCAGGGAGGCCCGGCCGGCCCGCTTAAAAATTCTGACAGGTCCTAAACGTTCACCTGGCGCATCGCGTCGAAACGCTGCCCCCCGCGCCCCGATTGCGCTAGCGTCGCGCCGTGGAACGCATCGATTTTCTCGTCGTGGGCGCTGGCATCAGCGGCCTGTCCTTCGCCACCCATGTGCGACACCTCGCGCAACAACGCGGTGCGTCGGCCCCTTCGGTGATCGTGCTCGAACAGGACGAAGAGCCGGGCGGATACTGCAAGACCATCGAGCAAGACGGGTTCGTGTGGGACTACTCCGGCCACTTTTTCCATTTCAAACACCCCGAGATCGAGCAATGGCTGCGGGACCGCATGCCCGGCCAGGACGTGCGCACGGTGGAGAAGAAGACGTTCATCCGCTACGCCGGGCGCGACATCGACTTCCCGTTCCAGAAGAACATCCACCAGCTCCCCCAGGACGACTTCATCGACTGCCTCTACGAGCTGTTTTTCCGCCCTGAGGGACAGGCCCCCGACTCGTTCAAGGACATGTTGGTGCAGAAGTTCGGGCGCGGCATCTGCGAGCGGTTCTTGTTCCCCTACAACGAAAAGCTCTACGCCACCGACCTCGACGCGCTCGACCAACACGCGATGGGGCGCTTCTTTCCCTTCGCCGAGCCCCTCGACATCGTCCGCAACATGAAGCGGCCGGACAATGCCTCTTACAACCAGACGTTCACCTATCCCGCGGGCGGGGCCATCCAGTACGTGCACGCGTTCTTGCGCGAGCTCGACGACGACACCGTGTCCCTGGGCGAGCGCCTTTTGTCGGTGGACGCAGATCGCAAAATCGCCACCACCACCAAGCGGGAGATCGAATACCGCGCGCTCATCACCTCGGCCCCGTTTCCCCAGGTCGTGCGCGGCGCCGGCCTCGCCCACGACCCGGCGGACTTCTCGTCCAACAAGGTCCTGGTGTTCAACCTCGGCTTTGACAAAAAAGGACCCGCCGGCGTGCACTGGATGTATTTCCCCGACCGCAACCGGCGCTTTTACCGGGTGGGCTGGTACGACAACATCATGGGCACCGACCGCATGAGCCTTTACGTCGAGATCGGCGCCCGCACCGACGAGGAACTCGACGTCGACCTCGAGCGCGCCCGGGTGCTCATCGACCTCGAGGCCGAGGGCATCGTGGACGGCCACGAGCTGCTCAGCCACCACACCGTGACATTGGATCCCGCCTACGTGCACATCACCGCCCGGAGCATCGCCGAGGTCAAGCGCCTCAAGAGCGCGCTGGAGGCCGCGGGCATCTACCCCGTGGGCCGCTACGGGGGGTGGACCTACTGCGCGATCGAGGACAACATCGTCGAGACCCGGGCCCTGGCCGAGCGCCTCGCCCCCGCCTGAGCGCGCGGTGACCGCGATGTGACCGCGCTCCCGGGCCCGGTTCGTCCGACCGGCGGGCGTGTTACGTTGCTGGGCTGGAGGTGTTCAGATGCCAAAGAAGAGTTTTCCCCTCGAGCCCGGTTCGAGCCGCACCGTCGACGTCGAATGGAAGGGCATCTGGAAGAACTTCACCGTCACCGTCGACGGCCAGACCCTGGGCACCCTCCACGGCACCAAAGAGATGCACGCCGGGGGGCAATACGCCCTCCCCGACGGCAGCCGCCTCGAGATCAAGCTCACCCAGGGCATGTCCCCCGAGCTGCAGGTCACCCGCGACGGCGCGCCGTTGCCCGGCTCGGCCTCCGACCCCGCGGCCCGGCTCAAGACCGCGGCCGGCATCGCGTTTTTCATCGCCGGGCTCAACATCGTGCTCGGGGTGGTCGCCGAGGTCGGCAACATCCAGTTTCTGCAGATGATCGGCATCGGGCTGTTCAGCGTGTTTTTTGGCGCGGTGTTCCTCGGGCTCGGCCTCGGCATCCGCAAAGGCTCGGTGGTCGCGCTCATCCTCGCCATCGCGATCTTCGCCATCGACGGCGTGGTCAGCTTGGGCCTCTCGGTGCAGGCGGGCGGGCGCATCCCGGTGGGCGCGGTGGTGTTCCGGGTGCTGCTGTTGATCCCCCTGATCAAGGCGGTGTCCGCGGCCAAGCAGCTCAAGGACACCCCCACCCGGCTCGACGACACCGCGGGCGGGGGGGCCACGGGCATGCCGGTGAGCGTGCCCCTGTCCGAAAAAAAGGACTGACCCGGTACAGCGCGAAAATCGGCTGAAGCTTTGCCCGCGGGTTGGCTAGGCTCGGGCCGTGTTCGAGCAGCTTGGCAGCTTCATCTCCGACCGCGAAGTGGTGCGCCACATCGTGTTCACCCTGGTCCTCGTCGTGGGCCTGGTGGTCCTGCGTTCATTGACATTGCGGGCCCTGCGCGTGCGCGGGGTCGCCCCCCGGGACTACCGGCGGTGGGTGGCGTCCACCCGCAACTCCCTGCTGTTCATCTCCGTGCTCGCCATCGGCGTCATCTGGGCCGCCGAGCTGCGGGCGGTGGCCTTGTCGTTGGTGGCGGTGGCCGCGGCCCTGGTGCTCGCCACCAAAGAGCTTATCCTGTGCGTGAGCGGCGCGTTCGTGCGCACCTTGTCGGGTGCGTTTGAGATCGGGGACCGGATCGAAATCGGCGGCTACCGCGGCGACGTGCTCGACACCAACCTGTTCACCACCACCGTCCTCGAGATCGGGCCCAAGACCTGGACCCAACAGCAGACCGGGCGCGCGGTGGTCATCCCCAACGCCATGTTCCTCACCGGCCCGGTGATCAACGAGACCTTCACCCGCGCGTTCGTGCTTCACACCTTCACCGTGCCCTCCGAGAAGGGGCCGCGCTGGCGCGAGGCCGAAGCCCAGCTCACCAAGCTTGCCCAGCAACATTGTGCGCCGTTTCTGGAGGAAGCCAAAGCCCACTTCTCGCGCATGTCGCGCGAGCACGGCATGGAGACCCCCACCGTCGAGCCCGTGATCACCCTGCAGTTCGACGACGAGGACAAGTTCTCGTTCGTGGTGCGCATCCCCGCCCCCGTGCGCCGCAAGGGGCGCATCGAGCAAGAGATCCTGCGCGGCTTTTTGGAGCACGCCTGGGGCAACGGCACCGCCGCCCCCCCCGGCGCGTAGCGCACCGTCCGGGCCGGGGGGGGTCAGGCCCCGGCCACGTGGTCGGTCAGCCAGCGGGTGAGCGGCTCTGCTTTCTGAAATACCTTCATCACGTAGGTCACGAACGCTTTCGAATACACCGCGTCGGGGATGGGCCCCTCCACGGTGGCGTAGAGACCTTGGTGTTTGAGCAACGCCGCCCGCGGGTGTTCGGGATCGAACCCGCGGGGCACGCGCTTATAGTGGCTGCCCTCGACGACGAGGCCCGCCTTCTCGAGCTTGTTCACGATCGCCTCGAGGGGTTTGCCGGTTTTGTCCTCGGCCACCGCCGTGCGGTACCGCGCCAGGGTCTCCTTGTCGAAGCGGTGCATGCCCCCGCCGACGAGGAGCTTGGGCGGCTGCAGCCGCAGGTAGTAGCCCGCGTGTGACCAGCTCGTCTTCTCCGGCGGCCCCTCCCAGAACCACATGTCGAAGTGGTCTTTGTACGGTGACTTGTCTTTTGAAAAACGCGTGTCCCGGTGTTGCCGAAAGATGCTGCGCCCCACCACGGGGATGGCCTGCACGTGGGGCGAGAGCTTTTGGCGCATCGGCCCGGCCATCGCCTCGACGAAGGCGAGGCCGGGTGCTTTGAGGCCGGTCTCGTACACCTGCTTCCGCGCCTTGAACCAGTCGCGGTCGTTGTGCTTTTTCAGGTCGCGCAAAAACGCGATGCCCTCTCGGGGAAACCCTTCAAATGCCATTGTACGCCCCTCGTGGCGAGCCCGCGCTCACCGGACCTTGCGCCAGCCGGACAAAGAGCCGGTGGGCGACTCGACGGCCAGAATGTAGTCTACCCGGCGGTTTTGTTGCTCGTCGGTCTCGTCGGGGGTGGCGACCTTGGGCATGGACTCGCCATAACCGCGCGCGTACAGGTCGACGCCGAGCCCCTGCTGGGCAAACCACCCGGCGATGGCGCGGGCGCGCCGTTCGGAGAGCGCCTGGTTGGCCCCCGCCGGCCCCACCGTGTCGGTGTGCCCAATGATGAACAGCCGCACCCGCTTTTGGACCCGCGCGGCCTTGAACCCTTTTTGGGCGCGTTGGGCCTCGGCTTTGATCTTGGGCAACACCGCCTCGAGCTTGCTGCGCTGGTCGGGCAAGATGTCGGCCTTCCCGGTCTCGAACTGCACCTCTTCGTGCTCGACCTCGACCCGGTAGGGATATGACTCGGTGGTGCCAAAAATCGTGTCTGGGTCGGTCGCGGTCAGGCGAATGCGAAACACCCGCCGGTCGGTCTTGGGCGTCCAAGACACCGCGATCTCTTCGCCCGGCTTTTTCCCCGCGCAGGGCGGCTCGCTGTGGGCGATGAGCTGCCCGTCGATGTCGAACACGTCGACCTCGAGCTTGTCGCACACCCGGTCGAGCCGCACCGCCATGGTGTGGCCGTCGGTGTCCATCTTGTCCTCGACGGGCATCACCTTGACCCCGGCCACCGCCTCGGTCTGAAACGACAGCGGCATCTGGCCGAACGCCTCGTCGACAAACGTGACCTTGAGCGTGCCCCGCCAGGTCACCACCCCCGGCTTTTTCTGCGGGGGCAACACAAACTCCGCGGTCTCGCCCACCCCTTTGCGCTTCACCGTCTTGTGTACGGTGCCGAGACCCGGGGCCGAGACCTTGAGCTCCATCTTCTCGACGCCCTTGTGAATCTTGACCTTCACCCGCGACGCGTCCCCCACCGACACCTTGGACACGATGGTCACGTCCACGTCGTTGGCCGCGGCCGGCGCCGCGCCCCCCGCCGCAAAAAGACACATTGCCGCCACCCGCGCTGTCTTGCCCATGGCTTTTCCTTCCTCGTCGAGCGATGCCAAACCGCCCGTGGCGTGATAGTCCGCTGCTCTCTCGGACGGAACCCGCCCCGGAGTGTTCACGGTGGACCTCATCTTCAGCGCGATCTGCTTGTCCCTCGGCGCCTACGCGGTGGCCACGGGCTCAGCGCTGCGCGGGCTCGTCGCGGTGATGTTCTTGTTGCTCGCCGCCGCCTTGTGGATGACCGCCCAAGGCGCGGGCCTGACCGGCGCGGTGCTGGTCTGGGTCCTCGGCGGGGGCGCGGGCATGTTCGTCGTCTTGGTCAACCTCTCGGTCAATCTCGGCGCCCACGAAATCGGGCGCCGCCGGCTGCGCATCGGCCCCGGCCTGTACACCGCGGTGGTCATCTACGTCGCGGCCGCGGGCGCGGGCTTGTTGCTCGCCGACCAGACCCCGCTGACCACGTCGGCGCCGTTCACCCTCGACCACGGGGCCATCGCGCTGTCCGGCATCGGGATCATGACCTTGGCCGCGTCGTTGGCGGTGCTGCTGTTGATGCGGAGGCGGACGTGACATTGCCCGCGCTCCTCGTGGCCGGCCTCGGGCTGGTGATCATCGGCGTCATCGGCATGGTCACCCGGCGCTCGTTGCTGCACGTGCTCGTCAGCGCCCAAGTGGCCGGCATCGGCCCGGCGTTGGTCTTCGCCCAGAAAGCCGACCACGGCCACGTCGCGGCCGCGATCTACCTGTTGGTGTTCGCGCTGCTCACGGTGGCGAGCGCGGCGGTGGCGGTCACCGTCTACCGGCGCCGGGGCTCGGTCAACGTCGACGAAATCCGGGAGTTGCGCGGCTGATGGCCAGCACCGAATGGGCGAGCCTGGTGTTTGTGTTTGGCGGGGTGCTCGCCACCGGCCTTCTGTTGTTTCCCCTCGGCAACATCTTGCCCCGGGGCGTGCACCGGCTGATCGCGTTCGCGGGGTGGGCGACGTCGACGACGTTCGCGGTGCTCGCGGTCCGGGCCGTGCTCACCTTGGGCAATTGGGGACAGCCGGGGGGCTTTCGCGGCATGATCCTCACCCTCCGCGCGCCGGGCACGCTGCCCGTCGACCTCGCGCTCGACCCCGCCGGGGCCCTGCTCAGCGTGGCGGTGTTGATCAGCGGGGGCGCGCTGCTGTTCGTGGGCGAACGCATCCTTGGCGGGGGCCGCACCGACGTGGGCCGGCCCCTGACCGCGCCCCAGGTCGCGGCCGGCCTGGTGCTCCTCGGCGGCCTGTGTGTGCTCACCATGGTGCGCAACCTCGGGTGGTTGGTGCTGCTCACCTCGCTGCTGGGGTTCGTCGGCTTTGGCTTGTTGCTGTCGACCCAGCGCAAACACCGCCCCACCGAGAAGCTCGGCCCCCTCTTCGTGTTCCAGCGCTTGAGCGACGCGGTGCTGCTGTGCGCGTTGGCCGTGACCTGGGTGGCCTACGGCACCCTCGACGCGCCCACCGTGGTCGGCCGGCTCATCACCACCGATGCCTGGCAGGTGGCCGAGGCCGGGGTGTTCGCGGGGTTTCCCGCCTCGACGGTGCGCTGGCTCGTGGGGGTGCTCTTTTGTTCGGGCCTGTTGCTGCGGGTGGTGCCGTTTCCGTTTGTGCGCGTGCTGCACGGCACCGCCCACGCCTCCATGACCGTGGTGGGGTTGTGCCACGGGCTTTCGTTCTGGGGCCCGGTCCTACTCATAGCCCGCTGGTTGACGTTTGCGTTCGTCGCCGACCCGGTGGTGCACGTGGTGGCGACCACGGTCTGCGCACTGACATTGTTGGCGGCCGCCCTCACCGCGCTCAACCGCGACCGCGCGGCCGAGGTCGACCTGTTCGCGCTGCACTCTTGGGGTTGTCTGGCCCTGCTCGGCTATTTTTGTGGCGAGATGTACGGCGGGTTTTTGACCTCTGCGCTGTTCATCATCGTGCTCGGCCCCCTCCTGCTCCCCATGGGGGCGGCGGTGGAGGCGATGCAGGGCAAGACCTCGCTCATGGACCTCGGCGGGCTGTGGCGGGCGTTGCGCATCTCGGACGCGACCCGGGCGATGATCACCCTCGCGCTGTGTTTTGGCCCCGGCCTGTCCGCGTTTGAAATTCTCTTTTACGGCGAGCTGGCCAGCCCGCGGGGCGTACCCTGGGTCGCCCTCCTCGCCGCGGGCGCGTTCTTTGTTCTTGCGTTGGCATTGTTTCGCTCGTTGCACCTCGCGTTCTCGGGCGAGACCCCCCGCACCGCGCCCCCCGCGGTGTTGGTCGAGATCCCCTGGCGCCGCGGCCTGTTCCTCGTGGTGCTCGCCCTGGTGGTGGGGGCCGCGGGGCTGGTGTTGACCTGGCCCGACGAGATCGCGCGCCTGGTGTCGCCCAACTTCTATTCGCCCATCGAGATGATGTTCACCCCCGCGGCCCGGCTGCACGGCGCGGCCCTGTTCCGCCACGCCCCCGCCGCCCCCGACGTGCCCGATTCCCTCCGGGTCACGGGCTTTGTCGCCGGGGCGGCCCTCGCCGGGCTCGCCTACGCGGTGAGCGCGCTGTTGTACCGCGGCGGGCCCACCCCCCGGTACGAGCGCCTGCGCAACATCCGCCAGATTCAGCCCCTGTACCGCGCGCTCGAGGCCGAGACCTGGTGGCACGATGTGTTCGGCCGGCTGGTGGTGCGGCCGGTGGCGGCGGTGAGCCGGTATGCGGTGGGGGTGTTTTTCCCCGTGTTCGTCGACGGGTTGGTCAGCCGCACCCCCGCGTTGGTGCTCGCCGGCCTGCGTGCGTTGCTGCGCCGCGGCTACAGCGGGGACGTACAGCGGGCGATGGCGCTGGTGATGTTCGGGGCGGCCCTGCTCTTGTACTGGTGGAGTCACGCATGATCGCTTGGCTCGACGAGAGTTTGCTCACGTTGCTCATCGGGGCGCCGATGCTGGGCGCGTTTTTTGCGCTCCTGCTGCCGGGCAGCGACCGCCCCACCCTGCGGGCGGTGGGCATGGGGGCGACGCTGTTTGTGTCCGGGCTCGCGATCTACGCGGCCTCGCGCCTGTCGGGCGCGGGCGGTCTCAGTCACATTGTGCTGGTGCCGTGGCTCTCGGTCAGCTTTCCCCTGTTTTTGGACGGCACCAACCTCGCCGCGGTGCTCGCGATCTGCGCGGTGTGCCCCATGGCCCTGCGCGGCGGCGCCCCCCGCTCGGCCGCGTTCATGAAGGGGCACGTGCTGTTGGTGTTGGCGTTCGAGAGCTTTGCCCTCTGCGCCGCCCTCGTCGAGCACGCCACCCTGGCCCTCACCTTCCTCGCCGTCACCGCCTACCCGGTGCTGTTGCTCACCGCGTTGTTCGGCGGGCAGCACAAGGGCTCCACCGGCTACAAGATGGCGATCATCTTCTCCATCACCGACATCCTCTGCCTCGCCGGGCTCACGCTGCTGCTCGCCGGCCGCGAGGCCCAGGCGGTGGTGTTCCTCGGCGACCTGTTCGGCACGGGCCCCCGCGAAGGCCTGCTGTTCATGTTGCTCATCGGGGCCTGCGGCGCGCGGCTGTGCGTGTTCCCCCTGTCGTCGAGCCACGTGGCCTGGCTCGAAGAGGCCCCCGTCACCGTCACCGCCCTGTTCGCGGGGGGCATCTTTCCCCTCGCCGCCTACTTCGGCCTGCGCTGGGCGGTGTTTCTCGAGCCCGGCGGGGCCCACGACGCCTACCCCGTGGTCGCTGCAGTGGCATTGTTCACAGGGGTCTACGCCGCGGTCCACGTCTTCATCGAACGCGACCTGCTGCGGTACCTCGGCGCCGCCCTCGCCCTCGCCGGGGCCCAGGTGTTTGTCGCCATCTGTTCGGGGCTGCCCTCGGCGGTGGCCGCGGCCCTGTCGGGGGCCGCCTGCGCCGGCATCGCGGCCGCTTCGCTGTCGTTTGTCATCGACGCCATCGAGCGGCGCTTTTACACCCGCGACGCCGACGAACTGTTCAGCCTCTCGGACAAGGTCCCCGCCCTCTGGCGGCTGTTTTTGTTTTCCGGCGCCGCCCTCATCGGCGTGCCCGGGGTGGGCTTTGGGGTCGTGCTCCCCGCGCTGCTCCTCGAGGTCGGCCAAGGCCCCGCCCCCTTCGGCCCGCTGTCGTCGTTGTGGTTGGTGGCTGGGCTCGGCTTGTTCCAAGCCTTGCTCGGGGTCGGGCTGTTTTTGCACCTCAAGCGCATGCTCCACGTGCCTGAGCACCGGGTACGCCCCCCCGCCGAGCTCACCCGCGGCCAGACCCTGCGGCTGTTCATCCCCCTCGTGGTCGGTTTGCTCGGGGCCGTCTACCTCTACGCCCAGCTCGGCGACGCCGAGCGCGCGGTGCGCGATGTGCTCGGCAAGACCCGCCCCCCCACGCCCAGCTTCCCCGGGGAGGCGCCGTGAGCGCGTGGTTCGAGTTCATCCCCCTGCTCGTCGTGGTCGGCGCGGCGTTGCTGGTGTTGGTGCTCGAAGCCACCGGGGCCCCGCCCGGCTACCGCAAGGCCGGGTCCCGGGCCCAGATGGCGGTGTTGTCGCTCACCGCGCTCGCGGCGGCGTTTGTGCAGAAGCTGACCGTGATCCCGGCCATGGCCCCCGGGCTCACCCTCGGGGTGTTGCAGTTTGACCGGCTGTCCTTGTGCCTCAGCCTCGTGGGGCTCGGTGCAGGGGCATTGGTGGTGGTCGCGGCCGTGCCCGCGCTCAAAGAGCTCGACGCCGAGCGGGGTGAGGTGTTCGCCCTGCTGTTGCTCGGGCTCTCCTCGTGGCTGACCCTGGTGGCGGCGGTGGATCTGCTGGTGGTGCTGGTCGCGGACGGCATCTTTGTGATGAGCACCGGCGCGCTCTACGCCCTCGACCGCCGCACCGGGCGGGGGGCGGAAGCGGCGATGAAGACCTACGTGCCCGCGCTGTTGTGGGCGGTGCTGTTCGGCACCGGGGTGGCGCTGCTCTTCCTCGCCGCGGGGCGCACCGACCTGGCCGCGGTGGGGGCCGCCCTGCGCGGGGGGTCGTCCACCGCGGCGATGGGCGCGATCTTGGTCCTGCTCTGCGTCCTGCACCGGATGGGTGCAGTACCATTCTCGGTGTCGGCGGTGGACACCGCCCACGGGGGCTCGTCGTTCGCGGTGATGTTCGCCCGGATCGGGGCCGTGCTCGGGGGCAGCGCGGTGCTGGTGCGCATCTTCGCCGCCGCCCCCGCAGGCGGGGTCTTGGCCCCGATGCTGTACGCGGTGGCCGCCCTCAGTGTGCTCGTGCCCGCCATCGCCGCGCTCGACCAGCGCGACCTCGACCGCGTGTTCGGCCAGGTCATGTTGCTGCAGACCGGCGTGGTCCTGTGCGCCATCGGGTGCCACCGGGAGGGCGCGCCGTTTGTGCCCCAGCTGGTGACGATGCTGGTGGGCATCACCGTGGGCATCGTCGGGGTCGGCGTGGCCCGCGGCTTTGTGCTGCGCAACGAAAAGTCGTTGCCCACCTGGGAACGCTGGGCCGGCGTCGGCCGCCTGCACCCCCTGTTCGCCCTCGCCCTGCTGGTGTGCGGCGCGTCCCTCACCGGCCTGCCCGGTACCGCTGGGTTCTGGGCCCGCCTGGAGATCGCCGGGGTCGGTTTTGCCAGCCAAAACGCGGTCTTGGCCCTGGCCCCGCTGGTCGGTTCCTGCCTCGCCTCGCTGGTCGTGATCCGGCTCGGCTTCTTCTTTTTCGGCAAGAGCCCCGACCCGCGCCGGGTGCGCCTGACCAACAGCCCCTGGCGGGTGGTGGTGCTGAGCCTGTGCGCGGTGGCGAGCATCCTGCTCGGGGTGGGCTCGCCGGTGATCGCCACCTGGCTATCCACCTTTGTCAGCCTCCCGTTCGGTTCGTAAGTCCGCTCATGCGCCGCTGGGCCGTGCATCCCTTGGTGTGGTCGCTCCTGCTCGTCGTCGGGGCCGGCGCCTGCGCGTCGGGCCCGCGACCGACCCCGTCCCCCGCGCGCGATGCCGGCCTCGAGCCCGAGCGGCCGGGGCAGGTGGACGTGTACGTGGTCGCGGTGGGGGCGTTTTCCCTGCAGAAGGTGTTCCTCAATGAAGCGCTCCTCGCCGAGCAACGCTTCGCCGCGCGTTACCAAAGCCCGGGCCGCACCGTGCTGCTGAGCTCCGATCCCCGCGCCCCGGCCCGGGCCCGGCCCGCGACCAAGGCGGCCCTGGCCGCGGCCCTGGCCGACGTGGCCCAGGTGATGAACCCCGACGAGGACGTGCTGTTGCTCTACGTCGCCGGCCACGGCCGCAAAGACAAGCACATCAAGATGCGGTACCGCAAGGACCGCCGCACGGTGGTGCACGAGGACTTCTCCGCGGACTGGCTCGCCGCCGCCCTCGACCAAACCGGGGTGCGGCGCCGGGTGGTGATCCTCAGCGCGTGTTTTTCCGGCGGGTTCATCGAGGCCTTGGCCGGGCCCGACCGGGCGGTGTTCACCGCCGCGCGCGCGGACCGCACGTCCTTCGGGTGCGAACCCGACGCGCGCTTGTCCTATTTCGGCCGCGCGTTCCTCGAGCTCGGGCTCGACGACGACAGTGACCTGGTCGCGGCCCACGACCGGGCCCGCGCCCTCATCGCCGTCTGGGAAGGGGGGCGCGAGCTGGTGCCGTCCGAACCCGCGCGGGGGGTCGACCCCGCGTTTGTGACCTGGCTGTTCGACGAGGCGCGCTCAGCCCGCGGGCCGTGACACGACCTCCACCGGGGGCACGCCCACCACCTCGAAGGTGGCGGACGCGAGCTGCACCCGGCCCTCGCTGGCCTCGATGCGCTGCAGAATCGCCTCCGAGAGCCGGTGCTTGACCCCCCGGCGCCGCTTGTAATCGACCACGTACCGCAGGCTGTAGGTCATCCAGTTGTCGTCGAAGCCAAACGTGACCATGGGGTCCAACGTCGCGTCCTCCACCGCGTAGTTCTGGCTCATCGCGGTCCATTCGCGCTTGGCCCCGGCGGTGAAATCGCCCACCACCTCGTGGAGGGCGGCGTGGAAGATCTCCGCGGCGAGCCCCCGGTCCGACCCAAACCGCACCGGCACCGTCATCTCGTCCCACAAAAACGGGAAGTCGCCCGAGTAGTTGTACACCGGCTCCTTGAACACAAAGCTATTGGAGACGCGCACCACCCGGCCGCTGTACAAGTCACCGTTGACCCATTGGCCGACCTCGACCAGGGTGGTGCGCAGGATGCCGATGGCGATGACGTCGCCCTTGGTCCCGCCCACCTGGACCCGGTCCCCCACCCGGTACAGCCCGCCCAGCGACAACGCCACCCACCCCGCCACCGACACGATGACCTCTTGCAGGGCAAACGCGACCCCCGCGCCCACCCCGCCGAGCACCACGGTGAGGCGGCCGATGTTCTCCGAGAGCATCGAGACCAGGGCCAACCCTGCAATCACATACCCGGTGATCGAGACCATCCGGCGCACGCGGTACCGCAGGGTGGTGTCCTCGATCTGCCGCCCGACGACGTTTTGCACCACCCGCATGACGAGCAGCACCAAGAACACCACCACCAGCGCCGAGGCCCCGCGCTGCACCCAGGGATAGGCGAGCCATGGCGCCCACTGCACGATCGATTCGGGCACGGTGCCTCCGGCCTAGGACTGCGGCCAGACCAGGTTGCGGCCTTTGCGCTTGGCCTCGAAGAGATTCTCGTCCGCCCGGCGGAACACCGCCTCGGCGTAGTCCTTGTCGCCGGTGGGACCGAGGCCGATGCCCACCGAGATCGTCACCGCGTCGACGTCGGTCTTGACCGCTTCGACCGCCGCGCGCATCCGCTCGCCCACGGTGAACACCGTGTCCGCCGTGACCTCGGGCAGGATCACCGCGAACTCTTCGCCCCCGATGCGCGCCACCATGTCGTACTTGCGCCCGCTGGACGCGAGGGCGTCGGCCACCGCCACCAGCACCGCGTCCCCGGTCTGGTGCCCGTGCTGGTCGTTGACCGATTTGAACTTGTCGACGTCGATCATCAGCAGGCCCATGCTCTTTTTGGCCCGCTCCGCCCGGCCGAACTCCTCGTGCAGCCGCCGCATAAACGCCCGCCGGTTGCCCAGCCCGGTCAGCGGATCGGTGTCCACCAGCACCCGCAGCCGCTCGGTGAGCTGCGACGTCTGGCGGTACATGCGCGCGAGGTGGACCTGGGTCTCGACCCGGGCCACCAGCTCCTCGGTCTCGATGGGCTTGACCAGAAAGTCGCTCGCCCCGGCCCGGAAGCCCACGACCTTGTCTTGGGTCGTCTCCCGCACGGTCAAAAACACCACCGGCACCTCGAGCCGGCTGTACCGGACGCGCAGCTGCTTGAGGAAACTCATCCCGTCCAGGGTCGGCATCAGGATGTCGCAGATGACGCAGTCGAACGGCCCCTCGTCGAACACCCGCCGCAGCCCGTCGGCGCCGTCTTTGGCCTCGACGACGCGCGCGGCCAGCGGGGGCTTGGACAGCTCCCGCACCAGCAGCTCACGCACAGCGTCGCTGTCGTCCACCACCAGCACGCGGGATCCGTCGGTGCGGGGGGAAGGAGGGGGGTCAAGCTCGTCGGCCACGATCGGATTCTGCCCGCCCCCCGGGCCCAGGGCAAGTCTTCAGCCGGGTGGACAGGACTTGTCCAAGCGCGTCCCAGACGCTACTGATCCGGCCTCTGGAGGCCCTCATGGCGCGCGTGACCGTAGAAGACTGCCTGGAAGAACTCGACAATCGTTTCGCTTTGGTGCTGTTGGCCGCCGGCCGCACCCGCCAGCTGATGAAGGGCAGCCGCCCCCTGGTCGACAACCAGAAGAACAAAGAGCCCGTGCTCGCCCTGCGCGAAATCGCCGCCAGCCGTGTGCGCTTCGATCGCCCGGTGAAAAGCGTGCTCGATCGCCGCGTGAGCGAGCTGCAAGCCGAGTACGAGTCGGCCCACGGCATCACCTACTGAGCGACCCGCTCTGCAATCGACATTTGAGCCCGGGCCGCGCCCGAGGCTAAGGTCCCGCGTGGGAGGTCCCCGATGCGGCTGAACCGGTTTGTGCTCTTTGCGATGGCGGCGGCCACGGTGCTCTGCCTGTCGACACCGGCGAGCGCCCAGTTCCGCAACAACGGCATTCAACTGCCCAACGCGGGCGTGCTCGTGTTGGGGTGTATGAGCCCGTTCGGCTATCCCTTGGCCGGGGTGGGGACCCTGTGCGGCGGCAACGACGACTACCAGCAGTTCTACGGGCCGTTCAATCCCGTGATCAACGGCCGCCAGACCAACGGCTGGGACGCGACCCACCAAGCGACATTGGGCACGAGCTATTTCCGCGCCCTCGGCTACAACCTCTGGCTCGACGTCCAGGTGGTGGTGGGCATGGGTTCGGCGGTGTTCGTCGATGTCACCCGCTTTGGCGGGCTGTTTCAGCCCATCGTGTCGCTCCAGCAGAGCACGGGCTTGAGATACAACTTCCTCGACGAGGAATACCGGCCGTTCATCTCGGGACACCTGCACATTCTGTGGATGCCCAACGCCCAAGGCACGTCCATCCGCTTCAACCAGCTCGACTTCGTGGGGTTCAACACCGCGTTGTGGGCCGGGGTCCGGGCCGGGGGCGGGTTTGAGTGGTTCTTCCTGCCCACCTTCCGCAAAAACGGCATGCCGATCGACATCTTCTACGACGAAATGTCACTGCAAGTGGAAGGCAACATCGCGGTGTTCGCCGACCTCGCGGGCATCCCCCTCGTGGCCCAGATCGCCCGGCTCTCGTACAACGTCTACTTCTAGAGCACGTCTCAAGATCGCCTTCGGCGCTTTCGAGCCGGGCCTTCTTCGCAGCGCATGACTTCGATGGGGGTCTGCTCGTTCGGCGCGCAGGTCGGCCATTCCAGAGGAATGGCTTGAGCAACGGGAACCTGTGTCGTTTTGTTTGGGCATCGGTCCGGTCGCTCGTGGCGCCCTCGCTCGGACTCCCCCCGCTTCTTCGCTCACTCGAACCCGGGACATGCCATGTCCAGGCGATTTCGAGATGTGTTCTGTGGTCTTCTGCGAGGGGGCGCAGGCCCCCTCGCCCCTTCACGGCTCGCAAGCCCATGGCATACCGCCAGCGGGGCTGGGGCTGTGCTGGATGGGCGCTAATGGCACCCGGGGGATTGTTGGTGGCCGCGCTTGTCCATGGCCCGGCCGAGGGCGCCTTTGAGCTGGACGTTGACCTCGCGCCGTTCGGGCGGGGGGGCTTGATGGCCCAAAAGCCGCCAGGCGATGAACGTCACCGCGGCCGCGACCACGAGCATGACCACCAACAGGTCGAGTTCAAACTCCGCCATCAGCCAAACCCCAACAGGCGCCCGACCTGGAACGTGATGAGCGAAGCCACGTAGGCGAGCGCGGTCATGTACGCGAACTGAAACACCGGCCACCGGTAGCTGCGCGTCTCGCGGCGGGTGGCGGCCAGGGTGCTCATGCATTGCATCGCGAGCACGAAGAACACAATGAGACTGAGCCCGGTCAGCGGGGTGTAGACCTTCTCACCGTTCGGGTAGGTGTCGTTCTGGATGGCGTGCTTGAGCGAGACGCTCTCTTCGTCCGTCCCGTCGCCGAGCCCGTAGACCAAGCCCATTGTCGACACGAACACTTCGCGCGCGGCGAAGCTGGCGATGACCCCCACCCCAATTTTCCAATCGAACCCCAAGGGGCTCAGCACCGGCTCGAGGGCGTGGCCGAGGCGACCGGCCACGGAGTGGTCGAGGGCGTGCGCGGCGTGGGCCGAACGGAGCGCCTGCTCCCGCTCCTCCGCGTCTTCCGCGGTCTTGTCCAGCGCGGCCACATCCGCCTGCAGCTGGGCCTGGGCCGCGTCGTCGCGCGGAAATGTGAACAGCGCCCACAACACCAGCGTGATGGCAAAAATGATCGTGCCCGCGTCGCGCAAAAACGCGAACGACTTCTCCGCCGCGGTCTTCGCCGCTTGGCCCAACCGCGGCCGGCGGTACACCGGCAGCTCGAGGACCAGGCTCGGCACCGGGCTTTTCAGCAACGTCCGCTTGAACACAAACGCGATGGCCAACGCCGCGCCGACACTGAGCCCGTAGGCGCCGAACAGGATCCAGGTCCCCACGTTGATGCCCAAAACCGGCTCAGCGGTGGCGAACACCGTCGCGATGATCAGCGTGTACACCGGCAGGCGCGCGCTGCACGAGATGAGGGGCGTGACCATGATCGTGGTCAGCCGGTCTTTGTGGCTGGAGATCGCGCGGGTGGCCATGATCGCCGGCACCGCACACGCGAAGCCGGACAGAAACGGCACAAACGCCCGGCCGTGCAGTCCCACCCGTGACATCACCCGGTCGAGCAAGAACGCCACCCGGGCCAACAACCCCGAGTCCTCGAGGAGGGACAGGGCCAAAAACAGGATCGCGATCTGGGGCACGAACACCAACACGTTGCCCACCCCCGACACCACCCCGTCGAGGAACAGGGACTTGGACAGGGGCATGTCGTCGGGGATGTAGCCCACCAACAGCTCACCAAGGCCGCCCACCACCAGATCGATGCCGTCCATCAACGGCGCGGCCCAGGTGAACAACGCCTGGAACAACAACCCGAACAGGACCACGAACACCATCGGCCCCGCCACCGGGTGCAACATCACCCGATCGATGGCGTCGGTGCGCCGCTCGGACCGGGGGCGCTCGTCGGGCATGGTGAGCACTTGGTCGGCGATCTCCGTGGCCCGGCGGGCGAGGCCGTCCACCGCGTCTTTGGCCACCGCGGCCGCGTCCACGTCGGGCCCCGGGCGGTCGCTGCCCACCGCGTCCCCTGCCCCCGCGACCTCGACCAACGCGCGGTACCACAGGGGGGTGACGTCCACCGCGGGCAACGGCTCATCGCGCACGTCGTCGAGCAACCGCTGGCGAAACGCCTGGACCTCGTCGGGGTTGTTGCCCGACGCCCGGTACACGGGGCGGCCCAGGACCTGGGCCAGGCCGGCCACATCCAACCGGCCGCCCTCGGCATCGAGGGTGTCGGTCATCGTCAATGCCACTGTGTAGGGGATCTGCAGCCGCTCGAGCTGGGCCGCGAGGTACAGGTGGCGCTCGAGGTGGGTGGCGTCGAGCACGAGCACGATGTGGTGCGGCACGAGATGGGGGGCGAGGCGACCGAGCACCACCCGCACCGCCACCGCCTCGTCGTCGGAGTGGGGGGCCAGTGAATAGGTGCCGGGCAGATCGATGACCTGGACCCGCTGATCCCCGGCCACGATGTCGCCGGCGCGCACGTCCATGGTGATGCCAGGGTAGTTGCCCACCTTGGCCCGCAAGCCGGTGAGGGCATTGAACAGCGTGGTCTTGCCCGCGTTGGGGTTGCCGAGGAGGACCACGGTGGGCGCGCTGGTCATGGCCGCACGCCCGCGGGGGAAAGATCGGCGGGGTATTGACGAGCTTTTTCGGCGCGCAGACAAATGCGCGTGGTCTTGACCTCGACCTCGAGGGGATCACCGAGCGGGCCCCGCCGGGTGATGGTGACGGTCGCGCCCTCGCAGAGTCCCAACTCGGCCAGGCGCAGCGCGACCTCGTCGAACAAGGCGGGCCGACCCAAGATCACTTTTTGCCCGGGCAGGTACTCGTTGAGTGTCTTCATGGTAGAGAATGATTATCATTTTCAAAGTATCGGGTCCACCCTTTGTCCGATGGGGAACGCGGAATGGACCGGCCCCTGGGGGGCGTTTTGGTCCCACGGTTTTTCGCCGATTTTCGGGCCCCGGGCTGGACGACGCGGGGCCGGTTTGACGTAAGGTCGCGCTGGGGCGCCTGCCCCGCCTGGAAAGGGGAGTTCATGCGACAGATCGCTGCACCCGCCGCCGTGCTGGCCGCGCTGGTTTTTCCCGGCTGCTTGGAGCCGCCCCAGGTGGGCTCCGCCGCCGCCCCGAGCAAAGCCGAGACCCACGCCCCGGTGATGGGCGGCTCGACCAACACCGAGCTGCAAAAGAAGGTCGCCATCCTCGAGGGCATCCTCGACGGCAAGATCAGCCGGCAGGACCTGGTCAAGCGGATGGAGAAGGACTTCAAGGACCTCGAGGGCGCGGACCGTGAAAAGCGCCTCGCCGAGCTCAAGGAGGCCCTGGAGAATCTCCCCGGCGACATCGGCAACGGCCAAGCGCTCGCCGAAGGGCCCCAACGGTGGATGATCCTGGGCAAGTTCTACTTTGCCGAGCGGCGCTTCATCGAAGCCGCCGAGCTGTTCACCAAAGTGCTCGACGCCCAAGCCGGCTACGCGGAGGCGCGCAATCTCCTCGCCCGGTGCTTCTTTTTCCTCGGCAACCCCGACCGCACGATCCAAGAGCTGGAGATCCGGCTGTCGCAACTCGACAAGCAGCAAAAACAGTCCGGCGAGCTGAACAAAGCGGAGATGTTCGAGTACGTGGACGCGCTGTTTCTCATCGGGGCCGCGGTGGCGGAGAGCCCGGGGGCGTCGCAAGAGGTGCTCGAAAAGGGCAAGCGGGCCTGGACAATGTATCTGGAGGCCGCGCCCAACTCCCCCAACCTCGAAAAGGTCCGCCAGGGGCTGCAAGAGATCGAAGCCGGTCTGCGCGGCGAAGGCCGCCTCGCCCAAGGGCCCGCGGTGCAAGCGGCCGCGGCCATGGGCCAGACCCAAGGGGTCAAAGGCGGCGCGGCGTCGTTCGGCGGCGGGCCTGCGCCCAAGACCCCCGAACGCGTGAAGAACCTCCCCGAGAACGCGCCCCCCTACGACGTGGCGATGGCCAACGCCCTCGACAAGCTCGACATGCGGGACGCGGCCGGGGCCCAAGGCTTCATCGACCAAGCCCGCCAGCTCAAGCCCGGCGACCCCATGGCCAACACCGCCCAGGCCCGGGCGATGATCCTCACCGGGCGCACCGACGAAGGGCTGCGCCTGTACGGGGAGATCATCAAGCGCAGCCCCGACTTCATGCCCGCTTGGCACTATAACGGCATGGCCCACCTGATGAACGGTGACCCCGCCAACGCGGCCAAAGCGTGGGAACACATCCAAAAGAACGACCCCCAATACTTCCAGCAGGCCGGTCTCGCCGGTCGTCTGCAAGTCGCCCGGCGCATGGCCTCGGGCCGCTGACCTCTCGGAGACCGCATGACCCGCACCGTGTTGTTCTGCGCTGCCTGCGCGCTGTTGTTGTCCGGCTGTCCCCAGAAGGTCACCGCCGGTTCCACCTCGCCGGGGGTCGAACTCGGCAACCTCATGCGCGCGGCCAAAAGCGGCGACCGCGCAGCCTTCGCCGCCCGTCTGTCGAGCAACTTCGACAAGGTGCTCTCGGTCTACGACCGGGTGGGGGCGGCCCGGCCCGAGCTCCGGGGGGCCACGACGGTGGACACGATCATGAACGCCACCCGCATGAGCTTGATGGAACCCAAAAAGTATCTCATCGACCGCGACGAAGCCGGGGTCACCGGACTGCACGACGACGGCAGCAAGGGCATGGTCAAGATGCGCTTCGAGGACGGCATGTGGAAGCTCGACCCCCCGGCTGAACTGTTGATGGCGTTGAACCACTCCACCGACACCGCGGGCACCCCAGAAGCGGCCGCGCCCGCGCCCCCGCAGCTGGAGTCGGTGCGGGGCAACGGCGGGCGCTTCGCGGCGTTGCCCCCCGATGCCCCCGCCGCGGCCCAAGCCAAAGCCAAGGCATTGGACGCCTACGACGCCAACACCGCCTCCGACGTCGCCGAGCAGCTGCACAAGGCCAGCCTGGACAACCCGGGGGACGAAGAGCTCGCCCTCGCCCTCGCCCGGGTCCTGCTCGAACAAGGGGACGCGGTCCGCGCGGTGGCGGTGGCCAAGTCCAATGTCGCTGCACACCCCCAGTCGGCCGAAGCCTACGACGTGCTCGGCATCGCGCACATGTTCGCCCGCGACTACCAGGCCGCGTCCATCACCCTGAAGCGCGCGCTGGAGCTCGACCCCGCGTACGCGGCCCAGCACGACCTCAAAAAACGCGCGGACCTCGCCACGTCCTTCGCCACCGGCGCCGACCTCTCCGAGGTCGAGACCGGCAAGCCCGCGTCCCAACCCGCCATGACCGGCATGCCCCACGGAGGTCAACACTGATGTTCGCGCGAACCCTTCGCCTCGTCGTCGTGCTCACCCTCGCCTCGGGCGGTTTCGCCTGCGAACAAGACGGGGGCCAAGACACCCCCGCGATGGACGCGAGCTCCCCCAGCGGGGCCCTGCGCAAGGTCGTGTTCGCGGCCCAGGCCAAGGACGTCCCCGCGTTCAAGGCGGGCCTGTCCCGCAACTTTCAGCTCACCATCGAGGAGTACGCCAAGCTCGGCGAGGTGAAGCCGGAGCTCAAGGGGGCCTTCACCATCGAGAACTTCATGGCCGGGCTCGCCGACAACCCCCCCGAGCCGCAGCAAGAGATCATGAAGGACGCGACCCACGCCGAGGTGCGCGGCCTGACCAAGGACGGCAAGACGGTCTCGACCCAAATGGTGCAGGAAGACGGCAGCTGGAAGCTCGAGGTGCCGCCCCAGATCGCGTACATGATCAGCCACCCCGAGGAGCTCGAGCGCATCGCCAAGAACAAGCCCCCGGCCGAGCCCACCCCCGACCTGCCCACCGGGGGCGGCGGCAAGGGCGGCCGGCTCAAGGCGCTGGCGGCCGACGCCAGCGATGCGGACAAGAGCAAAGCCTCCGCCCTCGACGCGTTCGACATGGGGGTCATGACCGGGATCGAAGACAAGTTCAGCGCCGCGCTCAAGCTCAATCCCGACGACGAAGAACTCGTGGTCGCCCTGGGCCGCGCCCAGGTGCAAAAAGGAGACCCTGACGCGGCGGTGAAGACCTTTGAGGCGCACCTGAAAAAGCACCCCGACGCGGTCAAGGTGCACCACTACCTCGGCATGGGTTACCTGATGAAGGAGCGCTACGCCGAGGCCGCGTCGTCGTGGCGCACGGTGCAGAAGCTCGACCCCGCCTACGCCCAGGAGTTCAAGCTGGAGCGGCGCGCCAATGTCGCTGAAGCCATGGCCAAGGGGGAAGACCTGAGCAAGTTCGGGTTGCAGGGCCAGCAGGGCCAGCCCAAAAAATAGGGCCAAGCCGCAGGCCAACCAAAAACGCCGCCCCGGAGGGCGGCGTTTTTTTGTGGGGTGCGGTCAGCGCCGAACGCTACAGCGGCAGCAGGCGCTCGTCGCGGATCACCGCCGCGAACAGCGCGGGGGTGAGGTCGACGTCGAGCCCGGTCTGGGCCACCCCCGAGGCCACCGCGGCCCGGGCGACCTGGGCCGCGACCTCGGCGTGAATGCCCTCCTTGAACGGGGTGGGCAGGATGTCCTCGTCGTCGGCCGCCTTCGCCAATGTCTCTGCAGCGGCGATGCGCATCTCGTCATTGACGGTGCGGGCCTTGACCCCCATCGCCCCCAACAGCACGCCGGGGAGGCTCACGACCTTGTTGATCGCCTGCCCATCGGCCGCGAACGCCGCCCCCGCCAATGTCGCTTCATAGGGATCGATCTCCGGCCGCGGGGTGGACAGGGCGAGGATGACCTGGCCCTTTCTCACCTTCTCCGCCGGGATCACATCGCCGTGCCCGGTGTTGGCCACCACCGCGTCGCACTCGCTCATGATCTCGTCGAGATTGGACTCGCGCCCCCCGCGGAACACGTGGCGGGAGAGCGCGGCCGGGTGCACGTCCTCGCCGTACACCGGCTTGCCGGTGTAGGTCATGACCAACCGCGCGATCTCACTGCCCGCGGTCCCGAGCCCGAGCTGTCCGACCTTGCAGTCGCGAATGTCCTTGCCCGCGCGTTGGCACGCGTTGATCAAGGAGGCCAGGACCGAGATCGCCGGCGCGTCCGAGTCGTCGTCGAGCAAAGGCACGTCCAAGGCATCATCCAGCGCGGCCTTGACCCGAATGCCGCGGGCCGCGCCCACCGCGTCGAGCAGGATCGCCCCACAGCTGGGCACGATGCGCTTGACCGTGTCGGTGAACTCCTCCTCGGTGGTCACGTCGATGACCAGCGGCAGGCTGTTCAGCCCGGCTTGGTTGGCGAGCAGCGCGGCTTTGGCCTCGAGCACGGGGAGCATCGCCCGCGACCGGACCCGCCCCACCCCGAGCAAGCCTGAGCCGTCGGACACGATGGCCACCGTGCGCTGCACCGCGGTGAACCGGTAGGCGAGCTCCGGCTTTTCGTCGATGCGTTCGATGATTTCGCGCACCCCCGGGTTGTACGCGTTTTTCAGGCTCGCCATCGACGTGAGGTCGACGTACGGCTGGGTGCGGATCTTTCCCCCCAAGTGGGCCTCCTCGACGGTGTTGATCACCTCGACCACGTCGGAGTCCACCAGCTGGTCGATGGTGTCGAGCAGCTGCTGCAGGTGCTCTTTGTCTTCGAGCTCGAGGTGGAAGTCGCGGACGGTGAAGTTGTGGCCCACGTTGACGGTGCGGATGTCGGTGACCCCGACGCCCACGTCCCCGAACGCGGTGGTGAGCAGACCGAGATTGCCGAACTTGCGGCGGGTGCGAATGCGCAGGGTTCGGATGAGCGCGGCGTGGGCCATGGGTGCCTCCTCGACGCGCGGCCTGTCTCACTTTTCGGAAGCGTGGAAAAGGGGGCAGGTCGTCATATGGTGGGGCCGGGCCCCGTCGGGGGGTGGGGTGAGGTGCGATGCGGTTTTTTTCCGAGACCGAGAGCGACCCCGCCGTGTCCACCGAACGCGACGCGCTCACCCGCGGCCTCAACCCCTTGGCCGCCCTCGACTACGTCCGGACGCAAGGGGGGGCGCCCGCCATCGCCCAGGTCCTGCGGGCGTTGCCCAAAGACGACCAGGCCATTCTCGCCGGGGAGCGCCGCCTGAGCCAGCGCGCCTGGGTGCCGTTCATGACCCAGGGCCGCCTGCTGTCCGCGATCGACAACGTGCTCGGCAACGCGGACCACACCCTGCTGTTCGAGGTCGGGCAGCACATGGCCCGCCGGGACATCCCCCGTCTGTTCCGGCCGTTTCTGAAGCTGGGCAACCCCGGCTGGGTCATCGAGTTCGGGATGCGGATGTGGCGCTACTACCACTCGTGCGGCCGCTGGCAGATCGAGCGCACCCCGGTCACGGTGCTCGCCACCCTTCACGACCACCCCGCGCATGAGGCGTTTTGCTCCACGTTCGTGGGCTGGATGACCGGGGCCCTCGAGATGGGCGGCGGCGTGCACGTGATGGTCGACCACCCGGTGTGCCACGCCCGCGGAGCCCCCAACTGTGTCTACACCTGCCGGTGGAACCGACGACGACGACCCGACGAACAGACCGAGCCCATGGACCGGTTCACGTCGGACCCCTCGAGCCTGCTCGTCGACCCCGACGAGTAGCGGCCGGGCTTAGGGCGCTTGCAGGAAGTACACGACGTCGACCTGCGGGCCCTCGTTGATGACCATGACGTTGAGGGTGGTGTCGACGGTGACCCATCCCTGTTTGACCTCAAATGCGGTGGGGACCCCGAGGTCGTAGCTCACCGGCCCTTCGGTGTTGTCCCAGGGGAACAAGACCACGCCGTCGGTGTAGTCGTTGCCCGAGCCCCCGGTCATCACCCCCGCGTAGAAGTGCGGGTCGGGAGACACGAACACCTCCTGCAACCCCAGACCGTAGAAGTCCTCTTCCGGCCGAGGGGGGGTGATGGTGAAGCTGTCGAGGTCGACGTACACCTTCTCGGTGGTGCCGCTGGCCCCGCCGGTGACGAGCATGTCCGGCTCTTCGGGTTGCTCGCCGGGTTCGTCCCCACGGAGAACCACGCGGTGGTACAGCGACCCGTTGTTGGTGGCGCTCTCGGGCACGGGCAGCGGACCGTCGACGACGAGGCCCCCGGATTCGACGCGCACCCGAATGATGCTGCCCGCGTCGAGGCTGGTGGGCCAGTGATTGTAGACGAGAACGAGGCTGCCGCGGTCGTCGGGGACGGCCCAGCCCTCGACGGTGCCGCTGTTGTATTCGGTGGGGGTCACCGCTTGCCCCACGTGGGGGCTGGGGTCGTCAAAGGTGGAGAGCTCCAAGGCCCCCAGGCCGTTGTTGTGGGGCCAGATGAGCCACTCCGCCCCCACCTCGTCCTCGAGGATGGCCGAGCCCATGTGACCGCCGTTGCCGCCTTCGATGTCGGGGGCGAGGTTGATTTGGGTGATCGCCCCGGCGCCGTCGATGCGCACCAGAGAGCCCTCGTCGAAGGCGCCGCAGGGCACGTACAGATTGCCCAGGCTGTCCACCACCGGGGTGGCCCCGGGGTTGCCGCTCTCCACGCAGAAGGTGTCCTGGTTCCAGGTCTGCACGTCGTAGGGAGGCTCGAGGTCAAACAATGCCACTGCTTGACCGGCGTCGTTCCAACCGAACGCCACCGCGCGGTGGTTGACGGTGTCCACCACCCCGGCCGGGGTGTAGTTCACAAAATCGTCAAACTGGTCGAACTCCACCGAGGTGTACAGGCGCCGCACCGTGGGCGGGGAGTTAAGGTCCACCGCCGCGACGGTGCGGGTGCCGTCGAGGATGACGCTCATCAGGGACATCCCGGTGCTCGAGTCGATGAGCGCGCCGCTGGTGCCGTTGATGCTGCCCGACAAGCTGCCGCCCCACCCCGACACCACCTCGTGCGCCACCGCGCCCGCGGTGTTGAAGCGGAGGTGCTCGCGGCAGTTCTCGTCGTCGTCGTTGTAGCAGCTCGCTTTGGTCGCCACCGTGGTCGGCTGGTCGGGGTCGGCCTCCGAGGGGGCCTTGTCGGTGGCGGCGAGCTTCACGGTGAAGATGGGCTCATCGCCGCACACCGTGAAGTAGTCCGCCGCCGGGGTCAGGGTCGCGACCATGTGCCAGGTATCGCCTTCGATGGCGCCGTCGGTCTCGCACTCGAGGTCGGCCCAGGCCTGCTGGCAGCAGGTGGTCACGCAGGCCTCGTCGTCCTCGGGCCAAATCTCGACCCCACAGGTGGGCTCGAGGGAGATGTCCCCGCTCACCCGGTCGGGGTCGACGACGTCGAAGCGGAACCGCTTGAACGAAAACGGCACGTCCGAGAGGTTGGTGTTGATCGCCTCGAGGGGCGGGAAATAAACGGGGTTGTTGTAGGTGGGGATGACATCGATGGGGTAGGTCTGGGCAATGTCATTGCCATCACCGTCGGTGAAGATCAGCTCGACGCTCAGCTCGTCGTCGAGGGCCTCGGCGTTGGTGGGCACGTAGGTCAGGGTGGTGTAGGAGAAGTCCTCGCCGATGACCATGCTCGCGGGGGCCTGGCCGAGGGTGATGGCCCCGGTGAGCTCGACCCCGATGTCGCCGCTCTCGGCGCGCAGGCGGAGGGTGGTGGGCCCCGCGGCGGAGAATTCCTCGGCGAAGGCCAAGCGCTCCACCGGCTCGAGCACGTCGTTTCCGACGTCGACGAGGAGCTTGGCCGCGTCGGGGATGTTGTTCACGGTGCTGGCCGCGGGGGTGGTGGGATCGGCGATGCCGACATTTTCGTCTTTGCCCACCGCCAGGGCGGTGAAGGTCACCTCGCCCACGAAGGGCTCGTCGGGCAAAAAGCGCACCGTCCAGCTCGCGGCCCCGGGGTTGTCGTCCATGGCGTCGACCACGTTGACGTCCCAGCTCCACCCTTGGCCGGTGGGCGGATCGTCGGCGAGGAAGTCGTCGGGGGTGTAGGTCCGCAGCCGGATCTTGGCCGTCTCCGGGGCGAACGCGGCCCCGTTGTTGTGCCGCGCGGTGATGATCACGTCGTGTTGCAGACCGTCCACCTCCACCGACGACACGTCGATGGAGATGGGCTGGCCCTCGTCGACCACCGGGTCTTGCACGTCGATGCTCACCACCGGCGGGGCGTTGGCCCGGCACGGGTGCGACTCACCGCTGACCTCGACCAAGTTGTCGAAGCCGTCCGCGTCGAGGTCGAAGCTGCGGGTGGAAAAACCGAACCGGTCCTCGATGGTCAAGAGGTCCGCGTCGTCGTCCGCGGGGACGGACAAGAATGTGTCATCGGTGAACCCGGCAAAACCCGCCGCGAACGGAAACTCCACGTCCCCGAGGTAGTGCGCGCCCACCCACACGTCGTTGTCTTGCTCTTCACAGTCCGGCGCCCCCCGGAAGTTGCCCGCGGGGCGGAAGCGCACGAGCATGTCGTACACCCCCCGCGCGTACTCGCCGTCGTCGGTGAGCTCCCACTCACAGGTCCCGGCGGGCTCCAGCGGCACCCGGTCGAGATCGGCCCCCGCGGCGTTCTGTTCGCGGAAGGTGAAGTCCACCGCCAAGCGATCGCACAGCGCCGCGTCGGTGGAGGTCGCGGCCTGGAGAAGCCGGGACGGGGCGGTGAAGCGCAGCCCTTCGGACGGGGTGCACGCCCCCAGCGAGAGCATGGCCACGACGACAAACGTCTTCGAACGGTTCATTGGGCCCCCCGGGCGGGAAGCGAGACCTTGAACGCCCCCAGGGGGCGCGGCCTCACGGATTCGTAGATCAGATAGCCGGTGCCGGCGCCGGCCACCGCCGCGCTCACCGCGAACACCGCCGCGCCGGTGGCCCCCGCCACCGTCCAGAACTGCCAGGTCTGGTAGAACGCCGCCGGCAGCTCCTCGAGTTCGACCCATTGGGTGACATTGTCGCCCGGGGCCACGTAGATGTCGGTCGAGTACTCGTAGTACCCGTCGGCCTTGACCCGGATCTCGTGCCGGCCGGGGATGAGCCCGTCGACGGGGGGGCCAGGCAACGCGCCGACCTCTTTGCCATCGACGAACAAGGTCGCGCCCTCGACGGTGGTGGACACCATGGCCGCGCCGGAGGTGGCCCCGTCGAGACCAAACAGCCGTTGGGCGGCAAACCGGGTCGCCCCGAGGAGCTGGGCCTCCTGCCCGCGGTAGGTCTCGGTCACGCGGTTTTCGACGGTGACGGTCTCGGTGTCGATGAGACGCAGGCTCACAATGTAATTGTCAGCGACCTTGCCCACCTGTCCGACGACGATGCGGGCGACCCCGAGGGCGTTGCCCAGCTCGGCCAGACAGCCGGTGTCGTCCGAGCAGCCCAGCGCCTGCTTTTCGCCTTCGAACTGCACCATGGCCCGGATGTCGTCGCGCCCGATGACGGTGGCCCCCTCGATCTTTTTCAGCTCGGTGGACAAAACCTGGGTGAGGTTCTTGGCCACGTCCTCGGAGATGCCCGCGGCCTCGAGGTCGAGGACCGCAAACGACAGGTCGGTCCCCTCCGGCAGCGTAAACGTGGCCGGCCCGGCTTCGCCGAACACTTGGCCGGTGAGCTGGCGCACCGTGGCGCTCGGCTTTTGTTTGTCCAGGGGCTGGGACACACGCTGCAGCACCGCCGCGTTGACCGGGTCGATCAAGGCCAGGGTCACCAGCGTCTCGGTGCCGACCTTGCCCACCCGCAGCGACAGCACCCGCTCCACGTCGGTGCGGGAGGCGAGATCGGCGAGACAGGCGGCGTTGTCGTCGCAGCCCAGCGCCTGCTTGTCGGCCTCGAGTTTGACCACGTCGTCGAGGTCTTTCTGGGTCAGGACCTGCGCGCCCCGGGCGGTCAGATCCGATGCCACGAGGTCGATGATGACGGTCGCGTCCTCGGCGTCGCCCCCCACCGGCAGAATAAAAACGCTTTTGGGGACATCCGCCGACGCGGCCGTTGCCCCCAAGAGCAACACCGTGGCTGATATGAACCACCCGATTCTGTTCATCACAACTCCCAGACAACCGCAGGCGATCTTGCCACATTCGCCTCGAATCTGATTTGTGCATCAGGTGACCGTCGGTACAATGCGAAAAGGAGGCACAGCATGACCTCGCGCACGCAACCTTGGCCCTGGCTCCTCGTGGCACTCGCGGCCGCCACCGGCTGCCCGGACGGTCCTTTGTCCAACGTGTTTCCCAGCATGGTGGTGGACCCCCTCGAGGTCGAGCGCGCCCAGGTCCCGGTGGCGGACAACACTTCCATTGCCATCGAAGTAAGCAACCCCTCGGGGGTGCGCTTGTTCATTCACGACATTTCTTTGTCCGAAGACAGCGATCCGGCCTTCAGTGTGACCGCGGTCCCAACTTCGGCGACCGACGGGAGCGGGACCGCCTACCCCTCGGTGGGTCCGGGGGCCAGCGCGAACATCCTGGTGTCGGTGCGGCCCCGGGTGGTGAGCACCATTGAGGCCACCTTGATCATCACCGGCGAAGACGACGCGGTGGTGCCGAATCAGGACGGGCCGGTCGTCGAAGTGCCGTTGATCATTCACGCCGAGGACTTGGGTCTGCCCGACATCGCGGTCGACCCCGAAGCGGTCGAGTTCGATCGCATCGGCCAAGGCGACGTGGTCAAGCAGCAGATTCAGATTCGCAACGACGGGGTGCGCGACCTGGTCATCGACGAGACCACGTACATCCCGGACACCGACGGCGACACCACCATCAAGGTCACCCTCCCGGTGCAACCCGGGTGGATCATCGCGCCGGGGGACGCGATCTCCACCGAGGTCGCGTTCGCGCCCTTCGACACCGACGACCACAGCGGCGTGCTCCGCATTCTGAGCACCGACCCCGACGAGAGCCCCCTCGACATTCCCGTGCACGGCGCGGGCAGTCTCTGCCCGGTGGCGGTGGCGGAGTTGATCGACGACCCCGAGGACATCGAGCCCCTCGACACCGTGCGGCTCGACGGACGCAACAGCTTCGCGGTCACCCCCGACACCGAGCTCGTGGCGTGGGAGTGGGTGCTCGAGCAGCGGCCGGTCGGCTCGACCGCGGTGTTGACCACCCCGGCCAACGACCGGACCGAACTGACCTGCGACATCGCGGGTGACTACCAGGCCCGCCTGGTCGTCACCGACTCGTCGGGGGTTCGCTCCTGCGACGACGCGGTGGTGCGGTTGACCGCGCAACCCACCGAGGACCTCCACATCCAACTGGTGTGGGACCACCCCACCGCCGACCTCGACCTGCACCTCCTGCGCGAGGGGGGCGAGCCCTTCACCCACGAGGGCGACACTTATTTTTCCAACCGCAACCCCGAGTGGTTCGTCGACTTTCCCGAGTCCAACCCCAGCCTCGACGTCGACGACGACTCCGGTTACGGCCCCGAGAACATTAACATTGTGACGCCGGCCCCGCTGACCAAATGGACGGTCCTGGTCCACTACTGGAACAAGAACACCGACGGCGACCCGTTCACCGTGGCCACCTTGCGGGTGTACGCCCGCGGCATCCAGGTCCTCGACCTGACCCAGAGCCTCGAGGAAGACGAGACCATGTGGCAGGCGGTCGAAATCGTGTGGCCGGAACAAGAAGACCAGATGCCCACCATGACCCAGATCGGGGTGGTGGAGAACTTCCCCCGTCCGTTCTAGGCGCGGCGCGCCCGACGCCGCGGCGACAAAAGGACGGACCCGAAAGGGACGACGTGGTATGGCTGGCCCGATGAAGGCGTGGTGGCGGTTGTGGCCTCTGACGGTGTTGCTTGGCGGCGTCGCCTTGTCGTCGTGCTGGTGCAACAACACCGAGCTCCCGGACCCGCCCACCGAGTGTGACGCCGATGGGGTGGGCTGCCTCCCCGACGAGCAGTGCGTCGAGGGCAAGTGCGTGCTCCTCGACAAGTGCGAGGCGGACGAAGACTGCCCGACCACCGCCTACCGCTGCACCTTCCCCGCCCAGGTCTGCGAGCTGCGCCCCGGCTTCGGGCTGGAGTGTGAAGACACCACCCAATGCGACCCGGGCTCGTACTGCGCGCTCGGGGTCTGCCACCCCATCGAGGGCGCGCGGCAGTGCGGCCGGCGCACGGACTGTCCGTTGGGGCAAGCGTGCAGCCAGCTGCACTATGTCTGCATCGAGGAGGGGCCGTGCACCGTGGCGGACGACTTCCCCGAGCTCGCGTGTGAGCCGGGCGAGGTCTGCGACCCGGTGAGCGAGCGCTGCCAGCTCGAATGCCAAGAGGAGTGCACCACCGCCACCGCCGAGCAGGACTGCGGCGTGGGCATGTTGTGCGACGGGGCGTGCCGGTGCGTGCAGTGCATCACCGACGGGGACTGCGGCCTCGGGCTGGTGTGCAACGAGCGCGCGGGCCGGTGCGAATCCGAGAACCTCTGCTTCGACGACAGCGACTGTGAAGAGCCGTTGATCTGTGACCCGCACACCGCGTTGTGCCAGGTCGCGCCCCCCGCGTGCGAGTCCGACTTCGACTGCGCGGTGGCGGAAATCTGCAACCGCATCACCGGCGTGTGCGAGCTGCCCGGGGGCGCGTGCATCGACGACCGCTTCGAAGACGCCGACACCCCGGCGCTGGCCAAGCCGATCACCCTGCCGGTGGACGGGGCCGAGCTCATCGTGGACGAGCTGCAGCTCTGCCCCGACGACGACGACGTGTACGCCTTCACCCTCGCGGCGGGGGACAACCTCGTGGTCTCGGTGGTCGGCACCGCGGCGCTGGCCCAGGCCACGGTGTGGTTGCTCGACCCCGAAGGCGAGACCTCCTTGCGGTTCGCCCAGACGCCCCCCTACGGCGACGGCACCATCAACTATGTGGCCCAGCAAGACGAGACCGTGTTCTTGCGGGTCAACGCCCTGCTCGGCCCCAGCCCCTACGACATGATCGTGCGGGTCAACCCTGGCCAGGTCTGCGCCGACGACGACTACGAAGGCGACAGCGGCAACGACACGCCCGGTACCGCCACCCCCGAGGGCAGCTATCCACTCGGCGCCCCGCTCACCGCGGTGGTCTGCCCCGAGGACGTCGACGCCTTCGCGGTGGCCCTCGACGAGGGCGAGGGCATCACCGCCCACCTCGCGTTCGACCCCACGTTCACCGACCTCGACGTGTTCGTGAAAGACGCGACCTCGGGCGCGGTGTTGGCCCAGAGCGCGGGGGTGTTTCAGCCCGAGACCCTGCGGTGGCGCACCACCTTCGCCCGGGACGTGGTGGTGGAGGTGCGCGGCTTTGGCAACGACAACGGCGCCTACGAGCTCACCGTCGAGCGGCTGCCCGCGCTGGTCTGCGTGGCCGATGGGGACGAGCCAGACAACACCCCTGCCAATGCCATTGTCCTCGGCGCCGGACAAGAGGTGATCGGGGCGGCGCGCACCCTGTGCAAGAATGACATCGACAGCTACCGCCTCGAGGTCTTGGACTTCGAGCGGGTGGTGGCGCGGACCGCCTTCGCCTCGGCGGACCTCGACTTGGTGGTCAAGGTCCTGGACAGCACCGGCACCACCCTGCTCGCCCAAAGCCCGCCGTCGTCGGGCAACGAGACCGTGACCTACGCGCCCGGCGCCGACCAGGAGGTGCTCGTCCAGGTCGAGTCGCTGTTCAACACCGCGGCCCCCTACACCCTCGACCTGTTCCGCGAGAACGTGCTCGACTGCGACCCCGACCCCCTCGAGCCCAACAACACCGCCCTGGTGGCGGTGCCGGTCCCGGACCCGGTTCCCGAGCTGTCCATCTGCGACAGCGACCAGGACTTCTTCCTCGTCGACGGGGTGGCGGGCAAGAAGCTCGTGGCCCGGGTGACGTTCCTGCACGCCGACGGCGACCTCGATCTCATGATCCTCGGGCTCGGGGGCACGCAGGTGCTCGCCTCGTCCGACGGCATCGGCAACGTCGAGCAGGCCGAGGCGATCCTGCCCCTCGACGGGACCTACACCGTACGGGTGTTTTCCCTCACCAACGGGGCCGCGGCCCGCTACAACCTCGAGCTGAGCCTGGTCACCCCCTGAGCGTCGTCGACGACGCGCTCAGACCCGGAAAAAGTCGATCAACTTTTCGCGGTGGGCGTCGGCGTCTTGCATGCCCATGCGCACGAGTTCGGCCCCGTATTCACCGTCGAAGAGCAAGTACGAGAGCAGGTCGCCGGGGGCTTCTTCGTCCCCCGCGTCGGCGATGCGCCGAATCAACGGGCCGATGACCCCGCCGGCGCGGGCCGAGACACTCCCGAGGCGGGCGTGGCGGTTGGCCGCCTTGGCGATGTCCTCTTGGGGGCTGATCATCAACGTGCGCACCTTGCGGTAGGGGCTGCCCCGGAGCGGGGTGATGGCATCGCCCAATGCATCTGCAAAGCTCTCGCCGAACGCCTTGCGCCCGGCGTCGAGAATGGCGTTGAACCGCTCCAGGCGATTGAGGTCGTAGGCGGTCTTGTCCAACAACAACGCGTTGAGAATCTTGCCGAGCAGATACGCGGCGGAGGGGTATTGGTCGACGTTGAACGCGGGTTGGAGGTCGGGGTTGACCTCGCCCTCGTGGGACAGCCCAATGACCAGGATGCGGTCCGCCCCCAGCCGCAAGGCCGGCGAGATCGGGGTGTTGAGCTTGAGCCCCCCGTCGCAATACACGTCGCCGTCGATGTCGACGGCGGGGAATATCCAGGGGATGGCCGCGGACGCGAGGGCGTGCTGCGGCCCGATGGTGACCGCGCGGGCCTCGACCTGCGGGTCGGTCGACCACGGCGGCAAGCCGCCGCCCTTGCGCTGCACGAACGTGTGGGTCTTGCCCGACGCGAGGTGGGTGGCGTTGACCGCGAGGGCGTTGAGGTCGCCGGTCTGGAGATTTCGCCCGATGTTGTGCCACCGCAGGCCGCGGCGCACGAGCTGCTCCAGCGGGGCGGTGTTGAGCAATCCCCCGAGGCGGCCGGGCGCGACCACGTCGTCGATCTGGCCCCGGCCGCGTGAACCGAGCAAAAACCCGGGCAATCTCGCGAGGATGCGCCAGGTGACCTTGTAGACGTCCTCGATGCGCAACGTCTCCCACACCTGGGTCATGGTGCGGCCCTGCAGATCGGGCTGGTGCGCGTTGGCGGCGAGAAAACACGCGTTGATCGCGCCCACCGACGTGCCACAGATGATTTCCATGCGCACGTGTTGCCGGATGCGGGGGGGGAGCTCGTCGCGGATGTAGCGGATCACGCCCGCTTCGTACGCGCCCCGGGCGCCGCCCCCGCTGAGGACCAGGCCGGTCAAGGGCGCGCCCATGCGGCGGCGCTGCTCGATTTCCTCGGCGATTTGTTCGGCGGTGGGGACAGGCTCTTCGTCCAGGGGCGCCATAGGCGGGCAACCTATCACCGCGCCCCGCGCCTCTGTCCAGCCCCAGCGGCAGGCCCTCGCTAACGCACTGCATCATCAGGCGATCTGACACGAGCGCGCTTGACCAGCCCCGGGCACAATGGGAACACCCCGCGGTCGGGAACTACCGCCCGCAGGTTTGGTCTTGGGGCAACGCCCCTCATGGGAAGGAACTTTAGATGCAGCGAATTGCTTTTCAGATGCTCTTGGCATTGTGTACCTCGCTCGCCGTGTCGGTCGCGACCGGCTGTCCGATGGACACCGCCGGCGACGGCGACGGCGACGGTGATGGAGACGGCGACGGTGATGGAGACGGCGACGGCGACGGCGACGGCGACGGTGATGGAGACGGCGACGGCGACGGCGACGGTGATGGAGACGGCGACGGCGACGGTGATGGAGACGGCGACGGCGACGGCGATGGCGATGGCGACGGCGACGGTGATGGAGACGGCGACGGCGACGGCGACGGTGACGGCGACGGCGACGGCGATGGCGACGGCGACGGTGATGGCGACGGAGACGTGCCCGCCGAATGGACCTGTGACCCCGCCTACTACAACGGCGGTCCGAACGATGGCTGCGACTGTGCTTGCGGCGCGCCGGACCCCGACTGCGAACTCGGCCAAGACCCGATCTACGGCTGCCCCGGCAACGCTGCGGCGGGCTGGAGCTGCACCCCGGAAGGCACCTGCACCAACCCGAACTGCGGCAACGGCACCAACGACGACGGCGAGGACTGCGACGACGGCAACACCACCGCCGGCGACGGCTGCGCCCCCGACTGCTCGGTGGAAGACGGCTACGGCTGTGACACCACCGTGGAGCCCAGCCAGTGCATCCAAGCGCCGGCCGACTGGGGCATGCAAGGCCAAGCCTTCTGCGGCGCGGCCAGCTACGGCAACGGTCAATGTGACTGCGGCTGCGGCGTGCAAGACCTCGACTGCGCCGGCCTCGCGGCGAGCGAGTGCGAGTTCCCGCTCGGGTGTATCCCCGAAGACGCGGTGGACCCGTTCACCGGCGGCGTGATCTGGACCGAGGTCCCCAACGTCCCGGACGCGGCCGACAACACCACCTGTGTGGCCAACGCCTGCGGCGACGGCTTCGTGGCTGACACCGACGAGTGCGACGATGGCAACACCACCGCCGCCGATGGCTGCTCGGACACCTGCGTGGTCGAAGACGGCTTCATCTGCAGCCAAGGTGGCTACGGCGAGTTCGAAACGCCCCCGCCCCCGACCCCGGTGGCCTCGGTCTGTGGTGCGGAAAACACCGCGTGGACCTGTCCGCAAGCCTGGCTCTACGACGCGTTCTGTGACTGCGGTTGCGGCGTGGAAGACCCCTACTGCCCGCTGGCCAACGGCGGCACCTACACCGTCGACCAATGCGAGTTCGACGAGTGTGGTGGGGACATCGACGCGGCCAACCCGGCGCGTTGCAACGGCGAGACCTGCGGCAACGGCACCCTCGAAGGCGCGGAGAACTGCGACGACGGCAACACCGCCGCCGGCGACGGTTGTTCGGACACTTGCTACACCGAAGACGGCTACGTCTGTGACGAAGCGGGCGGCGCTGGCTCCTGCATCGTACCCGTCTGCGGCGACGGCATCGTGAGCAGCCCCATCGAGGAATGCGACGACAACAACACCACCGCCGCCGACGGCTGCTCGGACACCTGCACGGTGGAAGACGGCTTCCGCTGCGCGGAGGGTGGGTTCGAGAACATCAACGTCACCGCGACCCCCGACACCGCTTCGGCGTGTGTGGCGATCCCGGCGACCTGGACCTGCTCCCCCGCTTGGTACACCGATGACTTCTGCGACTGCGGCTGCGGCGCGGAAGACCTCCGGTGTGAAATCGAGTTCGGCGCAGACTGGGAGACCGACATCGCCACCAACTGCGAGTTCGACGACTGCACGGACCCGCAAGTTGTGGATCCGGCGGATCCGACCCAGTGCACCGACCCGTGATCGGCGCTCGGTGACCGATGAAGACGCCCCCGCGAGGGGGCGTTTTCTTTTTGGCGCACATGCCCCATACCCGCTGCGTATGGGCAAGAAGAACAAATCCAAAAACAAATCGAAGACGCCACGGCCCACGCCCTCCTCGTCGCCCCCCGCGAACAAGGCCACCAAACGCGCCAGCCCCGGCCGCGCCGCCAAGCCCAACGGCCCGGGCCGGCTCATCCTCATCATCGCCTTGGTCATCGCCGGCGCGTTCGTCGCGCTCAACGTCGTGCGCACGATTCCGCGCGAGGGGACCGAGATCGATCACTCGGTGGCCGAGGAGCAGGACCGCCCCGCCCTCACCGACGCGGACATGGCCGCCCTCGGCCCTTACATCAGCGCGCGCTTCGCCGGCGGACAAGCCGACGCCGCGTCCCTCCCCGCGGTGATGCGCCAAGCCGTGCCCGGGGTGGTGGGCGTCACGGTGCGAGACGACGGCCGCCGCATCGCGGTCGCCTGGCAAGATGGCGCCAGCGCCGTGGCCGCCCTCGACGCCGCCCTCGCCGCGGTGCGCACCAAGGTCCCGTCCGGCCGGTCCCCCGACGTGCTCGAGGTGACCCTCGGGGAGAACTTCCGCACCTTGAGCCCGGGGGGCGACCGCCGCAGCATCGGCAACGTGTACCGCGGCCTGCTCGGCGTCGAGCTCATCCACAAGGGCAACGCGTCCCGGATCAGCCCGCTGGACATGGTGTCGCAGAACCGGGGGTTCGACAAAATCCTCACCGTGTTCGAGCGGCAAAAGAAACTGCCCAAGGGCACGGCCCAGACCGCCGAGGTGCGCGTCCGGTTGTTCGACGCGGACCAACTCATCGTCGAGCTCGGCCCCCAACGCGCCACCCGGGCGATGCGCGGCAACCGCCTGATCGACATCAGCGAAATCACCGCCGAGAGCACGCGGTCCCTGGCCAACACCATGGGAGATTGGCTCTTTCGCAGCCTGCACGAGGACGGACGCGAGACCTACAAGTATTGGCCCAGCGTCGAGCGCGAAGCGCAATCCAATAACATGATCCGGCAGTGGATGGCCACCGTGGCCCTCGGCCGGGTGGCCGCCGATCGCCAGGACGATGCGCTGTTCGCCCGGGGAGCGGACAACATCCGCTACAACCTCTCCAAGTTCTACCGGGAGGAGGGCTCGTTCGGCCTCATCGAGTTCAGAGACCAGGTCAAGCTTGGCGCAGTGGCATTGGCAGCGCTGAGCATGATCGAACACCCCCAACGCCAGACCTTCGAGCGCTGGGAGACCGCCCTATACAACACCACTCTCGAGCTGTGGAACGAGGGCGGGAAGTTCAACACGTTCTTCAAACCCAAGGGCGCCGACCGCAACCACAACTTCTACCCCGGCGAGACCCTGCTCTATTGGGCCGCGCAGTACGAGGACAAGCGAGACCCCGCGCTGCTCGAGAAGTTCATGGCCTCCGTCGAGTATTACAAGGACTGGCACCTCAACAACCGCAACCCCGCGTTCATCCCGTGGCACACCCAGGCCTACTACAAGATCTGGTCGCTCAACCACGACGAGGCGCTGCGCGACTGGACCTTCACCATGAACGATTGGTTGCTCGGGGTGCAGCAATGGGACGACGACGCGCGCTTCCCCGACACCAACGGGCGGTTCTACGACGCCCACCGCCCCTTCGGGCCGCCGCACGCGTCGTCCACCGGGGTGTATCTCGAAGGGTTGATCGACGCCTGGCGCATGGCCAAAGAGGTCGGGGACAAGACCCGCCAGGAGAGCTACCGGCGCGCCATCGTGCGCGGCATCCGGAGCATCATGCAGCTCGCGTTCTTGGACGAGGTGGACATGTTCTACATCTCGCACGGCAAGCGCAACGAGGTGCTCGGTGGGGTGCGCACCACCGTCTACGACAACGTCATCCGCGTGGACAACGTGCAGCACGCGCTGATGGGCATTCTCAAGATCTTGACCTACTTTGCCCCCGAGGATTTCCGGCCATGAACGTGATCAAGCCACATTGTGTCCTGCTCGCCACCCTCGTGGCCGCGCCCGCGTGGGGCCAAGACGCGCCCGCCCCCCAAGCGGCCGCGCCGGCCGAGACCGCGGCCGACGAAACCACCGCGGACGGCACCGCCGCGGAGGAGACCCCGGCCCCCGAGACCCCGGGCGCCGAGCCGACCCCCGCCGACGAAACCACCGCGGACGGCCCCGCCACGGACGAGCCCGCGCCCGCGGCGTCGCCCGTCGAAGAACCAGCCCCCGCCGCCGGGCCCGCGCCGACGGAGCCGGAGCCCGCGCCCGCCCCCGAAGAGGACAGCGCGTCGGCGGGCAGCTGGCAGGATCTCGTGCTGCCCTGGGTGGCGGTCGCGGCCGGGGTGGTCGCCGCCGCCGCCGGGGTGGGCCTGGGCGTGTACGGGGCCTTCCCCATCGTGCAGCACGGCTTTGCCCAGCAGCAGCTGCTCAACCTCGAGGGCTCGGGGGGCGATGTCGAACAAGCCCAGCAGCTGCAGCAAGAGGCCTACGCCCACCAAAAGAGCTGGGCCGCGTTCGGCTATCCCCAAATGTTTGGCTCGGCCATGCTCGTGGCCGGGGGCGTATTGTTGGTGGGCACGGGCGCGACCTTTGGCGTGCTCCACCTGGTCCAGGAGTGACATGATGACGCGCTGGTTGTGCACCGCCTTCTTGCTCGCCGGGGCCGCGGCCTGTGATGGCAGCGCCCTGCCCACAAACAGCACCTACGGGCTCGCCTGCGGCGTGGACAGCACCTGCAGCGGCGACACCGTGTGCTACGCGGGCACGTGCATCCTGCCCGACGACGTGCCCCCCGACGGGGGCGTGATCGGAGACGCGGGCAACTGACGGGCGACCGCGGTCAGCGGTTCATGTACTTTTTGCCCAACGCGCGCTGCCGGTCGACGAGGGGCACGGGCGTTCCGCCCACAAACACCGCCACCGGGCGGGTGGTGACCTCGAAGGGGTCACCGTCCCAGACCACAAAATCCGCGCGCCGGCCTGCGGCCAGCACCCCGCGGTCGTCGAGCCCGAAGCGCTCGGCCGGGGTCTTGCTGATCGCGGCCAAGGCGGCCTCGGGGGGCAGCCCGTGGGCCACCGCGAGCCCGGCCTCGTGCCGGATGCGCCGCACGTTGTTGGCCCAGGTGGCGGAGCTGATGATCAGCGGTACCCCCGCCTGATGTAACAATGTAGCTGCATCGTCACGGGCGTAGAGGGCATCGAAGCTGTGCGGGTCCTGGGCCGACGGGGTCAAGATCACCGGAACTTGGGCCGCGGCCAACCGGTCGGCCACCCGCCAGGCTTCCGCGCCGGAGGCGATGACCAGGTCGAGCTTGTCCCCCTGGGCGGCCAGCTCCTCGCGGGCGCGCAGCCAGGCCTCGATGTCGCTGGCCTTGTCCGCGGTCACCACCAAGGGCAGCCGCCCTTGGAGCACGGGCAAGAACGCTTCGAGGTGCAATCGGCTGGTCGCCAACGGGGCGAGATTGCCCTGCTCATAGCCCCGCCGGTTGGTGCGGTACACACCCGCGTCGTCGACCAAGCGGCGCCAGGCGAGCCACACCCCCCCGCGGGATTGCCCGTGTTGGGCCCGGACCCCGTCGGTGACATCGGCGAACATCGCGGCCTCGGTGTCGCGCAGGGACGGCTCTGGCGACAAGGTGAGCACCACCCCCGTGCCCGAGACCAGGCCCCCTTCGGGGGACAGCACCGCCGAGGTCACGCCCCCGTTGCGGGCAATGGCGAGGTGGGTCGAGGTCGGGTTGAAGCCGTCCCGGGCCCGAAACGCGGGGCGCACCGACGTGCCTTCGAGGTAGATGTCGACGGTGGAGCGCTCGGCGCTGACCTCGAACAGACCGATTTGGGTCCGGGCCTCGACAAACCCCGGGGTGATGAACAGGCCGTTGGCCTCGACGGTGCGCCCGGCGGCCACCGCGCCGTTGGGCTTGCCCAGCCGGTCCCCGGACACCACCAGGTTGATCTTCTGCGCGGGTTGGCCGTCGCCGGTCAGCACTGTGGCGCCGGTGAGGGCCCAGGCCCCTGGCCCCGCCGGGGGCACCAACGACGGGGCCGGCGCCGGGGCCGCCCCTGCAATGAGACTGTACAACACCAGGGCGTTCATGGCGACACCTCCGCCTGGACCTCGTAAGGAGGCCGCTGTCCGATTTCGAAATCGCTGGTGGGCACTTTGCCCGCGGCGCGGTCAAACTCGAGCCGGCCGTCGATGAACACCTTGTCGGCTTCGGCGTAGATCGAGAGCGGACGCGGTTGGTTCCAGAGGACCACGTCGGCGTGTTTGCCCACTTCGAGGCTGCCCACCTTGTCGTCGACGCCGAGGGCCCACGCGGGGTTGATGGTGATCCAGGCCAAGGCTTGGCTCTCGCTCAGCTGAATGCCGAGGTCGCGGCCGTAGGCCCGGGCCTTGGCCGCTTCGTGGTGGAGCCGGCGCCCGTCGCGGACCGAGTCGCTGTGGATGATGGTGATCGCGCCCGCGTCCTGGAGCAACACCGCGTTGTAGGGAATGCCGTCGAAGGCCTCCATCTTGAACGCCCACCAATCGGCCCACGTCGACACCGCGGTCTTCTCGTCGGCGAGGCGGTGGCGGATCTTGTACGCCTCGAGACCGTGGTGAAAGCTGCGGATCGCGAAGCCATACTCGTCGGCGAGATCGAGCATGATGCTCATCTCGTCGGCGCGGTAACAATGGTTGTGCACCAACATGCGCCCCTCCAGCACCTCGACCAGGGTCTCGCTCTGGAAGTCCCGGGGCGGGGGCTCGGGGGGGTCGCCGAGTTTGGCTTGGGCGGTGCGGGTCTTGGCTTCCGCGAAGCGCTTGAGGAAATGGTCGCGGTCCCGTTCGAACTTGCGCCGCTTGCGTTGGTATTCGAGCGCCTTCTGAAACGCCTGGCGATATCCAGCGACATTGCCCATGCGGGTCACCGGGGAGCGACCCTTGTTGCCGTAGACGCGTTTGGGGTTCTCGCCGCAGGCCATCTTCAGGCCCGGGGGGGCCCCGACAAAGCGCATGCTCCGGGCGCTGATGCCGGGGTGCAGCTTGATCACCACCGAGCGGCCGCCGATGAGGTTGGCCGACCCGGGGAGGATCTGCAGGGTGGTGACCCCCCCCGCCAGGGTGCGCCACAGGCCTGGGTCCTGGGGCCAAAAGCCGTGCTCGGCCCAGACCTCAGCGGTGACCGGCGACGAGTATTCGTTGCCGTCGTTGTGGGCTTCGACCCCGGGGGCGGCGTAGACCCCGTGGTGGGAGTGGGTGTCGATGACGCCGGGGGTGACCGCGCGGCCGCCGGCGTCGATGACGGTGATGCCGGGCCGGGCCGGGCCGGGGCCGGGGCCCACCGCGGCGATGCGGCCACCCTCGAGAAGGATGTGGCCTGACTCGATCACCGGCTTGGACACCGGGTAGATGCGGGCGTTTTTGATCAGCACCGCGGGGCCGGGGGCCGGCGCGGGTGGGTCGGCCGGCGGGGTGGGGTTGATGGAGAGGGCGAGCGGGGCCTTGGGCCGTTCTTTGTCGGCGGCGCGGCGGCTGCTTTTCTTTGCGGTACCGCAGGAAGTGGCCAGCGCGGCGGAGACGACAAGACCGGCGAGGAGGATGGGTCGGCGCATGCGGCTGGCTAACACAGGCGGCGACGAGCCAAAAGCGAGCCTTGCGCGCCCGCGGCAGCCTCGTCATCATCGGGCCATGGACGTGGTGGTGCGGCAGGCCTCGGGCGACGACGATTGGGCGCGGTGCGTGGACATCCGCCGCGCGGTGTTCATCGAGGAGCAAGGGGTCTCCGAACGGGACGAGCTCGATGGTCTCGATGACCGGTGCGTACATTTTCTCGCCCTCGACCACGCTGCCGCGGTGGGCACCGCGCGGCTGTGGGTGACCCCGGAGGGCCAGGCCAAGGCCCAACGGGTGGCGGTGCTCGCGCGGCACCGGGGGCGCGGCATCGGCGGGCGGTTGATGTCGGCGCTGGAGCACGCCGCGGCCACCGCTGGACACCGCGAGGTCATCCTCGGGGCCCAGCTCAGCGCGGTGTCGTTTTATGAGGGCATCGGCTACGTCGCGTACGGGCCCGTATTCGACGATGCGGGCATCGATCACCGCATGATGAAAAAAGCGCTGGCCCTGGGCTGACCGCGACCCGTCAATGCCATTGCGCGGTGGGCTCGGCCGCCGCCTCCGGGGGCAGCCGGGCCAGGGACCGGTCGTAGGCCGCGGTGGTCGCGATGGGCAAGAAGTAGACGACGTCGGCCAAAAGGAACGCGAGATAGGCCCAGCCGCAAATCGGGATCACCCCGAGCGGAACCAGCACACAGGGGGCGACGTGCACGAGCCAGATCATCAGCGCCTCGCGGCCGTAGCCGGGCCCCGGGGCCTGGCCGGTGACCGTCTGGGGGATCCACAAGGGACCGGCGTACACCCCGAGGAGACAGCTGGTCCAAAACAGCGCGCGTTCGTGTTGGGCCACGGTGTCCGATTGGGGCGCGGCCTCCTCGACGGGGAAGAGCTCGTCCAGGCCCCACCCGAACCGCCCTCCGCCTTCCTCGGGGGCGGCGGCCCCTGGGCCCGTGGGGGCCGCCACCGCCGGGGCGGCGGTCGCACACGCCAAAAGCACCATCCACGCCGCGCCCATCGCGCGGTTGTACACCCCTGTCCCCCGACGACCAATGCCGACCGAAAATTCCGCGGTCGGGGGGCGTCGAGTAGGATGGGCCCGTGTCGATCCTCGTCCTCGGTGTGCTTTGCCCCTTGCTCGCGTCCGCCCCCGGCCCGGTGCGCATCGACATGACCTCCATGAGCATCGATGCGCCCACCGAACCGGTGGTGCTCGGCGACACCGAAGAGGTCGTGCTCCACCTGCACGCCGAAGCCCCCGACGGCGCACCGCTCGCCGGCACCACCCCCGAGGTCACCGCGTCGGTGGGCACCATCGCCGCCGTCGACCCCGCGGGCCCGGGCCGTTGGACCGTGCGGTACCGCTTGCCCCCGCAACGGCACCCCCACGTCGCCGCCATCACCGCGTACATGGTGGCCGAGCGGGGCCCGGTGGTCGGCTTCCTCGCCCTCCCCCTGTACGGCCGCGGCACCCTCGCGGTGGCGACCAAACCCAACAGCAAAGTCACGCTCTATCTCGGGGGCAAGAGCTTCGGCCCCGCCGCCGCCGATGCCCAAGGCCAGGCCCAGGTCCCCATCGTCGCGCCCCCCGGACCGGAGCGCGCGGTGGCGGAATCCGTCGACGAGGCGGGCAACCAGACCACCAAGTCCGTGGCCCTGAGCGTGCCCCCCTTCAACCGGGTCTCGTTGTTGGCGGTGGACAAGGTCGCGGCCGGTGACGGCACCGGGCTCGCCCAGGTGTTGGTGTTCGTGGTCGACAAGAAGGGGGCCCCCCTGTTCGACGCGGGGGACGTCGAGCTCAGCGCCGACATCGGCGCGTTTGATGAGCGCATGCCCGGCATCGCCCCCGGCGTGTTCCGTGCGATCTACCGCCCGGGGGTGGTGGAAAAGACCGAGGCCCACCTCACCGCCAAGCTCGCGTCGTCGTCGGTGAGCCAGGCCCAGACCCAAGTCCGGGTCCTGTCCGGCAGCCCCGCCAACCTCGCGCTGGATCTGTCCCGGGATGTGTTCAACGCCGACGACGAGACCCCCATCGAGGTCCGCGCCGCGTTCACCGACCGCGCGGGCCGGCCCTCGGACGTGGACGCGGTCCGGCTCAGCGTCGACCTCGGCCGCCTCACCGACTACACCCGGGTGGGGCCCGGCCGTGTCCAGGCACATTGGGTTCTGCCCCGCAACATCCAGCGCAAGCGGGCCAACCTGGTGGCCCGCACCACCACCGGCGAGGAACTGGGCGGGGCCTTCGTCAAGCTCGAGGCCGGCGCGTTGGCCCGGCTGCGGTTTGACCCCCCGGGCAAGGTGCTGTCCGACGGCCAACACACCACCGCGCTGTCCGTGCGCGCCTTCGACCAGGCCGGCAACCAGGTCCCCGCGGAGGGGGTGCGCTTCGCCAGCGAGGGGGGCGAGGTGGTGGGCGAGAGCCGCGACGGGTTGATCATGACCGCGCAGTTCGTGCCCCACCGGGTCAGCCAGATCAAGAACGTCGCGGTGACCGCAAAAGCCGGCCCCGTCGAGGCCCGCACCGCGGTCCAGGTCCTGCCCCCGCCCCGCCCCGTGCTCACCGCTGCATTGTCATTGCGCACGGATTGGAACTACGGGTCCGTGTTCGCGGCCGGGCCCGAGGCGAGCTTGTTGCTCCGGGTGCCCTGGGTGCTCGACGAGGCCCTGCACGTGGGGGTCAATCTTGCCTACTTGCCGAGCGTGCCCCTGCCGGTGGAGCACGCCACCGGGCGCCAGGACGTGAAGTTCCACCAGGCTTTTCCGTTCGCGCTGGAAGTGGCCTGGCGCCCCCTGGTGCTCGACGATGTGGTGCTGCATCTCGGCGGGGGCGCGGGGGTGACGGTGGGCGATCTCACCGTGTTCGCTCCCAATGGCATTGCGGGCCGGTTCACGTACATCGCTCCCGGGGCGCACCTGTCGCTGGGGGCCGCCTACCGGCTCGGGCCCGGCGAGCTCGAGGCCCAGGTGCGCGCCGGCTACTACTACGCGATCAGTCCCATTGCGTTCGGCACCCCCACCGGGGTGTCCGCGTCGGTGGGCTACCGCCTCGGCTTCTGAGCGCTCTGCCCGTTCGCCCGCTGTCGTGGTCGGTCAAGGCCGGTGTGTAGGGATTCGTCGCACCTATTTGCACAGCCGCGCCCACCGCGCGCGGCCCACGTCGGCCAGGCCGCGCGTTCAAGCGGTTTGGGCCGCGAACGAAAATGCGAACAAGCCGGCCCTTGCATCGTGCCGTCGTCGTCCGCATGCTGCTTGTCATGAATCGCTTTTCCCTGATCGTGCTGGCCCCTCTTTTGTTCACCGCGTGCGGTCCCACCGAGACCGAACCCGAGTCGGAGACGTCCTACCACCGCGACGTTCGCCCCATCTTTGAGCGCTCGTGCATGGGGTGTCACACCGAAGGGGCCATCGGCCCGTTCACCCTCACGTCGTTCGACGACGCGTCCAACTACGCGCCTTTGATCAAGACCGCCGTCCAGAACCGCACCATGCCCCCCTGGCTCGCCGATCCCGGGTGCAACAACTACGTGGCCGACCCCTCCCTCACCGACGACGAGATCGGCCTCATCGCGGCCTGGGTCGACGAGGGCGCCCCCGAAGGCGACCCCGCCGACTACGTCGCCCCGCTCGATCTCACCGATGACAACGCCGACGAGCAAGCCCTCAACCTCGACGTCGAGCTCTCGTTGCCCGTCGCCTACGTCCCCACCCTCGAGGCCAACGACGACTACCGCTGTTTCGTGCTCGACTGGAACGAGCCGGACACCAAGTTCATCACCGGATTCTGGACCTTCCCCGACAACGCCGAGATCGTGCACCACGTCATCGCCTACTACGTGCCCCCCAACCACGTGGCCGAGGTCCAAGCCCTCGACGACAGCGACCCCGAACCCGGCTATTCATGTTATGGCGGCTCCGGCGTGAATGACGCCGAGTGGCTCGGGGCCTGGGCCCCGGGCGCGGTCTCGGGACCGTTCCCCGCCGGCACCGGCCTGCAGGTGCGCCCCAACTCGAAGATCGTGATCCAAATGCACTACAACGTCGTGGCCGGCACCGGCGCGGACCAGACCCGGGTGGCCTTCACCCTCGCCGACCAAGTGGAGAAGCCCGGCTTCTTTGCCCTCCTCACCAACCCCCTGTGGGTGACGGATGGGGCCATGCAGATCCCCGCCGGCGAAAAAGGCGTGGTGCACACCTTTGAGCTCGGGCTCGACGACGTCACCGACCAACCCTTCACCGTCTACGACGCCTCCCTGCACATGCACCAGCTCGGCGAGAACGGCTCGATGTGGGTCGACCGCGCCACCGGCGAACGTGACTGCATCCTCACCGTGAGCGACTGGGACTTCAACTGGCAGCTCAGCTACCGGTTGCAGGAACCGCTCGTGCTCCAGCCCGAGGACACCGTGGCCATCGAGTGCCAATGGGACAACAGCGCCGAGAACCAACCCATCATCAACGGCGAAGCCGCCGCCCCCCGCGACGTGGCCTGGGGTGACGGCAGCTACGACGAGATGTGCCTCGGCATCCTGTTCATCACCGGCGCCGAGTAGCCGGCCCCGTCCCCCAAGACGCCCGGTCCCCCCGGGCGTTTTTTTGTGCGCCCGACGACCGCGGCCCGCCCCCGCCGCGTTCGCTATGCTGGGGGCATGGACACCGCCCGCCCGCTTCGCCCTCCGTTTTTGCTCACCGACGCCGCCGCCTTGCTCGGCCTCGTCGCGGTGTCCCTCGCGGTGGCGCAATCCGCCCTGGTGCGCGCCGACCCCGGTCTCATCGGGGTCGCGGTCACCGTCGACCTCACCCTCACCGCCGCGCTGCTCCACGCCTGGCTCGGCATCCGCCGCGGCGGGTTGCCGGGCTGGACCGTGGTCCCCGTCATCGGGCTCGGCGCCACCGCGTCTCGTTTGATCCTCCCGGCCGAGGCCGCGCTCCCCGACGACGTGGCCCTTTTGGCGATGGCCGCGGTGGAGCTTTTGGTGCTCGGGCTTGTCATCTTTCGCATCACCGTCCTGGTCCGCGGCTTTCGCGCCGCCCGCCGCGCGGGGCGCTCGCGCCTCGACGCGGTGGAGGCGGCGATGCGGGCGGTGGCCCCCTTCGCCCCCGGCCTCGCCCGGTACGTGCGCATCGAGGCCGGGCTGTGGACCTATGCCCTGTTGGGCTGGTGGCTGCCCACCGACGACAAGGACGCGGCCCTGGTCGTGACCCATCACAAAAAGCCGCAGTGGATGGCGCTGGTCGGGGTGTTCGTGTTCCTGTCGCTGGTGGAGGCGAGCCTGGTGCACCTCTGGCTGCACCGGGCGGGACACGACGTGGCCGGGGTGGTGGTGGGCCTTTTGCACCTCTACGGGTTCGCCTGGTTGCTGGGCGATGCACAGGCATTGCGACGCCGTCCGTCGCGGGTGCTCGCCGACGCGCAGGGGACCCGCCTGCAGCTGCGGGTGGGGCTGCGGACCGAAGCGTGGATCGAGGCGAACAACATCGCCCACGTCGAGACCGGGCGGTTTGAACGGCCGGCGGACGACGGGGCCCGGGCCGCGCTGCTGGGTCCCGCCAACCTCCGGCTGCGCTTTGTCGCCCCGGTGTCGGTGACCGGGCTCGGGGGCGCGCGCGAGGTCAACAGCCTTGATCTGCAGGTGGACGACGTCGAGGCATTGACCGCGGCCCTGGCCGCAGGCGGTGACCGCGCCTAGGGCGACACCGGCGTGGCCATGGCGTCGAGGATCTCGCTGTCGTCGAGGGCGTACGCGTAGATGCGAAGGTCATCGACCCGGCCCTCGAGCCATTGGCTCGCGGTCGGGTCGGTGATGTCGGCCCCCGCCAGGCAGCTCGCTTCGATCCAGTTGGGCCGGCTCGGCGCCCCCACGGTGAGGGCGTTGCCGACCCCGACGTGAAACGCGGGGCCGGCGGTGGGCCCGGTGGCGACCTCGGCGCCGTCGACAAACAGTTGCATGGTGCTCGCGTCCCGCACCGCGGCCACGTGCACCCAGGTCTCGGACAATACCGCGCCCTCGGCCACGAGCAGGCTCTGCACCGACGCGTGACGAGAGGACACAAACGGCGCCAGGGTGTCGGTGAAGCCAAACGACAAACAGTTGCTGCCGCCCCCGATCTGCATCACCGTCCGGGGCGCGGTGCGGGCGGAGGCGTCCAGCCACACCCACGCCGACAACGACACCGTGCGGCGGGTGGTGCCCTCGTCGAACAACGAATCGCCCACCGGGTGCCACATCCAGGCGGTCTCCGACACCGACGGCACGAGGAGGGCCGCGTTGGTGTGGCCCGCGTCGGACACCCCGGCCATGGTCAGCGCCAAGTCCTCGATCCCGCTGCTCTGCACCGCGGCGGCGGCGGTGTCGTCGAACGACCACGCCAACGCCGGGCCGGGGGCGGGCGCGGGGGTGTTCATCACCTTCACGATGTCCGCGTCGTCGAGGGTGCCCAAAAACAGCTGCACGTCGTCGATGGCCCCGGTGAACTGTTCGGTGCTGCCCGCCGGGTTGCTGCCGGTGAACGTCGACGACATGCCGTTGATGCGCCCCAAGCCCTGCCCCACCACCCCGAGGCTGAAGGTGGCCTCGCTGGGCAGCTCCTCGTCGACCATCACCCCATCGGCGTACAACCGGAACGCCCCGTCGCCGAAGCTGGCGCACAGGTGGGTCCAGGTGTCCGGGGGCACGTCGGTGCTGCCCGCGAGCAGGACCTCCGACAAGGGGTCGGTGCGCCGGGCCAACGCCGCCGGCACGCCCGCCGGGCTGAGCCCGAGCACCAAGCCGTTGGTCGCCCCGCCGGTCTGGTACACGACCTGCCAATCGCCCGCCGCGGGCGTCGACGTCCGCACCCACGCGCACACCGAAAACGCCGACATGTCCCCGCCATAGGGCAGCCCCTGGTCGGCGAGATAGCCGATGTTGAGCCGCCCGTCGGACACGTCCATCGCGCCCCGGTAGCGGCCGTCCTCGATGTAGGCGGCGTTGTCCTCGCGGCCCGCCACCGGCCCGGCCAACCCGGCGACCCCGTCGTGGGCCACCGCGCCAAACAACTCATCGAACGAGAACGCGACCACCGGCCCCACGTCGCCCACCGGGCCCCCCGCGTCGGCGCCCCCGGCGTCCGGGCCCCCCGCGTCGGGCCCGCCCGCATCCGCGCCGGCATCGTCGGTGGGGCCCCCGTCGAGGCCCGCCGCGCCGCCGTCGCCCGCGTCCCCCGCCCCCGCGTCGGGCCGGCCGCTGTCCGGCGGGCCAGCGTCCACGCCGGGGGGGCCCGCGTCCGCCCCCGCGTCGAACGTCACGTGGTCGGGCGCCCCCGCGTCCCGGTCCGCGCCCCCGTCGGGGCCGAGCGCCTGGTCTCGCCGAACGCAGACCTCTTCGACGCACACGTACCCGTCGATGCAGCCTTCGTCATCGGCGCAGAGCAGGCCTTCGATGTCGCGCGGGCACCCCCCGAGGATGACCACCGTGAAGCCCAGGCCCCAAAGGCCGATCGTACGCCGCGTGTGCACCGCTCCACGATACACAGCCGGCCGCCCGGCCCGCACCACCGTCCGGGAGCGAGCGAAATCGGCGCGACCCGCCTTGACACACCGTGTCAGACGGAGGACGAGGGCTCCCGAGGAGGGTGCGGTGAAACTGATCGTGGCCATGGTTCGGCCTTTCCGCCTCGACGACATCAAGGACGCCCTGGACGACGTGGGGGCGGCGGGTCTGACCGTCACCGAAGTCAAGGGACACGGACGCCAAAAGGGCCACAGCGAGCTCTACCGAGGCGCCGAGTATGTCGTCGATTTCGTACCCAAACTCCGCATTGAAATCGCCGTTCCCGATGAGCTGGTGGACACCACCGTCGACGCGCTGGTCAATTCCGCGCGGTCAGGCCGCATCGGCGACGGCAAAATTTTCATCCTGCCCATGCTCGACGCGATTCGCATTCGCACCGGCGAGCGGGGGGATGACGCCTTGACCTGACTCCTAGGAGGAGCACGCACATGAAAAGCCCGGCTGATGTTCTCAACTTTGCCCGCGACCACGACGTCAAGATGGTCGACATCAAGTTCATCGATTTGCTCGGCACCTGGCAGCACTTCGCCATTCCCCTCGCGGAGCTGACCGAGGACGTCTTCGAAGACGGCCTCGGCTTCGACGGCTCCTCCGTGCGCGGCTGGAAGACGATCCAAAGCAGTGACATGTTGGTGGTGCCCGAGCCCCACACCGCCAAGCTCGACCCTTTCTACCGGCGCAAGACCCTGTCGCTGCTGTGCAACGTCAAAGACCCGATCACCCAAGAGCCCTACGAGCGCGATCCCCGTCAAGTGGCATTGCGGGCGGAAGCGTTCCTCAAGAGCACCGGCATCGCCGACACCTGCTACGTGGGCCCCGAGCCTGAGTTCTTCGTGTTCGACGACGTGCGCTTCGACTCCGGCACCAACCACAGCTTCTACGTGGTCGACTCCGAAGAGGGCGGCTGGAACAGCGGCCGCGACGAAGAGCCCAACCTCGGGTACAAGCCCAAGGCCAAGGGCGGCTACTTCCCCGTGCCCCCCCATGACTCCATGACCGACCTCCGCCACGAGATGGTCGAGCGCATGACCGACCTCGGCATCCAAATCGAGCGCGAACACCACGAGGTCGCGTCCGGGGGCCAAGCCGAGATCGATTTCCGCTTCGCCGCCCTCACCGAGTGCGCGGACATGACCATGTGGCTGAAGTACGTGGTCAAGAACGTCGCCAACCAAAACGGCCGCACCGCGACGTTCATGCCCAAGCCCCTCGCCGGGGACAACGGCTCGGGCATGCACTGCCACCAATCCTTGTGGAAAGGTGACAAGCCGCTGTTCGCCGGCGACGGCTACGGCGGCCTGAGCGAACTCGCGCTCTACTACATCGGCGGGGTGCTCAAGCACGCCCGGGCGCTCGCCGCCTTCACCAACCCGACCATCAACAGCTACCGGCGCATCGTGCCCGGCTTCGAGGCCCCCACCAACCTCGCCTACTCGGCGCGCAACCGCTCCGCCGCGGTGCGCATCCCGGTGGGCTCGGCGAGCCCCAAAGCCAAGCGCATCGAGTGCCGCTTCCCCGACGCCATGGCCAACCCCTACCTCGCGTTCTCCGCGTTGCTCATGGCCGGCCTCGACGGCATCGAGAACAAGATTCACCCCGGCGACCCCCTCGACAAGGACATCTACGGCCTGTCCCCCGAGGAGCTCAAGGGTGTGCCCCAAATGCCCGCCAGCCTCGACGACGCCATCGCCTGCCTGCAAGAGGACCACGCGTTCCTGCTCAAGGGCGATGTCTTCTCCAAGGACTTGATCGAGGCCTGGGTCGACTACAAGCAACAAGCCGAGCTGCGCGACTTCCGCGCCCTGCCCACCACGTACGAGTTCGCCAAGTACTACGACGCGTGAGACAATGAGACTGTTTCGCGCCGCCCGGCCCGCTTCGGCAGCGTGGAACCTCTTCAAGACCGCGGTCCAGAGCAGCTTGTTCTGGGCCGCGTTCTTGTTTTTGCTGCCCGCGGGGATCGTGCGCCTCGAGGCCGCCCGGGGTCTCGCCCCGTTTTCGTTCCCCGGCCAAGCCGCCCTCGCCTTGGGGCTGTTCATCGCGTTCGGTCTGCTCAACGTGTACAGTGGCATTGTGATGGCCCGGCGGGGCCAAGGCACCCCCCTGCCCCTCGACATGGCCAACCGGCTGGTCCGGGCGGGCCCGTACCGGTGGGTACGCAACCCCATGGCCGTCGGGGGCATCGGCGCGGGCGTCGCGGTCGGGCTCTGGCTCGGCTCACCGTTCACCATCGGGTACGCCCTGGCCGGCGCGCTGCTCTGGCACGTGGCGGTGCGCCCGGTGGAAGAACGCGACCTGCTCGCGCGGTTCGGCGATGACTACGCGGCCTACCGCGCGCAAGTGCGCTGTTGGTGGCCCCGCCTCCGGCGACCAGCCCCTTTACGAAATTCGAACAATCTGTAGGGTCCGTCCAGGCCGCGTTGGCCAGAGAGGATCATTTCATGCTGAAGAATACGTTCTTGTTTCTGGCCGCCACGACGACGGTGCTGACCGTCGCCACCCCGGCCTCCGCCCGCAACTTCCGGGTGACCCAGGTGCCCAGCATCAACAACTGTGGCGCTTGCCACAATAACGTCGGCGGCGGCGGCGCGCGCAACCTCTTCGGCCAGCAGGTCGAGTCCTCCGGCCTCGACGGCAGCGGCCCGGTCTCCGGCCAAACCGTGGTGTGGTCGGCGCTGTACGACCTCGACGCCGACGGCGACGGCTGCACCAACGGCTACGAGCTCGGCGACCCCAACGGGACCTGGACCGTCGGCGACCCGGCCCCCGACGCGACCATCACCGACCCCGCCAACGGCGCCGACTGCACCCCCCCGGGTGACGGCGATGGCGACGGAGACGGCGACGGTGATGGAGACGGCGACGGCGACGGCGACGGCGACGGCGACATCACCCCCGGGTGCGATGGGGCGTGTGCGAACTTCCAATACAACGCCTGCACCTGCGACAGCTCCGACCCCTGCGGCTGGGTCACCGATGGTTTCTGCGACGGCGTGTGCCCCCGCTTCACCGAGAGCCCGCTCGCCGATCCCACCGATTGCGCGGCCGCGCCCAACACCTGTGCCGACGCCAACCAGACCTGCGGCGAGTTCACCATGGGCATCCCCCCGGCGAACTGCTTCTGCGATCCCCAATGCGCTGACTTCGGCGACTGCTGCGACGACTACGCCGCGGTGTGCGGTGGTGATGGCGACGGCGATGGCGACGGTGATGGTGATGGTGATGGAGACGGCGATGGCGACGGAGACGGCGACGGTGATGGTGATGGTGACGGTGATGGTGACGGCGACGGCGACGGCGACGGTGATGGAGACGGCGATGGCGACGGCGACGGCGACGGAGACGGCGACGGTGACGGCGATGGCGACGGCGACGGCGACGGCGACGGCGACGGCGACGGCGATGACGGCTGCTCGCACACCGGCGTGAGCACCTCGGCGCCCGGCGCGGCCCTCGCGCTCATGGTGCTCGGCGTGGCGTTGAGCCGCCGCCGCCGCCGCTGAGCGGGGCTCGTCCGTGAATGAAGCGCGCCGCAAGGCGCGCTTTGTTTTTGTGCCGGCGCCGACGGGACACTTGAGGTCTGAAGGATGGACCAAAAGTTGAAGGGCGGCCCGCATCGGGTAGGTTTTTGAGGATGGTCCCGGCGCGACGTCGGGGAGGAGGAATCGTTTCATGATGAAGAATTCGTCACTCGTGGTCTGGGGCGCGATGGCCGGCGCGGTGTGGATGCTCGCGGCCGATGCCGAGGCGCGGCCCCAACGGGTCGGTCAGATCCCCAACAGCTTCGGTTGTGGGAACTGCCACGTCAGCGCCGGCGGCGGCGGCCCCCGCAATGTCTTTGGGCAACAGGTCGAGTCCGACGGGCTCGACGCGGCGGGCGCGGCGGGCAACGTGGACTGGTCGCTGCTGTACAACCTCGACGCCGACGGCGACGGTTGCACGAACGGCGAGGAGCTCGGCGACCCCAACGGCGATTGGACCACCGGCGATCCCGACCCCGCCGGCCCCACCAGCGATCCCGCCGATGACCAAGACAGCGTCTGTGGCGGAGACGGTGACGGCGACGGAGACGGGGATGGCGACGGAGACGGGGATGGAGACGGCGACGGAGATGGAGATGGAGATGGAGATGGAGATGGAGATGGAGATGGAGATGGAGATGGAGACGGCGATGGTGATGGAGACGGCGACGGGGACGGCGATGGCGACGGGGATGGCGACGGGGATGGCGACGGCGACGGCGACGACGAGCCCGGCGGTTGCTCCCATGCCCAACCCTCCTCGGGGGCGGCCCCCGCTGCTTCCCTCGCGCTCATCGCGTGTGGGCTGTGGCTCAGCCGGCGCCGGCGGCGCTGAGCCGCGGGCTTGACCTGATCACCTGATCAAAAACGCGCGCCGCAAGGCGCGCTTTTTTGTGGCCCGCGCGGGTGGTAGCAGCCGGTCATGAACCTCGCGGCCTTGACCCCGTTGGTGCTGTTCGCGATCTGGGCCGTGTTGCTCGGCCTCGCCATCGTGGCGGTGCGCACCGTGTATCTGCAGTCCGGGACCCTCGCCTGGGGGAACGTGCCCAGCGGCCAACCCCACGGCCCCGAGCGGTACTGGCGGCTGAACCGGGCCCACGCCAACACCCTGGAAAATCTACCGATTTTCGCCACCGTGACCCTCTGCGGGGTGTGGCTTCAGGCCGCGCCTGACCTTGTCGCCGCCCTGTGCTGGGCCGTGCTCGGGGCGCGGGTGCTGCAATCGACGGTGCACATCCTGTCCGGCGGGCGCGCCGCGGTGACCGTGCGCGCGGCGTTTTATGTGCTGCAGGCCCTCGGCTGGCTCGCCCTCGGCGGCCTCGCGCTCCGCGCCGCCCTGTCTTGACGAAGCCGTCCGCGCGATCCACATCTCGCGCTTCGGGGCGCGGTTGTCCCGAGCGGGGATTGTCCCCGTCACATCCATCCTGCGAGGCGGCCGGAGGTCGCGTCATCGAGGGAGGCCAAAATGGCTGTCCAGCTCAAAGCTGAAGTTCGCACTGAAAAAGGCAAAGGCGCCGCGCGCCGTCTCCGTCGCTCGGGCCTGCTGCCCGGCGTCGTGTACCAGGGAGGCGACAGCGCCACCTCGGTGGCGGTGTCCCCCAAAGAATTCTCCAAGGTCCTGCGCGGTCCCCTGCGCCGCAACACCTTGATCAACCTCGAGCTCGACGGCGGGGCCAAGACGGTGATGGTCAAGGACATCCAAATCGACCCCCTGCGCCGCACCCCCAAGCACGTCGACTTCTGGGCGGTGGACAGCAGCAAGCCGATCGAAGTGCGCGTGCCGCTGCACACCACCGGCCGCAGCAAGCAGGTCGTGGCCGGGGCCAAGCTCAACGTCGTGCTCCGGACCATCAAGGTCTCGGTGCTGCCCGACGCCATCCCCGAGAAAATCGACCACGACATCACCGATTCGCCGGTGGGCCCCACCCGGGCCAAAGAGCTCAACATGCCCGCGGGGTGCACCCTGCTCGAGCAAGCTGACCTCACGGTGCTGACCATCAGCCGCCCCCGCGGCGCGGCCACCACCGACGCGGCCGAAGGCGAGGCCCCGAAAGCTTGATCGCGCGCTTTTTGCGCCGGTGGCTCGGCGGCACGTCCGCCCAGAAAGACCGCTCGGCGACGAGCGGTCTTTCTGTTGACCCTTCTGCTCACGAGGAGCCCATCGTGTGGTTGGTCTGCGGCCTGGGCAATCCGGGCGAGAAATATGCTGGCACCCGGCACAACATCGGGTTCATGGTCGCGGACGAGATCGCCGACCGCACCCGTGCAGGAGCATTTGCGTCGAAGTTCAAGGGGGAGTTTGTCTCCACCAACCTCGGCACCGAGCGCTGCGGTCTGCTCAAGCCGCTCACCTACATGAACGTGTCCGGCGACGCGGTCCAGCCCGCGGCCGCCTTCTTCAAGGTGCCGCCCGAGCAGGTCATCGTCATCCACGACGACCTGGACCTGCCCCTCGGCGAGCTCAAGCTCAAAAAAGGCGGCGGCCACGGCGGCCACAACGGCCTGCGCAGCATCACCCAACGCATGGGCCCGGAGTTCGTCCGGGTGCGCGCGGGCATCGGTCGCCCCGACGGCAAACGCGACGTGAGCAACTTCGTGCTCGGCAACTTCCAAGGGGCCGAGACCGAGGAAGCCCAGATCCTGGTCAAGCGCTGCGCCGACGCCGTCGAGATGGTGATCAAGGACGGTCTGCTCGCCGCGCAGCAGACCTTCCACACCAAGAACAAGAAAAAGAAGAAGCCCAAAAAGCCCGCCCCCGACGGGGACAGCGCGGCTGAGGGCTGAGCCGCCCGGGCGCTACCAGGGCAGCTTGACGTCGTCGCGCAGGGGCGCGCCCCGTTTGCGAAACAGTGCCATTGTATCGGCACAAAAGGTGTGCTCGATGTCCAGCGGCTTCACCTGGCCCTCGGCATCGTGCATCAAGCAGCCCCGGGTGGGGCAATGGCCGCTGCCCAGGGTGTGCCCGAGCTCGTGCAGACACACCTTGGCCAACCGCTGCCGGATGTGGCGCGGCCCTTTGGCCCCGATGCGGCAACGATGCCGCGACACCACACATGCGGGCCCGCCCACCATGCCGTAGCCGAGCACGCCCCAGTCGGGGATGTCGCCCTTGGTCACCGAGATGTCCGCGCGGGTGAGCCCCAGGATCTGCACCGCCTCGCGCGGCTTTCTGGCCACGAAGTCGTCGAGGAGCACGCCCGCGCGCCAGCGTTGGCGGGGGGCGGTCCAGGCCGCGGCCGGATGGGGCACGCGGTCGAGCACGTGCACGTCGACGTCAAAGAACGCCGCGATCGCGGTCTTCACAAACGCGACGTCCCGCGCGGCCAGCGCTTTGCCGTAGGGTTGGATCGCGACCTGGAGCTTGGCCCCACTTTCGGCGCGAAGCGGGAGGGCCGAGCCGGCGAGCCCGACGAGAACATGGCGGCGTGACCAGCGCATGCTCACCCGACCCCGGTCTGGCCCGGCATGTTCCGATCAGGCCGCGGCGGTGTTGGCGAGGTCGTCTTTGCCCGGCACCGCATAGGGGCTTTTGGCTTCGCGGATCTCGAGCACCACGTCGCCGTGGGTCTCGACGTGTTGGCGGAAGTCATTGATCACCTCGACCACGTCGGGGTCGATGCTCACCACCCGCGACCGGTCGAGGATGATGTGGCTGCCCTTGGGTACATCGTACAGGGCCCGCATGATCCGTCCGCGGTTGAGGAACGAGACCTCTTCGCTGAGCAAGAACTCGTACACCTCGCGCCCCTCCTCGTCCTTTCGGTGGTTGATGTGAAAGGGGAGCCTGAAGTTGTTGTAGAGCACGAAGAACATGGCCACGGCCATGCCGATGCCAATGCCAATGAGAAGGTCGGTGAACACAATCGCGGCCACGGTGACCGCAAACGGCAGGAACTGAGACTGACCTTTTTTGTACATCTGCACGAACAGCGAGATGCGGGCGAGTTTGAAGCCGACCACGATGAGCACCGCGGCCAGACACGAGAGCGGAATCATGTTCATCAGTTGTGGAAACAACAACACCGCCAGAACGATGAAGGCGCCATGGATGAAGGCCGCGGTCTTGGTCTTGCCCCCGGAGTTGATGTTGGCCGACGAGCGCACGATCACCTGGGTCACGGGCAAGCCGCCGATGAGGCCCGCCACCATGTTGCCGATGCCCTGGGCCCGCAGCTCCTTGTTCGATGACGTGATGCGTTTTTCTGGGTCCAGCTTGTCGGTGGCCTCAACGCACAGGAGGGTCTCGATGCTGGCCACAATCGCGATGGTGGCTCCGACTTTGAAGACCGCGGGGTTGGTCCAGGCGGAGAAGTCCGGCAACGTCAGCAACGTGCCCACCTCGGTGAGGGAGTCGAGCACGGGAAGGGCGACCATGTGTTCGGGAGAAATCGCCAGCTGCTCGCTCCCGCTGAACACCACGCCGAGGATGATGCCGATGGCCACCGCCACCAACGGCCCTTGCACGAGCTGGGTGAACTTCATGGCCTTGAACCACTTGGTCTCCCAGAGCATGAGGATGGCCAGCGACACCGCGGCCACGATGATCGCCCCGAGGCTCACCGCGTCGAACATGTAGACCAGCTCGCTCAGGGTGTTGTGGCCGTCGGGCTGGAAGAAATCCATGTCCCCCTCGTAGTCCTTGTCGTAGCCCACCGCGTGGGGGAGCTGCTTGAGGATGAGGATGATGCCGATGGCGGCGAGCATGCCTTTGATCACCGAGGACGGAAAGTAGTAGGCGATGATGCCGGCCCGGGCCACACCCAGTAACATTTGCAGCGCCCCCCCGATCACCACCGCGAGCAGGAAGACGCGAAAGTCCCCCAGGCTCTCGATCGCGGAGAGCACGATGACCGCAAGCCCGGCGGCGGGTCCGCTCACCCCCAAGGCGGAGTCGGAGAACAGGGTGACCACCAGTCCGCCCACGATGCCGGCCAGAATTCCGGAGAACAGCGGCGCGCCCGAAGCCAAAGCAATGCCCAAACAAAGCGGCACCGCCACCAAGAACACGACCAATCCGGCCGGGATGTCACGGCGCCAATGCGCCAGGGTCAGTCCCATCAACTCGCCACCTCCCCCGTCCACGTACCTCGAATCTGGACATGGTAAAATCACATCGGAATGTCCTATGTGAAAATCAGGTAATTCTTGATAAAAAACCCAATTTCTTCGCCTTTTCAGCCAATTGGCTGTGCGGCCATGCGGGCTCGGCCGAAGATCCGGTCGACCTTCAACGAAGAATGAGGCTTTTAATCAGCTTTTGCCTTATGCTTTGGCCGCATGCCGACCACCCACGTGAACCACAACCACCTGTTGTACTTCTGGGTCACGGCCCGCGAGGGCTCGATCACCGCCGCCAGCAAAGTCCTGCACGTCACCCCCCAGACCATCTCCGCGCAGATCAAACTGCTCGAGGACAGCCTCGGGGTCGAGCTGTTCGAGCGGCGGGGACGCGGGCTGGGCCTCACCGACGCGGGCCAGACCACCAAGGTCTACGCCGACGAGATCTTTGGGCTCAGCCGTGAGCTGCAGGCCGCGCTCCGGGGAGAACCGGGCGGTTCGGTGCGGGAGCTGCGCGTGGGGGTGAGCGACGCGCTGCCCAAGTTGGTGTGCCACCGGCTGCTTGAGCCCACGCTGCACATGCGCGAGGGCATCCGCCTCATCTGCCGCGAGGACGGCGTCGAGCGCCTGCTCGCGGAACTGGCGCTGCACAACCTCGACCTGGTGCTCAACGACGCGCCCATTCCCCAGGGGGTCAACATCAAGGCCTACAACCACCCGCTGGGCGAATGCGGGGTGGTGTGGATGGCGTCACCCGACCTCGCCGAGCGGTACCGCAGCAACTTCCCCGAGGGCCTGTCGGGGGCGCCGTTTCTGTTGCCCACCGAGGACACCGCCCTGCGGCGCTCGGTGGACGCGTGGTTCGACCAGCACAACATCCACCCCCGGGTGATGGCCGAGATCGCCGACAGCGCCTTGCTGAAACATTTTGGCGACAAAGGGGAAGGCATTTTCCCCGTGGCCAACCTCATCCTCGACGAGGTCGGCCAGTACTACAACGTGGTGCCCCTGGGCGTGATCGACGGCGCCACCGAGAAGTTCTTCGCCATCACCGTCGAGCGCCGGATCCGCCACCCCGCGGTGGCCGAGATCCGGCGCCGGGCCCAGAGCGGGCTTTTCGACGGGGCGATCAACGCCCTTTGAGCCAGGCGAGCATGGTGTCGGCGTCGCTCACCTCGAAGGGGTCGCTGTCCGCGTTGTCGCGCAGGTTGGGCTCGACGAACATCTTCTCGATCTTCCCGTCGTTGACGAACATCGAGTAGCGCCACGAACGCGCCCCGAAGCCGAGGTTGTCTTTGTTGACGAGCATGCCCATCTTGCGGGTGAACTCGGCGTTGCCGTCGGGGAGCAGGCGCACCTTTTCGGCGCCGAGCTTCTTGCCCCATTGGTACATCACAAACGCGTCGTTGACCGACAAGCACACCACGTCGTCGACGCCGGCGGCTTTGAAGTCGTCAAAGTGCGCCTCGTAGCCCGGCAGGTGGGTGGAGCTGCAGGTGGGGGTGAAGGCGCCGGGCAGCGCGAACAGCACGACCTTCTTGCCCTTGAACACCTCGTCGGTGGTGACGTCTTGCCAGCGGAAGGGGTTCTCGCCGCCGATGGATTCATCGCGGACGCGGGTGCGGAAGGTGACTTGGGGGACGTGGGTGGTCATGGGAGCTCCTTTTGAGAAACGGATGATTGAACGGTGTCTTACCGCAGCATCGCCACCAGCTGTGCATCGGTAAAATCGATTGTCTGGATGGCGCAATAGCCTGGCGCTATTCGCCCGCCACCGCCGCGGCGGCGAACGCCATGAACCGCTCCCAGTCCGCGGCCTCGACGCTGTGGGCCCCCGGGCGCAGCCGCCACGACAGCGGCCCGTCGTCGACCACCGGATCAAACGTGCCCCGGCCGAGCAGCGCGTAGGCGGGAACCGCCGCCACCGCCGCGTCGCGCGCCCCGTCGGGATCGGCCCAGAAGTCGTCCGCCCCGTCGGAGAGCCACACCGGGCGGGGGGCGAGCAGCGCCAACAGCTGGTGGCTGTCCACCGGCAGGCGCTGCTCGTAGCCCTGGAAGGTGCGGAAGTCGTCGCAGAACCAATGCGGGTACAGGCCGGTGACGAACTCGATGGTCTCGCCGAGCCCGTTGCGCAGCAGCGGGGCGCCCCCGGTGCCGGACTGGTGGGCGATGACCCCGAAAAAGCGGCGGTCGTTGGCCGCCGTCCACAGGGCGGTCTTGCCCCGCCGGGAGTGCCCGTAGACAAAGACGTGGTCGGTGTCGACCGCCCCGGTGTCGAGCTCGACGAGGGCGTCCATCACCCGCTGGTTGGCCAAGGTCCAGGCCGCGATCATCGCGCCGTCGTGCGGGCCGCGGTCGGCGTCGACGATGAAGTCCGCGATGCGGTCCTGGTCGTCGGGGGCGGCGTCGCTCTCGTGATAGGTGGCCAGCCCGAAGCCGGCGCCCACGATGTGCTCGGGCGAAAAGTAGATGCGCCGGGTGTTGCGGGTCGCGTCCACGTCACCGCCGCAGGAGGAGAACGCGGTGGTGCCGGGCACCGCCTCGTCCGCGAACACGGTGTGGTTGCCACATTTGTTGGGGGCCACGATCACGGGGGCGGGGCCCGCGCCTTGGGGCAACAGCAGCGCGAGGTGCAGCACCACGCCGCTTTGCAGGGTCAGGTCGTAGAGGGTCAAATCCGCGTCCAGGCCGTCGATGTCCTCGAGGCGGGCGGTCTGTTCGACGTCGATGAGCCCGTGACCGGGCGGGCTCTTTCCATACACATGGTGGGCGAACAGCGCGAGCAGCTCGTCGCGGCGCCAGCCGGTGAAGTCGTCGGGGGTGGTGGCGGTCTTGTCGGGATCGAAGGTCGACGCGAACAGGTCCGGCAGCCCCTCGACGTCGGGCAGATCGTAGACCCCCGGGAAGTCGTAGGCGGGGTCCGGCTCGGGCGCGGGCGCGGGGCCGGGGCAGCCCGCGCCGATGCAGACCCCGAGCCCCAGAGCGACGACGGTGCGGACCATGCCCCAGCCTAGCAGACCGCCGGGGGGCGCCGTCACTGGATGTTGATGGTCAGGATGTAGTCGAAGGTCGCGTTCTGGGCGAAGGCTTGGGACGCGGCCACCCGCACGAAGTACACGCCGTCGGCGGGCACGGTGACCGACAGCCGCGAGCACCACCCGGCCCCGTCGTCGTCGTCGTCGCCCAGCTCGGTCACGCCGTCGACGGCGTAGATGCGGATTTCCGAATCCTTCTGGTTGGCCGCGCAGGTGCCGTCGCCGTTGTCCACGGTCTCGGCGGTGATGGTCTGACCGGCCACCAGTGCATAGGCATAGTAGTCAAAGTCGCCCGCCACCTCGATCAGGCCGGACACGCTGCCGTTGACCGCTTGGGCGTTGGCCGCGTCGTTGTTGGGCTCGATCTCGGCCTCGACCTCGTACTCGCACAGGGCCGAACAGCCATCGCCGTCGACGACGTTCCCGTCGTCACACTGCTCGCCCGGCTCCACCGCGGTGTTGCCGCAGATGGTCTCGAACTGACAATCCGCCGCGCAACCATCGTTGCCCACGTTGTTGCCGTCGTCGCACTCCTCCCCGGCGTCGAGCAGGCCGTCGCCGCACACCGGCACGTAGAACTGGGCTTCGAGGTAGTAGTTGTTGAGCACGTTGTTGTCCCCCCACTCGTCGACGTGGGCATAGACCGTGACCCCCGGGCCCACCGCGTACTCCACCACCGAGCAATAGCCCGGGCCGCTGTCGTCGTCGAACGCGAGCTCGAGCCCGGCCGCGTCGCGCACCCACAGCCGGGTGTCGATGTTGCAGCTCCCGGGCCCGCCGAGGTCATAGGTGAACAGCCGCAGCACCTGGGTCTCGGTGCCGAGGTTGGCGAAGGCGAACACGTCCTCGTCCCCCGCGGGGTTGATCGACGCGGCGATGATCTCGCTCTGGGTAAACGGTCCGTTGGCGGCGGCGGAGTCGAAGTCGAGGATGTCCACCTCGGGGGTGCCATCGTCGTTGGGTTCGGTCTCGTGCACGGTGGACAGGTCCTCGATGGCGCAGTCCGCGGTGCACCCGTCGCCGTCCGCTTGGTTGCCGTCGTCGCACTCCTCGCCCACGTCGATGAACCCGTTGCCGCAGCCTTCGATGGTGCACGAGGCCGAGCACCCGTCGCCAGGGGTGAGGTTGCCGTCGTCGCACTGCTCGTCGGGGTTGAGCTCGCCGTCGCCGCAGGCCCCGCACACCTCGACGCTCTCGTCTTCGCCGTCGCTGCAGTCGGTGAAGTTGTCGCACACGTAGTTGAGGGGGATGCACTCGTCGTCGATGCTGCACTGGTACTCGCCGGGGTCACAGCTGAACTCGATCAGGCACAGCGCGCTGCAGTCGTCGCCATCGATGAGGTTGCCGTCGTCGCATTCTTCGTTGGGGTCGAGCACCCCGTCGCCGCAGGTGAACACACACACCGACGGCTCCCCGGTACAGCCGTACCCGGGCTCCAACGCGCACGCGGGATCGCACCCGTCCCCGGCCACGAGATTGCCGTCGTCACAGACCTCGCCGATCCCGGTGTCGATGACCCCATCGCTGCAGGTCAGCGTGCACACCGAGGGCGCGCCGGCGCAGGTGTAGCCGACGTCGGCCGCGCAATTGGTGCACCCGTCCCCCGCCACCGCGTTGGCGTCGTCACATTCCTCCGCGGGCTCGACCACCCCGTTGCCGCATTGGGCGGTGCACATCGACGGCGCGCCATTGCACACAAACCCGTCGTCGATCTCGCAGGTGGTGCACCCATCCCCGCCGGTGGTGTTGCCGTCGTCGCAGTCCTCTCCGTTGAGCAGGTCGATCACCCCGTCGCCGCAGGCCTCGTTGGTGCACTCGCCCGCCGCGTCGCAGGTCCACCCTTGGGCCGCCCCCGCGGGGCAACCAAACAAGCTGAGCCCCGGGTTGTCGCAGTCGGGGTCGTAGATCCCGCAATTGCAGTCACAGTACGCGGGCAGACCTTGGCCGGTCTCATCGAAGTACTCGGGGTCGCACGTCCAGGTGTCGCCGTCCCCGTCCCCGTCGCCGTCGCCATCCCCGTCACCGTCCCCGTCACCGTCACCGTCTCCATCACCGTCACCGTCACCGTCGCCGTCCCCGTCGCCGTCACCATCCCCGTCACCGTCGCCATCCCCGTCGCCGTCGCCATCCCCGTCGCCGTCGCCATCCCCGTCGCCGTCACCGTCGCCGTCACCGTCACCGTCACCATCCCCGTCGCCATCCCCGTCGCCGTCACCGTCGCCATCCCCATCCCCGTCGCCATCCCCGTCACCGTCCCCATCCCCATCGCCGCTGGGGCACCCGGACAGGACCGGCACCCCGCTCAACAGAAACAGGCAAAGCGACAACGGAAACAAGACGTGGCGCATGGACTTCATCCTCCTCAGGGCGCGACGCATCAGTGCGCGCGGCCCCCCCAAAACGTTTCGCCACCAGATCAGACGACGCCGGTCCCAGCGCGCCCGCCCCAACAGGGGCTCTCCTGAGCCCCCTGGTCGCGCGCCAGCAATGTGCCGCACGCGGTCCCCGGGCGCCAATCGCATCCGGCCCGCGGCCCCGCTTGATCCGCGAACGCATTTGCCGGGCCCGGTCGCGTGGCGCTACGCTATCTGAACATTTGTTCAGCCTCGCCGCCCCCCGTTGAGGTCCAGCCCATGTCCGCTCCCCCTGGCCCCCCCGCGCGCATCTGTTGCCTGGACCTCGACACCTTCTTCGTGTCCGTCGAGCGCGTGCTCAACCCCGACCTGGTGGGCAAAGCCGTGGTCGTCGGTGGGCCCCGTGGCGCGCGGGGCGTGGTGACCGCCTGCAGCTACGAAGCCCGGGCGTTTGGGGTCAAGTCCGGCATGTCCCTGACCGAAGCCGCCCGCAAGGCGCCCCCCGAGGCGATCTTCATGTCCGGGACCCACGGGGTGTACAGCGACTACGCCGAGAAGGTGCGGGCCATCGCCCAGAGCTACACCCCCGAGAGCCGGGTGGCGAGCATCGACGAAATGTATCTGGATTTCCGCGGCTGTGACCGGCTGTACAAAAAGCCCCACGACATCGACGGGGACGCCACCATCCTCCGGGTGGTGGGCGACATCACCGGGCGCATCCAGGACGAGCTGGGTCTGCCCGCGAGCTGCGGCATCGCCTCGTGCAAGCCGGTGGCCAAGGTCGCGTCCAACTGTGCCAAGCCAGCGGGCATCCGCCTCGTCCCCGCGGGGCAAGAGGCCGCGTTCCTCGCCCCCCTCGGCGTGCGCAAGCTGCCCGGCATCGGTCCGGTGGCAGAACACGAGCTGCACCAGCGCGGCATCCTCACCCTCGGCGAGGTCGCGCGGGCCTCCCTCGACGAGCTGCGCGAGGTGTTCGGCTCCCGGGCGGGGATGGTGCAAAGCCACGCCCGCGGCATCGCCCGCGCCGAGCTCGGCCGCGAGCGGCCCCACTTCCGCGAACACGACCCCGTGGGCGGCACCGTGGGCAGCATCTCCAACGAACGCACGTTCCGCGAGGACATGACCAACGCCCACGACATCGAAGAGCGCATCTGCTCCCTCACCGAGCGGGTCTGCTGGCGCGCGCGCAAACGACAGGTCAAGGCCCGCACCGTGACCCTCAAGCTCCGCTATGCAGATTTTCAGACCCTGACCCGCAGCCGCACGATCGAGGCCACCCACGACGAGCGGGACGTGCTCCCGGTGGTGCTCGACCTGTACCGCCAGGCCCGCCGGCGAAAAAAGCCCATCCGGTTGCTCGGCATCAAGCTGAGCAACCTCGGGCGCCATGACCGCCAGCTCGACCTGTTCGCGCCCGGCACCGAGGTCAACCGCGCGGTCGACGACATTCGCCAGAAGTTCGGCTACGCCGCGGTCAACAGCGCCAACTCACTGCGCAGCGGCGGACGGCTGCGCAATGAGGACGAGTAGCCCGGCCGAAAACAACCGGGGCCCCGCCGCGAGAGGCTCAGGGCGCGGATCGGTGCTCGAGGGCCCAACGCACGAGCTCGGCGCGGCCGGGGGTGCCGGTCTTTTGGTAGACCCGCTCGAGCGATGACTTCACCGACGAGGGTTTGACCCCGAGACGGTCGGCGATGTCTTTGTTCGACCCCCCTTCGAGAAGCGCGGCCACGATGTCGTGCTCCCGCGGGGTCAGGGTCCCGAAGGCCGCGGCGGGGGTCGGCGCGGTGATCGGTCGACGCAGCGACACGTGAGCGACCCGAAACGATCCGTGTTGGCCGTCGAGCAGCGAAACCTCCGAGGCGAACGCGGCCGCTTCTTGCGCGGAGCGGCCGGCGTCCAGGGCGTCACCTTGCGCCAAGCGGCGCACCGAGGGGGTGCTCGCCAGCAGGTCGCCCTCGAGCGAATAGATCGCGACCCCGTCGTGACGCTGCAGCAACCGGTCGGCCAGCGCCCTGGCCTCGCCCTTGGCCCGGCGGTGGGCGACGGCGCGCAGGATGCTGGCCAGGGTCTTGGCTTTCTGGCGAAACCCCGGCGAGGGGGTCGGGAGGGAATGTCCCTGCACCGCCGCGAAGGCCATGTAGCCCACCGGCACCGCGCCCTCGCACACGATGATGCGCGAAAAGGCCAACGGGGCGTCCCCCCAGTACGCGGCCAGCCGTGAGCCCTCGATCATCGACAACGATTTGGTGCGCCAGCGGTTGCGTTCGCTGTACTGGACCGCCCAGCGGTCGAACAACGTGGCGCTCCGGGCAAATGCTTCCGACAACCCGGGGCCAAGTCCCGAGGCCGCGCCGTGCGCGGCGGCCGCGGCGCAATCGAGCTCGAGCGCGGGGTTGCCCCGGTAGAGGGCGCAGAAGCCGATCACGTGCGGCCCCACCTGCGACAGCTCATCGGCCACCAGCTGGACGATGCCCTCGGCGTCGTCGAGCCGCGTGAGCAACTCGCCGAGCGCCGCCACGGGGTCGTCGACCATCACCACAACCTCGTCAGGGTACCACGCAGCGGCCGATCGGCCGGTTCGCACAGAGCCCCCGCTCCCTACCGTCATCGCGTGCGCCCCAAGAGAGCCCCAAAAAGGCCAAAGGAGAACCCGTGACCGCCCGGACCATCACGCGCATCGATTCGCCCCGCCCCGCTGCCCCCCTCGCCATGGGACTGGCCGCCGTCCTCCTGCTCGGCTGTGGTGGCCCCCCGCTCGACCTCGCGCCCAAGCCCGCGCACACCGCCGCGGTGATCGGCGGAACCGCCGCCGCCCCCGAGGCCTGGGGCCTGAGCGCGGCCCAACAGAACGCGGTGGTGCACGTGCAGTTCGGCCCCTCGGAGTGTTCCGGGACCTGGGCCGGCGGCCGCGTGGTCATCACCGCGGTGCACTGTGTCGTCGACAATCTCAGCGCCTGGTACCTCGACGGTGAGCCCGCCATCGTCGGGGACCCGGCCGGGTTTGTGGTCTCGTTCGGCCCCGAGCGGGGGGCGTTCACCTGTGCCCTCGACGTCGAGGACGTGGTCGCCGCCGACGCCCTCCCCGCGGCCAACCTCGGGGTCATCGACCGTGACGTGGCCCTGCTCGCGTTGGCCGAGTCACCCTTCGATGCCTGCTGGCCGGCGACGTCCCCGCTCGGCGACGTGGCGGTGCCCGTGGCCCCGGCCGCGCGCACCTTGCTGGGCGGCTTTGCCCCCGCGGTGGGTGAGGATGTCCTGTTCGGGGGGTTCGGGTATTTGGACGAGGCCCACACCATGTTCGGGCCGCGCCGGTACGGCGTCTTTCAGACCGAGACCACCGACACCGCGGCCGACTATTTCATCGCCGTCGCGTCCGGCGCGGGGCTTCCCACCCACGGCGACTCCGGGGGGCCGGCGATCATTCTGCAAGACGGTGCGCCGGCGGTGGCGGGGGTGCTGTCGACGGTGGTGCCCCCGCGGGTGGCCGTGACCTCGCTGGAGCGCACAGACGATTTTTGGCCCCAAGCCCTCAGCGATGCGTGGCTGGCCTGCCCCGACCTCGGCGACCGCTGCTTGGACGGGGTGCGCGTGTCGTGCAGCGCGGGCACGTTCACCGAAAGCCCCTGCGCCGACGGGTGCAACGAGGACGGCACCGGATGTGGGGCGCCGCCCGACGCGCCCGAGCCCGAGCCCACGCCGGAGCCCACGCCCGAACCCGCGCCCGAACCGGAGCCGGCCGCAGACCCCGAGCCGGAGCCCGACGTCGACCCGCCCCTGATCGGGTGCACGACCGGGCCGTCGACCGGCTCTTGGTGGGGCTGGACGTGGCCCGCGGCCGCGCTCGCCGTGCGCCGCGCGCGGCGGCGCCACGCCCGGCCACCGGTCACGGGCCGGCGCCGGCCTGATTGAGCAAATCATCGTCGCAGACCCAACCGGCCGCGGCGCGCCGCGCGCACACGCTCAGGACTTGAACGTGAACGGGTAGGTGATCTCGATCGTCCCCGTGCCCCGCCGGTTGAACTGGGCGTCGTAGAGCACGTCGATGACGCAGGCGGCGACGTCCCCGTCCTTGAGGAAGTCGCGCTTGACCCCGACTTCGACCACCTTGCCGGTGCTGCCCACCACCACCCGCATGACCAGCTTGCCCTTGAGGCGCGTCCGGTGCACGAGCTTCTTGCGGTAACATTGTTGGACCCGGGGCTCGTACTTGCGCATCACCGCCTTGACGTGGGCCTCGCTCAGGCCCGCGGCCGCGGCCGCCTTCTTCGACGTCACCGGGCGCTCGGCCTTGCCCGGCCGCTTCTCCCCCGCCGCGGTGTGCTCGGCCGCCCCCGGCGAGAACAGCTCCCCCGCGGCCTGGCGGTACTCGATGGGCCCCGCGCAGTGCGCCCGCCGGCCGTAGGCCACGGCCACGCACGCATTGGCATTGGCTTGGGTCAAGGTCGCGAACACCCGCATGCGCACCGGCTGGGGCAGGCGGGTGTCGAGGAGCACCACCGGGGTCTGGCCCCCGGCCTGGGCCCGGGTCACCGCGTCAAAGAGCGCGTCGATGCGCATCTTGGGGTCGTGGATGTCGGTGTCGCGGGTGAGGTAGAGCTGCGTCGCCTTTTGCAGCGACTGGCCGTTGTCCGCCCACCACACCGCCTTCTGGGTGACGATCACGTGCGGGGCGTTGACGTCGGGGAGCGCGCCCCGGGGGTCCACCTTGGCGGTGGGGAGCATGAGCTTGTCGGTGAGCAGCCCCACCATCGAGTTGGTGCCCGCGGCCAGCCCGGCCGTGGGCACACACAACAAAGCCAAACACAAAAGGGCGCGCATCATGCTCCGACGATAGCCCAACCGGAATGTTCAGCCAGCCGGGCGGCGCGTCAGCTGTTGCCCACCCGCGGCTTGGTCGCCTTCATCAGCCAGATGTGTTCTTCGCCGGTGAAGTCGAACACCTTCTCGTCCTGCACCTCGGCCTGGCCGTGCGAGGCCTGGGCACATTTCACCGCGCCGTTGCCTTGGTCGTCGAGGGTGTTCTCCGTGACCACCCGGCAGTGCCCGCCGTCGGACACGTCCGCGCCGCGGTGATCGACAAAGATGAAGTCGCCGGGCTCGGCCTTTTTGAGCAGCTCCATGATCGCGGTCTTCTTCTCGTCGGACGACATCTGGTCGACGTTGAGCACCTCGGCCTTGAGCTTGAAGTGCTCCTTGTTGCCGTACTGGCCCGCGTACTTGTCGCTCCACTTGAAGAACTGGTTGGCGTTGGGGTACTCGCCGCTGCCCCGGTTGCCGTAATAGGGCGGCTCGAACCCGGCCTTGGCCATGACGTTGCCGGCGAACAGGTTGCACTTCCAGCGGCCCTTGAGGCCCCCGAGGCGCACGTTGGCGGGGAGCGCGTGTTTGGGGTCGAGGTTGAACCAGGGATCGTCGACGCCGTAGTTCTGTGCGTAGTTGCTGACGAGGTCGTCGGCGGCCTTGGCCACGTCGGTGTTGGTGGGGCCGGTGCCACCGGTGCCGGTCATCTGTTCGATGCGGGCCATGTGGGCCTTGAGGCCGGGCGCGCCGGCTTGGTCGGCGGCGGCGAGGATCGCGCTTTTGACCTTGTCGTTGCCGACGTCCATGGACTGGTAGGACCCGTCGCGGTCCATCTTGTCGATCTCGAGGAACAGCTGGTCGGTCTCCGCCGCCCCCGCGATCTTGCCGTCGTGGTTGAGGTCGGCTTTGTCGAGGTTGACCCCGGCGAGGTCGGTGTCCTGCTTGGCTTTGTTGACGTCGATGGACGTGTTCTGCAGGTGGCGGTTGAAGTCGGGGCGTTTGATGCTGCTCATGAGGGGCCTCGGGGAAGGGCGTGTGGCCGAAAGGGTGTCACGATATCAGGCCGCGCAAAGACGCCCCGGTCGCGTGGGGGGTATAGCGGCGGCCGGCCCTTTTTGGCGCCGGGTACTTCACGGTACCGTCGCTGCCAACCTTTTGTTTTGTTTGGATTTTTTCCACACCATGAGGGCGGCCAGGCAGAGGGCGATCTCGAGCCCGAAGCTCTCGTGCAGCAGGAAGTTGAGCCACCACGGCTCGAACCGGCGGGTCACGGTCCAGATCGCCCACATCTCGTCCGACCACGGCCACAGCCACATGATGTGCCCCACCGCGGTGTCGAGCACGACGTGAAAAAGCCCGCCGACGCCCAGCCCGGTGAGCACGTCACCGACGGAGAACGCGCGGCGCAGCGCCAGGCCCACGACGAGCACCGCGCCCCAGAGCAGGGGGATGTGCGGGACATAGCGATGGTGGTGCACCGCCCCGTGGTCGACGAGGTAGAACCACAACAAGTCGAGGTCGGGCAGCACGCTCCCGACGAGCAGCGCCACCCGCACCCGGCGGGTGGTGGCGCGACGACTCAGCAGATAGCCCGCGGGCAGGTGCGCGATGAACACCTCCGCACAACCGCCGATGAGCGCGAACGCTTCCCGACGAGGTCAGGGCTTTTGGGGGCCGAACTCGATGGCGCCGCCGGGCAGGAAATACACGATGTCCATCACGCCGTCGGCCACGGTGGGCACATGCCAACTGCCCGGCGGGTAGACGGTCCAGCCCTCGGGCTGGCCGTCGAAGGTGGCGCGCCCCTCGACGGCAAAACACAGGTCGACCTCGCCCTGCCCGTGGGTGTGGGCGGGGCCGGGGCCGTTCATGTGCACCAGGTCGATGGACCACGCGCCCTCGCCTTCGGGCTTCTGCAGCCGGGAAAAGCGGACCCCGTCGTTCTCCCGGGTGCACAATGTGCCTGCTTCGATCCCGGCGCGCAGGCCCTCGCGCACGGCCTGGAGGGTCGCGCTCCCGAGGGGGAACTTGTCGTGGAGCCGCTGCTTGGCCGCGGCGGGGTTGGACAGGTCCAGGGTGGCGACAAACGCGGTCACGGGGGCGAGCAGGTCGGCGAAGGCGGCTTTGTCCATGGAACGCTCCAAGGTCACGTGGGCTGGCCGCGCCAGTCCATGTTCATGTAGACGTCGCCGCGCGCGAGCTCGTCGAGCATCTGGGCGCAGCGCTTTTGTTGGGTGGCCTCCCGCTTGGCCCGCGCGATCCACCCGAGATAGTCGTTCTGTTGGTAGGCGGGGCGCGCGCGGTAGGCGGCCATGAGGCCGCGCTCGTCGAGCAAGGCCTTGACCCAGCCGGGCATCGGCTGCCGGGGGCGCTTGAGGTTGTCGAACGTGGGATCGGCCATGCCCGTGGTCTAGCCGCTCCCTCAGACTTTGTCAGGCGGGGGTGAGCCGCTCGCCTTTGCCGAGGGTGACGAGGGTGCGCTCGAACACCGCGCGGTCCTCGTGCTTTTTGGCTGGGTCGCGTTTTTTCAACGACGCGAGGGGGATGGCCACGCGCTGGTTGTCTTGCAGGGCGTCCTGGTGCCGGTCGAGGTAGGCCCAATAGAGGTGCGGCAAGGGGCACGTCTTCTGGGGATGGAACGCGCAGTCCGAACAGAAGTTGCTCATCTTTTTGATGTAGCCCGAGCCGGCCACGTAGGGCTTGGTGGTCATGACCTCCCCCGCCGCGTAGGTGCCCATGCCGAGCACGTTGGGCTCGACCACCCAGTCGTAGGCATCGATGTACATGACCCAGAACCAATCGGTGAGCTGGCGCGGGTCCACGTCGAGCAACATCGCGATGTTGCTCAGCACCATGAGCCGGGTGATGTGGTGGCTGTACCCGGTTTGCCAGACGTGGCCGACGACGTGGTCGAGACAGTGCAGGCCGCTCTTTTGGCCCCAGTAGGCGGGGGGCAGGTCGGTATGGGACTGCATCGCCTGGGGGCGGGCCCCCGCGAAGGCGGGGTCGAGAGGGGCGGGCGATGGCTGGTCGCGCCAGGCGAAGTAGCCCGCGTCGGGGACGTGGCGGGTGTCGTCGTGGCCGACGTCGAGCCCGGTGCGAAAGCCGTCGGTGACCCGGTGCACGTGGCGGACATATTCGCGCCACCCGATGAGCTGCCGGACAAAGCCTTCTTTGCTGTTGAGGGGGATGTCTGCCTCGAGCACGAGGGTGAGCGCGGCCGCGGGCAGGATGCGGTGGAGATTGAGCGGGGCGGAGAGCAGGGTGTGAAAGAGCACCGCCGAATCGGTGTGCATCGCGTCTTCGTACGGCCCGAACGACGTCAGGCAATGTTGTTGGACGTACGCGAGGTGCTGGGCGTGGTCATCGGCGGAGGCGGCGAGGCGGTCGAGGTCGATGACGCCGGGATGGTCGGCGTAGTGGGTCTCGATCAGGTCTTTCACTTCCCGTTTGACATCGTCGACCGCGAAGCGCAGGGGCGGCGGAGGGGGCGGCGCGCCTTTGTCCGGCCGGTAAGGTTCGCGGTTTTCCCCGTCGAACGAGAAGCGCCCGCCCACGGGTTTGCCCTGCTCGTCCATGAGGACGCCGGTGCGCTTGCGCACGTGGCGGTAGAACCGGTCCATGCGAAAGGGACGGCCCGCGCCCTTTTGGAAGTCTTGCTCGGTGGTGAGCCAGCCGTCGTGGGGCACGAGCGTGAGCGCACCGTCCTCGACGAGGGGGGCGAGCTCGGCCCGCAGTTCGCGCTCGGCGGGCGCGGTCATGGTGAGCGGCCCGTGCTCCTGGGCGACCGTGCGCAACAACGGGGCATAGGGCCCGGGGGTGAAGCGCAGGTCGACGAAAAAGCCCGCGTCCGCGAGCTCGAGCGCGAAGTGGCGTTGGTTGGCCAAGACCCAGGCGAGTTTTTGTTTGTGGTACGGCCGCCGGCGGCCCTTGTCCGCGCTCTCGACGAGCAGCACCCCGGTGTCGGCCGGGTCCGCGTCTTTGAGCGCGCCGAGGTCGCGGTGCAGCTGGTCGTAGGCCACATAGACAAACCGTGCCGGGGCCTTTTGGCCCCGGTGCCGCTGCTGCAGTTGGGTCAGGACATCCATCTTCGTCAGATGCCGGACACGACGCGGGGGTCACCGCGCGCCCTCGCCGCGATCAGGGGGTCAGGACCTCGAACGCCCCCGGGGCGTACGGCACCGTGGCCCCCCCGCGCCGCTCGAAAAAGAGCGTGGGCTTGTCGTCGATGGTCTTGCCGTCGGTCCCCTCAAACCCGGCCTTCTCCAGCACCCGCACCGAGGCGCGGTTGGGCGCGTCGGTGGACGCGCGCACCACGTCAAACCCGAGCTCGGTGAACGCGAAGTTGCAGATGCTGTGGGCCAGGCGGGTGGCAATGCCTTTGCCTTGCCACTTGACCGCCACCGCGTAGATGAGCTCGAGGCTTTGCTCTTCGCGGAACGGCCACAGCCCGGCCACCGCCGCCATCTGCGCCCCGTCGTCGAGGACCCACAGGCCGTGGCCGTGTTGTTGAAAGTTCGCTTGGCTCTGTTTGATGATGTCGTCGATGACGTGGCGTTCGACCTTGTTGCCGTCCCACAGGTAGCGGCCCACGACGGGGTCGTTGAACAGCCGGTCCAGGGCGTCGGCGTCAGCGCCGCGCAGAGGCCGCAGGGCGTCGGACAGGGGCATGCCGCGGTGATAGCACGCCGCGGGCGCGGCCGGTGCGGTGCCGCACCAAGCGGCCCCCCGGTCCCCCCACCCGTTCGCCCCCGCGGCGGAGGACGCAAGGCCCCACCCGCGGCGCGGCCCGGACCCGCGCGCGCTCAGTCATGGCTCTCTTGGAGCTTTTTCATGCGCTGTTCGATCTCGTCGGCGCTGTAGGACTGCCCGGTGGCGCCCTCCACCGCGGACTTGGCCCGGCTGAGCTCCGCCCGGGAGTAGGGCGCGGCCGCGTCCTCCGCGGTGAAGGTCCGGCCCTCCTGCTGGGCCCGCATCCGGCGCTCCTCGAGGATGGTCTCGGCCACCGCGAACAATGCTTCGTCGACGGCGAACAGACCTCCGGCGGGGGAAAACTCAGCCCCGCACGACGACGCCCCCCCCATCACGCTCAGGCCTTTGTCCGACACCACCCGGAATGTGCCTGCACCGGGGGTGAGGCCGTGCACGTGTCCCGCCTGCAGGGTGGTCGTGAACAACTCCTTGCCGTCCAGGTCGTAGACCTTGACCGGGTTGCCGTCGAAATAGCTGAACAGCCACACCTCTCCGGGCGTGCTGAGCAAGAACTCGTTGTCGATGCCGAGGCCTTCCAGGCCCGCGGCGAAGTGATGCTCGGCGTAGCCGGGGAAGTTGGTGGGCGAGACCGACACCAGGATCGGTTTCTCGGCGGTGACCTCGACGAACTTGCGGTCCACCGAGAGGGTATGCACAGTTCCTTTCTTCACCACCCCTGACCAAAGGGGCTTTTTGCTCACCACGTCGGTGACGGTGACGGGCACGTCCAGCCGGTGGCTGATCAAGTTCAGGTGGTTGGGGCCTGAGGTGATTTTCCCGACGTAGCTTCGGAACCGTTTGCCCGCGGCGGGGCCTTTGTCCGACGGCACAAAGAAGCCTTGGTCGTAATACACCTGCACACTCAAGGCCGCCTTGTCGGCCGCGAAGTGCAGGGTGTGACCGCTGATGCCGCGCAGGGTGGCGAACGGGATTTCGTGCCAAGCGTCCTTTTTCACCGGCCCTTTGAACACCATTTTGTCGGTGGTGGTGTCGGTGATGGTCAACTCGATGTCTTCCCAGGCGAACGCCACCACCCGCTCATCGCCGTCGTACACGCTGGAGGGCAGCGCGGAGTAGAACCGCCGGCTGCGTTGGTGGCCATCTTCGTCGCGCACGAAGTAGCCGGCCACCGCGCAGCTCGACGGGGTCCCGACGAGAATGGAGGCCTTTTTGTCCGACAAAAAGCCGAACACCCCCCGGCCGGTGGGGATGAGCTTGGTGTCGCCGGGGTTGACCTTGCCGGACCACACCGTCTTGTTCTTGTCGAGGGACACGATCTTGACCGTGGTGTCCTTCTCGTAGCCATGCACCACCGCCTCGGTCGCGGTGTAAAAGTACGTCGTGTACCAGAGCTTGGGGGCGGCGGTGCTCGCCGCGGCCCACGCGGTCTGGGGCAGAAAGCCCACCACGCCGGCCACAAGCAGGGTGCACAGCACAGGTTGTCGGGTCCATCGCGGCATCGGTTCCTCCTGGTGCAGGTGTCAACGCGCGGCACCGCAGATCGGTCTGTGGCCGGGCCCGGGGCCTTTGCGGTAGGGTGCGGCGCAACGATCTGGGGTTTTTTGTGTTTGTTTTTCCTCTGCTCGCGCTGGCTGCGGCCGCGCCGTCCGATGACCCTGCGACAGGGCCCATCCAGGTTCTGATCGTGGAGCTCGAGCACGACGACGCGGTCGACCCCGGGGTGGCCCGCACCCTCACCGACCTGATCACCACCCGGGTGTCGCAGGCGGACGGGTTCGTCGCGCTGTCGAGCGCCGACGTCAAAAACCTCGTCGAGCTCGAGGGACAAAAGCAGGCCCTGGGGTGCGAGGGCACCACGGTGTGCTTGGCCGAGATGGCGGGGGCGCTGGGGGCGCGGTTTGTGGTGTTCGGCCGGGTGAGCCCGCTGGGCGAGCAGCTGGTGGTGAACATGAGCCTGCTCGACGTCGAGCGGGTGACGCCGCTGAAGCGCACCGCGCTGCAAGCGGACGACATCGGCGAGGTCGGCGCGCGGCTCGACGAGGCGGTGGGGCCTCTTTTGACCGAGGCCCGGGCGGTCCATGCCGCCGAGAACGGCATCGCCCCCGTCGAGGCGCAGGGCACGCCGTGGGCGCTCTATGCCGCGGGCGGCGTAGCCGTGCTCGGCGTGGCCGCCGTCGTGCTCGGGGCGGGGGGCGCGGCCGCGTCGACCTACGTATATTTTACGCAGAACAGCGCCCCCACCCAGGTCCGCGAGGTCGCGCCGGTGGGGATCGCGGGCGGGGCGGCGGTGGCCGTGCTCGGGGCGGTGGCGGTGATCACCGGGGGCGCGCTCGCCGCGCTGTCGGCGGGGGAATGATGACGAGGAGGTCGCGATGATCGGTTGGCGGGTGGGGATGTTCGTGCTGGTGATGGCGGCGGTGATGTGCGCGGGGGGCTGTCCCACCGTCTGCAACGCCGCGTCCGACTGTGCGGACGATGAAGTCTGCACCGACGGGTTCTGCGCCGCCGGGCCGGGGGATGGCGACGGCGATGGCGACGGGGACGGGGACGGCGACGGTGACGGCGACGGGGACGGGGACGGCGATGGAGACGGGGACGGCGACGGCGATGGCGACGGCGATGGAGATGGAGATGGAGATGGAGATGGTGACGGCGACGGGGATGGTGACGGGGATGGTGACGGGGATGGAGATGGAGATGGAGATGGAGACGGAGACCGGCCCACGGTGGCGGTCGATGAGCCTGTGGTGGATGGTTTGACCGTGGCGTTGACGGTGACGGTGACCGACACCGCAGGGTCGGCCGCGCAGCTGCAGTTGGATTGGGGAGACGCGGCGGTGGAGATGGTGGCGGCCACCGACGGGGTCTCGAACCACACGCACGAGTACGGGGCGGTGCCCATGGATGTGACCATCGTGGTGTCGGTCAGCGACGGGATGGGGGTGAGCGATGAGGACACCTGGCCGGTGATGATCCGGCTGCCCACCGACGGGCTGGTGCTGCAAGTGCCGTTCGACGGCACCACCGAAGATGTGGCCGGCGGCATTCCGTTGAGCAGCGATGGCGTGGACCTGTACGAGACCGATCGGTTCGGGTTCGGGGACAAGGCGCGCGACTTTTGGGCCAACAATGACTCTGGATCGATTCCGCTCGTGTCCGCGCCCCACATCGAGCTCAACGAATCGTTTAGCTACGCGCTGTGGATCAACAACGCGCCGGTGGGGGGCGGCTTTCAGGGCAACGACGTGCGGCTGATGGGCCAGGGGGATTGGTTCAACCTGTTCTCGCCCGGATCCGGCGTGGTGATGGGCGACCTAGACGGCCTGTTTGCCTCCACCGCGTACAGCTGGCCGAGCACCGGGGCCAACCCCGGCGAGGGTTGGCACTTCATCGTCGGGGTGGTGTCGCGGGTGGCCCCGGGCATGACCGAGGTCGCGGTGTACCTCGACGGGACCCAGGCGGGCATCACGATGCCCGCCACCACCTTCGTGCAGCCGGGGGACACCTGCCGCTTCTACATCGGGTCCTGGCCCGACGGGAACCTCTGCAGCGGGACCAGCGCGGATGAGTTCTCGGGGTACCCGGGCTACATCGACGACGTGCGCGTGTACGAACGGGCCCTGAGCCAAAGCGAAATCGACGCGCTGTACATCGAAGGGCTGTGACCGTCAGCTTCGCGGCGGAGACTCGTCGAACGTCTCCAGGTCCGCCGCGTGCGCGTACCAACTCGCGCGGGAAGCGAAGAAGATGTTGCGCTCCGGGGCCATGCCCGGGTCGTCGTCGAGGGTGCCCGCGGGGATGATCACCGCCTTGCCGGTGCGGGACAACCACGGCGTGGACGAGCCGCAGGTCTTGCAGAACGTGTGGCTCCAGTACTTGGCCGTGGGCAGGTCAAAGCGCTGGACGTTGTCCTCGCCCGCCACCCAATGAAACTGTGCGGTCTTCACGAACAGGTTGGTGGCGTGGGCCGTGCCGCTGGCCTTGCGGCAGCGCGTGCAGTGACAGTACTGAAACGCAAAAAACGGCGGGGTGGCCGCGTAGCGGACGGCCCCGCACACACAGCTTCCGGTGATCGTCTGTTCGCTCATGGGGTCTCCAACCAAGGTGCGGCCCAGGCTACCGCGCCCGGCCGCGGCGAGGCCACCGGTTGCGCGGGGCCGCAGGCGCACGGCGACTCGCCCGGGCGCCGCCCCGCGGATCCCACAAGTCTGCTAAGGTTGTCTATTGTGCATAGCCAACGGGGCCCGCGGCCCCTCGAGGTGAATCCATGACCGCCACCCCCCTGCGATTGCTTCGCCCCTCGATCCGCGCGACCTCGGGTCCGGGCGGCACCGTCCTCGCCTCGACCACCGCGCTCCCCGCGCCGGCGCCGACGGTGCTGTCTTGGTTGGACCAGGCCGCCGAGGCCGCGCCAGACCGGGTGTTCTTGGCCGAGCGCAGCGGGGACGGGGCCTGGCGGACCCTCACCTACGCCGCGGTCCACCAGGGGGTCGGCCGCGTCGCCCGGTTGCTCCTGGACCGCGGGGCCGAGGCCACGCGCCCGGTGATGATTCTGTCCGACAATGGCGTCGACCACGCCGTCGTCGGCCTCGCCGCGATGTGGGTGGGCGCGCCGGTGGTGCCGGTGTCGTCGGCGTACTCGGCCCCGACGTCGACGTTCGCGCGGCTGCGGTACGTGCACGACCTGATCCAACCCGGGGTGGTGTTCGCGGCCGACCGGGGCCGGGTCCACGGGGCGCTTGTGGCCCTTGGCATGGCGGACACGCAGGTTCTCGACGGCCCGGCGGTGGCCCGCGCGATGGCGGACGGTGCCGCGGCCCCCCGCGCGAACATCGGGCCCGACACCGTGGCCAAGGTGTTGTTCACCTCGGGGTCAACCGGTGACCCCAAAGGGGTGATCAACACCCACCGCATGTTGACCGCCAACCAGGAGAGCCTGGCCGCGTGCTGGCCATTTCTCGACGACGAGCCCCCCGTGGTCGTCGACTGGCTCCCCTGGAGCCACACCTTCGGCGGCAACCACAACTTCCACATGGTGCTGCGCCACCGGGGCACGCTGTACATCGATGCGGGGCGCCCCGCGCCCGGGTTGCTCGACACCACGCTGCGAAACCTCGCCGAGGTGGGCCCCACCATCTGGTTCAACGTGCCCCGGGGGTTCGACCAAGCGGTGCTCGCCCTGGAGCAGGACCCTGACCTCGCGCGCGCGGTGTTTCGGCGCCTGCGGGTGCTTTTTTACGCCGCCGCCGCCCTCGGCCCCTCGACGCGAAAACGCCTCGAAGCGGTGGCCGACGCCGCGGGCAAACGCGACGTCTTTTTCACCTCGGCCTGGGGCTCGACCGAGACCGCCCCGCTGACCACCTCGGCCCATTTCCGCACCACCACCTCCGGCACCCTCGGCGTACCGGTCCCCGGGGTGGAGCTGAAGCTCGCCCCCGTCGGCGACCGGCTCGAGCTGCGGGTCAAAGGCCCGCACGTCACCCCCGGGTATTGGCAACGCGGCGGCGGCATGACCCCGGTCGAGCGCGACGCGGACGGCTTTTTGCCCACCGGCGACGCCGGGGCCTTGGTCGACGCCGATGACCCCAACGCCGGCGTGCGGTTCGACGGCCGGATCAGCGAGAACTTCAAGCTCTCCAGCGGCACCTGGGTCAACGTCGGCGGGTTGCGCCTCGCCATCGTCGAAGCCTGTTCGCCCATGCTGTCGGATTGTGTCATCGCCGGCCACGACCGCCCTTCCCTGGGCGCGCTGCTGATCCCCAGCCCCGCCGCGCGCGACCAGGATCCCACGGCCCTGCGGGACCGCGTCGAGGCCGGCCTGCGGGCCCACAACGCGGCCCACCCCGGCAACAGCCAGCGGGTGGCGCGGGCCCTCGTGCTCGACGAGCCCTTGTCCCTCGACGACGGCGAAACCACCGACAAGGGCTACACCAACCAGCGCCGGGTCTTGCTCCGGCGCGCGGGCGCCGTCGACCGCTTGTTTGCGGCATCGCCGGGCGCGGACGTGATCGATTTGACGGGGTGAGCCGCAAAAAGGGACACGCGGCTTCTCACCCACCTCTGCGCGGGCGCCATGGCAAGCCATGGCTGGCGGAGGAGGTGGGATTGTCACCGGACGTCTGACGGAAGCGCGGCAGTCGCATTGTGAAAAAAACTCACACCGCGAGCCGCTGCCGTCAGACACGTGGGTTCTCACCCACCTCTGCGCGGGCGCCATGGCAAGCCATGGCTGGCGGAGGAGGTGGGATTGTCACCGGACGTCTGACGGAAGCGCGGCAGTCGCATTGTGAAAGAAACACACACCGCGAGCCGCTGCCGTCAGACACGTGGGTTCTCACCCACCTCTGCGCGGGCGCCATGGCAAGTCATGGCTGGCGGAGGAGGTGGGATTCGAACCCACGGTACCGTTGCCGGCACGCCGGATTTCAAGTCCGGTGCATTCAACCGCTCTGCCACCCCTCCGTGGCTGTGCGCAGACTGCCGCACCGGCCGAGGAGGTCAAGCGCGTTCGGGCCTGACCGGGGGCCGCGCGCGTGTGGCGCCCACCCGCGGACGCGCCCGATGCGGGCGGCACAATGCGGGCGGCAATGTGACTGCACGGGCCCCGGGCTGCGCAGGCCGCGTCGCCCCGGCCGGTCCGGGTGGGGGCTCCCGCCCCGCGCGGAGGGCCCACAATGTGATTGAGCCTCCCGCGGGCCCGCGGGCCCAGGGTGTGGGCGGACCTCCCACCGCCGCCCTGAAAGAACTGATTCTTATTGTTTTATAGATACTTACGCTGTTTGGCGGCAGGCCATCGTCAGGAGCTTTTTGTTGTCGGCCCGGGCGGGGGGTGGTCCCATCTACCCATGGATCAACCGCAACCGCTGTGCGTCGATGTGGATACTCATCCTACGGTGTGCGCGCGTGAGGAGAACCGATGAAGACCCCATCCCGCTCCCTTCTTGTCTCGACCCTGGCCGCCCTGGCGCTCGCCGCCTGCGGACAACCCCTGGACCCCACCCCCATGGACCGGGTCCCCGAACGGGTGGTGTCGGGCCAAAAACTCATGGAGAGCTTCCGTCTGGACGACGGCATGAAGGTCTCGCCCGTGCTCGCCGCCCCCGACGGCGCCACCCGGGTGGGGTTCATGTTGCACGTGGCCGAACACGCCGAGGACGTGGTGCTGCAGCTCGCGGCGCGCAGCGTCGAGCCCCGGGGCGCATGGCAGCCCGCGGAGTTCACCTGGGCCGAGGACAACATGCGGGTCGGCCGGATCGAGCTCGACGTCATCTCCACCGCGGTCGAGGTGCGGTTGCCGCTCGAACAAGCCGGGCTCATCACCCACCTGACCTACGACGCGATCGTGCCCGGTGACCCGGCCCGCATCGAGACCCCCGACGTCGACGTGCAACTCGACGGGGTCGGCACCGCTCAAGCCCAAAACGCGATCACCATCTCCGGGGTCAACAACCGCGCCGCCTGGAACGCGCGGGCCACGCTGTGCTCGTCGCTCAACACCACCAAGACCAAAATCTCGGTGCACCACACCGTGACCCCGACCGGCTCGGGCAACTACCCGGCCGCGGTGCGGGGCATTCAGAACTACCACATGGACTCCAACGGCTGGTGCGACATCGGCTACCACTTCATGGTCACCAGCGACGGCCAAGGCTGGGAAGCGCGGGAGGCCAAATACCTCGGGGCCCACGTCGGGGGGAACAACACCAACAACCTGGGGGTCAGTTTCATTGGGTGTTTCCAACCTGGGGTCGACCCCTGCACCCAATCCGCGTTTGCCCCCGTCAACCCCCCGCAAGCGATGATCGACGGCGGCGGGGACCTCATCGGCAAGCTCGCGTCCTATTACGGCATCAACGTCAACGGGAACACCGTCATCGGCCACCGCGACAACCCCGGGCAGAGCACGTCGTGCCCGGGCGACAACCTGCACAGCCGCTTGCCCGACCTGCGCGACATCGCCAACGGCGCGACCTCGACGGGCACGGTGCAGGGCGTGATCTGGGATCTGTCCATCACCACCGACGCGAGCCAAAGCCTCGACCTCGGCGCGCGCCTCGAAGGCGCCACCATCACCCTGTCCGACGGGCAAACCACCGAGTCGCGCGAGGGGGACGGTTTTTGGTCCTTTGACGCGGAGCCGGGCAACTACACCCTCACCGTCGCCCTCGACGGGTTCGCCCCGGCGTCCGACACCGTGACCGTGACCGCCGGCGTCGCGGTGTGGAACTCGATGGGCATCTCCCCCGCGGTGGTGCCCGAGCCTGAGCCGCAGCCCGAGCCCGAGCCCGAGCCCCTCACCGAGGGCACGCTGTCCCTCACCGTCTTCGACGTGAACGCCGGCCCCACCGGCGTCATCCAAAACGCCACCGTCGACATCACCGGGGCCATCCCCGTCAGCACCGACGCCGACGGGGTGGCCGAGCTCACCCTGCCCGCGGGCAACATCGCCATCCAAGTGTCGGCCGAAGGCTACGAGCCCGCGTCGTTGAACGAGCTCATCGTGCCCGGCGAGACCACCACCGTGCAGGTCGGCCTGTCGCCGGTGACCGTCACCGAGCCCGAGCCCCAACCCGAACCGCAGCCCGAGCCCGAGGCCCAACCCGAGCCGCAGCCCGAGCCCGAAGCCCAACCCGAGCCGCAGCCCGAGGGCGAACCGGAGGCGACGTTCGAGCCCGAGCCCCAGGTGCGCATCCAGACCGAGGACCCCGACGGACAGACCCCGCTCGCGGGCGGTTGCTCGTCGAGCGAAGTGCCCGCCTCTGGCCTGCCCGCCCTGTCCATCGGGTTGATGATGGTGGTCGCGGGCCGGGTGCGCCGGCGTCGTCGCTGAGCGGGCCCCGCGCTATTGCAGCGCGTCGCGGGCGGCATAACGCCGCCCGCGCCAGGTGACCTCGCCGCCGCGCCAGGCGCGCCAGGCCGCGAGGCACTGCACATAACAAAACCCTGCATAGCAGATCGGGATCACCAGGACCGGCCAGCGCGGGGCCGCGAGCTTGGTGCGCAGCCACATTTGCGAGGCGAACACCACCGCCCAGCCCCCGAGGGCCACCGCGAGCACATCGGGTCGGCCCGACAACGCGGCCAAGCCGGTGGCCAGCCACGGCAACAACGAGACCAACAGACCGAACACCCCGACAAACGCGGCCTTGGCCGGTGACTTCACCAATGCCACTGCGTTCTTGCCGAAGCCCTCGCGGATCTCTTCGAAGCTGCGGTACATCCGGGTCTTCACCATGTCCCGGCCCTGGGCCAACCGCAGCCGGTGGCCCTTTGCCTTGAGCTTGTGGGCCAGACCCACGTCCTCGAGCACGCAGCCGTCCATCGCGATCCACCCGCCCACGTCGTCGAGGGTGCGCTTTTTGATCACGATCGCCTGGCCGTTGAGGAAGGCATCCGGCGCGTGTTCGTCGTGCACCTTGGGCACCGAATACATCGCCCCCACCGCGGTCCAGAACGGGGGCACAAACATCTCTTCGATCAAGGACTCGTAGGTCACCTGGGTCACCACCGACAGCGCCCCCGCCTGCTCCTGTTCGAACGCGCGCACCAGGCCCCCGGCGGTGCCGGGGGTGAGCACGACGTCGGCGTCGAGAAACAGGATCGTGGTGTCGGGGTCTTTGACCACTTGTTCGGCGCCCCAATGTTGCACCCAAGGTTTGCCGAAGGCCTGGGGCGGCTTTTCCGGGGCGCTGAGCAGGGTGATGCGCGGGTCTTGGTCGGCATGTTGCTGCACGATGCCGGCGGTCCCGTCGGTGCTGCTGTCGTCGACCACGAATACCCGCAGCCGGGGATCGTCGTCGGCGCGCAGGGCCTCGAGGGTCTCACCGATGCGCTCTTCCTCGTTGCGGGCGGGGATGATGATCGGCAGGTCCGCCGGGGTCCGGCCGGGGTGGATCACCACGAGGGCGCCGCTGTCCTTGCCCCCGCGAAATACCCCGAGCAGGGTGAGCCCCACCGACACGCCGATGCACACGACGGCCAACCCTGCGGCGATCAACTCTTGCCACCCACCTTGTCGAGCCGCTTCATCAGCTTCGCCCGGTCCGGGGCCCGAAGCTTGAGCTTGTCGAGGGTGCGCCGGGCTTGTTCGGCCCCGACGTGGTGTTCCTCGACGAAGGACACGAACAAGTCCGCGTCCTCGACGCTGCGGGTGTGGTCGGCCAACAGCTCGATCGCAGCGTCGGGCGCCCCCTGCGCGAGCAGGTCGCCCGCCGCCCACCACAGGGCGGTCTGGCGGTACTTGCCGGTGGGGAACGACGTGAACAGCGTCATCCACACCTCGTGCCCCCGCGCGTGGTCTTCTTTGACCCGCGAGAAATAGCGCCCCTTCAAAAACAGCGCGTCCTGCGCGACCTCGTCGTCGGGGCCGGTCTTCGATCGCGCGAGCTCGGTGAGGCCCTGCAGGCCCACCTGGGTGTGGCCGCGCACGAGCTCGGCGTGGGCCACGGTCAAACGCAGGGCGCGCGCCTCTTGGGGGGGCAACACCCGCTGCCCGGTCAGCTTGGCCTTCGCCCGGGCGAGGGCGTCGTCCCCGCGCACCAGCGGCTCGGCCTCGGCCAAGAACGCGGCTTTGTCCTCGTAACCTTCGATGCGACCGATCTCGGTGCCGTCGGGGCGGAGGAACAAGATCGTGGGCAGCGACAGCACGTTGTGCTGCTTCATGAACGCTTGCTGCGCGGGGGCGTCGAAGTCGAGGCGCAGCGGGATGGTGCCTTTGGCGAGGAGCGCGCCGTCGGCGGTGTCGAACACCTCTTTGGCTTGGCGCTTACAGGGCCCGCACCACGTCGCGTACACCTCGACGAGCACGGTCTGTTGCCCCTTTTGGGCCGAGGCGAGGGCGTCTTGCACGCTGCCCTCGAAGAAGGTGACCCCGGCGTGGGGGGGGCCCGCCGCCGCGGGCACGGACAGGACGGGGACAGCCAAAACAAGGCCCGAACACAAAAGCCAGGGGGCGCGCATGGCGCGACGATAGCGGCCGGACCCGGCGGGGGCAAAGCGGGCTTTCGTGGCGCATACGGCCGTACTAACAGGCGGCATGGTGCGAATGGCCGGGGCCCTGTTGGGCCTTCTTGGGGCGGTGCTGGGCGGCGGGTGCGACGACCCGTTCGCGCCCGCGTACGCGGTCACCGACTTTCGGTTGCTGGCGGTGGTGGCGACCCCGACCCAGGTCCCGTCGGGCACCGACGCGGTCATCACCCCGGTGTGGGGCGCGCCCGACGGTGTGGTCGAGGTGGACGCGACCTTCTGGACCTGTCCGCTGCGGCGCGACGAGGTCTTGGACATGGACCCCACCTGCGAAGACCGCGTGACCTTGGGCGAGGGCCCGGGGGGGCCGGTGGCGTTCGCCCCCGGCCTGTTTCCCGAGAGCTTTGGAGGGCCAGAGGGCGATCGCGGCCCGTACTCGACCACCGAGCGGTGGCTGGCGGCGATGCTCGGCCACAATGCCATTGTGGGTGTGAGCGGCAAATACCAAGGCATGTACGCCGACGGGTTCAAGCGGGTGACGGTGATGCCCCCCGCCCGGCTGGCCACCGCGGACGAGAGCTTCGGGCCCTTCGACGTGTGGCGCGACGAAGGGGGGCAACTGCGCCCCAACGCAAACCCCGTGCTCACCGCGGTGGAGGTGCGCGAAGACAAGGTCGGCGGCGAGGCGGTCACCACCGTCGGGCGCGGCCAGACGGTGCGCTTCATTCCCCGCTACGACCCGGACAGCCTGGAGAGCTACGAGACCTTGGTGGCGGATTTTTCCGGGCTCAACCTGCGCTCGGACGATGCGCTCACCACCATGCCCGACGCGGAGAAGGCCCAGCGGTTCGTGGTCGAGGCGCAGTGCGAGATCCCCACCTTCCAATGGTACGTGACCGGCGGGATCTTGCGCCGGGAGCTGACCCGCGACGTGCACGTGGTGACCCAGGTCTACGCGCCGCGCGGCGTCACCTGTCCCGAGGTGCCCCCCGACGCGCTCACCCCCGGGGTGCTCTTCACCTGGCCCGAGGAGGGCGAGGCGGTGGTCGACGACGTGGTGCACGCCTGGGTGGTGATGCGCGACGGCCGGGGCGGGACCGCGGTGCGGGCCTTCGACATCGGGGTCGCGCCATGAGCCGGGTGTTGGTGCTCGGCGGCGGCGGACGCGAACACGCCCTGTGCCACCACCTGCAGGAACATGGGCACGACGTGTGGTGCAGCCCGGGCAACGCCGGCATCGAAAAGACCGTGCCCTGCCCCGCCCCCGACCGCGCCGGCCACCACGGGGTGGTGGGCCTGGCCCGTTCGCTCGAGGTGGACTTTGTGCTCGTGGGGCCCGAACAGCCCTTGGTCGACGGCGTGGCCGACGCGCTGGCCGACGCCGGGGTCGCGTGTTTTGGTCCTTCCCAGGCCGCGGCCACCCTCGAGGGCAGCAAGGCGTTCATGAAGGACGTGTGCCGGGCCGCGGGGGCGGACACCGCTCGATTCGACGTGTGCGCGACCATCGAAGAGGCCCGGGCCGCGCTCGACGCGTTCGGCCCCGGCGAGCGGGTGGTGATCAAGGCCGATGGGCTCTGCGGGGGCAAGGGCGTGACCATCGCCGACAACGTGGCCGCGGCCCGCGCGGTGCTCGACGAGTACTTTGGGGTGGGCGGGCCGGCGCGGTTTGGCGACGCCGGCCAGACGGTGGTGATCGAGTCCTTCCTCGTCGGGGAAGAGCTGAGCGTGCTCGGGGTGTGCGACGGCGCCCGGGCCCTGTTGTTGCCGGTGGCGCGCGATCACAAACAGCTCTTCGACGGGGGCCAAGGCCCGAACACCGGGGGCATGGGCGCGGTGGCCCCCCTCGGGCCCGACGACGGCATCGACGCGGCGTTTATGGCCCGGGTGCAGCGGGACGTGTTCGCCCCCGTGCTCGCGGAGATGTCGCGGCGGGGTGCGCCCTACCGGGGCCTGCTCTACGCGGGGCTGATGTGGGACCGGGGCACCGGCCGGCTCGCCATCGTCGAGTTCAACGTGCGCTTTGGCGACCCCGAGGCCCAGGCGGTGCTGTTCGGGCTCGAACAGGATCTGACCGAGACGCTCCTGGCCGTGGCCCGGGGGGGCGACGTCGACGAGAACCTGACCCTCACCTGCCGCCCGACGTGCGCGGTGGTGGTGGCGAGCGCGGGCTACCCCGGCCCCGCCGAGACCGGCAAGGCGCTGTCGGTGCCCCCGGTGGGCGGGGACGACGCGGTCTTTTACGCCGGGGTCAAGGCCGGGGCCCAGGGGTTGGTCTCGTCGGGGGGCCGGGTCTTGGCCTGTTGCGCCCGGCGCGAGGACATGCGGGCGGCGGTGGAGGCCGCCTACGCCCTCGAACGGCAAGTGACATTGGACGACAAACAAGTGCGGCGCGACATCGGCGCGTCGCTGTTGTGACCTGGAGGAGTACCGAATGCCATCCTTTGACGTGGTGAGCGAAGTCGACGATCACGAAGTGACCAATGCCTATGACCAGGCGGTGCGCGAGCTGCGCCAGCGCTACGATTTTCAGGGCACCGACGCGAACATCGAGCGCACCGACGCCGGATTCAAGATCAGCGCCAACGGGGAGGACCGGGTCATCGCCGCGTACCAGGTGCTCGAGGACAAGTTCGTCAAGCGCAAGCTCTCGCTGAAGTTCCTCGACAAAAAGGACCCCCAGCCCGCGGGGGGCCAGACGTTCAACATGGAGGTGCTGCTGAAAAAGGGCATCGACAAAGAGAACGCGAAGAAGATCGTGAAGATGATCAAGGACGAAAAGTCACTCAAGGTCACGCCGGCGATCCAGGGCGACGCGGTCCGGGTCACGGGCAAGAAGCGGGACGACCTGCAGGCGGTCATCGCCATGCTCAAGGACAAAGACCTCCCGGTCGCGCTCACCTACAACAACTTTCGGGACTGAGCGCCCGGTGTTCTCGACGAGGAGCGCGCCCTGATGCCCACCGCGGTGGTGACCGGCGCCGGGCAACGGCTCGGCCTCTGCATTGCTGAGACGTTGCTGTCGCGCGGCTGTGACCTGCACCTGTGCGTCAACCGGTCGCGCGACGGGGCCGAGGGCGTGGCCGAAAAAGCCCGGCAGCAGGGCCGCGCCGCCCACGTGCACCAAGCGGACCTGTCCGACCTCGAGGAGGTCAGGCGGCTGGCCGGGGCCATCCTCAAAAAGAGCCCGGTCCTCGACGTGGTGGTGCACAACGCGGGGCTGTTCGAGAAGGTCGCGTTCGGCGACATCAGCGTGGCCCACTACCGGCGCATGCTCGCGGTCAACGTGGACGCGCCGTTCTTTTTGAGCCAAGCCCTGCTTCCGGCCCTGCAAACGGGGACCGACCCGAGCATCGTGCACATCACCGACATCGGGAGCGAACGCCCCCTGTCCGGCTATGCCCATTACAGCGTGAGCAAGGCCGGCCTCGACATGCTCAGCCGGGCCCTCGCGGTCGAGCTCGCGCCCACCGTGCGGGTCAACGCGGTGGCCCCGGGCACGGTCATGTTCCCCGAGGACTACGACGAAAAGACCCGGGCCCAGATCCTGAAGCGCATCCCCCTGCAGCGGGAAGGCCGCGCCGAGGACATCGCCTCGGCGGTGGCCTACCTCGCCCTCGACGCGCCCTACGTCACCGGCCACGTCTTGCGGGTGGATGGCGGACGCTTCACGCGGTTGTGAGAATGGTCCCATGAGCGAACGTCCCTGCGACATCATCCGCCTGCGCGGCTTGGCCGTGCATTGCATCATCGGGGTCTACCCCCACGAGCGGCTCACGCCCCAGCCCCTCACCGTCGATGTGGACCTCGCCCTCGAGGCCCAGGCCCACCACCGCACCGGGCTGTCCGGCACCGTGGACTACGCCAAGATCTCCGCCGAGCTGCGCTTTTTGCTCGAGAGCTGCCACTTTTTGTTGCTCGAGACCGCTGCAGAAGCATTGTGCGCGTACCTGCTCGCGCCCCCTGTGCCCGACGCGCCCCGGGCCCAGATCGAGTCTGTGACCCTGACCTTGGAAAAACCCGCCGCCCTGTCCGCGGCCCGCCCGTCGCTCATCGTGCACCGCCGGCGCGGGGACTTCGAGGTCGGTCATGAACAAAAACCCTTCGGCACCGTGGACGTCATCTACGAGACCCGCGACTGCGGCATCTACCGGCTCCGGGTGGGCCCGGGGAAATCAATCCCCACCCACGTGCACAAGACCATGCACGAGCGCGAGATGATGTTGTCGAGCGGCCTGCTGCTCCAGGGCGTGCCCCAGGTGAGCGGCGCGGTGGTGAGCTGGCCGCACGACCTGCCCCACCGGTACGACAACCCCACCGACGAAGAACACACCGTGCTCTGTGTGGACCGGCCGGCGTTTGTTCCCGATGACGAGATCGCGGTGGACGCCCCCGTGACCCCCGTCGAGGCTCTGCACTATTACCCGGCGGACTCCACCTGACCTTGGAGCAGCCCGTCGTAGAGCGCATCGGCGGTGGCGCAGGGCAAATCGGCGGCGAGCTGGGCCTTGGTCAGCCCCGCGCGCTGGCTCAACCAGCCCTCGGCCTCGAGCACGGCCATGCCGTGGAGCGCGGACCACACCGCGGCCTGCACCACCGCGGGCGGCAGGGGGCTCTGGTTGCCCACCCGCTGGAGAATCTGCCCCAGGGCCGCGAAGTTGCGGTCCGAGGCCTCGCGCAGGTCGGGGAAGTCCTTTTTGGTGGTCAGCCCGGGGTCGAACATCGCGCGGAACACCGCGAGGTCGTGCCGGGCGATGTCACAATAACATTGGGCGGTGGCCCGCAGCAGCCCGCGCCCGGACAGGCCCTCGGTGCGCCGCACCAACTGCGCATAGAACGTGCGGTGTCCCTCCAGGGCCAAGGCCGCGAGCAGGCCCCGCTTGCCCGAGAAGTGCCGGTACAGGGCCTGGTGTGACACCCCCAGGGCGGCCGCGACCTCAGCGAGGGTGAAGTCGCGCTTGGTCCGACCGGTGAGCAACCGCTTGGCCTCCCGCACCGCGGCCGCGGGCAGGTTGCCGTGGTGGTAGGGCCGGCGGCGGCGCGCAGGTTTGGCAGGGGGGCTCGGCATGGGCGCCCGGGCATGTTACGACTAGTAACATGAAAGTTCAATTTCTGTGGGCCTTGGCCGCACTGGTCGCGGCCGCCGGCGCCGCGGGCGCGGGGTGCCGGGCCAGCTATCCCCCATTGGCCCGGGTGAGCCCCGCCCCCGACGCGGTCTGCCTGGTGGGGGGCCGCGTGTTGACCGGGCCCGCGCTGGTGCCCGTCGATGACGCCACGGTGTGTTTTGCCGGGGGGCGGCTCACCGTCGTCCAAGCCGGCGCCCCCCAGACCTGGCCCGCGGGGGCCGCGCGCATCGACGTGGGGGGGCACACCGTGATGCCGGGGCTCGTCGACACCCACGTGCATGTCACCGCCACCGACGCGCCCCCCTGGGCGTTCACCGCCCCTGACGCGGCCCACAACCTCGAAGCCTGGCTGCACACCGGCATCACCACCGTCTACGACATGGGCGGCGACCCCGCGGAGCTGGCCGAGCTCGCGGCGAAGACCGAAGCAGGGACATTGCCGGGCCCGCGCATCTTTTTTGGCCACGAGCCGATCACCGCCCCCGGCGGCCACCCCATCCCCGCGATCAAGGCCCTGCTCCCCTGGCCGCTGGGCGCGCTGCTCGCCGGCCAAGTCCCGACCCTGGAGCGCGCCGCCGACGCCGCCGCCCTCGTCCGAACGATGAAGGAGCGCGGCGCCGGGCACATCAAGATCATCCACGACGCCCTGCCCCCCGGGGCCCCGCGCCTCGACGTAGACCGCCTAAAGGCCCTGAGCCGGGCCGCCCACGACGAGGGGCTGGCTGTATTTGTGCACATCGGGTCCAACCAGGACGGCCTCGAGGCCCTCGCCGCCGGCGCCGACCACCTCGCCCACGGGGTGTACAACGCCCCGATCTCCGACGAGCTCATCGCCGCCCTCGTCGAGCGGAAGGTGGGCGTGACCTACACCGCGGCGGGGTTCGACAACACCCGCGACATGACCCAGGGCCGCTACGCGCCCGACCCCGCCATCGCCCCCACCACCGATCCCGCCATCCTCGCCGCGGTGTCGGGCCAGGCGGGCGCGGCCTTCGACGAGCAAGAGGTGCTCGCGGACTTCGCCCGCACCATCGCAGATGCAAAAACATTGCGCGATAACGTCCGGCGCCTGCACGAAGCCGGGGTCATGGTGTTGCCCGGCACCGACAGCCCCATCGCCGCGGTCTTCCCCGGGGGGAGCTACCTGGAGGAGCTGGACTTGATGCACGACGCGGGCATGCCCGCGGACGTCCTCGTGCACCGCGCCACGGTGGACGCGGCCGCGCTCAAGTGGCGCGAGGGCATGCCCCGCTTTGGCGAGCTGTCCGAAGGCGCGCGCGCCGACGTGCTCGTCGTCGAGGGCGACCCGCTCACGGACCTGTCGGCGTTGCGCCGGCGCCACATGGTGTTCGCCCAGGGCCGCCGCGTCGACACACCCTAGGGGGAAGCTACAGCGCATCCCAAAACCCCAGCTGGTCGTATGCAGTGGCATACGATATCGAATCCGACGGCCGGAGGCCATGGAGGATTCGAGGGGGGAGTGGGGCCCCTGATTCGGCGAGCTCGCGAGCCGTGAAGGGGCGAGGGGCCTACGCCCCCTCGCAGAAGGCTAGGAGCGGCCGACCTCGCGGGCGTCGAGACCGTAGCGGGCCAAGATCTTGTGCAGGCTCATGCGGTCGATGCCCGCCTGGCGGGCTGACGCAGAGACATTGCCCTTGTGGTGCTTGACCAGCTTCTTCACGTACTGTTCTTCGAAGTCAGCGATCACGGCGTTCTTTTGGTCTTTGTACGGAATCTCGAGGTCGATCTCGAACTGGCCCTGCCCCTCGGGCACGGGCCGCCCTTCGGCCGATGCCCCCCCGCTGGCGGACGGCCGGCCCAAAAAGCGGGTCTCGCCGAGGACCACCGCGCGCTCGACCGCGTTTTTGAGCTCGCGGCAGTTGCCCGGCCAGGCGTGATCCATGAACCGGTCCATCGCGCCCTCGGGCAGCTCGCCCATGCTGCTGCCGATGTCGTCGAGGAAGCGGTCGACCAACAGCGGGATGTCCTCTTTGCGTTCGCGCAGGGCGGGCAGCTCGAGGGTGACCACCGCCAAGCGGTAGTAGAGGTCCTCGCGGAACTCGCCGCGGGCGACCATGCCCCGCAGGTCGCGGTTGGTGGCGGCGATGATGCGCACGTCGACGGGGATTGTCTTCTCGCCCCCCACCCGGGTGATTTCGCGGCGCTCCAGGACACGCAACAGCTTGGGCTGCAGTTCGATGTCAAGCTCGCCCAGCTCGTCGAGGAACACCGTGCCCCCGTGGGCCCGCTCGAACGCGCCGAGCCGCTTGTTGACCGCGCCGGTGAACGCGCCCTTTTCGTGGCCGAACAGCTCCGACTCGATCAAGTTCTTGGCGATGGCCCCGCAGTCCACGACGACAAAGGGCTGGTCTTTGCGTTTGGACGCTTCGTAGATCGACCAGGCGATGACCTCTTTGCCGGTGCCGGTCTCCCCTTGGATGAGCACGGTGGCGTCGGTGCGGCCCGCGCGTTCGACCCGGGAGAAGATCGCGCGCATCGCCGGGCTTTGGCCCACCGCGCCGAACAGCTCTTGCTTGTCGCTCATCGGTTGGCGGATCGACTCTTGCCCGATCTGGAACGTGAGCGGCACCGCCCCCACGCTCACCACCTGTCCGGGCTCGAGCATCGCGTCGCTGACCCGCACGCCGTTGACCCGGGTGCCGTTGGTCGAGTCGAGGTCCCGCAGGCGAAAGCCGCGCTCGGTGGCCGCGATCTCCAGGTGCACCGCGCTCACGGTGGGGTCGTCGATGATGAGGTCATTGCCGGGGCCGGCGCCGACGCGGGCGCGCGGGGTGTCGAAGGTCTCGCGTTTGCCGTTGTCGTGAACGAGTTCGAACGAGGGGTGCTGCAAAGACAGCCCCTTGTCGCTCTTGACCACCACCGTCGCGCCGCGCGCGGTCTTTTCCGTCATTGTCTCGGCCCTTTTTGTTGGCTTTGGGTCTGATAGCAGTCAGAGCGGCGGGACAAAAGACGACCGCGAACGGGGCTTTCGGTGCAAGAGGACGTGTTGCGCTTTTTCGACGAGGACGGGCCTTTGGCCCGGCGCGTCGAAGGGTTTGTGCCCCGCAGCCTGCAGACCGACATGGCCCTGCTCGTGGCCCAGACCCTGGACGAGCCCGGGGGGCGCGCGGTGATCGAGGCGGGCACGGGCACGGGCAAGAGTTTTGCGTACCTGGTGCCGGCGTTGCTCAGCGACAAGAAGGTGGTGATCGCGACCGGGACCAAGGCCCTGCAAGACCAGCTGTTCGACAAGGACCTGCCCGTGGTCCTCGACGCGCTCACGGCGGCCACGGGGCAAAAAAAGACCGCCGCCCTGATGAAGGGCCGCGCCAACTACCTGTGCAAGCTGCGCTTCGAGGGCTTCGCCGCCCGCCCGCTGTTCGCGTTCCAGAGCGAGGCCGAACACTTCGACGACATCGTGGCCTGGGCCGAATCGACCCCCACCGGCGACCGCGCCGAGCTCTCGCATCTGCCGGACACCTTTCAGACCTGGTCCGACCTCGACGCGGGCTCGGACACCTGCATCGGCCAAAAGTGCGCGCTGTACGAAGACTGCTTCGTGACCAAGATGCGCAAACGGGCCGAGGCCGCGGACATCGTCGTCGTCAACCACCACCTGCTGTGCGCCGACGCCCGCATCCGTCTCGAGGGCGTGCCCCGCACCGGCCAGGGCGGCCCCGACGAGGACTCGATGCCCTTCGCCCAGGTCATCCCCGCGGCCGACGCGGTGATCATCGACGAGGCCCACGCGCTGCCCGACGTGGCCACGAAATATTTCGGGGTGTCGGTCACCGGCGGGCGCCTCGGCCGGCTCGCCACCGACCTGTCCCGCTGGCAGCCCCCGGGGGCCAAGAGCCAGCACAGCAAGCTGCTCGGTCTCTCCGCCCAGCTCAAAGCCCAAGCCGAAGTGCTCGGCGAACACCTGTTGCCCCACCTCGGCCGCGGGGACCGGGCGCGCATCGCCGCCGACGGGGACCTCGAGGACATCGATCTCAGCCGCGAACGATTGGTGTCCACCCTCGACGGCATCGTGCTCGCGGCCGAAGAGGTGCTCTCCACCTTTGCCGACAAAAACGCGTCCTACGCCGACGGGCTCGGCATCGTGCGGCGGGCCGAAGACCTCACCGAGGAGCTGCGGTTTGTCCTCGACAAAGGCATCCGCGACCCGCGCTTCGTGGCCTTCTGCGAGGACGGGTTGCGTGGCTACTCCGTGGGCGCGGCCCCCATCGACGTGGCCGCGGCGCTGCACGAAGCGCTCTGGAAGGACGGCCGGCCGGTGATCCTGACCTCAGCGACATTGGCGAGCGGGGGCGACACCGCGCCGTTTGAGCACCGGGTGGGCCTCGATCTCGACGAGGAAGCTCCCCGGGTGGGGGTGGTGTTCGAAAGCCCCTTCGCCTACCGCGAGCAGGCCGGCCTCTATGCGCCCACAGGCATGCCCGAGCCGTCGGCGGCGGACTTCACGCCGCGGTTGCACGACGAGATCGAGTGGTTGGTGGCGCTTTTCGGCGGGGGCGCGCTGCTGTTGTTCACCAGCCACCGCGCGTTGCGCCAGGCCCACGAGGCGCTGGCCCCGGGCATGGTCGCGGCCGGGCGCTTGGTGCTCAAGCAGGGCGACGCGCCCAAGCACCTGTTGCTCGCGCGCTTTCGCGACGACGAGGACGCGGTGCTGTTCGCCACCCAGAGTTTTTGGGAGGGCGTCGACGTGCGGGGGGCGGCGTTGCGCCTGGTGGTGATCGACAAGTTGCCGTTCCGTTCGCCCACCGACCCGGTGGGGGCGGCCCGCGCCGAGCTTGAAAAACAGAAGGGCCACGACCCGTTCAAGACGCTCTCGCTCCCCGAGGCCACGGTGGCGCTCAAGCAGGGCGTGGGCCGGCTGGTGCGCACCGAGGCGGACCGGGGGGTGGTGGCGGTGCTCGACGGGCGGTTGCGCAAAAAGCGGTACGGCAAGCTGTTCTTGGACAGCCTGCCGGACATGGTGCGGCTCGGGTCGCGCAAGACGGTCGAGCAGTTTTTTGAACGTGTGGTCCGGCGCGACGACGAGGAGGAGGCATGATGACCCGGTGGATGGTGACGATGGCTTTGTTGGCGGCGGTGGGCTGTCAGGGGGACAAAAAGGACGACCCCGCGCCGGTGGGGCCGGCCCCGCAAGCGCAGGACGAATCCGCGCCCGAGGAGACCACCGGCGGGGATGCGCCCCTGGCCACCGGCACGGTCACGCAGGAGGCGACCGTGGCCGCGCCTGCGGGCGGTGGGGAGACTTCGCACCCCACCGGCCGGCCCCCGGACGCTCACATCTACAATCGCGTGATTGTAAAAGTTTTGCCCGAGCGGGCCGCGGACCTGGACGAGGCGGCCCTGATCAAGCTCGTCGAGGACAAGACCGGCCAGAAGGTGGACCGGGTCCGGGGCGGCGCGGTGGGCATGACCCTGGTGGTGTTCGCCCCCAAAGAGCCCCCGCGCACCGCCGAGGACCAAGCCGCCCTCGTCGAGAAGCTGAAGGGCGCGAGCGTGTTCAAGTATGTCGAGGCCGACCGGATGCTCAAGGCCAAGGGCAAGGGCGAACAGGCCGCGCCCAAGGGCGAACAGGCCGCGCCCCAGACCGGCTGGTGACGCTCACCACTCGCCCTGGCTCGGCATCGAGGCCCAGGGTTCGCGCGGGGCGAGCGCGGGCCCTTTTTGCAGAAGCTCGACGGAGATTTGGTCGGGGGAGCGGACAAACGCCATGTGCCCGTCGCGGGGCGGGCGCAGGATGGTGACGCCGGCGTCCTGGAGCCGTTCACAGAGCGCGTAGATGTCGTCGACCTCGTACGCGAGGTGGCCGAAGTTGCGCCCCACCGAGTACGGCGCGTCTTGGTCCCAGTTGTGGGTGAGCTCGACCTCGGGCGCGCCCGGTTCCGTCGACAAGAACACGAGGGTGAAGCGCCCTTTTTCGTTGTCCTTGCGGCGGGTCTCGACGAGGCCGAGCTTGTTCACAAAAAAGTCGAGGGCCGCGTCGAGGTCTTTCACGCGGATCATGGTGTGCAGATAACGCATGGCCGGACGGTAGCACGGCCGGACGCCCGGGGCGTTCGGCCGTGCGAGGCGGTCTACGCGGCCCGGTCTCGACGACGGCGGGGACGAATCCACAGCCCGAACAGCAGGGCCAAGCCGAGCCCGGCCTCGACCGGCGAGGCCGACGCGGCACACCCACAGCCAAACCCGGCATCGTCGCCGTCCCCGTCGCCGTCGCCGTCCCCATCGCCGTCCCCATCGCCGTCCCCATCGCCGTCTCCGTCCCCATCACCGTCGCCGTCCCCATCACCGTCGCCGTCCCCATCACCGTCGCCGTCCCCATCACCGTCCCCGTCACCGTCGCCATCACCATCACCGTCGCCGTCCCCATCACCATCACCGTCACCGTCGCCGTCGCCGTCCCCATCGCCGACGACCTCGTTCACGTCGAACGCCACCAACTGCTCGTCCGCGGCCCCAAAGGCATCTTCCACCCGGACCTTCACCACCCGCCGCCCGTACGCCATCGCGGTGACCTCGAGGGTGGGGGTCGCGCCGCTCTCGTCGAAGACCCCGTCGTAGTCCACGTCCCAATAGAACGTGAGGCCCGCCAGTCCGTCGTCGGCGTCGGTGGTCGCCGACGCATCGATGGTCGCGACCTCGCCGACGTACACCGCGGTGGGCGCGTCGACGCCGAGCACCGGGGCCTCGTTCGCGGGCGGGTCTTCGTCCATCAACAACCGGTACGTGGCCAACCGCCCCCCGCCCCATTCGACGTTGGGCACCGCGCCGCTGAGCGCGTCTTCCGACGAGCGCGCCACCACCAGGTCCTTGACCTCGTCCGGGGTCAGGGCGGGGTCTTTTTGCAGCAGCAGGGCCACCGCGCCGGCCACCTGCGGCAACGCCCCCGAGGTCCCGCCGAACACCAAGTACGCCCCGTCCTCGCCCACGCTCAACGGGGCCGCGCTGTAGTGATCGGACGGGGCCACCACGTCGACGCCCCGGTCCCCGTCGATGCGCGGGCCCCGTCCCGAGAACGTCCGCAGCCCGCCCTCCACTTCGTTGTCGTGCACGAAGTTGCCGACGGTGGCGCCGACGCTGATCGCCCGGTCGGCGGTGGCGGGCCAAGCGATGGTCCCGAGGTTGGTGACCGACACCCCCGCCCCCGCCACAATGTCATTGGACACTGAGTACTGGTACTCGTCGGTGAGGCTCAGGTGAATGACCGCGGCCTCCGCCCCTTGGTTGGTCACCTGGATGGCGTAGGTGCCGGCGGGCAGGGTGTGGGGCACGCCGGTGCCAGGGTCCCAGAAGCCCGCGTACCAGGAGATCAGCTGGGTGCCGCGCGTCGACGTATAGCCGCCGCCCGAGCAGTATTCGCTCCCCACCGCGTTTTCTTGGGTCAGGTCGTAGGCGGTCCCGTTCTGCAGGGTCATTGTGGCGGAGATGGAGACCGGGGCCGTCCACCGCAGCGCGCCCAGCAGGTAGTAGGCGGGATAGCCGAACGGCCCCATGTCTTGCACACTCACGAGCACGTTGACGGTTTGTCCCGGGCCCACCGAGAGCTCGGCGTGGCTGTTGTTGTCGGCAAAGTTGTGGGTCGCGGTGGTCTGAACCATGCCGTCGTCGGCGAGTTGGTCGATGATGGCTTCGCGGGCCGACGACCCGTCAGCGAAGTCGCTCACGTTGACGCCGTATTCGTGGACCATCACGTCGCAGCCTTGGGATTCGGCCCAGCTCATCGCGGCGACGAGGTTGGCTTCGTAGGTCTCGCCGTCGACCCCTTCGCCGGACTGACCTTGGTCGATGAGCAAGAAGTCCGCCCCCGGCGCGACCCCCTGCACATAGGTGCGGTCGAGCACGCCCCCGACGAGGATGCCCGCGACCCCGGTGCCATGGCCGTCCTCTCCGGACACGTAGTCGGTGAGGTCGATGCCCCGGGTGAAGACCTCGTTGTTGGTGGGGTTGTAAATGCCGGCGATCTTGCTCGAGCCCAAGCGCAACAGGCGCTCGTCGACCGAGGCGGCGGCGTCCTCGTCCACGTCGTCCACCACAAACAACGGCTCGCCAAACGCGGGAGTGCTGTCGTCGAACCCTGCCGCCGGGCCGTGGTCGCGAACCCCGTTGCCGTTGCGGTCGACGTACACGAACTGTTTGCCCGCTTCGAATGGACCACTCGGCACCGGCACGCCCCCGCCCAGGCCGGCGAGGGCCCCGCCCATGTACTGGACGACCTCGTCGCTGGCCACGGACCCGTCGCCATCGAGGTCGACACCGTCGACCCCGAAATCGAGCACGCCGTTGTTGTTCACGTCGGTCCAGCGGTACGTCCCCGCGTCGGCCCGAAAGAAGAGCGGGTGGAAGATGTCCACGCCGGAATCCAGGTCGCACAATGTGACGCCCTCGCCGTCGAGGCGCGCGCCGTCTTGCCGCAGGCCCCAGATCGACGACGTGGTGGTCTGCTCGTGCACCAAACCGTAGTCGTGGGGTGCGGCCGGCGGCACGTCGGGGACCCGACCGTCATCGAGCGCGGCCAACGCCGGGTGCTGGAGCAAGGCGGAGAGCCCGTCGGCGCTCGCGGTCACGCCGTAGCTGAGACCGATCCGCGCGAGCCCATCGCCCGCGGGCAAGAACCGAACCCCGGAGGCCTCGAGGGCTTTTTGCTCGGTGTCCGCGAGGGCGTGCTCGAACACCGCGATGAAGTTGCCGTCCGTGATCGGATCGTACGCGCCGCGCACACTTCGCGCGCGCTGGGCTTGCAGCCGGAGGGCCGGCGCGACGCGCGCGTCGTCGACAAATCGGGCCCGGACGGCGTCCGGCGCCGGGGGCGCGGTGGCGATCAGCAAGGCGGTCAGCAGCGAAATCATGGGTCCTCCCGATGGGCGTCGGGCATCGAAGTGCAGAGACCGTGCCCGGGCCGGCGGTTGCCGGTGGTGCGTGTTTGTCGGCGCAGGGCGGACATCCGTTCATGCAAAATCCGGGAGCGGGTGGCGGAAATGCGCCGGCACGCGGTACGGCCGGGCCGCTGGGCGTGCTCAAATGCAGCCCATGGACGTGCTGTTGGTCTCGGACACCCATGGCTCGATCGACCCGCGCCTGCTGTCCGCGGCGGGGGCGGCCGATCTCGTGGTGCACGCGGGCGACATCGGCGATCGCGCCGTGCTCGATGCCCTGTCCGCGGTGGCCCCCCGCGTGTTGATGGTGCGCGGCAACAATGACATTGCCGCGAAGTGGCCGGCGGGGGATCAGGCCGTGCTCGACCGCATCCCGTGGCGGGCCGCGGTGCGTGTCCCCGGGGGCGTGCTCGTCGTCGACCACGGCCACCGACACGGGCCCCCGGGGGTGCGGCACGCCCGCCTTCGGGCCGCCTACCCCGAGGCGCGCGCGGTGGTCTACGGCCACAGCCACCACGCCTGCGTCGACGACGCGGACCGCCCCTGGGTGCTCAACCCCGGCGCCGCCGGGCGGGTCCGGACCTTTGGGGGCCCGGCCGCCCTGTGGTTGACCGCGACCGCGGGGGCCTGGAGCGTCGGCCAGGTCCAGCTCCCGCCGGGTTGACGCTATTCCGCCAACCGCGGGGCCGCGCCCTGTTCGAGCACGATGCGGTAGCCCGCGGGCAGGGTGAACGTCTCGGTGGTGTTGTCCGCGTCGGGCCAGCGCACTTGAACCGTGGCCGTGCACGCGTCGCCAAGCCCGAAGTGCAATGTGGCTTCATCTTGCATGCCGTAGTGACCGTGGCCCGCGCTGCGCTCGAGCAGTTGGGTCCCGGCCTCGGTGGTCACGCGGACCTGGGCCCCCACTGCAGAGACATTGGAGCCGCCGGTGCCGACGAGGTCGAGCTGCAGGAAGTTGCCGTCTTGGCCGAGGGTATTTTCGAACAGCCGGACCTGGGTGGTCTCGTAACAATCGAACTCCCCCGCGGGGTCGCACCGGGAGCGGGAGTGGCCGACGATGAGGTCTTGGTCACCGTCGCGGTCATAGTCGAGCACGGCCACGCCGTGGCTGCGGTGGTGTGAGAAGAACGCGGCGGGCGCGAGCTCCTCGAAGGTGCCGTCGTCGAGCTGCCGGTACAGGCGGCCCCGGTTGCCGGCGTAGTCCGAGGCCCCGAGGTACAAGTCGAGGCGCCCGTCGTTGTCAAAGTCCAAGGTCGCGGCGGTCATGTGCCCTTCGTCCCAGCTCAAGCCCCCGCTGTGATCGATGGCGAGCCCCATCGCGTCATCCCCGGGACGGGAGAACCGGATGAGCTCGTCTTGTTGGTTGAGGAGGATTTCGGACCCGTCCGCGCCCGCGCCGGCCCACCAGTGTTTGATTTCGGTGGTGAACAAGTCGAGCCAGCCGTCGCGGTTGAAGTCGGCGCACAACGTGGTGCCGCTGTTGCCCCCGAGGCGGAACGGCTCGCGATCGAAGTCGTGGTTCCAGTTGGGCGAGCAGCTCAACTGGGGGGCGGGCACGTCGGCGCAATCTTCGGCCAGCGGGTTGGCCGCGCAGAAGCAGCGCGCGAACTGGTTGTCCTTCCAGGTCATGTCGTCGTCGTAGGCGTAGCCGGAGGCGACGGATTCGTTGGCAAAACCGAACAGCCCGCCCCACCGCCACAGGTGGTTGGGCGAGCGCCCGTACGAGGAGGCGAGCAGGTCCGCGCGGCCGTCGTTGTTCAGGTCGCAGGCGTTGCCCCCCCAAGCCCGGGTGTGGGCCAAACCTTGGTTCATCTCCGCGATGTTCACCCAGTCGACGCTGGACAGGCCCCACGTACCCGGCGCGGGGTCGAACCCGCCGTCGCCGCGGCCTTTGTACAACTGGTCGGCGGCGAAAATCGTACCCGCCCCGGCGTCGTAGTTGTGTTGCGGCACCCACAGGTCGAGCACCCCGTCGCGGTCGACGTCGACAAAACTCGCCGAGGCGGGTGCATCGACATTGAACGCGCGGCGGGCGGCGCTGTTCACGTCGGCGAGGGAGAACAACCCGGTCCCGTCGTTGAGCAAGACTTCGCTGGTCTCGCCGTCGGCCACCGTTTGGTCTGCGGTGGCGGTGCCGGTGTAGGCGTCGATGTCGCCGTCGTTGTCCACGTCGGCGAGGGCCACGATTTCGTAGGGCCGACCGCCGGTCCCGGCCCGGCGCGCGGTGATCCCGCTCGATTCCGTCTCGTCGGTGAACGCGGTGCCGGCTTGGTTGATCAACAACCAACTGTGCCGGGTGCCGGCGGAAAAATCGTCCGCCCGCGTGCCCCCCCGCCGCACCCACAAGTCCGCGTACCCGTCGCCGTTGACGTCGGACGCGACCAACCGCGTGCCCTGCGCCCCGATCGCGGACAGCCCCACAGCGTCGGTGACCTCGACAAAGCTCGCGGTCCCGGGCGCATGGGCGGTGCCCGGCGTGCACCGCGGCTCGAGGTCGATGTCGAGCACCTCCAAGTCCCCATCCCCGTCGCCATCGCCGTCACCGTCGCCGTCCCCCGTCCCGTCGCCGTCGCCGTCCCCGTCGCCATCGCCGCCGCCGGTCCCGCCCGTGCAGGCGACGACCAAGAACGCGGACAGGCTGAGTCCCCACAGAATCGAACAATTGATTGATTTCATCTCCCTCGTATGCACTGGCGCAGGCGGGCTGTAAACCCACTGTTCTCGCGCCCTCAGGCCGCGGCCTGGCGGTGCCCGGCCAACGCCCCCGGCGCCACCAGGGTAAAATCGCCGAACTCGTGGCCCAGCAGCCCCGCGGCCGTGGCGTGGCCGTTGGCGTCGCGCAGCAGGTCCGCGTCCAAAAACGCCCCCAGCAACCGGTGGTGCGACGAGTCCAGGTCGTGCACCCCGGTGACGATGGCGTCGACCACCGCCCGCCGCACCCCCGCCCCGAGCACGTGGTCGGTGGTCCCCGACACCCCTTGCCCCCCTTCGAGGGCCCGGGCCACGGTGGTGCCCACCGCGACGACGGCCCGCCCTTCACGCTTGGCCCGCCGCACCGCGGCCCAGCTGTCCGCGGGGATGCGGTACCGCTCGGGCCACGGCAAGGTCATGTCCTCCTCGGCCGCGCCCACCGCCGACAACCCGGCCCCGTGCGTCAGCGGCACCACCACAAAGCCGGCGCGGCGCAGACCGATGAGGCGCTCGACGTTGAGCACCCGCGAAGCGCTCGGCATCTCGCTCGATGCCGGCGCCCCCGCGATCGGCGACTGCACGTCGACCAAGCGCAGGTCATCATCGAGATAGCTGTACTGCACCGGCCGGCCCTCGGCGAGCAACACCTCGCGAAGCGGCGCGTCCACCCCCACCACCGTGACCCGCCCGGTCTGGGCGGCGAGCACACGCATCCTATGTCCGCCTCTGCTCTTCACAGTTTGGCCCCGGTGCAGCGCCGGCCCCGGCCCGCGCTGCTCGGTGGGCGTACGCCAGTCCCCGGGCCCGAAGGTCACCGCCCGCCCACCGTCCACGTCGTAAAACCGCGCCTCGAGCGCGGTGTTCGTCTCGGTCACGAGGGCCAACGATGCCGGCCATGTCCCGGACTCATTGACCACCACCAGCGCGCCGGGCGGCAGCAACCGGACAAGGTCATCCGGGGCCCGCAGATCGTAGGCCCGGGCCAAGGGATCCACGACCAACATGCGGCCGCGACGACGGGGGAATCGAGCCGCGTTCATCGCTCACCTCCGTCCAGCGCCACGGTGTACCGGACCGGCCGGTCCACCACCGACAGCAGGTCATCCACCAACCGCCGGGCCACCGCCCGGGGGTCGCGCAATGTCGCAGGATCGGCGTCGGGGATCGCGTCCCGGTGCATGTCGGTGTTCATCTCCCCCGGGTCCACCGCCCGCACGCGCACGCCGGTGCCCTCGAGCTCGGCCGCGAACGACCGCGCGAGTTGATCGGACGCGGCCTTGCTCGTCCCGTACGCCCCCCAGTGGGGAAAGGCGCTCACCGCGGCGTCGGACGAGATGAACACCAGCTGGCCGTGGTCGTGCAGCACCATGTTGCCGAGCGCGCCCTGGGCGATGGCGAAGGGGCCGACGAGGTTGACGTCGAGGACCCGGGCAAACGCCTCGGGGCCGAGGTCCGCGAGCAAGGGCATGGGCAAGGGGCCGAGGGTGCTTGCGTTCTGCACCACCAGGGTCACCGCCTGTCCGGTGAGGCCGGCCGCCTTCGCGGGCAGCGCCCGGGCTTGTTCGACGTCGCCCACATCCGCGGGCAGTGCATAGACATTCGCGGCGGCGTCGGCCGCCACCCGGTCCCGGGCCTCGCGGAGCCGGTCTGGGTCCCGGGCGACCATGACCACGGCCACCCCGCGGCGGGCGAGCTCGTGGGACAAGGCCAAGCCCAGGCCACGGGAGGCGCCGGTCACCAGCGCGAGTTCAGGTCGAGAGATGTGCGGGGTTTGCATGGGAGCCTCCGTTTGGGTTTCTCCCAGCGTAGGCCCCCTTGGTTGTCAAAACGTCGTCACGGTTGCTGTGGCATCAGAATGATGTTGTGGTGTCCGGCCTGGGCCCCGGTCAGCCGCCGAGCATGGCGGTGAGGCGCACCTTGATCTCGCTGTCTTTCAGGTCCTGCCGCAACATCGTGCGGAAGGTGGTGGCGACCTGGGGATCGTCTTTGAGATACCGACCGAGCAGGGTGATCAAGGACGGGTAGGCCCCCTCGTGAATGCGCCGCTCCATCACCCACTGGTGCAGCTGGAGCCGGTCGGCGGCGGTCAAGTCCTTGCGCACGTCCAGGCTCACCAACGCCCGGATCTGCACCCGCTCCACGGGATCGATCACCATCTGCAACAACGCGTCGCGGGTCTCGTCGCTCGCCAGCTTGCGCATCGCCACCGCCGAGGCGTGGCGCACCGTCGACGACGCCGAGCCGCGGTGGCCCATCACCAGAGCGCCGTGCTCCTCGAGCGCGGCGTTGCCGAGCGCGATGAGCAGGACCTCTTGCTCGTCTTCCTCTTCGGCCGCGGCCAACTCGTCGGCCAAACCCTGGGCGATGCGGTAGCCCTCCTGGGGCTCCGCGCTGTGCACGAGGTGGCCGGCGGCGCTGCCCAGGGTGTTGGTGGCCAGACGGCGCTCCAGCGGGCTGCCACGTTCGCGGGTGGCCTCCGCGAACGCGACCAGGTCGGGCGTCGGCGAGGTCACCAGATTGAGCCGCTGGTACAACAGGGCATAGCTGCGGTCGCCCTTGACCGCGGGGCTCTGCAACGCCCGGATCAGCGCGGCCTGGGCCGCGGGGTGGCCCGCGCCCACCAGCAAATCGAGCGCGAGTTCGCGCGCTTCGGTGTTCACGTCGGTGCGCATGGCGTAGGCGGCGATGTCCGCGGCCCGCGCGGGCTCGAGCTGAAGCGCGGCCACCGCCCGCCACAGCCACCGGTTGTGATCGGGCACCATGCCGCCGAGGCCGTGTTCGTTCAGGTCGGCCAGCACTTGGGCGGCGGTGAGGCCATCCGCTTGGCGGCGCAGCGCGTCCCGCTCGACGTCGGCGCTGAGCGCAGGGTCACCCACCTGCACGGGCTCGAGCGGGGCAGCGGCCACGCGGGCGGCGGGCCGGGCCGCGCCCCGGACCAACGCGACCTCGGTGTCGACGTGGAGCACTTCCTGGCCGGTGGGGAGCGCGGCGGTGAGCCGTTCGTGGCCGCGGTGGGCGAGCAGGGCCCCGTCCGCGTCCAGGGAGATGGTGTACGCGGCGTCGACGCGGGCCGGGCCCACCGTGGGCACGATCTGGCCGACGCGCAACTGTGCATAGCCGGTGCGGGCCTTTTGCAGCCGGGCGCCGCCGTCCTCATCCGGCCCGCGGGTGTAGGTCGCGGACGCACGGCCATGCAAGGTGTCCTCGGACACCGTCCAGGTCTCGCCCGCGCCGAGCTGCATCTGGGTCTCGCCCAGCAGCATCTGCACCAACCGTTCGAACATGGGGGGCGCGCCCTGCGCCACCGAGAGCGAGCGCACGCGGCCGTCGCGCGCGAACCGGACCCGGGCCGCGGGCCCGAGCAACGCCGCGCGCACCGCCGGCTCGTCGAGCAAGGGCTTGTCCTGCGCCCGCACGTCGTGGCGCACGAAGCGCGCAAACTGGATGTCGGCCTCGATCAGATCCGTGCCGCCCCGCCCGGTGATGTCGACGTCCACCGCGAGGTCCATGGTCGCGGTCACCGGGACATCACCGTTCTGGCCCGCGAAGGTATGGGTGCGATTTTCCTGCGCGAACGTCCAATGGTACTGGAAAGTCTGTCCCTCGGGGACGACAAACCGCAGGGGGCGCGCGCCCGGCGCCGGTGCCGACACCGGGTCCGACGACGGGGAGGCGGGCCACAGGGCCCAGGTGAGCAGGCCCGCGAGGGCCAGCCCGCCGAGCAACCAGGGGGCGCGCCGGGCGGTCATGGGGCCGCGCTCGACGCGGGGGCGGGCGGGTTGATGCCCGCCAGCGGGACGAGGCGAATGCTGAAGGACGTGTCCACCAGGGGGATCACGATGCGGGGCCCGTCCCATTCAAAAATGGTCCCTTCGATGGTTTCGCAAATGATGAAGCAAAACTTTACGAACGCCGAGACCCGCCCGGACAGGAACCAAAACACCACGTCCAGGTTGCTGTCGATGACCAGCCGAACGTCGGTGTTGGTCGGGCTGATCACCTTGCCCTCCGCCCGCAACGTCGTCGTGAACGGGAACGTGATGCCCGCGATCACCAACGAGATCTTGACCCCCGCCTCCACGATGAGCGCGTCCAAGCTCGCCGACGCGAACGCGTCCACGGACGCAAATGGGGCAAAGCGAGCGCTCAAGACCATGCCCCCGGCCTGGCACGTGCTGCCGCCCGACCCCGGGCCCGAGCCCACCGACAGCTCGAAGTTGGCCCCGATGCGCCCGGCGAGCCCGGCCTTGATCGTCACCGGGACCGGGCCGATCATCACCGTGGCCCGCACCGAGAAGAACGTCTCCGAGAGCTCTTTTTTGTCCTTGAAGATGACGTGGAACGTGTCTGCTTGGGGGGTCTGCAGATTGCCCTTGGTGCCGATCAGGGTCTGGCCCAAGATTTCGATGTAGCCGTTGGGCGGTCCCTCGGCGGGGTCGAGCCCGACGTCGGCGCTGGCCGAAAAGAGGTCCACGTCGGCGTACATCGCCCGCGCCTCGACGTCCATGTGGCCGTGCAGGTGGGGCTTGAGGGCGCACCAGTCCTGATCCCCGGCGGGGGCGTCGGGGTTGTTCGGGTCGTAGCCGGCCCCCTCTTTGAGCCCGGTCAAGCTCCAACGGGCCGCGTAGTCGTAGCCGACCCCGAAGGCATCCCCGCCCAGCCATTCGCCGTCGGACGTGTTGTCGGACAGCTTGACCTCGTTGGTCGCGGGGTCGAGCGCCACCCCGCCCCCGTCGAGCGCGTTGTCGAGCGCGTAGATCAGCTGACCGCGGTAGAGGTCGATGCACCGAAAGAACCATTCCACGTCCTCGGTGTTGCCGTTGTAGGCGGAGAGATTGCACAGCTTCTGCGGATTGCCTTGGGCGTCGTAGTACCCGGCAAACTTCTGGGTCTGCCCCACATCAATGTAGAAGCGGTCCTCTACGAAGTCGGTGGGGGTGAACAACTGGGCAAAGCCAACCGCGTCGACGGTGTTGGGGTCGAGGTTGGCCGCCCCCGGGGGCGCGGTCTTTTTCAGGCAGGTCTGGTAGTCCCGCTCGCGGGCCGAGGCGACGAAGTCGCGCAGGGTGTTGGCGAAGTAGTCCGGCGACCAATCGCACGGGTTGGGACCCTCGAGGTCCAAGCAGCCGTAGTCGGCGGCGTAGTTGAGATAGGACTCGAGCCGGAAGTCGGCCACCGCCAAGGCCTCGGCCAAGCGGGCCAACCGTTCGAACTTGTTCTCGCCCGGCTTGATCTCAAAGATGTCGGAAAAGCTGCTGTGGTGGGTCTTTGTCAGTTGGTGGATGAGACCGCTCGACAGCCCGTAGTTTTTTGTCGGGCCAACGTTGGACGTCCCCGAATAGGCGGTCTGGGTCGTGCCCCCGGGGAGGTTGTTCTGCACGAACCCGAGGTTGATGGCCCCGATGGCCCCAGGGTGGATGGCCTCGGTGGTGAGGCCGATGGATTCTTGTACTTCTTCGTTCTGGACGTCGATCTGGGTGAGGGCCTGGCTGAAGGTGCCGAGGTTGAGCAGGTCGTCGGCAGGATTGACGAGCTGCTCGGGGTGAAAGCCCGGAACCAAGTCGGGGACCTCGAGGAACTGGTTCAACGAGAAGCCGTAGGCCTCGAGAATTTGGTCCGCGAGGTACCACTTCAGCAGGTGGCGCTGGTGGAGCAACTGTGCATAGCGCTCCTTGAGCCGGTCCCGCGCGAACAGCTCTTCATCGATGTAGCCCGCTGCGAACAGGTCCTCGCTCATTTGTTTGTGCCAGGCCCAGGTCTTGGTGACCTTGTGGTGCAGCCGTCCGTCCACCAGCGTGTTCCACAAGTCCTCGTCGAGGATGATGGGGTTGAGGATGTCCAGTGGGCGAATGGTGTTGGCGGTATACACCTCCCCGGTGGTGGGATCGGGAAACGAGAGGTTGTACCCGTTCATGTTCCATTCGGTGATGTTCTCCTGGCGGTCGGGATCGCTGGGGAAGTGGGTGGGGGTGGCGAAGAACTCGTTTTTGGCGGTGAAGCCCGACCCGAAGAACACCTGTTCGTAGGTCTGCACCCCATCCTTGCGGCGCAGCTTTATCCCGTTGATCATGCGCGTGCCGATGGACCAAGGCAGGACCTCGTCGTCGTAGGCGGCCAGGACCTTGGCCCGGGCGTCGGCGCCCAGGTAGTGGGTGCGGTCTTCCCATTTGGAATAGTCGTAGAACTTCTCGTAGGCGTATTCGCGACAGCTCTCCACCGCGATGCCGTTGGCGTCCCAGCCGTTGCGAATGGCGAGGAAGATGTTGGTCTCGTAGGCGGCGCTGTCCTGGTTGCGCAGCCCGATGTCTTCTTGGGCGACCTTCACCCCAAACAACGAGCTGGTGCCGTCGGTCTCGAACCGGGCGAAGGCCGGCGGGGTTTGGCGTACGGCATGCGTCGGGAAGTTGGGGTCGCTGTAGCCGTGGGACAGGAGGGTCTCATCACCGACGGTGGGGTTGTTGTCGTCACCCACCACCACCGCCGAGGTATCGGCCACCACCGCGACCGTTTCAATGGCATTGTCGAACACCGACTGAAAGGGGCTTGTGTTCTGCGCGTCTTCGCCAAACACCCGCAGAATGTCGACACATGTCGAGGGGTGGTCGGGGATGGGAATCTGCTCTTGGTCGTCGGCGATCAGGGAGTAGGCGTCCGCGTCAAACATGCGGTCGCGCTCGCGTTGACCACAGATGGAATTGAGGAAGTCGGCGGTCTGGCATTCCTGCAGGGTCGGAACGTAGGCGTCACAGGTGGCCGCACAGGTGCCGGCGTCCCAATCGATCAGCACCTGCGCTTGTTTTTGCCCGCAGGTGGTCATGCCATACGTACTGTCTAAGCATTGGGCCGGACTCGCCCCCGGGCAGCCCAAGGGCGTGATCAGCAACAAGCGGTACGCCTCCAAAAAGGGGTCGGTGCCCTCCGCCTTCTTGGTCAGCGTCTGGCCGCCGTACCCTTTCGCCCACGACCCGTCGGCCACGCCGAAGAGCACGCACAGTGTTGGAAGGGCCACCCAAAGTCGCTTGGCCATCACCTCACCCCCGGCGACCATACATACTGCGGCCACCGGCCCGAGCCAACGACCTCGATCACCGTCTGACCGCACGCACCAATTGCGCGACCCCACTCAAACCCAGCGCGGGGATCTGATACCTCTGAGCGCCTAAGGGGGTGGGGTATGTCCAATACGCACGCGTTCAACCGGGGGGCGGCGGCGCTCGTCGTGGCGGGGGTCTTGACCGCCGGACCAGCCGGGGCCGCGGCCCACTTTTTCCGCGACACCCCCGAAGGCCTCGTCGGGCGCGCCGCGTCATTTGCCGTGCGCGCGACCCCGCATGGCGTGGTTGTCATCGGTCCCGACGGTCCGGTCCACGTCGTGTTCGACGGGGCGTCACCCGGCACCCAAGCGGTGGCCGAAATGCCTCTGGATGTGCGCGTGACCGAGGCCCGCGGCGCCACCTCGCGCGCGGTGACCGCCCACCAACGGGTACGCTGGCCCCACGTGTGGCCCGGCATCGACGTCATCGTGCGCGGGGACGACAGCTTCCACATCGAGTTCGAGCTCGCCCCCGGCGCGGACCCCGCCGACATCGCGCTGCGGTTTTCTCATCCACTGGCATTGCGCGCGGACGCGACCCTCCAGGCCGGGCCCTTGGGCTTGACCGCCCCGGTTGCGTTCGCCCCCCCGCCGTCCGGCGGACAAAAGCCCGCCCGGATGGGCACGGCGCCCGGGCGCGCACACGCCACCCACTTCGTGCCCCGGGGCGAGCACCTGGTGGGCTTCGCGGTGGAGGGGCACGACCCGGCCCGGCGGTTGCTGATCGATCCGATCTTGTCCTACGCCACCTTCGTCGATCTCCCTGCGCCCACCGTCGATGTCGTCGCCCGCGACGACGGGACCAGCATCATCGTCGGCAGCTCGTTCGATCCCTTTGCCGGCGCCACCGACGTCGAGGTCGTCGCGGTCCACCCTGGGCTCACCGGCCCCTCGTCGCTGGTCTGGACCTTCACCGCCGGGGGCGCGGGCGCGGACACCCCCGTGGCCATCGATGTCCTGCCCGACGGCCGCCCGGTCATCGCCGGGCTCACGAGCTCGGCCGATTTCCCCGCGGTCAACGCCGCCCAGCCGGTTGCCGCCAACGCTGCATTTGCATTGTTGCTGCACGCGGACGGGTCGGCGCTCGACTACGCCACCACCTTGGGGTCGGGGGGCACCCGGGCCGAAGCGGTCGCGGCCCGGCCCGACGGCACCTTCGCCATCGCCGGCCACGCCCCCGCCGCGGGCACGTTCCCCGATGTGGGAAGCCCGGCCAACGCGGGGGCGGCGGTGCTCGCGGTGTTCGACCCCGCCCTCGCCGGCACCGCCACCCTGCTCTACGCCGGCCGCTTGTCCCGCGGCGACAACGACGTCGGATGGGACCTCGCCGCCGGTCCCGACGGTGACCTCTACGTCTTGGCCGGTTCGGTCTTTGCCGGGGCCGCGGTGAGTCTCCTGGCCACCCCCGGCGCCTTTCAGACCGGCGCGAACCAAGCCGGGGTGGTCCGGGTCAACCCTGCGCTCGACGGCGATGCCAGCGTCGTGTTCACCACGTTTGTCGGCGGCCTCGGCACCGAGACGGTGGACCGGTTGCGCGGGGCGATCGCGGTGGACGCCGCCGGGCGGCCGGTGGTCGCGCTGCACACCACCTCCAGTGACTTTCCGGTGGCGGCCTCGGGCGCGTTCGCCACCGCCCCGGGCGATGAAGACGTGGGCATCGCGGCCCTGAGCCCAGACGGCGCGAGCCTCGTCTACGGCACCTTCTACGGCGACGCGGACATCGACGTGCCCCACGACATCACCATCGCCCCCGACGGGACCTGGCTGATCACGGGCCAGACCTACGGGGGCCCCACCTTCCCCTTGGCCGCCTGCACCCTGTCGGCCGCCACCGGGGGCGGGCCCAATGGCTTTGTGGCCCGCTTTTCCCCCGACGCCTCCAGCCTACTCTTTTCGTCGTTTCTGCAACCGTCGAATGCAACCGCCAACGGCCTCGCGGTGTCGGCGGGGCCCGCCAGCCGGGCCCATCTGCTCGGCACCTCGTCGCTGACGGTGGTGCCGGGGACCGGGGGCGGCTACCTCACCGATGGCGCCGCCACCGACACCATTTTCCTCGTCAGCGACGCCACCGAGGGTGTGTGCGGCGCCCACGACCTCTCGGTGGTCGCCGATTCCGAGACGGTGACGATCGAAGACGTGGTGCCGGTCCACGTCACCGTGACCGCGCTCGGCCCCGGTGAGGTGGCCTTCGACCAGCTCATTGTCGACGTGGATGCGCAGGTGGACATCGTGCAGGTCCTCGCCGCGGGGGCGGTGTGCGACCACGATGCGCAGTCGGCGACCTGCGCGGTGCCCGCCCTGCCTGCCGGCAGCGACGTGATCGTCGACGTGTACCTGCGTGGGGTCACGGTGGGCACCGCCGCGGTCGACGTGGCTCTGCTCGGCGGGGTCGGCGACCTCGGGACCGGGGTGCGGTCCGCCGCGGTGGACATCGACGTCGAGCCGGGGCCTGGCCCCTGCGGGGACGTCGGCTACTACGGGACCTGTGCGGGAGCGCAGCTGAGCTATTGCGAGGACCGGGGGACACCGTCCGAGACCCTGGCCACGGTGGATTGCGCCGGCGTGTTCCCCGACACCGACGGCCTCTGCACGCTCATCGACCCGGTGTATGGCTTCGACTGCGCGGTGCCGAGCGGCGATGCGTGCTCGTTCTTCAACGACACCGGCGATGTGGTGTTCGCGTTCTGTGAGGGGCCGGGTGGTTCTTGTGTGGTCGACGAGAGCACCGCCACGTCACATTGTGAAGCGGACGTGCCCACGTGCCTCACCGCCGGCGACGTCCCCTTTGCCCCCTCCTGCAGCGGCGACCTCGCGGTGATCGATTGCCAGGTGGGCCAAGCGGTGGCCACCGACTGCGCGGCGTTGGCCGGCTCCTGCAGCGAAGGCCACTGCGCGTCGTTGCCCGAGGACGCCCCCTGCGACGCCCAACACGAGTGCGACGGCGCGTTGACGTGCAATCCGGTGACCGCGACCTGTGCGGTGCCCGAGGACCTCTGCGATCCCACGCTGTTGGTGCCGAGCTGCACCGGCGACACGCTCACCTATTGTGACGACGACACCGGGACCGTGGCCGGTCTCGACTGCGCGGCGTTGATCGCGGAGGGACCCGACGCGGTCTGTGGTGCGTCGTTCAGCTGCCTCGACGACGGGGACGGGACGTGTGACCTGGTGGGCGACAGCTGCGTGGCCAGCGGCGAGGGCGCCCCGTGCGACGTGACCACGACCTACCTGTGCGGGCCGGGCTATGGCTGCGTGGTCGAGCAGCTCGAAGGCGAGGCGGTGCAGACCTGCCGCGCGGTCGGCGATTGCGCCCGGGGCGACGAGCACATCGGCTGCGTGGGCGACATCGCCACGTATTGTCTAGGCAACGACGACTACACCGTGCGCGAAGCGCAAGGCTTGGACTGTGCGGCCATCGGCCGGACCTGTGGGCTCGACCCCGCCGGCGTGCCCCGGTGCGTGGGCGATGAAGGCACCGCGTGCAGTCCCGAGGGCGACAGCCCGCTGGTCTGTGACGACGGTCTGGCCTGCGTCCAAGAGGGCCTTGGCTTCACCTGCCAACCGGGCGGTGACGGGGATGGCGACGGAGACGGCGATGGTGACGGAGACGGAGACGGCGATGGCGACGGCGACGGCGACGGAGATGGTGACGGCGACGGAGATGGTGACGGCGACGGAGATGGCGACGGCGACGGTGATGGCGATGGTGACGGCGACGGCGACGGCGATGGCAACGGCGACGATTGTGGCTGTTCGATGACGCCGGGCGCGGCGACGTCGCGGCCTTGGGGTTTGGGGCTGTGGGCGTTGGCCCTGATCGCCCTGCGGCGGCGGCGCGGTGGACGCCGCGTCCGCCAGATGCCTGAGTAGCCACATGGACGAAAAGATATCTGGGCACCTCGCCGCGAACCTGAAGGCCCTGCGCAGTGCGCGCGGCCTGTCCCAAGCGCAGGCGGCCAAGCTGGCGGAGATTCCACGACCGACCTGGGCCCAGCTCGAGGGCGGCGCGGGCAACCCCACCCTCCACGTTCTGTTGCGCGCGGCCACCGCCTTGGCAGTCAGCGTCGAAGAACTCATCGGCCCGCCCCGCCAAAGCGGCCGCGTCTACCCCGCAAACGAGCTGCGGCAAAAGGTGCGCGGCGGCGTCACCGTGCGCGAGCTCATTCCCGAGTCTTTGCCCGGCTTGCAGCTCGAGCGCATGGAACTCGCCCCCGGCGCGCACATGAAGGGCGCCCCCCATACCCCGGGCACCCGGGAGTACCTCGCCTGCGAGCGCGGCCAGGTCGCGTTGTTCGCCAGCGGGGAGCGATACGACGTCGCCGCGGGGAGCGTGGTGGTGTTCCGTGGTGACCAAAAACACTCCTACCAAAACCCCGGCCGGGGCGTGGCCGTGGCCTACAGCGTGGTGGTGATCGCCCCCGGCGCCCCCTGAACCGCGGCCCGGGACGCGCTAGGGTCCGCTCGCGGAGGACGTCCGCCCGCGGAGGACCGATGACCAAAGCCACCCTTCAGCTGTTCGTGCTGCTCACCGCGCTCGCCGGGCTGGGCCCGGGATGTGCCACCACCGACGAGCGCGCGGCGCCACCGCCCGACGACGAGGCCGCGGCCGAACCGACGCGGTACCGCATCGGCAACCGCGTGACCTATCGCTACACCGGCGCCCATCTCACCGCCGGGCCGGTGTCGCTGGAGGAACGCATCGTCAGCCGGGGGGACAACAATGTGCTGCACATTCAGGTCACCGCCCGGCGCGGCCCCGACACCAAACAATGGCTGCAGGTGGTCACCGACACCCCCGCGAATCAACGCAACAACATTGTAGACGCGCTGTTCCTGATCGAAGACGGCCAGCGCCGACCCCTCGATGCCCGCGATCCCCAGACGTTGTTCGACCTCTACGCCTGGACCTTGCCCCCCACCTTCACCCCCCGGGGCGAAGGCACCCGACGCGACATCAACGCACGGATGGGGGCCCAGTGGTGGCGCTGCACCGCCCACGATGTGCCCGGCGACGTCGACGGGGGCCGGGCCACCATGACCACCACCACCTGCCCCGACTTTGTGTGGACCCACGGGCCGGCGGTGCTCGCGGCGGAGGACGGCACCGTGCTCTGGAGCGTCACCGTGGTCGAGCAATCGAAGCACCCCCTCGAGCCGTCGGTGGACGTCACCGGCTGGGAAGGGTTCTTCCCCCTGGCCGTGGCCGCGTCGCCGTTTTGGCTCCCGCGGCACGGACTGCCCATCGATGCAAAGACATTGCAGACGGTCCACGCCCGCACGGTCAAGCTCGTTCTCGACGGGGGTGAGCAGGAGGCGCCGGCCGCCGACCTGGAAGCGCGCACCGCCGCCACCTGTGAGGACCCTGCTTCCGCCGCGTGGAACCAGGCCCGCTGCCAAGGCCTCCGCGACGCCCAATGCGCCGATGGGCAATGTCGCTTCCACCACTTCGGCAATTGTTCGGGGTACCTCGTCGACGACCGGCATGTGCTCACCGCCGCCCATTGCGTGGCCGACCTTCTCGACGACGACGCCCGCAAGGCCGGGTCCGCGGTGCTCGTGCCCGGACCCGACGCCCCCCTCCCCCGGCAGCTTGCGAACATCACGGTCGGGAAGCGTGACTTTGCCCACCACTGGGTCGCGGTGGACAACCCCGACGCGGTGGACGTCGCCCTGGTCGAGGTCACGCCCCCAGTGGCAGGGTTGGCCCCCGCCCCCACCGGGCCCCTGCCCGCGGTGGGCGCGCCGGTGTTCATCCATGGCTATCCCCGGGTAGAGGGCCGAAGCGACGACGCCCGGGCCGCCCATGGCTATGCCCTGATCGCGGGCACACCCGCGTTCTCGTTCGGCAAGGTCGCGGACCGCAACCGGGAGGCGGCCGCGTTCTGCAATGTCGACGGCAACCAAGAACATTGGCAGCTCAGCGAGCGATGCCCCAGCGCGGCGGTGTCGTTCGGGGGCGAACCGACCTGGACGGGGGTGATCACCGCAGGGCCCTTTTTGGCCACCTACGACACCTGCAACGGCTACTCGGGGGGGCCGGTGTTCGACGCGGCCGGGCGCCTCATCGGGGTGAACGCCACGCTGATGAGCCCGCACTCGCCCCAGGAGCGCTACAGCACGTCGATGTTCCAGGTCGCGACCCCCATCGAACGCGCGGCCACGGCCCTGGGTTGGTCCCCGCCCTGAGCGGGCTATGGTCGGCGCATGGAGGCAAAACCGGCGCCCCCGAAAAAGAACCCCTGGGTCCGGCTCGGCGTCGGCCTGGTGGTGCTCATCCTCGTGGCCGGCCTGCTCGGCTACCTGTTCCGGGTGCCGCTGACCCAAGTGAGCGCCTATTGCGTCGACCGCTTCGGGTTGGTGGGCCTGTTTGTGGGGGTGGTGTTCACCGACAGCTGGATTTTGCCCCCCTTGACCCATGAGCCGCTGTTGTTCTTCGGGCACGCGGGTGGGCTCAGCTATGCACAGATTTTTTTGGTCGCGGGGGCCGCGAGCCACTTCTCGGGTTTGGTCGGGTACAGCGCGGGGGCGTTGCTCGGCCGGCGCCCCGCGGTGCTGCAACGGCTGGAAAAAAGTGGCGTGGCCCCTCTCATGGCCCGGCGCGGGGCGGTCGCGGTCGCCCTCGCCGCCATCACCCCCATCCCGTTCGCGGCCAGCACCTGGACCGCGGGCGCAGTGGGCATGCGGCTCGGCCCGTTTGTGCTCGCCTGTGCGGTGCGCTGGCTCAAGGTCGCGGTGTACCTCACGCTGATCGTGGCGGGATGGTCCGGCGCCGGCCTGGTCGCGGCCTGATCCGGTCAAAAACTGGAGCCACCTGGCTCCATCTGACCACCATGGGTCATGCAAAGCGCCCCGCGACCCCCTTCGACGCCCACAACCGCCTACATCGCCGCCTGCACCGCGCTCACGGTGTTCGCCTTTCTCGGGCACCGCGCCGCGACCGAGACCCGGGCCGAGGCCGCCCCCGCGCCCGAGGTCTGGCCGTCGTTGCCGCTGCCCACCTTCCTGGCCGAGACCGCGCCCGCGCCCGCCCCCCGGGATACCCGGGTGCTCATCATCGGGGACTCGCACGTCACCCAGACCTACGGCCAGGCGCTCGACCTGCTGCTCCGGGCCCGCGCCCGGACCCGGGTCACCACCGTGGGCAGCTGCGGCGTGAGCCCCGACGGCTTTTTGACCGGCAAGACCACGCGCTGCGGCTTTCTTCACATCGACGGCCCCGACATGACCGTCGAGCTCGAGCGCCGCTCGTCCACCCCCCAGGTCGACGACCTCCTCGCCGAGCACCGGCCCGACGTGACCGTGATCGAGCTGGGGGCCAATCTCATTTGGCGCGCCCAGCGCGAGCCCGAAGCCGCCGCGGCCCAGATCCGAACCCTCGCGGAGAAGGTGGCCGCCTCCAGCACCTGCGTGTGGGTCGGCCCCCCCAACGGCACCGACCGCAAAAAACCCAGCGCCCTCATCGACGACGTCTACCGCCTGCTCGAACAGAACCTGCCCGCCGGGTGTACATTTATGGATAGCCGCACGGCGGCCCTGCCGTTCCTGGACTATGCCGACCTCGCGCGCCAAGCCAAGCGACGCGGCGACGGACGACACTTCGACAACATTGGCATCATCGGACGCCAGGCCGCGCGCCGCTGGGCGCTGGCCACCTACGAGTTCTTGCTGCCCCACCTCGACGGCACCAAGACCGCGGCCGCCTCCACCTCGACCCACCGGCTCGCCCAACGCTGAGCCCGCGGCTACAGCCCGTCTTCTTTGACCTCGCGGAGCTTCGCCACCCGGGTCATGACATCGGCCAACGCGGCGGCGATGACCACGTCCCCCGGGACTTTGCGGCACGCCGCCGACAAAGACTTCACCGCCGCTTCGTAGTCGCCCACCGCGACCTGGGCTTTGCCGAGCAAGTACAAGACCCGCACGTTGGCGGGGGCTTCGTCGTGGGCGATCTCCAAATCCCGCACCGCGCTTCGCGCGTCCTGCATCGCCAACGAAAACCGCACCGACGCGAGGTTGGCGGCCAAGGTGGTGCTGTCCGGGGCCCGTCCCTCGAGGTCCTCGAGCATCTTGCGGGCCTGATCGTAGTGCCCGCTGTCCATCAATTCTTCGGCGGTGTCGAGCTCGGACATGATGTCCGGTGATGTGGTCGGGGGCAGGACCTCAAAGGTCGCGGTGATCTCCCGGGCGTAGTCCGCCCGGCGCACCGGGTCGAGCAGCACCCAGTCCATCTCCGCCCCCAGCCCGATGAGCCCCGCCGCCAATGAAGCTGCAGGACCGAGCTTGCTGGCCTTGAGCCGATCCGGCCCGAAGCGCTCCTTGAACCGCTCCAGGGCGGCGGCGACCTCGCCGTCCGACGCCTCCGACGAGATGCCGAGCACGTCGAAGAAGTTGCGCCCTTGGCTCTTGAGCCAGGTGGTCTGCACCTCGGCCGCGAGCTCCCGGTCGATGCCGTCGCCGTCGCTGCCGTCGCCGCGCAGGCGCAACGGCAAGCGCCGCCCCGCCACCGGACCGTCGCCGTCGACGTAGAACAGACCCGCGCGCCCCGCCGCGTAGAACTCCTCGAGGGCGGTCTCCCGGGCGGGGGGACGCTGGACGCACCGGCGCCCGATCTCGCTCACCACCTCGCGCACGCTCGTGGGCGAGGCCTGCAGGATGTCGGGCACCATCGACTCGGGCCGCAGGGCACGCAACCCGTCGAGCCCGAGGGGGTGTTCTTTGGGCCACCGCAAGGCGGAGTCGAGCTGCCCCCGCAACCAGCCGTGTACCGTCTCCCGCTCGGGCAAGCGCAGGTACCAAGTGAGCAACACCTCGACCACGTCGACCGGCGCGATGGACAGCTGCTCCACCAGCTCCACCGAGCGCCCCAGCCGGTAGGTCCCGGCGGAAAAGCCCACCACCCGCACCGCGCGCTCCTTGGCCTGGAGCGCGAGCTCGTCGAGCAAGCGCCCGGCATCGACCAACCCAATGCCCATGAGAGCCTCGGCCAAGCGCAGGCGGCGGTCCTTGGCTTCCTTGATGCCCATGTCGAGTTGGGCCCGGCTCAACACTTGGTTGCGCAACAGCTGGGTGCCCAGGCGCGTCTCGGGGGACGTGTCCAGCGCCCCCATGATCATCCCGCGGACAAATGCCACCGCCGCCCGGGTCTGCCCGTCGGAGAAGTGCAGCACCCCGTTGGTCTTGCCCCGGGCGTGGTACAGCAACAGATCGCGCGGGGTGATGGTCGCGGACAGCTCTCCCTCGTCGGGATAACCCACCGCGTCGATCTCCACCGAATCCTCGAACTCCACGTCCACCAGGTCGATGTCGACCTCCGGCGCGGGGGTGCCGTCCACCGGAATGGTGCGCATCTGGATGCGGGGCGCGTCGGCCACGAGGTTTTCGCAGACCGCGCCGGTGGCCTCGTGGGCGATGGACGCGAGCCGGACCGGGACGCGGTGGCTGTCCATCTCCCCGACCCAGACCTCGTTGGCGATGCCGTCCCAGGCGGGGTCGGCTTCGGCCTGGTTTTTGGCCCACAGCACCAGCCCCACGTCGACGCCGCCGGTGCATCCGCGGATGCCTTGGGCGAGTTGCAGGCCCTGGCCGGAGAACGCCGACACCGGCAACAACACCACGTCGAAGGGCTCGGCCAAGAACGCGCCGATGCCCGCGGATGGTTCGTGGACCAGCTTGGTCTCGAACCCGTACGGGGTCAACGACTCGGCCAGCGCGCCCGCCCGCGCCTCGTCGTCGTCAATGATCAACACCGCCACCGTCATTCAGCGGACGCCTTTTTGCGCTTGGGCGGGGCCGAGGCCTCGGCAATGTCGATGGAGCGATCTTGGCCGATCCGGTACTTGCCCAGGAGCGCGGCGTGCCCCGCGCGCACCTCCCGCGCGTCGACCACGATCACCGCCCGCGCCGACGTGGAGAACTCCACCAGCCCGCGGGCCCCGTCGAGGACCTGGGCGAGGTGGGCGAGGTCGCGCACCGGCTTGCCGTTGACTGCATCGATGGCCACACATTCGAGGTCTTGATACCCCACTGTGCTTTGGTCAGCCAAAACCCGGCTGAGCACCACGATCTCCCGGCGCCCCGGGGTGCGCAGGCCGGTCTTGTAGGCGTACAAGAACGACGTGGGCGCCCGCTCGAGCCAGTCCTCCCAGGTACTCAGAAAGTCCCGGGACAGGGGCTGGAACACAAAGCCCCCCCACACCAAGAAGCTGGGGGGCACGTCGTAGATGCTGCGCGGCACCAGGTCCACCGCGGGCTGCAGCGTCATCGCCACCGTCTTGACCTTCTTGCGGCGGACGAAGGTGACATCGACCTGGTCGCCCACCGCGTACTCGCCCACCACCGCCGAGAAATGCGTGCGGTACCGCCGACGGAACACCGCAGTGGCATTGTTGGCGATGTCGAACTCACCGACCCTCATCACCACGTCCCGCGGGCGCAGGATCTTATCCGCCGACCCCCCATGCTCCACCGCCGACACCAGCACCCCCGACTGGTCGGGGCTGAGGCCGAGTTTCTTGCGCAGGGTGGGGTTCTCCAAGGTCTGGGCCCACAGCCCCAGACCCGGCACCTCGATGCGGGTCTGCACCTTGGCCTGCTGGAGAAAATGCCGAATGAGACTGGAGGGGACCATCTCGCCGATGTTGTCCACGTCTCCCCCGAGCTTCTGAAACGCGATGCCCACCACCTTGTCGCCCTTGAACACCGGCCCCCCGGAGTTGCCGGCGTTGATCGCGGCGTCGACGGTGGCGGCCATCAACCGGCGCTGGGAGTGGGCGTAGGTCTGCACCTCGATGCGCGAGACCACCCCTTCGGTGATCGACACCTCTTCGCCCCCGATGGGGAACCCCACCACCGAGACCTTGTCCCGCAGGTGCGGCAAGGGGCCGATCTTGGCCGGGACAATGTTCTTGCCGAAGCTGCGGTCCTGCACCTGCAACAACGCCAGGTCCATATCGTGGCTCACCGCCTTCACCGTGGCCACGGTCTTGTCCGGTTGGCCGACCTTCTGCACTTGCAGAAATGTGGCATTGGCCACCACGTGGGCCCCGGTGAGCACGAGGTCTTTGCCCACCATCACCCCCGAGCCGGTGCCGTGCTCAGGCGCGGAAGCTTGCCAAGGGCAATCGTAGTCGGGAGCCTGGGACGTGCAGTAGACGCGCACGACGTTTTCAAACTTTCTCACGTTTTTATGACACCGCCTGCAGGGGAGACGGCACCGCCTCCGCTTCGTCGAAATACTCGTGAAACTTCGCCTCGGCCTCGGTGCCGAACAACATGCGACAGGCCTCGTGGATGCCGCGCGCGGTCTTGATGTGGTCCCGCGAGACCACCAACGCGATCTTCGACCGCCGGCGCAGGAAGTCTTCGAGCTTGATGATCATCTCGGTCTGGGCCGCGTGGTACAGCTCGCAGCGCAGATACTCCGCCCCCTCGATGAGCACGTCGTCCATCGCGGGGTCGCGCCGGATCGACTCGAGCATCGCGAACGCCCGCAACCCGTAGCGGCGCCACAACCGGGTGGAGAGCAGCTCATGGTCGGGGCTGGCCCGGAGGTCGTCCAACCGCATCAGCCGCGCCTGGCGGAAGAACGCGCGGCGGATGCCGGCCGCGGGCTCGCCGTACCAATGGCCGGTCTCGGGCTCGAGGGAGATGCCCATGCCCTCGACGAGATCGCACACCTCTTCGCCGACGTTGAGGCAGTCGGTCAGCTTGCCCCCGTAGATCGCCACCGCCCCCCGGTCGTGGGCGATCACGTGTTTGCGCGAGAGCGAGAACCACTCGCCATCGTCTTGGGCGGCGTCGCCCCCCTCGACCACCAAGGGCCGGACCCCGCAGCGCTCGGCGATGATGTCGGCGGCGGTGAGCGGGGTGGGCAGCGACAGCCGGGCATTGACATTGGCAAGCAGGAACGCGCGGTCTTCGTCGGTGACCTCGGTGTGGGGGCTGTCCACCCGGGTGTCGGTGGTGCCCACCACCGACCGGGGCCCCATGGGGATGACGAAGAACATCCGGCCGGTGTCGTCGAAGAAGGTCAGCACCCGCCCGCTGTCGGTGATCTTGGGGACCAGCAAATGAATGCCCCGCGAGAACACCAGGTGATGGTCGGAGCAAAACCCCATCGCTTCGTTGAGGGGGTCGACGAAGGGCCCGGCGGCGTTGATCAACACCCGGGCGGTGACCGCGTGTTCGCTCCCGTCGATGTTGTCGCGCACGGTGGCGCGCCACCCCTCATCGGTGCGCTGGGCGTCGAGCAGCTCGACATAGTTGGCCACGGTGGCGCCGACGTTGAGCGCCAGCCGCACAAAGCTGAACACGAAGCGCGCGTCGTTGTCCTGCAGGTAGGCGTCGGAGTACTCGACCCCGCCGGAGAAACGCGCCGCGTTGATGCAGGGCTCGTCACGTTGGATCCGGGCCCGGGTCAAGTAGCGCGGGGTCTGGGTGTAAAAGCGGCCCATGCCCCAATACAGCCACGTCCCGGCATACATAAACATGGGGTGGAACCGGAAGTCCTTCTCCACCGCCGAGAAAAACCGCACCTCGCGCACGTTGGAGGGGTAGGCGTCCATCAACCGGTTGCGGCTCTTGCAGAGGTCCCACACCAGCGGAAACTCGAAATTTTCCAGGTACTTAATGCCACCCCAGACCAGGTTGGACGAGGCCTGGCTGGTGAACCCGGCGAAGTCGCCCCGGTCGATCACCGCCACCCGGCACCCCCGCGCGGCCAACGCGGCGGCCGACACCGCCCCGTTGATGCCGCAGCCCACGATCAACACATCGTAGGGCTTGCCCGACAGCTTGTTCACGTTGGTTTGGCGCAGCAGCACAGCACAAAACTACGCGTTCTGTGCCCCGCCGTCCAAGGGTACCTCAGGCCGCGCGGCGCCGACGACGCACCGCGAACACGAGCGCGGCGAGCCCCCACAGGCTGAGCGGCGCCTGCACGCAGCTGACCTGGTTGGTGTTGCCCACCCGTGCCCCCCGGCCGTGCACGGTGCGGCGCACCTCGACGTCACCGGCCCGGGCGAACAGCTCGACCTCCTCGTCGGCCATAAACTCGTACACCACGTGATCGCCCTCGCCCTGGAGGGTGTTGTCGTCGAAGCGAAAGGTGCCCACCAAGCCGTACACCGGGCGTCCCCCGTCGCCGTGGCCGCGCAGAATCGCGGTGGCCGACGCCCCGTCGGACAGGCCGCTCTCCGACGACGCGTCCAGGGTCAAGGTCTGGACCGCGGCCGCCTCGACCCCGCGCACCGCCACGTCGTGCAGCTCGGTGCCGTCGGACAAAAAGTGCACCGACACCGGCCCGGCACCGGACGCGCGCAGCTTGAACCATTCTCGGTCCCGCCCGAGCACGCTGGTGTCCGGCTCCGCGTACAGGCCTTCCCCGTCGACGCGGGCCTCGACCGAGCCGGTGCCGTAGACCGAGCGGCCCCCTTTGCGCAGCCGCACCATAAACGCCGCGTCATGTCCTTGCAGGGCGAGCACCTCCTCGCCGCGCTCGGCCGGGGCCTGGTCACGCCCGAACACTTGGGCGTCGATGGCGGGCACGAGCTCGAGCTGGTCGGGCACCACGACCTCGACGGTGCCGGACCACGACTCGGCGGTGGCGTCCCCCTCGAACAGCCGCAGGGTGGTCGAGCCCTCGCTGGTCATGGCCAACACCACCTCGAGGCCGTCGCGGTTGCCGTCGGCGTCGAAGGTGGACGTCTGCTGCACCAACGCGGCCACGTCCTCGTCGTCGACCGTCGCGCGCCAGGGGTTGGCCAGCCCGCCCCAGGGGGTGGGCAGCGTGGCCCGAAATCGCACGTGCACCGTCGCGCCCCGCGCGTAGGGTTGGTGCAACCCCTCGCCCAGCAGGCCTTCGCCCCCGTCGCTGACCTCGATGGCCCCGCACCCGGTCAACAACAACCCCAGTCCCATTCCCATCGCGCACAAACGAATCATGATCACCTCCCAATGACGCGGAGGCGGTTTTCACGACGCGTGCCACCCACCGTCGATCGCGTGGGCACGCCGCCCGCTCGGCCACGCGGACCGGCCGGGTCCGACATGCCTGTCGCGGGGTATGACATGTGCGCCCCACCGGGGGGCGGGGCCGGGCCTACCGCACCAGGGCGGTGGCGGTCTCGTCCGGGGCGTCTTCGGGCCCCTCTTCGGCGGGGGACAAGAAAAAGCCCGAGCCGAGCAACGCGGCGGTGGTGAGGCCGAGCACCGCGGTGGTCACCCACAAACCGTCGGTGACGTTGGCCATGGTGAACGAGCGGTTGTTCTTGGCGTCGCGCGCGTTGTCGAGCGGCAACAACGCAAACGAGTCGGCCAACGCCACGCTGCCGAGGCCGGCCGCCCCAATGAGACTGACCACGCCGAGCCCGCCGGTCACCGCGCCGAGCGAGTACAGGGCCGTCGACAGCCCCGACCCGCCTTCGTCGTCTTCCTCCGCCACCGCCGCGCTCTCGTCGCTCTGCGCGACCTTCTCGTCGGGGGCGGCGCCCTCGTCGGGGGCGGCGGCGTCCTGCGGCGACGCCTCCTCCGCTTGGGCCACCTCCTCGGGGGCGGGCTTCACCTCTGGCTTGGGCGGCAACGCGGGGAGCAGCTCCTCGACCACGGTGTCCGCCCAGCCCGCTTTGCTCTTTTTCGTCAGCTTTTGCTGGGACGTGGCCACCGTCTTGGCCTTCTCCAGGTCGACGACAAACACCCGGACGGTGTACCGCCCGCGGCGCTTTTTGACCTCGGTGCGGATCACGTGGCCCACCCCCGCGGCCTTGGCCCGCTTCTTCTCCTCGGCGAGCTGCTTTTTGCTCGAGCGCTCGAGCTTGATGTGACTCTCTTTGCGCGACTTCTGCAGGCTGGTCACGTCGGGGCGGGCCCGCGCGAACGCCTCCTGAAGCTGATCGTGCCAAGCGTCCAACAACCGCCGATCCGCCTTGCGCACACGGCCCTTCATCGCCAGCGGCATCACCCCGACCTGGGGCGCGACCACCTCGCACACCGCCATCAGGCCGGCCTTGCCGACGCTCCGCTCTTCCCCTTTGGCCTTCACCGTCAGGGTGTTCTTTTTCTCGGCCACGATCACCACGGCGTCGCCGGCGCCGAGCACCACGTCCTTCTTCTTGCTCTGCTCGAGGACATGATCTTTGGTCAGGACACAGGTCTGATCTGCCTGGGCCCCGGCGGCGGAAAGGAGCGTGCCAACAACAATCAAAACCAACCGGCTGTGCATGGCCGCAGTATAGAGCGCTGGTGTGGTCGCCGAGTCAACTTCGGGGACCGCGCCAGGTCTGAAAACATCTGACATGTAGGTGTGTTCGCGGCGAGCCGACTTGTGGTCATCCGCCCGATCGGACGACAATCGTCGCATGAACGCCTCCACTGGTTTGCGGGCCGTGGCCGTCGCGGCCGCGTGCTTCGCTCTCTCCGCCTGCACCGCGTTGGTCGGGCTCAACAACAACCTCAACGGCGACGGCGACGGTCCCGGCGACGGCGATGGCGACATCATCGGCGACGGCGACGGCGACATCATCGGTGACGGCGATGGAGACGGCCCCGGCGACGGCGACGGCGACGGCGATGTGATTCCGCAGCGGCCGGTCATCCCCGAGGGGCTCAGCTGCGACGACGTGCCCGCGGCCTCGTCGTTGACCGAGCTCATCGATCGGTTCTCGGCCAACATCTACCCCATGATGACGCGGGACGCGGCCGAAGGCGGATGCATCACCTGCCACGGCCCTGACGTCGTGGGCGGGTTCGCCATGGGCACCACCGCGGTCGACACGTTCCACAAGATTCGGACCGCGGGGTACTTCGACTTCGACCCGTTGAACTTCTACGATCGCGTCGACCGCGCGCTCATGCCGCCGTCTCCCAACCCCGCCTGGAACGACGACGAGCGCGACGACCTCCGGGTCTTCACCTGCGCCGCGGTGCTGTACGAGCAGGACAACCCCATCCCCCTCGACGAGATCTTCCCCCCCGGGTTGCTCGAGCCGTACGTCGGCCCCGCGCCCACGGAATACGACAACACCTTCCTGACCTTCGAACAGCTCAAGGGGCGCATCGACGTACAGTTCGGCGACGACTGGGTGCGCGACGGCGAAGACCGGTTCTCGGCCAACATCTCGCTGTTCGGCGGGGTCGATTTCGAAAACGCGTACATCCCCGCCCGGGCCGCCACCGCCGAGTTCCTCGTCGGGCTCGACCTGCTCGCCGAGGACGTCTGCAGCCAGGCCGCGGCCCAAAAGACCGGCCCCTTTGACGGCCTCGACTTCAGCGGCCCCCTGCAAGACACCGCCCCCCAGAGCACGACGCTGTATGAGCCCGCCGACCTCATCTCCGTCACCGGCCAGGGCACGGTGCGCGCCACCCCGTGGAACATCGGCGGCAACCCCCCGTCGCTGCGCGTGGTCAGCGCCGGGGGCGGCCGGGCCGAACACACCTTCCCCTCCGACGGGGATTACGAGATCACCATCTCCGCCCAAGGCGACGAAGCCGGCCCCGACCTGCCGCACATGCAATTGCTCATCGACGGCGTCATCGCCGGGGAATGGGACGTGCCCGAGTCCACCGGCTTCGCCGACTACGACGTGACCATCACCACCACCGCCGGGCTTCACACCGTCGACGCGATGTTCACCAATGACTACTACATGCCCGACGACCCGGACCCGAACAACCGCGACCGCAACTTGTTCATCCAACGGCTGCAGGTGGTGGGCCCGGTGAACCCCCCGGTGGGCGGCGACACCGCCATGGCCGACACCCTGGCCAAGCTCGGCACCGTGTTCGAACGCGTGACCCTGCGCCCCGGCGACCCCGACGCCGACCTGATGCCCCTGTACAACCTGCTCGTCAGCCTCGACAGCTTCGACGGCGACCGCGACGGCGCGTACGCGGGGGTGTGCGAAGGGCTGATCCGGCACCCCGACTTCTTGTTCACCCGGCCCGCGGCCTTCGACGGGGCCAGCGCCGACGAGCGGTCCCGCATGTTGGTGATCAAATCCGCCCTCGATCTCCTCGACCGGCCCCCCACCCAGGGCGAGCTCGACCGCTTCGACACCGGGGAAAGCACCCGCCAAGAGCTCGTCGACGAGTGGCTCGACAGCGACGACTTCCGGGACGCCTTTTACCACCGGGCCCGCATCCTCCTCGAGACCGACGGCACCGTCGACGGAGACGAGCCCGCGCGCATGCTGACGCACATCTTCCTCGCGGACCGGCCGATGCGCGACCTGCTCGCGGGCGAGTACGGCGTCGACGAGAACTTCGAGCCCCAGGCCCGGCCCCCCGAGCACGGCGCCACCGGGGTGCTGACCATGAAGGGCTACATCAAAGGCAAGCCGGGGCTGCCGCACTACAACTACTCCGCCCGGGTCATGACCGGCTTCATGGGCCGCGTGTTCGAGGTGCCGCCCGAGGTGTTCGACGAGCGCGACACCGCCACCGCGGCGTCGACCGTCGACCCCGAGAGCATCTGCTACTCCTGCCACCAGGTCCTCACCCCGTTGGCCCACCAACGGCTCAAGTGGGACGACGACGGCAACTACCGCGAAGTCGACGACATGGGCATGCCCCTCGACGATTCCGACCACGGGCTCGTCGACGGCTACCCCTACGCCGGCAACGGCATGGAGGCCTTCTCCCAGGTCGCCATCCGCAAAGAAGGATTTATTCGCCGCATGATCAACACCCAGTTCCAAATGGTGTTCAACCGCCAGATGCGCCACCAGGACGACGAGCGCACCCTCTACTTCGATCTGTGGCAAGCCGCCGGTCAAGGGGAGGGGACGTTCCGCGACGTGCTGGAGGCGGTTCTGTTCTCAGATGCCTACGTCAACCCCATCGGGACCAACTGAGGAGGACACCATGAAAAAGAACCACCGCCTCCCGCCCCGCCCCTCTCGTCGTCGTTTTCTCTCCGGTGCCGCCGGCCTCGGGGCCATCGGCGCGATGGAATGGCTCGGCTTTTTCCGTCGCTACGGCGTGCCCGGCAGCCCCAAGGACTGGGGCATCGCCAAGGCCCGGGCCCAAGAAGAGATCCCGGTCGAGAAGTCCTACCTCGTGTATTGGTTCCAAGAGGGGGGCTGGATGTCGTATTCGATGTTCTCCCCCGTCGACACCCCCAACCACGCGCCCCTCGACATCCCCGCCGGCACCCTCAACCCCACCCCGGCGTGGAGCGACCAGACCTACCGGGTCACCGGACGCGGGGAGGACACTGGCAACTGCGTGTTCCAGACCGGCGGCATCTCCCACGGCTACCTCGCCACCCCCGGCGCCGACCTGATGGCGGACATGGCGGTGCTGTCGAGTCACCGGGGCAACACCTTCCACTCCGGGAGCCGGTTCGACTACCACTACGGCAAGTACAACCGCTCGCTGTCGGCCTACCGCGCCGACGACGAGCGCACCGTGATGCAGGCCTTCGCCGAGGAAAAGGGCGCGCAGATGTTGCTGCCCAACATCTCCTGGCACCGGTGGCTGTCCGACGGGGAGCTCGACCTCGCCCAGTACCCCGAGGGCACGGGATATTATGAAAAGCTGGGCCCGCCCCACGCGCACACCGTCTACGGACGCACCCCCGACGACCTCAAGGCCCGCCTGGCCGCGGTGGGCGACCTCGCCACCAACCAGCGTCGGTATTTGATCCGCCAATACACCGACAACCTCCACAGCAACTTCGTCAACGGACGCGACGGCCAGTCGGTGGCCGCGTTTGCGTCCGCGGTGGACATCCACCGCGCGCTGTCCGAGGGCGAACTCAACGTCGACCTCAACACGCTGTTCGCGGACAACACCCTGCGCGACGAGTTCGGCATCCAGACCGGCGACGAGGCCCCGACGTACACCAGCGTCAACGGCAACCCCGCGCGCAGCAAAGACACGCCCCACACCCGGGTGCAGGCGATGATGGCCTACGAGCTCATGCGCGCGGACATCAGCTGTGGGTTCTGGATCGAAAACCGCGCGGTGCGCGGCTTCGATTCCCACCGGGCCCGCAGCAACGTCATGAACAACAACACCCACCCCGACCAGTACAACAACATGGTCGAGAACCTCTGGGACCCGCTCCGCGCGTTCGTGGGCCGGCTGAAGACCACGGAGGTGCCCGGCGTGCCCGGCACCAGCCTGTGGGACCGCACCACCATCGTGATCTGTTCGGAGATGGGCCGCACCATCCAGGGCGACGTCGGGGCCATCCTCAACGGCGACGGCACCACCAACGACAAGTACCAAGAGATCATCGCCCAGGACGTGTGCCAGCACTGGGACGTGTCGTCGGTGGTGTTCATGGGCGGCAACGTGCAGGGCGATCGCCAGTACGGGCGGGTCGGGACCTCGACCTTGGACTCGATCCCGATCATGCCCGACGGCAGCCTGTCGCCGAGCTACGACCCCAATACGGGGTTGAACAACACCACGTCCCAAGCCGAGGAGTTCGTGCCCGATTCCGGGCATGTGTACTCGACGGCGCTGCGCCTCGCGGGCGTCGACCCCGCGGGCAAGGGGCGCAACAACCGACCGGCGATGACCTTCCTCGAGAAGCCCTGAGGCGCCAACCGGCGACCGGGGGCGCCCTCGTGCCCCCGGACGTGCACGGGGGCGGACACCCCGGCCGAATACCTGCTTGGCCCCGCCCAACGTGCTAGTTGAGGGGCAGAGGTTCGCATGGACGTGCGGTGCCCGGCGTGCAGCGTCGAGTACGAATTCGATGATGACAAGGTGACGCCCCAGGGCGTGACGGTGAAGTGCACCAACTGCACGCACATTTTTAAGGTCCGTCGCGAAGCCGCCCAACAGGATGCCCAGGTCGTCACCGAGACCGTGGAGTGGATGATCCGCACCCGCGACGGGCGGTCGTTGCGCTTCAAAGAGCTCACCACCCTGCAAAAGTGGATCGTGGAGCAAAAGGTCGGTCGCACCGACGAGATCTCCAAGACCGGGAAGAGCTGGAAGGCGCTCGCCGACATCGCGGAGCTGTCCAGCTTCTTCCAGGTCGTCGACGCCGCCAACCAGGCCCGGCTCATCGGGCAGGGCACCCCCCAGCCGACCCCGGTGACGGTGCCCGAGCAGCCCGCGCCCGCCATCGGCCCGTCGGGCAAGCCCACCCTCGAGACGTTCTTCGATGGGCACACCTTCGACGACCTCGACGTCGAGGACCCGGTCAAACAATGGAAACGACGCGGCACCCTCAAGCGGGCCGCGGCCGTGCTCCTCCTGCTCGGGGTCGGCGCCGGCGCGGGCCTGTACTTCCTGCGCCCCGACTTGGTCCAGCCTTGGATCGCGCGGTTGCAGGGACATACCCCCGCGGGGGATCAGGCGTTGCAATTGGTGCACAGCGCCCTGCCCCGTGACGACCTCGGCGAAATCGACACCCTGCTGTCCGAGGTGGGGGACAAGACCGACGACCAAGCCGCGGACGCCACCTTGCTCGCGGCGGTGAGCCGCCTGCACGCAGCCCGGGCCCGGCAGCTCGGCGAGGTCGGCCGCCTGGAGAAGACCCCTGACGCCCAAAAGGCCGCGGAGACCGCGCGCGACGAGGCGCTGCAGCGGGCGTATCAGTTCGCGGTGCGGGCCCTGTCCGCGCCCGGCGACAAAAATGCCGCCCACCTCGCCCACGCCGACTACCAAAGCCTCAAGGGGGCCGCGACCGAACTCGAGGCCGATCTTGGCCAGGCCCTCGCCGGCACCCCCCCGGCGGATTTCCAAAAGGAAGCGGACATCATCCGCACCCTCGCCCTCGCCCGCCGCACCGTGATCGACCCCGACCCGGCCCGACAGAAAAAGACCGCCGCCGCCTTTGAGCTCGCCCTCGGCAAAGCCCAGGCCCGCACCTTCAAGGACGCGCGGCTCGAATACGCCAAGCTCGCCATCGACAAGCTCGTCGGGCACGACAACCAAAGCGCGGTCCAAGGGTTCGCCGCCGCCCACCCCCGGCACCGCCCCGCGTCCCTGCTCGCGGCCGAGGCCCCCCCCGCGGCCGCGCCCCCCGGCGAGACCGCCGACGAGGACGGTGACGACGAGGACGACGAGAGCAACGACGCCGAAGACGACGCCGAGGAAAAGCGCACCGGGCGCAAGCTCGACTACCACGCGCTGCTGAAAAAGGCCGACCGGTTGCGGCTCGCCGACCACTCGAGCGCGTCGGTGAAATATTACAAGCGCGCGATGCGCAAAAAGCCCACGTCCCACCGGCCGCACATCGGCCTCGGTTGGGCGTACCTCGACATGGACCGGCTCAGCTCGTCGACCGCGTCGTTCAAAAAAGCCCTCAAGCTCAACGGCAAGGCGGCCGAAGCCCACCTCGGCCTCGGCGAGGTGTACCGGGCGCGCGGCGACAAGGCGCAGGCGATCAAGTCGTTCCAAGCGTTCCTCAAGCTCCAGCCCTCGGGCCGCGACGCGGACCAGGCGCGGCGGGCGATCAAAAGTCTGAAATAACCGCGCCCGTCGTCGGGGTTGGTGATCTGACCGCCGACGCCGGCCCCGGTTTGAGCCTGCGCGGGTGTTTGCTACAGCTCGTCGGGTCCGGGATCGACCCGCAATGTTTGGAGGAACCATGACGACGCCAGTGTTTCAAGGGGTGTGGACCGCAGTGGTCACCCCGTTTCAGCCCGATGGCAGCCTCGACCTCGACGGCTACCGGGCGGTGCTCGACGACCAAATCGCCCAGGGGGTCGACGGCATCGTGTCCTGCGGCACCACCGGCGAAGCGTCCACCCTCAGCGACGACGAATACCTCTCCGTGGTGCGCACCGCGGTCGAGCATTGCAAAGGCAAGGTCCCGGTCATCGCCGGCGCGGGCAGCAACAACACCCAAGCCGCCTGCGACAAACAAAAGGCGATGAAGGAACTCGGCGTCGACGGCACGCTCCAGGTCACGCCTTGGTACAACAAGCCCAGCCAGGAGGGCCTGTACCAGCACTTCTCGGCGGTGGTGAAGGCGGCGTCGGTGCCCACCATGCTCTACAACGTGCCCGGCCGGACCAGCATCGACCTGCTCCCCGAGACCACCGCCCGCCTCGCGCGCGACCACAGTGACATTGTGTCGGTCAAGGAGGCCACCGGCTCCATCCAACGGGCCGAACACACCTGCGCGCTCATCGACCGGGCCGACTTTTCGGTCCTGTCTGGCGACGACGGGCTCATCCTCGGCCTGCTCGCGGTGGGCGGCCACGGGGTGGTGTCGGTGATCTCCCACCTGTGCGCCAGCGACCTCAAAGCCATGATCAACGCGTTCCACGCGGGGGATCGCCAGACCGCGGCCAAGCTCTCGCACAAGGTGCGGCCGCTGACCCCGGCGATGTTCTTCCGGCCCAACCCCGTCCCGGTCAAGGCCGCCCTCGCCCTCACCCGGCTGAAGGGCAAGATGCACGACACCGTGCGCCTGCCCCTGGTCGCCCTCGACGACAAAGACCGCACCACCCTGAAGGACGCGCTCGCCGCCGCGGGCTACGGCACGTGACCGGCGTCTACGTCCCCGGCGTCACCGGGCGCATGGGCCACCTCATCGCCCACGCCGCGGTCCACGACGACCAACACCGGCTGCTCGGCGCCACCGTGCGGCCGGGGGCGATGGGGGCCTACGACGACGTGGGCGCGCTGCTGGGGCGTGGCCACCTCGAGCTCGAGGTCAAGACCGACCTCGAGGCCGCCATCGCCGCGCAGGGCGGCACCCGGGGGGTGATCATCGACTTCACCGCTCCCGCCGCCCTCGCCGGGCACATCGACGCCGCCCGCCGCCACGGCTTTCCCCTGTTGGTGGGCACCACCGGGCTGTCCGACGACGAGGAGCGGGCCCTCGACGACCTCGCCGGCACCGTGCCGGTGATGCGCGCGGCCAACACCTCCCTCGGGGCCAATGTCACGTCCGCGCTGGTCAAGAAGGCGGCCGCGGCCTTGCCCTTCGCCGACGTGGACATCGCCGAGATCCACCACAACCAAAAGAAGGACGCGCCCTCGGGCACGGCCTTGATGTTGGGCCGGGCGGTGGCCGCCGCCCGCGACGTGTCCTTCGACGAACGCAAGGTGCTGGCCCGGGCCGGACACGCCCCGCGCGAAGAAGGCGAGATCGGGGTCTTCGGCCTGCGCGGCGGCGACGTGGTCGGCGAACACACGGTGTACTTTTTCCTCGCCGGGGAGCGCATCGAGGTGACCCACCGGGTCACCGACCGGGGGATCTTCGCCCGGGGCGCGCTGTTCGCGGCCCGGTTTTTGGCCGACCAGGCCCCCGGCCGCTACACCATGGACCAGGCCCTCGGGCTGTGAGCGACCACGTGGATTCTGCAGCCACATTGTTCCCGGCCGTGATCCGGGCCCGGGACCCCGACACCGGGACCATGCTCAGCTACCGCGTCGACGAGCGGGGCGCGACCCCGCTGGTGGGGGGCCCGTTTGGGCGCGACGGGGGCCCGCCCCGCCCCCTCGAAGGCTTGGCCCTGGCCTGCCCGGTGGAGCCGCGCAAAATCATCTGCATCGGCCGCAACTATGAAGAGCACGCCAAAGAGCTGGGCAACACCGTCGGCGACGTGCCCACGGTGTTCGAAAAGCCGGTGACCAGCCTCGTCGGGCCCGGCGCCCCCATCGTGCGCCCCGCCCTGAGCGGTGAAGTCCACCACGAGGCGGAGCTGGCGGTGGTCATCGGCCACAATGCCTCTGGGTTGCGCGAGGACGAGGCGCTTTCGGTGGTGTTCGGCTACACCTGCGCCAACGACGTCACCGCCCGCGATCTGCAGCGCGCGGACAAGGGCCGCTTCACCCGGGCCAAGGGCTTCGACACCTTCTGCGCGCTGGGGCCGCGGGTGGTGTTGGCGGCCGCGGTGGCTGATCCACAAGCATTGGCGATCACCTGCCGGGTGCAAGGCGCGGTCCGGCAACAGGGAAACACCCGCGACATGGTGTTCCCGGTGGCGCGGCTTTTGGCCTACGTCTCGTCCCTCATGCGGCTGGAGGCGGGAGATGTCGTGCTCACCGGGACCCCGGCGGGGGTGGGTCCGCTGGTCGCGGGGGACGCCGTGGAGGTCTCCGTGGCCGGCCTGGGGACCTTGAAAAACCCTGTGATCAACGCTAGTTAGGCCACTGGTGGCCGCGTCCGAGCCGGCGCCGTACGCGCGGGTCAGCACCCGCCGGCGCCGTTTGACATGTTGCTGCGCGCGGGCCGGAAAAACCGTATGGTTCCGCCGTCAGTTCCGCGCCGGGGGGGATCGCGGCCACAAAAATTGCACCACCTGCGCGGTGGACGGGAGAGAGACGTGGTCGATTGGGAAGCACTGCTGAGTGATGATGAGGCGCAACGCACCAAAGAGAGCGACGACGGCGATCTTTGGCGCAGCGAAGCCGCGGACAGCCTGTGCGAACTGTATTACGAGACCTACCGCGGCAAAAAAGGCAGCGGGAGCTCCCGCATCGATCACCGGCCGGGCTCCGACTTCCAGCGTTTTGTGGACAGCCACATGCGCCCGCTCGGCGACCACGGGGTGTGGGAAGCGCTGTTCCCCAATGAGCCGTCGGCGACCTCGGCCCAGGCCATCGATGAGGCCCTGCACCTGTTGGCCGACACCAAGCTCGTGGACCGCATCTACTCCGGTGACATTGTCACGGCCAACAAGCTGATTCAGAACATCAAGAAAAAGCGCGCCAAGTACCTCGAGCTTTGAGCCCCCGCCTCGCGGGCCGCGCCTCCGCTCGACATGTCACTGCTCGCAGTTCGGGTCCGGCTCCAGGGCGGTCCACGACCCGTCTTTGCATTCGAGCATCTCGCATTCGCTCAAGTCCGATGTGCACGGGTCGCACAGGCTGAACTCCCCGCATTGCTGACCCTCGTCAAAGCACGGCACCCCCACCGCTTCGCTCGGCTCCAGGGGACACCCGGTGGCGTCCGCGGGCACACAACTCGGCGCACACGCGGGAACGAGGCCCAAGACCACCAACAACGACACACGCATCAGAGCATTCATGGGCGCAGCATAGCCCCGCGGATGTGACACCGGGGTTACAAGAGATCGCGCGCGGCGTAGAGCTGGGGCCGCCAGTACGACGAGGCGAGCACGTCATCGACCACCACCCCGCGCGACGTGGCGTGCACCACCAGCAGGCTCTCGCCGGTGTTGTCCACCACCACCCCCACGTGGGCGATGCGGCCTTCGCGCCGGAAGAACACCAAGTCCCCGGGCCGGGACGCCGACCAGGGCACGGGTTTGCCCTCGTGGATTTGGTGCCGCGACCCGCCGGTGACGGTGATGCCGTGCTGTTTCATCACGTAGTGGGTCAGCCCCGAACAATCGAAGCGCGCGGGGCCTTTGCCCGCCGCTTGGTAGGGCTTGCCCTCGAGGGCGAGGGCGGTCTTGACAATGGCATTGCGCTTTTTGCTCAGGCCCGCGGGGGCCTTGACCGGGGTGGACGCGGCGTCTCGGCGCGGCGGGTGCGCGCGCTTTTTCTGCGGGGCCGCGCGGCGGGGGCGCCGCCGCGGGCTCGACTTGCGCGCGGTGTGCGCGTTCTGGGCGCGGGGGCTGTCCACCGCGGGACGGCGGGTCCGGTCGGTGCGGCGGGCCTCGGCGGGCGCGCCCCCGAGCAGGACCGCCCCCACCGACAAGGCCAGGACCAGGCGCGGCGCCGCGCGAACAGAGCGAAGATTGTGCAGGGTCATGACAGGGCTGACGCCATCATGGCGACTCGGCTTCGATCCCGCCGTTGACCCCCCTCACAGAGGTAGGTCCTGGTATGCCACTGTAGGAGACGGCGTTTGGTGGCCGCGCGGCCTCGTCGCATTTTGTCGTTACACTCTTCGCGGGCCGCGGGCCCAGAGGAGCATGCGATGTCGAAGTGGTTGGCCGTGTCCTTGTCCTTGTCCCTCATCGCGGGGGCGTTTTTTGTTCTGCGCCCGGCGCGGCCCGACCGGGCCAAGCATCTGATCAACCGGGTGTGGATCGAGCGCATGCCGCGCGGCGACCGCGACATGGTGCACTCCTTTGTCGCGGTGTCGGCCGAGGGCGAGCGGGTGGGCGCGTTCAGCCACGCCTCCCGCTGGCGGGCGCGGGCCGAGCTGTTCCGCCACCGCCTGGCCGGGGGTGAGCTGACCATGGTCTTTCCCCAGGCCAAGCGCCGGGTGAAGGCCCAGGTCCGGACCTGGGAATGCGAAGGGAAAGCCCCGCCCCCGTTTGAGCTGTGTCTCGCGATCAAGGACGGCGACCGCACAATGAAACTGTACAGCCGGCACGACTGGAAGCTGCCGGTGGACGACGCCGCGACCGCGGCGCCGGTCATGCTCCCCGGGCTCGCGGGCGCGCCCGCTCTCGACGAGGCCATCGCACCATTCGACGGCCCCGCGGACGGCGCCCTGTGGGGGCTGGTGCAACCCTAGCCGTCGCCCTCGACCACGAACCCGGTCTGCTGGGGAAAGCCCACCGGACAGGGCCGCACCTCGGCCGCGGGCCCGAGCCAAAACGTGCCGGTGGGATAAAAAAAGACCCGGTGGCGACCGTCGTCGAGCACCCGCTCGAGGCGGCCGATGCCGCGCTCGGGGGCGGTGACGATCACCACCAGGTCACCCACCTGCACCGGCGGGGTCTTGCTCACTCGACCTCGACGGTGATGGTGCTCGACATCTTTTCGCCGTAGCTCATGTGCGCGCCATCCGCGAACTGCATGGTCAAGGTGTGTTTGCCCTTGTCGAGCTTGAGCTCGGCCTCGGTCTGGCCGCCCCCGAAGTGAATGTTCTTGTCATCCTTGGGCACCATGGTGCCCGCGGGGATCGCCTCGCCGTCGATGACCACGTGGTGGTGACCGACCAGCTTGTTGAGCACCTCTTCCCCGGCCGGCTTCACCGTCATGCCCGACACCCCGAACACCACCTTCACCGGCGACTTCACCTTCGCGCCGTCTTGGGGGGCCTCGAACATCACCTTCATCTCGTCCTTGGGCGCGGCCACCACCGTGACCTTGATCGTCGACGACAAATCGGGTCCGTAGCTCATGTGGGCCGCATCCGCGAACTGCATGGTCAAGGTGTGTTCCCCGGGGGCGAGCTTGAGCTCGGCCTGGGTCTGGCCCTTGCCAAAGTGAATGTTCTTTTCGTCCTTGGGCACCATGGTCTTCGCCGGGATGGGCTTGCCGTCGATGACCACGTGGTGATGCCCCTTGTTCGGGTCGTTCAACCCTTCGCCCGCGGGCACCACCTCAAGATTCTTCACCCCGAACACCACCGTGAAGGTCTCGGGCACAGTGGACCCGTCTTGGGGCCACACAAAATGAACGCTGCGGTCGCCCTTGGCTGCAGGGGCATTGCCAGCGGGCTGGCTCGCGGCCCCGCCCTTGACCGCGGCCTCACCCTGGCCCGCGTGCTCACCGCCCTCGTCGGCCTTCTTCTCCGGACACGCCGCGGCCAACGCCACCACCATGCCCACCAACACCCATTCACGAACTCGACGCATACATCCTCCTCGTTCGCTGACGAGGAGGCCTCCTCGTCGCATGACGAGGAGGGTCTATCACGGCCAATCCCTGCGTCGAGGGGCCGGCCACGGCATGGGCATCAACCCCCGCCAGGGTTGAAGCAGGTGCACAACGAAGGCGCGCACACGTCGCCGGGGTTGCAGCCCCCGCAGTTGGGCACGCCCATGTCGTCGGTCCGGCACACGCACGAGCAGGTGTCGGGATCGAGCTCGCGGGTCGGTCCGCAGTCCTGCGCGGTGTCACACACGCACGCGCACGCATCGTCGTCCCACACCAACCCCGCGCCGCAGGTGAGCGGCGCCCCGCACTCGCACGCGCAGCTGTCGGTGTTGCAGGTCTCGTTGGCCCCGCACAAGCCCCCGCAGTCCAGCTCGCACACCTGGGTGCAGGTGGCTTCGTCGCAACCGTAGGGCGGGTTGGGGGGCTGTACGCCCCCGCACTCCTTGGGACAGGTCCAGTCACATTCGGCGGGGTCCCACTCGAACGCCGGGCTCGGCGCGGTCCCCGGGTCGGGCATGGTGGTGCACTCGTACTGGCAGGTGTCGGTGTTGCAGGCCCAATCGGGGCCCGGGGCCACCCCGCCACAGTCCGCGGGGCACTCGCAGGCACAGCTGTCGGTGTTGCAGGTGCTCGCCCCCGCGCAGCCGCCACAGTCGAGGGGACAGGTCCACTCGCACACCGACGGGTCGCAGGTCGCGCTCCCTCCAGGATCATTGCCGCCGCAGTCCGCGGGACAGGTCCAATCGCACAGCCCCGCGTCCCACACGAAGTTGGGCCCGGGCGACGTCCCGGGGTCGGGGTTGGCGGTGCACTCGTACTGGCAGGTCTGGGTGTTGCAAGTGTAGTCCGGCCCCGGCGGGTTGCCGCCGCAGTCGATGCAATCACATGTGCAAGCGGCGAGGTTGCAGTCGTAGCCCGGGCCGCAGCCCCCGCAGTCGGCCGCACACTCGAAGTCGCACACCGCGGGGTTGGTGTTGCAGTACTGCCCGGCGGGCGGGTCGCCGCCGCCGCAGCCCCCGCACTCCCATTCGCAGGTCGCGAGGTTGCAGGTCGAGAACGCGCTGGGCCGGTCGGTCTCGTCACAGGCCAAACACTCGTACTCGCAGGTGGTGGTGTTGCAGACCATGTCTTCCTGGGGCGGCGGACCGCCGCAGTTGGCCGGGCATTCGCACCCGCAGGTGTTGGTGTTGCACATCTGGCCCGCGGGGCAGCCGCCGCAGTCGGCCAGGCACGACAGGGTGCAAGACTGGGTGTCGCAGGTGTAGCCGCTGGGAATGCCCCCCGGCTCGCCACAATCAGACGGACAGACACATTGGTCGTTCACGCACAGGAAGGGCGCGTCGCAGTTGCAGATGTCCTCGCAGCCGTCGGCCTCGTCGCAGCCCTTGATCCAGTAGCGGTAGGACACGGCAATGTCTTTGCCCACCTCCGTGCCCCGGGGCCGGCAATCGCCGAAGAACTGGATGGAGTTGGTGGCCGGGTCGTAGTCCCAGCCGTGGGCCCGGCTGCGCGGGATGTCGGTGAGGTTGCCGCCGTTGCAGGTGCCCTCGGTGAGCACGCTGGGGTCGAAGGCGACCTTGATGGTGGCGGAGATGGGCGGCTTGCTCAGCACATAGGGCGACGCGTTGGCCACCGCGAGGTCGAGGATGTTGGCCACCGCGGTCTGGATCTTGGCCGCCTGGTTGGGGTCGGCGTCGCCGGGCAGCTCGGCCTCGACCCCGCCCGCGAGGGCGAAGAAGGTCTGCCACCGGTCGTTCATGTAGGCGCCGGTGCCGCTGCCGTAGTCCGAGCAGTTGGACCCGAGCGGACACACGATGCCGGCCACGAACGCGCTGTTGCCGGCCCCGTCGAAGTTGCCGAAGAAGTTGGCCCATTGCGGGATGTTGGCGTCGGGGTTGGTGCCGCATTGGCCCAGCGATCCGTTGGGCACGCACACGTCGTCGGCGGTGTTGCCCGCGGTGCCGTTGTCTTGGCAGGTGCCGGACCCGCAAGACCCGTTGGGACACATTTGGAACTCGCAGTCGGATTGGTCGTTGGTGTCGGACAAGAACACGAACACCACGTCGGAGTCGGTGCGGATGGCGTGGGCGTCGGCGGCCTGGCGGGGCAACAGGGGATAGTTGCCGGGAGGCACCGCGTAGCTGCCGTTGTTGAACGGCCCCCGGGTCGGACTGCGCCCGCACATGTTGTCGCCGGCCACGGTCTGGCCAAGCACACACGCGGCGTTGCGGAAGAACAGCTCCGATCCCGAGCCCCCGGTGCCGAGGCTGGTGACGCAGTTGGTGAACGCGTTGTTGTTCGGGTCCACGATGGCGGACACGTCGGTGAACGGACAGTAACGGGGTGAGCCGCTGGTCTCGTTCTCACCGTCCCAGTTGCCGGTGGCCGACCCGGTGCGGTCGAGGTCGGAGGTGATCACCGCCAACCGCGCGTCCGCGGTGGTGGCCTGCAGTTGGGTGGCGATCTGGGCCGCGGCGGTGGCGAGGGCGTTTTGTTCGTTGGACATCGAGCCGGAGTTGTCGACCACCCACACGAAGTCGACCTTCTGGCGGGCCTGGACCTCCATCAAGTCACATTGCACACCGGTGCGATCGCCGAACTGCGCCACCGGGGTGCCGTTGGACAGGTCGCGCACGTCGAACAAGGTGTTGTCGTCGGCGAGGTAGTCGGCCCGGTTGGCCAAGGCCCCGACGATGATGGTGCTGTTGGCCGAGCGGTTGATGAGCTGAACCTGCAGGCGGAACGGGCCCTGCTGGGTGCCGAGGCCGGCCCCGGACAACAGCCCGCTGATGCCCGCGTACCCGTGGGCGGACAGGATCGCGGAGACCAGATCGTTGGCCGCGCGCCCCGCGGCGTGGTTGCCGGTGTCGTCCCAGGTGTAGGAGGCAAAAATCGAGTCAAAGCCGTCCCAGGTCGTGACCGCCTGGGTGAACTTGTCCGACTGTGAGCCCGCCGCGCCCCACAGACCCTCGAGGGTGGTGAGCTGGGCCGCGACGTCACCGCCGGCGAGCCCGGGGTCGAGCTTGACCGCGAAGCCCGCGACCTGTTCGGCGGGGTTGAACACCATCAACCCCCGCGACGCGGAGGACGCGACCACCTCGCGGTGCAGGTTGGCGGGGAACGCCGCGGGGTCGACCGCGAACTGGAGGTCGGCGGTGAGGTCGGCGCGGGTGATCAGGCTGATGGTCTTGAGGTTCTCGGTGGAGCACGCGGATTGGGCCGCGCCCCCGTCGTCGACGTCGTCGACGCCGGGGTTGAGTTCGCCGGGATCGACCACCCCGTTCTGGTTGGCGTCCTCGGCCCCGTCCTGGACCCCGTCGCCGTCGGTGTCGCCGCTCACCGGGTCGGTGGTGGTGGTGCCGCCGTCGCCGTCGACCACGCAGAACATGCCGCAGGTGATGTCGGCGTCGGCCTCCACACAGTCGGTGCCGGCCTCGAGCCCGTCGAGCAGACCGTCGCCGTCGGTGTCGGGATCGTTGGGATCGGGCTGCGGGGCCGGGGTCCAGTTGACCTCTTCCCCGTCGGTGAGACCGTCGCAGTCGGTGTCCGCCCGCAAGGGATCGGTGTTGTGGGTGAGGACCTCATCGCCATCGAGCAGCCCATCGTTGTCGGTGTCGGAGTCGTTGGGGTTGGTGCCGTAGATGTTGATCTCGTCGGGCGTGGACAGCCCGTCCATGTCGTCGTCCACGTCGGCGATGCGCGGGTCGGTCTCGGCCGCGTCGACCACGCCGTTTTGGTTGCGGTCCTCCCCGGCCACGCAGGTCCCGGCCACGTCGAGGGGCCCGTCGCACAAGCCGTCACCGTCGGTGTCGGCGAGGTTGGGGTCGGTGTCTTGGCCCGCGGGGTTGGCCGGCCCCACCGCCCCATCGCGGTTGCGGTCTTCGAGGCCGTCGTTTTTGCCGTCGTTGTCGGTGTCGTTGTCGAGGGGGTTGGTGGTGGTGGCGCCGCCGTCGGCGTCGACCGGTGGGTTGGTGCAGGCGGTGGGGCCAGAGACCGGGCCGGTGACGCCGCTTTCGATGCCGTCCCCGATGAGGTCGGCGTCGGAGTCGACCAGGCGCGGGTTGGTGCCGGTGGTGCGCTCGAAGCCGTCGGACAGGCCGTCACAGTCGGTGTCGGCGTCGGCGGGGTTGGTCTCGCCCACGTCGAGCACGCCGTTTTTGTTGATGTCCTCGCCCCCGGTGCAGCCGCCGATGAGGATCGCCCCATCGCACAGACCGTCGCCGTCGGTGTCGGGGTCGTTGGGGTCGAGGCCCCGGGCGAGCTCGACCGCGTCTTCGAGGCCGTCCCCGTCGCTGTCGAGGTTGGGCACCCGGGGGTCGGTCTCGCCGGGGTCGAGCACGCCGTCGAAGTCGAGGTCTTCCCCCGCGGTGCAGGTGCCGGCCACGGTGGAGGGGCCGTCGCACTTGCCGTCCCCGTCGCTGTCGGGGTTGGCGGGGAATGTCTCTTGGGGGTTGCCGCCGGGGGCGGCGATGGCCCCGTCTTGGTTGCGGTCCTCGAGCCCGTCGGGGATGCCGTCGCCGTCGGTGTCTGGCACCAGCGGGTTGCTGTTGTGGGCGGGATCGGGGTTTTGGTCGACGGGCACGCCCACGCAGGCGGTGCCGGTGACCGGGCCGGTCACGCCGGTCTCGATCCCGTCGGACAGACCATCGTTGTCGGTGTCGGGGACGAGGGGGTTGGTGCCGATGTTGCCTTCTTCGGCGTCGTTGACCCCGTCACAGTCCGTGTCCGGCTCGAGGGGGTTGGTCTCACCGACGTCGACGACACCGTTGCCGTTGAGGTCTTCGCCCCCCACGCACACCGCCGCCACCGAGCCGGCCCCGTCGCACAGACCGTCGTCGTCCGCGTCGGGGTCGTTGGGGCTCGGGTCGCGCGAGTCGGGCAAGCCGTCGCCATCGCTGTCCAGGTCGGACACCCGGGGGTCGGTCTCGCCGTTGTTGACCCGGCCGTCCTTGTTGATGTCTTCGCCGGCCACACAGGTGCCGGTCACGGTGTTGGGCCCGTCGCAGAACCCATCGCCGTCGGTGTCGGCGAAGCTCGCGTCGGTCTCTTGCACCCCCAATGGGTCTGCAGCGCCCAGCGCGCCATCTCGGTTGAGGTCCTCGACCCCGTCGTTCTTGCCGTCGCCATCGGTGTCGAGCAGGGTGGGGTCGGTGCTGGTCGCGGGCTCGGCGTCGCCGGCGAACACGCACGTGGCCTCGGGCGACGACGTGGCCGAGATCTCGACGCCGTCCAGGATGAGGTCGCCGTCGGTGTCCGCGTCCACCGGCGAGGTCCCGTAGCTGGCTTCGTCCCCGTCGCCGATGCCGTCGCAGTCGGTGTCCGCGCTCTGGGGGTTGGTCTCGCCGGGCTCGATCACCCCGTTGCCGTTGAGGTCTTCGCCCCCGGTGCAGACCCCGGCCACCGACGAGGGGCCGTCACACAGCCCGTCGTCGTCCATGTCGGGGTCGTTGGGGTCGGTGCCGTTCATCATCTCGATGACGTCGGTGATGCCGTCGCCGTCCGCGTCGGGCTCAGCGGTGGTGGGGTCGGTGCCGTTGTCCACCTCGGTCCCGTCGGGCACGCCGTCGCCGTCACTGTCGGGGTTGGTGGGGTCGGTGCCGATCGCCACCTCCACCCCATCGTTGAGCCCGTCGTCGTCGCTGTCGAGGTCGCGCGGGTCGGACTCGCCGGGGTCGACCACCCCGTTGCAGTTGGTGTCTTCTTCACCGTCTTCGAGACCATCCATGTCGCTGTCGGTGGACAGCGGGTTGGTCTCGCCCGGGTCTTTGCGACCGTTGTGGTCGGCGTCCTCCAGGCCGTCGCTGATGCAGTCCCCGTCGGTGTCGGGGTTGGTGGGCAGGGTCACGGTGGACGGATCCTGATCGAAATACACCACGTTGCATTGATCTTCGATCGCTTGGGTCCGGCCCACTTCCACCCCATCGGGGATGCCGTCGTCGTCGCTGTCCCAATCGTCGGGGTCGGTGGTCAGGCCCCCCGGCCAGAGCGTTCCATATTCATTGGCATCGGAGATCGCATCACAGTCGGAGTCGAGCAGGTGGTTGTCGGGGTTGTTCGGGTTGGATTCGCGCACCGGGTCCGGATCCCCGTCGCCGTCGCCGTCGCCGTCGCCGTCGCCATCGCCGTCCCCGTCGCCGTCGCCGTCCCCGTCCCCATCCCCGTCGCCGTCGCCGTCGCCCGCGGTCTGGCACGCGCCGTCGTCGCCGCAGACCTCACCGGGGTCACAATCCTCGCCGCCGTCGCAGCCTTCGGGGGGGGTGCCGCAACCGCACCCCTCCACCGCGCTGAACGCCAGCGACACCCACACAACCGCAACCAAACGCACGAGAACGAAACGCGACAACATACAACCCCAACCCGGTCAGGTATTCGGGTCGAGTGTACGCAAAGCCGCATGGGGAAGCCGGTTTTCGCCAAAACGATCCACTTCCCCGGCGGCGCCGCGACATGTCGCAGCCTCGACTACACCAGGGCGCGGGCGATGATCTCTTTCATGATTTCACTCGTGCCGCCGTAGATGCGTTGCACCCGCGCGTCGGTGTAGGCCCGCGAAATCGGGTACTCGTTCATGTAGCCGTAGCCCCCGAACAGCTGCACCCCCGCGTCGGTGACCCGGCCGAGCATCTCCGAGGTCCAGTACTTCGCCATCGACGCCTCGACGGTGAGGCTGTCCCCCGCGACCAGCCGCTCGATGCACCGGTCCACGAACGCCTCCCCCACCGCGATCTCGGTCGCCATCTCGGCCAGGGTGTGCCGGGTGGTCTGGAACTTCGAGATCGGCCGCCCAAATGCCTGCCGGTCTTGGGTGTACTCGACCGTCATCTCCAGCGCCGCCTGCGCCCCGGCCACACAGCCCGCGGCGATGATCAAGCGCTCCCGGGCGAGCTCGTTCATCAGGTAGACGAACCCTTGGCCCCGCTCCCCGAGCAGGTTGCCCTTGGGCACCCGGCAGTCCTCGAAGTTCAACTCGGCGGTGTCCTGGGCGTGCAGTCCCATCTTTTCAAGGTGCCGGCCGCGGGAAAAACCAGGCGCGTCGCGCTCGACCAGGATCAGGCTCTGGGACTCCCAGCCCGATTTGTCGTCTTCGGTGCGCGCGACCACGATCACCACATCCGACAACAGCCCGTTGGTGATGAACGTCTTCGCGCCGTTGATCACCCATTCGTCCCCGTCGAGCACGGCCTTGGTCTTGACCCCCTGCAGGTCCGACCCGGTGCCGGGCTCGGTCATGGCGATGGCCCCGATGCAGGTGCCCGCGGCCATGGGGGGCAAGAACTTCTGTTTGACCTCATCCGACCCGTAGTGCTCGATGTACGGCGCCACAATGTCACTGTGAAGCGGGAACCCCGGCCCATGGGCGCCGGCCCGGGCCAGGCCCTCGATCACCACCGTGGAGTAACGGAAGTCGAGCCCCAACCCGCCGAAGGCCTCCGGCTGGGTGATGCACAAAAAGCCGTTGGCCCCCGCGCTCTCCCACAGGGCCCGCGGCACCATGCCCTCTTTTTCCCAGGCCGCGTGGTGGGGCACGATTTCTTTGTCGACCCACTTCTTGAACGCGTCTTGGAAAGCCTTGAGCTCGTCGTTCAACAATGATTCGTGCACCCGGCGCCCCTTTTTTAGTGAGATTGACATCCATGTCAATATTTGCCCGAGGTGGCAACCCCGGCGCCAGATTCAGTTTTTTTCACCAAGCAGATCTGCCCCTGGTGCGTAAACCCAAGCAGAACCTTGGAGTACCAAATGATGCGCCTGTGCCTTTTCGCCCTGCTTCTCACCCCCCTCGCCGCTTGTGGCGGCGCCATGAACGAACGCGCCGCCGACATCGCGGCCCTGGACGGGGACGCCACCGCCGGCGGCGACCTCTACCAGACCAACTGCAGCGCCTGCCACGGCGCCGACGGCCAGGGCACCAGCCAGGGGCCCAACATCGTCGAGGAAGTGGCCGAGCACTCCGACGAGAGCACCATCTCGACCATCCTCAACGGCGAAGACGAGATGCCCGCGTTTGAGGACACCTTCACCGATCAGGAGGCGGCGGACCTGGTCGCGTTTCTGCACACCCTCTGAGCGAGGGCGGCCCCCCTTCGACCCAAAAGAAAACGGCCCGCGCGGGCGGGCCATCTTCACGTCGTCGCGCGCGATCACTTCGCGTCGGGGTGGAACTTCTTGCCGCTTTTGGCGTGCTCGACCAACAGCCCGGTGGGCGCGAACCGCTTGCCATATTTGTCCGCGAGCTTCTCCAGGATCGACACCGCGCGGCCCGCCCCGATGCTGTCCACGTAGCGGAACGGCCCACCCCGGAACGGGGGGAACCCGAGGCCAAACACCGCCCCGATGTCCCCGTCGACGGGGTTGTCCAAGATGCCGTCCTCGAGGCACATCACCGCTTCGTTGACCATGCGCATGGCCATGCGGTGTTGGATCTCGGTGACGTCCACCTTGCCCCCGGACTTGCCGCCGTGGGCCTTGAAGATCTCGAGCGCGCCGGGGTTGATGGGTTTGCCCTCGTCCCCTTGGCCCACCGCTTTTTTGAGCATGGACACGATCTGGTGCGCGGCGTCCTTCTTTTTCGGGCCCTGGTCGTAGAGGAAGAAACCCTTCTTCGACTTGCGCCCCAAAAAGCCCGCCTTGACCATTGCGTCCAATGCGTCTGAATCCGCAGCCGCCATGCGGTCTTTGAAAAACGGCGCCATGTCCTTGGCCACGTGGGCCCCCACGTCGATGCCCACCTCGTCGAGCAGCGCGATGGGCCCCACCGGAAACCCGAAGTCCTTCATGATCTGATCGAAGCGGTGAAACTCCACCCCTTCCATCCCGATCACCGCCGCCTCGTCCATGTAGGGCGCGAGGATGCGGGTGGTGTAAAAGCCGGGGCCGTCCTTGACCACGATGACGGTCTTGCCCTGCTTGAGCCCCACGTCGACGGCCAAGGCCGACGCCTTCTTGCTCGTCTTGTCGGTGACGATCACCTCCAGGAGCGGCATTTTGTGCACCGGGGAGAAATAGTGCATACCCACGACGTTCTCGGGGCGCTTCGACGCCTGGGCGATGTCGGTGATGGGCAACGCCGAGGTGTTGGACGCGAACACACAGTCATCGTGAATGTGCTGCTCGACCTCTTCGATCACCCGGTGCTTCAGCTTCAGGTCCTCGAACACCGCCTCGATCACCACGTCACAGTTGTTGAACCCGGCGTAGTCGAGCTGGGCCACCACGTTGGCCATGGTCTGGTCGCGCTCGAACGCGGTCATGGCTTTGCGTTTGCGGCGGCGGTCCAGCTCGTCCCAGATTTGTTTGCGCCCGCGGCCGAGCCCCTCGTACGAGATGTCTTTGAGGTGTACGCGGTAGCCCTTCATGGTCGAGACCATGGCGATGCCCGCGCCCATCAAGCCCGCGCCGAGCACCCCCACCGTCTGGGTCGCGACGTCGGGTTTGCCAAAACGGTTCTTTTTGAGCGCGGTCTGCCCGAAGAACAAGCTCATCAAGCTCGCTGACTCCGGGGTCATGCCCAGCTCGCCGAACCGGCGGGACTCTTCCTCGAGGCCCTTCTTCATCCCTTTGTTCATCCCGTGCTCGACCACGTCGATGATCGCGAAGGGCGCGGGATAGAGCCCGTTGGTCTGCTTTTCCACCATCGCCCGGGCCTGGCGGAACACGATGGCCCGCCCCGCGAAGTTGTCCTCCAGGGCCCGGTCTTGGGGCGACAGCTCGCGCTCCTTGTGCTTCAGCGTGCCCGCGGCGAGCTTCTGCGCCGCCTCGATGGCGACCTCGCGCAGGCCGTAGGGCAGCACCACCTCGTCGACCAACCCCATTTTCTTGGCCTTCTTGGGCCGGATGTTCTTGCCCGTGAGCATCATGTCCAGCGCGGCCTGGATGCCCACCAACCGGGGCAGACGTTGGGTCCCGCCGCCCCCGGGGAGCAGCCCGAGCATCACCTCGGGCAGGCCCATCACCGTCTTCTTGTGCTCGGTGCAGATGCGATAGTGACAAGCCAATGCCACTTCCAGGCCACCGCCGAGGGCCTGGCCGTGGATCGCGGCCACCACCGGCTTCTTGCTCGACTCGAGCTTGTCCAGCTCGGCCTGCATGTCGCGGCTCAACCGCTCGACCTCTTGGGCGGAGCGGCAGGCCTGCAACATCTTGATGTCCGCCCCGGCGATGAAGCCGTCCTTCTTGCCCGAGATGAGCACCCCGGCTTTGACCTCGTGGTCGTTGAGCAACGCGTCGAAGGCGTCCTTCAGCTCCGCGCTGAACTTCTCGCTCAGGGTGTTCACCTTGGCGTCGGGGTCATCGAAGGTGATGACAAGAACCTCGCCCACCTTTTCGAGTTGAATCGCGTTGGCCGCCCCGGCGGACTTCTTGGCGGACTTTTGGCTGGAATCTTTTTCTGCGGTCGTGGCGGTCATGGCGCCCCCATTCATGAATAGCGAACTGATGATCAGAGCTGAGCGTTCTCGAGGAGGATGGCGGAGCCTTGGCCCCCGGCGGCACACCCCGCCACCACCGCGTACTTTTTGCCCGAGAGATTCAAGCGGTGGGCGGCGGTGGTCAAAAGCCGCCCCCCGGTGGCGCCGAAGGGATGGCCCACCGACACCGAGCCCCCCCACACGTTGAGCTTCTCGAGGGGAATCTCGCCGATGGCTTTCTTCATGCCCAGGCGCTCTTTGGCGAAGGTGTCGTCCTTGAGGGCCCGCAGGTTGGCCACCATCTGGGCCGCGAACGCCTCGTGGATCTCCCACACGTCCACGTCGTCGACGCTGAGCCCGTTGCGCTCGAGCAGCACCGGGATGGTGAACGCCGGCCCCATGAGAAGCTCCTCGAGGGGGTCACCGGCACCGTAGGTGTAGTCCTTGATCTTGGCCTTGGCGTCGTAGCCGAGCTCACTGGCGCGCTCCTCGGCCATGAGCAGGACCGCGGAGGCGCCGTCGGTCAAAAACGAGCTGCTCCCGGCGGTGATGATGCCGTGCTTTTTGTCGAACGCGGGCTTGAGTTTGGCCAGGCCCTCGACGGTGGTGTCCCCCCGGGGACCGTTGTCCTTGTCCACGGTGTCGAACTTCGGCGGCAGCTGCACCGGCGCGACCTCCTCGGCGAGCAGGCCCTCTTTCCAGGCCCGGTCCGCGAGCACGTGCGAGCGCGCGGCAAACTCGTCGGTCTCTTCCCGGGTCACCCCCCACCGGCGCGCGAGGCGCTCACAGCCTTGGCCCATGGTCAGGCCGGTGGAGAACTCCGACGCCGAGGGGATGTCGGGGATGACATCTTTGGGGGAGAGCTGACCGAGGATGGCGAGGTAGTCGGCGGGCCCCTTGGCCTTCTGCAGCTTCACCAACGCTTGGCGCAAATTCTTGCTCAAGCGAATCGGCGGGTCGGAGAAGGTCTCGGTGCCGCCGCACAGGGCGACGTCGACCTGGCCGGCGCGGATGTGCTCGACGCAGGTGGTGGCGGCCACGTTGGCGGAGATGCACGCCAAGGTGGTGGTGAACGCGGGCACGCGCTGGGGCACCTGCGCCCCCAATGCAATTTCACGCGCGACGTTGGAGGTGCGGGGGTCCTGGACCACGGTGCCCATCACCACCAGCTCGATGAGGGCGGGGTCGAGGCCGGTGCGCTCGAACAGCCCTTGGACCGCGAAGCGCCCGAGGTCGTGGGCCATGAACGGCCGATACGCGCCGTTGGATTTCAAAAACGGGGTGCGCGACCCCGCCACGAGCACGGCCTCGCGGCCTTTCGTCACTTTTGGTGCCTTCTTCGCCATCGCGTCCTCCGATTGACATTTGTGTCAACGCCAGACCAATCTGCGATCTTTTGGGTGCTAACGCAAGGCGTCATTTAGCCCGCAGCCCCAAGCCAAAACGGACCAGTACCGCACAATGTCAGCGCGCCGCGGGGGGATGGCGAAACACCGCGTGGCAGGCGTGGCATTTGCTCATGAGCACCCCATGTTGCTGCGCGACGGTGGCGACGTCGTTTTTGCGCGCGGCTTTGACCATCTTGATCATCTCAGCGTGAAAGGCGTGGTCGAGCCGGCGGAACGTCTCCAGCTGGTCTTTCCCCTGGGGGGGATGGTAGCGGCCGTCGTCGAGGGCCTTGTTGGTGTCGCCCCCCGCGGTGTGCACCGCATGCAGGAGCTTTGGCAGACCGCGCACGTCCCCGGCCGCGATCGCGGCCACGCTCTGTTGCATCGCGGCTTGCAGGGCCTGCATCTCAACCTGCACCGGGTTGTGCGCCGGGGGCGCGGCGGCCGGGGGGTTGGCCGCCACCGTAACCGCCCAGGCCAAGAGCACCAACAAAGTGAGAACCAAACCCTGGCGGGTGGACATGATGCACCTCCGGCGGACAAAACGAGACCTCGTCATAGGGCGCGGGACGCTCCGATGCACGGGGGTTCGCGGGTGTGAGATGGGCACCGCCGGGGGCCCGCGCCACCGTCCCCGCCGTGCTACCAGAGGGCATGAAAAAGACCCTCGTCCCCGTTCTCGCCGCGTTGCTGGCGGCCCCGCCGGTTCTTGCAGACACATTGACGAGCATGCTCAAGAAGGGCCCCCTCGCCCGGGTGGACTACGATCAGCGCGGGAAGTTCAAGGGGTCCACGGTGGTGATCGACATCGACGCTCCGGTGCAGGTGGTGTGGGACACCCTGGCCGACTTCCGCAGCTATCCACGGTTTATGCCCCGGTGCGAAGAGGTCGAGGTCAAAGAAAAGGACGGCTACCACTTCGTGGAGTTCGACATCGACACCCCCATCGTGTCCACCAACTACACCTCCCGGTACAAGATGGACGCCCAGAAGCGGCGGGCCGACATCCTCATCGTCGAGGGGGACGTCGAGGGCAGCACCTTCACTTGGCAGCTGGAGACCGTGCCCCGGGGCACCCGGGTGACCTACTGGGGCAACATCAAGAACTTCAGCAGCGTGGTCTCGAGCCTCGACGACAAAGATCAGACCATCACCATCGGGGTGAACGTGGTGAGCTTCATCGCCGCCGCGCGGTCGCTCAAGACCGAGTCGGAAAAACGCGCCCGGGCCCTGGCCGACAAGGCCGGGCCCGCCGACCCCAACCCGGCTATTTCAGCGCCTCCAGCATCTCGATGATGGTGGTGAACTTCTCGCGGGGTTTGCCGTTGGCTTGGCCCCGCGCGACTTCGGCGGCGTCGATCTTCTGCCAGTCCTGGTAGGACACCACCCGCACCCCCCGGTCCTTGAGCCGGTCGATGAGGATGCCGGTGTTGCGCAGCTCGGCCGGCGCGAGGCTGTCCTGGTCGGCGAGCAGGCTCTCCACAGTTTCGACCGCGTCCGGCTTGTTGGTGCCGATCACCCCCGACGGGCCCCGCTTGATCCAGCCCGCGCAGTACAGGCCATTTCCGATGCGACCGGCCTCATTGGGGAACACGCCCCATTTGTCGTTGAACGGCACGTCGGGCATCGCCCGCCCGCGGTAGCCCACCGATCGAAAGAAGAGCCCGCACGCGAGCTCCTCGATCTCACCGGTGCCGGACGCCCGCTGTTTGAACGCGTCGCCGCTGAGGGCGTTGCGCTCCAGCCGCACCCCCTGCACGCGATGGTGACCCAGGATCTGCACCGGGCTCTTGAAAAAATGCAAATGCACGCGGCGCGCCTTGCCCCCCGGGTCCCGGCCCGCGAACTCCTGCATCAAGGCCATGTTCTCCCGGTTGGGTTTGGCGTCTTTGTGCTCGAGCTCCTCGGCGCTGGCGGGGTTGAGCTCGAGGTCCGCGGCCCGCACCACCGGGTTGGCCCCGTCGAGGTCGCCGAGTTCGCGCAGCTCGGGCGGGGTGAACTTCGCCTGGGCCGGGCCCCGGCGACCGATCATGTGGATCTCTTTGATCTTGCTCTCCGCCAACTGCTCGAGGGCGTGGGCGGCAATGTCGGTGGCGGCCAGCTCGTCCTTGGTCTTGGCGAGGATGCGCACCACGTCCATGGCCACGTTGCCCTGGCCGATGACCACCGCGACCTCTTGGGACAAATCGAAGATGCGGCCCCGGTAGTCGGGGTGGCCGTTGTACCAACCGACGAACTCCGTGGCGGTGTGGCTGCCCACCAAGTTCTCGCCGGGGATGGCCAGGCGGCGGTCGGTCTCGGCCCCGCTGCAGAACAAAATCGCGTCGTAGAAGCTGCGCATCTCGTCGACCGGGAGGTGCCGTCCGATTTCGACGTTGCCCAAGAAACGAAACCGCGCGTGGGCCGCCACCTTGTCATATTTTTTGGTCACGTTTTTGATCTTGTGGTGGTCGGGGGCGACGCCGCCGCGGACCAGGCCGAAGGGGGTGGGCAGACGATCGAACATGTCCACCGCCACCGCGTCCGATTTTTTGAACAACGCCTCGGCGGCGTAAAAGCCCGACGGGCCGCTGCCCACGATCGCCACCCGCAACGGGTTGTCAGCGGAAAATGCGCTCATCTCTTCCCCCATCCGGCCGGAGCCGGTTCACCGCCGGGTCATGCCTTCGCTGGCGGCGCTTGCCAAGACCGACTGGGGGCGGCGTCCTCGTCGTGTGGGTGACAGTACGACACCGCAGGCAAAGTCACCCTTGACACATCGCGTTAGGTCGTTGACATTGATGTCAATGTCAGCGCGCCCGATCGGAGGCGCGCGGCCGGAGGATTTGATGACCAGCGAAACCCACTACAAGCCGAACATGCGCGACGTCGAGTTCAACCTGTTCGAGTACCTCAAAGTGCAAGACGGGGTGCTCGGCCAAGGGCCGTTCGCGCCCATGGACGAAGACACCGCGCGCGCCTCCCTCGACGGCATCCGCAAGTACGCCGAAGGCCCGCTGGCCGCGAGCTACGTCGCCGGGGACCGCACCCCCTTGACCCTGGACGGCGACGGCAATGTCACTGTACCGGAGGAGATCACCGCCGCGCTCAACGCCTGGTACGAGGCCGAGTGGCATCGCCTCGATCTTCCCGAGCGGCTCGGCGGCTACGGCGCCCCCCCCTCGCTGGTGTGGGCGGGCTGGGAGATGGTGGTGGGGGCCAACGCGGCGGCGGGCTTTTATTTCTTTGGCAGCTTCATCGCCCGGGTCATCGACGCCTGCGCCACCGAAAAGCAGAAGAAGCTCTTCGTGCAGAATCTCATCGACCGCCACTGGGGCGCGACCATGGTGCTCACCGAGCCCAACGCCGGCTCCGACGTGGGCGCGGGCCGGTCAAAGGCCAAACACGTCGAAGGCGATGTCTACCACCTCGAGGGCGTGAAGCGTTTCATCACCAACGGCGACTTCGACCACCCCGAGAACATCGTACACATGGTCCTCGCCCGGCCCGAGGGCGGCGCCCCCGGCACCAAGGGCTTGTCCCTGTTCATCGTTCCGAAATACATCGTCAACGAGGACGGCACCCTCGGCGAGCGCAACGGGGTCAAGGTCACCAACATCGAAAAGAAGATGGGCATCAAGGCCTCCGCCACTTGTGAGCTCACCCTCGGCGGCGACGAAGGCAAGCCCTGCGTGGGCTACCTCATGGGCGAGGTGCACGACGGCATCCGCCAGATGTTCATGATCATCGAGCAGGCGCGCATGTGCATTGGCGTGAAGTCGATGAGCCACGTGTCCACCGCGTACTTCAACGCCCTCGAGTACGCCAAGGAGCGGGTGCAAGGGCCCGACCTCACCAAGGTGATGGACAAGGCCTCCCCCCGGGTCACGATCATGCAGCACCCCGACGTGCGCCGGATGTTGATGAATCTCAAGAGCCACGCCGAGGGCATGCGCGCCATGGCGCTGTACGCGGCCGCGATCCAAGACAAGGTCCAGCTCGCGGGGGGGCACAAGTCGGAGGAAGGCAAGAAGATCGACCGGCTCAACGACCTGATGCTGCCGCTGATCAAAGGCTACTGCTCGGACAAGGCGTGGACCCTGTTGTCCGACGCGCTCCAGCTGTTCGGCGGGTCTGGCTTCTGCCAGGACTACCCCATCGAGCAGTACATCCGCGATCAGAAGATCGACACCTTGTACGAGGGGACCACGCACATCCAGGCGCTGGACCTCTTCTTCCGCAAGGTCGGGCGCGACCAAGGCGAGACCCTGCGCGGTTTGCTGGGCCGCATGCAAGAAACGGTGGACAGCAACAAGGGCGGGGACATCCTCGCCGCGGAGCGGGCGCTGCTCAAGCGCGGCATTGACGACGTGGGCGGGATGTTCATGGCGATGATGGGCAAGATGGGCGAGTCGGTCTACCACGTGGGCCTGCAGGGCAACCGCATGTTGTTCGCCCTCGCCGAGCTCACCATCGGGTGGCTGCTGATCGAACACGCCGCGGTGGCGATCGAGAAGCGTGAGACCGCTCACGAGCAAGACCGCAAGTACTACGACGGTAAGGTCGCCTCGGCCCAGTTCTTTGCCCACAACGTGCTGCCGGGCCTGACCCTCGCGCGCAAGCTCGTCGAGAAAAGCGAGCTCTCGCTCATGGATGTGCCCGAGGACGTGTTCTGATCCCACGCCTCCCCCACGCAGAAGGGCCCGCCGGGGCCCTTTTGTTTTGCCCGCGACACAATGCCCCTGCACACAGCGGTGGTGACCGCGGTCAAGCCGTCACAATCCTCACGCACCGGGCCCTGCGCACGCACCGCGACAGATCGGAACCCGAAACACCCCCTTGCGCCGGCACCGGGTGTGGGCCGGCTGACACACAACTTGGGAGTTCCGATGATTCGATCCATCTTCGCCACGTGCGTGGCGGTGGCCGCGGTGCATTCGTCCGCCGCGGCACAAGCCCGCAACGTGCGCATCGCCACCTACAACGTCCAACAAAAGGACGACATCGCCAACCAGGACGGCCACTTCTACGATCCCTACGGCGGTGGCCTCACCGACCTCGACCGGGCCGCGGTGATCGCGGAGAACATCCGCGCGTCCGACTTCGAAATCGTGGCCCTGCAGGAGGTCTTCGACGAAGACTCGCGGGCGACATTTGTGTCGCTTCTCGACAAGGACTACCCCTACCACGTGGACTACATCCGCCACGGGCCGGACCTGCAAGACTCCGGCCTCATGCTGTTCTCGGTTCATCCGTTTGAACAGATGGACCTCGACAGCCAGGACAACTACGCGCCTTTTTTCGGTGCCGAAGACGAATCACAGGTGAACAACCTGTCGGACACCTTTCTCGGCTGGGTGAACGGCGACAGCAAGTACGCCGAATCCAACGAAGGCTACGTCGGCTTCACCCGCTTCACGTGTGATTCGTCCTACGCCTACGAGCCGGTGTGGGACCAACCGGACTGCTACTCCTCCAAGGGCGCGGGGTTGGTAAAAGTTGGCCTGCCCATGGGCGAGTCGCTGTACGTGGTGTTTTCCCACTTCGTGGCCAACTACGTGTACGACAACCAGGATGAAATCTGTGCCAAGCGGGCCGACCGCGCCAAGGCGTTCGACCAGATTGACAAGCTGCTTCGCGACGCCACCCCCGATGTGAACAACCAGCTCAACACCATGGATCCCTTCAGCCACAACATCGTGCTCATCGGCGATCTCAACATCGACGGAAACCCCTACACCCCCCCGGCGGACACGTGCGACACCGGACAGTGGGACTACTTCTTCAACCCTTCCGGCTACGGTCCGATCCCGCTTCGCTGCGGGGACAAAGACCTCGGATGGTGTCAGGACCGCGGGGCCTACCTCGTCGACGCGTGGGCCTTCGACACCAGCCCCGATGACCTCGGGCGCACCAACGGTCTCTCCTTCTACACCGACCTCTCGGATCCCGAACGGTTCGACCAGGGCCATCGCCTGGACTACATCGCCTACCGCGGCACGTCGCGGAGCGCCCAACCGTCCCTCCACATCAACCAGCTCATCCCCCAACACCTCACCACGCCCTGGGACTTGTCCGGCGTGGGCGGACGCCTGAGCGACCACCTCCCCGCCGCGGTCGACCTCTTGCTGGTCCCGGACGATACCCCCCTCACCCGCGAAACCCCGCGGCGGGCCGGCTACAATTTTGTGGGCCTGGGGCAGACCATCACCGAGAGCCTGGCCATCACCGTCCCGGGGCAGATGCAGTGGACGATCCTCGACGGTGAACCCGGCACCTACAACGTGGTCACCACCAGCGGGGTTCCCACCGCGGCCGAGGTCTACGCGCCCTACGACCTGACCCGCCCCCTCGAACCTCGCATCGACGAGGGCCCCGACCGACGCATCTACAAGCTCGACAACCCGCCCTACTACGTGCGGACCTTCGTCGGCACCAACAAGGACGGACAGAATCGCAATGCCACAACTCCCTATACATTGATTCTCGATCGCTTCGACTGCCAGTCTCCGGCCGAAGCCTGCATCCTTCTCGCCGGCGATGACAACGGCGAGATCGCGATCTGGCCCAACAAGCCCTTGGCCTTCAACGAGTCACTCTTCTTCCGCGTCACCGTCGACAGCGCGGACGATGCCCAACCGGTTGAACATGATTTCAGCGTCACCGCAGAGTTCACCCCGGTGCCACTTCCCGAGTTCACCTTCGCGTTTCGCACGTTGGGCAACCTGCCCTTGCCCAACCCCACCGTGGCCGAAGGAGGTCCGAACTTCCTGACCTGGGACAACCTCACCGACTTCGCCGCCCAGGGCATTCGCCTCCGCGCGATCAAGGGCGAACTCCGCCCCGCGAGTCACCAAGACGTGCTGCTCCGGGTGAGCCGGCCGGACCCGACCTTCGTGGGGCTCACGCGGGTCGCCCACCGCACCGACCTCACGTACTTTCACCCCTTGACCATCAGCGTGATCGAGGAAGAGGACTCCACCACCTGGTACGACGAGCTCTACCTCGCGCTCGAGCTGGGGCCCAAGCTCGGGGACGTGGTCACCGCCAGCAACGTGAGCGATCACACCAGCCACTTCGACCCGCTGCCGACCATCGACGCCACCACCGATGGGGGCGCGCCCTGGCCCGCCTACTTCTGGCTGCCGCGGTACCGCTATCAGGAGGAGCTCAGCCTGCTGATCCTGGAGTCGGACCTGGACAACATCGAAGACGCCGACGAGTCCATCGTTGGGGAGCAGGCGGTCCGGTTGGCCAATGCCTATGACAACAACGCCCTCAGCGACCTCGGCGGCCAGCACGTCAAGACCCTCCCCGACAATCAAGTGTCGCGGTGGTTGACCTGGCGTTGGAGCGACACCGGCGAGCCGGTTCAGGACACGTCCGATGCCGAGTACCTCTACGAAATGGAGTTCGTGCTCAGCCACGTGCCACCGTGCTTGCGGTGGGCGGGGCTGCCGGGCTGTCCTGAGCCCAAGAAATAGGCGGGCGCGCGAACGCCCAAGGGTCCCCGGAAGGGGGCCTTTGTTTTATGCTCGGCCCATGTCCGCCCCGTGCCCCGACTGCGGCCTTCACGACGAGGGCACGCTCACCTGCCGCGAACGGCTGAACAGCCTGTTGTTCATCGAGGCCGAAGTGCCGGGGGCCGCGCGGGGCTTGCCCCATTTCTACGCGGTGGCGTGCTTCAACGTACAGCACCAAAGGACGATGAAGCTCACCGACGCGGCGGTGCAACAGGCGGTGACCAGCCTCGACGACGCCCTCGCGGGCCGGGTCACGATCCAAGACCTGCTCCGCCGGGGCCGACACCTGTCGCGGGCGGGCACGCTCACCGCGGTGCCGGGTACAGGGACATTGTTCGCGCCCGAGCGCTGGTCGATGCGCATCACCGATGCGCTGGGCGCGACCCCCGCGACCTATGTCGACATTGTCACCGCCTGGGCCCGCCAGGTGGTGGCCGACGCGGTGGATTGAGCCCGCCGCGGTTTCAGCGACATTTAGGCGCGCGGCCGCGCGCCACCGGTCGACGACCACCTGCGGTTCACCTATGCCGCGGCCTGGAGGTTCTATGCGCCACGTGTTTGTGCCCGGTCTGTTCGTGCTGGCCTTGTCCTGTGCGTCCACCCCGCCGGCCGCCGCCCCGGCGGCGAGTCACCGTGCGCCGCCGGCGGCCACCGCCCGGGCCGACGCGCCCCCCCGCGCGCCGGCTGCGCCCGGGCCCACCTGGGCGGTCAAGCCATTCGTCGGCCCCCTGCGCCAGGTCGACGTCGAGGTCGCGGGCGCGGGGCGCACGTTCTTGTTCGACACCGGCGGGGGCCTGACCGTGATCTCGCCCGAGGTGGCCGAGGCCCTGGGCTGCACCCCCACCGGGCGTCTGGTGGGCTTTCGCATGACCGGCGAACGCATCGCTATGCCCTATTGTCGCGATGTCGCGCTCACCGTGGCCGGGCAGGCCCTCACCGTGCCCACGGTGGGGGTCATGGACCTCAACGCGTTGATGCCGCCGGACTGGCCGAAGGTCGCGGGCATGCTCTCGCTGCACACCTTGGCCGGCCACGTGGTCACCGTGGACCTCGGGCACGACCGCGTGGTGGTCGACCCCGCGGGCGCTGCGCCCACCCCGGTGCGGTTTGTGCGCCAAGCCAGCGGGGTGTCGCTCACCGCGTTGGTCGAGACCAAGCTGGCCGGGACCGCGCATTGGTTCTTGGTCGACTCGGGCTGCTTCGTCGACGGGGTGATGCTCGCCCCCCACGCCGCCAATGTGCTCGGCTTTGATGTCGCCGCCGCGGTGACCGAAAAAGGCGCCGCCCCCCTCGAGCAGGTGGCGGTGGACATCGCCGGCCTCGGCGCGGTCAGCGGTCCCGCCCTGGTCAAGGACATCATCTACGATGGCGTGGTCTGCGCCCCGGTGTTGACCCAACACGCGATGACCCTCGATCTGCGCCCGGCCGCGTTCGAGTAGGTCAGCGGGCCCAGGCTTCGATGTCCCGGGCGATGTCGGCCACGGGGCGCGCGTCGTCGGCGTTTCCCAGCAGCGCGGGGTGACCACGCAACGCCGCCAACGCGATCCCCAGCCGGCTCGGGGGCGGGGGACGCGAGAACGCCGCCGGGTGGTCGCACAGAAAACGCGCGGTGGCCTTCACCGCCTCGTGGGCCTCGCGGGCGGCTTGGTCGACGTAGGAAAACCGCCACCGCACCACCCGGGCGTCGATTTTGGGCTGGGACTCGGGCCGCAGGCCGGCGGCGGCGAACACCCGGCAGTCGTACTCGCGGCAGGTCCGCGGCCGGTGGGCATATATCGTACACGCGGATTCGACCATCAAAGGGCAATGTCCCTGCTCATTGTGTCCCACCACCTTGGTGCCCGGGGGCGCGCCCGGCGCATCAAACATCCAGGCCGCGGGGATGTGGGCCCGGGCCTCGGCTTCGTCGGCCTCGATGTGCACAAACAGGGAAGAGGTGCAGCAGGCCACACAGTCACCGCAGGGCACGTCGACCCCCTGGCCGCGGTGCATCGAGTCCAGGGTCTCGGCCAACCACGCGGAGAACTCCCCCGCGTCCACAGGCTCGTCGGTGACGGGCAAGCGCATGTCAGCCCACCGGGTCGCGGGTCCACTCGGTCAGGGCCGCCCGCAGCCGCTCGTTGAACGGGTCGCGGTCCAACGCGGCGTGGGCCGCGACCAAGGCGAGGTCCATGCGTTTGATCGTCTCGGCCTGCAACGCTTTGCGGCCGTAGGCCTTCGCCTCCTCCACCCGCTGGGGATACAGCTCTTCCCAAATATCCCGAAGCTTGTCCATGGACAGGCCCCGCTCTTCACAGATGTCCGGCCAGGATGAGGCGGGCACATCGTCGCGCTTCATCATCGCCACGATGTCGTCCATGTGGGCCCACACCGCCACGCGTTTGCGCAGCGACACGTAGAACGGGTCTTTGTCCAACGCGGCCTGCCCGTGCCGGGCCGCGTCGTCGTAGTTGCCCGCCTTTTCCGCGGCCAACGCTTGCCCCACCAGGCGGTTCGCTTCGTTCACCCGGTCGGGAAACACCTTGGCCCACACCCCGCGCATGTCTTGGGGGGTGGGGCCGCCGCGTTTGGCCTCCTCGAGGCGCTCCTCGACCCGCTCCAGCCCATGCTGAAAGTCGTAGCTCAGCCGCCGGGTGGGCCGCCCCAGGATTTCTTTGAGCCGCATCAGCACCCGCAGGGCGTTGTTGATGCGCAACCCGTCGGAGCCCTCCGCCTTCACCGCGGCTTTTTTGAACCGGGCCTCCACATCGGCGAGCTTGCTGTTGACCGCGGCGGTGTCGGCCCGGGGATCGAGGCCCACCGCTTCGTACAACCGGCCGGCCTCCACCGCGCGCAACAATGTCATGGCACGTTTGGCCACGCCGTCGTCGGTGTCGACCTCGATCAACGCCAAGCGGTTGGTGATGCCGAGGATGTAAGAATCGAGCGCGGTCTTCTGCGCCACCGACAACTTGTCGAACTGAAACCCGATGCCCGGGGGCATGTCGCCCATCGGGTCGCTGGCCGCGTGCACCACCTCCCCGGTGAGGTCGAGGGCCCCATCGGGGGTGGACAGCTGCACCGTCAGCCGGGTTCCCACCGGGGGCGGGTCCTGGGTCTCGATGTAGAGGCCGCCCATGCTGATGTTGTTGGTGTACATCTCGGACAGTTCGTTTTTGTCCGCGATGTCGACCACCACCCGGTCGCGGGCCTCGAACCGTGGAAAGCGGCGCAGAACCGACCCGACCTCGACGTCGGCGGTGGACGGCAACACCGCAAACGGATTGGTGTTGAGGTCGGACTGGGGCAACACCTGGGTCGCGGGCACCGCCTCGAGGGGGTCGGGGGTCACGAGCTCGTTGAACATCTCGTCGAACAGCTGGTCGCCGGGCAACGCGTCCATCACCGCCGTGGGCACCGCCACCGGCGGAATCTTGACCGGGGCGGGGGCGCCCGGGGCCGCCGCGGGCAGGCCCGGGGCCGCTTCGGCATGGGCCAACGCCAGCTCTTCCCCCCGGCGCACGAGCTCGTCGAGGGCATCGCGCGACAGCCGCTGCTTGCGCGACGACAGCAAACAACTGGCGAGCAACGCGGCCGCGACCTGAACTTGGTCTTCGGGGGTGAGGTGGTTGTCTTGCGCGGTGGCGAACATGTGCGCCCGCATCTCCTCGAGCGCGGCCAAGCGCTCTTTGGTCTGCGGGGGGGAAGGGAGCGTCATGGGGCGAGTCTATCCCCCAACGAGGCGGGCGGAAGCCGCGTCTCGATGTGGGCGGATGTGGTGCGGCTCAACGCACGATGGGCACCGAGCGGGTCACCGACGAGGTCAGCAACAACTCGATGGCCACGTCGGCGTCGGGGGGCTCCAGGTGCACGCGGTTCTGGCGGAGGAAGAACAGGTCCGCGGTGTCGCCCACGAGCTGGTCGGTGAGCGCGGGGGGAATGGTGATCGACCCGGTGTCGGGGATGGTGCATTGGATGTCGATGCTCTCGTCGTGCTCGGGGTCGTGGCTGTGGGCGACCACCACCATCTGTTGGGCGGCGCCGTCGAGCCAGTTGGTGAAGAACTCTTCGCCCGCGACCCACTCCGACGGGGGCGCCATCACCAAGGTGTGGGGGGCGATGACGTCGGCCTCGAAGGCGGGAAAGTCTGGGCCCCCGGTGCCCTCGATGCGAATGCGTTCGTCCCGGGAGAAGAGATCGCGGCGGGTGGGGTGCAGGTCGGTGGCGTAACAGTTGTCCTCGGCGTCGGGGAGCATCAACACCGGGTCGGGGTCGAGCTGGGCCACGATGGCGCCGGCGTTGGCGGAAAAGCCGTGGGCGGCATTCTCTTGGGGATAGGTGAGCACGGTGCAGCCGTCGGTCTCCTCGATCACCGCGTAGTTGAGTTGGTCGAACGCACACGCGTTGACGCCGATGCCAGACCGGGTGGCGTTGTCGTTGGTGACGTCCTGTCGCTCGTCGAGGTTGACGTACATGTGGGGCACGGCCGCGCAGGTGCCGCCGATGTTGCGCTCCCCGAAGTCACAATGCACCGACTCACCGCCTTCGCCCCCGGGACACCCGGCGACAAAGACGAACGCCAGCCAGCACAGCGATCGCCCGGTCATGCCTTGATTGTCGCGCGCCCGCGCGCGCTCGCCAAACCGCGAGACACCCGCGGGTCAGAAGCCTGGCGCGTCGAGGTTGCTGCGCTCGACCCCGCCCACATAGTCGGTGTCCGCGAAGTCGTTGGTCTCGCTGTGGCAGCTGATGCAGAAGCCGACCTTGCCGCTGTCGGCCAACGTGTCCGCCGCGGGCGCACCGGTGAACCGGCCCCACCACCAGTCGCCCACGTCGGGGTTGTAGCCGGCCTCGGCCTTGTACATCACCAACAGGCCGTCAAACTCGCCGAGGTCATCCAGGTGTTCCTTGATGATGGTCGCGCCGGGGCCGAAGGGTTCGATGGACTGGTCGGTGTCCGCGGGATCGACCGAGCGGTACTTGGTCGCGTCCGCGGTCGACACATACACATTGACCAAGTCCGCGAGCCCGTGCTGCGACGTGTAGGGCAGGTCGTTGATCTTCACGAACCCCGCCTGCTGGTAGTTGGCCACCGCATCGATGAGCGCTTCCTCGTCGACGGTGACCTCGGGCTCGGCTTCGGGCTCCGGCCCCGCGTCCGTGCCCCCGCCGGCATCTCCGCACGCCACCAGGGCCCACGCACAAAATCCAATCCAAATGCCCGTCTGTTTCATCTCCGCCTCATCCCGCGATGCCGCACTCGGCGAAGCGCGGGGCGAACACCTTCCGGCCCGCGTCGTCGAGGTGGTCGTACAAATATTGGCGCGAACGGCACACCCCCTTGGCGTGCACATCCCCCGCGGCCAGCGCCTCCACGATGCGCAACGTCGCCCGCGGCACCTGACCCCCGTCGCACTCGAAGTGCACCCCTTTGTCCTGGACCTTTTTAGCGGGGGTCCCGTCCGGACACCCAATGTCAATGAACGGGGACGTGTGATTGATGTCGCGCGCCCGGTGCGCCTCGAGGGGCGCGTCGTTGAACAACACGCTCTGGGGCACATAAAAGCCGCTCGCGTCCGTCGCCCGCCGCGGGGTCTTTTGCGACTCCGGCTTGCCATGGATGTGGCAGGCCGCGCACGCCCCCCGCTGGCGGAACCCCTCGATGGTCCGGGCCCGGGCCTTCTTCCGGGGGGGCTTGGTGAAGCCGCGGCCCTTTTGCATCGCGGCCGCGAACCGGTCCATCACCGCCTCGTGCACGTCGGGTTCGCCCCGCGGCCAGGTGTAGCCGAACAGGGGCTGGCCGCCGCCTTTGTGCAGCGGGCGAAACAGACGAAACCGCTCCGCGCCGACCGGCTCGATTTCGGTCCCGCGCACGTCCGCCACCTGCCAGACCTCGTCGTCCCCCCGCAGCCCTTTTCGGTACTCGAGGCGGTCGGCGATGGTCCCGGCGGGGAAGCGCAGCGTGGGGCGCTCGTCCGCGGGGTGCTCGACGACCTCGACGGTGGCTCCCTCGGGGATGCGCAACGCCACCTCGATGCGCCCTTTTTCGTCCGCGGTCACGGGCAAATACACCGGGGGCTCGAGGGTGACGAACCCCTTCACGTCCCAGTCGCTCACCGGGTCCTCGATCGTCACCTCGACCACGCCCTCGGGCAACCGGTCCCGATACAGGGAATAGCCAAAGTAGCCGATGGCGCCGATGGACGCGCCGAGCACGAGCCCGGCCACGACCTGCGTCTTGTTCATGCCCGCTCCAACAGCCCGCGTTCGCGCAGCGAGGCCCGGGCGGCGGCGAGGTCGTCCGGGGTCAACCCCGCGCCCAACGCCTGCTCGTCGGTGAGGTCCCCGGTGGCCACCGCCAGGGCCAACAACTGGGCGGGGGTGGGCCGCAACACGTGGGCCCGCTCCTCGTGGGGGTCGCGGTAGATGACCCAGATCTGTTCTTCGGCCCGGGGCTCGGCGGTGGCGGGGTCCTTGCGCAGGGCGTTGAGCCAGTCGCGCACCGCGTAGGTGTAGCGCCGCATGATGAACACCGGCGCCGCGATGCCGTGGGTGGGCGCGGGGGCCCCGGAGCGCGCAAGCCAGAGACATTGTTCGTAGTCGACCAGCTCCACCAGCGCGGTGGGGATGGGCCTATTCTGCGCTTCCCGCTCGGCCGCGTAGCTCTCCACAGAATCCGCGAAGGACTCGGCGAGGCGGAAGATCTGCCATCGCGAAATGGGGCAGAGCTGAAAGTGGTGTCGCACCAACTCGTCGAACAAACCGGGCTCGACCCGATCCGCGTAGGCGGCGCAGCGCCCGTAGACCTCCCGCAGGATGTTGCCGGGGATGATCTGCATCGCGCTTTGGTAGTAGCGGAGCCCGCGGCCCGGGGGGCCTTCGCCCCCCACCCGCTCGAGGAACGCCTCGGGGGTGTCCTCGTGTTTGAGCAGCCGGGTCATGGCCTCAAAGTACGCGTCGAGGGTCAGGCTCATCCCGCCCTCCGTTGGCCGCCGTCTTGAATGACTTTGCGGTAGATGGCGCGGGCCTTGTCCGCCTCGTCGAGCACGGTCTCGAGGGGGGGCACGTCGGTGTCCCATTCGATCAGCACCGGCACATCGCCGGTCAGCCCCAGCGCGGTCTCGAACAAAGGCCACACGTCGTCGTGGACCGGGGCCCCGTGGGTATCGATCTTGAGACCGCTGCGATGGTCGAGGTGGCCGGCGAGATGGATCTGCTTGGCCCGGTGGGCGGGCAAGGAGCGCAACAATGCCTCTGGATCGAGCCCGTGGTTGGTGGCGTTGACGAAGATGTTGTTGACGTCGAGCAAGATGCCGCAGTCCGCTTCGTCACACACCGCGGTGGTGAAGGCCCCTTCGTCCATGGTCCCGGGCATGATGGTGTAGGCGGAGATGTTCTCGATGTAGACCGCGCGCTCGAGGCGGTCGGACAGCTCCCGGATGCGCGCCGCACAGTGGGTCACCGCTTCTTCGGTGAAGGGCAGCGGCAACAGGTCGTAGCTGTAAAAGCCCCGCGCGGTCGAGAAACACAGATGGTCCGAGAACGAGTCGATCTCGTACCGGTCGAGAAATGTTTTGAGCCCTTCGATTTGGTCGGGCTCAAACGAGTCCGGCCCGCCGAGGTTGAGCGACACCCCGTGGGCCAACACGTCGAAGTCCGCCCGGGCGCGCTCGAACGCGGCGGTGAACCGCCCGCCCCGGCCGATGAAGTTCTCGGGGGTGACCTCGAGCCAATCCAAGGTCCGGTCGGTGGTGAGCACATCGTCGGCAAACCGTCGCCGAAACCCGATGCCCACGCCGCGTGCGCCGCTCATGGGGCCTCCAAAACAAACGACCCCGGCCGAAGCCGGGGTCGCGCAGGCGAAACGCTGCGATCAGCTCCCGCAGCCAGCGTCCGCGGAGCCGCAGCTCGGGCAACCCGCGTCCGCGGCGCCACAGCTCGGGCAACCCGCGTCCGCCGAGCCGCAGCTCGGGCAACCCGCGTCGGCATCGCCGTCGCCATCGCCATCGCCGTCGCCGTCGCCGTCACCGTCACCGGTGCCGCCGTCACAGGCCGACAGGCCGCCCACAGTGATGGCGCCGGCAACCAGCGCCACTTTCAAAACATTTCCAACACCCTTGATCATGCTTTCCTCACTTGAATCGGCTGGCTGCTGTGCAACCCGCTCCGGTTCGGCCGGTCCGTACAGACGCGGCGCATCATAATTCTCGGGGCTCTCCCCCCCGACATCTCGTGGACCCTAGCCAACCTCCGCAGACGCGGCAAGAATGCAAGGCTCTAGCTGCAGTTACGGGGAAAGCAGCCGATCCATTACAATCGCGGCCGCAGACCGCACAGATAGGTGGTTGTAGGTGTCTGTGCCCCGGATCGGTTCCAGGATGTCATCAGCCCATTCCAAACATTGTGTCGATAGGCCGTGGCCGGTTCCGAAAAAAACGAAGGAATTTCGGCCACTTGCGATATCTGTCCGCACCGCGTCAAAGGAGACCGTGGCCCCCTCGGCGCGCGCGGAGGTCGCCACCCGGCGCAGCGGTCCCCCCGTCTCGGCCTCCTCTTGGGCGTAGGCGTCCTCCAGGGAGGCCACCACCCGGGCGCGGGACAGCGCCTCGTTCCGGTCGGGGTTTTTCTGGGCGTGCTTGTCCTCGGACCAGAACCCACAAATCGCCCGCGCCAGCTTCTGCTGCGCCTCGATGGGGTGCACGATGTAGAACGCGTCTACCCCGTAGGTGCGCGCGCTCCGGGCGATGTCGTGCACATCGAGGTTGGTGATGCTCGTGGCGTAAATCTCGCCGTGTTTGTCCACGCAGGGATAGTGCACCAAAGCCACCGCCACCCGGGTCATGCGCTCTCCTCTTCATACGCCAAGGTCTCGACGCGATCGTCATCGAGCAGCCGCCGTTCGGCATCGCTCAGCGGCGCGCGCGCGAGCAGGTCCGGCCGGTGGGCCGCGGTCTCGACCAGACCGTCCTTTTTGCGCGCTTGTTCGATGCGCCCGTGGTGCCCACTCATCAGCACCGGCGGAATCGCGCGTCCTTCGTACACAACAGGCCGGGTGTATTGCCGGTGCTCGAGCCGGGGCGCGACGTGGGATTCGGTGGCCGCGGATTGTTCGTTGCCGAGCACGTCCGGCACCTTGCGCAACACCGCGTCGAGCATCACCGACGCGGCCAGCTCCCCGCCGGTGAGCACGTAGTCCCCAATGCTCAGGGCCTCGTCCACATACGCCGCGACCCGCGCGTCGATGCCCTCGAACCGGCCGCACACAAACACCACGTGGTCGTACCCGGCCAACCGGCTGGCCGCGGCATCGTCGAACCGCCCGCCCGCCGCGCTCATCAGCACCACCCGTTGCCGCCCTTGGCCGAGGCCCTTGGCGTGGGCGATGGCGGCCGCGACCACGTCGATCTTCATCACCAGCCCGGGCCCGCCCCCCGCGGGGGTGTCGTCCACCGTGTGGTGCTTGTCGGTGGCGAAGTCCCGCAGCCGCACCTCGTCGAGCACAAACCGCCCGTCGGCTTTGGCCCGCCCGAGCACGCTGGTCTCGGCCGCGGCCCGCACCAGCTCGGGGAACAACCCCACCACGCTGTAGCGCCGGGTCACGACGAGCCCTCGGGGACTTCATCCGCCTCGCCGAAGAACAGCCCCTCGGGAGGGCGCACCACCACCCGCATGGCGTCGACGTCCACGTCGACGAGCAGGCCGGGCACAAACGGCATCGAGACTTCGCCCGAAGCCGTCTTCACGTCAGCGATGGGCTGGGCCCCGTTGTCCCAGAACCGCGAAATGGTGCCAAGCGGGGTGCCGTCCTCGAGCAGGACCTGCGCGCCGATGACGTCGACCAAATACACTTCATCGTCATCGGGCGCGGGCAGGATGTCCCGGGGCACCAACAGCACGCGCCCCCGGAGCCCCTCGGCGTCGTTGCGGCTGTTGACCCCCGCGAAGTGCAGCCGGTCGCCTTGGCCGAACACCCCCTCGATGGTGAGGGTGCGCCCGTCGTCGAGACCGACCTCGAGCCCGGGCGCGAACACCGCAGAGTCGGGGTTGTCCAAGCGCACCCGGACCGCCCCCCGCACCCCGTGGGGGCGGGTGATCACGCCGAGCCGCAGCTTCGAGCCATCGCTCATTGGTCTGCGTCGGCCGCCGGCTTGTTTTTGGATTTGGCTTTGCCCTCGTCCTCGTCGGGCTCGACGATCTCGAGGCCGGCGCGCACGTTCTGCAACGTGCCCACCGCGGACAACAACGTGCGCAGGGCCTTGGCGGTGCGGCCCTTTTTGCCGATCACCTTGCCCAGGTCCTTGCGCCCCACCTTGACCAGGTAGAGCACGTCGTCGCCGTTCTTTTCTTCGGTGACCTCGACCGGCGCCGGGTCATCGACCAGGGCCCGGGCGAGGTAATCGACGAGCTCGCGCACGGCGATCAGGCGTCGGCTTTGGGCTGCGCCGTGCGGTACCGCGCCACGATGTGGCCGCAGGTCTCGGACAGCTGAGCGCCCTTGTCGAGCCAGTGGTCGATGCGATCGAGCTTGACCATGGTGCCGTTCTCGTCGCGGTTGGGGTCGTGGTAGCCGACCTGCTCAATAAAGCGACCGTCGCGGGGCATCCGGCGATCGGCGACAACAATGCGGTAAAACGGGCGCTTTTTGGCGCCGCCTCGGGCGAGTCGAATCACGACCATGGGGGGTTCCTTTCCGTCTTGTGCGCGCCTTGGGGCGCAACACGCGTGTGATCGGCATGACCACGCGGTGTGGGGAGTGAACGCACACTGGGCGGGGATGTCAAATGGGCTCTCGCCGCCCGGGGAGATTGGCGGGCGCAAAAGAGATTTTGAAAAGCTGTGTTTTTGGGGGTTTGGCGGATCGGGGGCGAGGGCCCGCCCCCGCCGCCGCCGATGTGCCCCGCGGGACAAGCCGGTCCCGCCCCTCGCCGGTGTGCGAGTGACACGTCTGACGTGGCCATCGACGACGCGCTCCGGAACGACGCGGCATCGAGCCCTCTCTATGGATCCGGGTGGGGCGGACGGCGGTTGCGGTTGGCGCCAAAAGCCAAGTGTGGTCAAGGACTTACACGAGATCTGGGCGCACCCCGCGCTACCCTGTGCGGGGGTTCGGACATGCACAGCAAGATGGCGTGGGTCGCGTTGGCGGCGGGGTGCGGGTGGTTTGGCTGCGAGTCGGCGTGCGCGCCGCTGCCCGACGTGCGCCAGGACGCGGGGGGCCTCGACGCCGGGACGGGCGCGGTCGACGCGGGGCCGGACGCGGGCGGGCCCTGCGACCCCGTCGAGGTCTTGCCCGGCGAAGCAAACGTCCGGTTGGTGATGTTGGTCGATGTGTCGGGTTCACTGCAGTTCGTCGATCCCACCGGCCGCCGCCGGGACGCGATGCGCGCGGTGGCGGGTCACTACGCCGACGTGGCGGACAGCCACATCATGGCCCTCGGCGTCGGCCTGCGCCCCTGGGGCGAGCCTGTGTTCATGCCCGCGGCGGATTTCCTGGTCCCGGGTTGGGTCTTGGCCTCGGATGTCCAGACCGACCTCGAGGGCACGCTGGCCGCGTTGCGCGCCGCTTTGCTCGACGACGTCAACAACCTGAGCCCCGCAGACCGGGCGCGGACCTTCTACGAGGTCGTGCTCATGAGCGACGGCGCGCCCACCCCGCGGTGTTGCGAGGCCAACGCCGAGACCGTGGGCGCCCTCGGCCCCCTCGCGGACGAATGCCCGAACAACAACCTGCCGGAGGCGAGCCCCGATGCGGTCTATTGCCAGGGCCTGCAGGAGCTAGCCTTGTGCAACGACGCCGCCTTCTTGAGCAACCTCCGCACAACCTACGAGGAGGATGCGGGACCGCAGGTGCTGCCCGGGTTCGCCGTGGGCGACGACCGCAACCGGAGCGAAGGGCTGCGCGCCGAGGTCGCGGCGATGCGCGCGGACGTCGAGGCCGCGGGGGCGGTTCGGTTTCGTTTTCACGCCGGGCATTTGGTGAGCAGCGAACTGCCCGCGGGCCTCGACCCGTTCGCGGGCATCGACGCCTGCACCCTGAAGAGCATTCTTCTCGGGCTCGCCGAGGCCGGCGCCGGCCGCTATGACCAGTTGGACACCGCCGACGAGTTCGACGTCGTCCCCCTGATCACCGACTGCGCCGGCTAACCCGCGCGAGGTCAGTACGAGCTGCAGTTGCCGCCGCTGGTGTCGTAGAGGTTCACGGGGAACACCGTGGGCACCCCGTTGCTCCACGAGATCTCCACCACTTCCCACAGCTCGTCGCCGCCGCTCATGATGCGGTAGTCGTCGTAGGCCAGCGCCCCGTTGACGTAGACCTTCACCGTGACGCCGACGTCCTCATCCAGGCTGGACGAGTAGGTGTGCACCGCGGCGCGGTAGGTGCCGTCGGTGGGCGCGTCGATGTTGATGTTCTCCGGGCCGTAGCCGTCGAGGTCGTCGATGTCGAGCACCGGGTCGCCCTCGCCCCGCCCGCCGAAGCCGTCCCACTCCGGGTAGCTGGGGTCGCCGGGCTTGCAGTTGCCGTAGTAGCAGCTGGTGTCCGAACAAAAGTCGTCGGCCCCGCGGATCATGTGGAGGTCGAGGTCCCAGTTGGGCGACTCCCAGGTGAGCTCGACGTGCAACGCCTCGCTCGGCACCGCGTTGAGCACCACCCGGGCGTCGTTGGTGGACACCAGGCCGGCGTCGTCCTCGACGGTCAAGCGGACCACGTACTCCCCCGCGACGTCGAGGCCGTTGACCACCCCCTGCGCGCTGTTGAAGCGGAAGCCGGTGGTCATGCCCGCCGGCGTCGACAGCGTCACCGAGCTTTGTTGGGGCTGGCTCAAAAGCTCCCAGGTGTAGGCCACGATGGTGCCGTTGCTCTGGGCCGGCACCGAGTCCTCGCCGGTGACCACCACGTCGTCGAGGGGGCGCACGTCGGGGGTGGCTTGGTTGGTCGGAATGTTATTGATCGCGAGCACCCGGGCCACCGCGGTGGGGGCCTCGGCCCCGAGCACCTCGAGCGGCACTTCGACATCGGGGCTCAAGGGATCGTTGCTGCTGAGCACAAAGGTGTTGCGTTGCACCTGGGGCGACGTCGGAGACGCGGAGAAGCGGATCGACAACGCGGTGCCCGGGGCCACGAAAGAGGGGATGGGCACGATGGTCTCGGCGTTGAACACCGAGGGGAAGGTGGTGTCATCGAGGAACGCCACCCCGCGGATCTCGAGGTCGCGGGCCCCGACGTTGCGCACCGAGATGTCGCAGAACGCTTTGGCCCCCAAACCGACCTCGCCAAAGTCACATTGCGCCGGTTCGATCACCACCTCGGGGCGGCCGGTGTCGATGGCGTTGGCCACGAGTTTGATCTCGAGGACCCCGTCATTGCTTTCGGTGTTGTCGGCGTCCGACGTCACCAGCACGTACGCGGTCTGGTCATTGCCTTCGACGTTGGGGATGTACTTGACGTCGACCAACAGCGGGGCCACGGCGTCGGGGCCGGTGGTGGGCTCCAGCACGAGGGGGTTGTCGGCGGTGGCGATCACCCCCTCGACGGTGAAGCGGCTGGCGTCGCCCCGGGCGGGATCGATGGCGATGCTGGTGATGGTCATGTTCGCCCCGCCGGTGTTTTCGAGCTGGAGCTTGAACGTCCGGCCTTCGCCCACGCTCACCTCACCGAACGCATACGCGCAGTTGGAGAAGCGGTCTTCGTCACAAATGGTGCCGCCCTCTTCGAGGGGGTCGCCGACTTCGATGTAGGGCACGATGTCGTCGAGGCCGTCGTCGGAGGGGCACCCGGTGTGGGCCAACAGGGAGATGCCGACCAGGGCGGCGGTGACGACGGACGAACGACACAACATGGGGACCTCACACAGCCAGACGCAACGATCGCGTGAGATCGTTGTGTAGGACGTGAAGGGCGGTGTCGCAATACGTACGACGGGTGCGCGTGTGTCCTACATACACCCACCAATGGTGCTGGGTGCCGAGATCCGCGCCAGTGCGCGCTTGGACGGCGCGACCGCGGGTCAGCCCGCGAGGCGGTCGAGGATCTGGGCCGCGGCGGTGCCGTCCCCGTAGGGATTGTCGGCCCGGGCCATGGCCGCGTAGGCCTGGTCATCGTCCACCAGCCGGGCGGTCTCCCGCACGATCACATCCCGGTCGGCGCCCACGATGCGGGCGGTGCCGGCCTCGCTGGCCTCGGGGCGCTCGGTGCTTTCGCGCAACACGAGCACGGGTTTGCCCAGGGAGGGGGCCTCCTCTTGCACCCCCCCGGAATCGGTGAGGATGATGTCGGCGTCGTCCATCGCCTGGACAAACTCTGGATAGCCAAGGGGGTCGGTGAGCGTGATCCGCGGGTGGTCACCGAGCTTGGGCATCACCGTGGCCCGAACCCGGGGCGACAGGTGCACGGGATAGGTCACCTGCAAAGATGGATAGCGGTCGACGAGGGTGAGCACCGCGTCACAGATTTGTTCCAGGTTGGGACCTTGGTTCTCCCGGCGGTGGGCGGTGAGCAAGATCCGCTCCCGGGGGCGCACCGGCCCGGCCTTGTTGGGGGTCCGGCCCATCTTTTTCAGGGTCAAGAACAACGCGTCGATGGCGGTGTTGCCGGTGACGAAGATGCGATCGGCGGGGATGTTCTCGCGGAGGAGGTTGTCCCGGCTCATCGTCGTCGGGGGGAAGTGAATGTCGGCGAGATGGCCGGTGAGGGTTCGGTTGATCTCCTCGGGGTAGGGCTGGTGCTTGTCGTAGGTGCGCAGCCCCGCTTCGACGTGGGCGACCTTGACCTTCTGGTAGAACGCCGCGAGGGCGCCGGCGAAGGTGGTGGTGGTGTCGCCTTGGACCACGACCCAATCGGGCTGGTGTGCGGTGATCGCGTCGGACAGCCCCTCAAGGGCGGCGGTGGTGATGTGGGCCAGGGTCTGGTCTGGCTTCATGATCTGGAGGTCTTTGTCCGGGGTGATGCCGAACTCGTCGAGCATCTGGGCGAGCATCTCTTTGTGCTGCCCGGTGGTGATGACGACCGTCTCAAATGTGTCTGCACGGTCCTTGGCCCCGAGGATCACCGGGGCGAGCTTGATCGCCTCGGGACGGGTGCCGAGCACGACCATGAGTTTGCGCCGGGCGCTCATGAATCCTCCGAAAGGCCCTTGCGGCCCGTGGCAATGTCTTTGCTCATCTGCCAGATGAAGCGGGAGTTGGTCATCAGATAGCGCTTGAACAGTCGCCGGGGCTCTTGGGCCAACCGGAACGCCCACTCCATGCCCACCGCTTGCACCACCCGGGGCGCGCGCTGGCGGAGGCCGGCCACCACGTCGAAGCTGCCGCCCACCCCGATGGCGAAGGGCACGCCCAGCTGCTCCCAGTATTCCTCGATGAACCGTTCTTGCCGGGGCACACCCATGGCCACGATGAGGATGTGGGCCCCACTCTGGCGCACGTGTTCGGCCCGGGCCTGGGCCTCGTCCCACGTGAAGTAGCCGTCGTCGACCCCCGCGATGTGCAACCCTGGATAGCGTTGGCACAGCTTGCGCTCGACCTGGTCGACGATGTCGCGCTGGGCCCCGAGGAGGTAGACCCCGAGCTCTTCCCGGGCCGCGCGCGCGCACAGCTCCTCGACCAGGTCCACCCCGGTGACCCGCTCGGGCAACGCCCGGGGGGCGAGCTTCGACGCCCAGATGAGCGGCTGGCCGTCGGCCACCACGAACCTCGCCTGGTCCACGAACCGCTGCAGTTGGGCATCGTCCTGCATCATCATCAGGATCGCGACGTTGACCGTGCACAGCCAGCCCCGCTCCCCCGCGCGGATCATGTCGATGACCTGGTCCGCGACCTCGGCGGTGGTGACCTCGTCGAACCGGCTGTTGAGGATGCGCATCTCAGGCCCCTCGTCGACGTTGGTTGCGGCGCCGCATGCGGGCCTCGGCGCGTTTTTGTCCCGCGGTCGCGGCCGAGGGGGTGTCACCGGACTTGGCCAGGGCTTGGGCCAGCGCCCGGATGGTCGGGTACCGGAACAAGTCGACCAGACTGACCTCCGGCGACAGCTCCTTTTTGACCTGCACCAGGACCTCGACGGTTTGCAGCGAATGCCCCCCGAGGTCGAAGAAGTTCTCGTCGACCCCCACCTGGTCCAGACCGAGCACCGATGACCAAATCCGGGCCAAGACCTCCTCGGTCTCGCCCTCGGGGGGCGCGGTCCGGGCGCGCCGCGGCCCCGCCCGCTTGGGCGCAGGCAGCGCCTTCTTGTCGATTTTCTTGTTGGGGGTGTGGGGGAAGGCGTCCAGGGTCACAAAGTCGGCGGGCACCATGTGTTCGGGCAGGCTCTGGCGCAGGTGGTCGCGCAATGCCACAGGATCGGGATCGGCGGCCCCCTTGCCGATGACGTACCCCACCAACCGAGGCCCGGTGCCGTCGTCGTCACGGGCGATGACCACCGCCGCCGAGACGCTCGGGTGCCCACTGAGCGCGGTCTCGATCTCGCCGAGTTCGATGCGGTGGCCGCGGATCTTGACCTGGTCGTCGGCCCGGCCGAGGAACTCAAACACCCCGTCCGCGCGCACTTGGGCCACGTCACCGGTGCGGTACAGCCTCCCTTCGCCGAAGGGATTGGGCACGAACCGCTCGTCGGTGAGCTCGGGCCGCTCAAAATAGCCGCGCACCACCCCGCGCCCGCCGATGTACAGCTCCCCCGGGGTCCCGGGAGGGAGCAGCCGGCGGTTGTCGTCGAGGATGTACATCTCGGTGTTGGCGATGGGGCGGCCGATGGGCACGCTCGGCACCCGCGGCTCGACCTGGTGGGTCGACGACCAAATCGTGGTCTCGGTGGGCCCGTACATGTTGTGCACGTTGTCGTTGACGCTGAGCAGATCCCGGGCGAGCGGCGCGGGGAAGGCCTCACCGCCGATCAGGATTTGCCCCACCTGCCCGAGCGCCTGGCGGGTGGCGTCGTCGGCCATCCACATCCGGGCCATGCTCGGCGTGCACTGCACGTGGGTCACCCCATGTCGTTGCATCAGCTCCGCGGCGGAGGCGTGCGTCACCCCAAGGCCGGCTTCGCTCCCCGTGGGGGCGCTGGCCGCGCTCGCCTTCTGCCGGCGCAAGACCTCCGCCAACCGCGGCAGTTGCGCGAGGACCTTGTCCGTCGGGACCCCGAAATCGATCAAGCACGCGATCTCGTCGGCGTCGATCTGGGCCACCTGGTGGGCGAACGCGGTGGCGGTCTCCACCGAGCCGAACAGCCCCGAGGTGTCGAAATAGCGCTCGAACGAGAACGACAACAACGCGTCCATCTCCTCGTCGGACAGGTGCGAGGTGGAGAAGGTGCCATCGTCGAGGGTGGTGCTCTTCTTGAACGTGGGGAACGACCAGGCCGCTTTCTGCACCAGGCCCACCGCGCTCTTGAGGTACTGCTTCATCGGCTCGCGGGCGGTCTCGCGGGACTCGTCGTCGGTCTCGCCCACGTAGGTGTGCAGCATCAACGACACGACGCCGCGGCCGGGGTGCCCGGCGGCGGCATAGGCTTCGCGGTAGACGCGAATTTTCTCGTCAAGCTCCTCGAGGGTCTGCCCCAGGAGGTGGGTCAACAGGTTGGCCCCGCGCTCACCCGCCGCCCGGAATGTCTCTGGATTGCCCGCGGCGGTGACCCACACCGGCAGCTCGTCTTGGATCGGGCGCGGCAGGGTCCGCACCTCGATGTTCTTGCCCGTGCCGTCCGCGAACTCCACCGCCTCCCCGCGCCACAGCCGCTTCACGGTGTCGATGTCGCGCAACATCTGGTCTTTGCGGTCTTTGAACGCGTGGGGCCGGATCGCGAAGTCGTTGGGCTGCCAACCCGCGGCGAAGGACAGCCCCACCCGCCCCCCCGAGAGGTTGTCGACCACGCTCCACTCCTCGGCGATGCGAATCGGGGAGTGCAAGGGGCTGACGCAGGAGCCGGACCGGATTTGAACGTTCTGGGTGACCATGGCCAAGGCCGCGCCGGTCACCGAAGGGTTCGGGTAGAGACCTCCAAAAGCGTGAAAGTGACGCTCCGGGGTCCACACCGCGCAGAAGCCGTGGGCATCGCCGAACTTCGCGCCCTCGATGAGCAGGCGGTATTTGTCCCCCGCTTCGCCCTCGTCGGCGGAGAAGTAGAACAACGAAAAATCGATCGCCGGCCCCCGGGCCGCGGACTCCCCCATCGCCGTCCCCGCGCGCTCGGCGTCCTGGTACAGCACCACCTCAAACCCGCGGGTCAGGGTGTAGAGCAACTCCAGCACGCTGATGTCGAAGTTGAGCGACGTGACCGCCAACCAGCGACGCGGGGTGGAGGGGGCGATGACCTCGTCCATGGCCGCGAAGAAGTTGACCACGTTGTGGTGCTCGACCATGACCCCCTTGGGCTTGCCCGTCGACCCGCTGGTGTAAATGACATAGGCGAGGTCGCGGCCCGTGGCCCGGGCCGCCACTGCGTCGTCCTGCGGGGCGCAGCCGGCGACGTCGAGCAGGACGTCCTCGTGCCCCGACAACCGGCCCGCGGACCGGGGATGTACCAGGATCGCGCTGAGCTTGGCGTCCTCGATCATGTACGCCACCCGCTGCGCCGGGTACGCGGGGTCGAGGGGCGTGTACGCGGCCCCCGCCATCAAGGTGCCCAGGACCGCCACCATCATGTCCGCGGATCGCTCGACGTAGATGCCCACCCGGTGCCCGGGACCGACGTCCCGGGCCATCAACGCCTGGGCCACCCCCCGGGACCGCGCGGCCAACTGGGCATAGCTGAGGGTCTCACCGCCCACGGTGAGCGCGGGGGCGTCGGGGGTCTTTTGCACCTGGCGCGCGAACGCCGCGTCCAGCGTGTCGGAGCGGGGCACGTCCCGCGCGGTGTCGTTGACCTCGCCCAACAGGAACGCGCGCTCCTCCGCCGTCACAATGTCGATGGAGGACACCGCGCCCCCGCGCGCGGCCGCGGCCGCGAAGGTGCTCACCCGGGCCGCGAGCTCGGAGGCGGTCACGCCCCCGGTGCGCTCGGCCACCTCGACGGTGACCGCCCCCGCGGGATCGATGCAGAACACCACCGGGGCCCCGGTGTCGGGCGCGGGCCCGGCCCCGAGGTGGAGCTGGACCCCCAGCCGCAAGCCATCGCGGTGGGCGGCGAGACCGGGGGTGCGGGCCACGAGGTCACGCAAAAACGTCCCCCGGGCGCGCAGCGCGGGCAGCTGGGCTTCGGCCGCTTTTGTCCACGAGGCGAGGGGTTGGTCGAGGCCGCCCTGGGGCCGATGCGGGACCCACGACGACAACAACCCGCCCTGCCCGTCGGCCGCGGCCGCGAGGTCGTCGGTGGACACCGCCACCAAGTAGCGCGCCCGCCCGGTGAGCCGCCCCAGCGCGGCGCACAACGCGCCCGCGGCCGCGTCGGGGGTGTCGACGGCGGGCAACGCGACCGGGGCCTGCCCCCGCCGGGCCCCGGGGGCCGCGGCCTGGGTTCCGCTGAGCACGAGGTTGTCGTCGGTGGCGGTGAGCAGCCGACGCCGAAAGAAGCCTTCGCTCCGCGCCACCGCGCGCACCGTCGCTTCCAGGCCGGCGGCGTCGGGGGCGGTCAGGTTGGCCCCCACCGCCACCTGAAGGGCGGCCAGTACGCCGGCACCGTCGAGGGTGCGCCCATACACATTGCGAAGCTTGGTCAACGCCACCGCACCGTCCCCGGCCGCGACCACGATGCCGTCCCGCTGCACCTCGAGCAGCGTGCCGGGCGCGCCTTGCCCGGGGGCGGGCGCCGCCTGGCCCACGAGCACAGCGCCATGGGCGGTGACCACTTTGGCCGAGGCCAGCGGATTTTCGTAGCCCGCCCCGAAGTCGAGGGCGCGGACCGTGCGCGCGATGTCGGCCGCGGAGGCCGCGAAGTCAAGGGCGCCCCCGTGCGCGGGCCGGTCGTAGAAGTCGAAATAGTGCCGAGCGGACGCGTCCTGGGCCGTCTTGCGCCAGGTCCCGGCTTCGAGCTGGGCGAGCAGGTCGTCGAAGGTGGCCATGCCCGCCGCGTAGCACTTGGCGTTGAGCGAAAACGAGGTCTCGTCGTCGGCGATGTCCACCGGGGCCTGCACGAGGATGTCCCCGGTGTCGGCTTCGCCTTGCATCAGGTGCCAGGTCACCCCGTGGGCGGGCCGGTCCCGCAACAGCGCCCACGTCGTCACGTTGACCCCGGCCCAATCCGGGAGCGGCCCGTCGTGGAAGTTGATCGCCATCTCCCGGGGCAAGGCCAGCACGTCCTCGGGCAGCAGGCGCAGGTTGACCACGGAGAACAGGATGTCGAAGGGCTCGGCCGCGAGCTGCTCGGCGAGGTGGCGCGAAAACCGCATCACGGGCACGTCGTGGCGTCGACACACGCCCTCGACCGCGGGCTCGTCGGTCACCGCCGCCACCAGGGTGTGACCGCCGGCGAGCAGGGACTGGGCCGCGTGCACGGTGAGCGACCCGTCCCCGACGATGACACAACGAAACTGCCGACCGCTCATGAGCCCCCCTTGGTGTGACGTTCGCGGCACTTGGCGACAAAGGTTTGTACCGCTTTTTGGACCGCGGGGGCGTCGGGGAGCGTGGCGTGTCCCACTTTTGGGACCTGCATCACCTCGACGTCCGGGCCCTGGGCGCTCAGCGCGGCCAGGTCATCGGCGGTGCTGTCCTCGTCGAGGGCGCCGCGCACGGCCAACGCCGGCCCCATCAACCGCACCCCCCGGGCGTCGTAGCGCGGGGCATACACCCGGCTCCACAGCCGCGTGAGCACGCCGGGGCCGGCGGCGGGACGAACGCCGATGTCCGTGAGCGGGGCCAGCAGCACCGCGCACACGTCGGGCGCCCGATGGGCCGCGAACAGCGTGAACAGCGTACCGAGCGAAAACCCCCCGAACACCACCGGCCCGTCCGCGTCGGCCAGCACCCGCGCGCGGATCGCCTCGGCGTCGGCGCGCAGCACCCCGGGCGCGAGGTGGCCGCCGTCCTGCTCGAACCCGCGCGGGGCGATCACGGTGATGCCCACGTCGTCGGGCAGCACCGCGGCGGCGTGCGCGGCCCCCGCGGCGAGCGGGGCCGGGTCGTTGCCGTCCATCCAGTACACCATCTCCGGTCCCGCGCGCACGAACGCGCGCAGGCGATGGCCGCCCGCGCCCTCGACGGTGGTGGCGACAAACCCGGGCGGCGGCGCCCCCGACGGGGGGCCGGCCCGGGACAGGTCGGGATAGCGGCGCGCGGGCCCTCCGATCAGGGTCAGCCCCCCCGCGAGCGCGAGCACCGACGCGCCGACCAGAACCGCACGGGACACGCGCCGGCGGCGTTCACCCACGCCCCGGCCCCGCCTGCTCGAGCAGGGCCCGCAGGCGGCTGGTGAGGACCTGGACGTTGGGCTCCCGCACGAGGCTGTCGTGGTCGCCGGGCACCTCGTGGATGGTGATGTCGCGGACGTACGGGCCCCACCCCAGGGTGCGCCCGGCGTGGGCGAAGACATCGGCCACCTCTTGGGCCCTGAACAATGTCACTGCGCCGTCGTAGGGTTGGGGGTGATACTGCGCGGCGGCGGTGAGGAACGACCGGGTGAGGTGTTCTTCTCGGAGGTCGAACGGCAACGCCACGTCCTCCCGCAGCAGGAGCCGGAGCCGGACCTCGGTGCGCAGCCGGTCGAGCTCCCATTTGACCCGGGCTTTGGCCCGGCGCTGGAAGTAGCCGGCCCCTTCTCGGCGGACCCCCTCGAGGCGTTGCTTGAGGGTGAGCGGTTTCCATTCGATCTGGGGCATGAAGGTGTCGAGGAACACCACGTGGTCCACGTCGCGCCCTTGGGCCTTGAGCTGCTGCGCCATCTCAAAGGCCACCACCCCGCCCCCCGAGTAGCCGCCGAACAAGTAGGGGCCCTCCGGCCAATGTGACAGGACGTCTTCGAGATAGCGGGCGGCCATGTCCTCGATGCGGGTCTGGGGCGTGGCCCGCCCGTCGATCCCCACCGCCTGCAGGCCGTAAAACGGCACATCGTCGCCGAGGTGCCGCGCCAGGTCGCGGAAGTTGAGCACGTTGCCCCCCGCCCCGTGCACACAGAAAAACGGCGTGCGCCCCTCGGCGCCCCGCTGGATCGCCACCAGGCATTGGTACTGTGCTTTCGGCGCGGCGGGCGCGACCCGGGGGGCGTCGGCCGCGGCGGGGCCGTCGGGCACAAACGCCATGCCGAGCTCTTGTCGGATGCGCTCGGCACAGGTCCGGATGGTGGGCGCATCGAACAGGACCGAGATCTCCAGATCGACGCCGTAGGCTTTTTTGATCCGCGCGAACAGCCGGACCGCGACCAATGACTGCCCCCCGAGGTCGAAGAAGTCGTCGTCCAGCCCCACGTCGGCCGCGCCCAACAGGTCGTGCCACAGCCCGGCCAACGTGCGCTCCACGTCGTCGCGGGGGCCATCCTCCCGGGGCGTGCCCCCCGCCGACGCCGCCGGGGCCGCCTTACGCGGGGCCTTGGCGCTGTGGGCCAGGACCCGTTCGCGCATGCCCAGCACCGACAGGGGCGAGACCAACACCACCGGGTCGGTCTTCGCTTTCCACAGTTGCACCAAGGCGTCCGCGCCTTCCTCGGCGGTCAGGCCCTCTTCGATCCACTCATCGAGCAACGTGGGCGCGCGCTCTTTGGCCATCGCCCGCCGCACCGTCTGCGCGGGCACGGTGCGGACCGCGTAGCCTTCGGCCTTCACCCACAGGCCGTCCTCGTCGCTGACCTCGACCCGCAACGTCCCGAGATCGTCGCTGCCCGAGGTACGGAAGACCCGGCTTTGCAGCGTGGCCCCCGCCGGGCCGCGCACCCACAGCCGGCGATAGGACAGCGGAATCGGCAACCGGTCGCCGCGTTGGCCCGGCAGCAACCCAAACCCCCCGCCGCTGGCCATGTCCAACAACGCCGGGTGCAGCACGAACTGCTGGCGCTCGGGGGCGTCGGCCGCGCTGCGCAACCACACCTCGGCGCGCTGGGCCTGCTCCACCACCTTGGTGACGACTTTCCAGCGCGGCCCGAACAGCAGCCGATCCTCCTGCGGCAATGTCACAGGGTTGCCTTGGCCATCCTGTTGCCGCACCACCGGCTCGTCGGGCGGCACCGGTCCGGGGCGCTCGGGGCCCCCGGCCAGGACCTGGCCTCGACAATGTTCGGTGTAGTCCGCGTCCTGGGGCCCGGCCCGGCTCTCGATCACAAAGCCGAACCCGCCGTCCTCGGCCCCGCTGAGCACCACCCGCACTTCACGCGGGCTCTCGTCGTCGACCCACAACGGACCGGTGAAGAACACATCCCGCAGCTCCACCGGGCCTTGGTGTCCGGTGGCGTGGGCGAACGCGGCCCGCGCCATCTCCAGATACCCGGTGCCCGGCAGCACCGCGCCTTGGTCGCGCACCCGATGCTCGTCGAGGACCCAGAGGTCGCGCACGTCGAACACCGCGCCGTAGACCACCCGGTGTTCGCTTTTTTCCACGCACCGGGACAGCAGCGGGTGGTCGACCCGGTCGCCGCTGACGCTCGGGCCCGCCCCCCGGTACGCCCGGGCGGCCATGCCCGTGCCCGCGAAGATGCCCCACTGCACCGCGAGGACCCGGGCCTGGGGCTGCTCGTGGGCCCACCGCGCGGCCAGCCCGTTGAGGTAGGCGTTGGCGGCCACGTAGTCGGCTTGGCCCGGCGGCCCCAACGCCGCGCTCGTCGACGAGAACAGCACCATCGAACGCAGCCGCGCGGCCCGCTCGCCGTGGCCAAACACGCGGTGGAGCGCGCGGCCGCCGCCCACTTTGGGGGCGAGCACCGCGAGGGCCGCGTCGTGGTCCTTCATCGACAACAGCCCGTCGTCGAGCACCCCCGCGGCGTGCAGCACCGTGACCACCGGGCCGAAGTCCTCCTCGATGCCCGCCACCGCGTCCTCGAGGGCGGCGGCGTCGGCGACGTCGGCGGTCACCACCCGCACCTCGCCCTGCGCCTGCAACCGGCGCACGGCTTCGATCCGGGCCCGGGTCAGGTCGCGCGCGTCGTGCATCGCGCAGTAGGCGTCCCACTCCTCTGGGTCGGGCAGCCCGCTGCGGCTCAACAGCGCCACCTTCGAAGCGCCGCGCGCCATCAACGACGCGGCGAAGGCCAAGCCCAAGCCGCCCAGGCCCCCGGTGATCAAGACCACCCCGTCCCAGAACCGGGTCGCCTCGTCGAGCGCGGGGGCCAAGGCGAGCCCGCGTTCGTCGCGCGACCAACGCGCGCCCCGCGCGTCGAGGGCGACCACGTCGGGACCCGCCCGCAACAGTTCAGCCGCGACATCGGCGGCCGCGACCTGGGGACCGAGGTCCACCCGGCGCGCCCGCACCCCGACGATTTCTTTGTCCATCGCACACAGCGGCCCCTCGACGAGCTGGGCCGCCGGCCGGGGCCCGGCATCCCCCCGGAGGTCGCCGCGGGTCAACGCCACCACCTCGAGGTCGTCGTCCAGAGCGGACAAGCTCAACGCTTGGCCGAACGCGAGCAAGGGCAAGAACACGTCCCGCTCGGGCGCGGGCCCGTCGTCGTCGAGCGACCACCCCCACACCACCTGGGTCACCGGCTCGGCCCAAGCCAGCAACGCGTCGTGGTCGGCGGCCTCGCCCGGCCGCACCGTGGCCGCGTCGCCCGAAGCGGCGAACGCGTCGCCCCGGGTGACCCGCACCACGTGCACCCCCCGCGCGCGCAGGGCCCGCTCGATGTCCGCGCCGGCCACGTGGTCGGGGGCGAACCACAGCCAACGTTCGCCCTGGGGATCGCGGGGCGCCGTGGGCTCTACTTCATCATATACAGAAGTGTAGAACCATTGCCCCGGGTCCGCTTGTCGCCGCAGGCCTTCCTCTTCGTCCTCGAACAGGAAAAAGCCCCGGCCGGGCTCGACCCAGTGTCGTTGGTGTTCCCAGGGGGTCGTGGGCAGGGACACCCGGCGCCGGCCGGGCCCCCAAAACGCGGCCGGGTCGAGGGACACCGCCCGGGTCACTTCGCCGTAGGCGGACAGCATCGCGGCGTGGGCGTCGAGCTCGTCCTTGCGATGGGCCCCCGACGAGATGATGCGCACCCCGCCGCCGTCCAGCGACAGGCGGCTGAGCTGGCTCAAGGCGTGGCCGGGGCCGACCTCGACCAGGGTGTCGATGCCCTGCTCGCACAGCGCCTGCACCCCGTCGCAGAAGCGCACCGTCGAGCGCAGGTGGCGCACCCAGTAGGCGGGGTCGGTGGCCTCTTCATCGGTGATGTCGCGACCGGTGAGGTTGGACACCCAGCGCAGGCCGGTGGGGGGGCTGAACCGAATGGTGGAGAGCGCGGCGCCGAACTCCTCGAGCACCGGCTCGAGCATGCGCGAGTGCGCGGCCACGTCGAGGGGGAGCTTGCGCGCGTCGATGTCGGCTTCGGAGAGCGCGGCCCCGAACGCGTCGACCTGGTCCGCGGGCCCCGACACCAAGCACAACCCGGGGGCGTTGACCGCGGCGAGATCCAGCCCGGGCAACAACCGGGCCAACACCTCGGCCTCGGACAAGGCCACGCTCCACATCGCCCCCGCGGGCAGCTTGTCGAACAGCCGGCCGCGGAGCGCCACCACCGACAACGCGTCCTCGAGGCGCAACACCCCCGCGAGCTGGGCGCAGGCGTACTCGCCGAGGGAGTGGCCGATGAGCTTCTCCGGCTCGAGCCCCCACGAGCGCCAGAGCGCAGCGTACGAAAGCTCGGTGCACAGCAGCGCGGGCAACGCGTAGGTGGCTTGCAGCAACCCCTGCGCGGCCGCTTCCTCGTCTCCCTCGTCGGGGAACATCAACGGGAACAGGTCAAAGCCCTCTTGGGCTTTGACCAACGCGATGCCCTCTTCGACCGCCCGCGCGAACACCGGCTCCTGGTCGTAGAGCGCGCGCGCCATGTTGGGGTACTGGGCGCCGCCGCCGGGGAACATAAACGCCACCCGGCCTTTGACCGTGGGCTGCGCCGCGACGCGCCGCCCCGCCCGCGCCCGCAACGCGGCCGCGGCGGTGGGGGCATCGCCCGCGACGACCACGGCCTGGTGGGCGAACGACCGCCGTCCGGTCTGGAGGGTATAGCCGGCGTCGGCGAGGTCGACGGCGCCGGTGTCGAGGGCGTCGGCGAGGGCGTGGCACAAGGCCTGGGCGCTGGGTTCGCTGCGGGCGCTGAGCACCAGGGGATGTTGGCCCCGGGGGGCGGGGGCCGGCGCGGCCGGGGCCGGGGCCTCCTCGAGGATGACATGAGCATTGGTGCCGCCCACCCCGAGCGAGCTGACCCCGGCGCGCCGCGGGCCGGGGCTGGTCCAGGGCTGATGGGTGGCGGACACCAGAAACGGCGAGCGTTCGAAGTCGATGTTGGGGTTGGGGCTTTCGTAGTGGAGGGTCGCGACCAGGGCTTGGTGGCGCATCATCTCCACGACCTTGATCAGGCTCGCGACCCCGGCGGCGGTGTCGAGGTGGCCGATGTTGGTCTTGACCGACCCAATGTGACAGAATTGCTTGTCCTCGGTGAAACCGCGGAACGCTTGGCTCAACGCGGTGACCTCGATGGGGTCGCCGACCGCGGTGCCGGTCCCGTGGCATTCGACGTAAGAGATGTCGCGGGCGGACAGGTCCGCGAGGGTGATGGCCTCGGCGATGGCCGCGGCCTGCCCGTCCACCGATGGGGCGAGATACCCGACCTTGCCCGCGCCGTCGTTGTTGATCGCGCTGCTCAAGACCACCGCGTGGATGGTGTCACCGTCTTCGAGCGCGTCTTCGAGACGACGCAACACCACCACCCCGGCCCCGGAGCCGAACACCGTTCCCGCCGATTTCGCATCGAACGCCCGACAGTGTCCGTCGGGGCTGAGGATCTCGCCCTCGGCAAAGTGGTACCCGCGCCCGTGCGGCAACTCCAGCGTCACCCCGCCGGCCAAGGCCAGGTCGCTTTCCCCCGCGAGCAAGCTCTGCGCGGCCCAGTGCACCGCCACCAGGCTCGTCGAGCACGCGGTCTGGATGTTCACCGAGGGGCCCTGGAGGTCGAGACAGTACGAGACCCGGGTGGTGAGGAAATCTTTGTCGTTGCCGGTGTGCCGCACCAAGAACAACCCCGTCGAGCGCATTAGCGCGGGGTTGGTGAACAAATGATACGGCATGTACGCGTTGTGCCCCGACCCGCCGAACACCCCGATGGCCCCGTCGAACCCTTCGGGCATGTGGCCGGCGTCCTCCAAGGCCTCGAAACACACCTCGAGGAAGTGGCGGTGCTGCGGGTCGAGGATGGCGCTCTCTTTGGGCGAAAAGCCGAAGAAGCGACCGTCGAACATCTCGAGGTCGTCGAACACCGCGGCCGCCTTGACGTAGCTCGGCGCGGCCAGGTCCTTCTTCGACACCCCCCGGGCGCGCAGCTCGTCGTCGGACAGGCGGCGGATCGACTCCACCCCCCGGGCCAGGTTGTTCCAATAGGCCGCCACCGATGACGCGCCGGGCACGCGGCAGGCGCGCCCCACGATCGCAATGGCGTTCTCGTCGATGTCTGCCCCCGACCCCATGGCTGCCGGTTATAGCCCGGGAAGCGGCCCCACGTACCGGTCGTCTCCAAACGTTTCGATGTTCATGCCGAAGGCCTGGGCCACGCTGACCCACACGTGATTGTGGGCGTTGAGGTACTGGTACTGATTGTCCCAATCCCCCTCGCACTCGCCTTGGTAGTAGGCGCAGCTGTCGTTGGGGCTCTGGGAAAACACCAGGTGTTTGCCCATCTCGTAGACCCCGGCCCCCCCGGCCACGATCATCGGGATGTTGACGTTGCCGTGCACGGTGGCGTCGCCGAGCTCGTTGCCCCACACCACCAGGCTGTTGTCGAGGATGGTGCGGCCGTTCTCCTCGGTCACCGCGTCGAGCTTGGTCAACACCGAGGCCACGACCTCGCAATACCAGGTCTGCATGGCCAAAAACGGGTCCAGCACATTGGGGTCGGTGTTGAGCTGTCGGTTGCCGCCGTAAATCTGGTGGGCGAGGTCTTGGTGCGGGTTCTGTTCGATCCCCAGCCAGGGCATGGGCCGGTCCGCCCCCCCGCTCCCGATCTGCAGCGTGGCCACCCGCACCAGGTCGCAGGCAAACGCCTGGGCCAGAATGTCACTGTGCAGCTCGGCCACCGCCGGGATGTTGTTCACCGACAACGGGTCGAGGCTCAGCCCCTCCACCGCGATGTTGGCCCCGCAGGTGCCGCCCGCGAGCCCCTCGAGGCGCTGCTCGATTTGGCGAATGCCCTCGAGGTGCTGGTCGAGCTTCTCCCGTTCATACGAGGTCAAGGTCGGCGAGAGCCGGCCGATCTGGTCCACCACGTGATCCAGAATCGATTGTTTCCGGGCGACGATGCGCAGGAGCTGTTCGGGGTTCTCGACGTCACCGTCACCGAACAGCCGGGTGAACGCCACGCTCGGGTCGTGCACCCCCTGGATGCGGCTTTCTTCACCGTCGCCGTACCCGTAGTTGATGGTGTCGTTGGTCACCGTGCCCGACCGCTCCCCGAGGGCGAGCTCCAGCGAGCGGTGAGGCCGGATGATGTCGCGGCTGATCAAATGGTCGGCGATCTCCTGGTCGATGCTGCGCCCCGACGCCACGTACGTGCCCGGCCCGAGATAGACCGGCTTGGACCCGGTCAAAAAGGCGCTCATGCCCCCTTCGTGCCCGGAGTAGATGAGACCGTCGTCCTCGCCCCCCTCGTACAAGACCTTCATGTCGAGCCCGTCGAGCACGCAGATTTTGTCTTTGAGGGGCGCGAGGGGCGCGAGGGTGCAGCGTTCGTAGCTGATGTCCCAGTCCGCGCCCGATCCCCGCGGTTGCCAATACTCGTAGGCCGCCCCGTGGGGCGAAAACATGAACAGCGCCCGTTGGGCGAACGCCTCTTGGGCCCGGGCCCGGGAGGACAACAACAAGGACGAAATCGATCCGCCCGCGGCGAGGATGGCCGCGTTCTGGAAAAACCGTCGACGGGACGTGCGGATGAAGCTCATGGGTTGCTCCTCGCCACAAAACGCGGGGACGCGACCAGCGCCCCGAGAAGGTCTTCAAAGCGCCCGCCCGAGGAGGCGAACGCGTCGAGCACCGCGCCATCGACACAGCTTTGGTTGAAGTCGTCGGCGGCCCCGAGGCTGTACATGCGGTAGTTCTTGGCGAAGCACCGCTCCACCTCGTCGCTGTCTTTGAGCAGGCCGATGAACCCATGCACGTCTTCGAAATCGCCGTCCGTGCTCAGGGTGGACAGGATGGAGCCCGAGGGGTCGATGGTGGCCCCGCCCTGTTCGGTCCGGATCGCGCCCACCCCGTCGAACCCTTCGAAGGCGTAGCCGAGCCCGTCGATCAGCGCGTGGCAGGAGGCGCAGCTCGGGGCGTTGAGGTGCGCCTCGGTGCGGTCGCGGGTGGTGACGACCTCCTCGTCGAAGTCGGGCAGAATCATCTCCACGTTGCTGCTCGGCGGCGGCAAGCCCTGGCACAACACGCGCTCGCGGATGAGCACCCCGCGCCGAATCGGCGAGCTGCCGTCGGGGGTGCTGTGGGCGGCCAACACCGCGGCCCGGGTGAGAATGCCGGGCCGGCCGGCCTGCTCGGTGAGGGTCAGCTCCGGCCCAAAGCTCTCGCCGGGGTCGCCGGGGTCGCCGGGGCTGGCCCCGTCGGGGCCGGTGATCTCGACGAAGTCGACGTACAGGTTGCGATCGGCGCCGGTGTCCTCGTCGTATACGTCGTTGGTGAAACGCACCGTGACCATGTGGCTGCCCGCGTCCAATGTCGCATTGTAGGTGAAGGTCTCGTAGGCCTGGTACTCGTCGGTGTGGTCGGAGCCGAGCAGGGCGTCATCGACCAGCACGTCAAAGTCCGCGCCCACATCAAACGCCCAGTCCGCGGCCACGTCGACGCGAACCTGGTAGCTGCCCCCGTCGTCGACGACGAAGGGCGCTTGCACCCCGCCGTTGGCCCACACGATCCAGGAGCCGCCGGCGTTGCCGCCGGTGGCATAGCCGAGGTCGTTCGGCTCCTCGGCCATGTCCTCCTCCTCGAGGCGGATGGTGACCGCCCCGCCGCCGCCCCCGCCCCCGCCGCTCTCGGCGCCGAGCACGTCGGCGAGGTGGCTGTTCCAGAAGGTCGCGGGCGACGACAGCAGCGCCTGCAATGTGCCTTCATTGTCGAGGATGTGGCGCACGTACAGACGCAGGCTTTGATCCATGGCGGTGCGCGTGGCCGACCCAAACTTGGGGTACTCGACCGAGCTCTTCTCGGTTTGGGCGATCTTCCGCACGTCGAGCCATTGGTAGATGAATCGCTCGAACTGCCGGCGGCCGAGCTCGGTGCCGAACAACCGCAGGGCGTGCTCCCGGCGCACATCGCCGTCCATGATCGACCCGTCGACCGCCGCGGCCAGCAACGCCTCGTCGGGCGGCCCGGCGGTGACCACGTAGGCGAGGTTCTCTGCGGTCTCGAACGCGCCGAGGCGGCCCGACGCCCCCAGCTCCCGGCGATACAGGAAGTAGGGGGAGACGAGCAGCCCGCGCACCGCGACGGTGAGCGCCTCCAGGGGCGTGCCCGCGCGGTCGATCTCACCGTCGTACAACGCGAGCAGGGGATCGATGTCTTCGCTCGACGGCACCAGCCGGTAGGCGGTGGGCAAGATCTCCTCGAGCCACGCGCGGGTGCACTCGCGTTCGTCACCGCCCTGGCTGAAGCAGTCACGTTGTCTCACGTCGAGCGCGATCTCGGGCGCGATGTCGGCCGCGAGGGCGTGGACTTGCTCCACCCGGAGCGGCTGCATGCGCACCACGTCCGCGCTGTTGTTGTAGCCGTTGACCACCGGCTCGGCGGGCAGCAGGCGCTGGGCCGGCGTGTCATCGATGCCGAACACCACCGAGAGGGTGGTGTCCATCTCATCGCGGGTCAGGACCTGCACCCGGGCGGGCAAGGTCTCGGGGGTGCGGCAGGCGATCTCGGCGAACGGAACCGGGTCGCAGCTGTCGGGGTTGCGGAGCTTTTCCGCAAACGCGGCCAGGGCGGCGATCTCGGGGGTGCCCGGCGGGTGCACGGTGCCGCCGCCGTGCGACACCGCCCCGCTCGGCTTTTGGGTCAAAAGCGGGGCGCCGTCGAGGGTGATGAGCGCGACCTGGAGGACCCCGCGCCGGGTCCGGTCCATGTCGTTCTCGTCGATGATCAGGCGGGTCGAAGCCGCGGGACCGCTGTCGTTGTGACAGGTGATGCAGCGGTTTTTGAGGATGGGTTCGAACACTTCATCCTGAAATTGGCGCTCGGCGGAGACACAGTCTCCATCCGGGCCAGGGCAGCCGGTCAGGGCACCCCCGGCGACCACCAGGCCACACAGGCCAGAGAACCAACCGCGAAGGGACATGACAAACCTCGAGGGTTGAGCCAGCTTTGGACAAAACGACGTATCGTTTTGTCGTCGTGTGGCTAGGTTCTACACTGTCGCTGGGTGTTCTGCATCTTTCGAGACGGGGTTCGCATGCTGGGATTGCCAATGAAAATCAAATACTTGCTTCTTGCGCTTACATTGTGCGGAACAGTCCCACTCCTGTTTGGGTGCCCCCAACCCGACGCCGGCGACGGGGATGGAGACGGCGACGGAGATGGAGACGGCGACGGGGATGGAGATGGTGACGGGGATGGAGACGGCGACGGCGATGGGGACGGGGATGGAGACGGCGACGGCGACGGTGACGGGGATGGGGATGGAGACGGGGATGGAGATGGAGACGGCGACGGTGACGGCGACGGCGACCCCGATGCCGGGGTGGACGCCGGGATCGACGCGGGGTTTGACGCTGGTTTCGACGCGGGGGTGGACGCGGGCATCGACGCTGGGTTTGACGCGGGCATCGACGCTGGGATTGACGCGGGCATCGACGCCGGGGTCGACGCGGGCGTGGGATCGGCATGCCCCAGTGGGCTCGACGACGACTGCCCGGGCGCGCTCGCCTGTTGCGACACGGTCTGCGTCGACACCGCCAACGACCCCGATCACTGCGGCATGTGCGGCACCGCATGCGGGACCGCCAACTTCTGCTCGAGCCTGCCCACCTGTACGGCGGTGTCGTGGGCGAACCTGTGCGGCAATGACAATGCACACTCGATGCAAGGCCTGTTCGACGGGGACAACACCGCCGGGGACAACATGGCCGCGGCCATCGCCCTGGCGTGCCCCAACGTGACCGCGGCGCCCGCGGACCAAGACGACCCCGCCGTGCTCGATGTCACCACCGGCCAGCCCCTCCTCCCGGGGGGCAATACCATTGTGGTGGCAGGCGGCACCTTCGGCCAACGTCTCGCCGACTACGTCACCACCGCCGAGCTCGCGCGCATCCGGGTGGACGAAGGCGGCACCAGCTACGACTTCGTCCGGCAGACCGATGACATCACCGTGTTCAGCTTTGACGCCGCCCAGCTCAACGACGGCCACGATGTCTTTCAGCTCGAGATCTTTGTCGAGCCCGACCGCGGGGCGCTCATCGTGTTCGGCGGGGGCCTGCTGGTGCAGGGCACGCGCGCGGCGGCGTACTACTTCGCCAACACCGTGCTCCCCGACGCACAGAACCAAACCTCCACCTGGTACGTGGTCGAGTGGGAGGACACCAGCGGTGACCTCGCCCCCGGCCCCGGCGACACCTACACCGTTCGGTTCCAAGGCTGATCATGTCCACCCCCCAAGAGCTCTGGGCCGACGCCCGGACGCGCCTCGAGAAGGACGGACCCTTGTCCGCCCGCGTCATCGCCCACCGCCTCACCCGCTACGCCAAGGCCCGCGGCATGGCCCGGCTCTATCTTCGGGGCGTCGACCACGTGGGCGCCCGCCCCCGCACCGAGGGGCGCCCTCGCATCGACAACCTCGGCACCATCACCCTCGGCGATGATGTCCAGCTTCGTTCGGTGATGGTCCCGGTCGAGCTCGCCACCGGCCCGGGGGGCGTGCTCGAGATCGGAAATCAGGTCAACATCAACTACGGCACGTCCATCGGCTGCCTGTCATCCATCCGCATTGGCAACCGGGTGCGGATCGGGACCTTCGTGCTCATCGTGGACTCTGACTTCCACGGCCTGCACCAGCGCAACCTGCGGCCCCACCCGCACCCCGTCGTCATCGAAGACGACGTGTGGCTGGGGGCCAAATCCACCGTGCTCAAAGGGGTGACCGTTGGTCGCGGCTCGGTGGTCGGCACCAGCGCGGTGGTGACCAACGACGTCCCGCCGTTTTCCATCGTGGCCGGGGTGCCGGCGCGAAAGGTCGGCGAGATCGATCCCGAGAAATTTGTTCCAGAAGGAGACGCCCATGTTGCGCCGGGTGCTGGCTGACGCAAAGGCATTGTATGCTGCCCCTGGGGGTGGCAAACCGGCCGTGGTGTCCATGGATGCGTTTCGGGTGTTGGCGGTGCAGCGGGCGCGGGAGTCTGCTCGTCGGTGGCGGGTGCCTGGCGCCCCCCACGCCCTGCGCATTGTCCAGACTGCGGTGTTCGGCATTGAGATCGGCAACGATGTCCAGATTGGCACCGGGGTGTACTTCATCCACCCCATCGGCATCACCATCGGCGGAGACGCGAAGATCGGCGATCGGGTCCGGTTCTTCGGCAACAACACCGTGGGCACCGCCAAAGAGAATGGATACCCGACCATCGGCGACGACGTGGTGATCGGGGCCGGGGCGCGCATCCTCGGCCCCATCCACATCGGGGATCGGGCGGTGATCGGGGCCAACGCCGTGGTCCTCGAGGACATCCCCGCGGACGCGGTGGCGGTGGGCATGCCCGCCAAGGTCGTGCGCCAACTTGGACAAAACGACGATCCAGTGGCTTTGGCATACGGGGCCTCGACTTGAGCAAACGGGATCGCCGCGCGCCGGCGCCCCCTTTGCTCTCGGTGGTGGTGGCCACCTACAACCGCGGGCCCAAGCTCGCCGAGCTCCTCGCCGACCTGGGCGCCCAGACCCTGGGGGACGACGAGTTTGAGCTCATCGTCGTCGACGACGGCTCCGAGCCCCCCGCGGCCGATGCGGTGGGTGACATCAAGACCCGCTTTGCCATGACATTGGTGCGCCAGACCAACACCGGCCAAGCCGGGGCCCGGCAAAATGGGGCCGAGCGCGCCCAGGGCGACATCATCGTGATCGTGGACGACGACATGCGGTTGCCGCCCGATTTCCTCGCCGCCCACCGCGCGCGCCACGCCGCCGGCGCCGACGTGGTGCTCGGTCACATCCGGCCGCCCCCCCACGTGGGCCGGCTCCCCCTGTTCGAACGGTTCCATCTCACCCAGCTCGACAACTGGGTGCGCAGCTTTGAAGACGGCACCCGCAAGGTGCGCGGGGTTCATCTCTGCACCGGCAATGTGTCATTCAAGCGCAAGGCGTTCTTTGCCGTGGGCGGGTTCGACACCAGCCTGCGCCGCAGCGAGGACCGGGACCTGGGCCTGCGCTTCGAGATGGCGGGCAAAAAACTCGTGTTCGCCAAGGAAGCGGTCAGCATCCACCACACCGATCACGAGGACCGGGACAAGTGGCTGCGCCGGGCCTACCTCTACGGGGTGCACGACGCGCACATCGCCGAGAAGCACCCGGGCCAAGAGATCGCCAGCCCCTGGCGGCTCTTTCACCTCGCGCACCCCGTGTCGCGCCCGCTGCTCCTGGCCAGCGCGATGTCGCCCCGGCTCGGCGAGGCCCTGCGCCGCTGGGGCCTGGAAGCGTCCGAAGCCCTCGACGACGCCGGGCTCGAAGCGGTGGCGATCAAGGGCTGCACCGTGAGCTACAACCTCGAGTATTTTCGGGGGGTGGCCAAAGCCGCGGGCTCCAAGCGCCGCGTGGCCCGGGACTTCCTGCGGTACCGCGCCGACCGCCGGCGGGCCTTGCGTCCCTGACCGCTCAGTCCTGGACCATCACCATCAAATAGTCGAACTGGGCCGCGGCCCCGTCGCTGAACAACCCCGCCCACTCGTCGGCGTCGATGCCCAACACCTCCGCGGTCGCGGTCGCGCTCGCGCGGGAACACGCGGCGGTGCCGTCGGCGCGACGCTCGGCAATTTGAAACTGGGCGGTGGCCGCGTTGACCAACGGGTTGGTCACCGCCCCCGGGTAGACGGTTTTTGTGCCATCGGTGGCGACCCGCTCCAGGCTGACCAAGTCCTGGGCGTCCACCGCACAGAGGCCCGTGTCCTCGTCGGGGGCAGCGTCAAACAACGGGCCCATCCGCGCCCCCGGGCCCACCGCGCTCAGGCCCGTGGCCCGGGTCGACACCCGGACGTACGAGGGCGCGACCCCGAGGTCCAGGTCGAACAACACCCGGCAGTTGGCGCCGCTGTTGGTGGACAGCGACCCGGCGAACACGGCCCAATCGCAGTTGGTCCCGGTGTCGAGAATCCACGGCAGCGGCTCGCCATCGTCGAACCCCACGAACAAAGCCAGGCGGTCGCCGCCCTCCGCGGGGTGCGGATCGCACACGTCGCCGACCCCGTCGGCCTCGTCCGCGGGCTCCAACGTGTTGGCTTGGCCGGGGTTGGTCACCAGCGGGCAGTTGTCGCACTGGTCCCCGATGCCGTCCCCGTCTTCATCGCCTTGCCACTCGTTGGGCACGGTGGGGCAGTTGTCGGCCCCGTTGTTGACGCCGTCGTCGTCAAAGTCGCCGTTGGGTTCGCACGCGTTGCCCACCCCATTGTCATTGTTGTCGTCTTGATCGGGGTTGGGCACCCCCGGGCAGTTGTCGGTCGCGTCCGCCACCCCGTCCCCATCCGCGTCGGGGGCGACGTCGCAAAAACAGATCTCGGCGGTGTTGCCCACGTCAGCGCAGGCCAAGGACTCGTCCACGGGGGTGCAGTTGTCGTTGTTCGCGTCGTCGTACGAGTCCACGCAGACCAACCCCCCGGCCTGGCACGCCGCGGGACAGCCCAGCCCGGCCCCGTAGGCCACCTGACACCCGGTGGGCCGCGGATCGCAGACCTCCACGTCGTCCACCGGGTCATAGGGGGCACAATAATCCACCGGCCCGGCGTCGACGCCGGCGTCGACCCCCGCGTCAGGCCCCGCGTCCAGGCCCCCGCCCGCGTCGACCCCCGCGTCGCCGTCGCCGTCACCATCCCCGTCCCCGTCACCGTCCCCATCCCCTGAAGAACCGGAGTCGGGGGCTCCGCCGTCCGGCGGCCAGTCCCCATCCCCGTCACCGTCACCGTCACCATCCCCGTCCCCGTCACCGTCACCGTCACCATCCCCGTCACCGTCCCCGTCCCCGTCCCCGTCGCCGGTGCTCTCGGTGCACACACCGTCGCGGCACACGTCGCGCCCGCCGCAGTCGTAGTCGTCGTTGCACGGCGTCTGGTCTGGGTCGGTGATCCCGGGGCCACACGCGCCCGCGCACCACAACACCCACCACACGCCCAAAGCCCAGGGGAAGAGCCGCTTCATGGCCGATCACTATAGCGTGCCGGCCAAAAGCGAACCCCGTAGGACGTCCTACTACACCAGGTGGGGGCCCTTTTCCCGACCCCGCTCGATGGCGCCCGCATACGCGCACCATGCATATTCATAGGGGCGGCACTCGTGGTTGACCATCAGCTTGGGCGGCGCGTCCTTCGACTTGTCGCCGGCGATGCCGAGCAGGGACTGGGCCTTCTTGAACCCGTCCTCCAGCTTGTTCTGGTCCATGTCCAGGCTGCGCCACAAGGTGGGGGTCGCGGTGTCCACCATCTCGGCGGAGAGTTCGTTGTCATCGAGCCAACTCCGGCTCATCACGATCGCCTCCTCGAACGCCGGGCCTCCCGCGGCCTGGAGCGCGCGAAGGGCCATGGGGGCCATGCCGTGCTGGTGCACCGAGTACACCGAGTACGGCTGGGGCGAACCGCCGCGCTTGGCGTCGTAGTGCCACCACCATTGGCCCTTGTCCCCCTGGAGCTCGACCATGGTGCCGGCGAGTTGCGCGGCAATGTCTTTGTACGATTCGTTGCCCGTGACCATGCTCGCGAACGACAAAGACTGCACGGTGTAGATCTGGTCCGCGAAGTTGGCGATCCACCGGCGCAGGCCGTGGGTCAGCCCCGGGGCGTCGCCCGCGTGGCTCACGATCCGGGTCTCGGGCACGAACCGCACCTCGACCAGCTCCCGGGCCACGGTATCCACCATATCCTTGACCCCGGGCTCTTCAAACCGCGCGTACTCGTGGCACAGCCCGCTCAACAACCACGACGTCTCCATGGTCGTCAGCGTCCCGATGAGCTTGTCCACCCGGGTCAACGCCACCCCGGTCTTGCGCGCGAGCTGGGCCACCGACACCCCCGACCACACCGCGTTGGCCCAGGCGGTCAGCCCGAACCCGCCGGGATAGTCGCGGTCCCGCTGCAGCTGGACCATCGCTTGCAATGTCTCTGCAGGGTCGATGCCCCACCGCGCGAGATCCACCCCCGCGCGGCTCGCCCCGATCAAACAGATCGCGGTGCTGGTGAGGTCCTCGGTGGGGTAGAACTCCGCCGTGCCCCGCCACTCTTTGTCCATGAGCTGGCGGTCCCACACCTTGGTGCTCGGGTTGTAGCAACGCTCGAACCCGGCATCGCAGATCGGGTCGCACATCGCATAGAACGCCTCGGCAGGCATCGACTGGAACGCGGGCACACACACCTCTCTTCCCTCCAGTTGCATTGTGGGCGGCGGAGGGAGCGCCAAAATACACGCGGCACCGGGCGCGTGACGAGCCCAACATCGTTCGAACGTACGTTCTCACCGGGCGAGACAGCCGCACAACACCCCACCTGTCTCATCAGGAGACAAAAACCTGTGTCACTGGACACATTTGGCCGGGTGATGTGGGGGATCGAACCCCCGATCTGGGGGCGGCGGCGGTCGCCCTTTTCAAGGTTTTGACCCGGGGTCAGAGGATCCCAAAGGACCACCCTAAGTGGCTGATTTATTTTGGTAAATCGATCAGCCTATGATCCGATGCCGCACCCCCCGCAACCATGTAGGTTGGTGTCCGATAAGGTCATGACACACACTGGGACATTGGTCACGCTGGTTGGGGTTGGGCTAGCCCGCGCATCTAAGGTACCAATCGTCGCATCCAGAGACACGGAGAGCCCACCATGAACCGCATGCTCGACAAGCTCACCCCCGGCCTTCACGGGAAATTGACCCTGCTGTGCGACCTGATCTTGGTGGTGTTGGCCTTGTTGTTGGCCACCGATTTCCAGCTCACGTTCGACGCCGCGGGGACCTCGGTGATGGGCGCGGCGGTGGTGGCCTGGCTCTTCGGCACCGCGAGTCTCCGGCTCTACAACCCCTACACCCCGCGCTCCAAGCTCGACAACGTGGCCCTGGCGCTGGTCGCCGCGGTGGTGATGACCGCCGGCCTCACCGGCATGTGGCTGCTGCTGTACGGCTCGCTCTCCTCCTTTCACCTGCTCACCTTCGGCGCCACCCTCGCCCTCGGGTTGGCCCTGACCCAGACCATCGTGTGGCGCCCCCTGCAAAAGAACGCCGCCCCCAGCACCGACGTGCTCATCGTCGGCACCGACCCCCTCGGGGTCGCGACCTACGAGCGGCTCATCTCCCGCGAAAACGGCACCCCCGTCCGGGTGGTGGGCTTTCTCCAGTGTGACGACGACAGCGCCCTGCCCCGGATGGTGCGCGCCCCCGTGCTGGGCAAAGCCACCGACCTGCTCAAGGTCCTCGAAGAGCACACCGTCGACGAGGTCTACCTCGCCAAGCGGGTGCTCAACCACGGTCTGTTGATCCAAAAGCTCGTCAAGTCCCTCGAAGAAATCGGCGTGCCGTTTGCGGTCCCGCTGCACAGCCTGCGCTACAACCGCGCCACCCTCCTCGAAGGCGGGACCCCCGACGGCTACCTCCACTACCTCAACACCAAGCCCAAGCCCTTCCAGTGGGCGCTCAAGCGCATCGTCGACATCGTGTGTTCGACCGCGGCCCTCGTCGTGCTCTCGCCGTTGCTGCTGGTGGTCTCGTTGGTGATCAAGTTCCAAGACGGCGGGCCGATTCTCTACACCCAAAGCCGGGTCGGCCTGCACGGGGCCGAGTTCCGCTTTTTGAAGTTCCGCTCGATGGTGCAAAACGCCGACGCGCTCAAAGACAAACTCATCCAAGACCAGCAGAACGAGCGCACCGGCCCGGCGTTCAAAATGAAGAACGACCCCCGCGTCACCGCCTTCGGCCGCTTCATTCGCAAGTACTCCATCGATGAGCTTCCCCAGCTGCTCAACATCCTCCGGGGCGACATGACCATCGTCGGGCCCCGGCCCCCGCTCCCGCGGGAAGTGGCCCAGTACAAGACCTGGCAACGTCGTCGCCTCTCGGTGCGGCCCGGCCTCACCTGCTACTGGCAAGTCGGCGGCCGCGACGAGATCGGGTTCGACGAGTGGATGGACCTCGACCTTCGCTACGTCGACCACTGGTCGCTCAAACGCGACGTGGCCTTGATCCTCGCCACCGTGCCGGTGGTGCTGTTCGGCAAGGGTGCGTCCTGAGCTGAGCAGGCGGTCCTCGACAACCTGAGACGTTTCTGTGCCCGCGGGCCTGGCCCCCGCCGCACAGGGTACGGTGTGCCCCCGTGACCTCCGAGCCCCCTGCCCCCGCTGACCCCGCGCCGTCCGAGGACGACGCTGGGGCCCAGGCGAGCCAGCGCGAGACCCGCTTGGCCGCGAAGAATGGGGCCAAGCTGATGTTGTCGATGGGCGCCACCCTCACGGTGGCGTTTGTGATCCGGTTTTGGTTGCCCCGCAGCTTGGGGCCCGCCACCTTCGGGCAGTTTCATTTTGCAGAAGCATTCTGTGAGGCGCTGTACCTCTTCACCGCGCTGGGGGTGGCGGACTACATCGGCAAGGAGGTCTCGACCCGGACCGAACACGCGAGCGAGTTTTTCGGGGGCATGGTCCTGGTCCGGGCGGTGCTCTCGGTGCTGCTCTGCGGGCTGATGTTCCCGATCTTGTGGTTGATCGGAAAAGGCCGGCTGGAGATGACCTTGTGCTTCATCCTCGCCGGGTGGCAGGTCGCGCTCATCGCCAACCAGACGTTCTCCGCGCTGCTCAACGCCAAGGGCGAGGTCGACGAGCTCGCCCTGGTCCGGGTGGCCTCGAAGATCGTGTGGGGGCTCGGCATCGGCAGCTGTCTGTTGTTCTACCGGGACGTGCGCTGGGTGGCGGTGTGGTTTCTCGTCGGGGAAGCGATCCAGACCCCGGTGCTGTTCGCGGTGGCCCGGCGCCGGCTCAGGCTGCGTTTTCGCGTCGATCTGGGCGTGACCAAAATGGTTCTGCTCGGCAGCGTGCCCTACTTCGTCAACTTCGTGGCCACGCGCATCTATGACCGCATCGACGTGCAGATGCTGTCGGTGATGACCGACGACAAGGAGGTCGGGTACTACGGGGCCGCGGCCAACCTCGCCCTCGGGGGCATTCTGTTTTTGCCGGTGCTCAACGCGGTGGTGCTGCCCATGGGCGCGCGCATCGGGCAGGCGAGCCGTGACGAGCTCAACCGGGTGATGCGCGCGGCGGTGCGGGGCGCGCTGGTCATCGGCTCGCTGGTCACGGTCATGCTCTGGCTGCACGCCGAATCCGGGACCACGCTCATCTTCGGCGACCGCTACGAGAACGCGGTGCCGAGCTTGCGCATGCTCTCGTTCTTGTTTCCCCTCACGTACATGGCCGTGCTCGGCTCCATGCACCTGGTCCAGGTCGACAAGGTCTGGTCGGTGACCAAGATTTCGTTGTTCGGTCTGGTGCTCAACCCCGTGCTCAACGTGTTCTTCATCCCGTGGTTCGCGGCGCTGTACGGCGAGGGGGGCGGGGGCCTGGCCGCGGCGACCACGTCGGTGCTCTCGGAGTTGGTGGCGGCCGCGCTCATGCTCTACGCCCTGGGCCGCGCCGGCGTCGACAAGCACCTGTTCGTCACCATCGGCTCGTGCGCCACCCTGGGCGCGCTCCTTTTGGGCCTGCACGTGTTCGTGCTTTTTCCACTCGACCTTTGGGCGGTGCCCGTCGAGGTGCTAGCGTTCCTGCTCGGCGCCTTTTTCCTCGGGCAGCTGCCGTTTTTGGGCCCGCTCGGGAGGAAAGTCATGGCCCGACTGGGGAGGTCATGAAGCGTATTCGGCCCATCGTCGCGTTGCTCTGTACAGTTGCATTGTCGGCGGGGCTGTCCCCGGGGTGCGCCACCGAGGCCCCCTTCGTGTGGGTCGACGAGCTCGCCGATGACGCGGACAAGATCGCCCCCTACCGCCTGCAGGCCGGCGACAGCCTCCGGGTCTCCATCTGGAAACAAGAGGAGCTCACCGGCGACGTGCTGGTGCGCCCCGACGGCAACATCACGTTGCCCCTCATCGGGGACGTGTCGGTGGTGGGCCTGACCCCCGAGGCCGCGGCCAAGGTCATCCAAAAACGCCTCGACGGGATCGTGCGCGATCCCCGCGTCACCGTGGCCGTGCTCAGCCAGACCCCCCACGCGGTCACGCTGGTGGGCGAGGTGCGCAATCCCGGCCGCGTCGAGCTGCGGCCCGAAGACACGATCCTCGACGTGCTCGCCCGCGCCGGGGGCCCCACCGAGTTCGCGCGCAAAGAGCGCATCTTCTTGGTCCGGCCGGGCCAGACCCGGGTGCGCTTTTCCTACACCCAGCTCACGTCGGGCCAAGGCAAAGGCCTGACCTACGTCCTCGTGGATGGGGACATCATCGTGGTCGAATGACGGGGGCGTGGGTGCTCTGCACCCTGCTCGCGGCCGGTCCGGGGAGCGCGTCCCCGGTGCCCAGCCGCGCCGCCCCCGCGGGCATCGCGGACGGAAAGCTGCGCGGCCTGTCCGACGACCGGGGCAACATCCGGGCCGAGGCCCTAGAGGCCGGAATCGAGCTCAACGGCCGCGGCACCCTCGAGTTCGACAGTCCGTTGGTGTGGCCCTTCTTCCTCGCCGACGAAGACCTCCCCGCCATCACCCTGCCCGCGGCCCCCTTCGTCGACGGCACCATCGCCCCCTACCTCAGCTACCAAAAGCGCAAGCGCAACTTCTCGTTTGTGGGGCGCTACGATGGCAATGTCTCTGCACGCGGCTACCTGTTGGGGGTCTCGCCCTTCGGCCAGCACAACCTCACCACCCAGGCCGACCTCGGCAACCCCGCCCGCGACCTCCGGCTCTCCACCACCATGTCCCTGCAAGGCGGGACCTCCGACGTGGCCGACGCGGCCCTGTCCCTCGGCACCCCCGCCGGCCTCGACCAGACGTTGGGGCTGTTCTCATATTTGGCCATCAACCTCGGCACCACCGCGACCAAACAGTTCGACCGGCGCACCTTCGGCACCACCGGGGTGAGCGTGGCCTGGCTCGGGGGCGGCGGCTCCGACCAGACCCCCGGCCTGCCTTTGTGGCAAGCCCTCGGCCTGCCCCTGTCCGACCCCACCGGGTCCATCGCCCCCCAGATGCAACCCCGCGCGTTTGTGCGCACCGACCACATCCTCACCCGCCGCCTGACCCTGTCCGGCGAAGCTGATGCCCAAGCGGTGTGGACCCTCGACGACCGCCAGTTCTTCGCCACCTCCGCGGTGGTCGACGCCAACTACCGCCTGACCCGGCTGTGGTCGGTGCAGTCGCGCACCGGGGTGCTCACCGGCGCGCAGTTCGACATGTTGCGCAAGACCGACACCTGGCTCACCGCGTTCCCCATCGCGCAGCTCACCGCCAACTACTCGACGAGGAGCGCGACCTCGCTCGGCGACAGCGTGACCCTGAGCGCGGGCCTGTACCCCCAGTACGATGCCTTCCTCGGCGGGCTCACCGAGCGCCTCGACGTCACCGTCACCGCCCAGGTCCGGGCCTCGTCGCGGCTGAGCGTGGTCCTCGACGCGCAGGCCGCGCAGGTGGTGTGGGTGCTCGGCGATCGCCGGGCGGGCGTGACCCTGCCCCGGCCCGGCGAGGTCGAGCTCGCCCCGGTGTCGTCGCTGTCGCCGTGGCAGCCGCTGCCCGACCCGCGCGCGTCGCACCACGTGGGGGCGGCCCGGGCCCAGCTGATTTGGCAGGCCACGCCCGGTGTCTCGGTTCGGGCGGGGGCCACCGGCTCGGCCTCGGCCCGTTGGCCCTACTGGCCGGTTCTCGATAACTTCGCGCTGCGGGGGGCGGTCTTCGTCGGGCTTATCGCCCGCAGCACCCTGTTCGGCTGAGCGAAGGACGCGCGGGAATGGTTTCACTTTTTCTGTTGAGCATCGTGTTGTGTGTGCTGTTCGTGCCCCTCCTCGTGGCCCGGGCCCCGCACCCGCGCCGCGCGCTCAAGCGGGCCTTGTACGTTTGCGCCGCGTTCAACGCGGTGTATGGCGTGGGCCTCTACTTTGCCGGCGGCATGATCGCGGAGAAGCTCTGATGACCGAGATATATGTGATCGAGGACGACAACGAGCTCGCCACGCTCGTCGAGCAGATGCTGCGGCGGTCGCTGGACGCCAACGTGCGCACCTTCTCCCGGGCCGAGACCGCCATCGACGAGATCGAAAAAGGGGCCATGCCCGACCTGTTCCTCGTCGACCTCGCGCTCCCCGGGGTGAGCGGCTTCGAGTTCATCGCCCAGCTCCGCAAGACCGAGTCCACCCGCGACCTGCCGGTGTTGGTGGTCAGCGCCCGCACCGAGCTCGAGGACCACGCCCGGGCCATCGACGTGGGCGCGGACGGCTATCTCGAGAAGCCGTTCAACAAAAAGCGCCTCTTGGCCAAGGTCAAGCGGATGCTGGAGCTCACCTCATGAGCGGCCCGATGCCCGCCACCGGCCGTGCCCCCGGCGAACTCGATGACGTGCAGCGACTTTGGCAGTTGGTGCTGTTCTGCTTTGGCGCCCTCGGCCGGCACCGGCGGCTGTTCGCGTTGGTGGCGACGTTTACGTTTGTGCTCGTCATCGCCGCGCTGATGGTGATGAAGAGCACCTACCGGGTCGAGACCCGCATCCTCACCCAGGAGAGTTATCTCATCACCGCGCTGGTCTCCCAGTCGCGCTCGGGCAGCCTCAAGGCACCGGGCACCCGGCACGCGGTCGAGCTCATCAACTCCCGGGAGAACCTCTCCGGCATCATCTCCGAGGCCAACCTCATCGATCGTTGGCCCGAGACCCGGGGCACGGTGCGCTCGCTCAAGGACGACATCTTCGCCGCGGTGTTCGGGGAGATGAGCCGCGAGGATCTGCACGAGGTCATCTTGCACACCCTCGCCGACCGGTTGATGCCGTACGTCGAGGGCGACGTCGTGGTGATTCGCGTCGAGTGGCACGACCGGGTCGACGCGGTGCAGATCGCCGAGGTGGCCAAGCGCCGGTTCTTGCGGGCGCGCAAAGAGGCCGAGCTCGGCGAGGTCAACGAGACGGTGCGGCTGTTGTCGGAGAAGGTCGAAGAGTCCCGCCAGCGCGTCGAGGAAGCCACCGAGCAGGTCACGACCTTTCTGCACCAAAAGACCGGCTCGGAGAAAAAGACCAAGACGGTGATGAAGACGGTGCAGGTAAAAAAGAAGGGCGTCACCGCCCCCCGCAAAAAAAGTGCGGTGAGCGTGGCCCGCAAGAACGAACTCGAAAAGAACCTCGAAGAGACCCGCAGCGCGATCGAACGCCTCGAGGTCGAGTACAACCGCAAACGCGAGGAGGCGGAGGCCACCCTCGCCGCCCTGCGGCAAAGCCTCGGGCCCGCCCACCCCGATTTCCAAGCCGCGGTGCGCACCGTCGAGGAGCGCTCGCGACCGCCGCAGGAGCTGGGCTTTCTCAAGCGAGAGGAAGCGCAGTTCGAGCGGGAGCTGACCCGGCTCAAGCGCGAGGCCAAGTCCGGCTCGTCGAGCAGCCAAGACCTGTACGAGACGGTGCAGGTGCCGGTGAGCGTGCAGGCCGCGGCCGAGGACAGCCGGGTAGACCTCGACGACCCCGAGACCGCGGCCCAGTTTCGTGAGCTGTGGTCGACGGTGTCGTCGCACAACACGTTGGTCGAGCGCCTGGCCGAGGCCCGCATCGAGGTCGACGTGGCCGAGCGCGCATTCCAGTACCGCTACCGCGTCACATTGCCCCCGCTGCTCCCCCGCAAAGCGGTCAAACCGAAAAAGCCCCTCGTGCTCGGCGGCGGCTTTGTGCTCGCCCTCATCGTGGCGTTCTTCGCCGCGGTGGGCCGGGACGTGTGGTCGCGCCGCGTGTTCGAACCTTGGCAGGTGGAGGTCGCCACCGGCGTGCCCGTGCTCGGGCTTGTGCCCCGCTCGTCCGACACCGATCTTCAAATCTAACCCGCAGCCTCCTCACAGTACCATTGGCCCCTGTCACCCAAGACCGTCCGGTTGCCTACCTCGCCCTCGTGGCGGTGTTCGCGGTGGTCTCGGTGGCGTTGGTCCTCGTCACCGGCAACGTCTTCATCGGCTTCGTCCCCGCGGTGCTCATCATCCTGGTGGCGATGGCGAGCCGGGCCCGGCTCGACACCCTCATGGTGGTGCTCTTCTTCGCCGCCATCGTCGTCGACAACATCGGCGAGCGGCCGGGCATGGGCCTGTTCGACAGCCCGCTGACCCAGGCCGGCCGCTTCATGTACGACACCTTCGAAAAGACCCTCGGCCTGCCCGGGGGCAAGCTGATGGGGGTCGAGGCCATCCTGTTGGTGTTCGCCGGGGTCGGCTGGCTTCGTGTCAAAAACCGCACCACCGCCACCACCTCCCGTGACCCCCTGATCACCGCGGCGTTCATCGCGCTCTTGATGTGGCTGTTCCTCGAGGTGTGGGGGGCGGCCCGGGGGGGCGACACCCGCTTGTCCCTGTTGCAGATTCGCCCCTTCATCACCTTGTGCGCGTTTGCCCTGATCATGGTGCACGTCTTCTCCACCCGCACCGCGACCTCGCTGGTGTTGGCCATTCTCGGGGCGGCGTTGATCCGCTCGCTGGTGGGCATCTTTTATTGGGCGACGATTTTTCACTCCGGGGTCATCGGCCCCTACCAGGGCGCGGGCAGCGGCAACTACGTGATGACCCACAGCGACTCGATCCTGATGTGCACCGCGCTGTTGGTGGCGATCTACACCATGATCACCCGGCCCCGGCTGCGGGTGCTCGCGCTCTTCGTTCCCTATACATTGATCGTGTTCTTCTTTGTGGTGGTCAACAACCGCCGCATCGCGTTTGTCGGGCTCGCCTTGGGCTGCATCGCGCTCTACTTTGTCGTCGACCGGGTGGTGCGCCGCCGCATCCACCTCCTCGGCATCGCCGCGGTGCCGGTGGCCTTGCTCTACGTCGCGGCCGCGTGGAACAGCAACGCGTCGTGGGCCTCCCCGGTGCAATCGCTCCGCACCGTGTCCGAGGGGTCCGACGGCTCATCCCAGTCACGGGTGATCGAGAACTACAACCTCGTCGCCACCTACCGCCAAAACCCCGTGCTCGGCTCCGGCTTCGGCCACGAATACGTCGAGGCGGTGCACATGCCCGACATCAGTCACGTGTTCGAGGCCTACCGCTTCGTGCCCCACAACTCGGTCCTGGGCCTGATGGGCATCGGGGGCATCTTGTTCTCGACCCCCATCTGGCTGTTCTTCGCGGTGTTCGCCTTCACCATCGCCCGCACCCTGCTGCGGTGCGAACGCCCCGGAGAGCGGCTTTTGTGCGTCGCCGCGTTGGGCTGCATGACCTGCTACCTCGCCCAGTGTTTTGGCGACATGGGACTGCAGTCCCTGCTCGGCTCGGTGTTGATGGGGGCCCTGTGTGCCCACGTCTCGGTGCTCGCCCGGGTCCGGGGCACCTTTGACCTCGAGGAGACCGCCGCGTGATCGACTCCGTCCTGCTGTTTGCTTCGTTGGGGTTGATGGTCGTCGGGCTCCCTTGGTCGTTCTATCTTGGTCTGTTGGCGGTGCTGTCCTGGCGTCGGTCCCGCCCCCTGCCCGACGATGCCCCCGTGCATTTCACGTTTGTGGTGCCGGCCCACAACGAAGAGCTCGGCATCGCGGGCACGGTGGAGAACCTCCGCGGCGTCGTCGACTATCCACAGAATCGCTACGACGTGGTGGTGGTGGCGGACAACTGCAGCGACGGCACCGCGGCCGCGGCCGAATCCGCGGGGGCCCGGGTGATGGTGCGGCACAACCAAGAGCTGCGCGGCAAGGGCTACGCCCTCGAGCACGCCTTCGATCGGTTGATGGAGGAGGGCCGCACCGACGCGTTTGTCATCGTGGACGCGGACACCCAGGTCAAGCCCAACATCCTGCGCGCGTTTGCCGCCTGCCTGGGCCGCGGCGAAATCTGCGCCCAGGCGGAGTACCGGGTCGCCAATGTCGATGCATCGTGGCGGACGCGCCTGATGTCCATCTCCATGGCCGCGATCTGTGAAGTGCGGGCCTCGGCCCGAGAGAACCTCGGGGTGTCCGCGGTGTTGCGCGGCAACGGGATGTGCTTTTCCCGCCGGCTCCTCGAACAACACCGGCACCAAGCCTACGGGCTGGTGGAGGACGTGGAGTTCGCCGCCGACCTCGCCCTCGCCGGGGTGCGGGTCGCCTATGCCCACGAGACCGCGGTGTACGGTGAGATGGTGAGCACGGCCAAGGAGGCGGTGAGCCAACGCAAACGTTGGGAGGGCGGACGGGTCCAGCTCGCCCTCGACAAGGTGCCAAAGCTCCTGGGCGGATATTTGCGCACCTTCCAGTTGGTCAAGCTCGATCTCGCCATGGAGCTGCTGATTCCGCCGTTGTCGACGGTGGCCGCGGTGGTGGGGCTCGGGGTGGGGGTCGAAGCGGTGCGGCTTTTCGCCGGCTTTGCCCTCGCCGGCGAGGCCCACGTGGCCGGCATGCTCCGCGAGGTCTCGGGTCAAGTGACATTGTGGTTGTGGCTCGCGGGCTTGGCCTCGATCGTGCTGTACGTGTTGCGCGGCGTGGCCCTCAGCGGGCTCGGCTTTTTCCGCGGTCTGTGGACGCTGGGCTGGGCGCCGGTGTTTGTGGTGTGGAAGGTGTTGTTCGCCCGGGGCGGCAAAAAGCAACAGGAGTGGGTGCGCACCACCCGCGAAGCCGAGAAGAGCGACGACTGAGGTCGGCGGGTTGCCCGGCTTCGGCGTCGGCGAAGGCTGGACAACGTTGCTGAGAACCCGCGGGTCTGCGGGCCGGGCGGGACGAACGCTTGTTGCCGCCCCCGTGGTCTGGCATGTTGAACGGGTGCGAGGGCGGGCCCGGGGGCCGTCGTCGCTGGGGGGTTCTGACACATGATGATGGCCTTGCGCGATGACGCCGAACGTCTTCGGGTGCTCGAGGAATTTCGCCTCCTCGACACCGACCCCGAGGAGGCCTACGACTTTGTCACCACCATCGCCGCGGAGATCGCGGAGACCCCCATCGCGCTGATCAGTCTCATTGACGCCGAGCGCCAGTGGTTCAAATCCAACCACGGCCTCGATGGCATCGAGCAGACCCCCCGGGCGGTGGCGTTCTGCGCACACGCCATCGAAGGCACCAAGCCGTTCATCATCCCCGACGCCCAAAGCGACCCCCGCTTTGCCCAAAATCCCCTGGTGGTGGGCGCCCCCCACATTCGATTCTACGCCGGCTTCCCCCTCGTCACCGACGAGGGGGCGGCCCTGGGCACGCTGTGCGTCATCGACCGCAAGCCCCGCACCCTCACCGATCGACAACAGCGGCTGCTGTCGCTGTTCTCGCGCCACGTGCGGGCGCTGTTCGAGGAGCGCCGCCTGCGCTTCGCCCTCGCCGACGCCAACGAGGCCCTCGACCGGCGCGTGGCCGAACGCACCGCCGCCCTCGCCGAGAGCCTGGCCGCCCGCGACCGCGCCCTCACCGATCTCCAAGCGGCGCGGCAACAGTTCTTGCAGTCCCAAAAGATGGAGGCCCTGGGCCGCTTGGCCGGCGGCATCGCCCACGACTTCAACAACCTGATCATGGTGATGCGGTCCTTTGCCGAGCTCGCCCAAGCCGCCACCACCGACGGGCAGGTGGGCCAAGCCGCCGCCGACCTCGCCACCGTGATCACCACCGCGGACGGGGCCGCGTCGTTGGTCCAGCAGCTGCTCTCCTTTTCGCACCGGGACGTGCGGCAGCTCGCGGTGCTCGATCTCAACCACGCGGTCTCCGCCGCGCTGCGCATCATCGACCGGCTCCTCGGGGACGACATCGAGCTCGCCACCAGCCTCGACGACGCGGTGCCCCGGGTGCGCCTCGACCCCACCCAGCTCGAGCAGGTGTTGCTCAACCTCGCGGTCAACGCCCGCGACGCCATGCCCCAGGGGGGCACGCTGCGCATCTGTACCCACCCCACCCCAGACGGCGAAGCCGCCCTGGATGTGATCGACACCGGGACGGGCATGCCCGACGACGTGCGCGAGCACATCTTTGAGCCGTTTTTCACCACCAAGCCCCGGGGCGAGGGCACCGGTCTCGGGCTGTCCACGGTGTACGGCATCGTCACCCAAGCCGGCGGGCACATCGACGTGACCTCGGCGCCGGGCGAGGGCACCACCTTTCGGGTTCGGCTGCCCGCCGCCCCGGCCCACGAAATCGCCGCCCAGGCCGCGCCCCCGCCCGAGCCGACCCCGGCCCCGCCCCCCCGCGGCCCGGCCCACGTCTTGCTGGTCGAGGACGATGACCGGCTGGCCGGCGCCACCGCCCGGGTCCTGCGCCGCGCCGGCTACACCGTGACATTGGCGACACGGCCGGACGACGCCCTGGCCCAGGTCGACGCGGGGCTGACGCTCGATGCCCTGGTCACCGACCTGGTGATGCCGGGCATGGACGGGATGTCACTGCGTGACCGGGTGCGCGAACGGCGGCCGGGGGTGCCATGCATCCTCATGTCCGGCTACGCCGACCGCGCGATCTCCCGGGACGGGGTGGTGTTGACCGAGAACGAAATGTTCCTGCGCAAGCCCTTCCCCCTCGACCAACTGTGCACGGTGCTGGACGGACTGTTGGGCGCCGGCCGCGCGGCGGGGGGTCAGGGCAAGTAGAGCCCAGGCCGCAAAAAGGGGGGCGCCCGGCAACGCGCCTCGTTGCTGCGGCAACGCTTCTCGTTGCTGCGGCAACGCGCCTCGTTGCTGCGGCAACGCCGAACGCGATTTGAGACGTGTCCTCGGTCAGTCGGCCCGGCCCGGGCGTTGGTGGGGCTGGGGGTGCGCGCGCGCCCAGGCCGCGTACCGGCCGATGCCGGGATGCGCGAGCAGACCGTCGAGGGAGCGGTGGGCGGTGGCCAAGGTCAGGTGATCGGCCGAGCGGTGCACCATCTTGTGGCAGCGACGGCACAGCCACAGCCCGCTCTGCAATGTGTTTGCATCCAGGTCGCGGAATCGCCGGCGCTTGTGCACCCGCTTGGGGATGAGGTGGTGGAAGGTGAGCCCGGGGTCCGGGTGCGTACACAGGGCGCAGTGGGTCGCGGCGGCCATGCTCCGTCGTACCCTCTGCGCGCTCAGTCCGCCGCCGCGGCGGGAGGATCGACCACCTCGATGAGCTGCGCGAAGACCACCCAACGCGGCTCGTACCGGCAGACGAGAGATTCATGACAACCATCGTCGTCCTCGCCGATCTCGTGGCGCGGAATCGCGACGCGAAGCACGCCCGGTCCCGTGGCCCCGGTGTCCTCCACCCAGACCCCCAACGCAGCCCCGAACTCGAACTCGCGGGTGCTTTCGATGAGGGCCACCAAGGCCACCTGGCGGCCTTCGAGCAACAATGACACTGTGGCCTCGGCGAGGCTGAGGCGCTCCCCGGGGTCATCGACGCGGAGCGTGACCCGGCCCCCCGGCGAGACCGCCACCGCCTGGTCGGGCCGCACCTCCGTGGGCTGCCCATCCACCGCGGTCACCCGCACGCCCGCGGGAGCCGGGGCCAGCACCGAGAACGCGCGCACCTCCTCGCTGGCCTGCGGACTCACAAACCGCACCGACACCCGGCCGTCCTGGGCGATCGCCGCGGTGTCGTCCGCGCCCAGCGTCAACCGGTACATCGGGGTAATGCCATTGCACGCGAGTTCGTTGGGGGCGCGGGGAGCGAGGAGATGCCCGCCGTAGAACACGTTGGTGTCGGGCGGGAGGCAGCCAAAATCCTGGTGGTCGACACCGTCGAGGGTCAGCGACAGCGTCGCCGTCGGCCGGCCCCCGGCATCAAACGCCATCGAGCTGATCACCCGCACCGCGGTGAACCCGGTCAGCGGTCGAGGCAGCTGAAGGCCCCCGCACCCGGCGGACGCGGCCGCAAGCGTCAGCGCCACCGCCGCGCGCCGCCTGCGATCCCCGGTCCCGGTGCCGCACCCCCGCATGGTCTCAGGATACGATCTGCGCGTGTGGGCGCAGCCGACGCCCCAGGCCCCGGCGGCACGCCGGCCGGCACCGCGGCCAGGATCCGGTCTTGGCCCCTGGCAGCCGCGCGTCGCGAGTGCCAAAAAGCGGTGACAGATCAGGTGATTGCGCGCCAACTCCGCGTTGTGGGCCCGGCATCAGCCTGCTACCCCTCGGCCCTGTCAGGAGGCGTCATGCAAGTTGTTCTCGATTACCTCATCGCCCAGCTCCCCACGACCGCGCTGGGCTGGACGGCGCACATCGGGATTGGGGCGGTGATGACCTACGTGGTCATCTCGTTCGTGGAGCACTGGATCCACAAGAACATGATGCACTTCAAGAACCTCCCGAACTTCGCCTACGTGCTCCCGGTGTTCGACTACCTGTGGAACGAGCACGCGGTGCTGCACCACGGCAAGTACTACAAGCAGTTCGACTACGAGCCCGACGAAGATGGCAAACACCGCAACCTCACCACCTCGATGGGGCAGCAGGTGCAGATCGGCCTGGTGATCTCGCCGTTCATTCTGCTCGTCACCGCGATTTCGCCGGTGGTGGGCGTGATCTTTTGCCTCGGGGGCTTGGCCCACGTCGTCGCGTGGAACACCATCCACACCCAGATGCACATCCCCCGCGACGTGTGGTGGGCCAAGACCACGCTGTTCCGCCGGCTCGCTTTCCACCATTTCATGCACCACCGCGCCGCGGGCAACAACATGAACGTGGTGTGCCCCTTCGCCGACTTCGTGCTCGGCACCGTGGCCACGCCGCGGCTGGGCGACGTCCGCGAGACCATGCGCCTCGGCTACGTCGTGCCCCGGAGCCCGCGCGGCAAGAAGCTGCAGGCGGCGATGGCCCCGCGGAAAAAATACGCCCTGCGCACCCCCGCGGCCCAGCCCGCTGCCCCGCTGCGCGCCGCCGCCTGAGGCGCGGCCGACGACGACCAAAAGGCGCCCCCCCGGGGGCGTTTTTTGGTGGAGACCCCATGACCCGCCTGCCCCGCTTTGCGGCTCTGCTGTTGTGCGGCTTGGCCGCCTGCCAGACCGACCGCGCCGCGGAACAGCCCGCGGCCCCCGCGCCCACCGCCTCCGGCGAGGACGCGGCCGACGAGGCCCCGGCCGACGACGACGAAGACACCCTGCGGCCCCCCCCGACGACCGGGGACGCGGACGCGGACCAGGCCGAAGAGCCCGAGCGCCACCCCGGCAAGTTCGTGCGCTTCGAGTTGATTTCGTCCCGCCCCGACGACGCGGCGGCGTTTTACCACGCGCTGTTCGGCTGGCGGGTGGACCGGGCCGACGACGACGGCGACACCGTGTACCAAATCCGCAACCGCGCGCGGTTTTTGGGGCGCATCCGGAGCGTGGACCCCGGGCGCAAGTTGCCGCAGGGGTGGGTGAGCTGGGTTTCGGTGCTCGACGTCGACGACATGATGCGCGACGTGGAGAGCAACGGGGGCACGATCGTCGAGGCGCCGCGCACGGTGCGGCGCGAGCGCCGGGCCCTCGTGAAGGGACCCACCGGCGGGGTGTTCGGCATTGTGCGCGCAGACGACGGCGACGGCCCCGACACCAACCCGCGCGACGGCGATTGGTACTGGAGCCAGCTGTGGACCAAGCAGTTCCAGACCGCGATGAACTTCTACCCCCTCGTCGGGGGCTACAGCACCATCAAGTACACGTACCAAGACGTGCACTACCTGGTCCTCGAGGGGGAGGCCCGCCGCCGGGCGGTGGTGGTGCACGCCCCGGCGGGACAGGCCAGCCGGTGGCTGCCGGTGGTGCAGGTGGCGGCGGTGGAGGAGACGGTGCAGCGCGCCCGGTCCCTGCGGGCCGCGGTGCTGATCGCGCCGCGGCAGGTGTCGGGGGTGGGCCAACTCGCGGTGCTGCGTTCCCCGGCCGGGGGCGTGTTCGGGGTGATCACCCCGAACCAGGAATAGACCACCGCGGGCCGAAGCGTGCTTTTCTCTGCGTCCGTTGCGGGCTAAGCGTGCGGCATGGCCGACTCCAGACGACAATACGAACGCATCGACATCGAACTGCCCTGCCGCCTGTTCATCGTGGACGGGGGCGAGCTTTATTTCGAGGCCTTCTGCCACACCGGCAACCTCTGCCTCGGGGGCGTGTTCGTCACCACCGATACGTTGATGCGGGTCGGGGTCGATCTCACCGTCGAGCTCATGCTCCCCGACGGCCCGCTGGCGGTGGCCGGTCGCATCGTGCACCGCAACGAACATGAAGCCGACGAGGGCTTCGATGCGGGCATGGGCGTCGAGTTCCAGAACGTCGACCAGAACGCGCGCGAGACCCTGCTGCGGTACTTCACCCCCGAGCGTTACCGGGTGTTCTACGAGAGCCTGGTGGGCGAGTTCCCGCACATCGAGAAGGAGCTCGAGGTCCCGCAGATCTCCCTGGTGCTCAACCTCTGGGAAGAGTGGAAGGTGCGCCAAGAAGGCGGCCCCCGCGCCACCGAGGCGGGCGCGCCCCCGCCCCCCCGTCGTCGACGACGATAGGCGCCCGCGGTCAGCCCAGCAGTTCGCGGTAGCCCGCGATCATGCCGATGCGATGGCCCTGGGCATCGTCCAGGGGCTCGTAGACGATGGCCCAGGATTTTCCCAATGTCTCTGTTTGGCCGGCGAAGACCTCGCCGCCCTCGAGCACGTGGGCGATGATCATGTCGTTGGCCCGGGTGTAAAGCGCCCGGCGGGACGTGCCCTTGGCGGTGGCGCGGGTGGCGATGCGCACCGGGCCCAGGAAAATGGTGCAGCCGAACAAGGTCTCCTCGTAGACCGCGTCCACGATGCTCTCGTCCCCGTTGAGCAACGTGGCCCCGGCGAACATCTCGTCCCCTTTGACATGGAGCGGGCCATGCTCGGCCAGCAGGCGGCGGGCGAGCGCCACCGCGTGCCGGGCGGCTTTGATGCGGCTGGTCAGGTCCCGGGCCATCCGGCCTCCTCCCCGCCGACTGTATCATTTTTGCTATATTTTTCAAACACTTAAGCCGAGGGGCGGGTCACCGGGCGAGCGCCCGGCGGGCCTGCTCGCGGTACAGGCGGTTCCAGGCTTCGATCGCGGGGTTGTCGTCGCGGGGCATCGCCGCCGCCCGGCGCAGGCTGTCGCGGGCGGCGCGGTCACCGGACATCCGGGCCAGCAAGGGGGCGCGGAGCACGTGGTTGCCCGCGTACCCCGGCGCGGTCTGGATCGCCCTTCGAAAATACGCGTCGCCCTCGTCCAGGGACGAGCCTTTGAGCCGCAACAAGAAGGCCGGGGTCTTGGCCGCCACCGCCCCCCAAAACCGCGCGGTGCCGCCAAACCCGTAGCCCGGGGCGAGCCGGTCGACGGTGCCCATCAACGATTGGAGTGTGGGCAGCTCGAACACGCTGGCCACCACCCCGCGGATCTCCGCCCGCTTGGCCCGGTGGATGGCCTCGAAGAAGTAGCCGCCGGCGTCGGCGGTTGCGATGCGTTGGCATTGTTCGGCAAAGGCCTGGCCCCGCTCGTACACCGCAGCGTCGGCGCGCCCGGTGAACATCGTCTCGACCAACCCGCGCCACAAACAGCCGCGGGCGGCGTCGACGAGCGCGACCGGGGTGGGCGCGGCCACGGCCGCGGCCGACAGCTGGGCCTCGAGCCCCCGCGCGGCGGACAGGGAAAAGCGCCGCCCGGTCCACGTCGACGGGCGGGCCTTCGCCGGGGCGGGCAAAAGGGCGCCCAGGCCGATGGCGGAAACGCCGGTCAGGAGGTCACGACGCCGCATGACGCACCTCCGGGGCCGGGCCGGGGGGATGGGCGAGGAGCGAAACCGCGTGCTGCGCCGTGAGGGCCACGTCGTCGGGGGCCGACGGTGGCAGCGCCGGGCCCACCCGCACCTCGATGGGCGACGGCAGCGGCAGCCATGTCCCCCGGGGCATGGCCCGCTCCGGCCCCGCGAGGTAGACCGGGACCACCGCGAGGTCGTCCATGTGACTGCACAGGTAGGCCAACCCACCGCGCCGAAACGGTTGGGCCACCCGGGGATCACCGCGCGTGCCCTCGGGGAACAGGACCACGATGCCCCCCCGCTCGAGCACCCGGCGCACCGGGGCCAGTCGTTGGTCGAGGTCGCCCTCGCCGTCGCGCTCTACCGGGCGGGCCCCGAACAGCAGCCGGGTGAGGAACGCGCGCACCGGCCCGCGGAAGAACACGTCCGCCGCGGCCGCGGCGTAGACCCGGCGGCGGGCCGTGCGATCGAACGCGCACAGCACGCTCACGATGTCGAGGTGGCTCTGGTGGTTGGCCACCACCAAGGCCGGCCCCGTGCGGGGCAGGTGCGCGGCGCCGACGACGCGAAAGCCGCACCACACGGTGAGCAGCGGACGGACCAACCAGGTGAACAACCAAGCTCGAAACATCTCTATCCTCGGGGCGCTCGTCGTGGCCTGGTCGAGGGCCCTGGCGAGCGCACTGCATCTTCGATTTTGAGATGCGCTCTAATAGTGCACATAGCGCACGACGTGGAAGAACAGCGGAGCGGTGAACAGAAGCGAGTCGATGCGGTCGAGCACCCCGCCGTGACCGGGGAGCGCCGCGCTGGTGTCCTTGACGCCCAGCTCGCGCTTGAGCCCGCTCATCGCCGCGTCGCCGACGAAGCCCCCGAGCCCGATGAGCACGCCCATCCAGGCGGACATGCCCGTCGACAGCGGGGTCAACCAGGGGCCCCACCACACCGCCAGCCCCACCGAGACCAAGACCCCGCCGAACACGCCGGCGAGGGTCTTGTTGGGCGAGACCACCGGCAGCACCCGGGTCCGGCCGAACACCTTGCCGAAGACGTACTGGCCGACGTCGCCGAGCTCGGTGATCACCACCACGAAACACAACAACCCCAATCCCTCCGACGAGGGACCGCCGCCCGGCAACACCAACAAGTACGCGGCGTGGCTCAAGCAGAACACCACCCACAACAACCCGAGCTGCACCCGGCCCAACGTGGCGAACGCCCCCTGCGGCTGCTCGAGGAACGTCACCTGCTGGGCCACCAACAACAGACAGTAGAGGGGCACAAAGATGATGAACATCCCGTACCAGTCGAGCGCAACCCAAAGATACTGGAACCCCACCGCCAAGAACGCGAGCGCGTAGATGCGCCGGTCGGCCATGCGATAGGGCATCATCGCGAAGAACTCCCGCAGCCCCCACAAGCTCATCACCAGCGCAAACAAGATGAGACCCGGCGGCCACAGCACCACCGCCCCCGCGAACACCGCCAGCAACACCCACCACGTCACCAACCGGGCGGAGATCTCCTCGAACCGCGGCCGGGGCCATCGCCCCGCCGTGACCTCGAGGGTCCCGGTGACCGCGGCCAAAAACGCCGCCAACCCCAACACGAACTGCACCGGCGCCTGCAGCTGACCCAATGCCAAATACAAGCCGATCATGCCTTCACCCCACCCGGCGCCAGGCGCAACCGCCGCCCCGCGGTGATCACCGCCAGCACCACCAACGCCCCCACCAGGGCTGTCCCCAGCCCGGCCGGCCCGGGGGTGCCCGCCGCCACCCACAACGCCAGCCCCGACGTGGCCAAGGCTTGGTCGGCCTTGCCCAACGGCCCGTCGTACCGGCGGACCCCGGTGACCGCCCAGGCCAACACCCCCGCGTATTCACTGGCCACGCAGGCCGCGGCCAACAACACCACCCCCGACGCGGGCACCGCGGGCACAAACAAAAACGGCACCACGAACAGCGCCGCGTTGAGCGCGTCGCCCGCTTCGTTGAGCACCGCCCCCGCGCGGGTGCTGCGCCGGTGGCGCCGGGCGATCTCCCCGTCGACCGCGTTGAGCGCCATGCGCAAAAGCTGCGCGGCGGGGAGGGCCAAAAACGCCAGGCCCCCCACCTCCGCCGCCGCCCCAGGAACCCCCGCGGCCACCGCGAGGCTGAGCACAATGGCACTGGTGGTGACCGCGTTGGGGCTGACCCCGGCGCGGGCGAGCCCATCCACCGCGGGCCGCAGCAATCGCTGAAATCGGGGCTTGAGCAAATACAAAGACATTGCGTCCTCCACCGCGGGGGCGTTCTCCCGCCACAACGCAATCCGCGTGCCAGGGGCAAAACCCCGCCCCGCCGCCCCGGGCTCAACCCCGCGGGTGTGAAACCGCGGGGCGCGTTGACGCCGCCTGGTGTGCAGAGGGTGTTGGGCCCGCGCCCTTTTTTTGCCCGGCCCCGAGCAACGCCATGCCCCCGATCAGGAGCACGACCCCGGCCGCGTGCACCCACGAAAGGCGCACCCCTTCGGTCCGGGCCGCGATGAGCAGCCCGAACACGAACGTGCTCGCGTACACCGGGTACAGCACCGCCAACGATCCCCCGATGCGGTACGCGCCCACGAACAGCGCCATCACCGCGACGTAGCAGACAACGCCGCCCCACATGTGGGGGCTGGTCACGAACGCGAGCACGCCTTGTGACAATGCCCCTGCACCCTCGCGGTAGAGGTATTGGCCCCAGGCGCCGAGCGCGGCCGCGAGCACAAACAACAAGACCGAAGACACCGGTGTGGACATGTCACCTCCGGCCCCGAGGTCTGCGGCTTTCGTGCCAAGTTGGCCGCGAAGGGCTCAGGTCCCCGCGTCGGCCGCGCCGCGGTCGGCCCGGCGCTGCAGGCGTTCGTCGAGCAGGTGGTTGACCGCTTCGCTGACCTGGATGACCTCTCGGGGGGCTTCGGTCCGGCGGCACCGGCGCAGCTTTTGGCCGTGGCGGTTGTCCTCGAGCACGTCGTGCAGGTCGAGCAGCGGGCGCACCACCCGGCGCTGCAACCGGACGAACACCAGCACGCTGAGCAAGAAGGACAAAAAGCCCACGAACACCGCGGCCCAGGCCCCGGCGGTGCCCAGCCGGCGCGCTTCCTCATCGACCACCCGCATGGCCTGGCGGTTGATCTGGATGAGCTCGCCCACCGCGGCCACCGCTTGTCGGCGCGCGGTGGCTTCGCCGTTCATCGCCGCGGGCAACACCCGCTCCAGGGTGTGCAACACCGGGCGCTCGGCTTTTTCAGTCACATTGCGCTCGGCGTTGGCCAGGGCCTCGAGCACCTGTCGCCGGTCGGCATCGGTCAACGCCCAGGTCGCGCGGTCGGCGCCCTCCCGGGGCGCGGCCAGGGCGCCGAGGATCTCTTCGGCCGCGACGATGGAGTAGACGTTCTCTTGCAGGATGCGATCGATGGCCGGCCCCATGCGCACAAACAGGCCGATGGCCCCCAAGGCGAGCAACAGGTTGAGCACGACGAGGGCGCCCATGGTGAGCAACAATTCGCGACGAAGCTCCATGGCTATTCCTTCTCCATCATCTGCGCCACCGCGCCTTCTTTGGCCACCACCACCATCACGTCGCCGGCCTGGAGCGCGGTGTCGGGGGTGGGCAACACCACCGCCCCTTCCCCGCTGCGGCGCACCGCCATCACCGTGACCCCGAAGCGCTTGGGCAGCTGCAGCTCATGCAGGGCCCGGCCCACAAACGCCTCCGGGGTGGTCACCTCGGTGATCAACACCCCCGCGCCCAGTGGCATTTCGCCACGAATGCCCTCGTAGAGCACCTGGTTGGCGAATCGATCGCCGTACTCGTGCTCGGGATTGACCACCTTGGCCGCGCCCACCAGGGACAGGATGCGGGCGTGAAGGTCGTCGTTGGCCCGGGCGATGACCCGCTTGGCCCCCATCTGTTTGAGCAGGGCGGTGCAGATGATGGACGCCTCCTTGGCTTCATCCCCGATGGCGCACAAGCAGAAATCCCGCCGCTCGGGCGAGGTCCGGGTGAGGTGGGCCTCGTCGGTGGCATCAAAACACGCCGCCTCGGTGACAAACGCGGAGGCCCGCCGCACCCGCTCCTCGTCGACGTCCACCGCCAGCACCTCCACGTCCCGGGCCACCAGGGCCCGGGACACCGACATCCCGAACTGCCCCAAACCCACGACCAGCGCTTGCCGTTTCATTGCGTCTCCTTTTGGGCCTAGCCCACGTCGATCTCTTCTTCCGGCCGGCCGATGCGGGGGAGCGCGCGCCGGCTGCTCAAAAACATCAACAAGCTCAGGCCCCCCACCCGGCCCACAAACATGCACAGCACGATGATCACCCGGCCGATGCCATCCAGCGCGCCGGTGCCCCCGATGGACAGCCCCACCGTGCCCAGGGCGCTCACCACCTCGAACACCGCCAGGCGCATGGGCATGTCCTGGGTCAACAGGATCGCCACCGCCGCCCCCAGCGCGGTGAGCGCGGCGATGGTCACCACCACCGCGGCCTTGGCCCGTGTGCGTTCGGGGATGCGCTTGCCGAAGACATCCACCGTCCACTGTCCCCGGATCGCCTGCACCACCGCCAAGGCCAGCACCGCCACCGTGGTGGTCTTGACCCCGCCCGCGGTGCCCCCCGGGCTCCCCCCGATGAACATCCACACCAACATCAAGGTCAGCGTGGCCGGGCCCGCGGCGGTGAGGTCCACCGAGTTGAACCCGGCGGTGCGCAACGTGACCGACTGAAACCAGGCGTTGTGCAGCTTGTCACCAATGCTCATGCCGTTGAGCGAGGCGCGCCACTCGAACGTGAGGTAGAACAGGAAGCCAAGCCCCAACAGCACCACGGACGCGACGAGCACGAGCTTGGCCTGGGCCGCGATCGGGGCCGAACGACGGCGCACCATCGTCGGCAACACCAGCACCACCGCGGGGGACAGGCCCCCCAGGATGATCAGCCCCGACACGAGGTGGAGCACCACCGGATCGCCTTGGTACGGCACCAGGCTGTCGCTCTGCAGCGCGAACCCGGCGTTGCAGAACGCCGACACCGAGGTGAACATCCCGCGCCACAACCCTTGGGCCCAACCGTCACCGCTGCGCACAAACGCGGCGGTGAGACCGAGCGCGCCGACAAGCTCCACCCCCAAGGTGAACTGCAGAATGCGCCCCGCGGTGGCGAACAGCAGGTTGCGGTCCTGGCTGCTGATGAGACTCGCCATCGCGCCCTCGTGCCGCAGGCTCAGCCGCCGACCGAGCGCCCACAGCGCCACGGTGGAGAAGGCCATGATCCCGAGCCCGCCGACCTGGATGAGCAACAGGATCACCCCCTGCCCGAAGCCGCTGAACGCGGTGGGGGTGTCGAGCACGATCAACCCCGTGACACACACCGCGCTCGTCGACGTGAACAGCGCGTCCAGCAGCCCAATGCTCTTCCCGCTGACGCTGCTTTGGGGCAGCGCCAACAACAGCGTGCCGAGTACACACAACGCCGCGAAGGTGCCCACGAAGAACCGTTCGGGGGGCCCCAGCAACAATGGGTCCCACCACGCCGCCCGTTCGACCCCGCGGCGGGCGCGCTCCCGGACCACCACCAGCACCACCGCGGCCGGCAATGCCATTGTGCTGCCCACCCACCACCCATCTCCCCATTGCCAAAGCGCGCCCCCCACCGCCGCGGCCACCACCACCGCCACCGCCCACGCGCGGCGCGGCGCGGCCCGCCGGTGCTCCACCGCCCAGACCACCGCCGAGGCCGCGGCCACCCCCCCGGCCCAGCCCACCCCCAGGCCGTCCACCGCGGTGTGTTCGACGTCGAGCAACACCCACAACAGCAACAGGACCAACGCGGTCATCGCCGCCCCTTGGGCCCGGCCCGCTCCCACCGGCCGCCGCCGGGCCCGGCGCGCGGGGGGCAACGTCGCCCCCACCTGCCAGACGAACAGCGCCACCATCGACGCCCCCACCAGCGCAAACAATGTACCTGCAGGGGACGTGGGCCAATGGGGCCAAGCCAGGCCGAGCACCCCGGCCAGCCCCATGCTGCCGAGGCTCTGGCCCCAGCGGGGGGCCCGGATGATCACCAGGCCGCCAAAAAGCCAGCACCCGCTCACCAACACCACCGCGACCCACGCCGGCCACGCGTCGAAGGCGCCCGGCCCCCACACCCCGTGCACCACCCCCGCGGGGGCCGCCCCCGCGGCCAGCAACAGTCCACTGCTCACCGCGTGGGGACTGAGCCGGGACCGTGGCCCCGGCCGATCAGCAGGCCGGCGCGCCCCGCTCATGGCGCCGCGTCCGGCTCCTCGACGGGCCGCCGCCCGCGCAGGCGCCGCCGCAGGGGGGACTCAAAGGCGCGGTACACCAGCCCCGAGAGGGCCACGCAGGCCACCGCCGCCGCCGCCGCCGCGCCGGGACGCTCCAGAATGTTGTCCACCTCATGCCGCCGCTGCCCCCACCCCACGATCCAGAACAGCACCGGTACGTGAAGAATATATAGGGCATAGCTGGACTCCCCCAGCCACACCGCCAGCCGGGGCACGCGCCGCACCGCGGTCAGCCCCCACACCACGAGCACAAACGCGGGGGCGAGCAAACCATTGTGCAACAGGGCATAGGGAACGACCCCGCTCGCGATCACCACCCCCGCCACCACCAACCCCAGCACCGCGCCCTCGGGGCGGGCCGTCGACCGGCTCTGCACAAAAAGCGCCCCCGCGCACATCCCCATCAGCAGCTCGGGCAGCCGCGCCAGCGGGTGGTACTTGAGCGCGTCGATCCAAAACGCGTGGGTGCGGTGGTCGACGACGTCGAGCCCATCGGGGGACCAGGCGAGGTAGGCCACCGAAGGCAGCAGCGACAGCACCCACAGCCCCGTGGCCAACCCCGCGAGCTGGGCCGCGGTGCGCTTGGCCAAGGGTCGCAGCCCCCAGGGGAACAGCGCGTAGAAGCTCGCCTCCACCGCGATGGACCACGCGGGGGGGTTCCAGGCCAGGGCCCAGTCGGGCACCCAGCTCTGCACCAGCCCCGCGGCGGCGATGCCCTTGATCATCTCGAGGCGAAACGCGCCGGGGTCGGCGCCGGCTTTGCGCCACAGCGCGACCACCACGGGAAAGGCGATCACCAAGCCCAGCAGGTACACGGGGTAAATGCGCGCAAACCGGGCCCGGAAAAAGCGCGCCGTCGTCGTGCGCAGCTCGCCGTGGTCGTCGGTGTAGGCATAGACGAGGATAAAACCCGAGAGCACAAAAAAGAACGTCACCGCGAGCGGTCCCGCGGCCACCATCCGGGTGACCGCCGCGGGCGCGGTCCACGTATCCCATCGCCACAGGTGATAGATCACGACCCACAAAGCGGCCACGAACCGTGCCGCGGTGAGCGCGGGCAGGTCGGGTCGCCTATCTATGGCAAGCCCCGGTGCAGGTGAGCGCGGCGGTCATGGGCGGTCCGCGGGAATCGACAGGTCGGTGGGCTCAAACCGCGTGCGGCCGTTGTGGGTGTGACGCAGCTTGTTGACCAGCTCGTACACCGGGCGACGGATGCGGTTGAGGCCCCCCAGGGGGCGGTGCGCGGGGAGCGCGTGCCACACGGTGTAGCTCAGGTCTTCGCAGAAGCGTTGCTGCCGCGGGGTGTCGAACTGCTGGGCGAAGATCTTGATCTCGGCCATGGGCACAAAGGGGGATAGCTGCGGGTCCCAGAGGGTGGTCGCGTCCTCGATGGGCATTTTTTCGGCGTCGGTCTGGAGCTGCACATCGAAGCGAAAACACGCGTCCCCCGTCGACAAGCTCTCGGCCAGGGCGTGGCGGAGGTAATCGTCGGCCGGGGTCTTCGGCGTGGGGGTGTGGCGGGGGAGGCAGGGCCGGGCCCGGTACTTGACCGCTTGGGGTTTGTCGCCGTGCAAAAACGGCGTCATCGAGTGGTAGGTGGTGTCGAGGGGGTTGCCCACTTTCTGGCCAAAGATCTGGGTCACGATCTGGAGGCCTTTGACCTGCCAAGTCTTGGGGCTGCGCAGGCCCAAGAAGTAGTTGAGCGGTTGGTCGCGCAGGTCGTTGCGCACGAACGCGGCGTAGTGGGCGGCGTCGTCGACAAAGAACACCGGGTGATTGATGAGCGCAAAGTCTTGGGTGTGGTGCTCATCGGCGAGGAGCTTGGCCCCGGGCACGCCCAGGAGCTTGATCGCCATGCCCCGCGCGTCCGGCTCGGCGTCCGGTTGCACAATGCGACTGGCGTTGGAAAAGCGCACCCACGCGTCGTAGGTGTGACCGGGCTGGAACACCCCCACCGCGAGGTGGGCGGGCACATTGTCGAACACCCGGAACGAGGCCCGCACACAACCGTGGTGCTTGGGGTGCGCGTCCCGGCGCATGGTCGCGGTGGTGGGGTAGGTGTCCTTTTGGGCCTGTTCGATCCGCGTGAGCAGCTCGGCGAGGGCCACCGGCTCGGCCGGGGGCACGTCCTCGGTGGCGAGGGGGGGCGCGGGGACCGGCCGAGGATCGGGCTTGGGGTCTGGACAGCCGGCGAACACCAAGGGCGCGCAGGCGACGACAAGAGTGATGCGTCCCAACATGGCCCGGAGTGTAGGCCATGTCCGGCCGTCCGGGTCAAAGCCTCAGCGCCGGAGAACCTTTTTCACCTTGTCGAGCACGTCGTAGCGCTCAAGCACCCGCTTGGCCCCGTCGTTGGCGCGGACCAGGCCGCTGCGGGCCGCTTTGAGGGCCAAGCCGGCGGGGCTCGGCGCGAACACATAGACATTGACCTCGTCAAAGCTCCGCGTGCCCAGCTGCTTTTTGTAGTCGGCAAAGCCCCACCCGTAGTCGACCCGGGTGGCGCCCTCGGCGCAGAACTCTTCGATCATCTTGAGCAACAGATACCGCCCGGGCCGATCATCGCTGAACTCCGGATCAAACCCGGTGTAACTGACCGCAAACGAGCCGCGGTATTTGACCCCGGACCAAAACGCCACCGGCCGGTCCTCGAGGCAGAGCACAAAGATGCGCATCCACCCGCGCTCGGCGAGCATCCGCCAATAGGCCCGCTGCTCGGGGCTGTCCTCGACGCTGACCCCGATGCGCCGTTGGTAGGTGGTGGCGGAAATCGTCTCCACCATTTTCGCCGCCCGCTGGACGTCGGACACGTCCCGAAAGCCGTGCACCACCAGCGCGTCGCCGTACTTCTTTTCGATCCGGTTGCGTTTGTTGCGCAGCTGGCCCCGGGTGCTCTTGCTCCGAGAGGCCAAAAATGCGTCCACGCTGTCCTCGAGGTCGAGCACGTAGTGGCCCACCGGCTCGGCCCGGGTGTCGCGCAGCGCCCGCGGGGGCACCTCGAGGAGGGCCCGGTGCACGGGGCTGTCCACCCCAATGTAACTGATCGTGGCCAGGGCCACCCCGTCGTCGCGCAGGCTCGCTTGCAGCGCCTTGACCAACGTCTGCGCGGTGTCGGCGTCGATGTCCCCCAAAAACCCGCCGTACATGACCTCCAGGGTGTCCACCGGGCGGGGGATCGCTTCGAGGTACCCGAGCTTCCAGTGCAGCGGCGCCGACCGGATGCGTCCCACCACCACCGCGCGGATCGCGCCCTGGGCGCGCAGCACCAGCACGTGCGGACGCTTGACCCCGGGCATCGAGGTCAGCTCCCCCCGAAAATAATCGATGTCGTGATCGGGATAGTCCTGGTGCCGCTCCCAGAATTCGCGGACCTCGCCGGACAGCCCCTCGGCGGTGCGAATGACCTCGATCCCGGACGGAAAATCAAATCGTGCCACGGCGGGGTTTTCGCAGCCGACCTCGCCGGACACAAGCCGTTCGTGGGTTCGATGCACCCCCAACAGCTTCTGGTCCAACCCCGGCAAAACGCGCTAACGTCGCCCGATGGCGCTCAGCCCCACCACCGGTTGCCTGATTCGGGTCTCGGAAGGCCAGGCCGACAGCGCGGAGTTTGTCCTCGAGGACGGCTCCGAAGCGATCATCGGCTCGGGCGAGCAGGCCGACATCCGCCTGCGCAGCAAAGGCGTGGCCAACGCGCACGCCAAGGTGTGGTTCAAGTTTGGCCAGGTCGCCATCGAGGACATGGGCTCCCGCCAAGGCTTCCGCATCAACGGCGGCAGCAGCGTGCGCACCGCGCGCCTGCACAACGGCGACCAGATCAAAGTGGGCAAGAGCATTCTGCGGGTGGTGTTGCGATCGGTGTTCACCTCGGAGGTGCCCCGCCCCGTCGACACCGGCCCAGCCGCGGGGGCCAGCCCGCGCCCCCGCCCCGCGCCCGAGCGCAGCCCGCCCCCCGAGCTCGACAAGGACGACGACGAGGAAGAGGTCACCGGCGTCACCCGCCGGGTCAACATCGCCCTCGAGGTCAGCAAGCCCCGCCTCGACTTGCCCGCGCGCAAGCCGCCCCCGGTGGAGCTGCAGCACGTGTGGTTCGAGCTGGTGCGCGACGACTCCTGGCGCTCCCTCGCGGTGGTGCCCACCGATCACGACACCCTGACCCTGCCCGTGGTCGAGAGCTTTGCCCAAATGGCCGCGCTCAACCCGTACGCCCAGGTGCTGGTGGTCGACCTGTCCAACGCGGCCAAGTCTCACGGCACCACCCAAGTCAGCTCGATGGCGTCCGCGGTCAAGGACGTGCCCGGCTACGGCTACAAGCTCCTCGACGGCTCAGAGCTCGGCCTGACCTCGGCCGAGCTGAGCCACATCTACGTGCCCCAGCTGCTCGAGTACATCGCCAAGGGGCGCGGGCAGTTCAACGGGGTGCTGCTGGCTCTTCCCAATTTGCTGGCCAACGCCACCTGCACCCCCATCGCCCGGGCGGTGGACGCCGTGCTGCTCGCGGTGGGCAAGGGCAAAAGCCGGGTCCCCGACGTGCGGCGCACCGTGGACATCCTGGGCAAGGAGCGGGTGCTCGGCTCCATCGTGGTGGAGTAAGCGCCGGCTACTTCGTCAGCTCAATGACATTGACCGAATAGGGCGCCACCAGCACCGACGCCTTGGGGGCGCCGTTGCTGGTCTCGACCAGGACATCGTCGCGGGCGGTGAGCGCGAAGGTGCGCATCTTCTTGTGGGTGGGGCAACCCTTGAGGCTGAGCTCAGCTTCGACCCCGGCGGTGCGGTCGGGATTGACCACCACCAACGTCAGCCGGCCCGTGGCCGCGTCCTGCGCGGGGAACACGCTGAGCCCGTCGGGCACCGCGGCGGTGAGGTACGACGACGCAAACCGGGCGCCCTTCCCGTCGTAGTTGGTGAACGCGCGAAACGCGGCCCAGGCCTTGGTCTTCTCCTCGGGGTAGGTCCAGTAATAGGCATAGTCGAGACGATGCTCGGCCATGCGGCCCAGCGCCTCGGCCATCGCCAGCGCCCCGCTGATGTCCTTTTCGCCCCCAAAGCTCCACTCCCCGAGGGAGAGCTTGAGCCGCGGATCCTCTTCGGCGATGAGGGCCTTGAGCCGGGGCAGAAGATAAATCGGCTCGTCGATCCAGCTCTCGTCGACGTACTCCTGGTCCCACAGCCCGCGCACGCTCCGGATCCGGCGCCCGGCGGTGCTGAAATCGGCCGCGTCGCTGTAGATGCGATCCCCTTGGGGATAAAAGTGCACGTCGAGCACGTCGAGCATGCGCATCCCGCGCTTCTCCCCTTCTTGTTTGAGCTCGCGCACGTACCACCGCAAAAACGGCACGTCCCCGTGCAGGCGGCGGTCGGGGCGCAGGGTGGTCGAGACCTCGACGTCCTTGGCGCTGTTGAAGTACGCGGGCCAGCCCCACACCGCGGGTCCCGCGATCACCGCGTCCTCGTCGTGGGCCCGGATCGCGACGATGGCCTCGATGCTCTTTTTGAGCACCTCGTCATAGTCCGCGGGGTCGGGGTGCACATCGCGGTGGGTGTCGTGCCAGAGCATGGGCTCGTTGCCGAGAATGTACATGTGGGGCTGGTCTTTCTTGCCGTAGCCGGCCATGGCCTTGACCCACTCCCCGAGGAACTTGTCATCCGCCGCGGTGCTGGTCACGGTGGGCGGCCCCGGCCGCAGCTTGCTGCCATCTTGCGCAATGCCATTGCCGGGATCGTCTTTGTAGGGGTCCACCGCTTCCTGGGCCCCGAACTTCTTGACCGAAAAGGAATACGAAGAGGTGTCCTTGGCCACCCACCCCACCAACGGCAATGTCACTGCGCTGTCCGCGTCGTGTTTTTGGTTGTCATCCATGAACTTTTGCCACGCCGGTCCGGTGGCCGCGTCCCCGCGGTAGTTCACGTTCTCGAAATACCAATCCGCCCCCGTGTTCCAAGCGTTGCCGAGCTTGAAGTTGTACCGGGACGCGGGGTTGCCCCCCCAGCGGCGCCCGGTGGGGGACAGGCCCCACACGTCGACGGTGTCGTCGTGGCGCGGGCTGTAGGCGATGCCGAAGATGCCGCCCGAGACCGCGTGGCGGGTCTCGTCGCACGACACCCGCACGCGCTTTTTCGCGTACTGGGCCCGCTCGGGGGTGGGGATGTCGGCGCTGGGCAACGGGAGCTTGGTGTCGCGGGTGATGCCCACGAGCTGAATCTCGTCGAGCTCGACCGCTTTTTGGCCCACGTTGCGGTAGGCATAGATGCGCACCCGATCGAATGGCCGCCGCTCGGGGTTGAGTTCGGCCTGGGGGACGAAGACCACCTCCCACCCACCTTGGTTCACCCGGTGCTCGGGCCCGATCTTGATCTTGGGGAAGGACTCATCGTCCTGCAGGTGCAAGCGCACGGCGAGAAAATCCCCGCGCGGCGACGGGGTCCGGTACTTGAACGTGACCCCCGCGGGGGGCACCGGCGAGCCGGGATGGGCCAGAATCCAGCCGTCTCCCGCGGTGAGCTCCAGCTTGGCACTTTTTCCGTCTTCCACCGTGCGCGGCGCCCAGCCGTAGTCGTGCCAACCTTCGGCGAAGGCGCGCACGTAGATCGGCAATGTGTCTGGGTTCTGCTTGGGCTGCCGGGTCCCGGGCACGTACTCCGCGGGGGGCTCGGGGGTCCGGCTTTGCCGGGTGCAGGTGCTCCCCAGAAGCACACTCAGCCCGAGCCCCAACCCCAAGGTGAAGGTCAGGCGGCGGCGGGACGGCGAACGTTCAGCTGGCATGCGCGGACCATAGCGACCCTTCCCCCCAGGTGGCGACCGCCGCCTCGGCCCGGGCGCCCCCGTCGAGCCCTCGTCGACGAAGGCGCGTAAGGCGGTACACGGCCGATGGCGCCACTGGGCATCGCGGGTGTCACCCGCGAGCCGCCCGGCACGGTAAGCCACTGTTTTTGCTCCACTTTTCTCAGTCCTCGCGAAGGCCTGGAACTTGCTGCATCCCAGGTACGGAGGACGCGATGGGCTTTGCCGACCGGACCGCATTTGTGCTCAACCAGAACGCCAAGTCGGTGACCGACCAGGTGGTTCGGGAGCTGCTCGCGACCGTGCCCGCCGGCGACGTGTTCGTGACCCGGTCGCTGGACGAGGCGCGGATCTTCGCGCACACCATCATGCGGCGCGGCTACGGCCAGGTCTTCACCGGCGGGGGCGACGGGACCTTGGTCTCGACCCTGACCTTCCTCCGCCAAGCCCAAACGACATTGGGCGGCGACTTCCCCGCGGTGGGCGTGCTCAAGCTCGGCACCGGCAACGCCATGGCCAACACGTTGGGGGCCAAGCGCCCCGGCCGCGACGCGTACCACATCGTGCACCACGGCCCCGCCGCGCACGAGGATGTCTATTTTGTGCAGAGCGACGACGGCCGGCTCGCGCCCTTCGCGGGCATGGGCTACGACGCCGAGGTCCTCGGTGACTACAACGCGCTCAAGGAAGCGGCCCAGACCCCGCTCAAAAAAGCCCTCGCCCAGAATGTGTGGGGCTACCTCGGGGCGATGCTCACCCGGACGGTGCCGCGCCGGCTCACCACCCCCGACCCCATCGTGCGGGTGACGTCGAGCCACGACGCGACGTTGATGGTGCACACCTCTGCCGGCGACGTGCCCGAGCACATCCCCGCCGGGCGCGTGCTGTACGAGGGACCGGCCCCGGCGCTGAGCGTGGGCACCATCCCCTACTTCGGCATGGGCTTCACCATGTTCCCCTTTGCCGGCCAGGTGCCCGGCACAATGCAACTGCGGGTGGTCCACTGCGGCATCCCCACCATCCTGAAGAACCTCTACCCGGGGGTCTGGAAGGGCACCTACCGCCACCCGCAGATTCTCGACTTCCTGCTCAAAGACGTGACCGTCGAGGTTGATCGCCCGGTGGACACCCACGTGGGCGGCGACGCCGACGGGCGTTCGCAGCGGTTGCATTGGACGGTGAGCGACGAGCCGGTGAAGATGGTCCGCCTCGGCCAGCGCCTCACCCCCACCCGCCCCGATGTGCCCGGGCGCCTGCTGCCCGCCTTCGCCCGGCGCTGAGCGCGCCTACTCGACGTCGTAGATGATGATGTAGTCGAACCGCACCGCCACTTGGGCGGCGCGCAATCCCACTCGGGCGCCCGACGCCCCGGCGGCGGTGGCCGCGATGGCGTCCGGCACCACCGCGCAGCCCAGCGCGGAGTCGGCGGTGTTGAAGCTCAGGTTGAACTGATTGTTGCTCGCCCCCAACGACGTCGCCAGCACGGTGGCGAGCACGTCGGCGCTCGCCGGGTCGGTGCCGGCAAACTCCACCACCTGGAGCAAACGCTCGGAGGGGATCGTGCCTTCGGCGATGTGACAGCCGAGGGTGCCAGCCCCGGGGGGCGGAGGCTCTACGATGAGGTCGACCTGGGGCGTGAGCCCCGGGACCCCCACCAAGGTGGTCGACGTGTTCAGGTGCAGGTCGGTCACCGTATGGGCCCGGGTGAGACGGCAGTTGGTGGCGGTGGGGCCCATCTGTTCTTGAAGGAGTCTGCCTTCGCCGTCGAGCACAAAGCTGCACCCCGCGCCGCCCGTCGACGTCCACGCGGCGTCCAAGGTGTCGCCGTTGAAGCCATCGAACGCCGCGATGTAGTCGCCGGGGGTCGCGGGATGGGGATCGCAGAGGTCGCCCACGCCATCGCCGGCGAGCCCGTCGGTGTCGGCTTGGCCGGGGTTGGGCACGGTGGGGCAGTTGTCGCAGGCATTGCCCACCCCGTCGCCGTCCTCGTCGTACTGCGCGGGGTTGGCGGTGTCGGGGCAGTTGTCCCCTCCGTTGTTGATGCCGTCGTTGTCCCGGTCGAGGTCGCACAGGTCACCGTAGCCGTCCCCGTCGAGATTGGCCTGGGTAGCGTTGGGCACCGACGGGCAGTTGTCCACGTCGTCGGACACGCCGTCGTTGTCACTGTCGACCACATCGTCGGCGGAACCGCAGGTACAAATATAGGAATAGCCGACGACACCGCAGGGCACGAGTCCCGTCGCCGGGGCACACGCCTCGAGCACGTTTTCGTTCGACTCGTTGTCGTACATCTCATAACAGGCGAGGCCCACGCTTTGGCAGGCGCTGAAGCAGCTCGTGTCGTCCTGGAAAAACGCAAACGTGCAGCGGTCCACGTCCCCGGCGCAGATGCGGTAGCCCTCCGCGAACCCTGCGTTGGGCACCTCGTCACAGGCCGCGGGGAGCATCACATCCGGGGCTCCCGCGTCCAAGCCACCGTCCCATGTGCCTGCATCCATCCCGCCGTCGCCGCCCGCGTCCACCCCCGCGTCGGGGCCGGCATCTCCATCGTCGCCCGCGTCGCGGCCCGGGCCCCCGTCGGCACCGGCGTCAACCCCCGCGTCGCCGTCGCCGTCGCCATCCCCGTCGCCGTCGCCGTCGCCGTCGCCGGGCGGACCTTGGGTCGTGCCCGGGGGGCAAAAACCGTCCTCAGGACACATCACATCCCCGCAGGGCTCCACCCCGGCCAAGCAGGGGTCGCGGGTCTCAAAAAACACGCAGGCCCCGTCGAGAACCAGCCCCACCAGGGCCAAGCCCAAGGCTGCGATCGCTCTATTCAACCCACACCCCCGCCGCCATCGCCGATCCGCCGCCCAACGCCGCGGGCACCGCCAACGCCGCCGCCAGCCACCCGGCCACCGCCACCGTCCGGGCGGTCCGCCGGGTGTAGGTGCGTTCTTTGGGGTCGGTGAAGGTGACCTCGCCCCAGGCGGCCGCCCCCACTGCCGCCACCGCGACGACGAGGGCCACGCCCGCGAGCACCGCGCCCCCGCCGACCAACCACCACCGCATGCCCGAGCCCGACCGCGGCAGCGGTTCGTGCACCACCGGCTCGGGCGGGGGGCGGGTGGCTTCCCACTCCCGCCGCACGAGTTCAAAGAATGTGCGGATCTTCGGGGGCTGGCCTGGCGGCAATGTGACGTCAGGGTCGATGGTCAACGCGTTGATAAAATGCAACCGCGCGTCGACGTCATGCCCGATGATGCGTTGCACGATCCCCGCCTTCATGTTCGCCTCGAGCCGGGTCTGGTCGTCGAGATCGTCGCGGTCGAGCAACAGCAACAGCTCCTCCCGGGCCTGTTCGTACTCGAGCTCGGCGACCAACCGGTCGACGTGATCCAACCGGGCCCGGGCCTCGGACGCCTCGCCCCCCGGCGCAGGCGCCGCGGCCGCGAACACCGTGATGATGGCGCACCCGATCCACATCGGCACAAGCTATCGAACCGGGCGGTCAAACCACAATCGGTGCCCTCGGCCGTCCGGTAAACAAGAAACGGCGCGCTCACCGGCGCGGCGGCGGGTCCGCTTCGTCCGCGAACACCTCGGGCCGTCGGTTGACGCGGACCAGGCGCCCCTCGTCGTCGACGCCCAGGCCCCACATCGGGTCGAGGGCCCCGGGGCGCCGCCCATACCGCTCGTCGCCGAGGAACCGCCCGTCTGGTCCGTCGTGCCAGGCGATGTACCCATCGGCAAAATGGCGCCACCGTTCAAATGCTTCTGGATGTTGTGGCCAGGCGGTGGCGAGGGGCGCGCTCTCCCCGGGGCGGGCGGTGGCGGCCCCGCTCCAGGGGGTGTGCACCTCGTCGGCGTAGAGCACACCTTGGTGCACGTAGATGCCCCGCCACCCGGTGAGGGTGGCGAGGCCGGGCATACACCGGGGCCGCTCGGGGGCGTGACCGCGGGCGGCGGCGAGGGCCGCCTGGGCGGACAGCGCGCGGTGGTGTTGAAACGCCCCGAGCCCGAAATAGAGCCCCATGAACAACAGCGCGGCCCGGGCGAACTTCTTGTGCGCCCGACGACGGGTGAGCACGACCCCGATGAGCAGGGGCACGGTGACGATGGGGTCCACGATGGAGATGCCATCCCAGGCGTACCGCGCGTTCGTGAACGGCCACAATAACATTGTGCCGTAGCTGGTGAACACGTCGAGCAAGCCGTGGGTCAAATACCCGAGCCAACACGCAAGCAGCACGAGCTTGGCGTCGGGGCGGAGGCCGACTTTGCCCTCGGTGCGCCGAAACAAGAAGGGGAGCGCCACCAGGGCGCCCCCCACGGGGACAAACGCGAGCGAGTGGGTGAAGTGCCGGTGGTACTCGGTGGCGAGCAAGGGGTCGGCGCTCGAGCGGATCAGCACGTCCAGGTCGGCGGCCATGCCCGACAACGCGCCGTACAGCCACACCCGGGTCTGGCCGCGCCGCTCGCCGAGCACGCCCTGGGCGACGGCCGCGCCCAGGGCCCCTTGGGTGATGGGGTCCACCCCCCGACGCTACTGCACGCAGGGGCCGGAGCGAAAGCGCGGCCGACGGCTCAGCCGCAGTGGTTCAACGCGCAGGTCCCGCTCTGGCACTCCTCCGCGTGCGTGCAGAACGAACCCGCCTCGAGGAGGGGCCCGCAATCGCCGTACCCGTAGCCAAGGTCATGGCACGCGCCCTGGCAGCAGGGGTCCACGCCCACTTCGCACGGGCCGCCCTCGGGCACACATTGTTGTCCACAGACATTGCCGGTGCAGTTGCCGGTCAGGCATTGCTCGTCGAGCCAGCAGTTCTCCCCGTCGGGGACCTGGGCGGTGCAGCGGTGGGGCTCCGGGTCGTACGCGCTGGCCCATTCCTGGCAGTAGCTGCCGTCGCAGCAGGGGCGGTCGGCGTCGCAGGCCGCGTCCACCGCGCCGCAGGTCGGTTCGCTGCAGGACCCGTCGATGCACGCGCCGGTCTCGCATTGCGCGTCTTCGGTGCAGAACGTGCCCGTGGGGTACAGCGGCGTGCACACGTGCTCGGGTTCGGTGAGGTAGGGGGACTCCCAGGCCAAGCAAAAGGTCCCCGGGCAACAGCTCTCGTCGCCGCCGCAGGTTGTGCCCGCGGCGCGGCAGGTCGGGGCCCGGGTCGGCTCGGCGCAGGCCCCCTCGACACACACCAGCCCGTCGCAGCAGCCGAGGGTGCAGGACACGCCCAGGGGCGCGCACACGTCGACGCAGCCATCGGGATCGCAACAGTCGTCGTCGCACGTGGGCGGATCTTGGATGGTGTCGGGCCCGCCGCACACCCCTTGGATGCATTGGCCGCTTTGGCAGTCGGTGTGGGCAAAGCAGCCGACCCCGTTGGCGAGAGGTTCGCCACACTCGCCAAAGCCGTAGCCAAAGTCGAAGCACACGAGGTCACAGCCACATTGGCCCTGGCCGACCTCACATTCTTCGCCGAGGTTTTCGATGCAGGTTGGGGCGTCGTCACAGTTGGACCCCATGGCCAGGGTGCCGACGACGAGCAGAGACAGAACCGAGAGGAAGCGGAACATGAGAAGACTCCTCAGAAGATGGTGTAGACAAACGGCGCGACGTACTCGACGAGCGAGACCGCGACGAGGAGCACGCTGCACATGAGCAGGGCCCCGACGAGGGGAAGCAGGACCGGGTTCGTGTCCGCCAAATAGCTGAACAGCTCCCGGGCGGTGGAGAGCCGCACCCGCCACGACGACGGGGCGGCGGCTTTTGGCACGGTCATGGCCGGCTCCTTCCGCGGTGCTCGACGAGGCAATCCTCGAGCACCAAAAAGTCGAGGTCCGACCGGACAAACATCCCGTAGGCCTCGGCGTGGGTGTTGACGATGGGTTCGTCGTGGAGGTTCATGGAGGTGTTGAGCAGGCAGCCCACCCCGGTGCGGGCGGCGAAGGCATCGAGCAACCCGGCGAACCGCGGTGCGGCCTCGGCGTCGACGACGTGCACCCGGCTTTGGCCGTTTTCGTGCACCACCGCGGGCAGGGACTGTTTGGCGCGGTCCTTGGCCGCCACCGCGATGTTCATGGTCTGGGCCATCGATTTGGCATTCGCAGGAATATCGAAATAGGCATCCGCGTCCGCCGCGCGGATGGACGGGGCAAAGGGCCGGAAGCGCTCGCGGAACTTCACCTTGTCGTTGATGCGGGTCTGCACCGCCGCGTCGCGGGGGTCGGCGATGATCGAGCGCGCCCCCAGCGCCCGCGGCCCCCACTCGGCCCGGCCGGAGAAAAAGCCCCCCACCTCGCCTTGGCACAGACGGTCCGCGACCTCGTCGAACAGGTCCTGGTCGTCGTCGAAGCGGGTGTGCGTGACCCGGCAATCGGTGAGGAACTGGTGCAGGTCGGCCCGGTCGGCGGCGGGGCCGAGGTAGGGGCTTGGCATCTTTTGTCGCGGCAACGCGGCCAAGGCGTGGCTGACGTAGAGCGCCGCCCCCACCGCGCCCCCGGCGTCGCCCGCCGCGGGGTGCACCACCACGTCGGAGAAGGGGGTCTCCTCGGCCAGCCGCCGGTTGGCCACGCAGTTGAGCGCGACCCCGCCGGCGAGGCAGAGGGTGGTCTCGCCGGTGAGGGCGTGGGCGAGGTGGGCCCAGCGCAACAGGCAGGTCTCGGTGAACGCTTGCAGGCTGGCGGCGATGTCCGCGTAGGCCTGGTGGGTGGGATCGTCGAAGTCCCACGCCGCGGCGGGGGGTTTGGGCCCGACCCCGAACAGCGCGGTCATGCGCGGCTCGTGGCAGCTCTTTTGCGGGTGGCGGTGGAACAAGAAGTAGTCGAGGTCCAAGGTGAGGGCGCCGTCGTCGTCGAGGTGGGCGAGCCGTTCGATGGCGGGCAAAAAGCGGGGCGTGCCCAGGGCGGCCAGGCCCATGACCTTGTATTCGCCTTCGTTGACGGCAAAGCCGAGGTAGGCGGTGAGCGCGGAGTACAGAAGCCCCAGGGAGTGGGGGAACGACAAGCTGCGCAGCTCATCGAACACCACCGCCCCGTCTTCGGTGTTGCGGGCGTGGTGAATCGCGCAGGTGGTGTCCTCCCCCACCCCGTCCACGGTGAGCACCGCCGCCGAGGGGGCCCCGGAGGTGAAGAACGCGGACGCGGCGTGGCTCAGGTGGTGCTCACAAAAGAGCAGTTGGTCTTCGCGCACCGAAAATGTGGAGAGCAGGTCGCGCTTGAGCCAGAGCCGGCTCGACAGCCAGGTGCGCATCGACTGGGTGAAGGAGGTCAAGCCCTGCGGAAAGGTGGACAGGTGCTGGCGCAAGATTCGGTCGAACTTCTTGAGCGGCTTTTCATAAAACACCACGTGGTCGAGGTCGGCCGGGGTCAACCCCGCCTCGGCCAAGCACCACGCCGCCGCCTCTTGGGGCAAGGCCGGGTCGTGTTTTTTGCGGGTGAAGCGCTCCTCTTGCGCGGCGCAGATCACGCGGCCGTCGACGACCAGAGCCGCGGCCGCGTCGTGAAACAGTCCAGAAATACCCAGCACCTTCATGACCTGCCTCGCTCAGAACTGCCGCGTCAGGCTGACGCGGGGATCGGTGGGTTCGCCGTCGCCGGCCGCGGGCGGGGTCCACCCCGGCGCGGGGCGCGCGCGGACCAACAGCGCAAACGGGGCGAACACCGTGACGTAGAAGATCGCGAGCACGCCCTTGGCCATGACGTCGCCGAGCCGGCGGCCGAGCCGGCGCCAGCCTTGCCACAGGGCGCTGAGCCGGACCTTGGCCATCGCCCGCCGGGCCTGCTCGGGACGCAACCGCTTTCGCAGTTGTTTTTGCGCGTAGCGGACGTGAAAGCGCTCGTCCTTTTCGATCCGCAAGAACATCGCGCCGAGCCGGCTCCCGGCCCCGAAATGCCGGGCGAGGGCCGCGAAATGTGACTGCCCCGCGCGCTCGGCCATCACGCAAAACGCGAGGAACTCGGCCAGGGGCATGGTCTGGTACAGGCTTTGCCGGTCCGCGTGGGCCCGGGCGTAGGGCGACAGCTGCACCGCGGGGTCGATCTCGTGCGCGGCCTGCTCGAACATCTGCGCGTGCCGGGCCTCGTCGAGGGCGTGCTGAAAAAACAGCCGGCGCAGCTCGGGACAGATCTCGAGCTCGGCCGCTTTGAGCATGTCCAGGGCCGAGCCGGCCTCGGTGGAGGCAAAGCCCAGCAGCTTCTGGGCCCGGCGGGCGCGGGAGGCGTAGACCAGCGGGGCGACCAGCCGGACCACCCAGGGCAAGGTGCGGGAGGTGTCGATCATCCTTGTCCCTCCTTGGACAATGTCACTGTTCGATGCTGGTGCCCGGCCATGGCCCGGGCCATGGCCTCGGCCACCGCGCGCTGGCCCGCGGGGGACAGGTGGGGGTCATCGGGCAAAAACGCCCCCGGGCTGTGCGCGCGCAGGGTGTCCCCGAGGTGAATCACCGGACCGCGGCCGGCGAGCTTCTCGCCGAGGGCGCGGCTGTAGCGGGACAGGCCCGTGGCCTGGGGCGGGCGGGCGTACTTGTGCGCCTCGCCCTCGTCGACGAGCACGTCGGGGGGCAAGATCGCCACGTAGAGCGTGCATCCCGCGGCCCGGCACAGGGCCCGGGCGGTCTCGATGTGGGCCAAGGTCGCGTCGGTGCTGGCGTCCACTTCGGCATCCGGCCGCGAGGCCGCGAACGACAATGCCACAGCATTGGGCCCGGCGAGCAGCGCCCGGGCCGCGGACAAGGCCCGCCACCCCCGGTAGGCGGCGGCGGAGTGGCCGCTCAAGGACATGAGCGCCGCGGACAGACCGGTCTTCTCCGCGGCCCCCGCCCGCCGGGCGTAGCCGGCCTCGGCGGTGACCCGGTCGCGGTTGCGCGACGTCGCTTCGTGGTGATCGTTGGCCTCGTTGACCACCCACCACACCGCGCCGGGCTGGCACGTGGCCAGGTGCGCGCGCAGCACCGCCACGTACTCGAAGGGTCCGTAGGTGGGCACGGCCAGGCTCTTCACCTCATGCCGCGGCCCGAGGGCGCGGCCGAGCTGCGCCGCCAATGTCTCTGCTTCGTCCATGTGGTAGCCGAACACCTGCGAGTCGCCGAGCAGCAAGACCCGGGACCGCCCGGTGGGGGTCGCGCAGTCCGGCCCCCGCCGGAACCCGTCCGGCCCGGTGTGCACCTCGCTCTGCCGCCCGGTGCGCGTGCGCAGGGTGGCGGTGGCCAGCGGCCGGAGCCGGACCCCCAGCGCGGCGTCGGGCTGGTAGATGGCCAGGACCTCGCGGGCAGACCCCCAGAGCAGCCGCGCGCCTGCCTCAAACATGAGCAAAGTCAGGCAGATACAGCCGATCAGAGAAAACAGGACACGGGCCGTCCGGGGCATGGTGACGTTGTGCCAGGGCCCCGGGGTCCGGTAAATCAGCATGTTCCGAGCGCTATTGTCCTGCTTTGTAAATCAATTCCGCGTCACCCGAGGGGCGCGGTTGACCATCCGGGCTGGCCGCGGTCTCTCCCCGCCGAGAACCAAGGAGGCGTTTGTGCAGTTTGAGAATCGTTCGTTTGTGGTGACCGGGGGCAGCTCGGGCTTGGGCGCGGCGTGTGTGCAGCACATCCAACAAAAGGGTGGCCGCGCGGTGATCGCCGACGTCAACCAAGAGATCGGCGAAGGCTGGGCCCAAGAGACCGGCGCGGTGTTTGTGAAGACCGACGTCACCAGCGAGGCCGACGCGCAGGCCGCCATCGACAAGGCGCAGTCCTTGGCCCCCTTGAGCGGCCTGGTCAACTGCGCAGGCATTGGCATTGCGGGCAAGGTGCTGGGCAAAAAGGGCATCCACGGGCTCGACCTGTTTTCCAAAGTGCTGGCGGTGAACCTCGCGGGCACGTTCAACATGATCCGCCTGGCCGCGGCCCAGATGAGCGAGAACGAGCCCAACCCCGCGGGCGAGCGCGGGGTGATCGTCAACACCGCGTCGGTGGCGGCGTTCGACGGACAGATCGGCCAAGCCGCCTACTCGGCGAGCAAAGGCGGGGTGGTGGGCATGACCCTTCCCATCGCGCGCGAGCTCGCCAGCCTCGGCATCCGGGTGTGCACCATCGCCCCGGGCATCTTCGACACCCCCATGCTCGCCTCGCTCCCCGAAGCGGCCCGGCAATCGCTGGGCGCGCAGGTGCCGTTCCCCTCGCGCCTCGGGCGGCCCGCGGAATACGCCGCCCTGATGGGGCACATGATCGAGAACGAAATGCTCAACGGTGAGGTCGTGCGCCTCGACGGCGCCATCCGGATGGCCCCCCGCTGAGCGACGGCCGCGCTACCCGAGCCGCGACTTCGAGCGGCGCAGGCGCCAGCGCACCATCGCGTAGGGCTCGTTGTCCCGTCCCACCTCGACGTGGGCGGGCAACGCGTCGAGCACGTTCAGGCCCGAGTAGTTGCCCATCGCGAGCATGGTGGGGCAGTGGTAGCGCTGCACCACCTGCACCATCGCGTGGGGGTCGTCGAACGCGCGGGAGAACACCAACAGACCCAACGCCCCGTCGCGCAACGGCTCGGTCGCCTTCTGTTCAAAAAAGTCGTCGGCGGTGACCGCCCACAAAGGAAAATCGTCGCTCGGGCTGTTCATGATTCGACCTCCCCAAAAAACACGCTGTCGTCCAACAACAGCACATCCACCTCATCCCCGGTGGCGACCCCAGCCTGGTCCGCGCCGATCACCACCAGCGCGTTGGACCGGGCCAAACCTGAAATCTGCCCTGACGATTGCTTGTCGTCGAGCCTGACCTCGAACCCCGCCGGGCGGAGCGATGCCTGGGCCCGGGCGTAAAAGGCCACCCCCGGGCGTTTCTTCTTGTTCCCCGCCACCAGCTGGGCCCGGACCGGGCGCCGGATCACGTCGGCCCGGCCCAACATCCGCCGCAACGCGGGACGCACGAACAGCTCAAAGCTGACCTGGCTCGAGACCGGGTTGCCCGGCAGGCCGAACACCATCTGGTGCCCCCGCCGCCCGAAGGCCAAGGGCTTGCCCGGCCGCATCGCGACCTTCCAGAACGAAAGCTCGACCCCGAGCTGCTCGAACGCGGGGCGCACAAAGTCGTGGGTGCCCATCGACACCCCCCCGATGGTCAACAGCACGTCCGCGGCCTGGGCCCCGTCGATCTTGGCCACGTGGTCTTCGAGGGTGTCCTGGGCGATGCCCACCAGGTGGGGCTCGCCCCCCGCTTCCCGCACCATCGCCGCCAATGCATGCGCATTGCTGTTCACGATGTCGTCGTCGGACGCGGGCTGGCCCACCTCGAGCAACTCATCCCCTGAGGCCAAGATCGCCACCACCGGCCGGCGCTTCACCCGCACCGTGGCGTGGCCGGCCTGGGCCACGAGGTTGATGCGCGCGGGGGTCATCACTTCCCCGGCCCGCACCACCACCGTGCCCGCGGTGACGTCCTCACCCCGCCGGCGGATGGCACACCCCGGGGGCTCGGCCTTGTGGATCTGGACCGTGCCGGTGGCCTCCTCGACCCCGGCCTCGTCGGTGTTCTCCCGCATCACCACGCAGTCGACCCCGGGGGGGATCTGGGCCCCGGTCATGATGCGCACCGCCTGGCCCGGCGTCAGCGGCGCTCGGCCCTCGACGTTGTCGCCGGCCAGCACCCGCCCCACCACCGAGAGCGGCACCGGGTGGTCGGGCCCGGCCTTCACAATGTCACTGGACATAAGCCCGTAGCCGTCCATCGCCGAGTTGTCCCGGGGGGGCAGGTTGCGCCGGCTCTTGACGTCGTCGGCCACCACCCGGCCCGCGGCCGCGGCCAAGAACACCGTCTCCGCGGTCAACGCGGGGGTGCTCTGCAAAATCGTGCGCTGGGCGACGTCGACCGGCTGCATGCGCTCCTCCTCAGGGGCTCTTCAGCGGCTCGCCGTGCCCCGGGCCCAAGATGTACTGGAGCTTGTCGGCAAACACAAAGCTCTCGGTGGTGGGGATGTGCGGCACCTTGTGGCAACCCCGGCACACCGCCTCGTCGACCGACTTCACCGTGAGCAGGCTTTTGTCCCCGGCGCCTTGGGCGTGCAAGCTGCCCGGTCCGTGACAGGCCTCGCATTGCACATCGGTGCGGAAATCAATGTCACTGACTTTGCAGTATCCCCCCGGCTGGTTGAACCCAATGCTGTGACACCCCACGCAGGTGCGGTCTTTGTGTTTGCCCTCTTGGACGAGGGTCTCCCAGGCTTTGCTGTGGCCGACCTCGCGGGTGGTTTTGTTCCCGTCGTCGTCGGTGGCCGCGACCTCGCGCCGGGCCTTCTGCCAGAACGCGACCGCGTCCTGGTGGCAGGCAAAACACGCCTGCACCCCCACGTAGGTGGCCGCGCCCGCGGGCGCGGGTTCGCAGGTGATGTTCGCTTCGCATTGGGCCACGAGGTCGGGCACCGCTTTTTCGTAGGCGGCCAACGCTTTCTCCGCGGCCGTGTCCACCGGGCTTTTGCGATCCAGCTCGATGGCCCGGGCCAACAGGTGCGGGCCGCTCAACCGCGCGGCAGGCCGGTCCAAGCCCGCGCGCTCGTCCTGGGCGGCGATGAGCTTCTGCTCGAAAAAGGTCGCCTTGGGACTGCCGGGGGGCACCTCCGCGAGCCGGCCCCGCAGCTGCTCGATGCGGGCGTCGAGCACCTTTTTGCGGCTCTCGGCTTTCGCGCCCCGGTCGTCGAGGGGGAGCGGGGCGCCGGGGGTGTGCCCGTCGAGCACGAACTCGAGCACGCCCAGGTATTGCGCCTGCGGCCCCGCCCCCACCAACACCGGGCCGTCGGCGCCCAAGCGCTCGGGGGTGCGGGGGCGCTCACCGGGGTCACGGCCCTGGATCATCACGTCCACCCCGCGCAGGTCCCGGCCGATGGCTTTGCTCTCGGGGACCGGGGTCTGCATCAGCGCGATCACCACCGCCGCGCCCTGCCCATGTAACTGCTTGGCCTGTGCGGCCAACGCGGCCCGGGCCTGGTCGACGTCCAGCGCGGTCCCGGTCAAGCCCACCAGCCCGACCTTAACCCCGCCGCGCTCGACGAGGGCCGCGGGCTGCGCCCCGGGGATGTCCCGGGGGGGCAAGCCCGCGTGCAGGGTGGTCAGCCCGTGGGCGGCGAGGAGCTGGTCGCGGTAGCCCGCGCCGCGCGCGTCGTCGGTGGGGCCGAGCACGGTGTAGGCGAGCCCGGCCTTGCGGTAGGTGTCGAGCAGCAGCTCGTGCCGGGCCTTGGTCTGGCACGCGTCGGCGGGGAGGTTGTCGTCGGGCCGTTCGAACAACAGGTCGCCCCCGTCGAGCAGCAGCACGTGGTCGGCCCCGCGCACCCGTTTGGCCTCGTCCACCGCGGCCACGTAGCGGGCCACGCCCCCGAGAGGTTCGGCCGTGCAGCCACATGGCTCGACGTAGCCCTCGACGCTGGCGGTGTAGAGAACGGTGACCGTGCGCTCCCCCGCCGCGTCGCCAAACCGCGGGGGGGGCGGCGCTTTGTGCGCCCGCTCGTCGGGGGCGGGGCCGGCCGCGGGCGAATCGCCGCCTTCGGGCGCGTCGCGGGTGGCCTTTTTGGGACAGGCCCCGCCGAGGGTGAGCGCGGCGACCACGACGGAAAGAAGCACGCGCGCCAATCGTTTGTCCATGGTTCTCCTCACGGGGCCAAGGCTATAGTCGTTCGAGGGCAACCGGTACCGTTGCCGCACGATTCCCGTGAGGAGCCCGTGGACGTCTTTGGTCAACTCTTGTCGCGGCTGTGCCCCACCCTCGACGAGACCCGCGCGGGCCTCGCCGCCGGGTTGGCCGCCGCCTGGGCAGAACAGGCCGCGGCCGGGGCGGACGTCGACGGCCGCGCCCACCTCGCGGAGATCGCGGCCACCCTCGCGGTGCCGCTCCCCGTTCACGGCTTGTTTGGTCTCTACCCGGTCATCGACGCCGGCGACGAGAGCGTGCTCCCCGGCCTGTTCGCCCAAGCGGGCCGGGTGGGGGCGGCCCTGTGTCAGCTCCGCAGCAAAGGGCTCGACGACCGCACCACCCTGGCCCGGGCCCGGCTCGCCCGCGAGATGTGCACCACGCGCCTGGTCATCAACGACCGGGCCGACATCGCGCGCACCGTCTCCGCCGACGGGGTGCACGTCGGCCGCACCGACCTGCCCGCGGCCGCGGTGCGTGACCTCGTCGGCCCCGACCGGGTGGTGGGCGCCAGCTCGCACCAAAAAGCGCAGTTTGACGACGAGGTGGGCGCGGCCCGGCTCGATTACTGCGCGCTGGGTCCGGTGTTTTTGTCCCCGACCAAACAAGGCCACGCCGAGGTGGTCGGTCTTCACACCTTGCGGCAGGTGGCCGCGGACAGCCCGGTCCCGGTGTGCGCCATCGGGGGCATCACCGACGAGGACCGCGTGGCCGACGTGGTCGCGGCCGGGGCCGACCTCGTCGCGGTGGTGAGCGCCTACCGGCCCGGGCCCGCGGGGGCGCGCGCCGCGGTGGCGATGCAGCTCGCGGCCTGCGCCGGGCTTTGCCGTCGAGGAGACGCGCGATGACCGACCGGCGGCCGTTGATTCTGCTCACCCCCGACGAGAACGAGCACGACACCCGGCGCGGCCCGGTCCCGCACCACCACATTGAAAAGTCCTACGGCCAGGCCGTGCTCGACGCCGGGGGCCTGCCCTGGGTGATGCCCTACACCACCGACGACGCGGTGCTCGACGAGGTCATGGCCCGGGTGGACGGGGTGGTGCTCACCGGGGGCGCGTTCGACATCGACCCCGGGTTGTTCGGCGAAGCCCCCCACGAGAAGCTCGGCACCCTCAAGCCGCGGCGCACCGCGTTCGAGTCCGCGGTGTATCGACGGGCCCGCGCCCTCGATCGGCCGGTGCTCGCGGTGTGCGGCGGCATGCAGTTGGTTTGTGCCCTGCGGGGCGGGACCTTGTGGCAAGACATCTGGACCCAGACCGACACCACCGTGCCCCACGAACAGGACCCGCCCAAGGCCGCCGCCGGTCACGAGGTCACGGTGGTGGCCGACACCCTTTTTGCGTCGATTGTCGGTCCAGAGACATTGGGGGTCAACAGCACCCACCACCAGGCGGTGCGCACCCTCCCCGACGATTTGGTGTGCAGCGCGCGGGCGCCCGACGGCATCGTCGAGGCCTTTGAGGACCCCGCCGCGGGCTGGATGATCGGGGTGCAGTGGCATCCGGAGGCGATGCCGGCTGAGCGCCACCAGGCCCTCTACCGCGCGCTGGTCGACGAGGCGCGCCGGGTGATGGCCCGCCGCCCCGGGGCCGGCTAGGCCGGGCCGGGGGCTTCGCCCGCCCCCGGGTCGAACTGATCGTCCCCGGACGGGTCGCTCTTCCCATTGGCGCCGGTCGCGTCCGGGGCATCGGCGGCGGGGAGCGAGGGGGCGGCCGGGGGCACGGGGTCTTTGGAGAACAGCACAAACCGGTCTTGGTCCATGCCGTCCACCGCGTCGACCAAGGCCTGGGCCACGTCGCGACCATGGGCATAGCGCTGCTCGACTTTGTCCATACACATTTGGTCAAAGATCGCGTCCACCGCGGCCGGCACCTTGTCGTTGACCTCGCTGGGCAGGGGCGAGCGCCGCCCCGGGAGCTCGCCGCACAACAGCTCATACAGCAGCAGGCCCAATGCATAGACATCGGACGCGGGGCTCGGCCCGCCCCCCCGCAGCTGCTCGGGGGCCATGTACGAGGTGTTGCCGGTGCCGACGTACACCGGGGGCCCGGTCTCGGTCCCCTTCTCCGACACCGCGGACAGCCCGAAGTCGGTGAGCTGCACGTTGCCGTACGCGTCGAAGAGCACGTTCTCGGGTTTGACCCCGCCGTGCACCACCCCGCGCTCGTGGGCGTGGCCCAAGGCGTGCGCGATCTGCGCCACCCACACCAACGCCACGTCGACCGGGGTCTTGCCCATGCGGTCGCGCAATGAGCCTCCCTCGGACGCGGCGAACACCACCTCGGGGGACTCCTGCTCAAAATCGAAATCGATCACCGGCAACACGTGGGGGTGCCGGAGTTGTGCTTGTGACAGCGTGGCCTTGCGCAGCCGGCCCCGCAGCTCGTCCTGGTCGATGTAGGTCACGAAGGCGAAGATGTGGTCCATCACCTTGAGCACCACCGGCCGCTGCAAGATCGCGTCGAAGCCATGAAAGACATGGCCCACCGTGCCCTCGCCGATGAGGTTCTTTTTGGTGTAGCGATCGTGCCGCTCGAGGTTGATGAACTGGGTGGTGGGCACCTTGCCCCCCGGGCTCTTGTCCGCGCCCGACGCCGGCATCGACGTCGACGAGGACGCGCTGGGATTGGACGCGGTGATGCGGTGGGTAAAGAACTGCTGCAGGGCTTGGCGGAGGACATCGTCGTCCTCGCCCCGGGCCAAACGCTCACCGCCCTCCAGCACCAACACCAGGTTGCGGGTGCGCTCCACCCCAATGAAATTGTTCTTGGTCAAAAACGCGCAGTACTCGGCGAAGGGCAACGTGAGCGAACTGTCCAGGAGCCGCTCCGCCTCCGGCAATGTAATTTCATCGCCGAACAAGTCGTCGCGCATCAAGGTCTTGAGCAAAAAGCGAACCTCTTGCTCGAGCACTTCCCCGGTCACGGTTTTCACGGCAGTCCCATTTCTCGTCAGCACGTTCCGTCAGCCCGGCCCTCGGCCCCTGTCCGCGGCCGCCGCGTGATCAATCGCCGCTGCGCCCAAGCAGGCGCCCGGCCAACGAGGCCGTCGACGACAAATCATCCGCCGGCTTGTACGCCTGCCACCCGCAATAGATGCAGCTGAAGTACTCGTCGCCAGAATAGGACCGGGCCAACACCACCCCCATGGAATGGCATTTGGGGCACTCGCTGCGGGTCTTGCCCCGCCGCCGCGGTCCCCCCGCCACCGGTTGCGGCCGCCGCAGGTCAGGGGGCGGGGCCGGGGCTTTGCGCTGCGGGGGCGGTGGCTCCACCGGCACCCCCTCGGCCGCCCGGGGCTTGGGCGCGGCCGCCGCCGAAGACGACGGGCTCGACGCGGGGGCCGCCTTCTTTTTGGCCCCGCCGGATTTTTTGGCCTTGGCCTGCATCCGGAACTTGTCGATTTCGGTCCCGATCTGGCTGTCCACGTCGTCGGGCATCGTGCGCCACAACTCCACCAACCGGGCCGCCAGGGTATCGCGTGCGGTCTTGCCGGCGTCGTTCTTGACCCCCGGCTTGGTTTGCACGCGGTACCGCATCATGATGTCGTCGATGGTCTGGACGGCGTTGTCTCCCGCCTTGTCCTTCGTCAACGCGACGATCTCTTCGTACAGTTGCTCCCGCGCTGTCGCCACACCGCCTCCCGCCCGGCGTTTTTACATGCATGTCCGCCGAGAGAAAAGGCCCCCCACCGACACCCGCCGGTGACGGGGCGTGTTTGGACACAAATCGCGTGACCAGCGTCCCATCTCGCCCCGCGAGCAACCACATTTGACTACACACCCGACCGCGCCGCCGGTGCGTCTCAGCCCCGGCGCGAGGCCAGTTCGCGGATTTTGCGTTCGGCCAGCGCCTTGATTTGGTCGCGCTCGGCCCGGGCTTGTTTGGCCGCGCTGACCGCGTCGCGCAGCTCTTTTTGTTTTTGTTGCAGCGTGGCCTTGAGCCGCGCGACCTCGCCGTCGACGCGGGTCTTGGCCTCTTCGGTCTCGGTGCGCTGGGCCTGCACCGAAATCTCCAGCTCGTCCGCGCGTCGTTTTTGTGCGTCGTGCGCGGTGAGCGAGCGGGCCAACATGCCCTGGGCTTTTTTGAGCTTGTCCTCGAGCTCGGCCGCGCGCCCCTGCAACGCTTCGATCTGCGCCCGCTGGGCTTGTTCCTCGTGGGCCTTTGCCGACGTGCGCTCGGCCGCGGCCGACTCCGCCTGCTCCACCGCCTCGGACAACCGGTGCCGCTCCTGCTCGGACATGGTCAGGCGCCGCTTGACCTCCTCGAGCTGCTGGACGGCCTGGGCGGCTTTTTGCTGCGCGGCCTGCTCGGCCTGGGTCAGGGTCTGCACCTGCTGGCGGTAGTGCTCGGCCTCGCTCGAGGCGTTCTGCAACCCGTCGAGCTGCTGCTGTCGTTGCGCCAACTGTTGCTGCAAGGCCGCGAGCTGTTGCTGCACCGCCTGGTGATCGCTGCGCTGTTGCTCGAGGTCGATCTGGACCATCGCGAGCTCTTCGCGGCTCTTTTTCTGCAGCTGCTCGGTCTCTTTGCGCTCGGTCGACAGCTGTTCGGTCAGGCGGGCGATCTGCGCCCGGTGTTCCTCGTCGAGAGCCTGGGCCTCTTGGCCCTGCTGGGTCTGGGCGGTGAGTTTTTGTTCGAGCTCGCGAATCTTGGCGTCCCGGGCGCTCACCCAACGTTTGCGCTCCTCGATCTCCACTTGTTTGTCGTCGAGGGAAGCGCGCAGCTCGTCGAGGTCGGCGGTGAGCTCCTGCACCCGCTGCTCGGCCACGCTCGCGCGTTGCTCGGCCGCGGTGTGGGCGTCGCGCACCTGCCCGAGGGCGTCGTTTTGGTTGAGCACCTCGGATTCGCTCGCGGACAATTGGCGTTGTAGCTCCCGGGCCTGCTCCTCGAGGGCGCTGGACTTGTCCGCCAAGCGGTTGGCCCGGTCGCGCTCGGCCTTGAGCTGCTCGTCGACGTCGGCGCGCTCCTGGCGCTCGACCTCGAGGCTGACCCCGAGCTCCTGGGCGCGCGCCACCACCCGCTCCTTTTCCTGCTGCACGGTGGCTTTTTCCTGCTGCACGGCTTCTTTTTCGCGCTGCAGGGTGTCCTTCTCGTCGCGCAGGGCCTCGAGATCGGCGCGCAGCTCGGCGATGGCCGCGTCCCGCTCTTGCAGGGTGCTCTCGAGGTGGCGGCTCTTGGCCCCCGCCTGGCCGAGCTCTTTTTCAAGCCCCGCGATGAGGTTCTGTGCTTGGTCGCGCTCGCCTTCGGCCCCCTTCGCGCGTTGGGTCTCGGCCGCGAGCCGCTGGCCGAGGTCTTGGCCGAGGGCGCGCTGGCTTTGCAGCTCGGCCTCGGTGTTGGCCAATGTGGTTTGGCGCTCCTCGAGGAGGTTGCGCACCCGCGACAGCTCGCCCTGGGTCTCCCCGAGGGTGGTCTTGGTCTGGTCCAGCTCGAGCCGAATTTGGGTTCGCCCGGTCTCGGTCTCCTCGAGCTGGCTCTCGAGTTGCTCGATGAGCGCGGCCCCGGAATCGATCTGCACCCGGGCCTCGGCCAACACCGCGTCGGTGCGGGTCTGTTTTTCGCGCGCGGCCTCGAGCTCGCCGCGCACCGTGCGGGCCGCCTCCTCGACCGCGACCTTATCGTCGCGCAGCGCGTCGAGTTGGCCGGTGAGCTTTTCGTGCTCGGCGCGTTGGCGTTCGATCTCCGCCTCGAGGGCGGCCTGGGTTTGTTGCAGCTTTTGTTTTTCGAGTTGGAGCGCGTCGTTGGCGTCGCCTTCCTCGTCGAGCTTTTGTTGCAACGAGGCGATGGCCTCGGCCTTGGCCGCGGTGTCCGCGGACAGCTCCGCGACCTGGGTGGTCAAGCGCTCGGTCTGGGACTCGAGGCGCACGGTCAACGCGTCGGCGTCGCGCAGCTTGGCCAACAGCTCGCTGATGCGATCGTCGCGGGCGGACACGGTGTCCCGGGCGGCGCTGAGATCGGTGCGCGCGACCTCGAGGTCCCGCTCGAACTCGACGAGGCGGGCGGCGCGGTCTTTGAGTTCGTTTTGGCGCTGGGCGAGCTCGAGGCCGAGGCGCTGGCGGTCGTCGTGCAGGGTGGTCAGGGTCTCTTCGAGCTTCTGTTGGGTCTCGGCGAGGTCGTTCTCGGTGCGGTCGAGGTCTTGGCGCAGGCGATCGCGCTCGGCCGTGGTCTCCTCGAGGGTGGTGGTGAGCCGCTCGATGCGCTCCCGGGCGTCGCGCTCGGTGTCGGCCAAGGTCTTGTCGAGCTCGTCGGCGCGGGCGCGCTGGGTGGCGTGCTCCAGCTCCTCGTTGGACAGCCGGGCGGTGAGGTCTTCGATCTGGGACGAGAGCCGTTCGGTGTCGGCCTCGAGCTCGAAGATGCGCTCGTCGCGCGCGGGGATCTGCAGCCGGGCCTCGAGCCGTTCGCGATCCGAGGTGGTGAGCAGATGATGAACCGCGGCTTGGCCCAGGGCCCGCTCTTCATAGAGCACCCGCTGCAACAGGCTCGCCTCGCTCAAGAAATGTTTGCGCTCGGCGGTGAGCCGCACGATGTCCGCCTCGGCGTCGACGATCATTTGGGTCAAGCTGCGCGCGTCCTCGGCGTGCGCGTTTTCGCGGTGGGCGAGCAAGCGGTGGGTGCGGAACCAGCCCTCTTCGGTGTCGAACACCCGCAGCGACAACGCCGCGCGGTCCTCTTCGGCCTCGTGACGGGCCTGCCGCTCGGTGAAGTAAAGCAGGTCGCCTTCTCGGTAGAGCGCGAGCTGCTCCTCGCGCGCCACGTGCGAGGTGGCGAACAACATCCAGCGGGTCTCGTCGAGCAGCTGCCGCATGCGCGCGATCTGTTCTTCCCGGCCGTGCAGCGCGTCGCGCAACGCGCGCTTGTCGTCTTCCCGGGACACGATTTGCGCTTCGAGGCGATCGAGTTCGCGCCGGCCGGCTTGGTTGACGTCGGCGTGGTGGGTCTCGAACTGCCGGTAGGCGCGTTCCCATTCGAAGATGCGCTCGGTGAGTTCGTTGCGCTCTTGCTCGGCCGACTCCTCGGTCTTGCGCAACGTGCGGCGGAGCTTGTTCAGCTCGTTTTCTTTTTTGGCCACCTCTTGGATGAGACTGGCCTCGCGGAGCGCACCCTCGTCGTAGGAGTCGCGGCGCTCCTTGCCGAACTCCGAGATCTTGTCCGCCAGCTCTTGGCGGCTGTCGTCGAGCTCTTTGTTGAGCTCTTGCACCTTGAGCTTGAGGCCTTCGACCTCGATGTCTTTTTGCTCGAACACCTCGCCAGCTTTGCGCAGCTGCTCTTCACGCTGCCGCCACAGGTTGGACAAGCGGGCGAGCTCGCGTTCGCGGTCGCCGAGCGACTTGCGCAGCACCGCGACCTTGCGGTCGAGGCCGGTGAGGTTTTTGGCCACCGGGTTGGCCCCCGACGCGCCTTCGGGGTTCACGTGTTGAATCGACTTGAACACGCTGTCGACGAACTTGATGTCCTCGTCGGTGAGCTCGACGTTGCCCGGGCTGGCGGGGATGCGGCCGCGGCGGCGTTTGGGCGGGAGCGGCGGCGGCGCGCCCACCGACGGTTTGCTCACCTCGACCTCGGCCTCGATGTCGTCGACCTCGTGCACCTGGGGCACGGCGCTGGCGGCGTTGACCAGGTCCTGCCGCGACAGGGGCAACCGGATGTAGTGGTCGGCGCTCGACCCGCGCTTTTTGTGTTTTTCGATCGCCTCGCTGGCGAGGTCGGAGGTGGTCAACACCAAGGCGGTGCCGGGGGCGATGCGTTGTTTTTTGATGCGGCCGATCAGGGCCAAGCCGCTCTGTCCTCGACGTTCGTGCCGCAGAAACACGACGTCGGGGGGATCTTGGGCGATCACCCCGAGCAGGTCACCCTCCTCGAAGATCGACGCATTCCAGCCCGCCTCATTGAGAATGGCTGCTTGCTTTCTTGCTTCCGCCTCGTCGGGTTCAGCGATGAGGGCCCGCTTCGCCATAGATATGCCCGCTGACCTCCTCGGCGCACACTACACCAATTGTCGGGGCGCCAGCCAAGGAGCGTCGGGCAGAGACAGGCCCCCACCGGCGACACCCTGCCCCCGGTGGCGACGAACAACCCGACCGGGGCGTCCGGGGTCGTTCACAAAAGCGGCCACCAGGTGGCGTCACTCTCGTGACGAACGGGCCACAACGGGTATAAGGTTTCGCGCATTCGAGCCCTCAGCCTGGAGGCGGTTTGACCGCGGCCTTGGATTCCAATCTGTCCCGCGTTCTGCTCGACGAGGGCTTGATCGCGAAGCGCGAGCTGGAGCAGGCGGTCCAACAACAAGTGATCCACGGGGGCGCGCTCGACACCCTGCTGCTCGAGCTGGGCTTGGTCGAGGCCGGCCCCCTCACCGCGGCCCTCTCCCGGGCCTGGGACACCGCCGACGTCGGCGCCGCGGACATCGACCGGCTGGGCCCCGAGGTCGCCGCCCACCTCCCCGAACGCATCGCGGTCTCCCTGTCGCTGTGTCCGCTCAAGATCGACGACGACAGCCTGCACGTCCTGTGCACCGCGCCGGTCGACCGCGGCCTGCTCACCGAGATCGGCACCTTGGTGCGGCGGCCGCTCGTGCCCCGGGTCATCCCCGAGGTCCGCCTGCAAGAGGCCCTGCACCGCGTGTACGGCGTGCCCCTCGAGGAGCGCTACGCGTCGTTGCTCCAGCTGCTCGAATCCGACCACGTGCCCGCGCCCCCCGAGTCGTTTTCTTTTCCCGAGAGCGCGGAGGCCTTGGCCCCGTTTTCCACCACCGCCCGCCAAGAGTGGGATTTGGTCGAGGCCTTGGCCAACCTCGCCGCGCAGGACAACCGCGAGGGCATCGCCGAGGTCGCGGTGCGGTACGCGCGCCAATCGCTGCCCTTCGCCGCGGTGTTCGGCGTGCGCAACGGGCGCATGGTCGGCTGGCACCGCGACGGCCCCGCCGACGGCCCGCAGTTTATGGGGCAAAGCCTGCCCATCCCCATCGATTCGGTGGTGCAACAGGTGCTCGACTCGCCGTCGCCGCTGGTCGGCCGGCCCGCGATCAACGACGGCAACACCGCGCTGCTCGGGTGGCTCGGCCGCCGCCGGCCGTTGACCGCGCTGTTGGTGCCCATCGTCGTCGCCCGGCGCACCGTCGGCATTCTCTACGCCGACGGGGGCGTGCGCGTGCGGCGCGCCGACGAGCTGTCCGACCTGGTGTCGTTCGCGGCCCGCTTGGGCCCCGCGTTCGAAGCCTTGTTGCGGGCCCGGCACCAAGCCCACGGGGACCTGCTCACGCCCATCCCCGCGCCCCCGCGCTTTGCCGACCCCGTGCCGTTGCCCGCGGCCCCGTTGCCGGTGGTGCACGCGGTGCCCGAAGAGACGACCGCGGATTACGAGATCAAAGAGGAGCCGGCGCCCATCGAGGTCGCCCCCCTCCCGCAAAAGCCCGCGCCCCTCGCGGCCAACGCCGCGGCCGACAAGCTGATGGAGGAGCTGGCCGACGACGACCTCACCCCGGTGCAGCGCTCCAAAAAAGCCCCCGCCAAAGACGGCACGTCCCCCTTCGCCAAGACCTACACCCGGACCAGCCCGGCGCCGCCCCGCGAGGTGCCCGCCCCCGCGCCGGCCAAGCTCTCCATGAACATGGACGACAGCGGCGCCTGGAACCTCGTGATGGACACCGCCCCCGGCGACGCCGGCGCCCCGGCCTCGTTGCGCGATTGGGGCGACGCGGTGGTCGACGAGCCCGCCGCCGCCGGTGGGCGCGTGGCCCTGCCCGGCCCAGGTCCGTCCGCGGCCCAAGAAGTGCTCACCGCGCCCCCCCAGGTCGCGGGCGACATCGCCCTCGGGTCGTTCGAGGATGATGTGCCCGCGCCCCCCGCCCTCGACGAGGACGTGTCCGACGCCGAGCGCGGCCTGTGGGAAGACGAGACCGGCGGCTTCAAAAGCCTGCTCCCGGGGGACGACGAAGCCCGGCAGACGGTCGACCCGTCCCTCATCGCCGACGCGCGCCCCGACCTCAAGGTCGCGGCCATCGACGTGGTCGAGTCCGCCGACGCCGGCGCCGACGAGATCCCCGTGCTCGCCTCCGACGACGGCTGGGAAGACGTGGTGCTCGACGCCGCCCACGCCGCGGAGTTGACCCACACCGGCTCGCAGACCCCGACCCCGGCCGCGGCCGTTCCCGACGAGGTCGTGGCCGACGCGGACATCGAGCTCGAAGCCGACGACGACGCCGACGCCATCGACATCGAACCGGTCGAACCCGCCCGCCCCCTCGAGGTCGCGGACCTGGTGGGCATGCTCAGCAGCCTGCACGAACGGCGCATCAAAGAGGCCACCCGGCAGCTCCTCGACCGGCCCGCCGACGAGGTGGTGCCCGCCCTGAAAGAGGCGTTCCCCGGCCGGCTGGTCAAAGACCCCCTCGACGGGGGCGAGCTCATCCAGACCGCGGCCGAGCTCGGCCCGATGATCGAGCTGCTCGAGAACATGGGCCCCCGCGGGCTCGACGTGGCCATCGCGCACCTCGAGGCCCACCGGCCCATCGATCGGTACGCGGCCACGTTCTTGTTCGTGCTCGTCCCCGACGAGCGGGCCATCGATTTGGTGCGCCCGCGCCTGCACGACACCGAGCCGCGCATCCGGCAGATGGCCACCGCCGCGCTGTCCTACTTCATCGCGCACCCCAAGTTCGTGCACGTGCTCAACCACCTGCGCAAACGCCTCACCTCCCCGGTCGAGGACGTGCGGGAGCGGGCGGTGACCCTGCTCGGCAACTTCCGCGACGTGGGCTCGGTGCCGACGTTGATCAAAATGCTCGAACAAAAGGGCTCGCGGGTGCCCCGGGCGGTCCGGGCCGCGCTGTTCGAAATCACCCTCCAGGACTTCGGGACCAAAAAGAAGAACTGGATCAAGTGGTGGGACAAAGCCCGCAAACACAACCGCATCGAGTGGCTGCTCGACGGGCTGCGCTCCCGCGACGAGAACGTGCGGTTTGTGGCCAGCAACGATCTCATGGCCCTCACCGGGGTCGACTTCGGCTACCGGGCCGACGAGGCCAAGCGCCAGCGGGAAAGCGCCGCGCTCAAGTACGAGCAGTGGTGGGCCAACGAGAAGGCCCAACGAGGCATGGCGTGACATTGGGTCTGGCCGGCAGCGTGGCGTGAGGCGGCGGGCCCCCTCTGTCGCCGCGCTCGGTGCCGCCGCGTTTGTCTTCTGGTCCTGCGCCTCCCGCCCGGCCTACGTGATCCCCGACGCCCGGCCCGCCGCCCCCGCGGTGGCCCGCAGCGGCAGCGACGCGAGCACGCTCCCCGAGGTGTTCCCCGGCGCGGTGTGGCTGCCCTACCGGAGCCTCAACCCCCAGCGGCTCGAGGTCACGGTGTTCGTCAACCAGCGCCCGGTGCCCGCGCTCCTCGACACCGGGGCCACCCACACCAGCATCGACCTGGGCCTCGCCGGCGAGCTCGGGGTGCGCCCCACCGGCAAGAAAGCCGGCGACCTCGAGGACGCCACCGGCCAACGCACCGCCCACATCACCGGGATGATCGACACCCTCCGCTTCGGCTCAGTGACATTGCAGAACCTCGAGGTGCTCGCCACCAACCACACCCGGCTCTCCGGTTTGCTCGTCGGTCTCGACGTGCTGCAACGCTTTGACCTGTTCCTGGCGCCCGACGCCTTTTTGGTCGGGTTGTTCCCCGCGGGCAAAGCCCCCCGCATCCCCGGCGAGACGGTGGTGCCGCTGTCCCTCGAGCCGGCCCGGGGCCGCCTGCGCGTCACCGGCCAAGCCCCCGGCAAGACGGGTCCTGTGACATTGCCGTTCATCGTCGACACCGGGGCCAACGGCTCGGTGATCGACACCCGCACCGGCCTGCTCGCCCGCTTCGAGGCCGACGTGTCCTACACCACCGACCTCGAGGGCATGCTCGGCTCGGTGGAAAGCCGGGGCCAGTTTGTGCTGCGGCCGCTCACCCTGGGGCCCCACAACGCGGGGCAGGTCCGGGTCTGGACCCGGTCGTTGCCCGGGCGCAAGGACGGCCTGCTCGGCATGGACGTGCTCGCGGCCACCCGCACGGTGCTGTCCCCCACCCAAAAAGAAATGCGACTGCATCCGCGGGCGCGGCGCGCCGCCCACCGGGACCTCGGCCCCGAGGGCACCGCCTGCGACGACGGCCACGGCACCGCCCTGCCCTGCGTGGAGGTGACGTTGCAGCGCGAAGCGGACCGGCCCCCGGTGCTGTGCGTGCAGGCCGCGGGGTACCGGCAACGCCGGATCGAACTGGCGGTGCGCCTGCTCGATGCCCACGACGTGCCGTTGCTCGGCCCCGCGGGGGCGTTGCAGATGCATTTGCTCGGCCGGGCCTCGCGCACGTGTTTTCCACCCCAGGACAAGACCGGCGAACTGTTCGCCGCGGCCCGCGGGGTGGAGCTGGCCGGGTTCCGGGTGGGGGACGACGCCACCTGGCCCTGCCCGGGCCACGAGGCCTGCTGGACGGTCCACGCGATGCGCTAGCCCGCGGGGGGTGGTCAGGCCCCGGCCTTCACCGTGCAGCTCGTGTCCGACGTGATTTCGAACTTGCCGATCCAATCGGGCAGCTCCTCGAGCTTGGCCAAGTCCACCGGCTGGTCCACCCGGTACATGTTGTTGAACTTCTCTATGCTCGCGGTCACGAACCGCAGCTCGGTGGGCTCGTCGATCACCGGCTCCACCGTGCCCGTCTTTTGGTTGGCCTCGTAGAGCATGACCTCGGAGTCGTTGATCTGGACGAAGAACTGGTCTGCGCCCAAGGTCTCGTAGTCGAGAAACGCCACACTCACGATCTTCAACATCAGCTGCCCCTCGCGGCCCACTCGTCATCGGTGAAAATCTGCTTGCCGTCCGACCACTTGACCTCAATGCCATTGCTCTCGGCGAACTGGCGGATCTTGGTCTCGTACTCGGTGCCCTCGTACTTCTTCAGCACCACCACCGCGGCCACGTCGCGATCGAACTCCAGGGGCCCGTGCACCTGGGCCTCGAGATACCCCCACGCCCGCCCGGTCTCGCCTTCGCTCTTGCCCAGGGCCACGTCCATGATCGCCTTGAAGTTCCGCGCGTCCTTGAGGACGTGCATGAAGTTGTCGGCGGTGCCCACGTGTTTGGCCTGACACCCCGAGGAGTTCTTGGGGGTGAAGGTGGTGCGCTCTTTGATGCGGGGCTTGAGCTCGAAAAAGCAGGTCCCGTACTGCGAGGCCGGTCCATTGGCATTGTTGGCGGCGTTCATCGCGCCGTATTTGGGCCGCTCGGCGGGGATCAGGGTGTGGCCGTGGTAGCCCTTTTCGAAGATGGTCTCTTCCCACCGGTCCCGCGACCCGCCGGGGTAGGCCGAGGACGAGCCCGAGGTGATGCCGGTCTCGAACTGGTTTTTGTAGTGCCGGTCGACCATAAACGCGTCGATGAGCTTGGAGGTCTCGCGATCCACCGCGACCTCGTACTTCATCTCCGCGGCCGCGCCGCTGCTCCGGCCATACCCCCCGGGCCGGGTCTGCTGGCGCAACGCCTTGTCGGGGTGGAAGTTGACCGTGACCGGCGCCTCGTTGGCGATGTAGGCCAGGCACTTGTCGACGTCGGCCTCGGAGAAACCATTGCGTTTGGCCACCGCGAGCAGGTCGGCCCGGGCCCCGTCCGAGCGCTCTTTGGCCTTGGCTTTGACGTCGGTGAGCACCGCGCGCTGGGTGTCGTTGAGCCGGTTGAGGTTGCCGCTGGGATCGATCAAGGCCGCGCCCCCGAGGCGCACGCCGAGCGGGGACGCGCCCGCGGTGGGCGCGGCGGTGGCGGGACCGGGGGGCGGCTTGTCGCCGGCCATGATCACGTCGAGCTCGACAATGGCTTTGCGTTGGGCCGGGGTGAAGTTGTCCGTGCCCGCGTCGATCGCCTTTTTGGCCTCGGCGAGCTCGGCCTTGGTGATCTGGCCGTTGTTGTTTTTGTCGAGGAGCTTCCCGACGGTGTGGAGCCGCGGGTTCGCGCCCAGCTTGTTCAGCGAAATCGCCATGTTCCGCCCTTTCTGATCGTCTGCTTACTCAGCGTAGAGGACGTCGAGGTTGCGCACGTCGACGGATTTGTGCCCGTGGGTGTGGACCTTGAGCTTGCCGTCTTTGGCGTAGCCGTCGACGGGGATGAGCTCGGTCTCGCCCGACCCCACGTTGTAGGGCTGCGACCGCTTGGTCCCGCGGTCGGTCTCGATGGACACCGAGCCCCGCGAGGTCCCGCCGTTGTCGGTCCAGTTGACCAACACCGCGGCGATCTTCCGGTTGGGGTCGACGTCGTACCCCCCCCGCGGCGGGGTCTCGTATTTGTAGCCCGAGGCGATGCGCACCTTCTCTTTGTGTTTGGGCACGATCACCGGCTTCACCCAATGGAATTCACAGGCGACGTCGCGGTCTTTTTCCCAGGGCTTCTTGTTCTCGAAGTAGGGGGTGAGCCGCATCATCGTGCCCGCGGGCAGCTCGCCGTGGGGCATGCGCTTGTAGATGTTGTCGGTCTCGGGCACCCCCGAGCCGTTCACGCTGCGGGCGTCGTGCACGTGGAAGTCGATGAACTTCTTGCCCATGTCGTGGATGCGCCCGTCGGGGTAGAGCACCTCGACCTTGACCCGCACCGGGTTGTTCACCCAGGGGCCGTTGTGGTCGGGCTCGCGCTTGATTTCGATCTCGCCCGCGTCCTCTTTGCGCTTCATCTCGAAATACTGATCGCCGCGGAACGTGGTCCAGCCGTGTTCGCCCTTTTGGCGCATGTTGAACTCGAGGTCCTTCAGCGTCCGGGTGTCTTGGTACCGCACCTCGACGAGGTGGAGCGAGCCCTCGTCGAGCGGGAACACCAGGCTCTGGCGATCCTGAATGTTCGCCCGGTGGTTGAACACCCGGGCGGTGCCGTCGATGCGCGAGCCTTCGCCGAGGTGAATCGGCTCTTGGGCCAGGGTGGCGTCGCCGGACATGTGGCTCGCCCGCATCGCGACCGGGCTGTAGCCCCCGCCGGAGAGGGCCACGTTGCTGCGGAGCGAACCGTCGTCGCTGCCGAAGTGCTGCAAGAACGTGCGCAGGGACCGCAGCTCGCCGAGATCGGGCCCGCTGGCGGGGTTGGCCTCGGCCGCGGCGATGGCCTTGTCGAGCTCACCGGTGGTGATGGTCCCGTTGGCGTCGCCGACCCCGGATTGTTTGTCGAGCTGCTCGGCCAGGCGCCGCATCCCGGCGTGGCTGAGCTGGCTGATGCCGATACCCTTCATCTGATGCTCCTGGCGGGCCCATGTCGCGGCGCCGCGCCTTATCTATGCGAATTTAGCGCCGTTTGGCGCGCCCCCGCGCGTTTTTGGGCCCCCGCCCCGGGGCCCGGAGAGGGGTGGCGGTAAGTCCCGCCAAGTCATTGAAAAACATACATTTTTCCGGGGTGTGCCCCCGGCGGATCCCCACCCGGGCAGGGTCCCGGTCACGCGCGGATCCAGCCGCGCGCGGACGGAGCCGACCGCCAAGACACGCGCGGCGGGCCGAACGGCCTCTCGGCGAAGATCCGAGGGCCCCGACGGGGGCCGCCGCTCAGGGGGCGGGGCCGTAGCTGACCCACCGCAGCCGGACCAGGTCGAACTGGGCTTGGGTGCTGCTCGTGTCCTCGTCGGCGGTGAGCCGCACGGTGAGGTCCTCGCCCACCAGGGGGGAGCCGGGCTCCACCACCCCGCTGGCGGTGAGGTCGTTCCAGGTGCCGGGCGCGTAGGTGTCGCGGGGGTTTTGCACCTCGGCGTGGGCGATGACGGTGCCGTCGGCGACGAGGTCGACCTCGATGAGGCCGTCGGTGGCCCCATTGGCATTGGTGCGGCGACCGACCGCGACGGTGAGGTGGTACATCCCGGGGTGGACCGCGCCGATGGTGAACGGCACCGAGGTGGCCAGGTGCGGGCTGACCCCGGAGAAGCCCGCGAGGTTGAGGAAGAGGTACTGGTCGCCGTCCAAGGCGGCGTCAAACCCGATGGTGCCGGCGCTGACCCCGCCGGAGTTGGCCGGGCCCGAGGTCTGCCAGTTGTTGGCGGTGGTGAAGGTCCAGGGGGGCACGACGGGGTTTTCGAACGACGCGTTGGGCACGGTGAGCGGCTGCAATGGGGCATAGCGCAAGCGCACGTCGTCGAACTGCGCCTGGGGCGATCCGGTCATGGTCAGCCGCACCTCGAGCGCGGCGCCGAGGGCGAGGTCGCCCGGTCCCACCGACCCCACCGCCACGAGGTCGAACCAGCTGTCGGGGGCGATGGCCGCCGCGGGGTCCTCGAGCACGGTGGACGCGATCACCACCCCGCCCGCCCGCAGCTCGATGCCCACCGTGCCCGACGTGGTGTGGCCGTCTTGCCGGCGGCCGATGGCCACGATCAGGGTAAAGCGGCCGGGGCCGGCCACGCCCATCCGACGTGGTCGCGCCGAACGCGTCTGAGGTCTCGTTGAGGACAAAGTACTGCACCCCGTCGGCGGCGGCGGTGAAGGTCGGCATGCCATTGGTGCCAAGCGCGATGATGTCGTGGGTGCCCCCGCCGGTGTCGCTCCAGCCGGGCGCGGGCTCGCCGTGGGGGCCTTGTTCGAACGAGTGGTTGTCGATGGGGATGTCCCATTCGCACAGCCCCGGGCGGGACAGGCAATCGGGATCGGCGCAGTCCGCGAGCAGGTCCCCGTCGTCGTCGGCGCCGTCTTCGCAGTGTTGTTCGCGGGGCGTCTCCACGCACTGCCCGGCGTACAGATCACAAAACTGCGGCCCGCAGTCGTCGTCGTGGCTGCAGCCCGCGTCGGGCCGGGCGATGAAGTTCCATTGTTGGGCCGCGGCCGGGGCGCAGGGCACAAACCGCGCGCCCCCGCCGGCCGAGAGATCGCCCTGCCAGCAGCGGTCGCTGGCCTGGCCATCGGACTTGATGCGCACCGTCTCCCCGTCGAGCTCGAACCGCCAGCGCTGGGCCGCGGCCCCGTCGCACGGGGTCAAAAACGCCTGGTCGGCGAACGGGCCCACGGGGGGATTGGCGTTGGCGTCGAGACACCAATCACCGCTTCGGCGCGCTTTGAGCGCGTAGCGATCGGCGGCCAGCGGCTCGGCCCGCAAAAGCTCACCCGGCCCGGTGGCGGTGCAGTCCGCGACCATCGCCGCCCCGGTGGCGCCGTCGCCCACGTCGAGGCAGCTGTCGTCCCCGCCCGCTTCGGTGTGCAGGGTGAACCACCCGGTGGGGGGCGCGATGAGGCTCACCCCCGCGTCGGGTCCATTCGCATCGGGCGCCCCCGCGTCGAGGCCCGCGTCGGGACGACCGGCGTCGGGACCGCCGGCGTCGGGGGCGGGGCGGCCCGCGTCGAGGCCGGGGTCAGCGGCTGCGTCGGGACCGCCTTGGATGGGGGCGGCAAATAGGGAACAGCCGGTGGAAAGCCCCAGGCCGAGGAGGGCCAACTGGCCAAGGGGGCGAACTGCATGGCGCACCGCGCTCATCATGGGGCCAGGGTATCAGGCCGGCCGGGGTGGCTCCAACGTGACGCGGGGGAGTAAACCTGGACAAAGCTCATGTCCCGCGCCCGGCACATCGCGCGCTGAGGTGCACACACATTGTGAGCCGGCGCTCGCTCAGTCGGTGACGCCCGCGTCGCCGGTGCAGGCGAGGGTGAGCAGGAGGGGCGCGGAGGCCCAGACGCTTCGAGCGATTTTTGGCATGTACGATCCTTTGGTCGCATCATGCCCCACACGCGAGATGGAGCAAAGCGCCCACAATGCTCGTGAGTCGCGCAGCGTCTAGGTTTCGATCGCGACCGGCACATCGAGCTGGAGCTGCACCGGGGTGTAGAGGTCGACGTCGATCGCGTCGGTTTCGATCGACACCACCAGCGCGTAGCGCACGCCGTCGGCGCTGCGGTCGCGTTTGGGCTGTTCGTACCACCAACCGGACACGGGAAAGACACCGATGGCACCACACGCGGCGACGTCGGCGGCGGTGGCGCGCAAGATGTCGGAATGCAGCGATCCACGGTGCCGGACGGCTTCGCCGAAAAACCAGCGCCCGGCTCCACTTGCGCTCTGTTCGTACGCCTCGTCGCGCGCGGCGTGGTTGAGCCGTTGTTCGAACGCGGCTTGGGTTTCGGTGGGCAGCCGCAGGTCGAAGCGCAGGCCGTGTGATTGGTAGCGGTGGCGCTTTTGCCAGCTCCGTCGTCCGGGGTTCGGCATGATGAAATGTGACAGGGTGACCCGCACCGTGACCTCGGTTTCGCCGAGGGCCAAAAGAGCCTCGGCGGGCCACGGCAGGGCGTGAAAGTGCATCTCGCGCATCTTGCCGGATTCGAAGGGCCGAATCGTGTCCTCGACGGTGAGCACCAATGCGTCGCGGCCGCTGCGGGCGGCGCGCTCGAGGTCGGGCACGCCGTGGCCGTAGCGACGCAGCAGGTTGCAGCGGTCGGCGAGAAGGCGAGCCTCGCCCAGCGCTTGCGTCATCGGCGGGGTCCAGCGCGCAGAATGAACGAGCAGCGCGCGGAGCAACTCGGGGCTGGCGTCGGGATAGAGCGCGGCCAGGTCCGCGGCCATGGCGGCGACCTGTGCGGTGGCGGCCGACGTTCCCGCGGCGAGGCCGAGGGGCGAGAGGCCTCGTTCGGTGGTGAGCACCTGCAGATCGCCGGGGGTGTCGATGACGCCGCCGGGGTCGACAGCGACATTGCCGCCTTCCATGACCACGTCCGGCTTGTTGGGCCATTGCGGGGGGAACTGCACGCCGGTGCTGCTCCACGGCGAGAGGTCACCTTTGGCGGTGACCGGTTGGTAGGTGCTGAAATCGGGGTCGGTGATGCTGATACGTTCGGTATATGCACCGACCGTGAGCACATTCCACGCGTGAGCAGGGTCCTGGACGGGCGCCAGGTCGCTGACGTCGAGATGGTTGGTCTGCAGGGCGGCCGGGTCCACATTGCCGGCCGACACGACAAAAAGCCGCGGCGTACGTTGCGCCTCCTCGTCGAGGTACACCAAGCCGGCCGGGTCCGCGTCGACGCCAAAGCCCGCGGCGAGGGCATCGACTGCCGCCGACCAGGAGGTCGGCTCGCCATGGTCGCGGCCATCACCGCTGGTGACCGCCATGGCGTACACCCGGCGACGGTGCGGCGCCTCGATCTCCGGTCGCGCCACCGCGTCGGCGGTCAACGCGGCATAGAGTACAGGTGCATTGGCCCCGTTGCGGGGCAGAAGCTTGACCGATTCCAATCGATGCCACGGTTCGACCGCGCCGGTCTGTTGCATCACCGGGCCGAGGTCCCCGTAGATGGCCAGGCCCGACATCAAGGTGCCGTGGCCGTGCTTGTCATCGGTACCCCACCGCGCGTTGACGGTGTGGAGGTCTTCGGGCCGCAGCGCCGGTTGCAGCAACGGGTGGGCTCTTGTGGTGCCGGTGTCGAGCAGACACACCGCGGGCGCGTCGGTCCCCGGGGCGACGACCTGGGCCGCCAATGCCTTGGCCCACTCCGCCTGCTCAAACGCGGGCAGCTCAGCGAGGAACACACAACCATCGCGAGGCGCCTGCAACTCGGCGATGTCGCCACTTTGCTGCAGCATTTCGCCGAGCACGGCGGCGCTGGTGTGGGCAAGAACCACAATCCTCTCCGCGAACACGAGCACGCGGGGCCCGAGGTCAAATCCCTTCTGCGCCGCGAACTGCTGAAAACGTTTCAGCCCGCCGTCGTCCACGCGCCGGAGCCACACCTCCCACCACCGCACCTCATCTGGCGACTGCGGGAAGAGCGCGGGGTCATCTGACCAGAGGTGCTCAATCACTCCGTGGGCGAGCGCGGCCACCCGGTCGTAGGTGTCCGCACCGCGCTCGACCTCACCGGTGTATTTCTCGAGCTGTTCGAAGAACGTGTCGATGTGGCCGTCGGGCACAAACAAAACCGCGCGCTGGGTACTGCCCGCGCCGAGGTCCTTCGGCCGTCGGGTGGCGCGCACCACCTCGGGCCGCTCCCGGGGGTCCTTTTTCCGCTGCGGCGCCATGCTCTCGATCTTGAGTTCGATGTCGGCATGCGAATCCACGGTCACGTAGATGCCGCCGACCGCGGCTTCGATCTCCGCGGGTGCTTGGCGTTGCGCGCGCAACCGCCGCATCGCCTCGAATGCGCGCTTGAGGCTCTCGCCCTGGGCGCGCCGGCCGCCGCGGGGCGGGCCCGGTTTGCCCGACCCACGGCCTGGCTTGCCACGATAGCCCTGGGCGGTTCGAGATCGTTCGGGGGGCACCCGGATGTGCGGCAGGTCGCGCGGGCCTGGCACGCGGTGGGCCTATCCCGCCCTCGCGGGGGTGTGGCGCTCGGCCAAGGCCCGCAGGAGCCCGTCGGTTGAGATGCGGGTGGTGTCGTCGAGCAGCGCGTCTTTGGCCGCTTGTTCACAGGCCCGCACGATCTCCGCGTGGCTGAGACCAGAGGCCGCCTTCACCGCGGCGGAGAAGTCCACGCCGTGGCTGTCGAGGAGCGCGAGCCGGTCTTTCATCAACCGGGCCGCGACCTCATCGGTGGGCGGCGCGTAGGCGATGACCGCGTCGAAGCGGCGAAACAGCGCTTGGTCGAGCAACGCCACGTGATTGGTCGCACCCACAATGAGACTGTCTGAGCGGTCCATCTCCAAGAACTGCAAAAACGAGTTCAGCACCCGGCGGATTTCGCCCACGTCTTGTCGATGGCCGCGCTCGCCCCCGAGCGCGTCGAACTCGTCGAACAGGTAGACCCCGCGGGTCTCGGCCATGGCTTCGAAGACGAGGCGCAGCTTGGCCGCGGTCTCCCCGAGGAACTTGGTGATCAGCCCATCGAGCTGAATGGTGAACAGCGGCACCTGCAGCTCACCCGCGAGCGCAGCCGCGGTCATGGTCTTGCCGGTTCCGGGCGGGCCGACGAGCAGCAGCTTGCGCATCGGGGTGAGGCCATGCTGTTCGAGCGTGGTGCGCTTGCGCTGCTCGTGCAGCACGCGGTGCAGCCGCGCCGCCAGCTCCGGCTCCAGCGCCATGTCGTGCAGGCGCACATCTGGGTACCCAGCGGTCAGAATGGCCGCCAAGTCGCCCCGCGGGCGCGCGAGGGGCACGGGGCCAGGCCCGCGCGCGGGCCGGCGCTGCGCCGGTTTCACCGCATCCACCAACGCCCGCAGCTCCTGGGCGAAGTTGGTCTTGCCCGCCCGGGCCGCGTTGGCCGCGACCTGCATCGCGATGGCGTAGAAGCGCTCATCGTCGCCATCGGCGTGGCTGCGGATGAGGGCTTTGATGTGGTCCGCTTTGGTCACTGATCCTCGTTGGTTTTGCTGCCGACGGCGGCTTCGAAGATACAATCTGCAGCGAGCGAAACGTCCGGTTCAGCTACTCGACTCTTGAAATTCCCACAATTGAGAGGTCATCTGCCTCCTCGAGGTTTTCGTCACGGCGGAACACCAGGTACTGTTCTGCAGCGCCCCGGGACGGGAAGAGCCCTAGACTATTGAGTGTTCGGTGCGCATCATCACGGACCAGGATTTCAGACTCAATCAGCGAATAGCCGCCCGTTGGATTGCCTATGTCGAAGCCCTCGCAAAAAGCGTCAGGGGATTCCGTGCACTCAATCACTGACGCGGCTATCCCCAACGCCGTCGCCGTAGCTGCGTAGCCTATGGCCAAGTCCCGGTCGATACAAACCGCCTCCTCGTAGTCACCCACTCGGACGTATCTCCGACTCGACATAAGCCCGTCGTGAACTGCAATCGCTTGGGCTGATCCATGCTCGCCAAGTGGCCACACGTCGCCTCCGAGTCCGCAGTAGGTCGGCCAGAGTGCTGACGTGGACGGCCAACTTAGACGCACGAGATACCAGCTTGTGGTCATCTGATTATGTTACCTCCTGAGGGTGGGGTATACCCTCCGGGTACAGGGATGTGTTCGCCGTTGACATGTATGTGCTCGGCTCCCGGCCCGGCGGGGACCGGACCATACCCGTGGGCACCTGATAGGTCGTTCGGTTTTGCCCGGACCGGGACGCCTGCTTGGTTTCCTAGCTCGACGTATGCGTCGGCGTCACCAGCTGAAACCGGGCCTTTCCCCTGAGGAACTCGCTTGGAGTCCTTCTTCGCCATGTCTATCAAGGCTTGCTGCTCGGGATTTGGGCGCCCAGGAACCTTGTCAGGCACGCGATTCTTGCTTCGCTTACCACCTTTTCCTGCGGTACCGCCGCCCGCAATCTTTCCGACCGCGGTCCCCATCATAATCCCAACGAGAATGGCGATGAACTGCCCGGTCTCGTTGCCCAGCGCCTCCATACAGTCCTCTCCGAGACCTCCTCCGCAGCCGTCGGCGATTTCCGCGGCGTTGTTGTTCTGTTGTGCGATCGGATTGTTTTGAAGGACGTCCTCCACAATCTCATCAGCGATTTCACCCGCTGAACGGTCGTTGCCGTTTGGCTTCTTGGCCTGCTCTAGCGCCCGGCACGTTGCGCAGCCATATTGCTGCGCCAAACCCTCCGTGACTTCGTCCAGAGTCGGAACGTTTCGTTTGAGGCCCCTTCCGAATGCGCCAAGAAGATCCGGTTCCACAGCCGGGTCGCCGTAGCACGTGCCGTCAGGCGAACTGGAGCACACTCCCGTGGGGCCGGTCGGGCCCGCATGGTCCTCACTCTGTTCGTTGAACCGACGGAACTTCGCAGCCTCGGATGCGAAGAGAGGGCCATACTTGCTACCACCACAACTGGCACCCGCCGTGCCACGACCACACTCGCCTCTCATGTCGCTTGTCTCACCACCGGGTAGGTCATCACCGAAGTTCATTGGTTCGGGGTCATCGGCCGTCGCCCCGCTGTCCAGCCCCCACGGGTCCCTCATGTTCACAGGGTCGTTCGCCACGTAGTTCCACAAACCGTGGCTATCCACTGAACCGAGCGGGTCGCGGGCCAGGAAGCCTTTCAGATGCGGCGCGTACACCCGGTTGCGCATGTCCACCAGCTTGGTGCGCGGGTGCGCGCGGCCACCGGCGATGCCGAACCGCCGAAGCACCGGGGTGTAGCCGCCCTGACCGGCGACAAGATCGGCGCACGCGCTGTCTGGCAACGATGTCGTGCCACTGGCCTCGGTCCCCTCCAGACACGAGCCGTTCTTGTCTTTGAAGTGGCGCTCACCCCAGGGGCTCAGCTGGGCATTTTCGAGAAGGGTGTTGCCGTCGTAGCTCGCCGCGGCGATGACGTCTCCGCGCACATTGGTGCCAAGCGCGTAGGTCACATAGCTGTTGCCATCGTCATAGGTGGCGTTGAACAGCACCGGCGCATCGATGCCCGGGGCGTGGGTGGTCTGGGTCAAGATCGTCGGGGTGCTGGCCTCGAAGTCCGTCTCCTCGACCACGTTGGGCCCGTCGTAGTGGAGCACCGCGAGCTCGTAGTCGGCGCTGGTGTCGCCGGTGCGGCGCCACTCCATCTTGCGCCGGCCGAGGCCGTCGTAGAGCACCGACATCTCGAGGGCAGAGCCGACAGAGATTGACCGGAAACGGTCGAGGGCATCGTGGGTGTAGTCGGCGGCGCCGTCGCTGGAGATGCGGTGTAGGTCATCGAGGACAACCGTCCCGCCGTTGACCGCGCTCGGCGGCGAACCTGCAGCGGCGGTGTTGAAGCTCGCGGCGAAGGTGCGGTTGTATTCGTCGACCGCGGCGCTCTGCAGGTTGTCGTTGAGGTTGAAGCTGGTGGCGACGTCGACATCGGGGGGCTCGATGAAGCTGCTGAGGGCGAAGATGTTCTCTTCGTCGAGCAGCGCGGTGGCCCGCTCGTTGTCGAACTGCGCTTCGGTCGGGGCGACGTTCGGCGTGCTGTCGTCCAAAAAGGTATGCCGGCTCAGTCGGCGGAGCGCGTCGTATTCGTAGCCTTTGGCCGACGAGCCAAAGAAGCCTCCCGTGCGCAAACTCGCCATCACGCGGCCGGTGGGGCCGAGCAACGCGACCTCGCGGGCCATCTGGCTACTGCCGGTGAGGCCCATGCCCGACTTGCGCACCCAGCCAAACCCATCGCGCTCTTTGGTCTGGGTGTATTGGGCGCTTCCCCCAACGGGGCCGATGTCGGCTTTGGTCCAGAGGCCGCCGCGGTGCGAGAGCGACACCGCAAGCCGGGTGCCGTAACCCTGTCGGTGCCGCTGAATCTCGTCGAGGTTGCCGGCCGGGTCGTAGAAAAAGTCGGTGTCAAATCCGGCGGTGGCATCGAGCTGGTCGGGGTCAAAGGTGCGTTGGCTCCGGCCCAAGAAGTCATCGCCGTAGGCGTAGTCCATGCGGCCCAGCGCCTCGCTCAGGCCCGTGCCCTTGGCCGTCTCCTCGCCGAGCAGGCGGCCCATGCTGTCGTATTCGAGGAATGTGGTGAGCGCTTCGCTCGGCAGCTCGGTGTTGTCGGCGTAGAGCAACAGGAGATTTTCGTCAGTGGCTTCGACGATGCGCCCGAGGTCGTCGCGGACCCAGCTTTTGGCCAAGGCAGCGTCGACGCTCATGGTGTCCGGGGCCGTTTCCCCTTGGGCGTAGCTGTAGCTGTAGGTCACGTGGTCGAGGGGCGACACCCGTTTGCTCTCGAGGTGGGTGGTGGTGCGGCCGATGTCGTCGTAGTTGTAGATGGACTCGAACCCTTCGGGGACGAGGCCCGAGGTCGACGTGACCTGTTTGGTCGTGGTCCGGCCGACCGCGTCGAACGTCCAATCGGTGGTTTGTCCCGACGAGGTCACCGTCTGGGCCAGGCGGCCGGCGAGGTCGTAGGCATAGTTGGTGGTGCGGTGGGACAAGAACGTGCGATCGAGTTCGTCCATTTGCACCATGCGCCCGGCCCCGTCGAAGAGGCGGTCGACCGCGCGTTTGTCCGCGCCCTGGGTGCGCACGGCTTGGCCAAACGAATCGTACGTGTAGGCGGTGGTCAGGCTCCCGGTGGAGCCGAGGATTTCGTTCTCGATGCTCTCGTGTAGTGTGAGCCGGCCCGCGCCGTCGTAGTGATCGATGTAGGTCGCGTCTTTGTCCCCCACGCTCACATCACTGCCGAACTGCCGCACGGCGGTGATCACCTCGCGGTCGAGGGGGAAGCGGGTGATGGAGCGCTGCACCGTGGGGCTTGTCACAATAGAGAGGCCAAAGCCGTCGTACACCGCGGTGGTGGGATCGATGCCTTCGGCTTCGTATTCCACCGGGCGCATGACGTGATCGTATTCGAAGCGCTCGGTGGCCCACACATCCGCGCCCGCGGGCCCCGTGGGGAAAGTACCGGTGATCGATGTCGGCATCGTCGGCTGGGCCAAGGTGTGCACATACAGGGGCTCACCGATGCTATTGAGCTCCTGGCGCATGAAGGAAAACACCCGGCGCGTGCCGTCGCCGTCGTCGCCAAAGGTATACGCCCCGGTGACGCGGTCTTTGCCGTCGTACTTGACCCGCTGCACCAGCCCGTGGCCGTCGCTGTACACCAATGTCGCGTCCAACGCCTTGGTCTGGGTCGCGACCCGGCGACCGAGCGCGTCGTATTTGTGCCAGGTCACGAACGGGTCGGGGGAGGCCACATCGCCGAGCCGCGTGCGCAACAGCCGACCGTCTCGGTCGTATTCGTACTCGCGGTGGTAGAGAGGCGCGCTCGGCGCAGTGGCCGAGTCCCAGTCGTCGCTGCTGCTGACCAGTCCGGTCGCGTTGCGCGTGACCTTGCGGTAGCCGTCGCCGGAATCCACCACGGCGAGGAAGCGGTCGTCGAGATCGGGCACCCGGACTGACCACTGGGCCCCGGCGGGGAACGCCGGCATCGCGGTGCCATTGCGGACCGCCGCGACCACATTCGCGGCCAGGGTCGGGAATGTGGTGCACGCGCCACTGACACTCTCTTGGCACGAGCCGTATTTGACGTCACCGAGTCCGTAGGCGTGCACGATGACTTGATCGGGGCTGGCGTAGGCGGAGCCATCGCGGTGGCTCTCTTGCACGATCTCCGATCGGTCGTTGTACACGTACTGTGCCGCATAGCCGTAGGCGTCGCTGCGCTCGACGATGCGGCCCAGACTGTTGCGCTCGGTGACCTGGTCGGTGTCGGGGTCGCCGTTGGCCCGGGCCAAACGCACGCCGCCGAGAGCATCGTACGCGTACGTCACGTGAGATGCGGAATTGCTGCACAGCGACGCCCCGGGGGTTTGCTTGGTCACCACCCGGGCGAGCGGCCCACGGATGGTGGAGGCGTCAATGCCGCTGGGTTCGTCATCGGCGCATACCGTCGACGAGCCAAACGAAGCAGCTTCCGCGCTCGCGAGGTCGTCGTAGTAGCCATAGACGATCTCGTCAGTGTCGTAGACGTCGTCGGCCCAGTCTTTGATTGACGCTTGGCGACGCACACGACCTTTTGTGTCGCGGATGTAGCGGGTCCCGACATCGACCACGGCGGCGCCGTTGCCGGTGGGCACGTCGCTGACGAACTCCACGCTCAGCCCGTTGCCCGCGTTGAGGGTGTAGCCCCCGCCGTCGAACGTGTTGGTGTAGAACTCGAAAAAGTGGTTCCCCTGGGGGGCGGTGAGCAAGTTCTGCAGGAACGTGACGGGGACGCCGCTGGCCACCAGGTTGCGGATGCCTGCGTGCATGCCATTGTTGAACTCGCCGGGCGTCATCTGTGTGAGCGTGGGTTCGGGCAAGCCTTGATACTGGTAGGCGAAGTAGGCGATGCCTTGTCCGTCGGGCGGCACCAGCCAGCCGAGCTGCTGGAAGAGGGCCTCGTAGACAAAGTTCCATTCGCGTTGTGAAATCGTGGTCTCGGAGCCGGAGGCCGCGTACGCGGTCGCGTCCTCGAGGTGCGGGTTGGCCACGGTGTCGGCAACGTATTCGGTCAACTTCACGGGGTTTGCCCGGTAGAGGACGATACCGCCGGGCGCGGCCTCAAAATCGGTGCCGTCGGGGTTCTGCATCGCGTATTCGATTTCGACGCCCCCCCCGTCGGGTCGGGTCTCTTTTACGAGCAGGCCGTCGGCGTTGAATACGCGCTTGGTGATCGACCAGTCGCCGGATTCATCCGCGGCCGGCTTGGCGTGCACGATGGTCTGTCCCGAGAAGTTCAGACCGAAATACTGTTCTTCCCCTTCGCGGTTGGTGTTCTTGACCCACCGGCAGACACGGGCAAGATCGTACTCGTAACCGATGCGGCGGAGGCCGTCCTCGGGCCGCTGGTCGGGATACCGATCGTCGAGGGTGTCGTCATCAAAGTAGCGAACGTTCTCGTTGACGAACGCATCCCGGTTGTGCCGCGCGGCGATGGCAGCACACGAGTACTCAGACCGCCGGATAGAGGGCAACGGTGCGGACGCCAGGCTGGTGGGTGTGTCGTTGCGCTTCAAGGCAGGGTCGCGCAGCTTGAACTTCGGGAACCGTCCGATGGAGTCCAGGTGGCGACAGAAGTCCGTCATGGGTTCGTTGTCATCCGTGAGGGCTCCCTCGACGGGAACGGCGTTCAGAATCTGTTGCGGGATGACAACGCTGAACTCCGCGCTGTGCCAAAGCCCGTTTTGATCGTTGTTGGGTACCACCACGGGCTGGATGGTCGAGAAGTCGGGATCGGTGATGATTTCGAGCGTGTCGGGATCGCGATACCCGGTGCCGGCGGTGAGTGCGCCCGAGTACGACGCCTCCTGCGTGGGGAACAAGGTCGATGACGAGAACATCGCATCCGGCTGGCCGGATATCGTTTGTACAAGGCTCGCTTCGGGAAGCTGGCTCTTCCAGACGAACACCGTGTCCGAGCCCACCGACTCGGTGGTGTTGAGCGGCGAGCCGGCCAAGGGGGCAGCGCCGTAGCGTTGCTTCACCGCGCGGTCGAAGTCCGGGGAGAGGGGGTTCGGGACGAAATATGTCTCGACGTCCGGTCGAGACGGGTCGGCGATGGTGTCCCCGGTGTACACACGCACGATATTGTCCGCGAGAATCTTGCGCAGCCGCGTGCCGAGGGTGTCCCCTTCGGAGATCGGCAGTTGCGTGTACGAATACGGCCGTGAGTTGCACCCGCTCGCGGGGTCCATGCCCGCCTCGAGCTCCTGCTCTGGGTCGGGCATCATGCGACGGCCGCAATATTTGACGTCTTGGTGAACTGTCTGCAACGCCGTGGCGATGGCCTGGCCAAACGCGGTGGTGGCCGACGGCGCTTCGTCGGTGGCGGTTTCCCAGACGAAGTGGTCGGTCACGACATCAAAGTTGAACTCGTAGTGCGTGGTGAGGGTTTCGGCGCTGTGCGTTCCGCCATCGGTGAACCCCGTGCGGGTGATCTTTGTGAGGTAGGCGTCGTCGGTGAGGGCGAACCAGGTGTAGTCGTAGCTCACCACCGTTTCGCCCCGGAAGGTGATGGCGGTGGGACGCCGGCGACGGGTCGCACTGTCGCCTTCGGCACGGTCCGCGGGGTTCGCGCCCAGGTTCCCCGCCTCGGAAAAGGTGTTGTACTCGACCGTGAATACCCGGCCGTAGGTGTCGGTGATGGTGGTCAGCTCAACCTGGTTGAAGAAGGCGTTGCGAGACGTCGTGTTGGTGTGGAGCTGGCCCTCGTCGTTCGGGTCAGGCTGCACCGCCCCGGGAAAGTAGACACCGTACTTTTCGATCTCGGTGTTGTCATAGAGTGTTCCGTTGTAGCCATTGCCGTTCCCCTCACGCTTCACTTCATCGAGGGTTCGAATGCGGTACCCGAGTTCGATGGCATTGCCGTAGGCATCGCGAACTTTGCGCAAGTGGCCAAGAACGTCGTACTCGCGGGTGGTTCCGCCGGGCTGAAGCATCACGAAGCGCCCGGTCTGCTCGGCGATGCTCGCGTCTTTGACATCCAAACGAATGGTGGAGAACGACCCGGGCGGGCCTGAGTAGACACCGGATTCGTAGTCGAAGACGTAGAGCCTTCGTGCTCCGTTCGCGTCGTAGTGATAGAGGCACCGAATGATCGGGTATGCACTGTTACAGTACGCGGGTGCACTGTGGCGGTTGTATTTGTCCCCGACAAGCTCGATGCGCTCTTCTAAGGAGTGATGGAATCCAGGACCGAACATCCCGTGCTCCGCGCCGCCCGAGCGGTAGTTACGTGAAAACGCGAAGTCGAGCCCGATGCCCTCGAAGGCAAGATCGGTCGCCGAGAAAACGAGTTCTCCGCTGGCGAGGGTGATGGGATCCTCCGCCGCCTCGCCGAGGGGTTCAGTCGCTTGTTCAGCTTCGGTGCCCGGCTCCTTTGTATTCTCCTCATTCGCGGTGAGGACGGGTCGCGCCACCAGCGAGTCGCGCAGCGCGGTGGTCGGGACGCATCCCCAGGCCGTGATCTCGCCACATACCGCGCAGATGTCGTCGTCGCCCTGGCCCGCTTTGCATCGCAAACCCGAGTTGGCGGGATCGGTGATATCGCCAATGTCAGCACCGATGAGGCCCCAAGGACACACATCGCCCTGATCGCAGTTGCCCTTCGCGCACACGCCCCCCTGAAAGTCTGAACTGCGGGCACAGACGAGGAACTGCTCTTGCGGCTCGAGCTCCTCACCAAAGACCTCGTCATTTGCGAGCAGCTGCTCCGCCTTCTCCTCGATGAAGTCGTCGATCTTGTCGAACGCGGGGTTGCAGCATGTACCCGGCGCGCCGGCGCCGTAGTTGCACTCGGCGACATAACAGTCAGGCTCCTCATAAGGACCTGCGGTTGGATCGTCTCCCAGGAAGTAGCAGTCACCGGTCTCTTGCCCCCAGCACATGCCTGGGCAGTTGTTGCCCCCCGCCACTTGTTGGCAGTGCCGGTCAACCTGGGGCGGGCCGCTTTCCGCGATGCACAGCCCCGGCGCCTCGATTCCCACGCTCGGGGTGCCCCCGCCGTTGCCTCCACCTGGACCGGGCGCGCTGGGGTCGCAATCTGCGAACGGGCAAATGGTCATGCACGTCGAACCCCCGTCCACGTCTTCGCCGAAGTCCGTGTACGTGATGTCGCCGACAGCACAGGACGGTTCACCTGGCGTGCACACAGGTTCGGGAATCGGCGGTTCGCCGGGGGCCGGTGTTCCAGGAGTGCCACATTGATCAATGGCACTGGGTCCACAGTCGCAGCTCGGCTGGGGTGGAACACCCCCTGACATGCCGACACAGATCGTCGCGTTCGACAACACAACACAGTTGCTCGAACACCCGGGTCCCGAACATGCGCTCGAACCCATGATCACCGTGTCTGCCGCGGAGAGGTAGTATTGGCCCAGAGCCAGCCCAAACATCGACGAGTTCCCACCGGCCAAAGCTCCCGGGTTCACCTCTTCGCCATAGAACACCAGCGGGTTTTCAAAGATGGCGCCGGTGCCGCCGGTGAGCTCTCCGACGGTGTGCACCTGGCCCGCGAGGTAGGGCCACTGTTGCAGGGCGGCCGAAGACTGGACCCAGTTCTCGATCGTGGTCGCGGAAGGTGCCTCCACGAGATTGTCGAGTGCCCCACTGCCTGCGAAGACGCCAATGTTGCCATTCCGCTCCTGAATCTGGAGAGGCTGTCCGCCGAGCGTGGGGAACTGCCACAGCGAATAGAACCACTGCGGTCCCGGATCGAGGAACGCCACGGTCGCGGTGTCTGTGAGCACCACCTGCTCCGGCCCAGGGTCAACGATCGCGCCGATCTCGACGTTCTCCGCGACGTCCGAGCCGAGGAAACCAATGACTTCGCCGTTCGCGTCGGTGGGCCCCAGCGGTTGCGTCACGACTGGGTCTGTCCCCGAAACGGCAAAGAGAGTCACGTAGCGACCGGGGAGCGGCGTACCCCCATCGTCCTTTACAGTCACCGTGACCGTCGATGCGTCCTCGCCGTCTGCCAAGATATCGATCGTCGGCGAGGCGACCACCGTGCTGTTGGTGTCCGACACCTCTGGCAAGCAACCGCTCACGTCGTACGCGGTCAACCCTGCATAGCCGCGGTGGTAGAGCGCGGCGACCTGGTCGTCATCGAGCGCTTCGTCGAAGAAGATGACCTCGTCGATGAGGCCATCGACGATGTAGTTGGTCGTCGGTGCGTGGGTGCGGCCGATGCGAACAGGCAGCGTGGAAGTCCAAATATCCCCTGGGCTGGCAAACGATCGACTGTAGGTGTGAGCGCCATCCACATACTGCGAGAGCGTCTGTCCGTCGTATACGTAGACGTGGTGGTGCCACTCGCCTATCAAGGGCACCAAGTTGGGTCCTGAGATCCACGTACCGTTCTGGCTCAGATTCCCATCGAAGTCACCTGTTTCAGAAACCCAAACAGCAACATTTCGCGAGGACGAACTTGCGCGTACGGTCATGGCGTAGGAGTCGTAGGGATTGTTGTTCCACTTCGAAACAAGCTCACCGGTGGTGTTGGACTCGTAGAAGAGCCAGAGTCCAAACGTGATTGCTTCGCCGACCTCACTCAGTTCGTCCAACTCAACCCAATCGCCACCGATGTGGGTATCGAGCGCGTTCCCAACGAGACCTGCCGAGGTGGCTTGCGGTCCGTAGACAATGCCAGGATGAACGCCAACTGCGTCCGAGACCGTGCCGGTGCTCACGTCGTCCATGGGATAGTAGGCGATGGGGGGAGGAAAGTAGCCCGTGCACGTGGGGGATTGAAAGGTGACCTCCCTCGTCACATCCAGCAACATAGGCACCCAGTTCGGATCTGCGACGATCGAGAGCGTCTTTGTCTCGGCCACAGTAGTCGCCAAGGTCAGGGTTGCTTCGCCGTTTGCGTCCGTCTGCACTGGATTTGACACGATGTTGCCGGACCCTGTGACCTCGAGCCCGACGGTCACACCCGCCGCGGGTTGTCCGTTCCGAAGTTTTAGGGTGACCGCCGCGGTGTAGGTTGACGTGCCGTCCGCCGGGAGGTGGACATCGTTGTCGACGACAAAATTCGACAGATCGGCGCTTGGGGTTGCCGGGCAAGACGAAGCCTCAAACAGCTTCGCGGCACCGATTCCGCGTAGATAGACGTCGGACAGCTGGGCCGCGCTCAGAGCGTCGTTCCACAGCGCCGTCTCGTCCATGTCGGCGTGGACAAAGGGGGTCCCACCGCCGTACCGCGCCCCGAGGCGCACCAAAAGGTCTGAGATCAGCAGCGGCTCCGAGGATGCCCAGGACGTCGATCCGACGAGGCTTCCGTCAAAATAGAGCGCAAGCACCTGACCGTCGTACGTCATCGCCACGTGGTGCCAGACATCGAACATCCCATCCGTGTTTGGACCGAAGACGAATTTCATGCCACCCGCGCCCTCTTGCTTGGCGTAGGCCTGCAAGTACCGAGGCGCTGAATAGGTCCCCAGTTGCCAGGCGTATGCGGGGCTCATGAACTTCGAGATGAGGGCGCCGGTGTTGTTCGGCGAGTGGTAGCGAACCCACGTCGCGAACGTCATGTCCTGTTCCAACTCAGCGTACTCATCCAGCAACGCGTAGTCGTTGACGCCATCCCAGGCGACAGCGTCGCCGACGATGCCGGTGTCCGTGCCCGGGCTGCCGTACAGGACGCCGATGTGGGTCCCCACCGTGTCCTCAATGAACCCGCTCGAGACATCCTCGAACTCGAAGTACGAGCTCGGGTTCGGGTAGGAGTCCTCTGTACAGTCCGCGCCGGCGCGTTCCGAAGACAAACCAAGGCAAAGGAGGGCGAATGCCCCCCGGGCGAACCCGTGCGAACGGACCATATTGGGACCCCCAGACTGCAACCGTTTCTAAAGATCCGTGCGGACTTCAGATCAGTTGCGGCGCACACCATAGATTCCGGGAATTCCAAATTGGAAGGCTCATCCCAAAAATGAGTCACCTATGTAACTTATTGCGTCGCCATCCAACAGGATTGGGCATGGGGCCGGCACAAACCACCGATTACGTAGGGAAAGCAGTAGCTATGGGCGACCCATGGCTGGTTGTCCGGTGTGCACCGCCACTTGATCGAGGAAAGGCGCGGTGGCGGATTGCGCGTTCAAGGCGGCCAGATCTGTTCAGGGCTGAAACATCACCGGCGCGGTGCAGTTTCCGGGTCGCTCAGTCGGTGACGCCCGCGTCGAGTCCCGCGTCGGGGCCGCCACCGCTCGCGTCGGGGGCGCCCGCGTCGATGCCGTTGGCCGCGTCCACGATGGCCGCGTCCACGATCGGGCCCGCGTCGAGCACCAGGCCGGCGTCGGGGGGCGGGCCCGCGTCGGGGCCGTTGTAGTCGGGGGGCACGCCGAGCTGGAGCTTGCCCGCGCTCACGGTGGTGGCGAGCAGGAAGTTCTCGTAGATGACAACGTGACTGTATTGCAGCAGGTCGAGCCCGCTCGGCAACGTGAACTGCCGGACCGGGTCCGCGCCCACCCCGTCGGTGTCGTTGGCGAAGTCGGGCGAGAGCACGGTGAGGGGCGCGGCCTCGGGCAAGCTCGGGTCCTCGTTGTTGGCCAGGACCACGATCGCGGAGGGCAAGGCGTTGGCGCCCGGACCCTCGACCAGGGGATCGAACACAAGCTGCAGGGTCCCGCCCCCGACGTCCTCGATGATCGCCCGGGTGCCGGTCTTGATGTAGCCGCCGCTGAAGCGGTCGTCCATGTCCGCCCAGCCGAGGATGCACCGCGCGCAGGTGCCGCACTGGTTGTCTGGGGCCCGGCCCAGCCAGCACACAAGGTCGTCCATGTCCCGGGTGCACAGCTGGGTCCCGGTCATACATTCCGAACACGTGTCGCCCGGCTCGATGTCCGCGGGCAGCTCGCCGCACCCTCCACAAGCATTGCGCGGGTGGTCGCCTTCACACATCGTGGCGGTGCCGTCCTCGCCGCAGATCACGGTGCCGCAACCGAACTCGCCGCAGGGATCGCCGATGCGCCCCTCGCTTTGGTCGAGGTCGCCGCACCCGCCGCAATCGTTGGGGCCGGGGTCGTAGCAGAACAGCAGCTGGCCCTCGACGCAGCCGGGGATCCCGTCTTCGCAGCACAGGAAAAACCCGCACTCGGGGTCGCCTTCCATCGCCGCGCACGCATCGCCGAACCCGTCGGTGTTCTCGTCGCAGAGCGCCCCGCCGCCGTCGCCGACGCCCGCGTCCAGCCCCGCATCCGAGCCCGCGTCGACGCCCGCGTCGATGCCGGCATCGACCCCCGCATCGGGGCTCATGGGTTCGCAACCACAGCCATCGCCACACGCCGCGAGCCACAAGCCCACCGCCAACAACGAGACCACCCGAATTCGAACCCAACCCCGCGTCATACCGGGGATGTTGCCCACCGCGCGGACCGAGCGCAAACCCTTTGGCCGGCGTTTGTCCCCCGAATGCGGCCCACCGACGCGAAGCGGGCCACAAACCCCGCGGGCCCGCGCCCCGCACAGGCGGTTTTGGCCACCAAGCCGCGGCCGCGGGCCCGACGTCGCCCGCCCGCGGCCCGCGCTGACCGTTGCCGACGGCACCGCCCCCCCGCGTTCATGCCCGACGACAGCTGGGCTATGCGTGGGGCATGACCGGCTCGTCCCGTCCGCACGCCATCGTCACCGGCGCCTCGTCGGGCATCGGCGAAGAGCTCGCCCGCCAACTCAGCGCGGCCGGCTATGCCGTCACGGTGTGCGCCCGGCGCAAGGAACACCTCGACAAACTCGCCGCCGACCTCGGGGAAGAGCACACCTTCGCCGCCGCCCTCGACGTGCGCGACGACGCCCGGCGCAGCGCGGTGCTCGACGAGGCGGTGGCGCGCTTCGGCCCGCCCAGCCTGGTGGTCAACAACGCGGGCATGCTCGCCCTCGACCACACCGAGGACATCGACGCCGCCACCATCGACGCCATCTGCGACGTGAACTTCCGCGCCCCCTTGCTCATCCAACGCTGGGCGCTGTCCGCCATGGCCGGGCGCGGCGGCACCGTCGTCAACGTCACCTCGGCCGCGGCCTTCATGTGGGCTCCCTTTTACGCGTACTACAACGCCACCAAGGCCGGGCTCGCGGCCGCGTCGGAGTCGGTCTCGGCCGAACACCGCCGGGTCGGTCACCCCGTCCACGTCGTCACCGTGTACCCGGGACCGGTCCAGACCGCGATGAGCAAACAAGCCAGCGACGCGCTCAACCTCGGCCGCTTCGAGCTCCCCGGCCTCATCGGCACCCCGGCCACGTTGTGCCGGCGCATCCTCGCCGCGGTGCGGCGCAAGAAGCCGCGGGTCGTCTACCCCCGCGTCTACCTGGTGCCCTACGCCTGGGCCCGCACCATCAACTGGCTCGCCGCCCGCCTCGGCCCCATCCCCGAAAAGCGCCCCCGCGTCTGAGGCGGCAAACGCGCCCTCGTCCCGGAGAGATGTTATTGCCCCTGGAGGCCCCCTCGGGCACAACCGGGGTTTGCCCTCGCGCCGACCGGGATTGATTTGAACAACATCGTCACCCCCATCTTGCACCACACCGACGACGGGCTGCGCATCGTGGTCTGCGAATCCCACGGGGCCCCCGTGGTCGCGATCCAGGCCTGGATCGACGTGGGCTCGGCCGACGAGAGCGAGGCCGAGGGGGGCCTGGCCCACGTGCACGAACACATGTTGTTCAAGGGCACCGCACGTCGGGGGGTGGGCGAAATCGCGGGCCAGGTCGAGGCCGCGGGCGGCGACATCAACGCCTGGACCTCGTACGACCACACCGTCTACCACGTGGTGATGGCCTCGGAGTTTTTCGACACCGGGCTCGACATCCTCGCCGACGCCCTGTGCCACAGCGCGTTCGACAAAGAGGAGCTCGACCGGGAGCTCGAGGTCATCCTCGAAGAGATCAAGCGCTCCGACGACAACCCCGGCTCCCGGGTGGCGCGGGCGCTGTTCGAGCTGTCCTTCGACGTGCACCCCTACCGCCGGCCGGTGATCGGGCACAAAGAGGTGGTGGAGAAGTTCTCCCGCGACGACGTGCTCGCGTTTTACCACGGCCACTACTGCAAAGAGCGCACGTGTGTCGTCGTGGCCGGCGACGTGGACACCCAAGAGGTGATCCAAAAAGTCACCGACGCGTTCTCGTCGTTGCGCACCGGGGCCCGCCCCCGCGAGGACCGCCCCGCCGAGCCCGAGCCCCAGGGCCTGCGCGGCCGGGTGCTGTTCGACGAGGTCGAGCTGTGCCACCTCGGGCTGGGGTTCAAAGGCCCGCCCCTCACCCACCCCGACTCCGCCGCCCTCGACGTGTTGTGTGTGCTCCTGGGCCAGATCGACAGCTCCCGGCTGTCGCGCAAGCTCCGCCACGAACAGCGTCTGGTCCAGAGCGTGTACGCCTATCCCTATTCCCCCCGCGAAGACGGCCTCGTCGTCATCGGCGCGCAGCTGTCGCCCGACAACCTCGCCCCCACGTTGGACATCATCGCCCAGGAGCTGCACCGGCTCTCCACAGATTTGTGCGATGAAGCCGAAATCGAAAAGGCCCGGACGATCTTGGCCTCGGAGTGCACCTTTCAACAGGAGACGGTGCAGGGCCTCGCCATCCGCATCGGGTACTGGGCCACCCTCGCCGACGACCCGGCGTTCGAGGGGCGCTACCTCGACGCGGTGGCCGCGGTCACCGCCGAGCAGGTCCGCGATGTGGTGCGCACCTACCTGGGGGGCGATCGCCTGCGCGGGGTGGTGTTGCTCCCCGAAGCGCACCAAGGCCAGGACACCGACGAGAGCTTCACCCACCGGTTGCGAACCGCGTTCGTCGACGGCGCCCCCGACGTGCCCCACCCCGCGCCCGCTCCGCCCCCGTCGTGGCCCAAGGCGGTGTCCCCGTCGCGCCCCCCGGCCGAGCTGCGCCGGGCCCCCCGGCGCGAACACATGCGCCTCGATTCCGGCGCCACCCTCATCGTCGAGGAGGACCCCACCCACCCCATCGTGTCGGTGCGGGCGGCCTGGCTGGGCGGCACCCGGGGCGAGCGCGAGGAGAGCCTCGGCCACGCCCACCTGGTGGGCTCGCTTTTGTGCCGCGGCACCGAGCAACGCAGCGCAGAGGCATTGTCGGCCCAGGTCGACAGCATGGCCGGTGAGCTCGAGGGCTTTTCCGGGCGCAACAGCATTGGGGTGCGGGGCACGTTCTTGAAGGACGCGTTCGAGGAAGGCTTCGAGCTGTTCGCCGAGTGTGTGCGGGGGCCAGGCTTCGCCGAGGACGAAGTCGAGCGCATCAAGAAGGTGACCCTCGACGACATCCGCTCCAAACGCGACGACGCCGCCGGGCTCTGCTTCGAGCTGTTCATGAAGACGCTGTGGACCTCGCACCCCTACCGGCGCAGCGTGCTCGGGCGCGCGGCCACCGTGTCCGCCGCCACCCGCGACAACGTGCGCGACCATTTCCGGTCCCGCTGCGCCCCCCAGAACGCGGTCTTCACCGTGGTGGGCGACGTCAAAGCCGACCAAGCCCGCGGCATGTTCGAGCGCCTTTTGTACCCCACCGCCTGGACCCCCGACCGCGTCGAGCGCTGGTCCCCCGCGGCCGAGCCCGCCCCCGCGCGGCCCGAGGTCAGCCGCCTCTGCCGCGACAAAGCCCAAGCCCACCTCGTGGTCGGCCACCGGGGGCTCGCCCTCGAGGACGACGCCCGCCCCGCCCTGGAGGTGTTGGTCGCGTGCCTGTCCGGCCAAGCCGGCCGGTTGTTCCTCGAGCTGCGGGACAAAAAATCCCTGTGCTACTCGGTGAGCGCGTTCTCCATCGAGGGGGTCGAGCCCGGTTCCTTCGGGGTGTACATGGGCACCAGCCCGCACAAGGTCGACGAGGGGCTGACCGGCATCGACGCGATTCTCGCCGACGTGTGCGCCCACGGCATCACCGACGCCGAGCTCGCGCGGGCCCGCCGGTATCTCATCGGCACCCACGGCATCGGCCTGCAGCGCCTCGGGGCCCGGGCCAGCGCGATGGTGTTCGCGGAGCTGTACGGCCTCGGGTTCGACGAGCACCTGCGCTACGCCCACCGCATCCAGAACACGAGCAAGCACGACGTGCGCGACCTCGCCCAACGCTTGCTCGACCCCGCGCACCGCATCGTGACCATCGTGGGCCCCGACGACACCGGGGGCCCGGCGGCCACGTTCCACCCGCAGGGCCTGTCCATCGACGAACCCCTGGTGTGATCGCGGCGGGACGGCGGCGTTGTCCGCGCGCCGGTCGTGTTATGCCGGGGACGTGAGCTTCTTTTCCTCCGACGCTTTTTTGTCGTGCGCGGCCCGGGCGTATTTCCCCGACGGGGACGTGCGGCCGGGATGGGTGCGGGTGGACGGCGCCGACTACCGGGTGCTCGTCGATGGGCGGGGCCGGCCCCAGGTCGACCTGCCGTTCCTCGATGTGCTCGAGCCCGGGCAGGCCGACCAAGCGGCGCGGCCCGTGCGCCGGTTGCCGCGGGTGGACCGGGGACACTTCTCCGCCGCGCTGTACCGGGCGGGAGATTTTCGCGACCGCACGGTGGCGCCGTATGTGGACTGGTCGGGGTTCGATGACTTTTCGGCGTTCGAGGCCTACGCCAAGTCACACAGTCACTTTGCGTTTCGCCAAAAGCGCAAACGGCGCGCCTTGGAGAAACAGTTCGGGGCGGCGGTGACCTTCCTCGCCCACGACCCGCGCCCCGGCCTGCTCGAGCGGTGTTTTGCCTGGAAGAGCGCGCAGTATGTCGAGTCTGGTTTTGTCGACGTGATGCAAGGGGCGGCCCCCCAGCTGTTCCGGGCCCTCTACGACGAGGGCGCGCTGCTGGTCTCGAGCCTGTGCGCGGGGGAGGCGTTGCTCGCGGTGCACCTCGGGGTGCGCCATGCGGGGGTCTTTTATTATTGGGTCCCGGCCTACGACCCCGACCTGCGCAAACACTCTCCAGGCACATTGTTGATCGAGGACATGATGCAGGCCAGCTACGAGGCCGGCGATGGGGTGTTCGACTTTTTGGAGGGGAACGAACCCTACAAGTTCACCTACGCCACCCACGTGCGGTTCATCGGGACCGCGGGACCGGTGTCGATCCCGGGGGCGGTGGGCCAACACGTCCGCCGATGGGGCAAAGCCCTCCTCGCGAAGACCGCGCCTGCGCTCACCGAACGCCTGCGCACGGAAAAACGCAAATGGGAGCAGCGCCGGGTGGTGTGACCCGGCGCGTTCAGGCGTCGAGCAAAGCGGCCAACAGGTCGCTGAGCTTGCCCTTTTCCACAAACCGCGCGCGGGGATGAAGCTCGCGCAGGGTGGCGAGATCGTGCGGTACCGCACTGTGCAACACCACCGGGATGTGCGCGGCTCGATCGTGCCCCGCGAGCTCGCGCAGCAACGACGCGCCGTCTTGTCCAGGCATCAGCGCGTCGATCACCGCCACGTCGGGCGGGTCTTGCTCCAGGTCGGCGATGGCGTGCTGCGAATCGGGCTGGAGGGACACATCGTGGCCATGGGCGACGAGGTAGCGGCGGAGCATGTCCGCGTACCCGGCATCGTCATCCACGACCAAGACCCGCATCCGCGCATCGTACCAGCGGGTACACGGCCGCGCCAGCCCGGGCCCGCGTCCAGATCTCGCGCGGGGGCCGGGGGCCCGCGCGCGCGCTGGGGGCGGCCGGGCCCGCGAACGGCCCAAAGCGCCGCCCGTTGTGCATTGGCATTGTTTAGCATTTTGCGACAAAAGCGCCCGCAACGCTGAATCCCCGCCTAAACGGGCCCCGCGCTCTTTCGTCCCCCCCGCGGGCCGGGTACTGATGGGGGACACCTCATGGCGCATGTGGCGCACCCCGGAGACGCGATGCCGATCCCCCCGACCCCCTCGACCCCCGTGCGATCGCCCCGTGCCCCGGCCGGCGCGTCAGTCCCTGGGCCCGGCGGGACCGCCCCCGAGGTGGCCCCCGCCCCGGCCGGCGCGCCGGGCTGGGCCCCGTCGGACGACGCGCACCGGGGCTTTGTGGACGCGCACCAACCGGGCGCCCCGGCCCCGGCGGGGGGTGGCTCGGTGCTCGCGGTGCGCACCGGCGCGGTCGCGGTGACCCGCGCCGCCCGCCTCGCCGACCCCGCGGTGCAGGCGGCGCTGCGACAAGTCCCGGGCATGGCCGCGCTGCGCCTCGAGATGCTCAGCCTGCGCGACATCGAGCTCGGCACCTGGAGCGCGACCCACACCGCGCAGATGATCAAAGACCGCGCGGTCACCGTCACCGAGGTCGTGTCCTCGGCCATTCGCCGCGCGCAGGCCGGCGAGCACCTCGGCATGATCGATCACGCGCTCTTCGACGAGGCTTTGGCCCAAGCCGCGGCGATGGACGCGGCCGGCGACTTCGACACCCCCTTCGCCGGCGTGCCCATGACCATCAAGGCCAACGCCAAACTCAAAGGTGCCCCCACCAGCTACGGCAGCCGCGCCGTGCCCCGGGTGCCGGCCAAAGAAAACGCCCCCCACGTCCAGGACTACCTCGACCTGGGCATCATTCCGATCTTCGTCTCCACCAGCAGCGAGTTTGGCTTCAACGGCGTGACCGAACCCGAAGGCGGCCGGCCCACCGTCAACCCGCACAACCCCGCGTACACCGCGGGCGGCTCGTCGGGGGGCAGCGCGGTGGCGGTGGCCGCGGGGGTTGTGCCCTTCGGCCACGGCACCGACGGGGGCGGGTCGTGCCGGGTGCCCGCGTCGCTCACCGGCATCCTCGGGATCAAACCCACCCGGCGCCGGCTCACCCTCCTCGACGGGGCCGAAGACCTCCCGGTGTTGATCAACACCCCCGGGGTGATGGCCCGGGACGTCCGGGACATGGCCAAAGCCATGCAGTACCTCGACCGCGGCCAAGCCCACGGCATGGCCCCCCTCGGTCTCGTCGACGGGCCCCCCACCCGCCCCCTCAAGATCGGCTACTACGTCGATCCCATCGGGGGCCAAGCCGAGCCCGAGGTCAAAAAGGCCACCCTCGAGATGGTCGATCGCCTCCGCGCCATGGGCCACGTCGTCGAGGAGATCGAACAGCCCTACACCCAACAGTTCGTCAACGACTTCCTCAACGTCTACCGCCTCATCGCCTGGGGCACCCGGCGCAAGCTGCGCAAGAACGACGCCACCGACCACACCAAGCTCGAGACCTTCAGCCAAGGCTTGGCCGATCTCAGCCTGCTCGAGGTCGCCCGGGCCAAGCTCCTCAGCGCCACCCGCCTCAACCACAAACACGACGACAAATACGACGAGGTGTTCGAGGAGTTCGACCTCATGCTCAACCCCACCGTGACCGGCGACGCCCCGCGCCTCGGGGAGCTGTCCGCCGATCACACCTACGCGGAGATGATCGAGGGTTTGCTCGACCTCGTCGGCTATACCCCATTGCAGAACGCCTCCGGCAACCCGGCGATCTCGGTGCCCGCGGGCTGGTCGGACGCGGGCTTGCCCATCGGCCTGCAATTTTCCGCCAACGACGGGGCCGACGCGTTGCTGCTGCAGATCGCCCACGCCCTCGCGGACGAGGGCGACGCCTGAGCTCTCAGGGCAACAGGGTCGCGCTCTCGACCTGGCCCCGCCAGATCGCTTGGGCCGGATTTTTGGCTGACGCGGAGAAGAGCAAGGTCTCGTCCGACGGCAACGACGGCGCAAACAGCACGTATTCGCCCGCGCTGAGCACCCCGTACTGCCCCTCGCCCACCGGCAACCGCGCACAGCCGGCCTCGTCACACAACGCGAACGGGGCCCACGGGTGCGGGGCGTCGCCCCACTCCACCGCGTACATCAACGTCTTCGGCCCGAGGCCGCACCCGTCGACTTCGGCCTCGGCCGCGAGCTTCATCGCCCCCCGAAACCGCGCGGCGGCGTCCTCGGTCACGGGCGACGGGTCAGCGCACCGGGCATCGCCCCCTTGGGCGCTTTGGGCATCGCGCGCGAGGTGCGCGGCGTCGAGCGCGGACAGGCCGGGGGTGTCGCCGGCGTCGGTCTTGGTGGGCACCGCCTGCAACAGGGCCAAGCCGTCCGCGCGCGCTTCGTAGGCCCGGGCCATGGCCCACACCCCCCAGGGCGGTGCAAATACATTGTCGTAGCCCTGGGTGTGCCCGCCTTCGGTGACCTCGACGTGGACCGTCATCTCGTCCGCGCCCTGGGACGGGGAAAAGTCGATGCCGGCCGTGGCCAACGCCGTGACCCGGGGGGTCCGGCTGCCTTTGGCGAAGTACACGTCCTGGGCCCCGGCCACGGTCCCGAGCGGCACCGGGTCCGCGCCTGGGGTCCGCAACCACACCGTGTCCTCGTCGTCGAGGGACAAGAGGCGGCCGCCCACCGCGTCGAGGGCGTACGTGCGCGGACAGGACGCGAGGGCAAACAGCGGCCGGGTCTCGCCGCCGTCGTGGGGCCTGAGCATCAGGGCGCACGCCCCATCCGCGGCCTGCCAGAACGCCAGGCCCGCGGGCCAGGCCCGCGCCGGCGCGGGGTCGTCGGGGGGCGCGGCCGCGGGGGACGCGGGGTCGTCGACAGCGGCGGCCGGGGGCGCGTCGGTGGACGGGGCCGGCCCGGCGGCCGACGAGGTGGCGCACGCCGGCGCGAGCGCCGACGCCGCGGCGAACAACCAGAGGGACAAGAGGGGGCGCATGCGGGCTCCAGGGCGGACGGGGCCCGGAGCATAGCCGGGCCCCCGCGCCCCTCGTGCAAAATCCGCGGCGGGTCAGCTCACGGTGTGCACGAGGTGGTCGAGCAGCGACGTCCAGCCCGCGGCGCGGCCCGCGGCCCCGTCCGTGGGCGCGAAGTACGCCCCCTGTTCGATGAAGGTCAGGCGGGTGCCGCCGTCCTTGGGCGCGAGCAGCACCGTGACCAACGACGCGGAGTGTACGCGGCCGTCTTGGGCCATGGTGTAGGCGTACACGATGCGCTCGTCGTCGACGATGTCGAGGTAGGTGCTCACGTTTTGGTGTTCGCCCGCGCCCGGCCCCTCGGCGCGCACGAAGCGACCGACCTCGCGGCCTCCGACCGAAAAGTCGAGGGCGTATTCCGCGGTGGACCAGCCGGGTCCGTCGGTGTCGACGAACCATTTGCGCTTGAGCGCTGGCTTTGCCCACGCCGCGAACACGGTGGCGGGGGAGGCGGCGATGTCGCGGGTGAGGGTGAAGCTGTCGTGTTGCACGGTCATTGCGGGTTCCTTTCGAGGTCTTCGGCGAGGTCGGCCAAGCGATCGAGGCGGCGCTCCATGCGCCGGCGTTGCGAGGCGAACCAGTCCTCGGCGGGGCCGAGGCGTTCGGGTTGGAGGTGGCAGGTCCGGACCCGGCCCTGCTTTTCGGTGCGTACAATGCCACTGCGCTCAAGCACCTTGAGGTGCTTGAGGAAGGTGGGCAACGAGATCGGCAAAGGCCCGGCGAGTTCGCTCACCGCGGCCGGTCCCGCCACCAGCTGCTCCACCACCGCGCGCCGGGTCGGGTCCGACATCGCGTGGTACAGCGCGTCCAGGTCGGCCGGCGGGCCCAACGCTTGGTTTTCCATATGGCTAACTATTAGACCGCGTGAAACAGCGGGTCAAGGCAAAGTTTACCGAACGGCTAACTTTTTACCGCAGGCTCAGGCGGGGTACGCGGTGTCGGGCCGCGCCCCCGCTTTGTGCTGCACACACTTCATGGCGATGTACAGGGCCATGGCCGCGGGGGAGTACTCGTCCGACGCCCACGCGAACCGCGCCCACACCCGGCCCCCGTCGATGGGGGCGGTGTCCACCGTCCACACCGTGCCCGCGCACAATGTCACGGCAAGGTCGATGTCGCGGGCCCGCACGTAGGTCTCGGTGCCGAAGGGGAACGCAAAATGACGCGGCGGCCCGAACAACCGGGTGAAGCGGGCTTGGGACGCCCGCAGCTCGTGCGCGAGTTCGTCGTCGGTGAGCCAGGCGGTGGGGATGTGGTGATCGGTGTGGTTGCCCAGCGCGACATTGGGCAGCGCGCCCAGCGCCCGGACGTCGTCGACGGTGGCGAGCCGGTAGTGGTCGAGGTCGCCCACCCCTTCCCGGGTGCCGCTGTGCTCGGCGGTGAGGTCGAGGCTGGCTCTCCACTGTTGCTGAAAGGCCCCCTCGTCCCGGTCCTGGCCGTCGGTGACCCAGCTGTCCCAGGCGAAGCCGAAGCGGCGCTCGGTCTTGTCCGGGCAGACCATAAAAAAGAACCGCACCGCCGGGTGCCGCGGGGCCCGGGCCGCGATGTAGCGGCGGGCGTCGTCGTACCCGTCGTCGAAGGTCATGCACAGCCGCTCGGGGATGTCCCGGAACAGGTCCAAAAACGCGTCGAGTTCTTGTTCGGTGTGGGCCAGGCCCGGGCTCAACATGAAGGGACGGGGCGCGGGCAGCACGCGGTGCAGACACACCCCCACCGAGAGCCCGCGGGTGGCCTGGGCGAGCACCCCGCGCAGGAGGCGCCGGGGCAGCCGGTTGGCCACGGGTTCGAGCCCTTGGGCCTTGGCCTCCGCGAGGACGCGACGCAGCACGATCAGCTTTTGGACAGGCCGGAGAGCATCTGGTCGATGGCGCGCATGTCCAGCCGTCGTCGACGCGCGGGCATCACCGGGCGGGGCCGGGCCTCGTCGCCGCCGGGCACATAAGCCGCGGTGTGGGCGGTGGCGACCGCGGCCGCGCCGGTGGTGAGTTGGAGGTTCTCGGCGACCTTTTGCATCGTGGGGCCATCGATGACGTCGGCGCGGCCGAGGTATCCCTCGAGCAGGGCGTTGTCGCACAGGGTGTTGATCACCCGGGGAATGCCCCCCGACGATTGATGGATGACGTCGATGGCGGGCTCGTCGAACAACATGCGCGACGCCCCGGCCAACCGCAGGCGGTGTTTGATGTAGGCCTGGGTCGCGTCGCGGTCGAAGGGCTCGAGCCGCACCCGCACCGCCACGCGCTGGGCCAACGGCGGGTCGAGGGTGAGGTTCTGTTCGATCTCGGGCAGACCAAAGAACACAAACGACACCAGCTTGCGCTCGGGCACCTCGAGGTTGAGCAGCCCGCGGAACTCTTCCATCAGCTCACGGGTCTGGAGCATCTGGGCTTCGTCGATGAGGACCACGGCCTTTTTGCCCTGCTCATAGATTTGCACCAGGCGCTGGTAGAGCTGCCCGAGGAGGGTGAGCTTCTCGGTGGCGGGGGCTTGCACCCCAAGCTGCAAGGCGATGCGGCGCAAGAGCCAGTTGGCGGTGATGCCGCTGTGCACGATCACCAACAGCGCCGCCTCGAACTTGTCCTCGGGGAGCGCGTCGAGCATGCGCCGCGCCAACGTGGTCTTGCCCGCGCCGATTTGGCCGACGAGCACGGCCAGGCCCTTCATGCTGTCCGCGGCGTAGGTGAGGCGGGTGAGCGCCTCGGCGTGCTGGCGGCTGTTGTAATAAAAACGGCTCACCGGCGCGTTGGAGAACGGCTCTTGGGCCATGCCGTAGAAATCGAGAAAATTCATCCGTCGCCCCTACGTCGCCCGGCCATGCACCCTGCCCCGCCATCGACACGTCCGGGGTCGAAACCAAAGCACAGGGGGGAATCCAGGTGGGTCATTACAGGTAGTCGATGTTCTTTTTGCGGCGCTCGCTCTCGTCGGAGAGCGGAGCCCGGTGGGAGGAAGAACCGCCGTGCCCGTTGGCCCCGGCGCGGTCCTTGGCTTGCTGAAGGTGCATCTCGACATCGGGCAGGTCGGTGCCGAGGTCGCGGGCCCGGGTAAAGGCCTCCAGCGCGTCGTGGTGCCGCCCGAGCTGGGCCAGGCACAGCCCGCGGTGGTACTCGTTGGCCGCGCGGGGCTTGGGGGCGAGATGATTGAACTCAAGAGCATTGTCAAACGCGGCGAGCGCCTCGTCGGGGCGGCCCTGGTCGGCCCGGGTCAGCCCGATGAGGTGGAACGCGTCGGGGGCCTTCTGGGCCACCCGAGTGGCGATCTCGAACTCCCCCACCGCGTCGTCATACAGTCCCATTTCGCGGTAGGCGATGCCCAGGCTGTAGTGGGTCTCGGCGTCGTTCTCGTCGACCTGCTTTTTGACCCCTTCTTTGAACTGGCTGAGCACCTCGTCGACGGACACCTGCTCGGTGACCGCGGACATCTCCTCGCCCCAGGCCTCGAGGTCCATGTCGCCGATTTCTTCTTGGACCGATTGGATGAGGTCCTGCTCCCACGGCGCCGGGGGCTCGGGCTCGCCCGCCTCTTGGGCCGCGATGCGGGCGAGCATGTGGGACACCCGGGGGGACTCATCGGGGAGGGAGTCGACAATCTCGTCGAGGATTTCTTTGGCCTCGTCGAGGATGCCCTGCTTGATGAAGAATTCGGCCTCTTCGAGTTCGTCGGGGAAGAAGCTCGCCGCGATGTCGTCCTCGAAGCCCCGGGCCGCGTCGGTGGTGCCGAGCTTCTGGGCCATGGACTCGTCGGCGGGGACCATGGGCTGGGCCGCGGTGGTCTGGGGGGCGAACGGGTCGCTCCCCGAGGTGGCGGGCTCCTCTTCGGGGGGGAAGGGTTCGGGGAGGTCGGGGACCCCCAGGTCGTCTTCGAAGGCGGCCACGCGGTCGGCCCCGACGGTGGCGCCGTCAAGCATGGCGTCGAGGTCGTCGTCGCCAACCCCGGCGAAGGGGTCGTCGTCGCCCATGGGCTCGAGGGGGTCGCCATCCTCGAACCCGGCCGCGTGATCGTCCAGTGACATTTCGGCGGCGGGAGACGCCGCCTCCCCGCTGGCCGACTCCAGGGGAGCCCCCATGTCACTGGATCTATCCGCGTAGGAGAATCCGTTCTCGAAGGCGCTGGCCTCGGCGAGAATCGCGTCCGCCTCGGCCTCCTCCTCGGGGGTCAGCGCCCCGGGCCCCGCCGCCGAGCTCGCCTGGTACCCGCCCTCCATGGCCATGGCCAAGGTCGCCTCGCCAAATCCCTCGTCGGCGGCGAGGTCGAGCCCGGCCGGGACCTGCTGGGCGGGGGTGAGGGGGGCTTCGGTCTTGGGCCCCGGGGACGGCCCGCGCCGCTTGGCGTCGGCCACGAACGCCCGCATCTCCTCGAGGTCGGTGGGCGACAGGCTCATGATCTCGGTGGCGGCGTAGGCGTCGGGGAGCTGGGCGCCGTCGGGCAGGTCGGGGGCGGAAAACTCCGGGGGGAGCTGGTCGAGCCCGGCCTGTGAAGGCGCCCGCGGCGACGCGGGGGGATCGACGGCGGGCTCGGGTTCGACCTCGGCCGCGGACAGCTCGTCGGCGAACTCGAAGTCCCCCTCCAGCGCCTCCACCGCCGCGCTGGCCGCGGCCGCGAGCTCGTCGTCGAGGCTGTCCTCGGAGTAGCTGATGTTGGTGTGGGGGGCGGTGGGGGGCCGAGAGGGAATCGCCGCCGCGTAGTCGATGGACTGTACGTCGTCGTCGACCTCGTGAATCTCGGCCATCTCGATCACGGAGTCCTCGTCGAGGATGAACTCTTCGCTGAGGTCGCTGCTCACCGCCTCGTCGGTGAGCTGGATGGCGTCGTCGTCCATCCCGATGGGGCCCTCGTCGGGGGGCAAGGTCAAGCCGGGGGACATCCCGTCGAGGGGCTCGTCGGAGACCATGGGGTCGATGAGCAGCTCCCCCCCGAACTCCTCCTCGTCGGCCTCGAGGGGGGGCGGCTGGTTGAGCCCGGCGAGCTCTTGTTGCCAACCCGGCAAGCGGGGATCGCCCTGTTGGCCCCCGAGCTCGACGAGCACGCGCAGCTCCCGGATCAGGGCCTGGCGATCGCCGAGCTGCTGGTACACGTCGCGCAGCTTCTCGTGCGCGTCGATGTGGTCGGGGTCGAGGGCGAAGACCTTTTGGAGGTGCTCGAGGGCTTTGTTCTTCAGGCCGTACTTCAGGTAGACGTCGGTCTCGGTCAACAACCGCGCGATCTGGTCGGCGTCCGGATGGGGGGGCGGCCCGGGCGGCACCGCGGGCGCGGCCGGGGCGGCGGCCCGGGGCGCGGGCGTGGGCGCGGGCGACGGGGACGGGGCCGCGGTGGCGGCCAGCCCGAGCGCTTGCAGCATCTCCGCGTCGTCGGGGGCCAGGGCCTTGACCTGGTGCCAACACTGCTCGGCGTCGACGACGCGCCCTTGCGATTCGTAGATGCGGGCCATCTCTTTGTACACCGAGATGGTCTTGGGGATCTGCTGCATGCCCATGAACGCCTGGGCGATGAGACCCAATGTGTCGACGTTGCGGGGGTCGGCCTTGAAACAAATCTGCAGCTTGCCGAGGGCGAGCTTGTGCTCGCCGCGCTCGAGGTAGATGTCGGCGAGCTCGCGGGTGACCTCGATGGCCGAGGGGTCGAAGTAGACGAGCCGCTCGGCCACGCGCACAAAATCGTCCATGCGCTCTTGCGACTTCAGGTAGTCGGCCGCCGACCGGAACTCCTGCACCGCCTCGGCCGAGCGCCCCTGCTGGGCGAAGAGCTCGGCGAGCTTGATGCGGCTCGGGAGGTTGTCGGGGTCGAGGTCGACCATCTTTTTGAGCACCCCGAGGGCCTCGTCGGAGCGCCCCTGCTGCTCGTAGAACACCGCCACCTGCTGGAAGTGCTGCATGCTGTCGGAGTGCAGGCCGAGCTGCTGGTACATCTCGGCCAGCTGCAGATGCACCTCGGGGAGCTTGCTGTCGACGCGGAGCATCTGCTTAAACACCGCGACGGCCTTGAGGTAGAAACCCTGGTCGCTGTAGATGTTCGCGACCCGCTGGTACGACTGGATCGCGGAATTCTTTTTGCCGACCTTGACGTAGGTGTCGCCGAGCTTGAGGAGCGTGCGCACGTCCTTCGGATCGTCATCGACCAGACGATTCAGCTCGGCGATGGCCTTATCGTACTTCCCCTGCTGGAGAAGCTTGCTCGCCGCAGCGTTCACCTTGTCGCGATTGATCGCCAAAAGGGCTCCGCTATGCGCACACAGCGCGGTCGTGGCCCCGGTCCTCGGGGGCTCCGAGGACGATAGGGACCGGCTCTAAGTTGGGTCAAGTCTAACCCGTGCCCCTCAAATTCGGCTGAAATCCGCCGTGGTGTCTCTGTTTTGGAGCCGCGCTGTCATCTGGCCCGAGGGGGGTGGTATGACGACGGCCGGTCCGTGTCGATGAGTGTTTGCGGCTGGCCGCTTTGAACGCGCGGCGGCGCCGAATGCCGCTCGCCGACGAATCGTCCCTTCCGCAAGGAGGAATGCATGATCAAACCGACCTTGTCGATGTGCGCTGCCGTCGCCGCCCTCGTGTGGGCCGCCCCGGCCGCGGCCAACCGCACCCTCGAGGAACCGGGATCGATCCGCGCCATCCCCCGGATGGTGCCCAAAGCGAAGATCTCCGACGGGTTGAAGGCCGCCCGCCTCACCGACGACTGCGAATCACAGATCAACAGCCGCGATCTCGTCGGGCTGCGGTGCCGCTTGGCGGTCTACAACAACCTCAACCGCGACGAGGCAATCACCGATCCCCTCGCGGTGGAGCGTCAACGCGACGCGGCCCAGAACGCGATCAAGACCGCCCAATCCATCGCCACCTACAGCCCGGTCAAAAAGAAGAAGGGCCACGGCGAGAACAAATACCTCGCGCACAAAGCCGCCTGCCAGGTCGCTCTCGACGTGCACGACCGCCTCAACAAGCTCCCCGCCGGCACCCCCGCGTCGGTGGCGGCGGCGGCGGACAAGGCGCTCCGGGGCGACGGCGGCCTGTTCCAAGCGGCCTGTGAGTGCGCCCGCGACACCGTGGTGCTCGCCCAACCGCTCGACCTGTCCGAGTCCGAAAAGGGCGCGTTGCAGTCCGCGCTCACGTCGAGGGGCTGCTTTTTGGACAAGTCCAAGATCGCCACCAAACGCGGCGGGCCCAGCAGCTCCTTCGAGGGGGAAGCGAGCGCGATCGCGGCCCAGAACACCGCCGACGCGATGTTCAAGGACTACGCGAAGGCCCGCGATGTCGGCCTCAAACGATGCCGGCAAAAATGGGTCGGCCCGGCGCGGGTGAAGGACAAGAAAAAGGCCGAGTCCTGCGTGTGCACCGAGATCAAGCGGTGGCGGTTCCCCAAGGAGCGGGGCCGGCCAGACACCACGGTCAAGCTCGATGTGGCCCCCAAGTTGACCGTCGACGTCGTGGTCGCCGCCAACGGCAAAGTCAAATCCTGCGGTCCCCTCGGGGGAGAGGCCGCGCCTTGATGCCCGCGCGCGCGCGCGCGGCCTGATCCAGTTTCATTGGTGAGTGCCCCCGGGTTCGCCACGCTCCTCGCCGCGGCTCTGGTCGTGGGCCGGGTGGCGCTGGTGGCCCATGGCCCCGATGTCGTCGACGCTGGCCTCGCCGCGGTGGCCTGTGGGCTCGCGGCGTGGTGGGCGGGCGGACCGGTGTGGCTTGGGCGCGCGTTGCTCGCCACCGCGGGGGTGCTCGTGCTCGCGGTGGGGGCCTCGAGCCACCCGCGACTGTCGCTGTACGCGGTCCCGGCGGTGCTGTCGGGGTTCGGCTTTTTTGTCGTCGGGCAACGGCTCCGGCGCGATCCTTGGCTCGCCGCCGCCGCCGGCGGCGCGGTGTGCGTACACGCCGCGACCATGCTCTACCAACGCTTCGTGTCTTGGCCCGCGGCCTTGGCCGCGCCCCCCGACGGGGCGGACCCGAGCACAATGAGTCTGCTTTCTGCCCTGCGCCCGGTGGGGCTGTCGCTGTCCCCCGACCTCGCGGGCGGCCTGTGCCTGCTCGGGGGGTTGTGGTGGCTGGCCTTTGCCCATCCCCGCGCGGGGGCGGCGCGCGCCGGGGCCCTGGCCGCGGCGGGGCTGTGCCTGCTCGGGCTGGTGGTCGCGCGCAGCAACGGTGTGATCTTGCTGCTCGCCGGGGGCGCGTGGTGGTTCGCGGTGGGGCACACCCGCAACCGGTGGGTGATGGGCCTGGGCGTGGCTTTGCCCACCGCGGTGTTGCTCGGGCGTGGCCTCGACCCGCTGCTGCACTCGGCCGGCGAGCGGTGGGCCAACTGGCAGACCGCGCTGTCGTTGTTCGCGGCCCGGCCGGCCACGGGTTGGGGGCTCGGCCGGTTCGCCTATGGCTATGCCCAATTGCGCCCACCGGGGAGCAACGAGACGCTCTACGCGCACAGCACCCCGCTCACCCTCGCGGCCGAGGCCGGGCTCGGCGGCCTCGTGCTCGGGGTGGGGCTGGTCGCTCTCGGGCTGTGGCTCGCCCGCGCGGTGTGGCGGGCCGAGGGCACCGGGGCCCGGTTGTTTGCGGTCGCGGGCCTGTGCGCGGTGGGGCGGTTGTTCATCGACTACGACGGGCAGGTGGGCCAGACCGCGGCGGTGGTCGCGCTCGCGGTGGGCGCGGCGGTGGGCGAGCGGCCCGCGGCGGCGGCGTGGACCCGGCGGGGCTTGGCCGCGGCGGCGGCGGGCGCGGCGGTGCTCGCCCTGGTGTTGTCCGTCCGGGGCACGGCCTTGGCGGGTTTTGCCGACGACGGGGCCTGGCTGCACGCGTTTGCGCCCTACGCGGGGACAGACCCCGAGGTGCGCGTGGCCGAGGCCGCGCACCGGCTGCGCACCGCGGCCCGGTGCGGGTCGGGGCCGGCCTGCGACACGGCCAGGGCCGAGCTCGAGACCGCGTTGCAAGCGGCCTTGGACGTCGACGAGCCTGTGCCCGCGGCGCGGGTGTTGGCCGGCCGCTATGCCCTGTTGCGGGGCGACGCGGCCGCGGCCCAGGCCCGGGCGGAACAAGCGCTGGCCCTCGACCCGGGTTTGGTCGAAGGCCACCGCTTGCGGGTCGAGGCGCTGGTCGCGCAGGGGCACGACGCCGGGCCGGCGGTGGCGGAGGCCGCGCGCTGGGTCCACCGCACGGTGCGGGCCGAGCTCGAGGCGCTCAGCCGCCGCCCGCCACCTCGTCGATGAACGCGGCGATGGCCGATTGGGTGGCGGCGTGGGCGCGGTGCTCGTCGACGGCGATGCGGCACAGCCGATCGCAGAGGTCGGGCAAGGCGAGCCCGGACAGGCCCCACAGGCGGGGGTACATCGAAATGCTGGTGAAGCCCGGCAGGGTGTTGATCTCGTTGACGTAGAGCGCGTCGTCGGTGAGGAAAAAATCCACCCGGGCCATGCCCGAGCCCGCAACCGCGTCGAACGCGCGCACCGCCGCCCGTGACAGCCGCGCGGTGTCCTCGTCGGACAGGGGCGCGGGGGCATGCAGCTGCGCGGTGTCGTTGAGGTATTTGTCCGCGTAGTCGTAGAACTCTCCGCCGGGCACGATCTCGCCGATGCACGACGCGGACAAGTCGCCGCGGGGCCCGAGCACCGCACACTCGAGCTCGCGGCCCTTGACCGACTTTTCGATCAGGACCACGTCGTCGAAGCGCAGCGCGAGGTCCACCGCCCGGACCAGGGCGTCCTCGTCGGGGGCCCCGGTGCAGCCCACCGACGAGCCGCCCACCGCGGGCTTGACGAACCAGGGCCCGCCCAGGTCGCGGGCTTTCTGCAGCGCCGTGTCCCGGGCCGCCCGCGCGATGGTGGTGTACGGCACCACCGCGATGCCGGCCGCGTCGAGCACGCGTTTGGTCAAGACCTTGTCCATACACACCGACGAGGTCACCACGCTGGCCCCGACGCAGGGCACGTCGAGCATCGCCAGCAGCCCTTGCAAGGTCCCGTCCTCGCCGTACGTCCCGTGCACGATGGGGAACACCACCTCGAGGTCGGCGTCGAGGAGCGTGCGATAGGACGCGCGGATGTCGCCGCCCGCGGGGGCCGCGACCCGGTCCCGGCGCGCGAGCACGTCCTCTGCGGTGGGCACGTCGACCATCACGCCGTTTTCGGCGATGCCGAGCGGCACGACCTCGTGCCCGGCCGCGGCCAGCCCTTGGGCCACCGTCTTGGCCGACCGCACGCTGACCAAGTGCTCGGCCGACCGCCCACCAAACATCAAACCGACCTTCATCGCTCACCTCGTCCGCACCCAACGCGACGGTCGCCCCCCCGATTCCGCCCCGTGCTGCGCTCGGCAACATAGTCCAATTGCCGCAGCACGAAACCGGCCAAAACGTGTGCATCGATCTAGGCTTCCCCGGTGTCGTCCCCCGCCCTGTGCCTGCTGACGCTGCTCGCCGCCGCGCCGACACCGGCGGACGCGACCCCGCCCCTGGTGCGCCTCGCCGATTTGTCCGACACCATCCCCGGCAAACTCATCGGCTTGGTCAACGACATCATCCCCGGCACCTTGCGGCCCAAGAAAGTGACCTTCGAAGCCCCCTCGACGGTGGTGCTCGAAGACCTGCTGCTGCTCGACCCCGCGGGGGACCCGGTGGCCCGCATCGGCCGCCTCGCCGCCGACGTTCAGGTCACCGCCCTGCTGTCGGGCAACATCGTTCTCGACGGCCTCGACGTGGACCAGCCGCAGCTGCTGCTGGCGATGAAAGGTGGCAAGCTCAACCTCCTCACCGCCCTGGTCAAAGAGCAGGCCTCGTCGGAAAAGCCCCCCGACCTCGAGGTGCGCATCGAGAACATCCGGGTGACCCGGGCCCAGGTTCGATTCGCGGACGGCAAAAAACTCTCGGTGGTCGCGGACGGCATCGAGGGGCGGGGCCGGGCCGAGGTGTTCGTGGCCCAGAAGCTCGCGCTCGTCACCATATCGCAGACGAAGATCTCCTCGGGCACGGTCAAGCTCGAACAGCTCGACGTGCCGTTCGACAACGTCCAGCTCCAAGGCCGGTTGGTGGGCAAGACCCTCGAGATCAAGTCCGCCACCGGGCGGGCCCTGAAAGCGCCGTTCAGCGCTGGCGGCAAAATCACCGCCAAGGGCGATTTCCCCCTGCGCGTCTCGGGGCACGTCGACGTGCCCGCCGGCACCTGGCCCCCCCGCCTCGACGACCCGCCCTTTCCGTTGCCCAAGGTCAGCACCGACTTCAACGTCACCGGCCCCGCCGAGGACCCCGACGTCCGTCTCGACGGCAGCTTCGGCGCGTTCACCGCCGACGGGTACAAAATCCAAAGCGGGGTGTTCCAAGCCCTGGTGACCAAAGCCGAGACGGAAATCACGCGCGCCGACGTGAAGGCGGGGGGCAGCACCGTGTCCGTCGAAGGCAACGTGGTCCACGAGACCCGGCGGGGCAAGCTCACCCTCGGCCTCGCCGGGCTGCCGTTGGCCTACGCCGCCGGGGGGCGCGTCCACCCCGCGCCCCAGGGCACGGTGAGCGGCGGCGTGGTGCTGCAAGGCCCCCTCGATCTCAAGCAAGAGCTCGCCGTCGACGCCGACCTCCGCCTGCGCAACGCCCGCGCCTACGACACCAGCCTGCCCGCCACCACCTCGGTCAACGCCCGGCTCTTCGTCACGTCGTCGCAGGTCCGGGTCACCGCCGGACACCTCGCGGGCGCCGGCCTCGAGGCGGAGGCGGTGGGCGCCATCGCCACCAAGGCCAAGAGGCTCAACCTCGAGTTCTCCGCCCACGCCACCAAGGTCGCGCAGCTGCGCAGTGACATTCCGAAGACGGTGACCGTCGGCACGGTGGACGCCGCCGGCACCATCACCGGACCCTTTGACCTGCCCCAGGTGAGCGCCGACGTCACTGTGGCCACCGCCCGCGCCAGCGGGGTGCCGATCAAAGACCTGCGCACCCACGTCGAGGCCACCAGCCGCCGCGTGGTGCTCGACAACCTGACCGCCCTCGCCGCCGAGGGCCCCCTCACCGCCGCGGTGGAGCTGTCCCTCCTCGGGGACCGCGACATCGACGGCACATTTGCCCTGCACCGGGCCCGGCTCGAACGCATCACCACCGGCCAACCCGGAAAGCCGTTGCCCGTCGCCGGCCGCGCCCACGTCAAAGGGCGCATCTCCGGGACCCTCGCCGCCCTGGTGGTGCAAGGCACCGCCGAAGCCGACGACGTCGCCACCCAGGGCGAGACCATCGGCCACGTCGTCGCCGCGTACACCTTCAGCGACCCCAACGTGCTGGTGCAAGACCTCAAGGTCCACGGGCCATTGCTCGACGCCAAAAGCCCGCTTTTGGTGTTCAAGCTCGACGACGAAACCATGCAAGGACGGCTCACCCTCAGCCGCATCGACGTCGCCCAGGTGCAGGCGGTGGCCGACTACCACGCCACGGGGGCCGGGGCCGGCCTTGTGGCGTTGCGCGGGACGTTCGACCGGCCCGAGGTGTTCGCCGACGTCGACCTCAAGGATTTGGTGGTGGAGGGGACCGACCTCGGCCGCGGCCCCGTGCACGTGCGCGTGGCCCCCGCCCGCGACGGCGACGACGAGCTGTTGGTCCAGGCCTCGCTGCGGCTCAGCGGGGGCACCGGCCGGGTCAGGGCCCGGGCCGCGTACGCCGTCGATCGCGCGGTGATCAACGCCGAGGCCCACGTGCGCGGGGTCGACGTCGGGCCCTGGGTGGCCAAGGCCAGCGACCAGGCCCCGGTGGTGGACGGGGAGTTCGACGTCGACGTATTGGTGCGCGGGGCGGTCAAGTCCCCGGACCTCTATGTGCACGGCGAGGCCCCGGCGATCACGGTGGTCCCGACCCGGCCCGACGCGGTGGTGGGGGACAACGGCCGGGCCTTTTCCGAGGAGGTCGCGGCCTACCGGACCTACGGCCGGGTGCTTGTGGACGCGACCCTCGAGGGGGGCCAACTCGAGGCCCAGCTCTGCGCCTTCCCCGACGTGCTGCGGCTGTCCGCGGTCTCGCCGTGCCTCGCGGGCGAACGGTGGTGGGCGGTGGCGTCGGGCCCGGTGAGCATCCCCGACAAGACCTTCGCCCTCGACGTGGACCTGTCCGCGGCCGACGACACCTGGTCACAGTTTGTGCCCGCGTTGGCCGCGGCCGAGCTCGGCATCGACGGCGAGGTCATGTCCAACTTCGACGTCCGCCGCGACGGGGCGGGCAAGACTCACGTTGATGGCTTTGTGAATGTCGAAACGATGGAAGTGAGCGCCCCCGGCGCCCCCCGGGTGCACCTCAGCGCGCCCGCCGAGGTCGCGATCAGCGAGAACGATGTGCGGCTGGTCCACCCCGCCCTGTTCAGCGTCGGGGACCGCGACGTGGCGGTGAACGGCCACGTCGACTTCCAAGACCAGGAGCTCGGGGTCAGCGTGCAAGGCCAAGTGGCATTGGCCCTGCTGCGGCTGCTCACCGACGAGGTCAGCTCGGCCCGGGGCACGGCCGAGACCCAGCTGGTGGTGGCCGGCCCCCTCGACCGGCCCCGCTACGACGGGTGTGTGCGGCCGAGCCCCGGCGCGCAGATCGTGCCCCGGGCCTGGGGCCAGCCGGTGGTGTTCGACGGGGGCGCGCTGTGTCTCGAGACCTCGCGGGACAAGCCCGGTCGCCATGTGCTCTCGGCCGAGCAGTTCCGCGCCCTCACCGGCGAAGGTTGGGTGTTCGTGGATGGCTCGGTGGACGCCGAGCACCTGTTCGACGACGAGGACATCAGCCTCGCGGAGTGGAACCTCCGGGCCGAGGGCGAGGACTTGTCGTACGCGGTGGGCCGCCAGTTCGCGACCACCTCCTTTGAGTTGAGCCTCACCGGCCCCCGGAGCGAACCGGTGCTGGCCGGCACCGCCCGCATCACCGAGGGCGCCCTGCGCGACAGCTTCGAGCTCAAGAACTTCTATCTCGAAAAGGACACCACCGCGCCGAGCGAGCCGCTCTACCAACGACTGCGCCCGGCGAGCCTGGAGAACCTCACCTTCGACGTCGAGCTGTTGGTCAGCGACCTCCGGGTCCGGGCCGACGTGTCCACCATTCGCCTCGACTCCACCTTGCGGGGCGAACTCACCCTCAGCGATTCGGTGCGGGTGCCCCAGCTCACCGGGCTCATCGAGGTCAGCGAGGGCAACGTCATCTTCCCGTACGCCAACTTCGACATCGAGCAGACGGAGATCGAATTTCCCCGCCGGCCCGATGGTCGCATCAGCCCGGACATCTTTGTGCTCGCCCGCGGCGACCTCGAGCCCCCCAAGAGCGGACTCGAGACCGAGCTGCCCTGCACCATGACCGTCGACGGCAACCTCGACCGCATGACCCTCAACTTCGAGGTCGAGGACGCCCGGGTCAACTACGACCGGAGCACGATTCTGCGCTTCATCGTCTTCGGGACCCCGCTGTCGTCGGGGGCCAACTTCCAAGACCGGGAAGCGGCCCTGCGGGCGGTGTCCACCGAGCTCACCGCCGCCTTCACCCGCGACCTCGAGGAGACCGTGCGCGAACAGTTCGGCACCCAGATCCAGTTCAGCCTTTTTTACGAGGCCGGGCAGGTCAAAGGCGGGGTTCGCTACCAGCTCGGGGACCGCATCAAGTTTGAAGGCGAGACCGGGGTTCAAGCCAATGCCACTGGAAACGGCGACCCCAGCCAACCCACCGGCACCGGGAGCAACGCCCGGCTGCGCCTGCTCCTCGTCGACCATTTCCCCTCGTGGTGGGTGGGCGAGGAGATCGCGTTCCAGGGCGAGGTGCAAAGCGGGGTCGGCACCAGCGGGAGCCAAGCCAGCAGCGACCTGCGCCTCAGCTACCGGGTGTTCGAGTTTTGATCCGCGCGGTCGTGTTCCTGGGGGTGCTGGCCATCGCGGGGTCCGCGGCGGGGGCCGAGCCGCCCGCGGCCGAAACCGTGCCCCGCTTCGAGAGCATCCGCGCGACCCTCGAGCCCCCGACGGACAAGCCCGACCCACAGGTCACCTGGGTGCAGGTCACCGTCGACCGGCCGCGCCCCGGGGAGGAGGCCGAGCTGCTCACCTACCTCACCCCGTTCATCACCCGGCCGGCCACGCCCAAGACCTTGGTCGAGGCCGAGCGCTGGCTGCTCCGCCTCGACCGCTACCAGGCGGCCCACTGCCGGTTCTGGCGCGACCCCGCCCACGAGGGGCGCATGCGCTGCGGCGTGGCCCGGGCCCGCATCGTGCGCGCGGTGGACATCGAGGGGCTGCCCATTCGGCTGTTGCGCACCGACCTGGAAAAACGAATCTTCTTGCGGCCGGGCACCCCCCTCGACACCCGGGACGCGCGGGGGGTGAGCGCGCGCGACCGCCAGCGGGCCCGCATCATCGATTACCTCGAGCGCAAGGGCTACTACGGGGCCGAGGTCGAGATCGAGACCGCGTCGAGCCAGGAGAGCAGCGAGGTCGACGTCAAGGTGGTCATCCGGGGCGGCGCCTTCGTGCGTGTGCACGAGGTGCTGGTCGAGGACGCGGGCCCCATCGACAAAGACGCGGTGGGCTTCGCCTTCCAATGGATGTGCCTGACCGTGGACGGCTTCTTAGATGGTTTTGAAACTTTCGAACTCAACTGCCTGACCCACGATCAGCTCCGGGCCACCAAAGAGCGCATCGAGGCCCTGCTGCAGCGACAGGGGTTCCCCGAGGCCCGGGTGCGGGTGACCAAGGAGTTCATCGACAGCACCGACGAAGGCAGCGACCGCCTGTGCCGGTACAGCCCCCTCGAACAAAAGCTCTGGCTCGACGAGGACGTGCCCCCGCCCCCCCGGTGTGTGCGCCTGCGGGTCAAGGTCACGCCGGGGCCGCGGCTGATCACCTCGGTGGTGGTGCTGGACGGCCCCTACGCCGAGTACTTGTTCACCACCGCCGACGTGGCCCGGGCGGTGTTGCCCGCGGCGCAGGTGGGGGCCGAGGCCGGGCGCTGGGTGGTCGGGGTGTTCGGCTCGGACGACGACGGGGCCGACCCCGCGCCCATGTCCGCGGAGGCGGTGCGCGCGTTTTTGCAGCCCACCGGCGACCTGCTCGACGGGACCTGGCGCAGCGTGCGCGAGGACTTTCTCGAGCCGGTGAGCATCGCGGTGCAACAGACCACCGGCGACGTGCTCGGCAGCACCGAGGACTCCGCGGTGTGGCTCGCCGACCTCCAGGCCAATCTCACCTTCGACGAAAACCGCAGCGTCGACGAACTCGAGGCCGAGACCACCCGCGGGGTGCTCGAAGACGTGCTGCGGCGCCGCGGGTACTTCAACGCGGTGGTGAAGATGAAGTACACCTCGACCCCGGAGGTCATCAACATCCTCTACGAGGTCTACCCGGGGTCGATCAGCGCGGTGCGATCGGTTTCGTTTGTGGGCAACGAAGCGTTCTCCGCCACCGTGCTCGGCGACGCGGTGGAGCTGGCCACCCAACCGCGCAGCCTGACCAACCGCGGGTTCGTGACCCGGCAAGACCTCGAAAACGACGTACAGCGCATTTTGCGCTTCTACGAATCGAAGGGCTACCGCGACATCGACGTGGGCTACAAAGGCGTACGCAACGCCGACGGTTACGTCGACATCGAGTTCCGCATCGAAGAGGGCGAGCAGTACACCCTGGGTTCGCTCGAGGTCGAAGGCGGCAACCTCGCCCTCAACATGCAGGTGCTGCGCAACCTGGTGCACTGCAAGGGCGGCGCCGCGGCCAAACAAGGGCGCGCGCCCAACGAGCCCAAGGACTGTGTGGGGGCACCGTTTTTGCCCGACGAGATCGCGGCGGACGAAAAGCGCGTGCTCAACACCTACGTGGCCCGCGGTTATCTCTACACCAAGGTCGAGATCGAGCCGACCTTCAGCGAGGCGGGGCCGGGCCTGGTGATCAAGATCGGGAGCACCCTCGAAGACGACACTGTGGGCGACCCCGACGTGGTGCGGCGGGGCATGGTGTTCATCGACGGGGACCGGGTCACCAACCGCGCGGTGATGATGCGCGAGTTCGGCGATTTGCCGAGCGTGATCCGCCCCGAACAAATCCAGGCCGGCATCAAACGCCTTCGCCGCACCGGCATCTACGATCGGGTCAAGCTCGACTACATCGGGGTGGACGAGAAAAGCGATCGCGTCCATCTGCGCATCGACGTCGAGGAGAAACCAGCGTGGACCTGGGATGCGTCCGCCGCGTTCTCCACCGACCGGTACTTCTCCATCCGCAACGAGTTTCGCAACAAGAACGTGCTCGGGCGGATGCTCGACCTCTCGGCGGTGGCCGACTTCGGGCTGTTCATCGGGCGGGAGAGCAGCTTGTCGTCGTCGCTGCGCTGGCCCCGCTTGTTCGGCTTGCCCCTCACCCTCTCCGCCACCCCCGCGCTCAGCTACCAAGACCGGCCCTCGTCGTACGTCAGCCGCCAACCCGGCGGCGCGGGCAAAACCGGCGCGGTGCCGGTGTGGTTCGCCAACGACATCCGCCGCCGCAACTTCAAAATCCAAAACACCATCGGCATCGAGTCGCGGCCGTTTTCAACCATCGACCTCACCTTCGGCCTCGACAACGAATACCGGCTCGAGTGGGACGACGCCGACGCCCGCACCAACGACCCCCTCTCGCTCGACAACTACGCGACCATCGACGGCATCACCACCACCCTCGACCGGACCCCCCTGCGCATCAACGCGCTCATTCCCCGGGTCACCTACCGGTCGCTCAACAACCCCTTCGACCCCACCGAAGGCTTCTCGGTGGCCGGCTCCCTGCAAATGGGTCTGCCCTTTTTGTCCGCCCTCACCGACTACACGCTGCCCGACGGGTACGGCTGGATCGCCTTCCCCTTTCACCAAGAGGCCATCGTCCTGCCCAAACTCGAGGGCGCCTACTACTTCAGCCTGTCCCGCCTCACCCTCGCGGTGCACGCCCGGGGCTGGGTGGGCGCGTCCTTCGGCGAAAAAGGCCGCAAGTCGACCCTGCTGCAGCAAGACCTCCTTGTCGTCGGCGGCGACCGCACCGTGCGCGGGTACCTGCGGGACCGCATCGGCGTGCCCCAGCTCCCCACCCTCGCCCAGAACAACGTCGACGTCACCGACCAAGGCCTGCTCATCCTCGGCGGCGCGGTGGCCAACGCCGAGCTCCGCTACACCCTGGTGCGCAACTTCTTCATCGGCGACCTCAAGGTCGCGGGCTTCGTCGATGGGGGTTTTGTGACCTACAACGACTGGTCCCCCGCCGACGAAGACTGGCTGAGCAAACACTTCGACCCCGCCCAGCCGCGGGTGGGGGCGTCGGTGGGCGCGGGCGTTCGCTACGTGTTGCCGGTGGGGCCGCTGTCTTTCGACGTGGGGGTGCCGGTGTTGGCCCTCGCCGAACAAGACCCCGCGTTCAACGTGCACATCCAGCTCGGCTATGCGTTCTGACCCTCCGGCGGGGTGTCCCATCCCTGGCAATGCTTCGCCTGGCTGAGGCGAACTTTGTTCGCCCTCCGCAGCGCACGGCTCGCGAGCGCGCCGCGTCGCTCCCCCGCTCCGGCTTCTCTTGGCGTCGGCCCACCGGGGCGCAGGGGGCGGCGGATCTGCGCACGGGTCGTTTTTTGGATTTGGGGGGCCAGGTGGTGTGCAATGGCGACACCGGGCGCCACTTGGCGGCGCCGGTGACAGGAGGTTGTCATGAGCGATGCGATTGTTGCCCAAATCCGTCTGAAGCGTGTGGTGAAGGTGCTGGCCGAGGCCGGCGAGGCCGATCTGGCGGCCAAGATCAACGCGCACGGGGAGGCCCGGGCCCGGGGCGCGGACCTCGACGAGCTGCGCGACATCTGGCTGCAGCGACGCTGAACGGTGACGTCGCCGCCGGCGCGTAGCCGGCGGAGACTCGACCCGTCAAGTGACGCCGCGCGGTTCTGTCGTCGGGCGGAGCTGTGTCCATGTCCCCAGCGGCGCGTGACGCGCTCTTGATAGCCTGCGTGGATGACAATGGGTTGGCGTGGTTGGACCGCGGTCTGTGCCGTGTGGAGCATGGGCGGGTGCATCGGTTCGTATACATTTTTGCCCGACAACACCTCGGTGTCGTGCGGCGTCGACGACGACTGCCCCCCGGAGTGGACGTGCCGGACCGCCATCGGGCGGTGCCGCACCCGGGAGTCGCCCGCCGAGGTCCCGGAGGTGGTGGCCGCGGCCCTCGACCCCGCGGCGGTGTCCGCGGGCACGCCGGTCACGGTCAGGTTGGAGCTCGCCCAGAGCACGCTCCTGGCCGAACAGGTGGCGCTGGAATGGGACCGCAACCCCTACGTCCGGTTGGCCGAGAACCCCGGGGTGGTGTTCTCGCTCGACGAGGGCCGTCGCTATGCTCAGTTTGACGAACGCGAGCTCACCCTCACCGTCACCCCCGACGAGAACACCCCCGAGGGCACCTTCGCGGTGGTGGCCGACATCGTTTCGTTCGAGGGCACCTGGCTGAGCGACTTTGTCATCGGTGAGCTCACCCTCGACTTCACCGGGCCGGGGCTCGCCGACGGCAGCGTCGAATACACCGCGCCCCCCGCCGCGGGCCTGCCCCCCGGGACCACCAGCGCCGCCACCGTGGGCAGCCGGGTGGACATCGTGCTCACCGCCGACGAGGACCTCGGGCCCGACACCGCGCCGGTGTTGCTCGTCGACACCGGCACCGATCCCCCCCTCAGCGTGCCCCACGACGAGGTCGATGCCGCCTCGCGCACCGTGACCTTCCGGCTCGGCGCCGCCGGCGCCACCCCCTTGGACCTCCCCGACGGCAGCTACGATCTGTCGGTGCGCTGGAGCGACGCCCTCGGCAACCAGAGGGACAACCCCCTGCCCCGGCCGCTCACCATCGCCACCGCCGCGCCGGAGTTCCAGGTGCGGCAACGGGAGATCGTGTACGTGCACGCCCCCGCGGGCCTGGTCGAATGCACCGACAACTGTGAAGGCGACCTGCAGCCAGACCTCACGCTCTCGTTCCCGTTTTTTGTGGCCAGCCCGGCCTACGTCAGCCTCGACGGCGACGCCCACGAGTACTGCAATGATCCTGCACTGGTCGCGCCCGCCCCGGACCAGCTCCCCCCTTGTACCTTCGCCTTCGACAACCCTCCCCGCGAGCTGCTCGAGGTGCGCCTGTCCCTGGACCCCGAAGGCGCCGAGACGGTGGGCCGGCTGCAACCTTCCGACGACGGCTGGTGGCCGAGCCAGAGCATGGCCCCCAACGACTCGGCCGAGGTCTACGCCCGCGGCGTGGACCGCGCCGGCAATGTCTCGTCGCCGGTGCGCATCGATGGCAACGTGCTGGTGGTCTCGTCGGGCTACCGCGACGGTCGCTTCACTTTGGCCGCCACCGCGCACCACCACACCACCCCGTCCCTGCGCGGGGACGAAACCCAGCGCGCGCGCCTGTCCCAGACCTTGCCGTTGTCGCTCGACCCCTACGTGGACCCGTTCTCCGAGGGCGGCGACAGCGTGCCCACCGTGGTCACCACCCCGGCCTGGACGTTGCGGCCCGCGGTCAACGATCCCCTGTCCCGCGGGGTCTGCACCGGCGCGGTCTACGACAACCACGCGGGCCGGGCGGTGGTGCTCACCGACGACATGCGACCGGTGGACTTCGATGGGCGTCGGTTCGAAGAGCGCAGCCTGGTGGGGCCCTCGCCCTCGCCCCGACGTTGCTTCGGGGTCAGCTTCGACGCGGTCACCGGCCAGGTGCTCGCCTTCGGTGGCTTTCGTGACCTCGGCAGCACCAACGAGACTTGGGTGCTGGGGGACAACACCTGGACCCCCCTCGTGCTCGCCCCCAACAGCGCGTTGCCCACCGCGCGCAATGCCATGGCATTCGCCTACGATCCCATCAACCGGCGCCACCTGATGTTCGGCGGCCAAGCCGACGCCACCGGGCCGCTCAACGATCTGTGGGCCCTGTCCGCCCAAGGCCAATGGTCCTTGATCGACGTGCCCGGCGGGCCCTCCCCGCGGGCGGGCATGGACATGGTGTATGACCCGGCGCGCGGCCGCATGGTCCTCGCCGGGGGCCTGCTGGCGGGGGGCGGGCTGTCCGACGAGATCTGGGAGTTCGACGTGCTCGACGACGCGTGGTCGCTGCAGGGCGACGGCTACCCCTTTACCCAGCCCCCGGAGCTCGCCTACGACGCGACCCGCAATGGGGTCCTGGTGGCCCAGCTCGAGGTCGGCGGCCCGCTCAACGGCTGCGACCCCGACGGGGACGGCATCTATTACAAACAATCCGTGCGCCGGTACAACGGCAACAACCTGGTGCCGGGGGGCCTGCTCGGCAATGGCATTCCCCTCGGGGCCCAAGCCTGTGGCCGGCAGTTCGGGGGGCTGGTGGCGTTGCCGGGGGGCGAGGTGCTGTTCGTGGGGGGCTCGAGCAATGGCACTGGACTTGACGACGCGGAGATATTCCGCGAAGGGGCGTGGCGCCCGGTGGGGGGCGGGTTCTTTTCGGTCCAGCCCCCCTTGCCGCGCTTCTCCGCCGCGGTGGCGACCCATCCCGGCGGGATCACGGTGATGTTCGGGGGGGCCCAGGTCGGGGGCAACGGCCGGGTCATCTCCCGGAGCGACACCACCTGGGCCTACAACAGCGGGGGCTGGATCCCCGTCGACACCGGCGGCCCGGCCCCCCGCTATGACGCGGCCATGGCCGCGCTCCCCGACGGCCGGGTGGTGGTGGTGGGGGGGCGCTCCGACGACACCCTCAACGGCACCCACGACCCTGTGCTGTTGGACGACGGGGTTTGGATCCTCAACAATGCCTTTGTGTGGGAGAACGATCCCGCTCCCTTCCCCGCCCGGGCCGGGGCCTCTTTGGTGAGCCTGGACAACGGGGCGGTTCTGCTCTTTGGCGGGGACGACGGCACCGACCCCTGGGGCGACGCTTGGATCGGCGTGGACGACGGACCGGGCCAGCCGTTGGTCTGGACCGAGCTCGGCGGCACGTTGCCCCCCGCGCGCACCGCCGCGGCCTTGGTCTACGACCGGGGGCAGGACCACGCCCTGTTGATCGGGGGCCGGGACGTCCCTGAGATCGCCACCGGACAGAGCACCGCCATCGTGCCCCACAACGCCATCGGCAACGAATGCGCCGACGTGTGGCGCTTCAACGTCAACACCCAGACGTTTTCGCCGGTGTCGCTGAGCGCCCCTTGCCCCGCGCCGCTGTCGAGCACCGCGGCCTTTTATGACGAGCGGCGGGGCGCGGTGGCCCTCGTCGGCGGCCAACAGGACACCGTCGACCCCGTGGCCAACACCACCGCGGTCTTTCGCCTCTGGGAGCTGCACACAGACGTGCCCCGGTGGCAGGAAGCGTCCTTCATCTCCACCTACACCATGCAGTACCAACCCCTTCCGCTGTTCGACGGACACGCCGGGTACGGCCCCGACGACCACACCCCGTTTGTGTTCGGCGGTCGCAACGCCGCCGGTCTCCCCCAAGGCCACCACTGGGAGCGCCCCGCGTTCCCGCTCGAAGGCGCGCGCGCCGACATCACCCTCAGCATTCCCCTCGGGGACCTGATCGGCGACACCGATCAGGTCGCGGCCGGCGAGATCAGCGCGGGCTGCGTGGGCCAGACCATCGACCTCGCCCCCGACCCGGGGGACAACCCCTTCCCCTGCCCCGACGACGACACCGGCACCTACGAATGTGTCTATGCAGTCACACTGCAGGCGTGGGCCCGCAGCTCGCGCACCGGCCCGCTGCTCAAAGACCCCGAGCTCGGGGCCGGGGCGTGGCAAGACCTGTGCGTCTGGCCCGCGTCCGCGGCAGAGACATTGGCGACCCAAGGCCGGACCGCGCTGCCCCCCTGCAACCCCGCGGGCGACGACGACGCCGCGACCTTGAGCTTTGCCGGGCCCGCGCTCGCCGCGCGGTTTGTCGACGAGGGCACGCTGTCGTTGCGGTGTGTGCCCACGCTGGCCGCGGGACCGCAGGGGGTGGCCGCGGTCAGCTACTACGGCGCGTTCGGTTTTGTGTTTCACGGCGACTTCGCGGACTGAGCCCGCGGGGTCGCTCAGCGCTTCATCTGCTCGCCGATGCGGGTGCGGATCGCGCGGTTTTGTTTTTTCATGTCCGCGGCTTGTTTGCGCAGCCGGGCCTCGAGCTCCTTGAGCTCGGACAACGACAGGTCGTCGCGGGCGAGCAAGGCGTTGAGGCGGGCTTGTCCCCCCCCGGCGAGACCCTCGAAGGATTGTTCGGTGGCCACCCCCGACGAGATCGCCTGGCCTGGGTCCGCGGTGCGGCCCACGTCGGCGTTGTTGTCCGCGTCGGTGATGCCGTCCTTGCTCACGTCGGGGGTCACGCCCACGCTCGGCTCGCGCCCCGAGAACTGGTTGTCGTCGGACTCGGTGGGGGTCTCGCGGCCGTCGCCGATGTCCACCGCGCCGTTGTCGGCCGGCGGCGGGGCCGGGTCTTGCAGCGTCTCGCTGTCTGCCGACGCCAGGCCGGGCGCCCCGATCCCGAACAACCCCGGGGTCGCGGTGCGCGCATCGCCCGCGGCCGGCCCGGTCACAAACAGGCGCCGGTCGGTCTCGTCGAACAGGTTGTTGGACCGCACCATGCCGACCACGTCGCGCGCCACCGCGCGTTCGGCTTCGAGCTCAATGATGCGCTTGCGCACCGACTCGGCCCGGCGCAAAAAGCGCTCCTCGAGGTCGCGGGCGAGGTCGGCTTTTTCCAAGAGGGTCTCGATGTCGTCGCCGCGCTGGGGCGCGACCTCGTCCATGGCCTCGGGGTCGGCCCCCCCGCGTTGGGACAGGACCGGCAACAGGGCCTTGCGGATGGCGTCCCGCCGCTCGGACAGCGCGCGGAAGGCCTTGACCGCACGCGCCCGGGCCTTGCTCTGTTTGTCCGCGCGCATGGCCTCGCGGCGCTTCTCGACGAGAATGGCCTCGTAAATCTGGAGCAGCTCGGCGCCCTTTTTGGCCACCTCGGCCTCGGCCGCGAGCAGCTGCGAGCGGGCCACGATGGCGCGCTCGTCGAGCACCAGGGCGTCGCTCATCGCGCGCCGCACGGTGGTGGCGTCGACCCCGCCGGCTTTGAGCGCGGCGATCTGGCCGGCCTTCTTGTCCCGGGCCGCGGCCGCCGCCTGGTAGGTCGACAGGCGCTGGGTGCGGGTGGTCAGGGCCGCGTCCACATCGCGGTGGCCTTGCTCCAGCCGCTCGATCAGACGCTGGGCGGGCACCCCGGCCACGTCGAGCAGCGCGGTCGACACCGTGGCCGGACGCGCGCCCGCGGCGGGCGCCAACAGCGCCGCGCAGAGCAAAACCAGGAGCGAGACCCGCTTCATGTCTTCTATCAAAGCAAGCCACAGGCCAGACCGCCAGGACCTGAAAAGCTTATAGAATTGGACACTTACCGTTCAGACGTAAAACACCCCGATCGCAGAAATCTGCGATCGGGGCGGGGCTTGTGGCCAGCCGGACGCAGCCGGCCCGCGCCTCAGGCCGCGGCGCGGCTCTTTTTGCCCTTGCCCTTGGCCTTTTCTTTTTTGGCGGTCTTGGCGTGGCCGTTGACGCCGTTGCTCTTGCCCAGCTTGCACTCGGCTTTGAGCTTGTCCGCCATGTCGGTCTTTTCCCACGTGAAGGCGTCGCCGGTGCGGCCGAAGTGGCCGTAGGCCGCGGTCTGCTCGTAGATGGGCCGGAGCAGGTTGAGGTGCTTGATCAGCCCCGCGGGACGCAAGGGGAACAGGCGGCGCACCGCCGCTTCGATGGTCTCTTCGGGCACCAGGGCGGTGCCGAAGGTCTCGACCATCACGCTGACCGGGTCCGCGACCCCGATGGCGTAGGCGAGCTGCACCTCGGCGCGGCTGGCGAGCCCGGCGGCCACGATGTTCTTCGCGACGTAACGGGCCATGTACGCGGCCGACCGGTCGACCTTCGACGGGTCTTTGCCCGAGAACGCGCCGCCCCCGTGACGGCCCATGCCGCCGTAGGTGTCCACGATGATTTTGCGGCCGGTGAGACCGGCGTCGCCCATCGGGCCCCCGACGACGAAGATGCCGGTGGGGTTGACGTGGTAGATGGTCTTCTTGCCGAGGAGCTTCTCGGGAAGGGCCTTCTTGATGACCTCTTCCATGATGCCCTCTTTGATCTGCTTCTGCTTCACCTCGGGCGAGTGCTGGGTCGAGATGACCACCGCGTCGATGCCGGTGGCTTTGCCGCCTTCGTAGCGGATCGACACTTGGCTTTTGCCGTCGGGCCGGACCCAGGGGAGGATCTTCTTTTTGCGCACGTCGGCGAGCCGCTTGGTCAGCCGGTGGGCGTAGGCGATGGGCATGGGCATGAGCTCTTTGGTCTCATCGCAGGCATAGCCGAACATCAGGCCTTGATCGCCCGCGCCTTGCTCTTTTTCTTTGCCGCTCTTCTTTTTCTTGGCGTCGACCCCGACCGCAATGTCACTGGACTGCTCTTCGATGGCGCTCATCACCCCGCAGGTGTTGCCGTCGAAGCCCATGTCGGACGAGGTGAAGCCGATGCGGTTGATGGTGCGGCGCACGATCTTGGGGATGTCGACCCAGCCCGAGGTGCGGACTTCGCCGGCCACCATGCAGATGCCGGTCTTGAACAACGTCTCCACCGCCACGCGGGCGTCGGCGGGGTTCTTTTCTTGGGCGAGGATGGCGTCGAGGATGGCGTCGGACACCTGGTCCGACATCTTGTCGGGGTGGCCCTCGGTGACGGATTCACTGGTGAAAATGAAGTCTTTGCTCATGATGTCTCGGGCACGCGCGCAGCGTGTGATGGGTCGGGCGAAAAAAGAAAAACGATCGTCGTCGACGACGAAGCGCTCACGGCATAGGGGCTCGCCGGGCGGGTGTCAACGCAGCCCGACGAGGGGCCCCAGCACGGTGGGGGTCTTGTCCCCAAAAAACACATCCGCGATGCGGGCTTTGCCCCCCTCGGGCCAGGGCGCGCCTTGGGCCAGTGGGACCCCAGTCACGTCCTCGGCGTTGAAGGTCACCAGCGCGGGACCGGCCTTGAGCTCGACCCACGCCACCCCCTGGGTCCCGGTGTCGGCCAGGGCCACCGCCCCGATGCGTTGGACTTTGCCCGCGCCCGCGCGCTGGCCGGTGCGCAGCCAGACCGCGCCCTGGGGCTTGTCCGCGTCGATGTCGACGTGCAACACGCGCCCCCACTTGTCGACGGTGAGCATGCGCTGCCGCCCGATGGCGAACGCGCCCTTGGACAGCGTCGCCCCCCAGGGCTTGTCGGTGGTGCGCAGCCCGTACGCGCGCAGGTCGTCGGCGTTTTTGGCGCGGTACCAGCCGCCCTTTTTGCCGTTCTGCACGGTGTTGGCCACGAACAACACGCTGCCGTCGCCGCACAGCTCCGCGAACACCGTGGCCTGCAACGTGCGCTGGTCGTCGGCGGGATCGGTGCGCCCGGTGCGCCACAACTCGGTCAACGCCTTGGGCGCGACCGCGTCCCCGATCAACATGCGCCGCGGGTTCATTTTGAACTTCTCGCCGGTGAGCTTGACCGGCACGCTCTTGCCCCCGGTGATGAACTCTTCCTCGATGGCGAACCGGCCCCGGCCGTCGGCGTCGAGGATGCGGTACCGCCGCGCCTCCCCCCCGGGCTCGCCGGGCACGTCGTCGCCCTCCGCCCGCAACACCAAGGGTCCCTTCTTGGTGCTCAACACCAGGGCTTGGCTCACCTGTTCGCCGACATCGTCGACGACGTCGGCCACCACCAACACCCCCTCCCCGACAGGGGCGATGTCGTGCACCGCGCGCACCGTGCCCGCCTCCACCGGATCTTTGACCTTCAGGTCCCAATCGGGCGCGCCCGCCCGGGGCACGAACACCGCCCCCTCCGTGCCCACCCGCACCCAAGCCCCGGTCTCGGTGGGCCACAGCTGGGTGACGGCCGCGTGTTGCAGCAACCCGGTGATGTCCTGCCGCACAAAGGTGGCCGCGCCTTTGTCGTCGAGGTCGACGAACACCAACTCGCGCTTGCCCCCGACGTCGATCACCGCCGCGGTCTGTTGCACCGGGGGGGCCGCGGGGGCGCCGGCATCCGGCCGGGCCGCGGGGGCGCCGGCATCGGCACTGCCTCGGGCCCCGGGCTTGTCCGCGGGGGCCGGGCCGGCATCGGCGCTTGGGGTCCCGCCGTCGGACCCCGCCGCGGGCCCGCCGTCGCCCGCGACCGCGCCGGTCTCGTCGTCGGCAAAGGTCAACGTCGAGTCTTCGCCCAGACGGGCCAGGGTCCTTGTCACCACCGGCACGTCGCCGAGCGTGCGCTCGACCACGTGGCCGAGCATGCGGGCGTGATCGGCCCCCGACCGCCCCACCCAGAACACCACCACCATCACCAGCGTCAGCTGCAGCAACACCACCAGCAACAACAAGGTGGTGCGGCGCAGGATCTTCTTGAGCCCCCGCCGGACCAACGCCGAGCGGGCCCGCAAGGCCATGAACAGGGGAAAGCCAACCGCGAACAAAAGGCCCACCGACGACGACACCCAGATGTTGACCTTGGACAGGGCGGTCATCACCGACAGGGTGGCCGCGCCGGCCCCGATCAAAAACGCGAACACCAACAGCAACAACAAGCCGGGGGCGTGGTCGCGCGGCTTCTTGCCCGGGGCTTCGGTCAGGGTCGGGTCTTCGTCTTCTTCGTGCACAGTCTTGACCATCAGGCCGCCCGTCGGCGGTCCGGTTCTCTGCTACCACGATTATGCGGCCGGGGGCTCCCCGGTTGCGAAAGGCGGGCAAATGGGATGCAACCGGGGCGTGTCCTCGACCCCCGAGCCCACCATTCGTTCGATCGCCACGGTGGTGAAGACGCTCAAGGGTATGCTCGCGGACAACCGCATCGCCGAAGCGGTCTCGTTGTATTCCCAATGCCACGACGACGTGGGCTGGCGCATGATGAACGAAGCGCGCTCCGACGAGGGGCTGCAGCGCCAATGCGCGATGATGTTCGACCGCGCCCGGGACTACAAAAAGGCCGCGCTCCTGTGGGGCAATCTCGACGACGAGCGGCGGGCCGCGGAGCTGTACGAGCGCGCGTGCGACTACTTCATGGCCGGCGAGATCTACGCCCGCATCGGACAGGCCGAGCGCGCGGCGGTGATGTACGAAAAGTACGGCAGCTACCAAATCGCCGGCGACCTCTACGCGGAGACGGGCAACAAGGGCCGGGCCGCGCTCAACTACGAGCGCGCGGGTCAACCTTTCCTCGCGGGCAAGCTGTACTACGAGGCCGGGCAGTTTCAGCGCGCGATCGAGCTGCTCCAGCGCATCGAGGACAACGCCCAAGAATATTTTTCCGCGGTCGAGCTCATCGCGTTGACGTTGGTCAAGACCGGGGCGGCGATGCGCGGGATTCGGCGGTTGCAGTCGGTGCTCGAGGAGCTGCCCATCGAGCGCAACACGCTCACGCTGTACCGGCGCCTCGCCGAGCTCACCGATCAGTGGGGTGACGTCGAGGAGGCCAAGGGCCTGTACCGGGACATCCTCGCGTTCGAAGGCGAAAACCGCGCGGTCCAAGCCCGGCTGGAGCAGCTCGAGGAGTCCGGGGCCGAGGCCCCGACGTTGACCTGGGAAGAGCCCACCGTGAGCGGCAGCGGCGACATCGAGCACCACGTCGTGGGGCTGCTGCAGGACTTTGATTTTCTGCGCGACATCCCCTTGCTCGAGGAGCTCTCCCTCGAGGAGATGCGGGCGTTTTTCTCCCTCTGCCACGTGGCGCGGTTTCGGCCCGGCCGGGTCCTGATCGAACAAGGCGAGCCGGGGCGATCGATGCACATCCTGCGCAGCGGCGAGGTGATGGTCCAACGCGTGGTCGGCCAAGGGGACCCCATCGCCCTGGCCCGGTTGTCGCCGGGGGATTTTGTGGGGGAGATGGCGTTGGTCGATGACGCGCCGACCTCCGCCCAGGTGGTGGCCACCGCCGAGACGATCACGTTCGAAATCCACAAGTCGGACTTCGAGCAGCTGCTGCTGGCGGACGATCACATCGCGCTGCGCGTCTACCACGGGTTCGTCAAAACCCTGACGGCCCGGCTCCGCAAGACCACCGAACAGGTGTCCTGAGCCCCGGGCGCCCCCGCCCACGACAGCATTTTGACGTCGAGTGGACCGCGTTCTGGCGATCTGGCGGTTCCGCCGAGGATCTCTTCAGGTTGAAAATGCCCGTGTCGATCGTCTCCAGAGGAGGCGCGAGATGGATGTAGGCGACGATATTGTTCGCGAGTTCTTGGTGGAGAGCCACGAAAACCTCGACCAGTTGGACCGAGAATTTGTCGCCCTCGAGGAAAACCCGCACCAACCCGAACGGTTGGCGGCGGTGTTTCGCACCATTCACACCATCAAAGGCACCAGCGGTTTTCTCGGCCTGCACAAACTCGAGAGCCTGACCCACGTCGCCGAGAATCTCCTGAGCAAACTCCGTGACGGCGAAATCGTGCTCACCCCGGACATCACCTCCGCGCTGCTCGCGGTGGTCGACGCGGTTCGCGACATGCTCGGCCACATCGAACAGACCGGGGCCGAGGGCTCCAATGCCTACGAGTCCCTCGCCGACCGCCTGACCGCCCTGCGCGATGGGGCCCTGGCGGAGGCGGCCGCCCCCGATGATGCGCCCCCGGGGCAAGACCCGAAGGAAGCCGCCGCGCCCCCCGCCCCCCCCGCGCCCGTCGAGGACAAGGCCCCGCCCCCGCCCAAAGCCCCCGCGGCCGAAGCAGGCCATGTGCCTGCATCGGTCGATGCCTCCCCCACCCCCGCCCCCCCGCCCAAGACCACCGCCAAGCCGGGCCCGGTCTCGTCCGCGCCGGTGGCGGACAGCTACGTGCGCGTCGACGTGGGCCTGCTCGATCGGCTGATGAACCTCGTGGGCGAGCTGGTGCTAGCCCGCAACCAGGTGTTGCGCATCGGGTCCACCGTCGAGGACCAAGCGTTCCAGAGCACATCGCAACGCCTCAACCACATCACCAGTGAGCTGCAAGAGAGCGTGATGAAGACCCGCATGCAGCCGGTGCGCAATGTGTGGGACAAGCTCCCCCGGGTGGTGCGCGACCTCTCGGTGCAGGTGGGCAAACAGGTCCGGGTCGAGATGGTCGGCCGCGAAACCGAGATCGACCGCGCGATTCTCGAGGCGATCAAAGACCCCCTCACCCACATTGTGCGCAACGCGGTCGACCACGGGCTGGAGAGCCCCGACGACCGGGCCAAGGCGGGCAAGGGCCGCACCGGCAACCTGCGGCTGCGGGCGTTCCACGAGGGCGGCCAGGTCAACATCGAGATCGCGGACGACGGCCGCGGCCTCAACGTCGACGCCATTCGCCAAAAAGCCATCGACCGCGGGGTGATGAGCGCCGAGCGCGCGGCCCGGGCCAGCGATCGCGAGCTCATCCAGCTCGTGTTTCAGCCCGCGTTCTCCACCGCCCAACAGGTGACCCAGATCTCCGGCCGCGGGGTGGGCATGGACGTGGTCAAGACCAACATCGAGAAGATCGGCGGCACCGTGGACCTGACCTCGACCCGAGGCAAAGGCACCACGGTCAAGATCAAGATCCCCCTCACCCTCGCCATTGTTCCTGCATTGATCGTGACCAGCGGCGACCAACGATTCGCCATCCCCCAGGTCAGCCTGCTCGAGCTGGTGCGCCTGAAGGACGAAAACGCGCGCAGCGCCATTGAGGACGTGCACGGCGCGCCGGTGTTCCGCCTGCGGGGCAACCTGCTCCCGTTGGTGTTCCTCGATCAGGCCCTGGGCCTCCCCCCCCCAGACCGCGAGGAGGACCACGCCCTCAACATCGTGGTGCTGCAGGCGGACGACTGGCAGTTCGGCCTGGTCGTCGACGAGGTGCGGGACACCGAGGAGATCGTGGTCAAGCCCCTGGGCAGCGTGCTCGGCGACCTCGAGGTCTTTGCCGGGGCCACGATCATGGGCGACGGCAAGGTCGCGCTGATTCTCGACGTGCTCGGCATCGCCGCGCGGGCCGGGGCCCACGAACACAACGAGGCCGCCGGCGACGCCCGCGGTGAGCTCGTCGACATGAGCGCGGGCTCGAGCCAGGGCGAGCGCCAGAACCTCTTGCTGTTCTCCCTCGGGGCCAACCGGCGCATGGCGGTGCCGCTGCACTTGGTGGCCCGGCTCGAGGAGTTCGCCCCCCGCCACGTCGAGCAGGTGGGCGACCGCCAGGTGGTGCAGTACCGCGACGACATTCTCCCCTTGTACGACCTCGGCAAGGTCCTCGGGGGGCCGGCCGCGTCCACCGAGGGCCCGGTGCACGCCCTGGTCTACACCCAAGACGGCCACAGCATCGCGCTGACGGTGTCGGAGATCATCGACGTCGTCGACACCGTGGTCAACCTCAAGCCCCCCCTGTCCAAACACGGGGTGCTCGGGGCCGCGGTCATCGATGGCCAAGTCACCGAAATGCTCGACCTCCACGGGGTGGTGGCCGAGTGCAACCCCGACTTCGCCACCGGGAGGGCGGCATGAGCGCTCCGGTTCAAGATTCGACAGTTCTGCAAATCTGTACGTTCCATTTGGGGGACCAAGCGTTTGGGGTCAACGTGACCCATGTGCAGGAGCTGGTGCGGGCCCAAGAGATGACCCCCGTGCCCCTCGCGGCCGAGGCCGTGCGCGGGTTGATCAACCTGCGCGGCCAGATCGTCACCGCCATCGACATGCGGTGCCGCCTGGGCATGCCCCCCCGCGCCGACGGCCAGCCGCCCATGAACGTGGTGATCAACAACGGCAACGGCGCCGTCACTCTTCTCGTCGATGAAATCGGCGACGTCGTCGACGTGGTCGACGTCGACGCCGAAGCTCCCCCCGAAACCATGGCCGTCGGTCGCGACCTCATCGAACGGGTCTACAAACTCGATGGCCAGCTCCTCTTCCTCCTCAACACGGATCGCGCGGTGCAGGTGTCGTCGCGCCCCTCGCCCGAAAGGAACTGACCCATGCCCGATGGACAAAACCCCAGCGACTTCGGCGCCTCCGCCGCCCCCGCCCCCAAGAGCAAGCGCAAGCCCCGGTCCGCGGCCGCGAAGAAGGCCCCCCCCGCCGACGATGGCGTGCCCCCGTTCCTCGCCGCGATGGTCAACGACCTCCCGATGAACATCATCTACGCGGACAAAGAGGGCATCATCCGCTACCTCAACCGCGAGTCCGAGCGCACCCTGCGCAGCATCGAACATCTGCTCCCGGTGCAGGTCGAGCAGATCATCGGCAACAGCTTTGATGTGTTCCACAAGAACCCGACCCACCAACGGCGCATCGTGGCCGACCCCAACAACATGCCCCACAAGGCGGTCATCGGCCTCGGGGACGAGAAGCTCGAGCTCAACCTCGACGCGGTCTACGTCGACGGCGAATACAACGGCGTGGCCCTGACCTGGGCGGTGGTGACCCAGACCCTCAAGCTCGAACAGGCGAATAAGGAATACGACGCCGAGACCGTGGCCATCCGGCGCTCCAACGCGGTGATCGAGTTCGACCTCGACGGCAACATCCTCACCGCCAACGACACCTTCTGCCAAACCGTCGGCTATTCACTCGAGGAGATCAAAGGCAAGCACCACCGGCTGTTCGTCAGCGAGGAGGAGGCGCGCTCGAGTGGGTACCAACAAATGTGGGACAAGCTCCGGGCCGGCGAATACGTCGAGGACGCGTTCCTGCAGTACGGCAAAGGGGGACGGGAGATCTGGATCCAGGCCACCTACAATCCCATCCTCGACCCCGAGACGAAAAAGCCCATGAAGGTGGTGCAGTACGCCACCGACGTCACCGCGGCCAAACAGCTCGCCGCCGACCACGCGGGGCAGATCGACGCGATCAACAAATCCCAGGCGGTGATTGAGTTCGATATCGATGGAAACATCCAATCGGCCAACACCAACTTCCTCCAGGCGGTGGGCTACCGCGCGGAGGAGGTGGTCGGCCGGCACCACAGCATGTTTGTCAGCCCCGAGTACAAAGCCAGCGCCGCGTACCGGGAGATGTGGGCCCAGCTTCGGCGGGGCGAGTTCCTCGCCGGTGAGTTCCAACGCTTCGGCCAAGGCGGCCGCGAGGTCTGGATTCAGGCGTCGTACAACCCCATCCTCGACCCCAGCGGCCGGGTGTTCAAGGTGGTGAAATACGCCTCGGACATCACCGAAGCGGTCCGGTTGCGCGGCCAGGTCAACGAGGTGTTGCAGCAAGTGGCCCACAACGCCACCTCGCTGGGCTCGGCCTCTGATGAGCTCGAGGCCATCAGCCAGCACATGGCGGCCAGCGCCGAGGAGACCTCGGCCCAGGCGAGCACGGTGTCGGCGGCGTCCGAGCAGGTGAGCAAGAACGTCCGCACCGTCAGCACCGGCACGGAAGAATTGGTGCAGAGCATCAGCGAAATCGCCAGCAACGCGGCCGACGCGGCGCGGGTGGCGAGCACCGCGGTCGACGTGGCCGAGCGGGCCAACCGCACGGTGTCGAAGCTGGGCGAAAGCAGCGGCGAGATCGGCAAGGTCATCAAGGTCATCACCTCCATCGCCCAGCAGACCAACCTCCTCGCCCTCAACGCCACCATCGAAGCCGCGCGGGCGGGCGAAGCCGGCAAAGGCTTCGCGGTGGTGGCCACCGAGGTCAAAGAGCTGGCCAAGGAGACGGCCAAGGCCACCGAGGACATCGGCAGCAAGATCGAGGCGATCCAAGCCGACACCTCCGAGGCGGTCAAAGCCATCTCCGAAATCGGCAACATCATTGACCAGATCAACGACCGCCAAAACACCATCGCCAGCGCCGTCGAGGAACAAACCGCGACGTCCAACGAGATGGGCCGCAACGTGTCCGAAGGCGCGCGCGGCATGGAAGAAATCACCGCCAATGTGTCTGGGGTGGCCGAGGCTGCCCGCGAGACCGCCGAGGGGGCGTCCCGGGCGCTGCGCGCGTCCCAAGCCCTCGCGGAGATGGCCACCAACCTGCAAGGGCTGGTGCAGAGCTTCAACGGCCAAGGGGAGTAGGCGGCCGCCCGCCCCCTTTTTTACCGGCCCATTCAACCCGGCCACCAGGAGGAACCAGTGAAGGCCATTGTCGTCGACGATTCACGCGCCATGCGCGCCATCATCAAGCGAGCGCTCATCGCGGAGGGGTTCGAGGTCTGCGAAGCAGGCAACGGACAAGAAGCGCTCGACGAACTCAACAAGAACGGTGCCCCCGACCTCGCCCTGGTGGACTGGAACATGCCGGTGATGACCGGGTTCGAGTTCATTCAGGAGGTCCGCGCGCTCAAACAGTTCGACTCCATGTCGATCATGATGGTCACCACCGAGACGGAATCGAGCCAGGTCGAGGCCGCGCTCGAGGCGGGGGCCAACGAGTACGTGATGAAGCCGTTCACCCCCGATGTGCTGCAAGACAAGCTCCTGATGCTCGGTCTCGCCCGGTAGAGTCATGACGAAGACGCGTGTTCTCATCGTGGACGATTCGGTGGTCATCCGCCGGCTCTTGTCCGACATCCTCGCCGACGACCCCGACGTGGAGATCGCCGGCGTGGCCGCCAACGGTGAGATCGCGTTGCAGAAGCTCGACCTCGTTCAGCCCGATGTCGTCACGCTCGACGTGGAGATGCCGGGCATGGACGGGGTCGAGACCTTGCGCCACATCCGCAAGCGGGCCCCCCACCTGCCGGTGATCATGTTCAGCACGCTCACCGACCGGGCCGCGCGCATCACCCTCGAGGCCTTGGCCGCGGGGGCCACCGACTACGCGTGTAAGCCTTCGGGCATGAAAGACCGCGAAGCCGCCCGGGCCCACGTACAGCGTGAGCTGCTGGCCAAGGTCAAGCAGCTCGCCCGGCCCGCCCTCGCCCGGGCCACCGGGCCCGCCCCGAAGCCGCGGGCGGTGCCCCGTCCCCGCGCCGCCCCCGCCCCGGTGCCGCACGTCATCGCCATCGGGTCGTCCACCGGGGGTCCCGCCGCGCTGTCCACAGTTTTGCGCGGACTGGGCAAGCCTTCGGTGCCGGTGCTGGTCACCCAGCACATGCCCCAACCATTCACCAAGCTCCTCGCGGACCGGCTGAACAGCAGCTGCGCGCTCGACGTGCGCGAAGCCGAAGACGGCATGTTGCTCACCCCCGGACAAGCCCTCATCGCGCCCGGCGACTGGCACCTCGGCCTGTCCCGGGACGGGGCCGCGGTCCGGGTCAAGCTCAACCAGGGCCCCCCCGAGAACTCCTGCCGGCCGGCGGTGGACGTGATGTTCCGCGATGTGGCCACCCAGTTCCGAGACCGGGCCCTGGGCATCATCCTCACCGGCATGGGCCAGGACGGCCTGCGCGGGGTCGAAGCCCTCCTCGCCGCCGGGTCCCGCGCCATCGTGCAAGACGAGGCCACCTCGGTGGTGTGGGGCATGCCCGGCATCGTGGCCCGCCAGGGCCTGGCCGACGCGGTGCTGCCCGTCGACGGCATTGCCGCCGCGGCCCTGGACCGCCTTTCCCCCCGTCCCCCCACCCCCACCCAAGGACACCACAATGGCATTGGGCTCGCCTGAGGCTCACTTTCTGCGCGACCTGGTGTACCAGCGCTCCTCCATCGTGCTGGACGACACCAAGGGCTACCTCATCGAGACCCGCCTCGACCGCGTGGCCCGCGCCGCGGGGCTCAAGGACGTCAACCAGCTGATTCACGAGGCCCGCGCGGGCCGCATGGTGCAGGAGATCGTCGAGGGCATCACCACCCACGAGACCTCGTTCTTCCGGGACCGTCACCCGTTTGATGCCCTCAAAGAAAAGGTCATCCCCGAGCTGCTGGAGCGGCGACAGGGCCGGCGCCTGCACATCTGGTCCGCGGCCTGCTCGTCGGGACAAGAGCCTTACAGCATTGCGCTGACATTGCGGGAGGCCTTCCCCCAGCTCGACGCCAGCCGGGCGCACATCCTCGCCACCGACCTGTCCGAGGCCATCCTCGACACCGCCCGGGAGGGCCGGTTCAAGCAGATGGAGATCAACCGCGGACTGCCCGCCCGGCTCGCCACCCAATACTTTCAGCGCGAAGGCATGTACTGGCGGGCCAAGCCGGTGCTGCGCGAACTCATCGAGTTCAAGGCGATGAACTTGGCCGAGGCCTGGTCTTTGTACCCCCGCCCCGACATCGTGTTCTTGCGCAACGTGCTCATCTACTTCGACGTGCCCACCCGCAAACGCATCCTCGACACCGTGGCCAAGAACATGGCCCCCGACGGCGTGCTGTTCCTCGGGGCGGCCGAGAGCACCCTCAACGTCGACGACCGCTGGGTCACCGAGAAGCACGGACCCGCCCGCTATTACCGTTTGCCCCAACAGGAGAAGCGATGAACGAGCAAGATCTTCGCGAATACATCAATGACCTCATGCTCTCGGTGACCACGTCATTCGCCGGTCTCGACGCCGAGCTGCTCTCCCACGAAGATCCCACCGTCGCCCTCGACGCGGACATGTGGTCCGCGAGCGTGCACACCAGCGGCGGCTGGACCGGACAGGTGGTGGTCAACTGCAGCCCTGGCTTCGCCCGGCAAATGGCCACCGCGATGTTCGCCACCGAGGAGGTCGACAACGAAGACGCCGCCGACGCGCTCCAAGAGCTCACCAATGTGATTGGCGGCAACCTCAAGTCGATGTTCGCGTCGTTCCAAGAGGCGCCTTGCTACTTCTCGTTGCCGGTGATCCAGACCGCGCCCCGTGAGCTGCCCCCCGACGGGCGCCAGCGCTTCCAGTTCCGACTCGGCGGCGACCGGGCGGTGGTGGACCTGCAAGGCGACCCGCCCCGAGCCGCGGCATGAAGACCGCCCTGGTGGCCCTGGCCTCCGACGAGGTAACGCGGCTGCGGGACCGGCTCCGGGAGCTCGGTCACGAGGTCGAACACATCCAGGCCGCGGCCAGCCCCGATGACGTCGAGAAGCTCGGCAATGACATTCCGGGGGCCCTGTTCGTCGACGCCACCGCCAACCTCAAGCGCGCGGTGGAGTTCACCCGGACGCTGCGCCGCCAGGCCACGGTGCATTACCCGGTGGTCATCGCCCTGTGTGGCGCGGTCACCGACGACGAACGCGCGCTGATGTACGAGGGCGGGGTTGACCATGAGCTGCAAAAGCCGGTCAACGACGACGCGCTCAAGATGCGGCTGCGCCTGGCCGAGCGCATCGCGCGGTGGCGGCCGGGGGAGCCGGTGTTTCGGGCCGGGAGCGTGGCCGACGACGACGGCGCGGTGTCGCAAGGCCCGGTGGACATCTCCGAGCTCTCCAAGGAAATGTCATTCATCGACGCGGTGAGCCGCAGCGCGACCTGGCGCAATCTGGACGCCGTGCTCCAAGCCGCCGCGGGCGGGTTTTTGATGATGGACACCGAGTCCCGGGACAAGCCGCCCAAGCGCGAGCCCACCAAGGGGTGTGTCATCGATCTCGCCAACGCCGACCACGGGGTGGAGGTGCGCATTGCCCTCGGGGTCGACGCCGCCACCCTCGAGTCCTTGACCGTGCACTTGTTCGGCGAGTCCGGGGACGAGTTCGCGGATGACACGTTGACCGAGCTGGGCAACATGATGATGGGGGGGTTCAAGACCGGCTTTTCCAAGGAGAAGGCCGGGTTCGCCAGCGGCCTGCCCAAGCTCGTCGACATTGGCGAGGTCATGCGCCCGACGGTGGTGCTCAAGCGACACGAGACCCGCACCCTCTCCGCCGACGGGGTGGAGATCTTCGTCTCGGTGGGCTTGCGCTCCAAAGAGAATCGTTTTGTGGTGCCGGGGCATCTCGCCGAGGGCATGGTCGTGGTCAACGACGTGTTCAACCCCCGCGGCATCCTCATGGTCAAAAACGGCACCCGCCTCTCGAGCAAAGTCATCGGCCGGCTTCGTGACCAGTTGGCCCCCAAGCAACAAGTCGAGGTCATGGCCCCATGACAACCCCCACGTGTTCCATTCTCCTCGTCGGCGGTACCCCCGCGCACACCGATTGGCTGCATTCGGTGCGACAAGCGCGGACCGCGCCCGCCCTGTCCTTTCAACAAGTCGGCAGCGTCGAGGCCGCCGTGGCCCAGCTCGAGCAAGCGCCCTGCTGCGCGGTGCTGGTGCACGACCAGCAAAGCGAAGAGGTGCCCGCCCTCACCGAGAGCCTGCGGGCCAAACACCTCAACACGTTGGTGGCCTTGGTCAACGACCGCACCGATGTCACTGGATCGGTGGCTCAACTCGACTTGAGCACCAAGGACGAGCCCCGGGCCACCCACGATCTGTTGGCCCGGGCCATGCGCCTCAGCACCGTGCTCAACCACGAGGCGGTGCGCGCGCTGGTCGACACCGACGGGGAGCTCCCCACCGCCCCCGAGAACTACCAACGCCTCTACGCCGCCACCGCCAAAGACGGCGCGTCGATCAAAGAAATCTCCGCCATCGTCGAGAGCGACCCCGCCCTCGCCACCCGCACGCTGCGGCTGGCCAACTCCGCGGCCTTCGGCCGCTCGCGCCGGGTGACCTCACTGGCCGAGGCCGCTTCGCTCCTCGGGGTCAAACACATCCGAGACATCGCGGTGGCGGTCTACATCAACGAGGCCTTCGCGGGCGTGCCCACGCCGGGCTTTTCCATGGACCACTTTCGCAAGTCGAGCCTGCGCATCGCCAAGCTCGCCCGGTCGTTCTTGCCCAACCGAACGGACGCCGACGCCGCCTTCACCTTGGGCCTCATCCACAACACCGGCAAGCTGGTGATCGCCCGCCAGCGGCCCCAAGCGTTCAACGCCATCACCGAGCGGCTCGCCGAGGAGAACATCGACTTCCCCGAGGCAGAACAGGCCGTGCTCGGCACCACCCACGCCGAAGCCGGCGCGCTGTTGTTCCAGGCGTGGGGCCTTCCCATGACATTGGTGGAAGCCACCGCGTTCCACCACCAGCCCAGCCGCGAGACCACTTGCAGCAACCCCGTGCTCGGCGCGGTGCACGCCGCCGACGCGCTGTTCGGCATCGTGGTGTGCGGTGAGCCCGAGTCCAAGCTCGACCGCGCCTACCTCGAGGGCTGTGGCCTCGCGGATCAGATCCCGGCGTGGCGCGCCAAGGTCGAGGCCGCGGAAGACGACCTTCTCGATTAGAGCGCCTCTCAAAATCAAAGTGGCAGCGTCCTCGGCAGGGCCACGATGAGCGCCCATCGGGCGTCTCGTGGCTGGACCCGAGAGCGCCGGCGCTAGCGCGGCCCGCCGCCGGTGCGCAGGTCGGTGACGCTGAGCGAGCGGCGCAGCTTGTCACCCTGGAGAATCGCGCGCGGCAACGCGTAGTTGTCGGCGAGGTTGTGCTGGGGTTGGCGCGAATAGTCGTGCACCAACCGCCCGGCTTCGTGGCGCAGGCCCCCGTCATCGGCGTGATGCTCGGCGAGGTATTCCTTGCCCGAGTGCACCCCCATAGACACCACCGCGTGGGCGCCGAACTGGGCGATGGATTTTTGCACCGACCGCCCGTGCTGGCCGTCGATGGCGTCGTCGGTGACGGGAAACCACTGGGCTTGCACCACCACCTCGCGGGTCTGGCCCCCGTCTTTGACTTTGTAGACCCGGCGGTAGGTGTCCGCGGGCAAGCCGCTGTCGGCGCGGTCCTGGCCGGTGGGCGTGAGCAGGTCGGCGCCGAACGCGTGCTGCATGGCGGCGTCGATGTTCTCGGCGTGCCGCACAAAATCGCCGGTGGGGTTGTCCCGCGCCGACGAGAACGGCCCGTACCCCGTGACCATCATGTGCACCGGCCCTGGCCCCGCCGCGGCCTTGGCGTCGACAAAGTACCCGCGGAGGGCGGCCCCGATGACCTGCCGGGTGAGCGCGTGCCGGTCTTTTTGGGCATAGGCGCCGTCGACGAAGGTCTTGGAGGTGAAGCCGTCCCAGGGCACGTGGAGAAAGCCCACCAGCCGTTCGCCCTGTGGGTTTTTGGCCACGGTGGCGCTCTGCTCGGCCGCGCGCTGCCCCGCGTAGAACATGTGCTCACAGTAGAAGTCGCCGGGGTCGTCCCCGTGCACCACGCGGGTGCTGCCGAGGTCGAGCAGCACGTCGGGCAGGGTGGAATTGTGAGATCCGCCTGACGGAGTGCCGGGCACCACGCCAAACCCATCTGCAGAGGGCGTGTCCACCGGGCCAGTCGCCGCGGGGGCGGCGGGGGTCGCCGGGCCCGAAGCGCTGCGGGCCGGGCCAGGCCGGGGGCCGGTGGTGAGGGGGCTGCGGGGGGGGATGCGATCGCCCATGTGGTCTCCCAGGGATGAACCTGGGGTGTACCACGCGCCGCCGTGGGCCCGAACCCCCGTTCGCAGCGGCGTCGCCGCCATCAGATAGACGCTGCCAACAAGGTCAGGTCGCAGATCTGGTGCGTCTTGACGTCGTAGCCATGCGCAGCTTTGTGAATTCACCGGATCTAGGTTGACACTGTCAATAAAGCCTCTACGCTGTGCTCATGAACACCATCGTCCACGCCCGCTTCGGGATGTTCTTGCTCCTCGGTCTGCTCTTCGCCTGCGGGGGCGCGCCCGCCGGGCCCACCGCCCCCACGCGAAGCGCGTCGATCCCCTTTCAGCTTGATTTTTCAAAGGAAATCTTCACTGGCACCGTGACCGAACGGGTGGCCGCGGGCCCTTACACCTATCTCTCGGTGCGGCCCGAGACCGGCGCGGCGCGGTGGGCGGTGGTGCTCGGCGATGGCCCGCCGGCCGGCCGCCGCGTGGTTGTCACTGTCTATGGCACCCAACAAGACTTCGTGTCCGCCCGCCTTGATCGAACCTTTTCCACCCTGGCTTTTTCCCGCGTCCAAGACGCCCCTTCCCCCTCACAAGGAGAATGACATGACCCGTCCGTCCCGTTTGTTGTCTGCTTTTGTTCTGTCCACCGCCGCGCTCGGGCTCGCCGCGTGTGAGTTCGCCACCCCCGACGGGTGGATCCGCAGCCCGTTTGAAGGTCCGGCCTACACCATGGACGACGGCCTGGTCGGCGACTTCGCCGACGACCACACCTTCGTCGCCGCCACCACCTACCTCCCCCTGCTCGACACCCCCGAAGCCCAGGCCGCGTTCGATGACAAGATGGTGGCCATCCAAGAGCTGCTCGATGCCAAGCCCGAGGGCCTGGTGGGGGTGTCCTTTTCCCAGGCGATGGTGGGCAAACACCGGTACCGCACCTTGACGGTGTGGGAGTCGTACGACGCGATGTACGCGTTTGTGATGTCCGACGCCCACGCCGCGGCGATGGCCAGCATGTCGGACATCGCCGAGCCCGGCGAAGCCCGGACGGTGGCCTGGGAGATCAACGCCGACCAAGTGCCCCCGACGTGGGACGACGCCGTCGCGCGCGTGGGCGACGACCAGAACGCCACCGCGTACTGATCCGCCCGGTGCCGCTTGCCAGCTGACGCTGTCAACCTGTACAACCGCGGGGTGAGCACCACCCCCGCCGAAGCCCCGGTCAAGGCCGCGTTGTTCGACGCGGCCTTGGACGTGATCAAGGAGCGCGGCCCCCAAAAGCTCTCCCTCCGGGAGGTCGCGCGCCGGGCCGGGGTCTCGCACGCCGCGCCATACAATCACTTTGCCAACAAGCACGCGCTGCTGGTCGCCCTCGCGGCGGAAGGGTTTCGCCGCTTGGACCAGAGCATGGCCGACGCCCAGGCCATCGCCAGCCCGCGCCCCGACGAGCAGCTCACCGCCATCGGCCTCGGCTACGTGATGTTCGCGTTGCGCAACCAAGAGCTCTACCGGCTGATGCAAGACAGCGAGCTGTGCCCCCGCGACGATGTGCTCGACGCCCTGCGCACCACCGACGCCACCAACGAGCGCCTGTTTGACTGTGTGGTCGCCCTGCGCACCGCCCACGGGCAGCCCCTCGACGACATGAGCGTGCGGGTCGACGCCCTCATCTTGTGGTCGCTGGTGCACGGCCTGTCCGACCTGCTCAACAACGACCTGGTCGACGGCGTGGACAAGACCGACATGGGCTTCTTTCGCGGGCTCCTCCGGCGCAGCTTGTCACTGTACGACCCCGACCCCGCGGGCTCGACCTAGCCGCTCCGGGTTGACGTGAGAGATGCGCTTCAGCGTCCCTCGGGTCCGGTCCCCCACGACATCACGACGTCGATGCGCCGGTTGCGCGCCCGCCCCCGCGGGCCCGCGTTGGACTGCAGCGGGGCGGTGTCGGCCCGGGCCACAAACGTGAGCTGGTCCGCGGTCCAGCCGAGCACCCCCAGGGCGCCCACCATCGCCTGGCCCTGGGCGCCGTTGAGGCCCCAGTTGTTCGCGTGTCCCGCCGCGGGCGGGGGCGCGCGGTCGTCGCTGTGCGCTTCGAGCCCCACGTGTTTGACCCCGGCCGCGGCCAGCGCGGTGGAGACGCGGCTGACCAGGGCCTGGCCGTCGGGGGTGAGCTGGGCGGTGACCCCCCCGAACAAAATGTCACTGGATATCTCCAGCACCAGCTTGTCGTCGGCGGTGCGCAGCCGCACCCGGCGCGCCTTGACGTCCGTGGCCAGCAGCTCCTCGAGTTGGGCCCTGACCTGCGCGCCCGCGGCCTCGGCCCGCGCCGCCTGCGCGGCCTTGTCTGCGGCCGCCGCCACCGCCGGGCCCGCGGCCTGGAGCTCTTGTCGCAGCCGCCGCAGCTTGGCGTATTGCTCGTCGACGAGCTTGTCGATCTGGGCCCCCTCCTCGGCCGGGGCCGGGGTCCACGAGGGCAGCTGCAGCCCGCCCCACCCGCCGAGGCCGAGGCCCGCGGCGATGGCCAGATACCCCACTGCCGACGGCACCCGGCGCCCGCCCCCCGACCGGACGCCCCGTGCCGCGTCGGGGGCATCGTCGTCGCGGGGTTGGTGTTCCTCGTCGATGGCGAACAACACATCGCCCGGGCCCGCGTCCCCCGCGTCCTCCCCCGGGGCCGCCGCGAACCATCCGGAATCGGTCACCCCCGGGCCGGACGCGCCCTCTGGCAATGCCCCTGCATCGTCCTCGTCCCGGCGGCGCACCGCCTCGAGCAGCAGGCCCATCGTGGGCTGGTGCACGTTCCGCCCGTCGGGGGGCGCGCCGAACCCGACACGGAACGCGCCATCGGTGAGCGCGGCGAGGGCGAAGAACGCTTCCTCCCCGGTCTCGGCCCGCCAGCGGGCAAACGTCAGCTCGCCCGCGTCGAACGCGAGCAGGCCCTCGGCCCCGTCCGGGGCGGACACGGTGACCACCGCGGTCTTGCGGGACAGCTCGAGGCTCTGCACGAGATCGATCACGTTCATGCGCCGCAGGGTGCCGTGAATGCCGGAGGGCTCTGGCTCGAGGGTCTCCACCGGGGCGGGCGCCGCGGACGCGGGGTGGCGCAGGTTGTCCAGGGCCACGATGACTTCGTTCCAGCTCTGCGGCCGGTCCGCGACGTCCTCCGCCATCATCCGGGTCACGAGCGCGGCGATGTCGGGACGCACCGGTTCGCCGTCGCGCACCAGGGGGAGCGGGTCCTCTTTGCGCTTGTGCGTGACCACGTCGATGGGGCGCGCGGAGGCGAAGGGCGCGCGCCCGGTGAGCAGGGTGTGCAAGGTCGCGCCCAGCGAATAAATGTCACTGCGGTCGTCCCCGCCGCCGCCCACCCGCTCGGGCGCGCAGTACGCCTGGTGGCGCATGCGCGCGTCGGGCATGGTGATTTCGTGTTCGCGCGCCCGGAGCACCCGGCCCGCGCCGAACCGCGCGAGCTTGACGTGCCCGTCGACGATGTAGATGTTCGCGGGGCGCACGTCCCGGTGCACCACCCCCGCGTCGAAGGTGTGCTTGAGCGCCAACGCCGCCTCACGCCCCCATCGCAAAATGTCGTCCACCGCCGGCGCCCCCTCGAGGAGCAGGCTGTCCAGACTCGCCCCCACCACGAGCTCGCGGACCAAATAGGGACAACCTTCATGGGTGCCCGCGCCGTGCACACGCAAGACGTGGGGGGAGTTCACCACCGCCAGCACCTGGCGCTCACGCAAGAAGCGCTGCACCGCCTCCCCGTCATCGGGACCGGGGGGCGGCAAGATCTTCACCGCCACCGGACGATCGAGCTCTTCGTCCATACACGCGAACACCGCGCCACCGTCTTCGTCCCGAATCCGGCGCAGCACCCGGTATCCCCCCAGGCGCTCCATGACCCCTTGCAACCGCGCGTCGAGGTCGTCGGGTGCGGGGTCGGGGTCCACCTCCTCGACGTCGGCCGCGTCCACCTCCTCGAGGTCAGACTCCGCGGTGGTGAGCCGCCCGGGGTACAGCTTGGCCGCGGCCCCCATCACCAGGTGGGCCAGCGCGGTGTAGCCGCCGACCTTGGGCCGCAACACATACGCGTCCGCCGGGGTCGGTCCCGCCTGGTGGTGGTCGAGCGCGTCCTGGGTGCCGCGAATGGACACCAGGATGAGCTTGGCCGCGTCGAGGGCCTCCATGTGCCGGATGCGGTTGACCAACCCAAAGCCACTGCGCTTGGACAGCCGCTCAGGCACGATGATCAAATCGGGCGGATTTCGCGCCAGCTCGTCGAGAGCCCCTTCGGCCGCGACCATGCGCAGGTCGGCGTGGTCCTTCCAAGCCTGGGTGAGCGACTTGGCCACCGCGGCTTGCAGCTCGATCATGGCAACGGCGAGGCGGGTCATGGGCCCCCATCGTCGCAGAACCCACGGTTGAGCACCACCCGCGGCGGGAGCGCACCCAGCGCATCTCAAAACAAATGCGGCGTGCGCCCGCCAGGCCACGACGAGCGCCCATCGGGCGTCTCGTCGGTGGACCCTAGACCGCGCCCTGGGCGAGCATGGCCTCCGCCACCCGCAAGAACGCACCCACATTGGCGCCCTTCAGGTAGTTCACGCGCTTTTCTTCCTGGCCGTGCTGCACGCAGGTCGCGTGGATGTCGCGCATGATCTCGGCCAGCCGCTGTTCGACCGCGTCGTGGGTCCAGGACATGAAGCCCGCGTTCTGCATCATCTCCAGCCCACTGACCGTCACCCCGCCGGCGTTGGCCGCCTTGCCGGGCGCAAACAGGATGCCGCCGTCGTGGAACACGTCGATGGCCTCCGCGGTCGACGGCATGTTCGCCCCTTCGCACACCAACCGACAGCCGTTCTTGGCCAACCCCTTGGCGTCCTCGAGCCCGATCTCGTTTTGGGTCGCGCTGGGGAACGCCACGTCGCAGGGCACCGACCAGGGGCGCTGGTCTTTCGTGAACGTCGCGCCCTTGAACTTCTTTGCATATTCACTGATGCGCCCCCGTTCGACCTCTTTGAGGTTCTTGAGGTAGGCGAGCTTTTCGGCATCAAAGCCCTCGGGGTCATGAATAAATCCCCCCGAGTCCGACGCCGTCACCACCTTGGCCCCAAACGCGAGCGCCTTTTCAATTGTGTACAGCGCCACGTTGCCGCTGCCGGACACGGTGCAGGTCTTGCCCGCGAGCTCCTCGGAGATGTGGTGCAGCATGTTCTGCGCGAAGTACACGCTCCCGTAGCCGGTGGCCTCGGTGCGAATGCGCGAGCCACCAAACGCGATGCCCTTCCCGGTCATGGTCCCCGTCCAGGCGTTGGCCAGCCGGCGGTACTGCCCGAACAGGTACCCCACCTCGCGGGCCCCCACCCCGATGTCCCCCGCGGGCACGTCGGTGTCCGGCCCGATGTGACGGTGCAGCTCGATCATAAACGACTGACAAAACCGCATCACCTCCGCGTCGGAGCGGCCTTTGGGGTTGAAGTCCGAGCCCCCCTTGCCCCCGCCCATGGGCAAGCCGGTGAGGCTGTTCTTGAAAATCTGTTCAAACCCCAAAAACTTGAGCACCGACAACGTCACCGACGGGTGAAAGCGCAGACCTCCCTTGTAAGGACCGATGGCCCCGTTGAACTGCACCCGGTAGCCACGGTTGATCGCGATGGATTCGTCGTCGCGCATCCACGTGACGCGGAAGATCACCACCCGGTCGGGTTCGACCAGGCGTTCGAGAATGCGGGCGTCGGCGTACGCGGGGTTGTCTTCGACCAGATGCGCCACCGAGCCCGCCACCTCGTGCACCGCCTGGTGAAACTCGGGCTCATGCGGAGACCGGCTTTTCACCAGGTCCATCAACGCGTCGATCCGTGCTTGCACGCTCATCTCTGCCCCCTTTTTCACGGTGATAACGCACTCCCCCCCCCCCCGCGCGACCGTGGCTCGGGTCGGTCGCTTTGGGGAGGCGCCAGCGGGCAAACACCGTATGGTGAAGGGATGAGAACGCCCTGGATCGCCCTTTTTGTGTTGTTGATCGGCGCCGGTTGTCCCAGCACCGATGGCCTGACCCCCGACGCCGGCCTCCCGCAGAACGGTGAAGACGCCGGCTCCTTGCCGATCATTCCCGGAGACGGAGATGGAGACGGGGACGGGGATGGGGACGGAGATGGAGACGGCGATGGGGATGGAGACGGCGATGGGGATGGAGACGGAGACGGAGATGGAGACGGCGATGGAGATGGAGACGGCGATGGAGATGGAGATGGGGACGGCGATGGAGATGGAGATGGGGACGGCGATGGAGATGGGGATGGGGACGGAGACGGCGATGGCGATGGGGACGGAGACGGCGATGGGGATGGCGATGGCGATGGGGACGGAGACGGAGACGGGGATGGGGACGGAGACGGAGATGGGGATGGAGATGGGGATGGAGATGGAGACGGAGACGGAGACGGAGACGGAGACGGAGACTTTGTGCCCGCCGGGTGGACATGTATGGACAGCTGGTACGACGACAGTTTCTGCGACTGTGGTTGTGGGGTGGTCGACGAGTTCGACTGCCCGCCCAATCCCGAGCTGTTCGACTGCGATTTTGAAATCTGTCCCACCGGGTTCGAGGTCGACCCCAATGACGTGACCCAGTGTATTCCCGAGCCGGTGGCGGTGGAGGGCGGGTGCGATGCCGAGTGCGGCGCCGACGTGTGCAACCTGCTCGATGGCGTGTGCCAGGCGCCGACCACGGTGTACGCGAACAGCGGCGTGACCTACTTCGATGGGCCGGTGATCGGCACCGGCGCAGACAACAACGACGACCTCCTGCGCGTTATCCCCGTGACCCTGCAAAACGCGGCCGCGGCCGGCAACGACACCAAAGACGTGGCCTTCGCCTACGTCGTGCGGACCAACGCCACGAGCACGACCGCCGACATCATCTTGCCCGTGCGGTTGTCCGCGGGGGCCCCGGCGGAGTGTTTCACCAACTTTGCCGCCGACATCAAAAACGCCGGCGGCACCGTGCTCGAGACCGATTCGGTCACCTACGTCGAGGGCATGACCCACTCGCTCACCGCCAGCGGCATCGAGACCAACACCTGCCTGGAGGCGGGCGACACCGGCTTTGGGGTGCTGCGACCGGTCGGTGATGTCTTCGCCACCGCCGCGTCGGTGGACATCTTGTTCGAGGCCCCGTCGAGCTACGCGTACACCGTGCCGCAGGGGCTGCGGGTCACCAACTACAGCTTTGCCAGCGACACGCTGTCGGTCACCGTGCAGAACACCGGCAGCGCCGCGCTCGACGTGAGCGGCTCGACGTTCAACGTGGCGATCTTGCTCGACGAGCACGAGCGGCCCTTGTGGAGCCTGTACATCGATCCCCCCAGCGCGGTCTCCGTGCCCGCCGGGGGCACAACCACATTGGTGGGCGACTTGACCTACGCGGGCACGGCCCAAAGCTTGATCGTGGTCGGCGACTGGGACATTCCCTGAGCCGCGTTCGTGCCCCAACGCCGCCGAACAAAAAACGGGCCCCTTTCGGGGCCCGCTTCTTTTTTGGTCACCCCAAGATGACCGCGACCACTACGGCCCCGCGCAGACGGCGTTGTCGTTGGGGTCGATGGTGCCCGGACACCCGCCGGTGTTGCAGCTCCCCGTGTTGCCACAGAACGCACAGCTGCCGACGGTGGCGTCGGCGCAATCCGGGTCGAAGGCGCCGCAGCCACAATCGCAGCCGTCCGCCCCATCAAAGAATTGAGGGTTGCAGGTCCAGCTCGCCGGCACCAACAAGGTGCAGTCCGCGGCGCAGGTCGTGCCGTCGGGCGGGTCACATTCTTCACCCACCTCGAGCACGCCGTTGCCACAGGTCGCCGCCGACACGCACTGCGCGATGTCGTTGGGGTCGATGTCCCCCGGGCAGTCGGCCGCGGTGTTGCAGTTGCCGGTCCCGGTGCAGAACTCGCACGCGTCGATGCCCGCGCCCGGCCCACAGGCGGGGTCCAGCGCCCCGCACCCGCAATCGCAGATGGAGTCGGTGTACCAGGTGTCCGCGCAGGTCCACGCCGCCGGCACAATGATATTGCAGTTGTTGTCGCAGGTCGTGCCGTCGGGCGGGTCACACTCTTCGAGCCCTTCGAGCACGCCGTTGCCACACACCGGGGGGATGTCCTGGCAGTTGTTGTCGCAGGTCGTGCCATCGGGCGGATCGCACTGCTCGCCCGCCTCGACCACGTTGTTGCCGCAGACCGGGGGCAGACACTGGGCGACGTTCGCCGGGTCCACAAACGCGGGGCAACCCACGCTGTCGCCCGGACAGTTGCCGCAGTATTCGCAGCTGTTCACGTCGGCGTCGGCACAGTCGAGCTCGTCGAACGCGCCGCAACCGCAGTCACAGATGCCATCGCCGAACCAGTCCGGGTCACAGACCCAGGTCCCCGGCACAATGATGGTGCAGTCGTTGGCGCAGAGGTTGCCGTCGGGGGGATCGCAGGCTTCGCCCGGCTGCAGGATGCCGTCGCCGCACACCACCGGGATGTCCTGGCAGTTGGCGTCGCACAGCACGCCGTCGGGCGGGTCACACTGTTCGCCGGTCTCGACGATCTCGTTGCCGCACACGTCGGTCACGGTTTGGCAGGCCGCGTCGCAGAACCCTTGGTTCGGCGGCTCGCACTGCTCGCCCACCTCGACCAGGTCGTTGCCGCACACCGGGGCCAAGCAGGTGCCGAGGTTCGCGGGGTCGATGGTGCCCGGGCAGGTGCCGGTGGGGTTGCAGTTGCCGGTGCCGAGGCAGAACTGGCAGTCGTCGATCACCGCGCCGGTGGGGCAATCGATGTCGAGCTCGCCGCAGCCGCAGTCGCACAGGTCATCGCCAAACCAGGCGGGGTCGCACGTCCACGTGCCCGGCACGATGTACTGGCAGGTCGCGTCGCAGGTGGTGCCGTTGGGCGGGTCACATTGCTCGTCGGTCTGCACAATGCCGTTGCCACACACCACCGGGATGTCTTGGCAGTTGGCGTCGCAGGTGGTGCCGTTGGGCGGGTCGCACTGTTCGCCCACCTCGACGATTTCGTTGCCGCACACGTCGGGGATGATCTGGCAGGTGGCGTCGCAGGTCGCGCTGTTGGGCGGCTCACACGTCTCCGGGGCCACCACCACGTTGTCGCCACAGCCCGCGGGGAGGCACTCGGTGATGTCGGCGGGATCGATGTTCGACGGGCAGCCGCCGAAGCCTTCGCCACAGCTCCCGATGTCGCCGCAGAAATCGCAGTCGTCAATGTCGTCGATGGCGGTGCAATCAGGGTCAAACGCCCCGCAGCCACAGTCACAGTCGCCGTCGTTGAAGTAGTCGGCATTGCAGCGCCAGTCGCCCGGCACCAACAGCGTGCAGTCGGCCGCGCAGGTGGTGCCGTCGGGCGGGTCACATTCTTCCCCCGCTTGCACCACGCCGTCGCCGCACGCCGCCACAATGAGTCTGCACGTGACGTCGCAAATCACCCCGTCGGGCGGGTCGCACTCTTCGGGGGCCACCACCACGCCGTCGCCGCAGCCGACAAAGCCCGCGTCGGGGCCGTTCACACCCGCGTCGGGCCCGTTCACACCCGCGTCGGGCCCGTTCACGCCCGCGTCGGGCCCGGTCACGCCCGCGTCGGGCCCGGTCACGCCCGCGTCGGGGCCGGTCACGCCCGCGTCAGGGCCGGTCACGCCCGCGTCGGGCCCGGTCACGCCCGCATCATCACCTGGTGTTCCCGCATCATCGCCGTCGCCGTCGCCGTCGCCATCACCGTCACCGTCGCCGTCGCCGTCACCATCGCCGTCGCCATCGCCATCGCCGTCGCCATCGCCGTCGCCGTCACCATCACCGTCACCGTCGCCGTCACCGTCACCGTCACCATCGCCGTCGCCATCGCCGTCACCATCGCCGTCGCCATCGCCGTCACCATCGCCGTCGCCGTCGCCATCGCCGTCGCCGTCGCCGTCGCCCGTGTCGGACGGGCACCCCGTCATCGTCACCGACATGGGGCCCACCAACAGGGCCATCAAGGAAAACCAGAGAATTCGCTGCATGTGTAAACTCCTCCCAACCGGGAAACGAATCAAACCCCGGGGTCGGCCAACCCGTCGAGATGCGCGATCTGGCCGACACCAACGCGCGCGGTGTCCCGCACTCCGGCCGTTTCGACAACGCCCGTTCGCGCGGTCTGTGCCCGACGAGCCCGCACGGCCCGTCCCTCATCGTTCCTCGAACGGTCTGCGCCAACCGTTGCGTCAACGAACCGCACGCCGTGCGCCCCCACAAGAACGGCCTCCGCGGGCCGTTCGGCGCTCAGATCCCGCGCGGTCTCAGGGGACCGGACAGAACGTCGCGAAGTCGGGGCAGCAGTCCGCGAAGTCCATGCATGGCGCGTCGCATTGGCAGTTCGCGCCCTCGACGGAGGCGCCGCAACGCCCCGCGCAGCCGTTGGGATCCACCGACACACACGCCCTTGGGGGGGCGGGCAGACCGCGCGAACTACTCGATGCCGATGACCAAGTTGTAGTCGAACGTGTCGTCGGGAGCGAAAAGCTGCGACGCCGCGACGCGCACGTAGTACGTCCCGTCGGCCGGCGCTGTCGTCGACACAAGCGAGCAGTAGCCGAGCCCGCCATCGTCGTCCTCGGCCAACTCCGTGGTGCCGTCCACATCGTACACGCGCAGCTCCGTGTCCTTGGTGGTACCGGCGCAGGTACCATCCCCGTTGTCGAACGTTTCGGCGGTGATGACCTGCCCGGCGGTGACCGCCACCGCGTAAAAATCAAAATCACCCGCCACGTCGACGGCGGCGGCGGTCGGGGCCACATAAGGCGTTGCCGTCGCCGCGGTGTCATTTGGTTCCATCTCCACACCGCTGAACTCGTACGCACAGGTGGCGTCACAGCCGTCCCCCGGGACGGTGTTCCCGTCGTCGCACTGTTCGAAGGGGGTGAGAACACCGTCGCCGCATTGAAGGAGCAGCAGGTCCAGCTTCAGATAGTACGGGCCCTGTTCTTCGGTATCGCCGTACTCGTTGACCTGGACGAAGACCGTTGCGCCCGCGGGCACCACGTGGACCACCCGCGAACAGAGACCGGCGCCACCGTCGTCGTCACCCGTCAAGAGGTCGCCGGCGGCGTCGCGAACTTGAACGATGGTGTCAAACGGGCACGTATCCAACCCCGCCAACCCGTAGGTTTGGGCCGTGAGCAGCGCGCCGTAGGTCGCGTTGGCGTTCCCCACCGCGAACACATCGTCATCGCCAGCGGGCGAGATGGACGCGCTGATGATCTCGTTTTGGATGTAGGGCCCGTTGGCGTTGGCCGCACTAAAATCGTCGGTGTCGAGGTTTGGGGTGCCGTCGTCGTTAGGCTCCGATTCGGATTGGGTGCTCAAATCCTCGTAGGTGCAGTCCCCCGCACAACCGTCCCCATCATCCAGGTTCCCGTCGTCACACTCTTCTGCGGGATGCAGCACGCCGTCGCCGCACGTGCCCAGCCCCGCATCGGGGGGCTGACCCGCGTCGGGAAGAGCGCCAGCGTCATCGCCGGGTCCAGCATCATTGCCCGGTCCCGCGTCCATGTCCGGTCCCGCGTCCATGCCCAGCCCCCCATCGACGCCCGCGTCGTGGCCCGGTCCCGCGTCATCGCCCGGTCCCGCGTCATCGCCATCACCGTCACCGTCACCGTCGCCATCCCCGTCACCGTCGCCATCCCCGTCACCGTCGCCATCCCCGTCACCGTCCCCGTCACCGTCACCGTCGCCATCCCCGTCACCGTCGCCATCCCCGTCACCGTCGCCATCCCCATCACCGTCACCGTCACCATCCCCATCGCCGTCCCCATCGCCATCACCAGGGTCGGCTGGGCACGCGGTGAGCGTGATCGACGCAGGAGCCACCAACAGGGCGACCAAAGAGAACCAAAGAACGCGCTGCATGGAAGACTCCTTCACCGACAACCGTACCCTCGCGTGGCCAACGACGCGCGGCCGGTGTCTTGGCGTGGGCGGCGCAACCGCCCGCGCGGATCCACGCCTTGCACGCCCGGCCACACGACGCACCCAGTGTCCCGCACGACGCCCGGTGCGGCAATGCCTCTCCCTGAGGTCTTGCCCGACGAGCCCGGGCCCTCCGTCCCCCATCGCCGCTCGCGGCGGCTGCGCCAACCGTGGCATGGGACGCAAGGCCCGTCGTCCCCGGGCCAAAAGAAAAAGCCCGCCTTGCGGCGGGCTCTTCTTGGCTCAAACGAGACCGACTACGGCAGCTCGGTGCAGTCGAGCTGGACCGCCCAGCTGTTGAGCGTGCCGTCATCGCCGTTGAACGAATCGGCGATGGTCAAGGTCCAATCACCAAACGCATTCTCGCCCACGAAGTCGGCGAGGGTCCCGGGGCCGTCCACGGTCAAGGTCAATTCATAGTAGCCGATGATGTCATCCGCGCTCCCACCAGTCCCGTCGTGCAACCGAACCGTGGTGCCGGCCGGCGACGTGAGATCCATGTCGATGTCCCCGATGTACGTGTGGCTGATGTCGACCTGCACTTGCACGCTGACCACGGTACAGGGGTCTTCAGCAACATTGGCAGTGCTCACCACCGGGGTTCCGTTGGTGATGACTTCACCTGCGCCCGAGACCGCGTTTACGTCAATGTTCGCCAGCGGGTCGATGCAGGTCTCAGCCCCAGCGGCGCCGATGCACACCCCGGGGTCAGCGCAGCTCTGAGCGGGGTTGTCGGGGTCGCAAGGATCCCCCAACGCCACCACCTCGTAATCTGTCTCGGTCACGTCGAGGGTGAACGTGCCCTCGGCCGCGCTGTACCCGTCCACGATGATGTAGACCGTGTCACCGGCAGATACGTCGATGTTCTGGACACCGTTGGGGTCGTAGCAGCTCAACTCGCTCGCCGGGTCCACACAGGCCGTGCGGATGTACGTCACATGGTCAAAGTCTGCCTGGGTGTCCACGCTCAACAGGGCCGTCGTCGCGGTGACCGCATCATATTGGTAGACCGCCTCGCCGGCCGCGTCGGTGAACGACGAGCCACAGCTCCCTTGGAATGCGTTCAGGGCACCGGTGGTGTCGCCAGCGACCTGAACGCCAGAGGTCACCGTCGGAGGCGCCATACACTGCGCCACGGCCGGGTTCTGACAGGTCGCCGTCCCGCCGCCGTCGGCCACGCACTCGTCTCCCGCTGCGGCATCACAAATCGCCGCAGTGTCGTCGGGCACGCACGCATCCCCGTTGGCCAACGTGGCCTGCTCGACACACGTCTCGTTGCCCGGCGTGCCGTAGCATCCGGTCGGGTCGGGGCAGATCTCCGTGGCCGAACCCGGGGTACACGCGTCGCCGGCGTTCAAGTTCACAATGTCGACCTCGCTGACGTCGAGGGTGAACGTGCCTTCGGCGGTGTTCCAACCGTCAACCACGATGTACAGGGTGTCGCCTGCAGTGGCATTCACCTCCAAGACGCCGTTCGGATCGTAGCAACCAATTTCGGTGTTCACGTCGGTGCAGGTGGTGCGCACGTAGGTGATGTGGTCGAACGCCGCCTGGGTGTCGATCGACACCAACACGTCGCCCGCCCCGGTCACGTCGTAGCTGAACACCACTTCGCCGATGGCGTGAGCGTTGGCCGCACAGCTCCCGACCAGGCCGTTGAGCGCGCCGGTGGTGTCACCGGTGGCTTGCACCCCGGCTTGCACGGGAATGGCCGCGTCACAGTTGAGGACCTCGGGATTCTGGCACGTGGTGCCGCCGGCCCCGTCGTCGAGGCAGAAATCGCCGCCGCCCTCGTCGCACACCGCGCTGCTGTCGGCGTCGTCGCACGCATCGCCGGTGCCGAGAATGGTCTGGACTTGGCAGGTCTCATTGCCCGCGGTGCCGTAGCAGCCTTCCGGGTCCGCGCAGAGCTCGGTGGTCGAGGCCGGGTCACACGCGTCCCCGCTGCCGAGGTAAGTAATCGCTTCCTCGGTGACGTTGAGTTCATAGTTGCCTTCTTCGCCATCGGGGTCGAAGGTCTCCCATCCGTCGACGATCACGTACAGGGTCGTGCCCGACGGAACCCCGGCGATGGTGATCGTCTCGCCGCCGTTGCCAATGGCGTCATCACAGGTCTCGGTCTCGACATCGGTGCAATCGGTCCGCACGGACAGCACCGCGTCGAAGTCGGTCACGTCGTCGGTCAAGTCGAAGGTCACGTTCGCGTCTTGGGTCGTGGTGTAGGCGTAGACCACGTCCCCGGCGTTGTCGCTGTCCGACTGGGGACACCCAGCGAAGTTGCTCGGAAGGTCGGTGGTGGAGCCGGTCACCGGCAAAGACGTGATCGGCGTCGCGTTCATACACGCCAGGTCATCGGGTCCAGCATCATTGCCCGGTCCCGCGTCCATGCCCGGCCCGGCGTCCATGCCCGGCCCCGCATCGACGCCCGCGTCGTTGCCCGGTCCTGCGTCGTCCCCATCACCGTCGCCGTCGCCGTCGCCGTCACCGTCGCCGTCGCCGTCACCATCGCCGTCGCCGTCACCATCACCATCACCGTCGCCATCACCGTCGCCATCACCGTCGCCGTCACCGTCGCCGTCACCGTCGCCGTCACCGTCGCCGTCGCCGTCGCCGTCGCCGTCGCCATCACCGTCGCCGTCGCCGTCGCCATCACCGTCGCCGGTGTCCATGGGACAGCCCGCGGACACGACCGTGATGGGACTCAAACAAAGTGCCATCAGGGAAAACCAAAGGACCTTCTGCATTTCATGACCTTTCATCTTCGCGGCGCCACGCCGCGCCCGGACCTGCCCGTCCGGTTTGGGGCGCCAGTGTTTCAGAAGCGGACCCTGGCTGACAAATCGCGCCGTGGCCAGCACAAGCTGCTGTTTCTGCTCAGAAATTTCGCACCCGCCGGACGCCCAACAAGAACCCACGGGTCCTGGCCACCGGTCAGTGACGTTGGCTCTCCCCGACGTCCAACCGCAACTCGCGCGGGGCCTCGCCCTCGGTCTTGATCGTGACCCGGTGGACCACGGGCCCGTCCGCCGGCTCCTCGGGCGCGCCGAAGCCGAGGTCGTAGACCCCGTAGCCGAGGCCGGTCACCCCCAGCACCGCGGCCACCGTGCCCACCACCGCGAACGCGCCCCACATGAAGATGCCCAAGTACAGACCTTGGCGCTGCTGGTCGTCGGTGGCGTAGGCCAACCCCAACCCGCTCTGCACCGCGGCCATGCCCCCGAACGCGGCACAACACCCGCCGCACAAAAGCCCCGCCGTCCCCCCGCCGAGCTCCCCCGCCAGCCAGACCGGGCGCACCGCGCTCGATTGTTCGTAGGCCTCGAGCACCTCGGGGGGCGGGGGCGCGCGGTACCGCAAGGCCATCTCCACGTCGGTGGCCAGCTTGCGGCGAACCTCCACATCCACCGCCGCCTCGTCGCCGTCTTGGACCACCCGCACCTGGTGCGCGCCCACCGGCACCGCTTTGCTCACCGGGGAGGGGCCGAGGCGTTCGCCATCGACGTACACCTGGCCCCCGCCGGGCACGGTCTTGACCGAGATCGTGCCGAAGAACTGCACCTCGCCCCGGGTGCTTTGCAGCAACTTTGTGGTCAGCTGCTCCACCGCCGCGAGCAGCGCCCCGTCGTCGGCTTGACAACGGGACTGCATGCGCGCCACCGGCCGGCCGGTGTCCGCGGAGAACTCGCTCATGCTCAACACATACTGCTCGCCCACCTGGGCCACCGAGAGCTTGACCAATGTATCTGCGTCCAGGGCGAGCGCGATCTCGGCCAGGCAGCTCACCGCGTCACAGCCGGCGGCCATCTTTTGCTGCTCGACGTCCAGCACCTCGGCCACCTCCGACTGGGCGATGACCTCCCGGCCTTCGTCGGCCCCGTACACGTTCACCACGGTGTCGGTCAGCACCCGCACCACGTCTGGCGCCGCGGGGGCCTCCGCGTCGAGCACGAGGGTCTTGACCTTGGGGGCCGGCGCCTCGGCGGGTTGCCCCGCCAGCGACGCCAACATCACGGCGCTCCAGATGTACATGGCGCGCATGGTCGCCCACCGCGGGCGCGAGGGACAAATGCGGGGACGGTTTCGAGACAAAAAAGACCGCACCACACATCGCAGGGGGTCCTACCGTTGCTCCCTTCCGGGCCTGGCGGGGTTCGGACGTTGCGATTGTGATGCGGCTGGCGGATCGGGAGGGATTCGAACCCTCGGTACGCGTAAACGCACACACGATTTCCAGTCGTGCACCTTCAGCCACTCGGTCACCGATCCGTGGCGGAAGACTGTCTCCTCAAATGTCTCTGCGTCGCTCCTTCGTCACAGTCTTCAAATGGCGGGCAGGGAGGGATTCGAACCCCCGGTACGCTATGAACGCACACCTGATTTCGAGTCAGGCACCTTCAACCACTCGGACACCTGCCCGTGGAAGAACCAGCCTGGATGAGTACTAAAGCCACCCGGGGAGTCAACCGAATAGCTCAGGGCTTCGACGGGGTGATCACCGCCGCGGGCTCCTCGCTGAGCGGCCCGTCGTCGGCGTCCAGGACCGCGGCGGGCTTGTCATCGGCGGCCGCGGGCAGCGCCGCGGGCACGGCGTCGTCGCGCATGAGATGCGCGGTTCCGCTCGAAAACGCCGCGTGCACCTCCACCGGGTCCCAGGGGACGTCTGGCCACCACCGCTTCACCGGGGTGGGCACCGCCGGCTCGACCGAACCGCCCGGCGGCGGGCTCACCACCGTCACCCCCTCTTTTTCGGCCGCGACCAACACCCGCTCGATGGGCTCGGTCCAGCCGTGCAGGGCGAGATCAAAAAGCCCCCAATGCACCGGCAAGAACACCTCGCCGCGCACCAGCCGGTGGGCGCGCACCGCCTGCTCCGGCCCCATGTGCACGTCGGCCCACGCCTTGTTGTAGGCCCCGGTCTCGATCATGGTGATGTCGAAGGGGCCGAGCCGTTTGCCGATGTCGAGCAGCTCCTCGAACATCGCGGTGTCGCCCGAGTAGTAGACGCGGTGGGCGTCGGTGGTCATCGCCCAGCCTGCCCACAAGGTCGGCCCGCCGTTTTCGCCGGGCATCGAGCGGCCGGAGAAGTGGCGCGCCGGGGTCGCGGTGAGGGTGAGGCCGCCGAGGGTCTTTGCTTCCCACCAGTCGAGATCGAACACGCGCTCGGTCGGCACCCCCCAGTACTCGAGATGCGCGCCCACCCCGAGCGGCACGACCCAGGGGATGTCTTTGTCCTTGAGGGCGTCGACGGTGGGCAGGTCGAGGTGGTCGTAGTGGTCGTGGGAGATCACCACCGCGGTGATGTCGGGCAGCTCGTCGAGGGGGAGCGGCGGCGGGTACCAGCGCGCGGGGCCGAGGAAGGTCCAGGGCGACGCGCGGGGCCCCCACACCGGGTCGACCAGGACCCGGGCCCCGTCGATCTCGACGAGCAGCGTCGAGTGACCGAGCCAGGTCACGCGCAGGCCGGTGGCCGGCGGGGTGTCGAAGTCGGCGCGGGTCCGCGACAACACCGGCGGCAGCGTCTCGGGCACCCGGTGCGCCGACCCCCCGGTGACCCAGTCCCCGACCAGGTCGAGCATCGGGTCCTGCACTTGGGGCATCCGGTTTTTGAAGCCTTGGCTGCTCTCGCTCCAAATCGGGGAGTGCTTCATGCGCAGCAGCCGCTCGCCCCGCGGGGCCTGGCCCATGCTTCGGCACGCCGCGGTGGCCAGCGCCCCGCTGACGACCAGGCCGAGCAACACCAGCAACAACACCACCTGCAGCACGCGGCGGCGCCACGTCGGACGCGGCTTTGACTCGTTCACGTTCACCCCCACAAGGTCGCGCCAGCATACGAACCTTGGCCCGCTCGTGCACGGCGGCGCCGCCCGCTGGATCTCGGCCGGCGACCAGTTTTTTCAAATTGTACAGCCACTTACAGTCAACGTGGGCCTTTATCCGACATGTCAGCAACCTGACCACACCGGGGGGCGATACTCCTTTTGGTCAGGGACCGCTCGGTGTGTGTGTGACCCCTCCGATGTGGCGCCCGGCGAGGTGGTGGCCTTGCCGACTCTGCGCCCCTCGGGTTGTAGCCCCCTGATTGTGTGTGTGTGTGTGTGTATGCCCCTCCCTCGGGAGGGGCTTTTTTTTATGCCCGACCCCTGGCTGTGTCTCGACGCACCAGGCCCCGCCGGTCGCTTGCGGTCCACTTTCGGCTCAGCGGACAATGCCTCCCGCTTTGGGAGGTGTGCCGATGCGTGTGGCTGGTCGCTGTGTCGTCCTTTTGATCTTTGTGTTCACTGGCTGCCTGCCCCCCATCAACGCGTACGACCCGGACAACGATCCGAGCCAACAAGCCAAAGCCAGCGTCTTGGGCACCGTGGTCATCGACCGGGTGGGGGCCGACCCCGACGTCGTGCTCGAGGACCTCCGCACCCTGCGGCTCGAGCTCAAGCAGGGCGGCGAGCTGGTCAAAGCCGGCCGCTGCGAACCGCTCGGCGCCCTCGAGTTCCCCCTCGACTGCGATGAGAGCAGCGGGACCGCAGGGTTTGTGTTCGACGAGCTCACCCCCGGCAATCTCCGCCTCACCATCCCCGAGCGGCCCGCCGACCTCCTGGGCATGGAGAACGCGCTGTCCATCGACCTGCTCGCCCCCGGCGAGGAGCGCGACCTCGGGGACCTGGTGCTGCGCGAACCCACCACCGAGGACAACGCCGGCCAAGCCGTGATCGCGGGGCGGGTCAACCTCCAAGACGTACAAGGCGGCCCGCGCACAGTGACATTGTACAAACGAACCGGCACCGGGGCCCAGCCCATTCGGGAGCTGCCCACCGACGGAGAGGGCGGCTTCAGCTTCGCGGGTCTCGACAACGGGACCTACGGCCTGCTCGCGGAGCGGCCCGGGTTCGCCCCTGACTTCCGGGTGGGCATCACCGTGACCGGGGCCCGCACCCCCGAGCCCCCCACCGTGCTGTTCGACGAGGGCTCGGCCGACGGGGACGCGCTGCTGCTCTACCCGGTCACCGCGGTGCTGAAGCCCAACCTGTCCACCGAGGACAACGGCGCCTACTACACCCGCGACGACGAGGTCGCGGTGGACGTGCTCGCCTTCACCGACGCCAGCCAGCTCTCGATGCGGGTCTCGACCGATCCCGCGTTCGCGGCGGAGGCGGCCCCGTTTGCCGCGTTCACCGCCCAGGTCACGGTGGCGCTGCCCAATGTGCAAGGCCCGGTGCCCATCTATGCACAGTTTCAAGCCCAGAGCCCAGACCATCCCGAGTTTGTGTTCACCACCGATCTGTTCTCCACCGAGGTGGTGCGCGACACCGTGCCCCCCGCGGTCATCGACGTCGAGGTCCGCAACCTCGTGCCCGACGCCGACGGCACCTATTGGCAAACCGAGGACGGGGCCGCGGTGGGGCTCGATGTGCTCGCGGTGGACGAGACCTCTCAGGTGGCCCGGGCCCAAGTGCACATCCAGGCCGACAACGGCCCCGGCGACGAGACCGTGCTCGCGGGGGCGGACATCGACGCCCCCCCCGGCTTGGCCCAGCTGCAGCTCAACTCCGTGGCCAGCGCGGGGGAAGGCGAGAAGGTGTTCTGGGTCTGGCTCGCGGACCAGGCGGGCAACGCCGCTGACCCGGTGCCGGTGAGCATCATGGTCGACACCAGCCCCCCCGTGCTCGGGGACGCGGGCCAAGGCATTTTGCCCCTCGAGGTGCAGAACGCCGACGCGGGGGGCGTGCTGAAAGGCCGAAGCGCGCAGGTTGCGTTTTTTGTGCCTGACGACCTCGACCTCGCCGACGAACCGGTCGCGATGCGCGTACACCAAGACGCGATCCCCGCCGGCACCGCCTTTGGTCCTTTTGTGGCAAGCCAGGTGCTGAGCGTCACCGGCGCCAACGGGTCGTCCTTTTCGTTCACCGCCGAGGTCAAAGACCGCGCCGGCAACGTCCTGTCTGTGGACAGCCCGGTCTACACCCTGGACCTCACCGGCACCGTGGGCGGCCGGGCCCTGGTCGACCAAGAACCAGGGGACAGCCCCGTTCACAGTGGCATTGTGGCCCGGCTCTACGCCCCCGGCGCGGCGCCGGGCACGGACGCGCCAGTTGACGAGACCCTCACCGATGCGCTCGGCGGGTTCGTGTTTGGTCAGGTGCCGGAAGGCACCGGCTACTTCTTGACCCTCGAGCGCGCGGGCCTGGTCGCCACCGAAATCCCCGTGGGCCAAGTGGTGGCCGGCCAACCCACCGCGGTGGGCACCACGCGCCTGGCCTACGCCCGCGGCAACGTCACGGGGGTGTTTCGCTTCGAGGACAAGGCCGACGACCTGTCCGCCCACGGCGGCATCTTGGTCAGCGCCGTGCTCAACGGCGACATCATCGACCAGACCGTGACCGAGCCCGACGGCAGCTACACCTTCCCCGTGCCCGGGCTGGTGGTCACGGTGGGCAGCGACCGCTACGAGCTGCGCGCGAGCTACGAGAGCTATTTCACCGCCACCGAGACCGGCATTCAGGTCGTGCAGAACCAGACCACCATCGTGGCCGAGGACACCCCGGGCGAGCCCACCCCGGTGTTGCTCAAGCCGATCAGCGGCGACTTCATCCTGTGCCACGTCGGCGACGACCCCTGCACCCAAAAGGCGTACACCAACGCCACGTCAGCCCAAATTCGGCTCCAAGCGGACGCGGACGTCACCGACATCCGGGTGCAGGCCCGCACGCCCTTCGACGCCGGGGACGCCACCCCCGCCTGGCAAACGTACGTCCCGGGCGCGCCCCCCACCGTCGACATCAGCGGGGCCGACGGCGTGGTCGAGGTCTATGTGCAGGTCGTCCAGGGTGGGGTCAACGGCCCGGTGCTCTCCGCGAGCATTCTGCTCGATACCGTGGCCCCCGAGCCCTCGTCGGTCACCGCCGAATCGACCCAGCCCAACGCGGTGGGCGCGTTCACCAACCTGCCGGTGGCCCGGGTCCGGGTCTCGGCCTCCGCCGGCCAGGGCGACGTCGCCCCCCTGGGCAGCGCGTACGTCACCTGGGCCGCGACCGCCCCCGGGTCCATCCCCCCCGGGGCCGACGTGTGCGCGGCCAACGCCGCCTGCGTCGTTGACCTCCCGGGGGGTGCAGCCCCATTGGAGCAGGTGCACACCGTGTGGGGTTTTGCCTGTGACCAGGCCGGCAACTGTTCACAAAATCCCTTGTCCGCCGGCATCGTGTACGACGTGACCGAACCGCGCGCGCTCCACGGCGTACAAGCGTCCCCCACCGGGGCGGCGGTGATCGAAAGCGCGGGCACCTTCTACACGACCATCGCGCAGTACCTCATCGACCTCGGGGTGGGCACCGCGCAGACCGATGCGCTCACCCCGGTGCTCGACGTGACCGGCGCGCCGGTGGCGGACGTGGCCGCCTACCGCTTCTTGCCCGTCTACGTGGGCACCGGCATCGCCCCCCCGGGGGTGGACATGTCCCAGGTCGCGTTCACCGACGCGTCGGGGGCGGGGGCGGGGGCGACCCTGGCCAATCTCGTGGGGCCGGGCCTGTCCGGCAACGACGGGGCCTACCGCGTGTTCGCGCAGTTCCGGGACCGCGCCGGCAATGTCTCTGCAGCGGACAACAACCCGTTCTATTTCGACCTGGTGCTGGACACCGCGCCCCCCAGCGTGTCGTTCACCGTCGACGGGGGCAGTCCCTACACCACCAGCACCACGGTGTCGCTCGACATCACCGCGCCCCCGACCGACAGCCCGACCCGGGTGTGGGTGAGCAAGGACGGCGGGCTGTTCACCGATTATGACGAGGCGACCCTGGGCACGCCCCCCGGCTCGGTCCCCTTCGACCTGAGCGACTCGTCCGACTACGTGGGCGATGGGCTGTACTTTGTGTACGCCCGGTTCTTCGACGCCGCGGGCAACGATGTCGATCGCACCGACAGCATCACCCTGGACACGACCCCGCCGGACACCGTCCCGCTCACCTGCAGCAGTTGTGTGCTCGACGCGGGCAACGTGTTGACCGCCGACCGCACGGTGGTGCTCGAACTGTTCGCGTCTGATGCCCTCAGCGGGGTGAAGACCATCCGCACCAGCGTCGATGGGGGTGCCCCCGCAGAGCAAGATTTTGTGCTCAGCCACGCGGTGCTGCTGCCCGACAGCGACGGGGCGCACACCGTCTCGGTGGTGTTCGTGGACGGCGCGGGCAACCCCAGCGCCCCCCGTTCGCTCGCGATCACCCTCGACCGGGTCGCGCCCACCATCGGCACCTTCGCCCTCAACGACGGCGCCGCCTACACCACCGACGCCACCGTCGACGTGACCATCGTCGCCGCGGGCGCCACCGCCCTGCGCTTGTCCAACAGCGCGACCTTCCTCAGCGCCTTCGGCGGCTTTTCGCCCTCTACGGTCTGGACGCTCGGCTCCCCCGCGGTGGACGGCAGCAAAGAAGTGTTCGTCGAGGTGCGCGACCCCGCGGGCAACGTCGCCCAGAGCTCGGCCACCATCATCCTCGACACCAGCCCCCCCGCGGGCACCGTGAGCATCGCGGCCGGGGCCGCGGCCACATCGGACAGCACCCCCGACGTGGCCCTCACCTTCCCCAACGACACCGCCGCCTACGCGCTGCAGGGCGGCGCCGCTGACTGCGCCACCGTCAACATCAACACCGCGCTGACCGTGGGCACCACCTCGCTCACCGTCACCCAACCGCTCCCCGCCCCCGATGGCACCAAGACCGTGACCGCGTGTTTTGTCGACCAAGCCGGCAACATCGGGCTCGCCGCCGACGACATCCTGCTCGACACCACCGCCCCCTCCGGCACCGTGCTCGTCAACGGGGGCGCGGCGTTCTCGACATCGCCCACCGTTGACGTCCTGCTCAGCGCCTCCGAGGACGTCACCGAGGTGCTCCTCACCGCCACCGCCCCCAACTGCACCACCGCCACCGGCTACCAGAGCTACGAACCCAACAAGCAGTTTACCTTCGCCGCCACCGACGGGGCCGTCACCCTGTACGCGTGCCTGCGGGACCGCGTGGGCCTGACCTACGCCATGAGCGACGGCATCACCCTCGACGGCACCGCCCCGTCGGCCGCGGTCAGCATCAACGGCGGGGACAGCCACACCACCACCCGCAACGTCACCCTCGCGATCTCGGCCGACGCTGACGTCACCGACCTCTCGGTGGCCAACGGACCCAGTCTCGACTGCGCCACCGCCACCTATTCCCCCTTCACCGCCTCGCAGAACTGGACCCTGCCCACCCCCGACGGCACCAAACAGCTCGCGGTCTGCGTGCGCGACGCCGCGGGCCAGGTCGGCTCGGCCTCGACGTCGATCGTGCTCGACACCACCCCCCCCAGCGGCACCCTCAACCTCGCCGGCGGCTCCACCACCACCCAGTCCACCACCGTGTCCGCGTCGGTCTCCTTCCCCAGCGACACCAATGGCTATGCATTGGCCAACGACGGCCTCGACTGCGCCACCGCGACCTACACCCCGGTCACGGTGGGCCTCACCGGCGCGACCACCTCCATCGCCCTGTCTTCGGGCGACGGCCTCAAGGCCGTGGCCGCGTGTTTTCGGGATGTCGCGGGCAACACCGCGGCCGCGTTCGACAGCATCTCGCTCGACACCACCGATCCGGTGGGCGCGGTCTCGGTCAACAGCGGCGCGGTCGCCACCAGCTCGACCAGCGTCACCGTCTCCCTCTCCGCCTCCCCCGATGTCACCCAAGTGGCATTGGCCCAGGGCCCGCTCAACTGCGCCACCGCCACCTACGAGGCCATGGCCAGCAGCAAGCTGTTCACCCTCGGCGGGGGCGACGGCACCAAGGTCGTCACCGCGTGTTTCCGTGACGGGAGCGGCCGCACCGGCACCGCCAACGATCCCATCGTGCTCGACACCCTGGCCCCGCCCATCGGCGCCTTCACCATCGACCAAGGCGAGACCCACACCGCCAAGCTGCCCGTGACCCTCGACCTCACCGCCACCGACGCGACCTCGGGCATCCAAGGCATTCGCCTCGCCAACGACAACTGTGCCAACCTGACCGGCCCCCTCACCCCCTACGCCTCGTCTCTGCCCTGGACGCTGTCCACCGGCGCGGACAGCGTGCGCACGGTGTGCGTGGAGGTGACCGACTACGCCGGCAACACCAGCACCCAGACCGACACCATCACCGTCGACCGCGCCAGCCCGGGCGGCAGCCTGAGCATCAACGGGGGCGCGGCCTTCACCACCACCACCACCGTCAGCCTGTCCGGCACCGCGGACGAAGCGGTGCAGATCGCGGTCGGGGCCGAGTCCATCGACTGCTCCTCCGCCACCTATTCAGGGTTGTTCAGCACCTCGATCAGCGGCACCGCCACGCTGTTCAGCCTGGACGGCAACCGCACGGTGTACGCCTGTCTCAAAGACCGGGCCGGCAATGTCAGCGTCATCAGTGACACCATTGTGCTCGACACCGCCGTCCCCAGCGCGATCATCACCGTGGATGGCGGCGCGCCCTATTCCACCGACACCACCGTGGACGTCGACTTCTCGGGGGCTCCGGTGGACACCACCGACATGTTCGTCACCGGGACCACGCTGCCCAACTGCGCTCTGCTCACCGAACCACAGTGGGTCGCTTACCTCCCATCCACCACCACCACCTTGACCAACAGCGACGGCCCCCGCGAAGTGCACGCGTGCTTGCGCGACGCCGCGGGCAACATCTCGCCGGTGGGCCCCGCCTACATCACCCTGGACCAGGTGCCCCCCACCGCCCCCACGGCCTTCAGTGCCATTGTGAACACCCCCGGCGCCACCACCGCCAGCGGCGACACCACCATCACCAACGGCGAACTCACCAACGACCCCCGCCCCCGGATCAACTGGGGCGGTGGCAGCGACGCCACCTCAGGCATCCAGGGCTATTCGCTGCAGCTCTCCACGTCGTCAAGCTTCGCGTTCGTGGACTACGAAAGCGACCTCTGGCCCGCGGGCGGCATCCTCCCCCCCGCCGAGCTCACCGATGGCACCTGGTACTTCCGGGTGCGGGCGGTGGACCGCGCGGGCCACGAAAGCCTGTCTGCCTCTCGCTCGTTGGTGGTGGACACCGTCGCCCCCGACGCCCCCAGCCTGTTGCCCATCGTCTCCCCCCAGAACAGCAACATTGTGACGGACTGGGTCGACGGGGGCGGCGGCAACGGCACCTTCGAAATCAAGCTCGAGAACGCCGTGGGGGTCACGGTGTGGCAAGACATGACCGCGACCTCGACGTACACGCTCTTGGCCGGCAGCCACATGTCGAGCCCCAGCGCGGCGGCGGGCGACGGCTACACCTTCAGCGTGCGCGCCTTCGATGATCTCGGCCAAGCCAGCCCCTGGACCATCGACACCTTCGTGTTCGACAACGTCGCGCCCTGCGAAAGTGGCGTGTCGGTGTTGATCAACGGCGGCCAAGCCTTCACCAACGCCAACGACGTCATCGCCGACATCAGCTGCACCGGGGACACCCCGGTGCAGATGCAGGTGGATTGCAACGGCACCTCCCCGCAGACCAAGCCGGTGGTTCCCTACCAACCGACGTTCTCTTGTTCGCTCGACATCTTGAGCCAAGGACTCAAACGCGTCGACGCCCAAGTCCGCGACGCCGCTGGCAACGTCCGGGCCATGAACTCCGACGCGATCACGTTCGACAACGTCCCCCCCAGCCCCCCCTTGGTGGCCCCGGCCAACAGCGTCGGGGTCAACTATGAATGTGCACGCATCGACGTCCCCGCGGGCAGCACCTTGGACACCAACTTCAACCGGTACGAGCAGCGCAGCAACGGGGGTCCCTGGATCAACACCGTGCCCTCCGGCGGCAAGATTCAGTTCGACCTCGAGCAAGACACCGACAACCTCCTCGAGATTCGCGCGGTGGATTCCGCCGGCAACGTGGGCGAGGCCTCGGTGGCGTTCGTCAACGAGACATCGAGTTCGGTCATCCCCACCAACCTCACGGTGAAGCAGGTCTGCGACGGGGGCCGCTTCGCGATTCTCAAAGACACCTCGATTTGGCCGGTGGCGTTTGGCCTCCCCAACACGGTCACGTCCAACCCCGCCGAGGTCAACCCCGTGGTGTACCCGGACATCTACGTGCTCGATTTGACCAACCTCGGCTTCTACCGGCTGAGCGGCGAAGGCGGGCTGGCCAAGATCGTGGCCCAATCGGTCAACTTCCTCGACCCGCCACGGTTTGATCTCACCCTCGACGCGGCCTGCACCATCGACGACGACCGCATCGTGATGTCCTACGTCGAGCCGTTCGCTTCGCCCTCCTTCGACGACGGCGGCGAGGTGCGCACCGTGGTGTGGCGCGACCCGCTCAACAATCCCTACACCGGTCTCAGCGGGACCCAAGGTCCCTGGAGTTTCTACGCGGGGGGCACCATGGGCTACGCCATGGGGTCGATGGACGTGCTGCGCTGGACGTCCACCACCGACCCCCACTGGGAGGCCCTGGTCACGTCCAACTACATTGCCGGGTTCCTTCCCGCCGAGACCCTCAACCGCGTGCTGTTCAACGGCACCCCCATCGTGCGGGACAACGGCAACAGCAACCCGTCGTTCATCGAAGGCCAGCTCAACGGGTTCGAGACGCGGCAATACTACGGCCTGGCCTTCAGCGGCGCGTCGTCCCTCTACCTCCGACGGGGAACCAACCAGTGGGAGGTCGCGCGCACCACCAGCTACTACGCGGTGGGCGGCGTTCACGAGGGGCTGACCTACCCCGACGCGGCCGGGTTCTCGGCCACCGTGTCGCCGTACGGCACCATGGTGAAGCGCGACGTGTTCGAGAGCTACAACACCGTGTACGCGCCCTACCAGATGATGTCCGCCGCCACCGCGGCCGGTGAAGTGCGCGCCTACGCGGCGTTCACCACCAGCAGCGTGCAGGTCGCGCCCGCCGCCTACCCCTACCCCACCTACTACCAGCGTGGGTACCGCACCGCGGCGTGGCTGCACGACACCCTCGACAATGTGTTTGAACTCACCGACAGCTACAACGCCAACCCCGCGGCCCTGTCCGCGGCCGAGCGCCAAGACCGCCAGTATCCCGCCGACGACCGGCGCCCGATGCTCTCCACCGGCGACACCACCCCCGGCAACGCGGCGGTGCTGTACCACACCAGCGATGGGGCCTCGATCCAAGGCGTGGTCGTGGGGTTCGCGGATGAGGGCGGGTGTTTCAACGACTGACCGGGGTCACACCCGCAGCCATTCACATTGCCGGGTCTCCCGCCCCGGGCTAGAGTGCGCGGATGCTCGCGTTGGTGCTTGTCTTGTCGTTGGGTCCGGCTTCCGTGACAAGCGACGGCGCGCCCCTGGCCCCTTCGTCGGCTCCGTCGGCTCCGATCGCTGACGACCTCGACGAGGAAGACACCGGGCTGTCCCCCCGGGTGTTCGCCTACGATCCCTGCCTCTCTCTTTGGCAACAGCTCACCTGCATTGGCTTGAGCATGATCGACCAGGAGTGTTTCGGGGGCAAAGGCACCGCCATCTACTCCCTCGCGGTGGTCTACGCGGGCATCGGCTCGGTGGGTGGCTTCGCCGCGGGCTGTTTGGGGGGCACGCTGCCGGGCGGGCTCTACGCGTCCTCGATTTACGGCACCGAGGTGGCCCAGGGGCTCGGCAACACCCAAGCGCTGCTCGATGCCGCGTTTGGGTTCGTGATCGTGGCTCTGGTGTGTGGCGGTGCAGGCTCATTGGCGGGCATCGTGCTCGCCGGCACCATCGGCATCATCCACGGCCTGATTCTGCTCTTCACCGGGCAGCTGGAGGAGACCGGACCGCTCGCGGGGGTCCTCCCCGAGCAAGGCCCCGGTCGCGTCAAGCCCACCGCGGTGCGGTACTGATCGACGCCGGGTCGACCGGTCAGTCGCAGGTCGGCAAGGGGCAGCTGAGGTCGTCTCCGCCGAACAAGAAATAGTTGCTCGCCACCGTCCGGCAGGCCAACGGCAAAATGTCAATGCATTCGAGGTCGTCGTTGTCCCGCACCCGCAGGGTCAGCGCATTGATGGCGGGGGCGAAGCCGCCCTCAAACCCGCTGCCGCTGGTGAGGCTGGTGTCGCTGACCCGCAGCTCCAGTTCGATGTCGAGTTGGCCGCCCGAGGCATTGACCCCCACCAGCAGCGCGTTCACCGCCGGGTTGTTCTGGATGAAGACGTTGTCGGCGGTGTCGAGGGCCCCAAAGTTCACGTTGGTGAGCGCGGGGTTGTTTTGCACGTTGACGTCGTGACCGACCACCGCGAGCGAGGGGGCAAAGAGATTGAACATCACGTCGTTTTGCTGCACCACCAGCGAGGTGTTGTTCTCCCCGACGCTGACGAGCGCCGGGAACGACGCGGTGGGCAACCCGTCGTTGTTGTAGATGCGCATCTGGTGCCCCACCCGGGCCAGCACCGGCGTGTACAGCGAGGACGCCACGTCGTTCTCCTGGAAGTAGAACTGTTCGTTCGCGTCTTCCAGCGCGTCAAGGCTCATGCTCGTCATCGCGTCGTTGTTGGCCAACACGGTGTCGCCCCCGACGGACACCAACCGCGGAAAGCTGGCGCTGAGCAGGCTCGTGTTGTTCTCCACCCGGAGGTGACGGCCGATGGACTCCAGAGCCGGGAACGCCACGGTGGTGAACGGCCGGCTCTGGATGTTGATGTCCTGCCTCACCCGGCGCAACTGCGCGGCCACGGCGTCGGGAAAAGCCCCGTTGCCGTTGTTGTTCCAGGTCCCCGACAAGGCGAGGATGCCCACCGCCGAGGCCGCGTCGGGGTCGATGTTGAAGTCGCCGATCCACACCGCGAACGCGGCCACCGCTTCGTCCTCGGGCGCCCCTGTCTCCCCCGTGCACGTGAGCACAAAGTCGTGGCGGTCGGCCACCAGCCCGGACAGGGGGAACACGCCCCCCGCGCTGACCGCGTCCACGCCGGCGCCGTCGGTGAGCCCACAGGACACGGCCTCGGGCGCGACATAGGTAACCGTGAGCTCGTTGTTGGTGTTGCCGAACACCACGTCGATGTCGTCGATGTTCGCCGGCACCATCACCGCGGCGGTGACCGTGAGCGCGGCGGGGGTGACAGGTCCCCCGCAGGTCACCGAGAGCTGCACGTCGTCGTTCACGCTCTGCAGCAACACCCCGTTGGCGTTCTCTGCAACCGACAACGCCGCGCCCGGGTCGTCGAGCCCCCACACACAGACGCCGTCGCCCACCGTGTAGTCGACCTGCAGGTCGTCGCCGGCCGCCACCCAATACGGTCCCGGGTCGAGGGACACCGAGACGCCGTAGACCGCGCGTGCGTCGCTCACCGATGACCGCCCCACCGCATCGGTGCAGCGCCATTGGATGCCGCCGCTGGCGGCGAAGCTCACCTGGACGCTCTCCAACTGGTCGAGGCCCGCCACGTCCACCTCGGTCCCCGACTCGTCGAGCAACACCGCCTCGCACTCCTCCGCCGCGAACCCGGTGTTGAAGTTGCCGCTGGCGACAATGTCGGTGGCCACCCCGTCGACAAACGCATCGATGTCGACCTCGGGCGCCTCCCCCGCGTCCCCAAAAGTCACCACCGTGGTGTGCGTCACGCTTCCCGGCAAGCCGTTCGCGTTGCCGTCACATTGCACGGTCCACGCGGTGAGACTGCCCGGCGGTCCGCCGCCTGTCTCCCAGACGTCCCCGTCCGCGGCGTCGGCCACCGCCATCCCGCCCTCCAACAGCGCGCACGAGGACGCGAACGCCGCCCCGAACCCGATCTGAAAATCGGCCCCCGCCAGCAATGTCAACGCATCGCCCGCGGCCGCGGGCCCCGCGGGGCCGGAAAAGCTGAGCATCGCCGGCCCCAGATCGGGCGCGGCCACCACGTTCACCGTGCGTTCTTCCTCGCGCCCCGCCCCGTCGGCGCAGGACAGCGCGTAGTCGCCGGTGTCCGCGGGCGTGGCCAGCTGCGTCACCACAAATGTGAACAGCGGCCCCGCGTCGTTCAGCACGATCTCCGCCCCCCCGGGCGTCGCCAGCGAACAGCCGGCCGCGTCCGGGGCCACCACCTCGATGGCCAACGGCTGGCCAAAGTAGATCGGGTCATGGGGCGCCACCTGCACCGCCGCGATCAGATCACCGTCCCCATCTCCATCTCCGTCGCCGTCGCCATCACCGTCGCCGTCGCCGTCGCCATCCCCATCGCCTGAAGAACCGGAGTCGGCGGCTCCGCCGTCCGACGGTTCTTCCAAGCCGCCGTCAGGCGGCCAGTCGCCATCCCCATCCCCGTCGCCGTCGCCGTCACCATCTCCGTTGACCACGCAGACCCCGTCCACGCAGGTCGCGCCGTCCGCGCAATCCGCATCGGCCGCACAGTCCGCGGGACTTTGCCCAAAGAAAAACGAGCACCCTGTCACCGCGCCGGTGACGCACAGAGTCATCAAGGCCATCAAAATGCCGCGCATGGCTCAGCCTACCGCACCGCTCCGCCACCCGGCGACGCACCCCGGTCACGGCGGGCCCGCGTCGACACCCGATGTCGGACTGTGTAGGACCCCGCCGATGACCGAACCGTGACCGATGGGCCCTACGATGCCTCCTGTGCCGACATCTGATTTGAGCCTCAGCGAAGCCCCGGCTTTCGTTCCCCCCCGCCTCTCTGTCTGGCTGCTGACCACGTCGGTGGCCCGGCTCGCCTTCGGCGGCATCTTGATGTCGCTCGGGGTGGTCCTGTTCATCCCGCTGCTGTTGCTGGCCCTGCCGTCGCGACCGCTGCGGGTGCGCATCTCCAATGTGTATGGGTCGATCTTTGGCCGGGCGATGTTCTGGTGTTCGGGCTCCACCGTGCACACCACCGGGCACGCCGAAGCCCTGGCCCGGCCCCCCGCGATCTGGGCCATGAACCACTGCTCGCTGCTCGACATCCCCCTCGGCATTTGGTTTTCCCCGTCGGGGACCTGTGGCGTGGGCAAGCGCCAGGTGATCCTGTACCCGTTTTTTGGCTTGCTCTACGTGCTCGCCGGCCACGTGCGCATTGACCGCGGCGTGTCCAAGCGCGCAATCGCATCGCTGCAACGCATGGCGAAGTTCATCAACGACAACCGGCTGAGCATCTTCATCTGGCCCGAGGGCACCCGGTCCCGCGATGGCCGTCTGCAAGAGGTACGCAAAGGCATTGTGCACCTCGCGATCCAGACCGGCCTCCCGATCCAACCCATGGTCACCATGGGCACCCAGCGGGCCTGGCCCAAGGGCCCGCCGCGGGTCACGCCCACCGACGTGCACATCGTGTTTCCCGAGCCCATCGACACCACCGGCTGGTCAGCGGATCGCATCGAAGAGCACCTCGCGGCCATCGAAGACGCGTTTATCCGCAACCTCAGCGAAGACCAGCAGCCGCTGCATCCGCTGCGCGACCAACCCCAGCCGCGCAAGCTCGCGAGCTGACCCCGGTCAGCTCATCAGCGCACACTCGCTGAGCGCAGAGAACACCACCACCACCGGCAACAGCCCCAGCGCGCTCCCGACGAGAAAGTCCCGGTACCGCACGCTCGACAGCGCGAGCGCATAGGTCGTGGGCGGGCTGAACAACGTGAGCACCCGGAGCAACGCCACCGTGCGCACCGGCCGGGACTCCACCGCGGAGAGCGCCCGCTTGGCCCACGGGTGTTTGAGCTGGTCGAGCGCGGCCTTGCCCCCCACCGCCCGGGCGAAGAAAAAGCTCGCCGTGAACGCGATGAGCCCACCAAAAAAGGCAATAAATCCGCCTGTGTAGGCACCGTAGGCCAGAACCGCAGCCGCGAAGAACAAAAGCCCCGGCAGCTGCACGATCAGCCCCACGGAAAAGGCCAACAAGAACACCACCAACCCCACCGCGCCTTGCTCCCGCAGGAACGTCGAGAGGGTGTCGCGATCGATGTGCTGATCGAGGCCCGTCATTTTCACGACGACCACCGCTGTCACGATGCTGACGACGAGGATCAAGGGACGAAGCCAGGGGCGTTTGGATGCGGTTTTCATAATTAATCAAGTGATAGGTAACAGGCGGCCACTTCGCGTTCAAGCCGGCCGGGCCGGTCAGTTGGTGCCACACGCACGCGCGGGAGGGCCCGATGAGCTGGCTTCGACAAATCCCTGCCTTGGTGGTGTTGGGGTTCGCGGTTTTCGCAACCACCGCCACCGTCACCTACGAAGACCCCGCCACCCAAGAACAGGACTGCGAGGACGCCTGCTCCGCCGGGGCCTACAACGCGTGTACGTGTCACCAGACCGATCCCTGTGGCTGGGCTCTCGACGGCGTGTGTGACGAGGTGCCGTGTTCGGACAAGCGATACGAATACTTCGTCGATGACGATTGCAGTGAAGAGGACCGAGAACACACCGCAGACGCGATCAACTACGGCTGGTTGCGCGGCGACTGACCCCTCCGCCGCGCACCGTCCCCAAAATCCGGGCCCCACTTTGCGGTGGGGCCCGGATTGCGGGGTTAGGCGTCGACCTCGGTCACCACCCCGGCGCCCACGGTGCGCCCGCCTTCGCGGATCGCGAAGCGCATCCCGGGCTCCACCCCCACGGGTTTGAACAGGTCAAACCCAATGGTGCTGCGCTCACCCGGCCGGGCCTGACCGTCGGGGTCGTCCACCAATGTGACTTTGCCGGTCACGTCGGTGGTCCCGAAAAAGAACTGTGGACAGTACCCGGCGGCGAAGGGACGAGACCGCCCCCCTTCCGCCGCGCTCAACGCGTAGAACGCCGCCCGCCCGGTCATGCGCGGCCGAATCGAACCCGGCGCGGCGAGGACCTGCCCCCGCTGCACCTCGTCCTTTTTGACCCCGCGCAACAGAAGCCCGACGTTCATGCCCGCCACCGCGGCGGGCACATCCCGTCGAAACGCCTGCGTGCCCGTGACCACCACGTCCGCGGCCTCGTCGCCGGGCGCGCGCAGGCCGACGATCTCGACCTTGTCCCCGACCCGCACGGTGCCGCGGGCCACGCAGCCGGTCACCACCGTGCCCCGCCCGGAGATGCTGTGCACCCCCTCGATGGGCATCATGAACGCGCCGTCCACGTCCCGCTCGGGCACGGGGATGTACGCGGCCATCGCCGCGAGCAGGTCGTCGATGCGCGCGACCCAGGGGTCGTCCCAATGCCCTTGCTCGGCCGCCTGCAGCGCGCCCAGCGCGCTCACCCGGACGAACGGGGCATCGTCGTACCCTTGCGAAGACAGCATCTCCGCGACCTCGAGTTCGACGAGGTCGAGCAGTTCGGCGTCGGCCACGTCACACTTGTTGACCGCGACCACGAGGTGCTCCACGCCCACCTGGCGAGCGAGCAGCACGTGCTCCCGGGTCTGCTGCTCAACAGACTGCGAACCATCCACGAGCAGGATTGCCCCGTCCATCTGGGCCGCGCCGGTGATCATGTTCTTCACGTAGTCGGCGTGGCCGGGGCAGTCGATGTGTGCATAGTGACGGTCCGCGGTCTCGTATTCGACGTGGGCGGTGTTGATCGTCACCCCCCGGGCGCGCTCTTCGGGCGCGCTGTCGATGTCCTCGAACCGGGCGGCCTGGCCTCCGGTCCGGTGTGCCGCCACCGCGGATATCGCAGCGGTCAACGTCGTCTTTCCGTGGTCGACGTGACCGATGGTGCCGACATTGACGTGCGCTTTTTCGAACATTTGCTCTTCTCCTTTTTGCGGCCCGCGTACGGGCCTGGTCTTGCAGACGTACCTGTCCGTCTTCGCCCCGGGCGGGAATCGAACCCGCCGGCAAATCCTGTCGAGGCAAACCAAAGACCAACGAAAAAGCCCGCCGGGAGGGCGGGCTTGGTCAAGCGTGGTCGTCGTTACAGCAACGGTCTCGCTATGCACCCCTCCCGCGTCGGAAGCGTGATTCCGAATCGCACAATGAGTTGAGGGAACGCAGTTGCATACCGTTCATATGCGCATGTGGTGCATAGGTTGTCAAACGCAAAACGGCCGAGCGCGCGAACGCCCGGCCGTATGCGGTGGGGGTGCAGATCAGCGGCGGCGGCGACGCACCAAGGTGAGCAACAAGGCAAAGCCAGCGAAGGGCGCGACCGAGCTCGGCGAACCCATGTGGCTGCAGCCGCCGCTGCTGCCCGGGTCACGGTCATCGTACCGGTCGTCGCGGTCGTCGCGGTCGTCGCGGTCGTCGTCGTCGCGGTCGTCGCGGTCATTGTCGTTGTTGTTGTCGTCGTTGTTGTTGTTGTCGTCGTTGTTGTCGTTGTCGCCCCCGCCGTCGCCGGGCAGGCCGGGGGTGGGCGCCGGAGCCGGGGCGTTGCACTCGACGGACAAGGTGTAGCCGACGCTGCCTTGGGTTTGGTACGGGAGGACAACGATGGCGGTGCGGGTCCCGGTCATGGTGATCGAGAACGACTCGGCCGCGGTGCCCTCGTTTTCGCTGTAGGCGAGCAGGTCGCCGTTCTGCCAGTCGTCACCGGTGGAGGCGTACAGATCGAGGTCTTGGCCTTGGGGGGTCAGGGTCACGGTCAGGGGACCGTCAAAGGTCTCGGGCACGAACTCGTCAAAGTCGGTCTCGCTGGAGATGGTGCCTTGGTAGGTTTGGCCACACTCGACGAGGCTCGCTTGGTCGAAGCCGTCGTTGGGCTCGACGTCGCCGGTGGGCCCGGTGGGGGCGGGGGTGCCGGGGTTGTTGTTGCCGGGGTCGTTGCCGCCCTGGTCGGGAATGCTGCCATCGGCCACGGCGGCGACGGACACCGAAGCGACGAGCGCGGGTTTGTTGTCGCAGTTCTCGCAGGTGTAGCCGCTGCCGGTGAGGGCGGTCTTGAGCTGGGCGACCGAGAGGCTGGGGTTGGCGGCGAGGAGGAGCGACGCGACGCCGGCGACATGGGGCGCGGCCATCGAGGTGCCTTGGAGGAAGGTGTAGCTGCCATCGACCGGCGAAACGGTGGAGAGCACGCCGGCATCATCGCCCATCGCTTGCTCGCCACCTGGGGCCACGATGTCGATTTCCGGGCCGAAGTCGCTGTAGCTGGTCCGGGCGCCGGTGGGCCCGAACGCACCGACCGCGAAGGTGTCCGGACAGTTGGCGGGAAGCTGAACCGGTCCCGCGGCGTTGCCGGCCGCGACCACCACCAGAACCCCGGCGTCGCGGGCGGCTTCGAACACGTCGTTGAAACCACCCTCGCAGGTGTTGGGGCTGCCGAGGGACATGTTGATCACCTGCGGGCGGTCGGACGCCGCGAGAGGGGCCACGCCCGGGACCTCGTAGCCGGCCATCCAAGCGACGGCATTCACGGAGTTGAACATGTCGCCGCCGCACCGCCCCAACGCGCGTCCGGTGACGATCTCCGCTTGCCAGTTGATGCCTGCGATGCCCGCGCCGTTGTTGCTCGACGCAGCGATGGTGCCGGACACGTGCGTGCCATGCCAGCTGTTCGGCTGGCCCTGCTCCGGACACCCGTCCCCCTCGTCGGTATAATCTGCGTCCCAGCCGTCGCCGTCGTTGCTGAAGGCGGGGTCCTCAATGAAGTCAAAGCCCGCGGCATCCTTGGCCGACAGCTCCGGGTGGGTACGCACCAGTCCAGAGTCGATGACACCGATGCGCTGGCTCGACGTGCCGGTGGTGACGTCCCACGCGTCCTCGAGGCCGATCATCGGGAGGTGCCACATGGCGCCGTAGTACTCATCGTTGGGGACCGCTTGGGTGCGGAACCAGGCGTTGGTGGTCGCCTGGGCCACGGCTTTGTCGGCGGCGACTTGGTTGCGAAGCGACTCCGTCTCGTCCTCGGTGGGCACGTGCGCCGGGTCTTTGGGGTCGCGCACGATGACGAGGTTCCAGTCGAGGGCGCCGCGGCGGCGCAGCTTCAGGGAAAGGTCGGTGCGGGCGCCGACCTCATCGAGAATGGCCTGCACGCCGTCGTCGGTGCGGGGCGCGTCGGCGAGCTGGACGAGCAGGGTGCCGGCCACGTGGGACTGCGGCACACCGTACGCGTCGAACGCCTCCTGCACGGGGCCGGCGACGGCGGTGGAGGAGGCGAGGAGGATGGCGGTGAGGAAAAGGCTGCTGGTGTTCATGAAAATCTCCTGTGTGGTGCAACAAGAGATTGCGGGGATTGTGCCAGCAGAGATTTTCGCGGCCCCAAGCCAATCTCCCGCTCAGGGGCGGGAAATGGCTTGGGACCGGCGTTTCAGGGGTGAAACGGGGGGGTTGAGGGTGGGACGGAGTCGCGGGGTGTGATGTGCCAGCCAGCGCACTAGGGGACACAGTCCCCGACGGGGCAGATCGGCAAAGAACACGCTGGGTCCCCTGCCCCATCCGCGAGGAAATCGAGTCCGGCGGTAGCCTCATCGGCATGCGCTCGACAATAAAGACACTGTCTCTGCTCACAGGGCACGGAGGCGTGCGTCAGGACCTGGAAGTTGTTTCCAAGCGCAGCAAAGTCCACTGGCCAACCTTGAAGGAAGACCGAGGTATGGAGCGGGATGGCGGTCGGGCTGTTGATCGCCGTATCTGAGAACGTGAAGTTGCCGGTGATGGTGGTGAGACTTGTGAAGTCGATGGTGTCGAGGGCGGTGTTCGCGGCCACGCGGAAGTTGCCTTCGACATCAGTCAGGGACGTGAAGATGGTCGACGCGAGTTGTGCGTTGTCCTCGATGGTGAAGTCGCCGTCAACGGTGGTGAGTACTGGCAGGGCAAGTTCAGAACTGGCGTCGTTGCGAGCAAATGTCAAAGGGCCCTGAAGCAGAGCGAGTTCCGCGAGGTTAATGTCGTCAAGTCCAAGGTTGTCGGAGATGATCAATGCTCCGCCGATGCTGTCCAACGCCAATGCCCTCAGTTCGTCACCGACGCCCAGCGTCCAGTTGTTCTGAGTCACCATCACGGGACCACCGATGTCGAGCGGTGCGCCAGGGATAGCAGGTCCAATACGGACGTCAGCGAGGTGACGCTCAGCCGTCGTGGCGCCCTTTCCGTTGTTGTTGATTGTCAGGTGCCCGACCACTCCAACTAGCTTTGCAAATGACGCCGTCATCAATCCCGCATTGGAGGAAATCTCGAAGAAGCCTCCGACGTACTCGAGCGCCGGAAGGGACAGCGAGAAATCCACGACGGGGCCCGACCCGAAGGTGAGGTTGCCCGAAATGAAGCGAAGCTGTGAGAGGCCCGCAAGGCTGACGATGTCCAGACCACTGAAGGTTGCGCTTCCCAGTATGGCCTCTGCTCCGTCGATCGCCGCATCGATTGTGCTCGTGGCATCGCCCACGTACACCAACGGACCGTTCATCCACATCGCGCTGTTGCTGGTTCCTGGGCCCTGACAGCTCAGACCGTAGGTGCCGCGGCCGGATTCATCATCGATCGGCAATGCCAATGGAGACTGTGCGTTCGCTTCGGTGACCGTCGCTCCCCCG
>JAUIJE010000005.1 GCA_030431455.1 bacterium | reverse complement strand
CCCGGGCAACGACCCGACGGCCACGCACTCCATCGCGTACAACGTGTTCGACTTCACGCCTGACAACTAAAGGCTAGAGTCAAACGTTGACCGGAAGGCCCCTCGCGAAAGCGAGGGGTTTTTCTTTGGCCCGGTAAGACTGTCCAGATCCTGCACCCCCTGCGGGCGCCACCGGCGGGGCCCTCCGGACCGGGCTTTCGTTTGTGCGAGTTCGTGCCGATGTCAGGGCATGGACCGGGTCCCTTCGATCGATGTCTGGCCAGCCGGCTACGTGGTGGCGCCGCCCGGTGCCCGCGGTCGCGGTGTGTCCGTCGACCACGCGGACAAGCTGGCCTGCATGGGGCGCTTGGCCGCTGGCATCGCCCACGAGATCAACACCCCTGTACAGTACGTGAGCGACAACCTCGCGTTCTTGGCCCAGTCGCTCACCGACTTGGGGCCCGTGTGGGACATCGTGCGCCGCGCGATGCAAGGCGAGGCCTCGCCCGGTGACCTCGAGCGGCTCGGGGCCGCGGCGCGGTCTGCGCGCCTCGACTACCTCATGGCCGAGATGCCCGACGCGGTGGTGCAATCGCAAGAAGGTCTCACCCGGGTGGCGGAGACGGTGCGCGCGGTGCGCGAGTTCTCCCACCCCCCCGCGCTGCAGTCGCGGGCGGTGGACGTGCCCTACGTCGTCGACAACGCGGTGAAGCTGACGCGCCACGTGTGGCGCGGGGTCGCCGACCTGCGCCTGCACACCGACGAGCAGCTGTGCGTGGTGCAGGGATACCCGGGACGGCTGCAACAGGTCTTCGTCAACTTGGTGGTCAACGCCGCGCACGCCATCGCGGCCCACGGCGAGGACGCGTGGGGGCACATCGACATCACCGTCCGGGCCCAGCCGGGCTTTGTTGAAGTCGTGGTCGAGGACGACGGGGTGGGAATCGAACCCGGCGTGGGGTCGCGCGTGTTTGACCCGTTCTACACCACCAAAGGGGTGGGCGAGGGCACCGGCCAGGGTTTGGCCTTGGTCCACGCCACCGTCGACGAGCTGCACGGTGGTGCAGTGGCATTTTATAGCGCGCCCCACGCGGGAACCACCATGGTGGTGCGCTTGGCGCTGGCCGGGGGGCAGCCGGCCCGGAGCGAACAGACAGAGCCGGGAGCGGACCATGCGTCGCATTCTGTTTGTGGATGACGAGCCGCGCGTGCTGCGCGGCTTTGAGCGAATGTTCTCCGGGCGGAAGCGCGACTGGGAAATGAGCTTTGCCCTGTCCGGCGCCGAAGCGCTGGACATCCTGGCCAAATCGCCGCACGACGCGGTGGTCAGCGATGTGCACATGCCGGGCATGGACGGGGTGCGCCTGCTCACCGAGGTCAAAAAGAGGTTCCCCGGGGCGGTGCGCATCGCGCTGTCTGGCTACACCGACGACGAAGCGGTGGTGCGGTCGATTCCCATGACCCACCAGTTCCTGCTCAAGCCCTGCCGGGCGGAAGAGATCGAGCGCATCGTGCAACGGGCGTGCACGCTGCAGGACCTGCTCTCGAGCCCCGAGCTGCAGGCGATGGTGGGCCAGGTCGGGGAGTTGCCCGCCCAACCGGAATGTTACGCCGCGCTGTGTGACGCCCTCGCCGACGACCGCGCGAGCATGGCCAGCCTCGCCGACATCGTAGAGCGCGATATGGCGATGTCCGGCCGCGTGCTGCAATTGGTGAACAGCGCGTTTGTGGGCTTGCCGCGTCGGGTCTCGGACATCCAGTCCGCGGTGACCTGCGTGGGCACGACCATGCTCAAAAACCTCGTGCTCGGCATCGAGGTGTTTCGCCCCCTCCCCAACGGGGTGCGGGAGCTGTCCATCCGGGACGAGAGCGATCATGCCTGGGTCACGGCCGCGCTCGCCGCGCGCATGGCCGAGACCTCGACGCGCATTCTCCGCGACGAGGCCTTCGTGGCCGCGCTGCTGCACGACATCGGCAAGCTGGTGCTCGCGGAGGGCGCGCGCGGCGACTACGACGACATCGTGCGGGCGGCCCGCGACGAGGAGCGCCCGCTCTACGACGTCGAGGTCGCGCATTGGGGGGTCGGCCATGCCGAGGTCGGGGCGTACCTGCTCGGGGTGTGGGGCTTTCCCTATGCGGTGGTGGAGGCGGTGGCGCACCATCATCACCCCGCGCGCATCCAGTCCGAGGCCTTTGACCTCGCGGTCCTCGTCCACGCCGCCAACGTGCTCGCCCGCGAGGCCGCGCAGGGCCTGGAGCAGCTCCCCGACGTGCCCGCGGGGCTCGACCTCGCCTTGGTCGAGCGGGTGGGCATGGGGCAAGAGATTCCGACCTGGCGCCGGGCCGCGGCGAAGTTTGTCGCGGATGTGACCGGGCGCTGACCTGCCGGGCTACAGGCCTTCTTTCTCCGCGATCAGGTCTTCGAGGAACGCGGCCGCCGATGCGAACAGGGTGTCGGCCGCACAGGCATCGAACACCCCGGTGGCGGTGCCGCTCGCGCTGGTCAGGGTGTAGCTGCGGTCGGCGGCGATGCTGAGCGAGGTCAGGCCCAATGAGGCTTGGTAGGCAGGCGCGACCGAGAGGGAGACGGTCCACGGGCCCCCCTCGTCCATGCCGGGATGGCTGGCCTCGTCGAGCTGTACGTGCACCAGGGTCAAGCTGTCGCCGGCCTGGTGGCCGGTGCCGAGGTCCTGCAGCACCTGGATGGTGATGTAGCCCAAGAACGGATCGAGGTCGTGGCCCAGGTTGGGGGGCATGAGCGGGTCGGTGAACACGTCGGTGACCGACACCGCCAGCGACGGGTTGCTGCAGTCGGTGTCGAGCACCCGGCGCGCGCGGGCGATCACGTCGCGGGGCATGGGGAGGTTCTTGATGTGTTGGGGCAGGACCAACAGCGAGGGGGAGAGGGTCCGCGCTTGTTTGATGATCATCCGCCGGCCGAAGTTGTTGCCGTTTTGCAGCGCGGGCCAGCCCACGCCCATTTCGCGGAACTCGAAGTCCAGCGTCAAGGTGCGCTGCCGCTGCGCGGAGAGGTAATCCTCGTTGATGTCGTCGAGCCACGCGGCGGTGATGACCTCGGCGTGGGCGAACAGATCGAGCAGCTGCGCGTCGGTGAGCACCTGGTCGCCTTCGGGCAGCTCTGAGCTCCCGGCCACGCGGTCGATGCGGATCGAGCCGTCGGCGGTGCGGGTGAGGCGGTTGACCTCCGGGAGCACGTTGAGGCCAGGGGGCGGGTTGGTCACCGAGAGCGACCCGCGCTGCACATTGAGCTCCAGCACGCCCTGGTCCTCGACGTCATCGGGCAAGACGGTGAAGGTGAACACGCCGTTGCTGCGCTCGAGGTCATCGTCGAAGCGGCTGTGGACGAGGACGGCCATGTGGCCATCGAGGTGCTCGATGTTGGCCAGCTCGCGCTCCTCGAACGCCTCCGCCCCCCAGTACGATGACCACGTGGCCTTGAGGGCATGCGCGACGGTGCGCTCCTCGTCGGGGTCGGGGAACAAAAACCCGGTGTTGCTGGTGTACAGCCCGGCGCCGTTGAAGCCCTCGATGTCCTCGATGGTGGCCGAGCTGCGGAACCGCAGGCCCTGGCTCGCGGCCAAGGGCGCAAAGTTGGTCTCGAGCACGTCGCGCACCGCGGCCAGGGTCGCGGCGGGGACGTCGGCGGTTCGGATGACCTCGCCCAAGCCCCCTTCGCGCACGAGATCGCCGAGCACGTCGCCCTCGCCGTGTTCGACGCTGAACAGCTCGAGAAACGCGGCGTCCTCCTCGGTGTTGTAGCGGGCGAGGAACGCGGGTTCGCCCTCGAGCACCAAAAAGCGGGTGCGAGACGAGACCCGGAAATCAAGATCCAGGAGCATTCCTTCGATGCGGGGCATGATCGGCGCGAGGTGTTCGGCGTAGGCCCGGGCGGTGAGGGCCAGGGGCCAATCCGGCAGGTCCGCGTCGTCGTCGCGCAACAGCCCGATGAACCCCGCGGACTTGCCCCCGATGAGGGGCCGAAGGTTGTCCACATCGGTGGCGGGGATGGACTGCAATGATATTGCGTAGGGGGCGTTGCCGAGAGGGACCTGGGGAATTTGGATCGGGGGCGGGTTCACCAGGGAGCGCCAGGTGGAGTACTCGCTTTCGGTGATGGGCACGAGGTCAAGGAGGTCGGGGGCCCGGGCCCGGATGATGATCGGGGCGTTGACCCGGCCGAGCTGCTCGAGGTTGGGGTCTTCGAGAAAGCCGCCGAGGTACGCGTTGGGGATGCCGCGGTTCTTGGCGAGCACGTTGATGTGGGCGAGCGGGGTCTGGGGGATGGCGGTGACCAGGCCCGCCCCCGGGGGCAGAAAGTCGGGCACAAAGCCCAGGAACAGAATGGAATTGCGTTGGGTGGGGTCGTCGAGGTTGTCGTTGGGGTCGGCCACGATCCGGACCCGTCCGGCGGTCAGACCCTCCGCGTAGACTTCGGTCTCCCCCGGGACGGTGAGGTCGCGGTACCGCAGGATGCGATCGTGGTAGAGCAGCTGGCTGGTCTCCATTTGCACCGCGAGCTCCTCTTGAACGGGGCTGCGCACCAGCCAGTGCAATTCGGACGCGATGTCCGACGCCACCGTCGACGAGACCTGGTCGAAAAAGGTGACAAGCTGGGCGTGGTCCACCGCATCGGTGAACTCGAGCTCGAACGCCCAAATCTCGTCGCGGATGGGCTCTTCGGTGCGCGCTGGGAGGTACACCAGCGTGCCGAGGCCAAACTTCCGCGGGGTGGTGCCCAGGCCGAGCTGGTAGAACCGCGGGCTGTACAGCCGCGCCCCGCTCGAGACCCACCGCAGGTCGAGGGGCAGCGGCTCGGTCTCGCGCGCCCAATCGTAGATGGCAGAAATGCTGTCAAAGCTGCCCGGGTAGGGGGTGGTGGTGTCGCCGGACACCGACGCGCCGTTGAGCAGACGGAACCAGTACCATTCGTCGTGCAGGGTGTAGAAGTTGGCGTCGTAGTACCGGACCTCGCGCAACGGCGGCTGATCAAACTGGGTGATCACAAACTTGGTCGCGACCAGGCCTTGGCCGCCGGCGGCGAGGTCGAAGAACGCGTCGGTGTCGCGCAGCACCCTGACGGTGTGATCGTCGAAGCCCCCGGGACCCGCGTCCGGGCCCAGCGGGCCGCCATCACCGCCGACCGGCTGGCAGGTCTCGGCGCAGCCGGTCAGGGTCAAAAACGCCGCCCACAGCCAAAGGCGCGACCGCGTGCCCATCACGTCCCCCCGTCCCCGGCGTCCGCCGGCCCCGCGTCGGGAAGGCCGGCCGCGTCGGGCCCATCGCCCGCGTCGGGCCCATCGGCCGCGTCGGGCAGTCCGGCCGCGTCCGGCAGGCCCCCGTCAAAACCGCCCGCGTTGGGGGCGCCCGGCGTGGGCGTGGTCAGGGCCGCGCCGCCGGGGCCGTAGGCCCGGTCGGGGGCCGGCGCGGGGTAGGTCAGCCGAGACAGCTCGGTGCCGTCGGGGCTGAGCAGGGCGATGTGGCCGCCTTCGGGCCGGGGGGTGAGCGCCGCGTGCAGGGGCCCATCCTGGGGCTGGTCGTCGAGGAACACGACCAGGTAGGCCCCGGCCTCGAGCTCGGTGCCGAAGGGGAAGCGCCAGCCGATGGGCTCGGCCTCGTCGTCGCTCAGGGTGTGGAAGGTGAGGTCGGCGGTCTCCTCGCCCGGGTTGAACACCTCGAGCCAAGGGGTGGGCGCGTCGGTCTCGTCGACGAGGCCGGTTTGGTTCAGGGGCACGATTTCATTGAGCTCGACGTCGGCGGCGGGGGGCAGGCCGCCGTCGGGGAGGGGGGGCGCGGTGCAATCGGGGGGGCTCGGGGCGGCCGCGGTGTTGGCCGCGCCGGGCGAGGGCGATTGCAGGTGATCGGGGGCCGCGTCGGGGGGGGGCCGGCCGTAGGTTTTGTCCGCGCACAGCGGGGGGAACGCCAGGCTGTCGAGGACCGCGCCTTGGTGCGACAGGGTCACGGTCTCGCCGTCCCCGCTGAGCTTGAAGTTGGCGTGCAGGGGCCCTTGCGCGGGGGCGTCGTCGCAGAACACGACCAGGTAGGCCCCGGGCGCGAGGGTGGCGTCGTCGGCGAACGTGAACTTCTCCGGCTCGGCGGCGTCATCGGTCAGCGACACGCCCGCGAGCGAGACCTCCGCGTCCCCCACGTTGGTGATCTCGACCCAGTCATCGTACTCGCCGTGTTCGTCGGCGAGGGCGGTGTCGTTCTTTGCCATCACTTCGCTGACCCGAAGCATCAGTTCGACCCCGGCATCGGGGGGCGCGCCGCTGTCGGGCGCGCCGTCGCCGGTGGGGCAGCCGCCGGCCAGGAGGGCCACAGATCCGACCAAGAGATTGAAAATATTGAACAATTTCATTCCGGTACCCCATGCTGGGGCGCGTCAGCGACATTTCATCCCGACACGCACCCCTGTTCGATACAAAGAGTGTACCCAAACCCACAGAAGGAGGCGTCCTTTGGTCGCCGCGCGCATCCCCGAGGGTCTGTTCGACCAACAGCTGCCCGACCGCTTCCCGCGGCTGGTGAATCTGTATGAAAAGGCCAAGCGCGACTTCTGGAACGAGACCGAGGAGATCGACTGGGCGCAGGAGATCAACCTGCCGCCGGAGCTGCGTGAGGCGTTGGCCCGCATTCTGTCGATCATCTACTACGGCGAGCGCGCGGCCCTGACCATCGCGGGCCAGTTGGTGGGCACCGTGCCCGACGAAGAAGCCAAGCAGGTCCTCGCCTGCCAGGTGGTCGAAGAGGCCAAACACGTGGGGGCCTTCCAGCGGCTGCTGCAGAAGCTCGACCGCATCTACCCCCCCAGCTATTTCGCCAAGAAGCTGCTCACCGACCTCATCGCCACCAACGACCCCTGCGCGAAGATGGTGGGCATGCACTTGTTCGTGGAGAACATCGCGAACCACACCTTCAAGGCCCTGCGGGACCACATCGACGAGCCCCTCACGAAAAGTGTGCTCGACTACGTGGCCCGCGACGAGAAGAAGCACACCGCGATCGCGGTGCTCTATCTCCCCGCGCTCCTCGAGAAACAGCCCGCGCACCGCTTGGCATTTTTGTACGCCAAACAGGTCAAGTGGCTGACCTACGGCGTGGGCATGGTCAAAGACGGCTACCCCTTCGCCCGGTTGCTCAACGTCGACCTCGCCGCCGCGGGCCAAAAGGCGCTGCGCGACCACTACCGGTTGCGTTCGCAGATGTCGACGACGCGGGGTCTGCTCGACGTGCCCGGCTTCGACAAGGTCATCGACGTGCTCGGCAAGTGGGCCAACCCGTCGGTGTAGGCCCGGTCGGTTTGTGGCCGTGACCGCGCGCGCCCGGTCGCGCGGCACAAAAAAAGCCCCGCTTTCGCGGGGCCTTTTTTGTGGGCAACACAACGTTATTGCACGTTGGCGGTGCCCGGGGTGGCCGCGGCGCAGGTGATGCCGAAATCCACCGCGTTGTTGTTGGTGTCCGCGCCGTCCGGCAGCCGGCACAGGCTGCCCGGGTCGAGCACGTCCGGCGCGGCCGCGCCTTCACCGTGGCCGGCGACCGCGCCCTGGTAGGCGATGCTGTCGACCACGTTGTTCGCCGCATCGTAAAGGGTGATGGCGTCGGGACCGTTTTGCACCAGGTTGGTGCCGCCGCCGCCGAGGCCGATGCGCGCGATGTTGGCGGGCAGGGTCGCGAGCAAGAGGTCGCTGCCGATCACCAAGAACCCGCCGGGGGCGAGCGTCGTCACCGCGGCCGCGTTGCCGTCGACCACCCCGGAGAGGTCCACGGTCTCGTACACCGCCAGCCCGTTGCCGTTGATGAGGTCGACGCGGTAGCCGGTCAACGTCACCGGCGCGGCGCTGCTGTTGTACAGCTCGATGTACTCGACGTCGTCGGTGCCGGGCGTATCGCCGTCCACTTCGTTGATGACGAGGCCGAGGACCACCGGCACGTAGCCCGTGAACGTGCCCAGGCTGGACGGGACCGCCCCGCCGGCAACGTCGGACACCGTGCCATCGGTGAACAGCTCGTAGGTGGTCCCCGGGGTCTGGGTCCCGGTGGTCAGGGTGACGACGGGGCCGTTCACTTCCACGGCGGTGATGGTCAGGCCGTTGTCGGCGGTGAACTGGCTGGCGTCGCCGAGCACCGTGGTGTCGTCGATGCCGCGTGAGAACGTGACCACCACCGTGGTGTCGTCCACCGCGTTGACAGACTCGACCACCGGCACGGGACAGCCGGACACGGTCGCGTCGGTGTCCTCGTAGAACGACACCTGCGCGGTGGTGTTGAAGCGCCACATCACGCTGGTGGCGATGTCGAGGCTGCAACCGGTCTCCAGGCCGTAGTAAGCGGCCAGGGCATCGGGCACGCGCACGATGAGACCGCTCGCGGCCAAGCCAGCGGTGTCGATGCCGAACCCGGTGTGGCCGCTCCCCGCAAAGTTGCCGTCGTTGGTCACAGTGGCCGAGAGGGTCAGGTACTCGGCCTCGTAGTCGTCGAGCCCGGTGACCAGGTCAGTGGCATTGGACACGTCTTGGAGCAGGCCGGACACGTCGTTGCCGAAACCTTGGTAGCTCACCACGTCGTAGTCCTGCACGGTGAGGATGCCGGACACGTCCACCGGCGCGGTGTTGACCGTGATCGTGACCTCGTCGCCCACCGCGAAGTCGAACGGGTCGGCCGAGGCCACGAAGATCGCCGGGCCCGCTTGCTCGCCTTGCAGAAACGCGCCGGCCACGTCGTTGCCGGCGTCGGGCTTGGTGTAGGTGACAAACGCCCGGGTGATGTCCCCGGTGCCGCCGCCACGGATGGCCACGATCTCGCTGGTCGTCTGGGCGTAGTCCCAGACCAAACATTGGGTCACGTCCGCAGGGTCCACAAACTCGACGCCGCCACACTCGGTCGCAAACTCGCAATCTCCGATCGCGGTGGGCGCGGGGCAGTCGATGTCGTCGGCACCGCAACCGCAGTCGCAGTCGTCGTCGCCGTAGAACGCCGGGTTACAGACCCAATCGCCGGGCACGACCACGCCGCCGTCGGTCCCACCGCCGGCGTCGGGAAGAACGCCACCGTCGGGAAGAACGCCACCGTCGGGAAGAACGCCACCGTCGGGAAGAACGCCACCATCGGGAAGAACGCCACCGTCGTCGATCACGCCCGCGTCGCCGTCGCCATCGCCGTCGCCGTCGCCGTCGCCGTCCCCGTCGCCGTCACCATCCCCGTCTCCGTCTCCGTCTCCGTCGCCATCCCCATCGCCGTCGCCATCGCCGTCCCCATCGCCGTCTCCGTCTCCGTCTCCATCGCCGTCTCCGTCGCCATCACCGTCCCCATCGCCATCGCCGTCACCGTCACCGTCCCCATCGCCACCCGCATCGGTGCCGGTGTCGGTGGGGCAGCCCAGGGGGCCGACCAGGAGGAGCGCGAACAAAATCCCAAAGCTGACACGCAACATGTGCATTCTCCCAAGAAGAAGAGTTTCACCTGCCTTGTACACAAGTGACCCACCACCGCCAACGCGGCCTCGGCCTTGTCACCGGGGCGTTGCACCGACGACAACGAACCGGGCGGACCGTTGGTCACAAATGGCCCCGCGGCGGGCCCGGGCCCTTGTCGGCGGGCCCAAACACACGTAGGTCTGCGGGGTTAGCCGAGGAGGAGCCATGCCCGCGCCGTCGTTCAACGAGTTTCGTGATCCGAGCGGAAACCGGTTTCGCACCGTGTCGTGGTCAGAACCGGGCACCGGGGGCACGCTGATGGTGGTCCACCATGGCGTGGGGGAGCATGCGCTGCGGTACCAGACCCTCGCCGACAACCTGCTCGACGACGTGGACGTCAAGCTTGTGTCCTTCGATATCCGGGGCCACGGACATAGCGACGGAAAGCGCGGAGACGCCGCCGGCCTGGCGGGCCTGGCCGATGACTTCGCGGTGGCGCTCGACCACTTCGTCGAGGAGCGCCGCCCCGATCGGGTGATCGTGTTTGCCCACTCCCTCGGCGCCGCGTCGGTGCTGCAGTACATGACCCACCACACCCCGCACCACCTCATCCAGGGGCTCATTCTCAGCGCACCCCCGGTGCACGTCACCACCGACCTCTCGCAAAAAATCAAAATCGCCGTCGGTCGGGTCTTGAACAAAATCGCGCCCACGGTCGCGCTGCCCACCGGGTTGCCCCCCGAGGGCATCTCCAAGGTCAAGGCCGAGGTCGAGCGGTATCGGCAGGACCCCGACGTGCATGACTTGTTGTCCGCGCGGCTGGCGCTCTCGATCATCGACGACGCCCAGCGCCTGGTGGACCTCGCCGGCCGCATCAACGTCCCCGTGCTGCTGTACCACGGGGAGAAAGACCCGATCTCCCACGTCGAGGGGTCGCGGCGGTTGGCCAAGGCGTTCGGGAGTGACGACGTCGAGTACATCGAGTGGGAGGGCATGTTGCACGAGACCCACCACGAGTCCGACGACGAGCGCGCCCAGGTGTTCGCCGCGATCAAGCGCTGGCTGGACAAACAAACCGCCTGACCCACCCTCGCGGCACAAAAAAAGGCTGACCCGCAGGCCAGCCCTCTCTTGTCGTCGACGCGCGACTCAGTTGCCGGTCAGGGTAAAGGTCGCGGTGGCTTGCGACACAAACTCCTCCGCCGGGCGGTACGGTCCGCCGGTCACCTTGTCGATCCCGACACAGATGATTTCCGCCGACTCCAGGATGCCGAGCTTGGCGTCGGCCTCGGCCCGGGACGACGCAAAGAACTGCACGTCGGGGTTGAAGTTCGGGTCGTTGGCGCCTTCGCTGCGCACGTTCCGGATCATCTTGCGGCAGCTGTTGGAGAGCTTTTGGTCGTCGGTGGGGTAGAGCACGCCACCGTTTTCGCTCGGGTACGCGTGGATGTAGCGGATGGGATCGCAGGCACCCTGGTCGAGGTTGCTGTAGACCAAGTGGCGGCGGGCGGTGAAGTCCGACCCGCAGTACTTGCCGCCGGTGGGGTGGTCCGGCCCTTGGGGGTCGACCCCGTTGTCGAGGATCACCGCGGCGTAGAACTCGCCGGGGGCGACGGTGGATTCGTACACGAAGGTGCAGAAGCTGGCCACCTGGGCGTTGCCCTCGCTGAAGTGTGCGTAAGCAATGACATTGGCGGGCGGGGCGCCGGTGCAATCGAACGCCGGGGCCGCGCTGCCGGGCTGGGTGGCCGGGCACGGCTCGTCCCCGGTGGCGCAGAAGTGGTGCTGGGAGGTGTTGGTCGTGTTGCACTGGGCGTCGGGGCTATCCACCGTGCAGTTGTCGTCGACGCGGTCCTCGCAGAACCCGGCCCATCCCCCGTTGGTCAGGGGGTCCGCATCCCCGCAGTCGCCGTCGCCGTCACCGTCGCCGTCACCATCTCCATCTCCGTCACCATCTCCATCGCCGTCCCCGTCTCCATCTCCATCTCCATCTCCGTCACCGTCTCCATCTCCGTCCCCATCGCCATCCCCGTCTCCATCGCCATCCCCATCGCCGTCTCCATCGCCGTCGCCATCCCCATCGCCATCGCCGGTGTCGCCGGTGCACGCGGAGGTCGAGAACATCAAGCCGATCGACAGGCAGCTGGTCAGCACGGCAAACATCAAAACAACACGTTTCATGGGTTCCTCATGGGCCGGCGTCGTGAAGACGCGTGATTCGGGTCGGGGCTGTGCCCGTTCTGGACGGTACGGCGCGGGGGCCGCGGCTGTCGAGCCGACGGATGGCGGACAGCAAAACGCCCCCACAAGGGGGCGTTTTTATTTGGGAAATGGGCCGTTTAGGGTTCGGTGGTCCAGTTCTCCAGGGTGGTCTTGAGATCCGCCATGAACAGGTCCGCGGTGGCGCCATCGATCAGGCGGTGGTCGAACCCGAGCGAGAGCACGCCCATGTTGCGGATGGCGATGACGTCGGTGCCGTCCACCTGCTTGACCACCGGCTCCTTCTGGATGCGGCCGACGCCGAGGATCGCGACCTGCGGTTGGTTGATCACCGGGGTGCCGATGATGGCGCCGTAGTTGCCGGGGTTGGTGATGGTGAAGGTGCCGCCGGAGAGCTCATCGGGCTTGATGCGCCGCGAACGGACGCGGGTGGCGAGATCGTGAATCGCGTGGGCGAGGCCGCGCAGGTTCATTTGGTCAGCGGCCCGGACCACAGGAACCATGAGGCCGGGTTCGGGGGAGTCGATGGCCACGGCCATGCCGAGGTGCACGTCCTTCTTGAACACCAGGTCGGTCCCGCGGATTTCGGCGTTGATGTACGGGTGCCGCTTGAGCACCTGCGCGGTCGCGGCGGCGAGGAAGGTGGTGTAGGTCAGGCCCACGCCCTCTTGGTCCTTGAACGCCTTTTTGTGCTTGGCACGAATGCGGTCGATGTTGGTGTAGTCGACGTCGAAGAACGTGTGCACGTGCGCGGACGTCGCCTTGGAGGCGACCATGTTCTTCATGATCACCTTGCGCATGCTCGACGCGGGTTGCACGAGTTCGCGTTGGCCCGCGGGGATTTGCACGGTGGGGGCGCTCGGCCGGGTGGGGGCGCTCTGGGTGAACGACGACGACGACGACGACGCGCTCGGCTGCGGGGCGGCCGCGGCGGGGGCAGAGCCGCGGTTCTTGATGTAGTTCTGCAAGTCCTTCTTGGTCACGCGGCCGTTGTTGCCGGTGCCGGAGATGGAGTTGAGCTCGTCGTCACCAATGCCGTTGTCCGCCGCGATGCGGCGCACGAGAGGAGACACGAAGCGGCCGGCGCTGGTGCTGCTGGGCGCGCTCGGTGCCGGGGTGCTTTGGGCGGGCGCGCTCTTTTGCGCGGGGGCGGCCTGGGGCTCTTCCTTCTTGGCCGGGGCGGGTTCTTCTTTCTTGGGCGCGGCATCGCCGCCGCCGCCGCCGCCGCCGCCGGGCGATTTTTCGCCGGCTTCGCCGACGTAGCCGAGCACGGTGCCGACGTTGACGGTCTCGCCTTCGGGCACGTCGATGGACAGCAAGGTGCCGGTGGACGGGGCCGGGATCTCGGCTTCGACTTTGTCGGTGGAGATGACGAGGAGGTCTTCGTCCTTCTTGACGCTGTCGCCCGGTTTTTTGAGCCACTTGACGATGGTGCCTTCGGCGATGCTCTCGCCGAGCTGCGGCATGACAATCTTCTCAGCCATGGGGTGCTCCGTCGGGGGCGGGGTGCCCCGGTGCAATAGAGGATGGGGGGGCGTGGGCGTGCCACTGGTCAAAGAGGGCGGCGGTCACCGTCGACATCACCACCTCCCGGGCCTGGGCGAGCCCCAGGGCGGTCAGGGAGGTCACGTCGTGATCGGCCAAACCGCAGGGCACGAGGTGCGCGAGGTAATGGCCGAGGTCGATGTCGAGGTTGAACGCGAAGCCGTGGCGGGTGACCGCTTTGGGGGAGAGCCCCACGCCGATGGCGATGAGTTTGGCGTCGCGCAATGTGTGTGCTTCGCTGCGGTCGACCCAGACCCCGGTGAGGCCGTCCTTGGTGTGGGCGGTGGCGACCCCGAGCTGTCCGCAGGCGGCGACGAGCCCGCGCTCGAGGCTGCGCATGTAGTCGCCGAGGGGGATGTGCCCGGGGGCGCGGGACAGGGCGAGCACGGGGTAGCCCACGAGCTGGCCGGGGCCGTGGAACGTCGCGTCCCCGCCCCGGTCGGTCTCGACCAGGTCGATGCCGGCCGCGCGCAATGTCGCTTCATCGCTGCGCAGGCTCGAAGCCGCGGTGGACCGGGTCACGGTGATGACCGGATCGTGTTCGCAATAGAGCAAAGCCCCGCGGCCCTGCAGGGCGGGGGGGGTGTGGGCGCGCATCGCGTCGCGGCCCGCGGCGTGCGGGATGCGCCCGAGGTCGATGACCTCGACCGCGGGGTGGGCGAGCAGGGGCGCGCGGGGGGAGCTCAACCGTGAACCGCCCGTCCGGCGGCGATGGAGGCCGCTTCCCAGATCGCTTCGTAGAGCGTGGGGTGGGCATGAACGGTGGTGGCCACGTCCTGGATGGTGGTCTCCATGCTCATGGCGTACGCAGGCTCGGCGAGCAGGTCGGTGGCCTGGGGCCCGATGATGTGCACCCCGAGGATTTCGCCGTACTGGGCGTCGGTCACGAACTTCACAAAGCCACGCTTCTTGCCCAGGATCGCGGCCTTGGCGTTCTTGGCGAAATCGAACTTGCCGATTTTGACCTCGTAGCCTTGCTCTTTGGCCTGCGCTTCGGTCAAACCGCTCCAGGCCACGGGGGGCTCGCTGTACACGCACGACGGGGTGTGGTCGTAGTTGAGCGCGGCGGGGCCCTCGCCGGCGATGTGTTCCACCGCGATCAGGCCTTCGGCGGACGCGATGTGGGCGAGCCACGGTGTGTTCACGCAGTCACCGATGGCGTACACCCCGGGCTCGGCGGTTTGCATCATGCCGTCGACGTCGACGAAGCCGCCCCGGCCGAGGGTGGCCTTGGTGGTGTCGAGGCCGATGCCCTCGGTGAGCGGCGGACGGCCCACCGCCACCAACACGATCTCGGTGTCCACGGTGTGGGCGCGGCCTTCGCTGTCCTCGTAGGTGGTGGTGGCGCTGTTGCCCTTGTTCTTCACCTCGGTGACCTTGACCTCGGTCAGGATTTCGACACCTTGACGCTGCAGCTCGCGGGTCAGTGCCTTGGCGCAGTCGGCGTCCGCAGGCCCGAGGATTTGCGGCAACATCTCGAGCACCGTGACCTTGGTCCCCAGCCGGGCGAACAACGAGGCGAACTCAATGCCGATGACCCCGCCCCCGATCAGACACAATGAACCTGGAATCTTCTCGACCTGCAAGATGTGGTCAGAGCTCATCACCACCTTGCCGTCGAACTTGGCGAACGGGAGCTCGCGCGGTTTGCTCCCGACCGCGAGCACCACGTTCTTGGTGCTGAGCTTGGTCTCGCTGCCGTCCTCGGCCTTGACCGCGACGGTGCGCGGGCCCTCGAGCCGACCAAAGCCATTGTAGACGTCGACCTTGCGGGCCTTCATCAGGTGCGACACGCCGCCCGCGTTGCTGCTCACCACTTGATTCTTGTGCTTTTGCACCTTTTCCCACTCGACCCGCACCCCGTCGGCGACGATGCCCATCTTGGCCGCGTCCTTGAACTCCCCGTACACGTCGGCGGCGTGCAACAACGCCTTGGTCGGGATGCACCCCCGGTGCAGGCAGGTGCCGCCCAGGGCCTTGTCCTTTTCGACCACCGCGGTCTTCAGCCCCAAGGCCCCCGCGCGCGCGGCCGCGACATAGCCACCCGGTCCCGATCCAATGACGACGACGTCGTACGTTTCGCTCATGATTGCCCCTTCGGCCCCACGCAGTCCGGGCCGGCGGCATTCGTGTAGCGGTCAAGGCTTCAGGGGGCAAGCAAAGTCGCCCCCCGACGCGCCCATAGAAAACGGCGCCCGGAGGCGCCGCTTCATCAGAGACCTTACATAAGCCGAGCGAGACTCGCGCTACTTCAGCTTGGTCTCTTTGAACTCCACGTGTTTCCGGATTTTCGGGTCGTACTTCTTTTTGACCAGCTTCTCTTTCGAGGTCTTGCGGTTCTTGCTGGTGACGTAGAAATAGCCGGTGCCGGCGGTGGATTCGAGCTTCACAAGCTCACGTGCGCTCTTGGCCATGATCAATCCCTTCGAAATGAAAACGAGACCCCTCGCGGTAGCAATCTCGTGGCCGGGCGTAAAGACCGTTTGCGCGGCCCGGGCGAGGGGGCCAGGGCCTTGCCGTTGACACCCTAACCCCGTGAAAGTACCGGGGTTCGGTCTATGAGAGCCCGCGCCCTACTGCCGTTGCTGCTCGCGGTCTGCGCCTGTGAAGGCGAGAGCTGTCCGGCGCCGATGATCTCCGCGCCGGGGGCCCGGTTGTTCGGCACGGTGGAGATCGCGGCCGCGCTCACCCCGGACATGTTGGACGAGGTCGCGCCGGTCCTCGTCGACGAGGTCGAGCCCAACGACGACGCCGGGGCCGGTCAGAACCTCGGCGTGGTCGACCCCGATCAGCCGCTCTCGGTCGTGGGCAGCGTCAACGGGGACGACCACAAAGACCGGTTCGTGTTGTTGGGCGTGACCGACCAGCAGCTCATCATCGACGTGACCCCCGGGGGCGCGCCGGTCAACGCCCGGGTGCTCGCCCTCACCGCCGCGGGCGCCACCGCGCTCACCGTCGTCGACGTGGTCATCGACCAAAGCGCGCGGCTGCCGGTGGTGCGCACCGACGACCGCACCCTGTACGCCATCGAGATCGAACCCGCCGACGCGGGCCAGGCCGAGCGCCCTTACACCCTGACCCTGCGCGCGGTGCGCGGGCAGCTGCTCGGGCGCGTGTACATCGGTGTGTACCGGCTGACCGATTCCCACCCCGCGTATTTCCCCGACCCGGTGGCCCGGCCGAAGCACCCCGTGGGCAGCACCGAGGTGGTGGGTCTGCGGCTGCTGGGCGACGGGACCGTGCAGGGGACCTACGCGGATCTGTTGTTGTCCGAGGACCTCGCCCCGGGCACCCCGTTGGTGATGTTCGCGTTTGCCGACAACGATGGCAGCTCGCTCAACGGGGCGCCGACCAACCTGCTGACCTCGCCGCTGACCCGCGGCGACTTTGTCACCGACCGGCTCATCGAGGTGCGCTCGCCCCCCAACGGGGCGCGGCTCGCGGTGGCGCCGGTGATCGTCGACCGCTTGGTCGACGACGTGGACTTTGACGGGGTGTTCGACGACGACCGCGACGGGGACGGCCGCCCGGACGACAACTGCCCCGACGTGGCCAACACCGATCAGGCCGACGCCGATGGGGACGGGCGCGGCGACGCCTGCGACGCGTGTCCCGACGTGTTCGAGCCGGTGGGGGCCAACCTCGACGGGGTGGGCCGGGGCGACGCCTGCAACCACGACGCCCAGACCCGGTGCCCGTACCTGGGGCCGTACCCGATGACCAGCTGCGCCATCGACCGCGACGGCGACGACATCGACGACAGCGTGCGGCGCTGCCGGCCGGGGGTCGCCGCCTGTCACCCCGACAGCGACGACGCGGAGTCGGTGGCGCTCGACAACTGCCGGGACGTGGTCAACCCCGACCAGCGCGACACCGACAACGATGGGCGCGGCGATGCGTGCGACGACGACGACGATGCCGACGGCGTGCTCGATACATTGGACAACTGCCCCCAGGAGGCGAACGCCACGTCGGGGGGCCCGCAAGCGGATCGCGACGAAGACGGCGTGGGCGACACCTGCGACCTGTGCCCCAACACCGTCGATCCCCTGCAACGGGACAGCGACGGCGACGGGGTGGGGGACGCGTGCGACGCCGACATCGACGGGGATGGCATCTGTGAGCCGGACCGGGTGCCCAGCGGCGCGTCCGAGTGCGTGGGCGAAGAGAACTGCCCCCTGGTGAAAAACCCTCGCCAGGACGACAGCGACGGGGACGGCGTGGGGGATGCGTGCGACGTCTGCCCGCGCGCGGCCGACGACCAAAGCGACAGCGACGGCGACGGGGTGGGCGATGCCTGTGACCTGTGCCCCGGCACGTTCGCGCCCCGGGGGCCGTGCGAGACCGACGCCGACTGCGTGGACGCGGGGGGCGTGTGCCTCGAGGGCGGGCGGTGCGTGATCCCCTACGACGCGGACGGGGACGGGACCCCCGACGCGTGCGACGACGACCGCGACGGCGACGGTGTGCCCAACCTCGACGACATCTGTCCCGACCATGCCGGCGACGCGGGCCTGGACCGCGACGGGGATGGTGTCGGGGACGTGTGCGACGTGTGCCCCGACGCCGTCGACCCCGGGCAAGGGGACGCCGACGGGGACGGCATCGGCGATGCCTGCGATCGTTGCCCGGCGGTGCCCAGCGTGCCGGTGCCGTGTGTCATCGACGAGGACTGCATGGGGGCCGGCTTCTTGTGCACCTCGCGCGGGGTGTGCGCGGCCGACTACGACATCGACTTCGACGGCCTCGGCGACGCCTGCGACCCCGACGACGACGGGGATGGTTGGTGCGACGCCTGCGGCGACGGCGCCGCGGGCAGCCCGGTGTGCCAAGGCACCTTGATCACCTTGGCGTGCACGGGGGTCGACAACTGCCCCCGGGTGTCCAACCCCGGCCAAGCCGACGAGGACGGCGACGGGGTGGGCGATCTGTGCGACACCGCCACCGACTCGGACGATGACGGGGTCATCGACGTGGTGGACAACTGCCCGTTCGCGCCCAATCCGGCCCAAGGGGACGCCGACGCCGACGGGGTGGGCGAGGCATGCGACGTGTGCCCCGGCGTGTTCAACCCCGGCCAGGGCGACGCCGACGGCGACGGCGTGGGCGACGCCTGCGATGTGTGCCCGGGCGTGGCCAACCCCGGACAAGAGGACGTCGACGGCGACGGGCGCGGCGACGTCTGCGACAGCGACGCGGACAACGACGGGCGGGTCAACGAAGCCGACAATTGCCCCCTCGCGGCCAACCCCCTGCAGGAGGACGGGGACAACGACGGCGCGGGCGACGCTTGCGACGTGTGCCTGGGCCTGGCCAACCCGCTGCAGTCGGATTTTGACGGCGATGGCGTGGGGGACGCGTGCGACTTGTGCCCCGAGGTCGGCAACCCCGCGCAGGTCGACGACGACGACGACGGGCGCGGCAACGCCTGCGACGTGTGCCCGTTGACGTTCGACCCGCTGCAAGAGGACACCGACATGGACGGCATCGGCGACGCGTGCGCCACCGACGATGACGGCGACGGGTTCTCGGACGTGCTCGACAACTGCCCGGCCACCTACAACCCCGACCAAAGCGACCTCGACGACGATGACATCGGCGATGTGTGCGATCCGGATCGCGACGGGGACATGATCGCCAACGGCGCGGACCTGTGCCCCGACGTGGCCAACCCCACATCCGTGCGCCCCGCGTTGGCCGAAGCCGACGTGGGCGGGGATTTTGGTGACGCCGAAATCGCCGCCAACGCGTACACGGGGGGATCGGGGACGGGGGGGGCGCTGGCCGCGGGCGACATCGTCACCATCACCGGCGCGGTGGGGGGCGCCGACCCCGCGGACTGGGTCGCCTTGCTGGTCGAGGTCGACCCCGGCACGGTGGTCACCGCCGCGATCAAGGACGGTCCTGTGACATTGGATGCGGCCGGGGCCCAGGCGGTGCCCGCGGGCCTGTCCTTTGACGCCCCGCTCGACATCGCGCTGGCCATCGAACCCGTGGGCGCGGGCGGGGCCTACACCGTGGTGTTGCAGGCCGCGGGGCTGTCGGACGCCGATGCCGATGCCCGGCCCGATGTGTGCGACAGTTGCCCGTTTGACGATGACCGCACGGACACCGACGGGGACGGGCTCGACGACGGCTGCGATCCGTGCCTGGTCAGCGCGGACGACGACTGCGCGGCCATCGACCCCGACAACGACGGGGTCTGCACCGGGCCGCTGCCGGTGGCAGGCGCGTTCTGCCTCGCCGGCGACGACAACTGCCCCAACACCCAAAACCCCGCCCAGTCCGATCGCGACTTCGACGGGCTGGGCGATGCCTGCGACGACAGCGACGACGATGGGGTGTTCGACCTGGTCGACAACTGTCCCCGCACGCCCAACCTGGCGCAGGCCGACGGGGACGGGGACCAAGCCGGCGATGCCTGCGACGTGTGCAACGGCGTGTTCGACCCCGCGCAGCTCGACACCGACGGGGACGAGCTGGGCGACGCCTGCGACCCGTGCATCGTGTTTGCCGGTGACTGCACCAACATTGACCTCGACAACGACGGGGTCTGCGACGCCCCCGGGCTCGCCGAGGCTTGTCCCCCGGTGGCCGACAACTGCCCCGCCATCGCCAACCCCGACCAAGCCAACACCGACGGGGCCGGGCCGGGCGATGCCTGCAACGACGCGTTTGACGCCGACGGGGACGAGACCGATGACGAGCGCGACAACTGCCCCGGCATCGCCAACCCCGACCAGACCGATCTCGACGAGGACGGCGCCGGCGATGTCTGCGACACCGACCGGGACGGCGACGGCTGGTGCAACAGCGCGGCGGTGGTGGGCCAGGGCTGCGGCGGCGTCGACAACTGCCCCGACGTGCCCAACCCCGGGCAGGAGCCGAGCGGGACCGCGGGCATCGGCGCAGCCTGTGTGCCCACCGCCCCGGGCCTGTTCCTCAACGAGATCGAGCCCAACGATGACGTGGCCCAGCAGGTGGGGTTTGTGCCCGCGCCCGACGGGGTCACCCTCGTCGGCCACCACGCGGCCGGCGACGTGGACCGCTACGCCGTCCAGGCCGCGGTCGAGGGCACCTTGGTGGTGACCCTGCGGTTTGTGGCCAGCGTGGCCAACCTCGATGTCACCATCGAGGGCCTGAGCAGCGACGGGGCCCTCGGCAACAACCCGGAGCGGGCCGGGGTGGCGGTGACCGCGGGCCAAGTCGTGACGCTGCGCGTGGTCGGGCCCGCGGCGGTGGCCGCGCCCTACGCCCTCGACGTGCGGGTGGTGCAAGAGCTGGAGCAGCTCGACCGGTTCGCGCCCACCCCCATGGGACTGTTGGTGCCGGTGGGGGGGCCCCGCCTGCTGTTCGCGGGGCGTTTGGACGCGCCCGCGCGCGGCTACGTGTTCGACGCCGACGCGAGCGGGACCGCGGCCGACGACGAGTCGGACGAATGGACATTCACGCCGACCGCCAACGGGCAGGTGCGCCTGGTGGTCGCCACCGACGGGGGCGCCCCGGTGCGGGCGGTGGTGTGGGCGGGAACGAGCCCCAACCTCGCGCTCCAGGGCCTGTACACCGACGCGCAGGGGGCGGTGGTCGACGTGACCTTCTCGGTGCTGCGCGATGTGCGCTATACGCTGAGCGTGCTGGGACAGGGCGACGAAGGCAGCTACACCATCGACATCGGGATGGTGCCGTGAAGACGGGGGCACGGTTCGTGGCCTGGCTGTGCCTGTGGCTGTGGGCGGGGGCCGCGCTCGCGGGCACCTCGGGCAACTTGATGGGGCATGTGCTCGACGACGAGGGCGAACCCGTGCCGCGGGCCCAGGTGACCCTCGAGAGCCCGCTGCTGGTCGGGGGCAAAAAGACGCTCACCACCGATGAGCAGGGGCGGTTCCGCTATACCCTGTTGCGCCCGGGCCGGTACGACCTGGTGATTCAGCGGCCCGGCTACCGCGCCATCCGCGAAACCAAAGTGCTGATCGAGATCGACTCGCACCTGGTGCGCGAGTACGAGCTGGAGCGAGGCTATGGCCTGATCGAGGAGCACGAGTTCTACGAGCTCGGGGTCAACCCCACCCGGGTGGCCCTGGGGCGCAGTTTTCGCCCCGCCTTCACCGACCTGGTGCCCACCGATCGCCGGGCCGAGTCGTTGGCCACCCTGTTGCCCGGCGGCTTGCTCGCGCACGACCAGGACACGATCCCGTCGATTCACGGCGGCAACGCCGCTGCCAACCAGTACCATTTGGACGGCCTGGTGGTGACCGACCCCTTGAGCCGGCTCGGGGGCGTTCGCATCGATTTTGACACCATCCAGGAGACCCAGATCCTCACCGGGGCCCTCGACGCGGAGTACGGCTACTTGACCGGGGGCTTGGTCAACACGTTGACCACGTCGGGCACCAACGAGTTTGTGGTGGACGCGTCGGTGTACTCATCGCCCAACATCCTGCGCGCCACCGAGAGCGGTGAGTCCGACTACGTCGAGACCATGACCGCCAACATCCTGTCCTCGGGCCCGATCATCCGCAACAAGCTCTGGTACAATGTCTCTGCAGTGTTCTTGTCGGCGGCCGAAGCCCAGCCCCCCCTGGCCGAGCCGGTGTTCCCCCTCGTGCCCGTGGTCCCCTCCCGCACCACCCGCGGCCTGTGGCTGTCGGGCAAGCTCCGCTTCCAGCCTGTGCCCTGGGAGACGCTCACCGTCTTCATCCAGGGCGACCCCACCTGGTCGGACCACGCCCTGCAGGACCCCCTCCGGCACCCGCGCGCCGGGCGCCAACTGTACGACGGCGGCATCAACACCGGGCTCAGCTCCGAGACCCGCATGGGCGACAACGTGGTCTGGACCACCACCTTCGGCTACTCCACCAACCGCATCGAAATCTCCCCGGTGAGCAATGACTTCACCACCCCCGGGCGCCTCAACCTCGCGCTGGGCACCTTGTCGGACAACGAGTCGCTCATCCGGGATGACAACCGGTTCCGGCTGCAGCTGCGCTCGGCGGTGTCCGTTCATCTCGATGACTTCTTCGGCTCCCACGAGTTCAAGCTGGGGGTGGAGGGCCACCTGGTGTGGGCCACGCTGCAGGAGGACCGCACCGGGGGCCAGGTCTTTTTGGACAACGGCATCGACGAGACCGCGCTGCAGGTCCCCGGCACCATCCCTGGCTCGCCCTACCGCGAGCTGCGCGTGGTCGAGCCACTCAACACCTTCGTGTGGGGCAACACCGTCAGCTTGTTTGTGCAGGACATCTACAACCCCTTCCCCAACTTCACCATTCGCCCCGGTCTGCGCTTTGACTCGGCCCGCACCTACAACGACCCGCTCGACGGGGGCCGGCAGATTTACAACCTCAACTGGCCTTCGCCGCGCCTGGGCGCGGTGTGGGATCCCTTCGGCGACGGCAAGACCGCGATTCGCGGTGGCTATTACCAATATGCCGACATGGGCCAGCTCGCGATCCCCCGCTTCGTGGGGCGCGAGCTCGCGGTGGACGTCTACGAATACAACCCCGCCACCAGCCAGTACGACGTGGCCATCGGCCGGGAGGGCGGGGGCAACAACGTCACGTTCAACCAGCTGTTCACCCCCCCGGTGATGCACGAGGTCGTGCTCGGGGCCTCGCGGGAAATTTTCGACCACGCGTCCTTGTCCTTGGACCTCATCTTCCGCCGCTGGAATGGCCTCATCGAGGATCGCGAAACCAACGTGCAGTGGAACCAAGCCGGCAGCGCCGCCACCGGCTACGCCAACGGCACCCAAGAGTTCATTCTCGCCGTCGACACCGTGCCCAACGCGTTCAACCAGTACATCGGCTTCGACGTCACCTTCGACAAGCGGCTGAGCGATCGGTGGTCGCTGCTTGCCTCCTATACCTATGCACAGTTGCAGGGGACGGTCGAAGAGCTGTTCGACTACTCATTCAACAACCCGCGGCAGGCCGCTTACGAATACGGCTTTTTGCGCAACGATGTCCGCCACAGCGCGCGTTTGTTCCTCACCTACGAGTTGCCCTACGGCCTCACCGCCGGCCTGTTCGCCCAGTACCAAACCGGGCGCCCGTATTCGAAGCTGTTCTTCAACCAGGTGTACAACGACTACGTCGACCGCCGCGCGCCCCGGGGCTACGACCCCGGCGACATCAACAACCCCAACGACGACGTCGAGCTGCGCGTGCCCGACAACTTCCTGGTCAACCTGCGCCTCGCCTGGCGCCTCAAAGAGCTCACCACCCAAGACATCTGGCTGATCACCGAAGTGCGCAACATCCTCGACCGGCGGCCCGCCACCCGCATCGAAGAGCGGGCCATCACCGTGGGGGACACCCGCTTCGGCCAAGCGATCCAGCGCGAGGCCCCTTTGCGGGCGAGCGTGGCCATCCGCTACGTGTTCTGACCCCGGCGGCGGCCGCGCGTCGTGGCGATCCCGAACCAACGGCTTGAGCGGTTCTATCCGAAGAGGTCGGGGAGCTGGTCTTCCATGGCCCGGCGGACCCGCTTGACGATGGCCGCGGCGCTGCGTTCGCGCAGGCACTCGTCGACGAGGGCGGTGGCATCGCGCTGGCTCAGCCGGCGCAACGCCCACTTCACTTTGGGGATCGCGACGTTGGGCATGGACAGCGAATCGAACCCCAAGCCGAGGAGCACCGCGCTGTGCAGCGGGTCGGCGGCCATCTCCCCGCACATGCCCACCGGGATGCGGGCGCGGTGCGCGGCGTCGACGACGTGCTTGAGCGCGCGCAGGTTGGCCGGGTGCAGGGGCTGGTAGAGATACGCGACGTGTTCGTTTTGCCGGTCGATGGCGAGCGAGTACTGGATCAGGTCGTTGGTGCCGACGCTGAAAAAGTCCACTTCCTGGGCGAGGTCATCGGCCACCCACACCGCGGACGGCACCTCGATCATCACCCCCATGCGCACATCCGCCGGGGTCAGGCCCTCGTCCTGCATCGCCGCGCGTTCGCTCTTCACCAATGCCTTGACCTCGAGCAGCTCATCGATCCCGGAGACCATCGGGAACATCAGCGACACCTTGCCGCCTTCGTGACACGACAACACCGCCCGCAGCTGGGCCCGGAACAGCGTCGGGTGCTGCAGGGCGAGGCGGCAGGCGCGCAAGCCCAGCGCGGGGTTGGCCTCGTGGGGGGTCCGGACCCCGGCCGCCTCTTTGTCGCTCCCGAGGTCGAAGGATCGGAACGTCACCCCCCGGTCGGGGCCCATCGCCTCGAGCACGTAGCGGTAGGCGCGCCGGTGTTCGTCGAGGGAGGGCAGGCGCCGCCCGTCGATGTACAAAAACTCCGTGCGGTACAAGCCCACACCCTCGGCCCCGTAGGCGAGGGCGCTGCCCACCTCGTCTTCGATGTCGATGTTGGCCAGCACCGCCACCCGGTGGCCGTCGGGGGTCACCGCCGGGAGGTCGGCCTCGGCCAGGCATTGCTCCTCGAACGCGGCGTGGCTCTTGGCAATGCTCCTGTACTGTTCGATCACCGGGTCGGGGGGGTCGATGAGCACCGTGCCCTGCCGTCCGTCGACCACCACCGGGTCACCGTGGCCGCACAGCTCCAGCGCCCCCCGGCACCCCACCACCGCCGGTATCTCCAGGGCCCGGGCCAGGATCGCGGCGTGGCTGGTCTTGCTGCCCGCCTCGGTGACGAGGCCGCGCACGTTTTGGCGCAGCAGCGTGATCACGTCCTCGGGCGAGAGGTTGTGCGCGACGACCACCGCGTCGGTGGGCACTTCCTGGACCCCGTCATCGCGCGCGGTGAGGGCGGCGAGGATGCGTTCTCCCACGAAGTCCACGTCGGTGCGGCGCTCGCGAAAGTACGCGTCGTCGAGCAGGTCGAACTTGTCGCGGATGGCCCGCACCGCGCTCTTCAGCGCCCACTCGGCACATTTGCGCTCGTCTTGGATCTGGCGCGTGGCCATCTCCAGCAGCAGCGGGTCGCGCACCATCAACAGGTGGGCGTTGAGCACCAGCAACGGCTCTTCGGTGTTCTGGTTCTGGGTGTGCTCGAGCAGGCGCTCGAGGGAGACGGTGGTCCGTCCAATGGCATTTTCGAGCCGGCCCACCTCCGCGTCCACCAGCTCGGGCGGGACATGAACCTTGTTGATGGGGACGTGGCGCCGGTCGATCAAAAACACCTGACCGATGGCGATGCCGTCTGACACCCCGAGGCCGTGGGCCACCTGTCGCCGGATCAGGTCCATGGCCACCGCGCCGGCGGAGGGTCGGGGTCGGTCATTGGCCTTCCCCAAACTTGTCGTCGATGAGCTCGCTCAGCGCGTCCAACGCGCGATCACAAGCATTGTCCTCGCCGTTGGCCACCAGGGTCAGATCCGTGCCCTGGGAGGCGGCGAGCATCAGCACCCCCATGATGCTCTTGGTGTTGACCATCATGTCTTCGCGCCCGATCTGGAGCTCGACCGGGAACGTCGACGCGAGCTGCACCAGCTTGGAGGCGGCCCGGGCATGGAGCCCGAGCTTGTTGCTGATCGTGACTTGTCGCGAGCGTTCGGCCATGGGTCCATTCTGCCCCAGAACACGAGGCGATTCTGCCCCGGAAAGACGTCAGGCGGCCACGCCGTCGCCGGCCAAGGCGTGGGTACCCAGCAGTTCTCCGGCGATCACCACGCTGCTCTTGGCCGCGCCGGCGACTTTGTCGGCCAACTCCTTGACCGTTGACGACCGCCCCGCGTAGCTCAGCGCCTCGATGGCCATGGCCAAATTGGCCCCGGTGACCACTTCCACCCGGTTGTCGCCGAGCTGGGCGATGGCGAGGTTGGCCGCGGTGCCGCCGAACAAATCGGCCAAAATCAACACCCCGTGGCCCTGGTCGGCTTGGCGGGCGGCCTCGGCCACCGCCTCGTAGGGGACCTTTTGGCCTTCGATGTCGACCACCAGCACCGGGTGCGGCCGGCCGTGGATGCGCAGCGCGGCTTCTTTGAGCCCGGTTGCCAACGGGGCATGGGCTGCAATGACCAAACCGATGTTGTTGTCAGGACCTTGCATGGACACGACTCCCCCCCAAAAAACTCACCCTCGATACAAAGCAGGGGACCGGCTGTCGACCGGGTTCGTTGCCGCGCCGCGTTACGTCGCGGGGGCGCGCGTGGCGCTGTGCGTCGTCGTGGCCACCACCGCGGCATGCCGTGACATTGTCGATCCCGCGGACCCGGTGTCTTTGTCCGCGGCCGCCGACGCCCCGGCCGCCACCGTCGACCCGACGTTCTTGTCGTTCGCCATCGACACCTCGCAGGTCGCGGGCAGCGAGTTTTGGACCCCCGAGGGGGTCAATGGCCCGGTGGACCCGTTCGACTTCTTCCAGACCGGGCTGCGCGACAAAGCCGCGGCCCTGATGCCGGGCACGCTGCGGGTGGGGGGGACCGACGCCGACCGCATGTTTTTCGACGACACCGATGGATTGGCCGAGCCCCCGGGCGCCTACCGCCACATCCTCACCCGGGCCCAGGTGGCGGACATGTGCGCGTTCGCCCGCGACCTCCGCAGTGACATTGCGTTCACCCTGAACGCAGGGCCCGGGCCGCGGGACCAAGACCGGGTGTGGCAGCCGGACAACGCCCGGGTGTTGCTGGAAGCATTTGCCGCGCTGGACTGCCCGGTCTCGACCATCGAGCTGGGCAATGAGGTGTCCGCGTTTTCGGTGGTGCACGGACCGGACACCACGATCTCGGAGGCCCAGTACGCGGCAGACCTCGCGGTGGCGCGCGCCCTCGTCGACGAGGTGCTCCCCGGGGTCAAGCTCGCCGGTCCCGCGTCCGCCTACTGGCCGGTGTCGGGCGAGTTCGGCGCGTGGCTGCCCGACGCCCTGGAGGCGGGGGGCGAGCACCTCGACGTGGTCACTTGGCACTATTACCCCCAACAGTCCGACCGGTGCCCGATCCAGGTGCGCGAGGCCGAGCCCGAGATTCAGCTCAACAAGAACTTCCTCGCCGAGGTCGAGGTCTGGGCCCAGGAGGTCGAGGACGCGGCGGGGGCGTTCGCGCCCGCCGCCGAGGTCTGGCTCGGCGAGACCGGTCACGCCCAATGCGGCGGACAGCGTGGCATCTCGGATCGGGCCGCGGCCACCTTCTGGTGGGTCGACGAGCTCGGGCGCATGGCCCGGCGGGGGCAGCAGAAGGTGGTGCGGCAGACCTTGGTGGGCAGCGATTACGAACTGCTCGAGGAAGAAACGCTCAAGCCCAACCCCGACTTTTACGCATCGGTGCTGTGGCAGCGCTTGATGGGTCCCGTCGTGCTCGACGTGCAAACCGACGACGAGGAGGTGCTCGTCTACAGCCACTGCCACCCTGGCGCGGGGGTGAGCGGGGTGGTGCTCAACCTCACCGAGGACGCGCACGACGTGGTGTGGCCCGCGGCGTTTGGTGTCGCCCGGGACGTGTACCGGCTCGAGACCGACGACCTGTTTGGCCCGGTGTGGATGCTCAACGGCGAGACGCTGCCGCGCATCGAGCGCGGGCCGTTGCCGCCGTTGCCGCCGGTGGCCGAGGCGAGCGAGACCGAGGCGGGGGAGCCGGTGGTGGCCGTGGCCGCGACGTCGATCGTGTTCGTGCACTTCGCGGACGCGGACCTCGCCGCGTGCCGCTGACCGGCGCGGTCAGCGCCCCTTCTTGACGTCCCGGTGCACCACCCGGGCTGCAATGCCATTGTGGAGCAGGCGCTCGGCGAAGGCCTCGGACAAGGCCACGCTCCGGTGTTTGCCCCCGGTGCAGCCGATGGCGAAGGTCACGTAGCTTTTGCCCTCCGCGGCGTAGCGGGGCACGAGGAACGTGGCCAGTCTCTCGACGTGGTCAAGGAACGTCTGGGCATCTTCCTGGGCGAGCACAAAGTCCCGCACCGGGGCGTCCAGCCCCGTCTGGGGCCGCAGGGTCTCGACGAAGTAGGGGTTGGGCAAGAAACGCACGTCGAAGCAGAGGTCAAGCTCGGGGGGCAGTCCGTGCTTGAACCCGAAAGACAAGATCGTGAGCTGCTGGGTCTTGGACCCCATTTGGGAAAAGCGCTCGGTCACCGTGCGCTTGAGGTCGTGGACCGACAGCTCCTTGGTCACGATGGTGTGGTCGGCGCGGTTGTGAATGTCTTCGAGCAGCGCGCGCTCGCGTTCGAGCGCGCTGACCACCCCGGACCCGTCCTCGAGGGGGTGGCGGCGCCGGGTCTCTTTGAACCGGCGCACCAAGGTCTCGTCGTCACAGTCGAGGAACAACAGCTGCACGTCGTGGCCCGACCGGGCCACCCGATCGTAGATGTCGCCGAAGTCGGACAGGAAGTTCGCGTCCCGGGCGTCGATCACGAAGGCCAGCTGCCGCAGCTCGTTGCCGGAGCTGTCGGACAGGTTGATCAAGGTCTCCATGAGCTGGGGCGGGAGGTTGTCGACCACGAAATACCCGAGGTCCTCCAGCGCCCGGGCCGCGGTGGACTTGCCCGCGCCCGACGGCCCGCTCACGACCACGATGCGTTTGTGCATCAGTGGATACCGGGCGCGGTGGGGGTGAGGCTCGGCTGTTGGCCCCGGTCGTGGGTGGTGAAGAACTTGAGCAAGTGGGGAAACACCTCGAGCCGGGCCCGCAAGCCGAACACCACATCGATGTGGCCATAGTCGACCGAGAACCCATCTGCGGTCCCGCAGCGCAGGTATTCGGCGTTCTTGAGCAGGGGCAGGGCGCGCTCCACCGAGTCGAGCCGCGCCATCTTGTCCGCGGGGGCGCCCACCACCATGGTCGGGGTCTCGACCCCGGCGAGACCGGCTTTGTAGTCGACCGACCCATCCGCGTTGCGGAAGGTGTCGGTCATGATCCAGTCGCGGAACTGCAGCAGCACGCCCCGGGGGATGTCTTGCACCGCGTGGAACAGCAGCCGCCGGGCGTAGCCGGTGTCCATGTTGTCCACCTCGGCGAAGCGCCGGGCCGCGCGGTCAAACGACCGCATCGCCAGCGGCGTGACCAACCGGAGGAACTGCCGCGCGTGCAGGCCGGGGATGTACTCGCCCAACCGCCACAGCCGTTTGAAGATGGGCGCCGCGTCCCAGCCTTGGGGGAAGCCGAGGGGGGACGCGATGGTGCACACCGCGGCGAGGGCGTCGCCCTGTCCGGTGGCCATCATGGCATACAGCAACATTCCGCCCATGGAGTGGCCCATGGCCAGGAGCCGGTCGCTCTCGGTCCGGCGCTGAATGTGCGCCACCGCGGCTTTGAGGTCGAGCTGGAAGAAGTCGTCGAAGGTGATCGCGGACCAGTTCTCGTGGGGGAAGTCGGACAGGCCCGTGGCCCGCAGGTCGATGGCCCACACATCGAAGCCTTGGCCCGCGAGGTACGCGGCCAAACCGTGCTGACCGGGGGCGTCGAAGTTGTAGCTGTCGGCCCCGAGGCCGGGCACGCACAACACCGGCATCTTTCGCCGCGGGGTCTTGGGCCCGGGCAAGAACCGCTTGATGCACACCGTGGCCCCGTCGGCGCACTTCACCCGGTGGATTTCGTCGGCTCCGCTCTCCATGTGGTAGCGGCGGGCGAGCAGTTTTTCGTAGGCGTACAGCAGGGGCATGGGGCCTCCTCAATCAACGTCGTCGGTCTGGACCCGCCGGCCGGGGGCGATCTCTTTGGCGAGCCGCGCCTGGAGGTTGGCGGAGGTGTGCGTTCCCATCGATTTTAGCAACTGATTGCGGGCCGCGACCTCGATGATCGCGGCCATGTTGCGGCCCGGCCGCACCGGAACCGTGAGCAGCGGCAGCTCCACGCCCAAGAGCGGAAAGCGGCGCTCGTCGAGGCCCAGTCGATCGTACTCTTCGTCGTCGTCCCAGGCCACGAGCTCGACCACGAGGTCGACGCGCTTCTTCTCGCGCACCGCCGCCACCCCGAACAAGTCGCGCACGTTCAAGATGCCAAGCCCGCGGATCTCGATGTGGTGCATCAGGATCTTCTCGCCCGTGCCGTACACCGTCTCCGGGCCGCGACGCTTCACCCGGACCACGTCGTCGGCGACCAGGCGATGGCCTTTTTCGATCAAGTCGAGGGCGCACTCGCTCTTGCCGATCCCGCTCTTGCCGAGGATGAGCACGCCCACGCCGTGGACCTCGAGCAACACCGCGTGAATGGTGGTCGTCGGGGCCAGGCGGTCGTCGAGCCACGCTTCGATGCGGTGCACGAACACGCTGGTGACCTGCGGGGTCACCAGCAGGGGGGTGCCCGACGCGTCACACGCCGCTTGCAGGGGGGCGGGGATGCGCATGCCCTTGGTCACGATGATGCACGCGACCTCCTCGGCGCAGAGGTTGTCGAGGGCGGTGCGCTGCGCGTCCTCGTCGAGGGTCTCGAGAAACTGCAGCTCGGTGGCGCCAAAAATCTGCACCCGCTCCTGGTGCAGAAAGTCGACGAACCCGGCGAGGGCGAGGCCGGGCTTTTGGATGCGCGGGTGATCGATGGGGCGGTCGAGCCCGGCTTGGCCCGCGAGCAAACGCAGCTGCAGGTCCCCGGCGTCCTCGCCGCACAATGCTTCGGTCTTGATGCGGCGGCGCACGGTCTACCCCCGGCTGAGGTGCGCGTCCTCGAGCGCCAGCACCTCGTAGGCGCTGGCCGCGCCGTCGGCGTCGAGCAGCCGGCGCACCAGCTTGCCGCCGGAGAACAGCCGCGACACCCGGGCCAATGCTTTGAGATGATCGCTGCTCGACGACTCCGGCGACAGCAGCACCACGAACACCCGGCTTTTCTCGTCGTCCATCGCCCCCCAGTCGATGCCCGCCTTGGCCACCCCCAGGCACCCCACCAGCGACGAGAGGCCCGAGAGCTTGCCGTGGGGGATGGCGAGGCCGTCTTTGATGCCGGTGGGCCCCAGTCGCTCGCGGTGTTGCAGCACCTGGATGATGCGGTCGAGGTCGTCGTCGTCGAGCCCCGGGGTCTGCCCCTGCAAAAACCCGCGGCGCACCAGCTCGCGCAACAGCTCCTCTTTGGTCTCCGCGGCGAGGCCCATGACCACGCGCTCTTCGGTGAGGAAGTCAGCGAGCTTCATGCCCCCTTGGTAGAGAGATAACCGGGCGTTTTCAACACATGGGCCAAACAAAAACGCCGGTCTCTCGACCGGCGTGGTTTGCGAATGACCTCGCGTCAATGAGGCGTTTCTATGAGGCCGAAGTTGCCCTCCTGGCGTCGGTAGAGCACGTTGATGGTGTCGGTGCGGTCATTGACGAACACCAAAAAATCATTGTGCAACAAATCCATCTGCATGATGGCTTCGTCGACGCTCATGCGTCTGGCCTCGACCTCTTTGGTCTCGATGATCTCGGGCGGCAACGTGCTGCCCCCGTCGTCGGTGGACGAGGGGCCCTGGAACGAGCCCCCCCGCGCCGCTTCGAGGATGTTGAGTTTGATCTTGGCGTCTTGGCCCTGTTTGGCCTGGTGTTTGGCCAGTCGGTCTTTGTAGCGCTTCACTTGCCGTTCGATCTTGCTCATCGCGCGATCGATGGACGCGTACATGTCCTCCGACTTCTCCTTGCCCCGCATCATCATGCCGTGGGCCTTGATGGTGATGTCGGCCTTGTGCATGTATTTCTCGACGGAAAGAACCACGTGAGCATCCGCCGGCGCGTGCACATACTTTTGGATGCGCGCGACTTTTTCGGCCGCGAACTCCTTGAGCGCTTGGGTGGGATCCATGTGGCGGAAGGTGACGGAGACCTGCATTCAACCTCCCAGGCGGCAATGCGCCTGTGGTGGGCGTGATCGGGGCGGCAATGGGCGTGTCCGCCCCCCATGGCGGAGAGCACGTCGTCGAGGAATGGTGTTGACGCCTTCGATCACGCGGTGTGGACCTGGGGGATAACAACCCCCGGGATCAGGATACCCCAACCGAAAATGCCGGGGCGCGGGCGGGACGGCGGGGCTCAAAAAACTTGTTTGCGCTTGTTGCTGGGCAAAATCCCAAGCATTTCTCGGTACTTGGCCACGGTCCGGCGGGCGATGTCGATGTTGTGCTCCTTGAGGAGCTTCACGATGGCGGAGTCGGAGAGGGGCTTTTTGGGGTTCTCGTCGGCCACGATCTTTTTGATCACCTGCTTGACCGACTCGGACGCGATGGACGCCCCGTCCTGGGTGGCGATGGACGAGTTGAAGAAATACTTCAGCTCGAAGATGCCGCGGTGGCAATGCAGGTACTTTCGGGTGGTGACCCGGCTGACCGTCGACTCGTGCATCTCGATGTCGTCGGCGACCTCTTTGAGGATCAGCGGCCGCAACGGGCCCGCCTCGTCGAACCAGTCCCGCTGGTATTTGAGGATGCTCTCCACCACCTTGTAGATGGTGCGTTGCCGTTGGTGGATCGACCGGATGAGCCAGGTCGCGCTGCGCATCTTTTCTTTGATGTACGACTTGCTGGGATCGCCGCGCTGGGCGCTCTGGAGTTTCTCGAGGTAAAAGGGGCTGACCTTGAGCTTGGGCAGGCCGTCCTCGTTGAGGCTGATGATGTACTCCTCGTCGAGCTTGTGGATGTACACGTCGGGGGTGATGTACTCCTGGCCCGCGGTGGTGCCCGCGGGGAGGAAGTTCCTCGTCGGGCGGGGCTCGAGCTGTTCGATGATCTTCATCGCGTCGCCGATGTCGGCCATCGGGACTTTGCAGGCCTTGGCCACCTGGGTGAAGTTGCGCTTTTCGATGTCATCGAAGTGCTGGTCGACGAGGTTGTAGACCAGGCACTCGTCGTCGTAGCCCCAGGCCTCGAGCTGCACCAAGAGGCACTCGCGGAGGTCGCGGGCCAGACACCCGATGGGGTCGAACAGCATCACCCGGCGGCGCACGTTCTCCACCCAGCTCACGGGCACGTCGAGGTCCTCGGCCACGAGCTCCAGCGCGTCCACCACCTGGGGGGCGGGTCCGTCTTGGAGCAGCGCTTCTTCGCCCGCGGGCGCGCCCTCGGCCGACACCTGGGGGGTGTGCCCGTTGGCGTCCGGTCCGTCCATGAGCAGGTCTTCGTCGTCGTCGCCGCCCGGCGCGGCGTCGGCCTCCCCGTCGGCGCCCTCGGTGCGCTCGGGGGGGATGAGCCGGGGCCCCTTGTCGAGGTACCCGTCGTCGTTCATCTCGCCGATGAGCCGAATCGCGATGTCGACCTCGATGGCGTTGAGGTCGCTCATCCGGATCTGCCAGACCAAGTGCTCTTCGAGGGTCTCGGCCCGGGTGAGGGTCTGGTCGTAGCCGGGGAGGTCGTCCTGCATCACGCCGCCGCCGCCGGCGCCGGGGGGCAAATAGGAATAGCTCTCGGCGTAGGCCTCCCAATCGATCTCGGGGGTGTTCTGCTCTTGGTCTTTCTTCTCGAGCTTGACCTCGGAGCTGGAGGCGACCGGCTCGGGGGCGCCGTCGTTGTCGGCGTTGCTCGAGCTGTCGCCCGCCGGCTTGTCACCCTCGTCGTACGTCTCTTCGAGCACCGGGTTGTCGACGAGCTCTTGGGCCACCGCGTCGCGCAACTCGAGGTGGTTGAGCGTCAGCAGCTTGATCGCCATCTTCAGCTGGGGGGTCATCACCAGCTGCTGGGAAAGTTTTGGCGAGAGCTTGAGCCCCATCTCCATGCAAAAACCCCTCCATCCTACGGCGTGTGTCCCCCCGGATTGGCACGCCTCTTGTGCAGTCTGGACCAAGGAGCCGGCCGAGGACAAGCCCTGCTGCCTTTGAAAGCGCCAACAGTCTGATATGTCGAACATTCTGTTCCGCAGAGAAGATCCGCAGTCGGGCGGATGGTTGAGGGTGCGACCAACGCCTACATTGTTGGGGCACGGCGCGGAGCGAAAGGGCAGGCGAGATGAGCGGGTCGAGGATTTGGTTCGGGGCTTTGCCCCTGCTGGCCCTGGCGGTGTGGACCGCGGAGCCCGCGGCCGCCGCCGACCTCAACCACTTTGAGTCCGCCGACGGGCCACACAATTTCATTGTCACCAACCGCCCGACGGTGTTGCCCCACCTCTCGCCGTCGGCGTGGCTGATCACCAGCTACGCGCACGACCCGTTGGTGTGCCGGGACGCCAACGGCAACGAGATCCACAAAGTCATCGAACACCAGGTCAACGGCGAGGTCGCGGCCGCGATCGGTTTGTTCGATTGGGTGGAGATCGGCGCGATCATGCCCGGGATGTTCATCAACGGGCCGGCGTTCGCGGACGTGCCGGGCCGGTGCGCGGGGTTTTCCGGCGACGGCACCACCGCGTTCAATCTCAATGATCCGCGCTTGGTGGGCAAAGTGAAGTTCACCCCCTGGGACGAGGGCGTGGTCGCGTCCGGCCGGGTCACCGTCGGGGTCCCGTTCGCGCGGCCGCTGACCACGTATTTGTTCCAGAGCGAATCGGGGCAGTTCTTCGGGGATGAGTGGGGCAGCATCACGCCGGGCGTGTCGGTGGGTTTTGTGTCCGAGTGGATCACCCTCGGCGTCGACCTGAGCTACCTCCTGCGCAAGCCGAGCAATGTCGGCGACGTCTCGATCGGCAATGAAATCCAATACGGCGTAGGCGCACAAATCGCGCTCTACCCGGGATGGGCCTACGTCACCGGCGACCTGTACGGCCGTGCCGCGCCCAGCCTCGGGCCGCAGGCGGAGTTCTTGTTTTCGAGCAAGAACCAGTTTCCCCTCGAGCTCGCCCTCGGGGTGAAGGGCCAGCTGGGTCCGGTGGCGATCATCGCGGGCGCAGGCACGGGCTTGGTGCCGCACTACGGCGCGCCCGACGTGCGGGTGTTCGCGGGCATCGGCTACTACCAACCGCCGGCGAAAAAAGAGGAAGAGCCTCCGCCTCCGCCCCCGCCGCCCCCGCCCCCGCCAAAGAAGAAGCCGGTGAAGAAAAAGCCCGGCGACCGGGACAAGGACGGCATCCTCGATCCCGACGACCAGTGCCCCGACGCGCCGGAGGATCCCGACGGGTTCGAGGATGAAGACGGCTGCCCCGACGTCGACAACGACAAGGACGGCATCATCGATCGCGACGACGGGTGCCGGGACGAGCCCGAGGACCGCGACCGGTGGCAAGACGCCGACGGGTGCCCGGACCCCGACAACGATGAGGACGGCATCCTCGACGAGCCCGATGAGTGCCCCAACGATCCGGAGACGGTCAACGGGTTCCAGGACGAGGACGGGTGCCCCGACAGCAAGCCCGAGGACAAAAAGAAGGTCCTGGTGGTGGTCAAGCGAGAGAAGATCGAGATCCTCGAGAAGGTGTACTTCGCGTACGACTCCGATCGGATTTTGCCCAAGTCCTACGACCTGCTCGACGACGTGGCCCGGGTAATGAACGAACACACCGAGATCGAGAAGATCATGGTCGAGGGCCACACCGACAGCGACGGGCGCGATGACTACAACCTCGACCTCTCGGACCGGCGCGCGCGTTCGGTGCGTGCCTACCTCGTGGCCGCGGGGGTGGACGGCGAGCGGCTGGAGGCGCAGGGCTACGGCGAGACCCGGCCGTTGGTGGACAACACCACCAAGGACAACAAAGCCAAAAACCGCCGGGTCGAGTTCCGCATCATTCCCCCCAAAGAGCCCGAGCCCGAGGTGATCGAAGCGGAAATGCCCGCCGGCGATGGCGGCGAGGCCGCGCCAGTGGAGGATGAGGAGGCGGATGACCCGCCCGAGGACGAGGACGAGGACGGCGACGCCGATGACGGGGACGCGGCGGCCGACGACGACGGGGGCGACGAAGACGGCGAGGGCCGGAGCGGGGCGGTGCCCCCCACGGATGACGACGACCTGTTCGTGGACTGACCGCGGCGGGGCCCCCATTGCGGGACCGCGCAGACGGATTAGCCTTTGATTGTGATCCCCAGGGTGCGCCCGGGATCGGAAGGTGGCGACATGATCGTGCAGCGGATGACGGCCTGTGTGGGGCTGAGCTTGCTTTTGTGGGGCGTGCCCGCGTCGGCCCAGATCACGGTGGGCACCCCCCTGTCCCCGGTGTTGAACATCCGCGGCCCGTACCAGCACGCCGTGGTGGGCGCGAGCGTCATCCAACAAAACGGCACCGTGCTCGCCGCGGCCGGGGCCGACCTGAACTTGCCCACCGGGGCCGAGCCGGTCTCGGCGGTGTTCATGTGGATGGGCTCGGGCTCGGTCCCCGACCGGGCGGTGACCCTGGGCCTGCCCGGGGGCGGCTCCGTGGCGGTGAGCGGTGCGCCCTTCGACGACGGCAACGGCAACCTGGTGGACCCGTGCGAAGTGGCCGAGGTCCAACCCGACGACCCCGGCACCGCCGGGGTCGATGAAGAGATCGCGTACTGGCAGTGTTGGGTCAACGTGCTCGACGACGTGGACGCGCTCGCGTCCCCGTCGGGCCGGTACCAAGTGTCGGCCCTGACCCCGGACACCGACGAGGCCTACGTCGGGGACGGGGTCAACCAAGAGACCGCCTTGTGGGCGGGGGCGTTCAGCCTGTTGGTCATTTACGTCGACGAGGCCGACCTCTACCCGCGCCAGATTCAAGTGGCGTTCGGCCTCAACGTCACCCAGCTCACGTACACCTACGTGTCCCAGCCCCTCGCGTCGTTCCGCATGACCAACAACGGGGGCAAGGTCTCGTTCGTGGCCATCGAGGGGGACGAGGAGTTCCCCGAGCCGGGCAACACCGACGTCAACCTCAACGACTATCTCGACCTGTGCGTCGACTGCACCCAAGCCCTGGACGCGACGTTGTTCAACGCCGCCAACCCCGAGGGCAATGTGTTCAACGAGACGGTCTCGAGCGCGTTCCCCGGTTTGGTCAGCAACGTGGACGAGGACAACGGCCTCGACATCGACACGTTCGACCTCGCGGGGGTGCTGCCCGCGGTGGAATACCCGTTCATTCGGGTCGCGGTCCAGACCGGCATCGACGTGGTCGCGCACACCATGCTCGTGGTCGAGGTCACCGACTTCGACCAGGACGGCGACGGCTTGTCCAACTTCGAAGAAGAGGACGTGACCGGGACCAACCCCCTCGTCGCCGACACCGATGGCGACGGCGTGTCCGATGGCGTCGAGGTCTTTGGCGGCAACCCCGCCGACCCCGCGTCCAACCCGAGCAACCCGCTCAATCCCGACACCGACCTCGACGGGCTGTGCGACGGTCCGACGTCGGTGACCAACGGCCTGGGCGGGATCTCGTGCGTGGGGGGCGAGGACACCAACGCCAACGGGTTGCTCGACCCGGGGGAGACCGACGCCACCCTGCTCGACACCGACAACGACGGCTTGCCGGACGGGACTGAGGTCCTGGACGGCAACTACGTCGACCCCGACGACGGCACCGTGCGCACCACCGACCCCCTCAACCCCGACACCGACGGGGACGGCCTGCTCGACGGGGCCGAGGACATCAACCTCGACGGCGACTGGGACCCGGGGCTGGGCGAGACCGATCCCACCCGCGCCGACACCGACGGCGGGGGTGAAGACGACGGCTCTGAGCGCGCCAACGGCCGCAACCCGGTCGACGTGCCCGAGGACGATTTTGGCGCCGGCGACGACCCCGACATGGACGGTCTCATCACCGCCACCGAGATCACCATCGGCACCGACCCCAACGACCCCGACAGCGACAACGACGGACTGCTCGATGGCGTCGAGGTCAACGGCACCAACCCCACCGACCCCAACGACCCCGACAGCGATGACGACGGCATCCTCGACGGGGACGAGGACGCCAACCACAACGGCGGCGTCGACGTGGGCGAGCTCAACCCCAACAACGGCGACACCGACGGCGACGGCCTGGGCGATGGTCTCGAGGACGCCAACCACAACGGCACCCAGGACAGCGGCGAGACCGACGGGGCCGACGCGGACAGCGACAACGACGGTTTGTGTGACGGCAACGTGGTGGTCACCGGGGTGTGCACCGGCGGAGAAGACGAGAACGCCGACGGCGTCCAAGGGGCGACCGAGACCGATCCCCTCAACCCCGACAGCGATGGCGATGGCCTCTCCGACGGCATCGAAGTGAACTCCAACTACCCGGGCGGCGGGAGCACCGATCCGTTGGATCCCGACAGCGACAACGACGGGCTCAGCGACGGCGCCGAGGACTCGAACAAGAGCGGCACCAAAGATCCGGGCGAGACCGATCCCACCAACATCGACACCGACGGGGGCGGGGAGTCCGACGGCAGCGAGATCAACAACGGGCGCGACCCGGTGAACAACCCCGACGACGACTTCGGCGGCATGGGGGCCCCCGACACCGATGAAGACGGGCTCCCGGACGAGACCGAGGTGGTGATCGGCACCGATCCCAACGACCCCGACAGCGATGACGACGGCATCACCGACGGCGTCGAGGTGCTCGGCGACAACAACACCGACCCCCTCGACCCGGACAGCGATGGCGACGGCCTGTGTGACGGCTCAGGCACGGTGGAGGGCGAGTGCGTGGCTGGCGAAGACCTCAACAACGACGGCATCACCCAGCCCACCGAGACGGACCCGGTCGACGAAGACACCGACAACGGCTCGGTCGATGACGGCACCGAGGTGCTCGACAACGGCACCGACCCGCTCGATCCGAGCGATGACGTGCCCGCGGGGGACGGCGACGGGGACGGGGATGGCGACGGCGATGGCGATGGGGACGGCGACGTCATCGGGGGCGATGGCGACGGCGACATCATCGGGGGCGACGGCGACGGGGACGGGGACGAGGTGCCGGCCGGTGAGCTCGGCGGCTCGGCGGTGTGGGCCGCGTGCGACCAAGGGGCCTCATCCCGCAACGTGGCCGGCGGCTATGCCCTGTTGCTCGCGGGCATCGTGCTCGGCCTGCGTCGTCGGCGGCGCTGACGCCGCCGGCAACACCCCCGGCTACTTCTTGTCGAGGCCGTGGTCTTTGATCGCCTGGCCGTTGATGGCCGCGGCCTTCTGGACCGCGGGGCGCGCGTTGAAGCGGTCGACGTACGCCAGGTACGCGGGGCGGGCGTCGAGCATCTTGAACTGCAGCATGTAGTTCAACGTGCCGGCGAACATCACGTCACACATGGTGAACATGTCCCCCAACAGCCACGGGCCGTCCCCGATCGCGGCCTCGATGGTGTTCAGCATCTCGTCGTAGGTTCCCCAGCCCACCGCGCTGGCGCGGTATTCGTATTTTGAAGAGTGGGCCGCGCACCCCGGTTCGATCACCGACGGGGCATAAAAAAACCAGCGCAGGTAGGTCGCGCGGCGCGGGTCGTCGAGGGTGGGGGCGAGCCGTCCGAGGGCATAGCGGTCCGCGAGGTACATGCCGATCGCGGCTTGTTCGGTCATGACCACCTCGTCGTCGATGACGATGGTGGGCAGCTTGCCCATGGGGTTGAGGGCCAAGAACTCTGGCGTCTTGTGGGCGCCCCCCATCAGGTTGACGTGCTCGAGGGCGTAGGGTTCGCCGAGCTCCTCCAGCATGACAACAACATTGGCGGCACGGGAAAACGGGTGGTGGTACAGCTTGATCGACATGGGGCCTCCTGGCACACGCCGCGAGCCTACGTCCTCGAGCCGCGCGCGGGCTTGAACAATCGCGACAAGAGGCCCGCGCCGCTCACGGGGAGGGCCGCGGGGAAAACGGCACCGGCAACCCCGGGAGCGGGGCGGGCGCGGGGGCCGCCGCCGCCGCGGCCTGGGTGCGCAGCTGGTGGACGTGGGCCCGGTCCGCTTCCCGGTCCGCGACCTGATCGCGCTTTTGCCGCTCCACCGCGGCGAGCTGGGCGTCGCGGTCGGGGCGCACCCGCTCGGCCTGCTCGCGGGCGCGTCGCGCGCGGTCTTTGTCCCCGAGCTCGCCGGCGAGGGCGACCTCGAGCTGGAGCGCGCGGAAGTGGTCGGGGGCCGCGGCGATGACCTCGTCAACGAGCTCCAGCGCGCCGGGGAGCGAGCCCGTGCGGCGCCGGGCCTCGGCGGTGCGCAGCAACAGCTCCAGGTCGTTGCCGAAGCGTTCGGTCAGGTCCTCGAGCACCTCGCGGGCGCGGGTGGCGTTGCCCCCGTCGAGCAGGGCCCGGCCGAGCAAGGCCCGGGCGCGGGGGTCGGGCACGTCGGCGAGCAGGTCGGTCACCACCGCGTACTGGCGTTTGCGCTCGAGCAGGAACCGGGCGCGGGCGAGTTGCACCTCGACCGCGTCCTCCGGCCCCCGCACGTGGGAGTTGGCCTCGTCGATGGCGGCCTTGGCGAGCTCGTCTTCCCAGTTGGCCGCGGCCGCGTCGGCGTACCGCGCGAGCCGCACCGCGGCGGGCAGGGGCGGGGCCGCGGCGGTGTCGGCGATGACCACCTCGGGCGCGGGGGGCGCGTCCACCGCGGCGGAGAACGCGGGACGGAACTTGCGGTGGACCAGCCGGGCCACCGCGCGCACCGGGCGCTCCTCGCTGGGGGCGCGCTCGAGTTGGTAGCGCACGATGTGACCGTGGCCGGGCAGCAGGCTGTGCTCGAACAGCGCGGTCCAGAGAGATTGGGTGTCGTGGCGGATGTTGGGCGCCCCCGCGGCGTCGAGCATGGCCGTGCCCAGCGCGTGGGGGGCGTCGTCGGCCAAGGGCAGGCTGCGGCCGTCTTCGTCCACGAACGAGACCTCGAGCCGCAGGTCGTGGGTGTCCTTGGTCCCCGCGGGGAACGCGTGGCCAACCCTTTCGTTGGTGATCAACAAATGCAGCTGGGCCGACGAGTTGCGGGCCGGCAACCGCCCGTCCGAGGGCCGGACCACGCCCCGGTCCACGCTCACCCAGGAGAGCCGGACAAAGGGGTCTTCGGGCTGCAGCTGGGCGGTGATCGCGTCCACCGCGGCGGCATCTCCGCGGAAGGTGGCGAGGGCGGTGTGGGCCGCGAACGTGGCGTGCCCCTGGGCGCCTTCGCTCATGTGGCAGTCGACGCAACTTTGCGGGCCGACGTCGAGGGGCAGGCGCCCGGTGGGACCGGCGGCGGGAAAGTACGCGGAGTTCCGGTGGTCGTCTCGCTCGGTCTGGCCCCGGGTGTGGGCAATGCCATTGATCCCCTCGTGTAGGAACGCTTGGTGGCACGTGCCGCACCGGGTCGAGCTCTTGGTGTCGGGGCGCATCATCTGTTCGCGGTGGGCGCGGGGGTCGGCGTAGGTGAGCAGAAAATGTAAGAAGTGTTCGAGCCCGTCGGAGGTCACGATGGGGTCGCGGGGCAAGGCGAGGGCGAGCGCGCCATTGCCGCGTTGGGAGCGGACCTGGGTGGCGCCGTGGCAGGCGAGGCAGGGGATGCCGATGTCCGCCCGGGGCGGAACATCGGGCTGCTCGACGGTGAGCGCATCGGGGAACCGACCGTGGGCGACAAGTCCGAGGTCGTGGCAACCCGCGCAGGCCGCGGCCGCGTCCGGCCCGCGCTCGTCGATGAGCCGGCGCACGGACGAGACATAGTAGGGATTGGTCAGCGACGCGTGCCGGTGCACCGAGCGGTGGAAGTCGTCGGTGAGCGCGGCGTGGCAGACGTCGCAGCGGGTCACGTCCGTGAACCGCGCGGCGTCGCCGGGCAGCAGGGCGCTGGTGTCGACGTACCCGACGGGCGGGGTCGGGTCGATGGGCCCGGTGGGGTACACCGGCTCGACGGTGGGGGCGCGCTCCGCGGTCAGCCCGTAGCTGAGCGACCCGACGATCGCGGCCGCGAACGGGATGATCGCAAACGCCAACCGCCGCGGCACCAGCCGGGCCACGATGAACACGGTGGCGATCACCGCGTGGGCGGCCCCGATCAAGGCGAACGCCCGGCTCGCGCCAAAACCCGTGGCCACCACCCCGGAGACAAACACCAGCCACAGCCCGACCTCGAGCGGGCCGCGCCGTTGCAGCGCCGCCCGCAGGCCCACGAGCAGCACGGACAACAAGGTGACGAAGCCGAGCACAATGTGGATGCCCACGATGAGGTCGCGCGTCTTGGGGGCCAAATCGTGACGAAGCATCAAGAGCGCGGTGAGCACCTCGATGAGCAACGCCACCGCCCACGCCCGGCGAGGGCGCGCCCGTGACCCGATGTTCGGCGTGAACGACATCGCGGGGATGATGAGTCCGCCCTCTTGGATGGGTCAACCGGGCCGGGCGTGGCATACTTCCGCCGTGGGTGCGGGCAAGACCATCCGGCGCCGGGCCGCGGCGGTGATTCCGCGGGACAAACGAGGCCAGGTCCTGGTGGGCCGGCGCACGGATTCTGCGCGCAGCTATCCGCGATATCTGGCGTTCCCCGGGGGCGGGGTCGACGACACCGACGAGGCGTTGCCCTTGGTCAATGAGCTCTCGGACGGCTCCGCCTCCATCGCCGAGCGCGCCTGCGCGATGCGCGAGCTGGGCGAAGAGGTGGGCCACTGGTTCGTCACCGACAAACGCGGCGCGCCGGCCCGGGGGGACAAGCGCGCCCGGTTCGTGGACCGGGTCGAGCGGGGCGACGACATCCTCGACATCCTGCGCGAACTCGAGCTGTTCCTCGACGATTCCGACCTGTTGCCGCTCGGCTTGTGGATCACCGCCGACTCCCGGCCCAAGACGTTCGCGGTGCGGCAGTTTTTGTTGCCGCTCGATCCCGACGACCCCCGCGTGGTCCGGACCGCCCCGCTCGACGAGCTCGACGGCATTCACTGGACATCACCGGCGGACCTGTGCGCGCAGTGGCATACCGGTGAGGCGCTCCTGTTGCCCCCCATCCGCCACGTGGTCACGACGTTGGCCCGGTGTGTCGACCACGCGCTCCCGTCGCTCATCGACCAGCTCAAGCGCGTGCGCCCCGAGCATGTGCCGGAGACCCAAGACATCATCCAAGGCCTGTACGTTCAGCCGTTTCGCACCCCGACGCTGCCGCCGGCCACCCACACCAACACCGTGCTGTTCGGCAAGAAGACGTACTTCATCATCGACCCCGCCACGCCCTACGACGACGAGCGGGCACGGTTTGACGCGCTGGTGGCCCTGCTCCGGGCCCAAGGGCGCCGGCCGGTGGCGGTGCTGCTCACCCACCACCACCACGACCACACCGGGGACGCGGCCCGGGTGGCCAAAAAGTACGGCCTGCCCATCTGGGCCCACGCCGACACCGGGAAGCTCTGCGGGCTGCCGCTCGAGCGCGCGTTGGGCGACGGCGATGACGTGACATTGCCGGACGACGACGGCACCTTGACCGCGCTGTACACCCCCGGCCACGCCGACGGGCACCTGGCGTTCTACGACGCCCACAGCCGCACGCTGATCGCGGGCGACCTGGTGGCCTCGACCGGCTCGATCCTGATCGATCCCCCCGAGGGACACCTCGGGACGTACCTCGAGAGCCTGCGCCGCACGCTGGCGTTGCCGTTCGAGCAGCTGGTGCCGTCCCACGGCCCGTTGCTCGCCGACGGCCGCAAAAAGATCGAAGAGCAGATCGCCCACCGCCAGGCCCGCCAGGACGCGGTGCGCGAGGCCCTGCGCGAGCTGGGCGCGGCCACCCCCGAGGACATCGTGGCCCACGCCTACCAAGACGTGCCCCAGGTGATGTGGCCGTTGGCCGCGCGGAGCGTGCTCGCCTCGTTGATCCACCTCGGCGAGACGGGCGCGTGTCATCGAGACGGCGACCGGTTCGTGGCCGACTGACCCGCGCCTTTGCCGGTGTGCGATTGGTGTGTGTCGCCCCGCTGTGTCGGCGGGCCCACACGCGGGGTGGGTCGAATCCGCCACGCCGCTGACAGAACTGTGACTTTTCTGTCGCCCTCACCACAAAAAGCCGCTGTACACCCACTCGGATCGCCTGACACCGGGCCGATGGATCGTTGGCACGACCCGTGCGTTCAAGAATGACAAGCCGCCGGCGCACAACACCACGCCGCACAGCAAGATGGGGGGGTCAACATGACCGAGCAAGACACCAAAAAGCGCGACCAGGCCGAGCAAGCCAAGAAGACCGCGCCCGAATGGGTCAAAAGCATGGTCGAGTTGTACCTGGCCCACCACGAGCGCCGGGCGCGCCAAGGCCAGCTGCACCGGGTGTGATCCACGCCCCGCTGCGCGCTTTGCGCAGCAGCTTCGGCGCTTTTGCGCCACCTGGCCCATTTGCCATCACGCACAATTCCCGACATGAACACTCCTTCCCAAGAGACGTCGAAGCCCACGATGACCTGGGGGGGACATGCGAACGACAAAGACGATCGGGCTGCTCGCCCTGTTCCTGTTGCCGCACTGCAACTGCGAGGACCTCGGCCGCATCGACCGCGTCGAGTTCGGCGACCTCACCGGGGTGGCCTGTTCTGAGACCACGGGCTTCCCCATGCGGGGGGCCCTCATCAACCTCGACGTGCAGGGCACGTTGCTCGAGACCGTCACCGACGAGCGGGGCGCGTTTCGCTTCGAGGAAGTCACCGTCGGCACCTACCCGCTGACCATCGACGTCGGTCGCGAGGACCGGTCGATGGACGTGACCATCGAGTTCGAGCAGATCACCCACGTCGTGGACAGCGCCTGCCGCGACGAATACGTGGGCGTGGGGGTCGGTGACGTCGAGGGCGTGATCTGCAACCGCCACGTCGGGGACCTCATTCAGGACGGGGCGGTGACCCTGACCCTGGCCGATGGCACCACGGTGGAGACCACCACCGACGAAAACGGCGCGTTCTTGTTGCGGGACATCCCCGAGGGCGAGCACATCGTGCAGGTCACCGCGCCGGGCTTTTCCCGGGCTTGGCCGGTTTCGGTGGAGGCGGGCGAGGTGTTCTTCCTCGACGGGGGCGAGAGCTGCCAGGCCCCGGACGCCAACTCCGGGCTGGTCAGCGGGGTGCTCTGTGATCCCGGCAGCAGCGGCCCGTGGGCGGGCGCGGTGGTCACCGCCGAGGACAGCCGCGGTGAGGTGTATGAGGACCTGACCGACACCGAGGGGACATTTACATTGGGGCCGATGGCGCCCGGCTCGGTGGCGATCACCGTCAGCGACGGAACGAGCACAGTTACATTGGGGGCGATCGTGCGCGGGGGCGAGGAGGTCACGGTGACCAACGGGGGCGGCTGCGTGGAAGAGACCTGCATCTCGGAGGCGGTGCTGCCCACCGAGAGCCAAGAGGGCGTGTTGATGTTGGTCGTCGACCGGTCGGGCTCGATGTCCAACGCGGCCCCGAGCTACGGGACCACCCGGTGGGCGGGCGTGGTGCAGGCGGTCAAGGCCGTGACCGGGGAGCTCGAGGACGCGATCGAGTTCGGCCTGATGCTGTTCCCCCACCGCGACGATGACAGCTGCGGCGCGGGGGGCATCGACGTCGAGCCCGCGTATGGGCGCGCGGGGGACATCGCCGACCAGCTTGACGAGTTCGAGTCGAGCCCCCTCGGGGCCACGCCCACCAGCGGCACCCTGGCCGCGGTGCGCAGCTACATGAACGGCTTCGCCAGCTCGGGCAAGAACATCGCGGTGGTGCTCGCCACCGACGGCGGCCCCAACTGCAACGCGTTGCTCGACCCCTTGACCTGCACCTGCAGCAACCCCGACGCGGACTGCTCGCTGGTCATCGATGGCTCGCTCTGTCTCGACAACGCCGCGGCGGTGTCCGAGGTCAGCGCCTTGGCCGCCGACGGCATCGCCACGTACGTCATCGGCATCCCCGGCGTGGAGAACTTCGCCTACGTGCTCAACGACATGGCCGAGGCGGGCGGGACCGCGGCCGCGGGCGCGACCAAATACATCGAGGCGTCGGACATCGACACGCTCCAGGAGGCGTTCCGCGCCATCGGTCGCCAGGTCTCGGCCTGCAGCGTGCAGCTCACCGAGGACCTCGACTTGACCAACCGGGTCAACGTGTTGCTCGGGGGCGAAGTCATCGAACAAGACCCCAGCCACGAGGACGGCTTCGACCTCGGTGAGGACAACACCATTCAGCTCTTCGGGCGGGCCTGCGATGCCTGGCAGGGGTCCCAGGTCGAGCTCTCGGTCGACCTGTGCACCCTCGACGGGGGGGAGGGGCCATGATGCGGCGTCACGTGTGGGTGTGGGGGGCGGTGGCCCTGGTGTGCTCGGCGTGCACCGACGAACCCCTCGAGGAGGTCACCGGCGGGGTGGCGGGCACGATCTGCAACCCGGTGACCGGCCAGGTCGCGGAGGGGGTCGAGGTCTCGGTCACGTACACCGACGGGGCCGGCTTTGAGACCGACCGGACGGACACCACCGACGAGACCGGCGCGTTTGAGATCAGGAACATTGCCGACGGCACCCACACGTTCCACGCCCGGGGGGACACGTTCTCGGTGGAGTTCGACCTCACGGTGCAGCCGCACGAGGTGGCGGTGTTCGAGGACAGCGCCTGCCGCGAGCTCGCCTACCCGCCGGGCACGGGCGAGATCGTGGGCCAAATCTGCAACCGGCACGTGGGCAGCTTTGTCGCCGACGCCACCGTCAGCGTGCAGCTCCCCGACGGGAGCCGCCGGGAGACGGTGTCCGACGCCGAGGGCAACTTCTCGCTCCCCGACGTGCCGGTGGGGGTGCACGTGGTCTACGTCCAGGCCCCGGGCTACAGCCGCACCCACCAGGTCGAGGTCAAGGACGGCGAACAGACCTTGCTCGAACCGCAGCAGATGTTCTGCCAACCCCCCGACCCCAACACCACCGGCAAGATCACCGGGCGGGTGTGCACCGACCCGGACGCCGATGCGGGGCTGGCCGGGGTGCGGGTGTTCTTGACCGAGGACATCGACGGCGCGGTGTTCGAGACCGAGACCGACGAGACGGGGGCGTTTTTGCTCGCGGGCATTCCTGCCCCCCGCACCGTGCAGGTCCGGGCGGAGCGCGGCGACTTTTTCTACAGTTGGGCCGACGTCGAAGTGTTCACCGTGGTCGACAACCCGGACGGCACCGCGCTGGCGGGCGAACTCGGCGACTGCACCACCCTCATCCCCGACGGGGGTGCGCGCTACCTCGTCATCGATGGCTTCTACGACAAGATCCAAAACGTGCTCGAGCGCATGGACCTCGCGGACATCACCGTGGCCTCCGGCAACCCCACCGAGCCCGGCGCGTTGTGGGCCGCGGACATCTTCGGCGACTACGCGGCGCTGGCCGAGTACGACGCGGTGTTCATCAACTGTGGCGTGTCCGAGCTCGAGTTCGTTGGGACCCCCGACCCGGTGGTGGCGGCCAACCTCCGCCAGTTCGTGCAGTCGGGGGGCAGCCTGTACGTGAGCGATCAGGCCTACGACATCATCGAGCTGACCTGGCCGGATCGCATCGATTTTCTGTTCGCGGACAGCGACAACAGCGCCGCCGAGTTCGGCGTCGATGGGGTGATCCAGACCGACGTGGCCGACCTCGGCTTGGCCCAATTCGCCGGTCAAGACCGCATCGACATTGACTTCAATTTCGGCTTCTACGCCCTGATCCAAGAGGTCGCCCCCGGCACCACCGTGTACCTGCAGGGCGACGTGCCCTATTACGTCAACGACACCATCGCCACCCTCGAGAACACCCCCGTCACCGTCGGGTTCACCGACGGGCCGGTGGGGGTGGGGGGCCGGGTGGTGTTCACCTCCTTTCACCAAGAGAGCGATGCCACCACGGGCGAGGTCGAGGTCCTCGACGGTCCCGAGGACGCGGTGTTGCGCTACCTGATTTTCGAGCTGTGACATGACCGGGCAATCATGGAGAGCCACCGGGCCGGTGGCGGTGGTGGGGCTGCTGTTGACCGCGGGGGCCTGTGGGGACTCCCAGCTCGGCTTGCCCTGCGACACCATCGGCGAAGAGCAATGCGAAGAGCAGGTGCTCATCCGGTGCAACGGCGAGGAGTGGTACAAGGTCGCCGACTGCGACCACAGTTGCGTCGACGGGCCGGGCACCATGCACGACGCGCTGTCCGGCGACGAGACATGGGCGTGCGCGGACTCGCCCCACGTCGTGGAGGCGGTGCTCACCGTGCCGGATGGGGCCACCCTCACCGTCGAGACCGGGGCCGAGGTCCGCATCGTGCGGGGATCGCGCATCGACACCACGCCGTCGTCGCAGCTGGTGGCCGCGGGGGTCGAGGGCGCGGAGGTCCTGTTCACCTCCGACGACAACACCCAAGGCGGCTTTGGCGGGCTCAACCAAGGGGGGCTCAACCTCTTCGCCGGTCCCGACGCCGCGTCGGTGCTGGACTACGTCATCATCGAACGCGCGGTGCACGGGTTGGGCGTGCTCGGTCTCGACGGCTCCAACCAAGCCCCCGCCATCACCAACTCCACCTTCCGCGACAACGAACACTGGGGCATCCTCGTTCGCGGTTGCGTGGGCGACGTCGCGGTTCCCGATTTTGCCCAAGGCAACAACCGCTTCTACGAAAACGGCGACGGGCCCGTGAGCGAGTGCCAATGATGCTGCGTTGGGTCCTTTCGGTGGCGGCGCTGGGCGCGCTTTCGGCGTGTGGGCTGGCCAACAGCTTCGGGGTGCACCACGCCCTGTACGAAGAGGAAGCCGCGTTTTGCTGGCTGTGTGCCCGGGGCGAGAACATCTGCAGCAGCTACGCGGGCAAAGGCCAGTGCGTGGGGCCGGACACGGTGGCGGACTGTTCGTTGGCGGCGGAGATGCCGGGGCGAGACACCAAGGGGCCGCTGCTGTTTCCCTACGACGAGCCGGTGTTCGCCCCCGCCCAGCTCGATACCTGCAAGAGCGGCACCGACGAGGTGGTGATCGAGGCCGCGTTGGTCGACGTCGAGGACGACGTGAGCTTTCGCGATGACTACGACGGCGTGCCCAACCCATTCGACCTCGGGCAGGACGTGACCCTGTTCCTGGCCGGGGGCGAGCAAGCCGAGGTGTTGTCGTGGACCACCGACGTGTTGTTGTCGCCGGACGACGAGCCGGTGTACCGGGTGCGATTTTCGTTCTGCGCGTCCAACATTGACGTCGAGGAGGCGGTGCTCCAGGTCAAAGACGAGCGTGGCCACAGCAGCAACGCCCTGTGCTTGACCCCCGAGAGCGCCGCCGACCAAGGAGGCACGTGATGATCCGTTCACGGTGGACGATGTGGGGGGCGGTGATGGTGTTGGCCGTCAGCGCGTGCACCAATGGTGACGACGCCGAGGACACCATCGCGGTGGAGGTCGGGCTCGACGGGGCGGGGGAGATCTTGTCGCGCCCGGCGGGCATCGCCTGCCAGGCCGGTCGCTGCCGGGGAGATTTCTACGTCGGGGACTTGATTCAGCTCGCGGCGGTGCCGGTGGATGGCTGGGTGTTCGAGGAGTGGGTCGGCGACTGCGTGGCCGACGAAGAGATGCCCACCCAAGCCCGCTACGAGGTCGAGGGGGGAAGCGAAAGCTGCACCGCCCAGTTCCGCCGGTGGATGGTGGGCGACCCCATCACCGAGCCGGCGACGTTTCGGCTCGAGGTCGAAGGCCCCGGCTCGGTGCACATCACCCCGGGCGACGAGGTCTGCCGCACCGACGAGGTCTGTACCCTCGAGGTGCAGGCGGGGTCCCAGGTGTTCCTCGCGGTGGACAGCCGGGCCCCGGCCTTCCTCGAGTGGAGCGGCGACTGCGCGGGACAAGCCCCGGACACCGTGGCCACCGCCTACGAGGATACGTCATGCCGGGCGCGCTTCGACGATGCGACCTACTTCCCGTTCCGGTTCGACGTGCGCGGGGAGGGCACGGTGATGTCGACGCCGTCGGGCATCGAGTGTGGCAACGGCAAGGCCGACTGTGAGTGGGAGTTCAAGCAGACCACGTTCGTGCTGCTCAATGCTTATGCAGCTCCGGGGTGGAGCTTTCAGGAATGGGGCCACCAGTGCATCGATGAGTTTGGCAACGGGTACACGGTGACGTCGCTGGAGGTGGTCGCGGAGTTTGGGCTCGCGTGTTCGGCCACCTTCGTCGAGGGCGGCGGGGGCGGCGGGGGCAACCAGCCGCCCGCGGGGTGGACCTGCTTGGCTTCGTTCTACGATGCCGGGGACGGCTGCGACTGCGGGTGCGGGGTTGTCGACCCGGACTGCACCGGCACCACCGCGACCTGGTGCGACTACTGCACCAGCTGCGCCGACGGGGACTGCGCCAACGTCGACCCCTTCGACAACAGCCAGTGTGATGACGGGGGCGGCGGGGGCGGCGTGCCCGCGGCCTGGACATGCTCGGCCAACTACTACGGGGCCGGCGACGGCTGCGACTGTGGCTGTGGCGCGGTGGACAGCGACTGTCCGTCGTCGTCTTCGGCCGACTGTGTCTTTTGTCTCGAGTGTGGTGACTGCTCCGACGTGAACCCCATCGACAACAGCCAATGTCTATGACCCAGAATATTCTTCTTCGTCGCGTCCGCGGTCTGCGCGGGCTGCTCGTTGTCATCCTGTTCGTGGCCAGCGCGGCCTCGGCCCAGACCGCGGCGGAAAAACGTGAGCAGGCCCAGCTGGTGTTTGACCGGGCCAAAGCCCTGGCCGCGGCGGAGCAATACGACGCCGCCGCGTTGCTGTTCGAAGAGTCCTACAAGCTCGACGGCAGCTGGTCCAAGCCGCTGGTCAACGCCGCGCTTTGTCGACGGCGGGGCGGCAACTTCGACGCGGCCAAGGACACCTACCGGCGGGTGCTCAAGGCGTTCAAGGATGAGCCCAGCGCGCTGTTCGGCCTCGCCGAGACCGAACGGTTGAGCGGCAACAACGACGCCGCCCGCGACCTGTTCTTGCGGTACCTGGTGGTGGAAAACCGCAAGGGCCAAGAGAAACTCATCGACTACGCGTCCCGGCAGGTGGCCGCGCTCAAGGACAAGCCCGACACCAAGCCGGCGGCCCCGGCCCCCGCCCCGGCCAAGACCCCGGCCCCGGCCGCGCCGGCGCCGGCGCCCGCGCCCACGCCCAAGCCGAACCCCATCCCGGTGCAGGGCCGCCCCGGCGCGTCCGCCCCCCCCGCCCGGACCGCGCTCGACCACCAGACGTTGCTGGTGCTCGACCCCGCCGCCCGCGGGGTGAGCGCGACGTTTGTGCGGCAATACAATCGCATTCTCAAAGAAGAGCTGGTCAAGGCCGGCGGCCTGTCGGTGCACCACCCCGACGAGGCCATCGGCCACTTGGTCAAGACCGGCCAGCCCGTGTGCAACCCGCAGCCGGTGTGTCTCGCCCCGGTGATGGGCGCCGGGGTCATGCTGCGCTCGGACCTCAAGTCCGAGCGGGACCGGGTGCGCATCACCCTCACGCTCGTGCGCACCAAGGGCGAGGCGAAGATCGGCGAGGTGAGCGGCACCGTACAGGGCGAAAAGGCGGTCACGCGGTTTGTGCGCGAGGCGCTCAGCGACCTGCTCGCCCAGCACGCCCTCGCGGCCCAGAACGAGGACGTCCCCGCGGCCGAGCCGTCCACCCAGGAGCCTGACCCCCCCGCCGAGGGCCGCCGCTTGGCCGCCGACAACCGCCCCGCCGCGGACGCCGCCGACGCCGGCGCGCCCGCCGACGACCCCGCGCCGCGGCGCCGCATGATCACCGACGGCGACAACAAGCCGAGCGGTCTGCGCGCCGAGACCAAGCCCGCGGTGGTCGAGCCCGACGAGGGCATGAGCGGCACCACCATCGCCAAGCACGTGTGGCGCTGGGGGTTCGTGGCGTGTGGTGTGACCGTGGCCGGCGCCGGCCTGGCCGCGGATGTGTTGATGCCGACCAGCGCCAACTACAAGCTGGATGCGGCCGACTTTATCCTCCCCGGGGCGGTGGCCTCCGGGGTGGTGCTCGGGCTCGTCGGGGTGTTCGTCAACCCGTTTTCGTGGCTCGAGTAGGGGCTACTGTTCCCAGTCGCTGCCGTCGATGGTTACGTCCACCGACAGGCATTTGAGTTCGGGCTTGCCCGCCTTGGACTTGGTCTCGACGCACTTGGTCACCGACTGCTCGACCTCGTCGGCCATCATGAACCCCAAGGGCCCGTAGCTCGTGGTTTTGGTGGTGGTCAGGTACAGCTGGTCGTCGTGGGACGTGACCATGTCGACGCGGTGGGCCGAGCAGGCCGAGAGTCCCGCCACGCAGAGAATGCCAGTCAAAAACAAATGCTTACGCATACCCGCTCCTTTTGTTGGGAGCGTATACATTAGCATTCATGACCCGACATGAACGGAAAGGTGCTGAACTTGTCTGATAACCACGTAAAACCACGCGGCGAGAACCGGGCGCGGGTCTACCGGGGCAGGTCCTTCGGCAGGTCGTCGTCGCTCATTTTCGCCTCGACCACGTCCGACCGCGCGGGGGGCAGCTGGTCGGGGGCGGGGCCGTCCTTCTTGTCGCGGTAATCCTGCGCGCCCGGCCCCTGCACCCACCGGCCGAGGTCGGACAGGCCGTGGCCGACCTTGTCCCGCAGCTCCTCGGTGTCGTCGAGCTCTTCTTTGATGCGCGACCCAATGCGTTTGGACGTTTCGACCACGTCGCCCGCGGCCCCGCTGACTTTTCCGCTGATGTCCTCGGGGATGGCGTCGCGCACCTTCTGGCTGAGCTCGCCGCCGCGCTCTTTGATCGACTCCGCCCCGTCCTTGATGGCATCCACGGCCTTGTCGAGCCCGGTGCTCTCGACGACCTTCTTCTTCACCGCCGAGGTCGCGAGGTACACCGCCTCCTCTTTGAGTTGGCTGAGCCCGTCCTTGCGCTCGGGGGCGCGCTTGCGTTTTTTGCCCTGGCGGCGCCTTCCCCCCTCGTCGCGGCGTTGTTGCTCACGGCGGTCGTCGCGGCGCTGTTGCTCGCGCCGGTCGTCGCCCCGCCGCTTCTTGCGCTTGTCGTCGGGGGGAGGCCCCTCCTCGACGAGGACCTCTTCCTTGTCGCCCCGGTTGAACAACCCGGTGAGGGCGCTGCGGGCCCCGGTGCCGAGGGCCTTGAGCTTGCCCACGAACTCGTCGCCGCTCATGCCCTCTTCGTAGTTGCGCATGTCCTCGGCGGCGGTGGTGCCGCCCGGGTCGTCGCGTCGTTTGGACCGTTGCTTGGACATCTCGCGCTCCTGCTCGCGGCTGTCGCGCTCGCGGGTGCGGCCCCGCTTTTTCTTTTTGCGCTGCTTTTGTTTGCGCCGGAACGGGCCTTGGCCCTCTTCGCCCGCACGGTCGGCCGACACCACCCAGGCGGTGGTGGTCACCGCACTCGCGGCGGCGCTGATCAGCGCCCGGGACACCCATTCGTTCATCTCCGCTACCATAGGCCCTGGTCGGGGCCCGGGAAAGAGAACCACCCCCCCGCGGGCGGGCGTTGGGTGCGGTATGTGCCTGATATTGTTGTTGAATCGGCCCGGCCTCGGGGTGATTCGCGCAGGCCCACCCACTGTGGGTGGGCCGGATCCGGCCACCCCCGCCACCACGCCGGGCAAACCCCCGTCGTGCCGCTTCGTCAGCAGCGTGTAGATTGTGGACGCGTCGTCTGTACCGATTCCGCGCGGCGCGCCCCCGGGTTGCGCGGACCGGGGCCAACCCGTTGAAAACCAAGCGAAGATCAAATGCGGCGCGGCGGTTTCTCCGGCGACCGACATTCGCTAACCCCCCGGCAGGAGGATCCCCATGAGCGACGCCAAGTCCCCCCGCGACCCCGTCATCGTCTCCGCCGTGCGCACCCCCATCGGGCGCATCAAGGGCGGGCTGGCCCCGGTGCGGCCCGACGACCTGCTCGCCCTGGTGTTCCGAGAGGCCGCCCGCCGCGCCACCGTCGAGACCTTCGACGAGTGTTTTGCCGGGTGTGCCAACCAGGCCGGGGAGGACAACCGCAACGTCGCCCGCATGGCCCTGTTGCTCGCGGGGCTGCCCGAGACGATCCCGGCGGTCACCGTCAACCGCCTGTGTGCCTCCGGGCTCGAGGCGGTGGTCCAGGCCGCCCGCGCCATCCGGGTGGGGGACGCGGACTGTTGCCTCGTCGGGGGGGTGGAGTCGATGTCGCGCGCGCCCTACGTGATGGGCAAGCCGGCGCAGGGCTATGCCCCCGGGGCACCCGCGGTGTTCGACACCGCCTTGGGTTGGCGGTTTCCCAATCCGGCGATGAAAAAGGTCTTTCCCCTCGAGCAGATGGGCGAGACCGCGGAGAACCTCGTCGAGAAGTACGACATCTCCCGCGCGGATCAAGATGCATTTGCATTGGCAAGCCATCAAAAAGCCATCGCCGCCATCGACGCGGGTCACTTCGCGGACGAGATTTTGCCCGTGCCGGTGCCGCGGCGAAAACAAGACGACCTCATCATCGACACCGACGAAGGCCCGCGGCGGGACAGCAGCTTGGCCCAGCTGGGCAAGCTGCGCGCGGTGTTCCGGGAGGGGGGCAGCGTCACCGCCGGCAACAGCTCGACGCTCAACGACGGCGCGGCCGCGCTGGTGGTCACGTCCCGGGCTTACGCCGAGGCCCACGGGCTGTCGGTGATGGCGGAAATCCTGGGCTCGGCCCCCGCGGGGGTCAACCCGCGGATCATGGGCATTGGGCCGGTGCCGGCCACCGAGAAGTTGTTGGCCAAGCTCTCGATGACGGTCGCGGACATCGGCGCGGTGGAGCTCAACGAAGCGTTCGCGTCCCAGTCCTTGGCGGTGGTGCGCGCCCTCGGGCTCGACGAGGCCAAGGTGAACCAGCACGGGGGGGCCATCGCCCTCGGCCACCCGCTGGGGTGCTCAGGGGCGCGGATTTTGACCACGTTGCTCGGGGTGCAAAAACGCACCGGGGCCGAGGTCGGCTTGGCCACGTTGTGCGTGGGGGTGGGCCAGGGGTTGGCCCTGATGGTGCGGCGGGTGTGACGAGGAGGACGCGATGACTGGACTGAACAACACGAACACGGTGGTCATCGGGGCCGGCACCATGGGCCACGGCATCGCCCACGTCTGTGCGTTGGCGGGTCTGCCCACCACGTTGGTCGACGTCGACCAGGCGGTGCTCGACAAGGGCCGGGCCGCGATCGAGACCAACCTGCAAAAGGGCGTCGACCGCGGCAAAATCAGCGCGGAGGACATGGCCGGCGCCCTGTCTCGGTTGTCGGTGCGCACCGACGCGGGCGCCTATGCCCACGCCGGCCTCATCATCGAAGCCGTGCCCGAGCGCATGGAGCTCAAGCAGTCCATTTTCCGCACCCTCGACGAGCAGGCCCCGGCGGACTGTGTGTTGGGCACCAACACCTCGAGTCTGTCCATCACCGCCATCGCGGCCGCGACCAAGCGCCCCGACCGGGTGGTGGGCCTGCACTTTTTCAACCCCGTGCACATCATGAAGCTGCTCGAGGTGGTGCGGGGCGTGCACACCTCCGAGGCGACGCTGGCCACCGCCCGCGGGTTGGCCGAGACCCTGGGCAAGACCGCGATCTTCGTCGACGACGCCCCCGGGTTTGCCACCTCGCGGCTCGGCATCACCCTCGGCAACGAGGCCATGCGCATGGTCGAGCAGGGGGTGGCGGGACCGCGCGACATCGACACCGCCATGACCCTCGGCTACAAGCACCCGATGGGGCCGCTGATGCTCACCGACTTGGTGGGGCTGGACGTGCGGTACCACATCTCCCAGGCGCTCTATGAAGAGCTGGGCACAGATACGTTCCGTCCCCCGCTGATCCTCCGGAAGCTGGTGCGGGCCGGGGCCCTGGGGAAGAAGACCGGCGCGGGCTTTTACCTGTACGAAAACGGCCAAGTGGTGGGCGAAAACCCCTTGGTGCGCCGCTGACCTTCGGGATCTCCAGGGTCGATCCGATGGGCCTGGGCCCCGCGTAGACCCGCGCGGGGGCGTTTCAAAACCCAACAGGGGCGGCGCGGAGTTGTGTCCTCCCGGTCCGGCAGCCGATCCTGAAGCCACCGATGGTCGACCCACCCGACGATCCCGAGCGAGAACTCCAGGCCCTGCGGGCCGAGAACCAGCGCTTGTTGGAGCAAATCCAGCTGTTTGGCGAAGTGGTGCAGGGGGTCGAGCAGAGCGCCAAACAAGCCGCCCGGCAAGGCGCGGTGGTGGACGAGATCAATGCATTTGCATTGGAATGCCTGGGTTTCACCGACCCGGACGACGCGTTTCAGGGCGCGGTGGAGACATTTGCCCGGTCCTTCGAGGCTCGCGTGCTGGGGGTGATGCTGCCGCTGCCCACCGAGCCGTCGTCGTTGATCACCCGTTTTGTCCGCGGGGAGGAGATTCGGCAGTGGGTGGTGTCCGACGCGGGGGGCGATGCCCTGCGCGCGGTGGCGTTGCGCTCGCGCCCCACCCCCATCGAACAGCCCGGGCTCAGCCGCCCCCTCGGGGTGGTGCTCGATGAGCTTCTGCCGTCGGGGGGCCCTTTCCCGGGCTGTCCCGGGGTGCTCGTCCCGGTGCGCAACCACGTGCCCGCCCGGCGGGGGTTCTTCGTGCTGTGGTGCCCCGACGATGGCCCCACCCTCGTGGACAAAGCCACCTTGCGGCTCGAGGAACAGCTCCCGTTTTTGGACCTGGTGCGCTCGATGCTGGAGCGCGCGCTGCACACCATTGGCCTCACCACCGAGTTGAACGCACGCTCCCGGGCGCTGGAGACCAAAAACCGCGAACTCGAGTTGAGCCTCGAGGAACTCGAGCGCAGCAAACAACGCCTGGTCCAGACCTCGAAGATGGAGGCCATTGGCCGCCTCGCCGCGGGGGTGGCCCACGACTTCAACAACATCCTCACCATCATCGGGACCTCCGCGGCGCTCGCCTTCGACGAGGTCGGCGGGGACCATCCGGTCTCGGATGACCTGGTGGAAATCTCCAATGCTTCTGAGCGCGGGGCGCGCTTGACCAGCCAGCTCCTCGAGTTTTCCCGCCAGAGCAAAGGGCGCATCACCCGCATCGACGTCGAGGCGCAGGTCCGCAACATCCTGCCCATGCTCACCCGGCTGCTCCCCGAAGGCATCCGGCTGAGCGTCGACGTCGCCCCCCAGGCGCCCCCCGCGGCGTTCGACCTCGGCCACTTCGAGCAGGTACTGCTCAACCTCGTGGCCAACGCCGCCGACGCCATCGGCGAGACCGGCCACATCACGGTCTCGGTCGCGTCCGTGCACCGGCGCAACGCCTTGGGAACGCTCACCCCTTGGGTCGAGCTCCGGGTCGCGGACGACGGGCCGGGCATGCCCAGCGCGATTCAGGAAAAGATCTTTGAGCCGTTTTTCACCACCAAGGAAGTGGGGCGGGGCACGGGGCTGGGCTTGGCCACGGTGTACGGGGTGGTCAAACAAGCGGGGGGGCTCATCGAGGTGCAGAGCGCGCCCCAGAAGGGCACCACCTTTGTGGTGACATTGCCGGTGCACATGTCGGCCCACGACGACGACACCGCCCCCACCCGGTCCAACTTCGCGCGCCGGGGCCGGGCTGGGCCATGCGTGCTGGTGGTCGAGGACGAGCCCCAGATTCGGCGCCTGGCCGCGCGGGTGCTGCGCCGCGACGGCTTCGAGGTGTTGGAGGCGTCCTGCGCCGAAGAGGCCATCGACGTCATGCGCACCCACCCCGACCCCATCGAGATGTTGCTCACCGACGTGGTCATGCCTGGCGGCAACGGCCGGGCGTTGGCCGACGCGGTCTTGAACCGCAATCCCGACATCATCGTGCTGTTCATGAGCGGGTACGCGGGGGATCGATTGCGGGCCGAGGGGTTTGAGGCGTTGCCGTCGACGGGAGAGTTCTTGGCCAAACCCTTCACCCCCGACGCGCTCAGCCGGGCGGTGCAGTACGCGTTTCAGCGGCGGCCGGCGATGCTCGGGGCCTGATCAGGGACAGTCGACGTCGCGCACGATGAGGGTGTTGGTGCGCTCATCAAATGTCACTGTACCGCGCTTGGTGAGAGTGGCCTTGACCAACGGGGCCATGTCCGCGGCCCGGCCGTAGTTGACGGGGATGAGGCGGGTGGTGAGCGGGCCCTTTTCCTGGCACTCGTCGGCGCGGTCGAGGCGGCGCGCGCGCTCCTCTTCGAGCACGGTGCGGGGGGCGATGCGGATGATGTTGTCGCCGTGCTGGGTCTTGCCCAGGTCTTTGGTGGCGAGAATGACGTCGAGGGCTTCGTCCCAGGGCACGTTGCGCAGCTTGATCGTCACGCGGCCTTTGACGTCGTCGCCGATGACGAAGTTCTGCCCAGAGGTGTCGCCGATGAGGCGCACCACGTTGCGGATGTCGGCGTTCTGCACGTCGAGGTTGATGCGTTTTTTGGTGGTCTTGGCCGCGTGCGGGCGCGCCTTGGTGGGCCGGGGCGGGGCGGTGGGGACGGCCAGGGCGCCGGAGGCGGCAAAGGCGAGGGCGGCAACAACCGGCAACAATGGGCGCATGATGACCTCCTGCGGCCACCCTATAATTAGCCCATCACATTGCTCAATTAGACCTAAACTATCGCCGTAAGAGGCTGAAAATAAACGACCTGAGTGTCTCAGGCCGCGGTCAAGAACCGGGTGAGCAGCTTGCGCTCGCTTCCGTCGTCAAACTTCACCTGGGCCTGGCACTTGTCCCCGCCGCCGATGAGGGCGGTGATCGTGCCCGGGCCAAACTTCTTGTGGGCCACCGCGCCCCCCACTGCGAAGGCCGGCGCCACCTTCGTGGGGATGCCGGACAGGGCCTTCTTTTCCCCTTCGGTCAGGGGCTTGGTGGTCTCCGCGTATTCGCCCGTCTGGGGGTCGAACATCTGGCACCCGAGGCGGAACTGGCCCGCGCGCTGGATCTTCGACAATGTGCCTTGATCGTCCTCGTCCTCGACGAGCCCGAACGCACAGTTGATGTGCAGGTACGGCGCGTTCTTCTCGACCTGAAACTCGAAACCAGGCCCGAGCACTTCGCCGTCGTCGACGTTGTACGCCACCTTGGCCCCGAACTCGGCCCGGAACGCGTCCACCGCCTCGCCGGGGCCGATGGGCTGCACGAAACGTACGTCTTCGCCCTGGGCCAAAAGATTCCAAACCGTCGCGGGCTCCTCGGTGGGAAAGCCCTTCCAAAACACGAGATCGTAAGACATGCAGGCCGCTTACAGCATTTTTTTGAAACAGCGAAGCGCGCCCACCTCTTCAAATCCAAGTTGTTCGTGGGCGGTCACGCCGTCTTGGTCGTCGAGCATGGTGTCGGAGGCGAACTCTCGGCACCCCAGGGCCTGGCCCCACGCTTCGGCCGCGTCGAGCAGCGCCCGGCCCACCCCGCGGCGGCGGGCGATGGCTTTGACGAACAGGCCCTCCATGTACAGGACCCGATCGGTGGTGCAGCCCTCGGCGTAGTTGCGCACCGCGAGCTCGATGAAGCCGACGATCTCCTCGCCCATCTCGGCGATGAAGACCTCGCGCTCCTTGTGCCGGTGCTGAAAGAACCGGTCGACTTCCCCGCTGTGGTCGTCGTGGCTGCTGGGCCACAAGCGGCGCCGCATCATCAGCAGCTCCGCCCGATCCGACATGTCCGCGTCCCTCACCTTCACCGCGGGCGGTTTGGCCATCGGCTCACTCCTCCGGGGCGGGGTCGAGGTTCTCCTCGGTCCCATCCGCCCGCAGGCGAAACGATACCTCGTCCGGGAGGGTTTCGGGGGTGTATTCCAAGATGTCCGCCACCAGCTGCCGGGCCCCCACCTCTTCGAACCCGCCGACCCCCACCAACAGGTCGATGACCTCTTGGATGCGGAGCACGCCTTCGAAGTTGAGGTAGAAGATGTAGTCGTAATCGGGGTGGGGCTCGAGGTCGATCACCGCGTCGTACACATTGACATTGCCGACGTCGCGCAGCTCGAGGCTGAGGTCCCCGGGTTCGGACACCATGCCATTGCGCGGGCGCACGGTGAGGGGGGCGTGGGCCGCCACCACCAGGTCCTGCTCGTCGAAGTGTTCGTCCACCCGCCCGAGCGCGATCTGTTCGCCGGCGGGTCCGTCCATCAGTCCGACGACGAAGCCGGGCATCAGGCCGGCGAGCAATGACGCGCCCTCGGGCTCGATCACGTCGAGGCGCCCCCGGGCGAACACGAAGCGCCGGTCGACGATGGCCACGTCGTCCTCGTGGTGGATGACGCCGCTTTCCGACGTGGCGTCCAGGGTCCAGTGGTACACGCCCTGGTCGGCATAGGTATAGGGCGCGAGGGCGTTGTCGACGGTGCCGTCGCCCCGGTCGACCTGCAGGTCCGAGACCCCGTCGGCGAGCAGGTCAATGGTCAGCGCCTGGCCGGCGGGGAGCAGCCGGCGGTTGGGGCGGACCAGCTCGAGCCCATCGCCGAACAGCATCGCGAGCTGTTCATCGGGACGATGCCAATAGAACATGCGGTGGGTGCGGCCGAGATAGCGGTAGGGGTAGATGGTCTTGTTTTCGATCGCGCCTTCGGTGCCGGGCTCGTCGCCGACGATGGTGAGGGCGGCGGGGTAGCGGTAGCGCGCCTCTTGGGCCCGCACCAGCGAGGTGGCCTCGGTGGTGAAGGCGCGGGCGAGCTCGACCCCGGTGAAGGCGGCGTCGATGGCGTCGAGGTCGGTGGCGGCGATGGCGGCCCGCAGGTCGAGGGCGGCTTGGTAGACCTCGATGGCGTGACTGGCCCGGAGGGAAAAGACCTCGAACCCGTCGCGCATCTCCTCGAGCAGGACCTTTTTCATCCCCTCGTTGGCGAGCACCGACTCGTCGATTTGTTGGGCCCAGGCGTGGTGGTTGAGGGCCACGGTGTCGAGCTGGGCGAGGATGTCGGTGAGGGCTTGGGCCTGCTCGTCGGTGTAGGTGAGAATTTCGCCCGGCCGGGGGGGCAGGGGGTGAAACACGATGCCGGTGTCGAACGCCACCTCGGTCTCGTCGTCGCTGCCGACGAGGAACCGGACGATGTCGGGCTCCCGCATGATGTCGGCCTGGAACGACATGGCTTCGTCGAAGGCTTGGATCACGGGTTCGGACTTTCGGAAGATCGACGCGACGTCGGCGATGCAGTCCCGGGCGGTGAAGTCGATGTCCCAGGACATCTTGGTGGTGCAGTAGTCGATGAGCCAGTAGCCCCACTCCTGCCCGGAGGAGAACGTCTCGTGGCCGTACACGCCGGTTTGGGCGTCAGGCCCGTCGGACAAGAACGGGCGGAGGTAGGCCATGTCGATGTCACGGGCATCGAGGGAGGCGGGGGCGAGGTAGAGCGGCACGGGCAGGTCGAAGGTCAGCCACCAGCTGGACTCGGGGTAATAGTGGAGCCGCCGGTTGTCGTACTGGTCTTCGATGAAGTCGCGGAAGAACGAAAAGTCGTCGTTGCCGTAGACGGGAGCGGGCCGCACAATGTCATAGAACATCAAGGTGTGAAGCTTCACCTCGAGGTTGTCGGGGGCAAACATGGACAGGTCCATGAAGCGCACGCCGTAGGGCTCGCGTTCTTCCATCGCGGTGCCGTGGTTGATGCACTCCACGCGCACGCCCGGGTAGTCGGCGGCGATGGTGTTGGCGATGAAGGTGAGGGTCTCGACCGTCTCCTCGGGATCGCCCTCGGTGAACTCGCTGGGGTTGAAGGTAAACCCGAACTGGGTCACGTCGGGCATCCCCGCCACCGCGGCCATGCGTTGCTCGATGGCGGCGGCGATCTGCTCCTCGACCGAGCGGGGGTCGTCGGGGTCGATGAGGGGCGTGCCCCCCTGCTGGCTGCTGTAGAGGTTGAGCCCGGCCCCGCGGGGGAAGCCGCGCATGAATGCATAGTCCCCGACGAACTCGCCGTCCCAGCCCCCCGACCGGGTCGAGCGGTTCTTGAGCAGCCAGTCGATCCAGTTGCGTTGGTATTGGCCCATGTCCAGGTCGCCGACGTCGAGGGGGGCGGACAGCTCGATGGGGTGGGTGCGGTGGGCGTTGAACCAGCGATCGTAGAACGTGGGGCTCTCCACGATATCGATGGGGTCCGCCGGCCACTCCGCGGTGTCGGGCACATAGGTCTGTTCGGGGTGGAAATAGCGAACGCCGAGCAGCTCGGTGAGGTGGTAGACCGCCCACTGGGCGCTGAGCAGGGAGCCGCCCCCGAGGGTGAGCTTGCGGCCCCCGTCGCACGTTTCCTCGGACAGGAAGTAGTCCTGGTCGGCGAGGCTCTCGCCCGAGCGCGGGTGTTGGCCGGTGACGCCGCCCACGTCGACGGCGATGACCCCCGCGGCGCACGCGGGGGCGGCGGTGTCGTGGCGCTCGACGGTGAGCGACAGGGTGTCGCGCAGCACCGCCTCCAGGTCGTCGGCGGCGAGGGCCAGGGCCGGCGCAGGGTCGCTCCCGGCGTACACCGCGATGGTGTCGATGTCGGTGGGCCCGGGGCATCCGGTCGGGATCGAGGCGGCGAGGGCGGCGAGGGCGGCGGAAAAACAAAGGCGTTGCATGATCATTTCGTGCCGGATGCCGGGCCCCCGCGCAACGGGCCCTGGCCCTGACAATTGGGCACACCCCGACGAGCCGCAGCCCCACGCGGGGCGGGCCCGGTCGGGTTTGTGGGGAATGTGCCCACAGCTGGGCGGGCGGGCTCAGAGGCCGGCTTTGATCGCTTGGTGCTCGTCTTCGCCGAGCTTGGTGGGCACGCCCTGGTTCAGGCTGTTGATCTTGCTCAGGGCGTTGGCGATGCGCTCGGCCGGCATGGGGTGTGAGCTGAGAAAGGAGAGCAGCTGGGTGTCCCCGTCGCTCTTCAGTTTTTCGAAGAAGCTGAGGAAGGCGTGCGGGTCGTAGCCGGCGGCGATGGTGTAGGGAATGCCGACGTAGTCCGCGTCCTGTTCGTCGTCGCGGCTGTGCTTGAGCAGGGCCCCGCCGATGGCGATCTGGGACGCGAGCTCGCCGAGCAGGCCAGGGTCCTCGCCGAGGGCGAGCCCGACGATGGCCTGCAGGCCGTACTGCGCGACCAGGCGTTTGGCGATGTGGCGTCGGGTGACATGGGCGACCTCGTGGCCGAGCACGGAGATGACCTCGGCGGCGTTGTCCGCGCGCTTGAGCAACCCGGTGTAGACGTAGATGTCGCCGCCGGGGATGGCGAAGGCGTTCACCGTCTTGTCGTCCTTGACGGTGTGGAAGCGAAACTTGATGCCCTCTGGCACCTCGCCCTTGTCTTTGGCCGCGCGCACGATCTTCACGCCCAAGGTCTTCACGTATTTTCCCGCGTCGCTGTCGTCGATGAGGGTGAGGTCCTTCTCGATCTCCTTTTTCATCTCCGTGCCGAGCTTGGTCTCCTCCTCGATGGGGAGCAGCACATCGGCGGCCGCGCGGTTGACATCGCTGGCGGTCTCCTTCGCGGTCGCGCATCCGCCCGTCGTTCCCATCACCACCGCGGCCATCGCCGATGCCATCCACACGCGCTTCATGCTGCCTCCTTGGCCTCTTCGACGCTCGCGCCGAAGGCGTTCAGGGCGCGTCATCGTTCATGCGCGCGCGCCTTTCAAGACCGTTCTTGCTCGACGACCAAAAGGGTGCGTTCGCCGGCGGCCCCGGTGGGGTAGGGTGCCGGGGTGACACCTTTGATCGACTTCCGGCCCCCTGGGGGGGACACGTCCGCCGACGCCATCATGATGGGATTTCTCGAGGCCATGGCCGACCGCGGCCTCGAGCTGTACCCCGCCCAGGAAGAGGCCATCCTCGAGCTGCTCGGCAACAGCCACGTCATCCTCAACACCCCCACCGGCTCGGGCAAGTCGATGGTCGCCCTCGCGCTTCATTTCAAGGCGCTGTGCGAGGGCAAGCGCGTGGCCTACACCAGCCCGATCAAGGCGCTGGTGAGCGAGAAGTTCTTCGCTCTGTGCGACGACCTCGGCGCCGAGAACGTGGGCATGATGACCGGGGACGCGTCGATGAACAAAGACGCGCCCATCGTGTGTTGCACCGCCGAGATTTTGTCCAACATCGCGCTGCGCGACGGGGAGCGCGCCCCGTTCGACTACGTGGTGATGGACGAGTTTCATTATTACGCGGACAAAGACCGCGGCATCGCCTGGCAGGTCCCGCTTCTGACCATGCCCCGCACAATGTTTCTGCTCATGAGCGCGACGCTGGGTGACACCCTGGCCATCGCCGACGGGCTCGAGCAGTTCACCGGCCGACCGGTGAAAAAGGTCACCACCGCCGAGCGCCCGGTCCCCCTCGATTTTACCTACTCCGAAGACCCCATCCACGAGGCGATCGAGAAGCTCCTCGGGTCCAACAAGGCGCCGATCTACGTCGTCAACTTCACCCAGCGGGCCTGCGCCGAGCAGGCCCAGAGCCTGATGAGCATCGACTTTGTGACCAAAGAGCACAAAGGCCGCATCAAAGAAGCGCTCGCCGGCTTCAAGTTCGACACCGCGTACGGCAAGGACATCAAGCGCTACTTGCACCACGGCCTGGGCCTGCACCACGCGGGTCTGTTGCCGAAGTACCGGCTTGTCACCGAGCAGCTCAGCCAGCAAGGGCTGCTGCGGGTCATCTGCGGCACAGACACATTGGGGGTGGGGGTGAACATCCCCATTCGCACCGTGTTGTTCGCCAAGCTCTGCAAATACGACGGGGAGAAGACCGCGATCCTCTCGGTCCGGGACTTCAAACAGATCGCGGGGCGGGCGGGGCGCAAGGGCTTTGACGACGCGGGCAGCGTGGTGGCCCAGGCCCCCGAGCACGTGATCGAGAACCTCCGCCTCGAGGCCAAGGCCCGCGGGCTCGAGGGCAAAAAGAAGAAAAAGATCGTCAAGAAAAAGCCCCCCGACCGGGGCTACGTGCACTTCGATCAAGCCACGTTCGAGCGGTTGCAGAAGGCCGAGCCCGAGCCCCTGGAGAGCCGCTTTTTCGTCACCCACGGGATGGTGCTCAACCTCGCCCAGGGGCACGACGATGGCTATGCCCGGTTGATGCGGTTGATCGAGTCCTGCCACGACACCGACAAACAAAAAGAGGCCCACCGGGCCCGGGCCGAGACGCTCATCGCGTCCCTCGAGGAAGCCGAGCTCATCTCGTTGGTGCCGGGCGATGACGGCCCCCAGCTTCGGGTGCGCGATGACCTGCAGATCGACTTCTCGCTCAACCAGACGTTGAGCCTGTATTTGGTCGAGACCCTGGGCTTGCTCGACGAGCAAAGCGAGACGTTCGCGCTGGATGTGCTCACGTTGGTGGAGGCCATCCTCGAGAACCCGCGGGTGATCTTGATGAAGCAGGTGGACCGGCTCAAGCGAGAGAAGGTCGCCGAGCTCAAGGCCGCCGGGGTCGAGTACGACCAGCGCATGGAGGAGCTCGAGAAGATCGAACACCCCAAGCCCCTGCGCGAGTTTGTGTACGAGTCGTTCAACGCGTTCGCGAAAAAGCACCCTTGGGTGGGCGAAGAGAACATCCGGCCCAAATCGATTTGCCGCGAAATGGTCGAGCGGTTCATGACCTTTCACGATTACATCCGCGAGTACGGTCTGCAGCGCAGCGAGGGCATCCTGTTGCGACACATCTCGCAGACCTACCGGACCTTGGCCCAGACCGTGCCCGAGACCCAGCGCACCGAGGGCGTCTACGACGTGCTCGGGTTCTTGCGCACCATGCTCGCCCAGACCGACACCTCCCTCATCGAGGAGTGGGAGAGTCTGTTGCACCCGAGCAACGACGCCGAGGCGGGTCCTGAGCACAACCACGACGCGCCCACCATCGACTACCGCCGCGACCCCCGCGCGTTCAAGGCCGCGCTGCGCGCCGAGGTGCACCACCTGGTGAAAGCTTTGGCCGAAAAAGACTATGAAATGGCATTGCGCGCGGTGCAGGCCGATGAGGCGTGGGACGAAAAATCGCTCGAAGACGCGATGGCGCCCTTTTACGAACAGCACCAGCGGCTGGTGTTCGACCACCGCGCGCGCCTGGTGGACAAGACCGTGCTCGAGGACGAGGGCGATGGCCGCTACCGTCTGCGGCAGGTGCTGGTGGACGACGCCGAGGACAACGATTGGTTCTTGGCCGGCGACATCGACCTGACCACGTGGACCCCAGACCAACCCTTGCTGCGGCTGCGCACCCTCGGGTCGTGATCGGCTGGCAAAAGCCGTGCAGCGGTTCGGGCGTTTGGCACACTCGGGACGTGGGAGGACGCATGCAGAGAGGGACGTGGCCGCTGGTGGCGGCATTGTGGTTGGCCGGGCCGGGGTTGATCGCCGGGTGCCCGGGCCAGGCCGGGGATGGGGACGGTGATGGAGATGGAGACGGCGACGGAGATGGAGACGGCGACGGAGATGGAGACGGCGACGGTGACGGGGATGGAGACGGCGACGGGGATGGAGATGGAGACGGCGACGGAGACGGCGACGGCGACGTGATCGCCGCGACCCCGGGGATGTATTGCCCCGTGGGCGAACGCATCGGGCGGGTGGCGGTGGAGCAGCGCTTCGGGGGGCTTTCGCTCGACGGGCGGGTCTACGGGGGCGTGCCTTTGCCGTGGGGGCCGGCCGCGATCGAGGTCGACCCTTGCACGCACCACCATCCGACCGGGTTGTGCCCGGGTGGCTGTGACGACGGGGAGGGGTGTGCCTACGACGGGACCTGCCAACCGTACGTGACCGGCCGGACCGACATCACCGTGGAGGTCGACGGGGGGGCGGGGCCGCAGACGTTCGAGGCCGATGCCCTGAACGGCCAGCTGTACGGCACCGTCGACGACGCGGACAGCTTCGACATCGTGGTGCACGTGCCGGGGGTGGGCGAGGTCACCTTCACCGGGGCGATGCCGACCCCCTGGGCCAATCCCGTGGTCGCGCTCGACGAGGGGTACAACGCGTTCACCGGTGATTGCACCTTCGCGTTCGACGCCGCGGGCGATGGGTCCTCGACGTACTTGTACCTCCAGCCCAACCACCACGCGGGCATCGGCTGGTCCCAGTGCATCGTCGACGACGAGACCACCAGCGTGTTCGCGCCCGCGAGCATCATGGACCCGCTGCGTTTGGTCACCGGGTACGAGGGCGGCTATGCCCTGCGCCAGGTGGTGGGCGCGGCCCAGCTGCCCCAGGGCTGTTTGGAGTTGGCGGTGGGCGTGCACACCCTGATCGACGTGCAGCCCGCGAACTGACGCCGGTGTCCCCGGGTGCCCCGTTCGTGGCCGAATCGCGGGCGGCCGGAGGGATCGATGGGCGCGACAAATCCGTGCGCGGTGTCTCGAGGCCGGGCAAGCTGTCGTCGAGGGAGGACGGGATGATGCGCAAGATGTGCGGCGGGTGGCTGTGGCTGTGGCTGGGCGTGTCGTCGGTGGCGGTCGGCGGCTGTCCGGGCGCCACGGGTGACGGTGACGGCGACGGTGATGGTGATGGCGACGGTGATGGTGATGGTGATGGTGACGGCGACGTGATCGCGGCGACGCCGGGCACGTATTGCCCGCCCGAGGACCGCATCGGTTGGATCCGGGTGGAGCAGCAGGCCACCGGCGCTCGGGTCCTCAACGGCCGGCTGTTCGAGGACACGCCTTTGTTCTGGGGGCCGGCCTCCGTCGAGGTTGAGCCCTGCACACACCACTACCCCGACGGCCTGTGCCCGGGGGGATGCCCCGATGGCGAAGGCTGCGCCTTTGATGGTACCTGCCAGGCCCACGTGCTCGCCCGCACTGACATTGTGGTCGACATCGACAGCGGGTCCGGGCCGCAATCGTACGCCGCCGACGGCACCAACGGGCAGCTCTACGGCGATGTCGAGCAGGCCGAGACCTACGACATCGTGGCCCACGTCCCGGGGGTGGGGCAGGTGACGTTCACGGGGGCGATGCCCACCCTCTGGGGCGGCGCGCTCCCCGTCGAGGACCCGTACTGGAACGACCCCAGCGGGCCGTGCACGTTCGAGATTCCCGCCGCGGGGGACGGGGCCTCGGTCTACCTGTACCTGCAGCCGAACCACCACGCGGGCATCGGTTGGTCACAGTGCATCGTCGGCGACGACGTGACGTCCATCTACGCGCCGGAGAGCATCATCGATCCGCTCCGCGTCGCCACCGGGTTCGAAGGGGGGTACGCCCTGCGGCAGAACATCGGCGCGGCCCAGTTGCCCACGGGGTGTCTGGAGATCGCGGTCGCGGCCCACGCCCACCTCGACGTCGAGGCGCCGTCCGGCGGCTGAGCCGCCCCCGCTAGAACGAGAGGCTGAGCTCGCCTTCGTCGACGCTGGCCCAGAACCCGAGGCCACCGCCCACCACCAGGCCGAGCCCCAACCCGAGGCCGGCCCCGACGAGGGCGGGCCCGGCCACGACCAAAAGCAGCGGCCAGCCGGTGAGCGTGCCCGTGGCCAACAGGGCATAGGCGACGCCGCCGCCGAGCGCCGCGCACCCCACGCCGAGGGCGAGCAGGCCGAGCACGGTCCCGCCCGCGGTGAACAGGCCGAACGTCACCGGGTCGTCCTCGATGACCTCGACGAACACCCCCGCCCCGAGCACGGCCAGGTCAAAGAGCGCGCCGGGCCCGAGCGCGGGCACGCGGGGGTGGAGCTGGCCGTCGTGGTCAGAATGTGTATGCACCGGCGCGGCGTCGGCGGCGGCCGGCGCGTGCGCGGGACCGGCGAGCAAGGCGAGCAACAGCACGGGCATAAACGCACCCTACCAGTGGTTGGTGGCCCCGGGGGCGGGCCGAGCCCGGGGCGGCCGTGGATCGCGGTCACGTTTGGCCGGCCCGCGCCTAGACCAAGCAGAACCCCCAACATGGAGGACCCGTGAAAAAGTTTCGTCTGTTCTTGATCGTCGGCGCGTTGGCGCTGCCCACCGCGGCCTTGGCCCACGCTGGCTACAACGCCGTGGCCAGCGACTGCGCCTGCGACGACGATTGCCCCCTCGCCAACCTGCTTGGGTGAACAGGACCCTCGAGGACCTGATGGTCGCCCTCCAAGAGGGCGACCGCGCGAGCCTGCGCCCGGTGTTCGACGCGCTGGCCGGGCCGGTGCACCGGTTCGCCCGGTCGCTGTTGCCCGGCCCCGCGGCCGAGGACGCGGCCCAGATGGCCCTGGTGCGCATTTTTGAACGGACCCACGAGTACGATCGCGACCGCGGCCGGGTGCTCGCCTGGGCGCTGACCGTGACCGCGTGGCAGTGCCGGACCGTGGCCCGCCGGGCCCAACGCGAACAGGCCCGGGCGGCCGGGGCCCCCGACGACGAGGCGGTGGCCTGCGAGCAACCGGGCCCCCTCGTCGCGCTCCTTGACCGGGAGCGGCGCGACAAGGCCTTGGCCGCGATCGACGGCTTGTCCGCCGCCGACCGGGACGCGCTGCGGCGCACCCTCGAGGACGGCGCGCTGACCGGGGCCGAGCGCAAGCGCAAGCAACGCGCGCTCCGCCGGTTGCGGGGCGCCCTCGGGCTTCTGCTGTGGAAAGGAGTGTGACCGTGCCCTCGTCGAGCGAAGAGTTGTTTGGGGCGGTTTCGCGGGCCTACGAGCGCGGGCGCCTGCACCGCGCGTGGCCGGTGGCGGCGGTGCCCGCGGCGATCGCGGCGATGGCCCTGTGGCGGGCCGCGCCCTGGGCGCTTTCTGTGGCGTGCGGCACCGCAGCCGCCGCCTTGGCGGTGTACGCGCGGTGGCGCGGCCGCCCCCTCGACGCCGGGCTGTGGCCCGGGCTTCTGCTCGGGGCGGTGCCGGTCTTGGCCAGTGGGCTCGCGCCCGCGGCCCGTGCGGTGTGGGGCCTCGCGTCGTGCAGCGCCCTGTGTTTTTCCGTCACCCTCAGCGGGGGCCTGCTGTTCGGCGCGCTCGCGGGCTGGACCAGCCGCACCCCGGCGGGCCTGGCCGTGACGCTCGGCTTGGCCGCGCTGCTCGCCCCCTTGGGCTGCCTGACCATGACGCTGGGCGGTTCGCTGGGGCTTTTGTTCGGGGCCGCCCTGGGGCTCTTGCCGGCGCTGTCGCTGCGCGCGCTGCGCGCCTGACGCAGGGGGTCAAAACCCGCGCAGGTCACACCACGGTGACAAGCCGATGTCGGTCGCGCGCCGCATGCAACAAGGTCATGACAATGTGCCTGCACCTCTTGCCGGCGGATCCGCGCTCGCGCAGGATGGGCCCGGGAGGTGTTCATGGACCCCAACGAGCCGTGCCCGCACCTGACCGTGCAGCTGTCCTGTGACCTTGTCGCCTCGTCCGGGGTGTTCGCGGGCTTGAGCGCGCTGGTGGCGCGGGGCGAGTGCCGCGTCGACGGACAGCTCAGCCCATTGGCCGGCCTGCGCTCCACCGCCGACGTGGTGTGGATGATCCTGCGCGAGGGGGGTGACCGGTTGGCCATCGCGCTCTCGCTGGACCCGGCGCGGCCGGTGCCGGTCGCCCACCGCGCGGGCGCCGACCTCGTGGTCGGGGCCGAAGAAGGCGCGCTCTCCCTCGACGCCATCGCCCGGTGCCGGCCCGACGCCGAGCTGTTCTGGGACGCGCGCCTGGGCGGGGCCCAGCGGTTGATGCGGCAACAGGCCCCGGCGGGGGCGTGGTGGCGGCGGCTGCGGTTCAGCGCCGACGCCCTGGTGGCGCAGGTGGCCGCCTACAACCGGTTGCCGACGCTGACCCAGGTGCGCCAGGCGGTGCGCGACGCCGGGCCCGAGCCCGCGGCGCGGTTCCGCCGGGCCCACGACCCCGAGTGGTGGATGGACACGGTGCTCGAGCAGGGGCTCGACCTGCTCGATGCCCGGCCCCGGGGCCAGGCGGTGTTCGCCCGGGTGTTGGCGGGGACCGAATCCGCGCTATGAGCGGGACATGCCCCGCTACACGTTCGCGCTCGACGACCTGATGCCCGCGCTCACCGACGCGCCCCCCGCCGACGAGGTCGAGCGCGGTTACGTGGCCGCCTTTGCCCAGTTGCTCGAGCGCTGGGGGCACGAGGCGTTGCGGCGCACGACCTTCGCCCCCGGCCACATCACCGCGAGCGCGTTTGTCGTCGACGCGGACCGGTCGCGGTTGCTCCTGATCGAACACCCCGTGCTCTCGATGTGGCTGCAGCCGGGGGGGCACATCGAGCCCGGCGAGACCGATCTGTGCAAAGCCGCCTTGCGGGAGGTGTACGAAGAGACCGGCTACACCGAGCTGTCGGTGCTCGATCCCATGCCCTTCGACGTCGACGTGCACGCGATTCCCGCGCGGCCGGAAAAGGGCGAGCCCGCGCACCAACATTTCGACGTGCGGTTTTTGTTCGCGGCCGACGACGCGGTTGTCGAGTCGCCGCCCGAGCACCTTCCCGTGGCGTGGGTCCCGTTCGGCGACGTCCCCCGCGTGACCGACGATGACAGCGTGCGGCGGGCGGTCAGGAAGATTCAGCGCTTGTCCTGATTTTTCAGCCGGGCGCGCCGGGTCTCGTGGTACCCACCGCCCATGTTGCGCGCATCCTGGGCCTTGATGTTCCTGTTGGTGGGGCAGGAGGCGAGTCCGCCGTCCCCCGCCGACAACGCTCCTCCCCCCGAAAGCCCCCCGCCGGCCGCCGACGGCGCGGCCCCGGCCTCGCCCGCCCCCGCGGAAGGGGGCGCCGACGACGCGGCCCCCGCCGCCCCCCCGGCGGCGCCGCCCGCGTTGCGCATCGACCTCGAGACCTTCGTGCAACGCTTCATGGCCCAGCAGCTCGACCTCATCGCCGCCGAGCAACAGGTGGCGCGGGCCGGCGCCCAGCAAGGCGTGGCCGGCGCGCGGTTCCGCGTCGACTGGAACGGCGATGTGCCCGCCGGCTATCGTTTTCGTCTCCTCGGCGGCAACGCGGTCACGCCCTTTCACGAAGGTGCCATCGCCCCCGCCGGCACCGGCCTCACCGTCGACGACCCCCTCGGGGGCCGGACCAGCCTCTACGCGGACGGGGTGCTGACCACATCGCCCACCATCCCGTTCAACCAGGGGCAAGCGGGGGCGGTGCGCGCCGAGTACGCGCTGCCGCTTTGGCGCAATCTCATTGGCGCGCTGTACCTCCTCGAGCAACGGTCGGCGGAGCAAGGGTTTGTCGCCGCCGACCAGCGCAAAAAAGCCGTCACCGTGACCCGGTGCGCGGCGGGGGTGGGCACGTTTCTCGAGGTCGAGGCCTTCGAGGAGATGGACCAGATTTGGCAAGACCTGCTCGCCCGCAAAGAGCAGGTGCTCAAACAGACCCAGCGCGACTACGGCCGGCGGTTGGTCACCCGCCTCGATTGGCTCTCGGCCCAGAGCGATTGGGAACAATCCCAGCAGCGGTACCGTGACTTCCAAATCCAGCGCCGCCAGCGGGTCCAGGGTCTGCTCGCGGTGCTCGACGATCCCGCCGCGCGAAAGGCCACCCTCGACACCGTGCAGGTGCGCGCGGCCCCCGGGGCCTCGTCCCCCGACGCCCCGGCCCCTGTCGACGATTGGCTGGCCGCCCACCCCGCGATGGCGGCCTTGGACGCGCTCTCGTCCCAGATCGACGTCGAGGTCGAACGCCAAAAGCGCAGCATCGCCCCCGAGGTGTTCCTCGTGCCCGAGGTGGGCTCAGGGGTGCAGTCCCACAACAAACTCGCCGGGGGCGGGGGCGCGGTCTACGTCGATGCCTATGCGCAAATGAGCGTGCGTTGGCAGTTCCCGGTGTTTGTGCAGCGGCAACGCCATGACCTCGCCGCGCTCTACGCCGACCGGACCCGGGTGGACCGCGAAAAACAGAGCCTGCGCCTCGCCTTGCTCGCCGACGCGGCGCGGTGGGAGGCCGAGGCCGCGCGCTACGAGGCCCAGCGGGTGCAGTCGGACACGCGGGTCACGCTCGCCCAACAACAAATCCGCGAGGCCCGCGGGATGTTCGGCCAGGGGCGCTTGGAATTTCAGGACTTCCTGCAGCATTGGGACGTGTACGAGACCGCGCGGCTGTCCCAGGTGAGCTTCCGGCTGCAGCGGGACTTGGCGGTGTTGCGGCGGTACAGCGCCCAGGGACGCTTGGTGCCGGTTTGTGCGCCAAAGACCACCCGCTTCGACGAGGACACCCCATGATTCGGTTCTTCATTCGAAACAGCATGCTGGTCAACGTCATCACCTTCGCGGTGATCGGCGCGGGGCTGTTCATCCTGCCCGGCATTCCCCGCGCGCTGCTCCCGGGGGCGGACATCAACGGCGTGGCCTACACCTTTCGCGTCCCGTCCGCGTCGGCGGTGGAGATCGAACAGCTCGTCACCTTTCGGGTCGAGGCCGCGCTCACCGGTTTGCCCGACGTCGAGAAGGTCGAGTCCAACACCCAGGACGGCAGCACCACCATCACCGTTCTCTACGAGCCCGGTCTTTCATACAAAGACCACCAAATCCTGCGGGAGCAGATCGACGCCCGGGTCTCGTCGGTGCAAAATCTCCTCCCCCCCGACATGTTGCCCATCGAGCGCCGCGAGACCCGCCCCGGGTTCGGCGGGGCCGGCACCAACTATGTGTTCATGGGCTCAGACCCCAACAACCCCGCCCACCGCGAGATCGCGGAGCTCGTGGTGCAGCGACTGGAGCGCATCCCCGAGGTGCTCAAGGCCGAGACCAACCTCCCCACCTTCCGTCTCGTGATCAAACCCCACGACGACGCCGTGGCCCGGGCCGGTCTCGACGCCGGACAGATCCGCACCACCGTGCTGCAGATGCTGCGGGACTACGGCATCGGGGTGCTCGACATCAAAGACGAGCACCTCACCCTCACCCAACGGGGCAAAGCCGACGACATCGAAGCGATCAAAAACGCGGTGCTCTCCCAGAACCGCGCCGGCCGGGGGGTGCGCATCCGGGACGTCGCCGACGTCGATTACGAACGCGAGTACGAGGGCTACCGGACTCTCATCGAGGGCGAAGAGCACATCACCTTCGAGGCGAGCTGGGACCTGCAGAACACCGACGCGGTGGACGCGGCCCAGGCGGTCGAAGACGAACTCAAGAAGATCCAGGCCGAGGGCCGCATCCCCGCCGATTGGGAGCCGCGCTTGGTGTTCAACACCGCCGACCTCATCGAACACCAGTTCTCGACCCTCATCGACAACGGCATCTTCGGGGTGCTCATCGTTCTGCTGCTGCTCACGTTGGCGCTGTCGTTCCGTACCAGTCTCATTGCGGCCCTGGGTTTGCCCTTTTGTTTCTCCGGCATCGTCATCGTGCTCTGGCTCGCGGGCATCGCGCTCAACTTCGTGACCCTGGCCGCGATGATCCTCATCGCCGGCCTGCTCGTCGACGACGCCATCATCATGTGCGAGGCCTTTGCCCAAGAACGCGAAAACGGTCTGTCCGCCGAGGACGCCGCCCTCGCCGCGGTGCACAAGATGTGGCGCCCGGTGGTGGGCATGGGCGCGACCACCGTGCTCGCCTTCGCCACCTTGCTCGTGAGCCCGTCGCACGAGAGCGCGATCATCAAGCCGTTGCCGGTGGTGGCCATCGCCGGGCTCGCGTTCTCGGTGTTCGAGTGTTTCTTCTTGTTGCCCAATCACCTCGCCCACTGGGGCGATGCCACGGTCAAACGCGAAGGCCCGTTCTGGCTCAAGCTGCGCGCGGTCTACGAGTGGGCCCTGCGCATCGGCATGCGCCTGCGGTACCTCGTCGTGGTGGGTGGCATCGGCGCCATCGTGCTCGCCATCTCCCTGGTGTCCAACGGCACCGTGCCCTTTTCCACCAGCCTGAGCCTCAACCCGCAGGTCGACGTGGAGTTCAGCTTTGCCCAGAAGGCTTCGACCCTCGACGAGCTCGAGGCCTGGAGCCGCCCGGTGACCGAGAAGGTGCGGGCCATGGGAGGCGATTTGGTGGCGTCGGTGCACACCAAGGTGGGCCGGAAGTGGCGGGTGGGCTTTTCCAATCTCGATTGGTCGTCGGGCCGGGTCACGCTGTATCCCCCGGGCGGGTTCGTCGAGCAGGAGAAGCTGCGCCACGTGCTGATGGACCGGCTCAAGCCCCAGCTCGAAGCGGCCCAGGCAGAGCTCGGGCTCGCCAGCCTGCGCATCGGGGTGCGGCAGGAGGACCGCGAACAGGAAGTGGTCGAGGTCTTTGTCTCCGGGGGCGACCGGCTCAGCTTCACCGACGTGCAGAATGAGATCCGAGGGGCGCTCACCGGACGCAAAGGCATTGTCGATGTGTACATGGACCCGGGCCGGATGCAGCGCAGCTACGTGTTCGTGCCCGACCTCCACCGGCTGCGCCAACACGGCATCGGCCCCACCGACGTGCTGCGGCAGATTCGGGTGCACTTTTCGACCGACCTCGGCGACCGGTTCCGCTTTCAGGGCAAAGACATCCCGGTGGTGTTCAAGGCCGGCGACGATGCGCCCACCGACGTCAAGGCCCTGTCGAATCTGCAGATCACCAACCAGCGCGGGCTGGGGGTGCCGCTCTCGTTCCTCGGGCGGTGGGAGGAGATGACGGTGCTGCGCGACATCGAGCACCGCGACGGGTTGCGCGTGTTCCGCATCGACGTGTCCTTCGACAAGGAGCAGACCAAGCTCGAGGAGGTCAAAGAGAGCATCGAAGAGAGCCTCGCGCCGGTGCGCGAGAAGTACCCCGGCTATCACCTCTCGGTGCGCCCGTCCGAGCGGCTGGAGAAGACCAAGGCCTGGTACCAGGGCCTGGCCATGATCGCGTTGCTGCTCATCTACGTGACCCTCGTGCTCGCGCTCAACTCCCTGTCCAAGCCCGTGGTCGTCGTGGCCGCGATCCCCTTTGGCCTCGCGGGGGCGATCTACGCATTTCTGGTGCACGGCGACACCCTCACCGTGCTCGCGGTGGTGGGCGCCCTCGGCCTCACCGGGATCGTGGTGAACGACTCGTTGGTCATGACCGTGGCGCTCGACGAGCGGCTGCGCGCGGCCCGCAATGTGGCTGAACGCCGCGCCGCGGTGGTGGCGGGGGCGTCCTCGCGCCTGCGCGCGGTGTTGCTCACCACCGCCACCACCTTGGCGGGGGTGTTTCCCCTGGCGTACGGGCTGTTCGGCGATGCCGGCTGGATGGCGCCCATGGTGCTCGCGGTGGGATGGGGTTTGGTGTTCGCCACCGCGCTCACGTTGATGTTCATCCCCGCGTTTGTCGGCGTGCTCGAGGACGGCCGGACCATCAGCGCGCGGGTGGCCGGCGCGGTGGTGCGGGTGGTGGTCGGTCTTTTGCGCCGCGTGCGCCCCGGCGGGTCGACGCCCGCCGGCGAAGAGGGACCCACGGCCACCGCGCCGTCGCCGGCCGGCCCGTCCCCGGGAACCACCGAGACGGCCCCCGACACAGAAACGGCCCCCGAGGCGGGGGCCGAACCGGCCGCGTCCGACGACGTGGACGCGGGCTCTGACGCGAAAAAACCCGCCTAGGCGCTACGCCTCGACCCGGCTCATCACGATGCTGGCGTTGGTGCCGCCAAAGCCAAAGGAGTTGGACAGGGCGTGGTCCATCTTGGCTTCGCGCATCTCGCCCGGCACCACGTCGAGCGCGATCTCGGGGTCCGGCTCGTCATAGTTGATGGTGGGCGGGACCTTGCCTTCCTTGAGCGAGAGCACGGAGATCGCCGCCTCGAGACCGCCCGCGCCGCCGAGCAAGTGGCCGGTCATCGACTTGGTCGACGAGACCCACAGGCCTTTGTCCGTCCAATCGCCGAACACGTGGCGGATCGCTTGGCACTCGATGATGTCGCCCACCGGGGTCGAGGTCGCGTGGGCGTTGATGTACTTGATCTCGTCGGGGCGGACGCCGGCCATCTCGATGGCGCCGCGCATCGACCGCTGGAACCCTTCGCCTTCCTCCGCCGGGGCGGTGAGGTAGGCCGCATCGCAGGTCGCGGAATAGCCGCGGATTTCGCAGAGGATGGGCGCGTTGCGTTTCTTGGCCGCTTCGTACTCCTCGAGCACCAGCGCCCCCGACCCCTCGGACAACACAAAGCCGCTGCGGTTCTTTTCGAACGGGCGCGACGCGGCGGCGGCGGAGTCGTTGTGTTTGCTCGACAGCGCCCGCATGGCCGCGAAGCCCGAGGTGGTCAGCGGGTTGACCCCAGCTTCGCAGCCGCCGGTGATCGCCATGTCGGCGAACCCGTGCTTGATGCGCAAAAACGCTTCACCCACCGCGTGGGCGCCGGAGGTACACGCGCTCACCGTCGTGAACGACCCCTGGCGGCACCCGTGGCGCCGGGCGATGGCCGCGGGCACCATGTTGGACGAGATGTTGAACAACACCCCGGGGTCCACGGATTCGGGACCCACCTTGTGCAAGCCCGCGTAGGTGTCGAGGACCTTGAGGTAGCCGGCGAGGCCCACGCCAAAAATGCAAATGGATCGGTCGGCCATGTTCTCGGGCACGCCTTCGCCGAGGCCGGCCATCTCGAAGGCCTCGGTGGTCGCCCGCATCGCGTAGGGGATGTAGCGGTCGTAGGACTTCTCCTCCCCGTCGGAGCGCCAGTAGGGTCGGTGATCGAAGGGCTCCACCGCCCCCGCGATCAGCACCGACAACCCCGGGCACTCGTCTTCCCACGTGGGTTGCCGCGTCACGCCGGACTTGCCGGCGAGCAGGCCTTCCCACGACGGCTTGGTGGTGTTGGCGATGGGCGTAACCAGCCCGACTCCGGTGACAACAACGCGCCGATCCATGTGGCACTCCTGGAAGTCAAAAAGACGCGACGAACATGCCAGAGGGCTGGCTGAAATCAACCGGGCGTGACGCTTCGCACGAGGCGGAAATCGTTCTTTGGGACCGGTCGTTTACACCTTCAGGAGGGGGCGTGGTGCCCGACAAGGAGACCGGCCGTGAGACGTGTGTTTCATGTGTGGCAAAGCACCGAGGACCTGGACCAGGGCGAGCTGAAGCTCTCCCATCTGCTGCCGTTCGCGGTGGGGGAGCGGTTGCTGCTCCACGCGCTGGGCGAGGGGGGCCGGGACCCGACGCTGGTCGAGGTCACCCGCAAGACCCAGAAAGGCACCTACGTCCGCCGCTGTGAGGAGCAGGCCGCGCCCCCCAAAGACGCCCCCGACAACCCCGAGGAGGTCCCCATGACCCACGCTGCCGACGAACGAACCTGCGCGGTGACCGCGCGCTACGAAAGCCCCGACGCCATGAACGAGAACGTGGGCATGATGCTCGGGGGCCACAGCGCCTGGGTCGCGGTCGAGGACACCCCCGAAGATCTTGCCGCCGGGACCCACGTGCTGTTGCGCCTGTGCCTGTCAAAGGTGCAGTCGGCCCGGGTCGCGGTCCGGGTGGTGATCGAGAAGGTCGAGGCGGGCTCGGCGATGCTCGCGGTGCGCGTGCTCGACAAGGCGTCGATGCGCGCGCTGATGCGCTACGCCGCGTTTTCGCGCTGAGGCCGCGCCCGGCGCCCCCGGCCCGGTTCTCGGGTAGAGTCCGGGCAAGGGGGTGACGTGCGCGTTTGTGTCACCGGCGGCGCCGGTTTTATCGGGTCCCACGTGACGGCCCGGCTGCTCGAGGATGGTCACGAGGTCCTGGTGCTCGACGACTTGTCGACCGGCCGGGTTGAGCATGTGCCCGGCGCGGCCCAGCTCGTCGAAGCGGACATTCGCAGCGAAGTGGCGGCGGTGGAGCTGCTCGCGTTCGCCCCCGAGGTGTTGTGCCACCACGCGGCCCAGATCGACGTGCGCCGCAGCATGAAAGATCCGGTGCGCGACACCGACATCAATGTCGTGGGGCTGGTCAACGTGCTCGACGCCGCCCGGCGGGGCGCAAAGCTGGCCCACGTGTTGTTCGCGAGCACCGGGGGCGCAATCTACGGCGACGGGGCCAAGATCCCCGTGACCGAGGAGGCGACCTGTGCGCCGGGCTCGGTCTACGGCTTCAACAAGTGGCTCGGCGAACAGGCCCTGCAGTTCTACGCCCGCGAGGGCGGCTTTACCGTCACCCGGTTGCGCTATGCCAATGTGTATGGACCGCGCCAACGGCCGGACACCGAGGCGGGGGTGGTGGCGATCTTCAGCCAACGACTGCGCGACGGGGTGCCGCTGGTGATCTACGGCGATGGGGAGCAGACCCGCGACTTTGTGTACGTGGGCGACGTGGCCGAGGCCAACGCCCTGGCCCTCGAGCGCCAACTCGACGGCGCGTTCAACGTGGGCACCGGGGTCGAGACCAACATCAACACCCTGGCCCGGACCTTGATCAACAAGTCGGGCCAGACCGTGCCCCTGGTGCACGAGGGCGCGCGGCGGGGCGAACAGCGCCGCTCGGCGATTCACCCGGGCCGGCTCCAGGCGGCCACGGGGTGGGCGCCCCGGGTCGCGCTCGACGAGGGGCTTGCCATGACATTGGACTGGATGAAGGACCACCCGGGCTGATCGTCCGGGGCGCGGTTGCTACAACGACACCGACGACACCGACGACACCATCGACCCGCGACGAACAGGAGACGCCATGACCGAGACCCCGCGCGACTACGATTTGTTCATCGGGGGGGCCTGGACCCCCGGCGCCCATCGCCTCGAGGTCAAGTCCCCCTACGACGGTCGCCTCGTCGGCACCGTGGCCCAAGGCGACGAGCACGACGTCGAACGCGCCATCGCGGCCGGGACCGCGGCCGCGCCGGCGATGCGGGCCCTCGCCGCTCACGAGCGCCGCGACATCTGCAGCCGCATTGCGAAGGGCATCGCCGACCGGGCCGAGGAGGTCGCCCAGCTGCTGAGCGCAGAGGCGGGCAAGCCGCTCAAGTTCGCGCGGGGGGAGGTGGCCCGGGCCCAGCAGACGTTCACCTTCGCGGCTGAGGAGGCCTGGCGCCTCGACGAGGAGACCCTCGCGCTCGACGCGGTCCCCACCGGGGCCGGCCGCACCGGGATCGTGCGGCGTTTTCCCGTGGGACTGGTGGCCGCGGTCAGCCCGTTCAACTTTCCGCTCAACCTCGTGGCCCACAAGCTCGCCCCCAGCTTCGCCACCGGCTGCCCGGTGGTGCTCAAGCCCGCGTCGAGCACGCCCTTGACCGCGTTGCGGTTGGCCGAGATCTGCCACGCCGCGGGGGTGCCCCCCGGCGGGCTCAACGTCGTGCCCTGCGCGCGGTCGGCGGCCGACGCGTTCACCGTCGACGAGCGGTTCAAGCTCTTGTCGTTCACCGGCAGCCCCGAGGTGGGGTGGGGCATGAAAAACCGCGCGGGGAAAAAGAAAGTGGTGCTCGAGCTCGGGGGCAACGCCGCGGTCATCGTGGACAAGTCCACCGACCTGCGCGCCGCGGCGGCCCGGACCGCGGTGGGGGCGTTCGCCTACGCGGGCCAGGTGTGCATTTCGGTGCAGCGGGTGATCGTGCTCGACGAGGTCTATGACGCGTTCAAGTCACATTTTGTGGCCGCGGTGCAGGCCCTGCCGGTGGGCGACCCCGCCGACGACCAGGTGGTGTCGGGCCCGCTCATCGACGAGAAAAACGCCGCGCGCATCGTGACCTGGATGGAAGAGGCGGAGGCGCAAGGCGCACGACGCGTGTGCGGGGGCGAGCGACAGGGCCGCGTGGTCCAGCCCGCGGTGTTCGAGCAGGTGCCCCGCGGGACCAAACTCCGCGACGAGGAGGCGTTCGGCCCGGTGGTGGGGCTCGAACGGGTGGCGGACCTCGACGCGGCCATCGCCGCCGCCAATGACACTGTGTTTGGGCTGCAGTGTGGGGTGTTCACCGACTCGGTGGACAGCATCTGGCGATGTTTCGAGCAGCTCGAGGTGGGGGGCGTGATCCACAACGACTACCCCACGTTCCGGGTCGATCACATGCCGTACGGCGGGGTGAAGGACTCCGGCTTTGGCCGCGAGGGTCTCCGCTACGCCATCGAGGACTACACCGAGCGCCGCCTGCTGGCCCTGCGCCCCGGCGGCGTCGCGTCCTGAGCCTCGCCGCGGGCGCGCCCCGCGCCCGCTTGGTTTTGGTGGAGAGTGTTCCGTTGCGGCACGCCCACGGCGCGCCCTTCGACCTCGACGCGGGCGAGGTCGAGCTCATCTTGGCCTACAGCCAGAGCGACGACCTGCAGCACCACTCGCGCCACCGGGGCCACGTCCGGCGCGCGTTGTTGGCCCCGTGAGCGCGGGCGTCACTCGACGGTGACGCTCTTGGCCAGGTTGCGCGGCTGGTCGACGTCGGTGCCGCGCAGATCCGCGATGTGGTACGCGAACAGCTGCAAGGGGATTGTGCTCAGGATCGGCAACATGCGCTCGTCGCACCGGGGCAGGGGCATGGCCCCCTCGGCGAGGCCGAGCAGGCGCTCGTCGTCCTCGTGGCACACCGCGATGATGCGCCCCCCGCGCGCCCGGACCTCTTCGAGGTTGCTGACCACTTTTTCATAGCCGTGGCCGCGGGCGGCCAGCACCACCACCGGCATGGTCTCGTCGATGAGGGCGATGGGGCCGTGCTTCATCTCGCCCGCGGCGTAGCCCTCGGCGTGGATGTAGGAAATCTCTTTGAGCTTGAGCGCGCCCTCGAGGGCAATGGGGAACAGCGTGCCCCGCCCGAGGTACAGCATGTGGTTGGCCCCCATGAACTCCCGGGCCAACGCGCGCAGCTGTTCTTCGCCGGTGAGCAGGTCCTCGACCTCGCGCGGCACCTTGGACAGCGCGGTCATCTCGGCGATGATTTCGTCCCGGCCGAGGGCCCCGCGGTCTTGGGCCAACGCCAAGGCCACGAGGTGCAGCGCGCAGAGTTGGGTCACGAACGCTTTGGTCGAGGCCACCCCGATTTCGGGGCCCGCGCGGGTGTAGAGGGTGCCCGCGCTCTCGTCGCACAGCCGGGGAATGGCCGAGTCAATGACATTGGAGATGGCCAGGGCCCCCGCCCCCCGGGCGAGGGCTTCCTTGCAGGCGGCGAGGGTGTCGGCGGTCTCGCCCGACTGGGAGATGGCGATGACCAACGTGCCGTCCTCGAGCACGGGCTCGCGGTAGCGGAACTCGGACGCGAGGTCGACGGTCACCGGGACCTTGGCCAGCTTCTCGATGAGGTAGCGGCCGACCAGGCCCGAGTGGTAGCTGGTGCCGCAGGCCACGATGCACACGCGTTTGGTTGAGCGCAAAAACTCGTCGGAGACGTTGTCGAGGAACACCCGCCCCTCGTCGAACTCGAGCCGGCCGCGGAGGGTGTCGGTGATGGCCCGGGGCTGCTCGAAGATCTCCTTGTGCATGAAGTGTTTGTGGCCGCCCTTTTCCGCCATCACCGGCGACCAGTCGATGGTCTTGACCGGGCGGGTGACGTGTTCGCCGTCGAGGGTGGTGATGCGCACGCCGTCTTTGTCGATGACGCCGACGTCGCCGTCCTCGAGGAACGAGAAGCGCCGGGTGTAGGCGAGCACCGCGGGGATGTCCGAGGCCAAGAACGCCTCGCCTTCGCCGAAGCCAACCACCAGGGGCGAGGCCATCTTCGCGAACAGGATGCGATCGGGGTCTTTCTCGTCGACCACCGCGAGGGCGAACGCCCCCTCGACCTTGGTCAGGGCCCGGCGCATCGCCGCCTCGGTGTCGAGGCCCTCCTCGCGGCCCTCGGCGATGAGGTGCGCGAAGATCTCGGTGTCGGTGTCGCTTTTGAACGCCCGGCCCTTCTGCTCGAGCTCGACCCGGAGGTCGGCGTGGTTTTCGATGATGCCGTTGTGCACCACGGTCACGCCGTTTTCGTGGTGGGGGTGGGCGTTGCGCTCGGTGGGGCCGCCGTGGGTGGCCCAGCGGGTGTGGCCGATGCCGACGTGGCCGGGGCAGGGGTCATCCGAGAGCCGGGCCTTGAGGTTGACGAGTTTGCCCACCGCGCGGCGGAGCTGGGTGTGGCCCCCCTCGAGGGTGGCGATGCCCGCGCTGTCGTAGCCGCGGTACTCCAGGCGGGCCAAGCCCTCCATCAGCACCGACTGGGCGTCCTTGTCTCCGATGTATCCAACGATTCCACACATATCGAATCCTCACCAGCGGCGTTGTACCCGCTCCAAAAAATCATACGGGTAACCCAGCTCGAACGCGGAAGCTTCCGTGAGCTGCTGCATTTGTGACGCGGACAGCGACAGCTCCGCCGCTTTGAGGTTGTCCTCGAGCTGGGCCATGGTGCGCACCCCCATGATCACCGACGACACCGTCTCCCGTTGCATCAGCCACCGCAGCGCGACCTGCGAACAGCTCGCCCCGCACTGGCCCGCGACCTCCTGCAGCGCGCCGAGGATGCGCCAGTTCCTTGGTGTGTCCAGGGCCTCGTAGCGTTCACGCCAGGTGGCGAACCGGGTCCCGCTCGGTGGCTCCTGACCCTGCTTGTATTTGCCGCTCAAAAAGCCGCGGGCGAGGGGGGACCAGGGCAGCACGCCGAGCCCTTGCCGCCGGCACAGCGGGACGTGTTCGCGCTCGAGGTCCCGCACCACCAAGCTGTATTGGGCCTGCAGGGACACGAACCGGGTGAGGTGCCGGGCGTCGGCCAGGGCCAGGCTCTCCATCAATCGGTAGGCGGCGTAGTTGGACGCCCCGAGGTACAAGACCTTGCCCTGGCGGATCAGGTCGTCGAGGGCGCGCAGGGTCTCTTCCTCGGGGGTGTCGATGTCCTGCATGTGGATTTGGTAAAGGTCGATGCGGTCGGTGCGCAGCCGGCGCAACGAATCTTCCACGCACTGCACGATGCGCCGGCGGGACGCGCCGGTGCCGTTGGGCCCACCCCCCATGCGGAAGCGAAACTTCGTGGCCAGCACCACCTCGTCGCGCCGTTTGTGCTGGTCGAACCACTTGCCGAGCACCCGTTCGCTCAGGCCGTCTTGGCCGTACACGTCGGCGGTGTCGATGAAGTTGACCCCGGCGTCGAGGGCGCGGTCGATGAGGCGAAACGACGTCGACTCGTCCGCGCTCACCTTGTGCATAAAGCTGTCTTGGTCGGCTTCGCCGAAGGTCATCGCCCCGAGGCAGAGGGGGGAGACCTTGACCCCGCTGTGGCCGAGGTTGCGGTATTCCATCGCGGCTCCTCTCGTCGGGCCGAGACTGCGGCGTCGGCCGCCCGTCGTCAATCGTGCCCAGCGTGGTTGACACCCCGGGGGTGGCTGATGACGATCCCGGCATGAGCGTGTTCGTCGGCGATGGGGTCGTGCCCGAGCCATTGAGCCTGTTTAGCCGCGCCCTCACCGACCTTGGTCCGGACGGTTTTGCGGATCGGTTCTCGGGGTCGTTTCTGGTGTTCTACGGGGCGTTGCCCGGGCCGACCACGGGCCAGGTCACCAAGGGCCCGGAGCCGACCGGGTTCGAGGCGGAGACCACCATGGACCTCGGGCTGTTCGCGACCCCGGTGCAAAAGACGCCGCGGTGTGCGTTCCCCTTCGTGGCGGTGGGGCGCGCGGGCAACAACGACGTGGTGCTCGGGCACGACACGGTCTCGAAGTTTCACGCGATGTTTCGGTTCCGCGATGGCCGGGTCACGCTGCAAGACGCCAAGAGCCGCAACGGGACGTTTCTCGATGGCACGCCGGTGCCCCACCGCGACGAGGGCGAGCCGGTGCGGTTGCAGGGCCGGCACGTGGTGCGCTTTGGCAGTCTCGACGCGCAGTATTTTGACCGCGCGTCGTTTGTGGATTTTGTGCACAGCATGAAGCGCGAAGGGCTGTGAGCGCGCGGGGTCGCCAGGCCCCGAGCGCCTCAGTCCGTGAGCGAGGCGAGCACGTAGTTGGCCTCGTCGGCCCGGGCGCTGATGCCGGTGCACACCAACGCGGCGTCGAGCCCGAACGCCCGGGCCCCGAGGATGTCGGTGGCGACCTGGTCGCCGAGCATGAGCGCGTTGCGGGTGTTGGCCCGGGTCACCGCGGCGTCGAAGATCGGGGCGTGGGGTTTGCCCAGGAAGGTGGTGGCGGGGGTGATGTCGACGCCACGCGCGGCGGCCATGTCCATGATCAAGCGCGCGATGCCCCCCGCGGCGAGCCCGAAGCGGCCGTTGCCTTGGGGATAGATGACGTCGGGGTTGACCACGATGAGCTGGGGACCGGGGCGGCCCACGCGTTCGACGATGTGGTGGGTGGCGGCCTCGACGGTGGGCACAAAGTCGTAGCCCATCTCGTCGAGGATAAAGACCCGCGCGGGGGCGGCGTCGGGGCCGACGGGGTGTAAGCCCGCGGAGGTGGCGAGGTCGAGGGCGGCCTTGGGGCCGAGGACCAGCGCGGGCTCCCCGTCGAGGCCATGGGCGGCGCAGAAGGAATGCAGCAGGCCCCCCGACGAGACGATGTCCCGTTCGGTGAAGGAAAAGCCCCAACGGGAGAAGCGGTCCGCGATCGCGGCGGGGGGTTTGCTCGCGTCGTTGGTGACCACCAGGGTGGTCTTGCCCGCCGCGCGCAGCCCGGCGATGGCTTCGTGGGCCCCGGGCAGGGGGCCCTGGTGGTCGCAGAGCACGCCGTAGGCGTCGAAGAAGAACGCGTCGTAGGCGTCGACGAGGGAGGCGAGGGTGCGGGGTTCGGCGGCCATGTCAGTTCTGCACGCAAATGTAATTGTAGCAGCTTGGGCTCCAACCGGCGGAGCGTCGCACGTTCATGAATGCCTCCCGGCCGGGTTTTTCGCGGCCGAATGCCCAGTGTCGGGCGCCGGCCCGGGACCCGGCAAGCGGCGCCGCGGGGTGGCTCAGACTGGGGCTGCGGCCGCCGGCTCAGCTGGAGGCGCTGGTGTACGAGCGCAGGGACAGGCGCCAAAAGGCGCGCGACAGGCCGAAGGCGAGCACCGCGACCACGACCTCGATGGCGAGCCACGAGGTGGCGTCGGCGCCGCGCAGGACGTCCGCGGGCACGCTGGTCAAAAACGCCACCGGCACCACATAGGTGAAGAACACCCGGTAGCCGGCGGGGTACGCGGCGATGGGCAGCCGCCCGGCATCGAGCAGACCGCGCAACACTTCAGTGGCATTGTAGACCTTCACAAACCAGATGCTCGTCGACGCGAGGGCGAACCACAGGCTGTACAGGATGATCAACGACAACAACGCCGCGAGCAGCGCGGCGGGGACGTGCCCGGGGTCGACGTCGAGCCGCCTCGCCGCGTACCCGATGACCCCGAGGCCGAGGGCGATGTCGGGCAGACCCCAGGGCGAAAAGTTGCGGGTGCTGACGAACAGCTGGCTGTCCACCGGCTTGAGCAACACGAAGTCCATGGTGCCTTTGTCCACATGCTCGACCACCCGCGAGAGGTTGGGGACAAACAGCACCGACGAGATCCCGCTGAACGTCGTGAACAACCCGTACACGACCAAACTCGCGTCAAAGCTCCAGCCGTCGAAGGCGTGGCCGTTCTGAAAAAACAGGGACAAGGCGAACAGGCCGAGCACGAGGCCGAGGGCGGCGTTCAGCGTCGAGAACACGAAGTTCACCCGGTACTCGAGTTCGGCCGCCAACGAGGCGCGCCAGAAGCGGGACAGGATGCGCAGGAGGTCGCGCATCAGGCCCCCATCGACGAGTACCGGGCGAGGCCGGCGCGCCAGGCGAGGCGTTGGGCCACGAGGGCGACCAGCAACCACGCCCCGGGGATGAGCACGTCGCGCAGGGTGATCGGCGCCCCGAGGAGCGCGCGCACCGGCACGTCGATGAGGTAGGGGAACGGGGTGTAGAGCACCACCTCGCGCACGGCCTCGGGGAACACCGCCAACGGCGCGACCACCCCCGAGAGGAACAGAAAACCGATCTGCCAGAGCCCCTCGATGGACGAGGCCTTCTCGGTCCAAAACGCCGCCATCGCGAACGCGTACTGGAGCACAAACCGCAGGACCCAGGCCAACAGGCTCAAGGCCAGGCACGCCACCGTCTCGGTCCACGACGGCACAAACCACGCCTCGGGGTAGAGCATGAAAAAGAACGCCACGATGACGACAGTGAACGGCAGCCGCGCCGCCCGCTCGGCCACGTGCCCCCCGACGTAGTGCCACACCGGGTCCGCGGGTTGGAGCAGGCGCGGGCTGAGCCGCCCTTGCACGATGTCGTACTCGAACTCCCAGACCACCCACACCACGGTGAGTTGGCGCACGAGGTACACGACGAGGAAGTACCGGCCGAACTCCACCGGGGCGAGGGGAAAGGCCCCGGTGTCCGCCGCCTTGATCCAGGCCCCCATGCTGATGAAGGGCAGGGACATGGCCAGGGCCCAGAGCAGAAGCTCCGACCGGTACACGAGCATGTAGGCGTAATAGACCTCGAGGAACGCCCGGGCCCGGCGCAGAAAGGTCACGCGTCCACTCGCTTCGACGATTGCCCAGTTTTCAAAATGTGGCCGATGGTGTCCTCCACCGGGGGGGCGGTGACGGTGAGGTCCACCACCGGGAGCCGCTCGAGAATCTGGGCCAAGGTGGGCTGGAGCGCGTCCCGCTCGACGCGGAGCTTGAGCTCGGCGGGGCCGTGAAAGTCCACCGCCCCGAGCCCCGCCAGGTCCGCGCCGTCGACGGGCGTGCGCAGCTTGATCACCACCTGGCGGGTGGTGACGAACGAAGAGACCAACGACGACAAAGACCCGTCGTAGACCAACCCCCCCTGGTGCAGCACCACCACCCGCTCGGTGAGGGCGGTGATGTCCGCCATGTAGTGCGACGTGAGCAGGACCGTGGCCCCGTGCTGGGCGTTGTAGTCCCGGATGAAGGCGCGGATGGTCTGCTGCGCGTTCACGTCGAGGCCGAGGGTGGGCTCGTCCAGGAACAGGACCTTGGGTTGGTGCAGCAAGGACGCCACGAGCTCGAGCTTCATGCGCTCGCCGAGGGAGAGTTTGCGCACCGGGGTGGTCAGCTTGTCGGTGATGTCGAGCATCTCGGACAGCTCCGTCACCCGGCGCTGCACGTCGCGGTCATCGAGCCGGTAGACCGCGGCGTGGATGCGGAACGAATCGCCCGCGGGCAGGTCCCAGACCAGCTGCTGCTTGTTGCCCATCACCAGGGTAATCGCGGACAAGAAGTCACGCCGGCGGGCGAAGGGGGTGTGTCCGACGACGGTGGCCCGACCGGCCGAGGGTTTGACCAGGCCGGTGAGCATCTTGAGGGTGGTGGTCTTGCCCGCGCCGTTTTCGCCGAGGAAGCCGACGACCTCGCCCGCCTCGAGGGCAAACGACACGTCGCGGACCGCGTGCACGTCCTTGGTCCTCCGCCGCACCAGGTGCCGCACCGTGGCCGCGAAGCCCGGCGCCTTGTCGGCCACCCGAAAGGTCTTGCACAAGCCGTCCGCCTCGACGATCACGGGGCCTCCCACGACGTTGTCCATGCCAAACCTGACCCTCCCCGTCGATGCCCATCGCCCGGCCTTTGACCAGGCGGTGCAGGCCCACGCGCGGGTGGTGCTCGAGGCGCCCACCGGGTCGGGCAAGTCCACCCGGCTGCCCCTGTGGCTGGCCGCGCTCACCGACCGGCGGGTGATCGTGCTCGAGCCACGCCGCCTCGCGTGTGTGGCCTTGGCGCGGTTTTTGGCATCACAGGACGGAAGCCGGGTCGGGGCCCGCATCGGGTACCGGGTCCGCTTCGACGACCAGAGCGGGCCCGACACCCGCGTGCTGTTCGTGACCCCCGGGGTGTTGGTGCGGATGTTTCGCGACCCTTCGTTCGCCCCTGGGGCGATCCTGTTCGACGAGTTTCATGAGCGGGGGACGGAGGCCGACCTCGCCGCGACCTTCGCCCGGGCCCGCCAAGAACACGACCCGGCCCTGCGCTTGGTGTACACCTCGGCGACGCTGGATGCAGCGGCATTGGTCGATGCCCTCGGCGCGCACCACATCGCCGCCCCCGGCCGGCAGTTCCCGGTCGCGCTCCGCCACGAGGACGCCCCCTTTGGCCCCAGCCGGCGCGATCTCGACCGCCGGGCCGCGGCCGTCACCCGGCGCGCGCTCGACGAGCACGACGGGGACGTGCTCGTGTTCTTGCCCGGCCGGGGCGAAATCCGCGACGTGGCCCGCGCGCTCTCGCCCACCCTGCCGCGCGGGGTCGAGCTCATCGAGGTGCACGGGGGCAAAGACGTACAAAAGCTCGCCCGCGCGTTCGAACAGCACCAGCGCCGGCGCGTGTACCTCGCCACCAATGTGGCCGAGACCTCGCTGACCCTGCCCGGGGTGCGCGTGGTCGTCGACAGCGGGCTGGAGCGCGGGGTGTTGCACATCAAAAAGCGCAGCGCGCTCGCGCTGATGCCCTGCGCGGAGAGTTCGCTCGAGCAGCGCAAAGGCCGGGCCGGGCGGGTGGCGCCGGGCCTTTGCATCCGGCTGTTCTCGTCGCGTTACGTGCCCAAACCGACCAAGCCCCCGGAGATCGAGCGGGTGCCGCTCGACGACCTCGCGCTCCAGCTCGCCGCGGTGGGCTACGACAAAGCCGCGGCCGCGGCCCTTCGTTGGCCGACCCCGCCCCCCGACTTTGCCCTCGAGCGGGCCCAGGAAAAGCTCGCCGCCCTCGGGCTGCTCGACGACCAGGGCGCGATCACCGCCCTCGGCCGGGCCGCGGCCGAGCGCCCGGTGTCGGCCGACGTCGGGCCCTGGCTCGTCGATCCCCCCGCGGGGCTGTTGCCGCTGTGCGCGGCGATGGCCACCCTGGTCGAGACCGGCGATCGGCTGGTGGTCCCGTTGTCCGCGGTCCCCGCGGGGCGCCGCGACGACGTGGCCGACGAGCGACGCGACGCCTGGCGGGGCTGCGGCTCCGAGGCTGAAGAGTGCCTGCGCGCTCTGTGCGAAGCCGGCCCCGACCGGCTCGGCCTGCACCCCCGCACGTTCGCCGACGCCCGGCGGCTGTACCAGCGCTTGGCCGGGCGGCCCCCCGACGAGAACGACCTGCGCTTGACCGACCGCCGCGCGCACGAGCTGGCGGTGTTTCTCGCCACCCGCGCGCCGTTGCGCGCCTACGCCCTGCGGGCCCGGGCCGCGAAAAAACGCGACGCGGACCGGGCCCCCTACGGCAACGACAACGACGAGGTCAGCGCGCGGGCCTACCAGCCGCCGGGGGACGCGGCCGGGGAGGGAATCCGGCCCGAGGCCGGCATCGTGCTGTCGAGCGGGGTGCTCGTCGACGACAAGGGGCGGGTGTTCGAGAGCGTGCGCTTGATGTTCCCCTGTACGCGGCGGGCCCTGGTCGAGGCCGGGCTCGGCACCGTGCGGGTGCGGCCCGACGGCGCCACCGAACGGGTCTATGCCGGGGTGGTGCTCGAGGTCGGCGAGGAGAAGGTCGCGGGCGAGACCTTGCTCGAGGCGGTGGCCCGCGACATCGCCGCGGGCCGGCGCTTCAAAAAGCTCGCCCCGCGCCTCGACGAGGCGCTCTTTCATTGGGCCTTGTGCGCGGCCCTGCACGAGGGGGTGGCGGGGCCGTCCACCACCGAGATCGAGCCATTCCTCGTCGAGCGGCTGACCGCCTTGGGGGTCGAGACCGAAGAGGACCTCAAGCTGGTGGACGCGGCGGACCTGCTGCCCGATGTGCCCACCGTGACCGGCCTGTTCGATGCCGCGGAGAAGGTCGCGGCCGACTTCCCGCGCACCCTGCGCCTCGACGGGGGCGGCTACCGCCTGGAGGTGTTCCCCGCCCGCCAGGAGGCGTGGCTGGTGCCCGATGACGCCCAGGCGAAAAAGAAAAAACAGCCCCCCCCGGCCCAGCTGTGCCCCCGGGTGCGCGGCTATGCCCTATTTTTCAAGAAAGCATCCAAACGGGTGCGCATCCGCTGAACCGAGGACCAAGCCATGCCGGAGTTGCCCGAAGTCGAGACCGCCCGCCGCCAGGTGTTCGAGGCCCTGGAGGGCCGACCGCTCACCCGCGTCGACGTCGTGGGCGACACCATCGTGTTTGGCCCCGGGGGGCCGGAGCGGGCGCAAAAGGCCCTGCAAAAGACCGTGATCACCGGCAGCGGCCGGCACGGCAAGTACTTGTGGCTCGAGACCAAACGGGGGCCCAGCGTGGTTTTTCACCTCGGGATGACCGGCTCGTTCGTGCCCCACGCCAAAGGTGAAAAGCCGGCGTTTTGGAAGCTGACGTTCGCCCCCGCCAAGGGCCCGCACCTGTCGTTTGTGAACAAGCGACGGCTCGGCCGGGTCACCGTGGTCGACGACGTGTACCACGAGCCGCCGGTGCAAAAGCTCGGCCCCGACGCGCTGTTGCAGTTGCCGAAGGCCGCGGTGCTCGCGGCCCAGATGGGAAAAAAGAAGGTCCCGATCAAGGCCATGCTCCTCGACCAGAAGTTCTTCGCGGGGGTGGGCAACTGGATCGCGGACGAGGTGCTCTTCCAGTCCGGCATCGCCCCCACCCGCCGCGCGGAGACCTTGAGCCTCGACGAGGTGCGCACCCTGCGGCGGGTGCTGTCGCGGGTGCTCAAGAAGGCGTGCGCGGTCGACGCCGACGCGGACCGGTTCCCGGGCAAGTGGCTCTTTCACCGGCGCTGGGGCAAAGACCAGACCCAGCGGAGCCCCGACGGGTACCCCTTGCGGTTCGACGAGGTGGGCGGCCGGACCACTTGCTGGTGTCCAGATACCCAGCATTGACCCGGGCCCGGCCGGGCCGCAGGTTGTCTCGGCCGGGGTGCGGGGGGCGCGGCCGGCTGGTAGACTTTTCGCCATGGGCATCGAGATTCTCGTCGGTGTGCTCGTGTGCGTCTCCATGGCCGTGGGCATCGTCATTCCCGTCGCGGGCTGGGCCCTGTGGCTGACCAAAAAGCAGCGCGTGTTGCTCGAGACGTTGCACCACCGTCGCTGCGCGGTGCTCGCGATGTTGCCCAGCTCGGCCCAGACCCCGCTCAACGTCGAGGTCGCCGCCCTCGGCCGCCGCGTGTTGCTCCAGGCTCAAGTGCGCGGCCAAGCGTCTCTGTGGCGCATCGTGGTCGAGCGCACCCCGACCGCCCCGGGGGCGTTCGCGATGGTGCGCACCGATTGGCTGCCCGCCACCAGGGCCCCCGCGGCCTGGCGTCTGCGGCACCAAACGGACGGCCGGGCCTGGCTGTCGCCCGACGACCAACCCGGGATCGAGCCGGCGGTGGCCCTGCGCACCATGCTCGACGAGTGGGCCGCCGACGAGCGCGTGACCGAGCTGTTGGTCGAGGACCACGCCCTGACTCTGCAGGTCGAACGCGCGGGCCTGTCCGCCGAGGACGCGGTGCCTTGGCTGCACAAAGCCGCCCAAGCGGTGACCGCCCTCGACGGGCCGCCCCCCGAGCCCACGGGGGCGATGGCGCTGCTGCCCCACCGCACGGGGGCCGGGCATCAAGGCTCGCCGGTGGGGGTGGCCGCGGTCTGAGCCCGGCGCTCTTGCTCGCCTTCGCCTTCCCCGGCGTTGACCGGGGGCAAAAACAACGTGACCAACCACGCGGCGGAGGCGAACCCCGCCAGCACCAAAAACACCACCCGCATGCCCGCGCGCAGGGCCCCCGGCGCGTCGTCGCGCAGGCCCGCGGGCAGGTCGGTCCAGCGCTCGGGGTCGACGATGAGCGAGACCTGGTCGGCGGCGATCGCCCCGTCGAGGGCGGCGGTGACGGTGAAGAACAACAGCGCGCCGAGTCCAGCCACAAACACCGCGCCCCCCATGTTGCGCGCGAACTGCAACAGCCCGGTCACCGCCCCCCGCGATCGCCAGGGGGTGAGGTCGTGGGCCATCACGTTGGTCGAGGTGATGGCAAAGCCAAAGCCCACCCCGGTGCTGCCGACCCCGACGAAGAAGAGCCAGTCGAGGTCGAGATACAGGGCGAGCGGCAACAGCCAGGCCCCCGCGCACACCACCGACGTGCCGATGAGCGTGCTCGGGCGGTAGCCAATGCGCATGTATACCCGGCCGGACAGGGCCGAGCCCAACGACCACCCGAAGGACATGGGAATGAGCGCGACCCCGACGTAAAACGCGCTCTTGCCCATCACCCCGAGCACCACCGTGGGCACAAACGCGATGGAGCCGAACAGGTAGGCCCCGATGAACAGCCCCATGGCCGTGCTCACCGCGATGGCCCGCTGGCCCATCAGGGCGTAGGGGACCACCGGGGCGGGCGCGCGCTTTTCGACCACGAACAGCCCCGCGTAGGCGAGCACGGCCACGAGCAGGGCCGGCCACAGCACCGCCCCCGCTTGCCCGAGCGCGGACAGCGACGTGACCCACACCAGCAGGGCCGAGGTCCCGAGCACGAGCAGGCCCGCGCCGGTCCAGTCGATGGGGGCGGCCTCCCCGCGCACCTCCTCGCGAAAGGTGAACAGCAACGCGGCCATGGCCAACAGCCCCACCGGGAGGTTCACGTAGAACACCCAAGGCCAGTCGAGGTAGGCGAGCAACAACGCGCCCAGCGGGGGCCCGACCATGCTCGAGACCCCCCACACCAGCGAGAACACCGCCTGCACCCGCGCGCGCTCATGCACCGCGTAGATGTCGCCGAGGATGGTCAAGCTGATCGGAATCAGCGCCCCCGCCCCCGCGCCTTGGACCAAGCGGGCCAACACCAGCACCCACATCGAGGGGGCGATGCCGCACAGCAAGCTGCCGATCAAAAACAGCGACGCCCCGACGACAAACATCGGCTTGCGCCCGAACCGGTCCGCGAGCTTGCCGTACACCGGCACGCTCGCCGACGAGGTCAACAGGTACGCGGAGAACACCCAGCCGTACAGGGACAAGCCCTGGAGCTCGGCGATGATCGAGGGCATGGCCACGCTCACCACCGTCACGTCGAGACTGGCCAAAAACGTCACCACCAACAGCGCCGCGGTGGTCGCGCGTCGTTCTTGGATGCTCAAGGTCGCCATCGCACTTGCTCCGCGATTGCCGCTTGTCGGCGGCGATGCAAGGTTCACCCTATGGACCGCGCGGTCTTTTTCCGACGAAAAAGTGACCTCGGCTGCATCGTGGCCCTGGACCTGCGAGCGCTCCCGGCGTCCTTGCTCGAAGCCGGCGAGCACGAGGCCGAGCGCGCGTGGGCGTCGTCCTTTCATCCCCGCCGCAAGCGCACCTTCTTCGGCGGGCGGCACGCTTTGCGCCGGGCCCTCGCCGACGCCGCGTGCACCGATCCCGGTCCGGTCCCGCCCAACGTCCGCGGGGCCCCGCTGCTCATCGCCCCCACCGTGGGCTCGGTCAGCCACAAGGACGACGTGGCCGCGGCCATCGCCGCCACCGTGGACAAAGGCTTCGTGGGCATCGACGTCGAGCACCGCCGGCGCGACAGCCGCACCGACATCTCCCGGTTTGTGCTCACCGACGACGAGCGCGCCGCCCTGGGCGGGCTGTCCGCGCACCCCGCGGAGGAAGAACTCCTGCTGCGTTTTTCCCTGAAAGAGGCCCTGTACAAGGTGCTCGACCCCGTGCTCCGCCGCTACGTGGGGTTTCACGAGGTCGAGGTCCAGCCCCAGGACGACGGCACCGCCACGGTGCGCTTCTTGCTCAAGGAGGGCCACGCGCCCGAGCAGGTGACTTTGCAGTGGGATTGTGTCCGGGCCCCGGACAACACCGACTATTTTTTGTCCACCGCCCACGCGGTGCATCGACATTGGGATGGGGCGGCCTGAATGTGTACGGTGATTTTTTGGCACCAAGCGGTGCCCGGGGTCTCGACCTTGTTCGCGTTCAACCGCGACGAGTTTTTGGCCCGGCCCACCCGGGGCTTTCACCGCTACGCCCCCTGGGGCGAGGTCTTCGTCGTCGGGGGGCGGGACTTGGTGTCGGGGGGCACCTGGTTTGCCATCGGGCCTGCGGTGACCGCGGCCCTCACCAACCACCACGGCGAGACCCCCCCCGGTCCCGGCGAAAAGACCCGCGGCGACCTCGTGCTCATGGCCGCCACCGCGCGTTCCCTCGACGAGGCGCGGGCCCGGCTGTCCCGCGAGCAAGGGCCCGCCTACGGACCGTTTCACCTGCTGGTCACCGATCACCACCGGGCGCTTTACGTCACCAACCATGCAGGGCCATTGCGCGTCGATGACGTCGGCCCCGGCCGGCACGTGCTCGCCAACAAGGGGCTCAACGTGACCGCGGACCCGCGCACCGCCGAGGTCAAAGCCCGGCTCGACGCGGCCCCGGCCGCGCTCCCCGCGGTGTTGCGCACCGCCAAGCAGGCCTTGTCGGGACACGGCGAGACCGGGCCGTGTTTTCACCTCGGGCCCTACGGCACGCGCATGAGCGGCCTGTACGTCCGGCACCAAGACGGACGCGAACACCTCGAGGCCACCCCCGGGCCCCCCGGCGAGAGCACGTACCGCATCCTCGATCCCGCCACCGGGGCCCCGCGTTGAGCGCGCCCGGGCGCGGTTGATACCCTGACCGCCATGGACCCGCTCCGCCCCCCCGACCTGTTGCCCGCCCCGGTGGACGCCCAGAGCCGGGCCGCGTTCTTGGAGCCCTGGCTGCCGCGACCGGTCAACGTCGACGACGCCACCCTCGATTCGTTGCTGCGGACCTTGGTCCAGCAGCGCCGGTTCAAGTTCGTGCTCGCCGGGCTCGCGGCGGTGGGCGGGGCCTTTTCCTTCGGGCTGCTCTCCACCGGCAACGTGCTCTACGACGTGCTCATGCACCTCACCCTCGCGCTCACGTTCGGTTTTCCCACCCTGGGCATCGGGTCGATCTGCGTGCGCCAGCTCTTCTTGGCCGAGGCCAAGCGCAACGGCCTGTCCCGGACCGCGGCCATGCTCGTGCTCACCCGGGCCGAGCGCAAAGCCCGGCACAAAAATCCCTTCGCCCCCACCGACGCCCTCTGCGACGAGCTCGCCGACACCGTCCGGGCCTGGGACGAGGCCTAGGCCCTTTCCACCTGCGGCCAGCACGCTAAACGAGCGGGATGGGCGTACTGATCGTCGGCATCGCCGGGGGCACCGGTTCGGGCAAGACCACCATCGCGAACAAGCTCGCCGCGGCGTTGCCCGACGACAGCGTGGCCAAGATCGAACACGACAGCTACTACCGCGACCGCTCGGACCTGACCTACGACGAGCGCTGCGAGCTCAACTTTGATCACCCAGAGAGCCTGGACAACGAGCTGCTCGTCGAGCACCTCAAGGCGCTCAAACAAGGTTTTCCAGCCCTCGTCCCGGTCTACGACTTCACCAAACACGCCCGGTCGAGCGAGACCCACCGCATCGACCCCAAGCCCCTCATCATCATCGAGGGCATCTTGGTGTTCGCCATCCCCGCGCTGCGAAAGCTGATGGACATCAAAATCTTCGTCGACACCGACGCGGACATTCGCGTGTTCCGCCGCATCCGGCGCGACATCGAGCACCGGGGCCGCACCTTCGCGGCGGTGCGCGAGCAGTACTACAGCACCGTGCGCCCCATGCACCTCGAGTTCGTCGAGCCGAGCAAACGCTGGGCGGATTTGATCGTGCCCGAGGGCGGGGACAACACCGTGGCGTTGGACCTCATCGTGGCCAAGCTCGCCGGGGTCGCGGCCCGGAGCAAACTCACCGGCACTCCCGGGCTCTGAGCGCGTTTTGGCCGCGAAGGCTCAGGCCCCGCGCGCGCTCTCGTGATGGGGCGACGGGATGTTGTCGTCGACCAACCAGCGGATGTGGGCCAGGGCCTCTTCGAACTCCTGGCGGGCGATGCCCGCGATGTGCGGGTTCATGTCCGCCGAGGCGATGCGCTCCCAGGTGAAGGCGTCGTCCGGCTCGTCGCCGCGTTCCATGGCCCGGGTCGCGGCCAGGCGCTGTTCGAGCATGGTGCACAGCGCCCCGAGGTCGAGCGGGGGGCGCACGTCGAGGGGCAGGGCGGGGCGGTGTTCGCCCGCGGCCCAGCACAGCCAACAGATCGCGGCCCAGTGAGCGCGGACCGCGACCAGCAACGTGGTGAGCATGCCGTCGCCGTCGGGCAGGGCCGCGGCGTCGTCGGGGACCGCGACCTCGCCGTCTTTGATCAACGGGGTCACGTCGGGGGGCAGCCACGGCTGCACCGAGTCCATGCGCGCGAGCACCGCCCGGCGGAGATGCTGAAAACGCGTGGCCAGGATTCGGATCTGTTCGCCGATGGCGGCGGCGTCGCGCACGCAGCGCACCTCGCGCTCGTCCCCGTCGATGAGCAGCCGCTCGGGCCAGAAATCAAAATCGGGGAACAGCACCCGCACCAGCTGCAGCAAGAACGCCGCGTTGTCCGCGTCGTTGTTCTCGAGCACCCGGGCGTCGGCCTCGGCCGCCCGTTGCTCGCCGAGGTTGATGGCGATGAGGGCGCGGGTGAAATAGAGCGAGGGCTCTTGGTCGCGGAGCAGGACCGCGGCTTTGGCAAAATCGTAGGCGACCCGGCTTTTGCCTTCGCGGTCGAGGTTCTTGGCCACCTGCTGGAGGATGGTGTCCGGCCGCGCCCCGCGCACCAGGGCGTTGGTGAGCGAACAATAGCGGCCGCCTTCGGCCGCGATGACCTCTTCCGCCAATGTCTGTGCGCCCTTGTCGGTGAGGGGGGCACAGGCCTCCTCGAACAGCACCTGCAACGCGGCCCCGTCGTCGGTGACCGCGTAGCGCCGGGCCGCGGCGAGGAGCGACTCCCCCACGCTCCGGGCGCCTTGGAGCTGATCGTAGAGCTCTTGCCAATGCTGTTGGGTGTGCGGCCGGTCCTCGAACACCGGCGAGCCCTTGAGCTCTTCCTCGTCGGTCTTGGGCACCCCGAAGTCGATGGTGACCACGGGCTCGAGCTTCTTGTTGAGCAGCTTCCAGCGGCCCACCGGTTGGTCGTCCTTGAAGGTGCCGTTCTCGACCCGGATGCGGCCGCCTTTGTATTTGTCCTTCCCGATGCGGGCGAGGTACTGGCCGCTCTTTTTGCCGAAGTCGTACTCGATGCGGACCCGGGATCGGCCGTCGGGCCCGTACTCGATCACCGAACCATGGTACTGGCCGTCGTCGTAATCGGCCTTGGTGAGCAGCCGGCCGTCCTTGGGGTCGAAGGTGGACCACGTGCCGGTGCGCTTGCCCTCGACGTAGGTCCCCTCCTCGATGAGGGTGCCGTTGTCGGCGTAGAGGCGGCTGACCCCGTCAAGCTCACCCTCGTGGTACTCGGTCTCTTCGACGAGGGTGCCGTCTTTGGTCCAGGCCATCCAAAAGCCGGTGCGCTGGCCGTCTTTGGTGGTCTGCCCGTGGAACCACCGCTCTTGGTCCCCGTCGTAGTCGGCCACCGAGGGCACGCCTTTGGGATGCTCGGGCAGGGGGGTGCCGTCGGCGAGCACCCGGCGCTTCTTCTTGTCGAAGTGCCGCACCGTGAGGGGGCGCCCCATGTTGTATTCGACCTCGGTGGTGACCACCACGTCGGCCACGTCTTCGTGCGGCGGGGGCCCGTCGCCTTTGGGGTTCCGGTGGGTGGTGCACAGCCCGTTGATTTCGCCGTTGCGGTAGTTGCCCTCTTCGCGCAGCTCGCCGTTGTCGAAAAAGCGCCGGAAGGGTCCGTGCAGCACGCCCTCGCGGTACCGCAGCTCCTCGACCTTCTTGCCCGCGTCGTTCCATTTGGTGTGCGGGCCGTGCGGCTGGCCGCCTTTTTGCGAACCGATGATCCAGGCCTTTTCCTCTTCAGAAAAGGATGCACCTTCGGGGACTCCGCGGGGCCGGCTCACCGCGCCTATTCTGCTTTTGCGCCGCCCGGGACGCCAGTTTTCCGTTTGCGGGCGAGCACCCGGTCAAAGCCCGGCCCCGGGGGCGTGGGGGGGTACACGCGGTCCCCCCGCGAATGCAGCACCAAGCCGGGGAGGCCCGCGCGCTCGGCGGGCGTGAGGTCATACTGCTCGAGCACGAGCGACAACCGGGCGCCGGCGGTCACGGGCGTGACCCGGTGGCCGAGGTCCCCGCGGAAATGCAGGAGGTCGCCGGCCCCGGGGGTGAGGTCGAGCACCGGCCGCCGGCCGAGAAAAAGGTCGAGCCGGCCCCCGGCGGCCGGGGTCTCGAGGTACAGCACCGTGACCACCTCGGGGCTCTTTTGTTCGTCGCCGACGGGCTCGCCGAGGGTGCTGTCGACGTGCAGGCCCACCCCCGCGCCCGCCTCCAAGAACAGGGCGTTGAGGTAAAACGCGTTGGGCCGGCGGTGGGGCAAAAACGGGCTCTTGGCCGGGCACAGCGACAAGAAGAGGGCCAAGCGGGGGAATCGTTCGAGCAGATCCGCGCGGTTGTCGTCGGTGAACGTCAGGCCGAAGCCGCGCGACGCGCGAAACGTGCCCCGCAGTTGGCTCTGGCCGAGGTGGCCACTGTGGCGCACCCAGGCCGCGAGCGCGGCGGCGGCGGCGGGCGCGAGCGCGGCGGGGTGGTGGGCGAAGAGCCGGTCCATGGCGCGATGTTAGCTGCGGCGGGCGCGGTTGCGGCGCGGGGGGGACGGAAGGATCCCGGGCGGGGCTGGAAACGTACTTATGTAAGTACATCTTCAATTGACAAAATTGTGTCGAAAATCAGGGCTTTCTGCGACGCATCGGACGGCAGGCCCAGTTTGCGTTGGGGCCCGTTCTGGGTACACGTTCTGAAACGATCGGAGTTTTTCATGTCACGACTGCCCTTGTTGCTGTTTCTTTTCCTCGGCCTCAGCGTCCCGCTGGCCGGCTGCCCCATGGATACCGCCGGGGACGGCGACGGGGACGGTGATGGCGACGGGGACGGCGATGGAGATGGCGACGGGGACGGCGACGGGGACGGCGACGGGGACGGCGACGGGGACGGTGATGGCGACGGGGACGGCGATGGCGACGGGGACGGCGACGGCGATGGCGACGGGGACGGCGATGGCGACGGGGACGGGGACGGCGACGGTGACCCGTGTGCCGGCGGGGCCCCGGCCGGCTGGACCTGCAACCCCGACTGGTTCTGCGACCAAGACCAGCCCCAAGGCGGCTGCGATTGCGGCTGTGGCGTGTTGGACGGCGACTGTGCGGACAACAGCATTGGCAGCTGCATGTACAACGACTGCCCCCAAGGGCTCGACCTTGACCCCGCGGACCCGACCCAGTGTTTGATGGCCGCGCCCCCGGGCTGGATCTGCAACTCCGATTGGTACAACGACGGGTTCTGTGATTGCGGCTGCGGCGTGCAAGACGAAGACTGCACCGGCACCACCGACCCGGGCGAGTGTGAGTACGACCTGTGCGGCGACGAGCCCATGCAGCTCGGCGACACCACGACCTGTGGCGGCGTGTTCGGCGGGGACGACCCCGGCCCCGGCACCCCGGTGGGGGGGCCCGGCGACCCCGTGGCGGACATCAACGCCGACACCAACCGCGACGGCATCATCGACGCCACCGACGACACCGACGAGGACGTGTGGAGCGCCGCCGGCGGTGCGGTGGTGATGGTCAACTGGGACGACGACGACGGTGAAGACGGCCGCGACGCGCTCAACGCCACCATCGAAGGCGCCGCGGACAAAGAGGACATGGCCCGGGTGGTGGTGGCCCAACAAGCCAACATCGCGGCCGACTGGACCGTGAACATGGTGGTCGTGCCCGACAACGCCGCGGTCCGCACCAAGGTGTTCAACGACGCCGACGACGCGGTCCTGCACAGCGGCGTGCCCGGCCCGGTGGCCCTCGACCCCGCGACCCTGATCGCGGGCGACATGACCTTGCTCGTCGAGGCGCGCAGCTCCCGCAGCGCGGACTGGGACGGCCACTTCAAGATCCGCATCGAGCTCAACAACCCCGCGGGGGATTTGGTGTCGTACGACGAGGTCGCGTTCCGCGTGGCCCCGGTCATCCTCCCCGACAACCTCCAGACCCCGACCCGCCTCGCGGTGATGAACATCCCCGGCGGCGACACCGAAAACAGCGGCCTGTGGACGCCCCTGGTCAACGACCTCGACCAATCGATCGAACTGTACGAGGTCAGCGCCCAGACCTACCAAGGCGACCGCTGGGTCCAGGACACCGTCCAGACCGGGTACCAGTCGATGCCGGGCGCGGCGGGGGCGGTCTCCTTCGAGACCAACCTGCAGACCGAGCGCCCGAGCCCGCTGGTCAGCCTCTACACCAGCGAGATCATCGGCCCCAACCGCGGCTTCGCCTACCCCAGCGGCCTCGGCCAGCAGACCTCGCTCAACTTCGGCGGCAACCTCGAGGTGTTCCCCCCCATCACCGGCACCACCTCGGGTGACTGGCCCCTCGGCCGCATCCTGCGCGGCGGCGGCGACGGCGGCACCATCGAAGGGCTCCCGTACGAGGACCACATGGCGGACAACCAGGTCGCGTGGCTGGACGCGCAAGCGCAAGGCCCGAGCCTCGAGCTCACCACCGAGTGGTTGGTGGTCGGTCACCTCGACGAGATCTTCCAGGTGGTCCCCGACTACTCGGCGGACGCGACCCGGCCCTTCGCGATCATCCTCGCGTCGCCCACGCTGGCCCGCCAAGCCCTGCTCGACCTGCAAGCGGACGGCAAGGGCAACCGGGTGGTGTTCAACGGGCGGCAAGATGGCCAGACCGACTATGAAAAGACCGTCACCGAGCTGCTCGACGACACCGAGCTGATGTCTCACAACGACATTGTCCAAACCCGCATCGACACCGTGGTCGACGGGCTGATGGCGGCGTTCGACCTGGTCGAGGCGGACTTCATCGAGGTCCCGGTGCTGTACGAGTCGCTGGTGTTCGGCGGGGGCATCGACCAATCGGTGGCCCTCAACCCCGGCATCCAGAACCTCATCACCGCGGACAGCATGCTGTTCACCCCCGACCCGGAAGGTCCGGTCGACAACGGGGTCGACGTCTGGCAGCAACAGACCATCGACGCGGTCGAGGCCCCCCTCGGCTTGGTGGTCAACTTCGTCGACGTGTTCTTCAGCTACCACACCCTCCTCGGTGAGGCCCACTGCGGCAGCGCGATGAACCGCCTCCCCTACACCACCGATTGGTGGACGGAGGGGCTGTGATGAACCGGCTGGTCCAGACTCTTTCTTTGAAGCATCGCTCTGACAGGAACAACGACATGAATCGCAACGTCTCCTTCCTCCTCGGCCTCTGCGTGGCCACCTTGTCCACCACCGCGCTGGCCGCGGGCCTGCCCGGGCTGTCCCAGGTGCAGAGCGCCGAGGCGCTCCAATCCTTGTCCGCGCCGGCCCAGGTCGCGGCGGTGACCGACGCCAACTTCGACGAGGTGTCCACCGCTTTGGTCCTCGAGGCCATCCAGCAACATGGCGACGACCTCGCCCACCTGTCCGACCTCGCCGGGCTCAACCCGGAGAACTACCTCCGGTTCCGCCGGCCCGATCCGGTGGTGTCCGGTGACCTCACCAAAATGAAGCTGCACCCGGGCGCGCTCCTGTTCGCCCACCGCTTCCCCGGTCACTTCCTCAAGGCCCGGACCGCGGCCGACTACCCCGCGCACGCCCGCGCCAACGCCCCGGCCTGGATGCAAAAAGAGGCCGAGGCCTTTCGGGTGGGCGTGCTCGTGGCCCTGGCCAAAAGCCAGCACCCGGTGGTCGGGCACGTGCTCGCCGCGGACATCCGCAGCGCCGGCACCGTGACCGAGCGGGCCCTCGCGGCCAAGCTGCTCGGGGAGAGCGGCGCGCCCTTCGCGGTGTCGGTCCTCGACGCGACCTTGGCCGACAAGACCGCGCCGGTGATGGTGCACCACGGGGCCCTGGTCGGCCTCGGCAAGGTGCGCACCGACGCGTCGCTGGCGGTGCTCGCCCGCACCGTGAAGAGCGGGGACGCGGCCCGCCGCGAGACCGCGATCCGCGCCCTGGGCAACCTCGGCAGCAAGTGGGCCCACCAGTCCACCGGCGGGGGCGATGAGCTGCGCAAAAAGGCCGCGTTGCTCCTCGTCGAGGTCCTGCCGCAAGTCGCCGGCACCTCGGCCGCGAAATCGGCCGCGCAAAGCCTGGCCACCATCGGCCACCCGGCGTCCCTCGCCGGCGTCGAGCAGCTCGCGCACTCGAGCAACGCCCGGGTGGCGAGCGACGCGACCTACGCGCAGCGTCTGCTCAAGCGGTCGCTGGCCCGCTGAGCGGCTTTTGGCCCCCAAGCAAAAACGCACCCGTGGAGGGTGCGTTTTTCTTTTGTGTTGAGGGGGGCGGTCGCCCGCCGCGCTACTCGTCGACGATGGGCAGCTTGGTCGCGCGCTCGGGGAGCGCTTGGCCGTCGCGCGCCACCACCCGGTAGCCGCATCCCTTGAGCACAAACGGGCGCGCCACGTGCGACTGCCGCGGCCACCGCCGGCACAGCTGCGGCCGAAACCGGTAGGTCGCGCAGCGCCCGTCGGCTTGCAGGTGCCGGCACGACATCACCCAGGTGCGCGCCCCCGGCTCGACCTCGTCGAGTTCGAACTCCCGGGGAAAAAAGCCGTTCACCTCGGTGGTCCACCACCACAACAGGCCGGACAGGACCCGCGACCTCGCCACCACCCGCGGGAAGTGCACGAGCACGTACCGGCAGCAGGCCCCGGTCCCGTGACAGGCCCCCTCCAGCCGGTACGGCGGGGGCAGCACCCCGCGCAGCAGCCAGGCCACCGCGTCGTCGAGCCAAAGGTAGGGCACGACCACGAGCTGGATCCCCCGCCGCACAAAGCCCGGCAGCCGCTGGGCGGGCACGCCCTCGTCGGGGGGCGCGGGCCGGGCGTCGGCGCGGCTTTTGGCCAGGGTCTGTTCGAAGGTCGGACCGCTCACGACGACGACCATATCCGGTCGGGGCCGGGCGCGGTTCAGGCCGCGGACAGCAGGCCGTCGGCGCGGTCCAGGGAGGTGAGCGCGGAGCGCTCCAGGCGCAACCGCCCCGCGGGACCGAGGTCGAGGTCGGCCGCGGGCCGGCCCGCGAAGGTGCGCGCGAGCTCGTCGCGCAGCGGGCCCAAGGTCGTGTGGCGCAGCAGCCGCCCCTTGCTCGCGCCCTGGTCGTCGACGGTGCGCGACAGCCAGCGCACCAGCTCCTTGAGCTTGCCCATCGGCGGGCCGTGCTGAAACCGCGCGCCGAAGGTCTCGACCACATGGTCGAAAAAACCGAGCACGTCGTCGCCGTCGGGGTGCATGACCGCGCGGCCGGCCCCGAGCTGTTCGATCTGGGTGAACAGCCAGGGGTTGCGCAGCGCCCCGCGCCCGATCATGACCCCGGCCGCGCCGGTGCGCTTCAGCAATGCCCATGCATCCTCGGCGTACCAGACGTCGCCGTTGCCGATGATCGGCACCGTGCAGTGGCGGGCGAGGGCGCGCACCACCTTCCAGTCCGCGACCCCCTCGTAGGCATCACAGGTCCGGCGGGGGTGGACGGCGATGAGGTCAACGCCGGCTTTCTCGAGGAGCGACGCGGTGTCGAACACCCCGTCCGCGCGGTGCACCCCCGCGCGCATCTTGGCCGTGAGCACCCCCGGGACCACCTCCCGCAGGGTGCACACCACGTCGTACAAAAGGTCCGGGTCCTGGAGCATGGCCGAGCCGACCCCGCCGCGCACGGCCTTGGGCGACGGGCAGCCGAGATTGATGTCGACCACGTCCGCCCCGGCCCGCGCGATGATGTCGGCCGCGCTCTTCATCTGCGCGAGGTCTTTGCCCATCACCTGCACCGAGAGGTACGCGCCCTTTGACCGGTGCACGACCTTTTGCAGCCGCGAAGCCCGGTGGGGCGTGCTCGTCACCCGCACAAACTCGGTGCACACCACCTGGATGCCGCCCTGCGCGGCCATGATGTCCCGGAACGCCGGGTGGGTGACGCCCTCCATCGGCGCGAGCCAGAACGGGTGCCGCAACAGGTCGTCGAGGGTGACGCTCATCGTTCCTTTTGTGGGACGGGCTCTGCGGGCCCTAGAACTCCGGATCCCAATCCGACGCGGGGAGGATCTTCCAACCCGAGTCGTAGGCGGCGGTCTTGATGCGAAGCACCCGCAGGGGCCAAACCCGGGATTTGCCGTCGGCTTGTTTCTCTTCGATGCGGAACATGTGCAGCTCGAGCTCGTAGTCGCCCTTGTCGCCCAGCTTGTCTGTGACATTGCGCCAGGGGTTGCTCGGGTGCCAAAACACGTCTTTGCCCACCCGCGCGACGTAGGCGAACACCGGGAACCGCTTTTTGAACTTTTCCGCCCGGGCCCGGGTGGGCGCGAGCATCTTCTCGGCCTGCTCCTGGGTCAGGGACATCACCGCTTCTTCGGAGTCGAGGTTGACCACCCCGCTCAGGGTCATCCGGCCGGAGCGGTCGAGGGCGTTCATCTCCGCGACCGCGGCTTTGATCGCGCCCTTTTCCTTCTGCACCGGCTCGCGCTTTTTGATCTTCCAGTTGGGGATGGTGAAGTCTTCCGCGGTCAGCGTCAGCCCCCCGAGCAGGTAGCTGCGGGCGTTGTCGTCGCCGTTGCCGGCCAAGGCTTTGAGGTAGGCGACCGCGATGCGCTGGGGCTCATCGACCGTTTTGGCTTGGGGCGCGCCCGAGGCGATGGCGGTCATCAACACCAAGTGGCTCAGCACATTGTCCTCCTCGCCGGCGTCGGTCTGGCCGGCGGGGGCATGTTCGCAGGACCCAGGGCGGTTTGGCAAAGCCGGGTCCGGGATATGCTCGGGATGTGTTTCGCTTTGCGCTGCCCCCGTCGATCGGACCCGACCAGCTGACCACCTCGGCCGAGCGGTTGCGCACCTGGCTGGAGACGGTGCTGCAGGTGCCGTGTGACGTCACCGTCTCGCAGAACTACGAAGTGCTCAGCCGCAACATCGTGTCCGGCGCGGTGGACGCCGCGTGGGCGCCCCCGTTCGTGTGCGCGCAGAGCGAGGCGGCGGGTGCCCGGGTCATCGTGCAGTCCAAACGCTTCGGCCAGACCAGCTACGCCTCGGCGTTCGTCGCCCGCCGGGGGGACAGCACCCAGCTGTCGTCGTACGTGGGCAAGACCATCGCCTGGGTCGACCCCCACTCGGTGGCCGGGCACCTGTTGCCCCTGTTGCACCTCAAGCAGCTGGGCATGTTCCCCGAGCGCACGTTCAAGCGACAGGCCTTCGCCGGCTCCTACAAAAACGCGCTCCGGGCGTTGCTCGACGGCACCGTCGACCTCACCTGCGTCCACGCCATCGGCCAGGACGAGGACTCGGTGGCCGCGGCGGCCGACGCCCACCTCGACGGCGCGGGACCGCAACTGAGCACGGTGGCGATGACCCAGGTGGTGCCCGCGGATGGGGTGGTGGTCAGAGACCCGCAAGCCGTTGAAAGTAAAAGACTTTCAGCCAAGCTCCTCACGTTGCACCGGCGCGCACCGGACCTGTTGCGCCACGTGTTTTTTGTCGAGGAGTTCGCGCCAGTGCAACAAGGGGTGTACCGCGACCTCTACAAAGTGGCCCCGCCCTGACGACCAGCGGGTTGATCTCCGACACGAACCTACATGTACGGACTTGCGCTTCCCGGCGCCGCGCGTAGCATTTTTGGGTCGAACTCTTTTCCCCAATTGAGGCGCATGCATTTCGATTGTCATACCTGTGGCGCGGGCTACCGCGTTCCCACCTCCCGCGTGGCCGATGCGGGCCCCTCGGGGTTGCGCGTGCGATGCAAAAAGTGCCGCGCGATCATGGTGTGGTCCGAGGACCGGCAGACCGACGGAAAACACGACGACACCTCACCCGCTTTGCCCCATTTGCGCCGGGCTTCGGTGGAGCTCACCGACGTGCACGCCGCCGCCGCGGTCAACGATCCCATCCCCGCCGCGGTCAAAGCGTCGGGCGCGATCGATCCGTTGCCCCACGTGGTCCGGGAGATCACCGGGGTGCACCTGCCGAAGGTGCGGCGGCGGAGCAAGAAGGCGTGTTGGTTCGCCGGCATCGCCGGGCGCCCGCGCGGTCCCTACACCCGCGCCGAGATGTGCCAGCTCGCCCGCGAAGGCAAAGTGCGGGGCAGCACGCTGGTGTGGACGCCGGGCTTTGCCCAGTGGCTCCGGGTGCGCGCCCACGACGGGGAAGACGCGACCTTGGCCTGGCTGCGCGACGAGGTGCTCGCCCGCAAACAGTGGGAGAAGGACGCCGCCCGCCGGGCCCGCGAGGCGATGGGGGTCGTCGCCATCGAGATCCCGCACGCGTTGTCCGCGCCCCCGCCGCTGCCCGCGGACGCGTTCGACGCCGACGAGGTCGCCGAGGCCGTGGCCGGCTCGTTCGGCAATGGGTGGGTCCTGGCCGCGGTGTTGTTCGGCCTGGTGATGACGGTGGTGTTCTATACACTGCCGTCGCTGGGCGTTTCGCTCTTGCCCCAATAGCGGTAGGCCGCGGCATGGCCGCAAAGAACATGACCAAGGACGGATACGCCCGCCTCTCCCAAGAGGCGGAGGAGCTGTTGACCAAAGAGCGCCCCAAAGTGGTCAAAGGTGTCGCCGACGCCGCGGCCGAGGGAGACCGCTCGGAGAACGCCGAGTACATCTACGGCAAAAAGAAGCTGCGGGAGATCGACAAGCGGCTTTCGTACCTTTCTGGTTTGCTGAAGAACGTCACCGTGGTCGACCCCGCGAGCCTCACCGGCGACCGGGTGCAGTTCGGGGCCACGGTCACGGTCGAGGACGAAGAGGGCGAGGTCAAAGTGTGGACCATCGTGGGCGAAGGCGAGGCGGACAGCAAACAGGGCACGATCTCCGAGCGCGCGCCGGTGGCCAAGGCGCTGCTGGGCAAACAGGTCGGGGACCTGGTGACGGTGGTGCGCCCCAAAGGCGAGACCGAGTTTGAGATCACCGACCTGGCGTTCGCGGGGCGGTCCTTTCGGGAGACGTTGTGAAGACCCCGGCCTGGCTCACGGGCGCGGTGTTGGTCGCCTTGGTGAGCGCGGCCGTCCCCGCCGGGGCCCGGCCTTGCGCCACAATGGCACTGGAGAATAGCCGGCGGACGCAGGCCCTGCCTTGGCTCGCGGTCCAAGACCGGCCCTACGAGCCGAATCTGTTTGTCGACTCGGCGAGCTACCCGCTTCGGGTGCACTACTCGGCGGAGGCAGCGGCGGTCCGCGCGGGCGAGGTGCTCGACCTGTTGGAGCAGGCGTGGACCGCCCAGGTGGTGGGCATGGGGTTTTCGCCCCCGCCGAGCGACGACGGCCGCGGGGGCAGCGACGCCTACGATGTCTACTTCGCGGGCCTGGCGGGGGCGGGGGCGGTCACCGTGGCCGACGACGACGAGGACGATGCCGACGGTCGGGTCTCGCGGCCGAGCCACATGCAGATCGATCCCAACGTGAACGAGATCGAAGCGTTCGTGGCCCACGAGTTTCAGCACGCCCTGCAGTTCGGCATCGATGGCCGCGAGAGCCTGATGTTCTTCGAGGCCGGGGCGGTGTTTCAGGAGTTCTCCGCCTACCCCGAGACCATCGGGTACAAACAGAACATCGAGGACTTTCAGTCTGTCCCCGCGCTGTCGATTTTTAGCAATGGCATTGCCTGGGCGATCGAGCAGGGCGAGTTCGGGCTGCTCCCCGAGTACGGGGCCGGGCTGTTCATTCACTATCTCGACGAGGTGCACGGCGACGGGGACGGGACCTTCATCCGCCGGTTGTGGGACGGCAGCGTTCAGGGGGACGAGGTCATGGCCAACGAGCCCGACTGGATGGACGCCTTCGCGGCGGAAACGGGCCGCACCGTGCCCGACATCCTGCTCGATTTCGCGACCTGGCGCACCTTGGTGGGGCCCAAAGCGGTGCCCGGCGACGGACCGGTCATCGCCGACGAGCTCAACGCCGAGCACTTCTTGCGCACGCGGGCCCTGGCCCCGGCGAGCCTCAACGGGGCCCTGCTCGCGGGGCTGGCCGACGACGCCGCGCCCTATGCCCTGGGCTGTTTCGCGTTCTCCACCACCGCGCCCGCGGCCCGGGGGCTCGATGTGCTCGTCGACGTGCGCAGCATCGCCGAGCCCCCGCGGCGGTTGGGCCTGGCCTTCGTCACCGGGCAGGGGGCGGACACCACCCGCACATTGCACGACCAGCGCGGCCCGGACCTGTCCTTGGCGGTGGCGGTGGGCCCCGCGGAGCAGGTCACGTTCGTGACCTGCGACCTGTCCGACGCCGACGCCGATGACGAGCTCGTGTTGAGCCCCATCGAGGTGCGGGTCACCGACGCCAACCGCCCCGTCACCGACGCGGGCGTGCCCGAGCCCGAGCCGAGCCCCGAGCCCGAGCCCGGCGTCGGGGACGACATGATGTGCGGTTGTCAGCAGGCGCTGCCCGACGGCGGCCCCTTCGGTCAGGCCAAAAAGGTGCTCTTCCCGCTCATGCTCCTCGGGGGCCTGGTCACGTTGATCATCCGCGGGCGGCGCGCGTCCCGCCGCAAAAAGAGCTACCGGGGCGGCAGCGACGCCGACCAAGCCAAACAAAAGCTCGCCGAGGGCTGAGTTTCGCCTCCGCACAAGGTCGGCTATCAGGCCCCCATGACGGTCACCGATCAAACCATCGACGACCTGCTCAAGCTCGCCCGCCTCGAGGTGGACGCGGCCGAGCACGATCGTCTGCGCGACGACCTGCTGCGCATCCTCACCTTCGTCGAGGCCATCTCCGAGGTCGACACCGACGGGGTCGAGCCCTTGGTGCACATGACCACCGCCGGCGACCCCCTGCGCTCCGACGAGGCCCACGACGTGCTCGGCAAGGCCGCGGTGCAAGGCTCCGCCGGCTTCACCGGGGAATACGTGCGCGTGCCCCAGGTGGTCGAATGAGCGCGGGCCCTTACACCCTGGCCGCTGCCGCCGCCGCGCTCGACGAGGGCGCCACCACCTCGGTGGCGCTCACCGGGCAATGCCTCGACCGCATCGACCAGGGCAACGACGCCTTGCGCGCGTTTTTGCGCGTAGACCGCGCCGCGGCCGAAGAGGCCGCCGCCGCCGCCGACGCGCGCCGGGCAAACGGGCAACCCCGCGGACCGCTCGACGGCGTGCCCGTGGCGGTGAAGGACAACATCGTCGACGTCACCGGCCCCACCACCGCGGGCAGCCGCATCCTCGAGGGCTACACCTCGCCGTTCGACGCCACCGTGGTGCACAAGCTGCGCGCGGCGGGGGCGGTGGTGGTGGGCAAGACCAACCTCGACGAGTTCGGCATGGGCAGCTCGACCGAACATTCCGCCTACGGCGGCACCACCAACCCCTGGGACAAGAGCCGGACCCCGGGGGGCTCGTCGGGGGGCAGCGCCGCCGCGGTGGCCGCGACCCAATGTTACGGGGCGCTCGGCACCGACACCGGCGGCTCGGTGCGCCAGCCCGCGGCGTTCTGTGGCGTGGCCGGGCTGAAGCCGAGCTACGGCCGGGTGTCGCGCTTTGGGGCAGTGGCCTTTGCGTCCTCCCTCGACCAGGTCGGTCCATTCGCGCGGGACGTCAAAGGCTGTGCCCATTTGCTCGCGGCGTTGGCGGGTCCCGACGGGCGGGACGCGACCTCGAGCCACGCCCCGGTCGAAGACTACGCCGCGGCCTGTGACCAGGACCGCCCGCTCAAGGTCGGCGTGGTCCGCGAATACCAAAATCAAGACGGCTGCGACGACGACGTGCTCGCGGCCCAGCACAAGGCCGAGCAGACCTTGCGCGAGGCTGGCGCCACCGTGGTCGAGGTCTCGCTCCCCCACGCCCACCTCGCGGTGCCCACGTACTACATCGCGGCCACCGCCGAGGCCTCGTCCAATCTCGCCCGCTACGACGGCGTGCGCTACGGGCCCCGCCGCGGCGAAGAGGGCGGCCTCGAGTCGCTCTACCGCAAAACCCGCGGCGAGCTGTTCGGCCCCGAGGTCAAGCGGCGCATCCTGCTCGGCACCTACGTGCTGTCCACGGGCTATTACGACGCCTACTACCTGCGGGCGCAAAAGGTGCGCACCCTGATCCGGCGCGACTACGACCAGGCCTTCGCCGACGTCGACGTGCTGCTCACGCCGGTGGCGCCCACCGCCGCGTTCGGCATCGGGGAAAAGACCGACGACCCCGTGAAAATGTACCTGTCCGATGTGTTCACCATCGGGGTCAGCCTGGCCGGGGTGTGCGGCCTGTCCGTCAACGTCGCGTTCACCGACGCGGGCTTGCCCCTGGGGGTGCAGCTGGTGGGCCCGGCCATGGGCGAGGCGAGCATCCTGCGGGCCGGGACCCTCGTCGAACAAGGCGTGAACCTCCTCGAGAAGCGACCCCAGGGGACATGATGAGCGACTGTTTGTTCTGCAAAATCCTAGATGGCCAAATTCCCTCCGCCGAGGTGTACAGCGACGAGCACGTGTACGCGTTCGAGGACATCAACCCCGGCGCGCCCTGTCACGTGCTCGTCATCCCACGCAGACACATTGCCACGGCCCACGACCTCGGGGCCCAAGACCAGGAGCTGGTCGGGCGCCTCTACCTCGCCGCGCAACAGGTGGCGGAGAAAAAGGGCGTGGTCGAGTCCGGCTACCGCCTGGTGATGAACGTCGGGGCCGGCGCGGGCCAGTCCGTGTTTCACATCCACTTGCACGTCATCGGCGGGCGGGACCTGTCCTGGCCCCCGGGGTGAACCAGCCCGACCGCGTCCTGGTGCTCGGGCCGCGGCAGGGGCTGCTGCGGGCCCTGAAAAAGCTCGACCACGTCGAGGTCACGGTCTGGCCCAAGGACCAGCCGCTGCCGCGCACGCGCGAAAAATGGGCCGAGGCCGCGCCCGGTCTCGCCGGGCGGTTCAGCCACGTCATCGCGGGCGGGGAGAGCGCGGTGGTGCCCGCGGCGTATGCCCGGCGGGCGCTCTCGGCCCGGGCCGCGCCGATGACCATCTCGCTGCGCTGCCACGACAAGCTGACCATGAAGCGTCACCTCGCCGAACGCGGGGTGCCCATGACCGCGTTCCTGGACGCGGCCGACATGCGCGATGCCCAAGAGGTCATGGCCGCGCTGAAGAGCCCGGTGGTGGTCAAGGCCCGCGCGTCGAGCGGCGGCCGGGGCATTCGCTTCGCCAAGACCGCGCAAGAGCTCGAGGAGGCTTTGGCCGGCGCGCCCCGTGGCACAATGATGCTGGAGCGGTTCGTGGACGCGCCGGAGATGTCCGTGGAGTCCTTCGTGGTGGACGGCGCCGTGCGGTTCGAGAGCTTCACCGGCTACGCGGTCAAGGGCGCGCTCAATGTCATCCCCCCCGCGCTCGACGACGCGGTGCTGGCGCAGGTCCGGGCGCTGAATCGCCAGGTGCTGCGCGCGATGCACATCACCTGGGGCTTGACCCATCTCGAGGTGTATCTGACCGCGGAGGGGCCCTTGCTCGGCGAGGTCGCGCTTCGGCCCCCCGGCGGCTACATCATGGACACGATGTCGAACGCCTGGGGGTTCAACGCCTGGCACACCTTCGCCCTCGTCGAGCTCGGCCGCGCGGTCTCGTTCCCTGAAGCGCGCCAAGGCTTCGCCGCGGGCTGGGTGCTGCACCCGGGCGCGGGCCAGGTCGCGCGCATCGAGGGCGAGGACGCGGTCCGCGCGCTCCCGGCGGTGAAAAAGCTCAAGCTCAAGGTCGCGGTCGGCGACGACGTGGCCCGGCGGGTGGGGGTCGGCCAGGACGTTGGCTATGCCCAGTTTTTTGCCGAGACCCGGGCCGGGCTCGACGAGGCCCTCGCCACCGCCCGCGAGACGTTGCGCATCACGATGCGGTGACCGCGGTCTGGGGGGCGCTCACGGGTGGGCGGGGCCCGCGTCGGGCAAGGTCGCGCCCTGGGCCTTGTCCTCCCGGGCGGCGATGTCTTGGCGGGCGGCGTCGTCGAGGTCTTGCAGGGTGAAGCGCTCGCGCACCGCTTGGCCTGCTTGCACCGTGATCGAGCGCGCCTGCACCTGGCCGCTCACGCGGTCCTCGACCCGGATGAGATAGGTCCCGGGCCGCAGCGGGAGGTCGGTGACCGGGGTGATCATGCCCGTGGGCCGCCCATCGATGAACAGCTCGCCCCACGGGTCGCTCGAGAGCGACAAGGTCCCGAAGGGCTCGCCGTCCTCGGCGAGGGCGAAGCGCGCGGTGGGGTTTTCTTTGGCGTGGCCCGAGAGCAGGCCGAGATTCCGTTCGGCCTTCTTTTTGAGCGAAGCGTCGTTGGTCTTGTCCGCGATTTGGTACAGCCCCGCGTGCACCTCGGGGTGGAAGGGGTTTTCCCAGAGGGCGCGCTCGTATTCGCCGCGGGCTTGTTTGTACTTTTTCTCGGCCAAAAAGAGCCGGCCGCGCAACACCCGGGTCTGGGGGTCGTCGGGGTAGACCTTGACCGTCTCGTCGAGGATGCGCGCGGCCCCGGCGGTGTCGTCGAGCCGGAGGTAGATGCCGGCCACCCGGTTGTTCAAGCTGGGGCTCATCGATTTGAGCCGGCCGCGGGCTTTTTCATATTCCACCGTGGCCGCCTTGAGCCGGGCCCGGCCGCGCAGAAGATTGCCCAGCCGCACGAACTTTTTGGCTTTGTCGTCGGTGGTCTCGAACAGCGCGGCCTCGTCCTCTTCCTCGTCCACGGACGCGTTGCCCTTGCGGGCGTTGTGCACAAAACGCAGGGGGCGCGGCTTGTCGTCGGCCTTGAGTTTGAACGGGCGTTTCTTCAAGTATCGCTTCCAACGTTTCTGCAGGCCGGCGAGGTTGGTGCCGGCCGAGGCTTGGAGCGAGCGGTCCATGTTTTTGCCCGTGGCCAGGGTGTCGAGCAGGGTGTTGGTCACCGCGTAGGGGCTCTTTTTGCCTTGGGTGACGGCATCGCTCATCAGGTACTCGATGACGGTGAACACCTCAGCGAAGGCGAGGGCGGTGGCTTCCTGCGACGGGAGCTTGGCCATGGACGGGTGCATCTGCTCGAAGGTGATGAGCTCGTTTTTCTTCACCGCCTGGGCCAGCAACTGTTCGGACGCGGGGGTGAGGGCGAGGCCCCGCTGTCCACGCCAAAGCGACTGCATGTATTTGGCGAGCCCCTCGTGCAGCCAGATGGGCACGGTGTTGCGCGACTTCTCGCTGATGATGAGGTGGATGAGCTCATGCGACAGCGTGTCCAACCAGGCATAGCCCCGGGCCAGGGCCTTGGGGCTGGTGATCATCAACCGGTTGAACTTGCAGAGCGCAATCGTGCCCGAGGTCTCGATCTCTTGCACGGTCAGGGTGCTCACCGCGGCCAAGCCCCGCGCGTCGTGCAGCACGTCGACGGGGATCTTGTGCGGGACCTCGTAATCGAACGCCTGGGTCAGGGCCGCGTAGGCCTTCTCCAAAGCCCACAGCGCGGTGTCGGCCAGGATCTCGTCTTTGCCCGCGGGGGTGCGCAGCACGAAGTGTTCGCTCTCGACGCTCACAAACCCCGCGGTCTCCTCGTAGGTGCTCTCGGCGAGCTGAAGCAGCAGGGGGTCGGCGCTGCCCCCCTCCGAGGCCCGGCGCAGCAGCCGGCGCGCGCCTTCGTAATCCCCCTGGTGGAACTTCACCTCCCCGAGCACCGCCTGCACCGGGGGCACGTCGGGCAACGTGCGCTCGAGCTCGGCGGCGATGGCCGCGGCCTCCACCAGCTGCCAGTCGTCGAGCAGGCGCTGGACCCGTTCGAGCTTGTCGCCGAGGCCGGCCGCGTCTTGGGCCGCCGCGGGCCCGGCAAAGGCAAGCCCGCATGCCACTGCACAGGCGAACACCAAGGAGCGCGTCATTTGACCAACTCCTCGTAGTATTTTTTCACCTCGCGCTGGTAATTCTCCGGCGCGTCCTCGCGCATGGCGTCGAGGATGTCCTTGCGGAAGGCGTCCGGGACCCGGTACTGCTCCGCCCCGGGGATCTTCACGTCCTCTTTGCCGGTGTGGCGGCCGTTGCCCTCCTGGTCGCCGCCCCCGTCGCTGCCGCCGCCGGGCAGAGGAATCGGCACCCCCCCCGACTGGCCTTGCTGTTGCGCCATCTGCTGCATGCGCTCGCCCAGGGCCTTGAGCTCTTGGGACGCGCGGCCCTGCGAAGACTTGCCCTCCCGCAGGCGCTGGCTGCGCAGCCGGTTCTGGGCCATGCCCATTTGTTCGCCGGCACGCTGCAACATTTGTTGCGGCTCTTCCCCGAAGATGGGCGCCTCCTTGTCGATGTCGCGCATCTGTTTTTGCAGCTGCTGCGTCCTCTTCTTGAGCTGCTGCTGGCGTTCGGCGTTCTTTTTCATCAGCTGTCGTTGGCCCTCGTCGAGGAACTTGCGGGGGTCGGGCAAGAGCTTGTCGAGTTCGTCCCGCACGTCCTCGACCCGGGGGCGCGCCTTTTTGAGCCGGGCGGCCGCGTCCTTCATCGACGGGTCACGGCTGCCGAACCGGCCCCGCACCCGGTCGGCCACGTCCTGCTCGCTGGTGCGCACCATGCGCTCGGCGTCCTCCGCGCTCTGCTGGGCGTCGGCCACGTCTTCGGCTTCGAGCGCCCGCACCAGGTCATCGACCCGCGACTGGGCCCCGGCGAGGTCCTCCCGTTCGTGCGGAAACAGCCGTGAGTCGTCGATGCCCTGGAGGTCCTTTTGCGCTTGTTTGGCCTTTTCCAAAAGGTCGGGCCAAACCTCCTGCATTTGTTTCATCGTCTTTTCGAGGGCGCGCTTCTGGGCCGCATCGAGCATGCGCTGGCTCTGGTCGAGGAGCTGCTCTTGCTCGGCCTGCACCGCTTGCAGCTCGGCCCCGAACTTTTCCATCTTCTCCGCCAGCTCCCGGTAGCTCTCATCGCCGAACTCTTGCCGGCTCTCCGACAGCCCGTCGAGCAGCTGCTCGGTCTGTTGCATCATCTGTTCGAGCTGCTGCAAGGCCTCGTCGACCTTGCCCTGCTCGATGAGCTCATCGATGCTCTGCGCGTCCTGCATCTGCTCGGCTTGGTGCATGGCCTCTTTGTTGATGTGCTCGTCGGGGATGTCCCGGCGCAGCTCGGCGAGGCGCTCGGCGATTTTTTGCATCTGCTCCCGCAGGGCCCGGATCTCCTCGAGGATGGCCTCGCGGGTCTGGTCGTCGGGGCTCTTTTTGTACTGCTCGATCAGCTCCTTGAGGTTCTTTTGGGCGTCGCGCATCTCCGCGGTCAGCGTCTCGACCTCTTCCAGCCGCTGCCGGGTCAAGAGGTCGTCGAGGTAGAGCACGTCTTTTTCGAGCGCGGCCACGAGCTTCTTGTTGGCTTTGCCCAAATCGCGCCAGAAGTAGGCGGGGAGGGCACGCCCGCTCTGCAGGGTCTTTTTGGCCGCGCTCACCAACTCCCGCGACTTGTCCACCACCCCGCTCAGCTCGCGGCTCATTTTGGTGAGCGCGGCTTTGATGTCGTCGGGGGCGAGCTCGTCGGTGCGCAGGTGGGTCAGCACCCGGCCGAAGGCTTCGAGCATGGCCGCGTGGCGGTTGCCGATGCGTTCGTGCTCGTCGAGGGCCTGGCCCTGCGCGGGGTCGGCGCGCTCGGCGGCGGCCGCGTCGACGGGGTGTTCGAGCTCGTCGGCCAGCGACTCGAGCATGGCGTCGAGCAGGGCCTGCTGCAGGTCGATCAACTCCCGGTGGTGCAACGCGGCGGAGAACACCGTGAGCACCCGGGTCTCGCTGCGGCCCACCTTGGGCCCGGCGATGGTGTCGTTGTCGAGCGCCTCGACGTACACGCTCAACTTGTCCCCGGCTTTGGCGCCGGCTTCGGCGGGGGTGAACGTGCCCCGGCCCCCGGCTTTGGCCAGCGCGGGGGACAGCTCCATCAGGGACTTCTCGAAGCCCTGGCCGCCGCTTTGTTGCCGCCGCACCACGAGGCGAAAACCGGTCAGGCCGAAGTCGTCCGTGCCCGAGAACAACACCTCGATGTCCTCGTCGAGTTGCACCACCCGGTCCTCGGGGGGGGCGGCGAGCACCACCTCCGGGACCCGGTCCGCCACCAATGTGACTTTGTGGGCCACGGGGTCGAGCACCTTGTCCCCGTCGAGCTCGTGGACCACAAACCGGTAGGTGCCGGCCTCCTCGAGCACAAAACGCCCCGACACCCGTCGCTGGTCCTCGACGGTGAGCGCGATTTCGGCGTCCCCGTACAGCAGCGCGGCCCGGCCGATGGGCCGGTCGGACAGCCCACTGAGGTCGACGAAGGTGCCCCGCGGGGCGGCCACGTCGCCCGAGCTGCCCTCGACGGTCTCCGGCCCACGCTCCATGTACGCGGGGAACGACAGCGTCACCGTCAGGTTGGTCACCAGCGGCACCCGCAACAGGGCCCGCTCGGCGATGCGCTTTTCCGCGACCTCGTCGTCGAACAACTGCGCCCACCGATCCTGAAACACCGCGGTGGTCGACGCGGCATAGAACGCCCCGGCGGCGAGCACCGCGATCGCCACCACCACCCGCGCGCTGCGCCAGGACAGCTCGACGAGCCCGCGGTGGGCCCCGGCCCGGCTCAACCGGGCGGCCACGTCGGCGATGAACGCGTTCTTCATCGTCGGCGAACCTGTGCCCTGGCCGCGCAACAGCTCGGCCGCGCTGACCGCTTCGCCCCACAACGTGGTCCCGCGCCGGGCCGCGCCCCGCTCGAGCGCCCCCGCCACCGCCTCGTCGTCGCGCAGGGGCAGCAGGCGGCGCACAAACAGGCCCGCGCCGGTGAGCACAAACGCGACCGGACCGAGCGCCCACAGCACCGCCCGGGTCCCGTACGAAAACGGCAGCACGTCGACGAGCACCAGGGCGATGACGAGAAAAAACGCCCCCGCGAGCAACCCCGCAAGCGCGGTCTCGACCGCGCCGAACAGACGCAGGCTGCGCCGGGCGCGGTCGATTTGATGACCCAAAGACGAAGGGCGGGCGGCCATGGGGGCACTCTAACGTCTCTTCCGCGCCGGCAGGCATCGGTCGCGGCGTGACCTGGGGCCTTTGAATCGCTGTGGGGTCAGGTGCTACAAGGGGGCGGGCGCAGTGCCCAGGAGGCTCGATGACCAAGACCGCGGCGCAGCCCGAGCAGCAAGCGCCCCTCTCCGAAAAGGACGTCGAGTCGGTCGTCGACAAGGTCAAAGAGCGCGCGGCCGAGAAGGACCAAAAGCGCACCCGGGCCCGGGAGATCGAGGGCACCCTCGTCGACGAGGCCAAGGCGGGGGACGCGCGCGCGTTCCGCAAGCTGGTGGAAATGAACCAGGGCCGCTTGTTCGCGGTGGCGGTGGGCATGCTGCGCGACCGGGACGAGGCGATGGACGTCGTCCAGGACGCGTTCATCAAGGCGCACCGCAAGCTCGACGCGTTCGAGGGCAACAGCGCGTTTTCGACCTGGCTCTACCGCATCTGCGTGAACCTCTGCATCGACAAGAAGCGCTCCCAGGCGCGCCGGAAAAAGGTCGATTTCGAAGAGGTCAAAGGGTTCGAGCTCACCGAGGACAGCATCTTTGCCCAGGCCGACATCGCGCCCAAGCTCGGCGGGGCCAACCCGCTGCAGAACGTGAAGAACCAGGAGCTGGCCGGCCAGATCGAAAAAGCGATGGCCACCCTGTCCGATGACCACAAAGCGGTGATTTTGCTGCGCGAAATCGAGGGCATGAGCTACGAAGAAATCTCCCAAAGTCTTGAAATTCCGAAGGGAACGGTCATGAGCCGGCTGTTCCACGCCCGCAAAAATCTCCAGGCCGCCCTGCGCCCGTACCTCGGGCTCACCGAAGGGCAGACATTGGCCGACATCGGCAAGGGCGACCATGTGGGTCAAACCGCATCAGAAAGCGGATCTGGGGCCGCGGATGGTGAAGGCAACGGCGGGTCGTAACGTCTTGGTACGAGGAGGAGGGTCCTCCTTGGGGATGCACGATGACAGGCGAAAACGGAAAAACCGAGCTCGACACCCTCCGCATGTGGATGAGTGCGTTCGTCGACGGTGAACTCGACCGCGACACCGAGGCGTTGCTGATGGCCGCGCTCGAGGAGCACCCCGCGTTGGTCGACGAGCTCGCCGCGATGGGCGCGGTGTCCTGGGCGACGGCGGGCGACATTGACGTCGCCGACGCGGTCATGGCCCAGATCGCCCCCGCCGGGGTCGACGACGGCCGGGTCCTGATGTCCCAAGCCCTCGACGGGGCGTTGACCGACGCGGGCACCGCCCGGCTCGTCGAGCTCATGCGCGGCGGGGACGGGGCGGAAGATTTTGCCCACCTCGCGCTCGCCGCCCGCGCCACCCTGGAGACCGCGGCCCTGGTCTCTGGCGTGGACGTGGCCGCTCAGGTCGCGGCCGTGCTCGCCGACGACAAAGCCGCCCAAGAGCTGGCCGCGGCCTTGCTCGACGGGGAAGCGGTCGATCGGCCGGCCTTGGTCCAGCTGCTCACCGACGAGACCCACGCCGCCGCCCGGCAAGAGGCGTTCTTGTCGCTGGTGGCGCAGTCCGATCTCGTGGCCGCCCTCGGCGCGGCCTACGCCCGTGCCCCCGAGGCCCAAAAAGCGGCCGCCGCGGCGCTGTCGGCGATCGAAAAGCACACCCAAAACGAGGCCCGGGCGTCGGCCCACGCGCGCCCGGCCGCCCCCACGGGCGGCTGGTTCTCCCGTCTATTCGGGGGGTTGCGGCCGGTGGGCATCCCCCTCGCGTTCGCCTCGGCGGCGGCCGCGGCGTTCTTTTTTGTCGGCGGCGAGCCGGCCCCCGAGTCGTGGGAGCCGAGCGCCGATGTGCGCACCTTGGCGGTGGCGACGGATTTGACCCTTCTGCGCGACAACCACAGTGATGTACAAAGCATTCAGGCCGGTGTGCCCACGACCGCGGTCTTCGAGACCGACGCGTCCAACATCACCATCATCTGGGTGGGAGAACCCGAGGAGCAGGACACCTGACCATGACCACCCGCCGCGGCTTTGCCCTGTCGTTGTGTGCCGGCGCGATGCTGCTGGCGTTCGCGGGCAAGGCCGAGGCGAAAGCCAAAGAGCTGGTCATCGTCGAGGTCCGGGTGATCAAAGGCGCGGTGCACGGGGCGCCGTTCATGGACCCCGCGCTGCTCCCTCTGAAAAAAGACCTGCAGAGCGGGCTGCCGTTTCGGCGGTTCGAGCTCCTCGAGAACCACCACACGATGATGAAGGCGGGCGAGCAGGTCAGCATCCAGTTTCCCGGGCCCAAAAAGAGCGACAAGCGGTTCTTGGTGGTCAAAGCCCGCGGTCCGCAGAAGGGCGGGATGATCGGGTTTGAGCTCACGATCAAGGCGTTGAAGTTCAAGACCCGGGTCGCGGTGAAAGACGGCGGGACCCTCGTGGTGGGCGGGCCCAACACCGACGGCGGGAAAATCTTGTTCGCGATCACAGCCCGCGAGGCCCACCGCCGCTGAAGCCGTCGCGGGCCGCGCCCGCGGGCAGATCGTTTCGGTCATCAATGCGTTATCAATCTCGTCGGCCTTGCCCCGACCGGGAGGATTTATGACGCGCCTTGCCCCCCTCTTCATCGCCGCCGCGTGCGCGGTCTGCTTTGCCGCCACCCCGGCGAAGGCCATCGGCATCCTGGTCGCGAACGGCAGCCAGCACCTCCCGATGGAGCTCACCCACCACCGCGTCGAGGTCACGGTCAATGAGCGGGGGGCCAAGACCAAGGTCACCCAGGAGTTCAAAAATCCCACCGGGCGGCAGCTGGAGGCGACCTACCTGTTCCCGCTGCCCCAGGGCGCGAGCATCGACAGCTTCGCCCTCTGGATGAACGGCAAGAAGGTCAAAGGCGAAGTCCTCGAACGCCAAAAGGCCCGCCAAATCTACGAGTCGATTGTGCGGCGCGCGCAGGACCCGGGCCTCATCGAGTACGTCGACGCCCAGCTGTTTCAAGCCCGGGTGTTTCCCGTGCCCGCCAACGGCACCCAGAAGGTCGAGCTCGTGTACAGCCACCTCGTCGACTACGACGCGGGGACGCACAAATACATCTACCCGATGAAGACCGACGCGATGGCGAGCCGGACCCTCGACGACTTTACGTTCACGGTGAAGGTCAACTCCAAGCTCCCGATCAAGAACCTCTACAGCCCGACCCACAAAGCCGCGGCCCGCGTCAACGGCAACCACGGGGTGCTCAGCTTCGAAAAAGGTGCATTTTCATTGGCGGAGGACTTCGTCCTCCTGTGGTCGGTCGACGACAAAGACGTGGGCATGACCCTGCTCACCTACAACGACGGGGACGAGCCCGGGTACTTCATGTTGTTGGCCTCGCCCTCGGACGCGATGCGGGACCGCGAGATCATCGGCAAGCGGGTGAGCTTCGTGGTCGACACCTCGGGCTCGATGGCGGGCGAGAAGATGGACGCGACCAAAGAGGCCCTGAGCTACTGCCTGGGACGCCTGGGCCACGATGACCTGTTCAACATCGTGTCCTTTGGCGGGTTCGCGGAGGCGTTCTCCGACAAGATGTTGTCCGCCAGCCGCGGCAACGTGAACAAGGCCAAGGCGTTCGTGGACAAGATGGAGCCCCTCGGGGGCACCAACATCGACGAGGCGATGCAGCTGACCTTCGCCAATGTCACAGGATCGAGCAAGGTGCCGCACATGGTGGTGTTTTTGACCGACGGGCGGCCCACCGTGGGCGAGACCGAGACCAAGGCGCTCCTGTCGAAAATCGGCGGCTTCAACAAGGACGGCGCCCGCCTGTTCGTGTTCGGGGTGGGCGACGACGTGAACACCGTGCTCCTCGACAAGATGGCGGACGAGGCCGGGGGCATGGCCCTCTACACGTCGGGGGACGCGACGCTCAAGAACGACGTGCAGGGGTTTTACGATCGCATCAGCCACCCGGTGCTCAGCGACCTGTCGCTCGCGGTGTCGGGGGTGCGCGTGTTCGGCACCCACCCGCGCAAGCTCGGCCACCTGTTCCGCGGGGGGCAGCTGGTCGTGCTCGGCCGGTACCGCGACGGGGGCAAGGCCAAGGTCACGCTGTCGGGCACGATGAAAAAAGGCCCGCGCACGTTTGCCCACAATGTCGCCTTCGCCAAGCTGTCGACCGACCTGGAGTTCATCCCGCGGCTGTGGGCCCAGCGCCAGGTGGGCATGCTGTTGGCGGAAATCCGTGACAAGGGGGAGCAGCGGGGGTTGGTCGACGAGGTCACGCAGCTCGCGACGCGCTTTGGCATTGTGACCCCGTACACCAGCTACCTCGTGGTCGAGCCCAACGCGCCCATCGCCGGGCCCGGCCGCCCCCTGCCCGAACCCGTGTTCCGCAACGCCCCCCGGGGGGGCGAAGGCAGCGGCGGCTTGGGGCGCGGGTTCGACGGGGACGCCGAGGAGGCCGCGCCCGCCGACGACTGGGCCGCGCCCCCGCCGGCGAGCGCCGCCGCGCCCCGGCGCCGGTCCCGGGACAAAAAAGGCGAGTCGCTGCGCACCGACTCGGGCAAGGCCGCGGTGCGGGCGGCCAAGGAGATCGGTTCGCTGCGGCAAGGGTCGGTGGCGTCGAAAAAACGCGCCCAGACCGAACAGGTGGCGCGCGGGGGACGCTCGTTCACCTGGGACGGGTCGGCGTACGTCGACGGGAAGGTCAAACGCGGTGACCGCGAAATGGTGATCAAGCCGTTCTCCGACGCGTACTTCCTCGTGCTCAAGTTGCGGCCGGACCTGAAAGCGGCGCTGTCTTTGGGGGGGTCGGTCAAGGTCTCCGTCGGCAAGGGGCGGACGCTGGTGGTCGGGCCCCAGGGCAAGGACAAGGTCGACGAGGCCGCGCTCAAGTCGTTCCTCCGTCGCTGAGCGGTGTGTCCCCGGTCGCGCTCCGGGAGCGTGATCGGGGACAAAAACGTGGCCGGGGACTGCCCTTTCTGATGCGGATCGGTCTAAGGTGAACCCGCATGGCGGGGCGAGACGACACCGACGACCCGATGACGATTGCGCCTGAGAGCGGCATCTCCGCCGAGCAGGCCATGGAGTCATGGAGCGAAAGCCAAACCACCGAGGCGTCCATCCGCCTCCTGCTCCCCGAGAACGCCCAACGCCCGCCCGCGATGCGGCAGATCACCGGCCCCGGCGCGCCCCGCGACTTGGTCCTTACCCGGGAGCGCATGACCGTGGGGCGGAGCAAGGCCGCGGACTTCACCGTGGATAGCCCGGAGTTGTCGCGCCTGCACGTCGAGATTCAGTGCGACGGGCGCGAATACTGCGCGCGGGACCTCGACAGCCGCAATGGCATTTATCTCAACGGTCTGCGCGTCCACTCCGCGGTGTTGCACCACGGGGACGCGGTGCAGATCGGCAACGTGACCCTCATCTTCAACGAGGCAGGTTGATGAGCTTCTTCGTGAAGTTTTGGGGGGTGCGCGGTTCGATCCCCACCCCCGGCTGGCAGACCCGCAAATACGGCGGCAACACCACCTGCATCGAAATCCGCATCGACGACACGCTCTACATTTGCGACGGCGGGACGGGCCTGCGGGAGCTCGGCGAAAGCCTGCTCAAGCGGAAGCAGCGCCCCATCAGCGGCCACATGTTCTTCTCGCACCCACATTGGGACCACATCCAGGGTTTTCCCTTTTTCGCGCCCATCTACGCGCCCGACAACACCTTCTACATTTACGGCAAGAGCGAACACGATCAGTCACATTTTGACCTGCTGTCCGGTCAGATGCGGTCCGAATATTTCCCGGTGGAGTTCTCCGAGCTGTCCGCCCACCTGGTGCCCGCCCACCTCGAGCCCGGCGGGGCGGACATCGGCCCGGCCCGGGTCTCGTGGTTCGTGCAGGCCCACCCCGGGGGCTCGTTGGCCTATTGTTTTGAAGCCCACGGCAAGAAGGTGGTGTTCGCCACCGACAACGAACTCGACATGACCCTCGACAACCGCGATGAGGTCGCCAAAAATCCCAGCGTGCACCGCAAGGTGTCGCGGGAGTACATCGACTTTGTGCGCGGGGCCGACTTGCTCATCGCCGACGGCCAGTACACCGACGAGGAATACCCGGAGAAGGTTGGCTGGGGCCACGCCCGGGCCACCACCCTGGTCGACGCCGCGGTCGAGGCCGACGTGAAGCGCTTGGCCATCACCCACCACGACCCGATGCAATCCGACGACGAGGTCGACGCCAAGATCCTCGCCTGTCGCGAACGCGCCGCCAAGTACCAGCGCAAACTCGTGATCTTCGCCGCCCGCGAAAAGGTCGAACTCCGGATCGACTGAGGCCCGACGGCTAGGGGTACGCGAGCACGCCGTCGCACTCGGCGTGGCAGACGCCGGCGACGTCGACGCAGAGCCCGACAATGTCAATGTACGCCGGGCCGGCGTCGCCGGGGAGATCCTCATCGCCCCCGCGGGACAGGCGCGCGCGGCAGGTGCCCGCCGAGGTGTCGGTGCCGCACAGGCAGGGGGTGTCGAGCACGAGGTCGGGGGGCGGCTCGGTGCCGTCGTCGAGGTAGCCGCCGTCGACCCGGGCGAGGTGAATGTCGTCGGGCAGGGCCCCGGGACACACAAACGCGGGGTGGGGCACGGACTGGTGACTGCTGGCCAAGCAGTTGCAGCAGGCGGAGGCGAGGTCGTCGCGCACGAAATCGAACACCTGGCTTTGGGTGAGCACGCCCCGCGGCTGGCAACCCGCGAGGGCGGCCGCGCCGAGCACGACGAGCAGAGCCGCGGGGGCGCGCATCAGGCCTCGGCCTCGGCGAACAGTTGGTCGATGTGGTCGTCGAGCCAGGCCTCGGCCTCGTCGAGGTCGGCGAAGGCCCCGTCGAGCTGGGCGGAGAAGGCCGCGTCGAGCACGGGGCGGAAGGCGCGGCCGGGCTTGTGGCCGCGGGCGATGAGGTGGCGGCCCTGGAGCAACGGTTGGGGGCGCTGGTCGTAGGCGTGCAGGTCTTGGGCGCGTTTTTGCAGCCAAGGGCTGGCGGGGTCGTCGTGGGCGAGGGCTTCTTTGGTGGTGCGGCCGAAGTGGTCGGCCCGGGCCACGCGACACAAGCGATCGATGGGCACGCGGACCGCGAGGCGTCGGATGGCGCCGTCTTTGATGACGTCGCGGTCCTTGTAGAGCTGGAAGGGCTTGAGGTGGTCGCGCACCAGGTCGACCACGTCGTCGACGAGGTCTTTGGGGGCGCCGAGCCGGGCCATGAACGAGCGGGTGGGGGGCTCGCCCTCCGATTCGTGGTTCTTGCTCTTGATGCGGCCGTCTTCGTGGGTGGTCGTGGCCGGCTTGCCCAGGTCGTGGCACAGCGCGCCAAACAGCACGCGCAAGGCTTCGTCCTCGGGGAGCGCTTGTTGGCGGCACAGGCGGGCGGCTTCGTCGACGACGAGCAGGGTGTGGGTGAAGACGTCGCCCTCGGGGTGCCACTCGGGTTCTTGGGGGACGTTCTGCATCGCGGCGAGCTCGGGGAAGAGCGAGAGCGCGCCGGTGGGACCGAGGGCGGCCAAGCCCAACGACGGCCAGGGGGCGCGGAGCACCTTCTTCAGCTCTTCGTACAGGCGCTCGGCGGGCAGGGTGGCGAGCTCGGGCTCGAGGCTTTTGCACAATGCCAATGTGTCATCATGGATGGTCAACGCGAACCGCGCGGCGAACTGGCAGGCGCGCAACACCCGCAAGGGGTCTTCGGCGAAGGCGGGTGACACGTGGCGCAGACGGCCCGCGGCCAGGTCGGCCTGGCCCCCGTGGGGGTCGAGCAAGGCGCCGTCCGTCAGGTCCACGCCCATCGCGTTGCAGGTGAAGTCGCGCCGGGCGGCCGCGACCTCGAACGGCAAGTGGGGGTCGGCGCTGGCCAAAAACCCGCGGTGGCCGCGCCCCTCTTTGCTCTCGGTCCGGGGCAGGGCCACGTCGACGACCTCGCCGGCGGCCGAGACCTTGAGCACCCCGAACGAACGCCCCACCGCGTGTACGCTCCCCACCGTCTCCAGCGCCGTGGTGAGCGCGGCCTCGTCGAGCGCGTAACACTCGATGTCGATGTCGTGCGCGTCCCGGCCGAGCAGGTGGTCGCGCACGCAGCCGCCCACCGCGACGGGCCGGCCCCCGGCGGCCAACAGCGCGTCGGCCACCGCGCGGGGGCCGGGCGGCAACGACAGGGGCGTGGCGGCCCCGGGCAGGGGATGCGTGACCTCGTCGCCCGACATGGCACCCGGCTTGCTCATCTTCGCGAGTGTAGGGCGAATCGCGCGCGCTGCGAACGAATCTCCCACCCGCGGCACACCGGCCGCACACGGAGAGCACCATGTCGACCTCGCGCCGCCGCGCCCACCACACCCCCGCCCGGCCCCACCACGCGCGGTCGTTGGCGATGCCGGGCCCGGGCCTGGTGAACGGCGCGGGGGTGGGCGCGTTGCCCGTCGGGCGCCTGGCCCGCTTGGCCGCGTTCGACGACCGTTTGCTGCGGCGGCTGGTGCGGCGCCGCCAGCCGGTGATCACGTTTGTGCTCACCCTGTTGTGCCGCCTGCTCGACCCCATGGTCGCGCCCCTGTGGATGGGCGTGCTCGTCCTCGGCGGGGCCACCGCCCTGGGCGAACGCGCGATCATCACGCTCACCGCGTGCTCGATGGTCGTCGTCGTGCTCAAGCGGGCGGTGCGCCGGGCCCGGCCCGCGCTCGACGTGCGGCTCTTGGTCCCGCCCGACCAGTTCTCGTTCCCGTCCGGCCACACCGCGGCCGCGCTCGCCCTGGCGGTGGCCTGGGCCCCGCTGTTGCCCCCCGCGGTCTACCCCCTGATCATCTCCCTCGCGGTCGTCGTCGGGTACGCCCGCATGTACCTCGGCGTGCACTACCCGCTCGACGTGCTCGCCGGGGCCTCGCTCGGCTTGGTCGTCGGCGCGGCCTGCGCCGCGCTTCCGCCGGTTTTGCCGGTCTAGCCCCATCTGTCCACGAGGACGCGGGGCGCGTATACCCGCGCGGATGGACATCCTCGGCATCGTCAACATCACGCGCGACTCGTTTTCGGACGGGGGCCGGTACCTCGCGCCCGACGACGCGGTGGCCCACGCCCACCGGCTGTTCGCGGAGGGGGCGGCCTTCGTCGACCTCGGCCCGTCGTCGACGCACCCCGATGCCGAACAGGTCACGGCCGCCACCGAAATCGAGCGCCTCGGCCCCGTGCTCGACGCGCTGGGCCCCGACCTGTCCCGGGTGAGCATCGACAGCCACGAGCCGGAGACCCAGCGCTTCGCCCTGTCGCGCGGGGTGGGCATGCTCAACGACGTGCGCGGGTTCCCGTACCCCGCCCTATACCCCGCGCTGGCCGCCGCCGCCGCCGACCTGGTGGTGATGCACGCGGTGGACGCCGACGGCCGCGCGTCCCGGCCGGATGTGCGCCCCGACGAGATTTGGCCCCGCTTGTGGCGGTTTTTTGACCAACGCCTCGGCGCGCTGACCGGCGCGGGGGTCGACGAGGCGCGGTTGGTGCTCGACCCGGGCATGGGGTTTTTTCTCGGGACCGACCCCGCGGTGTCGATGCACGTGCTCGCCCACATCGAGGACCTCCGGGCCCGGTATGGCTTGCGGGTGCTGGTCAGCGTGTCGCGCAAGAGCTTTCTGCAGCGCACCATCGGCAAAGGGGCCCAGAGCGCCCAGGCCGCGACCCTGGCGGCGGAAATCCACTGCGCGGCCCGGGGGGTGGATTTTTTGCGCACCCACGAGGTGGGCCCCCTGGCGGACGCCTGGGCGGTGGCCCGGGCGATCGACGCCGCCCTTTAGCGCCCGCCAAGAGGGTGCTAAGCGGCGCAGATGCTGCTGGTCATCGACGTGGGCAACACCAACACCGTGCTCGGCCTCTACGAGGGCGAGCAGCTCACGCACCATTTCCGCATCTCGACCATGGCGTCGGGGACCGCGGACGAATACGGGACGCTCGTCTTGTCGCTGCTGGAGCGACAGGGCGTCGAGCCCACGCAAATCGAGGGCGTGATCCTCGCCAGCGTCGTGCCGCAGCTCAACCGTGCGTTCGAAGAAGCGAGCCTGCGGTACTTCGGGTTCGAGCCGATTGTGGTCGGCCCGGGGGTCAAAACCCAAATGCCCATCCTCACCGACCAACCGGCCGAGGTGGGGGCGGACCGCATCGTCAACGCGGTGGCGGCTTGGACCCGGTTCAAGTGTGCGCTCATCGTCGTCGACTTCGGGACCGCGACCACCTTCGATGCGGTGCGGGAAGACGGCGCCTACCTCGGGGGAGCCATCGCCCCCGGGGTGGTGGTCTCGATGGACGCGCTGTTTCGCCGGGCGGCGAAGCTGCCGCGGGTCGAGATTCGCCGGCCGCAGCGGGTGGTGGGAAAGAACACCATCGGGGCCCTCCAGTCGGGGCTCTTTTACGGATATGTCGGTCTGGTCGACGAGCTCGCCGGCCGCATGCAACAAGAACTGGGCGAAGGCACCAAGGTGATGGCCACCGGTGGCCTCGCGCACCTCATCGCGGAGGAAAGTCGAACCATCGACACCGTCGACGAGTTTTTGACCCTCGACGGCCTCCGCATACTCTACGACATGAACCGCGATGTCCGGCGCAAAGGCCCGGGCGGTTCCGCCAAATAACAGGACCAATGGCCATGACCATGCAAGATGACAAAGACACCAACGCTGAGCACGACGACACCGAGACCATGGAGATCGAAGAGGTCTCCACCGAGTCCGGCCCCGTGACCGCGGCCTCCGGCGACGACAGCGACGAGGAAGAGGAAGAAGAAGAACCCCAGGCCTCGGCCGCCGACGATGACGACGGCGCGGACGACGAGGATGACGCCGACGATGACGACGGGGGCGACGATGATGCGGACGACGACGAACGCACCGAGCGCCTCGCCCGCCCCGCGGCCCGGGGACGTCGAGGGGGCGGCGAAGGGGACGACGCGGACGACGACCGCGACGACGACGACGAACAAGGCGCCGAGGAGAGCGGCGACCCCCCCGAGATTCCGCTCAAGAAGATCGACAACGACGCGCTGTGGGTGGTGCGCCGTCTTCGGGCCAAGGGGCACGAGGCGTATCTCACCGGGGGGTGCGTGCGCGACTTGTTGCTCGGGCGCGAACCGAAGGATTTTGACGTGGCCACCGCCGCCCACCCCGACGAGGTCAAGTCGGTGTTCCGCAACTGCCGGCTGGTGGGCCGCCGCTTCCGCCTGGCCCACGTGTTGTTCGCGGGGGGCAAGGTGATCGAGACCGCCACCTTCCGGAAGAATCCGACCCCGGACGACAACGACGGCGACGGGGACAGCGACGGGGACGAGGAGACCACCGAGGACACCGGGGACCAGGACCTGCTCGTCGAGCGGGACAACGAGTTCGGCAACGTCGAGGAGGACGCGGTGCGCCGCGACTTCACCATCAACGGGCTGTTCTACGACCCCATCGCGGGCAAGGTCATCGACTACGTCAACGGCCGCGAGGACCTCGAAAAGCGGCTGTTGCGCAGCATCGGCGACCCCCACATCCGGTTCCAAGAAGATCCGGTGCGCATCCTGCGCGCGATCAAGTTCGCCACCCGCATGGGGTTCACCCTCGACGAGGATGTCAAAAGCGCGATGCGCGAGCACGCCAAAGAGCTGCTGCGGTGCGCGCCGGCCCGCCTGCTCGAAGAGCTCAACCGGCTTTTGACCTCGGGCCACGCCCGCGAGGCGATGGCGATGTGCGCGGATTTCGGGGTGACCCAGACGTTGCTGCCCGAGTTGGTGGAGGCGATGGACGCGGCCCGGCAGGCGCCGGTGGTGGAGGCGGCGGCGTCTGACGCGGGTTCGAAAGACACGGCCCCCGCCGACGATGAGACCAAAGCCGAGGACGCGGCCGAGGCCCAGGCCGAGGGCGAGCGGCCCAAGACGGTGGACATCGACAGCTTCGATGACGGGGACGACGACGATGACGACGACGACGTGGTCGGGATCGCGGCCCAGCTGTCCGGCGACGCCGAGGGGAGCGAAGGGGACAAAGGGGGCAAGCGACGCGACGACCAGGACGACGACCTCGACCCCGGTCGCCTCCCCGTGCCCGCGGCGCCGCTCGAGCCCGCGGCCCGCTGGGAGCTGCTCGACAAGTTGCTCGGCGCCCTCGACGAGGTCGCGGCCCGCGAAGCGGACGTGAACAGCGCGGTCGCGCTCTCGGTGTTGCTCACCCCCGCGTACGACGCGGCGGTGGCCGGCGGGCTCGATGGCGCCCAGTTCGTCGACGACATCGGGGACAAGTGGGCCGAGCGCATCCGCATGACCCGGCGCGATCGGGAGTCGGCGCGGCTGCTGCTCGGGGCCCAAGAGTCCTTGTTGCCCGGCTGGCGTTACGGCGCGCCGGCGAAGTCGTTGGTGTCCCGGCCCTGGTTCCGCGATGCCTTGCTGCTGCTGATCATCCGGACCCAGGCCGAGGGCGGCGACTTCGCCGAGGTCCAGAAGTGGAAGGTCGTCGCCGAGGCCCACAACAAAAAGTACAAACAACCCAAGAAGGGCCAGCGCGCGAGCCGGCCCCGTCGTTCGCGGCGGTCGCGGTCGGGTGGTCGCTCGGGAGGGCGCTCCGGGGGCCGCTCGGGGGGCGGTGGCGGCGGGCGCGGTCGGTCGCGCCGGCGCGGCTGAGCCCGCCGCGGGCTAGGGCGTGAATTTGTCGTGTAGCGAGATCGCGGCAAAGCCCTGCACGTCGGCCCCGCCGGGGATGTAAATGGCATTGCCCACGGCCGCGGCCCCCATGCCGTGGCGCGGCCGGGGCATGTCATCGAGCTCGCGCCAGGTATCGGAGACCGGGTCGTAGGCCTCGACCTCGGCGAACACCCCGCTCGAGGCGTTTGCGTCCCCCTCGCCGCCGAACACGAACAGCTCGCCGCCCGACACCGCGGCCGCGGCCCCGGCCCGGGAGGTGGGCATGTCCGCCCCCGCGACCCAGGCGTCACCGGCGCGGTCGTAGCGCCACACATCCGCCCGGTGGGCGCGGATGGACCGGTTGCGCCCCCCGGCCACGAAGATTTCGTCGTCGATCACCCCGCCCACGAGGTGGTCGGTCACCGCGGGGAGGTCGGCCAATTGAGCATAGCTGTCCGCGTCGGGGTCGTAGCGGTGCACGGTGGCCACGGGGTTGCCGGCGAGGCCACCGATGACGTACACGCCGTCGGATGCGCACAACGCGATGCCGCCGCCGCGGTCGTGGGGCGCGGGCAAGGCCGCCACCGGCGACCACGCGTCGTCGTCGGGGTCGTACACGAAGCCGCGGGGGTCAGGGGTGAACGAGAGCCCTTGCAGAAACCCGAGCACAAACAAGCGGTCGCCGCAGCTGGCGACGTGCGCGTGATGGGCGGTCACCGGCAGGTCCGCGAGGCGGCGCCAGGCGTCGCCGGCCACGTCGTAGGCCTCGACGGTGGCGAGGGTGTTGGAGGCCGCGTCCACCCCGCCCACGACCACGACCTCGTCGCGCAGGTTGACCACCGCGCTCTCCTGGCGAGGCCCGCCGCCGAGGGGGGCGAGCTCGGTCCAGGCGTCCACGTCGGGGTAGGGGGCGGGGCAGGCGGCGGCGACCGCGACCAATGCCACTGTGACGGCGGGGCGGCCCCCGCGCATCAGCGTGCGTCCATCGGCGGCTGGCTGAGGTTGCGCACCTCACGCACCAGGTCCGAACGCTCCAGCGCGGCCCCGGCCTGCTGGAGAAAAATCTCCAGCAGGGTGATGTCGGGGAACGGGTGGTCGTCGAGGGCGTTGTCGGCGTAGAGCACGGCTTCGACCCCGCGCGGGCTGAGCAACGGCGCGGTGTACACCTCGCGGGGGCGGGGGCCGCCGAGGGCCTCGGTGAGGCGGAGGTTCCATTCGCTCTCGAAAAAGGGTTGGCGCACCCCGGTGTTTTCGCGCATCGCGCGCGAGAACACGGTGTCGGCGGCGAGGGGGATGTGCAGCGCGTGAATGGTGCGCCCCGGGTCGGCCTGCCCGACGCCGTAGCCGCCGAGCCCGATGAGTTTGTTGTCGGGTTCGTGGGGCACAAACAGGGCCCCCCGCGAGAAGAACGCCGACGAGAACCGCAACAGCAACAGCGGAATCTCTTCTTCGTAGGTGGGGTTGTTGACCTGGGCGAGGAGCGACTTCAGGATCTCCAGGCCGCGGGCGGCGTCGTCGAGGTCGAGGTCGGGATCGGCCGACCACTCGGTGGCGGATTCGCCCAGCTCTTGGCGCAGCTCGCCCACCAGATCGATGGGTTCGGCCAGGAGGGGGGGGCGGCCGAGGTGCTCGAGCACGGGGTTGAACATCAGGCCGATGGGTTGCACCCCGGACGGCTTTTTCAGCACCTGGGCCGCGCCGAGCTCGAGGCAGATCGAATGGGCGTCGTCGTGGGCGCGATCGAACGCCATGTACACGCGGTCCGCGACCCCCTGTTGGCTGGCCAAACGCAACAGATGCAAGCCCCCGAGCAGGCCCCGTCCGTTGGGGCGGGGCATGACCAGGTCGAGGATCAACACCGCGCGGGGGTTGTCGGCGAGGGCGTCGAGGGCGTCCAACCCTTGGCGCGCGTCGTCGAGGGTCTGGAACGGGACCCCGGCCCCCTCCAGGGCCCGGGCGCACCGGTCGAGGAAGCGGGGGTCGTCGTCGACGACCAGGATCTCCGGGGCTTGGTCGGCCTCGCGCCCCGGGGTCTTGGTCAGCGAATGGCGGCCGCGGCCGCGGCGCTTTTTGGCCCGCTCACAGGTCTGTTCGGCGTCGAGGCCTTCGGCCACGATGTACGTGGTGTCGCGCGGGTACCGGTCGGGGCAGGGGCCCGGCTCGGTGAGGGAAAAGCGGAACGTGCCCTGCCGGTAAGCGAACACGTCGAGCACGGTCTTTTCCATGTGCTCGAGGAGCGCATCGTCGGCGCGGGTGGCCGCGTCCACCGCGGTGCGGCTCTTGTCCCGGAGGATGTCGTCGACGGTGCGGCCGGGGTCGCTCACCAGGTCATGGGGATGAAACACCCCCGCGCGCAGCAACACGTCGGCCACCGTCTCCGTCGACGCGGAGTGGCGCACGGACCGGATGTGGCCCACCACGAACACCATCTCGGCCCGGCCCCAGGGACCCTCGACCAGGAGGATGCCAGACCGGCGCGAGAGGCCGATGACGCGAACGACCTCGTCGAGCTCGAGGTCCTCGAGGCTGCCGCCGAGCTGTCCGTCGGTCATGCCGTGCCCCGTCCATGCATTGGCATTATTCCCCCACCTGCACGCGCTCGACGAGGGCGGCGAGCTCTTGGTGGGACCCGAGCAAGTCGTGGGCTTGGCCCACTTCCTCGAGAGCGTCGGCGAAGGCGCCGCAGGATTTGTACCGGCGCCACCGTCCCGGCCGCAGGGCTTTGTCGACGACCTTGCACAGGGCCCGGGGCAGGCCCGGTTCGAGCTTGCGCAACGGCGGGACTTTGCCCTTGCGCACCCGCAGCAGCGCGTCGATCTCGGTCTCGCCGTCGGCTTGCGAAAACGGGCGCTGGCCGCTGAGCATCTCGTACACGATGAGCCCCACCGCGAACTCGTCGGCGCGGCCATCGAGCGGCTTTTGTTGCACCTGCTCGGGGGACATATAGGTGAGCTTGCCCTTGAGCAGCCCCGTCGACGTGACCCCCTCGAGGGACGCGAGCTTGGCGATGCCGAAGTCGGCGACCTTGGGCACGCCCGCCCGGGTGATGAAGATGTTGTCGGGGCTGACATCCCGGTGCACGAGGCCAAAGCTCGTCCCTTGCGGGGAGGTCAGCATGTGCGCGGCGTGGAGGCCGCGCAGGGCGTCGACCGCGAGGCGCACAATGATGCGGGGGGCGATGGGATCGCCGCGGCGGGTGGCATCGCTGAGCAGGATTTCGGCGTCTACGCCGTCGACGTACTCCATGACCAGGTAGTAGCGGCCGGAGACCTCGCCCCCGTCGAGCACCTGGACGACGTTCTCGTGGCGGAGGAGGCGGCCGATGTCGGCTTCGGTCAAGAACAGGTCGATGATGTCCGGTCGCTCTTCGAGCTCGGGGAGCAGGCGCTTGACCACGACGAGCTGCTCGGTGGGGCGGTGCCGGGCGAGGAACAACTCGGCCATGCCCCCCTGTGCAAGGAGCGATAAAAGCTCGAAATCACCGAACTTCTCAGGCGTCACGGACCCTCCGGGCCGAGGCTCGCCCAAAACGGCGACGGCATCAAGCAGACGTCCGCGGGGGGACAGATCTGGCCGCCCGCGGCATCAAAGGCTGCACGCGGCTTGGCACGGGGTCATCTGACAGGCCAGGAACGCGTTGGCCGCGTCTTGCACCGGGCCCACCGGACACTCGATCGGGTCGTCGTTGAGGCAGGCGATGCAGTCCGCGACTTCGTCCTCGGTGCCCCCTCCCAAACAGTCCGCGAGGTCGGCGCAACAGCCCGCGTTCTCGACGCACAGGTGGCAGTCGACGAGGGGCGCGCCCTCGATGGTGTTCACGCTCAGCGGTGAGCCGCACAGCGAGGAGGGACACGAGGTCTCCTGGCAGGTGGTCATGTCGCTGAGCAGCGGGTTGGTGTCGCAGCCGGGGGCCAGGGTGCCGCCGGTGAGGCAGGCGGTGCACGCGTCGTCGCCGAGGCAGGCGTCAAACGGCGTGCAGCAGTTGGCGTCGACGCACGTGTCCACGGTGTCGAAGGTGGTGGTGAGCGAGGACGCGCACACCCCATTGTTACTGCACAGGCCCGCGCAGGAGGGGGCGCAGGCGGCGAGCGCGTCCGCGTCGAACTTGCCCGCGGCGAAGTCGCTCTCGCACTGCAGCACGCAGCCGGGGTTGTCCGCGCAGGCGGTGACGCAGCCGTTGTAGTCATCGCACGCCGACCCGGGGACACAAGCGCTCAGCTCGTCACAGCACCGCGCGTCGGCGCATTGCCGGCACACGTCGCTGACGTCGAGCGCGGCGGGGTAGGGCCCACACCCGTCCCCACACGCGGACGCGTCGAACGCGCAGTCGGTGCAGCCGAGCAGCCCGAAGTCGTAGCCCTGGCTGCCGCAATCCGCGCCCCCCAGGGCCTCGCCGTCGCAGTCTTCGCCGGGGTCGATCACCCCGTTGCCGCACAGGTCTCCATCCCCGTCGCCATCCCCGTCGCCATCCCCGTCGCCATCCCCGTCGCCATCCCCGTGGCCATCCCCGTCGCCATCCCCGTCGCCATCCCCGTCGCCATCTCCGTCGCCATCTCCGTCCCCGTCACCGTCTCCATCTCCATCTCCATCCCCGTCGCCATCCCCGTCTCCTGTGCAGATACATTCGCCGAGGGTGCCATCGGCCTGGCACACCTGGGCCCCGGTGTTGCCGTCGGTGCAGGTGCAGGCGCGCGACTCATCTTCCAGACAGCCCTCCGCGGGGGGACACCCCGTGCCCCACACCAACGTCGAACACACCACCACCACCACCAACACGAGCCGCGACATACACACCTCCCACCGCGTTGTAGCGTGCCCGGCCACCTCGACGGCGTGCCGCGTCCCACAACCTTCGAGCGCGCAAAAAAAAGAGGAAGCCGAAGCCTCCTCTTTGTCGTCTGGTACCGAAGGTCGGACTCGAACCGACACGGGGTCGCCCCCAACGGATTTTGAATCCGTCGTGTCTACCAATTCCACCACTCCGGCAGACTTTGGCACCGCGACGACCGCCCAGAACTATCCCTGCCGCTCGCCCCTCGTCAAGCGGGGGAAAAGGCCTTTTCTGCACCCGGGGTTGCCCGTACCTTGACGGAACAAGCCCGGTGCGGATGGTGTTGAATTCCAAGCCAAACCCACGAGGGACGCGGAGGTTGTATGGGCGGTGAGAAGGCGGTGGACTTTACCTGCGGCGAATGCGGGGCGCAGAATCGGCTCCCCCGGGAGCGGGTGCTCCACCTGAAAAGCTCACCCCTGTGCGGGCGTTGCGAGACCCCGCTGTTCCGGGCGTTCGACAAGTACTTCGACGACCTCGACCCCAGCTCGTACATCCACCCCCTCGACAAGGAGACCCTGGAGGCGCTCAAGCGCATCCCCGGCGTGTCCACCTTGTTGCGCAGCTTGATCCGCCACAGCTTTGAGCTCGCCACCCGGATCCACCACCACGCCAACTTTGTGGAGGTCACCGACGAGCAGCTGCCGAGCCTGTACGAGAAGTTCAAGTTCGCGGCCGAGACCCTGGGCATCAAAGAGCTGCCCCAGCTCTACGTCTACCAAGACCCCATCCCCAATGCGTATACATTCGGCGTGGACCGCTATTTTGTGGCCATCTCTACCGGGTGCCTGGACCTCCTCGACGACGAAGAAATCACCTGCGTGCTCGCCCATGAGCTCGGCCATGTGCACGCGGATCACGTGTTGTACAAGTCCGCGGCCCGGGTGTTCGGCACCGTCGCCAGTACCATTGTGCAAGCCACCTTCGGGGTCGGCTCCATCGTGGTCTACCCCATCCAGCTCGCGCTCTTGCGCTGGGACCGGGCCAGCGAGCTGTCGTCAGACCGCGCGGCCCTGTTGGTGATGAAAAATCCGTACGTGGTGATGCGCACCCTGATGAAGGTCGCGGGGGGCACCCGGCGTCTGTCCGACGAGCTGTCCCTCGACGCGTTCATCAAGCAAGCCGACGACTTCGGCCGGCTCCAGGACGAAGGCCCCCTCGGCCGCTACATCGCGATCTTCCAGACCCTGTTCCGCTCGCACCCGTTCCCCATTTGGCGGACCAAAGAGGTCCTGGACTGGGTGTTCAACGGCAACTTCATGGAGATTCTCGACGGCGACTACCAGACCCGGTCGCTCATCGCGACCAAGCCCTGTCCGTCGTGCTCGGCGGACAACAAGGTCGACGCCTTGGTGTGCCACAAGTGCGGCGCGTCCCTCGGCGACGAGGCCGAGGACGAGGACGCCGGCGGCACCGACGTCAAGAGCGCGGTGGTCGACCCCATCCAGAAGGCCTGGAAAGACGTGGGCAAGTGGTATCGCCGCAACTTCACGATGGACGACCAGAACCCCGACGGGAACGGCCCGGTGGTGGACGTCGACACCGACGACGAGGACAACGACCGTCCCGGGGCCTGACGCGTTTTGTTCGATGAAGCGCCGCGGCGCGGTCAGGCCACGTTGGTGACGGCTTGGGCGTTGATCACAATCCGCTCGAACTGCGCCATCTTTCCCGACGGCACAATGCTGAACACCTGCTGCCCCGGCTGGTAATCGTCGGTGGCGCCCTGGATGCGCCGCCGGTCCCGGAAGGTCACGGTGATCGAGCGGCCTTGCACCGGGCTCGGCTCGGCCCGCGGCGGGCGATGCACAAACAGCGCCTTGATTTGGGCCATGGACAGGTCCTGGCTCTGGCCCGGCCCGGTGGGCAATAGGGTAAAGCCGAGCGCGCCGCGCTCCAGCTTCTTGATCGCCCCGCGCAGGCTGCGGCCGTCGAGCAGATGCACGGTGACCTTGCGCCGGCCGGGCACCAGGAGGTTGGGGTCTTCCTCGTCGGGCTCGAACTCCTCGCTGGGGGGCGGGAGGATGCGGCGCTCGTACAGCCCGATAAAGTCGTCCAGGAACGCGAGCCCGCCCGGTACGGCCACGTTGACGTCCCCTTCGCTGGGGGGGCCGGCGACCGCGAGGCCGGCCTTGTGCAGCTCGATCTCGCGCGGGTCAATGACATTGAGGTCTTCGGGCGCGGCCTCGGTGAAGTCGTAGCCTTCCTCGACGTACTCGCCGTAGTATTCGAAGTCGCCCAGTGTTTCTGCATTGGTGTACTGGGAGTTGATCTCCGCGAGTTGGGCCGCGACCTCCTCGGGGGTCGTGACCCGCTTGCGCGTGACCTGGGCCGCGAGGGCGTCGTCGGCCCGCTTGAACATCTCTTGGATTTGGTTCTGCGAGGCGTGCTTGGGCTCGACGTCGACGCTGGCCAAAGGCCCGGTGCCCGGGGCCGCCGCCTTCATGGTCGGGGCCCGGGCGGGGGCGCCCGCACCGCCGGGGCCGGCGGTGGTCTGGAAGGTCTTGTCCACCGCGTTGCTGCTCGCGGCTTCGTCGAGCAGGCCCCCGGCGTCGATCTTGAACGCGTTGCGCGGGTCGTATTTCTTGGGGGCCGGGGCCGCAGCGGGCGCGGGGGCGGGGGCCGGGGCCGGCGCGGGAGCGGCTTGCAGCGGGGCGGGCGTGACCACCGGCGCGGGGGCGGCCGGGCGCGGCGCGGGGGCGGCGGGGCCGGTGCCGCTCGCACTCATGCTCATGCTCACCGGCGACGAGGTCACCGCGGTGCCTTCGCCGGATTGGCCGGAGTCGAGCTTGGTGCGCAGGTAGGCCTTGAGCTGCTTGCGCCGCTTGGCCTCGTGTTCGCTCAGCGGCTGGCCGGATTTCTTCTTGGCGTTGAGCGCTTTGAGTTCGCGCACCAACGTCATCAACTCGGCGCTGGACATGGCCTGCATCCTACTTTGGATCGGGGCGCGCGCCTAGGTTGTGTCACCCGCGGCGCGCCGGCGGGCGGTCAGGCTTGGGTCTCGGCCTGGAACCGTTTGACGATGTCCCAGACCTCGTCCTCGCGCAGCACACGGTTGCTCGCCTTGGCCCGGGCGAAGATGCGCTCGACCAAACCCTCGTCGGTGGGCAGCTGGCGCTTTTCGAGCCAGTAGCGCACGTTGGACAGGCCGCTCATGTGGCCGATTTCGATCTCCTGCTCCCGCCCGAACCAGCCCGCGGGCACCCCCGAGTAGATCATGTCCGCGAGCAGGTCCTCGCCCTTCTTCTCGGCCTTGATCACGGCGGCGGCGTGGACGCCGGTGGCGGTGCGGAACGCGTCGCGGCCCACCAGGGGGTAGTTCTCGGGGACAGCCACGCGACACGCCTCGGCGGTGAGGCGGCAGTACTGTACCAGGTGGCTGACGTCGTGCTCGTACACGCCCATGAGCTTGAGGTTGAGGATGAGCTGGTCGAGGGAGGCGTTGCCCACCCGTTCGCCCACGCCGAGGCAGGTGCCGTGGGCGCGGTCGCAGCCGTACTCGAGGGCAAAGATGGCGTTGCTCACCCCGAGCCCGCGGTCGTTGTGGCCGTGCCAGTCGAGCTTCACGTCCTCGCCGGTGGCTTCGATGATGTTGCGGGTCCAGTCCACGAGGTTGCGGATGCCGTCGGGGGTGGCGTGGCCCACGGTGTCACACAGGGTGAGCCGGCGACAGCCGAGGCTGATGGCGTGGCGGAAGAGCTTGTCCAATGTTTGTGGACGTGAGCGGATGGTGTCCTCGGTGACGAACGCGACCTCGAGGTCGTTTTTCACCGCGAACGAGATCGCCTCGTCGGTGGACTTGAGCAAGCGGTCGAAGTTCCAGTCCTCGGCGTACTGGCGAATCGGGCTGGTGCCCAAAAAACAATACGCGGCGATGGGGATGCCGACCTCGTCGCGGATGCGCACGATGGGCTCGATGTCCTTGACCACGGTGCGGGCCGCGCAGGTGGCCTGCATGGTGAGCTTCTCGTCGCGCATGTAGGTGGCGATGCGGGTGACGTCCTCGACCGCGCGGGGGCCGGCCCCGGGCAGGCCGATGTCGGCCACGGTGATGCCGAGGTTGTCCATGAGGTGCACCATCTCGAACTTGGTCTCGATGGGCGGGTCCACCACCGACGGACTCTGGATCCCGTCGCGCAGGGTCTCGTCGCACAGCTCGATCTTCTTGTTGAAGATGCGACCGCGTCGCTTGACGTTGTTCCAGTCGTAGATGATGTCGCCGTCTGCAATGCTATTGGACACCTGGGCCTCCGGGGAGAGAGACGAGCCGGCCCGCCGCCGGGGGCGGCGGCGGGGTAGAGACACGCGCGATCAGATCGCTTCGATGAGCACCGAGATGCCTTGGCCCCCGCCGATGCAGGCGGACCCGATGGCGGTCTTGAGGTTGCGTTGCTGCAACATGTACAGCAGGTGGGTGGTGATCTTCGCCCCCGACGCGGCCAGGGGGTGGCCGATGGCGATGGCGCCCCCGTCGAGGTTGAACTTCTCGTCGGGGATCTTGAGCTCTTTTTGCACCGCGAGCACCTGGGGCGCGAACGCTTCGTTGACGTCGACCAGGTCCACGTCGTCGAGGGTGCACTCGGCCCGGGCGAGCATGGCGCGCATCGCGGGCACGGGACCGATGCCCATGATCTTGGGGTCACAACCGGCCACGCCCCAGTTGGCCAGGCGGCCGATGGGCTTGAGCCCGTGCTTGTCCGCGTAGCGCTTGGTGGTCATGACCATGGCCGCGGCCCCGTCGCAGATGCCCGACGCGGCCCCGGCGTGAATCACGCCGTCCTTTTTGAACACCTTGGGCAACTTCTTGAGACCCTCGACGGTGGTCTCGGGCCGGCCGTGCTCGTCCTTGTCGAACACCACGGTCTTGCGCTTGCTCTTGACCTCGACGGGCACGATCTCGTCGTCGTAGCGGCCCTTGTTCTGCGCTTCGGCGTGCAATTGCTGCGAACGCACCGAATAGGCATCGACCTCTTCTTGCGAGATTTTGTATTGCTCGGCGAGGTTCTCGGCGGTGATCGCCATGGGCATGCCGGTGTAGGAATCGGTCAGGGCTTGCCAGAGGCTGTCCTCGAGGTCGCCTTTGCCGAGGGGGATGCCCCACCGGGCGCCGCGGATGACGTGCGGGGCCTGGCTCATGGACTCGGTGCCCCCGACGAGCACGCACTCGCTGTCGCCGAGCAGGAGCTGGTGGGCGCCGTTGACGATGGCTTGGAAGCCAGAGCCGCACAGACGGTTGAGCGTGAGGGCGCCGACGCTCTCGGGCACCTCACAGCGCAGGCCGATGTGGCGGGCGAGGTAGATGGCGTCCGCGGACGTCTGCATCACGTTGCCGAAGATGACGTGGTCGATCTGGTCGGGCTTGACCCCGGCTTGGGTGATCGCGGCGCGGGACGCTTCGACCCCGAGATCGGTCGCGCTCATCTTGGTCAGCGACCCACCGAACGCGCCGAACGCGGTGCGTTTGGCGGACAGGAACACAATTTCTTCGGAGCCGAACCGTTTCATCGAAAACCTCAGGGAAAAGGACCGCGCGGAGGGGACTGCCCCGTCGATCTGTGACCCTTTTCGACGTAATAAGGCCTGCTTTGTCCGTCAACGCGGCCGGCCCTCTGGGGCGGCCCCAGGTCCTGCCCCGGAAACACCATGGCCCAAAAACCGACCATCTACCTCATCGACGGCTCGGGCTACATCTACCGCGCTTTTTACGCACTGCGCCGTCTGTCCACCACCGATGGGTTCCCCACCAACGCGATCTACGGCTTCGCCAACATGCTGCTCAAGGTCATCCGCGAGCGGGAGCCGGCCTACCTGGCCATCGCCTTCGACGTGGGGGGCGAGACGTTCCGACATGAGCTCTACCCGGCCTACAAGGCCAATCGGCCGCCACCGCCCGAGGAGCTGCCGCCCCAATTGCCGCGCATCCAGGAGGTGGTGGACGCCTTTCAGATCCCGCGCCTGTCCATGGCTGGGGTCGAGGCCGACGACGTGCTCGGCACCGCCGCGCTGCGGTTCAAGGATCTTGGCCACCCCGTGAAGATCATCACCGGGGACAAGGACTTGATGCAGCTGGTCGACGACCAGGTCACCCTCATCGACGACATGCGCACCGGGCGCGGGGCGGATTCGCCCGAGGTCACGGCCCAGGAGGTCGAGGAGAAGTTCGGCGTGCCCCCCGCCCGGGTGGTCGATGTGCTCGCCCTCGCCGGCGACAGCTCCGACAATGTGCCTGGGGTCAAGGGCATCGGGGTCAAGACCGCGGCCCAGCTCGTCAATGAATATGGAGACCTGGAGGCGGTGCTCGCCGCCGCCCCCGAGATCAAACAAAAGGCCCGGCGCGAGCGCCTGATCGAGCACGCCGACGACGCCCGGCTGTCCAAGCAGTTGGTGGGCATCAAGTGTGACCTCGACCTGAACCTCCGCCTCGACGACCTCAAGTACACCGGCCCCAACAAGGACGAACTCACCGCGCTGTTCGTGGAGTTTGAGTTCACCCGCCTGCTCGATGACCCCCTCGTGTCGGGCGCGAACGTGCCCAAAAAGCCGGCCGTGCCCGCGGGCCATCCCCAACAAGAGCTGTTCGGCCCGAGCGAACCCGTGGCCCCCGAGATGACCCTCGACGAGAGCGGGTACGCGGTGGCAACTTCGCTGGACGACGTCGACAAGTATCTGAAAGCCCTGCCCAAGGACGGCCCGCTCGCGGTGCACGTGCTCGTCGACCGCACCGAGGCGGCCCCCGACCAGGTCATCGGCCTGTCCGTGGCCCACGAGTTTGTGTCCCCCCTGTACGTGCCCGTGGCCCACGACGACCGCATCACCGATGTGCGCATCCCCCTCACCGACGTGCTCGAGCGCATCCGGGGCCGGGGCCTGGTCGCGGCCGACGCCAAAGACGCGCTGCGCGCGGTGCTCGACCAACACGGGCCCGAGCTGCGCCTGGTCACGGACGTGACCCTGGCCAGCTACCTGCTCGACCCGAGCCAAGACCGGCACAACCTCGAGGCGGTGGCCAAGCGGCGCCTCGGCGTGGAGCTGCTCGAGGACACCGCGATCCGGGGCAAGGGCAAAGGCCAAAAGCCCTACGCGCTCACCGACAAGGACGAGTGCGCCCGCTACGCCAACCAGCGCACAGACACATTGGCCAACCTCGCCCCCCAGATGGACGAGGCCTTGGCCGAGGCCGAGCTCAAGACCCTCTACACCGATCTCGAGCTGCCCCTGGAGCCGGTGCTCGCGCGCATGGAAGCGGCGGGCGTGCTCGTCGACACCGAGAAGCTCGCCCTGGTGGGCGAAGACTTCGAGGCCGAACTCGCTGACCTCGAAAAACGCGCGTACGACGCCGCGGGCGAGGAGTTCAACCTGCAATCGCCGTCGCAGCTGGCCGAGCTTCTGTTCGACAAAATCGGGCTCAAGGTGGTCAAGCGCACCAAGACCGGCGCGTCCACCGACTCGTCGGTGCTCGAACAGCTCGCGGACAAACACCCCTTGCCCCAGATCGTGCTCGAGCACCGGGTCCTGGCCAAGCTCAAGAACACCTACATCGACGTGCTGCCGCGCATCATCCGGCCCGACACCGGGCGGGTGCACACCCGGTTCAACCAGACGGTGGCCGCCACCGGGCGCCTGTCGTCGTCGGAGCCCAACCTCCAGAACATCCCCGCGCGCACCCCCCTCGGGCGGCGCATTCGCCAGGCGTTCATCGCCCCACCGGGCAAGAAGCTCGTGTCCCTCGACTATTCACAGATTGAGCTGCGCTTGCTCGCCCACGTGACAAAAGACCCGGTCATGCTCGACACCTTTCAAAAGGGTGAGGACGTGCACCGGCGCACCGCGGCGGAGATTTTTGACAAGGCCCTCGACGAGGTGAGCAAGGACGAACGCACCGCGGCCAAGGCGATCAACTTCGGTTTGCTCTACGGCATGGGGGTGCTCCGGCTCGCCCGGGAGCTCGGCATCAAACGCGCCGAGGCCAAGGCGTTCATCAACAAATACTTCGAGCGCTACGGCGGCTTTCGCCAATGGCACGACGACGCGCTGGTGCAGGCGAAAAAGGACGGGTTTGTCACCACCCTGTTTGGTCGTCGACGGCTGTTGCCCGAGCTGTACAGCAAAAACCGTGGCGAGGTCGCCCGGGGCGAGCGCTTGGCGATCAACACCCCCATCCAGGGCTCGGCCGCGGACATCATCAAACGCGCCATGCTCAACGCCGACGCGGCCCTGCGCAAAGAGCTGCCCGCGGCCAAGCTGCTGCTGCAGGTCCACGACGAACTGTTGCTCGAGGTCGACGAAGAGGACGCGCCCGCCACCCGCGACCTGGTGGGGGCGGCGATGCTGTCCGCGGCCGAGCTCGACGTGCCCCTTCTCGTGGACAGTGGCATTGGTGACAACTGGGCCGAGGTACACTGATGAGCGAAGCCGAATCCCCCTCCCGCGAAGAGCTGCTCGACGAGAACGCCGCCCTCGAGGCCGCGCTGGAGCTGTCCCGCAAACGTCTGCGGTCGATGCAGAAGACGGCCAAGGCCCTGCTCGGTCGTCTCGAACTCGACACCCTGCTCGACGACATCATCGCCCAGGTGAGCGAGTTGGTGGACTGTGAGCGGGCCAGCTTGTTCTTGGTGGACGAGGACCGGGGCGAACTGTGGAGCCGGGTGGCCGAGGGGCTGGACAAGACCGAGGACGGCCCCAAGGAGATCCGCGTGCCCCTCGGGCAGGGGGTGGCGGGCACGGTGGCCAAGACCGGCGTGGCCCTGCACCTGCCGGACGCTTACGCCGACGAGCGGTTCAAGCGGGACGTCGACCAGCAGACCGGCTACCGCACGCGCAATCTTCTGTGCGTGCCCATCCCGGGCAAAGGGGACAAGCCGATGGGCGTGGTCGAGGCGCTCAACAAACGGGGCGGGGGCTTTTCCGCCACCGACGAGCGGCTGCTCGAGGCGGTGTCCCACCAGGTGTCGGTGGCGCTGACCGATGCGCTGATGTTCGAGGAGCTGCGCGAGAAGGCCCGCTCGTTGGAGAAGGCCGAGGCGGGGCTGACCCGGCGGGTGCGTGAGCTCGATTTCCTCGTCGAGCTCGAGCACCACATGGCCGCGGCCCAAGATCCCCAGGAGCTGTTCGACGTCATCTGTGAACGCATCCAGGGCATCACCCACGCGGGCGCGGCCAGCGTGGCCGTCGTCGACCACAAGACCGCTGGCTTGGTGTTCACCGCGGCCACCACCCCGGGCGAGGTGCTGCTCCGCCGGGCGCTCTCGCCCAAACACGGGCTCGTCGGGGCGTGTGTGGAGAGCGGGGAGGTCATCAACATCCCCGACGCCCAGCAGGACGCGCGGCACGATCGCTCGCTGGCCGCCGAGATCGGCTTCCCCGCGGGACCGGTGGCCTGCGTGCCGATCAAGACCACCGGCGCGGCCATGGGCGCCCTCGAGGTGTTGCGCGGGCCGGGACAGGTGCCGTTCACCGACGAGGACGTGCGCATCCTCAGCCTGGTCGCGGGCCGGGTGGCGGGGGCGCTCATCCTCGCCAAACGCCGTGACCAGTCCAAGAAGGACGAACAGCTCAAGACCATCGGCCACATGTTGAGCGGCATTGTGCACGATTTCAAGACCCCCATGACGATCATCTCTGGCTATGTCCAGTTGATGGAGTCGGAGGACGACGAGGCCGAACGCGCCCGGTGCGCCGAGATCGTGGTCAAACAGACCGAGCAGATGACGAGCATGACCAAGGAGCTGTTGCGGTTCGCCCGCGGGGACACGGATCTGCTCCTGCGCAAGGTGTACTGCCAACACCTGGCCCGCGACCTCGAGGACATGCTCCGCGCGTTGTTCAAAGACAGCCCGGTGACGGTGGCGGTCGAGACCCAATACAAAGGGTCGGCGCGCCTCGACGAGGTCAAGCTCAAGCGGGCCCTGGCCAACCTCGCGAAAAACGCCAAGGAAGCGATGGGGGACGCGGGCGGCCGGTTCACGTTGACGATTTCGCAAGTGGGCGACCAGATCGAGTTCGCCTGCGCCGACACCGGCCCGGGGCTGGCGCCGGAGATTCAAGGCCGGCTGTTCGAGTCGTTCGCCACCCACGGCAAAGAAGAGGGCACCGGGCTCGGGCTCGCGGTGGTGCGCAAGGTGGCCAAAGACCACCACGGCGAGGTGCGGGCGGAGTCGGTGCCCGGCGCGGGCGCGACCTTCCGGTTGCGCATGCCGCTGTGAACGCGGCGGCGGTCGGGCGCCCCGGGGCCGGCTTTGGGGCGGCCCCGCCGCGTCGTTCATGGTACATCCCCCGTATGAAAGCGTTTTCGCCTCGGGGGGCCTTGGGCCTCGGCTTGTTTGCGGTCGCGCTGTCGACGGGGTGTTTTTTGCTCGCCCCCGGCCCCCTCGAGGGGGTGGCCGAAGGCGGCGCGTGCGGCACCGACCTCGACTGCAACGCGGGCTTGGCCTGCGAGTGCGGCACCTGCGAGACCCCGGGCGCGGTCGATCGCCCCGCGGCCTGCGAGATCGACGTGGGCAACGAGTGCCCGGCCACGCCCAATGTCTGTTACGTCGGCTGCGGGGACGAGACCACCATCGGCACCGCGTCGTGCGTCGACGGACGCGAGGTGTGCGACGAGGGGGTGTTGCGCACCGACTGTCCCGACACCACGTGCTGGGGCGAGCCGGCCCCGGGGCAAATCTGCAACGAAGGCGAGTGGGAGTGTCAGTTCCAGTACCTGCCCGACCTCGACGCGTGCCAAACGTTCGATTGTGAAGGGACCCCCGACGTGTGCGTGGCCGACTGCCAAGCGGTCCAGACCATGCCGATGGTGTGCGCCGGGTCCGCCTGGCGCTGCCAGATGGGTTTTCCTCTCGCCCAATGTGGCCCGTGTCCCGGCACCGCCCCCCCGTGTTTCGACAACTGCACCAACCTGAGCGTGGTCGGGGTCGCCACCTGCGACGACGCCAACGGGTGGATGTGCGGGGGGACGCAGCAGAGCGAAGAGGACTGTTGCGTCGACGCCGACGGCACCTACCAGACCGCGGGCGACCTCGACGACATCGCCGACGAGGTCTGTTTGCTCGGGTCGGTGAGCATGATCAACAACGTGGGCACGGTGTCGTTCCCCAACCTGCGCCGGGCCGAGTCGTTGAACTTGTGGGCCTCCAATGCAGCTTCATTCTCGGCCCCGTTGCTCACCACCGTGCTCGATGACTTCTCCCTCTGGGAAAACGACAGCCTCACCAGCGTCGACGTGGGCAGCTTGGCCGAGGTCGGCGGCCTGCTCGAGATCGCCAACAACGACGCGTTGTCCCAATGCACGGCCGAGGCCATCGTCGCCCAGGTCGAGGCCCAGGGGGGCGTGGGCGGTGACACCGTGGTCGAGCTCAACGCCATCCCCGACGGGGGCTGCGACGTGGTCTCCCCCGACGGGGGGCCGGGGCCGGACGCCGGGCCCGACGCGGGGCTCACCGACGGGGGCGCGCCCGACGCCGCGGTGGACGGCGGCAGCCCCGACGCCGCGTCCCCCGACGGGGGGCCGGACGCCGGCGGGGTCGACGCCGGCGGGCCCGACGGGGGCGACGCGGGGTAGGCCATGGTTCCTTACGTGCTCTTGCTCGAGCGCGACGCCGATGTCGAACACACCATGGCCCAGCTGACCGAGCTGGGGTTGTGGGGGCGCGTGCTGACCAGCGCCGCGCGGACCAGCGTCGTGGTGCGCTCCGACTCCGCCGCGCTCGACCCTGCGGTGTTGCGCGCCCTCGACGGGGTGGCCGACGTCTTGGTGCCGCAAAGCCCGCACCCGCTGCTCGATGCCCACCCCGAGATCCTGCGGGTGCGGGGCTTGTCGGTGGGGGACGCGGGCCGGCCGGTGGTGTTCGCCGGGCCGTGCAGCGCCGAGGACGAGGCCCAGGTGTTTCGCCTCGCGGCCGCGGCCAAGGCGGCGGGGGCCGATTTTTTGCGCGGGGGCGCGGACAAGGTGCGCACGTCGCCCTACGCGTTTCGCGGCCTCGGACAGCAAGCCTTGGCCTGGTTGCGCGCCGCCGCCGACGAGCACGACCTCGGGCTGTGCACGGAGGTCGTCGACGCCGCCCAGGCGGCCGCGTGTGGGGCGGTGTGCGATGTGCTGCAGGTGGGCGCGCGCAGCATGCACCACGGGCCGCTGCTCGACGCGGTCGGGGCCCAGAAGCGCCCGGTGCTGCTCAAGCGTGGCTTTTCGGCCACCGTCGAGGAGTGGCTCCTGGCCGGCGAGCGGTTGCTGTACGCCGGGGCCACGGGGGTGATCTTCTGCGAGCGCGGGGTGCGCGGCTTCGACCCCCAGACGCGCAACGTGCTCGACGTGGGGGCCATCGCCTTGCTCTCCCACGTGCACCGGTTGCCGGTGGTGGTCGACCCGAGTCACGCGGCCGGTCGTCGTGACCTCATCGGGCCGTTGCTGCGCGCCGGGGTCGCGGCCGGGGCCTCGGGCGTATTGGTGGAAATCCATGACCAGCCGGGCCGGGCCCGGTCCGACGGTGCGCAGGCGCTGTTGCCGTCGGCGCTCAAGGACCTGTTGGTCGGGGTGTCCAAGTCTTAGCCGCGCCGACCTCGACGGGCAGGGTCGCCGGGCGCCGATCCATTGTTTGTGCCTTGGCCCCCGAACGAGGCTATGCTGAGGAAGCGAACTTCAGAGCGCCATGCCCAATACGCCGCGGTTGAATGACATCATCGATCAAGTCACCTCCTACCACCCGGAGGCGGACGTCGACTTGATCAAAAAAGCGTACGTGTACTCGGCGAAGGTGCACGCCGGGCAGGTGCGCAAGACGGGTGAGCCGTACCTCATTCACCCCCTCGCGGTAGCGGGCATCCTCGCCGAGCTCCACCTCGATGAAGCCAGCGTGTGCACCGGGCTTCTCCACGACACCGTGGAAGACACATTGGCCACGCTCGCCGAGATCGACGACCTCTTCGGGGGCGACATCGCCCACCTCGTCGACGGCGTGACCAAGCTGTCGCAGATTCAGTTCCAGACCAGCGAGGAAAAGCTCGCCGAGAACTTCCGCAAGATGGTCGTGGCCATGGCCCGCGACATCCGCGTGTTGTTGGTCAAGCTCGCCGACCGGCTGCACAACATGCGCACCCTCGGGGCGATGAAACCCGACAAGCAAGAGCGCATCGCCCGCGAGACGATGGACATCTACGCGCCGCTGGCCAACCGGCTCGGCATCTCTTGGCTCAAGATCGAGCTCGAGGACCTCAGCTTTCGCTACCTCCGCCCCGACGAGTACCGCGACCTCGCGGAGAAGCTCGGCAAGACCAAGCGGGAGCGCGAAAAATTCATCGACGACGTCTCGGACATGATCACCAAGGCGCTCGAGAAGAGCGGCATGACCGGCTTCGAGGTGTCCGGCCGGCCCAAGCATCTCTGGTCCGCCCACAAGAAAATGGTCACCAAGAAGATCCCGTTCGAGGAGATTCACGACCTCATCGCGTTCCGCGTCCTCGTCGAGAACGTCGGCCAATGTTACGAGACCCTCGGGCACATCCACGCGATTTGGCGCCCCATCCCCGGGCGGTTCAAAGACTACATCGCGATGCCCAAGCCCAACGGCTACCAGTCGTTGCACACCACCGTGATCGGACCGAAGGCCGAGCGCATCGAGATCCAGATTCGCACCCGCGAGATGCACGAGGTGGCCGAGCAGGGCATCGCCGCGCACTGGGCCTACAAAGAACAAGGCGGCAGCAACGGCAAACACGCCACCCTCAAAGGCGACGGCAAACAAGGCTTCAAGTGGCTGCGCCAGCTCATGGACTGGCAACGGGAGGTCAAAGACCCCACCGAGTTCCTCGACTCGGTGAAGTTTGACCTGTTTGCCGACGAGGTGTTCGTGTTCACCCCCAACGGGGATGTGCTCGAGTTGCCGCGGGGCGCGTGCCCCATCGACTTCGCGTTCGCCATTCACACCGACGTGGGCATGACCTGCAGCGGGGCCAAAGTGAACGGCCGCATGGTGCCGCTGCGGCACGTGTTCCAGTCCGGCGACACCTGCGAGATCATCACCAACAAAAACCAAAAGCCGAACAAGAACTGGCTCGACTTCGTCAAGACCAGCCGCGCCCGCACCAAAATCCGCGCCTACATCCGCGGGGTGGAGCGGGAGCGCAGCAAGCAGATCGGCCAGCAGTTGGTGGAAAAAGAGTTCCGCCGGTTCGGCCAGAGCCTGCAGAAGTACGTCAAAGACAATTCCATTGTGCAGGCGTTCCAGGACGGCAAGTACAAGACCCTCGACGAGATTTTGATCGCGGTGGGCTACGGCAAGCTCGGGGCCCAGGCGGTGGCCGAGCGGGTGCTGCCCGAAGAGGTGATCAAAAAGCCCCAGCAGGAGCCCAAGCGGCGCTCCCGGCTCGGCCAACTCATCGACCGGGTGGCGCGGCGCTCGTCGTCGGGGGTCCAGATCGCGGGCATCGAAGACATGCTCGTGCATTTTGCGCGCTGCTGCGCCCCGGTCAAAGGCGATCCCATCGTCGGGTTCGTCACCATCGGGCGCGGGGTCACGGTGCACCGCCACGACTGCCCCAAGGTGCTCGCCCTCGACCCCGAGCGGCGCATCCCGGTGGTGTGGGAATCGGGCGGGACGTTCACCCGGCCGATCAGCATCCGCGTGGTCACCGACGACCGCGAAGGCATGCTCGCGGACTTGTCCAGCGCGTTCACCCGCAACGGGGTGAGCATCAGCGAGGCCAACTGCCGCGCGGGCAACGACGGCCACGCGGTCAACACCTTCAAGTGCGGCATCGTCGACCTCGACCAGCTGCGCAAGGTGGTCAAGACCCTCGAGGGGGTCAAGGGCGTGCACAGCGTGGAGCGCGCCCGCAGCGCCTGAGCCACGCCCCTCGGGCTACGCCGCTTTTTTGTCCCGCAGCCCGAGGTCCAGCGCGCGGCGCGCCAGCTTGGCATAGATGTCCGCGAACTCCTCGTGCACCATCAGCCGCCCCCCCTCGATGGTGTCGAACCGCGCGCCCGGGATGTGCGTGGCCATCGCCCGGGCCCGCTCGACGGGGAAGAACGGGTCCTTCGTGCCCCAAATGAGCTGTACCGGCATGGTCAGCTTCGGGTGCACGTGCCGGAGGTCATCGGTCATGGCCGGGGTGAGATTGCGCGCGAGCTCCATCGCCCCCCACATCAAATGCGCCGAGCCCGTGAGCGGGGCGATGAAGCGCCGGGCAAAATCGTCGTCGATGCGCGACGGGTCGGCAAAACAACCGGCAAAGCCGAACTTGGAGCGTTGCACCGCGCGGAACGAGAACAGGGTGCGCATCCACCGGTCGAAGCCGGGCCACCGCGCGAACCTCTGAATCAGCGCCACCAGGTCCGGGTGGTGACCGGGAATCTCTGTGCCCGAGATGACCAGGGCCTTCACCCGCGCGTCGTCCGCGGCGAGATAACGCGCCACCGCGGCCCCCGAGTCGAACGCGACGATGCCGTAACATTCGAGCCCGAGCGCATCCACCGCCCGGCGCGCGGTCTCCGCGTGGCTGAACAGCTCGATGGGCGCGTCCTTGCCAAACCGGGTCTCCCCCGCGCCCGGCAGATCGATGCAGTGGCATGTAAAGTCCGCGGCCAGATCGCTCACCAGGTAGCGCCACGTGGCCATGTGCACCGGCCAGCCGTGGATCAAGAGCAGGTCCGGCCCCGACCCCACCGCCCGGTGGGCGAGCTGGCTGTGCCCCACGTCGATGAAGCGCGTCGGGGGCGCATCGAACACGGGGTGGGCGGGGAGGGTGGTCGAGACGGGGCGGAGATTGGGCATGGGGTTTCCTTTCGTTTCCGATCGATGCCCAGAGGGTGCGGAAGCCCGGCCGGGGTCTCAAATACCTCCCGGGGTAAGCGCGGCCCGGCCCTGCTTACCTCCCGGGGTCATGGCGCACCCCCGCGGTTCTTTCGTAACGTAGAGCCCATGACCGACCCCCGCCGCTCCGGCCTGTTCTGCGCGTTGCTCAAACATTGGCGCGGCCAGCGCGGGATGAGCCAGCTTGACCTCGCGTTGGCCGCCGATGTCTCCGCACGCCACGTGAGCTTTCTCGAGACCGGCCGCAGCCAGCCCAGCGAGGACATGGTGTTGCAGCTCGCGTCCGCGCTTTCGGTCCCATTTCGCCACCAGAACGAGATGCTGCTCGCGGCGGGGTTCGCCGCGTTGTTTGACGAGCCCGATGCGCGGGGTGCGCTGCCGGACAACATCCGCCGCGCGCTGGAGCGGCTCAAGACCCATCATGACCCCTTCCCGCTGGTGGTGCTCGACCGGCTCTACAACATCCTCGACGTCAACCGCGCGGCCGCGGTGCTCATGCCTCTGCTCGCCCACGACCCGTCGGCGGTGGGCCAGGTCAATGGCATGCGCGCGCTGTTCGACGAGCGGCTGTGGCAGCCCTACATCGTCAACTACGACGAGGTGGGCCGCCACCTGATGTGGCGCCTGCAACGCGAAGCCCTGCAAAATCCCGCCGACCAAGGCCTCGCCGACCTCGTGGCCGAGCTGTTCGCGCTGCCCACCGTCGACGACGCCTGGCGCAAGGTCGACCTCACCCGCCCGAGCGAACCCACCCTGGTGGTGCACCTCCAAAAGGGCGACCTCGCGCTCTCCTTCTTCACCACCGTGACCGCGTTTTCCGCCCCACAGAACGTCACCGTCGAGGAGCTGCGCATCGAGTCCTACTTCCCCCACGACGACCACACCGCCCAAACCTGCGCCCAACTCCTCGCCGCGTCCGAGGGGTAAGCAACCGCGGCCGGCAACGCTTCGCGTTGCGCACGCCAACCTCGTTGGCCACCCGCAGAGCGCCGCGCTTGCGAGGCGCAGCCCCTCCTACAACGAATAGTCGGCGCAATACCCGAGCACGTCGTCGTACACCCCAGGACCCAAGTTGGCGGTGAAGCCTTCGCCGCTGAATGTCACTGTGCCGCTGTCGCCGTCGCGGGCCACGTTCCAGCTGGTGGTGATGGTGCCGATCACCTCGAGGGGCATTGACCAATCGCCGAGGGGCACGTCGAGCTCGAAGCGGAACCGCATGCAGTAGCCCGTGCCCCAATCGTCCTGCGGGAGGTTGCGGTAGGCGGTCACCGTCACCCCGTCGGGGAACACGTCGGGAATCTCCGGCACCACCTCGTCGGGGCCCGGTTCGGGCGCGGGCTCGGGGGCCGGCTCCGGCTCGGGGGTGGGCTCAGGCTCGGTGCCGGGACCGACCAGGTCCCCGTCGAGCATCAGGGGCAATGCCTCTGTCGCGGGGCCGTCCTCCGCGCCGGTCGGACCAATGCGCGCGGTGAAGTGCGGGAGGTCGACCACGCCGAGCAACAGCGCCCAGGGGGTCAGCGCGTCGGGGGTGAGCTCGTCGTCCACGCCGCAGGCGAGGGCGGGGTCGAGCCCGCCCGCGCCGTAGGAAAGCCAAACCTCCTGCATACACTGGCCCACTTCCCGGCTGGCCGCGAGCTGGTCGGCGAGGGTCTTCACCGAGTCGAACGTGCCCGTGGCGTCCCCCGCGCGCAGGACTTCGCCGCCGCTCGCGTCGGCCCCGGCGTCGAAGCGTCCCACGAGGTCGTAGGCGGCGAAGCCGTGGCCGATGGGGTCCATCTGCTCGTGGCACCCTTTGCACGATTCGGCCTCGAGCCGCGCGTTCGAACCCGCGCGCGGGTCGTCCCCGCCGCCGGGGGTGAGCTCTTCTTGCATCGCCGCCGCGTTGGCCGGGGGCATCGGCAGCGGTTGGCACAAAAGCCGTTCGCGCACGAGCTTGCCCCGCCGGATGGGGGCCAGGACCGCGGTGTGCGAGTGCGCGACCAGCACCGCCCCGTGCCGCAACAGGCCCCCGTATCGGCCCTCGCCGTCGACGAGGGCGGTGCCCGCGGGGGCGCCGGACAGGCCGTAGTGCGCGGCCAGCGCGCCATCCACAAACACTTCGTCGCGGGTGAGCAGCTCGGCCATGGTCGTGCCCGCGACCGCGGCCGCCACCATCTCCTCGGCGAACGCTCGCTCCATGGCCGCGTACACCGCGCCGTCGGCCGCCCCGGGCGGCGCCTGGGTCTCGAGCCCGCGCACCGCCCACCACTGGGCGAACCCCGCGGCGAGCGTGGCCTCCGCCCGTGGGTCGCCCAACAACCGGTCCAGGGACGCCTGCCGGCCCTCCGGGGTGTCGAGTGCGCCGGTGGCGGCGGCGCGCAGCAGGTCGTCGTCGGGGGTGGTGCCGAGCACGAGGTAGCTCATCTCGGTGGCGACCTCCCAGGGGGTGAGGGCGAAGGTGTCGCCGCCGGTGCGGCCGCCGAGCTCGGCGCGGTAGAGAAAATGCGGGGACTGCAGCAGCGCGGTGGCGGCCTCGCGGATGGCCACGGTGCGTCCTTCCTGGGCCGCCACGAGGTCAAAGAAGTCGCGATACCGGTCAAGCTCGTCGCCGGTGAGCGGCCGGCGGAAGACCCGAGCGCCGAACTCGCGCAGGAACTGGTCCCGGCACGCGGCGGTGGCGGTGGTGCCGCAGGGCGAGATGCGCGCGGGGTTGTCGTCGACCACGCGGGAGGCGATGCCCTCGGCGGCCCGGGCCAGCTTCTCCGCGAGCTGGTCGTTGACCACCAGCGAGGCCGCGTGGGTGTCGAACACCGACTCGCTCTGGTCGAGGGGCAGGTCGACAAAATCCATCGTGACCCCGGTGAGGTCGAAGACGGTGGCGAGGTATTCGTTGCGGGTGAGCCGGCGCAGTTCGCGCGGGCCCCGGGCCGGGGTGTCGGCGCAATCCACCGGGACCAGGCCCGGGGGCGGCGTGCAGTCACTTTGCGTCCCCGCCCCCCAGTCGGCGGCGAACCGGAGCCGGGTCTCGTCGAGCGACCCGGGGGCGACAACCTCGCCCCCGCCGTGGCCGTCGGGGTGGCGGTTGGTGGGCTTGGCCACGAGCAGGGGCCGCCCGTCGGCGGTCTCTCCGGCGAGGGCGAACACCACCGACATGTTGTGGGCGGCCACGTCCTCGGTGGTGCCGCCGCGCAGCACCAGGCGGGTGCCCTGGGCGGGGCCGCCCTCGACATGACAAGCGATGCAGGTGGATTGCAGCAGCGGCGCGTCGACGACCAGACCGAAGCGGGCCGCGTCGGGGGCGCAGGACCCCGGTCCCGGCACCGGCTCGGGGGGGCCCGCGGGCGGCAGACACCCCGCGCCCAAGGCCGCGGCCAGCCACAGGGAACAGCCAGCGCGCGCGGTCATGACAAGATCCCCGGGATCACACCGTTGCCGCCGGCGGGCGCGCCGTAGGTGGTGTTGTCCAGCCCCATGTAGGCGCAGAGGGTGACGAGCAGGCGGTTGTGTTTGACGTCGTCCAGCTGGAGGTATTGACCGCCTTGGATGCCGCCCCCGGCGAGCACGAAGGGCATGTTGAAGCTGTCGTGGGCTTGGCTGCCCGCGATCTCCGAGCACCACACCACCAGGGTGCTGTCGAACAATGACCCCTCGCCGAGGGGGTCCGGCCAGGCCTTGAGCTGCTCGATGAACGTCCTGAATTCCTCGGTCACCCACCGCTGCACCGCGCGGTACCGCATGGTCTTGGTGCCGAAATCGCCCTCACCGGTGTGGGACAGGCTGTGATGCCCCTCGGTGATGGCGGCGCCGTTGTCGTCGTTGACCCAAGAAAAGACCGTCGGGGACACCGAGTGCGAATACTGGATGCTCGCCACCCGGGTGGCGTCGCAGCCGAGGGTGGCCACGAGGAGGTCGCGTTGGTTTTTCGCCACCGCGGGGAAGTTGTCGTTCACGTGGTGGGTCAATGGGTAATAGCTGCCCGGGTGTTCATAGTCTTGCAGCGCGAAGGGCTCGCACGCGGCGAGGGGCTGCTGCGGTCCCGCAGGCGTGTACTGTTGTTGCAGGGCGTCGAGGGCCTCGGCGTGGACCTCGAGGCGGCCGGCCAAGCGGGTGCCCACCCGGTTCTTGAGATCGTCGAGCTCGGCCCGGGTCAGGGCCAGGCGGGTCCGGCGCCAGTCGGGCGCATCCGCGGGCGGGGCCGCGGCGTCGAACAGGTTGCCGTACACCTCGGCGGGGTTGTCCTCGGGGGGCTGGGGCGTGCCCCCGGCCGAGTACAGGATGTTGTTCGCGGACGAGGCTTGGAAGTTGGCCGCGATGCCGAGCGACATCTGGTTGAAGCGGGTGCCCGCGCGCAGCTCCTCGCCGATGTAGCGGTCGACGCTGGCCCCGCCCCCGACGTCCGCGTCCCGGCCCGCGCCGGTGAGCAGCAACGCGGTGCCGTGCTCGTGGGTGCCTGAGGTGGTCAGGTGGCAGCCTTGCACGACGATGAGGTCGTTCTTGTTGTTCTCGAGGGGCGAGAGCACCGACCCGGGGGCGAACCCGAAGCTCGTGCCCGACCCGGTGGGCACCCAGTCGGGGTGGTGCACGCCGTCGGGGACAAAAAAGAACACCAACCGTCTGGGCGGGGTCTGCGCCCGGGCGGTGGCCGCGCGCAGAAAGGGCACCGCGAGCGCGGCTTTGGCCGCGGTGCTCAGAAACGTACGGCGTCGAAACGGCATGACCAAACCATACCGCCCCCGTCGCGGCCGCGGGATCCGACCCGCTGACCGCTCGCGTCAGGGCGCAGGGGTGGGGCTTCTATTCGTCGTCGTCGTCGTCGTCGTCGACCGCGGCCTCCACCGCGTCGGGGGCTTTGTCCACCGCCTGGTCGGCGACCTTTTTGCCCAGCGACTCCCCCTCGGCCTTGGCCGCCGCGCCCGCGGCCTCGTCGCCGTGTTTGACCGCGGCTTTGACCCCCCGCTCGGCGACCTCTTCGCCCGCGGTGAGCGCCCCCGCTGCGGCCGCGGCTTTGCCTGACTTTTTTGTCGCCGCCTTGGCCCCCATCTTCAACAGCTTGCCGCACCCCGCGGCCGAGCCGACGAGCACGGCCATCAGCACCCACATCCACAGCTTTTGTCGCGTGAGACCTCCCCACAGCTTGGTCGCTCTTGTATAGCCGGGCCGGAGGAGGATCGACATGGCCCGCATCATCTCGACCGACAAAGCCCCGGCCGCCATCGGCCCGTACAGCCAAGCGGTGGCGATCACCGGCGGCGAGACCGTGTTCTGCTCGGGGCAAATCCCGCTCGACCCCCGCACCATGACATTGGTGGGTGAGGGCGACGTCGAAGCCCAGACCGAGCAGGTCATGACCAACCTCGGGGCCGTGCTCGAGGCCGCGGGGTGCGGCTTTGGCGACGTGGTGCGCACCACCATCTTCCTCAAAGACATGGGGGACTTCGCCAAGGTCAACGCGATCTATGCCAAGCGGTTCGCGGACAATCCCCCCGCCCGGGCCTGCGTCGAGGTCGCGCGGCTGCCCAAGGATGTGCTCGTCGAGATCGACGCCATCGCGAACAAGAAAGGCTGAGCCATGCTCCCCGTCGCCGAGCCCGCGCTGACATTTCAAGAGGTGTTGATCCGCCTCACCCGGTACTGGGGCGACCAGGGTTGCCTCGCGGTCCAGCCCTGCGACGTCGAGGTGGGCGCGGGCACGCTCAACAAGCACACGTTTTTGCGGGTGCTCGGCCCCGAGCCGTGGAACGTCGCCTACGTGGAGCAGTGTCGCCGGCCCACCGACGGCCGGTACGGCGAAAACCCCAACCGGTTGCAGCACTATTACCAGTTTCAGGTCATTCTCAAGCCCGCGCCCGACGACGTCCAGGAGCTCTACCTCGATTCGTTGCGGGCGCTGGGCATCGAGCCCGCCGAGTATGACGTGCGGTTCGTCGAGGACGATTGGGAACACCCCGCCCTCGGCGCCGCCGGCCTCGGCTGGGAGGTCTGGGCCCAGGGCATGGAGGTCACGCAGTTCACGTATTTTCAGCAGTGCGGCGGGTTCGAGCTGCCCCGGGTCGCGGCCGAGCTCACCTACGGGGTTGAGCGGCTCGCCATGTACCTGCAGAACGTCGAGTCGGTCTACGACTTGGTGTGGGCGGTCTTGCCCTCGGGCCAACGCGTGACCTACGGCGATGTGCACCACCGCGACGAGTTCGAGTGGTCGCACTACAACTTCAACGAAGCCAACGTCGAGATGTGCTTTTCCCTATTTGACATGTACCAAAAGGAAGCCGAGCAGCTCCTCGACAAAGGTTGGGTGTTGCCCGCCTATGACTATGCCCTGAAGTGCAGCCACACCTTCAACCTCCTCGACGCCCGCGGCGCGATCTCGGTGACCGAGCGGGCGGCGTACATCGCCCGCATCCGCGACCTCGCGCGCGCGTGCGCCACCGGCTACCTCAAGATGCGCGAAGACTTGGGCTTTCCCATGCTTGTCGGCGACGACCGCAAACGACTGCTCCCGGAGCCTTCTGAGGCCGCCTAAGTCCCCGAAAAGCTGATAAAATCCGACCACCGGTCGTCGACTCGCCAAACGACCCGATGTGGTTTACCGTTCCCTGCATCCACCGACTGTGAACCAGCCTGGAGACCGCCCCATGAAATGGCTTGCCCCTTTGACCTGTGCCTTCGCCGTGACCCTTCTCGCCCAGCCGTCGTTGGCCAACCGCACGGGGCAGTTTGACTACTCCGGCCGGGCCGCGAGCTGCCTCAACTGCCACGGCCCCACGAGCTACGACGGCTTGAACGTCACCGTCGACGGCCTGGGCAGCCCGATCAAATGTTGGGTCGCCGACAGCACCGCCGAGGGCGGCATCGTGGCCCGCGACATCGCCACCCTCGACTACAGCGGCACCGCCACGGTGACGGTCTCGATCACCAACCCCGGCGACCCCAACGCCGGCGGCGCCGACTCCCCGACGTGCCCCGACACGGATTGTTGCGCGGGCAGCCCCGACCCGGGCCCCGACTCCATCTGCGGCCAGGCCACCTTCTCGGTCAACGGCGTGAGCTACCAAGGCCCGCGCTGCACCAACTTCTTGCACGTGTGCGAAGACACCGCGGTGGCCGGCTTCAACGCCGAAGCCGAAGGCGGCGGCGCGTTCACCATCGCCGAAGCCGACCTGGGCACCCGGATGAAATACCCGGGCAACGGCGCCCTCACCCAGGTGAGCCACGCCGAAGGCCACGACTTCCTCACCGGCGACGCGACCTGGAGCTTTACCTACACCGCGCCGTCGGCCGAGGAGTACACCGACGGCATCAACCTGTGGGTCGGCGCGAACATCGCGAACCACAACGGCTACGCCGACGACCTCGACCTCAACTCCAACTACGTCGTGGCGGTGGCGGTCGCGGACAACCTCCCGTCCTACTGCGCGGTGTGCGACGACGGCTCGGCCCCCGACGACACCGGCAATTGCGGTGGCTGCGGCTGCTCGGCCCAAGACACCTCCATGAACCCCTCGGAGGGCGCGCTGCTGGGCGGGCTGTTCATGGCGGGCATGCTGTTGCGCCGCCGCCGTCGTGGCTAAGCGCGTCTTTTGCCTGTTGGCGCTCGGGACCACCCTCTTCGGGGTGGTCCCTTCGTTTGCGCGGTCGGCCGGCCACCCCGGCGCCACCGGGCGGCCGGAGGGCGGCACCTGCAACCGCTGCCACAGCCCCGCGACGTACGACGGGGCGTACGTGCGGCTGCCCCCCCACCTCCGGCGCGACTGCGTGCGGCGCACCCCCGACGGGCGGGTGCTCGTCGAGGACACGTTTTTTGTGCTCCCCAAAAACGAGACCGTGACGGTGGAGCTGGTGGTCCCGGAGCCGAGCGCGGACGACGGGCTGACCTGTCCCCCGGACACCACCTGCACCGGACCGGTGGTCGGCGTCGACGTCGAGGTCACGGGCCTGAGCGCCACCCCCGATGTGCCCACGGTGTTGCGGCCCGCCGCCGGCGAAGAAGGGCTCAAACAAGCCCCCCGGGCGGGGGGCGAGGAGGCCGGCTCGGAGGTGGTGCACAACACGCCGCGCCCCTTCGAAGGGGGCCAGGCCCGGTTTCTTCTCGAGGTCGACAGCCGCGGCTTGATCGGGGGCGGGCCGATCACGCTCTACGGCTCGGCCAACGCGTGCAACGGCAATGGGCAGGCCGACCTCGGCGACATCACGTCCACCTTCGTCGAGGTCTTGTATTTGCTCGACGAAAGCGGCGGCCACGACGGGCCGGACTGCAACGTGGCCCCGGTGTGCGCCGACGGGGCGTACCTCGACGAGCGGCTCACCTGCCGGTGCCCGGACGGCACCACCTTGATCACCGACGGCGACGGCACCAGCCCCTACTGCGGGGCCACGTCATGTGCCGCCGGTGGGCCCCCCGGGGCGTGGGCCGGGCTGGGGCTCGCGTTGTGCGCGCTCGCCGGCGTGCGCCGCGGCCGTCGACGGGTACACTGAGACCATGAGACACCGACACCGGTTGATCGCGTGGTGCGCCGCGGTGGCCTTGGGGCTCGCGGGCTGCGGGGGCGCACCCAGTGTCATTGTGGGCCTCGGCGACTACAGCGGTTGCTGCGCGTGCTTGTCCACCGAGGCGTGCCTCGGACCGGACAACGACAACGAGTCCTGCGCCGAGCTCGAGGAGGCCACCCGGGACGTGGACTGTGAGGTCTCGGTGTGCGAATCCGAATGCGCCGGCATCGAGGTCGAGGTGGTCGGGGGCTAGGGGCCCTTTCCCGCACGAACGGTTCCCGCCGCTTGCCACAAAAAAGCCGCCCCCGGGGGGCGGCGTTTGTTCTTGTCGGCGAACCCCCCGCTACCGGGCGGGTTGCCCCCGGCCGATGACCACCTTCTTCAAGATGATGTCGGTCTTGGGCTTCGAGTTCGACCGGTCGCCGGGGTCTTTTTCCACCCGGGCCATCTTGCGGATGGTCTCGACGTACTTGTCGTCGGTGACCTTGCCGAACACGCTGTGCCGGTTGTCGAGGTGCGGGGTGGCCCGCTCGGTGATGAAAAACTGCGAGCCGTTGGTGTTGGGCCCCGCGTTGGCCATCGAGAGGACCCCGGGCCCGTCGTGGCGCAGCTCAGGGTGGAACTCGTCGGCGAACTTGTAGCCCGGCCCCCCGCGCCCGGTGCCCTCGGGGTCGCCGCCTTGGATCATGAAGTCGGGGATGACCCGGTGAAACTTCGTGCCCGCGTACAGCGACTTCCCCTTTTGTTTTTTGCCCGAGGGGTCGGTCCACTCCTTGGTGCCCTCGGCCAGGCCCACGAAGTTCATCACCGTGCGGGGGGCGCGCTTGTAGAACAGCTCGACCACGATATCGCCCATCGACGTCTCGAACGTCGCGTACAGCTTCTGGTCTTCTTTGACCCCGAGCGCGGCGTACGCTTCTTTCAGTGCTTCTGCACGATCCGCGTCGGCCTTCTTGGCCTGCATCGCCCGGGCTTGTTGGTCGACGGTGCGGTAGTGCTCGTCAAGCTTGCGCTTGTTGGCGTCGTACGCGGCCTTGGCCCGCTCGCAGGCCTGTTTGCGTTTCTCGAGGATGGTGACCTGCTCGGTGGCCGACTTTTGGGCCAGGTCACCGGGCACCTGGTAGTCGTCGCGGGCCGGCGCCTCGTCCATCGGCGGGGCGTCGGGGGCTTGCTCGCCCATCGATTGGAGACGGGCGGTGACGGTGCGCAGCCGTCGCTCGGCGTTGAGCTTGGCCTGCTCGGCCCGGGTGGCGGTCTTTTCACAGCTCGCCAGCTCGTCCTTGAGCTTGGCCGCTTTTTCCAACGCCGCTTTGTTGTCGCAGGCCCCGCACAACAGGGCCAAGCCGACGACGGCAACAACGGTACGCACGGTCATGAGTCGCTCCTTGCCCGCGAAAGGCTCAGCTGATGGTCACCTTGATCATCTGCACCGGGGTGTTGGGCCGGTCGTTGGTGGTGGGGGTGTTTTCGATCTGGTGCACGACGTCCATGCCCTCGGTGACCTTGCCGAACACCGGGTGTTTGCTGCGCCCGGGGGAGAACCAATCCAAGAACGCGTTGTGCACGGTATTCACAAAAAACTGCGAGCCGCCGGAGTTCGGCTGACCGGTGTTGGCCATCGAGAGGGTGCCGGGCTCGTTGGAGATCTTGTGGGCCTCGGGGTGCTCGTCCTGGATGGTGCCGTGCGGGGGGCCGCCGGTGCCGGCGCGGGGGGAGTTGGGGTCTTCGCTGTGGGGGCAGCCGAACTGGATCATGAAGTTCGGGATGACGCGGTGAAAGTGCAGCCCGTTGTAAAAACCGCTGTTGGCCAGCTCGACGAAATTTCCCGCGGTGACGGGCATTTGGTCCACGTAGATTTCGGCTTTGAAGGTGCCGAGGCTGGTCTCGAAGGTCGCGGTGGGGTTGGCCATGGAAAGTTCCTTTTGGTCTAAAGTCGATTGAACGCAGGGTCGCCCTTAGCGAAAAACGACGCGCCCCGAAACGGCCCTGGTGGTGCGGCAGCGTGGACCCGGCGCTTTGTGCGCCCAGGCGGTGGATCAGGCTTGACGGTAACGCGATGCGTTATCAGAATGCCGGAAATGACGCGCCGCATCAGGGAGGACGCGATGTCGAAAAAAACCGCCAAAAAGACCAACAAGAAGCCCCAAGGCACGCTGGCCGAGTTCCGGGCCCGCCTGGAGAAGCCGATTTTGACCCTCGTGGACGAGGTGGAGGATTTGCGCCAGCGCGCCCTCGAAAAGGGGGAGGAAATCCGCCAAGGCGTGCTGGAGCTGCCGCCGGTGGAGCGGGCCGAGGAGGTCGCCACCCGCGCGAGCCAGAGCCTGGAGGAGGCGACCGAGCGCGCGCGCACGTCGCTGGAAGAAGCCACCGACAAGGCCCTGGACGCGGTCGGCCTGATGCGGAAAAGCACCCACGAAGAAGAGCTCAAGAAGTTGAAGAAGCGCCACGCGTCGCTGCGCAAAGCCGCGGTGGCCAAAGCGCTCAAAAAAGAACGCGCCGCGGCGTCGGCGTGACGACGGGAAAGGGATTGAGCCATGCCCGACCAAAATGAACGCGCGGGGTTTTTGTCCCGGGTCCAGGAGACCTGGCGGCAGACCGTGGGCAAGTTCGCCACCGACGAGGGCGAGACCAAGACGCTGTTCAACCGTCTGAGCGAGCTCGGCACGGTGTCGCGCGACGAGGCCACACGGTTGGTCCAGGAGGTGCGCGGCCGCATCGAGGACAACCGCAAGGAGCTCGACCGGCGCATCGACGAGAGCGTCAAGACCGCCACCAAGCGGCTCTCGCTGCCCTCCCGGGCGGAGATCGAGGCCCTGGACCAAAAGCTCGCGAGCATGACCGAGCGTTTGGCCAAGCTTGAGTCGCGTCGTTGAGCGACAGCCCCCGCGACGAGGACGCGTGGGTGGCCGCGGCGCTCGCAGGGGCGCCGCGCCTGTTGCCTGACCTCGACCTCGGCCGGGTGGTGATGCGCCCCCGCCCCGAGGACTTCATCGTCGAGGAGGTGCCCCTGTTCGAGCCGTCCGGGCAGGGCACCCACCTGTTCTTGTTCGTGGAAAAGCGCGGCGCGACCACGCCGGATTTGTCGCAGGCGCTCAAGGCCCGGTACGGGGTCAAAGACCGCGACATCGGCCTCGCCGGCCGCAAGGACAAGCACGGCATCACCCGGCAGTGGGTCTCGATTCCCGCCCAGGCCGCGCCCGACGAAGGGGCCGGCCTGGCCGAGGACGCGCGCTTCACGGTGCTGCGCGCCGCCCGCCACGAAAAGAAGCTGCGCATGGGGTTTTTGCGCGCCAACCGGTTCACCGTGGGGCTCGAGGCCGAAGCCCCGCTCGACGCGCACACCATCGACCAACGCGCGGCCGCGCTGGCCCACACGGGCCTACCCAATGGCTTTGGGGCCCAGCGCTTCGGCCCCGATGGGCGCACCGTGCGCCAAGCCCTGCGCTTCATCCGGCGGCCCAAGCGCGCGCGCACCAAACGCGAGGGGTTTTGGGTGAGCGCGCTGCAGTCGGTGGTGTTCAACCGGTGGCTGCGCGCGCGGCTCGACGACGAGCTGTTCTCGACGGTGCTGGAGGGCGATGTGATGGCCCGCCGCGGGGGCCGGGCCACGTTTTTTTGTGACGACCCCGCCGCCGACCAGCCCCGCCTCGACGCCGCCGAGGTCGCGATCACGGGCCCGATGCCCGGGGCGGAAATGCGACCCGCGCGCGGCGCTGCTCTGACATGGGAGTCGCGATCAGCGGACGGGTTGGCTGAGGACATCAAAGATCTGATGGCCCACCCCGCGTTCGACACCGGGGCCCGGCGCCCGATCCAGATCTGGCCCGAGGCGCTTTCGGTGCAGGTCGAGGGCCCGCGTGCGACACTGTCGTTTGCCCTCCCGAAGGGCGCGTATGCCACTGTTTTTCTTCGGGAAGTGTTCGGGGCTGGGCTCGTCGACGGCGCCGACCTGGCCCGGGCCGCAGGTAGCGACAGCTCCGACGTGTAGCTACATTGGCCTACATCGTGGCCGTGCGTCGTCCACCTTTGCCAGGGGCGCACACACAGATCGGCCGGACTCTTGCAAATCCCTCCCCAGGCGAAGGCCCATGTGGAGGAAGATCATGGTGGCGACCAAAGTCGAACCGGCGAAGTCCGACGAGAAACAAAAACAACCTGCCCCCGCAGCCAAAAGCGAAAAGCGTGGCCGCGACGAGGCGTTGAGCGACTACCTCGCGTCGCTGGGCGGCATCCCGCTGTTCACCGCGGAAGAGGAGATCGAGTACGCCAAGAACCTCTTCGACACGGAGGTGGCCACCTGGGAAGCCCTCCTCGGCGTGGAGGTCGTGCTCGACTGGGTCCTGGTCGCCGAAGACGAGAGCAAGCGCGCGTTCGAGCCCGAGGCCCAAAAAGCGATCTTGAGGCATCAGAAGCGGTTCAAAAAAGCCAGCGTGGTCAAAGAGACCCCGCGGGTAAAAAAGGACATCCGGCTCATCGCCGAAGCCCTGCGCACCTTTGACGACGACCGCACCCTGATCGAAGACGTGGTCGAGCGGCTGTCCACCTTTGGCGAGGACAAGACCGCGGCCGCGGCCAAGCACCGCATCGCGTCGCACGCCGCCGCGCGGGTGCTGCGCAAAAAGGCCAAGGACATCCGCAACCGGTTCGTGAACGCCAACCTCCGGTTGGTGGTCAGCGTCGCCCGCCGGTTTCACCACTACCGGATGCCGCTCATCGACCTCATCCAAGAGGGCAATCTCGGCCTGATCAAATCCGTGCACCGTTTTGATCACCGCCGTGGCTTCCGGTTCTCGACGTACGCCCACTGGTGGATCCGCCAGGCGATCGAGCGCGCGATCATGAACAAGGGCGCGCAGGTTCGATTGCCGGTGCACATCTTCGACGCCCGCCGCGAGGTGGCCAAGGCGACGCGCGAGCTCGCCCAGATGACCGGCCGCGATCCCACCATCGAGGAGATCGCCGACCTGTTGTCGCAACCGGTCGAGAAGATCGAAGAGATTCGGCGCGCGGTGCCCCGCGAGCCGGTGAGCCTCGACGAGCCCATCGGCGGCGAAGAGGATCGCACCGTGTCCGAGACCATCGCCGACCGCAAAAACCCGCTGCCCGACCAGGCGGTGGTCGACGTCGACCAGGCCAGCCACGTCCGCCGCATCCTCAAGTACCTCTCGCCGATGGAGGTGGACATCATCGAGCGGCGGTTCGGGCTGGTGGGGGACCAGGACGAGACCCTGGAGCAGATCGGCAAGAGCTATTCCCTGTCTCGCGAGCGGGTCCGCCAGATTCAGGTCCAAGGCTTGAAAAAGATGCTGCGGTTCTGCGAGCGCCGGCGGGTCGCGGTCTAAGGCCGGGTCGGCGGAGAAAAACGCGCACCCGTGGGGGTGCGCTTTTTTTTGGGTCGTGTGGGTTTTTGGCCGGGGCGCGCTCATCGTGGGCGCGGGCCGCGGGGCCTAGGGGTTGAGGTCCCCGGGTTCTTCCGGCCGGCGCACGTTGGTGAGCCCCCGGGAGTCGGCGAGCACGTAGTCGTGGGTCATGAGGTCGCGGGGCGCGCGGTACAGGTGCATGGGGCTGTACTGCAGGAAGTTCGACACCCGGGACGTGTATGTGTCTGCATAGCTTCGGATTTGCGAGCCGAAGCGCGACAGCTCGTTGCGGGTCTTGAGCAGCCGGCCCCAGTAGGGGTTGAAGGTCATGTCGATTTCGTCCTGCAGCGCGTGCACGTCGTCGTCGAGCTTGCGCAGCGCGCGCTTGGCCACGTCGATTTCCTTCTTGAGCCGGCGGTGGGCGGTCTCGAGCCCCTTGACCTCCTCGTCGCTCAGCTTGCGCATGGGGGCTTCGGTCAAGGCGAGGTCGAGCAGGCTGAGCACGGCGCGGTGTTCGCCGATGGCATCCGCGGTGTTGTGGCGTTGCTCGTCGATGACCGCGAGCCGCGCGGCGGTGTCTTTGCCCTCGAGCACGCAGCGGATCTCGTCCTCGAGCTCCTCGACGATGTGGCAGGTGCGCCAGCCGCTGTCCTTCTTGCTGCGGAGGATGTCCCCGAAGATGTGGTCCCCCACGTAGAGGATTTCTGGCCCGTAGGCCCCGCACATCTGTTCGAACGTCTCCATGTTCCCGTGTTGGTAGACCTTGGTCTTGTCGAACACCCCGCTGCTCACCTCGCCGTGGATGCGGGGGCTGTCGCTCAGCTGGTCGACCTCGAGGAAGGGTTCGCGCTCGGCGAAGAACCCCGGCTTGCGGCCCCCCACGATCACGATGTCGAAATAGCCGCGCCAGCTCGGGTATTCGCGGAGGTGTTCGTTGAGCAGGTAGCTCATCACCGCGTTGGTGTACTGCCAGTAGCTGTTGGTCAGCAGAAAGAGCCGCTTGCCCGAGCTGCGCAGCTTGTGCAGGGTCAGGGGCAAGCCCTCGTCGACCACAATGTAACGGGACAGGTCGGCCATGATGATCGACTTGAGGCTGCCGTCCCGGTGGATGTCGTCGATGGATTTGCGAACGTCGTGGAAGAGCTTCCAGGTGTTGATCGAGCCAAGGTTGGCGGTCTCGTGGCCGTGGGCGAGGGCGAGGGGGTCGACGTTCTCGCCGCGGCTGTGTTTTTTCGTGAAGTGCTCGACGAGGTTGGCGTACAGACACGCCTCCGGCATGGCGAACAGCGTGTCCAGCGAGGCGAAGTCCTCCGACGAGATGCGTGAACTCGCGTTGCGGTAGAACGGGACGTACTCCTCGGGGGGCACGAGGTCTTTGCCCCGGAAGCAGCGCGTGACCTGGCCTTGGGAGTCCATCTTGAACAGCGTGCCGGTGCGTTTGTCGACGGTCAGGCCCCGCACGATGAACGTCGGGTCGTAGACCAGGTCTTGGATCTCGGTGGGGTAGCCCATGTGCTCGACCAGCCGCTTGACCGTGAGGTCGTACTGCAGCTGCTCCATCGGGCCTTTGTTGTAGATGGCCAGCGTGTAGTCCATGTCGAAGCCGACCATCTTGATCGAGCTCATGGCGAGGTCGGTGTTGGCGAACACCCGGTGGGTGTGGTCGACCGTGGGCATGCCGCCCCCGAGCAGGCGGCGAACCCCGTCTTCGAGCGGGGTGAACTGAATCGGCAATTCGGGGCTCATCCGCAGGACGTTAGACCCCCGCGCGGGCCGGGTCCACACGTCGGGCGGGGCTTGCGGGGCGACACCGTCCGGGTGAGCATCCCGGGGTGAACTGCCCGCACTGCCAAACCGCGCTCCCCGACGATGCGAAGTTCTGCGGGGCCTGTGGCCAGACCTTGGCCACGCCCCCGCCGGCGACACCGACGGCCGAGCGCAGCCAGTCGTTTTCGGGGACGTTCGCCCCGGGTGACTTTGCCCGGGCCCTCGACATCCTCTGCGCCGAACACGACCAGCCCCTGCCCGCGGGCGACCCCCCCCACGACCACGACTCGTTGCGCCAGGCCGCCGAGGGGCTCGGGCTCGACAAGGTCGCGATCAAACAAGCGTTGCACCGGGTGTCGATCGAGAAGCTCACCCCGGAGGAGCGCGCCGCGTTCGGCATCGTGCTCGACGAGGACGAGGCCCCGGATCGGTCCCGGCGCCGGGTCATGGCCGCGCTCCTGTCCGGGGGCGCGCTGTTGGTGCTCGTGCTCGGGGGTGTGCTCGTGTGGTGGCTGCAGGACGAGCCGCCGCCTGCGCCCCAGCCCGTGGTCGAGGGGGCGATCGACACCGCGGCGCTGACCCAGGCCATGGACGCCCTCGCCGGCCAGGCCCGGGAGTGTCTGGTCGAGGCGATGCAAAAGAAGGCCCTGCCCGCCACCGAGGTCACGTTGGGTCTGCGCATCGACGAGCAGGGGGCGGCCCAGGAGGTCACGTTGGTGCCCGCGGATGTGGACGACCGCGTCGCCCAATGTGTGCGCACGGCCGTGGAGGAGGCGGACTTTCCCGCCGCCGAGGGGGCCCCGGTGGACGTGTCGGTGCCCCTGACGTTCAAGAGCGCATCAAAGTAGGCGGCCGCATGTCACTGCACGCAGCGGCCTCCCGTGAGGCCAGGCCCAGCGGACGCGAAGCAACCCGGCGCGAAACCGGCGAAGCCGGTCTCGGGCCGTGGTCGACGTGGTCTAGAGCCCCCAGAGCCAGGTGACGCCGTAGCCCGAGATGACCAGGGAAATCAGTGACAAGCCGAGCAGCTGGAAGAACATGTGCCAAAACATGAACACGATGGTCTCGGCGATGTCGGTGCCGTAGATGACCTTCACCACTTGGTACCAGGCCGCGAGGTAGCCCATGATGCCGAGCACGCCCCCGAGGGGGCCGAGCTTGGTGGCGAGCATGCCGATGATTTGGCCGAGGCCCAGACTGAGCAGGGCGACCAACGCGCTTTTGCCCAGGCCGCCGCCTTTGCCCATCACGCGGCTGGCGAGCAGGGGCGAAAACAAAACCGCGGCGAGCGTTCCGACCAAAGCGATCACGGGCATACGGGTAGACCTCCAACCAAGAACGTCATGATCATCGACACCTCACGCAAGGGTCAACCGTCACCGGGATCCAACCGGCCCCCGGCGCGCCCGTTGTCCGCCCCCCGGGACCGGCCCGCGGCACCCGGCGACACCGGCAAAATACCTTATATTTCAGGACGTTAAAGGCGGCGGCCCGCGCTCCACGGGCCGGCTGCCCCCGGCCACATCGAGCCGCAGGTCGTCGCCCACCAGCCGCAACCGCGCCTGCAACGCCTGGTGGGCCGGCCGCTCGGCCAACGCCCACAGGCTGCCCCCGTGCACCAGGACCCGCAGCCGGTCATCGTCGGAAAAGTGCACCACCTGGTCGGTGAGCGGCTCGGTGCGCTCGTCGGACAGGACGAGCACGAGCGCGTCGCCCTCGGGCCGCACCGACCGCACAAACAGCGGGGTGTCCTCGCAGACAAACGGCATCACGTCCCGCCCGGTGGTGACCACCAGCCGGCCGGCCGCGTCCCGGGCGATGCTGCGGTGCAGCAGGCGCGACAGCCGCTCGTGGCGCACGTGCTGCCCGTCGTGAAACCACCGGCCGCGCCGGTCTAAAAACAAGCCCGTGTCCTGCACCGGCCGATGGTAGCGACCGCCCGCGGGTCCCGCCAAGGGGGCTTTTGCCCCGCGGCCAAAGCGCTAACGTGACCGGGTGACGAGCTTCCAATCCGGGTCTGCCACCACCGCCCCCGCCGCCGATGTGCGGCTGCGACCCATCGACGCCACCGACCGGTCCGCCATCCGCCGCTGGATGTCGACGCTGGACATGGTTCGTTTCACCGTGGTGGTGCCGACCCCGGATTGTGCATTGGCATTGCCGTACGACGCGGGCGCGGCCGACCGATACCTCGCGGCGCTGTTGTCCGACCCCCGCCGGCTGTCGTTCGCCATCGAGCTCGACGGCGTGCACGTGGGCAACGTGGGGCTCAAGGACATGGACCCCCGCACCCGGTCGGCGGAGTGTTTCGTCGAGCTCGGCGAGGCCGGGGCCAAGGGGCGCGGGGTGGCGACCTGGGCCATGGCCGACGTCCTCGACCACGCGTTTTACGAACGCGAGTTGTTCGAGGTGCGGCTCGGGGTGTTCGAGTTCAACGATGCGGCCCGGCGGCTGTACGACCGGCTCGGGTTTGTGCCCTCGGGCCACTACGGGTGGCACTGGGCCGATGGCCGTTATTGGGAAATCCTCGAGATGCGCATCGACGTGATGGCTTGGACCCAACGCCGCGCCCACATCGAGCGCCGCGTGCGCCCCGCCTAGCGCCGCCGCTGGGAGCAACGACACAGCTTCACGACGTGGGCGAGGCGGGGCAACGCTCCGCGTTGCGCATGCCATTCCTCTGGAATGGGCCACATGCACGCCGAACGGTGGGCGACCCTTCAAGACACAGGCGCCCGACCGGCCGCCTCGTCGGTGGACACTAGAGTGCATCCCAAAACCTCAGCTGGTTGCATCCGCAGGATGCAACCGCGGCGCGACGGGCCGGAGGCCCATGGAGCACGGCAACGCTTCGCGTTGCTCAAGCCATTCCTTCGGAATGGCCACGCCTCGGGGGGTAGGCCCGACTCGCTGAGCTTGCGAAGCGTGAGGGCCGAGGGGGGGAGGAACTCCCCCTTCAAAAACTAGTCGCTGGCGCGGCGGCGCTTCGGCTTTTTCGTGGCCGCGTCGGACTTGCGCCGGTTGCCCTTCGGTTTGGTCTGGTCTTTGTCGTCTTTTTCTTTGGGCTTGCGCGGCGCGCGCGCCTTGCTGGGCTTTTGCAAGGTCACGTGCGCGGGCGCGGCGGCTTCGCCCGCGCGGCGCCCCCCGGGGGCGATCTCGAGGACGATCTCGCCTTTGTGAAACACGCGGACCTCGCCGCTCGATTGGGACACGCTCACCGCCACACAGTCCGTCTCCGCGCTCACCGACGCGGCCGCGGTGTGGCGGGCACCGAGCCCGAGGGGAATCTCGGGCACCGCGTCGCCCACCCGGACGTGCCGGCCCGCGGCCAACACCACCCCGTCGTCACGGACCACGAACGCCCCGTCGAGGGTGGCGAAGGTGCGCAGGGCGTCGCGCACGTGGGGATCGAAGAGGTTGCGCTCGGCTTCGGAGTAGCCCTGGAAGGGATTGAGGGTCAGCGGGTGGCTGCGCTCCATCACCGCGGTGCTGTCCCCGACGACGATGAGGGTGCCCAAGGGCCGGCCTTCGTAGCCCTCGCGGCCGATGCGCAGGGCGAGGTTGACCACCACCTCGAGCAGCTGGGGCGGCACCGAGCTGTCGAGGTCGGCGACCACCAGGCTCGAGTGTTCGAGCGCCTCCTCGGAGGCGGTCAGGTGCATCACGGTGTCGATCGCGTCGCCCTCGTCGCGGGACATCGCGCACAGGACGTTCTCGCCTTTTTCGAGCAGGCCCGAACTGACCGCGCCGACGATGGCCGCCTTCAGGCGGTCGAGGCGCGAGGCGGTGAGCCCGGGCAAGACCACCACCGCGTAGCCCTCGGCCTCCAGGGCCGCGGCCACGTGCGGTTGGGAGTGTGCGTAGATGAGCTTCTTTTTGAGGGGGCGCAGCGGCTCCTGCTCTTCACAGCCGATGACGAGGACCCGGTCACAGGTGCCCATCTTGCCCACCTTGGCGATGGCGTCGACGAGGGCGGCGGACAGCTCAATGTTCACGCAGGGGCCTTTCCTGTGGAGGGAATGCTACTGGATTTCTACCCGGAGCATTTGGTTGCCCACGAGCACAAAGTCGCCGTGGGCCACGGTGGCTTCGCCCCGCACCCGGACGTAGGTCCCGTTGGAGCTGCCCAAGTCTTTGATCCGGGTGCTGCCGCCCTGGTGGAAGAAGCTGCAGTGGCGCCCGGAAATGAACCCGTCGGTGGGGAACACGATCTCGCCTTGCTCCCGGCCCAGGTTGCAGCTTTCGCCCGCGAGCAGACGCACCTCACCGGTGCGGCCGTCCTCGAGAATCTGGAGCAACCGGCCGAACGCGCCGGGGTTGGGGCTGCCCCAAATCTTGGCGTCGTCGCCCTCGGAGCGGGAGACCTCGTCGCTGGCCGCGGCCAGGGTCTCGTAGCGGAACAGCTGCCGCCCGATGCGCAGGTGGTCACCATCGGTCAGGGCACGCTCGTCGGGGATGCGGATGTACACCCCGTTGAGGCTGTCCTTGTCCGCGATCTTGAGCTTGTCCCCCGCGAAGGTGAACAGGCAGTGGGTGGGGCTGACGTAAGGGTCGTCGAAGAACAGCACAATGCCATTGACCCGCCCGCACACGGTTTCGCCGGAGTTGAGGGTATAGGTCATGCCCTCCTGGCCCGACTGATCGATGGTGATCAGCTTGCACTGCTTCTGCTTGGGCTTGGCCGCCGAGATGTCGGTGGCGTGCATGAACATTGTGCGTCCCGCGGCGGGGGCCGCGGCCTTGGGCGCGGCGGGGGCGGGCGAGCTGCCGTCCATGCGATAGCCACACGAGCCACAGAAACGTTGGCCCGAGGAGACGAACGAGCCGCAGCTCGGGCAGTCTTCGCCGCCGGCCGCGGGGGTGGCGGCGGCGGTGCCCCCCGAGGCCGCGGGGGTCGCGGTGGCGGTGCCGCTCGACGAGGGCGCCGGGGTCGCGGCCGAGGCCGGGGCCGGGGTGGCCGCGGGGGCGGGGGCCGGGGTGGGGCTCGACATCGGCGGGGTGGTCACCGGGTCCGGGGTGTCGGTGCCGGTGGCGGCCGCGGCGGCGTTGACCTCGTCGGCGCTCATCGACTCGGTCGGGGCCGACGTCGCGAACGCGCTTTCTTCGGGCTCGTCGGGGGGCGGGGCAAAATCCTGGGCGGCGGGGGCCAACGTCTCCCGGTAGGATTTGAGGTCGTAGCCGCAGTCGAGACAAAAGTTGAAATTGTCAGCGTTTTCGCGGCCGCAGTTGGGACAGGTGATCATGCGGGCAAGCCCCTCGAAAAGGTTGGCAGAACGGGGTGTTAGGCCCTCAGGCCCCCTCGTGTCAATCCCGGCCACGGCGTGAGGCGGTTCGGCGCACACAAAACGAGCCCGGTCACGCGGCGTTCAATCTCGGCGCCGGTCGCGTTATGGGGCGCAGCAACATCATGAACGAACTGCTCGCTCGTCTCGCCGGTCCGCGTTCCCTCGAGGAAGGGTACGGCCTGTCCGGTCGTGCCCAAATTGCGCTCACGGTGCTGGGCGCGCTGCTGCTCGCGGTGGCGCAGCCGATGATCATCGAGCCGCTCGGCGAGACGGTGGTCGACCCCACCGGGCTGAGCGGGGCGCTCGTGTTTGTCGGTTGGGTCCCGTTTTTGATCGCGGTCCGCGGCGCGTCGGTGAAGCGCACGTTCTGGCTCGCCTGCCTGTTCTTGGTGACCAAGTACACCGTCGTGCTGTACTGGCTGATCATCGCGATGCACGTGTTTGGGCACATCCCCCTCGTGCTTTCGTTTTTGTTTCTGGAGTTGTTGTGCTTCACCATCGGCACCGGCCTCGGCGCCACCATCGGGGCGTCTCAGCTCATGCACCGGCACTACGGGGTGCCGTTCTGGGTGTTTTTTGTCCTCGCCTTCGGCGGGGGTGAGTTCATCCGCAACATCGGTCCCCTCGGCGGTTTCCCGTGGGGCAACGACGGGGCCGCGCTCGCGACCGTGCCATTGTTGCTGCAGGGCGCGTCGTTGGTCGGGGTCCACGGCCTGGTGGTGCTGGTCCTGCTCGTCAACGTGGCGCTGGCGGAGGTGTTCGCCTTCGTGCGCAAAAAGCGCTCTGCGTTTCCCACCGCGGCGGTGGGCTTGGCCGGCGCCGGCCTCCTCATCACCATCGCCTGGGGCGCGCACCGGCTGTCCGACGAGCCCGAGGTCGTGGCCACCATCAAGGTGGGCCTGCTCCAGGGCAACATCGATCAAGGCATCAAGAACAAAGAGCGGTTCAACAAGCAGCACATCGCCGAGCGTCTGCACGCCCTGCAAGCGGAGGCGATCAAGGCCGATGTCGACGTCGTGGTGTGGCCCGAGGCCGCCGTCCCCGGCACCCTGCGCCTCGGCAGCAAGAACCTCCGCAACACCAGCGTCGTCGACCACCGCGGCCCCCACCGGGGGCTGGTGCCGAAGGCGGGCATCATCGGGGCCGCGGCCTACGAGGGGGCGCGCGACAAAAAGACCGGCAAGTACGAGGTCACCGCCCTGTACAACACCGCCTTGGTCACCGGCCCCGGGCTCAAGCTCGAGGGGCGTTTCGACAAAAGTCACCTCGTCCCGTTCGGTGAATATGTGCCCTGGCCGTTCGGGCCCATCGTGCAGCAGCTGGTGCCCGGCGGCCGCAACACCCCCGGCACCTCGCTGGTGCCCGTCGAGGTCGAGCTCGGGGGGCGCAAGACCAAGGTCGCGGCCACCATCTGCTACGAGGGCTTGTTCCCCGAGATTTCGCGCGCCTTCGCCAACCAGGGCGCGGAGATCATGTTCAACGTGACCAACGATGCCTGGTACGGCGTGTCGTCGGCCGCGCCCCAGCACTTCATGGCCTACGCGGTGCGCGCCGCCGAGACCGGCCGGCCGGTGGCCCGCGCGGCCAACACCGGGCTGTCGGGCTGGGTCGACGCCCGCGGCCGGGTGCACGACCTGTCGCGTCTTTACACCACCACCGCGCACATCGTCGACGTGCCCATCGTGGCCCCCGAGACCACCCCGTACATGGTCGTCGGCGAAATGCCCTATGCGCTGTTCTGGGCCTTGGGGCTGCTGTTCTGGTTCATCGCGCTGGCCGGACCGAACTTCCTGCGCCGGCCGCGCTCCCCCGTCGAGAAACGCATCGCCGGACTCGGCGTCGGGTTGATGGTGCTCGCGCACCTGCTGCACTGGATCGTGCAGCCCCCCGACGGGGACGAGGCGTTGACCACCCAGCACACGGTCTATTTCGCGTGTGGCTACCTGCTCGCGGCCGGGGCCTTGTCCGGCCGGCCGTGGGGGCGTGGCGCGGTGATGTGGGTGGGCGGGTTCGCGGCGGTGTTTTGTGCGGTGTCGACGGTGATGTTGGTGCTCCAGGGCGGCGCGGCCGGCGAGATGGTGTGGGCGTTGGCGCTCAGCGCCGCGGGGGCGGGGCTGTGGTGGGTCGCCAAGCGCCGAAAAGACCACTATCAACGTCCGCCTGAGACCTTGCTCGAGATGGAAGCCGCGGCGGTTCCGCCCGCGCAAAGCTAGGAAAAGTCATGTCGGTCCCGATTCAAAATGTGGTCAACGATCTCAACCGCACCCTGGAGGGCATGAAGGGGCGCATCGCCGCGCTCAAGGGGCCCCTGAAGGTCGAGGAGAAGAAGGCGCGCCTGACCGAGCTCGACGAGATGATGCAGGACCAGGACTTTTGGAACGATCAGGATCGCGCCCAGGCCCTGCAAAAGGAGCGCAAGTCGATCGATCGGTTGCTCACCCGCATCGGCGAGGTCACCCAGGGGGTGGGCGATTGTCTCGAGCTCCTCGAGATGGCCGGGGAAGACGAAGGCGCGGTGGGCGAGATCAAAGCCGACGTGCAAAAGCTCGAGGACATCATCGGGGAGATGGAGTTTCAGCGCATGCTCCCCGGGGAGCACGACGCCAAGAACGCGATCATGGAACTCAACGTGGGGCAGGGCGGGGTGGACGCGGCCGACTTCACCGAAATGTTGTTGCGCATGTACATTCGGTACGCGGAGCGGCGGGGCTTCGAGGTCGAGATCCTCAACAAGAGCCCGGCCGAGGAGGCGGGCCTGAAAAACGCCGCCCTGCTGGTCAAAGGCGACTACGCCTACGGCTACCTCAAGGCCGAGCAAGGTGTGCACCGGCTGGTGCGCATCTCCCCGTTCGACGCCAACGCGCGACGACAGACGTCGTTCGCCGCGGTCAGCGTGCTGCCGGAGATCGACGACGACATCGACATCGAGGTGAAAAAAGACGACCTCCGGGTCGACACCCTGCGGGCGGGGGGCGCGGGCGGCCAGCACGTCAACAAGACCGAGTCGGCGGTGCGCCTGACCCACTTGCCCACCGGCATCGTGGTGCTGTGCCAGCAGGAGCGCAGCCAGCTCAAAAACCGCGCCACCGCGATGAAGCTGCTCAAGGCGAAGTTGTTCGAGCACGAGATGAAGCAGCGCCTGGCCGAGCGCGACAAGATCGAGGCGGCCAAGATGGAGGCGTCGTTCGGCTCGCAGATTCGCAACTATGTGCTCGCGCCCTATCGGTTGGCCAAGGACCTGCGCTCGGGGTACGAGGTCGGCAATGTGGATGCGGTGCTCGACGGGGACATCCAGCCCTTCATCGAGGCGTACCTGCTGCACCAGTCCGCCGACGGCGACGCCGCGGCGTCTTGATGTGTGCCCACGCGCACACGGGCGAAGATCGTTGGCGCGGGGTTTACGTTGGATCACGTGGGAGGTTGGCCCCGCTCGCCGTGAGGCGTTATAACCGACCAGGTTTTTGACGAATTTTGCCGGAGCGTGCCGTGGCCGCTTGTGTCGTTTGCAGCGCTGAAATCCGAGATGATGCTCGATTCTGCCCCAGCTGCGGCGCCGAGCAGCCGAGCACCGAGGCCGAGGGCGACGACCCGTTCATCGGGCGCGTCATCGCCCGCAACTTCAAAATCGAGCGCCTCCTCGGCGTCGGCGGCATGGGCAAGGTCTACAAGGCCCGCCAGCTCAGCCTCGACAAGGCCGTGGTCATCAAGGTGCTGCACGACCACTTCCGCGACGACCCGCAGCTGGTGCAGCGCTTCCAGCGCGAGGCCCGGGCCGCGTCCCGGCTCAACCACCCCAACAGCATCCAGGTCATCGACTTCGGCCAGGATGAGTCGGGGGTGCTGTTCATGGCCATCGAGTTCCTCAACGGCACCGACCTGTTCACGGTGCTGCAAAAAGAGGGACCGTTCTCCGAGGAGCGCATCGCGCGGGTGATGGTGCAGGTCTGTTCGGCCCTGCACGAGGCCCACGAGATGAACGTCATCCACCGGGACCTCAAGCCCGAGAACATCATGGTCGAGGACCGCCGGGGCCGGCGCGACGTGGTCAAGGTGCTCGACTTCGGCATCGCCAAAATCCAAGACCCCGACGAGACCCCGGGCCAGGCTTTGACCCAAGCGGGCATGGTGTGCGGCACCCCCGAATACATGAGCCCCGAGCAGGCCCGGGGGCAAAAGCTCGACGCCCGCGCCGACCTCTACAGCCTCGGCGTGCTCGTCTACCAGATGACGACGGGCGAGCTTCCCTTTCAAGCGGACTCGCCCATTGGCATTGTGACCAAGCACATCATCGAGCCCCCCGTCCCGCCGCGGCAGAAGTACCCGCACCTCAACATGGGCGAGGAGCTCGAGGGCATCATCCTCAAGGCCATGGCCAAAAATGCCGACGACCGGTACCAGAGCGCCGAGGAGATGGGGCTCGCGTTCGAAGCGATTCTGCGCCGTTTTGGGGAGTACACCGGCGAGCTGCCGCTCGCGACCGGCGGCACCGGGACCGGCCTGCCGCGGACCACGCCGTCGCCCCACGCGGCGGCGTCGACCCCCGGGCCGCAACCTCAGGCGGCGCCGTCTGCGGCGCAGGCTCCGGCGGCGCAGACCCCGCCCCCGGCGACGCCCGCCCCGGCGACGGCCAGCTCGACGATGGTGCAGCCCGCCAGCGGGACCGGCACCGGGCAGCCCGCGCTGACAAGCCCCACCCCCACCGACCTGACCCCCGTGGCCGATGTGCCGTTGGCGCCCACCGGCGGCGGCGGCGGCCTGAAGTGGGCCGCGGTGGTGGCGTTGCTCGTGGTGGTCCTGGGCGGGGGCGCGCTGTTCGCGTTCAAGGACTCGATCATGGGCGGTGGCGAGGTGACCGCCGACGGGGACGGCACCGGCGAGACCGGCGGCGACGGCACCGGGGAGACCGGCAACGACCCGGTGGCGAAAAATCCGGACGGCACCGGCGAGCCCGCGGGCACGGGCGGGGACAAGGACCCGTCCGGGCAAGACCCCACCGACGACAACAACGGCACGGCGGTGGCCGCGACCGGTCAGGACAAAGACCCGGCGCAGGACCCGGCCGGGACGGATCCGGACGGTGCCCCGCAGGGGACGGGCGACGACAAGTCTCCGTCGTCGGACAAGGACAAGACCGCCAAGTCGGACAAGACCAAGGACAAGGACAAATCCGCCAAGTCTGGCAAGGACAAGGACAAGGACACCACCCGGGTGGCCAAGGCGGACAAAGACAAGGGCAAGGACAAAGACAAGGACACCGGCCGCAAGACCGCGCGCGACAAGGACAAGGACAAGACCTCCCGTGACACCACCCGCAAGACCGCGCGGGGCACGTCCGACGAGGACAAGGCCAAGGCCCGCGAACTCACCCGGGAAGCAACCACATTGGTGTTCACCGACCCCGACACCGCGTACGGCAAGCTCAAAGAGGCGCTGAATCTCTACCCGCGCTTCGCCGACCCCCGCAAAATCATCGCCATGTATTGGGTGACCAAGTCGGACTACGACGCGTCGTGCAAAGCGATGCGAGACTACATCCGGCTCAAAGGGTCACGGGTGTCGAGCACCCAGCGCGAAAAACTGCTCAAACAAGCGCGCTGTCCCTGACCCGCGACGCGGGACCGGTCACGTCCGCCCCGCCCTCACATCGATCCAGTGACATGCGGGTTCAGCGGTTGGGGGTCAGCCCTGGACCTCGACGCGCAGGACCTGTTCGCCGAACATGATCGCGTCCCCGTGCTGCAGCTTGCGCCGTTGGTGGATGCGCAAGAAGGTCCCGTTGCGGCTTTGCAGGTCGCGCAGGAGCACGCCGCTGTCCTCGCGCACGACCTCGGCGTGGCGCGTGGACATGTAGGGGTCGGCGGGGAAGTTCACGTCGCAGCGGCGGCGGCCCAGCGTCAAGATGCGCTGGGGCCGCACGTAGGTCTCGGACAGCCGGGGGTCGGCGAACACCCGCTCGAGACAGAGCAGCTCGGCGTCGCGCATCATGCTGCCCAGCAGCGGGGTCTCGCCCGGCGGGGGCAAGGGCAACGAGCGGGGCAATGTCTCTGCGTCCAGGTAGCGCAGCCGCTGCACCCCGATGATGAACTCCGTGCCCGGCGCCAGGGGCTCTGGCCCCCGCAACGCCACGAACACGCCGTTCTTCTCGTCAACGGGGTCGAGGTACAGCCCGTCGTCCTCGAACACGACCCGGAAGTGGGGGTCGCCGAGGTGCGCGTCCTCGGGGAACAGGACCATGCCCGCGTTGCGCCCCACCACCGTCTCGCCCGCCTGCAGCCGCCACTGGGTCCCGAACTGGGTGTGCCCTTTGATCAGGCTCAGCCGCGCGAACCGCTGCACGGTGGCGGCCCCAAAAAACATCGTCGCGCTGGGTGCAGGGGCATTGGCGACCTGGCCCAGGCTCGGCATCATCATCGTCGCCCCCGCGCCCGGGGGGGGCGTGGCCGGGGGCGGGAGCTTTTGCGCCGCCATCATCAAGGTGCCCGCGGGCGCGGGCGCGCCCACCGGCGTGCCACACACCCGGCAGAACTTGTCCGCGGGGGCGAGGTCCGCGCTGCACTTCACGCACGCCTGGGTCGAAAACTCCGTCGGGAGCTCGTCGGGGCCGGGCACGTCGCTGGCCGGGGTCTCCTGCGTCGGCGCGTCATCGACGGCGGGGGACGGGGGCTGGCTGCCCTCGGGCGCGGCCAGTGAGGCCGCCCCCCGGGCGGTGACCTCGTCGAGGGAGACCTTGGGCAAGGCCATGTGGGTCGAGATCGGTTTGCCCGCGGGCGCCTGCATCCAGGCCGGCGGGTCGGCGGGGGCCGCGGGGGCGCCGCCGGCGGGGGGCGCGTCGAGGGCGGCGCTGCACACCACGCAGTGGGAGGTGCCAGGGTCGTTGTAGCTGTCGCACGACGGGCACACGAGGCCCATCATCAGCGACAGGGCGAGGTCGTCCTCGTTGTCCGGCACCGACAACGCCGCGCCGCAGGACTGGCAGTAGCGCTGGTCGTCGTCGTTCTGGTTGTGACACGCCGCGCAGACCAGCACGCGTCCTCCTGGGCCGGGCCCGATATCGTCTCGTCAAGCGGCCTTGGGGTCGCTAGACAACCTGCACCCTCATTAGCAGACCCCTGCCCAAGGGGTCCACACGCATGGGAGCGCTGGTGGCCACACGACCCCGACGAAAACCCCCCGCCCGATGGTGTTGGCGCCCCGCGCTCGTCGGGCTGGTGCTGGTCCTCGCGTGCACCAAGACGGGCGGGGCCCCGAAAAAGGCCCGCGCCCCGGATGGTTTTTTGCGCGGGGTGGGGCTTGGGTTGTTCGCCTCCGACGACGGGTACGACTACGCGACGTTGCTCGACGAGATCGTGGCCCATGGCGCCACCGATGTGCTGCTGGTGGTGCCCTGGTACCAGACGTCGGTGGACACCCACGACATCGCGCCCCGGGCCGGCTTTTCCCCGGCGCCGGCGACGGTGGCGCGCACGATTCGGCAAGCCCGCGCCCGCGGCCTTCGGGTGGCGGTGTTGCCCATCGTGCGGCTGACCCAGCGCACGCGCACGCAATGGCGGGGGCGCATCCAGCCCGCGGCCGGCATCGACGCGTGGTTCGCAGCCTACGAGACCTTTGTCGTCGGTTTGGCGAAGGGCGCGCAGGCGGCGGGGGCCCAACGGTTCGGGGTGGGCTCGGAGCTGCTCAGCCTCGAGCGGCACGAGGCCCACTGGCGCGCGCTGATCAAAAAGGTGCGCGGGGTGTTCGCGGGCAAGCTGTTCTACTCGGCCAACTGGGACCACTTTGACCCCATCCGGTTCTGGGACGCGCTCGACGAGGTGGCGGTCACCGCGTACTTCGAGCTCACGCGCTCGGAGGCGCCGCCCACGCGCGAACAGCTGCGCGCGGGGTGGGAGCGCCCGGCCTTCGACCTGCAGCGCCTCTCGCGCCGCGTGGGGCGGCCGGTGTTCATCAGCGAGGTCGGCTATCCCTCGATCGTGACCGCGGCGCGCTACCCCTGGGACGAGACCCGCAAGGCCCCCGTCGACCTCGCGCTGCAGGCGACGTTGTACGACGTGTTCTGTGACGTGATGAAGCGGACCCGGCCGGTGGACGGGTTCTTTTTCTGGAACTGGTTTGGGTTCGGCGGCGCCGACGACACCGGCTACACCCCGCGCAAAAAGCCCGCCGCGGCAGCGATGAAAAAGTGTCTGTTCGACCCGGCCCACCAAAAAGGGCCCCGGCCCGCGCCGCCCCCGGTCCCCCCGGCGCGGTGACGGGCGCGCCGAGGGCAAAATCCGCGGCGGTTTTTTTGCGTTCGGCGCCGGCGTGCCCCACTCTGCTCCTGGTTGCGCCTCCTGTGGCATTGGGGGCGCGGGAGGACACGATGGTCGCCATTTCTCTGAGCCCGTTTTCCACGCCTACGCCCCACCTCGACGAGCAGCGCCGCCTGCATCCGCGCGTGCAGGTCAAAGAGGCCGCGTGCTACCTGAGCGCGCACCGCATCGTCATCGCCCGGGCCGCGGATGTGAGCCTGACCGGCATGTTTGTGCAGACATTGGACCCCGACCCCATCGGCACCCGCGCGCACGTGCGGTTGGTGCAGGGCACGCGCGAAATCGTCATCGCCGCCGAGGTCACCCGCGTCAGTTTTCTGAGTGGGCCCGCGGACCGGCCGGGCATGGGCTTGCGCTTTTGCGAACTCAAAAAAGGCGCGCGCCGGTTCTTGGCCCAGTACATCGCGCACGCGCAGACCTCTGACGACGTGCACGTGTCGTAGCCGGTCCCCGGTCGCGGGCAAGATCAAATGACCGCGGCCCCGTCGGGTGGTACACATCCGGTGTTTTGAGCGCGCGCGACAAAGACCAGGCTTGGCCCGACCAGGGGCGCGTCCCCAGCGCGGGCATGTTCGCGGTGCTGACCGATTTTTCCGCCCGCCGGGTGACCGGCCGGGTGGAGCTCGACCGCCCCGGGTTCACGGCGCACGTCGATTTTGTCGACGGCCAGGTCACGGGGGCCCGGTACCACCACCACGTCGGCCGCAAGGCGTTCGCCCGGGCCTGCCGGGTCAGCACCGGCCGCTATGCGCTGTCTCGCCTGCCGGGCACCAGCGCCCCCATCGCCCCGTTCAAAGAGTTGCTGCACGCCGCGCGGCGCCTCGACGAGATGGTCCAGTCGCGGGCCGAAGCGGTCGGGGGCCTCCGCCGGGTCTGGGACGTGCGGTTCGCCGCGCTCAAGCGCGTGCTGCGGGACATCCCCGACGAGGTCAACCCCATCCTGCGCCTCATCGACGGCCGCCGGTCGGTGGGCGAGATCGTCGAGGTCTCCCCCCACGACGAGCGGCTCGTCCTGCGGGTGCTGCACCGCTTGCTGCGCATGGGCATCCTCATTCTTCCCGACGCGTACGTGCACGCCAAGGCGGGCTACGAGCTCAACGACACCATCGTCGACACGCCGGCGTCGGCGCGCATCGAGCCCACCTGGTTCGACACCAGCCCGCCGATCCCGGTGAGCACGCCGCCGGTGCCGCGCCCGTCCCGCCCGCCGCGGCCCGCGGTCACGGAGTTTGACGACGACGACGAGGACGCGGTCATTCCCGTGCACGCCAGCGTGCTGCCCACCGCGCGCGATGACGCCACCGTGATCCCGGCCGCCGCCGACGAGCCTGCGGTCCCGCACGACCCCGCCCCGGAGGACGGGCCGCCGGCGCCCGCGCCTGACGCGGAGGCCGCCCCCGTCGAGGAACAACCGGCTGCGCCCGCGCCTGAGCCTGAGCCTGAGCTTGAAGCGAACGCGGCCCCCGTCGAGGACGAACCACCTGCACCCGAGCCCGCGCCCGAGCCTGAGCCTGAGCCGAACACGGCCTCCGTCGAGGAACAGCCGCCCGCGCCCGTCGTCGAGGACGAGCCGGTGGTGGACGAGCCGCGCGCGGAGACCGGGCCCGACCCCGTCGAGGCCGGGGGCCAAGACCCCGCGGCACCGATGCCCGCGCCGTCGGGCACCGACGGCCCCCGGCCGTTCGGTGAGGCGGGCGCCGACGAGGACCCGGCGTCGTCCGAGGTCGAACACACCGCGCCGTACGCCGCCGCGGCCGGGCCGCGCCCGCTTCCCGAAGAGACCCCGGACGAGACCGAGGACGACGAGGGCACGCCCGAGGTCGCGGTCACCGCGTGGTCGGTGCCGCCCGAGGAGGCCGTGCCCGCGCCCGACCAGCCCTCGGTGCCGCCCGCGTCGGCCACCGTCGGGGGAGCGGCGGCCGAGCTGTCGAGCACGCCGACCAGGGAAGCGTACGAGCACGACAAGGCCGCCCTGGAGAACTGGCTCACCGAGGAGGACGCGTTCTTCAACGACCGGCCGAGCCGCTACGAGGTCGCGGCCGAGGAAGAGGGCTCGCGGGTCGCGGTGGCCATGGTCGGCCTGTTCGTGGCCATGCTGGTGGCGTTCGCCATCTACGGCGCCGTGCAGTTCGCGCGGGCCACCGACCCCATCGCGCCGGCCGCGGCCGCCGACTTGCTCAACCTCGCCCAGGACGCCCTCGACGGGGGCGACACCAGCCGCGGGTGCCAGCTGCTCGACGAGGTGAAGCGCGGGGTGCGCCACGAGTCGGAGCAGTACCGGCGCGCCTGGGAAGCGTACGAAGCCCACTGTCGCTGACCGGCTGATCTGCCGCGGCCAGTTTTTTGGAGCCGGTCGCCACCGGTCGTAACGTGGAGACACCTGATGACGGAGGTCCCCATGGCCCGCGACAACCAAGACAACCTGCCCCTCGAGTCCGCGACCCTGCCGCCCCAGCCGAGCAAGCGGCACAAGGCGCGCACCGTGCTCGAGCAGCTCGACGACCTGGCGCACCTGCCGTTTGTGCCGCGCCGCATCCGGCGTCCCTGAGCGCGCTCAGTCGACCCCGCCGAGCTCGGGGATGCGCGCGCTGCCGTCGTCGGGATACGCAAAACCGACGTCGACCAAGCACAGCCCCCCCGGGGGCGCGCACAGCCCCGCGGCCCGCCGGTCCAACGCCGCGAGCACCGCGGGGGTGTCGTCGGGCGCGCGCCAGCCGGTGCCGACCTCGACGAGAAACCCCACGAGGTTGCGCACCATCTGCCGCAAAAAGGCGTTGCCCACCACCTCGATGAACACGCGTTGCCCGTCGTCGAGCGGGTAGGGCCCCCGCACCGCGATCCGCGCCAGGCGTTTGACCGGGGTGGCCGCGGTGCATTTTCGCGACCGAAACGACGTGTAGTCGTGCTCGCCCTCGAGCAGGCGCGCGGCCGCGCGCATGCGGTCGACGTCGAGATCCGGCGCGATCCGCCACGCAAAGGGGTCCGGCGCCGCGTCGGTGTGCGCGTCGACGATGTACCGATACCGCTTACCCCGCGACGAGCCGCGTGCGTGCACCGAGATCGGGCAGGGCATGACCTGCACGTTCCACAGCCCGTCGTCGTGGGGGGCGCGCATCGCGGCGAAAAACGCGCCGGGGTCGAACACCTCGTCCCGAAAAAAACACGTCGCGGCGTTGCGCATCGCGTGGACCCCCCGGTCGGTGCGCGCGGCAAAACAAAGCCGCTTGGCCCGGCATCCGGCCGCCCCCTCGAGCCGCGCCCGCAGCGCGCCCCCGGCGGTGGGCAGGTCCTTTTGGGGCTGCAGCCCATAAAACCTGTCGCCCCGATAGCCAAAGCGAATCAAAACCTGGTGGCGCGGATGGGTCATGGTGTCCGCCGCTGGTCGTGAAGTGACCTCGGCGGCGCTTTTGCGATACCATTTCCACGCACTGATGTCGGCCTCTCCCCCACCTCTGAAGCGCAGCCGCTCGACCGAGGGCCCGCCGCCCCTGGCCAAGGGCCGGGACGTGTTGCGCGAAGCGCTCGATTCGCTCGAGGGCGACGCGCTCGACGACGACCTCGACGCGGCGGAAGGCGAGTGGCTGTTCAAAGAAGGCAACGTCGTCAAGGGACCGGTCGCGGCCGGGCTTTTGATCCAACGCTTGCGCGAAGGGGCGTTGCCCGCCGACACCATGGTCGCGCGCGAGATGGGCGGGTGGGTCCCGGCTGAGTCCGTCGAGGGGTTCGCCGACATATTGCGCCAAGCGGAAAAACAGCGCGCGCAAGAAGCCGCGCTCCGGCGCGAGCAAGCCGCGGCTCGTCGACGACGCATGGGGCGCATGACCGTGCTCGCGGTGTTGGTGTTGGTGCCGTTTTTGGGCGGGGCGTTTTTGGGGCGCACGGTGATGAAAGCCCGGCCCTGGGACGACACCGAGAAGTGGTACCAAGCGGACCCGCCGGTGTTGGGCCTGAAGAAAAAGCCGAAGAAGCGGCCCAAGCCCCCGCCCACGCCCCCGCCCGAAGACGAACAGACCGTGGCCGCCGACGAGGAGAAAAAGGCCGCCGACGAGGAGAAGAAGGACGACGAGGAGAAGGTCGCGAGCCGTTCGAAAAAGAGCCGCGACCGACGTGACAGCCGGCGGTCGAGCAAAAAGCGCGACAAGAAGGCGGACAAAAAGGCCGACAGCAAAAAGACCGACGACAAGAAGAGCAGCGACGCGAAGAAAGAGGACGCCAAGGTGGCCCAGGCCGACCTCCCGCGCACGCTCACGGAAAAGCAGATCATGGGGGGGCTGGCCAAAGGCAAGCGCGGTCTCGGCAAGTGCATCCGCACCGCCATCGACAAGACCCCCGACGACATTCCCAACAAGATCACCCTCGCGTTCTCCGTGGCCAACGACGGAAAAGCGGTGGGGGTCAAGCTGCTCGAGCGACAGGTGCGGGGCAGCACCCTGGAAAAGTGTATCCAGAAGGCGGTGGGCCGCGTGACGTGGCCGAAGTTCTACGGCGAACGCAAGTACACCGAAGTGCCGTTCAAGATCACCAAGCCGAAGAAGTAGCCACCCGCCGGAAGGGGCTCAGACCGCGACCCAGCTGAGGTCGCCGGCGCCTTCGCGCACCACCACGGGGTAGGGGCCGGAGAGGTCGACCACCGACGACGGCTGGTTGTCGATGTAATCCGCGTCGAGGATCAGATCGAGCCCGTGGCCGAGGTGCAGGTTGATGTCGGTGGCGTCGCAGAGCGTCTTGTTCTCGTACTTCGCGGTGGTCGAGATGATCGGCTTTTGGAACGCCCGGGCCAGCGCCAATGTCACGGGATGGTCGGGCACACGAATGCCGACGGTGCGCCGCTTGGATTGCAGCATGCGGGGGACGAGCGGGGTGGCGCGCAGGATGAACGTGTAGGGCCCCGGGAGCAGGCGGCGCATGATGCGGTAGGCCTCGTTCTCGACGAGGGCGTAGCGGGCGATGTCCGACAGGTCGGGGCAGACGAACGACAGCATGTGCGTCTTCTTGAGCCCTTTGAGCCGGTAAATGCGGTCGATGGCCTTCTTCTCGAAGATGCTGCACCCGACCCCGTAGGTGGTGTCGGTGGGGTAGGCGACGACTTGCCCCCGCTCGAGCGCGTCGACCGCCCGCGCAATCTTGCGGGGCTCGGGGAACTCGGGATTGACCCGCAACCGGAGGGTGGTGGAATGCGCCATACGTGACTCGACGCGACGACATACTGTGGTGTTTGGCGCTTGCCTAGTCCGGTGCGGTGTCCAATGTGGTTAAATGAGTCCCACCATGCCCGACCAGCCCCCGTCCGATGACGGCGCCCCGCGCCAACCCGACGAGATCCTGCCCCCGGAGACCCCCGAGGGCGCGGACGGCCCTGGTGGCCCCGCGCCCGAGGACGGGGAAAAAGCGGGGTTTTCCCTCGATGCGGTGGGCAAGAACGCCGGCGAGGTGATGGAGGCGTTGCGGGACAACGTCCAGTACTGGGTCGATCGCGGCCGCTACAACAAGATCCGGGTGAAGCGGAAGGGCAAGGCGGTGTTGCCGGACATTCCCATCGGCGCGTTGATGGCCTTCGAGGCGGCGACGTTTTTCTGGACCGGGTTGCTCCGCGGGGTGCTCGTCAACGTGGTCGGCCGCGCGTTTTTTGAAGTGGAGATGATCAACGAGGCCGAGGAGCACTACCAGCAGGGGTTGGAGGCCTATCTCGCCGGTGACCTTCCGGTGGCGGAGACCGCCCTCGACAAAGCCCTCTCCATCGATCCCCGGTACGCGCGGGCCCATCTCCAGATGGGCATCGTGCGCAAGCTGCAAGGCCGCAAGGAAGACGCGGTGATGCACTTCGAGGAGGCGATCATCCACGGGGAGCGGGAGAAGACCCGGCGCGAAGCGGAGGCGCACCTCAAGCGCATCAGCGACGAGCGCGCCGGCATCATCACCATCGACAGCTGACAGCGCTACTGGTCGTCGACGATGACGTCCAGCAGGTACAGGCCCCCGACCTTCTTGCCCTCGACCTCGACCCAGTATTCATACTTGCCGGGCAGGTCGTAACGCAGCGGGGGGAACTCCATCACGTGGTCGACCTGTAGCTTGCCACGAAAGTCGATCGAGGTCTCGGCCCGGCCGATCTTCTTCTTGCGCGGGTCAACGATGAACGTGGTCATGCGCACCGGTCGCGACAGGCCGCTGCGCATGGTCAAACACACCGCGTACGCCGGCCCGGTGATCGGCACCTCGTTGAACGTCAGCTCGCGCACCCGGGTCTTTTGCCGGTCGGCCGGCTCGCACCCGCGCTTGGGGTGGATGCGGATCTTCTGGGCCGCGAACACACGGACAAGCTCAATCTTGTCGCCGCCTTTGCTCTCGACCTCTTTGACCTTGAGCCCGCCGGTCGAGGTGTCGGCTTTGACTTGGCCGGTCACCGCCTTCAGGTCTTCTTGTTTCTTGTCCGATTTGAGGCTGTCGCCGAACAGGTCCGCGAAGGGGTCATCCCCCTTTTTCTCCTCGTCGGCGCCGGCGGTCGAGGCCAGGGCCAAGGCGCCGAGCACGGCCCAGACCCCCCACACCCGACGACGCGCACGCATTCTCATCGCCCCTGGGGGACGATGAGATCGATGCGGATCTTCAACACCCGGTTGGCGATGAACAGCGCGAGCAAGAACTGCACAAAAAACGCCCCGAACGCGACGAACCCCGACGTGAGCAACCCGACCACCACCAGCGCGCCCACCGCGCGCAGGGAGCGGGCCAGCGCGCTCGGCGTTTGATCGCCCACGTCGATGACCGGGCCCTGTTGCTCCGGCGCGCCGAGGCCCAGTCGCTCGGCCTCTTGCATCACCTGTTCGCGGATGCGGGTCGAACCGGCCTTGAGGTCGGCGTAGGCCTGCTGGGCTTTTTCCGCCCGCCGCCGGAAGTCGGCGGTGCTTTGTTTGACGATGTCGAACGCGCGCGCGGCCAGTGACATGGCGCCTCCTCGTACCCTCGTAGACTAGCAGAAAAGGCTGCCCCGGGCAGGCTCGGCGCGGCGGGCTCAGGCCGCGTCGCTCACGCCATTTTTGCGTTGTACGTCGGCGAGCTCCCGCTTCGCCTGGCCGAGCTGGCGCATGGTGTCGCGTTGCCGTTGGGTCAAGACCTTGATGATGCCGAGCGCGATCTCGACCTTCTCTCCGAGGATCTCGTTGAAGTCGTCGCGGGAGATGCGCAGCAAGGTCAGGTCGGTGAGGGCCGAGACCGACGCCGAGCGTGGCTCGGAGTCGAGCAGTGACATTTCGCCGACGATCTGGCGCTCGGTGAGCTTGGCGACGTCCTCGCCCCCCTGGTGCACCCGGACCTCGCCGCTGACGATGAGGTACAGCGCGTCGCCGGGTTCGCCCTCGCGCACGATGTCGTCGCCCTCTTCGTAATGCACCTCATCGGTGATCTGCGCGATGGTGGCGAGGTCCTCGCTGGGGATTTGCGAGAAGAGGTTCTGTCCCTTCAGGAACAGGACTTTTTCCACCGTCGAGATCATGGTGGCCGAGAATCAAGCGGAAAGGCCGCTGCCGTCAAGCGACGCCCTGCGCTTCGGTCGGGGCCTGGGGTTGCATCACCGCCAGGATGCTTTGGGCGCAGGCCTTGGCGTAGCGGCGCACGTGGGCGTCTCGGTCCTGGGCCAGCTCCTCGGCCACCGGCAACAGTTCCGGGGGGCTCATGAGCACCTCGAGGGTGCGCAGGGCGGTCTCCCGGGCCACGGGGTGGCTGTGTTGGGTGTGGTCGAGCACCTGGTCTTGCACCCCGGACAGGCCGAGCTCGCGCACGACGTAGAGGGCGACCACCACCAGCCAGGGTTCTTTGGAGCCCAAAAAGTCGCGGACCCAGTCGGGCACGTCTTGGCGCTTGATCGGGAAAAACTCTTGGCCCCGCTCGAGCACCCGGGCCCGGTTGGCCGCGGGGGCCCCGGCTTGGCCGGGGGCGAGGTCCTCGACGATGGGGAGGAGTTTTCGTTTCTCGTCGCGCTCGAGGAGGTTGTCGAGCACCTCGACCGCGTTGCTGCGCACGGTGAGCTGGGTGCTCTTGAGGTTGGATTGGATGAGCTCGATGGTCTTGAGCGGGTAGATGATGCCGAGCAGGCGGAAGATGCGATCGAAGGTGCGCTCCATGCGCTCCTCGAGGGCGGAGCGCAGAAGGTCTGGGCCGGAGTCGCCGGCCACCGCGGCGAGGTCGTCGAGGGCCGCGAGGCGCTGGTAGTAGGCGCGGATTTCTTCGTCGATGAGTTCGCGCACGGGGTCGGCGTCGACGGGGATGTCGAGCTTTTCGCGCAGGCGGGCGGCGGACCGGGCGGCCTCGCGCCGGGTGTCGGGGTCGTCGACGTGCAGAGCCTCGATCAGGATGTCGAACGCCTCGCGGGTGCCGATGCGCTCGAGGATGCGCGGAATCTGCCGGCGGATGTGCGGGTCTTCGGGGGCGTGGCCGAGGACCTTGCCCAGGGTGGGCACCACCGCGGGGCCGAACTCGACCAGGGCCGCGCCCGCGGCCCGGGCGGTCTCTCGACGGGAGAGCTTGTAGACCAGGGCGGGGATGAGCTCGGTGCTGCGCATCGCGCCCGCGGCGCGAATGGCCGCGGCTTGCACCCGCAGGCTGGGGTCGCGGAGCAGGGCGAGCACCGGTTGGTAGAAGTTGCGCACCTTGATCTCGCCGAACACCTCGGCCGCGGCGAGCCGGAGCGCGTGGTCGGCGGAGGTTTGCATCTCCTTGAGGTGTTCGGCCGAGAGCAAGATGCCCTCCAGGCCCCCGTGTTTGATCAGGCTGGCCACCGCCGCGCCCCGGACCTGGGCGCTGTCCGCCAGCAAATGTCCCTGCACGACCCGGATGGCGGGTTCGCCCACCACCGCACAAAAGGCGCGCACCGCCTCGGCCCGGACCGCGGGGTCCTCGTCCTCGAACATGTCCTGGATCGCGTGGGCAAAGCGCATCGATTGGCCCTTGGCCAAGATCAGCAACGCCCGGCGGCGGACCTCGGCTTCGTCGCGCTTGAGCAGGTGCACGGCATCATCGGACAGGTCGTGGCCTTCGACCCGCGGCGCCAATGCCAGTGCATTGCGGACCTTGGCGAGGTCGTCGTGGCGCAGGGCGGCCCGGAGCACGCTCACCGTCTGTTCGTCCGAGATCGAAAGCGCGCCCTGGGAGAAGTCGAGGCGCCGCTTGCGCAGCGTCTCGAGGAGCTGGGCCACATATTCGCGGCGAATGGCCAACACCAAGCCGCACCAGGCGAGCACCAACGCGAACGCCATGTAGGACAGAATGCTCAGGTCGAGGGCCAGGCCGGTGACGACCACGGCCATGAACACCCCCGCGAACGCCTGCGACCAGGGCTTGAGGATGCCGTCGATGAACGTCTTGGCCCGGCCCCGCACGTGCCCGGGCACGGGGGTGTAGATGACCTGCATGGTGGCGTCGTAGATGCTGTAGCGGAAGCTGTTCTCGGCGCCCTTGGCGTAGACCGCGAGGGGGAACATCCACGCCGCCTGTTGCAGTAACCTTGCGGTGATGGTGCCCACCGTGCCGATGAGCAACGACACCGGCAGCACCATCAAGCTGGTGACGACGCCGAACCGCTCGAGGATGCGCCCGGTGAACCCAAACTGTGTCACCGCCGCGACCACCCCGGTGAGGGTGTAGAACAGACCGAAGAAGTGGGTGAGCCCATCCTGCGAGGTGACGCCCCCGCTGGTGTAGAAGTCCTTGGCCATCACCTTGAACTGGTAGTCGACGAGGGGCACGGTGATGAACGTGGCCACGGTCATGCCCGCGATGATCTTCAGGTGTTTGCTCTGGAACACGTCCTTGATGTCCCCGCGCAACTGCGGGGAGCCGGCCTTGGTGGTCTTGCGGGACGAACGCTCGGCGATGGCCTCTTGCAACCGAACGCGTTCGCGCTTGCCGATGCGGCTGGCGAGCAAAAAGCAGCCCAGCAACATGCCCATCATGAGCAGCAGCAGGCTGTCCGCGCCGTAGGCCTTGCCGAACTGCCCAACGGTGACCCCCGAGAGCATGCCCGCGAGCACGCCGCCGCCCCCGACGACGGGAAACAGCCGTTTGGCCTCGCGGGAGGCGAAGATGTCGCCGGCGAAGGTCCAAAACTGGATCATCAAGAACGCGCCCAGCAGCTCCACGAAGTTGTAGAGGAAGATGTAGGTGGCCGCGGAGGGGGCGGAGTTGAGCCAGAGATAGGTCACGCCCAAAATGGTGAAGAGCGTGAGCAACGTGACCTGGATGATGTGGTCCCGCCGGAACTTGTCCGCCACCTTGGCATAGAGCCAGGCGGGCAGGGGCACCGCCACGCCGACGGTGATGTACATGTACGCGAGCATCTCGCGGTCGAACTCTTTGAGGAACAGCGCGTCCCGGGAGATGCGACCGGTGATGAAGCAGCTCACCGCGAGGAAGAGGTAGCCGGCCATGGCCGCGACCTTGAAGAACTCCTCCTGCTTGATTTTGAGCACTTCAAGAATGCGGTCGCTCATAGGTCCCCAGCGAAGAAGCGTGGGCAGCATAGCCCGACCACGAAGCACGCGGGGACGCTGCCCCAGGACGGGCGGTTTTTTGCCTTCACCGGCTCCGCTTGGTACCGCTACGACCATGAAGGCCGCCGGTTGTGCCGTTGTGCTCCTGTCGTTGTCGGGGTGGGCGTGTGCCCACACCGACGAAGCGGGCGAGGCCCGCGAAAAAGCGCAGGAGCGCGAGACCGCGGTCCTGAAAGAACGCGTCGCGCGCCTGGAGCGCCGCACCAGCGACCTCGACGCGCGCATGGCGTTGCTCGCCGGCCGCATGGAAGAGGGCGGGGGCGACGCGGTGGCCTCCTCGGACCCGCCGACGACCAAGCTCCCGCCCCCGCCGGAAGAAAAGGCGCCGCCCAAGATCGGCATCGGCCGCGAGGCGGTGGACATCGTGGTCGAGCCGGAGCCCGACCCCGAACCCGCGCGGGTGTCGAGCACCGACCCCGCGCCGGTCGAGGACATGACCGACGAGGGCGGGGCGTCGGGCGATGACGTCGTGGTCATCGACGCCGCGGCGTTGCGGAAGTTTGGGCTCGAGGACGAGGCGACGATCCCGCCCGCGGCGAAGCCGGCGCCGGCGCCGGCGCGCAAGGCCAAGACCAAGGCCGCGCCGGGCCACGCGCCGGTGAAGACGGTGTACGACCGGGCCCACCTCGCGTTGCGGGAGGGCCGGTACAACACCGCGATCGAAGGGTTCGACGAGGTGATGCGGCGGTTTCCCAAGCACCACTTGGCCGACAACGCGCTGTATTGGACCGGGGTCGCGCACCAGCGCCGGGGGGCGTACGCCGACGCGGTGCGCGCGTTCGAAAAGGTGCCGGTGCGGTTTCCGCGCAGCGCCAAGATCCCCGACGCGCTGTTTGGCCTCGCCGAGATCGCCGAAGCGCAAGGCGATCGGGCGCTGGCCAGTCGCATCTATGCCCAGTTGGTGAAGCGGTACCCCAAAGCGGAGCGCGCGGGGGACGCGCGGAGCGCCTTGGCCCGCTTGTCGGGACCTTCCTGACACCCGGGCGCGGTGGATCGATCGGCCGGAAATTTGGGCCGGGCCCAGGCCGCGACTAGTCTCACAGAGCACATCGGGGTCCACCCGTCTGCGAGGTGTTCATGGCTCGGAAAGAGAAGTCACATTCGCCCTTTCACCCCTGGTTGTCGGGCTGGTTGGTGCTGACCGGGGTCATGGTGCTCACCGCCCCGCTGCTCGCCCAGGACGAAGAGTTCGGGGGCGGGGACGACGAGTCGTCGTCGTCCGACGACGAGTCCGACGGGGACACCGCCACCGGCGATGAGGTCAGCACCGGCGGAGCCGATGCGCCCGAGTCGTACACGGTCAAACCCGGGGACACGTTGTGGACGTTGTCCGAACGGTTTTTGAACAACCCCTGGTACTGGCCGAAGATCTGGTCGTACAACCCGTCGCTCGACAACCCGAACTGGATCCGCCCGGGCACCACGCTGCGCTTTTACCCCGGGGGGGAAGAAGCGCCGGTCGAGGTGCGCGAGGACGAGCCCGAGCCCGAAGCGGAAGAGGACCTCGAGATTCCCGACCCCGAAGAGGCCGGCGGTGGTTTCCAGGGCAAGGCGGCGGAAGAGGCGTTGGCCCGCATGGCCCAACGACGCGGGTTCAAGGTGCGCCGGCAGTTCTTCGTGCCCGACGACAAAATCAAAGAAGCGGGCCAGATCGACGCGAGCTCGAGCGAGCGCACCATGCTCGCGCAGTTCAATCCCGCGTGGGTCGACTACAAAGAGACGCCGGCGCCGGGCGACGTCAAACAGGTGTTTCGCGTGGTCAAGGAACTCGCCCACCCGGTGAGCGGCCTGCCGCTCGGCAGCGTGGTCGAAATCGTTGGTGAAGTCCGCGTCGACAACGTCGACGACGGCCGCGCGTTGGTGATGATCACCAAGAGCTGGGACACGGTGATGCGCGGCGACTACGTGGCCAAGCTCGAGGTCATCGAGCCCAACCAAGTCGACCCCGTGGCCGCGGACAAAGAGGTCAAAGGTTACGTCGTCGACACCGTGCGCCCGCAGATCGACGCGTTCGGCGAGCACCACACCGTGTTCGTCGACAAGGGCAGCAAAGACGGGGTCAAACTCGGCAACGTGTTCACCGTGGTCCGCGCCATCGACCCCATCAACGGCGAGGACAGCAACCTGACCGATGAAGTCATCGGCCGCGTGATCGTCATCGCCCCGGGCGAAAAGGTGTCCACCGGCCTGCTCATCTATTCCAACCGGGCCATCGTGAAGGGCGACCGCGCCGAGCTGCGCACCGATGGCGAATAGGCCGCCGGCCTGTCTCGTGGCCGGCCGCCCATGAAAGATCCGGCCCCGCTTGCTACGCTTTATCGATGCCGGGCCGTGACGGAGCCTCCCTGACCGTCGAGACGTTTTGTCTCGACCCGCGCGATGGCCGCGCGGTGGTCATCCTCGTCGACGAACTCGACCGCCGGCTGCCCCTCTGGCTCGGCCACGCCGAAGCCGCGGCGATCCAGGCCGCGCTCGACGGCTACGACACCCCCGGCCCCCACACCCTGTTGCGCCAAGTGATCCGGGCCCTCCGCGGCGAGGTCCACGCGGCGCACATCCGCGGCTTGTCCGGGGGGGTGGTGATGGCCGAGCTCATCGTGCAGCAAGCGTCCGAGCGGCGGGCCCTGACCGCGCGCGCCTCCGACGCCATCGCGGTGGCCCTGCACTGCGGCGCGCCGGTGCTGTGCGACGAGGCGTTGCTGGACAAGATCGCGGCCCGGGTCGAGGGCGCCCTCGACAAGGCCCGCCAGCGCAGCCTGCCCACGGTGGGGGCCGAAGAGGTCTACCAAAGCCCGGCCGAGCGGTGGCACGCCTTGATCGAACACATGGAAGGCAGCGGGGGCTCGGACCTCTACGATGCCTGAGCGATCAGGGCGCGTCCTCGACGGGCGCGGTCCGTGACCGCCAAAACCGCCTGAACAACCAGGCCCCAAAACACACCCCGACCAGGTCAGCCACCGCGTCCGACACCGTCGAGCTGCGCCCGGGCACAAACGCCTGGTGGATCTCGTCGACGACCCCGTACCCGGCCCCGAGCACCACCGCCTCGACCAACGCCGCCCGGGTCAGGCCCGCGCGCCGGGTCGCGCCGAGCGCAGCGCACGCCCCCACCAATGAATAGGCAACCGCGTGCAGCAACTTGTCCGAGAACTGGAACGTGAGCAGGTCCGGCACCTCGGGCCGCGGGTCGTTGCTCACCAACCACAGGGCGGTGACGCACAACAGGTAGGGCACGTAGGCGAGGGCGGTGCGGATCACGACGGCACAACCCGCGCCGGGCGCGGGCCATTCCCCTGCACACACATTGGACGGGCCCGGGTCAGAGCAGCTTGCGGCCGACCAAGCGCTTGAGGTCGGTGTGGTCGGCGGCGAGCCGCTTGAGCTCGGTCTCGAGCTGGGCCACCCGTTCTTGCAGCTTGTGGTGCAGCACCGCGAGGTTCTGGAACTCGACGATGCCGATGTCGTCCTTGCTGGGCATGGGGGCCGCGCCGGGGGTGCTGTTTTGCACCACCGAGGCGACGTCGTCCTCGAGCCGCCGGCCCATGACCATGGGCTCGTCGGGGGGCAAGGCCGCGGCCACGGGGGCGGGCGCGGGCCGGGCCGCGGGGGCGGCGGCCACCGGGGCGGGGGCGGAGCGGGCCGCGGGGGCGGCGGCCCCGGGGCGGGCGGCCTGGGCCGGCGCGGGGGCGGGGCCGCGGCCGATGTTTTTCAGGCCCCCGTCGCGCACGTGTTTGAACACGGTGAGGGTGGCGGCCTTGAGCGTCTCGACCACCCCCGTGCCCCGGATCGCAGAGGCTTGAAACGCAGCCACATTGCGATCGTTGAGCGCGGCGTTGAGATCGCCGACCGAGAGCACGTCCGGCAAGTCGCGTTTGTTGTACTGCAGGATGAGCGGGATGGTCCGGTAGTCGAGCCCGTTGGCTTTGAGGTTGCGCTTCAGGTCGTTGAGGCTGTCTTTGTTCTGGTCGAGCATGTAGCGCTGGCTGTCGGCGACGAACACGATGCCGTCGGCGCCGTTGAGCACCATTTTGCGGGTCTCGGCGTAGTAGGGCTGACCCGGCACAGTGAACGAGCGGACCACAAAGTCGAAGCCCGCGATCTTGCCGAGCTTGAGCGGCAGGAAGTCGAAATAGATCGTGCGGTCGGTCTCGGTGGCCACGCTGACCAGGTCCGACTTCATCTGGGGGCGCATGAGTTCGTGCACCTTCTCCAGGTTCGTCGTCTTCCCGCACATGCCGGGGCCGTAGTAGACGATCTTGGCCGTGATTTCGCGCGTGGCGGGGCTGAAAAAGACCAAGCCGAACTCCTTTTCGGTCGGGACAGGTCGCTCGCGAGCATACAGCGTTGTCAAGCGGCCCATCAAAAAGCCGGCCGACAAAACGACCGCCAAGAGCCGCGATCTCAGGCCATGTCGCGCAGAATCGACACCAGGCGTTCGGTCCCGCGCGCGAGGTGGGCCTCGTCCATCGCGGTGAAGCAGAACCGGGCCCAGGTCGCGTAGGCCCGGCCGAAGCCGAGCCCGGGGGAGAACACCACGCCCTCGTCGAGGCAGCGGTCGAGCAGGTCAAAGCAGTCCCGCCCCCCGAGCAGCTCGCGCAGGTCGGCGAAGACGTACGCGCCCCCTTCGGGCACCAGGAACGACACCCCCTCGACCCCGGACAGCGCGGTGCAAAATGCATCGCGGGCCCGGGTCGCGGCGGCCACGGTCTCGGCCACCACCTCGTCGCCCGCGGCGAGGGCGGCGTGGGCCGCGCGCTGGGTGAGCATGGACACGTTGTAGATCGAGATGTTGGCCAAGCGGATCATGGCGTCGCGCACGTCGCTGGGCGCCACCGCGTAGCCCACGCGCAGGCCGGTCATGCGGTGGCTTTTGGAAAACGTGAACAGGCTGATGGTCCGGTCCCGCATGTCTTCGAACCCCATCAGGCGGGGCGGGCGGTGGCCGTAGTGGAACCGATCGTAGGCCTCGTCGACCAGGGCGTAGAGATCGTGCTCGACACAGAACGCCGCAATGTCACTGAGCTCCTCCCGGGTGAGCACGGCCCCGTCGGGGTTGTTGGGGCTGGTCACGTACACCGCCCGGGCCCGCGGGTGGTAGGCCCGCTCGAGGAGGTCTTTGGCCCGGGCCCCGTCCCGGCGGAGCTGGCAGGTGAACGGCACCTCGACCGGCACCGCGCTCTGGGTGTGCACCATCGCGTTGATCAGCGGCCAGTGCGGCGACAGCACGAGCATCACGTCGCCGGGATCGAGGATCGCTTGGCAGGCGAGGTTGAGCCCGTGGGTGGCGCCGTGGGTGACGATGATGTCGCTCGCCCCGACCCCGGGCATGCCCGTGGCGTTGAGCTGGTGGGCGAGGGCCTCGCGCAGATCGAGCAGGCCTTGGGGGTGGCCGTACCGGTGCACCGCCTTGTCCTTGGCCGCTTCGGTGAGCGCGCCCATGACCTCGGGCACCGGGAGCAGGTGGGTCTCGCCGATGTGGAAGGGGTAGACCTCGCCGTCGTAGAGGCTGAGTTTGGCCAGGATGCGCGCGTACAGCGACGGCGACAGGCCTTGCAGACGGCTGGCGAGACGGGGGCGTTGGCCCATCGGATCTGACACCGGCGACCTCCTGGGCCGCAGGCTAAACCGTTTGGGGAGGCAAAAGTCGAGGTTTTTTAGGGTGTTCCGGGCGAACCTACCTATGTAAGTGATTGTTGATGTGTGCGCCGGCTCCGTCATGTGACCGACCGTTCGTCCACCCCCACCAGATTTGCCGTTTCGAGTGAAAGGAGATGAACACCCCCATGGAACAAGCCCAAATCCAGAGCTATGCATCCGTCATTGCTCACTTTTGGGTGAGGGGGATGAACGTGGGACAGCAGGCCATCGGTCAAAAAGAGGATGACGCCTGGCTGGCTCGCTTTCACGCCGGTGACCGTGAGGTCATCGCCGAGGTCTACACCGAACACTTCAGTGCGGTGCATGCTGCGGCGCGTCGGTATCTGTCCGACGTCGACGCCGAGGCGTGTTCCCACGACGTGTTCTTGCGCATGGTGCAAAAGCCGACGTTCCGGGAGAACTACAAGGGAGGGTCCATCCGGGCCTGGCTTTGCACGGTTGCACGCAATCGGGCCATCGACATTCTGCGCAAACACGGGCGCGAGGACCTGGCGGAGCCAGAGGATCTCGAGCGCGCGGCGGGGTCGGTCGAGGGAGATCGTTTTGTGCAAGAGACCGAGGCCCGGCGGCTGATTCAGACCTTCCGCAGCGAGGTGTTGCCCGAGAAATGGCGGGCGGTGTTCGACGAGCGTTTCATGAAGCAGCGCTCGCAACGAGAAGCCGCGCGTGAGCTGGGCATGTCCCGGACCACCCTCGCGTACCAAGAGTTTCGCATCCGTTCGTTGCTCGAGAGTCATCTGCTCGGCGGCGAAGACAAGGAGCGCGCATGAACGCCTCACTTCGCGCCCAGATCGATCGCTACTTCAAAGGCACCGCCAATGCGGCTGAGTCGGCGACCATGTTCGACGCCCTCATCGCCGACGAGGAAGCGACCCGCTACTTCGAACGCCGCCGGGTCCTGTCCGACCTCGATCCCCAAAAGCCGGGGGCCCAAGACCGCATCGCGCAAAGCCTGGGCCTGCCCACGAGCCAGCCCGCGACCCAACCGGCGTCGTTGCGCACCTTCTTCGCGCCCCTGCTCGGGGTCGCCGCGGCCGCGGCCGCGGTGCTGTTCCTGGTCGTGCCCGGCGGCGAGGACGACGGCTTTTCCCCCCGGGGCGGCGGCGACCAGCCCTCGTTCAGCGAAGAGGTGCTCGTGTTCCGCGTGGACCAGCACGGCTCCGAGCTGCTCAAGGGGGACATCGCGGCCAGCGACGAGCTGGCGTTCGCCTACCGCAACCCCGCCGGTCACCGCGGTTTGATGGTGTACGGCGTGGACGACGCGGGCGAGATCTACTGGTACCACCCGGCCTGGACGGATCCGGACGACAACCCGGCCGCGATCGACGTCCGGGAAGGCAAGGACCTTGTCGAACTCAAAGAGGCTGTGACCCACGACATTGGGGGCCGCCGCCTCAAAATCTACGGTCTGTTCGTCGATGCCCCCACCACCGTGCGCGAGGTGGAGGAGGCGCTCAAAGGGGGCGCCGACCCCGCGGGGGCCCGGTTGCTCGCCGACGTGGGCATTCAGGGAGAAACGCGATGAGTCATCACACGCTGGGTTCTGTCCTGTCCCTCGCCGCGTTCGCCGCCACCGCGCTCACCTCGAGCGCGGTCTCGGCTTCTGAGCGGGAGGTCGAGACGTTCGCGCTCATCATCGGCACCAACACGCCGCTCGACGCGGACCTCGCCCCCCTCAAGTACGCCGACGACGACGCCGCGCGCTACTACGACCTGTTCAAGACGTTGGGGGCCAAGACCTATCTGTTGTCCCGCCTCGACGAGGGGACCGAGCGCCTGCACGTCGACGCGGCGCGGGTCGCGCACCTGCCGCGCCGGTCCGAGCTCGAGGCCGTGGTCAAGCTGCTCCGGGGCAACATCTCGGTGGCGCGGGCCCGCGGCCGGGAGACGGTGCTGTATTTCATCTACGCCGGCCACGGCAGCGTCGAGAACAACCGCGGCTACATCACCCTCGAGGACGACCGCCTGTACGGCAACGACCTGCTCGAGCGCGTGGTCGCGCCCCTCGAAGCCGACAACGTCCACATGATCATCGACGCGTGCAACTCGTACTTCCTCGCCTACGAGCGGGGCGCGGGGGGCAGCCGCCGTCCCGCGTCGGGCTTTTCGAAACTCAAGAGCCTCTCCGACGGGGGCCGCATCGGTCTCATCCTGTCCACGTCGTCCGCGGCGGAAAGCCACGAGTGGGACGCGTTCCAGGCGGGGGTGTTCTCCCACGAGGTGCGCTCCGGTCTGTACGGCGCGGCCGACGCCAACCACGACGGCACCATCAGCTACCGCGAGCTCGCGGCGTTTGTGGCCACCGCCAACGCCGCCATCCCCAACGAGAAGTACCGCCCCAAGCTCCACGCCCGGCCCCCCACCCACGACGGGGGCTTGGTGGATTTGTCGGGCAGCACCGACCGCTTTTTGGAGATCGATGGCGCCCTGTCCGCGCGGTATCTGATCGAGACCGACACCGGGGTTCGGCTGGCCGATTTTCACAATGCCCCTGGAGAGCCCGTGACCATGGTCCGGCCCCAGCGCGATGTGTTGTTCGTGCGCCGGGTCGACGACAATCTCGAGTACCAGGTCCACCCCGTCGAGGGCCGGATCGCTTTGGCCGATATTCCCGCTCACCCGCCGGCGGTGGTGGGGCGGGGGGCGGCCCACCAAGCATTCTCGTTGGTGTTCAGCGTGCCCTTCGGCGACGAGGCGGTGGCGCGGTTCTCGTTTGAGACCCCGGAAGAGGACTCGGAGTTTGTGATGCCCTGGGGCACCGTGTTCGGCGTCGGCGGGCTCGTGGGGGGCGCGGCGCTGGTGTTCGCCGCCGCCGGCCTCGGCGGCGCGGCCGCGTGGCAATGGGTGTCGTTCACCTCGGAGACCGGCCGGCTGTCGGGCGAGGACATTTTCATGCGCAACCTCGCGTTTGTCGGCACCCAGGTGGCGGCGGTGGGCGCGGTGAGCGCGGCGGCGTTGAGCGTGGCCGCCGGGGGCACGATCTTGTTGTGGCCCGGCGACGAAGAATAGTGAATAGCGAATCAGGGAGCTGACATGACCCGGTGGTCTTGGGCGTTGGTGTGGTTGACGGTGTGGGCTCTGTCCGCGGCCGGGTGTTTGCTCAACCAGGACGGGGCCCCGTGTCCCTGTGGCCCCGGCCAGACGTGTTGTGAGGCGACCCAGACCTGCTTGAGCGATGCCAGCCAGTGCAGTGGCGACGGGGACGGAGACGGGGATGGCGACGGCGACGGCGACGGGGATGGCGACGGCGACGGGGATGGCGACGGCGACGGGGATGGCGACGGAGATGGCGATGGCGATGGGGACGGGGATGGCGACGGAGACGGCGATGGCGACGGCGACGGGGATGGCGACGGAGACGGGGATGGCGACGGCGATGGTGATTGTCCGCTGACCATGTGCGCGGGCCTGTGCGTGTCGACCGCGGGCCACCCGAACCACTGCGGCATGTGCAACAACCCCTGCTCCCCGGGCGGGTGTTCCAACGGGCTGTGCAACAACAATGGCTTGGTCACCGGCCAGGGCTTTCCCAACGACATGCTTGTCATCGGGGACATGGTGCTGTTCGGCAACTCTGACCAGGGCGGGTCCGACGGGGGCGGGGTCATCGCGTTCGATAGAGCCGACCCGTTGACCCTGCGCAACCTCTCGGTGGGGCTGGAGGACCCGATGTACCTGGTGGTCGAGGGCAACTGGTTGGCGTTCGCCAACCACAAGGAATACGACCCCGAAGAGATCTGGGCGGTGCCCCTCGGGGGCACGCCCCTCGACGCGGTCATGGTCGGCGAGGCCGACAATGACATTTACGACATCAGCGGCGTGGGCTTTTCAGGCGGCTACCTGTACTACGCCATCGACGACGAGGTGCTGCGCCTGGCCCACGACGCGACCAACGGCCCGACCGGGGCGCCGGTCCCGGTGCAAAACATCTCCGTGCGGTACCGCATGGCCGCCGACCCGACCTACGTCTACTACGCCGAGTACGACGTGCTCAAACGCTTCGCCGGCAACAGCGGGACCACGCCGACGCCGGGCAACATCGGCACCATCCCCGACGGCTACGGCAGCGCCAAACAAATCGTGGCCGTCGAGAACGTCCTCCTCGTGACCACCACCTCGGGCTTGCTCCAGGTCAACAAGGACGGCAGCGGGCAGCTCGCGTGGCCCGAGATCGATCCCCTCTACGAGGGCCCGGGCACACCGTCCATCGAGGACGTCGTGCTCGACGGCGCGTACATCTACTACGGCACCACCGATGACCGCGTGTACCGCTTGGCCCGGGTGAGCGGCAGCACGCCCGAGCTCGTCGGCGAATCCGACCACGTGCGCACCCTCGCCACCGACCCGGACTGGGTGTACGTCGGGGACCCGCAGCTCAACGCCATCATCCGGTGGGCCAAACCCTGAGCCCATGCCGCTGGATCGGTCGACCGCGACCGACGACGACGCTTCGGTCGCTGCCGCTCGTGCGATCTTGGGCGCGGCCTGCGGCGCCGCAGTCACGTCAGGACGCGCCGCGTGCGAGGTCGCGGGGCGTCGTCATCACGGTTCATGCCCCCCAGCGGTCTGGTTTTGAGGTGCGTCGGGTGATGGCCCACGGGGGGACGCAGAGCCGTTTTTCGGGCTCAACGCGGCTGCGCTCCTCGATGAAGGCGGCGATTGACGCCCCTTGGGGCTCGTAAAACCTCACCGCTCTGATAGACAGCCCCGCACTGGGAGGTGACGTTGTGCGACTTGCGATCGTCCTGTTGAGCTTGACCTTCGCCGTGCCCGGCTTTTCACAGTCCGCGCCGAAGGTGGCGGTCTTCGAGAGCGCCCCGCGCGGAAAAATCGATGGCAAGGCCATCGCCAAAGCAGTGGCCAAGGGCGTCACCGCCAGCGGCCGGACCGCGAGCGTGGTCGCCGCGCAAGGGGGTGAGCGGTTCGACAAAAAGTGCGCCGAGGACGCCGCCTGCCGGGACAAGGCCTTGGCCAAAGCCGGCGGCGCCGACGTGTTGTTCTCGGAGACGTGGGTGAGCACCGCTCAAAAACCAGCGGCGGTGGTCGTCGAGGTGTACGCGGTGGGCGCCGACGGCGTGGTCAAATCCGCGCAGGTGCAAGACCCGACCATGGCCGGCCTCGAGAAGGCATTGGGCGCGCAGATGAAGCCGCTGCTCGATGCCCTCGCCGCGGCCCGGCCCGCGCCCGCGCCTGCGGCGGACAAGCCTGCGCCTGCGCCTGCGGCGGACGCGCCTGCGCCTGCGCCTGCGGCGGACAAGCCTGCGCCTGCGCCTGCGCCCGCGGCGGACAAGCCTGCGCCTGCGCCCGCGCCCGCGGCGGACAAGCCCGCGCCCGCGGCGGTGTCCGGTGATGACGACGGTGAGGATGAGGTCGCGGACGACGACGACGACGACGACGACGCGGTGGCGCCGGACGACGAAGCCGAGACCAAGCCCGAGGACACCGCGTACGCAGAGGATGAGTTTGAAGAAGAGCCCGTCGACGAGGCGCCGGCCAAGGGGTCGACCCGGGTGTGGTCCGAGCCCGATGACGACGACGACGCCGCGCAAAAAGTCGACGACCGCTTCGTGGTCGAGGAGAAAAAGCCCGCGCCCCAAACGGAGGCCGGCTTCGGCCCGTGGGCGTACTGGGGCTGGATCGCGGGTTTTGTCGGCGTGGGCGGGATGATGGCCGGCACCGGCGTGCTCTTTGACCTGTTTTCGCCCACCAGCCTGAACAACGAACTCGACCTCGGCGACGGGGTGGGGCCGGTGTTGGTGATCGGGGGCGCGGCGCTGGCGGTGGTGGGCATCTTGCTCAACCCGTTCTCGCTGGAAGAGGAGGGGGACGACAATGGCTGAGCGTCGAACGCACGGGAGCGTGTTGCTGTTGCTGCTCGCCGGCGTGGCCGGCTGCGGTCTGGTCAACGGTCTCGGGGGGCCGTGGCCGCCGGGGCCCGGCCTGACCGACGGGGGCGTGGTGGTGACCGACGGGGGCGCGTGCCCCGATGGCCAGCACAACGGCGGCAACGGTGTCTGCGTGGGCACCGACGACTGTTCGTCCGGGTTTTTGCTCGAAGAGTCGGGGCGGTGCGCCCGCTGGGAGGTGCTCACCGTCGGTCTGTCCCCGGCCCGCGCGCTGGTGGCCGCGGTGCCGTTGACCCAAGGGCGCTGGTTGGCGGTCGGCGGTCGCAACGGCGGCAGTCCCGTCGGCGATGCGTGGATTTTCGACCCCGACGACGGGTGGGCCCAGTCCAACGGCAGCATCAAGCCGCGGTTTGGCCACGTGGCCTCGCCTTTGGCCGGCAACCGCGTGGTGGTGGTCGGCGGCGTGGGCAACGACGACGTGTTCGAGCCGGTGGCGGAGCTGTACCGGGCCGACCAGGACACTTGGGCCGAGGTGGGCGCTCTTCAGCGGCCGCGCATCGGGCACGCCGCCCTCGAGGTGGGCAGCGGCCGGTTCTGGGCGATCGGGGGCCAGACCGAGACCGGCGCGGTGCTCGGCAGCGTCGAGGAGCTCGAGGCCGGGGAGTGGCGGACCTTGTCCGGCTTGGCCCTGGACACCGCGCGCTCGGAGTTCGCGACCGCGTTTGTGGGCGGCAAAGTGTACGTCTTCGGCGGCATCAACAACGCGGGCACGCCGCTGTCGTCGGTGGAGGTCCTCGACCCTGCGGCCGGTGACGGCACCACCGTGGCGGCGATGAGCGACGGTCGGTCGGAGCTGACCGCGACCCTGCTCGCCGACGGGCGCGTGCTCATCCTCGGGGGCAAGACCGAGGTGGCCGGGCAGGACGCGGTGCTCGGCACCTCGGAGCTGTACGATCCGGCCACCGACAGCTGGACCGCGGGCGAGCGCATGCGGGTGCCGCGGTACGGCCACACCGTGGTCACCCTCGACACCGGGTTGTTGATGGTCGTCGGCGGGTTCAACGACGCCGACCTCGCGGTGCCCGCGGTGGAGCTTTACGACCCCGACACCGGGGTGTTCACCGAGGCGGCGGCGATGTCGCGCGGGCGTGGTCACGCCGCGGTGATCACCTTGCCCGGGGAGGGCGCGATGGTGATCAACGGCTCGGCCACCGCCGACGACTCTTCGCCGGTGGTCACGGTCGAGCGCTACGACCACCCTTGAGCCCCATCGGGCCGTGACGCAAAAAAAAGAAAACGCCCCGGGAGGGGCGTTTCTTTTTTGGCCGCGCGCCGTGGCGCAGTGCCATTGCATGGCCGGTCAGTGGTTGCCACACCGCCAGCTCGCGGGCACGGTCTCGGTGTCGTCCTCGTCCTCGAGCACGATGGGATCGGACAGCATTTGGTGTTGCTGCACGCGCATGTCCGCGTGGTCATCACACTCGGCGGAGTCGTACCGCCCGACCAACGCTTCCTCGGTGTCGCTCCACCGGAACTGGAACACGTCGTCGGTGCACGACACCCAGCCATCGCTCGGTTGGTCCGCGACCACGTGCGAAATCGTCATCCACAACAACCCGTCGTCCTTGATTTCGCCCGACAGGCGATACGACGACGAACCGGCCACGCCGTAGCTGTTCTTCAGGCCCCACACGTCTTCACCCGACCGGCAGAGGTGCATCACCACCGACTGACTCGGGTCGTTGCCCCGGCTGTAGCCGGAAAATGCTTCACACTCCCCATCGGCCACCGCCCCAAACGGCGGGGTCGAGGGCAAAAACAAGCTGCCCAGCGCGATCCCCGCGCCCAGAACCAGCATCCGACCAAAGAAAGGGCGCAACAGCATACGATGACCTCCATGTTCATCTTAACGAACGGAAGGACGCGTTCGCCAGCCGACCCCGGTCAGCGGGACACCTTGTCCCGTTCTGGTTGCGCCAGCGGGGCATGAGGGGTCGAGGCCGGCTCAGGGCTCGGACGGCGCCGGCTTGTGGGCCGCGCGCACGCGCAGGGAGCGCGCCTGCCAGGCTTGGGCGTTTTTCGCGTAGCTCTCGGCGAGCAGCTTTTCGACCTCGGCGATGGGGGCGCGCAGACTCCGGGGCTTTTGGTAGGGGCGCTTGGTCATCGGGGCTCCGCGAGTTGGGACAGTTCTGCTTCGAGGGAGTCGATCGATCGCTTGCACGCGGTGAGCGCGTCTTTTTTGTACAGCTTCACGCGCTGCAAGGTCTTGCGCTCCATCTCCTCACCCGGGGTGATGTGCCGTCGGGTGTTGTACTCGCGGACCCGCTCTTTGACCTCGCTGTACTCCCGCAGCAACGTGTGATGCCGGTGCTGGAGGTTGCGGAGCTTTTCGCGCAGGCGCTCGCGGACGTCGCTCATGGGCGCATTCTCGACCGGGATCGGCGCGGCTGCAACCCCGGGTCGGGTCACGCCGGACGCGCGCCCGCGGGCAGCTTGGCGTCGGGAGCGCGGCAGTAGTTGGGCAACACCACGTCGCCGCGCCGCGCGTCCGGGGCGCGCGCCGCCCGCCACAGACCGATCGTGTTCGGGCCTTGGCGCGGCACGAGGCGCACCGTGGGGGGCGGTTGAATGAGATGGGTCGCGCCGATCGCCGCCGCGCACGAGGCGGCCTCGGCCGCGGCGTCCGACGGTGAACTGGCGCGGGCCTCGTCGAGGGCGCGCACCGCACCCGCTTCCCAGGTGACCAAGCGCCGGTAGACCTCGGCTTTGCGCGCGTCGATCAGGGCCAGGACCCGGCCGTCCCCGGGCTCGCTCGCGGCCACCGCCAACACCGTGCACACCCCCACCAAGGGGGCGCCGGTGGCCAGGGACAGACCCGCGGCGGTGGCGAGCGCGACCCGGGTCCCGATGAACGAGCCGGGGCCTCGGCCGACCACGATCTCGTCGAGGTCGGTGCGGGCGGCGCCGGCCTCGGCGAGGACGTCCTCGATCAGCCCCGCCAATCGTTCTGCATGGCTCTTGGGCGACACCAGGGTGCGTTCGGCCTGGACCGCCCCGTCCACCACCAGTCCGACCACGGCCGCCGGGCAGCTGGTGTCAAACACCAGCGCGGTCATGACGCCGCCGCGCGCTTTTCTCGGCGAGCCAGAAGCTCTTTGGCGTGCGAGCGCGTGGTCTTGGTCACCGACTTGCCGCTCACCATGCGCGCGACCTCGTCGACCCGGGCCGCCTCGGTGAGCTTGTCCACGCGGGTGACCGCGCGCTGGTCGGCCACGCCCTTTTCCACCACGTAGTGGTGGTCGGCGAGGGCCGCGATCTGGGCGAGGTGGGTCACGCACAACACCTGGCGGTCGGCGCCGAGAGCGCGCAACTTCTCGCCGATGGTGTCGGCCACCGCGCCCCCCACGCCGGTGTCGACCTCGTCGAACAGCGAGACCGGGGCGGGGTCCCGCTCGAGGAGCACGCGCTTGAGCGCGAGCAGCACCCGCGACAGCTCGCCCCCCGACGCGGACTTGGCCAAGGGCCCCTCGGGCTGGCCGGGGCCGGCCGAGAGCACGAGCTCGACGCGCTCGGCCCCGTCGCGGCTGCCGCGGACCTCGTCGGAAAAGGGCAAGAACGTCTCGTCCTCGAAGGTGACCGAAAACGTCGCGTCGGTCATGGCCAGCGACGCGAGCTCGGCGGTGACCTTGGGCGCGAGCTTCTTGGCCGTGGCCTTGCGGCGGGCAGACAGGGTGCGCATCGCCTTGACCAGCGCCTGCCGGGCTTTGTCGAAGGCTTGCTCCAGGCCGGCCAAGGTGCTGTCGAAGTCCTCGAGGTCGCTGAGCTCTTGGTTGAGCCGGGCCCGGGCGGCGATGACCGCGTCGAGGTCGCCGCCGTGTTTGCGCATGAGGCGCTTGAGCTCAAAAAAACGTTCGTCCACTTCGGCCAGTCGCGCGGGGTTGTGCTCGATGTGGTCGGCGGCCCGGGACAGATCGCGGGCGGCGTCGTCGGCGAGGCACGCGGCCTCTTCGAGCCGGGCGGCGATGTCGGACAGCTCGGTGTCGTGGCGGGCGGCGTCGTGCAGCCGGTGGGCCGCACGCTGCAGCGCGCCCACGGCGTCGAGGTCCCCTTGCACCAACGACAAGGCTTCGGCGATGGCCCCTTCGAACCGCTCGGCGTTGACCAAGCGGGTGCGCTCGGCTTCGAGGGTCTCGTCCTCGCCGGGGCGGGGGTCGAGCTTTTCGATCTCCTCGATTTGGTAGCGCAGGTATTCGATCTGGTCGGCGGCGTCGCTCGCCTTGTCGCGCAGGGCGGCGAGCTCGGCCGCGGCCTGTTGCGCCTCGTCGTAGGCGGCGGCCACCGCCCGGGCCGCGGCGTGGTGTCCGCCGTAGCTGTCGAGCAACCGGCGCTGGTGGGTGCGGTCCCGCAGCTGCTGCTGCGCATGTTGCCCGGTGAAGTCGACCAGGCCACGGGTCACGGCCTTGAGCTGGGCCACGGTGACCATGGTCCCGTTGATGAACTGCCGGCTCTTACCCGATTTTGTGAGCAGCCGGCGCAACACCAGCGCGCCGTCGTCGCAGCGGCGCAGGCCCTCTTGCTCCAGCCGCGCCTCGACGTCGTGCAGCATCTGCCCCGCGAGCACAAACTGAGCGGCGATCTCGGCCTCGTCCGCCCCGTCGCGGATGGCGTCGGCCTTGGCCCGCTCGCCGACCAGCAGCTGCAGGGCCCCGACCAACACCGACTTGCCCGCCCCGGTCTCGCCGGTGAGCACACACAGGCCGCGCCCGAACGAAAGCTCGACCGACTCGATGAGCAAATAGTCGCGCACCGAAAGATGAACCAACATGACCTGCTCCTGAAGACCGCGTTCGCGGCTCGTCTAGCATTCCCCGCGGACCAAGAAAGCGGGCCGCGCGCGCGGGCACACGCCCCGCGTCCTGTGATCCGGGGGCAGGGGGACGAAGTTGCGCCAAAGCCCTGCCCAATGCGCCAAAAGCCGTGTAAAAACGAGCCTATGGCGCGTTTGCCGGTCGAGCCGTTGTTGCCCCAGATCTGTGCGGAGCTGCGGGCGGAGAAGCGCCTGGTCCTCGTGGCGCCGCCGGGGGCGGGCAAGACCACCCTGGTGCCCGGGGCCCTGGCCGAGGTGTTGCCCGGTCAGATCGTGTTGCTCGAACCGCGCCGGGTCGCGGCCAAGACCGCCGCCCGCCGCATCGCGCAGCAGCGCGGCGAGCGGGTGGGGCAGAGCGTCGGCTACATCGTGCGCCACGATCGCCAGGTGTCCGACAAGACCCGCATCCTCGTCGTGACCGAAGGCGTGCTCACCCGGTGGCTGGTCGACGACCCGTTCTTGTCCGGGGTCTCGGCGGTCCTGCTCGACGAGTTTCACGAGCGCAGCGTGCACGCCGACCTCGCCCTGTCCCTGGGCAAGGAGCTGCTCGGGGTGCGCGACGATTTTCACCTCCTGGTGATGAGCGCGACCTTGGACGCCGATCGGGTCGCGGCCTATCTCGACGACGCGCCGGTGCTCGAAAGCGAAGGCCGGCCCTTCGCCCTCACCGTCGAGCACCGGGCGCCGGGCCCCGACGAGCGCCTCGACGTGCAGGTGCGCCGGGCGCTCTTGTCGGTGCTGCAGGCGGGGCACGAGGGGGACGTGTTGGTGTTCTTGCCCGGGATGGGCGACATCGAGCGCACCGCCGAGCGCTTGCGCGGGGACGAACAGCTCTCGTTCGTCGACGTGCACACCTTGTATTCGGCCATGCCCGACCGCGACCAGGACGCGGTCTTTCAAGTGCGCGACGACGCGGCCCGGCGCGTGATCCTCTCGACCAACATCGCGGAGTCGTCGGTGACCGTGCCCCGGGTGCGGGTGGTGATCGACAGCGGGCTTGAGCGCCGGGTGCGCTTCGACGAGCGGCTGCGCGTCGATGTGCTCGAGACCAAACAGATCGGGCGGCAGTCCGCGGACCAGCGCGCGGGCCGCGCCGGTCGGCTCGGTCCCGGCCACGTGGTGCGGCTGTACGGCGAGGGCACCTATGCACAGATGAAGCCGCACCCCGACGTGGACATCCGGCGCACGGACCCGAGCGCGGTGCTGCTCGCGGTGCTCGCCTATCGAAGCGGCGACCCCCGCCGGTTTGATCTGCTCGACCCCCTCGACGAGGGGCGCTGGGCCTTGGCCGAGGACATGCTCTCGGCCCTCGGGGCCCTCGACGAGACCGGGCACGGGTTGAGCCCTCGGGGGCACAAGATGGCGCGGCTGCCGCTGTCGCCGCGCCTGGCCGCGCTCTGTTTGGCCGGGGCCGAGCACGACGTGCCCGGGGCCCTGCTCGCCGCCGCCTGGCTCGAGGACGCGCGGCGGCCGGGGGACAAAAGCGCGGGCGCGACCTGTGAGCTGACCGCCGAGGCCCAAGCCGCGGCCCGCCGGGGCCCGGTCGAAAAGACCGTGTCCCGGCTCGCCCGGGCGGTGGGGCTGCCCGCGGCCCGCGCGATTGATGCAGAGGCATTGCGAGGCGTGTTGCTCGACGCGTTCCCCGACCAGGTGGGGCGGGCCCGGGCCGCGGACGGGACCGCGGCCCAGGTCGCGCGCGGCTTTTCCGTCGAGGTGCGGGCCCGGCCGCTGCACGAGCCGCGCACCTTTTTTGTGGCCAGCCACCTGCGGCGGGCCGAGCGCGGGCCGGTGCGGGCCGACGTGGTGAGCTGGGTGACCCTCGATGACATCCGCGGGGTGCTCGGCGGCCGCATCGAGCGGCGGGCGGCGGCCCGCCTCGACGGAACCGCCCTGCGCTTTGAGACCGAAGAGCGCCTGTACGGCTTGACCCTGTCCCGGGTGGCCGACGCCGATGTCGACCCCGCCCGGCGGAGCGCGGCCCTGTACAACCTGGCCCGGGAAGACCCCGCCCGGCATGTGCGGCTCGACGATGACCAAGCCCAAAAACGGGCCCGGCTCCGCTTTGCCCAAAAGGCGGACCCCTCGCTGCAGGTGCCCGACCTGTCTGACGAGGGCTTGCTCACCCGCGCCGAACGGTTCGGTCATAAGTTGCGCACCCTCGACGACGTCAAGCGCATCGACCTGGTGCAGCTCGCCCTCGATGAGGTCCCGTACGACCAACAACAGAACCTCGTCCGGCGCTTCCCGTCGCACATCGAGGTGCCCAGTGGCCGCCGGTTGCGCATCGACTACGACGCGGCCCACGACGATGGGCCGCCGGTGCTGCCGGTGAAGCTGCAAGAGATGTTCGGCCAGGTCACGACCCCGGCCATCGACGATGGTCGCGTCGCATTGTTGCTGCATTTGCTCGCGCCCAACCGGCGGCCGATCCAGGTGACCCAAGACCTGCAGAGCTTCTGGCAAAACGCCTACCCCGAGGTCAAAAAGGAGCTCAAGCGGCGCTACGCCAAACACCCTTGGCCGGACGATCCGCACCAAGCGGTGGCCACCCACAAGACCAAGAAGCAGCGCTGAGCGTGTCCTACCGCTCGGCCAACAGCGCGGCCAGGGCCGCGATCGAAAGCGGCGCGCACCCTTCGGCCTTGTTGTTGACGATGACCAGCGACGAGCGTTCGAGCCCGGCGAAGCGCCACACGAAGTGGGCGATGGCATCCCGGGTGGCCGGGTCTGGTCGCAAAAGCTGGTCGAAGGGAGCAAACGCCTCGCGCGCCCCTTGGTAGGTCATGTCCGCGGTGAGCATCCAGCGCACCACCAGCCGCTCCTGGTCGAGCACGCCCATGCGTTCGGCCTGGACCGCGATGGGCGGCATCTTGGCGATGGCGTTCAGGCAGAACAGCACCCCATGTGACTGCAGGACCTGGGCGAGCTCCTCGTGCAACCACTCCGGGTTGCGCACCTCGATGGCGAACGGCACCCGCCGCTCAAAGTGGGCCAAGAACCGATCCAGGCGGCGACACACCAACGCGCGCTCTGCGGCCGACGTGGCCTCGGGCGAAAACTGCAACAACACCACGTTGAGGGCATCGCCGAGCCCCCGCGTGATCGGTTCGACCCAAAGCTCCTGCGCGCAGCGCTCGTCGAGAAAGTCGGGGTTGTCCCGCCCGTCCATCAGGCGGCGGCGGGTGACCTGCTGGCCCATCTTGACCAAGAACGAAAACCCCGGCCCGGCCTGGTCCCGGTAGGTGGCGAACACCGACTCATCCACCGGGGCGTAAAAGCTGCGATCGACCCCCACCGCGTTGAGCAGGGGGTGGGCGCGGTAGGCGCAGAGGCCGTCTTGGGCCAGCACCCGTTCGTCGGGCTGGCCGTCGTAGACCAAGCCGCGCCAACCGGGGAACGACCAGGACGACGTGCCCAGCGAGACCCGCGGGGGCAGCGCCGCGGCCAGTCGCGTGAGCCGGGCCGGGTGCGCCGGGGCGTGGGCCCGGCTCATGGTCTGGGCCGGGAACAGCCCGAGTTGGGGGGCGGGTTTTTTGGCCACGGAGGTTTGCTATCACGACGCGCAGGAGGGGCCATGGGCGACATCAAGCGCGTATTTGTGACCGGGGCGAGCACGGGGCTGGGCGAGGGGTTGGCCCACCACTATGCGCGTCAGGGCGCGCACCTGGGTCTGGTGGCCCGGCGCGAGGAGATCCTGCTGCAGCACAAGGCGGCCTGGGAGGCCGAGGGCGCCACCGTCGAGGTATACGCCGGGGACGTGAGCGACACGGAATTCATGGAGAGCTGCGCGAAGGACTTCGTCGGCAAGGCGGGGGGCATCGACTTGGTGTTCGCCAACGCCGGGGTCGGGATCAAGGACCGCATCCGGGAAGGGGAGGCCAAAGAGATCGCGTGGCTCATGCAGATCAATGTCATTGGGGTGACCAACACGGTGGTGCCGTTTGTCCCCGCGATGCTCGAGCAAGGCTCGGGGGTGCTCTGCGCGGTCAGCTCGTTCGCCGGGCACCGGGCGTTGCCGCGCCGGAGCGCCTACTCCGCGTCCAAAAAAGCGGTCACCACCTTCATGGATGCGGTGCGCATGGATCTACACGGCACCGGGGTCCACGCGATGACCTTGTGCCCCGGTTTCGTCGACACCCCGCTGACCAAGGACAACCCCCAGATGATGTTCGTCATCGATGTGGACCGGGCGGTCCGGTACATGGTCTCGGCGATAGAGCGCAAAAAGCGCACGTACACGTTCCCCTGGCAGATGAACCTGCTCAAAGAGATCGTGTTTCGGGCCCCGGAATGGCTGATGCGCAAGATCGCGCCCCAGTCCCGGACCAAGACCATGGGCCAATGACCGTGCGCGTTGTCCCCGGAAGCGTGTGAAGCGTGTGTGGACACGCTGCGTAAACATTTTCTCGTGACCGACATCGCAACCCTCGTCGACCAGAGGGCTTCGCCAGCCGTTACCATGGAGCACGCGGCACACGCCGCGGGCGCGGGGAGCGAACGTGAAGCACAGCATTGTCGTCGTGGGATTGCTCATTTCTTCATCGGTCGCGGTCGCGGACACCCCCGCGTTTGAGTACGGGCACTGCATCACCGACGACGACCGCCAGGCCGCGGCCGACGGGGCCGGCGACCAAGCGTTCCGGGCCTCGAGCGTGCCCCTGGGCCCGTTTTTTTGGGCCAGCGCCGACCGCACCTTCGTGCAGGCCATGCTCGTGTACTGGCGCTTTTTGGACATCGACGACGAGACCCGGCTGACCCTCACCGCCCCGCTGGCGTTCGACCTGTGCACCAACGAACAACGCACCGTCACCGGTCCCTTCGCGGTCTATGGGGTCAAGCGCGACCAGGACGGCATCGCGGGTTTTGTGGGGCCCTACTTCTTCCGGCGCGACCAGGCCGCGACCTCGGACGTGTTGTTCCCGGTGTGGTTCCGCTTTTCCGACTCCAAGGGGGACAAGACCGAGGTGCTCGGGCCCACCTTCGCGCTCGAGCGGTCGTGGGGGCGCGCGTCGGGGGCGTTGCCGCTGTACGCGCACGCGGACATCCCCAGCGGATCGTTCACCTTGGCACCAGGGACATTGTGGGTCGATTCTCCGTCGGGCGAAGCCCACATCGTGGGCCCCTATGCCCACGTGGGCTCGAGCCGGGGGGCGGTGAGCGGTCTGTTCCCGTTGTGGTTCTCCGCCGCGTCCGGGGACGAGAGCCGGCGCTTGACCCTGGCCCCCGCCCTGGGGTGGCTCTCGTTTGAGGCCGACGACCGGTCGGCCACGGTGCTGGGGCCCTACTTTTCATTCCAGGGCCCGGCCCGGACCGTTCACGGCGTGGCCGGCCTCTACGCCGCCAGCCGCGAGGGAGATCGCGCGGCATTGGTGGTGCCGCCTTTGCTCTACGCACAGTTCGACGAGGGGGAGCGCACCGATCGCGTGATGGGGCCGGTGGCGTTGACCACCGATGAGCGTGGCTATGCCCTGTATGCCCCGGGGGCCTTGCTCGGGCGCGACCGCGATGGGTGGGACTACGAGCTGGTGCCGTTTTGGGCCCGGCTCGCCAAAGCCGACGGCGAGCTTTTGCTCGCCGGCCCGTACCTCGGCTACGCCGACGACGGGGGGCACGAATCGCACGTGTTCGGGGTGTACGCGGAGGGGGACATCAAGGACCCCGCCCACTACCGGGGCCCGTTGGGCTTGACCTCCTGGCTCGACGTCAAGCACGTGCGGTACCGCGCGCTCACCGGGGTGTGGTTCGACTTCGCCGCGGACGATGACGTGACCGTTCAGGCCCGTGGCCCCTGGACCACGGCGCGGCTCGGCGACTACACCGCGCAAGGTTTCGCGCCCTTCAGCGTGTCGGGCCAGTCCCCCGACGGGGCAGGCTTCGACCTCATCCCGCCGCTGCTGACCGCACACCTTTACGACGGGGACGATCACACCCTGTACGCCGCAGGCACCAAGTGGACGTCTTCGCCGGGCCACTTTGGTGTTCACGCCCCCGGCGCCCTGTGGGCGAACTTCGACGACGAGCAGTCCTTTGTGCTCGCGCCCCCCGCGCTCCTCGGCGTCTACCTCGGCGACGATGTGCGCACCGCGATGTGGGGGCCCCTGGGAGCGGCCCAGGTGTGGGACGACCAAGCGGTGTGGGCGTTCCCCGCGTTTTTGCACCGGCGCAATCGACGCGACGGGACGTACACGACGGTGGCGTTGCCCTTCGGTGGGGGCTGGGGCGATGCCGCGCACGACAACTTCGTGATCGGGCTGGCCGGGCACTTTGAAGAGGGGGACGTGACCACCGAGGTGTTCGCCCCGTTGATGGCCCGTCGCTTTGGCCCCGACGGCCACTGGTTGGCCGCGCCGGGGCTCGCGGCCTGGGGGGACGGCCCGTCGCGGGAGGCCTCGACCGAGGCCACGGTGGCGCTCGGCCCGCTGTACGCCCACAAACACGCGCACGGGGGCCGCGCGCTGGTGCCGCCGCTGTACGCCGGGGCCTGGCACGACGAGGAAGGGTACATTCACGCGGTGCCGCCGCTGTTGTTCGCGGCGTTCGGCGATGCGCGTGGGCAGGGCCGCATCTTGGCCGGCCACTACCGGGTGGAGGGGCCCGCGGGCCACGACGAAGGGGTGTTTCCGTTCTTCGCCACCGGCCGCGCCACCGGCCCGGGACCGAGTCCGTTGGTGGCCCAGGTGGCGGACATCACCGGCACCCACATCGCGCCCCGGACCGCGCAGGACTTTCACTACACGGTGGCGCCCTTTTTCGTGCAAAGCGGGCACGATGGGGTCGAGGACACCCTCGCGTTTCAGACCTTTGCCCAGACCCGTCCCGACGGACGCACGTTGTTGTCGGTCCCGTTTTTGTATCACGACAAGTCCGGTGACGAGACGACGTGGATCGTGCCCCCCGCGTTGTTCGGGTATGGCCTGGGCCCAGATGCGCAAACATTGTGGATGGGAAACCTGCTCGCCTCGGTGGGGCCCGACGCGAAGCGTCTGATGTTGGCCCCGGTGCTGTTCGCCGGGGAAGACGAGAGCGGCGGCTACGCCTTCGGCCCGGGCTACTATTTCGGACGCAATGACTTTGTGCGCACCCTGGCGGTGGGGCAGACCCTGATGGTGCAAAGCCCCGACGGCAAGCTCAGCTTCTTGGCCTCGGCCCCGTTCTTCGTCGGGGGCGAATGGGACGACGTGAACTTCGCGTTCTCCCCTGTGGCCCACTACGCCCACGCCCGGTGGGGCGACAAGTTCGACCTTCGGCTGTGGGGGGGCGCGTACCACGCGCGGTACGAGCGGAGCCAATGGGCCGGCGTATTCCCGGTGCTGTTCACCCACCAGGACGAGGACAGCATGTCACTGCGCGCGCCGTTGCTTTATGCCGCGCGCGACCCCGACCGGCGGTCCCTGCACATCGCGCAGACGTTTGTCGAGGACGGGCCGGACGGTCTCGCGGTGCAAAGCCATCCCTTCTACTACGGGCACCGCGCGCCCAACGGGTCGTCCCAAGACGTGATGCCGCTGCTCCTGAGCGCGTTTTTCCGCGACGTCGACCCCCAAGGCGGCATCACCGACGCGGCCTACGTGGGGCCGCTGTTCCGCCGGGTGTCGCCGGCCTCGCACGAGGCGGGGGTGTACGGCCTGTGGGCCGACGGGCAGGGCACCGACCTGCCGGTGGGCGAAGCGATGCTGTTCCCGGCCGAGGTCTTGTGGCCGCGCTCGGTGTACGCGGGGGACGGCCAGGCTTGGCGCTACACCGTGCGGCCGGGGATCGTGTCGGCCCGGTCCGAGGACGGCACCCGACAGACGGTGATCGCGGGGCAGACGGTGTTCTCCCGGGGCCCCGATGCGCAAACATTGGTGTCGTTGCCGCTCGCCTACCACCACGCGTACGGGGGCGCCTCGACCACGGTGATTCCCCCGCTGCTGTTCTGGCAGGAACACGACCCGGTGCGCGCGGTGAAGACCACCGCCGCCCCGGGCCTGCTGCTGTACGACCGGCGCGAGCCCGGGCGCCACGCCCAGGTGTTCGGCCCTTCGTTCGTCCTGGAGGAGCAAGGCGAGACCACCCGGGGGGTGCTGCCGCTGTTTGTGCAGAGCCAAGGCCCGCACCACAACAATGTGATTGTGCCTGGGGGGCTGCGCATCCGGGAGCCCGGGCTGTCGGTGGACGCGGCCGGGCCCCTGTTCGTGGCCCGTCAGGACGGCGACCTCACCGAGGGAGCCCTGCCGTTCTATTTGGGCCATCGCGCGGCGGCGGGGCCTTTCGTCGAGGGCATGGCCCCGCTGTATGTGCGCTGGGGTGACCGGGCCGCGGCCGAGGACCGGACGGTGGTGCCGTTGCTGCTCGCGTTTGTGGGGCGCAGCGACGAGACCACGTCGTTGGTGGCGCCGGGCATTTGGTCGCGGCGCACCGACACGACGGGCGAGACCTTCGTGTTCCCGCTGTTCGCCGACGTGCAACGCGAACGGTTCGCGATCCGCACCGTGGCCGGGGCGTACAACGAGGTGCGGGTGGGCGATGTCGATGTCACCGTGGCCCCGCTGTACGCCGAGGTGAACAACCCCGAGACCAAGACCGTGCTCGTGGGCCCGCTGGCCTGGGAGCGGCCCACCGAGGGCGACGGCTATTCATTTTATCTCGGGCCGGTGTTCAGCTACGCGACGCTGCACCAAGACCACCAGCGTTGGCGGGTGTTGTTCGGCGCGTTCGGGTACGAGCGCGAAGGCAGCACCGAGGAGTTCACGCTCTTTTGGCAAAAGAACCGCCGCGCCCTGTGAGCCCGGCGGCTCAGTCGGTCTCGGGGACCGGCGCGCCCTCGAGGCTGGCTTCGTAGATGGCGGCGTAGGCGGCCGCGTCGGTGGGCACCAGGCGATCGGCGTTGAACACCGCGCGCAAGACTTCGCGTCCATCGTCGCTGTCGTGGGCGTGGCGCAGCAGGTCGCGCAGCGACTCGAGCCGGGCGCGGTCGCAGTCGGGGGCGATCACGATGCCGTCGTTCAACCGTTCGGCGGTGTAGGCGAAAATCTCGAGCTTGTCCTGCTCCTCGGGCGAGAGCTCGTCGAGGGCGGTGTAGGGGGTGTCCGCGTCCTCGACGCTGGCGAACACCGCGGTGAGGTCGGCCTCGCCGTGCAGCACCGCCCGCACCGCGGCGAGGTAGCTGCCGAGGTACCGCACGTCGTCGAACGCGGTGTCCACGTCGATGCCACGATCGCGAAACCACTGGCGCGGGAGCAAAAACCCCGCGGTGGAGTCCGGGCTCACCCACGCCGCGCGCAGGCCGGTGACGTCGTCGAGACTCGGGCCTTCGCCCTTGCGGCACACCAAGCCCGCGCGGTACCGCGAGGCCCCGCGCCGGACCGCGTGCAGCAAGAACCGGCCCCCCGCCGATTGCAGGCGGGCACAGACGCTGGGCGGGCCCCAGGCGGCATCGGCCGAGCCGAACAGCAGGTCGTCCTCGACCGCGGCGTAATCGGGGGCGACGTACACGTTCACTTCGTCGTCTAGCTTTTCGGTCAAGAACCTCTGCAGTTGGGTGGCCAGGCCCCCGGCGCGGATTTCTCCCAGGGCGGGGGGCAGGACGAAACGCAGCGGGGAAGAGGCCATGGCCTGTGTATACCGCGTCGACCCCAGGCCTTGCGACGGGTTTTGACCGCGGTGCAGCAGAGCGATACGCATTTCACATGTCGACCCCCTGGGTGGCCCGCGGGCTGTGGACCTGGACGTTTCTGGCGCTCGCCGGGTGTGGGCCGCGCATCGACCTGTCCCGCGACGCCGGTCCCGTGTTCCGCCCGCCCGTCGACGGAGGCACGCAAAGTCTCGACGGGGGCGTTGACGGCGGCCTCGACGCGGGCGGGGCACGACCGGACGCGGGTCTGGACGCGGGGCCCCCCGACGCGGCCGTGGTCGGCATCCGTCTCGAAGGTGAGGTCTGCACCGTGGACGACCCGTGCGCGGCCGGGCTGTCGTGCCTGCAGGACATCGCCGACCCCCTGCAGCGCATCTGTCGGCGCGACTGCTACGTGCTCGACGGCAACCTCGTGGTCGAGGTGCCCGAGGTGTGCGACGAGTTCGAGAGCTGCCAAACCGTGCTCGACCCCACGACGACCCAGTGGGTGGCGACGGCGTGTGCGCCGATCCAGTACGTGCGCGACGGGGTGTGTTTTGCGTTCGAGGACCCGGACGCCTGCGCGCTGGGCCGGGCCTGCGCCGCCTCGGAGGTCACCGCCGGCCCCGACGGGGTGGCGGTGGTGGAGGCGATGCGGTGTCGCGACACCTGCACGTTCGGTGACGCCGACGACGACAGTTGTACGTTCGACGACGTGTGCCTGTTCGACTGGATCACGACCTCGGTCGTCGACTACCAACTGGTGAACGACCTCGACCCGGACAGCCGCGTGACCTGTCCCCCCGCGCTCTGCGAGGACCCCAGCGCCCCGGGGTGTCCGTGCCACGACGAGGACGGCTATCGCTGCGTCCCGGTCCAGAACCAAAACTACTGCGTGCACACCCGCGGGCTGTGCGGCGTGGCCGCGCCCTATGTCGGCCTCGACGACTTGCCGCTCAACACCGGGCAACTGTGCAACGAGGTCGTCGACCACGATTTCTGCGACCGCGAACCTTACCGTGACCTCGACAACGGGGCCTTGCCCCTGTGTCTGGACATCCAGGGCCCAAGGCCCGACGACGGCATCTGCATCGCGTTCTGTTCGCAGTACGCGTTTGACTACAACGGGGATGGCAGCACCGACCTCGCGGGGGGCGAAGGGCCGCTGTCCCGGGCCTGCCTCGACGGGGATTTTTGTGACCGCGCGTTCTCGCGCGAGATCGGGCTGTACAACCCCGGTCCGGTCGAGGTTGCGTGCGACCCCCTGGTCTGTCCCGAGGGCGAACCGTGCGGCCCCTGCAACGGGGTGGAGTGCGTGACCAGTGACTTTTTTGTCACCACCCCGAGCGCGTGCGCGGCGGTGTTCGGCACCTGCCAACCCTTGCCGCCCCCCGACGCGGGGGTGGACGCGGGGGACCCGCTCGTCGACGGGGGGCTTGACGGGGGCGCGGGGGATGGCGGGCTTTTGGACGCGGGCCAAGACGGTGGGGCGGGGGACGCGGCATGAGCCCTGAGCAACAACGGCCCGAAGGCTTTCGCGGGTGGTGGCCCCACATCCGGACCGCGCTGATCCTGTTTCACATCTGTGCGGTGTGTCTGATGGCGTTCCCGGCGCCCCAAGGCGCGCTCCAGAAGAGCTCGTGGGATGACCCCAGCGTCAAGAACGAGATGCACATGTGGGCCGAACGCTCCAGAAGCATTGGGTTCACCTGGAACGACGTGGAGTTCCGTGATTTCTTGTGGGATGCGTCCAAGGCCATCCTCGAGGTGCGCCGCTGGGTGCTGTGGCCGTTCATGCCCTACATGAACTGGACGGGGGCGCGGCAAAGTTGGCGGATGTTCTCGGCGCCCCACCGCTATCCGGTCCGGCTGTTCATCGAGGTCGAGCAGGACGGCATCTGGCGCCCGGTCTACGTGGGCCGGTCCGACGAGTACACCTGGATGCGCGATACGTTTGACCACCACCGCATCCGGCGCATCATCTTCCTGCACGGCTGGAAACGCTACGACCGTCGGTGGTCGACGTTCGGCAAGTGGATCGCACGGCACGCGGCCGAGGACTTCCCCGATGCGACCCGCGTGCGCATCCGGCAGTGGAAGTTCCGCACCCCGAGCCCCGAAGAGCTCCGCGACGGCAAGCGCGAGATCGGCGGCAAGTTTCAGCGTGAGCTGCGCTTTGACCTGCAGGGGTACCGATGACCGACGCGCGCCCCTCCCGGTGGAATCGTCTGGTGGCGTTTTGGGACGCCCGGGAGACCGGGGAGTCGATGGCGTTGTTGCGCATCGGGGCCGGCCTCACCGTGTTCGCCACAATGGTGCTGCTTATCTACCGCGAAATCCCCGACGTGATTTGGGTGGATTTCAAAGACGGCGGCTACCGTTCGCTTGGCTCGGGGCAGCACCTCGTGCGGCGACTGGGGGGACCGAGCCCAGGGTTGACCTGGACGCTGGTGTGGACCGCGTGCATCTCGAGTGTGTTTGTCACCCTGGGCCTGTTCGGCCGGGTGTCGATCTTTGTGCTGTTGGTGTCGTATCTCAACCTGCACCGGCTCAACGGCGAGACCTCTGGCTCCTCTGACATTGTGATCACCAACGCGTTGTGGATGCTGTTGCTCACCCGCGCCACCGTCACCTGGTCGGTGGACTGCTACATCAAGAACCGCCGTTGGTCGTCGGACGAACTCATCACCGCTTGGCCGCGGTACCTGCTCATCTTGCAGATCGTGCTCCTCTACGGGACCACCGGCATCCAGAAGGTGAGCGCGTATTGGCTGCCCATCGGCGGGTGGTCGGCGCTTTATTACATCTTGCAGCAACCGACCTGGGGCCGGTTCGATCACAGCTGGGCCGCGTATGTCTTCCCCCTGACCCAGATCGGCACCCTGGTGACCTGGCTGTGGGAAGCCGGCGCGCCCCTGTTGCTGCTGGTGTTGTATTACCGAAACACCGCGGACCGTCCCGGGCGTCTCCGGCGGTGGTTCAACCGCTGGGACCTGCGCTGGGTGTGGGCCGTCATCGGCATCACCATGCACCTGATGATCTTGGTGTTCATGGTGGTGGGGCCGTTTTCGCCCATCACCTTGTCACTGTATTTTTGTGTGTTCCGCCCCGCGGAGTGGCGGGCCTGGCTCGGCAAACTCGGCCAGCGCCTGGGGCGCGGATCGAACGCGCCCGCCGTCGACGAAGACCCGGCCTGAAGGCTACATCTCGCCCAACACTTTGCCGTTGCGCGCGTTGAGCACCCGCAGGCCGTCCAGCTTGAACGACACCCCGGTGGCGGTCTTGCCGCCCTTTTTCATGCTCCACTTCTTGCCGAACCCGCCGACCACTTCGATGCTCAACATCCCCAGCCGCATCGCACGCTGAACGTCGGACTCGAGCACCCCGGGGGCGAGGGTGATGTCGACGACCATCTTTTTGAACACCGGGGAGCCGTTCTTGTCGAGGCGCAGCGGCTTGCCCACGCTGAGGGCATAGCCTTCGCCAGCGTCGACCATCGGCACCCACAGCAGGCGGGCTTTGCCGCCCTTCATGCCGCCGTACTGGATGAGGCTCGCCTCGGGCACGCCGAGGTAGATGTAGTGCTTGTCTTTCCGCAGCTTCTTTTCTTCGCTGGCGCGGTTTTGTTGGCAGGCGACGGCGGTCTCGTACTCGGCCCCCTCACAATCCCCGACCAACACGGAGACGGTCTTCTTGAGACTCTCCACCTCCTGGGCTTGGCCTTTGAGGGCACCGAAGTCTTGGGGCGCGAGCAGCAACATGGCGAGGGGCAACAGCATCGACGACAAACCTCCGCCGGCAGTCTAACGAGATCGGTCCGGGCCCTGCGCGGGTGGATCACTTTTCGCGCGGTGGCCGCGGGTTCAGCGTTGGCGGAACTCCACCCACATCGTGACCTCGTCGCCCGGGCGCACGCGGAAGCTGCGTTTGAACTGCGCGCCTTGGTCGTTTTTGACCACCACGGTGTGGCGGCCCTCGAACAAGCTGGTGTCTTTGAGGGGGGTGCGGCCGCGGCTCTTGCCGTCGATGATCACCTTCGCCCCCGGCGGCGCATCGAGGATCAAGGTGCCGCGCCCGATGTCGAACTCGACGCGTTTTTTGTCCCCCGACCGCAGCCGCACGCTTCGGGTCAGGTTGATGCCCCGGGATTTGTCGACGAGGGCGACGCGGTGTTTGCCCGCCTTGAGCTCACCCGAGGTCGCGTCCCCCACGCCGATCTTCTTGCCGTCGACGAGAATGGCCACGCCGGCCAGGGTGGTGATGCGCACGGTGGCGGGTTTGGGTTTGGCCGGTTTGGGTGGGGGGGCCTTTTTTGTCGACGACGGCGCGGGGTCGGGGTCCTTTTCGGGCTCGACCGGGGCCGGCGCCGGCGGGGGGGTGGGGGCGGGCGCGGGGGTGGCCACCGGGGCCGGGGGCGGTGGGGCGTCCTTTTGCAGGTAGAGCACAATCGCGGCCATCACCGCGCCCCCCGCGATCAACGCGAGCACGATGGGGAGAATGCCGCCGCCCTGTTTGACCACGACCACGCGCTCGGAGGGCGCGGCCGCGGGGAGGGGCGACGAGGTGGTGATCGGTCCCGACGACGACGTGGGCGCGGGGGCGGCGGGGTGGCTGTCCGACCGGGCGGCGGTGGGCCGGTGCGAAGGCGTCTCGGGGATGGTGTCGCCCCCGAGGGGATCGACCGGTCGGTGCTCGGACGAGGGCGGGGGGAGCACGGCTTCGTCGGAGTCGGTGTCGGCGTGATCGGCGACGGGGGCTTGGTCGGGGTCGGTGTCGAGGGCGCGCTCGTTCTTGCCCGTCTTGTCCGCGGGGGACGGGGGTTTGCTCTGGTTGATGCGCTTTTTACTGATCGCGTCGCGGCGTTTTTTGCGGGCCGCGGCGAGCAGGCTCATGCGCGCCACCCGGGTGGGGTAGTCGGGCGGGAAGAGCTCTTCCATGAACGCGCGCACCTCGAGCTCGGACGCGCACAGGCCGGTGTCGAGGATGGCGTGGCGCATCTCCAGCGCGGAGTGGAAGCGGTCTTGGGCGGTGCGCTTCATGGCGTGAACCACGATCTGCGCGAGGGAGTCGGGGACGTCCCCGAGCTGGGCGGGATCGACGTCGTCCCGGATGAGCGCGTCGGCCAAGCCGGCGTCTTCATCGATGGGGGGGCGGCCGGTGAGCGCCTCGAACATCACCGCGCCCAATGCATATACATCGGTCTGCTCGGTGGCCGCGCTGCGCCCGCCAAAGATCTGCTCCGGCGCGGTGTAGGGATCGCGGACCGCGGCCTCCTCGCCACGGCCTTTGCGGATCCACTCGGCGAGGATGCCCGCGCCGTAGCCGGTGACTTTGGCCATGCCCTGGTAGCTGACCAGCAACGTCCCGGGCCGGATGCCACCGTGGATGAGGGGCTCGCCGCTCTCCATGCGCCCGAGTTCGTGCGCGTAGTGCACGCCCATGCACGCGTTTTGGCAGAGGGCGGCGGCGATGTTGGTGGGGAGCGTGCGCGACTGTTCGGCCAGGCGTTCGTAGACCGCAAAAAGGCTCTCTGCGTCGGCGAACTCGACGACGCGGGCGGTGCCCTCGGGCAGCCGCGCCACCCCCCACACCCCGATCACGTTGACGTGGTCGATGCGCGACGCGACCTTGGTCTCGGCGGAGACTTGCGCCATCAGGTCTTCGTTGGCCGCGAGCTCCTCGGGCATGAACACCATGACCACGGGGCGGACTTGTCCGTGGACGTCGCCCTCGTCGTCCTGCACACACCCCAAGAACGCCTGTGAACTCTTTCCCCCCATGAGGGGACCGAGCACGGTAAACTCTCGTTCGCTCACGGGCCTATTCTGGGGCCCACACGCCACCCAACGCAAGAACTGACCCCGCGATGCCCCACACCGACAGCGACGGCCCCCGCATCTATTTTGAGACCCACGGCTCCCCGCAGGATCCGGCCCTGCTTTTGGTCTGCGGCGTGGGCAGCCAGCTCACCGCGTACCGGGAGACCTTTTTTGCGCCCCTCGTCGAGGCCGGCCTGTACGTGATTCGCGCCGACAACCGGGATGGGGGCCTGTCGGACGCGGTGGATGTCGCCCCCGCGATCGAGATGTTCGCGGCGGTGGAAAAGTCGCTCACCGGCGAGGACTTCCCCGTGCCCTACACCCTGTCGGACATGGCCGATGACATGCGCCGCGTGCTCGACGCGGCCGGGGTCGACAAAGCGCACGTGCTCGGCTGTTCGATGGGGGGCATGATCGCGCAGCGTTTGGCCATCGCCCACCCCGGCCGAACGCTGAGCCTGACGTCGGTGATGAGCACCACCGGGCGACAAGACGTGAGCTTTCCCACCCCCGAGGCGCTCGGGGCCTTGTTGGCACCCGCCGGCGACACGCGGGAATCCGCGATCAAAAAAGGCGTGGAGGCGGCGCGGGTGCTGCGCGGCCCGGGGGTGGCGTTCGACGAGGAGGAGGTCTGGGCGGAGGAAGCGGCGTTTTTTGATCGCGCGTTTCATCCCGATGGATTCGGCCGGCAGTTCTTGGCCCTGCTGGAGGATCGCGATAAGCGCCGCGATCAGTTGGCCACGCTCGATGTGCCCACGCTGGTGATCCACGGGGCGCTCGATCCCTTGGTGCCGGTGGCGGCCGCGCACGACACCCATGAGGTCGTGCCGCGATCGCGTCTGTTGGTGTTGGACGAGATGGGGCACCATTTGTCCCCGCCCTTTTTCGACGCGATCCACAAAGCGTTGCGTGAACATTTGCTGGGTGTTTCAACCCGGTGAAGGACTTTACAGCGCGAAAATGATGCGTGACCCTCGACGAGCTTGGAGGTCGGGGAGCAAGTGAGTCTCAAGCGGGCCATTCTCGCCACGGTCGAAAGACGTCGTCTGCAGACCATTGCGCGCAAGTTGGATTTGACCGGCGACGAGGGAAAGCTCGCGGCCAAGGTCGCGCGATCCAATGCCATTGATGCGCGCCACCTCCTCGAGCATCTCTCGGACAAAGAGCTGGTGCGCACCGCCACCGAGTACCGCGTGCGCCCGGACGAGGATCGGTGTCGGCTGGTGTCTCGGCTGCTCGAGGTCGAGGCCTTCCGCGAAAGCGGCGGCGAGCCGTGCCTGTACCACCGGGGGCCCTTTGTGGCCCTCGCGCTCGATCGGGTGGACGACGACGGCCGGGCGAGTTTGTCGCTGGTGTCGGTGCGGGGGCGGAGCGTCGGTGGCGCGAGCCTGTTCACGTTTCCCGGCCGGGTGCGGGGGGACGCGGAGTTCGGCACCGCCCACGGCGCGCTGTGGGACGCGGTGGGGGAGGCGGAGTTCATCGCCGCCCACGACGCGGACCAGACGATGTTGTTGCTCGAGGCGCTCTGTCGGCGGGCCGGTCTGCCCGCGCCCCCGGTGGCGTACCAATGTACCTACCGGTTGGTGGAGCGGGTGTGGGGCGGCGATGCCGCGCCCTCGTGTCTCGACGCGGCGGCCCAGGCGCCGTCCCTGGTGCGCCGGGCCCGCTCGGCCGCGCTCACCGTGGTCGAAGCCCGCGACACCATGAAGCAACGTCACTGCGGGAAATGATCAGCGCGCGCGCACCGCGCGCAAGATTTCGTCCGCGAGCACGTCGGGCACTTCCTCTTGCAGAAAGTGGCCGGCCACGGTGTCCACCACCCGGGCGGTGGGAAAGGCCCGTCGGTGCCGGCCCAAGGTCCGCCCCAGCATGGGATCGTTGCGCCCCCACACCAGGGTCACGGGGGCGGCGACCTGCTCGACAAACGCGCAGATGTCGTCCATGGCCTGGGTGCTGGGGTGGTCCTCCGCGTTGGGCACCATCCGGGCCAGCGCCAATGGACCTGCACGGTCTTTGATGCGCAAAAAGGGATAGCGGTAGGCGGCCTGGGTCACGCGGCCAAGCCGCTGGTGCTGTACGCGGTTCATGAGGGTGACGGGGAGGTTGCCCCCGCGGAACAACGCATCGCTCACCACCGGAAGTTGGCTCAGCCGGTGGAAAGGCTTGGAGCGGAAGGGCCGCGCGGGCCGCAGCACCGCGGTGTTGCCGAGGACAATGCCTTTGATCGGCAGCCCCGCTTCGCGGCCGGCCCCGAGCACGATCGGCCCGCCCCAGTCCTGGCCCACCAACACCACGTCGTCGTCGACCAGCGCCTGGAGCAAGCGGCCCATGGTCCGGGCGTGGGCGGTCAGGGTGTGCGCCCGCCAGGCGGATGGCTTCTCGGAAAGCCCAAACCCGAACAGGTCGGGGACAATGCAGCGCACCTTGGCGTCCCGCAGCCGGCGGATCACGTGCCGGTACAAGAACCCCCAGGTGGGGTTGCCGTGCATCAGCAGCACCGCGGGGCCTTCGCCCTCGTCGACAAAATGAATGTCGCGCCCCTCGACGTGCATCGTGTGCCGGGCGAACGGATATTCGTCGGCGAGCCACTCCGGCAGCGGGGGCGCGGGCTTTTTGTCCACATCAGGCGACGGCACTGAGCCCTCCTTTGCGGGTGAGGCGCGCGGTGGCCCAGGCCGGCTCGACCGCGGCCCCGTCCACCGACGCGGCCAGGTCCGCCCCGAGGGCCGCGCCCAAGGTCATGCCGTGGCCCCCCAGGCCCGCGAGCACGAAGAGACCCGGGACGCGGGGGTCGGGGCCGAGCACGGGTTGGCGGTCGGCGGCGAAGGTGCGCAGGCAGGCCCAATGTCGTTGCACACGGGCCTCGGCGAGCCCGGGCGCGAGCCGGGCCAGGCGCACCGCGAGCGCGTCGAGGGCGTCGGGGTCGGGCACCGGGAGGCACGGGGCGGACACCGCCTCGTCCCCGGGGCTGGCCAGCACCCCGCGGCCCTCGGGCCGGACGTAGCACTCGTCGTCGTCGAGCGCCCACAGGGCGGGGCCATCGGGACGGGACACGCCGGGCCCCACCGCGAGCAACACGAGATGTCGCCGCAGCGGGGCCAGGGGCAGGGGGGCGCCGAGCGGGGCGCAGAGCGGTCCGGCCCAGGCGCCGGCCGCGTTGACCACGATGTCCGCGGGCACCTGTTCGGTCCCGGCCCGCACCCCGTCGACGCGGCCCGCGCGGGCGGTGACCTCGAGGGCGCGGGTGTGCATCAAAAAGCGCGCCCCGTGTGCTTTGGCCACCGCCCGGGCCGCCGCCTGCATCGCGTGGATGTCCATGACCCCGTCGTCGGGCACGAACAGCCCCTGACCCCGCGCCCCGCCCTGCGCCCAGGGCTGCCCCGCCGCGACCGCCGGGCCCGTGCGCTCGTCGACGCGCAGGCCCGCGGCGCGCGCAGCGGCGACGAAGGGGGCGAGGGCGCTCGGTCGGTCGGCGACGTACAGCGCGCCGCGGGGGGCGAGCCAAGACCGGTCGCCGCACCAGCCATCGACGATGGCCCGGCTTCGTTGCGCCGCGCGCACCAGCGCGGGGGTGGGCTCGAGGTGCCGGAACATCGCCGCGTTGCGCCCCGAGCTGTGCGTACACAGCTGCGTCTCGGCCTCGAACACGGTGACGCGGTGTCCCGCGATGGCCAGGTGCGCGGCCGCGCACAAGCCCGCATACCCCCCGCCGATGATGCCCACGGCTTTGCCCATGCGGCGTGGTTACGCGGTTTGGAAACGGATGTCACCGGGCGGGAACCCGGCCGCGCCCGGGGTCGGTCAGGTGGCCGGGTTTTCGTGAGGCCCACGCGCGTATGTTACGTTTTGGTGGTCCCCGGAGTTGTCATGAAACGTCGGATGCTGTCGGTCCTGGTCGCGATTGGTTTGCCCGCCTTGGGGGCGGGGCTGTTCTTGTCCACCTCGTGCAACGAACACGTGTTCGAGGTGATCGACCCGTGCGTCAACGCCACCGACGTGACCAACCTCGAGCTCGATCCCCTGTCCAAAGCTGACATCTTGATCGTCGTCGATAACTCCGGCTCGATGTGTGAGGAGCAGGACAACCTCATCGCCAACTTCTACAACCCCGCCTGCCCCATCGACGTGAACAACGTCCAAGAGGAATACAAGAACCCCAGTGAGTCTCTGATTCAATCGGAGCTGCAGCAGTGCGGGTTTATTCAAATTCTCGCCGCCTACGAGAACGAGTTTCGGGTGGGGGTGATCACCACCGACATTGGGCAATGCGACAACCGCTTCAACCTCGCGGCGTCGAGCGGTTGTGGCGGTCAGACCTTCAACGATTGGGGCCGCCGCCCCCAACGGGGCTGCTTGCAGGCGCCCCCCGACGCGACCAAGAAGTTCATCGAAAACGGCGACGCCGACATTGCAGAGACATTCCGGGACACGCTGCTCAACATCCGCACCTACGGTAGCTCGTTCGAACGGGGGCTCGACGCGGTGGAGGTGTTCTTGTCCGAGAACAGCAGCCGGGCCCCCGGCTGCGAAGACGACCTCGACGACTTCATTCGCGAAGAGGCGGCGCTGGTGGTCATCTTCCTCACCGACGAGGACGACTGCTCGCACCAGGTCTCGGGCCAGTTCCCTGACGAGACCGCGGGGGAGAGCTGCGAGAACGCGGGCGAGACCCCGCCCCAAGTGCAGGATCCGCCGATCCAGTACGATTGGTGCTACAACCGACGCGACGAACTCACGCCCGTCTCCCGGTACAGCAACTTCCTCAAGAACTACAAAGGGCCTGGCCGGGAGTCGTCGGTGCGGGTGGCGGTGATCGCGGGCGCGCTGTTCGAGGACGATGGGGACGATTACCCCGCGGGCTGTCGGGTGGCCAACGACGGGAGCGCGGCGGGGATGTGCAAGGACCCCTGGGGCCAGTCCAACATCCTCTCCGGGCCGTCGCGCTGCAACCCCGACAACCTCGATCCCGGTGAGGTGTGCTGCGAGGCCGACCCCGGCACCCGCTATTTCCAGTTGGCCGACTCGCTGGGCGACAACCTCGGCTACACCGACAGCATCTGCCAGGTGTCCTTCCAGGACACGATGCGCCAGATCGCCTCCTTCGCCGCGCAGATCGACAGCGTCGAGCTCAACTCCCCGCCCCAGAACACCGCCCAGATCGCGGTGGGCATCATCCGCGCGGGCGACACCGCCGAGACCCGCATCGACCGCATCCCCGACGGGGCCGCCACCGACGGGGAAGATGGCTGGCAGTTTGATCCGCCCCAGACGATTCGGTTCTACGGCGACGCGCTCCCCCAGCCCGGTGACGAGGTGAAGGTGTTCGTCGGCGTGCAGTCCGAGGGTGAAGACAACTGCGGCGCGTCGGCCGCGTCGGACGACGAAGAGACCTGAGCGTCGTGCACGACGACACGTTGCGTTTGGTGTTGCTGATCGCGCTCGGCGTGTTCATCGGCGCCTCGTTTTTGCTCGGCTTTTTGTTCCCGGTGTCGGGGCGGTTCGTGCGCGCGGACGACCCCGACGACGAAGAGGCCCTGGAGCTGTACTCGTTTGGGCCCTTTGTGCGCGGCCGGGTCGAGGTCGCGGGCGGACACCGCGAATACTCCGGCTTGGCCGTGCTCGGCCGCGGCAATCTGGTGCGCCGCGACCACGGGCAAAAGCTGCTGCGCCAACAGGGCTACCCCGAGGCCATCGCCCAGCGCCGTGACGGCGAGGTGGCGGCCAAGCTCAAGGTCGTGCGCAGAGGAGGCGAGGGGCTCGACGTGCTGTTCTCCGCGGCGCGGGTGGAGTTCACCCACCGGCCCCCCAAGGTCCAAAGCGTCGCGTTCCTCAAGCCCCAGTTGCGCCGGTACGTGCGCGAAGGGTGAGCGCCGGACGGCCCGAGCTCAGGGGGCGGGCGCGTTCGGCAATGTGAATGCAACTTGATCGCCGGGCGCGAGCCCGTGGTCTTTGGCCCAGCCGCCGCGCACCTCGAGCACGTATTGGGCGGGCGCGAGGCTGGGGCGCGGGCTGAGCGTCAACGGGGCGGCGTCGGCTTGGACGTTGACCACCCGGTGGCTCGCGTCGAGGAAGATGATGTCCAGCGGCACCAGGGTGTTCTTCATCCAGAACGAGCGGCGCCCCTCGCGCTCGAACACAAACAGCATCCCGGCATCGTCGGGGGCCTCGGTGCGGCACATCATGCCCACCTCGCGTTGGCGGTTGTTGAGGCAAAGCTCCACGGTGAGCGGGATGGCTTTGTCCCCGGCGTGGACCGTGGCGGTGGTGGTGCGCAGGCCCCGCTGGGGCAGACCCGGCCCGCGGCAGGCGGCCGGCGGCGGCGGCGGGGCGTCGGCGGCCGGGGGCTGGTCGGGGGTGGGCGGGGTGCCCTCGGCTTGCTGACAGCCGAGCAGGGTGACGAGCAAAAACAGGCCAAGGCTGGTGCGCATGGACTGTCTATAGCGCGTTTGCGCGGGCACGGTGGCCGCTCAGTGGGGCAGGGTGTGCTCGTGGACGAGCTGTTCGTCGACCTGCTCGGTGTCGTCGGCCAGGGCGAGCAGGGCGCGGCGGCCGGCCCGCTCGACCCCGGCGAGCACGCGCCGGTCGGAGAACGACTCCGCCTCGGCCATGGCCGCGGAGAGCGAGTCGAGGTCGTCGGTCAGGCGCGAGACCTGGTCGCTGACCGCCTCGAACTCCAGGGCGAACCGCTCGCCGTCTTTGGTCAGGTACTGCACCACCGCGAGGCGCAGGCGATCGAGAAGCGCGACCTGGGCGTCCACCGCGGCCTCGGCGCGGGTCTTGGCCACCGCGAGGGATGACAGCGCCGCCTTCTGTGCCCGCAACGCCTGGGTGGCGCGGGCAAGATGTGACAATGTCACTGCGTCTTCGGTGGCCTCCTGGCGCATGGCCAGGTCCTTGAGCTTTTGGTCCACCGCGTCTTGCTGCTGGGACACGCTGGTCTGGCAGAGCGCGAGGTGGTTCTCGGCGACGTCGAGAATCGACGCGAACAGCTCGCGGGCGTGGGCGGCCACGTCGTCTTTGGTCGCGTCCCCGGCGAGGTCGTCCCCGTCGAGCGCGTCGTGGGCGTCGTGGTAGGCGTCGAGGGCCTCTTTGACCCGGGTCTTCACGGGGTCGGCGAGCCGCTCCAAGAGCTGCTCGGCCCGCAGCACCAAGGGGTCCACCGTGCGTTGAAACCGTGAAAAGCCGGCCCCGCTCGCGATCCACAGCCCGGTGAGACCGGCGATGGTCCCCGAGGTGAGCATGTCCGGGGTGCCCACCGACGCGCCGTACGCGGCGATGCGCACCGCGGCCAACGCCCCCACCGCGCCGAGCACGGTGGCGCCGAGGGCGCCCACGGCGCTGGCCCCCTTGGATGCGGCGTCGGGTTGCTCGTCGGTGAGCAGCGAGCCGAGGGCGAGCCCCCCCAAAGCGCCGCCGGCGACGAAGCCCGCGTCCCCGAGCCCAAACTTCGCGGCCAAGGCCGAAAAACCGAGCGCGGCCAGCGCCCCGCCCGCGGCGCCAAGCCCGCCGCGCGCGGCGGGCGAGACCCGGGAGCGCTTGAGCAAGGCCGCGGCCACCGTCCCGCCGAACAGCGCGGCGGCCGGGGCGGCGATGGCGACGGCCAAGCCGGTGACCCAGGGCGCGAGGGCGCCGCAGGCGAGGGCGGCCCCGCTCACGGTGAGCGCGTCTTTGGCAAAGCCGCTGGTGTCGCGAAAGGTCCAGGCACCCATGGCGGTACTCCTCAAACGGGGGGGGACAGGGCCGATCAGCGACGGAGCCAGTAGGCGCGGGCCTTCTGCTCTTTGATCAGGTCTTGGCCGGAGCTGGACGCGGGCTGGGCGGTCTGCACCTCGCGCACGACGTGGCGCAGAGCATTGGCCTGCTCGGCCACGTCCTTGTCTTGGTGGGTGGACGCGAACTCTGCAAGGGCATTGGCTTGGGCCTCGATGCGCTTGACCGCTTTGATGACGTCACCCTTTTTGTAGTCGTCCATCGAGTCCCGCACGGTGAGGCTCGCGGCCAGGGTCATGACCCGGGCGTTGACCTCGGGGCGGCGGCTCTCGTCGAGGGCGGTGACGTCGTGGGTGCGCACCAAGCGGAACGTGTCGGCGAGGTGGCGGAGGCTCTGGGCCTGTCCCTGCGCGTCGGTGTAGGCGACCTCGGGGGCGGACAGGGCGATGGTGTCGGCGGGGCGCAGCGCGCGCCGCTCGAGCTTGACCAACACGTGCCGGGTCTCGCCCGCGGCGAGGTTGCCGAGGTCGAAGGTGAGGTGGTGGTCGGCGATGTGCGCGGGCAGGCCGGCGGCTTCGGTCACGAAAAAGCCGTCAAACGCCGCGGGGAGCTTGAGCTGCACCCGCTGGGCGATGGTGCGGGTGGCGTGTTGCAGCTCGTCGCCGAGGATCTTGGCGAGTTGGTGGCTCTTTTTCAGGTAGTGGTAGCGGCCGGCCCCGGTGTCGGCGAGGGCCTCCATGAGGTTTTCGTTGTAGTCGAGCCCGACGCCAATGGTGGAGAGCGCGGCGCCTTGGGTGAGGATGCGGCGGCTGTGTTTGGTCAGGGCGTTGCGGCTCCGGGCGCCCTCGGTGGGACGGCCGTCGGAGATGAGCACCACCCGGGGGTTGAACACCCGGCTGCGCTCGAGCAGCCGCTCGGTGGCGGCCAGCGCCCCGTCGATGTTGGTGCCGCCGCCCTCCTCGAGGGCTTGGACCACCGCGAACGCGGTGCGGCGTTGGGCGGGGTCGAGTCGACCGAGGGGCAGGTCGACGCTGACGTCGGTGCCGTAGCTGACGATGGCGAGCTGGTCTTGGGGGGTCAGGCGCCGGATGAGGCTGTCGGCGGCCATGCGGGCGTCATCGATCTTGTCGCCGGCCATCGAGCCGGAGCGGTCGATGACGAGCACCATGCTCAGGGCTTGGCGGTCGGCGGCGTCTTTGCCGGTCACCGCGACATCCATGTACACCGGTTGGTCGGCGTGGGTCAGGAACCGGCCGCGGTCGAGGCGCGCGTCGACGCTGACGGTGCCGTCGCTGTAGGTCAGGTGGGTGAGCGGCACGTCGCCGGGATTGGTCACCGGGGCGGGGGGCGGCACGGGCGTCGGTGCCGGCGGCGGGGCGGGGCGCACGGTCAGAAAAAACGCGCCCACAAGTGTGGCCGCGGCGACTGCATAAAGGACGGTGGTGCGTTGCATCTCTGGTGCCTCTCTCTCGGTGCGTTTGTGACAACCGAGAACCGCGGGAAGTTCATCCCATAGAGAGATTATGAACGATCGGGTGCCCAAAGCGATCTGAGGCGGATCACAACAGATCTGGCCAGATGTCGGACAAGGGGCGACATGTCTGGCCCTTCGGGGAACTTTTGAGGCTTGTCAGGTGCCGGAGGACGAGCGCCCGTACTGGTCGTCGCGCTCCTCGATGACGGCGGCGTCTGGGGCGGTGCAGTACTTGTGGTACAGCTCGTCGGGGGTGTCGGTGCAGTCGGTGGATTGGTCCCAGTCTTTGCACCCCAAGGCCCCGAAGCGGATGGACGCCTGGCATTCGAAGCCCGCGGGGCAGTCGAGCGCGCCCTCGCACCGGCGGGTGCAATAGGGGCGGCTGCCGTAGCTGGACATGCAGTAGGCCTTGGAGCAGTTCTCGTAGGCCACGTCCTGCCGGATGGTGACCTGATCGGGGTCGCGCGGGACTTTGTCCACCGCGTCTTGGTCCACCGAGCACGGGCTGCCGACCTCGGGCTCGCAGGCCATGAAGAACAACGCCCCCCCGGACACCAACAAGACCGCGGCCCACTTGTGCACCATGCACCTCCTGGGAGAGGTCTAGCACAGCCGCGGGGGAGGGCCCAAAACCACGTCCATCCGCCGACCGCAAACTTGTGGGCGATAGACCACATCTGCTAGCACAGGGCGTCGGGGACCGTTCGGAGGCTCTTTGCTCGCGCGCGCAGTCTGCATCATCGCCGCCACGTCGCTGTGGGCCTCCTTGGCCTTCGCGCAGAACGACGCACCTACGGAAGGCGCGGACGGGCTCTCACGTCCGCCCAGCGACGGGAGCGCGCCCGCGCCCGAGGAGAAGGCGGACGAGTCGGCCATCGACCTCACCCAAGCGGACCGCATCCGGGCGGTGAGCCGCAAGACATTCCTCAAGCGAGGCCGGTTTGAGGCCACGCCGTTCATTGGGGCGAGCACCAACGACGCATTTTTCCAACACTGGAACGGCGGTCTGCGGCTTTCCTATCACATTGTGGACTCGCTGTCGGTCGACGTGGGCGGGGGCTTCAACTTCCTGACCCTCGAGCTGCCCTCGGTGGAGATCGTCAAGCGGCAGCAGAGCGCGATCCCCGACGAGGCGGTGCTGTTCGGCAACCTCGACGCCGGGTTCACGTTCTCTCCCATCTACGGGAAGTTCGCGATCCTAGACGACTGGATCTTGCACTTCGACGGCTTCATGAGCGGTGGCCTCGGGGTGGTGGTCGACTCCAATCGCTACGCGTTCTTTGGCCAGACCCTCCCGGAGTTTCTCCCCGGCGTGAATCCCGCGGTGGAACTCGGCATCGGCGGGCGGGTGTTTGTCACCGACTGGTTGGTGATCCGCGCCGACGTGCGCGACTACTTCTATCCGCAGTGGCGCAGTGGCATTTCGACCCTGCAAAACCTCCTCTATTTCAACGTCGGCCTCGCCATCTATTTCCCGTTTGGCTTCGAGTACGAGTACGTCGCGGCCAAGGTGGTGGAGGGATGATGATGCGATCCATCGTTCTCGCCTTGGTGTTGGCCGCGCCCGCCGCCTGGGGACAAGAGGGGGAAAGCGCCGCCGCGGCGGAGACCCCGGCTCCGGCGGAAGCGGAGACCCCGGCGCCGGCCGAGACGCCCGCGGGGGACCCCGGCGCTGCCTCCCCCGGCAACGCCGCCAACGACGATGCCCCCGGCGACGGCGGCTCGTTCTCCGGCACCGCCGAGGGTGTGGGCGAGGGCACCGGCGCGACGCTGAAAGAACGCATCGACGCGGTCAGCCGCAAAGTGTTTGTGCGCGAGGGCCGGTTTGAGCTCGCCCCGTTGGCTGGGGTCAGCGTCAACGACGCGTTTTTCCTGCGCTCCACCGTCGGGGGCCGCGCCAGCTATCACCTGTTCGAGAGTCTGTCGCTCGACTTCGGCGCCCACATGAACATCTGGCCCTTCGCGCTCCCCGCGGTCCGGACCGTGCGCGAACAGCTCAACCCCATCGTCGACGAGTTTTTCGTCTGGGGCATCGCGGACGCCGGGATCAACTTTGCGCCGGTGTACGGGAAGTTCGCCCTGATGAGCGAATGGACCGTCCACTTCGACACCTTCCTCACCGCCGGGGTGGGCGGCATCCTGGAAAACTCCGGGCAGACCTTTTGGGGCATGGACTTGCCGGCGCTGTTCGACCACCCGTTCTTGCGCGACCCGCGCGGGGTGGAGCCAGGCCAGACCGCCCCGCCGTACAAGGTGTACGTGCCCAACATCGACCCCGCGGCCCAGATCGGCTTCGGGGGTCGCATCTTCTTGTTCAAGTGGATGGTGTTGCGGGCCGAGATCCGGAACTACCTCTACCCCCGCCTCGGGGACGCGCTGTTCCCGCCGCGGAAGATTTCGCAGCTGCCGGTGCGTCACCTGGCCATGCTCCACGTCGGGGTCGGCTTCTATTTGCCGTTCGACTTTGAGTACAAATACGAGGGCGCCCGGGTGGTGGAGCCATGAGGGTGCGGATCGTCAGCCTCGGGTTGTTGTTCTTGGCGTCGTCGTCGTCGGCCCAGGACGACGAGTTCGGTTTCGAGATGATGGAGGCCGAGGTCAAGGAAGCCGACGAAGGTCGGTACGACGCGGCCCGGGCGCTGCTCAACCAGGAGCGTTATCCTGAGGCATTGGCGGCGTACGACGAGCTGCTGAAAGACGAAGAGGCCAAAGAGTTCCACCAGGACGCGGAATACGACTCGGCCAAGGCCCTGTACCGGATGGGGTTGTTCCACGCGTCGCTGGAGCGTTACCGCGCGATCCTCGCCCAGGGCGACAAGCACAAGTATTTCGACAAGAGCCGCGATTGGTTGTTCTTCCTCGCGCGCCGGATGCAAGACAACTACGCCGCGGTGGCGGAGATCGCGCGGTACGCGAAACCCGCGGACTTGCCGCCCGACTTCAAAGACGAGTTCAACTACCAGCTGGCCCGGTTCTATTTCGAGACCTCCCTGCGCCAACAGTCGGACGCGGCCACCGCCGTGTCCGAGGACCCCGCGAGCGACAACGCCGATGGCATGACCTTCGATGAAGGGGCGGTGGAGGGCGGGGACGCGGCCAAGGACGACACCCCCAGTGAAGACCCGTTGGACTTCTCTGTCGACGACATCGGCGAGCCCGGCGACGCCGACAAACCCGCGGAAGAGGGCGGGGGCGAAGGCGAAGAGGACGACGAGGGATTTGACTTCTCGACCGACGACCTGGGCGGCGCCGACGACGACGGCTTTGATTTTTCGTTCGGCGATGAAGACGACAGCAAGAAGAAGAAAAAGAAACGCAAGAAGCGGAAAAAGCGGCGCTCGAAGAAAAAGAGCGCGAGCGACAAGGACGACGAGGACAAAGGCGACAAATCCGAGGACGCCGCGTTGCCTGGCGATGGGGCCGCGTTCTCCTTTGGCGAACCCGAAACCGAGGTCGCGCCCGACGAAAACGCGGCCGCGGCCCCGACGCCCCCGCCCGCGGCCACCGCGTTGTCCAACGACGAGACCCTGCAGCGCGCGTTGACGCACAGCGAGCAGGTCTCCGACGGCTTCGCCCTGTACGTCAAAGCGCTCTATCTCAAGGGGTTGATCCTGTACGCGCAGGGGAAGTTCGAGCCTGCGGTCGATGCCTTCCAACAGGTGGTGCGCATGACCCACCCCGAGAACGGCACCGTGTCGGCCCCCAAGCTCCGGGAGATGGCGTTCTTTTCCCTCGCGCGGATTCACTACCAGTTCGAGCAGTTCCGCTACGCGATCTTCTATTACGAGCGCATCGACCGCGACTCGGAGCGCTGGCTCGACGCGTTGTTCGAGTCCTCCTGGGCCCACTTCCGGCTCGGCGAATACGAAAAGTCGCTCGGCAACCTCGTGACCATTCAGTCGCCGTTTTTTGTCGACGAGTATTACCCCGAGAGCCACATCCTCAAGGCCATCACGTTCTACGAGAACTGCCGCTACCCCGAGGCCAAGGCGTTCCTCGAGGAGTTCAAAGAGAAGTACGACGGGGTCATCGCCGAGCTCGACCGGCTCGCGAGCGAGAACAAGACCCCCCAAGAGCTGTACAACGAGCTCACCGCGCTCAAACAAAAGGTGAGCGAAGGCGGGGACGACGATGCACAATCATTGGCGGTGACGGCCAAGCTCGTGCGGTTGGCGCTGTCCGACCGGCGCCTCAACGTGTTCACCGCGGCCATCGCCGAGGTCGACGAGGAGCTGACCGCCCTCCAAGCGGTGCCCGAGCCGTTCGGGGGGAGCGAGGCCCACCAGGCCCTCGTGCAGATCGTCGAACAACGCAAGGCCAACCTCGTCGACGGGGTCGGCAGCTTGCTCAAAGCCAAACTGTCCGCGGAGCGGGCCTTCCTCAAAGACCTGCAGGCCAAGCTCATCCGCATCCAGTTCGAGATCGCCAAGCAGGTCAAAGAGGGACTGGAGGCCCAGCTGTCCGGCGAGACGCAGGCCATCCCCCTCGACGAGCTCGGGTTCACCACCGCCACCGACGACGAGCGGGTGTACTGGCCCTTCGTCGGGGAGTACTGGCGGGACGAACTCGGGACGTATCGCTACACCCTGACCAAGAGCTGTCGGCCCCAGGAAGAAAACCGCGTCGAGTAGGCGTTTGGGTGACATGTCGGGTGATGTGTTTCTCGTCGGGGACCCGGCGTCGAAAGTGCGCGGTTTGACACCCCCTGCGTTAGGCTCAGAGCCGAGTGGCGTGGATCACTTGAGGTTTGAGGAGAGGTTTTATGAAGCGCTGGATGCTGGTGGCCTTGGGCGTTGCGGTGGTCACGTCCAGTCCCACGCTGGCCCAAAAGAAGAAGTCTCGAAGCACGGCCGGGGCGCGTGATCGCTCCGAGGCGGATGCCGAGGCCGAGGCCGCGGCGGAGAAAGCCCGCGAGGAGCGAGAGTCTCGCGTACCCACCGTGGTCGAGGAGAAAGCGCGTGAGAAGGTCGAGACCAAGGACGCGCCGACCCTCAAGCTGGACGACTTCGCGCGGCGCGACGTCGAGTTGCAGGTCGCGGCCAAACGCAAAGAGCTGATCGACTACCTCGACGCCATCCTCGCCCAGAACCCGCCGGACACGGAAAAGCCGGAGCTGCTGTTTCAGAAGGCCGAGCTGTACCTCGAGGAGAGCCAGTTCCACTTTTTTGAAGGCATGGGGGCAGAGGACCGGGGCGAGGTCAAACAAAACGAAGGGGACAAGGCCGCGGCCCAAGAGCTCTTCGCCAAGCGCGACGCAGAGCTCGCGGAGTCCAAGGACTGGGTGCGGGACGCGGTCCTGATCTACCAAGAGATCGAGGAGAGCTATCCACAGTTTGAGCGGATGCCCGAGGTGCTGTACGCCCTGGGACGGGCGTTCTGGGAGGTGCAGTCGTACCGCAAGGCGTTGCCGGTCTACCGCCGCATCATCAAGGATTTTCCCAAGAGCCAGTACGTGGCCGACGCCTGGTTGGCGTTTGGCGAGTACTACTTCGAGCTCGCGCCCAAGAAAGACCGTGACGTGCACAAAGCGCTGAACGCGTACAAAGAAGCGGCCAAGTTCGAGGACAACCCCATCTTTGGTTACGCCATCTACAAGCAGGGGTGGTGCTACTACAACCTGGGCACGGTCTCGGACTACAAGACCTCGGCGGAGAAGTTCAAAGAGGTCGTGCTCTATTCCGACCTCAACGCCGACCTCCTGGGCACGCGCCGCATCACCCTCGCGCGCGAGGCGCGCAAGGACTACGTGCTCGCCTATTCACATTACGGCGACCCCCGCCAAGCCAAAGCGGAGTTCGAAGCCATCGCCCCCGAGGCCTCGGACCGCAAGAAGATGCTCGAGAAGCTGGGCGACATCTACTACGGCGACGGCAAGGATCGCCCCGCCATCATCATCTACCGCGAGCTGATGAAGATGGACCCGAACAACACCCGCAACCCGCTGTACCAAGGCAAGATCGTCAAGCTCGCCAGCCGCATCGGCCAAAAGCGCCAAGTGGTGGCCCACGCCCGCAAGCTCGTCGAGGAGTACAAGCGGGTGCGCGACGTGTTCGCCAACACCAAAGAGGGCAGCCCCGACTACGATCGCATCCAGGGCGACCTCGAGGCGGCCGACGAAGTCAGCGACAACACCCTGCGCTTTTTGGCCACCACCTGGCACAACGAGGCGAAGAAGACCCGCGACGATTCGACCTTCGAGTACGCCTACGAGCTGTACGGCGATTACCTCGACCTCTTCCCCAAGCGCAAAGAGGCGTACGAGATTCGCTTCTTCTACGCTGAGTTGTTGTACCGCCTCGAGAAGTTCGAGCAGGCGGGTGAGCAGTACCTCACCGTGTACCAGCAAGCGCCCAAGGGGAAATGGGCCGCGGCCTCGGCGGAGGAGGCGGTGCGGGCCTACGAGGAGGTGGTCAAAGACTACAACCGGGCCAACAAGCCCAAGCCCCCGAGCGGGCCCAATGCCCTTGACCCGCAGCCGATCCCGGACGTGAAGAAGAAGTTTGTGGCCGCGTGCAACAACTACGTCGAGAACTACCCCGAAGGCGAGCTCGTCATCGAGGCCAAGTACCGCATCGCGCGGGTGCTCTACGACTACAACTACTTCGACAAAGCGGTGCCCCGGTTCTTGGACATCATCAAGAACCACCGCACCCACGCGCGGGCGGAGCAGTCGGCCAACCTGGTGCTCGACACGTTCAACATCCGCGAGGACTGGGCCGGTCTCAATGAGACTGCGCGCGAGTTTTCCAAGAACAAGACCCTGATGAAGAACGACGAGTTCAAGACCGTGCTGCTGCAGGTCTTGGAAGAGTCGTCGTTCAAGCTGATCAGCGACTACGAAAAAGGCAAAGAGTTCGAAGAGGCCGCGAAGCGGTACCTCGCGTTCGCCGACGAGTTCCCCAAAAGTGCGCTCGCGGACAAGGCCTTGGCCAACTCGGCGGCGATGTTCTCGAGGGCGGGGCAGCTCGACCGCGCGATCAAGGTCCGCATCAAGCTCATCAACGAATACCCGGACAGCCCCTTGCTCGCCGACCAAATCTTCTCAGTGGCGTCGAGCTTCGAGCAGATCGTGGACTACCGGCGGGCGGCGGACTGGCAAGAGAAGTTCGTCGAGAAATACCCCAAGGACCCGCGGAGCAAAGACGCGCTCTACAACGCGTCCATCTACCGGCAGGGCGTGGGGCAAATCAAACAAGCGATCGAAGACCGCGAGAAGTACATCAAGGAGTACGGCCAGTCGAAAGACGCGGTGGACATCGCCTATTCGATTCCCACCGCGTGGGAAGAGGCGGGCAAGGAGGACGAGGCGATCGATGCCTACCTCGCCTTCGCGCAGCAATGGCGCAAAAAGGAGCCGGCCAAATCGTTGGTCGCGCAGTACAAGGCGGTGCGCCTGCTCGAGGACGAACGGGGCCGGAAGAACAAAAAGCGCTTCGAGCGGGAAAAGAACAACCTGCGCGGGTACGCCAAGGCCTACCAACGGTCGGGCAAGCCGGCCACCGACGCGGCCGAGCCCCTGGGGTACTTGGCGTTCGAGGACGCGGACCAGGTGTTTGAGCGGTTCCAGGGGTTGCAGATCGCCCCGCCCGACAACGTGAAGAAGTTTCAAAAGACACTGCAGGACAAGCGCAAGTCGTCGGAGGGCGTGTACGAGGCCTACACCAAGGTGGTGAAGCTCGGGGACCCGGAGTGGGCGGTGGCCAGCCTGTACCGCATCGGCATGACCCATCAACATTTGGTGGATGCCATCACCGCGGTGCCCGCGCCCAAGGGCCTGACCGACGAGCAGTCCCAGCTCTTTGCCGACAAGCTGGCCGAACAGACCCTGCCCATCGAGGAGAAGGCCGCGGACGCGATGGTGCTGTGTCTCGACGAGAGCGCCCGGTTTGGGGTGTTCAACAAGTGGACGCGCAACTGCCTGTCGTTTTTGGAGAGTCGCCGCCCAGACATGTTCCCGAAGAACGACCTCGAGCTTCGGGTCGAGTTCAAGGTTGACCGGCCGTTCAAGGGGCGGGGCAACGGCCTGATCATCGCGCTGCCCAAGAAGGGACAGCGGGCAGAGACCGACAATGGGTCTGCACCCCCGGTGCCGGCGCCCTCCACCGAACCGATCACGGTGGTGCGCGAAGACAAGACCAAGGCCGCGGAGCCAGACGGCGAGGGCGGCGAGGATGGCTTTGACTTCGACGAGGGGGAGATCTGATGAACCGTGTATTGCCCCTCGGCCTGGTCGCGGTGATGGCCACCGCCTGCAGCTCATCCGACGAGAACACCAAAAAGGACGCGCCCCCCACGAGCCAAAATGAGGGCCAGGCCAGCGGCCCGGTGGTCGACGAAAACGTGCCCGCCAACGACGAGGCCATCACCACCATCCGCGCGGAAAAGGCGTTCAAGGTGGCGGTGGCCGCGTACGAAAAAGAGAAGGACCAAAAGACCTTCGGCGAGACCCGCGACGCGCTGGCCAAGGCCGCGGAGGCCGACGCGGCGTTCGGCATCCCCGAGTACAACCTCGGCGTGCTCTACGAGCGGGAAGGGCGCATCGCGGAGGCGACCAATGCATACCGGGCCGCGTTCGACGCCCGGCCTGAGCTCGACGTGGCCGCGGAGAACCTCGGCGTGTTGCTCGAGAGCCGCGGCCAGGTGGCGATGGCCCGCGACCTCTACGTCGAGGCGATCGAAAAGAACCCTGAGGCGGTCGGGCCGCGCATCCGGTTGGCCAAGCTGTTGATGAAAGACGGCGACGCCAAACAAGCGGCCAAACTCGCCCGGGAGGCCCTGCAGTTCGACGCGAAGTCGTTGGACGCGTACCGGTTGCTCGCGCGCCTGTACGCGGAGAACAAGCGCAACCAGTTGGCGCGGTTGATCGCTCTGCGCGGAATGAAACTGCAAGCCGACGATCCCGAGCTGACCTACGCCCTCGCGGTGGTGGCGACCAACAAAAAGGACGTGGCCGCGGCCCGGGTGCTGTACCAAGAGGTCATCGCCAAAAACCCCGACCACATCGACGCCCGCATCGCGCTCACCGACGTGGCCCTGAAGAACCGAGATTGGAAGACCGCGGTCCCTCACCTCGAGGCGCTCACGGAGATCGACCCCGACAACCCGGCGCTGTTCACCAATTTGGGGTTGGCGTACAAAGGGCAGGGCAAGTTCACCGAGGCCAAGGCCGCATACGAGAAGGCCATCGCGTTGGACGCCGCCCACGCCGAGGCGCAGTTCAACCTCGCGGTGCTGTTGTTGCGGCATCTCAATGAGCCCGAAGCGGCCAAGACGTTGCTCGAGACATACCTGAACGTGGGCGACGACAAACTCAAGAAGGCGAAGAAGCTCCTCGACGAGGCGGACCTGCTCATCCAAGCCAAGGCGGAAGAGGCGCGGATGATGGAGGAGATGAAGCGCATGGAGGCCGAAGCGGCCCAGCAACAACAAGAGGCGGAATCCGCCGCCGGGGCCCCCGCCGCGGACGGTGAGAGCGCGGAGGGCGAAGCGGGCGAGGACGCGGCGCAACCCGCCGCCCCGGCCGAGGAAGCGGCCCCGGAGGAAGCACCGAGCGAAGCGCCCGCGGCCGAGGCCGCGCCACCCCCGGAAAAGGAAAAGCCCGCGCCCAAAAAGAAACGTCGTCGGCGACCGGCCCAGAAGTCCAAGTCCAAGCCCAAGACCAACGCGCCCGAGGAGGACGATGCGTTCTTCGACGACTGACGCGGGGGCGGGGCGGTGTCCTGCGTCGTCGCTGTCATCTGTTGTCGGACATTGCCCTACGTCGCAAAACCGCCGCGGTTTTCGACGGGGGCGGCGTTTGTACTAGACTCGCGGCAAGGAGACGTGATGTCGAGAAAGCTCTGTCTGGTCATGGTGTTGGGCGCAATGTTCGCCACCGGCGCGTCGGCGCAAGACGACGGCGTGTCCTACAAACGCAAGACCGTGATCAACTTCGAAGACGACACCATTGAAGGGGACCTCAAGACCCCCGATCAAGGGTATGTCGAGGTGCGCAAGAAGATGCGCCACCGCAGTCTCATTCGGATTCGTCGAGACTTCCGCCGGGAAGTGTTGGGCTCGATCGGAGACCTTTAGCCAAGGGCGGAACCCACGGGGCACAAAGGGGGTCACACCCTGTGGCCCCGGGGGTGAGGAAGAACATGGCACGCGCAACCGCAATCAAGGTGTTCCACGGCGACGAGCTCAAGGACACGATCGTTTTCGAACGCGAAATCATCAAGATCGGGCGGTTGGCTTCGGCCCACCTTCGGCTCGAGGACAAGAAGGTCTCCCGCATCCACGCGGTGATCGAGGTGCACGAGGACGTCTCGATCATCGACATGGGCTCGGCGGAGGGGACCCGCGTCAACGGCGAGAAGATTTCGCGGCACACGTTGCGCCACGGCGACGACGTGCAGCTCGGCGACTCGCGGTTGTTGATCGTGCTCGACGAGGCCGAGATCGCCGCGCTCCAGGGCGACGGCGAGGTCTCCGGCGGACACGTCGCGGCCGCGGCCGGGTTTGAAGCCCCGGTGCTGACCGACCCCGGCATCGCCAGTGGCGAGATCGGCGCGCTCACCGACCTCGTGCCCGAGGACGACCCCGCGGCAGGACTTGCCGGCGGGGTGGTGGACGGCCCCACGTTCGAATCGGGTGACGACTACTCGGTCGCCAATGCGCCTGCACCCACCGCCGCGGCCGCGCCCGCGCCCGCGGCGCCGATGCCCACCCCCCAGGTGATTCCCCCCGGACCGATGATGATGGCGGCGCCGCTGCCGCCGATTCCCGAGGATCCCATCACCGCCACCAACCGGCACGTCGAGGTCGCGCTGCGCTGGGGCGGCACCGTGGTCGAGGTGGTGCGCATCCGAGAACAAACGAAGTTCTCCATCGGGGTGACCGACAGCGACGACATGTTCGTGCCGGTCGACGAGTTCGGCGGGGGGCAGTCATTCCCGTTGCTGTCCCAATCCAACGGCAACTGGGATTTGCACTTCACGCCCCAGATGTCGGGCAACGTGCACCGCAACGGCCAGGACATGCCCCTCAAGCAAGCGGGGCAGGGCACGTTGCATCTCGAGGACGGGATGATGGTCGAGATCGCGCTCGGCTACCTCACCATCGAGGTGAAGACCGCGTCCAAGTCCAAAGTCGTGCCCGTGATCCCGTTCTTGGATACGTTTTTTCTCAACAGCACGCTGGTCACGCTGTTCACCTTTGCGTCGGTGATGAGCGTCTTGCTCTTGTTGCCCACCGGGCTCGACGACGGGGAAGACGACCTGCTGTCCAACATCAATCAGTTCCAGACGGTGATCTTGAAGCCACCGCCCAAGGACAACGACTTCTTGAAAAAGCTGGCCAAGTCCAAAAAGGCCAAGGCGGCCAGCGGCGACAAGGGCAAAGCGGGCAAGAAGAAGGCGAAGAAGACCGACGGGCGCATGGCCTCGAAGTCCAAGGAGAAAAAGCCCACCGACGAGCAGGTGGTGGCCCAAAAGCTCGATGCGTTGTTCGGCACCGACGGCAACTCGGGCGTGGCCTCGCTGTTCGGGGCCGCGTCGGGCGGTGAGCTCGAAGCGGCGTTGGGCGGCATCAGCGGCAGCCGGGTCGCGGACTCCTACGGCGCGGGCGGTCTGGGGACCCGCGGCGGCGGCCCCGGTGGGGGCGGCGTGGGCGTGGGCACCCTCGGCATCGGCGCGGTGGGCACCCTGGGGCGCGGCACCGGCCAAGGCGGCTACGGTGCGGGCGTGGGCGGCCTGGGCGGCAAGACCGACCGCAAGATCGGCATCAGCCAGGGCACGCCCATGATCATGGGCTCGCTCGACAAAGAGATCATCCGGCGCGTGGTGCGCGAGCACATGTCACAGATTCGCTACTGCTACGAGCGCGAGCTGGTGAAGAACCCAGGCCTGTCCGGCAAGATCACGATGAAGTGGATCATCAATGGTTCTGGACGGGTCACGACGTCGACGGTCGCGGACACGAGCATGAAGAGCAAGCCGGTGGAGAGCTGCATCGCGCGGAAGATTCGCGGCTGGCGCTTTCCCAAGCCCAAGGGCGGCGGCATCGTGATCGTCAACTACCCGTTCGTGTTCAAAAAGTCCGGCTGAGCCACCTCGTCGACAGCCCGCCTTGACGGCGCCTGACCGGTTTCCCAAACGGGAAACCGGAGGTGGGCGCGCATGAGCAACCAACTGTTTCTGGGGCACGACGCGGACGGCGGGGCCTACACCCTCAAGGCCGACCGGCTGACCACCCACGGGGTGGTCGTGGGCATGACCGGCAGCGGCAAGACGGGCCTGAGCATTGTGATGCTCGAGGAGCTCATCGCCGCCGGGGTGCCGTTGGTGTGCATCGACCCCAAGGGCGACCTCGGCAACCTCGCGCTGCTGTTCCCCGATTTCGCCGCGTCGGACTTTGCGCCCTACGCGGGCGATCAGGACCCGGCCGCGCTCGCCGCGCAGTGGAAAGCGGGCATCGAACGCACCGGGCTCGACGCGGACAAGGTGCGCGGTCTGCGCGACCGGCTCGACCTGCGGCTGTACACCCCCGGATCGCGGGCTGGGCGGCCGGTGGACCTGCTGTCCACGTTTGCCCGGCCCGACGGCGACCTCGGCGAGGAAGCGCGCATCGAGTTGGTGTCCACCGCGGTGAGCGGCCTGTTCGGGCTCTTGGGCGAAGCCAAAGACCCCGTGCGCGATCCCGAGCACATCGTCCTGTCCCGGATTCTGTCCGAGGCGTGGGCGGCGGGGGAGGACATTGACCTGTCCACAATGATCCTGCGCTTGGTGGACCCGCCGTTTGCGAAGGTGGGCGTGTTCCCCACCGACGCGTTTTTTCCACCCAAGGACCGCATGGGCTTGGCGATGCAGCTCAACGCGGTCCTCGCCGCGCCGGGCTTCGAGACCTGGTCGGCGGGCGCCCCCCTCGACGTCGCGGACATGCTGCGGCGCACGCCGGGACGCACCCGGGTGAGCGTGTTTTGCCTCAGCCACCTGAGCGAGGCGGAGCGACAGTTTTTTCTCGGCATCCTGCTCGGCAAGCTCCTGGCCCACACCCGGACCATGCCCGGCTCGGGCGACCTCGAGGCGCTGCTGTTTTTCGACGAGGTCGCGGGCTTTTTGCCCCCCCACCCGCACAACCCGGCCACCAAGGCGCCGTTGTTGACGATGATGAAGCAGGCCCGCGCGGTGGGGTTCGGGGTGGTGCTGTCGACCCAGAACCCGGTCGACCTCGACTACAAGGCCCTGTCCAACGCGGGGCTGTGGTGCATCGGCCGGCTCTCGACCCAGCAAGACCGGGATCGGCTTCTCAAAGGGCTGGGCCGGCCCGACCTCGACGACGAGGTGCGGTCTTTGGACAAGCGGCAGTTCGTGATGTCGCACGTCAAAGACGACGCCCCGCAGGTGGTCGCGTCCCGGCACGCGATGTGTTTTTTGAAAGGGCCGTTCACCCGGGTGGAACTCGAGCAGCTCACCGCCGGGCAGGACGCGGCCGGGCCAGCGCAGCCGGCGGCCTCGACGACCAACCCACCGGCGGCGCCTGGCCCCGCCCCCGCCGCGGGGGAGGACGCGGCGGGTCTCGGGGGGTTGTTGGCCGCGGCCCCGCACATCGGGCCGGCGCGGTTCGTGCGGTCGGATCGTGCGTTCGCGGCGAAGTTCGAGGGGCGTTTTGCCGAGGGGGCGGAGCCGCCCCGCCCGGACGGGCGGGGGGTGTACCGGCCGGCGTTTTACGTGCGGGCGCGGTTGCGGTTCGACGAGGACCGCGCCGGGTTTGTGCTCGACGAAGAGCACGTCCGGGTGTTCGATCCGGTCAGCGCGGAGGAGGGGGACGCGGTGGCGCTCACCGCCGACGACTGGCGGCAAGAGCCCGAAGACGGTGCGCTCTTTGTCCCGCTCCCCGACGAGCTCGACACCGAACAGGAAGCGAAGGCCAAAGAAAAACGCGCGGTCCAGGACATCTACAACCGCGAGGCCCGCGGAATGTTTGTGCACAAGAAGCTCAAGCTCGCGGGCCGGGCGGGGGAGACCCGGGAGGCGTTCGCCGAGCGGGTGAAGGCCGCGATCCAGGAGCGGGTGGACGACGAGGTGGCGAAGCTTCGCGACAAAACCGCGGCCAAGCTCGAGCGGCTCGAGGACAAGCTGCGGGACGAGGAGCGCCGGGTCGCGGAGCTGTCGGGGGTGGTGCGGACCAAGCAGGCCGAGGAGGTCGTCAATCTGGGCGAGACGGTGTGGTCGCTGTTCACCGGGGGGCGCAAAAGTGTGTCCAGCGCGGTGAAAAAACGCGGCCAGTCGGCCCGGGCGGCGGCCCGCCTGGACAAGTCAGAGGACAAGGTGGCGGCCTTGCGGGCCGACATCGACGAGCTGGAGACCGAGCTGGCGGAGAAGGTCGAGAACATCGAGTTCGAGCAGCTCGCCCTCCTGGACGAAATCGAGCAAAAAGAGGTGCGTCTGGAAAAGTCGGACATCGAGGTGCTCGAGGCGGGAATTCTCTGGATCCCGGCCACGCGCAGAATCTGAGCGAATGGGGTGCCCGCGGGCCGTAAATCGGGGGCAGAACTGGAAAAAAACCGGCCGACGGTGGTATCGAACAGGACGCCTCCGGACGGATCCATGCGCACCCTGAGCCTTCCCCCTTGGTCCCTTGCCCTGCTGATGAGCGTGGCCGCGTTCTCTGCGTCGGCGCAAGACATCCCGTCGGCGGCGGAAGAGGCGCGCGAGGGCGAGGAGATCAAAGGCAATACGCGCGTGGCCGAGATTCGTGAGGTCGAGCGCGGCTTTTTCCTCGGGGTCGACGCGGGGCCCAACTACTACCTCGGCCTGACCAGCCTGCAGCCGGTGCGCAACCTGGGGCTGTTCGCGCCGGTCAATGAGACTTGGTTGCAGCCGGGCGCGAAGCTCGGTCTGCGCCTCGGCTTCGACATCCTCAACAACATCAACATCGAAGGTTTCCTCATCGCCAACTTCAACCGCGGCGTGGTCAAGCCGGAGTTGATTCGGCAAGGGCAGCTCACCGGCGACATTGCGCATTTCGCGCCCGGGGTGTCGGCGCGGTTCGCGTTCGTGACCACCGAGCGGCTCTTTATCTACGCCCGGCTGGGCCTGGGGCTCGCGTTTTGGTTCCCGCCCCAGCTCGCCACCGGCAGCATCACCGGCTTCTTCCTCGACGACTTCGCGTTGGGCATCCATTCGGAGGCGTCGTTGGGCATCGAGTACTACACCCTATTGCGGCACATCAGTGTGGGGTTCGAGGTGGCCGTACAGGGGGCGTATCTCCCGTTTGCATTCGGGGTGATGGCGTACCCGACCATCAAGTACACCTTCTGAGCGTGAGGGCATGGAGCAAGGCTCGGAGACCAACAACAATGAATCTGCAGGGGCGAGCACGTCCTTTGCCGAGCTGATCGCGTCGTACACCGAGCGCGGCGACGTCGCGTCGCTGTTCCAAAAGCTCGAGGACGCGGTGCGGGACGCGGCCGGCCCCGACGACGCGTTGGCGGTGGTGGACGCCGCCGCCGGGGCGCAGAGCGCGGCGCTGGAAAAGAAGCGGGTGCGGCGGCTGTTCCAGGTCGCGACCAGCCGCTTTCCCGATGCGGTGGTGCTGTTCCGCCGGCAGTTGGCGTTCGCCCGGGAGATCGGGGAGGGGGCGGAGGTCCTGCGTGCTCTGGAGGCGCTGGCCCAGGCGGAGGCCGACGACGCGGTCAAGGCCACCCTCCTCGAGGAGATGGGCGACTTGGCCAAGGAGTCGCTCGGCCGGCCCCAAGATGCGCTGATGCACTACCAGGCCGCCTTCCGCACCCGGCGCACCCAAGTGAGCGCGATCCGCAAAGGCGCGGAGGTGTACTTCGCCGACGGGCGCTGGGAGCCCGGCTTCGCGTTGCTGAAGCGGGAGCTCGAGGTCTACGACCGGGAAGACGACCTGTCCGCGCCCGCGGACCTCGTCGACGGGTTCGTGCGGGTGGCCGAAGGGCTGGTCAACCTGCCGCACGCCCACGCGGTGGCCCACGAAGCGCTCGACGTGGCGGACAAGCTCGCGCCCAACCACCAAAAAGCAGCTACATTGCGCAAGACGCTCGAGGAGTTCCCCGAGCGGTGGAAAGAACACGTCCGCCAACTCCGCGACCAGGCCCTCGACGCCCGGGACAAGCGCGAGGCCGCGCACAAGTACCTCGCCATTGCCCAGATTTACCGGGCCTACGCGCCCGACGATCCGGCGCAGATGCAGCAGAACCTCGACAAGTGTTTCTTGCTCGCGCCCGGCTACTGGCCCGCGCTGCGGTTTTGCGAGGATGTGTACCGATCGGGGGGCCGCATCGGCGAGTTCATCGCCTGGCTCAAAGACCACGCGAAGGGCATCCGCAACGTCGAGATCGCGACCCAGATCTGGACCACGGTGGGCGTGCTCCTCGCCGAGCAGGGCGCCACCGTCGAGGACCGGGCCCAGGCCTACGAAGAAATCCGTCGCATCGACCCGCGCAACCAAGGGGCGATGACCGCACTCACCGAGCTGTTCCTGGAGGCGCGGGAGTTCGAGAAGGCCGCCCGGGTGATGGAGGACTTCCTCCACGAGACCGCGGACCAGCAGGCCAAGCGCCGCACCTACCGCACGCTGTCGCGCATCTACGAGGTCGAACTCAGCCAGCCGGCGAAGGCGGCCGAACAGCTCGAGGCCTTGCTCGCCGCGGGCGGCCCCGACGACGTGCTCGGCCATCTCGCGGACTTGTACTCGCGGGTGGGGGACGAAAAGAACCTCGCCAATGCGTATGAGCGCATGCTGCGCGCGCGTCAGGTCAGCGGCGACGAGGAGCGCGGCCTGCTTGAGCGCCTCTTCGACCTGTACCAAGGGACATTGGCGGAGCCGGAAAAGGCCTTCGCCGCGGCCCGGCGGCTGTACGTGCTCGCCCCCACCGATTCCCTCGAGCAAGAACTCACCCGCCTGGCCGACGCGCTGGCCCGCCCCGGGGAGCTCGCCGGCGCGTACCTCGCCGCGTCCGATGCCGTCACCGAGGCGTCCCAGCGCCGGGGGTTGCGCATCAAGGCCGCCCGCGCGTACGTGACCTCGGGCGACGGGCGCAAGGGGCGGGATGTCCTCACCCAACTCCTCACCGAGGATCCGCAGGACAAAGAAGCGACCGAGCTGTTCGACCGCATCCTCGAGCGCGAGGCGGACCCCGAAGAGTTGGTGCAGGTCCTCGAAGAGCGTCTCAAGACCCTCGAGGACACCCAGGAGCGGGTCAAGACCTTGCTCACCCTCGCCGAAGGCTACGACCGGCTCCGGCGGCCGCGTTGGGCGATCGAACGCCTGGTGGCGGTGTTGAATGTGCAGCCCCAGCATGAAGGGGCATTGGAAAAACTCGACGCGCTCTACCGCGCGGAGGAAGAGTACGCGCCCCTGGCCGACGTGCTCGAACGGCGCATCGAAATCTGTGTCACCCGCGGCGATCAGGCCGACCTCGTCGTCGAGCTGATGCGACGCTTGGCCCGGTTGTACGACGAGCGGTTGGGCGAGGCGGATCGCGCGGCCGAGCTGTACCTGAGCTTGTACGACGCGGTCCCCGAGGACCCGGACATCCTGCGCGCCCTCGAGCGGCTGCTGGACCGCGGGGTGCGGCCGGTGCCCATCGCCGAGGTCCTGCAGCCCTACTATGCCAAGGTTCAGGCCTGGCGCCGCCACGTGGACATGATGTCCATCCGCCGGGACGCGGAGGAGAGCGTCGAGCGGCGCGCGGCCCTGTCTCGGGCGATGGCGGCGATGTTCCAAGACCGGCTGGGCAGCCCCCGCGACGCGTTTGACGCCATGGCCCGGGCGCTGGTCGACGAGCCCAGCGCGGGGGATGAAATCCGCGAACTCGAGGCGCTGGCCGAAGAGAGCGGGGCGCACGCGGCGTTCGCCGATGTCCTGCTCCAGGTCGCGGACCGGCTGCCGGAGGGCCCGGGCAAAAACGCGCTGCTCGCCCGCCGGGCCACGCTGCTGCAGGGCGTGCTCGGGGATCAACAGGCCGCGATCGAGACCCACCGCTTGGTGCTGGAAAAGACGCCAGACCACGTGCCCACCCTCGACGCGCTCGCGGATTTGTACGCGGGGCGCGAGGAATACGACGCGCTGGTGGACATCCTGCAGCGGCGCCTGGCCCACACCGATCAGGAGATGGAAGCGGTGGTGGCCGCGCGCTTGGGCACGGTGGTGGCGCGGCACCTGGGCCGGCCCGACGACGCCGAGGAAGCGCTGCGCCGGGCGGTGTTCGCGGAGGTCCCGCTCCCGTTGGCCGCGCGCCGTGACCCCCTCGAGCTGCTGGTGCAAATCTACCGCGCGCGGCACCCGGAGGCCGCGGCTGAACTCGCCGAGGTGTTGCACCGGTACGGCGAGTGTTTGGCCGGGGCGGAGCGGGTGGAGGTTCGCATCGAGGAGGGTGACGTGCTCGCCCGCCAGCTCGGTGAGCACCAAAAGGCATTGGACGCCTACGAGGCGGCGTTGGCCAACGACGCCACCGCCGCGGGGGCGGTGGCCGGTCTGCGTTTCCTCGTCGACGAGTCCGCGGTGGAAGACGACGTGCGCCGCACCGCGGCCCGGGTCCTCCTCGAGCGTTACCGTTTGCTCGATGACCCCGAGGGCCAAGCCCACGTGCTGGGGGTGCAAGAGCGCCACGAGACCGACCTGTCCCGGCGGCGCAAGCTGTTCCACGAGCGGGTGACCCTGGTCGCGGGCGAGCTCGACAACCCCGAACAGGCCTTGGCGATGTTGCTCGAGTACCTCGAGCGCGACCCCGAGGACGAGCAGACCCGCGACCGCGCAGAGACATTGGCGGCGGCCCTGGGCCAGATGATCCAAGTGACGTCGATGTACGCCAAGCTGCGCGAGCTCGACGACGAAGACCTCAAGCGCACCTACGCGGATCGGCTCGCGCGCCTGCTGGAGCGGACCGGCGACACCGATGCCGCGGTGGAGGCCCTGGCCTATTTGCTCGACCTCGAACCCGAGCGCACCGAAGCCTGGGAACGCTTGCGCGCGGTGTACGACCGGGCCAACGATGGGCTCGGCGTGGCCCGGTGCCTCGAGGCGTTGGCCAACCTCACCGAGGGGCCGGCGCAGGTCGCGCGGTACCAGGTGCTCGCGGACTACGCGTTCGAGGTGCTCGAGGACCCCGACCGGGGCATCGACGCGCTGGCCAAGTGTCGGCAGGTCGTGCCCGACGACGATGCGATCCTGGCCCGGCTGCACGAAAAGCTCCGCGAACACGGCCGCGACGAAGAGCTCGTCGATGTGCTGTTCGCCCGGGCCCAGATCGCCCACAACCGCGGCGACGCGGCCGGGTTCTTGCTCGAGGCCGGCCGGGTGCTGTTCGAGCGGTTGGGCAAAAAGGGCGAGGCGGTGGCCGCGCTCAAACAATCGCTCAACGTCGAGCGGGATGGCAACGCCACCGCCGAGGTCACCCAGCTGCTGCAGAACTTGGCCGAGCTCGACGACGACGCGGCCCTCGAGGCGTTGGATGCGATCATCGAGCACCACCGCAGCGGCCAGGCCTGGCACCCCCTGGTCGAGGCCCTCGAGATCGCGGCCGAAAAACGCCCCCCCGGCGAAGACCGGGCCCGGCTCTACGACGAGGTCAGCCGGCTCCAAGAAGAGCAGCTGCGCGCGCCCCAGTTGGCGTTCATGGCCGCGTGCCACGCGTTGCGCGAAGAGGCCGAACCCGAGCGCATCGACCGGGTGCGCAGCCTGGCCGAGGCCACCCAGGCCTACGGCGACCTGATGCAGGTCCTCGAGGACGTGGCCAAACACGTCACCGACAGCGACCCCGAGCGCGCGGTGCGGCTGTACCGCGAGGTCTTGGCCCTGAGCTCACGGCTCAACGACGTCGAGGCCCAGACCCGGGCCGCGGAAGCGGTCCTGGCGCTCAAGCGAGGCGATCCTGAAGCATTGGCGTTGCTGGAGTCCATTCACCGCTCGCGGGCAGACCAGGACCAGCTCATCGAGGTGCTGCAGCGCCGGGCCGACGGCAGCGACGACCCCGCGGAGAAAAAGGGGGCCCTGCTCGAGCTCGGCCGGCTCCTGGAAGAAAAGGGCGACGACGTCGCCGCCGACCAGGCCTACCGGCACATCCTCGAGCTCGACGAGAACGACCCCGACGGGTTGGCGGTCCTCGACGCGCTGTACGCGCGCACCGGCAACTCCGCGGCCCACGTGCAGGTCTTGACCCAGCGCATCCACCTCGCCGAAGCGCCCCCCGAGCGCGCAGACCTGTACGTGCGCTTGGCGTTGCTCAAGCTGACCCGGCGAGGCGATCCCGCCGGCGCCACCGACGCGCTCACCGCCGCCCTCGAGGTCGCCCCCGCGCACGCGGCCTTGCGCCACGGGCTCGAGACCTTGGTGGCCCACGCCCGCAGCCACGGCGCGCCCCCGTTGGCCGACGCCGCGGCCCTGCTCGAGCGCGCGGTGCGCGCCCAAGAGGATTTCGCTGCGGTCCCGCAGGTGATCGAGCTCCGGCTCTCGGTGGCCCACGACAAGCCCGCCCGGGCGAGCCTGCTCCTCGAGATGGCGCGGGTCCAAGAACAGAACCTCGGCGCGGCCCCGATGGCGTTCAACACCCTGTGCCGGGCCCTCGGCGAGCTGCCCCAGGACGAGCGCGTGCGCGCCGAGGCCGAGCGCTTGGCCGCGGCGACCCAATCCGAAGAGGTGCTCGCTTCGGTGTACGAAGCGGTGCTCGACCAGATCGAAGACCCGGCGCTGGCCGCGCACCTCAACCAGCGCATGGCCCACATCGCCGAGCAGGTCGGCGGCGACACCGGCGAGGCCCGCGAACGCCTGTGGGCGGCGGTGCAGTCGGGGGCGGACGACCTCGGGACCCTGTCCGACCTCGTGCGCCTGAGCCGCGAACCCGGCGGGGAGGGCACCCTCCTCGAGGGCTTGGCCCGGTTGGGCACCCGGGCCGAAGCCGAAGAACAAACCGGTCTCGCGGTCGAGACCTACGCTGAATTGTCGTCGGTGCGCGAGAACCTCGGCGACATCGAGGGCGCCATCGCCGCCGCCGCCGAGGTGGTGCGCTTGTCGCCCGCGGACATGTCCGCGCGGGCCGAGTATTCACGGTTGCTCGCCCGGGGGGAGCGGTTCGACGATCTCGAGGCCCACCTCGTCGAGGTCACCGGGGTGGCCGAGTCCCCCGAGGCCAAAGCAGAGGCATTGGCCCAGCTCGTTCACGTCCGGCTCGAACAGCTTCGTGACTTCGAAGGGGCGGTGTTCAGCCTCGAGCAACTCGCCGAGGTGTTCCCGTCGGCCGAGACCATCGTGCAGTACGGGGCCCACGCCATCAGCCGGCTCCAGCACGAGCAGGGCGACGAGGCCGTCCTGCAACGGGCCCGCATCGCCCGGCTCCTGTCCCCCCGCTACGAAGCCCGCGAAGCGTGGCGGGAGTTGGCCTATGTGCTCGGGCTCGAACTCGCCGCGACCCCCGCGGGCGAGGAGCGCAAAGAGCTTTGGCTCAAGCTCATTCGCATCTACGACGAGAAACTCGACGCGCCGGAGCAGACGTTCATGCAGGCGGGGCGGGCCCTGACCGAGAGCCCGGGGGACGGGGACCTGCGCGATCGGGTCGAACGCATCTCGGTCAAGCTCGGCGACCTGGAGACCCTGGTCGGCCTGTACGAGGACATCCTCGAGACGTTGTCCGACGACGCGACCCTGGCCGGGGTCTACGCGTTGCGCACCGGCGAGCTGTACGAGGGCGGGGTGGGCGACCCCAGCCAAGCGGCGCGCTTTTACGAGCACGCCCTGACCCTCGTGCCCGAGGCGGAAGCGGCCGAATCCCGGGCCGAGCTGCTCGACCGGCTGGAGCGGCTGTACCGCACGATGACCGACGCGCCCCACCTCGCGGCCACGCTCAAGCGCCGGGCCGCGTTGCTGTCGCCGGAGACCGAGGCCGCGGTGGCGCGCAAAATGTTGCTGGAGGCGGCCAACATCGAGCGCACCCTCGGCGACCAAGGCGCCGCGATCGGGACCCTGCGCAAGCTGCTCGAGTTCGCGCCCGATGACCTCGCGGCGGTGGAGATGCTCACCCAGGCCTGCGCGGCCCAGGGCCGTCACGCGGAGCTCGTCGAGGCGCTCGAGCTCAAGCTCAACCTCATCGCGGGGCGCGACAAGTCCGCCGAATGGGAAACGCGGTTCGCGCTCGGCCGCGTGCTCCGCGAAAACCTCGACCGGGCCGCGGACGCGGAGGGCCAGTTCAAGGCCATCCTCGCCGAAAACCCCGAACACGCGCTCACCCGTGCCTACCTCCACGAGAACATGGGCGGCGGCATGTCCGGCGACAGCGCCCGCTTCCTCGAGACCGCCTACGCGGCCACCGGGGACTGGAACAAAGTGGTCGAGGTGCTCGAGAACCAGCTCCGCGACGCCGAGTCCCGGGGGGATCGCACCGAGGCCAAAGACCTGTTCTTGCGCATCGCGGAAATTCAGGAGACCAATCTCGACTCCCCCGAGCTGGCGTTCTTGAAGCTCACCTTGGCGCTCAAGCAGGACCCCACCGACACCCGGGTGCGGGAGCGGCTCGAGCGCATCGCCCGGGCCAACGAGGACCTCGAGGACCTGTGCGAAATCTACGAGGACGAAGCCGCCGAGGCGATGACCGCCGGCCGGGGCTCGGTGGCCGCCGACCTGCGCGAAGCCGCGGCTCGCTTGTGGGCCGATGACCTCGGAGAGGGCGATCGGGCCATCGAGATGTACGAGGGCATTCTCGAGGAGCAACCCGGGCGTCCGTCCTCGCAAGAGGCCCTCACCGACCTTTACGCCCGGCAGGGCCGTTGGGAAGAGCACGAGCAGATCCTGCGCCGGCGCTTGATGTTCCTCGACGACGCCAAGGCCCGGGCGGCGTTGTTGTTGCCCCTGGCCCAGACCGTGGCCGACCACCTCGACCGCCCCGAGGACGCCATCGCGCTGGTGGAAGAAGCGCGCCGGCTGGTGCCCCACCACGTCGAGGCCCGCCGCCTGTTGATCGAACTCAAGGCGGTGGACGGCGAACCCGGGGAAGTGCGCGCCCTGCTCGAAGAAGAGGTGCAGTTCTGCCGCGACGCCGAGGACGCGACCAACCTGGCCACGTTCCGGCGCCGCCTGGCGGTGTTGCTCGCGGGCGAGCTCGACGACCCGGCGGCGGCGATCCCCTTGTGGGAGGAAATCCGCGCCGACGACAACGACGACAACTCCGCGTTCGATTCGTTGCGCCGCCTGTACGAACGCACCGAGCGCTGGGACGATCTGCGTCAGCTGTACGAGGGGGAGCTCGAGGCCGAGCGCGACCCGGCCCGCAACTCGCGCCTGCAGCAAGAGCTGTCCAGTGTGCTCGCCGAACACCTGGGGGGGGCGGAAGAAGCGATTCAGCGGCACCTCGACGTGCTCCGGCTCGAGCCGCGCAACCGCACGTCGCTGGACGCGCTGCGCCGGCTGTACCGCAACACCGGGCAGTTCGACGAGTTGGTGGCGATGTTGCGCAAGATGATGCGCAACGTGACCGACCCCCAGGACCTCAAAGAGCTTCGGTTCGACCTGGCCGACGCCTTGGGCGGTCACCTCGGGAAGCGGGTCGAGGCGGTGGAGACCGGCCGCTACATCCTCGACATCGAGCCGCACACCGCCGAGCAGCTCGGGCGCCTGGAGACGATTTTCCGCACCAACGACGCCCACCAAGAGCTGGTGGGGGTGATGGAGCGGCACGTGGCCTTGCTCGAGGGCGACGACCGGGTGCGGAAGCTGCGGGAGTTGGCGGCGGTCTACGAAGACGACCTGAAGCAGCCGGGGGGGGCCGCGCCCGCCTACGCGCAGGTGCTCGAGTTGTTGCCCAGCGACGACCAGGCCTACGGCAAGCTCGCGGCCATCTACGAAAAGGCGGGCGAGTACCAGCAGCTCATCGCGCTCAAGGAAGCGCGGCTGAACGAAGTGGAGACCGCCACCGACAAGGTCTCGCTGTTGCGCGACATCGGGCGCATCAACGAGGAGCTGGTGGGCAACGCAATGTTTGCGTTCATGGCCGCGGGGCGGGCCTACCAGGTCAACTATGACGACGACGACATCGCGCAGTGGATGGAGCACCTCGGCGTCGCCACGGATATGGTGGATACCGTCATCGAGTCCTACGAGGATGCGCTGGGCTTTGTGTCCGACGAGTCGCGCATCATCCACCTGCACCTGCGCATCGCCCACCTCGCGCACAAACACGCCGAGGACGATGAGTCGGCCGAGTCCCACCTCAAGCGGGCGCTGGAGTACGACGCGGCCAACGCCGAGGCGATCGAGGCGCTGGTCTCGCTGTTCGTGGAGCGGGGCCGCTGGGACGACGCGGTCTTCTATCTCGAGCGCAAGGCCGACACCGAAGACGAGCTCGACACCCGCATCGCGGTGCTGTGCCGGGCCGCCCGTCTGCTCGACGAGCACGCGGGGGACATCGACCGGGCGGTGGACACCTACAAACGGGTGCTCGAGCTCGACCCCGAACACGCGAGCACGCTGACCGAGTACGCCCAACTCCTGGAGCGGGCCGAGCGCTGGGACGCCCTCATCCCCGTGCTCGAACGGCAAGAAGACCTCGCCGATAGCGACGACGAGAAGGTCGATCTCCGGGGCCGCATCGCGATCATCTGGGAACAAGAGCTCGACAACCCCGAACAGGCGATCGTCTCCTACCGCTCCATCCTCGACTTGGTGCCAGACTCCCCGGTGGCGCTCAAGGCGCTGGAGCGCTTGCACACCTCGCAGGCCCAGGCCGGTGACCTCGTCAACGTGTTCGAGGACATGCTGCGCAACGCGGCCGATTCCGGCGAGCGCATTCGGTTGCTGTCCAAGATTTCCTCGACGTACGAGGACAGTCTCGACGACCCCCACAAGGCGATCGAGGCCAACGAGCGCATCCTGGTCGAGGACGCGGACAACATCGGCGCGCTCAAGACCTTGGCCCGGCTCCTGCGTGCCACCGACCAGTGGGAACGCCTCGTCGACGTCCTGCAAAAACAGGTGCAGGTGAGCGGGGTCCCCGACGAAATCACCAAGCTCTACATTGAGATTGGCGACATCTACTACAAAGAGATCGGGGACTCGGCCAAGGCCGAAGAGTTCTTCAACGCCGCCCTCGACCACGACCCCTCATCGGGCGAGGCGCTTCACGAGCTGGGGCAGCTGTACGAGCGAAGCGGCAACTGGTTCAACGCGCTCGAGAACCTCAAAAAAGAGGCCGACATCCGCGGCCCGACCCCCGAAGGGGTCGACCTGCTGTACCGCATCGGCAAAATCAACGAGGAGATGCTCCTCGACGTCGAGAGCGCGCGCGAGTCTTACGGCAAGGCCCTCGACGCGGACCCCGGCCACATCCCGTCCATCCAGGCGCTCAAGGAGATCGCCCAACAGAAACAGGAGTGGGACGGCTACCTCAACTGGCTGCGCACCGAGGCGCGCTACACCGACGACGACTACGCCCGCACCGAGCTGCACACCACCGCGGGTCTGTTCTTGCAGGACCAGCGCAGCGACCTCGAGCAGGCGGCCGAAGAGTTTGAGAAGGCCCTGCGCCACACCCCCGACCACCTCGAGGCGGCCATGCCGCTGGCCGAGATCTGTTTCCGCAACGAGCAGTGGAACCGCGCCGAGGAACTGCTCGACATCGTGGTCACGGGCCTCGAGCAGGGCGACGACACCGACGCGCTCGTCCGCCACCACTACCGGCTCGGCTACGTCTGCGAAAAGCTCGACAAGGACCAGAAGGCTCTTCACCATTACCAGGCCGGCTACGACGTCGACGCCACCAACCTCCCCATCCTCGAGGGGTTGGGCGCGTCGTTGGCCCGGGCCCAGCGGTATGAAGACGCGGCCAAGATCTACCAGGCCATCCTCATCCACCACCGGGACATGCTCACCGACGCCGAGGTGGTCGACTACTTCGAGCAGCTCGCGTCGATGTACTTCCGGCTCGACTCCCTCGACCGGGCCCAGCGCAACCTCGAAAAAGCCCTCGAGCTCGACGCCGGCCACGGCCCTTCGCTCCGCCTGCTCGCCGACATCTACATCAAGCAAGAGGACTTCGAAGAGGCGTACGAGACGCTGTTCCAGCTGTCGCGCCACCAGCTCGGCGACGACAAGGCCAACACCCTCATCGAGGTCGGCGCGCTCTCCCGCGATCAGCTCGACGACGCCTACCGCGCCATCGATGCCTACGCCGAAGCAGGGCGGGCCCGTCCCGGCGACCCCGCGACCTTGGAAGCGCTGTTCTCGCTCTACAAAGATACTGCACAAGGGCAGCAGGCGGTCGAGGTCCTCGAGGAGCTGGTGCGCATCGAGCCCGACGAGAAGGCCCGGGTGCGGCTCAACCACCTCTTGGGCGAGACCTACCGCGACGAACTCAAGGCCGACAACCGCGCGATCCAGTACTTCAACGCCGCGCTCGACCTCGACCCGACGTACATCAAGGCGTTCGAAGCGATCGAGACCTTGCTCAGCCAACGCCAGAACTGGGCCGCGCTGGAGCAAAACTACATCGGCATGATCCGCCGCATCCCCGACGACCAAAGCGGGATCAAGGCCGTGCTCTGGCGCAACCTCGGCGACCTCTACCGCTACAAACTCAAAAACCCCATGGGCGCGGTGCAGGCCTACCGCGTGCTGCAGAAAAGCCAGCCCGACAACGTGCAGATCCTCGAGAACCTCGCGGTGATGCTCGCCCAAGCCGGCCAGGTCGACGAGGCCATTCGCGCCTACCAAGAGCTGATGCCCAAGGCGCGCGAACGGCAAAAAGGCATCTTGCACCAGCTGCTCCGGCTCTACCTCAACCGCGGGCTCACCGACCGCGCCTACGTCGCGTGCGCCGCGCTGGCCTTGTACGGCGACCTGCAAGGCGAGGAACAAAAGCTCTACGCGCACTACAAGCGCCGGCTGCCGCCCCGGGCGGCGCGCACCCTCACCGACGAGCTGTGGCAACAAGCGCTCGTGCACCCCGCCGCGCGCGGTCCGGTGGCGGACATCGCGCGGCAGGTGTGGCGCGCCGCGGGTGGGTTGTTGACCCAAGATCGCAAGACGTTCGGCCTCGACAAGAAACGCCAGTGGACGCAGCTCGACCTCGACGCGCCGGTGCCGCACTACTTCGTGACCCAGTTCAAGTATGTGCGCGACGTGCTCGCCACCGGCCCCGTCGAGCTGCACGTACGGCGCGGCACCGCCGACCCCGTGGGCGTGTTGCCGCTGCACATCCCCACCATCGCGGTGGGGGAGGCCAACGACGTGTTCCGCGAGATGCCGCAGCGGGTGTTGTGGTTCCTCATCGGGCGACAGCTCGCGTATCTGCGCCCGGAGTTCATCCTCGCGCGCACCCTGGGGGCGGCGGACTTCACCGTCGCGCTCGAGGCCGCGATCACCGCGATCGAACCGCGCTACCCCGTGACCAGCGATCCCCGCGTCATCCAAAACGTGCAGCGCACCCTCGGGCGCATCGGCCCCGCGTTCTTGGGCGCGGTGCGGGTGCCGGTGCAGCAGCTGCTCGCCACCGGGCAGGTGGCCAACGTCGTCGAGTTCCTCAAAGGCATCGAGCACACCGCGGTCCGGGCGGCGACGTTGGTGGCCGGGGATCTCGAGGTGGCGGCCCAGGTCCTGCGGCAGCCCGACATCGGGCCCATGCCGCTGCCGTACGGCGAAAAGTTGGGCGATCTCCTGGATTTCTCGGTGTCGGAGGCCCACTACGAGCTCCGGCACAACCTCGGTCTCGTCGTGGTCGCCCAGTAGGCGGGCCCAGGCGCCAGATCAAACCGGACCACCGCCCGTTGAGAACGAGGTGAAATTGACCCGTTTCGGGGGGAGCCGTTAACATCAATGGCCCTCTGGGCCGGGGGACCATCCGTCCTACACCGGAGACGACCGATGAAATTCGAGTGCGACAACTGCGGCGCCAGCTACAAGATCGCCGACGAGAAAGTCGGCGAGCGCGGCGTCAAGGTGCGCTGCAAAAAGTGCGAGCACGTGATCATCGTGCGGCCTCTGGACGCGGGCGCTGAAGCCGAACAAACCACCGCGGGCGAGCCCGTGGTCGACGACACCGAGCAACAAGCGGAGGCACCGCAGCCCGATTCGGTGTTCGGCACCGACGAGGGGCAAAAGGACCCCGCGTGGGATGAGCCCACCAAGGTCGGCGGCGGAGACGCCGCGGCGTTGCGGTCGATGGCGCGGGCCGAGGACGCGGCCGCGGACGGCGTCGACGATGTGTTCGGGGGCGGCGCGGACGACGAGGCGGGCACCGATGCCGGCGATGTGTTCGGGGCCAGCGACGATGAGTCGGCGGCCGACGACGGCGCGTTCGCGGGATCGGTGTCGCCGGAGCTCGCCCAAGCCGCGGGGGCCGCGGACGACGGGCTCGGCGAGGGTGGCCTCGATGACGGTGGGGAGGATGTCGGCGGGTTTGACGACGAGGAAGAGACCCGCCACGACATGGCCGGCGGCGATCCCGCCGCCACCGAGGCCGACGGCGGGGTGGCCGCGGCCGAAGCAGCAGCATTGGCAGCGCTGGGCGGGGTCGAGACCCCGGACCTGGGCCCGAGCCCGTTTGCGCCCAGCGCCGACGATGAGCCGGCCGGTGACGCCGGGGGCGGGGACACCGCCCTGGGCGCGTTCGACGAGGACGACGACGACGGCGGCGCGGGCGAGGACGTGCCCGACCCGGCCGCCTGGGGCGGGGACCTGGGGGGCGACGGCGACGTGCCCGACCCGGCCGCGTTCGGGGGTGATTTCGGCGGGGACGGGGACGTGCCGGACCCCGCGGCCATGGCCGGGCAGATGCCCGCGGTGGACGAGGGCGAACCGCCCGCGCCCGATGCCCTGTCCATGCCCGATCCCGGGGCCGCGGCCATGCCTGACCCCGACGGGGGCGGGGGGAGCGATGGTCTCGACCTGCAGCTGGAAGGCGCGTTCTCGAACATGTTCGGCCAGCTCCCCGACGGAGACCCGAACGAGCCCGTGCCCGAGCCCGCCCCCCTGGCGGACCCGTTCGCCCAGGGCGCACCCAATCCCACTGCACTGATCAACATGAACGAGATGGACCAGCTCCGGCAAGACGCGATGCCGTCGCAGGAGGGGTTCGGGGACGATGACGCCGAGGACACCGATGGCTGGCACGTGGCCATCGACGACGAGGACCACGGCCCCATGCTGTTGTCCGAGGTCAAGCAACACATCCAGCGCGGCGACGTCGACCCCGAGTCGCTGGTCTGGCGATCGGGCATGCCCGACTGGGCCGCGGCCCGCGATGTGCCCGAGCTCGCCTCGTTGTTCTCGTCGCTCCCCATGCCTTCGCTGTCTGAACTCGACGTGGGCGCACCCATCGACGACGTGGGCGCGTCACCGTTCTCGGGCGGGGGGGACCCGTTTTCCCAGGTGCCGGACGCCCCCGGCAACGACCCCAACTGGCAGCCCCACGGCCTGACCGAGGTGTACGCCGCGGCCAACCTCGCCGAGGCGGCGGGGGCCTCGGTCTCGATCGGGACCGGGGGCCTCGGCTCCGGGCTCGCCGCCGAGTCTGCGGTGGACGCCCCTTCGTCGTCGGACAGCGGCGGCGGCGGCTGGAGCCCGGGCGCGGCCAGCGCGCTGCAGAGCTTGGTCAACGACGAGCTCGCCCGCATCGACGACCACGACACCGACCAGCCCTTGGCCCCGGCCGAAGGGGGCGTGGGCGGGCTCGACCTGCCGCCCGGCAGTGGCCTGCTCGCCGAGGCCGGCATCAGTCTCGACGAGAGCTCCCCCGCGCTCGCCGACGGCGGGCCCGCGGGCCCGAGCCCGTTCGGCGCGAGTGCGTCGATGCCGTACGCCCCGGCCACGCAAAGTTCGGCCGCGTTCCCGGCCGCGTCGGCGTCGATGCCGTATGCCCAGGGACCGTCCCAGTCGATGCCGTTTGCGCCCCCGCCGAGGACCGGGTCGATGCCGTTTGTGGGCCCCCCGGGCACCGGCTCGATGGCCTTCGCGCCGTCTCCGCCCCCGGCGAAGCGTTCGCCGCTGTTTTACGCGGGGCTGGCGGGTGGCGGGTTGCTCGCGCTGCTGTTGATCATCCCGCTGTTCAAGATCGCGTTTTTCGGCACCGGGGGCGACGAGCCCGCGGGCACCGCGGTGGCGGCGGCGGAGGCCCCCGCGGACAAGGGCGAGGCGCCTGCGGATCCCAGCGGCGCGCAGCCGGCCGGCGACCCCGCCCCCGAGGGGGGAGAGGCCGCGGCGGAGGCGGACAAGAACGACGAGGAGGCCAAGGCCGAGGCGGAAGCCAAAGCAAAAGCCGAGGCCGAAGCGGAAGCCGAAGCGAAGGCCAAAGCGGAAGCGGAGGCCAAGGCGGACGAGAAGGACAAGGACAAGTCGGACACCAAGGTCGCGTCCGCGGCCAAGGCCGACGACGATGACGACGACGACAACAAGCGCCGTCGGCGTCGTTCGTCCTCGAAGCGTCACTCGCGCAGCAGCAAGAGCAAGGCCTCGTCGTCGTCGAAGAAGGACGATGACGACGACAAGTCAAAGCGCTCGTCGCGGTCCACCCGCAAGTCGTCGTCCAAAGACTGCGACCCGGTGCTCGACTTTGATTGCGACGAGAAGAAGTCCAGCCGCAAGAAGGTGAAGGCGTCCCTCACCAAAGCCGACATCCTGTCGGTGGTGAAGAAGAAGATCAGCCGCATCAACTCCTGCGGGAAGAAGCACGGCGGCACCGGCAAAACCGTGAAGGTCAAATGGAACGTGCAAGAGTCCGGACGCACCAGCAACGTCTCGGTGGCCACGTCGTCGGTGTCGGGCACGCCCCTGGGCCGGTGCCTGACCAACGAGGTGAAGCGCTGGCGTTTCCCCGCGTACAAGTCGGGCGGACCGGTGCCGATCACCTTCCCGTTTAAGCTCAAGTGACCTACCGCGGCCCGGACCGTCGCGTGCGAGCCCGCGACTCGGTGCTCTCGCTGGCGCACCTCGAGGAGGTGCGCCTCATGTTGCGCGGGGGCTCGGTGGTGGACTGGACCCGCCTCAACTACACCGCCCGCGAACAGATCGATGCGTTTTTGCGGGTGCACCAGTTCGACCCCGCCACCGCGGTGGACCGTGCCCGGCTGCGCGGGTTGGTGCAGCGGGCCGCGGCCTACCTCGAGGAGACCTTGCACGACCGGCTCCCCAGCACGGTCAAGGAGGCCGAGGCCGCGGACGTGTTCCTGTACGCCTGTCGCCAAGCGGGTTCGTTGCCCGAGCAGCAGGCCGCGTGTCGCGTTCTCAAGGTCGCGCACATCATCCACCACATCGAGGCGCGCGAGCTGCGGTACCGCTTGCCGATGTCCCAGTCGGACATCGCGGGCCTGATCAGCGCGCGGGTGCTCGAGTTCGTCGAGGGGTTGCAGCGCGAAGATTTCCCTTTGGTCAGCGCCACCGGTGGCGAGAAGGGCATGGCCAGCCTGATCACCAAGCTGCTGGTCAAAAAAGAGACCCACGCCGCCGCCATTCGCGATCGCATCCGGTTCCGCTTCGTCGTCGAGGAAAAGGGCGACTTGATCCCGTTGCTGCACGAGATCGCCCAGCACCTTGTGCCCTTCAACTATGTGGTCCCGGGCAGCACCGTCAACCATCTGATCAACTTCACCGCATTGGTGGAGAGCCACCAGGCCTACCGCAATGTGGCTGATTCCTTCCAGGTGAAGCTCGGGGTCGAGGACAACGAGCGGCGGCCGTTCAATGAGTTTTCGGGCCCTGGCTTTGAGGTGATCAACTTCGTGGCCGAGGTCCCCGTCCGGGTGCCCGAGGACATCCTCGCCGGCGAGTGGCTCAAGGACCTCGGCCCGGTGGTGCTCGGCCTGGCGGAGTTCCAGGTCGTCGACCAGCACACCGACGCGGGCAACCAGGACGGCGAGAACAGCCACGACGAGTACAAGGCCCGCAAGCAGGCCTCGGTGCGGCGCCGGCTCTACGGGGGCGGGGTGCGCGCCGCCTCGCCCGACGACGCGGACTGAGCCGCGGCCTGCGCCAAGTGGGCGCGCATCATCTCCCGCTGCACCCGGAGGGCGGCCTCGATGCCGTCCGCGCCCAGGTGCGGGTCCAGTGCGCCCAGGCGCGGAGCCAGTGCGCCCAGGCGCGGGGCCAGTCGCAAGAACACCTCCGCCGCGGTCCAGGCGTCGTCGAGGGCCCGGTGGGCCCGGCGGGGCGCCGCCCCCACCCGCGCGGCCACCGCGGACAGCCCGAGGGGAACGTCCGGCCCGTCGAGATGACGCGCCCACACGTAGGGGTCAAAAAACGGTCGAAGCGGAAACGACCGGCCGCGGGCGAGGGTGGCGCGGGACAAAAAAGACCGGTCGAAGGGCGCGTTGTACGCGACCACGAAGGCGGCCCCGGCCATGGCCCGGCACCAGCCCTGGGCGGTCCTGTCGACGGGGGGCGCGTGCTCGAGCATGGCGTCGGTCAGGCCGGTGAGCCGGCCGACCACCGGGGGCAGGGGGCGCCCGGGCGCGCAGAGCTCGGAGCGGGCCTCGACCACCTGGCCCTCGCGCACCCGGACCCAGCCGACCTCGACGATGCGATCGGTCTCTGCGTCGAGGCCGGTGGTCTCGACGTCCACGGCCACAAACGGCGCGCGCCAAAAGGACATGCCCGCACCGTACACGGTCCGCCGCCGGCTGGCCGCCCCCGCCGCGCACACCCGGGCTAAAGTCACCGGCGTGGACACCCATCTTCGCGTCCTGTCCCCCCCGGTGGCCCGGTTGCTCGACGCCTCGCCCCGCCGGGCCCGGTACCTGGAGCACGCCCCCGACGTGACCGTGCTCGACAAGATCGCGGGCCGCGACGAGCCCGCGGCGCGCCGGGCCATCCGCGAACTGCGCGGGCGGTGTTTTATCCACCTCGCGGCCCAGGAAAGCGAAGGGGCGTCCCCCCTGTGGTGCGCGGCGCGCTGGGCCGCGCTCGCCGACGCGTGTGTGCGGCTTGCGGACCGCGCCGCCTGGCACGCGGTGGTGAGCAGACTCGGTCCCCTCGACGACGAGATGGTGCCCGACCGGGCGGTGATCGCGCTGGGCAAACTCGGCGGCGAAGAGCTCAACCCCTCGAGCGACATCGATCTGTTGTGCATCAACCGCTCCGACCGCGGCATGGCCGGGGGCAAGACCGCCCACGAGGTGTTCGAGCGCTGGGTCAAGAGCCTGCGCGGCATCCTGTCCGACGTCGACGAGAACGGCTTCGGCTTTCGCGTCGACCTCGACCTGCGCCCCGAGGGCCGGGCCGGGCCGTTGGTCAACAGCATCGACGCGGCGGAGCGGTACTACGAGACCTTTGGCCAGGCCTGGGAACAGATCGCCCTGCTGCGGGCCCGGGCCGTGGTCGACGTCGGCGGCGTCGGGACCGAACTGCTGCAGCGGCTGTCCCCGTTTTGTTTTCCCCGGTCCCCGAGCCCGGCCATCGTCGACGCCATCGGGGGCATGCGCGCGCGGGTGGCGGCCACCGCCGCGGCCGAGGGCCTCGACATCAAACGCGCGGGGGGCGGCATCCGCGACATCGAGTTCATGGTCCAGGTGCACCAACATTTGTACGCCCGGCGCCGGCCCGACCTGCAGGTGCGGCCCATCGAAGAAGCGATCGTGGCGTTGGAGCGCAGCGGTCACCTGAGCGCGTCCGCGGCCCGTACCCTCGACGACGGGTACCGCTTCTGGCGCCGGGTGGAGCACGCCCTGCATTGGCTCACCGACCAGCAGTCGCATGTGCTCCCCGACGCCGGCGACCTGCGCGAACGGGTGCTGGTGTTTTTGCGCGGGGCCGAACCCCAGCTCACCGCGGCCGCCTTCGCCGCGCGCATCGACGAGGTCCGGGCCGAGGTCGAACAGCTCGCGGATGATTTTTTTGGTGAGGTCGTCCAAGGCCGCGGCGACGCCGAGCTCGCGCTGGACGTGACCGCCAGCGAGGAGGTGCGCAAGGCCGCGTTGTTCCGCCTGGGCTTCGCCGACCCCGCCGCCGCCTTGACCCAGATCCTGCGCTTGGCCCGCGGCCGGGGCTCGCCCTTCGCGCGCTACAACCGGCGCCGGGACCCGGCGGTGGGCGAGCGGGCCACCACATTGTTGCTGCAGCTGGGCAAGAGCCCGCACCCCGACCTCGCGTTGTCCCGCCTGTCCGATCTCGTGCCCGCGGTGGCCCACCCCAAGGTGTGGGCCCGCATCGCCGACGACGAGACCGTGACCCGGCGGGTGCTGCGGGTGCTCTCGTTGAGCGGGCCGTTGACCAAGGTCGCGGCCCGGGCGCCGCTGGCGTTGCTCGAGGCGTTGCGCCGCCCCGACGTGCGCCGGCGCGCCAAGGCGAGCTGGCTGCGCGAGCTATCCACCGGCGGCGACGACGAGCAGTTCGCGGACGAGATGCGCACCCAGCGCCGGGACCTTTTGTTGCGGCTGGGCATGGGGTTCATCGACGGGCGGCTCAGCGTGTTCGCGGTGGCGCGCCACCTGTCCACTTTTGCCGACGCGTGCTTGGAGGCGGCCTTGGCCCGGGCCAAGACCCACGCCCACCGGCGGGTGCCCGGCTACGAGGGGGCGGCCATCGCGGTCACCGGCCTCGGCGCGCTCGGGGGGCGGGAGCTGTCGGTGTCGAGCGACCTCGACCTGTTGTTTGTGTACGACGACGCCGACGGCGGGGACGCGGGGCTTTCGGAATGGGCGGCCCGGCTCGCCCGGCGGTTGATCTGGTTGCTCTCGGCCAAGCTCCCCACCGGGGCCGGCTTCGAGGTCGACACCCGGCTGCGCCCCAGTGGCAACCAGGGCAGCCTGTGTGTGTCCCACAATGCCTTTGTGTCGTACCACGAGAGCGCCAGCGCGCTCTGGGAGCGCCAGAGCCTGCTGCGCCTGCGCCGGGTGGCGGGGGACGACGCGTTGGCCCGGCGGGTGGAGTCGGTGGCCCGGTCGGCGTCGTTGCGCGGGGGGGAGCCCGCGGTGGGCATGCGGCTGTTGGACATGCGGGACCGCATGGTCAAAGAGCGGGCCCGGTCGGCCGGGTTTCATCTCAAGCAGGGCGAGGGGGGTTTGGCCGATATCGAGTTCGCGGTCCAGGGGCTCCAGCTCTGGCACGGACCGGAGCTGCCTTGGCTCTATTGTCCGTCCACCCCCCGGGCGCTCCTGCGCCTGATGCGCCGGGGGGTGTTGGACGAGGAGAACGGCCAGGTGCTGTTCGATGCCTATGCACTGTTGGGCACGGTGCGGACCGCGCTGCTGCTGCTCGATGACGTGCCCGACGCGGTGGTGCGGCGGGATGACGACCGCATGGACGAAGTGGCCCGGATGCTGCGGCACCGCACGGAGTTCGCGTCGTCGGGCGAGGCGTTGACCCAAGCGCTGTTCGAGACCGCGGCCGACGTGCGGGAGCGGACCTTCCGCATCCTGTTGCGCCTGGCCTGACGGGGGCGATCAGGTCCGGGTGTCCTCGACCTTGAACTTCGTTTGGCCCACGTGCAGCACGTCCCCCGACTGCAGGTCGACGTCACCCACGGGGGTGCCGTTGACCTTGGTCCCGTTGGTGCTCATCAGGTCGGCCACGCTCACCCCCTCGCGGTCGGCGAACACCACCGCGTGGGAGCGGCTCACCGACTCGTCGTCGATGAGGATGTCCGCGCCCCGGGTGCGAAACCTCGTGCGCGCGCCCCGGGCCGAGCGGGAGGTCACCAGCTGGTCGACCAGGGCCTGTTGGTCGGCGTCCAGCAGCCGGTCGCCCTCTTTGGTCAAGTGCACGGTGGAGTCGGTGGGGTCACCGGCCCGGCCCACCACGCGGTAGGCCCCTTCTTCGATGGTGTACTTCATGCCCTGATCGGGCCCTTCCACCACCACCAGATCGACAAATCGAGCCACGGCACCCTCCGCTGCGGAGTGTAGCAGAGCCTCGAGAGGAATCGTCACCGCCGCCCACTTTCGCTATAGAGTGGGGCCGGAGGTCGATTTGGCGCTTCGCACCGCGTTGGTCGTCGAGGACGACAAGAACATCCAACAGATGCTCAAGGACCACCTCGAGGCTGAGGGGTTTTCGGTGTTGTGCGAGAAGGACGGGGAGTGGGCCCTCAAGAGCCTGGAGCGCCGGCTGCCCAATGTGATGATCACCGACGTGTTGTTGCCGGCGGTGTCGGGGTTTGAGCTCGTGGAGGCGCTGCGCGCGATGCCCGGCGGCAGCCACGTCCCGGTGGTGATGATGAGCGGCATCTACCGGGGGCGGCGGCACAAAAAGATGGCCAAGGACGACCTCGACGTCGCTGCCTACCTCGATAAACCCTTCGATCTCTCCGACCTCACCGGGGCGCTCAAGGACGCCCTCGGCGACGAGTACCCCGGCCGGCGGCCCCACAAGCCGCGCAAACAAAAGCGCGCCGCCTACGGCGACGACCCCTTCGCCGACGTGCTGCAAAAGCGCGAACAGGACGAGGTCGAGCGCACCGCGGGCAGCCTCAGCGGGGCCAAAGCGGCCCGCGGCAACCTGCGGCACAAGCCGTTCCCCGAGGTGCTGGCCCAGCTCCACCGCTGGCGGGCGAGCGGGGCGCTGTTGCTGCGCAAAGAGCGGGTCAAAAAGATCGTCTACCTCAAGGAGGGCTACCCCACATTTGTGAAGAGCAACCTGCTGTCCGAATGCTTGGGGCGGGTTTTGGTCCGAGAGAAGATCATCAGCGAGGAGGAGTGCGAACAGTCCATTCGCCTGATGAAAAAGCGCGGCCGCCAGCAGGGCACCATCCTCATCGAGATGGGCGCGATCTCACCCCACAACCTCGTCTATGGGCTGCAGCTGCAACTGCAGGAGAAGCTCTTCGACATCTTTGGCTGGACCGACGGCGACTACCAGTTCTCGACCAAGATCGACATCCCGCCCCAGGCGGTGGCGCTGGACATGAGCCTGGCCACCATCATCTACGAGGGGGTGCGCCGCACCCACCGGGCCCCCGAGCTCGAGGACCGTCTGGGTCCTTTTATGGATAGCTACCTGCAGGTGCACGACGACCCTCTGCACCGCTTCCAGTCCGTGCCCCTCGAGGCGGATGAGCGCAAGCTCGTGGCCCTCATCGACGGCCGTCGCACCCTGCGCGACGTCATCGACAAGAGCGGCCTGGATCGCCTGGTCGCCCTGCAGCTGGTGTACGCGCTGTTCGCCGCGGAGATGATCCAACCCAGCGCCAAGCGATCGCGCCGGGCCGAGTCGCTCGACGCCCAGCCCCCGGTGATGCCGCCCCCGTCGTCGGCGGCCGCGGACCGGCCCCCCCCGCTCAAGAAGGCCAAGCGCCCCCCCGCCGCGCCCCCCCCGCGCGACGATCCCCGGCGCCGCGGCCTGTCCGATCGCCTCGCGGCCATGACCACCATGAACCACTTCGAGGTGCTCGGGGTCAGCCGCGACGCCCGACCCGAGGAGATTCGCCGGGCCTACCACGCCGGGGTGCGCGAGCTTCACCCCGACAAGTTCCGCGGCCAGGTCCCCGCCGCCCTGCGCGACCTCGCGGCCCAGATCGTCGCCCGGGTCACCGCCGCGTACAACGTGCTCTCGGACGCCGACGCGCGCGAGCGGTACGAGACCGAGCTGTCCGAGGCCCAAAAGCCCAAGGCCCACGACGACGTGGCCCGCATCCTCGCCGCCGAGGGCCGGTTCCGCCGCGGCGACCACGCGCTGTCGCGCGGGGACTTCGACGCCGCGGTGGGGCTGTTCGAAGAGGCGGTCGAGCTGTACCCCGAGGAGGGCGAGTTCTTTGCGCACCTGGGTTGGGCCCGCTTCAAAGCCGGCGCCCCGCCGGACGACGTGCGGCCGCTCCTCGAGCAGGGGGTGAGCAAAGATCCCCAATCGTACAAGTCCCACCTGTTCCTGGGATTCGTCGACAAGGCCGCGGGCAAGGACGCGACCGCCCATTTTGAGCGCGCCCTGCAATGCGATCCCGACGGTCAAGAGGCCCTGGCCGAACTCAAACTCACCCAACGCTCGTAAAACCGACCGGTTTTCGCTAACACAGCCTTTCCGGCCGATGACCGATACCCCCACCGCTGACCTGCGGCGCCTGTTCGTGCGCGAGCTTCAGACCCTCGAGGTCACGTTGATGCGCTACGCCGTCGCGCACCCCACGTGGCTGGCCAAGCACGACGAGGCCGCCCTGCGCTGGGCGCTGTCGCTGGCCCGGTTGTCGACGGTGGTGGTGCAGACCGAGACCGGCACCGACGAGGTCGAAATTGGGCGCTCGTCGGACGAGTACCGAAAGAAACTGCACGACTCGTTGGCCCCCTGCGTCAGCGGCGAACAAGTCGCGCGGGACGCGATCCAGAACCAGATCGAACACATTCGCACCCTGGCGCGCGACGAGCGGGACGAGCTGTTGCGGTTGTTCGGCGGGCGGTTGCCCATGGCCGCCCTCGACAAAGCCACCCGGCGGCGGCCGTTGGCCATGGCCATGAGCGGCGGGGGCGGCACCGCGTACATTTTTGTCGGCGCGATGCAGGCGGTCGAAGACGCGGGGCTGCGGCCGGACCTGGTGGCGGCCACGTCGATGGGCGCGGTGCTGAGCGCGTTTCGGTGCCGCACCAAAGATTTTGAACTCAAGCAGCTCAAGGCGCTGATGACCCGGTTGAGTTGGCGGCGGGTGTTTCGCCTGTTCGAGACCAACTCGCGGTTCGGCCTGCCCGCGACCCTCAAGCTCTACCTGCGCGAGGTCATCGGCAACGAGTTCTTGCGCGACGGGGAGTTCTTGCGGCTCAAGGATCTCGAGATTCCCCTGCGGGTGTGCGTCGCGGGCATCACCGGCGGCGCCGGCCCCGAGGACGTGGACAAATACGCCCACCTGCTCGACGACGCGGTGATCGACGCGCGGCGTTTTCGCCGCCGCGGTGCGTCCATCGCCCGGGCGCTGTCCGAGGTGACCAAGCTGCCGCTCAAGCCGATCTACCTCGGGGGCGATCCGTTGACCGAAGAGTTCGACGTGCTCGACGCGTGTGGCTTTTCGTCCGCCGTCCCCGGCGTGATCCACTACGACATCCTGCGCGACGATCCGCGCATGGTCGAGGTGTGTGAGCGGCTGTTGGAGCGCGAAGGCTGCGTGCGCCTGGTCGACGGGGGCGTGGCCGACAACCTCCCCGCGCGGGAGGCCTGGTCGGCGGTGCAGGGCGGCGCGATCAAAAAGCGCGATCCGTTTGTGGTCGCGTTCGACAGTTTTGCCCCCCGCCTCGGGCGGCACATGCTGTTCCTGCCGTTGATGCGCATCGCCGCCGAGAACAGCAAACAAGGCCGGCAGACCGCCCACCTCACGGTGACGTTCAAGAACGTGTTGTCACCGCTGTCGGTGGTGCCGAGCCAGAACGAGTTTCTGCGCGCGATCAACAACGGCGCCGAGGAGGTGTCCGCCCACATCCCGCTCATGCGCAAGATGGTGGGCCCGATCCCGGATCCGCCGGGCATTGTCACCGAGCGCGACGGCACCTGATGCCGAATGAAGCGCAAAGACGACGGCGCGGGGCGCGAGATTTGGTACAACCTGCCCACCACGAAGAGGTCCCGCGATGAGTTTCGACGCAGTGCCCGAAGAGTTCAAGCTTCCCTACACCTGGCTCGACGGCGAGCTGGTGAAGTCAGAGCAGGCCTTGATCAGCCCGATGACATACACATTGCATTACGGGCTCGGGGTGTTCGAAGGCATCCGCGCGTACAACGGCGAGGACGGTCCAGCGGTGCTGCGGCTCGAGGAGCACATCGCGCGTTTGTTCCGCTCGGCCCGGTTGGTGCGGATGGAGATCCCGTTCACCGAAGAGGCGGTGTGCCAAGGTTGCATCGACGCGTTGTCGAGCAACGGTCTGCCCGAGGGCTACATCCGGCCCATCGCGTTCGTCGATGACGGCAAGCGCGGCCTGTCCGCGATGCGCAACCGGGTGCGGGTCGCGATCACGGTGTGGCCGTGGGGGGCGTACCTCGGTGAAGAGGGCATGAAGAACGGCATCAAGTGCTGTGTGTCGTCGTGGTTCCGGATGAGCCCGAAGTCGTTGGTGCCCAAGGGCAAGGTGTGCGGTCAATATGTGAATAGCATCCTGGCCAAGCGCGACGCCAACCTCGGGGGTTACGATGAAGCCATTCTTCTCGACGAGGACGGCTACGTGGCCGAGGCCACCGGCGAGAACCTGTTCGCGGTGCGCAACGGCTGTCTGTGGACCGCGCCGGTGAGCGCGCCGATTCTGGAAGGCATCACCCGGGCCGGCATCATCGAGATCGCGCAAAAGGAAGGCATCGAGGTGATCGGTCGCCGGTTCGCGCGGGACTTTCTGTACGGCGCGGATGAGGTGTTCTTGACCGGGACCGCGGCCGAGGTCACCCCCGTGCGCAGCATCGACAACCGCCCGATGGGCGAGGGCGGGCGCGGGCCGATCACGGAAAAGATCCAAAAAATCTACCTGGATGCCGTGCGGGGCCGCGACGATCGATTCACGCACTGGCTCACGCGGTACCGCACGCAATAGCCACATTTGCGCAACATGTGGGGGGCACGCAACGGCATTGACCGGGCGGTTCTCGTCGTCGATTGACGCATTGTGTCGGAAAATCGTGGGCTTTCTCCTTTGACAGCGCGCGATCTGACCCCTAGTTACCCGCCGCGCACGCCTGTCGGCGCCAAATGGCGCAAAGACCGCGGGCCAATGGGGGGACAGCACATCGTTCTGTCCATGGATGGGGGCGTCACGCCCCGACGTTGGGAAGCGGCGCCACGCGCCTGAAGGGGATGACACATGTCTTTCGATTTTGACGATTTTGACGTTCGGTCGCGGTTCAACGACCTGGACGAGCGCACCGAAGAACTCGAAGGCTTCTTGACCCAGATGCCTCACGAGCGCGCGCCGTTCGAAGAGAAGTGCAAGATCGCCTACATCTTTCACGACGCCGCCCTCGACGGGGTGGTGCTGACCTACCACGAGCTCCGCGCGGCGGTGGACCGCAAGGTGATGAGCGACAGCCAGCTCATCCCCACCTACCAAGAGATCAAAAACCACAGCGAAGCGCTGGACTTGATGCAGGAGCGCGCCCAGGCCGAAGGCTTGAAAAAGAGCGACGCGCGCAACCTCACCCTCGTGGTCGAGGACGCCTATCACCTGCACCGGTTGCTCAACCGTGAGCTGCCCCGCAAGCACCCCGGCGAGCTGCGCCAGGAAATGCCACTGCACCGCACCTATTTCCATGACCTGCACGACCCCGAATCCATCGAGGCGGGCCTGGAGAAAGTGTTCGCGCTGGTCAAAGACGGCGACTTCCGCTCGCAACATCCCATCAACCAAGCGGCGATGTTCCACCACCAGTTCATGCACGTGTTCCCCTTCACCCACGGGTCGGGCCGGGTCGGTCGCTTGCTGATGAACTACTTCCTGGTGCGCGCCGGCTACATGCCCGCGGTGATTCACCAGTGCGATCGCCAGCGCTACTACGAGACGATCAAAAACGGCCCCGAGGCGCTGCGCATCCTGATCATCGACAGCATGGAAGCGGCCATCGACACCGGCATTCGGCATCTCCGCAGCCAGATGGCGCAGGGCATGGGCCGCCGCCGGGCCCTGGGCGGCCGCTGACGCCCACCCCCGACACGCCGCCCCCCGGGCGGCGTTTTTATTTCGAACTTCCTCTGCCCCGGTGCGGTCTGACTCCGCCGGAGGGGGCATTGACACGCGATTTTGTGGGGCCATACCTAGCCGTCTCTGGTCCCGCCGACGAAGGAGCGCCGAATGGCCAAGAAGCAAGCGCCGAGCACTGACGCCCCCCAGGGCTACCAACGCAACGTGAAGCGAGAGGGGCCGGTCTCCGCGATCCTGCAAATCCTCATCGTGCTCGGGGCGGTGGGCACCGGCTTGTGGTTCTACAAGCAGCACGCCGACGAGCGGAAACGCATCGCCGACCTCGTCACCGAGGCCCGCACCGCCCAGCAAGGCGACGACGCCGCGGCTCTGCTCGACGCCAAAGCGAAGTACGAGGCCATCGGCAAAGTCGAAGAAGACGACCGCGCGGTGGTCAACCTCGCCGAGGTCGCCTCGCAGCTCTACTACGCGTACGGGTACAAGGCCGAGCGGGAGGTGGCCCAGACGTACGTCGACCTCGCCAAGACCCGTGGCCTGGCCAAAGAGGCCAACTACGCGGCCGAGGCTTACATCATGCTCGGCGACGGCCAGCCCGACGCGGCCGAGGCCCTCCTGATGAACTGGATCAACCAGGGCATTCGCAAACCAAAGCTTCTGCATGCCTTGTCGGAGGCCAAGCTCGCCCAAGGCAAAGCCCGGGAAGCGCAGACCGCGGCGGAAGAAGCGATGAAGCTCACCAACACCCTGGTGCGTTTGCCCATCGCGCACGGTGACGCGCTGCTGGCCCAAGGCAACTTCGCGTCGGCGAGCAACGCCTTCAACAAGGCGATCACGCTCAACCCCAGCCACCACCGGGCCCGGACCGCGATCCTCCTCGTGCAAGCCAAGTCACGCGCGGGCACCCCCAAGCTGCTGCACAAAGAAGCCAAGAAGCTCCTGGCCGAAGCCAAAGACATTGGGGACGGCAACCCCCCGCCGCGCACCATGGCGTTCATCGAGTTCACCGACGGGGAGATTTACTTCTCCGAGGGGGACCTCAAGAAGGCCATCGAGCAGGCGGACAAAGCCATCGCCATCGACGACCGCATGCACCAGGCGACCTTCCTCCGCGGCCGCGCGTTGGCCGCGATGGGCAAGACCAAAGAGGCCAAGGCCGAGTTCGAAAAAGCCCTCGCCGCTGCGCCGACGTCGATCGTCTACGCCGAGGCCGCGTACGACCTGCTCGCCCGCGAGGGCAAAGCCAAAGACGGCGTGGTCTTCCTCGAGAAGGTGCAAGCCGCCAACCCCGACAACGGGCACGTCTACCCGCCGCTGGCCAACGCCCAAGCCACCGCGGGCAAGGTCGAGGAGGCCAAAAAGAACGCCGACATCGCGATCGAGAAGCTGGGCAACGCGTCGCCCGAGGCGATCTTCGCGGTGGCCCGGGCCCTGGAAGCCGAGAAGAAGTACGACGACGCCCGCAAGAAGTACGGCGAGGCGGTGGCCGAGCGCGGCGACCAGAACTGGCCGGATGCCTTCTACCGCATGGGTGAGATCAGCATGGCCGAGAAGGACTACGACAACGCGGCCCAGTACTTCGCCCAAGCGGTGAAGCTCTGGGAAAAGGCCAAAGCGGACATCTTCCTGATCGCCGACTGCTACGACCGGCTCGCCGACGCGACCGAGTCGAAGGGCGGCCGGGCGAACAAAAAAGGCGCCGCCAAGCTGCGCGACCGGGCCAAAAAGGTCCGCGCCGGCAAGGGCTGATTCCGGGCTAAGTGCCTAGAATATAAAAGAAAACGGCACGGTTTCCCGTGCCGTTTTTTGATGGGGCCCGCCGCTGGCTCAGGCGTGCTTTTGCACCAGCTGGGTGAGGGTGTCTTTGCCCACCGCGCCCACGATGGCGTCGACGGGTTGGCCGCCCTTGAACAGAATCAGGGTCGGGATCGAGCGCACGCCAAACTTGTTGGGGGTCGCCGGGTTGGCGTCGATGTCCATCTTGCCGACGGTGAGCACGTCCTGCATCTCGTCCGCCATTTCTTCGAGCACCGGGGCGATGGCCCGGCAGGGGCCGCACCAGGTGGCCCAGAAGTCCACGAGCACGAGCTTGTCCGCCGCGGTGATGGTGGTGTCGAAGTTGGTGTCGGTCAGCTCGGTGGTGTTTGCACCCATGGTGGTGGTCTCCTTCGGCGGGCGTCGCCGGTTTTCATGTTGTAGTGAGTTGGGGCGCGACGACAAGGGTGTCCGCGGCAAATCTCGGAAAAACCCCCCGAGATGCTAGGCTGTTGACCCAGGGGAGCAGATGACCACCGGCGGGCGCAGGCCGACCGGTCGGTGAGGCGGCGGATGCCAGCGGTTTTCATTGCACAATCGATGCTTCAGGACTGGGCCGACAAAGGGAAGGTTCGGCTCGACGACACCACCCTGATTCTGCTCAAGGAGCACAAGCAGGTGGATCTGATCCCCGCGGTGCGGTTCACCGAGGTCATCGGCGGCGAGGAGGACCCCCACAAGCTGGTGGGCAAGGTGAAGTCCAAAAGCCAGTTGGCCGAGATGGACGCCGAGCACTACATGGACAGCGTCTTGTGCGGTGACGTCGCCTACCAGGTGGTCGAAGGGTTCTTGGGTGACCTGACCCAGGCCGCGCCGATGAAGGGCCCCGCGCCGGCGGCCGCGCCCCCGGCCGAAAAGCCCCCCGCGGCGGTGCCCGCGCCGGTGGTGGTGGCCGCGCCCCCGCCCAGCGCGGCGGCCCAGGCGGCGGGCACGCTGCCGCGCGATGTGGACCCCTCGGACGCGGAGGCCCTCTCCCGTTTGTTCTTGGACACCGTGCGATAGGGGACTGTTGTGTCGACCGCTGCTCTTCTGGTGTTTGGGGCCACCGTGACCGCCTACGCGGCGTCGACGGGGCTGTTCGTCGGGCACCTCGCGGTCAAGCGGCTCAAACTCGCCCAGTATGGTCTCTACGTGCTCGCCGCGGGGCTGGTCCTGCACGCGGCCGAGGTCACGATTCGTTTCGTCGAGCATGGCGCGGTGCCGGTCAAAGGCCCCCTCGAAGCGTTGAACATCCTGGCCCTCGCGGTGGGCATGGTGTTCGTGGGGGTGGCGCGCCGCTATGGCGTGCCGGTGCTGGGCGCGTTCGCCGCGCCGGTGTGTTTGGTCAGTGCCATTGTGTCGGTGGGGCTGTCGGGGGGCGACCAGGCGGTGCTGCCCGAGGCCCTCCGGTCGGCCTGGTTTCCGTTTCACCTGTCGTTCGCCATCGCGGGGGATGCGTTGTTCGCCACCGCCGCGGCGGTGGCGGTGGCCTATCTGATGCAGTCACGTTTGCTGCAGAAAAAGAAGCTCGCCAGCGGGCTGTTCCAAAAGCTCCCGCCCCTGCACGTCCTCGATGAAATCATCCATCGCCTGATCGCCCTCGGGTGGGCCGCGTCGACGGTGGGCATCGTGGCCGGGTCGTTCTTCGCCAAGTGGGCGTGGGGTGAGTACTGGTCTTGGGACCCGAAGCAGACCGCGGCGCTGGTCACCTGGCTGTTGTTCGCTGGCATCCTCCACGCCCGATTTGTCGTCGGGTGGCAGGGGCGGCGCACCGCGTTGATGACGGTGGGGGCGGCGGTGTTGATGTTGGTGGCGTTCTTGGTGCTGCCCGAAGTGTTGGATAGCCGGCACGGTGGGGAATACCAATGAAGCGCCTCATCTGCGTCGGGGTCAACCACCGGCGGGCGCCGGTCGAGTTGCGCGAACGCGTGGCGTTTTCGCAAGAAGAGCTCGGCGATGCGTTGGAGAAGTTGGTGCAGCTCCCCGACGTCGACGAGGCCCTGGTGCTGTCGACGTGCAACCGGGTGGAACTCTACGCGGCGGGGACCTTCGAGAAGACCCCGTACCAGCTCACAACGTTCCTGCATCAGTTTCACCAAATCGAAGAGGGCGTGCTCGACGAACACATGTTCCGGCTGGTGGGGGAGGACGCGGTGAGCCACCTGTTCCGCGTGGCCGCGTCCCTGGACGCCATCGTCGTCGGTGAGCCGCAGATCCTCGGGCAGGTCAAAGAGGCCTTCTTCCGGGCCGCGGGCAAAAAAGCGACCGGGGCCGTGCTCAACCGCGCGTTTCACAAGGCGTTCTCGGTGGCCAAGCGGGTGCGCACCGAGACCGCCATCGCCCAAAGCGCGGTCAGCGTGTCCTACGCCGGGGTCGAGCTGGCCCAGAAGATCTTCGGCGACCTGTCCGGCCTGTCCTGTTTGCTCGTCGGGGCCGGGGACATGGGCGAGCTCGCGGCGCAACACTTCGTGGACAAAGGGGCCAAGCTGTTTGTGTGCAACCGCTCGCTCGACCGGGCCGAGCGCCTCGCCGAGCAGTACGGCGGGGTCGCGCGCAAACTCGACGAGCTGTCCGGCCTGCTCATCGGCGTCGACGTCGTGCTGTGCTCGACCAGCGCCCCCGGGTACGTCATCACCAAAGACATGGTGAAGAAGGCGGCCAAGGCCCGGCGTTACCGGCCGCTGTTCTTGATCGACATCGCGGTGCCGCGCGACATCGACCCCGCGGCCGGCGACGTGGAGAGCGTGTTCTGCTACGACGTCGACGACCTCCGGGAGGTGGTCGAAGAGAACCTCGAGACCCGCCGCGACGAGGCCGAGCGCGCCGAGGACATTGTGCGGGAAGAGGTGATTCGGTTCGCCAAAAAGAACCGCGAGCTGCGCGCGGTGCCGACGATCAAAGCGCTCCGGGACGCGATGGTGCAGGTCGCGGCCGAGCAGACGGACAAGACCCTGCAAAAGCTCGGCGACGGGGTGAGCGACAAGCAGCGCAAGAGCGTCGAGTCGATGGCCCAGGCGATCGTGAACAAGATGCTCCACGCGCCGATCACCCGCCTCAAGGAGGAGTCGGTTAAAGGCGGCGAGGCCGGCCAGGATTTGCTGCGGGCGGTGCAGGAGCTGTTCGCCCTCGATTTGGACGACGACGGCGACACCACCACCGAGCGGGTGCTCGCCGAGGCCGAGTCCGCTGAGGCGGCCTTTGACGAGGAAAAGGCGATCGAACGCATGGCCGCGGCCGGGGGCGGGTAGGGGGCCGTCGGCGGCTCCTGGGCGGCGTGGCTGGGTGGGCGGCCGCGGAAAAAAAAAGACCCAAAGGGCCCTCCCCCACCTCCACCACCAAACACAGAAAACGCACCGGTGCGAACCTGCGTCGTCGTCGCAAGCGAACGAAAGCTCTCGGACGCCGGCCGGACATCCTCACCGCCCCCGCGCGTCCGGGGGCGTGCTCGAGCGAAGGCACCCGCGATACTTCAAGAACGATGCCCGCCAGACCTCGCCTGCGGTCGTCGACAAAACAGATGGTCGCGTCCCGCCCGCGATCTGATTCACCCGATCTGAAACGCGCTAAGGTCGGCGCCAGGAGGCGACCGTGGCCGCAGACTCAGTGCTCAAGATCGGAACCCGCAAAAGCCCGCTCGCGATGTGGCAGGCCGAATACGTCAAGGACAGGCTCGAACAGGCCCACGCGGGGCTCACCGTGGAGCTTGTCCCCATTGTGACCAAGGGCGACAAGATCCTCGACGTCGCCCTGTCCAAAGTCGGGGGCAAAGGTCTGTTCGTCAAAGAGCTCGAGGTCGCGCTCCTCGCCGGCGAGGTCGACATCTGCGTGCACTCGACCAAAGACATGCCCGCGGACCTCCCCGACGGCCTCGGCCTGGTGTGTTTCCCCCCCCGCGCCGATCCCCGCGACGCGTTGGTGATGGGTGGCCGCGGCGGACTCGACGGCCTGCCCGAGGGGGCAAAGGTGGGCACGAGCAGTTTGCGGCGCCAAGCCCAGCTGCTGTACCGCCGGCCCGACCTGCAGATCGTGTCCGTGCGCGGCAACATCCAGACCCGGATGAAAAAGGTCGAGGAGCTCGGCCTCGACTGTGTGGTGCTCGCCTGCGCGGGCATCGATCGCATGGCCGCCGAAGAGAACATCGGCCACCGGTTCTCGCCCGAGGAGATGCTCCCCGCCGCGGCCCAGGGCATCCTGTCCATCGAAGCGCGCAACGACGACGGCCGCGTGCTCGAGCTCATCCAGGTCCTCGACGACCCCGCGGCCCGGCGCGCGGCGCTGTGCGAGCGCGCGTTCCTCAAGACCTTGGGCGGCGGGTGCCAGGTGCCCATCGCCGCGCACGCCACCGAGCACGATGGCCACCTGACATTGCACGGCCTGGTGGGGCGCCCCGACGGCAAGCTGTTGGTGAGCGGGGCCCGCCAGGGGGCCGCCGAGCATCCTGTGGCATTGGGTCGGGCCCTCGGCGAGGACGTGCTCGGCCATGGCGGGCGCCAGGTGTTGGTCGACCTTGGGCTCAGCCCCGGGGCCGCGGCCGGCGACCTGTCCGGCCACGCGGTGGTGGTGGCGCGCGACGACGCGCCCGACGACGTGTTTTCGTTGGCCCTGGCCGCGCGGGGGGCGCGGGTGGTGCCCCTGTCGTTGATGCGGCTGGCCCCGGCCAAAGACAGCGCGCCCCTGGAGCGGGCGGCGCGGGGTTTGGCCGGCTACGACGCGCTGGTGTTCACGAGCAAACACGCGGTGCACGCGCTGTTCGAGCGGATGAAGACCGCGGGCACCGACCTGCGCCACCTGTCGCCCGAGGCCTTGGTCGGGGCGGTGGGCGCCGCGACCGAACAAGCCCTGCGCCAGTGGGGGGTCGCGGTCGACGTGGTCGGCGACGCGGGGGGGACCGCCCTGGCCGATGCCTTGGCCGCGACCCGGTCGATGGACGGCGCGCGGGTGTTGTTCCCCCGGGCCGAGGACGGCCGGGACGAGTTGGTCGAGGCCCTCGGCGCGCGCGGGGCCCAGGTCGACGTGGTCGCGGCCTACCGCCATGAGGATTTGTCCGACGCCCAGGTCCGCACCGAACGCGCCCTGCTCACCGCGGTGGGCGAAGGCCGGCACATGGCCTGGCTCTTTTTGACCAGCCCCCGCCGGGCCAAGCTCTGTCTGCAGGCCCTCGAAGGGAACAAAAAGTTGAAGAAAATCAACATTGTAGCCATCGGACAAACCACCGCGGACGCGATCCGGGGGCTCGGCCACGACGCCCTCGCGCTCCAAACGCCCGGCCCCGCGGCGCTGATCGACCTCTTGGGCAAGGCCGTCGCCACCGACGCGTAGACCGGCGTCTAGGTCCTCGAAACCGGAGCCTGATTCCGCTACACGGGCCACGCGGCATCGCCGCGAGGAGGCGTGATGGTGGTTCGGGTGTGGGGGCTGTGCGTGCTGGCTTTGGCCGTCGGGTGTGGCCCCGGGCTCAGCGTCGAGGAGCAGGCAGCGCGGTACTTCGCGTTGGTCGATGGCGTGACCTTCACCTACGAGAGCGCTTCGGGGCTCACCGAGGAGCACCAGTACGAGGCCGGCAGCACCGGCGACGACGGGGCGCTGAGCTTTTCCCGGGTCGCGCGGCGCGGCGGGTTTGTGCAAGACGACCAGACCCTCACGCTCCGGGTAGTGGACGCGGACGTCTACATTGCCCAGTTCTACGATTGTTTGACCCGCTGTGGCCGGCCCGACAACGACGTGAAGCTGCTGACGTTCCCGTTGGAGGCGGGCCAGGTGAACGAGACCGACGTCACCGTCGACGTGTCCACCAACGGGGTGGACGAGGGCAGCCGGGCGGAGCGCCACCGTTTCGCGGTGGGCGACGAGCGCGACATCAGCGTGCCCGCCGGCGAGTTCACCGGATTTGATGTGTTGTGGAGCCGGACCATCGACGGCGACACCGACAGCGCCTCCTTTGTCGTCGTCGAGGACGTCGGTTGGGTGGAGGTGCAGAGTTTCGATGGGGCGGTGTTTTCGTTGACCACGGTGCCCGATCTCGGGACCGACGAAGAGAGCTGAGGGGAGAGCGCGATGAAGACGAAGGTTTGGTGGTTGTTGGGTGGCGCATTGGCATTGGGGTTGAGCGCCGCGGCATGCAAGACCGATGACGGGGCGGGGGGCGGCGACCGCGGCGGCGACTCCGGGTCGGGCGACGTGCAGTTGTTGCGGGTCGAGATCGAAGAAGGCGGGTTCGACAAGCTTCTGGTCCGGGCCATCGTGGCGGTCACCAACACCGGGTCGGGGCCGATGGACATCTCCGGGGGCACGGTGGAGATCGCGCTCAAGGGCAAGGCCGGCACCGCCGCGGACGACGGAGAGGGCGAGGCGGACGACGACGCCGCGGACGCCGAGGACGAGGGCGACGCGGACGACGACGAGGCCGATGAGGACGAGGCCGGTGACGACGAGAGCGGCGATGAGGCGGCGGCCGCGCCCGCGGCCGAGGTCAAGACCGGGGTCTATTTCGCCGGCGACGGCTTGGCCGCCACCGTGCCCGCCAACAGCCGGGCCGAGTACCCGATTCGGGTGGAGTGGCCGCTCCCCGACGACCCCGCCGCGCTGGAGGCGTTGCTGGCGTGGAAAACGGTCAGCCTCGACATCCGGGGCACGGTCACCCGCGGCGGGGCCACCGACACGTTCGCCGGCGAGCGCGACCTGACGTTGCCGGAGTTTCCCACTGTGGTGTTGAGCACCGCCCAGGTCGCGTCTGAAGACGGCGGGCTGAAGGGGGCGGCGTTTTTTGTCATCGGCATCGACAATCCCAACAGCTTCACGGTCAACGTCGACGCGTTCGCCTGGGGCATTTCCGTCGGGGGCAAGCAGCTGCAGGCCCCCGGGCAAGGCAGCCCGGAGATCGTGCCCGCGGCCACGGTGGCCGAGTTTGAAGACAACGTGAACCTCAACGCCGAGACCTACGGCCCCGAGGTCACGACCTTGCTGAGCCAACCCAATGTGCCCTACGTGGTCGACGGCTTCATCGAGGTCGCCGGCGTGCGCAAACCGATCCGCTTCGAAGGCGAGATGGCGTTCGCCCGGTGACGAAGGGGCGCATGCTCGGGGGGGCATGGGTCGCGGCGGCGTTGCTCGCCGCGGCCGCGGCCACCGCTGCGCCCAAGCCGTTGATCGCCCACAAGCCCCCTCCGCCGGTCCTGCCCGGCGAGCCGCTGGTGTTCACCGCGCAGATCAAAGACAAAAAACACTTCCGGCGCGCGCGGTTGCGGTACCGCGTGGTGGGCCAGGACGAGTACCAAAAGGCCGACTTCGTCGAGGACGGCAAGCGCCGCATCCAGGCGACCGTGCCCGGCGAGGACGTCACCGCGGCCGGCATCGAGTACTTCATCGTCGCCCAGCGCAACGATGGCGATGTCGTCGTGGTGTACGCGAGCACCAAAAAGCCGCGCCGGTGGGCGCCGACGCCACCCCCCGACCGCGCGGCCAAAGAAAAGGACCCCCCCGCGGACGACGGGGACGGCGCCCCCGCGGATCCCGACGAGGCGGGCGAGACCGACGAGGCGGGCGAGACCGACGAGACCGAGGACACCGGCGCGCCGGGGAACGACGACGACGGGGCCGCCCCCGCGGTGGCCGCGCGCGCCGCCCCCACGGTGGTGCGCCGGGTGCCCGCCACCGGCCAGAGCGACGACCCCTTCCGCGACGAGCTCCGGGTCTACGCCGCGTACGACGACGCCTCGCTGCGCGTCGCCCCCCCGGCCGAGCCCTTGCGCCCGGTGGCCCCGGTGGCGGTGTTTTCACGCAGTGACATTGCGAGGCTCCCGGTCCGCACCCTGTCCGACATCCTCAAGCTCATGCCCGGGATGGAGACCCACCTCGACGTGCTCGGCTTCGATCGCCTCACGGTGCGCGCCTTGCGCGACGGTCCGCGGGTGTCATTCGTCATCGACGGCGTCGAAGTGCGCAACCCCGTCGATGGGCGGGTGGTGCTGTGGATGCCCGCCACCCTCATCGAGCGGGTCGAGGTCCAACGCTCGCCGAGCATCGACGCCGCCGGACCCAAAGGCCGCGCGGCCCGGGTGGTGGTGACCACCCGGCGCAAAAACGGCGCCTACGCCGAAGGGTTCGGGAGCACATTCCTCGGCGGGGGAGCGGCCGCGGGCGGGGGCTGGGACTTTGGCGCGTTCCGGGTACACGGCGGCGCCCACGTCCAGGGCGACCTCGGTCCGCGCCGGTTTGTGCTCGAAGACCGGTACAGCAACACCGCGTTCGAGCGCGCCCCCGACGAAATGCCCCTGCAAGGCCAGAACCTCCGCGGGGGTTTTGTGAGCAGCGCGGACGCGAAGTTCGGCCCCCTCCGGGTGTTCGGGGGGGCCAATGGGCTGGGCGAGTGGCGCGGCGGCTACGCGGGGCTGTTCGATACCTACGGCGAGGAGAGCCGCATCATCGGGTGGCAAGGGTCCGGGCACGCCGGCGCGGCGGTGGACGCGCTGGGCTTTTTGGAGGCGGGGGGCCAGCTCACCTTCACCCACCACCTCGCCCAGCAGACGCTGCAGGTCACGCCCAAAGACTTCACCACCCCCGACCGGGACGGTGACGGCCTGATCGAGGCGTTCCCCGACGGGGTCGTGCTCGACCGCGGCTACAATGCGTTGACATTGGGGGCGGACGTGTTCACCCACGTGCGGGCGGTGACCGGCAACGTGCTCACCGTCGAGGGCGCCCTGGCGTTCGCGTTCGTGCCCCCCGGGGGCTACCAGCTTCAGGCCAACCGTGACCTGCTCGGCGTGCCCCAGGCGCTGGGCCCGGTGGCCGGTCTTCAGCCCGGCCAGGCCGGGCCATGCAATTTCATGGGGGCCGAACTCGGCTTCCTCGGCGCGTGCCGGGCCACGGTGTCGGGCAGCGTGAGCGACGCCCAGACCTTCTTCGATCGGGTCCGGGTCTCCGCCGGTCTGCGCTTGGTCGGCTACAGCGACGTGGCGTTCGACTTCTTGTCCAACATTCAGCCCCACGCGGGCATCAGCGTGCGCCTGCTCGGCGACTGGTGGACGTACGCCACCGCGATGATGGGCAACCGGCCGCCGACCTTCGACGAGAAGTTTGACGCGACCTCGGTGGTGTTCACGGACTTGTCCCGGGGAGCGTTTTTGGGCTCGCCCGATTTGCGCAGCGAAGCGTTTCGCATGGTGGAGATCGGGAGCCGGGCCCATGTCCCCTTCGGCCCGTCGAACACCGAGCTCCAAGGCGCGGCCTTTTTTGTGCAGAACGCGGGCGCGATCGAGAAGGTCGCGGTCAACGGCATCCAGGAGGTGGTGGTCAACGCCGGCGACACCTTGGTCGCGGGCCTCGAGGGCTCGGCCCGGGTGCAGTTCGACGGGAATTCGTTCGCGTTCGTCAACGCCAGTTGGACCCGGGGCGTGTTCTACGCGCCGCCCGACCTCGACCCCGACGAGCCGCTGTGCGACATCGGCCCCGGCTTCAACATCCCGGTGGGCACGGGGGTGCCGTGCACGCTGATCACCGACGTGCCGCAGCTGCGGGCCAACGTGGGCTTTCATTGGGACGCGGGGTGGTTCGGCGGCTTGTCCGCGGCCGCGAGCCTGTCCTCCGAACGCCGCAACAACGCGCGGTCGACCCTGGAGCGCCTCCGGACGTTCACGATTCCTGGCTATGCGCTGTTCAATGCCCGCTACCAGACCGTGGCGTTGTTCGGCGTGGTGGGGGCGTGGGCGGAGGTCTACAACCTCCTGAACATCGATCCCAAAGACGACGCGCCGCGTCCGGACCGGATGCCGGGCCTGGTGCCCAAAGAGGGCGCCTCGGCCCTCGGCGGGCTCTACTTCAATCTCTGATCACGAAGGACCAGGCGAGCCCGACCGCCCCGGCCCGAAAGCCGGGGCGCAGGCAGCTCACTCGCCGCCGCCGCCGTCATCGTTGTCATCACCGATGACGTCGTTGACCGACGGGAACTTTTTGATTTCCCCGCGGGCGATGCGCCACGCCTGTTGCACGATCCAGGACAGGCTGCGGTCTTGCCGGTTGGCCTCGTCTTGGATTTCTTTGAGCATGTCTTCGGGGAAGTACAAAGACTGTTTTCTCTTGTCGGCGGCGGCCATACGTCTGCCCCTCATCAGCGGTGGGGTAGGCGGTCGGCTCCCATGCCGGCGCTTCTCCCACGTGTGGTTGTGAGGAGCAGACGTTAGGACAGCTCCCGGGGCGGCGTAAAGCGTTGTCCCAGGTTGTTGAGACAGTGCCCATTTGACGGCCGGCCCGGGTGCCGTACGGTACAAGGATGGTCCGCACGCTCTTCCCCCGTGTGTTGTGGCGGCTCTGCGCTGCGCTCTTCGTGCTGCTCCCGAGCTGCAACTGCGATGAAACGCTCGACACCCTCGAGCCCGAAATCGTGGTCAACCCGCTGCAAATCGACTTTGGGCCCCGGCCCATCGGCGAGGTGGCCACCGCGACGTTGTCCATCGGCAACGAGGGCGAGGCCCCGCTCATTTTGGGCGGGTTCCGGTTTGCCGACATGCGCACGCCGGATGACACCTTCTACGACACCAGCGGGGTGGCGTTCGCCGCGCCCGAGCCCGCCGACCGGGTGCCGGTGGGCGAGACGGTCGACGTGACCATCACCTTCAGTCCCATTGGCCAAGGCCTGTTTGGCGGGACGGTGTTTGTGCAGTCGGACGACAAAGACGAGCCCGAGGTCGCGGTCGACCTCTTGGGCGAAGGCGGCGCCCCACTCATCGAGGCCATCCCCGCGACCCTCGACTTCGGCCGGGTCAACGAAGGCCCCGGCTCGCGGCAGCAAGTGCAACTGCACAACGTCGGCTACGGGCGGCTCAACGTGTCTGACGTCTTCTTGGAGTCGAGCGAGACCCTGGCTCCCACGGTGTTCTCGCTCGAGGCCGGCGCCCCCAGCGATTTTTCCATTGTCGTCGACGGCACCGAGGTGGTGGGGGTGCGGATGGACCCCACCTCCGCGGCCTACGAAGCCAACGGCTTCATGCCCCACACCGACGCGCTGATCGTGCAAAGCGACGCCCTCAACGAGCCGCGATTGCGCATTCCCCTCGTCGGTGACGTCAACCGCGCCCCGGTGGCGGTGGCGGTGGAGAAGATCACCCGCGAACAAGAAATCAAAGTCGGGGTCGGGCGCGAGGTGACCATCGACGGCTCTGACACCACCGAGCCCGACGGCGACGCGTTTTCGTACACCTGGACTTTGGTGGAGAGCCCGGCCAACGACGCGGTCCTCTACCAAGGCATCCCCGGCGCGACCTGCACCGACGACGCGCAATGCGACCTCGCCAACGGGTACCGCTGCGTGGCCGGGTCGACCACAAAGTGCCGCCAGGTGGCGGAGACCAACATCGTGCCCTCGTTGCCCGGCACCTATGTCGTGCGGCTGCGGGCCACCGACGCGCTCGGGGCCTACGGCGAGGCCGACGCGGTGATTTTGCCGCGTGACTTTGGCCTCGTGCTGCGCTGGTCGCCGCAGCCGGGCAGTGCATGCACATTGGTCACCGAAGAAGAGTGCGATGACCTCCCGGCCAACCAGCAGGTCTGCCCGTGTGACCAAAACGACCTCGACCTGCACTTCATCGGGCCCGCGTACACGCCCCCCCCGATGCCCGGCCCCGACGCGGGGCCCGCCGACGCGGGCTTGGTCGCGGACGCCGGACCCGTGCCCGACGGTGGCCTCCCCGACGTGGTCCCGGGGGCGCCCGACGCCAGCACCCCCGTGAGCGGTGGGTTCTGCGACCTCGGCACCTGCCCGGGCTCGTGCACCGGCACGATGCAGGTCGACGGCGGGCCCCAGGTGTTCAACTGGTGCGTCGAGCCCACCAACGCCCACGTCGACACCTGCCGCTCGTACGGCGCCGACTGCTCGACCTACAACCGGTACCCCGAATGGGGCATGCCCGGTCGGTCCGACGATCCCCGGCTCGACGTCGATGACGTGCGCGGGGCGGGGCCCGAGATCACCACCCTCAACAACCCCGCCGACGGCAGCTACACCGCGGTGGTTCACTACTACCTCGACCGCATCGGGGGGGAGCCGACCGAGGCCACCCTCGAGGTGTACGTCAAGGGCGAACTCCAGCTCACCGTCGGGCCGCAACTGATGAATGAGGGCGACGTCTGGTACGCGCTCAACATGGAGCGCAGCGGCGGACCCGTCGACGGGACCTGGGACTTCACCCCGCTGGCCCCGGTCGCGCTCGACCTGGGCACCGACGTCTGCGGCTACTGACCGGCCGGTCCGCGGTCGGTTTCAGGCAAAATCAGCGGCGCACCCGGCAGGGTGTATGGCAATCGTCGAGCCAGGAGGCGCGATGATGATGCGGACACGTGGTGCGACGGCCCTGTTGTGGGCGGTGTTGGTCGGGGCGGTGGCCGCTTGCCCCCAGGCGACCGGCCCGATCGGGGATGGGGATGGTGACGGGGACGGAGATGGGGACGGCGACGGGGATGGGGACGGCGACGGGGATGGGGATGGAGACGGCGACGGGGATGGGGATGGTGACGGCGACGGGGATGGGGACGGCGACGGCGATGGGGATGGCGACGGCGATGGGGATGGGGACGGCGATGGCGACGGGGACGGGGACGGGGACGGCGATCATCCCCTGTGGACCGGGGTGATGGATTGGCCGCTGCATCTGTGCCGGGCGTGGGGCGGCGAGGGCTCGAGCACCGCGGTCGAGCGCGCGCGGAAGTTGGAGTTGCGCATCGCCGCGCAAGGGCCCCTCGACTTTTCCGAGGCGGGCGCGCCAGGCGTGGCGTTTGCGGGCGTGCGCGGTGGATCGGGGCTGTTCGCGGCCGATCGGTTCGGCGGGCCGAACACCGTGCTCGACGGGGCCACGGTGGAGCAATGGGAGGTGCAGGACGCGACCGGGGGGCGCGAACGTCTGTTCGCGTCATTGCGCTACGACCTGCCCGCGAACGGCCTGGCGCTTGTCGTCGACATCAACGCCGAGCGGGACCCGGCGGCGCCGGTCGCCTTGGCCGTCGATGGCGACACCGACGTGCGGTTTCGCGTGTTCTACGCCGCGGACGACTGGAGCGCGCTGGTGCCCTGCGCGGGCAAGGCCGCGTACCCCTTGCGCACCGAGGTGCTCGTCGCCGAGGGCGCGGGCCGTGATCTGTTCCTGTTTCGCCAGATGCGCATGCCGTTCGCGGTCGCGGGCACGGCGGACGTTCAGCTGCTGAACATGTCGGTGCTGTTTTCAGACATGCCCTACGTGCGCACGGCGATGTCCGAGCCGTTGGCCCAGGCCTATCACGCCGGCCACCACAACTGGATGGAGGAGACCCTGTACGATTTCCGGCTCTCGCGGCCGGGGTGGCAGACGCAGTTCCAGCCCTACGAACAGGGCACCCTCACGACGGGGACCGCGGTGCGTTCGGTGGAAATTCTCGCCCAAGGCGGCGGCACGGTGAACGCGGACACCCTCCGGGTGACGTCCACCGATTTCGCCACCGGCAACGACACCGTCGAGGATTACACCATCGTCGACCGCCAGCTGGTGGGCCGCGCCAGCGTGGAGGGGGCCTACCTGTCCGGGTGCACGAGCCCGCGGGTGGAGACCATCGCCAGTGCGCCGTTTTCGATTCTCGACATGCCCGCGGTGGTGCTCACCGGCGCGTTCTGTGACGACCAACCTCTGGCAGAGCGGCTGCGGGGGCTCAAGGTGGTGTGGGTGCGAGAGGCGCCGGACCTGATCGGGACCGCGGTGGAGGCCGCGGCGATGACCCCGTTCACCGAGGGAGGAGATCCCGGCGTGGAGATGGCGCTGGGTGCGTATACATTGCGTTTGCGGTTCCAGGATGCGGACACGGTGTGGCTCACCTTGCTCGACGGGGCGGACACGGTGGACTCGTTCATCACCACCTACGGCGCGGTTGGATTTGACACCGCCGAGCCGGCGCCGTGGGTGCTGCGCGACGACGCCGGTGATGTGCGGCTCGAGCTCGGCCGGCAGCTGGTGGGGCAGGGCTCGGGGTCATCGGCGATCTTTCACATGCAGTGGGCGCACCTCACCGCCCCGGGCCGGGATGACTTTGTGGATGGGATCGACGAGCTCACCCAGGGCAACACCCACCACAACTGGAACGACGTGCTCACGGTGGCGCTGTCCGCCACCGAGACGCTGACCCTGACCACGATGTATGACTTCAACGCCGGCGGCGAGGTCTACACCGCGGTGGTCGACGACGACGGCACCCCCGTGCTCGGTCCGGTGGTGTTGAGCCCCGAATGAACCAAAAGACGAACGCCCCGGCCGAAGGATTCGGACGGGGCGTTGCGCCTGTCGAAACAAGAGAAGAGTGCCACCACTCCTAGAGGTCTTCGACCCCAGGATAGGTTTTGATCTTCTCTCGGGAGAGTTTCCAAGCTTGCTGCATGATCCAAGAGAGGGGCCGTTCTTGGCGGCTGGCCTCGTCCTGCATTTCCGAGAGCATGGAAACCGGAAAGTAAAGACTCTGCTTCTTCTTATCTCCCTTCACTTCCCCGTCCTTCTGCTATGCGGAGTCATCGCCGTTTTGGCGCATTACGACCCCTGGGTGTCAGCGTGCGGTTCCGAAGCTCTGCCCCGGAAGCGCTGGCTCCTCTCGGCGCCACGAGGAACACCGTAAGGGCAGTTGGGCCGGCCTCCAAAAAAACGTCCACACAATCTGCTCGGATGTGTGCGGATGCGCTCCGCGGTGCGATCCGGCGCGGCTGGATCCCGCTTCGGTCCCTGCCTTAGAGCGGCGGCACATGGGCGATGACGCGCAGCTCGACGTAATCGGTGGCCACCTGGCCCCCCGCGCCCCCGCCTCGGTTTTGTATGCGGACATGCAACGTGTCCGGCGGCTGGCCCTGCAGGTCGGCGGCGGTGAGCGTGGCCGACAGCGGGGCGAGCCCTGCCTCGCCGTGTTCGGTCAGCGGTCGGAATGCCCCTGCATCCCAGATCCACAGCCCGGCCCCGTCGGTGCTGCCGTCACCACTGGCCCCACCGGCCACCGCCGACACGGTGACGGATTCGACCTCATCGGGGGCTAGGCCCGCGGGCAACAGGGAAAAGCTGAACACCTCCGCGGCCCGGGCCGCGCCCGGTTCGACCTGCCAGCTCTCCGCCCCGGACGCCAACGTCCACCGACCGTCGTCGACAAACGCCCGGGTCACGTCCGCCGCGCCCAACGGCAACGCCGGCGCAAAAGGCACCCCGGGACCGCCGCCGTCCTCGACAAAGGTCGTGCCATCCCAGCTCGTCGACACCACCCCCAGCGCGGAGAGCACCATGACCTGCAGGGCATCGCCGGCCGCGTCGGGGACAAACTCGTACCCGCCCACCGTCGACGACGCGAACGACCAGGGATGGGTCGCGGGGGTGCGGTCGGTCCACTCGGCGCCATCGAACGTCCACACATCACACGGCGACAGCCCGCATTGGGTGATGGGCGCGCCGGCATTGTAGCCCCCGAGCAGCATCACCTCGTCGGTGACCGGGTCGAACCCCATCGCGGGTTTGACCCGGGCCGGGGGCTGCGCCGCGGGGGTGGCCAGGCTCCAATCGTCGCCGTCGAACAGCCAGGTCTCGGCCACCCCGCCCGCGGTTTGGGTGAACAGCACCACGTGATCGCGCACCGGGTCGTAGGCCATGGCCGCGGGCTCGCCCCCGGGGGGCACGGTGGCGGGCAAGGCCTCTTCGATGCCCGCCTCGTCGAGCCAGAAGGTGCGGCTGCTGGCCGGGTGGCCGGCACAGCCGCCGTTGCTCTCTTTGCCCCCGAACAACAGGACGCGCCCATCGGAGGCAAACGGTGCCGCCGCCAGGTATGAAATGGCATTGCCGAGCGGCAAGAACGCAAAAGGGGCAAGCCCCGCGCCCCGGGGGGACAGGGTGGTGACCTCATGGGCCACCTCCCCCTCGGCGCAGACGTCCTGGATGTGTCCCCCCACCGACATCACCGCCCCCGAGGGCACCCGCGCGTAGATGCGCCCGCGATCGCCTCGCACCCCAAACAGCGCCTGCGACACCCAGCCCTCGTCGGTGAGCCGCCACGCTTCGGCCCGCACCGGCACGGTCTCGGCGGGGCCATTGGCGGCGCTGCCCCCGACGATGACAAGCTCGCCGCGGCCCGCGTCGACCGCGGCGGCGTGGCTGGTGCGCGCCACCACCGGGCCGGCGGCGGGGGTGATGTCGCTCCACGCGGTGCCGTCCCAGGCCCAGACCTCGGGGTTGGCCCCGGCCGCGTCCCGTCCGCCATGCAGAAGGATTCGGCCGCCTTCGAAGTCCGACACCATGGCCAGGCCGTAGCGCGCGGACGGCCCCGTGACATTGAGGTCGGTCCAGGCCCCGCCCTCGAAGGCCCAGGTGTCGCCTCGCGCGGTCCCGGTCTCGTCGAGCCCGCCGAACAACAAGAATCGATCCCCGGCGGGATCGTAGGCCAAGCCCGGGGCCCGGCGGGGGCCCGGCCCGGGGCCGTTGACCTCGGTCCAGCCCGCGGCGGTGAGCCGCCAGGTGTCCGGCTGGGGCGTGCCGGTGCCGTCCCGGCCGCCCACCAGCAGCACCTCCTCGGTGAGGCCGTGGGCGGCAAAACCAAACTCCACGCGCTGGCTGGGCCCGTCGAGCGGCAGCTTGGCCAGGCCGCTCCCGTCGAAGCGCCAGGTCTCCGCGGGGATGCCGCCGCCCGGGCTGCCGCCGAAGATGAGCACGTCGCGTTTGGTGCGCCGGTACACCAACTGCCGTCGGCCGCTCGGGACGGGGGCGGGCGGGGGCACGACCACCGCCGCGGCTTCGCCATCACCGAACACGCGCAGCGACGTGGTCAAGTCCTCGCCGGCCAAGAGCACGAACCGCGCGCTTCCCTCGTCGTAGACCATCGCGGGCCCGTCGAGGCTGGCCAAGCTGAACAGCCCCTGGGGCGTCGACGTGTTCGCCCAGCGCACCTGCCCGGTGGTGACCATCGCGGTCGCGTCGATGCGGGCGAGGGCGTCCCCGTCCACTTCGTCCGCGTCGTCGCCGGGGGCGGCGAGGGGGATGTCGGCGCCGTACGGGTGGCCCACCGCGCGGTGCGGATTCTGTAAGGTCTGGCCCGCGCGTTTGCCGCCCAGGGTGGCCACCCACGCGACCTCCTGCACCGGTTGGCGCGCAGACTCATTGCCGGCGTCGTCGACGCTGGAGAGGTACACGGTGAGGCGGTCGGCGGGCAAGAGCTCGACGGTGTAGGGCGCGCCCGGCACCGGATCGGGATCGCCGACCCCCGCGAAGCTCCCGTCCTCGGTGACGACGAAGTCGCTGCCCAGGATCGCACGCCCGAGCAGGACCCCGCCCTCGGCCGCCGACCACACCGCGAGGGAGGCCAGCTCGGGCAACACCGCGGGTTGCACGTCGAGGCGCATGCGGACCTCGCCTTGGCTGTCGTCGCTGCCCCAGGGCTCGCGCACAAACCGCGCCGCGCCGGGCACGCCCGGGTCGGGGGGCAACGGCGCGTCGACGTCGACGACCACGTCGGCGACCACGAGGTCCGCGGGGTTGCCCACCTCGTCGGTCACGCGCGCGTGCACCGGGTAGGTTCCGCTCGTCCAGGAGCCAGGCGCGGCCGCGAAGGGCGCGGGGAGGCGGAGCTGAAAAAACGTGCCCGCGGGGGGCGCGAGCTCGACGAGGTCGATGGCGGTGGGCGCCTCCCCCAGCGACACCGCGGGCACGGTGGTGGGCTCATCGAGCGCGAACCGCACGATCAGCGACCCCTGGGGGGCGAGGGCGGACGGGGTGAACAGCAAGCTGCCCGGGGCGGGCACGTAGGTCACGCTCACCGACGAAGCCAGCAACGCGGGGGGCGAAAAATCGAACCCCACGGTGGTGGACGCGGACGTCGCCGCCCCCGCGTCGCTGAACGCAAACACTGTCAATGCATACGAACCGTCCTCGATGAGCGACTCGTCTCGCAGCGCGGCGAGGTCGAAGCCGCAGCGCAGGTGGGTCGCGTCGACGGAGCAATCGATGGGGTCGAGGCCGTTGCCGGGGCTGGAGGTGGGCGCGAGCCGGGCATAGGCGCGGGTGACCTGCCCGGCGTAGCGCACCGACACGTCCAACGTGGCCCGCGGACCCACCGCCGAGAACACCCCTTGTTCGTCACCGTCGTCGTCACGGGTCTCCACCGCGGACAAGGTCAAGCTGTCCTGGTCGGGGGCCACGCACAGCTGGGCGATGCGGTCGCAGGTCCAGTCTTCGGGGCAGTCCACGGTGTCCTCGCACCGCAGGCGCAACCCCTCGACGTCCTCGAGGGCGGAAAAACATCCGCCCGCGGACACCACCACCGAGAGGATCGCGCCCAGGGGCCAGCGTTCTTGCAGTCTCATTCCGCCACCCCCCGCCAGTCGACAAAGAAGCCCATCGCGGTGAGCGCGGTCCCCCCCATGATGCCGAGCACCGCGGCGCCCAGCGCCACCCCCGCCGCGGCTTGTCCGGCCACGAAGAGCAGGGCGAGCTCGTTGGCGTTGGCGGTGTCGCTGCCCGCCGGCGCGCTCGCCGCGCGCACGATGTTCTCGTGGGTGGTCCAGGCCACGACGTAGCCGATGACGCCGACCCCGACCGCCCCCACCACCGCGGCCTCGGCCGCGGCGGCGATGCCAAAGCTCCACACCGGCAGGGGCGGGGGGTTGAGCAGGGCCGCGATCTCCGGTGACACCCCGCGGACCTCGCCGTGGCGCAACGGCACATCCGGGAATAGCGTCTGCACCGCGTCGCCGAGCACGGCGAGAAACTCCTCGCCGCCCGCCGGGGTCAAGCGCTGGGTATAGGCGGTGACCACCTCGGCGTTCTCTTGGTCGATGCGCTTGAGCCCGATCACGGTCTGTTCGCCGACCCGGGCGAGGCTGCCGGTGACCAAGGTCTCGACGCCCAGCGCACCCGCGATGTCGCTCAAGCAGGTGTTCTCATCACAGCCCGCGAGCAGCTTTTGCTCCTCGAAGGCGAGCATGCGGCGGACCTCGTCCATGCCCGCCACGCTGACTTTGCGCAGCTTGCGCAGCTCTTCGAGGAGCGCGGCCTCGACCAACTTCCGCACTTTGTCGTCGACCCCGTCGGAGGACAGGTCGTAGACCGCGATGCGCAACACACGCGCGGGTGGCTCTGCCGGCGCGCTGCTCAACAGCTGCGTCACAGCCAACGTGATGGTGGCGATCATCGTTCCCCCGTCGTTGCCAAATCAGATATGGACCATACGATGTTCGCTGCAGGAGGGGTCATGGCGGAACGTTGGGTATTGGTGACGGGCGCGTCGACGGGAATTGGCGAGGATGCGTGCCGGGCGTTGGCGGAGCGGGGGTTTTCGGTGTTCGCCGGCGTGCGCAAGGAGGCCGATGCCGACGCCGCCCGCGCCCACGGCTACACCCCGTTGATCCTCGACGTGGTCAAAAAGGACCAGGTGGCGGCGGCGGCGGAGACCATCCGCGGTCATCTCTCGGATGCAGGTACATTGTACGGCTTGATCAACAACGCGGGGGTCGCCGGCGGCGGCCCGCTCGAGTTCTTGCCTGTCGACGACATCCGGTGGCTGTTCGAGGTCAACGTGTTCGGTTTGCTCGAGGTCACCCAGGCGATGATGCCGCTGCTGCGCGAATCCAAGGGGCGCATCGTCAACATCGGGTCCATGGCGGGCAAGGTCACCACCCCGCTGCTCACCCCGTACTCGGCGTCGAAGCACGCGGTGGAGGCGATCAGCGACGGGCTCCGGCGCGAGCTGTACGGCTCGGGCATGCACGTGTCCCTCGTCGAGCCGGGGGCGATCAAGACCCCGATTTGGGACAAGGGCGAGGACACGGTCAAGAGCGTGCTCGACAATCTCCCCCCCCGGGCCCGGGAGCTGTACGACCGGCGCATCGAGGCCCAAGCCAAGGTCATTCGGCACCAAGCGAAGGTCGGGGCCGACGTGCGGGAGGTGAGCAAGGTCATCGTGCACGCGATGACCGCCGCCACCCCCAAGACCCGGTACCTCGTCGGCAAAGACGCGCGCATGGGGGCGCGGGCGGCGAAGTGGCTGCCCGACCGGATGTTCGACGCGGGCATGCGCCGGGTCATGGGCTGGCGCTAGGTGGCCTAGACCGGGCCCGCGCCCTGCCCATGTTGAGCCGAGGCCCGAGCGGCGAGGAGCAAAGATGACGACCATCGTGGCGGTAAAAAGAGACAACCAAGTGGTGTTGGCCGGCGACGGTCAGGTCTCCATGCAGAACACCGTGGTCAAAGCCTCGGCCAACAAGCTGCGCCGGTTGCACGAGGGCAGGGTGGTGGCGGGGTTCGCGGGCAGCACCGCGGACGCGTTCCTGTTGTTCGAGATGTTCGAGGGCAAGCTCAAAGAGCACGCCGGGCAGCTGGTCCGGGCCGCGGTGGAGCTGGCCAAGGACTGGCGGTCGGACAAGATCCTGCGCCGCCTCGAAGCGTTGCTCCTCGTGGCCGACCAAGAGACGATCCTGCTCATCTCCGGCAACGGGGACGTGCTCGAGCCCGACCTGGGGGTGCACGCCATTGGGTCCGGCGGCAACTACGCGCTGTCCGCGGCCCGGGCTCTCCTCGAGAACACCGATTTGTCCGCCCGCGAAATCGCCGAAAAATCCATGCACATTGCGGCCGACATCTGCGCGTTCACCAATCACAACATCCGCATCGAAGAGCTGTCCGCATGAAAGACACCACCGTCCCCGCCCTCGTGTCCTTCACCCCCCGGGAAGTGGTGGGCGAGCTCGACCGCTTCATCGTCGGGCAGCACGCGGCCAAAAAGAGCGTCGCCATCGCCCTGCGCAACCGGTGGCGCCGACAGAAGGTCGCGCCCCCCCTTCGCGACGAAATCGCCCCCAAGAACATCATCCTCATGGGCCCCACCGGCTCCGGCAAGACCGAGATCGCCCGGCGGTTGGCCAAGCTCGCCCAGGCCCCGTTCGTGAAAGTGGAGGCCACCAAGTACACCGAGGTCGGGTACGTCGGGCGCGACGTGGAGTCCATGGTCCGCGACCTCGTCGAGACCGCGGTGAAGATGGTGCGCGAAGAGGCCACCGAATCGGTCAAGACCCGGGCCCGGGACGCGGCCGAGGAGCGGGTGCTCGACCTGTTGCTCCCCCGGCCCGAGCGGCGGGTGGGCTTTGGCAATGCCTCTGGAGGCATGCCCTTCGACGCGCGGGAAGGCGCCACCACCGTGGCCGAGGACAAGACCCGGGAGAAGCTCCGCGGGATGTTGCTCGAGGGCGAGCTCGATGACCGCGAGGTGGAGCTCGACGTGCAGACCGGACAACAGGGTCCGATCATGCAGATGTTCGCCCAGCCGGGCATGGAGGAGATGGCCAACAACATTCAGGACGCGCTCGCGGGCGCCTTCGGCCAGGGCAAAAAGAAGCGCCGCAAGATGACGGTCAAAGAGGCCCTCGACGTGCTCACCGATGAGGAAGCCTCCAAGCTGGTGGACATGGACCAAATCCAGCGCGACGCCATCGCCCGGGCCGAGCAGACCGGCATCATCTTCATCGACGAGATCGACAAGGTGGCGGGGGGGGCCAAGAAGCAAGGCGGGCCCGACGTGAGCCGCGAAGGTGTGCAGCGCGACATCCTCCCCATCGTCGAGGGCGCGGCCATCCACACGAAGTACGGCACGGTCAAGACCGACCATGTGCTGTTCATCGCCGCGGGCGCGTTTCACATGAGCAAACCCTCGGACCTCATCCCGGAGTTGCAGGGTCGCTTCCCCATCCGGGTCGAGCTCGAGTCGCTCACCGAGCAGGACTTCGTGCGCATCCTCACCGAACCCGAGAACAGCCTGGTCAAGCAGTACCAAGCGCTGCTCGACACCGAGGGGGCGAAGCTCGTGTTCGCCGACGACGGCATCGGCGAAATCGCCCGGGTCGCGGCCCAGGTCAACCGCTCCCAGGAGAACATCGGGGCCCGGCGCCTGCACACGGTGATGGAGCGGTTGCTCGAGGAGATCAGCTTCACCGCGCCCGACCAGAGCGGGGCCCAGTACACCGTGGACGCGGCGTTCGTGCGGGACCGCTTGGCCCCCGTGCTCGAGAGCGAAGACCTCTCCAAGTACATTCTGTAGCCCCCCCGCCGGGCCGGAGGGCAGCGACATGGGGCCTGCGCCGGGGCGGGTCGGCCGGGCGGCGCGGCGCGCGGAGATCCCGCGGCCCGGCGCTTGGGATCTGGCCGCGGCGGTGCGACATTTATCCCAATAAAAACAGTTGCTTATCGAGAGGTGTGAGGCGGTGTGACATCCCCCACGGGCGTGTACCGGGGGGTTTCGTCCGTTCGGTCCGCGGGTGCGTTCCTGGAGCACAACGGCGGCAGCGTCCGCCCATCTTCCCAGGGGTTCCTCCATGCAACGCTACCGCTATCGCCTTTTGTCCCTCGGCTTCCTCGGCTTCTTCGATCCCACCAAGCTCGTGCAGCTGCTCAAAGAAGGCACCTCGGGCGGGTACAAGCTGCTCACCCAGGAGATCTCCATCGAGCCGCGCTCGCTGTTCTTCTTCTTGAAGGTGATGGCGTTTGGGTTCCTCTTCACCAAGCGCGACGAGGAGCCCAGCGAGGAGTACGACTGGAAGGTCGTCTGCTACAAGACCAACCTCTTTTCCCAGACCCTCAACAAAAACAAGATGCAACAGATGCTCAATGAAGCTGCAGCCGAAGGCTACGTGCTCGAGCACAGCATCAAATACCCGACCCGCCTGCTGCTGATCCTGCCCCGCGAGGCCTACTTCTTCATGTTCAAGCGCAAAGCGGGCGCGTCCGCGTCGGCCACCGCCCGCTACGAGGTGCACGAGACCCCCTACGGCTTGTTCTCCAAGACCCTCGACATCCAAGGCTACGACCAAGAACTCAACCAGCGCGGCCAAAGCGCCGAGCTCAAGGCGACCTTCCGCGACGAGCGCAAGAAGTTCCGCGTGCTCAAACAGAACATCGCCATCGGCATCTGGGAAGAGAGCCTCGTGCCCAAGACCGCGCGCGCGGGCCAAGGGGACCCCGCGGTGCCCATGCCCCAGATGTTCGGCAACCAAGCCCAGCGCCCGCAACCCCGGGCCTGAGCGGTCGCTCGACGACGAGCGCCAACCCATTTCGTGTGTGCGCGGCGGGCCCTTTGCGGGCCCGCCATTTTTTGTGTGCCCGGGTCTTGTACGCTCGGGCCATGACGTTCGAAGACCACTTCTCTGGCGTGGCCGCGGCCTACAAGTCTGCGCGCCCGAGCTATCCCGAGGCGCTGCTCGAGTACATCGCGGGCCTGAGTCCTCAACGTGACTGCGCGTGGGATTGCGGCACCGGCACCGGGCAGGTGGCAAGGGCATTGGCAGATCGCTTCGCCCGGGTCGAGGCCAGCGACGCCAGCGCCGAACAGATCGCCGAGGCCGCGCCCCACAAACGCGTGCACTTTTTTGTCGCCCCCGCCGAACAGAGCGGCTTGCCCGACGCCAGCGTGGACCTCATCTGTGCGGGCGCCGCGGCCCACTGGTTCGACCATCCCCGGTTTTATGACGAGGTGCGGCGGGTGGCGCGCCCGGACGCGGCGATCGCGCTTTTTTCGTACGGGGCCGCGGCGAGCTTGGACCACCCCGTGCTCGACGAGCTGGTGATGACGTTCGCCCTCGAGACGGTGGACGCGCACTGGCCGGACCGCATCTCGTACCTCAAAGAGCGGTACCGCACCCTGCCGTTCCCCTTCGCCGACCTCGACGTGCCCCCCTTCGCCATTGAGGTGCCCGCCTCGTTGCCGGCGGTGCTCGGGTTTGTGCGGACCTGGTCGGCGACCCAGCGCGCCGAGGCGGCCGCGCCCGGCACCTATGCCCAGTTTGCCGAGCGGTTCGCCGCGGCCTGGGACGAAGCCGAAGAAAAGCCGGCCACGTTGACCCTCCCGCTGTTCATGCGCGCGGCCCAGGTCGGGTCTTTTCGGGGATAGCCTCAGCCCTCGCCGAGGGCGGCGAGCACCGCGGCCTTGTCCGCGGGCACGTCGAGGGGCGGCCCCGCCGCCTCGATCGCGGCTTGGGCGTCCTTGAGCCCGTTGCCGCTGACCAGGATGGCCACGCTTTCGTTCGCCTGAATGATGCCCGCGTCGCGCGCGACCTTGACCCCGGCGGTGGCCGCGGCCGCGGCCGGCTCGCCAAACACGCCGCCCCGCTGCGCGGTCCACAGCGCGGCCTGCATGATGAGCGCGTCGTCGGCGGCGACCCAGCTTCCGTTGGTTTTGGCCACGTAGCGCAGGGCCTTGTGGCCGTTGCGCGGGTGACCGACCGCGATGCTGTCCGCGACCGAGTCGGCGGGACCGGGGACAAAGTCCTCCCGCCCCTGTTCGAACGCGTCGACGAGGGGGCGCGCGCCCTGCGCTTGCACCCCGAGCAAGCGGGGCACGAAGGGGATGAGCCCGGCCTGGTGGGCCTCGATGAGGCCCTTGGCCGCCCCCGCGATGGTGCAGCCGTCGCCCACGCTGTACACGACCCAGTCGCACATGCGGTCCCGCAGCTGATCGCACAGCTCGAGGGCGGCGGTCTTCTTGCCCTCGACGAGGTACGGGTTGTGCGCGCAGTTGCGGTTGAACCACGGCTTGTCCGCGGCGATCGACGCGCACAGGTCCCAGGTGGTGTCGTAGTCGGCGTCCACCCGCAGCACGGTGGCGCCGAACATCTTGAGCTGGGCGACTTTGGGCAGCGGGGCCCGGCGGGGCACGAAGATTGTCGCGGGCAGCCCGACGCTGGCCGCGGCGCACGCGGTGGACGACGCGGCGTTGCCCGTCGACGCGCACACGATGCGGTCCTTGCCCGCGGCGAGGGCGAGCACCACCCCGAGCGAGCTGGGCCGGTCCTTGAGGCTGCCGGACGGGTTGCGCCCGTCGTCTTTGAGCACGCACCGGGCCACGTCGAGGGTTTGGGCCAAGCGGGGGGCGTCGACGACGGGGGTGCCCCCGGTGCTGATGGGCAACGAGGGGGCCCCCGCGGGCAAGGGCAACGTCTCGCGGTAGCGCCACATGTCGAACCGCCGCGCGGACAGGTCGGCGGCCCCGAGGGCGTCGGCCGCGGAAGGTTCAAAAACCACATCCACGCGGTTGTGCCCACACCGGGGACAATCCCATTGCCACGGGTCGGTGGTGGTGAAGTCGCATTTCATGCAGGCGAGATGGGACACGTTGTCGGGCAGTTGGTTCATGGGGGGGCGTGTAGCGCGCGCGCCATCGACCGCCAATCGTGGGGGCGGCGGGGGCGGATCCGGCGCGCTTGGCGTCGAGGAGGCGAGGCTCTAGAATTTGCCCATGGCAAACAGCACGGTCCCCCGGAGCCCCGTGGCCAGCGGCCTCGAAGGGGTGGCGCGGGGGGCGGTGCGTGAGGCGCGTGAAGAGCAGCGCGAACACACCCGCGCCTCGATGTGGTTGGCGGTGGTGGTGGCCACCGCGGTGGCGTTGCTCGGCACGGTTGTGGTGTTCTTTGTGGCCATCGCCGGTTTGGACAAGAAGTTCGCGGTTCCGTCGTCGACCCCGCGGCCCACCCACATGGACCCGCGGCTCGCCATCGTCGAAGCCAACGCCACCGGCAGCGTGCTGGTGGTGCGGCGCACCCGCGACGGCCGGCCGGTGCGGCTCGAGCGGCTGGTGGCCGAGGCCCCCCGCATCGACATCCTCGGCTACCCCCTCGGCGGCGATCCCCGCTTCGACGCCGCGCCCCTGTCCGTGACCCAGCGCGCGACCTTTCACCGACGGGGAGACTCCTTCTGGGTCACGCGCCACGACGGGGCGGTGCGCCGGTTTGTGTGGGACGCGCGCGAACGCACGTGCCCGGGCGCCGGGGGCACCCAGGGCGGGTTTTTGTTTTGCCACGCCGACCACCTCGACCGCTGCGCGCTCAGTCCCATGCCCCAGCTGTGCGGTGCGTCGACGATCTCGTTTGTCGAACTCGCGCTCATCGGGGACACGGTGTGGGTCGTGGCCGAGCGGGGCCCGGGGCAGGTGGTGCTCGCGGGTGTGCCCTTCGACGTCGAGGATTAGCGCGCAATGCCGCCTGGTGCGGCCCCGTGGCTGGTGTACACTCCCGGGATTGGGCCGAGGCCCGGGAGGTAAGACATGACCGTGGTGCAGCTGTCCGTCAACGGCAAGGACGTCTCGCTCGACGAGGACCGACCGGTCACGTTGCTCGAGGCCCTGCGCTCCCGGCTCGACATCACCTCGCCCAAGGATGGCTGTTCGCCCCAAGGGGTGTGTGGGTGTTGCACGGTGCTCATCGACGGTCGGCCGGTGATGTCCTGCCGCAAAGAGCTCTCCGAGGTAGAGGGCAAAAGCGTCACCACCCTCGAGGGCCTCGACGAGAAGCGTCGCGAGACGGTGGCCCGCGCGTTCGCCGCGGCCGGGGGACTGCAGTGCGGCTACTGCATCCCCGGCATCGCGATGCGCACCGTCGACTTCCTCACCCGCACCAAAAACGGGAGCAGCCCCGACCGGGCCACGATCAAAAAAGCGCTCAGCCCGCACATCTGCCGCTGCACCGGGTACGAGAAGATCATCGACGCCATCGCCCTGTGCGCCAAACATTGGGACAGCGACGAGCTGCCCCCGTTGCCCGCCGAGGGCGGGGTGGGCTCGCGCACCGTGCGCTACCAAGGCCTCGAGGCCACGTTGGGGCTCAAGCCCTACGTCGACGACATCAAGCTGCCGGACATGGCGTACGGCGCGACGTTGTTGTCCCAGCACCCGCGGGCCAAGGTCCTGAAGATCGACACCCGCGCGGCCGAAGCGATGCCGGGCGTGGTGTGCGTGACCACCGCCGACGACATCCCCGGGGACCGCATCGTGGGCCTGATCGAAAAAGACTGGCCCGTCTACGTGAAGGTGGGCGAGGAGACACGCTGCGTGGGCGATCAGCTCGCCTCCGTGGCGGCCGAGACCCGGGAGATCGCCCGCGCCGCGTGCGAGGCCATCGTCGTCGAGTACGAGGTGCTCGAGCCGGTGACCTCCCCGGTGGACGCCCTGCGTCCCGACGCCCACCAGATCCACGAAAAGGGCAATCACCTGCGACGCTGTGAGGTGCGGCGCGGTGACATCAACGCCGCGCTCGACGGGGCCCACCTGGTGATCGAAGAGAGCTTCGAGACCCAACGCATCGACCAGGCGTTCTTGGAGCCCCAGGCGTGTGTGGTCGACCCCACCGGCGACGTGTTCAAGGTGTACACCCAGGGGCAGGGCGTGCACGACGACCAGCTGCAGCTGGCGGCGGTCCTGGGGGTGCCCACCGACAATGTCTATGTGCAACTGATGAGCAACGGGGGCGGCTTCGGGGGCAAAGAAGACCTCTCGGTGCAGGCCCAGGCCGCGGTGTTGGCCAAGAAGGCGGGCCGCCCGGTCAAGCTCACCGTGAGCCGCGACCAATGCGCGGTGCTGCACCCCAAGCGCCACCCGATTTGGATGGACTACAAGATCGGCTTCACCCAGGACGGGATGATCACCGGGGTGTACGCGCGCATGATCGGCGACACCGGGGCCTATGCCTCCGTCGGGGACAAGGTGCTCGAGCGCGCCGCCGGCCACAGCTGTGGTCCCTACAATGTGCCTGCGGTCGACGTCGTGGCCGACACCGTCTACACGAACAATTTGCCCTGTGGCGCGATGCGCGGCTTCGGGGCCAACCAGGCGTCGTTTGGGGTCGAGGGCATCATGGACCGGGCCGCGGAGAAGCTCGGGCTCGACAGCTACCAAATTCGCGAGCGCAACTTGCTCAAAGAAGGCGACAAGTTCTCCACCGGCCAACTCATCGACAGCGGCGTGGGCATCAAAGAGACCCTCGAGGCGGTCAAAGACGTGTACTACGCGGCCAAGAACGACCCGACCAAACACGTGGGCATCGGCTGCGGCATCAAGAACACCGGCATCGGCAACGGCATGAACGACGAGGGGCGCGTCTCCATCGACGTGAAGCCCGACGGGCGGTTGCGCATCGCCACCGGGTTCACCGAGATGGGCCAGGGGCTGTTCACTATTTTGTGCCAGGTGGTGCACGAGGAGACGGGCTTGCCCATCGCGTCCATGGACGTGGAGTGCGTGAGCGAAAAATCCACCTTGTGCGGCATGACCACCGCCTCCCGGGCCACGATGCTCGACGGGGAGGCCGGGCGCCGGGCCGCGGTGAAGCTCAAGGCCGCCCTCGACGCCGCGGGCGGTGACGTGCGCAAGCTCGAGGGCCAGACCTTTCACGGCGAGTTCATCTGTGACTTCACGGTCAAGCCCGGGCCCAAGACCGCGCACATGGACAACCCCATCACCCACGTCACGTTCTCGTACGCCACCCAGGTGGTGGTGCTCGACGACAAAGGCGCGCTCGAGAAGGTCGTGGCCGCCCACGACGTCGGCCGGGTCATGAACCGCACCACCTGTGAAGGACAGATCGAGGGCTCGGTGCACATGGGGCTCGGCTATGCCCTGACTGAGGACTTGCCGATGGAGGGCGGGTTCCCGCTGTCCACCAATTACGACGACCTGCGCATCCTGCGGGCCAAGCACACGCCGGACATCGAGGTGCGGCTCATCGAGGTCAAGGACCCGCACACCGAGTACGGGGCCAAAGGGGTGGGCGAGATCGGGTTGGTGCCGACCGCGGGCGCGGTGGCGGGGGCGTTGCACGAGTTCGACGGCATCTGGCGGGTGAAGCTGCCCATGCGGGGGAGCGCCGCGGCGCGCGCGATCTTGCCCAAGAAGCTGCGCGAAGACGACCATCCGTAGCCGCGGGTCCGCCGTCGATTTTTGTGCGATTTCGCCCACCGCGTTCGTGCGGGATTTTGCCCCAATGTCGCCTGGCGTCGTCGGGCCGGGGCGGTCATGCTTGTGCACGGTCGCGACCCGCGGCGCGCAGGAGACAAAAGACATGAACAAGATGGGAATCGCGGCGGTGGCCTTGCTCGTGGCCGCGCCGGCTTCGGCCCGTGACCACTTTCCGACCCAGATCCCGAGCGGAACTGTGAACAGCTGCCAGACCTGCCACATCGGGCCAGAGCAGAACGAGAACTTCAACGTGTTCGGCGATCAGGTGCACTTCATGGGCCTCGACCAAGGTCACCAGAACGTCATCTGGGCCAACGTCTACGACCTCGACGCCGATGGCGACGGGTGCACCAACGGCGAAGAGCTGGGCGACCCCGAAGGCGACTGGACGAGCGGCGACCCCGCGACGTTCCTGAGCAACCCCGCCGACCCCGACGACTGCGATCCCAACGCCGGCGATGGTGATGGTGATGGCGACGGCGATGGCGATGGCGATGGCGACGGGCCGCCTGACGGCGGCTCGGAAGAACCGTCGGACGGCGGAGCCGCCGACGCCGGTTCTTCAGGCGATGGCGACGGTGACGGGGATGGAGACGGCGATGGTGACGGCGACGGCGACATGGCCGGTGGCTGTTTCGGGCGCCAGGTGAACACCGATCGCCCGCCGCTGTTCGCGTGGGCGCTCTTCGGTCTCGCCCTGTTCTGGATCCGCCGCCGACGCTGACGCTTGGCAGCGGGCGTGTCAGGACCCACACTGGGGACGTGACCGAGCTCGACCCACCCGTCACCACCGCGACCCCCGGCGCGGCCAGCGCCTTCTCGCGGCGCGAGGGGGCGTTTTTGCCCGCGCTGCGGCGCGGCCTGTGGCAGCTCTCGGACGGCCACGTCGACGCGCTCCTCGGCGCGCTGCAAAAGACCGTGTGGTGGCGTCGCACCCTCTGGAACGCCGCGGTGGTGGCGCTCGGGGCCACCGGCGGGCTGCTCGCGTGGGACTTCGCCGGCCTGTTGGGCGCGGCCCTGGCGGGGGCGGCCACCGCCGCGGGCCTGATGTCGGGCGGCGCCGCGGTACCGGAGCGCGCGCTGTTCCGCCGGCTGGAGCGCACCGGGCGCGCGCTCGAGCTGGTCCGGCCCGCCCGCGATGTGCTGTACCGGTTGTTCGCGTCGTGTCGGTCGGTGGACGTGACCCGTTGGCTGGACGACTTCGGCCAGCGCCTGCGGGCGGTGGCCGCTGCCCCTTCCGCCGAGGCCGAGGCCGAGGTGCTCGCCCCCTGGCTCGACCCCGCGTCCGACGATGGCCCGGCACGCCCTGCCGTGACATTGCCACCGGACACCGACGACCGGGCCCGCGAGGCGTTCGTGGAGTGGGCCGCCCAGTGGGAGGCCAAGGTCAACCGCCGCGAGGGGGTGCGCAAGTTCTTCTCGGCCCTGCTCACCGGGGGCACCGTGACCGCCTACACGGTGCTGTTCTTTGGCTTCGTGCCGCCGAAGCTGTACGTGATGTTTTTTCACGGGCTCATCCCCGTGGGTGTGCTGGTGCTCTTTTTGCGCTCGCTGCTCGAGGCGCTTGTCACCCGGGTGGAGCACCTGCCCGAGGACTTGGCCCAGGTCGAGGACCTGCTGCAGCTCGACGATGAGCAAGCCCGCGCGCTGCTCCACGACATCGAGGACCAAGCCAAAAATCGCCGGGTGCCCCTCGACGAGGCTGCGGCCAGCGCGGTGTACACCGCGTAACCGGCCTCAAGGCCGGGGCTTGTCCTGGAACGCGGGGTGGCGTTCTTCTTGGCGCCCGGTGCGGCGCCCGTAAATCTGCGGGCGGCGGTCCTCGAGCAGCGTCCACCCCGACGGGTCCCGCCCGGTGAGGGTGTCGAGGTCGAGGTCGGCGATGATGAGCTCGTCCTGGGCCGCGAGGTTGGGCAACACCCCGTCGGGCCCGACGAAATGGCTCTCGCCGAAGAAGGGCTGGTTCCAGGGGGGCTCTTGGCCTTTGCGGTTGCTGCCCCCAATAAAAATGCGCAGACGGCACGCGTCGGTGGCGAACTCGTGGTGCCACATGCGCTGGGACTTGTCCCCGAACGTCACCGCGGGGATGAACACGATCTCGGCCCCTTCGCCCTGCAGGCTCGAGGTCACGCCCTCGAAGTGCCGGTCGTAACAGATCGCGACCCCGACCTTGCCCACCTTCGTCGAGAACACGGGGAAGAAGGGATTGTTCGAGATGTTTTTGCCGCGAAAGTTGTGGGCGCGCCCTGAGCTGCGTTGGAAATAGAACTTCTCGGTGAACACCCCGCGCTCGTTTTTGCCCTCGGGGATGTGGGTCTTGGAATAGAACCCCGCGACCTCCCCGTCCGCGTCGATCACCACCGCGGTGTTGAACCGCTCTCCACTGTTCGGGTCGAGTTCGTAAATCGGCGCCACGATCACCATGTCCAGGCGCTTGGCCACCGCGCGCAGCTCGGTCACGGTGCGGCCGTCGAGGGGCTCGGCGAGGTCGAGCCACACCGGGTCCTGGGTGATGGCGAAATAGGGCCCGGGGAACACCTCCCCGAAACAAATCGCGTGTACGCCCTGGGCCTTGGCCTGTTCCGCGAGGCCGATGTGGAACGCCACGTTGGCCCGGCGGATGTCGTCCATCTTGCCCGCGAGCTGGCCCACGTCGTCGACCTGGGCCGGCATGTTACTGTATTGGTTGACGGTCTGGGTGAGCGCACAGCGCACAATCCGGCTCATGACGCCCGCTCCTGGTCGTGTCGGCGCATGGTGGCCCACAGGCGTTCGGCCGCTTTTTGCGCTCTGTCGTCGATGGCCACCTCGTCGTGGGCCACCGCTTTGCCGTCCTGCAACCGGTGTTCGCCCGCGGTGTACACGTCCCGCACCTGGGCCGCGGACAGCCGGAACACCATCGCCGCGGCGAGGTTGCCTGAGGTGAGCGGCGGGCCGGGGCAGGGCTCAAGCACGACCAGGTCGGCGGCCGCGCCCTTTTCGATCTTGCCCACGGTGAGGCCCAGCCTCGACGACGCGTACCGCGAGCCCGCGTCGAGCATGCCCACGAAGTGGTCGGGGCCGAGCCCCTCTTTGGCTTCCGCGGACCGGAAGAACGCGGCCTGCAACTCCGCGAACATGTCCGCCCCGATGCCGTCGGTGCCCAGCACCGAACCCGGGGGGTACGCGGGGACCCGGGCGTGGCCCACCGCGTTGTTCATGTTCGACCGGGCCTGGTGGGTGCACAGTGCTCCTGCATCCCCGATGCGGGCCAGGTCTTCGTCGGACAGGTGCACGCAGTGGGCAAAAAGACTGCCCGGCAGAAGGCACCCGTGGCGCGAAAGCCGCGGCAGCAAGGGTTCGCCCACGACGATGGCGTCGTCGACCGCCTCGGCCACGTGAATGTGCGTGCCCACGTCGTATTTCTTCGCCAGCGCACCCATCTGGCTCAGGCTGTCGTCGGACAGGGTAAAGCTCGCGTGGCCCCCGACGAGCATCGCCCGCCACTCGCTCGGCCCTTTTTCGAGCAGGGCCTGGTGGGCGCGCAGCCCCGCGTCGCGCTCGGCGAGCCCGCCGCGATCGGTGACCTCATAACAGAGGATGCGCCGGAGGCCGAAGCTGTCCAGGGTCTCGTCGAGCACCTCGAGGCTGCCCTCGACGAACGACGGGGACGCGTGGTGATCGATCACGCAGGTCACGCCCGCCTTGAGCGCGCTGAGCGCCCCGACCTCAGCCGAAGAACGCACGCCGTCCTCGTCGAGGCCCTTGTCCAGTCGCCACCAGACCTTGGCCAACATGTCCGCGAACCCCACCGGGTTCGCGTCCAAAAACGGCATGCCGCAGGCGAGCGCGGAGTACAGGTGGGTGTGGCCACAGGTCAGACCCGGCATCACCCAGCGACCGCTGACGTCGATGGGGTCGGCCCCGGCCGCGGACAGGCCCGGCCCCACGTCCGTGATGCGGCCGTCCTCGACGAGAACATCGGCCTGCTCCACCGCGCCGCGGTCGATGTGCAGCAGGGTTCCGCCGGCAAAAAGCTGGCGCATCAGGACCTCAAGGCCAGGGTTTGCTCGTCGAGCGCGGGGATCTGCGCGGCCTGCGCTTCCCAGAACCCAGGGTCCCAGAGCGCGTTGAGCTCGTCGACGGACTTGCCCTGTTGCTCCACCCAGGTGAAGTACTTCTGGTTGTGCCACCGGCGCCGCACCTCCATGGTGCCCTCTTGGGCCCAGGTGGTCGGCTGTTTTCGGAAGATGTCGATGCGGGCCTTGGCCACGTCGTCGGTCATCTTGCCTTCCTCGTCGTCGAGCCGGCGCATCACCGACGGATACCGGTCGTAGCTGTCGGTGGCGGCGGTGAACACCAACTCGTCTTCTCCGAGGTCGTAGTGTTTGGCGGTCTTGATCGACCCCAGGATGTTGCAGATCGCCGAGATGCCGAAGCGTCCCTTGACGAAGTCGAGCACCTCATCGGCGAGCCCGAGCTCGGACTTGAGCACCGCTTGGCCCTCCTGGAGCAGCTGGCACCCCCGCAGGCACTCGCGGTCGTCGACGCAGAACAGCGCGTCCATGGCCCGGGTGTTGTGAATCCAGGTCACGTGCTTGTCGCCGATGCCCTCGATGGCGTGGCCGCCGTACCCGGAGTTGTACAGGGTGGGGCATTGCACCGGCTCGAGGCCCACGAGTTTGACGTCGGAGAACGATTGGCGGATGCGGTCCCCCGCGGCCATCGTGCCCGCGCTCCCCATCGCCCACACGAACGCGGAGATGCTCCCGCGCCCAATGCCTTTGCCGTGCAGCTCCTCGCAGAGCTCCACCGCGGCCCCCCCGGTGACGTGGTGGTGGAAGCGGTAGTTCCCGAAGTCTTCGAACTGGTTGAGGATGATGTTGGACGCGTTCTTTCGCAGCTCCCACACCTTGTCATAGATTTCTTTGACGTTGGATTCGCAGCCGGGGGTGGCGATGACCTCGGCCCCGTAGCCCCGAATCTTCTCGAAGCGCTCCGCGCTCATCTCCTCGGGGAGCACCACCAGCGACCGGAAGCCGAGCCGGGGGCCCACCCAAGCGCCGCCGATGCCGTAGTTGCCCGTCGACGGGAACACCAGGGTGTTGCCCTCGGTGGTGATCTGGTCGCGCAGGATCTTCTCCCGCAAACAGGAGTAGCCGGGCCCGACCTTGTGGCTCCCCGACGGAAAGTGCGCCGAGGACATCACCACGATCTGCGCCTTGGTGCCGGTGAGTTCGCGCGGCAACACCACGTGGGGGATGCCGCCGTCCCGGCGCCGCCAGCTCATGTTGAACAGCTCGATGGGGTCGAGCGGGTCCTGGTTGGCCTCGACCTTCTTCTGAATGTCCGCGGGTTGGCTTTGGGGGTGCAGGAGTTCTTCGAGGGTGGGCAGGGTGGGAAACATATCGGGTCCTACAGCGGTGAGGGCTTGAACAAGAAAAACGAACGAAGGGGGGGCTCAGTCGACGAACAGCTCGCGCTGTTCGTGCAGGAAACCGGCGCGGTACAGCTCCATGATCTTTTTGTCGCGCAGGTCGAACGTGCCGCGGCCGGTGGCCGACCTCGGCGTGTCCCCGTCGAGGACCAGCGTGCCGCCGTCCACGGTGAGGCTGAAGGTGTCGCCGTCCTGGACCAGGGTGCGCAGGGCGCCGTCTTTGCGCCAGGTGATGCCGCGCGCCTCGAGGACAAAGCCGTCGAGGGTGGCCTGGTCGTCGAACGCCCGGCGCGACAAGAACAAGTGCGCCTTTTCAATGTACGGCCCGCCATCTTCCGGGCACCACGGGTCACACTGGCCACACTTGTTGCACAGGTCGATGACGTTGCCGATCTGGTGGGTCTGTTCGACCACGAGGGCGGGGCCGTCCTGGGATTGGATGTCCCCCTCGGCCCAGGTCACGGTGGGCAGGTCCCAGCGACCTTTCGGCACCTCGACCTTGATGTTGGACATGTTGGGGCAGACCTTGATGCACTTGTCGCAGGTGATGCAGTCGAGCAGCACGAGCTGGGAGCCGATCTTTTTGGGGTCCCGCGCGTTCTTTTTCTGGGCATAGCGGTCGTCGGCCCGGGTCTCCTCCGCGAGCGCGGACAGCGCCGCGGTGGGGGCATCGTCGCCGCCGGCGCGGCTTTGCACGAACGCGGCCATGTCTTTGGCCCCGGCCTTCTTCATCTCTTTTTCCAAGGCGCGCAGGTACCGCGGCAGCCGGGCATAGCCTTGGCCCTTCAGAATGTCGCTGCAGGTGGTCACGGGCTTGATGTCCGCCCCCGCGAGCTTCCAGTAGTTGTTCGCGTCGACGCCGGCCGAGAACGAAATCGGCAGCCGGTTGTTCGTGGCCTGCCGAAATTTGTCCGCCAACGTCACCGCCAACACGTGCAGCGGCTGGCCGGAGAGGTACATCTCCTCGACGGTGAACGGCGTATTCGGCTGGTGACACACCAACGTGTTCGAGAACTTCACCCCCAGGCCGAGGCCCTGTTCTTTCGCTTGCTGCTCCAGCCGCGGCAAAAACTCCATCAGCTGGTCCCACTTGAGGTCCTTGTCGAACGCGCTCTCGTCGAGCTGCACCGAGGTGTAGCCGAGGTCGTCCAAGGTCTTTCGCACCACGTCGTGGCCGAGCAGGGTGGGGTTGAGCTTGATGACGGTGTGCAGGCCGTGCGCGCCCATGGTGTGGCTGGCGATGCCCTCGATCTCGTCCGCGGGACAGCCGTGGAACGTGGACAGGGTCGTCGACGAGCTCACCCGCGCGGGCACATCCACCCCCGCCCAGGTCGGGAAGCGTTCGGCGATCTCATCTTTGAGCTCGGCGAGCACGGCGCTGGCGTCGGTCATGGTGTGCAAAAACCACGCGACCTTCTCGGACTGGATGCCCTTCAGGTCGTAGCCGACCGAGATGTCGAAGATCGTGCGCGCGGTGTCGGCGGTCCAATGCCCCGGACCGTGCGACGAGGCGAGCATGTGCACCAGCCACCAAGCCTTCACGTACTCGTACGCGCTCTCCTTGACGAGCAGCTCCTGGGACCACTCGACGTTGTAGCCGATGTTGGGCACGTAGATGCACGGCCGCGGAATCTCGAGGGTGTCGAGAATCTGGACGGTCTTGAGCTCCATGAACCGCGCGCCGGCGAGCCAGGCGAGCACGATGTTCTGCGCCATCTGCGTGTGCGGACCCGAGGCGGGACCGAGGGAGTTGGCCACCCGGCCCGCGAGGTGTTCGACCGAGAGGTCGACGTCCGGGTCTGGCACCCACATGTCGCGCGGGGCGAGGCTGTAGACGGCATCACCCCGGGCGACCTCGCGGTCGAGCCGGCTGACCAAGGACGTAAATGACAGCGGGTAAAGATCGGGCACGCTACCTCCGCAAGCGGGCGAGCGTAGCCAAATCCCATTCAAACACAAGGGGTTAGCCCGTGTTTTGGCCGGCCCCAGGCCGCCCCCCCGCGGGAACCCACCGCGCCGATCCGCGGTCTGGAGTCGAGAACTGGCCAAGCGAGGACAACCCTTCGATCATGACCCGACATGTCCAAAGCCCCGCTCGACACCGAGGAAGCGACCCGCATGGTGGCGTTGTTCGACGACGACCCGCGCGGCCTGGTCGGCCTGTTGTCGTCGCAGCTGTCGGTGGTCAAAAGCCAAGCGCAGATCCTGATGGGCCTGTGCGGCCTGACCATCACCGTGACCGGCTTTTCCGGCCACCACATGGTCCGGGCCGGCCCGATCTCGTCGCTGTCGATGGTGGGCGGCATCGTGCTCATCCTCGCCGCCATCGTCGTCACCCTGCGGACGCTGGCGAAGCTGCGCTGGGTCACCCAGGATCTCTCCGACGACCTGACCGCCACCGCGCTCACCATCATCCGCCGCCGCAACCACGAGCAACGGCAGCTGTCCTTCGCGGGCATGCTCGTCGCCGGGGGCCTGGCCGGCTACCTGTTCGCGGTGGTGGCCGCGGCCCTGCACAACGGCTCGCCGTCCTGAGGGCCACGGGCCTGCCCGCCGCCCCCTTCATCGTTACATCGTTGACGTCACGCACATCGGCGCCACCCCTCGCACCCGGTCGGTCGGTTAGCATGGGGAAGACGCATCAGATTCGAGGCTGCGCATGACCCATCTGCCTTCGTCGCCCTTTGCCGCTCTGTCGCCCTTGTCCGACGGACGAGAACTCACCGTCGAGGAGCGGCGCTTGTTCGAGCGCGCCCAGAAGCGGAGCCGCTACACCCTCGGCGCGCTTTTGGTCGGGCTGCCCGTCGTGATCGGCGCGCTCGCCTACGGCGCGACCCGTCCCGCCGTCGACCAGCGCATCCGCAGCTACGCCAACGGCGCCCGCATGATCGAAGCGGAGTACATCGGCGGCGACCGCGACGGCACCTACGTCGAGTACTACCGCGACGGGGGCCGCAAGACCGAGGGCACCTACGACCGCAACCGCCGCACCGGCCTGTGGAAGACCTTCTACACGTCGGGGCAAATCCGCGCCGAGGGCGTGTACCAGCGCGGCCGCAAAGTGGGCGTGTGGAACACCTACTTCTCGTCGGGCCAGGTGCGCAGCATCGAGCGCTACGACGAGCGCGGCGTGCCCGACGGGTTGTGGGAAGCCTATTTCGAGGACGGCACCAAGGAGTATGAGATGCCGTACCGCGTCGGGCGCTTTCACGGCACCGAGCGTGTGTGGCGCGAAGACGGCGGCCTGCTCTCCGAGGTGAACTTCGAAGACGGTCAGTTGTCCGGCCGCTCGGCGAGCTACGACGGGGCCGGCCACGTGTTGAGCGAAGGCCAGTACGTGATGGGCGAGCGCAACGGCCCCTGGCGCTTCGCCAACGACGACGGTTCGGCGGCGGTGGAGCTGTGGGATCACGGGCAACGCGTCGGGCCGGTCAGCCCGCGCGAGGTCATGTTCTGAGCGCGACGCGGATGATCTCGCGGGAATAATTTCCCCGCGGGGCTGTGAATTCGGGTTGGGGGTTAGTAGATGCCCCCGATGCCCGAACAACCCACCACATCTGTCGCCGTGCGCGGCGAGCGCCCCGCGCCCGGGCCGCGCTCGATGTGGTCGATCTTCGCCCCCCACAAGGCGGCCATCCTGCTCGGCTTCGTGATCCTCACCGGCACCAACGCGCTGGTGTTGGTGCTGCCGCGGTTGGTCAACGAGGGCATCGACCTCATCGAGGGCAACGGCGTCGACAAGTCGGTGCTGTCGTGGATCGGCGTCGCCACCCCCGCGGTGTCGAGCATCGTCATCGCCCTCATCGTGTGTGCCTTGGTGGGGGCGGTGTTCCGGGTGTTGAGCCGGGTGGTGTTGTTCAACGTCGGGCGCGAGGTCGAGCGTGAGTTCCGCTCGCAGGTGTTCGCCCATCTCTCGACGCTGTCGCCGACATACTATGGCAAGCACCCGACCGGCGACTTGATGAGCCGGCTCACCAATGACCTCGGCAACGTGCGCTTGATGAGCGGCTTTGCCCTCCTCAACGTGATGAACGCGGCGCAGATTTTTGTCGCCACCTTGCCCCTGTTGTTCGCGCTGGACTGGATGGTGGCCCTGGCCGCGGTGATTCCGTTTCCGCTCACGATGGCGGTGAGCCAGGCCTTGGCCAAGGTCATGTACAAGAAGGTGCGCGTCAACCAAGAAGCATTGGGCAAGCTCACCAGCCACGTCCAAGAGAATCTCGCCGGGCAGCAGGTCGTCCGCGCCTTCTCCCAAGAGGAGGGCGAGATCCGGCGGTTCGACAAGACCAACCAAGAGGCCTTCGACGCGGCCATGGGGTTGGCGTTCATCCGGGTGGTGTTTTTCCCCTTGATGGGCCTGATGGTCGCCCTCGGCATCGCCATCACCCTGTACGTGGGCGGTCGGGCCATCCTTGACGGCCGCATGAGCATTGGTGACCTGGTCGAGTTCAACACCCGGCTGGGCCAGCTCGCCTGGCCCGCCATCGCCATGGGCTTTATCCTGTCCGTGTACCAACGCGGCAAGGCCGGCCTCGACCGGCTCAACCAGGTGCTCGAGGCCCAGCCCGACATCGTCGACGGCGACCACACCGGCCCGGTGCAGGGCAAGGTCGAGGCCCGGTCCTTGACCGTGCGGTACCCCGGCTTGACCGCCCCCGCGCTGTCTGAGCTCAGCTTCAGCGTCGAGCCGGGCCACGTGCTCGGGGTGGTGGGCACCAACGCGTCGGGCAAGTCCTCTTTGGTCAAAGCCATCGCGCGGATGTTGCCCACCGACGAGGGCGAGCTGTTCCTCGACGACGTCGACATCAACCGGTGGAGCCTCAGCGCGCTGTCCCGCGGCATCTCCGTCGTCACCGACGACGGGTTTTTGTTCTCGCAGACCTTGCGGGAAAATCTCTGCTTCGCCCGCCCCGACGCCACCGACGAGGAGGTGCAAGAGGCCATCGAGGTCGCGGACCTCACCCGCGACATCAGCACGTTCAAGGACGGGCTCGCCACCATGGTGGGCGAACGCGGGGTCACCCTGTCCGGCGGCCAAAAACAGCGCGTGGCCTTGGCCCGGGCGCTGCTGTCGCGCCCGCGCCTGCTCATCCTCGACGACAGCCTGAGCGCGGTGGACGCGGAGACCGAGTCGCGCATCGTGGGGGCGCTCCGGGGCGGCCGCTTCTCGCAAGGGGGCGTGGCCCCGACCCTGATCATCATTTCGCACCGGCTGAGCGCGGTGCGCGAGGCCCAAGAGATCCTCGTGCTCAAGGCCGGCGAAGTGACCGAACGCGGCACCCACGACGAGCTCCTGCAAAACGGCGGGCTCTACGCCGAGCTCTGGGGGACCGAACAGCTCCGGGCCGCGCTCGAGCATGACGACGAGGACGCGTCATGAGCGGCGAACTCAAAGAGCTGAACACCTCCGACCTGACCATCACCAAGCGGTTGCTGACCGAGATCCGCCCCGAGCGGAAGCTGTTCGCGCTGTCTTTGGTGTTCTACGCGCCGATTCTGCTCGCCCAGTTGGCCCAGCCGCTGATCATCGGGCAGGCGGTGGACAAGGGCTATCGCGCGATGTCGCTCGACGCGGTGACCCTGTGGGCCGGCCTCTACCTGCTCGCGGTGGCGGCCCAGACCGGCATCGAGATGCTCCAGCTGTACGTGATGCAGATGATGGGGCAGCGCTCGGTGCGGGCCCTGCGCGCGCGGCTGTTCGCCAAGATTCAGCGCCTGCCCATGAGCTACTTCGACACCATGCCGCTCGGCCGGGTCATGACCCGGGTGACCAACGACGTGGAGTCCCTGAGCGAACTGTTCTCGTCGGGCGCGGTGCGCATCGTGGGCGACATCCTGTTCTTGGTGGGCACGCTGGTGATGCTGTTCACGGTTGATGTGCAGCTGACCTTGCGCACGATCATGATCCTGCCCGTGCTCGTGATCGGGGTGATGCTGTTTCGGGTCCGGGCCAAGACCGCGTTCCGTCGGGTGCGCAACCTGTTGTCCAAGCTCAACGCCTACCTGCAGGAACATTTGTCTGGCATGCACATCGTGCAGCTCTTCGGCCAAGAAAAGCGCATCCGGCAGAACTTCGAAAAGGACAACATGGGCTACATGGTGGCCAACCGCGAGGCCATCGCCATCGACGCGGGGGTGTACGCGTTCGTCGACGCCATGAGCCACGTGACCGTGGCGGTGGTGCTGCTGTACGGCGCGGCGATGCAGGAGGAAGGCGCGCTCACCCTCGGGGTCCTGGTCGCGTTCGTCGAGGCCCTGGGGCGGTTCTTCTTCCCCATCCGCGAACTGTCCAACAAGTACACCGTGATCCAGTCCGCGTTCGCCTCGGCCGAGCGCATCTACGAACTCGAGGACGAAGACGAGACCGTGGCCCAGAAGCCGGACGCCAAGCCGCCGGTGTTCGAGCGGGCGCTCACCTTCGAGGATGTGCGCTTCTCTTACCCCACCGGCGACGAGGTCATCCGCGGGGTGAGCTTCACCATCAACAAGGGCGAACGCGTCGCGCTGGTGGGCCACACCGGCTCGGGCAAGTCCACCCTGGTCAAGCTCGCGACCCGGACCTACGACGTGCAGCACGGGCGCATCGCCCTCGACGGCGTCGACCTGCGCGACCTTGAGCTGCACGGGACGCGCAAGCTGTTCTGCGCGGTGCCGCAGGACGTGTTCTTGTTCTCGGGCACGCTCGCCCAAAACCTCACCTTCGGTCGCGAAGACGTCAGCCGGGAGCGGCTCATGGAGGCGGTCAAGGCCTGCCAAGCCGAGCCCATCCTCGAGCGCCACGGGGGCCTCGACGCGGAAGTCACCGAGCGGGGGCAGAACTTCTCCCTCGGGGAGCGGCAGCTCATCGCCCTGGTGCGCGCGCTGTGCACGGATCCGCCGATTCTCATCCTCGACGAGGCCACCGCCAGCGTCGACCGCCAGACCGAACGCACCCTGCAGGCCGCCACCGAAAAACTCATGGACGGCCGGACCGCGCTCATCGTCGCCCACCGGCTGTCCACCATTGAGCACTGCGACCGCATCTGCGTGATGCACCAAGGCCGCTTGGTCGAGGAAGGCAGCCACCAGGAGCTGATGCAAAGAGGCGGTCGCTACGCCAAGCTCGTCGAGCTCCAACAAAAAGAGGGCGGCTGAGCCGCCCCCTTTCGCAGGGTGCATGGCCTGAACGCGTCTCAGTCGACGTGGGTCGCGGTCACGGCGTTGGGGATGTCACCGTCCGACTCGAACGCGATGCGGTCGTCGTAGCGACGCAGCTCGCGGTCGAACCCAGCGTTGGGCGAGCCGTTGGTGTTGCCGGTGTACAGCGTGTGGTCCCCGTTGCTGGGATCGGGGTTGTAGATGTAGGGCTGCCCCGATGGCGTGCGCCCGAAGGTCACGAAGTGGTCGGCGGCGGCGTCGAGGGCATCGCCCGGGTCCTCGTGGTGCATGCGCACGGTCACCGACTGGCCGGGTTCGAGCTGGTCGATGAGGTGTTGCATCGGGCGCTCTTGGGCGATGTCGATTTGGTGGGCGTTGCTCGGGTTGGTGCCGGCCACATTCGCCAGCTGCGAGACCTCGCGGTCGTTGAACCCGGAACGGTCGCGCTCGGACGCGGCCCCTTCGAGGCGCACGCCCCAATGGGACTGCTCGGGATGGGCGGGGTCGGTCATGCTCACCAGCTGGGTTCGGCGGCCATTGGCGCGGGTGAGCAGCGACTCGAGCTGGGTGCGTTGCTGGCTGCTCAGCGTCGAGCCCGGCGTCTCCATGTGGTTGATGAGGCCGTCGAGCTGGCGGCGCTGACCGGCGCTGAGGCGGCGCGAGTCGCTCGCGGCGTAGGCCGCGCTCATCGCCGTGACCTCGGTGTTGCCGGTCCGGTACAGCAGGCTCTGGGCGCGGCTGAGGTCTTCGTAGCTCGCGGTCCGGTCCCGCAGGCGGCCGGCGATGCCGCGCATCTCGTCGCGCTGGGCGGTGGTGAGCTGGCCCGGGTCGGCGTTGGTGGCGGCGTTGTCGAGCATCCGTGCGCCCGCGTCCGGGCCGTTCATCAGGGCGCCGCCGAACAGGCTGCTGGGCGCACAACGGGATTGGCTGTTGGTGACTTGGCCGCGGCCGGGCGTTTGGGTCAAGTGCCCGACCACGTTCGCGGGATTGTCCCAGGCTGACGCGGGGATGGGACCGGTGCTGCTGCGCAAGGAGTCCGCGCTGTTGTTGAGCCCCGAACCGCTGATGTCGGAGGCGCCGCCCCCGAGCGGCCGGCTCGCGTTGGCGCCGGCCCGGAGGGCGTTGGCCTGTTGGGCCAAGCTCGGATCGGCGGCGACCGGGGTCGGTTGTTGACCGGCCCGATCGATGGCCATGCGGTGGTTGGGGTTGCTCACCTCATAGCCGGAGTCCTGCCCGATGGGCGGGTGGTTGGAGGTGGGATTGGTCGAGGTGGTGGCTTCGGTCTGGCCGGTGCTCTGGGGGGCTTGGGTCTGGGGTGGGGCGGTCGTCGGGCGGGTGGTGGTGGGTTGGATGGAAGTTCCCGAGATGGCCTTGGTCATGCTGTCCCCTGTTTGGTTGATGTGCGCGGGGAGGATTGTCGGTCGGTTGACCGAGGGGGTGCGTGCGTGAGGGCACGTGCGTGGGGGCACGTGCGCCAGGGCACGACGTGTACGGGCATGTGGGGGTCGACGGATGAGCCCCGGCTCAAGCGGCGGCTTCGCCCTGCTGTTCGAGCGCTTGCTCCGCGAGGATCTTCTTTTGGTAGCGGCCCTGCACGATGTCGACGAGCACGAGCACGACGAGCACAAAATAGAAGGTCGACTTGGCCATGGGCTCGACGGGGTGGCCGAACAACGCCAGGTGACAGATGTGGCCCCCCTCGCTGACGAGCATGATGCCCACGATGAACAGAATGAAAAGGCCGAGCACCTCGTACATGCGGTTCTTTTTGAGGAAGTTGGCCACATGATCGGACAGGACGATCATGAGCACCCCGGAGACGACGATGGCCGCGGCCATGACCATGAACACGTGGGTCAGGGCGATGGCGGACAGGATCGAGTCGAAGGAGAACACCATGTTCATGATCACGATCCAGAAGATCGCCTGGCCGATGGACTTGGTCTTCTTCTCGTCCCCCGCGGCCTCCACGTCGTGGAGCACGAGCATGTGAAAGATCTCTTTCATCGCGGTGTAGATGATGAACCCGCCGCCGCCGAGCACGATCAGGGAGTGTACGTTGATGGCGGTGTCGATCACGCCGTCGACATGCACCTCGACGAACGGGTCCTGGAAGTACTCGATCGCGGCCAGCAGCACGTACAGCAGCACGATGCGCAGCAGGATCGCGAGGCCCACGCCCACCCGCCGCACGAACTGCTGTTTGTCTTCGGGGACACGCTTGGACTCCATCGAGATGTACAAGAGGTTGTCGAACCCGAGCACGGCTTGCAGCGCGATGAGCATCAAGAGCGTGAAGAAGTTCTCGACAGTGAACAGCTGGGCCATGGGCACCTCGACGGACAGCGGACCCACCGCCCATAGCGGTTGGCGGCGTGGGTTGCCAGGGGCGGTCAGCCGCGACCGGTCTGGTAGAAGCTCTCCAGGGCGGCGTAGAGGTCGGGGGCCTTGCGCCGGACGAGGGCGGGGCGCTCGAAAAACACCTCGGTGGCACAGGCAAAGAACTCCGCCGGGTTGGTCGCGCCGTACGCGTCGACCACGTGGGCGCGGGGGCGGGCCCGAAGCTTCTCGTAGCTCTGCGATAAGGCGGCGGCGAAGGCCCGCCGGTCGTGGTCCGTGTCGAGAAACACCGCGCCATCGGCCGCGCCGTCCTCCATGTCGATCACATGGGCGAACTCGTGCAGGGCGACGTCGTGGCCATCGTGGGGCCGGGACAGCCCGCGTTGGACCGCGTCCCAGGCCAGCACCACGATGCCGCGCTGGCTCGCCTGGCCGAGGCGGGCGGAGGGGGCGTCATCGACGACGTGGTCGGATGGGCCGGCGCGCTTTTCGCGCGCGACGTAGGCGGAGGGATACACCAGGACGGTGTCGAGGTGGTCGTAGACCGCGAAGGTGACGTTCATCGAAAGCCGGGCCGCGGCGCCGGCGATGACCACGCGCATCTCATCGGTGAGCTCGAGGCCCACGCCCTCGAAGTGCTTCTCCGTGGCGAACAGCCGGAGGTGATCGAGGAATCGCCGGCGGGCGTCGTCGGTGAACGCGGCGGCGTAGCCAAGTCGCTCGTCGACGATCGCCCGCCAACGCGCGGGAAACGGGGTGGCCAACAGACGGCGCCGGCGCCAGCGTTGCCACAGCCCGAACGGCATCAGGCCCGGGCCGAGAGGGTCTTGCGGTGGCTGACCCAGCGGTTGTCGGCCACGGCCAGGCGCCAGGGGGCGCGGACGTGTTCGGGGGTGGCGTAATCAATGCCAATGCGCGGCCCGCAGAGGACCTGAGCCACCGGCGCGGCGTCGAGCACCTCGAGGCCCCCCGCGCGGTACAGCGGGTGGTGGCAGAAGCTGGTGTCGAGCCCGAGGGCGGCGCCGACCTTGCCCGGTCCGGTGAGGAGCGCGGGACCGTCGAGGCCACCACGCCGGGTGCGGATCACGTCGTGGCCGGCCAGCGGCTCGGCCGCCCGGATGAGCACGGCCGCGCCCTGGCCGTCCTCGTCGGTGACGAGGTTGAGCATTTGGTGCAGGCCGTAACAGACATAGACATAGGCCCGCCCCGGGGGGCCCCACATCGCGGCGTTGCGCGGCGTGCGCCCGGCGCGGCAATGGTTGGCGGTGTCCCCCCCGTGGCGGTAGGCCTCGACCTCGGTGATGCGCAGCCGGACGGGGCCTCGTCGCAGAATCTTGCCCAACAAGTCGCGGGCGACGTCGAGGGCGTCGCGCCGGTAGAACCGTTGCGGGAGCCGGGCCATCAGGGGGTGTAGACCCAAAGGTCCGCGTTGCCGCCGTTGGTGTCGTGGATCCAGACCACGGTGCCCCCGGTGGCGTCGACGTCCAACACCGGCCGGCCTTGGGCGGCGTCCTGCCAGAGCAGAATGGGCGAACCGCCGCTGAGGGCCACGCGGGACAGCGTCGTGTTGGAGGGGCGGTACACGGCGTAATAGGCCCAGCTGTCGTCGACGGCCACGGCGGTGACGGGGTCTTGGGCCAGGGTCACCAGCTGTTGCACGCTGCCCCCCGACTTGTTGGCGCACATCAACCGCCAGGTGCCGCCCGCGGTGGGCAACAGGGCATAGCAGACATGCGTCGGGCCTTGGCCGGCGCCGCCGAGGTTGTTGACCATCGAGCCCACGCTTCCGGCTTGGGAGAACGTGGTCCCCCCGTCGGTCGACTCGTACAAGCCGCCGTTGTTGGCGAGCACATACATGCGTTCGAGATCGGCGAGCACCCCGTGGCGCAGGTTGCTGGGGCCGACGGGGTTGCCTTCGCTGATGTTGCTGGCGTCGAAGGGCATGCGCAAAAGGCCGCTCGCGCCATTGAGCACGAACAGCTCGTCGTTGACGGTGGCCACGCGCGGGCCATAGAGCCCCGAGGACACCACGCCGGGGCCGCCGGTGACCTCGAGTTCGTCGGTCCCGTCTTTGAGGGCGGTCACGATGATGGGATTGCCGGCGCCGGGTTTGGTGAACGCCATCCGGGGGCCGTCGACGCTCAGGTTGCTGGGGCTGCTTTGGCCGTCGAGGACGACGGTGGGCACGTCGAACAGCGGTCCCACGCGTTTTTCGATGCGCGGCCCCTGGGAGATGAACAGCTCGTCGGTGAACGGGTCGAACGCGAGCTCGTGCAGGCCCGGCACGTCGCTCGCGATCCGAACGGGGGCAGGGATGCACGTGCCACTGGCACAGGTGCCGACGCAAGGCGAGTCGCAGTTGCCGCAGTGTCGGATGTCGTCCGCGGTCCCGGCCAACGCGGGATCGCACAGGCAGCGGGCCAGGTCGTCTTGGTTGACCACTTCAGCGCCAAAACAGGGCGAGGGGTCGAGGTTGGCGCACAGCGCCGCGGGGTCGCCGGCGACAGGGCAGTCGGGATCGGGCACGCCACACCCGCACTCGCACCGGTGGCTCGCGTCGCACCATCCGCCACCGCACAGGGGTGACCACGCCGGGGGCGGCGTGGGGTTGGCGCCGCACCCTTGGGGGCACGCCGTGTCGTAGTCCGCGCAGCAGTCGGCCCCGCCTACGCAGTCCTGGCTGCAGTCACACCCGAGCTCCGCGTCGGCAAAGCAAACGTCGCGGGTGCCGACCGCGAACACCTCGCTGGTCTCGACAAGCGGGACGCAGCGGCCCTCGCAGGAGTTGAGGGTGGCCGCGCATTGGTCGTGAAAGTCCGCGCAGCAGTTTTCGGGGTGGGTCACACAGATCGTGTCGCAGTAGCAGTCGTTGGCCCCGTCCGGTCCTTGCCCACAGCGGCCCACGCACGTCCCTGGAAGCTGGTCGTCGTAGCACAGGGGATCGCCGTCGCCGTCGCCGTCTCCGTCGCCATCTCCATCTCCGTCGCCATCTCCATCTCCATCTCCATCTCCATCTCCATCTCCATCGCCATCTCCGTCGCCATCTCCGTCGCCATCTCCGTCCCCATCCCCATCTCCGTCCCCATCGCCGTCGCCATCTCCATCGCCGTCCCCGTCTCCGTCCCCGTCGCCATCTCCGTCCCCATCGCCGTCGCCGTCGCCGTCGCCATCTCCGTCCCCATCGCCGTCGCCATCTCCATCGCCGTCCCCGTCACCCACGTTCTCCGTGGTGCAGAGTCCGGTTTGGGGGTGGCAAAAATCAGGGGTGCAGTCCGCGTCGCTCGAGCACACGGTCGCAAACAGATTGCACCCCGGGAGCCCCGCCAAGAGGGCGAGGCCGGCGAGCAGCAGAAAGGACATTCGGGCCATACCTGGTCATACCACGAGGCCCGGCCCGGCGCGGGCCTACGGGGGGCCGCTGACGAGGTAGAGCGCGGTGTTGGTGCCATCGACGACCGCAAACAGCACCTGCGCGCCAAATGCCGCGACCGCCGTGACGACGCCGGGGCCGGCCCACAGGCTGGTGGGCGCGCCGCCGGTCACGGGGGCCGCGTACAACGAGGACGAAACGCCGGCGCCGTCCTGCTCGCCCCAGAACACCGATGTGCCGACGACGTCCAGCGGCCCGGTCACCTCTGGCTGGTCGGCCACGACAATGTCCTGGGCGCCGGTCGCCTTGTCGTAGCACCGCACCCCGTAGATGCCGTCTTGCACCTGACCGCTCACACACAAGTGGGACGGGGACAGGGCCACACCCGAAATCCGGCTCGTGGCGCCGAATGAGTCGCTGCCCAACACCGTCGCGACGTTGGTCGCCTTCTGCACGACCATGATTTGGCCGGTGCCGTTGCGCAGCCCGAACACCGCCATCATGTCGGACACGATCCCGTGCCGCATGGCCCCGGCGGCGCCCACCTGGGTGGCGTTGCCAATGTTGTTGTCGCCGTTGGCGAGCCGCACCAGCCCGTTGGTGCCGTCGACGACCCAGACGCGGTCGGCATCACCGGTCAGCCGCGGGGGCCAGTTGGCGGTGAGGCTGAGCGACGGCCCGCCGGTCCAAGTCGTCGACGAGCCCGGGTTGGCCTTGTCCACGGCGGTGATGGTGAACCCGAACCCGGCGTCACCGGTCAGGAAGATGACCCGGGGGCCGTCGACGTCCAGGGAGAGCACCGGGCCCCCCACCGTGAGGAAGCTCTGGCCGGTGTCGAACGTGGGCGCGGCGCGCGTGTACAGCGAATCGTCCCGGGCGATGTAGAGCACGCCGTTTTGGTGGTCCATGGCCATCCCGCTCAGGTCGGTGACGGTGGGACCGAACAGGGTGGTGAGGCAGCGCCCGGCGGTGCAGGTCCCTGCACAGACATTGCCGCACCCCCCGCAGTGGTTGGGGTCGTCGGAAGTCAGGGCCGCGTCACCGTCACACACACAGCTCAGGGTGTCGGGGGTCAGGACCTCGGCCGACGAACAATGCACGGTCTGGCAATCGGCGGCCACCGCGCCGGCCGGGCAGTCGGGATCGGCCGCTCCGCAGCCACAGTCGCAGGTGTTGGCGGCGTCGCACCAGTCGGTGCCACATCGGGCGGTGTCCCAGTCCGGCGGGGGCGGGGGCGGGGGCGTGTCGTCGCACACGTTGACCGCGCACAGCTCGACCCGGTCGGCGCAGCAGTCCCCGCGGGAGGCGCAGGCGCTGTCACATTGGCAAGCCTCGCTGGGGAGCGTGGGCTGGTATCCATAGTTGCACCGGTTGGCGCAGGTGAACAGCTCGTCGGTACAGACCGCTTCGGCGTCGTAGCAGCAGTTGCCGGGGGCAGGGTCTTGGAAGCAGGTGGCGTCGCACCAACACGCATCGATGTCGGTTTGGTCGCCGCAAAATCCTGCACAGCTGTCGTCCTTGTCCGTCGGGGGCGGGTAGGTGCTGCACCAGGTGGCGACGTCGGTGCAGCAATCGCCGCGGGACGCACACTGGATGTCGCAGTGGCACACCCCGTCGACGGTGTTGTCCCCGTGGAACTCGGGGGCGAGGTCGCCCAGCTCGCCGTCGCAGCGGTTTTCGCAGGTGGTGGGCACGTCCGCGCAAAAGGCGTCGAAGTCGGGGCAGCATTCGTCGGCGAAGCTGTCGATGCCGCACAGGGCATCGCAGAGGCACCCGCCCTGCTCGCTCTCGAGGCGGTAGAACGTGTCCGCGCAACGGCCCATACAAGCCGTCGCGGAGGCGCACACGGGAAAGAAGTTCTCGCAGCAATCGCCGCGGTTGAGGCAGTTGGGATCGCACTGGCACGCGCCGGGGGCGCCGGTGGTGAACCCGCACCGGCCGGAACAGCCGTCGATGCTCAGAAGGCACGTCGCGGCATAGTCCGCGCAGCACCCATCTTCGTTGAGTTCACAGGCGACATCACAGCTGCACCCAGATGGGGCTTGGTCCCCGCAGTGGCCCACGCACGACGCGTCTCCGTCTCCATCTCCGTCTCCATCTCCATCTCCGTCCCCGTCGCCATCACCGTCTCCGTCTCCGTCTCCGTCTCCATCTCCATCTCCATCTCCATCTCCATCTCCATCTCCATCTCCATCTCCGTCTCCATCTCCATCTCCGTCTCCATCTCCGTCCCCGTCGCCATCTCCATCTCCATCTCCGTCGCCGTCGCCGTCGCCATCACCATCGCCGACGCAAATGCCGGTCTCGTCGCACACGCCGTCTTCGCAATCAGCGTCGCTGTCGCAGACCTGCCCAAACAGATTGCAGCCCGGTAGACCCATGGACAGGAGGGCGAGCAGAACCCAGCGTGTCATCGAACTCCCTCCTCTGCGGTCGCGCGGTCTCGTCAAGGGACGAGACGCATCCTGGTGATGGCGCCCGACCCGGTCCGGTCCCCCCAATAAAGCACATTGCCGGCGACAGCCACGCCCAACGCGCGGCTGGTGTTGATCAACACCGTGCTGTTGCCGCCGCTTTTGGGGGTCCGAAAGATCGCGCCCCCGGTGCCGTTCGCCTGTTTGGGCAATACCGTGAAGACGATGTCGTCGGCGAACCCCGCGATTTGGCCGATGATCATGTCTTGGGCCTCCCCGGTGTCGAGGTCGAGCAGTTCTGTGGCCGAGAACGGTGAGAACGAGACCCGGTACAACGCCACCGTCGTGCCCAGCGTCGCGCCGACGTAAAGGTCGTTCCCGTCGGAGAACATCGCGGTGGGCATCGCGGGGTCGGGCAGTGTGCCTTGCGCGGGGAATGAGTCGTTGTTGCACGAGCCGCCCACCCCCGGTGGCGGGAGCATCACCGGCGCGATTCCCCCGTCGGTGTAGCCCAGCGCGGCGGGTGCCCCGACACCGGGGCCCCCGCGGCCAATGACCGTGACCTCGTGCGAACTCTGCAGGCACAGCTTGAGCTCGGCGGCGCCCCCGACGGGGAACATCCAGATGTCGCGGTTCTGGGAGGCGCCGCTGGTGGCGGCCAAGACCCACAGGGGTGGGGTGGCGTCGGGCAGCAGGGCAATGCGATTGTGAACGCTGCTGGTGTAGAACGCGGCGGAGGGATAGAACGGCGCGTTTTCGCCGACCATTTCGGCGCCGCCCCCTTGGTCGAGGGTGGCGAACCCCGAACCGCCAAGGCCCGCGGCGTTCAGCCAGGCGAGGTTGTTGTCCAACGAGGCCAGAGAGATGGGCTCGTCGGTCAAGGTCGCCAAGGTGGTGGTCGTCGCACCGACTTGGGCGGGGCTGTTGATGACATAAACCACGTCGTTGTTCTGGGACGTGACCGCGAGACCGCCGGCGAACGTGGTGAAGTACGCAGGGCCCCCCGCGTTGGTGATGAGCGTGTGGGGGCCGCACTCCGCCTGCGTCAGGCATTGGTTCCCGTCGAGGCACACACAGTCGCCATCGCCATCACCGTCTCCGTCGCCATCCCCATCCCCATCACCGTCTCCATCGCCATCGCCATCGCCATCCCCATCCCCATCGCCGTCCCCGTCGCCGTCTCCGTCGCCATCCCCGTCCCCGTCGCCGTCTCCGTCGCCGTCCCCATCCCCATCTCCGTCGCCGTCCCCATCTCCGTCGCCGTCCCCATCTCCGTCGCCGTCCCCATCGCCGTCGCCGTCCCCATCGCCGTCGCCATCCCCATCGCCGTCGCCATCTCCGTCGCCGTCCCCATCCCCATCTCCGTCGCCATCCCCATCTCCGTCGCCGTCACCATCCCCATCGCCGTCGCCGGTGGCGTCCAGCGTCGTGCACAGGCCGGATTGCACGTCGCAGACCGTTCCCCCGCAATCGCTGTCGTCGTCGCACACTGTCGAAAACAGTGTGCACCCGGACAGCGCCAACGCGAGCCCTGCGCCCCACCAAGCGACGTACATCCAGCGCATGCCGTCACTCCACCAACAGACCGGTGACGAGCACGCCGCCGCCCACAATCGCGACGACGGAGGCGACCCCGCTGCCCGCGAGTGCGCCCCACGCGGCGACCTGGGCCAGGCTGCGCTGGTCGGTGGGCAGGCTCACGATGTCGTTCTTGGGGATGAGCACGAAGTTGGCCACCGCCACGTACACCCCGGTGGCCACCACCGCGATGGCACCCACGGCGAGGATCGCGCCCCCGGTGCCCATCAACACCGCCGGCAAAACCGAGCCGCCCTCTTCGGCGGGGGCCTCCTCTTGCACCGCGTACTTGCTCTCATCGAGGAGTTCGAGCCCGAACAGTTCGCGTCCGGCGTTGCGGGCGGCGAGGTCCAATGCTTCTGGTTCTCCCCGGATGAGACGATCCACGCGCTTTTCGACCCGCGCCTCGGCCACGTTCTGCAGTTTGATCTGCAACTTAAAACTCTCCCCCAGTTTGCCCACGCTGCCGCCGATGATGCGATCGACGCCGAGGGCCCCGCCCACTTCCGCGAGGCAGGACTCGGTCATCGCGCCACATGAGGCCTTGGTGGCTTCGAAATCGAGCATCTGGGTGATGTCCGCCTGGGTCACCACCCGGCACCCCGTGGACGACGCCACCTCGGCGGCCAGGGAATCCGCCAGCAGCTCGGGGACATGCTTTTGGGAGTCGGGCAGGCCCTTGGGCTGGAAGTTCATCACCGCGACCTGACAGTCGTTGCCCGATGTCGGTGCTGCCTTGGCGGGATCGGCGGGGGCGGCGGGCTCTGCGTCTCCCGACGCGGCGGTCGTGTCGGGGGGGGCGTCTTTGGTCGGGGGCGTGGTGGCCTCCGGCGACTCGGCCACCGGCTCGGCGGTGGCATCCGGTTTGGCATCGGGCTTGGTTGCGTCGTCGGCCCAAGCCGACGTCGAACAAAACATCAAAGTGGCGGACAACAGCGCACGTTTCATCACAACCTCAGCAGGTACGGGGCCCAAGGCTAGTACGAACGCGACAGCCGTGCACCATGTCCGCGCACATGGTGACGAGGACCACCCGACGTCAGCGGAAGGTCAGACCGATGCGGGGCGCGTGGTAGATGCGCAGGCCGTCCACCCACAGCGAGGCGTCGGCCATGACCTTTTCGTCGTCCCATTCGATGATGTCGGCGTCGACGACGATGGTCTGGTTCTGGGGGATGACTTGGCCGCGGTACTTCCACTGGATGGGCTGGTTCTCGACGATGGGGGCGAGCTTCAGCTCCGGCTGGCCGCGTTTTTCGCTCGAGAGCAGGCCGATGGCCTGGAGCACGGCTTCGAGGCCGAGCGAGCCGGGCTGGACCGGGTCTTGGTAAAAGTGGGCCTTGAAGAACCATTCGGCGGGGTCGACGGTCTTTTCCGTGACGATGCGGCCGAGGCCCTTGCTGCCGCCTTCAGGCTCGAGCACACGCACGGTGTCGATCATGCGGAGCATGTCGCCGGGCAGGGCCCCGCCGTGGCCGGCGCGCCCTTGCAGTGCGGTCCCGCAGCGCGGGTGATCACAGGACGCGGTGAGCGCGGCGCGCTGGGCGTCGGAGGAGCCGACCCCCACCTGGCGGGCGAGGGCGGCTTCGGGGAAGAAGCCGAACACGGTGTCGCCGACGAACACGGGGCCGTTTTGGTCGCGGACCTCGATGTCGAACGACTGAATGATCATGCCCGCAGAGTGGCTGATGTTGGTCATGCGCGCGTGGGTCCACAATGTGCCTGTATGCGCGGTGATGGGGCGCAGGATGCGCGCGTTGCCGTCGAGGTTGCGGTAGAACACAGGCTCGTCGACCTGGAGCACCGAGCCGGTGTAGCTCGAGAGCCAACCGCAGGGCTGCAGCGCGACCTCGAGCAGCACCGCGAAGGGCATCTCGGGCACGGTGTTGACCGCGAAATACCAAGCGTCGGGGGGCACGTCGTAGGCGACGACCACTTCGTTGCCTTTGTCGAACGCGCCCATGCCGGGGCCGGTGAGCGACTCGACCCGGCTCATGAAATGGTACGGGGGTCCGGGCAGACGCGGGACGCGGGTGCCGTCGTCGAACCGATCGTAGAGGCCCGGAAACGCCTGAGAGGGTTGGCCGATGCCGGTGGCCAACAATGCGGTTTGATCGAACACCGCGCGGCCATCGTCGGGGTGGCCCACGCCCCCCACCGCGTCCTCGGTGGATGTGCGGGGGGTGACGCCCAGCAGGTCGGGGCGCGAGGACATCGGGCTGTCGGGCACGAGCCGCACGCCGACGTTGTCGCAGTGCAGGCCCTTGAGGCCGTCGACGGTGACGAGGATGTCCGCGAACGCGGTGGGCGTGGGTCCGTCCTCGACGCTGCGGATGAACACCTCGTAGACCATGTGACGCGACTTGGGCGTCGCCTGGCCGCGGCACTTGAGCGGGAAGGTGGTGTCGAGGGTGGGCTCGATGCGGAACCCGTCCTTGCCGACGGAGAAGCCGTTGGCGATGAGGTAAAAGCCGAGTGTCTGCAGGCAGCCCTCGAACATGATGGTGCCGGGCATGCACGGGTCGTCTTTGAAGTGCCCGTCGAAGAACCAGTTGTCCCCGGTGAGATTGAGTTCGGCTTTGAGGTAGCCGCGGCCCCAAGGGCCCCCGGTGGGATTGACCTCGACCACGCGGTCCATGAGCAGCATGTCGCCAAGGGGCGGGGCCGGGGTGCGCACGTGCCAGGCGCAGTCTTTGTGGCTCTCGCCGAAACACGCCACGGCGTCGCCGGCCGCGAGGGCCTCGAGGTCTTGGCGCGAAAAAGAATGTTTCTGGAGGTCAACCTTGGGCGGGTCGAGGGGGCCGTCGAACGTGGTGACGTCGGCGGGGGTCCAGAGGATGCCGCCGCTGCCGTCGAGTTCGGCGTCGGTGAAAAAGCCGGCTTGGCCGTTGCGCACCGAGAGCACGAGCGGGCCGTCGGGGCCGAGCCGGCAGTCGCTGTGGAAAAAGAACATCCGGGTGTCGCCCATCGACGCGAAGCTGTCGATGTGGATGTCGTAGTGCAGCGTGCTGCCCACGGCGGGAAGCGGCGCGTGGTAGGTGAGGTCGCAGCCGAGCAGGCGGTAGACGCGTTCGCCTTTGTTGTCGAAGTCGACGCCCATCATCGAGATGAGCAGCAGGTCGGCCTGGCCGCTCTCGATGAGCACGCTGGCGGGCACGCGGCCGTTTTCGATGTACCACTTGTCCCAGGTGACGTCGGACTCGGTGATGATGGTCTTGTCGGTCTCGAGCTTTCCGAGGGTGCAGTCCGCGCTGAGCACGCGATCGCAGAGGAGCAGGGGCGGCTCGGGCATGCGCACTTGTCGACGGAAGTTGTCCTGACGTTCGAACAGGGGGCCGAGCACCGACGAGATTTTGTCGGAGGCCAGGCGTTCGAGCTCGTGGCGGTTGTAGAGCGGCTCGGTGCGCAGGGCTTCGAGGGCGGCCTGGCCGTCGGGGCCGCGGAAGGTCACGCGGGTGGTGTCGCGGATGGCCGCCGGCGCGGGGGCCGGCGCCGCGTCGACCGGCGTGGGCGCGGCGACGGGGGCGAAGGTCTCGACGGGGGCGGTGACATGTTCCGCCGGCGCGGGAGCCGGGGGGGCGATGTCGACGAGGGCGGGGGTGGTCTTGTCCGGCAGGCCAAACGCGGCCGCGCTCAGCCGACGCTGGGTCTCGATGAACTGCGCTTGGGCCCGGCCGATGTCCTGCAAAAACGCGGTGTGGGACCGCATGAGGTCTTCGCGGGCGGCGATGACAGCGGCCGCGTGGCCGTCGGGCAGGCGCGACGGGCGGGGCGCAGGCGCGGCCGCCAGGGGGGCGCTCATGGCCGGTGCCGGCGCGGGCGCGGGCTGCGCGGGAGCGGTGCGGACCGGACGCGTGCGCACGCCCTCGTCGAGGAGCGGGACCAGCGCGGGGGGCGCGGTCATCGGGCCCGAGAGGGCGACGGGGGCCGCGTCGCGGGACGCGACCACGGGCACGAGGCGGGGGGCGGCGGGCATGGCGTGGGCTCCGTCGAGGGCGGCGCGCAAAGGACCGAACGCGCGGTGGGCGGGATGGTCCATCCAGAGCTGGGCCACGTCGGGGGCGCGCATGGTGCCGTCGCCGGGGGTCAGTTCGACAGTTGCGCGATTGCCGAACCCACCTTCGAGGCTGAGCGTGGTGTTGCGCCGGCTCTGAATCGCGCGGGCGAGGGCGAGCATGCCCTCGGCGGCGTGGGCGCGCACGGGCCAGGACGCGGGCTGTTCGGGCCGCGCGCCGGTGTGCAGGGCCACGTCGAGGGTCGCGAGGGGGGTCAGGCCGTGGGCGGCCGCGGTCGATGTGGTGCACACCGCGAGACACACCGCGGCGTCCCCGCCGCGCACGGGCCCGAACACCGACGAGAGGGCGGCCTCGTCGCGCTCATCCGCGCAACAGTCCACCGCCCCGACGAGGGCGCAGTCGAGCTCGCCCTGACGCAAGGCGCGCACGGCCACGTCGAGGGCGGCGATGCCGGACAGGTCCTCGGCCGAGACCGTGAGGGTGGGGCCGCGCAGGTCGAACTGGGTGCTCAGGCGGTTGGCGGCGATGTTCGGCATTTGGCCGAGCACGCCCGCGGCGGTGAGCACGGGGCCGGCCAGGTCTTGGTCGACGGGGCGGTCACAGAGGGCGTCCAGGCGCCAGCGCAGCCCGGGGGTGGTCACGTCGACGTCGCAGCCCATGCCCACCACCGCGCCGGTCCGCGGACCTTGGCGCAGGGCCTCGGGGAGCGCGGCCGCGGCGTCGCGGGCCGCGGCCAGCATCAGGATCTGTTGGGTCAAAGACGCGGCCAAATCGTGCGGGGGAAAGCGCACGCCCGCGGCGTCGAACCCGGCGCGCGCGGCGGGGCCGACCTGGGCCTCGTCGAGGGCGTCCGGCCCTTGGGCATCGCCGACCCGGGCCCCGAGGGCCACGACCACGATGTCGTCCACTTCGGGAACGGGCGCGGGCATGAGGCTTTGCTGGTCGGACGGGCCCGTGTACTCCTCGACGATGAGGTGGGCGTTGTTGCCGCCAAAGCCGAACGCGCTGATGCCGGCCCGGCGAGGACCGTCCCCGGCCTCCCAGGGCGACGGCTGTTGCACGAGGGAGAACGGCGACGTGGGGTCTCGCAGACCCGCGACCGGCTTGTCGGCGCCCAGGGTGGGGGGCAATGTCTTTGTGCGCAGCGCGCCCAGCACCTTGAAGAGGCCGGCCACGCCCGCGGCGGTGATGAGGTGGCCGAGATTGCCCTTGAGCGACCCGGTGGCGATCGAGCCCGGGGCCGCGCCTTCGAACACCGTGTGCAGCGTGTCGAGCTCGACCTGGTCGCCCAGCGGCGTGCCCGTGGCGTGACACTCGACGAGCGAGACCGTGCGCGGATCGATGCCGGCCATCTCGTACGCGCTTTTCAGCGCGCGAACCTGGCCTTCGCTCGACGGGGCGAGCAGGTTTTTGGCCCGGCCGTCGTTGGACAGGCCCACGCCGCGGATCAGGCCGAGCACGGGCCGGCGTTCGCGCTCGGCGTCTTTGAGCCGCATGAGCGCAACCACGCCACAGCCTTCGCCGGGCACGAGCCCGTCCGCGCCCTCGGCGAAGGGCCGCGACCGGGCGGTGGGCGAGAGCGCGGCCAGCGCGGTGAAGCCCACGTGGATAAACAATGCATCTGCACGGTTGACCGCGCCCGCGAGCATCAGGTCCGCGTCGCCGGTCCAGAGCCGATCACACGCGTAGCGGATCGCGTACAGCGACGAGGCACAGGCCGCGTCGAGACAATACGCGGCCCCGTCGAGGCCGAGGGCCTGGGCCGCGAGCACCGCGGGCAGACCCGACATGAACCGGTCAAGGTCCTGCGGCAGGCCGAGCAGGGCCTGGCCCTCGTCGGTGACGCGGGGACCGAGCACGGTCTTGGCCCCCCAGCGGCTCATCTGTTCGGTGGGGAACGAGAGGTTGCCCAAGATGAGCCCGGTGTTCGCTGGGGCGGTTCCGGGCCCGTAGCCCGCGCCGGTGAGCGCGTCGTGGGCGCAGCGCACCACCCAGTGAAAGAGCGGGTCGAGGGGGGCCAAGGTCTCGGCGCTGTCGCCGAGCAGGCCTTGGGGGAGCGCGACCTCGTCGGTCACGTACGCGCCCTCGTCGTGGAGCATGCCGTCCTGGGGCGCGGCCTTGCTGCTCTTCAATGACCCTGCGCGAATGCCCATGCGCCCGGCCGGCGCAGGCCGGATGGCGCTGCGCTTCTGCACGACATTGTCGAACAATGCTTGTGCGCTGTCCGCGTCGGGCAGCACACAACCGGTGGCGACAATGGCGATGGGCTCGCGCGCGGTCATGGCTCAGGCCGCCGACTGGGCGCGACGGTAGGACGCGCTGGGCAGACGGTGCGCGTGGGCGCCGTACATGCCGAGCACGACCTCGCCTTGCTCGTCGAGGATGCTCACGTCGCACACGACCTCGTCATCGGTGACGCGGGTGGCGGTGAGCGCGCAGGTGAGCGGACCCGACAGCGCGCCCGGGCGGTAGGGCACCATGCGTTCGATCTGCGTGGGCAAGAACGCTTGGCCGGTGCGCGACCGGGCAAAGAGCAACAACATTTGTAGGCCCGCGTCGAGGGCCGCGGTGTCGAACAGCGCGGTCTCGTTCACGTCGTCCCAGCCTGCGGCCCGCGCGCCCTTGATGTGCGCCCACATGCTCTGGTCGTTGATGCCCTCGACGCGCTCGATGAGGTGAAAGCGCGGCCCGTGGAACAGGCCTTCGCTGTACATCGCCGCCTCGTCCGCGTAGCGCTCCAGACCGGCCGCGCGCTTCACGTGCGGGGCGGCGAGCTGCGGCCCGACCTCGACGGTGGCGGTGTAGTGGGGCGCGGCCTGCCCGACGGACAGGAGCGTGGCCCGCACGGTGCCGTCTTTTTGGGGCTCGGCCACGACGTCAAAGTCGTTGCCGCCGTTTTCGAACCCGGTGAGCGGCACCCCGCGCAACACGCGCACATCGCGCAGCTCGCGCACGGTCGCGCCCGCGGACAGGCTGCGGGCGGCTTCCCCGAGGAAGTGCGCGGCGAACACCGCGGGCAGAACCGGGGTGCCGAAGATCGCGTGGTCCGCGAGCAGCCCGTGCGTCTGGCCGTCGACGTGGCGCGAGAGCGCGACGGTGTCTTGGGCGAAGGACGCGCCCATCACCCACTCGGCCCCGGCGGCTTTGGCTTCGCTCACCGACCGCACGAACACGTTCGCGCCCTCGTCGAGCGGAATCACCGCGATGCCCGCGGACTCGAAGTGCCGCTTGAGGCTCGCGTCGACCATGCCGCCGTCCCACGGACCCCAGGCCACGGCCCGCGCGACCAGCGCGGGTTTTTCGCGCATGAGTTGGTGCGCCATCTTGCTGAGCACTTCGTTGGCCATCGCGTAGTCGGCTTGGCCGGCATTGCCCGAGCGGCCCGCGGTCGATGAGAACAGCGACACCGTGCGCACCGGTTGGTCAGCGGTGGCCGCGAGCAACGCAAACAGACCGCGCAGCTTGGTGTCGAGCACCAGCTTCACTTCATCGTCGCGTTTGTCCTCGACGCGGCGGTCGAAGATCACGCCTGCGCCGTGCACGAGGCCCTCGATGGGGCCATGGGTGGAACTGAACGCGTCGACCGCTTGCTGCACAGCGTTCGCGTCGGTCACGTCGACGGCGACGTACCGCGCGCTCGCGGCCTTCCCGGAGAGCGCGGCCAGGGTGTCGCGGATTTCGCGGCGGGCGAGGATGCCTTTGGCGGTCTTGTCGAGGTCGCGCGGGCTCACGGTCTGGCTCGCGGCTTCCGCCTTTTGGAACAGCCAGGCTTTCAGTTTGCCCGCGTCGGGCGCGACATCGACGCTGGGGTCGTCGTCAAACCCGTCGAGGGGCGTGCGGCCGAGGAGCAGGAAGTTCTGCCCGGGGGCGCGCGCGGCCTGCTCGATGATGCAGCGGGCGGTGACGCCCCGGGCGCCGCCGGTCACGACCCAGGTCTTGGCCATCGGGTGGGCGGCCGCGGCCGGGGTGTCGTCGCGCAGCACGGGGGAGACCCGGCGGGCGTCGCGGCGGCCGATTTCGCGGTGGTCGTCGGCCAAGAACTCTTGGGCCACGGCTTCGGCCAGGGCCTCGGTGGCGCCGAGGTCGAGGGCTTTGACCGACGCGTCCGGCCACTCGGCGGCGCACGTCTTGGCCAGGCCCGAGATGCCGGCGCGCACGGCTTCGGCGCGGCCCGCTTCGATATTTTGAGGAGTGTCGAACCCAAGCGAGCCGCCCCCCGCGTACACAAACATGGCGCGGAAGCCGGCGTGGCGCTGGGCGACCTTGGCCACGGTGCGCGCCCGGGAGAGCGCGGTGGTGAGCGCGGCTTGGGCGTCGTCGAGCGACGGGCTGTCGTCGAGACCGGACAGTTCGATGAAGCCGCGGCAGCGGTCGGTGTTGCCGTTGAGCGGCAGCGGCACGGCTTTGACCCCGCGGGCGGCGAGGGCGGCGATGACCGCGTCGGTGTGGGCGGACGGGGTCACGGCCACGACGTCGGTGGGGCCAAACGAGACGTTGGGCGGGGGCAACAAGGCGTCGGCCACGTCGAGCACGCGCGGGGTCATGGGCGCGGCCGGGGTGGAGACCGGCGCGGCGACGGCGACGGGGGCGGCCGCAGGAGCGGTGTCCCCGAGGAGGGCGTCGGCGACCTCTTGGATGGTGTTCTTTTGGGCGAGGGTGGTGGCGTCGACGTCTTTGAGATTCGGCGCTTTGGCTTTGATGGCGCTGAGGATTTCGACGCGTTTGATGGAGTCGATGCCGAGGTCGGCCTCGAGGTGCATGTCGGGCCGGAGGGCCGAAACCGGATAGCCGGTCTTGTCCGCGACCACGCCCATGAAGATCGGCATCAAGTCCGTGCCACCCGACGAGGGCGCGGCGGCGGCAACGGGGGCCGCGGAGACAGCGTCGCCGAGGAGGGCGTCGGCGACCTCTTGGATGGTGTTCTTCTGGGCGAGGGTGGTGGCGTCGACGTCTTTGAGATTCGGCGCTTTGGCTTTGATGGCGCTGAGGATCTCGACGCGTTTGATGGAGTCGATGCCGAGGTCGGCCTCGAGGTGCATGTCGGGGCGGAGGGCCGAGACGGGATAGCCGGTCTTGTCCGCGACCACGCCCATGAAGATGGGCATCAAGTCACCCGCGGGGGCGCCAGCGGGTGTCGCCGGGGCGGCCGCGGGCGTGCCGGACGCGTCGAGGAGGGCGTCGGCGACCTCTTGGATGGTGTTCTTTTGGGCGAGGGTGGTGGCGTCGACGTCTTTGAGGTTCGGCGCTTTGGCTTTGATGGCGCTGAGGATTTCGACGCGTTTGATGGAGTCGATGCCGAGGTCGGCCTCGAGGTGCATGTCCGGACGCAACGCGGCCACGGGGTAGCCGGTCTTGTCCGCGACCACGTCCATGAAGATGGGCATCAGATCGACGCTGGGGGTCGCGGCAGTTGCAGGCGCGGCCACGACGGGGGCGGGGGCCGGCACCGGCACCGGGGCCGGGGCGGCCACGACGGGGGCGGGGGCCGACACAGGCGCTGGGACCGGGGTGGCCACGACGGGGGCCGGCGCGGCGAACGCAGGCGCGGCGGGGGCCGGCGCGGGCACGTGCAGTGGCATTTGGCCGCCGAACGCGCCGAGCTGGGCCGTGCTCTGTTCGAACGCGGCGAGGAAGGCCATGTGCGCGTCGGTGATCGCCTTGGTGAACGCGGCTTGGGCTTCAGCGGTCTGGCGCTGTCCTTCCCGCACGACGTCGAGCAGCCCTTGCGGCGCGGCCGCGTAGACTTGCGGCGCGGTCACGGCGGGCGCCGACGTGGCCGCGGCCGTCACGGTGGGAGCAGAAACATTGCGGGGCTTGTCCATGGTGGGCACCGGTGCAGCAGAGGCAGAAACAGGGCGGGAGGCAGAGGGGGCGGGCGCTTCGGCGGCGCGCATCGGGCGCGGGCGCTCTTTCACGTCGAGGTTGGGTTTGCCGACGTTGGACCCGTCGATGAGCGTGGCGTGGGCGGGCGCGTCCTCGTGACGCATCTTGGGTCGGAAGCCTGCGAACAGCTTGGCCACGGTGAGCGGCTGGCCCGCGGCGGCGAGACCGGCGACGAGGGTGAGCAAGGCCGCGGTGTCGCCCTTTTGGGCCACGTCCGCGGACAGGGCCCGGTGCGGTTTGTCCGCGAGGATTTTGTCCACCATCCCGGTGAGCGCGTTTTTGGGCCCCACCTCGACGAAGGTGCGCGCGCCCGCGTCGTACATCGCTTCGATTTCGGACACGAAGCGCACGCTCGATTTGAGCTGGGCCGCGAGGCCGGATTTGATGTCGGCAATGCCGTTGTAGGGCTTGGCGGTGCGGTTTTGGTACACGGGTTTTTGCGGCTCACGCACGGAAAGCCCGTCGAGCACCTTGGCCAGCTGCTCGGCCGCGGGCGCGACGTGGGGCGAGTGGAACGCGCACGCCACCTGCAGCCGCGAGAACTTGAGCCCGGCTTTTTGCAGCGCGGCCTCGGCCTTTTCGATGTCGGCCACCGCGCCGGCGATCACGGTCTGGCGCGGGGTGTTCTCGTTGGCGAGGACCACGTCGAGCCCGTCCACCGCTTGGGCGGTGTCGTCGCGCGAGGCGAACACCGCGCTCATCGTGCCCGGCGTCGTGGCCACGTCGCGCATCGCTTCGCCGCGGGCGCGCGAGAGTTTCATCAGGTCGGCGCCGGAGAGCGCGTCGGTCGCGTACAGCGCCGCGAGCTCGCCGTAGGAGTGGCCGGCGGCCATGTCGAAATCGAACCCGAGGTCGCGCAGCGCGCCGAGGTGGGCCGCGGCCATCGCCCCGAGCGCGGGCTGGGCCCACTCGGTGGCGGTGAGGCGCGTTTGTTGCGCGGCTTTTTGCGCGTCGGTCCACGCGGGTTTGGGCACGAGCACGTCGTAGAGGTGTTCGTCACCGAAGCGCGCGTCGTCGTACAGCGCGTCGAGCGCCGCCCGGGCCGCGGGCCATTCGAGCAGGAGCTGTTCGCCCATGCCCACGTATTGGCTGCCTTGGCCCGCGCACAGGATCGCGACCTTGCCCTCGGGCTGGCCCTCGCCAAAGAACACGCCGGGCGCAGTGGGGGTCTGGCCCACGTGCAATGCCCCTGCAGCTTGGCGCAGGGCGCGCTGGGCGCCTTCGACGTCGCTGGCGACCAGGGTCACGCGGGCCGCGTGGGCGGGCGAGAACGCATCCGCGGCGCGCTTGGCCACGTCGAACAGCGGCTCTTGGTCGAGCGCGGTGGCCGCGGCGTTGAGCTGGGCCGCGAGGGTGGCTTTGTCCTCGGCCGAGAACGCGAGCAGCTCCGCGCTCCGCTGGCGCAACCGGCCCGGGTTGTGCGATTTGCCGGTGTATTCCTCGACCGTGATGTGGAAGTTGCTGCCGCCAAACCCGAACGAGCTCACCGACGCGCGGCGGGGATGGCTCTGGCCGCGCAACCAGGGGCGCGGCTTGGTGCTCAGGTAGAACGGGCTTTTGTCGAACTCCGCCTTGGGGTTCGGCTCGTTGATGTTGATCGTCGGGGGCAACACTTTTTCGTGCAGGGCGAGCGCGATTTTCATCAGGCCCGCGGTCCCCGCCGCCGATTTGGTGTGACCGATTTGGCTCTTCACCGACCCGAGCTGGCACCATTGGCGGTCTTGTCGCGCGCCGTCGTCGAAGGCGAGCTTGAGCCCGCCGACCTCGGCCACGTCCCCGGCCTTGGTGCCGGTGCCGTGGGCCTCGACCAGCTCGACGCTGTCGGGACCGTAGCCGGCGACGTCGTAGGCGCGCCGAATGGCATTGGCTTGGCCTGCGCTCACGGGGGCGTACACGCTCTTGCTGCGCCCGTCGCTCGAGGTGCCCACGCCTTTGATCACAGCGTAAATGTCATTGCCGTCGCGCTCAGCGTCCTCGAGGCGCTTGAGCGCAACCAGGCCCGCGCCTTCGCCGAGCAACGTACCGTCCGCGCCGACGTCGAACGGCGCCACGCGCCCCGACTGGGACAGCGCCGGCGTCTTCGAAAAGCACATGTACATGAAGATGTCGTTGAGCGCGTCCACGCCCCCTGACAGCACCATGTCCGCGCGACCGAGCACCAGCTCATCGACCGCCATCGAGAGCGCCGCGAACGAACTCGCACACGCCGCGTCGGTGACCGCGTTGGTGCCACCGAGATCGAGGCGGTTGGCGATGCGCCCGGCTACGACGTTGCCGAGCAAACCGGGGAACGTGCTCTCGGTCCAGGGCACAAACTTGTCCGCAATGTGTTTGCAGGCTTCGTCGGCTTCGGCTTCGGATAGACCCGCCTCGAGCAGGCCCGCTTTCCACTGGGGGCGACGGAGGCGCGAGGCCATCTGGCCGAACAGCTCTTGGCCCGAGGTCACGCCGAGGATGCAGGAGATGCGGGACTTGTCCGCGTCGTCGCTGTTGCCGCCGAACGCTTGGTCGAGCACCCGACGGGCGACGATGAGCCCGAGCAGCTGGGACGTGTCCGTCTGGGACAGCAGCGTCGGGGGAATGCCCCACTTCAAAGTGTCGAACGGCACCTTGGGCAAAAAGCCACCGCGTTTGCCGTAGGTCTTGTCCGGCACGCTCTGGTCGGGGTCGTAATAGTCCGCGATGCGCCAGTGGCCCTCGGGGATGTCGGTGACGAGGTCGCTGCCCTCAAAGATGTGGTCCCAAAACTGCTGCACGTCGAGCGAGCCGGGGAACAATCCGTCCATGGCCACAATGGCGATGTCGGGCGAGGCTTTTTGCGGGCGCGACGAAGTCATTTTCGCATCCTTCTTTGACGTGCGGTCAGGCGAGCTTGTGCGGGGTGACGCGGAACGCGGCGTCGGGCACGGGGAGGCCGGCGGCGCGCAGGTCGAAGGCGCGTTTGATCACGCACGCGCCCTCGAGGAGATTTTTGCCGATTTGTTCGACGGTGCGCGCTTCGGGGGCTTGTAAGAACGAGCCCTGGACCCACCGGTTGAACGCGCCCATCGCCGGGCCACACCAGATTTGGTAGTCGAGGGCGCGTCCCTCGTCGCCGGCGATGGCCCACTTGGACGCTTGTCCCAAATACCACCGGAAGCAGAGCGCCATCTTGTGCTTGGGCTCTTTTTGGGCGCGAACGTTCTGGCTCGGGTCCCGCTTGGCGAAGAACGCTTCGGTCCCCGCCCAGACGTTGGCGAGGGTATCCTGGAAGATTTCTTTTTCGAGGGCGAGCCGCTCCTGCTCGGGGATGTGCTCGATGCTCGCGTAGGCGCGGTAGGTGTCCCAGAGCCGGTGCGCCCGGACCGCGAACATCGCGCCGCGCTTGAGCACCTGGACCTTCACCCCCATCTCGAACATGTCCGCGGCCGGGGCCATCATCACGTCGTCGATCGCCGCTTGGCACAATAGCGCCTTGCCGCGTGCAGACAGGCCGGACTCGATCGCGGCCTGGTTGACCGACCCGGTCACCACGTAGGCCGCCCCGAGGGAAAATGCCGCCGCCACCGCATCCGGCGTGCCGAGACCGCCCGCCGCGCCGACGCGCACCGGTCGCTCGTAGCCGAGCTCGGCACAGACCGCGGTCTTGACCTGCGCCACCGTCGGGAACACCGCGGTGAGGATTTGGTTGTCGGTGTGGCCGCCGCTGTCGCTCTCGACGGTGATGTCCTCGGCCACCGGCAGGCGGCGGGCGAGGGTCACTTCCTCGTCGGTGAGCCGGCCCTCGCTCTTGAGCTGCTGGAGCATCGCCTCGGGCGCGGGGCGCAAGAACCGTTCGGCCACTTCGGGGCGCGAGATCTTCGCAAACAGCGCGTTGCGCCGTTGAATCTTCCCGTCGGGCGAGAGCGACACGCCGGTGTACGCGTACTGCACCACCATCTTGGTCAGGCCCATGTAGGCCGACGCAGACACATTGGTGACGCCGCGGGTGAGGTAGAGGTCGACCACCGCCTGCTCGAGGTCGGGCTCGTGCGGGGAGTGGATGAGATTCATCCCGTAGGGGGTGTCGCCGAGGGCGGCGTCGAGCCGGGCAAAGGCTTCCTCGACCCGGGGGATGGACAGCCCGGCGCTGCCGAAGAACCCGAGAAAACCCGCGCGCGCGGCCGCGATCACAAGCTCCACCGAGGCGATGCCGTTGGCCATCGCGCCGGTGACGTACGGAAAGCGCACCCCGTGGGCGTCCTGGAACGACCGGTCACCGAGCCACTCGGGGTAGAGCGCGGGCAGGGTGCCGACCGTCTGGTACGGGCCGGACACGGGGCCAGGGGCGACGCCGCGCCGCGCCCCGGTGGGGGTCTGCTGCTCCACGATGGTGCACGGCTCCCGAAGCCGCGCCGCGATCGGCGCGAGATCTGAGGGGTCGAAGAGCACCGGGGGTGCGGCAGAAGTGGTGGGTGAGGGCATGCAGAACTCGAGTTTCAGAACTTTTAGTATTTTCAACAAATAGTGAAAAGACTTTTGTGACGCGGGTCTAAGGCGTTTTGGCCTGACGCTGCGCGGCATTTCGGGGGCCCGCACACAGCCCCAAAACAGCGTGTAGGCCACCCTCGCACATCACGTCGATTTGTCACCCGGGACCCGGATCTTTCAGTCGGTTTTGCTCGTGGGCGGCACGATGGCCGCCGTTTCGAAAACAAACGCTGGCGCCGCCGCCGCGGGGAGCCGGGCGGCGGTCCCTTGTCACCCCATGGGCCCCGGGCTCGCGCGGATCCACCAAAACGCAACTGCGGTGCGCCCGGAACGGATGTCATGAAAGCGCTTTTCATTTTTGGCTGCGGTCAACGCGGTCCGCCAGGGGTTTGCCCTGGGCGGCGGCGGGGGTGGGGCAATTTTGCCCACCCGATAGTGGGTGGGCCTGCGCGCTTCCTCCGCGCTTCCTCCGCGCTGTCTCCGCGCTTCCTCCGCGCTTTCTCCGCGCTTCGGTGGCCGACACTTTTCGTGTTGCAACGCTCTGCCGGCGGGCGATGTCGGGCGCGGACGACGGGCGGGCCTCTGGTTGTCGAGCCGCGCGGCCCCGCTCCTCGACGCGCCGGCAAGCGTGAGCGGGCGGCGTGGACGACGACGACCAAGCCTTCCCCAGGCGGGGTTCCCCGGGGGCCGCACGCAAACCTGACCCGGACGGGGGCACCCGGGCTATGCTCCTGACCCGTGAACTTCTTCAAAAAGATCCTGTTTGGCATCGACCCCGAGCAAGCGGCCAAGCACATCGCCGAAGGTGTGCAGAAGGCGAAGCTCGGGCGCTTCAAGGACGCCGAGGCCCTCTACCTCGAGGCGCAAAAGCGTGACCCGGATAACGCGATCGCCACGCTCAACCTCGCCATCGTGCGCATGGACATGTTCAACGCGCGGGCGGCGAAGCTGTCCGCCGAGGACCAAGCGACCCGGCTCGCGGACATCTACGACCTGCTCGAGGAGGCGCTGGAGAAGGACCGCACGCTCGTGGCCGGCCACCGGCTGCTCGGGCATGTGGCGCGCCGGTTGTCCCGGTACCTGCGCGCCGAGCGCGCCTTCACGGACGCGCTCGACCTCGCCGCCCGCGACTACCCGCACACCAACGAGATCAATCTCGCGCTGATGCAGGTCAAGCCCCTCGCGGACCGCGTGCGCCACGTCGAGAAACTCGCCGAGATCGCCGATGACCCCGGCGCCACCGACGAGGACGTGAAGGCGGCGCTGGACGCGTTTGTGGTGTTGTTGCCCGCGCCCGGGGAGGAGACCGACGACGGCATGGGCATCGATGCCTCGCGTCTGCTGCTCGCCGCCCGGCTCGCCCGGCGCACCGACGACGACGACCGGGCCACCGACCTGTTGCTCCGGGTGCTGGAGGCCGACGCCCACAACCTGTCGGCCAAGCGGGAGTTGGCCACGCTCTGCATGAAGAACGGGGACCGCGAGCGTGCCTTGACCTTCTCGTTGGCGGCCTACCAGGAGGACCCCACCGACGCGGGGCTGGTGTGCAACGTGGGCGTTTGTTTTCTCGAACTCGGCAAGCTCGACGAGGCCCGCGAGTACATCGCCTTGGCCAAAGGTCTCGCGCCCGATGACCCCATCGTGCAAAACGCCGAGGAGACCCTCCAAGAGAAAACCGCGCCCTCCGCCGCGGGCTGAGCGCCGCGTCTTTTTGCAGACACTTTCGGCCGTTCTCACTTGACCATTGGCCCGCGCCTGACACTCTTTTGCGAGAACGCACAAAGGAGGCGGCGGTGTCGTCGTTTTTGAAGGAAAATCCGCGGACCCATACCTGCAACGACCTGACCATGTCCCAGCTCGGCGACCGCGTGGTGCTGATGGGGTGGGTCAACAGTCTGCGGGACCACGGGGGCCGCCGGTTCGTCGACCTTCGCGACCGCTATGGCCTCACCCAAATTGTGTTCAAGCCCGAGACCGACGAGAAATTGCACTCGCGGGCGCACGAGCTGCGCTCCGAATGGTGCATCGGCATTGTGGGGACGGTCGAGGACCGCACCAAAAACGGCGGCTCCCCCAACGACAAGCTCAAGACCGGGGCCATCGAGGTCGACGTCGAGCAGCTTGAGGTGTTCAACAGCTCCGAGGTCCCGCCGTTTTTGATCGAGGACGAGATCGACACCGCCGAGGAGAAGCGTCTGCGGTACCGCGTGCTCGACCTGCGCCGTCGCCCCCTGCAGCAGAACCTCATCATGCGCCACAAGGTGGCCCAGGCCACCCGTCGCTACTTCGACGAGAACGGCTTTCTCGAGATCGAGACCCCGATGATGGTGAAGTACACCCCGGGGGGCGCGCGCAACTTCTTGGTGCCGAGCCGGCTCAACCCGGGGAGCTTTTACGCGTTGGCCGAGAGCCCGCAGCTATTCAAGCAGATGTTCATGATGGCGGGCTTCGACCGCTATTTCCAAATCGTGAAGTGTTTCCGCGACGAGGATCTGCGGGGTGACCGGCAGCCGGAGTTCACCCAGATCGACGTCGAGATGAGCTTCGCCACCGAGGAGACGGTCCAGGCCATCACCGAGGGGTTGATGGTGCGCATCTTCCAAGACGCGAAGGGCATTGCGTTGCCGTCGCCGTTCCCGAAGATGACCTACGACGAGGCGATGGCCCGTTTTGGCTCGGACAAGCCCGACGTGCGCTTCGGCATGGAGCACACCGACCTGACGGCGCTGGGCCGCAAAGAGAACGGTGGCGGCGTGCCCCTGTTCGAGAAGATCCTCGAGGACGAGGGCGCGATGATCAAAGCCATGGTCATCGAGAAAAAGCACGCCGAGACCTTGTCGCGCAAAGACCTCGAGTCCCTCGAGTCGGGCATCGTCAAGCAGCTCGGCGGCCGGGGCCTCGGCCGCGCGCGCATCGGGGACGACGGGGCCTGGACCCAGTCGCCCTTTGCCAAACAGATCAGCGACACCTTGCGCACCGCGATCAACGAGGCGTGCAAGGTCGAGACCGGCGACATCCTGTTGCTGCAGTTCGGCAAACCCAAGCTCGTGCACACCGTGATGAACGGTCTGCGGCTGCACCTCGCGGAGCGGTTCGGCATCATCGATGCGCTGCCCGCGGACAAGAAGTGGGCGCCGCTGTGGATCACAGACTTCCCGCTGTTCGAGTACGACGAGGACGAGGACGTGTACCACGCGGCCCACCACCCGTTCACCTCGCCGCAGATGGGCCACGAGGACAAGCTCACCTCCGACCAGGGCAACTGCCGGGCCCGGGCCTACGACTTTGTGCTCAACGGGGTCGAGGTCGGCGGCGGCTCGGTCCGGATCCATGACCAAGCGGTGCAGGCCAAGGTGTTCGACGGGCTGGGCATCAGCGAGACCGAAAAGCAGGCGAAGTTCGGCTTTCTCCTCGAGGTGCTCAAGTACGGCTGCCCCCCGCACGCGGGCATCGCGTTCGGCTTTGACCGGCTCAACATGTTGCTGTGTGGCGGAACGTCGCTGCGCGACGTGCTCGCGTTCCCCAAGACCCAGAACGGCACCGACCTGCTCACCGGGTGTCCGACCCCGGTCGCGCCCGACCAGCTCAAAGAGCTGCACGTGATGAGCACGGCCAAAGAGGACACCAAAAAGGCCGCCCCCAAAGACAAGGGCGAGGCGGCGTAGGCCGCTCACTCGTCGTCGTCGTCGTCGTCCTCGTCCCCGGGGGCGGCGACCGCGAGGGCCACGAGCCCGGTGGCGACCGGAATCGCCACCAGCCCGACCACGTAAGCGCCGTTGGCCAACCAGCGGGCGGCGCCGCGGGTGTCCTTGTCGAAGGTGGGCGAGAAAAACACCGTCGAGCCGATGAGGGACAGGCCGATGGCGGCCGCGGCGGTCCCGCCCCCGACCACCGCGACCACGAGGGGGCCGAGCAAGGGCCGCACAAACGCGGTGGCGGCGGCCGCGCCGGCGATGGGGGCAAGGGCGAACATCACCACCGCCACTGTCGGGCCCACCCCCGCGAACAGCGACACGAACCCGAGGGCGGTGAGCCCCAGGGCCACCCCGCCGCCGAGCCCGGCGGCGAGCCCCGCGTTGACCGGCGAGGGCCAACGCTCCTCGAGCACAGGGTCGAGCGGCGACGGATCGCGGTCGGCGTCGCGCGCCGCGCGCTCGGCTTTTTTGGCCTCGGCCGCGCGGGTCGCGGTGATCGACAGGGTGCCCGCGTCCTGCTTGTGCTCGATGGCGCGCTCGGTGGCCGCATACAACGCGAGCGCGTAGGTCCAGTCGCCCTCGGGGAGCGCGGGCAGGGCGGCCTCGAACACCCGCCGGCGACCATCTTTGTCCCCCTCGCGCAGGGCCACCGTGACCGGCTCGCCCGCCGCCGGGGTGAGCACCACGTCGGCGCGGGCGATGCGGTCGAGCTTGTCGACGATGCGGTAGCGCACGACCATGGGCGGGCCGAGGTCGGGCAAATCATGCTCGATGCGCAGGCGGGCTTTTCGGCGCCAACGGCGGCGGGCTTGTTTGAACCACTTGCGCACCTTGGGGCCGCGCATGTCCGAGGGCACAAACGCCGGATCGAGGGTGAGCAGCGCGCGGTAGGTGCGTTGGGCGTCGCGCTTTTTGCCCAGGTGGGCCTGCGCCGCGGCGAGCACGGCGAGTGCTTGGGCGCGCTCGTCGGGGCGCTCCTGCGCAGCGTCGACCGCGGCTTGGCACGCGGTGAGCGCGCGCTCGTAGTCGAAACTCTCGTCGGCGCTCAGGCACTCGTCGAACGGCGCGGCCAAAGCCGGGCTCGCGGCCAGCAGCAGGAGAACCACCCAAGGGCGCACGACGCGCATCCTCGACCATGTCCAGGCTTTGAACAACCGGGTTTTCTCTTCGCCCCGGCGCGGAGTTGCTAGGCTGCGCGGAGGGGACAAGACGTGGCACAGCGCGAACACGACGTGATCATCATCGGCGGCGGGGTCAACGGGACCGGCATCGCGCGCGATTGTGCGCTGCGCGGTCTGCGCCCGTTGCTGATCGAAAAGCACGACTTCGCCAAGGGCGCGTCAGGCGCCAACACCGGGATGATCCACGGGGGCATTCGCTACCTGCGCTACGACGTGAAGACCACCAAGCTCAGTTGCACCGACTCGGGCTACATCCAGCGCATCGCGCCGCATCTGTTGTTCCGGATCCCGTTCTTGTTCCCTGTGCTCGAGGACGATGCTTGGGGGGCGTTGCTCCTCGAGGGCGCGGAGATCTTTTTCGAGTCCTACGACGTCTACCAACCGCTCAAACGTGGCAAGCCCCACACCCGCCTCTCGAAAAAGGACGTGCTCGACCTCGAGCCCGGGGTCAGCGAGAAGGTCATCGGGGCGGTGACCATGGACGAGTGGGGCATCGACCCCTTCCGCCTCACCGTGTCCAACGCCCTCGACGCGGTCGGCCACGGCGGAGCGGTGCGCACCTACTGCGATGTCGAGGCGTTCATCCGGGACGGCGACCGCATCGTGGGGGTGCGCTTCACCGACCGGCTCACCGGCCGCGAAGAGACCCATCACGCCCCCCTGGTGATCAACGCCACCGGGGCGTGGGGCCCGCGCATCGCCGCCCTCGCCGGGGTGCACTACCGGTTGCGGCCGGGAAAAGGCATACACATTGTGTACAGCCACCGCATCAGCAACTACGGCGTGGTCATGATCGGGGTCGACGGCCGCCAGATGTTCATGATGCCCCACGAAAACGGCACCATCATTGGCACCACCGACGACGACTACTACGGTGACCTCGACAACCCCAAGGCCACCGAGGACGAGGTCAAGTACCTGCTCCAGGCCGCGCGCCGGGTGTTCCCGTCGATCGATGACTACCGGATGTCGCGCACCTACGTCGGCATCCGCCCCACGGTGTGGGCGTGGTCGCGCAACGAAGACTTGCTCAGCCGCGAGCACGAGTTTTACGACCACAAAAACCAGGGCGCGGACGGGCTCATCTCCGTCGCGGGGGGCAAGCTCGCCGCCTACCGCCAGCTGTCCGAAGAGGTCACCGACATCATCGCCCAGCGGCTCGGCAACACCCAGCCCTGCCGCACCCACACCGAGCCGCTGCCCGGGGCCGAGGAGGCGTTCGACGTCGCCCAGTACGCCGACGACTTGTCGGTGCCGCGCCTGTCGGTGGCGCGCATGGCCTATCGCCACGGCTGCACCGCCAAAGACATCCTGCAACAGGTCGAAGCCGATCCCCGCTGCGGCACCCACGTGTGCCTGTGCGAGCCGGTGACCGAGGCCGAGGTCCGCTATACGTGTCAAAAAGAGCACGTACGCCGGTTGGTCGACGTCCGGCGCCGCACCCGGGTGAGCATGGGCGCGTGCGGGGGCACAAGGTGTCTGCACCGCGCGGCCCAGGAGCTCGCCGCCGAAGCCCAGCTCGAACCCGTGGAGCAACTGCTCGAGTTGCGCGACGCGATGTGCGCCCGCTTCGTGGGCAAACGCCCGGTGCTCGAGGGCGCCAACCTCGCCACCGAGGAGCTCAACCAGGCGATGCACTTTCTGACCGGCAACCTGCGCGGCTACTTCAAGGCCGCCGAGCTGATGAGCGGCCGCTATGCCCTGACCAGCGCCAAGAGCCCGGCCGCGGACGCCCCCGACGGGGACGGCGAGCACAAAGACCCCGAGTCGCTCACCGCGGGACCCAAGCCGCCGCAGGACCGGGTGCAGGTCCCGTCGCTGATGCCGGAGCCGCGATGAACGCGGGCCCCGCTCGTCGACAAGAGCGCGACGTCGACGCCCTGGTGATCGGGGCCGGGGCCGCGGGCTGTGTCGCCGCCCGCCGGCTGGCCCTCGCCGGCCACGAGGTGCTGGTGTTGCACAACGGCACGGGGGCCACCCGGCTGTCGTCCGGGGCGTTCGACGTCGGCGATGACCTGCGCGACGACGTGCCCGGCAACTCCAGCGATCCCTTGTCCCCGTCCTCGGCCCGGGCGGGCATGCTCGACGTCGCCACCAAACGGCTGCGCCATCCCTATGCCCAATTGTCCGCGGGGGCGCGGGCGCAGATGGACGACGCGATCCGGTTCTTTTTCGACGCCACCCCGGGACTGTCTTGGCACCGGTCGCTGTCCCTCAACGAGAACCTCGTGGCCTTGACCCAGCTCGGCACCGCCAAGCGCACCTTCGCGGCCCTGCGGCACATGGCGTACGTCGGCGACCAGCAACGCTGTGCGGTGATGGACCTGCGCGACTGCGGCGGGGTGAACGCGGGGCAGATCGCGGCCATGCTCCGCCATGTCACTGCACTGTCGGCGCGCGAGCTGTCGTACGTCACCGTGCCGGTGGCCCGGGTGTTCCGGGGCCCGGCGTTGGGCCACCCCGCGCACATGGCCCGGGCCTTGGACGCCGACGAGAGCGCCCAAGAACGGTTCGTGAGCGAGGTCGAGACCGCGCTCGCGGGGCACGGCGACGTCGAGCTCGCGCTGTTCCCGGCGGTGTTTGGCCCCGACCTCGCCGACCGCCTCGAGGAGCGCACGGGGGTGCCGTGCCGGGCGTTGATGGCCTTGCCGCCGTCGGCGCCCGGGCAGTTGCTCGTCGACGCGCTGCACCGCGGGGCAAAGGCCTGCGGGGCCGAGCTGGTGCGGGCCCAAGTCTCGTCCGCCGAGGTCGAGGACGGGCGCGTGACCCGCGTGCACGCCGAGGCCCCGGGCCTGACCGTCCGGCCCCAGGTCGTGGTGCTCGCCACCGGCCGGTTTCTGGGCGGGGGCCTGTCGCGCGACCAGGTCGGGCGCGAGACCGTGTTCGGCCTGCCGCTGTTGGCGGAGGGGCAGGTGGTGGGCGATCGGTTCATCGGCGAGTTCACCGGCCCGGTGGTGGACAGCGAGCACGAGATCTTTCGCGCCGGCATCGGCTACGACGCCCAGCTCCGGCCGGTGGGGGTCCGGGGGGCCAAGGTCGCGCACAACCTCTTTGCCGCCGGGTCCGTGCTCGAGGGCTATGACCCGGCCCGCGACGCATCGGGTCTCGGCGTTTGTGCCCTGACGGGGTATCTTGCCGCCGGGTTTGCCCTCGAGGTGCTCGACGCGGCGGAAGACGCGGCAGCCTGAGCGGGCCAGAGGCGGCGTGGGCCGCCGGGAGGCGGAGCGCCAGATGGAACACCGCATCGCGGTCGTGGGCATGGGAGGCGTGGGCGGCGTGTGCGCCTCGGGGCTGGTCGCGGCTGGACACCAAGTCACGGGCTACACCGGGCGGACCGCGATCACCGAAGCCATCCGCGCGCGGGGGCTCGAGGTCAAGGCCGACGGCCAGACCGTGGCCCACCCGATCCCGGTCAAGGACGCCCCCGAGGCCGGGGATGGGCCGTTTTCGTTGGTGCTCCTGGCCACCCCACCGAACTTCCTCGTCGAGGCCGCGCGGCAGGTGTTGCCGCTGTGCACAGATGACGCGCCGCTGGTGTGTTTCCAGAACGGGCTGGCCGAGGAGCTGCTCGCCGAAGCCATCGGGGCGGAGCGCGTGGTCGGCGGCATCGTGTCCTTTGGCGCGTCGATGTGGGGACCGGGCCAGGTCGAGAAGACCTCGCACGGCGGCTACACCATCGGGCGGCTCTCGGGCGAGATCGACGACACCGTGCGCAAGGTGGCGGCGGTGCTCGGCGACAGCGCCGAGGCCGAGGTCACCGACAACCTGCGCGGGGCCCGCTGGAGCAAGCTCGCGATCAACTGCGCGATCAGTTCGCTTGGCACCATTGGCGGCAACCGCCTCGGCGCCCTGATGCGCCACCGGTTCGTGCGCCGGTTGTGCCTCGAGACCATGACCGAGGTGACCCAGGTCGCGCTCGCCGAGGGCGTGCGCCTGGAGAAGGTGTCCGGCACCCTCGACCTCGAGTGGTTCGCCCTCGACGCCGACGAGCGGCTGCTCGCGGGCTCGCCCTCGCTGGTGGCCAAACACACCGTGCTGCTCGCGGTGGGGGCCAAGTACCGCCGGCTGCGCAGCTCGATGCTCGCCGCCATCGAGCGCGGGCGGCCCCCGTCCGTGGATTTCCTCAACGGCGAGATCGTGCGCCGGGCGGTGCGCCACGGCCTCGACGCCCCCATCAACCAAGCGTTGCTCGACGAGGTCCACGCGATCTCGCGCGGCGAACACCAAAGCTCTCTCGAGACGTTGCGGGGGCTTTTCGATCGCACCCGCGACACCCTGCGCGGCCTCTCGCTCGCGGCCTAGCCCGCCCGACGTCAGCTCAGCGACACACGGTGCCGGGCAGGGCGTGCCCGAACCGTTGTTGGTGGGCGCGCCGGTGGGCACAACGTTCCTGCATGGGCCGCTCGGCCCGCACCATCAGGTCATCCACCTCGACGGAGTAGGCGGTGGCCCGGGCCTCGTCGGGGGTGCGGGCGAGGAGACGCTGCGCCACCCGCAGGGCCTTTTCCCAATGTTGGGCGGCGCGCTGGGCGGCCAACGCCCGGAGCGCGGCCATCTCGTCGAACGGGGCGCGCGGGCGCGCGGCGGCCGGCGCATCGGGCGTGGTCGTCGCCGGGGCCCGGGCCACCACCTGGCCCGGCGGGGGGGCGGGGGTGGCGCGCGGCCGGGCGTTCACCAGCCACCGGGACGGGGGCCACAAGGGCGCGTGTTCGCCGGGCGCCAGCTGCCGCCGGGCGACCTCGGGCCGGTCGAGGGCGATGCGGCCTTCGTCGAGGTGGACCGCGGGCTCAGGCGCGTCGAGGTCGACGACAAAGCGGGTGCCGAGCACGGTGATGCGCGCGCCCACCGCGTCGACCACGAACGGCTCGTCGCCGGGCCCGCGCTTGTCCACCTCGAACGTGACCGTGCCGCGCTCCACCGTGACCGCGCGGGCGGGGGCGTCGAGCTGCACCACGCTGTGGGCGGCCAGCGCCACCCGGGCGGCAAAGCCGGCCAGCGCGCAGGCGTGGGGGGCGTCGGGGGTGAGGCGGCCGTCGTCGCCGAGGGCGCAATCGGGCAGGACCGGCGCGGTGGGGGCTTGCACAATGTGTGTGCGCGGGGCGGGGGCGGGGGTGCGGCTGACCCACACGAACACCGCCGCGGCACAGGCCGCGCCGGCCAGAGACAGCCCCAGGGGCAGGGCGGAGGGGCGCTCGCGCCGGGTCTTGGTGCGCAAACGCTCGTGTACGCGCTGGTCGACGTCGGGGGGCGGCCCGAGTTCGGTCGCGGCCCGGTCGGCGGCGCGCAGCTGGTCAAGGAGGGTCTGGCTCATGGCGTGTCCCCCGCCTGCGCGGCGTGTTGCAGGTGTTGCTGCGCCTTCTTCACAAGCTTGCTGATGTAGCCCTTGGAGTGGCCGAGCATCGCGCCGACCTCGACCAGGGTGAGCCCGTCGAGGTGCACCGCGCAGAAGGCCACCCGCGCCTTGGGGTCGACGTCGGCCAACGCCGCGAACACCTGGGCCGCACGTTGCCGGGTGTCGGTGACCTCGTGCGGGGACGGGTCGGGGCTCTGCTCCTCGGGAATGAGGAAAAACCGGCGCACCCGGGTGCGGAACTGGCGCTTGCGCAGCCGCTGCAGGCACTCATTGGTCGCGACCCGGTACAGCCACCCGCCCACGTCATGCGGGTCCGCGAGGCCGGGCAGGTGGTGCCACAGCTTGACGAACACATCCTGCAACACGTCTTCGGCGAAGGCCTGGTCCCCGGCCCCGTAGCGCAGCGCCACGGCGTAGATCTTGGCCTTGTGGGCGGCGTACGCGGCTTGGAGATGACGTTCGGCGGCGCGGCGGTCCTGGGGGGACGCCGCAGGGACCGCCGATTCGGACAGCACCGCGCTCTGCATGGGCACACCACGCACGAGAGCGGCGGAGGTTTCCTGGTCGCGGGCCAAGATCCGAGCTTAGCGCGCGGGGCCGGCCTGGGCAGCGGCGGTCAGCCGATGTGCAGCCAGAGGGTCTTTTCGTCCTGTTCGATCTGGACCGGGGCGGGCTCGCGCAGCTCGATGTGCAGCTCCACCCGGCGGGCGTTGTCCTCCACGATGTGCGGCTTGACCCGGACCACGCTGGTCTGCAGCCGGGACGCGTCGAGGATGCGCCGGACGTTCAGGTTGGCCGCGCCGGTGTCGTACAAGGTGAGCACCACCGTCTTGCCCGCGCCTTTTTTCACGAAAAACTTCGCCCCCCCTTCGACCTGCACGCCCACTTTCGAACGGTGTTTGCCCGCGCGCTCGACGGTGATGTGGCGCAGCAGCCCTTTGGGCTCGTCGAGGTAGGCATCGCCCCCGAAGTAGTCGTCTTCGCGCATCGGCGCGCTGGCGAGCACGTAGGGGGAGGGGGCTTTTGGGGTCAGCTCCACGCTTTGGTTGCCGATGGGCGTCCCGCCAAAGCCGCGGGCGGCGGGCGCGGTTTTGGCCATCGCGATCCGCTGGGGTTCGGCTTGCCGGGCTTGTTCCTGCTGGCGCAATGTCTCTTGACGGCGAATCGCGGCTTCTTCCTGCGCGCGCCTTTGGGCGGCGAGCCGCTTGGCCTCTGCTTCGCGCCGACGTTGCTCCTCGAGGGCCTTTTGTTTGGCCTGTTCCTCTTGTCGCTTGAGCTCAGCCAATCGTTTGGCTTCCTCTTCTTGTTTGCGCTTGAGCTCGGCCAATCGTTTGGCTTCTTCTTCTTGTTTGCGCTTGAGCTCGGCGAGTCGCTTGGCCTCGGCTTCGCGCCGGCGTTGCTCCTCGAGGGCCTTTTGTTTGGCCTGTTCTTCTTGTCGCTTGAGCTCAGCCAATCGTTTGGCTTCCTCTTCTTGTTTGCGCTTGAGCTCGGCCAACCGTTTGGCTTCTTCTTCTTGTTTGCGCTTGAGCTCGGCGAGTCGCTTGGCCTCGGCTTCACGCCGGCGTTGCTCCTCGAGGGCTTTTTGTTTGGCCTCTTCCTCTTGTCGCTTGAGCTCGGCGAGGCGCTTGGCCTCGGCTTCGCGCCGGCGTTGCTCCTCGAGAGCTTTTTGTTTGGCTTCCTCTTCTTGTTTGCGCTTGAGCTCGGCGAGGCGCTTGGCCTCGGCTTCACGCCGGCGTTGCTCCTCGAGGGCCTTTTGTTTGGCTTCCTCTTCTTGTTTGCGCTTGAGCGCGGCGAGTCGCTTGGCCTCCGCTTCGCGTCGACGCTGCTCCTCGAGGGCCTTTTGTTTGGCTTCCTCTTCTTGTTTGCGCTTGAGCGCGGCGAGGCGCTTGGCTTCGGCTTCACGCCGGCGTTGCTCCTCGAGGGCCTTTTGTTTGGCTTCCTCTTCTTGTTTGCGCTTGAGCGCGGCCAGCCGTTTGGCCTCTTGCTCTTGCTTGCGTTTTTCCTCGAGGGCTTTTTGTTGCGCGCGCGCGGCTTCTTCCCGTTGACGCGCGAGCTCGACGAGCCGCTTTTGTTCGGCCGCTTTTTTGGCGCGGGCTTCCTCCTCCTGCCGCGCCTTTTCCGCCGCGGCCAAGCGCGCGGCCTTCTCGTTGGCCTTGGCTTTTTCGCGCCGGTCGACTTGGGCTTGCAGCAGCCGGTCCCGGGACTCGATCGGGGTGAACACCACGCGCAGGGTGTTGCCCTCGACGTGGGCATCGAAGTCGGTCTCCGCGTACAGCGACACCGCCACCCCCGGGGTGTTGCCGTGCCGCACGAACTTCATGTTCTCGAACACGACCCCGGCCGGCCGCTTGATCTTCGGGGGCGCGGGGAGGTCGCTGCCGGGCAGCTCGATGACAGGACCGGCCTTGGTCTCCACCACCTGGAAGGTCGGGGCCTTGTCGCCCTGGACCTCCACGATCACCGCGAGCTGATCGTCTTCATTGACCGCCACCGTCACCGGCCCCGCGAACACGGGGCCGGCCAGGGCCAGGGCGAGCAAACCAAAACCGACCGCCGCCGCGGTGTCTGAGCCAGGCGGAATCCGCTTTGTTTTCATATGCTTAGCAGTCATCAGGCCCATCTTGGCCCCCTTTGGCCCCACGTGCCCGAAGACGGTACCTGCCTGCGCCGGGGCGCGCCAATTTCTGGGCCTGTGATTCTGGGGGCCGGCACACCGAGCCGCGCGGGGCGGGGCGTCAGGTGAGCAAACTTTTTCGCACTTCTCCGACGACCAACCGCGACTTTCTCGTCGAATGGCCCTCGCTCTCAGCCCCCGTGTCGGTTATTCGGCGCACGAGGTTTGACCATGCCCGCGAGCTATTTTGACGTCGACGGAACCCTGACCCGGACCAACCTGGTCCACCCCCTGCTGTTCTACGCGATGAACCAGCAAAACCCCCTGCGCTCGGTGGGCCACCTGTTCAAGACCGCGGCCCGCGCGCCGCGCCTGCTGTTGGCCGAGCAGCTCGACCGCGGCTCGTTCAACGAGCTGTTGTTCGAGGGCTACGCGGGCATGACCGAAGACCGCCTGCTCGAGCTCGCCGACGAAGCGTTCTCCACCGTGATTCGCCCCGGCCTGTACAAAGAGGGGCTCAGCCTCGTGGCCCGGGCCAAGGCCGCCGGGCACCGGGTGGTTCTCATCTCGGGCAGCCCGGATTTTTTGCTCCAGCGATTGCAAAAGCTTTGTGAAGCCGACGACGTCATCGGCAACCGCCTGGAGTTCAAAGACGGCAAAGCCACCGGGCGCATCAAGCGCCCCCTGGTGGCGGGACCCGAAAAGGCGCGCCTCATCAAGGCCCACGCCAAGCAGCACGGCTTTGACCTCGAGGAGTGCGCGGCCTACTCAGACTCATTGTCGGATGTGCCCATGCTCACCGTCGTCGGGCGGCCCTGCGCGGTCAACCCCGACGTGCGGCTCAAGGCCATGGCCACCACCCACCGCTGGCCGGTGCTCGACTGGCGCAAGGGCAAAGCGGCATGAGCGCGGCCCGGGCCCGGCTCGGTGTTCTGCTGTGCGCGCTCGCCGGCGGCGCGGCCCCGGCGCGGGCGGAGTGCGTCCGGGTGGACTTTGCCCACACCCTCGCCCCCACCGCGTCCCAGGTGGTCGGTCCCACCCCCGAGGTGCGCTTTTCTTGGCCGACCCGGTTGCAGGGCGAGTCCATGGCCGCGGTCGATGAGCAAGGCGAGGTGTTCAGCCTGGTCACCGTCGACGAGCCAGGCTTTGTGCTCCGGGCCCCGTCGGGTTTGCCCGCGGGCACCTACAGCGTGCAGCGGGGTTTTCGTGGGTGTGTCGAGTGCACCGACGCGGTGGGCACGTTTGTGGTCGACCCCGCGGTGGCGGCGTCCGTCCCCGCCCGGCCGACGATCACCGGCGCGGTGGAGGTCGACATCCCGCCCAATCTCGAGTTTTGTCACGAGCAGTTCGAGCAGTTCAACGACGACCCCCAGTTCGCGGTCAACCCGCGCCGCTGGGTGCGGGTGGACTATGAGGCCCCGGCCGACGAGCAATGGCGGCCTGAGGTCGTGGCGAGGTTTGCCGACCCCGAGACCGGGCTCGCCCGGTTGGCCCGGGCCACGAGCCCGACCACAGAGATGGAACGCGGTCCTGCGATCGCGTTCCCCGTGGCCGCCGTCGACCGGGCCACCGCCGTCGACGTGGAGTTGTGGTTCGTCAACCTCGACGGACAGGCTGGCCCGTCCTCCGAGGTACACCTCACCCTGGCCGCGACCCCCGCCGGCTGTCCTCCCGCCGGCTGCGGGACCGCAGGCAACGGCGGCGCGCCGTTCATCGGCTGCGCCGAACCGGTGGCATCCCCCCAGCCCGGCACCCGCGACCTCCCCGTCGAGGGGCTCGCGGCCTTGTTTCTCTTCCCTTTGTCCTTCCTGCGAAAGAGACGCTGAATGTCTTCCTCCAGCACCGTGCACACCCTCGATTCCGACAGCCTGCCCCGCTACCTGATGAGCGGCGACCAGATCCTGTTCGAACACCTCCCGGTGGGGACCCGCTGCATCTATGCCAAGCCGCCCCTCGTCGGGCTCAAGGATCCGGACGCGGCCATTCGCTATGCCCTGAATCACCCCGAGAACAGCGATCCGCTGCACGCCATGCTCAAGCCGGGCATGAAGGTGACCATCGCGTTCGACGACATCTCGATTCCGCTTCCCCCCATGAAGCGCCCCGACATCCGCCAGCGGGTGATCGAAATCGTGCTCGAGATCCTCGACGACCACGGGGTGGACGACATCCACCTCATCGCCGCGCTCAGCGTGCACCGCCGCATGACCGCGGACGAAATCAAATGGGTGGTGGGCGATAAGGTGTTCAACCAGTATTGGCCCGACCGCTTGTACAACCACGACGCCGAAGACAAAGACAACATGGTCGACATCGGCGAGACCGATCGCGGCGAGGCGGTGGACTGCAACCGCCGCGCGGCAGAGAGCGATTTGCTCATCTACGTGAGCATGAACCTCGTGCCCATGAGCGGCGGCCACAAGTCCGTCGCGGTCGGGCTCTGCGGCTACAAAGCCCTGCGCGCCCACCACAACCCCAAGGTGATGAGCTCGAAAGAGTCCTACATGGACCCTGCGAGCCACGGCCTGCACGAGTCCATCTGGCGCCAAGGCCGGATGCTGCAAAAAGAGGTCAAGGTCTTTCAGATCGAGACCACCATCAACAACAAGATGTTCGACGGTCAGCTCGATTTCCTCACCAAGCGCGAAGAGGACATGAGCGACTTCGAGTGGACCAAGATGCGCGGCCTCAAGGCCACCCTCGACCGTCTGCCCGACGACGCGCGCCAGGCGCTCTTTTACGCGTCACCGGCCCACTACGAACTCACCGGGGTGTGGGCGGGCGAGACCGAAGCGGTGCACGAGAAGGTGCTGCAAAAGAGCTACGAGCAATACATGGTCCCGGTCAAAGGCCAGGCCGACATTCTCCTGAGCGGCCTCGCCTTCGTCTGTCCGTATAATGTGCACAGCTACCTGAACCCCTTGCTCGTCCAGGTCATGGCCCAGGGCTACTACCACAACCTTTACCGGGGAGCGCCGCTGCTCAAGAAGGGCGGCACGTTGATCATCGCCCACCCGTTCAAAGACAAGTTCGACCCCGTGCACCACGCGCCCTACATCGAGTTTGTGCATCGCCTGCTGCCCGAGACCAAAGACGCATACACATTGCACAAGAAGTACGAGCGGGCGTTCGCCGAGGACCCGACCTACATCGAGATGTACCGCCACGGGCACGCCTACCACGGCTCTCACCCGTTCTTCATGTGGTACTGGGGCGAGGCCGGGCGCCAACACATCGGGCGCGTCATCGTGGCCGGGGCCCAGGACGACTACATGTGCGAACTGTTCGGCTACGAGCCGGCGGCCAACGTGCAAGAGGCCCTCGAGATGGCCTACGACACCGCGCCCCGGTCGCCGCAGATCACCATGCTGCACACCCCGCCGATCTTGATGTGCGACGTCGAGGCCGACGCGCAAATCGCCCAGACCTCCGGGGCCGGCTCGTCGGGGACCGGAACGTCGGGGGCAGGGGCCGCGGCATGACCGGCAAACGTTTCGATTCCGAAGGCCGGACCCACCGGCCGCGCCCGCGCATTCCCGAGGGCACGCCCCTCGACGCGCCGGTGTCCGACGGGGACGTGCTCGATGTCGCCGCGCAGCTCAAGGGCAAACGCGTGGTCATCGTCGGGGGCACGGGCTTTTTGGGCAAGGTGCTCGTCTCGCTGTTGCTCACCCGCTATCCAGAGTTGGGCCACATCTATTTGATGGTGCGCAAAAAGGCGGGGCTCACCCCCCTCGAGCGGTTCTTCCAAGAGCAATGGCCATCCCCCTGCTACGACCCCGTGCGCGAGGGCAAAAACGAGTTCGAAGCCAAGATTTGGATCGACCAGCACCTGACTCCCATCGCCGGGGACGTGACCGCCCCGCGGGGGGGCGTCAACGACGAGACCCTGGCCGAGCTGCAAAAAGAGGGCGTGGACGCGGTGCTCAACGTCGCGGGGGTGGTCAGCTTCACCCCCGCCATTGACGAAGCGTTTCACGTCAACGCCGAGGGCGTGCTCAACCTCGTCGAGCTGTGCCGCGCGCTCGGCAAAGACGGCCAAGCGATTCCGCTGCTCCACACCTCGACCTGTTACGTGGCCGGCGAGCGCACCGGGGTCGTGCGCGAAGAGGACCCGCGGCTTGTCCCGTTCCCCAAAGCCGAGAAGCTCGGGACCGAACATTGGGACCCGCGCCGCGAACTCGAAGAGGGCCTGCGCGAGGCAGAGTTCATCAAGAGCCAAGCGTCCGACCCGCAGAACCAGGCGCTGTTCGAACAAGAGGCCAAACAGAAGCTGCAGCGTCGAGGCGAGCCCACCCGGGGCGAGGTGCTCGACAACGCCATGGCCAAAGAACAGAAACGGTTCATCGACAAAAAGCTCGTCGAGGCCGGCACCCGCCGGGCCGCGCGTTGGGGTTGGCCGAACTCGTACACGTACACCAAGTCCGTGGGCGAGCAGCTTCTGTGCGACGCGGGCATTCCGTTTTGCATCGTGCGGCCCGCGGTGGTGGAAAGCTCCCTGTCGTTCCCCGTGCCCGGGTGGAACGAGGGCATCAACACCTCGGCCCCGCTGGTCTACATGGCCCTGCACGGCCAAGTGCAGTACCCGACCCGCGACGGGCACGTGCTCGACGTCGTGCCCGTCGACCACGTGTGTTTCGGCACCGTGCTCGCCCTCGCCGAGCTCCTCGAGGGCAAAGCGCAGATGGTGTACCAGTTCGGCACCAGCGACAGCAACGCGTTCACGATGAACCGCCTCATCGAGCTCACCGGCCTCTACAAACGCCGGTTCATGAAGTCGCGCAACCGCGGCAACCCCTTGCTCAATCGCCTGTACGGCAAGATCGAACCCATCCCCGTCAGCCCCGAGCGCTATGCCCAAATCAGCGCGCCGGGCATGAAAAAGGCCCTCTCCCTCGTCAAAGCGGGCATGGGCGCGCTCAAGGGCACGCCCCTCGCGGGCGTGGCCAAAAGCAGCGAGGGCACCTTGGCCCAAATCGAACGCCAGGTGTCCGGCTCGGACATGGTGATGCAGGCGTTCATTCCCTTCACCAGCCTCTACAACTACCGCTTCCGGTGCGACAACACGCGCGCGGCCTACCGGCGGGCGTCCGACGAGGACAAACAAAAACTCCCGTTCACCCCGAGCGAACTTGACTGGCGCACCTACTGGCAAGACGTGCACATCGTCGGCCTGCGCAAGTGGGTGTTCCCCCACCTCGAGGCCAAGCTCACCAAACGCCCGAGGGCCGAGGAGCGCTTCTCGGACCTGTGCAGTTTCCTCGACGAGATTTGCCTCCGCGAGGGCAACCGCACCGCGCTGCAGCGGTTGGTGGACGGCCAAGAAGACCTCCAAAAGCTCAGCTACCGTGACCTTTTGCGGGGCGCGCAAATGTGCGCGTCGCGTCTCGCGGACTCGGGGGTGCACCCCGGGGACAAGGTGGGCTTGGTGGCCAAAAACCGTCCAGAGTGGGCGGTGGGCTTTTTCGGGGTGCTGTTCGCCGGGGCCACGGTGGTGCCGCTCGACCCCGGCCTCGACGAGGACGAGATCGAACACCGCCTGCAACACGTGGGCGCGGACAAGGTCCTGCTCGGCCCCGCCATCGACGGGGCGGGGGAGATCGCGGCCTTTGACCTGCTCGAGTTCACCGAGGTGCCGCCCGCGGGCGCGCGGGTCGACGTGCCCGAGGTGTTGGTCTCGCCCAATACCCCGGCCGCGATCGTGTTTCGCTCCACCGACGAGCAGCTCTCGACGGTGGAGATGACCCACCTGAACTTCACCACCGTGCTCGCGAGCGTGGCCCCGCTGTTCAAGTTGCGCCGGCGCGACAGTGGCCTTTCCGTCATGCCCCTGCATCACGCGTTTGAGCTCACCTGTGGCCTGCTGTTGCCGCTTCTGCGTGGCGCGCGCGTCACTTACGTCGACGACGTGACCGAAGAGCAGCTCGGCGAAGCCTTCGCCAAAGCGGGCATCACCGCGATGATCGGCGTGCCCCAGGTGTGGCAAGACCTCGAGAAGATGATCGCGGACGAGCTCGAGAAAGCGGGGCCGTTCGCGGAGACCGCGTTCGAGGCGGGCATGTTCTTGAACCGCACGTTGGGCAAAGCCCTCGGGGTCAACCTCGGGCGGGTCTTGTTCCGGCCGGTGCACGAGCGGCTCGGGGGCAAGGTGCGCTTTTTGGTGTCCACCGGCGCCCACGTCGACAAGAGCACCGCCAACCTCTTTTCCAATCTCGGCATTCAGCTTCACCAGAGCTACGGCCTCGACGGCGGGCAGGTGCTCACCCTCGGCAAGCCGGGCAAGGGCGGCCAGACCGTGCCCGGGGTCGAGGTCGACGTGCAGAACGTGGGCGACGACGGCATCGGCGAAATCTACGCGCGGGGCAGCTCGGCCCTGCTCGGGGTGAGCGACGACGACGACGGCGCGCTCAGCCCCGACGGGTGGCTGAACACCGGCGACCTCGGCCGCAAAGACAAGCACGGCCGGGTCACGGTGGTGGCGCGGGCCGAAGAGGTCATCCACACCAAGGACGGCCGGCGGGTGTTCCCCCGCGCCATCGAGGAGAGCCTGGGCAAAGTCGAGGGCGTCATCGAGGCGGCCATCGTGGGCATCCCCGACGGGCAGGGGGGCGAGCGGGTCGCGGGCCTGGTCGTCACCGACGAGACCGACCACGGGTTGTTGCGCCGCAAGCTGCGGCCGGTGGTGCGCGGGCTGGCTCGTTTCGAAAGACCTGAAAACATCGAACTGACCGACAAGCGGCTGGCGCGCCACCCCGACGGCACGATTCAGCGCCAAGCGGTCATCGCCCACTTGGTGGCCGCGAGCGTGCCGAAAAAAGACGCGGCCCGTTTGCCCGACGAGGTCCTCGCGCCCCGGGCCGCACAAAAAGACCTGCCCAAGGCGCGCCTCACCGCGCCCGGCTTCGACGGCCCGGCCGACGCGGGCGCGGTGCCGCGCACGGTCCAGCAGATGGTGAAGGGCGCGCTCACTGGCGTACAAAAGGCGTTCTACGACCGCGCACTCGACGTGGAGGTGCTCGGCGAGAGCAACATTCCGCACAACCAACAAACGATTGTGGTCGCCAACCACGCGAGCCATCTCGACATGGGGTTGGTCAAGACCTCGCTCGGCGCGTACGGCGACGACATCGTGACCCTCGCGGCCAAGGACTACTTCTTCGAGGGCAAGTGGCGGCGGTTCTATTTCGAGAACTTCACCAACCTGCGCCCGTTCGACCGCGGGGACTCGCCGCGCGAGACCATGCGCGAGGCGAGCGAGCTGCTCGGCCAAGGCCACACCGTGCTCATCTTCCCCGAGGGCACACGCACCCGCACGGGCGAGCTCGGCGAATTCCGCGCCGCGGTGACCTACCTCGCGCTCAAGCACGGGGTGGACATTTTGCCGGTGTACCTCGAGGGCACCTACCGCTCGATGCCGCGCGGCGCGCCGTTTCCAAAGAACCGCAATGTCACCGTGCACATCGGGGCCAAGATCGACAGCAAGAAGCTGCTCGACGACACCCGCGCCGCGGGGCTGCGCATGTCCATGGCTTGCGCCCGCGCCGCCGAGGTGGTGCAGGGGGCGGTCGAGTCGTTGCGCGACGGCAAACGGTTCGATCAACACACCGCGACCCAACAAGCGCTCGGCCTGCTCGAAGCCTCGAGCGACAACGGCGAGGACAACAACCCGCTGGCGATTTTGTTCGACGAGCTGCAAGGGCGGTTCCGCGCCGACGAGGTCAAACAGGAGCTGCGCTACTACTTCTCGCTTGGGGCTGGCCCGGAGACGAAGTGGACGGTGGAGATCAAAAAGGACGGCTGCGCCATCTTCAATGACAAGCCCGACGGACAGGCCGACTGCGTGATGAAGACCGACGTGAAGATGTTCACGCGGATCGTGAAGGAACATTACATCCCGCAGGTGAGCGAGTTTTTGGATGGCACGGTCAAGACCAATGACCCCGAGCTGCTCATGAGCTTCGTCTCGGTGTTCAACCTGTGACCGGGCCCTTTGTGAACGATTTTGTGACGAGGAGCGGCCAATGAAACCGCATGTACTGCTCACCGGGGCCACCGGCTTTTTGGGCCGCCACGTGGCCGAGGCGCTGCGCGACCAAGGCTACGCCGTGCGCGCTCTGTGCCGCAGCGATGACAAGGACCTGCGCTCCCTCGGGGTCGAGATTGTGCGCGGGGATGTGACCAGCAAAGACGACGTCGCCCGCGCGGTGGACGGCATCGACGCGGTGGTGCACGCGGCCGGGTTCGTCTCCCGGGACGAGCGCGACCGCGGCCGTATGATGCAGGTGCATGTGCACGGGACCCGGCTTTTGGCTGAGGCCTGTTTGGCCGCCAAGGTCACGCGGTTTGTGCATGTGTCGACGTCGGGCACCAAATGTGTCGGCACCGATCCCAAGATGGTCTACCGCGAAGACGACCCCGTCGCGTTCGACACCATCTGCGGCTGGGGCTACTACCTGTCCAAACATTTCGCCGACCGCGCCCTCGAGGACGCGTTGCGCCTGGCCCCCGCCGAGCAGCGGGAGCGCATGGCGCTCATCACCCTGCGCCCGACCTTGGTGCTCGGCCCCGGCGACGACCGCCGCTCGAGCACCGCCGATGTCGAACGTTTTTTGAAACGGGAGCTGCCCATCACCCCCGAGGGGGGTCTTTCGTTCGTCGACGTGCGCGACGTGGCCGCGGCCACCGTCACCGCCCTTGAGGAGGCCAAGCCGGGCAGTGAGTATTTGCTCTCGGCCATCAACCTCACCTTCGGGCAGTTCTTCGAGCGGCTGAGCGAAATCTCCGGGGTCAAAGGCCCGCTGGTGCCGATCAAGGTGCCGCGCCGCTTCGCCAAGCTCGGGGTGAGCGTGCTCGGGCAGGTGGCCAAAGCGGTCGGGGCCGAGCCCGCGCTGTCCACCACCGAGGCGGACATGGCCGGCCACTACTGGTACGTGGACGCGCGCAAAGCGACGGCCGAGCTGGGTTTCGCGCCCCGCGACCCGATGGCCACGCTGCGCGACACCGTCCGCGATTTGAGGGGACAATCCGCGCGGGCCCGCGCGGTCTGAGCGGTCCCTCGTCGAGGGCCGGGCGCCCTTGAGCGCACCCCGCGGGTTGTTAAGGTGCCGCATGGGTGCGGGGTCGTCACTTTTGGCCAGGTACGACGACGTGCGCGGGGCGACGCGCGCGCTCGCGGCCCCGTTGTCGCCCGAGGACTGTCAAATCCAGTCCATGCCCGACGCGAGCCCCACCAAGTGGCACCTCGCGCACACCACTTGGTTTTTCGAGACCTTCGTGCTGTTGCCCCGCGGGGACGACGCGCCCTTTCACCCCGGGTACGGGTACCTGTTCAACAGCTATTACGAAACGGTGGGCCCGCGTCAGGTGCGGGCCGAGCGCGGGCTTTTGTCCCGGCCGTCCCTCGACGAGGTCCTGGCCTACCGGGCGCACGTGGACGAGAAGCTGCGCGCGGCGATCGCACAGGGCCTGACCGACCGCGAACACGAGCTCGTCACCCTCGGGCTGCACCACGAGCAGCAGCACCAAGAGCTGCTGCTCACCGACGTCAAACACGCGCTGAGCAAAAACGCGCTCCAGCCGGCGTACAAGCCTCTGGCGCGCCCTACGTCAAAGCCGCGCCCCCTTGGCTATACACAGTTTGACGGGGGGCTCATCGATGTGGGCCACGACGGGGCCGGTTTTGCGTTCGACAACGAGGGGCCGCGCCACCGGGTGCACATCGAGCCGTTCGCCATCGCCGACCGGCCCGTGACCTGTGGCGAATACCTCGCCTTTGTCGAGGCCGCGGGCTACCAGGACCCGGTTCATTGGTTGAGCGACGGCTGGGCCTTTGTGCAAGACCGCAAGCTGCACGCCCCGCTCTATTGGGAGCAGCGGGACGGGGCGTGGTTTGAGTTCACCCTGCACGGGCTCTGGCCCCTCGACATGGACGCCCCCGTCACCCACGTGAGCCACTACGAGGCGGACGCGTACGCGCGGTTTGCCGGCGCCCGGTTGCCCACCGAGTTCGAGTGGGAGCACGCGGCCCAGGGCGCCGACATCGTAAAGGGCCGGTACGCGGATCGTGAGGTCTTGCATCCGGTGCTCACCGGCGAACAGGACGCGGGGCTGTTCGGCAATGGCTGGGCCTGGACCCAGAGCGCCTACCTTGGCTATCCACGGTTTGCCCCCGCGCCGGGCGCGGTGGGCGAATACAACGGCAAGTTCATGAGCGGGCAAATGGTCTTGCGCGGGGGCTCGGTGGCCACGCCCCCCGGACACGTGCGCGCCACCTACCGCAACTTTTTTGCGCCCTCCGCGCGCTGGCAGTTCACCACCATTCGAATGGCGAAAGACGCATGACCGACCTCAATGACCTGTTCGCCCGCCTCGTGGTCGAGGGCCTGTCCGAAGACAAAAAGTGGCTGCCCACGCAGTTTTTGTACGACGAGGAAGGCTCGAAGCTGTTCGACAAGATCACCGAGCTCGACGCGTACTATCTGACCCGCACCGAGCTTGCGATCATGCAAGATCACGTCGCGGACATGGCCCAGGCCCTGGGGCCGCGCTGTCGCCTGGTCGAGTTTGGCGCGGGCAGCGGGCTCAAGACCCGGCGATTGCTCGCGGCGATGGACGACGTGGCCGCGTACATTCCCATCGACATCTCCGACGAGCACCTCGCGTCTTCGGTGAAAAAACTCCGCCAAGACCTGCCCGGCCTGCGGGTGTGTCCGGCCACCGGGGACTTCACCAAGCCGCTCAAGCTCCCCGACATCGGGGTGCCGTTTGCGCGCACCGCGGTCTATTTCCCGGGCTCGACCATCGGCAACTTCGAGCGCGGCCACGCCGCCCAACTCATGCGCGGCTGGGCCGAGCTCGTGGGCCAGGGCGGCAACCTGCTCGTGGGGGTGGACCTGCTCAAAGACCGCGCCCGGCTCGAGCTTGCCTACGACGATCCCGAGGGCGTGACCGCGGCCTTTTCCAAAAACATCCTCGCCCACGCCAACCGCGCGCTCGGCACCGATTTTGACCTCGACGGGTTCGATCACCACGCGGAGTTCAACGAGGACGAAGAGCGCATCGACATCTACCTCGTGTCGAACCGCGCGCAGTCTCTGACCTTCCGGGGCAAGCGGTTCGATTTCGAAAAGGGCGAGCGCGTCCACACCGAGTACTCGCACAAATATTCGCTCGAAGGCTTCGCCGCGCTGGCCGAACAAGGGAACTTCTCCGTCGAGCAGGTCTGGACCGACCCCGGGCAGGACTTTTCCGTTCAGCTCTTGACCGCGACGTAGCGCCCCTGCGCTCAGGCGAGGGCGAGGCCGGCGTCGCGCACGACCTGTTCGGGCCGGCCCTCGGCGCAGAACATCTCGATCGCCTCGAGGTCGTCGATGAACGCCCGGTCGCAGGGCGCGAAGGGCACGTGTTTGCGCACCTCGGCGTGCACCGCGCAGAGCGCGGGCCCGGGCTTGACCCCTTCGCGCAGGTCGACGGCCTGGGCGGCGCAGAGCAGCTCGATGCCGAGCACCCGGCGCACGTTGTAGACGACGTTCCAGGCTTTGTTGGCCGCGGTCATGCCCATGGACACGTGGTCTTCGCGGTTGGCCGACGAGGGGATCGAGTCGGTGCTCGCGGGGTGGCAGAGCACCTTGTTCTCGTTGATGAGGCTCGCTGCGGTCACTTGCAGAATCATAAAACCGGAGTTCAGCCCCGGGTCGGGGGACAAAAACGCGGGCAGGCCCGACGAGAGCGCGGGGTTCACGAGCTGCTCGATGCGGCGTTCGCTGATGTTGGCGAGCTCGGCGGTGCAGATGGCGAGGAAGTCGAGGGCCAGGGCCACGGGCTGGCCGTGGAAATTGCCCCCCGAGATGACGTCGTGCCCGCTCATGCCGCTGTCCCCGTCGAGGAACACCAAGGGGTTGTCGGTGGCGGCGTTGAGTTCACGTTCGAGCACGGAGCGCACGTAGGCGAGCCCGTCGCGGGTGGCGCCGTGCACTTGGGGCATGCAGCGCAATGAATAGGGATCTTGCACCTTGCCGCAGTCGGCGTGGCTCTTGAGCAGCTCGCTCCCGTCGAGGAGCGCGCGCAGGTTGGCCGCGCAGGTCGACTGGCCGGGGTGGGGGCGGGCGTCGTGGATGCGCCGGTCGAAGGCGCGGTCGGTGCCCTTGAGCGCGTCGAGGGAGAGCGCGCCCACGATGTCGGCGAGGCGGGTGAGCTCTTCGGCCACGAGCAGCGAGCGGGTGCCGGACGCGACCATGGCTTGGGTGCCGTTGATGAGGGCGAGGCCCTCTTTGGCCTGGAGCACGAGGGGGGCGAGGCCGGCGTGGGCGAGGGCGCGTTTGGCGGTGGTGAGGGTGTCGTCGATGTAAGCGGGGCCTTCACCGATGAGGAGCAACGCCACGTGGGCGAGGGGGGCGAGGTCCCCCGAGGCGCCCACGCTGCCTTTGCAGGGGACGTAGGGGGCGATGCCGGCGTTGAGCAAGCCCACCAGGTGCGAGAGCACGACCGGGCGACAACCGGAGTGGCCCACCGCCAGGGTGTTGGCCCGCAGGAGCATCAACGCGCGGGCGGTGGCGAAGGGCAGAGGTTCGCCCACGCCCACGGCGTGGGACAGAATGAGATTGCGCTGGAGGATTTCGACCTTGTCGCGCTCGACCTTGACCTCGGCGAGCGCGCCGAAGCCGGTGTTGATGCCGTACACGGGGTCGTCGCCGGCGGCGATCTCGTCGACGAGCCGGCGCGCGGACTCCATGCGGGCGTGCACCGCGGGGGCGATTTCAACGGCGCGTCCGGCCGAGGCCACGGCCTCGACCGCGGCGGGGTGGAGCGAAGCGCCGTCGAGCACGATGGTCATCTGTGCCTCCTCAGCCGAACACGCCGGCCTGTTGGCACATCTGGCAGACCTCGAGGTCGGTGGCGGTGAACTCCACCTCGCAGAGGTTGTCGTCGGCGTCGCAGGCGAACTCCATCGTGCAGGGCAGGGTCTGGATCATGCCGTTGCCGGGGTCGACGTTGCACTGGACCTCGCGCAAGCAATCGGTCTCCGAGATGCATTGGCGGCTGTAACATTTGCCGTCGGGCTGGAGGTTGCACACGTCGTCGCACGTCGCGGTGTTGAACGCTTCCGAGCACAGGTCGGTGGAGAAGTCGCAGCGGTATTGCAGCCCGCACTTGACCACCACGTTGTTGTTCGGGTCTTCGCAGTCGCAATCGAGCAGACAGTCCGCGGGGGTCGTGCACCGCTTCGAAGGGCAGGCGAGGAAAAACAGGGCCGCGACCCCGACAGCGAACACACAAAGACCGACACGCATGGCCAAAACGTGCCACAGGCCGCAAGAACCATCAATCGACCGTGGTACAGACCCCCATGTCCCCTGACCGTTCGCGCCCGTTGCTGGCGGTGTTGCTGTTGCTGACCGCCGGTGGCGTGGCGATGACGCCGCGCGCCGAGGGGGCGGCGCCGGCGCCCTGTGCGCAGCCGGGCGTGGTCGACCGGGTGCTGCGGTGCGACGGGGCCGGAGAGGACCCGGGCACGTTTGCGCTGCTCGCCGGCCAGAAGATCGACATCAACCGGGCGGGCGAATCGGCGCTCCGGGTCGTGCCCGGGGTGGGCCGGCGATTGGCCGCGGCCATCGTCGAGCACCGGCGGGGCTTGGGTCGGTTTTCGCGGTGGAGCGATGTGCGGGCGGTGACCGGGGTGGGGGAAAAGACCCTGGCCAAGATCCAGCGCTATTTTGTGATCCGCGCCCGGTGAGGCCGCGCCGGGGTCAGCGGCTGGCCACGGTGGCGGCGGGGGCGGCGGGCAACGAGCCGTAGGCCACGAACAGCTCCGCGGTGGTGGCTTCGGGGATGCTGCCGTGTTTGCGGCGAAGCAAGTGGTTGACCCGTTGGCCTTCGGGGGTGCGGCGCACGTGGGGGCGCGCGAGGTTCATGCGGTACCGCAAGATGCGGCCGCTGACCCGGTGCACGAACACCACGGTTCCGTCGTCGAGCACGCGCTCGACCACGCCGATGTGGGAGAAGGCGTCGTTGGCCTTGCCGTCTTTGTTGCGGTCGTAGGTGTGGTCAAAAAAGATGAGGTCGCCCACCGCGGGGTCGGCGGTGCGGATGGACCCATGTTGCTGCACGTAGCGGTAGAGGTTGGCGGTGTCGCTCTGGCCGGCGACGGCGGGGGCGCGGCCGAGCGGCACGCCCGCGGCCGCGTAGATGCCGCGCACGGTGCCCGAGCAGTCGGCGCGGAATGGTTTTTGGCCGACGACCACGCGGCCCTTGCCCACGAAGGTGCCGGCGGCTTCGGCGAGCCGGGCCCGCTGCGCGTCGAGGGCGGGGCCTCCTTCGAGGCCGGGGTCGTCGAGCAGGCCGCGCCAGGGCGAAGGCGTGGGCAGCGCGCGATCCGCCGGGCTCGACAGCACCGGGTCCCGCGGCCGCACGTGGCCGGCCTTGATCGAGCAGCCCGTGGCGAGGGGGAGCAAGAGGGGGCAGAGGGTGACCAAAGGGAGCAGACGCATCCCCGTACGGTAGGGGAGGGGGCATCGCGGGGCCAAAAATCGGCCGGATCAGATTCGGCCGACGAGGCCGGGTCGCGGCCGACCGGATCACCCCGGCAAAAACCGCTCCGCGGCCGGCCAGCCCGCGCGCAGCACCTCGCGCATCGCGGTGGACAAGCCCACGCCCGAGACCTCGTCGCCCGCGCGCAACGGATCGTGCGCCCCGTCGACCGGCACCGAGTACACGTGAAAAACGAGCTCACGGTGGGTGAGCGTGCGCGCGACGGTGGCGGTCTTGCGCAACCGGCCGGGGGCCGAGAGCCCGCGCGCCTCGAGGAGCTGGCGCGCCACCTTCGCCGGGGCCGCGCCGTCGAGCGGGGTGGCCGGGACTTCGTAAAGCCCCCCGAACAGCCCTTTGGCCTCGCGGCGTTCGAGCCACACCGCGCCGTCTTGGTGCACCACCACCGCACAGACCTCGACGAGGGTGCGGGGCCGCGGCTTCTTTTTGACCGGGTAGAGCGCGACCACGTCGGCGTCGCGCGCTTCGCACATCGTCGACAGCGGGCAAGCGTCGCACCTGAATGCCTTGGGGGTGCAGACCAGCGCGCCGAGCTCCATCACCCCCTCGGCGAGGGTGGGCGCGTGGTCGGCGGCCTCGGCCAAGGCCAAGGCCCGCGCGGTCATGCGCCGCTTGGTCGCGGGCTCGTCGAGGGGGCCGTCGTCGAGGCAGAGCCGGGACAGCACGCGCATGACGTTGCCGTCGACGACCGCTTCGGTCCGGCCGAACGCGAACGACGCGATCGCGGCCGCGGTGTAAGGCCCGACCCCGGGCAGCTCACGAAGGCCCGCGGCGGTGTCGGGGAACCGCCCGTCCCGCTCGAACGCCACCACCTGCGCGGCCCGGTGCAGGTTGCGGCCGCGCGCGTAGTAGCCAAGCCCGCTCCACATCGCGAGCACGTCGTCGAGGGGGGCGCGGGCGAGGTCCTCGACGCGGGGGAACCGCTCGACGAAGCGCGTGAAGTAATCGATCGCGACCTGGACCCGGGTCTGCTGGCACATGATTTCCGACAGCCACACGCGGTACGGGCTGCGGTCGGCCCGCCAGGGGAGGTCGCGGCCCTGCTCGACGAAGAACGCCTCGACGGCGCGGGCCAGGCGGCGGGTGGGGGCGGGGAAGCCGAGATCGGCCATGGGGGCGGGTACCACGCGGGGGCGGTTGTGTGGACGGCCTGGCGTTGGGGGTTTAATGTCCCGCCATTGCGGAGCCTTTGACATGTCGGGACCCGAGAATCCGCCCAGCGGGGCGCAGCAGCGGAAGATCGACGAGGGGCTCGAGACCTTGGAGCAGCTCGCCCAGGGCCTCGGCCAGCTCGACGCGCTGCGTGATCTGCTCTCGGAGCTGGTGGTGGACAACACCCGGCTGCAAAAGGACAACCGCCGCCTGTCGGAAGCGCTGATCAAGCAGACCCAAGGGGGCGGTGACGCGCTGAAGACGGTGAAGGCCGCCCAGGAAAAAGTGCGGGTGGCGCAAATCCAGGTCCAGGACCTGCTCGAGGAGAACACCGACCTCAACGGGCGCATCCTCGAGCTCGAAGAGCTCAACGGCTCGATGATGTCGATGTACGTCGCGTCCTATCGGCTGCATGCGACCTTGGACCTCGACGAGGTGGTGGCGACGATCGAGGAGATCATCGTCAACTTCATCGGGGCCAATGCGTATGCGATTTTGTTGGCCAACCCCGAGGGGTCGTTCGACGTGGTGGCCGACCGGCAGCTCGACGGGCGGCTGGCCCGCAGCGGGGTCGAGCCCCGGGGCGTGCTCGCCGAGGTGGTGGGTTCCCGGGTCGCCTATGTGCACACCTCCGAGCGGCCCGCCCGCGAAGGGGTCATCGCCGCGGTGCCGCTGGCCATGGGCCGCGACGTGGTGGGGGCGGTGGTGCTGTACGAGCTGCTGAGCCAGAAAGACCGGCTGCTGCGCAACGACGTCGAGCTGTTGAGTTTGCTCGGGGGTCACGCGGCCTCGGCGCTGGTGTCGGCCCGGCTCTACGCCCGCGCGGACCGCAAGCTCAAGACCCTCCAGGGCATGATCGAGCTGCTGCAGCGCTAGGCACTATTCCGCATCGCTTGGCGCGTCTTCGGGCACGTAGCTCGTGTCCCGCAACCGAATCACGGTGAGGTCGGGATCGCTGACCCGGTTGATGCCGTCCCGGTTGTTGATGCGACCGGTGTAGATCTCGGCCACGCCATCCCCGTCGAGGTCGTGGAGCAACACCCGGCAGTGCTGGACGGGTTGGCAATGGTCGAGGTCCATGGCCGCGCTCAGCGGGGTCCCGTCGTCGAGGGTGGCGCCGGCGAAAAAGAGCAGGGGGCGGGCGGCTTCGTTGCCGTCGTTGCCGGTGGACAGCAGGTGCACATCGTGGCGCGTCTCCGCACGGTACAGGGCGCCCCCGTGCAGGCTGCGGGGGGCGAGGGGCAGGCCGTAGAGGGGGATGTTTTCGGTGAGCAGCACGCCGTCGTCGTCGAGTCGCATCTCGGACAAGAAGATGCCGAAGGCGCTGCCGGTGGCGGTGAGCAGGCGGGCGGGGGCGGCGATCTCGGTTTGGCCGATGGCGACCACCCCGGGCAGATTCAGGAACTCTCGGTTGGCGAAGTTGGTGGCGTCGGTCAGGACCGCGGGGCCGAGGGACAGGGCGGCGAGACCGTTTTGTTCGGTGAGCACAATGACATACCGGTGCACGGCGCCGTCGGGGGCGTCGAGGCAGAAGCTCTGCAGCGGGTAGGCGGGCAGGTTGTGCAGCGACAGCGACGGGGTTCCGTCGTCCGCGATGCTCACGATGGCGAACCGGCCGCTGTCCTCGTCATCGGTCCCGCTGAGGGTGAACCAGGAGGCGTAGGGCCCGGCGAGCACGTGCTGTGCGCAGGGGCCGAGGGCGAGGAACGGGCCGGGCTCGAAGTCGCCGAGAGTGTACGGGCTCTGGGTGCCGTCGGCGAGGAGGGGCTGGGTGCCGCCGTCGATTTCGTGCGGGGGCCCGCTCTGGGGCCAAAACGCGAGGCGCCCACCGAGGTTGCCGCGGAACAAGAGCACGCCCTCGGCCCCGTCGGCCGAGCGCAGCTCGGCGATGAGCACCAGCCCCAATGATACGGCAAAGGGCGGGGCCACGTCCTCGAGCACGGGCATGCCTGTGTCGTCGACCCCGGTGGCCCAGGCGACCTCGGGCCGGCCGATGGCGGCGGTGCGCACGTAGGCGAGGTCGAGGGGGCCAAACCGCACGGGCACGAGCTGCCGGCTGGGGTTTTCGTCACCGGTCACGTCGAAGGGCCGAAAGGTGCTCTCGGCGGGTTCGGCCACCCCGGGCACGACCAGACGGTCGGTGAGCGGCTGTTGGGCCTGTAGCCGGAGCGCGAACGGCCCCACGAAGTCGAGGTCGTCGTAGGCGAGCTCGTGCTTGGCGTCGAACTCGATGAGCGCGTCGGGGTCCACTTGGGTCTGCACGATCTCGGGGGGCCGGGCGAGGGTGCCGGCGGGCCCGTACAGCATGACCTCCACCGCGGTCTCCGCGGGGCGCCCAAAGGCGTCCACGGTGAGGACCGACACCGTGTCCAATGTGCCTGGACCGTCCCGCGGGGTCACGGCGTGGGCCCGCTCGATGGTGCGGACCTCGGCCAGGGGGGTGAGCACGATGTGAACCTCGACTTCGCCTTCGATGTCGCCGAGGGCCGCGCAGCCCCGCACCAGGGGGCCAAACTCACTGGAGATCCCCTCGAGCACGATGAGCTTGTCGCCCAGCCGCGGCACCGCATCGGTGTTCACCTCGTCGAGGGGGCCGCTGAAGGTCGTGGCCGCGGCGAGGTTCTCCAGGGTGCCGCGCCCGTGCTCGTAGTCCGCGCAGGTGCGCACCACCCCATCGCTGGGCGCGTACACGCTCACCACCAACTGAAGCTCCGGGGGCCAGCGCTCGGCCTGTACCGTCGACGGCGCGCGGTCGCCGAACCCCTCGGGGGTGAACGACGCGGGCAGCTCATAGCTGAGATACACCGCGTAGCGGGTGGGGCACGCGCTGGTCAGCGCCACCGTGAGGCCCAGCGCGCACAACACGGAATGGCCGCGCGCGGTCATGGCCCCTCCACGATGATGTCCACCAGGGGGTCGGGCCGGGTGGCCACCCAGTAGCCCGCGCCCCCCGCGGCCAGGCCCGCGGTGCTCGCCGCGACGAACACCGCGACCCCCACCATCGCCCCGGTGATCGCCCACCACGAGGTGTACCAGGGGCCGGGCGCGTCGAACCCCACCGGGATCTCCAAGGGCCGATCGGGACCCGGCGCGCGCTTGACCTCCCAACCCCGCCGGTCGTACGCGGACACCGCGACCTCGACCACCGCGCCGGACAGGCCCCCCTCCTCGACATTGGCCTCGGCGGGGCCCACCGCGGGCAAGGCGACCTCGGTCCGGGCGCCGTCGTCGGGGGCGGCGAGCCGGATGGAGGCGAAGCGGTCATCGTCGGCGCCCTGTACGCGGTACCGCACCACGATGTCCTGCAGCAGGCCGTCCGGGTCGTGCCGGCGCATCAGGGTCAGCACCACCGGTTGGTCGAACGCCACCAGCACGGGGGGCACCAATGTGACTTCAGGGGGCCGGGTGGCGCGCATCTCCTCCCGCACCGCCTCGAACAGGAACGTGGCCTTGGTCGAGGTCTTGTACGACAGGCTGGCGTTGGGGGCGATGGTGAGCAAAAACCGAAACGCGGCCTTCGCGCCCTTTTCGTCATCAAAGAACGCGCGCACCGTCCCGAGCGCGGTGTACAGCGCGATGAGCTGGTCGTGGTCGTACGGGCCTTGTTGCGTGGCCGCGTTGAGCGCGGACAGGGCGCGCTCGAGCTCCAGCTCCGCGAGGTAGAAAAGCCCCGCCTCGAGCGGGGTCGCGCCCACCGGGGCGAGCACCGGCGCGGGCTCATCCACCGGGCCCTCGGCCTCCGGCACCGGCGGCGCGGCCTCGTCCGGGGCCGAGAGCTCCGCCGCGGCCGGTGCGGCGGCACCGTCCGGCAACCCGAACGCCAAAAAACACATCGTCCACAGCATCATTGTCGCTCCGGGGTCGACGACACCGTCATACCACCCCTCGCTCGCCCACACGTCGCACGGACCATGCCAGGCGGGGGGCGCGCCCCGCCGCGACTTGTGGTACCTCCAGGTCACACCCGCATCGTCCGCGGCGGGACCGCTGGAACCTCGAGGGACCATGAGCACGCCCAACGTCAAAACCATCCAACTCACCGGGCTCGCCACCTCGCTGGCGTTGGACAAGACCACCTCGCGCGGCTTGGTCCTCCAGGTCGCCGACGACAACACCGCCAAGTCCGTGCGCGTGGGCACCAAAAAGGTCGTCATCGGCGCGGGGGGCGAGTGCGACCTCGTGCTCGCCGACCGGGCGGTGAGCCGCACCCACGCCGAGGTGTTGCCGTCGAAGGCGGGGGTGTTCGTGCGCGACCTCGGCAGCACCAACGGCACCTTCGTCCAGGGGGCGCGGGTGGTCGAAGCCGTGGTCGGCATCGGCAACAGCTTTCGGGTGGGCGAGACCGAGATTCGCGTCGTCGACGGGGGCGGCCCGTCGATTCCCCCGTCCAACCGCAGCCGGTTCGGGGGGCTGATCGGCGAGTCGCGCCCCATGCGCGAGGCGTTCGCGGTGCTCGAGCTCGCCGCCGCCACCGAGGCCACCGTGCTCCTCGAGGGCCCGTCGGGCACCGGCAAAGAACTCACCGCCCGGGCGATCCATGATCATTCCCCCCGGGCCTCGGGACCGTTTGTCATCTTCGACTGCGGGACCGCACAAAAAGAACTCATCGCCAGCGCCTTGATGGGACACAAAAAGGGCGCGTTCACCGGGGCCGACCGGGATCGGCCGGGCGCGTTCGTCAAAGCCCACGGGGGCACCATCTTCCTCGACGAGATCGGGGAGCTGCCCCTGGACAGCCAGACCCAGCTGTTGCGCGCGCTCGAGTCCGGGCACGTCATCCCCGTCGGGGGCGACGCGACCCGGCCCATCGACTGTCGGGTGGTGGCGGCCACCAACCGCGACCTGTTCGAGATGGTCGAGCAGAAGACCTTCCGCCTCGACCTCTTTCACCGCCTCGCGGTGGTGCACATTCGGCTGCCGAGCCTCAACGAGCGCATCGACGATCTGCCCGCGCTCATCCGCGGCATCTACGAGGGGCGCGGCCTCGAGAGCGGGCCCATCCGCGGCGAGAACCTCGAGCGGCTCAGCGCCCATCATTTTGAGGGCAACGTGCGGGAGCTGCGCAACATCCTCGAGCGCAGCTTGGTGCTCGCGGGCAAGAACACCGCGTTCGAGACCTTGCCGTTGTGGCTGGGCCCGAGCTTTTCCGAGGCCGCCCCGTCGGCGATGACGGTGGACACCAACCTGCCGTTCAAGGACGCGAAAGAACGCGTCGTCGACCAGTTCGAGGCGCAATACCTGCCCGAGCTGATGACCCGCTTCGACGACAACATCTCGCAGGCCGCGCGCCACGCCGGCCTGTCTCGGCGTCACCTGCGCGCGCTGTTGGTCAAACACGGCCTCAAGGACAACGACAGCTGAACCCAGGGGGTGCGCCGGCGTTCGTCGACGCTGGCGCACCGCCGCTGTCCGGCGTGGACCGGCCTAGGGCACCAGGGTCTGGTCCCGTTCGCGTCCGATCCAACCTTCCTCCACGAGCATGGGCGGCCCGAGCCACATCAGTTCTTCGAACGCTTGCTGTTCGCTCATCGGCGCCAAGGTGTGCAGGCGAGGGTTGCTCAACACCGGCGGCGGGCCCCCCCCGGGGCCCGAGGGGGGGGCGGGTTGCTCGTCGGTGCAGGTGCAGAAGTCGTCCGGGGGACAGGTCACGCTCATGCACAAGATGTCCTGGGCCATGTTCTCGAAGATCTCGCGGGAGTCGGCGAGGTTGGGGCTGAGGCAGCCCGACGGCGGGACCGTCAGCTGTTCACAGTTGTCCGGCCGGGGCGGGTCTTGGGCAAACATCCCGCACGCGTTGGCGTCTTCGCTGAAGCCGGTGGGATCGTGGGGCGGGGGGTATGCCACCGTGGGGTCGACGCCACCGGTGCCGGCCCCGGGAAAGACCTGTTGGAGCCTCTCGTGACAAGCGCGCGCGGTCCGCTCCCACGTCGACGCACAGCCTTCGCCGGGCATGGTGGTCCCGTCGTCGGCGTCGGCCGGAGGTTCGGTGTCCTCGTCGCCATCGCCGTCGCCGTCGCCGTCGCCTCCGGTCGCGTCCCCATCGCCGTCGCCGTCGCCGTCGCCGTCCCCGTCACCGGGCTTGGGTTTTGGCTCGGGTTTGGGTTCGGTCTTTTCCGGGTCGTCTTTCTTTTTGAATAGGTTTTCGATCGCCTTGGCGATGGCCTGAACCGCCTCCTTCACCGCCTTGGCGGAAATCGGTGGTCCGTTTCGACGCCCCAGCTTGGCGTCCATCACCCGGATCGCCTGTTCGTTTTCGTCGGTCACGGTGGGGAACGGGCCTGACGTCGGGGCCGGGGCTACCTCGGGGGCGGCGTTCTCGTACGCTTCCTCGGGCGTGGGGCCTCCCACCGTGCCGTAGACTTTGTCCACGATGAGCTCGACGTCGGTCTTGGCCGGGGGGGGCGGCGGGTCCCAGAAGTTCGCGGGCAGGCTGCCGCCCTCTGCATAGGGATTGTCTCCCCCACAGTCTTCTTCAAAAATCTCGCGCATGGTGTCGGGGTCGAACTCGCCGGCGGTCACCCCCAGCCCTTCGAGCATGCACTCGGCGAAGTGCCCCTGCGCGCCGGTCTCACCAAACTGGTCGCCCAAGCACTGGAGCAGCCCAGCGTCCCCCGGGAACAGCACGCGCCGGCCGAGGTCCCCGGTGCTGCCCCCCGCCCCCAGTTGTCCACACAGGTTGGACATCGCGTCCTCGAGCGCGGGGGTGTCGAGCCCCATCGAGGACAGCGCTTGTTCTTGCCCGACGGTGAGATCGGCGAGCCCGTACGCGCCCGTTGTCGTCGGGTACGGCTGACACGGATTGTCGACGAGCCCGAGCACGGAGAGGCCAAACGCCTGGCCCATCACGTCCGCGGGAAGTCCGCTGTGCACCAAGTCCTCGTACACCTGCATGCTCGCGCGCAGCCACACGTCAGCGATGAGCACCCGTTGGCGTTCCGGGGTGGCGACGGTGCCGTACCACGGCGACATGAACGCGGCGGTGGCATACGGCCAAAGGCTGCTGTCACCCGACTGCAGGAGCGGAATGAGTTGGTCCACGAACGTCAGCAGCTGTCGCACCGTCACCGGATCCAGGTAGACCACCCGGCTGTCGGTGGTGCCAAGCATCGCGGGGCTGTACTCAAATCCCGCCATCGCGACCCGGGCGACCTCGCGGGCGATGCCCTCGGCGAGATGGGTGTAGTCGTAGATGGCGTCCGGGTCCGGCAGCAAGGGCACCTCGCAGGATGCGGCGAAGTCGTACCAGTCGTGCACCCGGGTCTCATCGCAGGCGGCGTTGAACACCGTGGTGTCTGCGGCGGCGGGCGACGCGACCGTGGCCACCAGGAAGATGAGGGCAGGGGAAAGAGCTGTCCTGAGCATTGGGTCTCCATGGGCACGGCCAGGCCCGCCGCCCACGAGATGTGGGCCGATGTGGTCGTGTGTATCCGACGTCTGCCGGTCAAGCGCGCCGAGTCGGGCCGCTGAATGTTGAGCGTTTGAACGGTGTACGGACCGGGCCACGAACCTCGTCACACCCTGGGGTGGGACGAACCTGGTTTGGCGCCGAAAGACAAGGCGATCCGGCTCAGCCCCGGTACGCCTCGTCTTGTTCGATGCGTGAGAGCACCCAGTCGAACGCGCCCTTGGTGATGGTCGCGCCGCAGTGCGCGCACTCCCCGGCCATGGTGATGTCGTCGAGGCCCGCGCCGCAGCTGGGGCAGCTCTCGGTGGTGGTGGTGGGTTGGGCCACGCCGGATCGACGAATGAACGTCCAATACTCCGTGTAGTGCCGGGGGTAGAGGTTGCCCCCGCTCACGATCGCGCCGGTCTTGTCGTCGGTGGTGAAGTCCTTGGCGTGGGCGTGCACACGCACGGTGATGGCGTCAAAGTACTGGTCCGATTCCACTTTGGCGACCTCGATGCGGGTCACGGTGGCCTCGTCCATGTGGTTGGTGAGGCCTTGTCGCAGATACTCATCGATCCAATAACGTTGGGCGCCGAACTGCTCGTTGGTGAGGTAGGGGCGGGCCTTTTCCCAGCGTCGGCCGGTCCAGGCCAGGTTGAGGCCGTGGTAGACGAGCCGCACCCGGTCTTGGAACGCCAGGTAGTCGAACGCCGGGTCGCGGTCCTTGAGCGCGGCCAGCCGGGTCATCGCGTGGGGGTGAACGATGGTGGGGTCCTCGGTCCCGTGCTCGGGCACGTCGCCGGTGAGCTGGGGCGGACGAGGCGAGCGCCGCAGTTCGAGGGCGGCCTTGACCACCCACGAGAACGCGCCGGTGTCGATCCGCTTGCCACAGTAGGCGCAGGCGCCATCGCCGGACTGCTCTTGGCCGGCCCCGCAGCTCGGGCAGCGGTGGACGGACATGTCGTCGGGGGCGGGGGAGCGCACGTCGTTGTGGCGTTGAAAGATCCAGAGCTCCTCGACGTATTGGTTCTGCGCCCCGCCATCGGTCTGTTCGGTGTAGTTGGCCTCGAACGCCACCGCGACGGTGGTGAGGCCCAAGGTGGGGTCCACCCGCACGCGGCAAATCCGTTGGGCGCCGACGATCACCCCGCGCACGTCGCGCACCGGCAATGTCTCTGTGTCTGCCGTGCCCGGCCCGGCCATGAACAGCCGGGCCCCCCCGCCCGCGCCGGCCCCCGCCCGGCCCCGCGGTCCGCGCGAGGCCAGGCCCGCCCGGGCGTGGGGGTCGAGATAGATCGCGAGCTTGTCGAGCCGGCCGTCGCCCCGTGCCTCGTGGGCCTTCACGAACAGCGCGTGCACAAAGTCATCGAACACCGGCCGGGAAAAGCCCGGGTCGATGTCGCGCACGGCGGAGAGCTTGGACGAGACCTCGTCGCGGGCGGTGGCGCGCGCGCCGTCGAGCGAGGGCATGAGGAGGCCGGCCTGGCGGGCCAGGGTCGCGAACACATCGGGGGGCAGGCCGGTGTCGCGGGCCTGTTGCGCGGCCCGTTGCTTGGCGGTTTTGCGCCCGTTGATCACCATCACGACCATCAGGGCCCCGAGCACCACCAGGGCGAACAGCAACACCACCGGGTCGGCCGGCGCCCGCTCGCCGCCGCCCCCGCCCGATGACACCGATCCGCTCGCGTAGCTCGAGCTCGAGCTGGAACTTGAGCTGCTCGAGTACGACCCGCTGCTCGACGAGCCCGCGTAGGATTGGCCGCCACCGGGGCGCGCCATCGCCGGGTTGGCCCCGGCCCACACACACAGCGCGCCGCCCAAGAGGGCGGCGGCGAAGACACAGCGGCATTTGGAAGCAGCGACGTTCTTCACTCAGGTCTCCAGCGATGTTGTGGGCGTAGGGTGCACGGTAAGTCGCGCGGCAGGCAACGCAAGCGTCTGATCTGTCCGGGGCCGGGCACGCGAGGAGCGGGGCGCACGCGCCCACGTCGCGCGGAGAACTGTCAGGTTGTGTCGGGAGGATTTAGGTCCTTTTCGTTGTCGGTCGCGGCCCACGCGCCACGGTGCGGACCTCGGAGGCGAATGATGTGTCGAATGAGGTTGACCCTGTCGTCGTTGATGTTGTGGCCGGTGCTTGTCGCCTGCGGCCCGTCGTCCATCTTTGTGGTGGACCGCGCCGGGGAGCAACCGGAGCTTCTGTCGGGGCGCTACGGTCCTTGGCTTGAGCTGCCCATCGCGGTGGGCACAGACGGTCCCTGCGGTCGGCGGGAGTACAGCGGTGAGTTCGACGAGCTCCAGCGGTTGACCACGCATCGGTTCGACGACGCGGGGCGCCGGATCGAATCGGTCCAACGGTACGTGGGCGCCCAGGCGGACGGAGAGGGCAAGGTCTTGCAGCGCTGGACCTGGACCTACGACGACGCCGGGCAGTTGTCCTCTCATCGCCACTATTTCGCCGGGGAAGACGAGGACCATCTGGGGTTTGCGTATGAGTACGACGCGGGTCAGCTCGTTCGGCAGGTCATCACCCAGGCCGAAAGCCGCGCGTCCAAAGAGTACCAATGGGAGGACGGGCGCATCGTGGGCATCGACGTGTGGTTCGGCGAGCACCCGTACGAAGAGGCGATCGTGCACTACAGCGACGAGGGCCTTGTCGATGGCATCGACGTCGAGACCCTGAGCGCCGGAGAAGTCATCGGCCGCCGGCACGCAACGTACGGTTACGACGACCACGGGATCGACCACATCGAGTGGCAGCGCGATGGTGAGGCGGCGCCATCAGCGTCGTATCGTTGGGTTCGCAACCAAGAAGGACGCGTGGTGGAGACGCACGAGGACGCGCTGCTGATCCTGACGACCCTCCACGAGCTCGAAGGGGGCGTGGAGACCGAGCGGCGCTACGATTGGTTCTCCGATGGAACCATCGATTCGGCCGACGAGCTGCTGTACGACTGCGGCAACCTCTGAGCACGTGCCTGGGCCGCGCGCCTCGGGGGAAAGGGCGCGTCGGCCTTCTGGGCGGTCGGGGCCCGCGGCCTGACCGGGGCCGGGCCACGGGCCGTGCGCGCGCGCTCTCCAAATCAGCGGAGGCTTTGGCTAACATCGTTCGATGCAGCTGCAGATTCCCCCCTCCATCGGTGGCTACACCGTCGAGCGCAAGCTCTCGCAGGGGGGCATGGGGGCGATCCTGCTCGGCACCCGCAAATCGGCCGGGGGCTTTGAAAAGCGCGTCGCGATCAAGGTCGTGCTGCCCCAGTTCGGGGCCAACGAGGACTACCGCACGCTGTTTTTTGACGAGGCCAAGCTCGTGGCCCGCATGAACCACCCGCATCTGTGTCAGGTCTTCGACTTCGGCGAGGACCACGACGTGCTCTACCTGGTCATGGAGTACGTCGACGGCCTGAGCGTCGAGCGCATCCAACAGCTCTGCCGCGAACACCGCCTGCGCATTCCCCCCGCGCTGTCCACTCTCATTGTGGCCCACGCCGCCCGGGGGCTTCACCACGCCCACGCCCTCACCGACGATCAGGGCCAGCGGCTGCACGTCGTGCACCGGGACGTCAGCCCGCAGAACCTCATCGTCACCGAGACCGGCAGCACCAAGCTCATCGACTTCGGCATCGCCAAACACACCGCCCGCCAGAACCAAACCCAGATCGGCGTGGTCCGGGGCAAGCCCGGCTACATGGCCCCCGAGCAGGCCCGGGGCGAGGACCTCGACGCCCGCACCGACATCTTTCAGCTCGGGATTGTGCTCTACGAGTTGCTGGCCCAGCGGCCGCTGTTCATGCGCGACAATGTCTATGAGTCCATTCGGCTCGCGGTGGAGATGGCCGTGCCCCCGGTGGCGGGCGAGTTCGACGACATCGATCCCGCCCTCGACGACATCCTCGCCGGGGCCCTGGCCAAAGACCCCGCCCACCGGTTCAAAAATGCCGACGCGATGGCCCGCGCCCTCGACAGCGTGCTCGCGCGCTACGCGGGCAAGACCGGAGAAGGCGCGCTCGGCGACTTCGTGCGGTCACTGCGCGCGGCCGACGACAAAGCCCCCCACGCCACCGCGTCGTTGCCCACCCGGGCCGACCCGCGGCCGCCGGGCGCGCACACCGCGGTGCTCGCCGACACCGGCTCGGCGGTGGCCGGGACCGCGGCGCTAAAACCCCCCCGGCAGACCATGGTCCTCGCGTCGGACGAGACCGCCGACACCGCGCTGTTCGCGGCCGGGGCGCCCACCGACACGTTTGACGGGACCGCCGCGGCCGCGCCCGCGGCGGCGACCAAGGTGTTCGGGACCCAAGACGTCGAGGACCTGGCCTTCGGCGAACGCCGGCGGGGCCCGGTGGCGGCGGTCCTTGCCTTGGTTGTCGCCGGGCTCATGGGGCTGGGGCTGTGGGCGAGCGGGGTGTTCGATGCGGCCGCCGACGACGAGCCGGTGCCGCCGGTGGCGCACGTGGCGGAGCCGCCCGCCGCCGATCCCCCCGCGCCCCCCGTGGGCGCAGGCCCGGACGCAGGCGACGCGGAGGACGCGGGCAGGGTGGTGTCCGACGACGAGCCCGCGCGGGGGGGCGGGACGACACACGCCCCAAAGCGGCGCCGGCCGGCCAAAAGCAAGCCGCGGACCGCCTCCCGCGACGATGCGCCCGCGGGCGGGCCCCCCGCGACCGGTGCCCCCGACGACACGCGCGAAGCCGTCCGGGACGCGTCTGCGGTCCCGCAGGTGGTCAAAAAAGACGAGACCTACGGGCGGCTCTCGGTGGCGGCCACGGACAACTTTCGGGTGCTGGTCGACAAACGCGACATCGGGGGCACGCCGCTGTTCAACCACCGGCTGGCCACCGGCGCGCACACCGTCGAGCTGGTGTTGCCCAATGGGGCGGTCTCCGAGACCCGGCGGGTGACCATCGTCGAGGGCCGCACCACCCGCATCAAGGCCAAGCAGTAGGGTTGGCCGCGGCCGCTGGGGCAGGAGGGAGACCCGCTCTAGGAATCGAGCACCGCGAGCGAGCGCTTGACCGGCCGGTAGTCGGGGTCCTCTTTGAGCAGGGCGCGGAGCATGTCTTCGGCCTCGGACTTTTTGTCCTGGCGGATGCGCAGCTGGGACAGGGCATAGCGGCCGGCCAGGGAGTTGGCGTCGTTGTCGAGCACGTCCCCCAGCCGGTGCTCAGCGTCGACCAGACGGCCGGTGCGGAGCTCGGCTTTGGCCAGGTAGGTGTGGGTGATGGCGTGGCTGCCCGCGGTGGAGTCGACGGCTTTTTTCAAACGCCGGGCGGCGGCGCTGTAGCGGTCCTCGTCCATGTCGATGACGGCCATGTAGAGCAACGCGCCGTGGTTCTTGCTGTCCAGGGACAGGGCTTTTTGCAGGGTGGCTTTGGCCTTGCTGATTTGGTCCGCGTGGTACCACACGATGCCTTCGCCGGAGAGCTTGAGGGCGCGCCCCCCCGAGCCGGGCCGGGCTTTGTCGTAGGTCTTGGCGTAGGCCACAATGTCGCTGGTGGGGGTGGGGAAGTCGGTGAGGGCCCGGTGGTCCGCCTTGTAGCGCGGGTCGGAGTTGAGCGCGCGCCGCATCACGTTGGCCGCCTGGGTGGATTCGCCGTCGGCGATGTAGGCGGTGGCGAGGCCAAGGTACCCGCGCATGTGGTTGGGGTCGTCCTCGAGGGCCTTGGAGTAGTTGCGCTTGGCGTTGGTTTTGTCTCCTAGGCCGATTTGCACGTCGGCGAGCTGGGTGCGCACCGTGGGCATGAACAGCGCTTGGGGGGTCTCGGGGAGCAAGGCCACCGCCTGCTCGAGGTGCTTCTTGGCGTCGTCGAGCTTGCCCTGGTCCCGGAGGATGCGGGCCAGCACCACCAAGGCGGGGGCCCAGGTGTCGTCGATGGCCAGGGCCTTTTGGGCATAGCTGAGGGCCTCCTCGCGTTCGCCCCGCAGGTTGAGCAGGTAGGCGTAATGCATCTGGACCGGGAGGAGGAGCCTGCCGGCGACCTTCTCGAGGTTGTCGATGATGAAGCGCAGCTCCCGTTCGGCCTTTTGGTTGTAGCCGAGCAGTTGGTACTGGATCTGGGCCATGTGCAGCCGGGCCTCGACGTCCTGCTCATCGGCGCGGGTCAGGTCCACCAGGGCGTTGATCGCCCGCTGGGGCTTGTCGAGGTCGAGCTCCAGCCGGGCCATCTCCCGCAGGGCAGGGACATTGCCGGGGTCGGACTCCAAGCGGCTGCGCAAGAACTCCCGGGCCTTTTTGTAGTTGCCCAGCCGCCGGTGCGCGCCCCCCGCGACCTGGAGGGCGGCCTTGAGCTCGGGGGCTTTGCGCTGGACCTGCTCGATGAGGCGCAGCGCTTCGTTGGCGTCGCGGTCGAGGTGGGTGCGGGCGAGCAACAAGGTGGTGTCGATGTCCTCGGGGTTTTTGCTCTGGGACCGCAGCAACACCCGCTGGGCCTCTTCGATGTGATCCTGGGCGAGGGCGAACGCGCCCTTGGCCCGGAGCAGACCCGCGTGTTCGGGTTGTTGTTTGAGGGCGTATTCGATGCCTTCCTCGACGAGCTGGATGCCCTGCGCATCGGCCTTGGACTTGACCCCCGGGAGGTTGGCGTAGTTCTCGACGTAACCGACGATGGCGTCGACGTTGCCCGGGTCGAGGATGAGGGCTTTGCGGAAGTGTTCGTCCGCGCGCCGGTACCCCACCGCGGTGTCCGCGCGCATGTACCGCCGGCCCTCGACGACCTGCTCTTGGCTGGTGCCCTCCACGTCGGGGAATTGCAGCGTCCATTGCGACAGCGCCCGCCGGAACGGGTTGTCGCCGCTGTCGACGCTGGAGCCGAACAGGTTGGGCTTTTGCTGGTAGGCGTAATAGCCGCCCACGCCCACCGCGACGACGAGGCCGGCCACCAGCAGGGGCTTGAGCAGGCCGCCGAGGCCCACGCCGCCGGCGGCGCCCGCGCCTTGGGGACGCGCGACCGGGCCGCGCGACGGTTGGGCCTTGGGCAACGACACCGCGAGCATGGGGTTGTCGCGCACCATTTTCAGCGGCTCGCCCTGGGGCCCGGCGAGGTCGGTCGCGCCCACGGTGCCGGCCCGGATCATCTCGCGCAGCTCCTCGAGGGGAACGTTGTCGGAGTTGCCGCCCGGGGCCTCCACGCGCCACAGCTTGTCGGCCACGGCCGAGGCGCTCGGGCCGCTGTCGCCGAGGCCCACCGCCGCGAACGGATCGTCCGACGCGGGCATCGCCGGTCCCGACGACGAGCCGTCCACCGCGATGCCCGCAAAGGGGTCGTCATCGGCGCCGAAACCCGGCCCCGACGCCGCCGTGGGCGGCCCGGACAAGGGCGTGTCGGTCGACGGGGCAGGGCCGAACGGGCTTGAGCCCGGCGCGGCCGCGAACGGGTCGCTGCCCGAGGCCGGGGCCCCGCCGGCCGCGAAGGGATCGCCGCCCCCCGCGCTCGCCCCGCCGAATGGGTCGGCGGCAGGGCCCGGGGCGCTCGCGCCCCCGAAGGGGTCAGGGCCCGGAGCGGTGGCCCCCCCGCCGCTGGCCTGGGCGAAGGGGTCGCTGGCCGGGGCCCCGCCGGCCCCGAAGGGGTTGGTCGCGCCCGACCCCGCGAAGGGGTTTTGGCTGGCCCCGCCCGCCGCGAAGGGGTCGCTCGCCGGGGCCGGCCCCGACGGGGGCCCGCCGAACGGGTCCGAGGGCTGGTCCATCTGGCCAAAGCCCGGGGCGGTGCTCTGGCCGCCGAACGGGTCGGGCTGGGTGGCGGCCCCGAACGGGTCTGCCATCGGGGTCGCCTGGGCCGGGGCGGTGCCGCCGCCACCGAACGGGTTGGTCGCGCCGCCGCCGCCGCCGCCGAAGGGGTTGGCCGCGCCGCCGCCGCCGCCGAACGGGTTGGCCGCGCCGCCGCCGCCGCCGCCGAACGGGTTGGCCGCGCCGCCGCCGCCGCCGCCGCCGCCGAACGGGTTGCTCGCGGCCGGGGGCTCGGCCGCCCCCTTTTGCACCACCTTTTGGTGGCCGCAGCGGGGGCATTGCGCCCGCACGCCGCGGTCGCTGATCAGTTTGTCGTCGATGGTGTACACCGCGTTGCACTGTTCGCATTCGATGCGCATCTGTTTTGCTCCGCTTCCCGTCGGGCCGGGGTCGTCCGGGATCCTACAAGGATTGGCCCGCGGACGCAGATTCCTGTCTCTTGGAGGGCCCGACGAGCGGTCTCAGAAAATGCACCCCGAGATAAAACAGCGGGGTGTCGACCAGCGCCACGATGGCCTTAAACAGCGCACCATCCCGAATTAACGAGAGAATTTCCTCCGCGCTCATCACCGACTGGCCCCCGTCCCGCAGCGAGGGAGCGCCCCAAAACAGCACCGTGGTCACGATGATGGTGTCGACGATCTGGCTGCCCACCGTCGAGCCGTTGTTGCGCAACCAGAGGTGCCGGCCGTGGGTCAGCCGCTTCCAAAAATGGAAAAGCCGCACGTCGATGAGCTGGGCCACGAGGTAGGCGAGCATCGACGCCGCCACCGCCCGGGTGGTCGACTGGAAAAACGTGGTGAACACCGCCTGCTGTTCAGGGCTGGCCGAGGGGATGGCCCGCCCGATCTCGACGAACACCACCAACCCGAGGCTCATGACAAAGCCGGTCCACACCGTCCGGTTGGCCACGTCCTTGCCATAGAGCTCGCTGATGAGGTCGGTGACCAGGAATGTCACAGGATAGGCGATGATGCCCACCGCCTGGTACACGGTGTGAAAGCCCAGCGGCACGACGATGATCTTCGAGGCCGCAAAGACATTGGCCACCACCAGCGCGAGCAGGAACGCCCCGGTGAGCACGAGGAGGATCGTGTCCCGCCGGAGGTGGCGCGGCAGCGCCCCGGGCTCGACGTCGTCCGCGGGGGGACGCTCCGCGCTCATGGCTGAAGCAGCACCGTGCACGACGAGGTGCAGGTCTCCCGCACCGTGATCGCGTACAGGTGGGGCACCTCGATGCGCTCGGCGATGAAGCGCGCGAGGTTCTCGGAGGTGGGGTTGTCGAGGCCGTCGACCTCGTTGAGGTAGTGGTGGTCGAGCAGGTCATGCAACGGCGCCCACGCGTCTTTGATCGCCGCGAAGTCCACGATCCAGCCCAGGGTGTCGTCGACGGGGCCGCGGAGCACGACCTCGACCCGGAAGCTGTGCCCGTGCAGGCGCGCGCACTTGTGGCCGGCGGGCACGTGGGGCAGCCGGTGGGCGGCTTCAAACGTGAATTCTTTGCTGATTTGGGTCACCGGAGACATCGCGCCGGTTTAGCGTTTTGGGGCCGGGGCGCAAAGCGGCCGGATTGACACCCGGGCTGCGCTCTTTCATGACCGGGGTCTCATCAGGAAGATTATGACCACCACGACGACCGACACCGAACAGACCCGCCCCGTGGCCGACGCCGCCGCCAAGAAGGACCGCGCCCCCCGGGCGCGCAAAGGCCGCGCCCCGAGGCGCCCGCGCGAATACGGCCCGCCGAAGTTTGACCTGGCTTTGCTCGACGAGGTCGGTGGCCCGGCGCTGTACGGCACCACCCAGGCGGGGAAGGTCGTCGACGTGACCGAACAAGCGGTGTTTGTCGAGGTCCAGACCCCCGGCGGCCCCCTGCGTGTGGCGGTCACGCCCGGCGAGTTTGCGCCCGCGGCCGAGGCCGGCCAAGACGTGGACGTGTTTTTGGTCGCGCCCCCCACCGCCGAGCAGCCCGCGGCCACCGGTTCGGTGCAGGCGGCGCGGAAGCTCAAGGCGCTGGATGGGTTTGCCGCGGCCTTCTCGCAAAAACAGGCGGTGCCCGGGGTGATCGAGGCCGAGGTCAAAGGCGGGTACGCGGTCGCGGTCGGCGGCGGTGACGAGCCCCTGCGCGGGTTTTTGCCCAAGAGCCACGGCCACCACCCCCGGCTGCACGAGAGCCAGTCGCCAGTGGGCGAACAAGACGAGTTTGTCGTCACCGAATTCGACGCGGGGCGGGCCAACATCGTGCTGTCGCGCAAAGGCGCGCTCAAGAAGCGCTACGCGGATTTGGTCAAGTCGACCTGGGACAACCTCGAGGTCGGCCAGAAGGTCACCGGGCGGGTGCGTTCGATCGTGCAATACGGGGCCTTCGTCGACATCGGCGGCGTAGACGGCCTTTTGCACGCCAGCGACCTGTCCTGGGACCGCACCCCGCGGGTGTCGTCGGTGCTCACCGTGGGCGACACCGTCGAGACCCAGGTGCTGAGCGCGGACAAAGAATCGGGCAAGCTCAAGCTCGGGCTCAAGCAGCTCATCCCCAACCCCTGGCAGGACATCCGCGGCAAGGTCGTGGCCGGCGCCGACGTCGAGGGGGACGTGGTCGCGCTCACCGACTACGGCGCGTTCGTGCGGTTGCCCGAGGGGGTCGAAGGCCTCGTGCACATGTCCGAGGTGACCTGGGACCGCATCAAACACGTCTCCTCGCGGCTTTCGATCGGCCAGCGCATCACCGCGCGTGTGCTCGACGTGGACCATGACGGTCAGCGGCTGAGCCTGTCGATGCGGGCGCTGGAAAAGAGCCCTTACGAAAAGGTGGCGGAGAAGTACCCCGCGGGCACCGTGATCAAGGCCGAGGTCAAGTCCCTGACCGACTTCGGGGCGTTCATCGCGCTCGACGACCAAGTGGACGGCCTGATCCACGTGGGCGAGCTGTCCTGGACCGAGCGCGTCGACCACCCGTCGGAGCTGTTGCAGGTCGGCCAGGAGGTCGAGGCGGTGGTGCTCGACGTCGACGTCGAGCGGCAGCGGGTCGCGTGCTCGATGAAACAGCTGCAGGAAAATCCCTGGGGCGACTGGGAAAAGAAGTACGCCCGGGGTTCGCGCCACAAGCTCACCGCGGAGAAGGTGACGGACAAAGAGGTTGTGTTCACCCTCGAGGAGAGCGCGCTGACCGGGGTGTGCAACTTCCGCGACCTCTCGACCGAGCCGGTGAGCCGGGCCCAGGACGTGGTCCGGGTGGGCGACGAGCTTGAGCTCCTGGTGAAGAACTTCGACCGCAACCGCAAAAAGGTCGTGCTCAGCGTGAAGGCCCTCGTCGAGGGCGACACCCGCGAAGCGTACAAAGAGTACAAAGCCAAAGAGGCGGAATCGGGCGGGGGCCGGCTGACCCTCGCCGACGCCATCGGCGACCAGCTCAAGGACTTGGCCGAGGGGCCGGACGCGCCCCCCGCGGCGGCCGGCGGCGATGAACGCCCCACCGAGCGCATCGACGCCGACGAGCTGCAGCGGCTGCGCTCCTCGATGAAAGACCAGGCGGGGTTGTCCGACGACCTCGCCGCGGGGGTGGCGCAGAAGATCGACGCGGACGAGCCCTCGTCGCTGAGCGCGGCCTTGGCCGGGGACGCCACCGCCAAGATCGACGCAGACGAACCCTCGAGCCTGCGCGCGGCCTTGGCCGGCGACGTCGAAGCGAAGATCGATCACGCCGATGGCGATGAAGACGCGGAAGACCCGGCATGACCACGCAAGAGCTCGCGCCCGCGCCGAAAAAGCGCGTGCACTTTGTGTCGCTGGGTTGTCCCAAAAATCGCGTCGACGCCGAGCACATGCTCGGCTTGGTGCTTGCCCAGGGGCACGAGTTCGCGGACTCGGCCGAGGACGCGGACACCATCGTGGTCAACACGTGTTCGTTCATCGGCGAGGCCAAGAAGGAATCGATCCAGGCCGTGCTCGAGATGGCCGAGGAGAAAAAGCAACGGGGCCAGACCCTGGTGGTGTCCGGTTGCTTGGCCCAGCGCTACGTGGACGAGCTCACCGATGAGCTGCCCGAGGTCGATCACTTCATCGGCACCTCCGACATCGAACGCATCCTCGACGTGGTCGGGCGCGAGCACGGCGGGGCGGGGCACAAAGACCGCGCCGACGGCCAGCCCACCCGCGAGGGACTCGTGACCTTGGGCCGCACCGACCCGGCGGCCCGCAACCTGGTCACCACCGACCTCGAGTACGTGGCCAAATACGACCTGCCGCGGCTCAACAGCATGCCCAAGCACACCGCGTACCTGAAGATCGCAGAGGGCTGTGACAATGCATGTGCATTCTGCATCATCCCCAAGCTGCGCGGCAAGCAGCGCAGCCGGCCCATCGACGGCCTGGTCCGCGAAGCCGAGCGCCTGGCCCAAAGCGGGGTCAAAGAGCTGATCCTCATCGCCCAGGACCTCACCGGCTACGGCCACGACCTCGACGGCCGCCCGACCCTGGCCCAGCTGCTCGAGGCCCTCAGCGCGGTCGAGGGCATCGCCTGGGTGCGCTGCATGTACGCGTACCCGCGCACCTTGTCCGGGGCCTTGCTCCACCAGCTCGACACCGGGCGCAACATCCTGCCCTATCTCGACATCCCGGTGCAGCACGGCAGCGACCGGATGTTGCGCCGCATGCGCCGGGGCAAAGACCAGCGCCGGCTGGGCGCGCTGCTCACCGCCGCCCAAGAAGCCGTGCGCGGGCTGTGTATGCGCAGCACCGTCATCGTCGGGTTCCCCGGCGAGACCGACGACGACTTCCAGATGCTTGTCGATTTCGCCGAGGAAGTGCGCTTTCACCGGCTCGGGGTGTTCAAGTACTCGGACGAGGAGGGCACCGCGGCCTATGACCTCGACGAGAAGGTGTCCTACAAAGACAAGCGGGCCCGCTACGACAAGTTGATGCGCCGCCAGCGCCGCATCCACAAGGCCCACCTCGAGGGCATGATCGGCACCGTGCACCAAGCCATCGTCGAGGGCCTCTCCGACGAGCACGAATACCTCGTGGTCGGGCGGCTCTGGTCACAGGCCCCGGAGATCGACGGCATCACCTACCTGTCGTCGACCCGCCCCCTCGAGGCGGGCGAGATCGTCACCGTCGAGATCACCGACGCCCACGACTACGACCTGGTGGGGGAAGTGCTCGACGACGACGACGAGCGCGTGGCCACCGCCCTGCCGTTCGGGCCCCGCCGCAGCCAGCCGGTGGCCTTCGAGGGGCCGGCGATGCGGCCGGGCGGCGCCTGACCGCGTCCGGCTCAGCCCCCGCCGTAATACACCCAGTACAGGTCGGCCCGCGACATCATCAAAAACGCGGTCTCGACCCCGTCGACCACCGCGGTGTCGCGCCGGTAGCGGTGCGCGGTCGAGCCGATGCAATCCCCGCAGCCCCAGTTGGTGGGCGTCGCGTGGGCGTCGATCATCGACTGGGGCAGCGTGAGCGCGCCCAGGCTGTCGTCGACGTCGCACTCGATCACGCTCAGCCCGAACTGCCCGTGCGAGGCGGTGTCCGACCGCAGCCAGAAACGAACCCGCTCGCCCGGGCTGTCCGCGGGGGTCCAGCTGAACGTGGTCGACGTGCCCGCGGCCAGCTCGTTGTCGAAGGTGACGTCGGTGAGCGGGGTCGCGGGCAAGGCGCTCAGGGTGAACGCCGAGACCTCGCCGCCGTCGGCCGACACCGTCACCGCCTGGCCGGGGGTGGTCAGGCGTTCGTTGTTGCTGAAGGTGTACGCGGCCAATTGCGGCTCAAGCACAAGCGGCGTGGTCAACCCCGCAAACGACAATGTACCTGCTTCTTTGCGCGGGCCGTCGACCTGACACGTCCCGTCGCGGGTGCAGAAGCCATCGCAGGGCTCGAGGCACGGGCCGTACTCGGCCACCAACCGGCGGCACGCGCCCTCGCGCTCGACCTCGGTGTAGGGGCTGCCCACCGTGTCGCGAAACGCCGCGAGCACGCCGGTCGAGAAGAAGTCCTGGATCGGACCGCGCTCGACGTAGTCGATGCGCGCCGCGTACGTGGCGAAATCAGGCCCAGCGTCTCCATCGCCATCGCCATCGCCGTCGCCGTCGCCGTCGCCGTCGCCGTCCCATCCCCGTCGCCGTCGCCGTCCCCATCGCCGTCTCCGTCCCCGTCGCCATCGCCATCGCCGTCGCCGTCCCCGTCCCCGTCTCCGTCTCCGTCCCCGTCGCCCGCGTCAGCGGGACAGCCGGCGAGGGGGGCCACCGCCGCCAACGCCGCCGCCAACACCCCGGTCAAGATCTCACGGCGCATGCGGCAACACCCCCACCACCGGGAGGTGGTCGCTGATCGCCCCGCGGTAGGTCACGAGCTCGTCGTCGAGGTTGGGGATGGTCGCGTACTCGCCCCCGATGGTGTCGGCCCACGCGGTGGTGACCACGACGTGATCGAGGATCTGCCCGCTGGGCAAAAAGCTCGCCGCGCCCTGCTCGGCCAGCGGCAGGGTCAACAGGGTATAGCGGTCGGGGTTGTCGTACAGAGGGCCAAAGGTCGCTTGGCCGGTGGGGTGGCTGAGCACGGTGTTGAAATCCCCGAGCAGCACCACCCGGGTTTCGCCTTGGTCGAGCTTGTTCTGCACGTAGTTGTCCAACGTGGTGAACGCCTCGGTGCGGCGCTCGACATCGTCGACGGCAAAACCGGCCTTGAGGTGCAGGCCCACCGCGATGAAGGAGTAGGCGGCGTCGCCCTCCTGGTAGGCGAAGTGTACCTCCAGCGGGGGGCGGGGAAATGCATACCCATTGCCGGGGTAGAGCAGGCCCGACTGCTCGACGGTGAGCCGGTCCCGGCGGTAGATGAACGCGATCTTCTGGTAGGTGCCGTCGCTGTAGGTGTCTGAGCTGAGCACCGCGTCGTATTGGTCCAAGCGGACCATGAGCTCGTCGAACGCGTCGGTGTCGGCGATCTCCTCCACCGCGACCAGGTCGAGGTCCATCGAAGCGATCAGGTCGGCCACCAGCTCGGGGGTCTCGGGGGCTTGGGGGAAGTTCTCGATGTTCCAGGTGGTGGCTTCGAGGGTGTCGGGATAGCCGCGCGGGGAGGTGCGGTCGGTCTTGGCCGGGGGGAAGGCCGCATCCGGCGCGCCCGCGTCGGGGGCCGGGGCCGCGGCGTCGGGCTGCCCCGCGTCGAGGTCGGCGGCGTCCGGGGGCGATTCGGTCCCCGGGCAGGCGCTGGCCAAGCAGAGCAGGAAGAGCAGGGCGCTGCGCCCGGCGGTGTCGTGCGTCATCCCACCGAGTGTAGTCGGATCAGGGCGACCTCGCACGGGCAGTTGAGCCGGAACGGGAACCAGTGCCCGAGGCCGGCCGACGTGTACAAAAAGGAGCGGTCCTGTTTTTTGTAGCGGCCGAGCAAGAACGCGTCGGGCGCGAACAGCTCGAACACGCTGCGGCCGAGGAGCGCGACCTGGCCGCCGTGGGTGTGGCCGGCCAGGGTCAGGGTCGCGCCTTTTTGGGCCGCGGTCTTGAACCCCTCGGGACGGTGGCTGAGCACGATCTTGCAGTCGATGTCGTCGGGACAGCCGTCGAGGGCCCGGGCCACGGACTGCTCGAGGAACGCGGAGTGGTCGCCGCCGAGGCGCGCGGGGTCGTCGGCCCCGCAGAGGTAGAGCCGCGCGCCGTTGCGTTCGATCACCTCGCCGGTCTCGCACAGGTAGGTCGCGGGGCTGCGGTTGTAGATCGCCTCGGCCTCGGCCCGGCCCCGGTAAATCTCGTGGTTGCCGATGGACGCGTAGACGCCCAGCGGCGGCTGTAGCGTGGCGGCCATGTCGAGGGCGGGACCGAGCTTGTCAAAGTCGTCGGCGATGTCCCCGGTGAACACCACCAGCTCGGGCGCGAACCCCTGGGCCTTGTCGAGGGCCGCGCGCACATGGTCGAGCCCGATGAACGTGCCGAGGTGGACGTCGGTGAGCTGGAGGATGCTCAACCCGTCGAGTCGCGGATCGAGGCCGGGCACGTCGAACGACACCTGACGCACCACCGGGGTCAACAGCGTGGCCCCGGCGCCCACCGGGCCGAGGGCGGCCGCGCTCGCGGGCAAGGTGCCGACCGCTTTGGACAAAAACGCGCGCCGGCTGGGCGACGAGACCGGCGGCGCGGGGGTGGGCGGCTGGGCGAGGCGTTTGGCCAGCCACAACGACAGCGGTCCCCACACAATGCTGCTGACAAACAGCAGCGTCACCGTGACCAGCACCAGGCTGGTGCCGACCATGCCCACCAGCTGCAGCAACTCGAGGTCGACCGCGCGCCCGCCGAACCACATCGCCGCCGACAGCCCGAGCACGGCCGCGCCCACGCGCATCGCCCGGCGCCCCCCGCGGGCGTAGAACCCGGGAAAGCCGCGACGGAGAAAAAACCCCACCGCGAACCACATCGCGAAGAACACGCCGAACACGGACAGCAGCCGGACAACCCACATGAGGGCCAACCTTTCGACTCGGGTCCCGACCGGCAAGCGCTTTCTCGCCGGGGCGGGCGGGCTGACACTTCTTCACAAACCGCGTCGACCCGCGCGGGTCAGTGCGCGTCGGGCCCGCGCACCACCACCGCCGGGCAGGCGGCTTTCATCCGCTGGGCGGCCTCGGCCACCGCGTCGGCCCAGGCCACGCCCTCGTCCTTGTGGGCCAAGGCGTCGCACAGGCGCGCCTCGACGAGATTTTTGTGGGTGGCGTGCAGCAGGACGGTCGGCGGCGTGGTGCGCACGTCGACCACGCACACCCCCGCCTCGGCCATGCGCCGGCGTTGGTCGCGCACGTCGTCGTCGCGGAGCACGTCCCCCTCGAGCAGGAGATGGCGCAGGGGGCGCGTCATCGCCACCCGCAGCGGTCCGTCGTCGAGGTCGAGCACGTCGCCTTCGCGGACACGCAGGGCGGGCACGCCGAGGTCTTCGGCCAGCGCCGCGTGGGCCAAAAGCTGGGCTGTGCCCCCGTGGATGGGCACCACCGTCTTCGGCCGGACCGCGCGAATCAACGCGCGCAGGTCCTCGCGCCCCCCGTGCCCCGAGGTGTGGCACACCGCGGTGTGGACCCGGACCCCGCGGGGGGCGAGGCGGTCGGCGAGACCGCGCAATGCATCTTCATTGCCGGGGATGACCCGGGCCGAGATCCAGACCTCGTCCCCCTCGTCGAGGGTCACGTGGGGGACTTGGTCGCGGGCGATGCGCATCAGGTTGCCCTGGGGTTCGGCCTGGCAGCCGCTGACGAGCACACAGCGTTGTCCGCGGGGCACCGAGGTCAGCTCCCCCCGGGCGAGCACCCCCGCGCCCAGGGTCACCTCGGCCGCGCTCAGCGACGCGGGGATCGAACGGCCCACCACACACAGCCGCCGGCCCGCGCGTCGACAGGCCTCGGCCACCACCAGGTGGCGCTCGACGTGGCGGGCGTAGGTCGAGATCACCACCTGGCCCTCGGTGGCCGCGAGGCGTTCGGCCAGGGGCTCGACCAGGGTGGTGTCCGGCGCGGTCAGGCCCTCGGTGAGCGCGCCGGTGCTGTCGGTGAACAGCGCCTGCACGTCGTCGTTCGTCCCGATGGCGCGCAAGCGGTCCATGTCGGTGACCGCGCCCAAGAGGGCGGCGTCGCTGCAGCGAAAGTCGCCCGAGTGCACGATCACGCCCGCGGTGGTCTCGATGCGCAGGGCCGCGGAATCGGGAATCGAGTGGTTCACCGCGACGAACTCGACGTCAAACCCCGCGCAGGTGGCGCGCCCCCCCACCGGCACGACCTCGATCCGGGGCGCGCGTTGGCCCTGCCGGGCGAAGCGTTGGGCGATCAGCCGCGCGGTGAACGGGGTGGCCCACATCGGCACGTCGTCGAGCCCGAGGTGGGGCAGGGCCCCGATGTGGTCTTCGTGGGCGTGGGTGAGCACCACCGCGTCCGGGCGGAGGTCGTCGTCCAGGTCGAACAGCAGGGCGCGGTGGCCGTAGCCGGCGGCGTCGGACAAAAAGCGCAGGCCGGCGTCGACCATGAGTTTGCGGCCGCCGTCGTCGATGAGCAGGCCGTTCATGCCGAAGGTGCCGATGCCCCCGAGCAGGACCACCCGGGTCATGAGGGGCCGTGGGGGCGGTGCACCATCTGCACGTCGCCGTCGAGGAGCAGCTTGACCTCGAGGACGTCGAGCTTGGTGGGGGGCACCCGACCGGCTTTGTTGACGAACAGCTTTTGTTCGATGCGCTCGGTCTTCTGGGGGGGCAGCTCCCGCACCTTGTAGGTCCAGGTGTCGACCTGATCGTCTCCGGTCTCCACCCCCGCGATGCGGACCTGCAGATCCCGCACGGTGTCGTCCTGGAGGTTGGTCACTTCGACCACCACCTTGGTGGAAAAAATGACCTCCGCTTGTTTGACCTGCACCCGAAAGTCGCGGGCCGGGGGCCAAAACACCAGGTAGGTCAGGACCAAGGCGAGCACGTTGAAGCCCACGAGGGCGACCTTGAGCTGGAAGAAGCCGCTCTGGGCGCGGAACTCGGCCCATTTGTCGACGACAAATTCCTTTCCCTTCAGACCGAGGTCGCTGGGGGTCGCCACGTGGTGCCTCTTTGCTCCTCTTGGCCCCGGTCGCGGCCGGGCCAGCGTCCAATGTAGCCGGGGGGCGGCGCGGTTCTCAACGTGACCGATGCGCTTTTTTTTGCGCCCGGGCATTTTGCCTGGTCACATTCACGGTTGATGGAGATTTTTGGTCAGTTGGTGTCGCTCTCCGGCGGCGCGTCGAGTTGGCAGGCGACCTTGGTGTCGCTCTTGTCGGCGTACATCCTCGCCCAGACGGTGGCCGCGACGTATTTCGTCACCTACCGCGGGCTCTCCTATTCACGAAATATGGTGCAGGCGCTCGTCGTGGCCGGCGTGGTCTCGGCGATGCTCATGCTCGCCATCGGCAACTCCCTCGCCCGCGGCATCGGCATCGTCGGCACCTTGGCCCTGATCCGGTTCCGGACCAACCTGCGCGATCCCCTCGACATGGTGTTCGTGTTCGCGGCGTTCGGGTCCGGGATCGCGTCCGGCACCGGCAGCTACGCCGCGGGCTACTTGGGCACGATGCTGTTCGTGGTCGTCATCGTGGGGCTCAAAGTCACTGGATTTGGGACCTACCAAGAGTTCGACGGGGTGGTGCGGCTGGTGTTGCCCGCCTCCGCCGAGGCCGAGCAGGCGCTGCAAAAGGCGTTGCGGGCGGTGTGTCGTCGTTACGTGTTGATCACGCTGCGCGAGGTGACCCAGGGCCAAGAGCTGGAGTACGCCTATCACGTCACCCTCAAGGACGATGGGGACGAGCCCCGGCTGGTCACGTCGCTGTCCGAGATAGAAGGCGCGCGGACAGTGACATTGGCGATGCAGGAGGCCACGGTTGAGCTCTGAGTCCGCCGGCCTGCGCCAAAGTGGCTGGCGGCTGTCCCGCCGCGGGCGCCGCATCGCCCCCTGGGTGCTGTGGGGGGTGGCGGTGGTGATCACCATCGTGCTCGGCCGCCACGTCGTCGGCACCAACGTGGCCCCGGGCGAAGCCGAGGCGGTCACGGTGGGCATCTCCCCCGCGGCCGACGCGCGCATCGTGGCGGTGAAAAAGCGGGTGGGCGACACCGTGCAAAAGGGCGAGGTCCTGGTCGAGTTCGACCAGGCGCAAATGACCGCCGAGCTGGCCGCGGCCAAGGCCGAGCTCAACCGGCTCGAGCTCGAGGTCCCGGCCCAGCTCGCGGCCCTCTCCGACGACGAGCGGCAGGACGTGGCCCGGCTTTCGCAGCGCGCGGACGAGGCCGCGCTCGAGGTCGCGCGCATCGACGCCGAGCTCAAGCGCGACGAGGCCGAGCTCGCCCAGCTCGAGCAACAGCTGTTGCGCCAACAAGACCTGATCCAAAAAGGCCTCGCCGCGGCGCCGAGCCTGGCCGCCCTGGAGCTGAAGAAGGCCGCCCTCAGCCAGAAGATCACCGAGTCCAAAGCCCTCCGCCGGGCCGCCGACGGGGTGGCCCGGACCGCCCGGGCCCGCGAGCGGGCCTCGAGCCCCAAAGACGGCGAACAAGACCAACGCTTGGCCCCGTACCGGGCCGCGATCGAGGCCCAGCGCCACCGCATCGAACGGCTCGAGGCCGCGCTCGGTGACCTCACCCTGCGCGCCCCGTTCGCCGGCACCGTCGTCGACCACGTGCTCCGCGAGGGGGACGTGGCCCGCCGGGGCGTGCCCATCCTCACCATCGTGGCCGAGCGGCCGAGCCGGGTCATCGCCTACGTCGACGAGCGCTGGGCCCGCCGGGTCAAACAAGGGGACCAGGCCCGCATCGTGCCCAGCGACGGCATCGGCGCCATCCGCGAGGGCCGGGTCAGCCAACTCGGCGCCCGCATCGCGGAGTTCCCCATTCGCTTTCGCAAGGTGCCGGGGGAGCCGGTGTTTGGGCGGCAAGTGTTCATTGACATTGCGCAGGGGGGCGAGCCGATGCTGCCCGGCCAAGCGTTCAACGTGAGCTTCACCCGCGGGGATGGCACATGACGCCCGGCGCCTTTGTGCTGGCGGTGGCGCTGGCCGGGGCGGGACCGGTGGCCCTGACCCCCGAAGACGCCGCCCGCCGCGCTCTTGACAATGCGGTTGTGCTCGAGGCGCTCGGTCACCGCGTCGACGAGGAAAACGCCGAGAGCACCCTCGGCCAGATGTTGCGCAACCCCGAGGTGCGCATGGGCGACTTCCGCTCGGATCGGTTGATCAACCCGCTGTTCACCGGGGGGGGCTACGACCGGGCGTTGGAGGACACGGAGTTTGGCATCCGGGTGCCCGCGCCCCGGCTGCGGGCGTTTGGCTTGTCGCAATCGACCCAGGGCCGGCGCGTGGCCGCGCGCCAAGCGGTCGTCGACCAGGAAAAAAACCTCATCGTGCGCGAAGCGCACCGCCTGCACGCCGAGCTGCGCAACCTGCGGGCCCGCATCGACCTCGCCGAGGAGCAGGTCGCGCTCTCCACCCGCATCCACGACCTGTTGCAGCGGCGGTTCGCCGCGCAGCTCGCCACCGGGCTCGATGTCTCCGTGGCCGCCCTCGACGCCAACGACGCGCAGGCCGATCTGTCGCGGTTGCAGGTCGAGGCCCGAAGCCAGGAGGTGCGGCTGCGTTACCTGGTCGGCCTGCCCGCGGACACGCCCCTCGAGCTGACCGCGCCGCCGGCGGATCGCTGCCGGGAGGTCGCGGACAGCGCCGAGCAGACGTTGGTCGACCAGGCCGTCCAGGTGTCGCCGGTGTTGGCCGGGATCAGCGCGGAGCGGGACGCGGCCGCGGCCGCGTATCGCGAGACCTTCGCCGGGCTCATCCCTTGGTTCGATTTTGTCCAGGCCGGCTTCACCCCAGGCAGCTCCCAAGAGCCATGGTCGGTGCGCCTGTCGCTGTCCATCGACCTGCCCCTGCTCAACTTTTCCCAGGATGATTTTGCGCGCTACGCGGCCCGCGAGCGCCGCCACGAGGCCGAGCTGCGGCACGAGCGGTTGGCCCTGGAGGCGGACGTGCACCGGGCGGCGGCGGAGTTGGCCGGGCAGCGGGCGATCATGGATTTCTACACCACCACCGCGGCCCCGACCCTGGATGGCTCCGAGCGCCAGATCGAAGCCGCGCTCCAGGAGGGGCAGGGGGACCCGGTGGACATGGCCATCCTCCGCGCGCGCATTCTGCGGGCCAAGCGGGCCCAGCTCCGGGCCGCCCTGGAGTGTGAGCAAGCCGCGCTCAATTTGGACGCCATGACCGGCACACTTTTGTCGCGCACCCTGGATGGGCCACAATAGCCTCTCGCCCGTCCACGGCCGGAACATGAATGTCAGCTGAACGACGCAAACACGCCCGGGTCCCGCTCAATCTGCTGGTGCAGTTTCGCAGCGATGACTATGCCCATTTTCGCGAAAAGTACGCGCCCAACATCTCCACCGGGGGCATGTTCATCGAGACCGACCACCCGCGGCAGCTGGGCTCGATGGTCTACTTCCAGTTCACGGTGCGTGATGACGGCCCGTTGATCGAGGGCCTGGGCACGGTGGTGCGCGTCGTCGACAACCCCGACGGGTCGACCAAGGGCATCGGCATCGAGTTCGTCAACCTGGACGACTCCAGCCGCGCGGTGATCGAAGGCATCATCCGCGGTCGCGCCGCCGACTAAGCCGTCACATTGCCGAAGGGCCAGGTCTCGGTCGTCACGGGATATCGTGGAAAGCGAGCCCGGTCGGGGATGTCCGCGTCGTCGAGGGCGTCGGGGTAGTAGACCCGGTCGAAGCAGAGCCCGTGCGCGGGGGCGGTCTGCCCGGCGGCCTCGCGTGTCTTTTCCGCGAGCATGGCCGCGACGTCATCGGGTCGGTGCCGGCCCCGCCCGACCTCGACCAGGGTACCGGCGATGATGCGCACCATGTTCTGGCAAAAGGCGTTGCCCCGCACGTCGATGTGCACCTCGTGCGCGGCCCGCGTGACCTCGACCTTCCACACGTACCGGCGGGCGTGGGCGGCTTGGCACGACGAGGCCCGGAAGCTCTCGAAGTCGTGTTCGCCCACGAGGTGCCGGGCCCCGGCCTGCATCGCGTCGACATCGAGCGCGCCTTTGTGGTGCCAGGCCACCTCCCGCACAAACGGGTCCCGGGCCGGCCCGGTGAGCACCCGGTACACATACCGCTTGCCCACCGCGTGCCGGCGGGCGCAGAACCCTTCGGGCATTTTTTGCGCCGAACGCACGGCCACGTCCTCGGGGAGCAGCGCGTTGAACGCGAGCACCATCCGTTCGAGCGGGGGGCGCGCGGTCATCACACAGCTCACCACCTGACCGCGGGCGTGCACCCCCGCGTCGGTGCGCCCCGCACAGGTCAGCGCGGGCGCATCGTGGGCGAGGGTCTGGGCCGCCTGTTCGAGCACGTCCTGCACCGTGCGCTGCGCGGCTTGGCGTTGGTAGCCCGCGAACCGTGTGCCTTGGTAGGCCACGACGAGGCGGAAGGTGTCGCGCGCGGGGGTCACGGCAAAAGCCTACCCAAGGCAGGCGCGAAGGAAAGCCGAACCGCGCGCATTTCGGTACAACCGTCGCATGCGCGGCCTCGCCGTCCTGTTGATCGTCCTCTGCGCGGGCTGCGCCGAGACCTCGGTGCGCGGCCGCGACATCCTGCGCACGGGCCCGTTTCGCGACCACCCGGGCTTGGCCGCGCGCCCCGCCGACGGGCCGACCAAGATCGACGCGGGCACCAACGTGCTCACCGACGACGAGCTCACCGCTGCCGAGCGCGCGGTGGGCGCGGCCTTCGCCGCCGCGGTGCAGCAACACGGGCCGGCGCCGGACAGCGCGCTGCAGGCCCGGTTGGTGGGGTGCAAGCTCGACGCGGGCTCGAGCCGCAAGAGCACCGTGTACCGCGCGCGGTGCCGGGCCGCGCTGGCCATCGACGACGAGGTGTTCGTGATGGTCGAGTCGCGGGCCGAGCGGCGCGAGCGTTCGCGGGCGATCACCCGCGACGAGGCCGAGGCCCTGCAGCAACAAGTGCGCGACTTTACGTTGGAGTACGAAAAGTCGGTCGAGGTCATGAACGAGGCCGCGCGGTTTGCCGCCCTCCGGTTGCTCGACCCCGCCCGGGCCGTCGACCGGCTGCCCGACGACGACCGGCCGCACAAGCCGCGCATCCCCGACGCGGAGCAGCGCGCGCGGGCCCAACAACAGCTGTCCACATTTGGCCCCGCCGACCCTTGGCCGGACAAGCTCGCGGCGCTGTCCGAGCTCACCCGCACCGGCCGCCCCCCCGACGTGACCCACTGTCTTCGGCACGAAAACGACCCCACCCCCCGGGTGCGCGCCGGGGTGGGGCTGTGCCTGGCTGAGCTGCTCGGCCCCGGATCCGAAGCCGCGCTCGAACGCTTGGCCCGGGACCCGGACCCCGACGTGGCCCGGGCCGCACGGCTGGGCTTGCGCCGCCACAAAATTTGGCGCGCCCAGGGCGCGCCAAATGGTGACTAGCGGTTGGTGACAAGCGGGCTCGCCCGGGCCGGGCTAGCTGCGCGCGCGGCCCTCGAACAGATCGATTCCGGGGGGCCGGGTCGCGGGGGTCACGCCTTGGGCGGTGAGCTGTTCTTCGACGTGGCGCCAGAAATGCATCTGCTCAAACCGGTAATAGCGGGACAGGGCGAGGTCGTCGTCCTTGAGCAGGGCGAGGCACCGGGTGAACGACCCCGACCCCGATTGCGCGGCGGTGAGCCGCTGCTTGAGTTTGCTGTCGGGCTCGTGGTCGATGAACGCGGCCATCACTTGCCGCGCAAACCCTGCGCCGATGGGCTCGATGGCCACAAACCGGTGGGGCTCGCGGGCGATGAGGTCGCGCAGGTCTTTCTCATCGGAGAAGCCGGGCAACAGGGACACGATTTCGCCGGATTGTTTGTCGAGGAGGTTCTCGATCCCGGTGGCGTCGCGAAACGCGAGCTCCAGGTCGGCCCAGTCGACGTTCAGCACGCGTTTGCCTTGCTCGGCGCGCCGCCGCGGAAATTCCACCACATTGTGCAAAGGGCACCTCCCATGTCGATCACGGTACCCCGGGCCGCGGGCCGCCGAAAGGAAACGACCGACGCCGGTTGGATCACCTTTCCTGACAGCTGTGGAAAACCTTGTGAAAACCTCGTCGGTGGTAGCGTCGCGGCATGACCACCCCGGATTTGCCTGAGCCCGAAAAGCCGGTGAAGACCCGGTACGCGCCGGACATGGCCTTCCCCCCGTACCGCTACGTGCCCCTCGGCCGGCACCCGCACCCGACGATGGACAAGGGCGGTCACATGAAAGAGCGCACCTTGCGCCTGCCCGACGAGGCGCCCAGCGAGCTGGCGTGGATGACCAACACCATCTGGCTGTACGGGGTCGACCTGTTCAACGCTGGCTACTTTTGGGAAGCGACCGAAATCTGGGAAAAGCTGTGGAGCCGCATGGACAAGGCCGCCCCCCCGGCGGTGTTTCTGCAAGGGCTGATGATGGCCAGCGGCGGCATCCTCAAGGCGCACTGTCGCGAAATCGACGGGGTGCGTGCGTTTTGGGAGCAGGCGGACGGTCGGCTCGGCCAGTGCGCGCAGGTCGCGAAGACCCTCTGGGGTCTCAAGACCAAGACCGTGCACAAGGACTTCGCCAAGTTCTACCGGCCCTACACCAAGAACGGGGCGGTCCCGGTCGTCGACAAGACCGTGCCCCGGCTCAAGCTCGATTGGTGAAGGCGGTCAGGACAGCCGCGGTCGTTTGACGTCGACGTGCAGGTGGTCGCGGTGCTGGCGGCCCCCGTCGCGCACCTTGAGGGCCCAGCTTTCGCCCCGGGCCTGAAACTCCGCGAGCAGGTTGCGGTCGCCGATCAACACCCGCTCGACCTCGTCCTGTCGCGCGAACGCTTCGATCATCGCCCGGGCCGCGTTCTTGTCGTAGCCGCCGCTGGTCACGGTCACGCCGCCGCTCTCGCCGTCGGTGCGCGGCAGCCGCACGTCGAGGTCGAGCCCCACCTCGTGCGAGGCGTGGTCCGGCGTGTCCCCCCCGCGGGGCAGGGACGCGTCATTGGTCGCGATCACGGCCGCGTTCGGGTGGCTGGCCAAGTAATGGTCCGCGTAGTGCTTGCCCGCCGCCACAATGGCATTGCGCGTGATGTGCGCGCCGTAGTCGTGGTTGTCGGCGTCCGCGTTCTTGAAGCCGCGGCCGCGCAGGGGCATTTCCACCCAGCGCGGGGCGTCGGCGGAGAGCAGGGCCTTGTGCAGGGTGAGCATCACGTCGACGCGCGCGCCGCTGGCCTGGTGTTCACGGCCGTGCAAAATCCCGTCGAACAGGTCGAGGTTGCGCTGCGATTGGGGCCCCCATTGCCCGTCCACGTCGATGTCGAAACCGAGGTCGGCCAAGCGCTGTTGCACCTTCTTCACGTCCTCGGTCTTGTTTTGCCCCCCGCGGCCGACGGTGCCCGAGAGCTGGGCCAGGCCGGGGGCCGCGGTGTTGACCGAGCGGTGGGCGAGCATCGCCTGGAGCGCGTTGCCGGTGGCGGTGGCCGCCCCCGAGGGCAGCGCGGTGGTGACGGTGCCCGTGCGCCCGGCGTCGAACGCGTCGAAGACCGCGGCGAGTTCTTCTTTGCCGGTGAGGCGCCCGTCGCGGTTTTTGTCCGCTTGCTCGAGCGCGCTGACGGAGACGCCGGCCTGGGTCAGGGCGGTGGTGGCCGCGCTGTCCTGTTTGAGGGAGTTGAGCTCAACCCCGCTGCCGCGGTGTTGGTCGACGAAGTTCTGTTTGCGCAGTGTGGTCATGTACCCGAGGTATCGGCGCCGCCATGTAGGTGTATGTCAGGAGATCGACCGATGGGCCCGAACCCGACCGGTGGGTGCGGCAACTTGGCAGAGGCAACAAACCACAGTCCCGCATGCGGCCTGGGGCCGATCCCGGTGCGACCGCCGGCCGCCCGCCGGTATCGAAATCCAATCACTTGGAGGTTCCTGATGACCAAGACCAGCATTCAGACTTCGCATGGGGGCGGTGTCGAGGCTTCGCGTCCCTGTTACGCGTGCGGCCAGGACAACCCCGCTGAGCGGGGCAGCGGCACCCCCGACTATTGGTTCTGCGGGGCTTGTTTGGAGCACGCCCGCAGCCAAAGCGAATGGGACGACCTCGGCGGCGGCGACTGAGCGCCCCCGCCTCGCCACACCCGGCTTGTTCCGCAGCGCTGACCGCCCCCCGGCGGTCAGTCCTGCGGGTTGTTGGTGCTCTCGAGCACGGTTTGGTCGCCGTTGTTGCTCACAAAGACCACGTCGCTCGTGACGTCGTTGACCGACAACGCCAAGGACCCGACCGGCGCGCCCCCGACGAGCACGTCCCCGGAGACATCCCAGTAGCCGGTGGTGTCGTCGGCGAAGCCGTCGATGGTCTGCTCTTTGATGTACAGGCCGTCGAACACATAGTCGGTGCCGCCCGCGGTGAAGGCGGTGCTCCCCTCGCGGATGCGGTTGGTCACCACCTGGCCGAACACCGAGGTGAACGCCCAAAACTCCTCGACCGCGACCAGTGAAAAGTCCGGCCCGGTCACGGTGCCGGCCATGGTCTCGGTGCTCTCGTAGGAGTGGCCGTTGCCCCCGTGGTCGTAGGTGTACGAGCCCGACTTCGTCAGGTTGACCGTGTAGCTCTGCCCGTCGATGACCAAGTCACCGGAGATGGACGCCGACCGATCGGCACCGTTTTCCGATGACGTGACCGTGGCGTCCCCTTCGCCGCTGCGCACGTACCGCAGGTTGACGTCGTGCGGCTCGCTCAAGAACTCTTCGACCGTCTCGGCCTCGAAATACCCGTCGAGGGTGGTCACGAAGATCTCCGTGTCAGCGCCCGCGGCCCAGTCGATCACCAGCCGGTCGTTGGGCCCGGCGCTGTACACAAAAGCCGCGCCCTGTTCGGTCAAGGTCCCGGTGGTCACCAGCTCGACGCCGCCGTTGGCTTGTACGCTCGCCTCGACCACCGCGGTGATGGCGATGACCATCGCGTTTTCGCCTGCGTCGTTGGCCACCTGCGGCGCGAGGTAGGCCTTCACCGTGGCCGCCTTGTGGGCTTCTACGTCCCCATCCCCGTCGCCATCTCCGTCTCCATCTCCATCTCCATCTCCACCGTCGCCGTCGCCGTCGCCATCCCCGTCGCCATCTCCATCCCCGTCACCGTCGCCATCTCCATCCCCGTCGCCATCCCCGTCGCCGCCGGTGCAACCGACCGCCACCGGCCACGTCGTGCCCCACACCAATGCCAAACACAGCATCCACGTCCGCATTAAAGACCTCCGGCGGTGAACCTAACCCATCACAAGGTCAGCGCCCACCGCCGGAATCGTCGCACCGTCGAGGCCGCGCGCGGCCGGGCGGATCAGAGCCGGTTGAAGCCTTGTTCGATCACGAACCGGCCGAGACCGATCTCCGTGGTGCCATCGTTGCCCACCGCGCCGGGGTCTTCGATGCCCCGCGAGTTGACGTTGCCGTGGGCCACGATGAAGTTCGCGCCGGGGATCGAACCCAATGTCTCTCCCATGATGCGCGCGTACTCTTGCGGATTTTCGCGGATGAGCCGCACCGCGTCGGTGTCGTTCACCGAGTGAAACTCGGTGTGGTAAAAGCCGCGCAGCCCCCGCCCGTTCTCCGACGTGGTGCGCACCAGACCGGTGGTGGCGCGGTTTTCGTTGGGCGCGTTCTGGGCGAACCACTGGGCCATCCGGTCCGCCGCCTGCTGCGCCGCGGCCCGCTCTTGCGGGGTGGCGTTGTCGGGAATGACCACGAGGGGCCGCAGGATTTCGCCGGTGCGACCGCTCGCGGAGTTGGCGTCGAGGGAGATGATGCGGTTGCCGGGCACACTGGTCCGGCCGAAGTCGCGCCGGGTCATGTTGTGCACGTTGAACGTGTTGTCCCCGACGGTGACCGACTGCGACAGTGGGCCATTGGGCCGGGTCGGACCCACATCGGGCTGCACCGTGGACGGGGCCTCGGACAGCGTGCGGGTGCCGGCCTCCACCTCGTCCATCGCCCGCAATGTATCTGGACCAACCATGCCATCGGGGTCGAGGCCCGCGCGTTGCTGGAAGCTCTCCACCGCCCGGCGGGTGCGCGGCCCGAAGTCGCCGTCCGGTTGCAGGCCGGCGTCGGTCAGGTTGTTCAGCCGGCCTTGCAGCGCTTCGACGTCGGGGCCCTCGTCACCTTGGCCCAGCACCCGGCTGCCCAACGTGGGGGCCGCGTCGTCGACCGGCGCGGTGCCGTCGGTGGCGGGGGGCGCGTCGGTGGCCGGCGGCGCGTCCGTCGCGGGAGGGGCATCGGTCGCGGGCGGGGCCGCGGGGTTGCCCGCGGTGGCGGCGAAGGCTTCGCGGGTGTTGGGCCCGACCACGCCGTCGGAGCGGATGCCCTGCTGGGTCTGAAAGTCGCGCACCGCTTGCTCGGTCCGCGGTCCGTAGTCCCCGTCGACCTCGAGCTGCGCGCCCCGCGCGTTGAGCTGTTCTTGGAGCTCGGAGACCGCCGGCCCTTCCGCGCCGCGGCGCAGGGTGCGGGTCGAGGTCAGCGGCTGCGCCTCGACCACCGGCGCGCCCTGCGCTTCGATGCGGGCGCGAATCGCGGCGTCGTTGTTCACCGCGCGGCCGCGGGCCTCACGCACGGTCTGGGCGTCGGCGGTCGGGGTGGTGGGGGTGGCCGCGTCGGCCGGCGCGGTGGCCCCGTTGGTCGCGGGCGCGCCTTGCGGCAGGTTGACCTGTTGGCCCACCCGAATCTTGTTCGGATCTGCGATCTGGGGGTTGGCGTCGATGAGTTGCTGCAACTGCAGCTGGTTGGCGCGCGCGATCGAGTTCATGGTGTCGCCGGCGCGGACCGTGTGGGTGGCCTCGTCGGGCGTGCTCTGGGGGCGGGGAAGGGGCGCGCGACTGCGATCGACGCTGTTGACCATAAAAACCTCCGGTACTGGGAGGTTTATCGCCCGGGGCAAAAAGTCGTCGCGGGTGTCTTATCCGTCAACAGTCCGGTGGGACATGTCGCACACGCGAGCACACGGCCCGATTACATCTTGGGACCCGGACCCGGGCCGGGCGGACCGGCCGCGGCCTGCACCTTGCGGCCGACCTCGAGGAAGGTCATGCGCAGCTCGTGCATCAGGCCCTTGAGAAACTTGTCCTCTTCGGCGCTGAGGTTGCCCTTCGTCTTCTGGCCGAGCACCGCGAGGATGTCGATGGTGTCGCGCGCGGCTTCGAGATTGAGCTCCCGGTGGCCCGAGGGGTAGGGCATCAAGCCCAAGTGCATCGCGCACTGTTGGGCCAAGCTGTTGAGAAACCCCAAGAACAGCGCGGTGGCTTCGCGATCGGCCGGGTCGGGCTCGTCCCCGCCGTCGTCGGCTTCGGCGGCGGGCGCGGGCTGGGCCGGCGCGGGCTGGGCCGGGGCCGGCCGTGCGGCTGGGGTCTCGGCCGCGGCGATGTCGGGCCGCGGCTTGTCCTCCTGATCGGCCCCCTCGCGCTCCTCGCCTTCCATGTCGAAGCGCCGGCGGTCGACGATCTTGAAGCCCTTCTTTTCTTCTTCGGACATGCCCTAACTCCTGCCGCGCCGGTCTTACATCTCGAAGACGACGCGAAACCCGCGGCTTTGCCGCCGAATCGCGAGGTACATCCGCCCGTTGCGGCGCGCCTTGAACACGCCTTGATCGAGGGTCTCCTCGTCGGCGGCGTCGATTTCGTTGATCATCCACAGGGCGTCGCCGGCCTTGAGCTCCGCCTTTTCGCCGTAGCTGCCTTCACGGACGTTCTTGATCACCCACTTGCCTTGGTCCATGCCCACGCCGAGCGCGTCGCTGGTCTTCTCATCGAGCTTGACCACCTCGAGCCCGAGTTGCTGCTGCAGCACCCGCCGCGCAAACCCCGCGGGGGCGGTGCCGGCCTCCAGAACCAATGGCATTGTGTCGCCCCCCCGCCGCACCTCGATGGGAACTTGGTTGCCGGGGGCAAAGTCCCGCAGCTTGGCGGTGTAGTCGAACTCCATGAGGATGGGGAAGTCCTCCACCTCGACGACCACGTCGCCCACCTGCACCCCGGCTTGGGCCGCCGGCCCCCCGGGATCGACGGTGGTGACGAGCACGCCCTCGGGACGGGAGAGTTTTTTCTCCTCGGCGATCTTGCGGGTCACGTGTTTGACCTCGAGGCCGAGATAGAGGGGGCGAATCTTGCCCGCGGCGATGATCTCGTGGGCGATGTTGCGCGCGCGGTTGACGGGGATGGCAAAGCCGATGCCCTGGGCGTTGCCATAGATGGCGGTGTTGATGCCCACCAGGCGCCCTTGGATGTCGAGGAGCGGCCCGCCGGAGTTGCCGGGGTTGATGCTGGCGTCGGTCTGCAAAAAGTCGTGGTACGTCCGGCCCGGGGCCCGCACCGAACGGTGCAGGGCGCTGACCACCCCCGACGTCACGGTGTGTTGCAGCCCAAAGGGATTGCCGATGGCCACGACGGTCTCGCCGACCATCACGTCGCGCGAGTTGGCGAGGTCGACGTAGGGCAGGTCTTCTTCGGTCTGCACCCGGAGCACGGCGAGGTCGAGGTCGGGGTCGGTGCCGACCACGGTGCAGGCGAACTCACGCCGGTCGCTCATGCGGATGCGCACCCGCGCGGCTTTCTCGACGACGTGGTGGTTGGTCACGACGTGGCGCGGGTCGATGAGCACCCCCGAACCGAGCGACGTGGTCGCGAACTCTTCCTGGTACCGCGGCTCCATGAAGTCGCGCAGGAAGCTGTCGAAGTCATCGCCCGACCGCACCCGGGTCTGCACCACCTCGTCGGCGTGCACGTTGACCACCGCCGGGCCGATGCGTTCGGCCACGGCCACCACCGCGGTCTTCCGCTCGGGGGCGTTGGGGTCGGCGAGGAGCTTGGTGTCCGGTCCCGCGGCCGGCGGCGCGGGCGCCGCCGGGGTCTGGGCCGCGCCCGACAGGCTGACGAGCAGGACGGTGCCCGCGACGAGCATGCGCATGCCGGTCACTCGGTGACGGCGGGGGGCGGCTCGGGGCTTTCGCCTTGGTACACGAGGTCGGCGATGTCGTCGTACTTGCCCTCGAGGTCGGGCAGCCCCTTCATGTGGGCGTCGACGTCGGCTTGGCTCACGCGGCCTTTTTCCACCCAGCGGTGGGCGGTGCGTTTGTCGAGGTAACGGGCGGAGTTGTCTTTTTTGGCCATGAGAAAACCTGCGGCGAGGAGACTTGCTGTGCGTGCGGTCACTGCCCTTCGGGAATGTCCGCGGAAGCAAAAAACCCAGCAAATTTAGTGATCACGGAGGGCATCGTGGTCTCTTTTTGGTCTCTGTCAACCCCCGATTCGGGCGCGACATTCTTGTCGCGGCCCGGCCCGCGGCTACCCATAAGGAGTCGGGTCGAGCACGGCGATGGTTCAAGCCGTCGTGTATGCGAACCAGGGGTTCGCCTAAGGCCTTAGAGCTTCCGAACAGCGCCGACACCAAACACATCGAGGTGCCTCCGCACCTGGAAAGGGGTTTCTGTACGTGAACAACAAAGGTCTTGGTCAACTGAACGGCTTGGACGAGTACATGGCGGGCGTGAAGCGGTACGAGCTGCTCACCGCCGACGAAGAGCACGAGTTGGCGCTGCGCTTTTCGCAACAGGGAGACAAAACCGCGGCGGAGAAGTTGGTCACCGCCAACCTGCGCTTCGTGACCAAAGTGGCCCTCGAGTACAAGGCGTACGGGCTGCGCATTCTCGACCTCGTGCAAGAGGGCAATCTCGGTCTGATGCACGCGGTGAAGAAGTTCGACCCCGAGCGGGGCTACCGGCTCATCACCTACGCGGTGTGGTGGATTCGGGCGTACATCCAAAGCTACATCTTGCGGCAATGGTCGCTGGTGAAAATCGGCACCACCCAAGCGCAGCGGCGGTTGTTCTTCAAGCTCAACGGGGCGGCCCAGCGCCTCGCCCAGCAGGCGCCCGACCTCGACGCCGAGGCGCGGCGTGACGAGCTCGCCACCACCCTCGGGGTGCGCAAGAAGGACATCTCGATGATGGAGATGCGCCTGGCCGCGCGGGACTTCTCGCTCGACAAACCCCTCGACCACGACGGGGGCGAGACCACCCACGTCGAGATGTTGCCCTGTACGCAACGCTCGAGCTTCGCCCAGGTCTTCGAGCGGGAGTGCCGCGACCACCTCCGGGCGGACCTGTCCGCGGCCCTGTCCGGGCTCAACGACCGCGAGCGCGAGGTCATCATGTTGCGCCACCTGTCCGACGAGCCGCCCACGCTGCGCGAGGTGGGGCAACGCTGGGGCGTGAGCCGGGAGCGGGCCCGCCAAATCGAGGCCAGCGCGCGCAACAAGCTCAAGCGCTACATGCTGAAGCGCTCCCGGGTGCTCGGCGATGTGATGCCCCGGGCCGCGGCCTGAGCCAGTCCGCGATGAAAAAAAGCCCACCGAGAGGTGGGCTTTTTTGTTTTGCGCGAGGGGACGTCGCTAACCGTTGCCCAAAAAGAGCACCCGGTCCGCGACCACCTCGGTGGTCCAGCGCTCGCCCCCGTCGCGGTCTTTGAAGTTGCGGTTTTGCAGGCGGCCCTCGACGTACAGGAGCTTTCCCTTCTGCACGTGTTCGGCCACGTTCTCCGCGTTGCGGCCAAAGCACACCACCGTGACCCAGTCCGTGTATTCCTTCCAGTCACCGCCTCCGTCTCGCCGGCGCTCGCTCACCGCCAGCCGCACGTTCGTCACCGGCAACCCGGACCCGGTGTTGCGCAGCTCGGGGTCGCGGCCGACGTTGCCGATGAGAATCACCTTGTTCACGCCCAACGTCATCTTCGTCCTCCACTGAGTAGGCCTCTTCGGTTGTAGGGCACCGCCCGGGCCATCTCCTGTTTCTGGCCGTTTTTGAGGCCCCAGGCGGATCTGCGCGCTGGTTGGATATCTACTTATGTAAATGAGGCGCGGGGCCGCGGCCCCGGTCGGCCGCGGGGTGTGGTACACCCCCAGCGTGCGGCAACTATTTGGTTTTACATGCCTTTTTCTTGCCGGCTGCGGGGACGTGGCCGGCTGGCAGGCGCGGCACGACGCGCGCGCGGCCGAGCTGGTGGCACGGCAGCAGCGCCTCGAGGACGTGGCGCGCCACCAACAGGAAGCGGACGCGCTGCGCGAGGAGCTGGAGCCGCTGATGTACGCCCTGACCGAGGTGCCCGTCCGGCCCCTGGCGGCCGCGTTGGTCGAGGAGCAAGCCAGCGGATACCTCGAGGAGCAAGGCGACAAAAAACGCGCCGTGCTCGAGGGGCCGGGCCCGCCGGCGCAGGCCGCGCGCGCGTTGGCGTTGGCCGCCGACCGGGTGCCCGCCCTGCGCATCGACGAGGTGGCCCTCGGGGCCGCCTCGTGGAAGGTCGTGGCCTTGACCGAGACCCCGCCTCCCCGCGCGCCCGGTCTGGGGCCGGCGCCTTTGACCGGCCTGCGCACCGGCAGCCTGGAGACGGCCACCGCCGCGCTGGAGGCGCAAATCCAGGACGCGGACGAGCGGTTGGGCACGCCGCTGTCCGAGGTGGAGCGGGGGGCGCGGCTGCTCACCTGGGCCAAGGCGACCATCCAGGACGGGCAGCGGTTGCTCAACCTGTCGCGGCTTCTGGCCGCGGCCGAGACCGCGCTGCCCGGGCTGCAAACTGTGCACAGCGTCGACGACGACGAGGCGGGCCTGGTCTTGACCGCGACGTTTGTGAACGAAGCCGCGGCGCGGGCCGCGGCCACGTCGTGGACCGATGGGGTGAGCGTGCGCAGCGTCGCGCAGAAAGGCCCGGTGGTCACCGTGCGGTGGGGGGCGACCTCGTCGGGCGGCTAGGTCGGGTCCGCGAGCAGGGCGTGGAGGTCGTGCAGCAGCTCGTTCTCGTCGACGCGGATGGCGGCGTCGGCGATGACCACTTGGGTACAGAGCCGCATCACCCGGTCGCGGTCTTGGCGCAGCAGGGCGAGGTCGGGGGGCGGGAGCTTCTGTTGCCCGCGCAGCCAGTCCTCGAGGTCGCGGCGGAACGCGGGCGACGTGTCCAGCGCGCGCGCGAGGTGGCGAATGGTCGTGACCTCCTCTTGGGCGAGCTCGTGATCGGCCCACGCGACCTGCACGAGGAGCTTGACCAGCTCCTCGGGCAGGGTGTCGGACGAGGGGGGCAGGGTCATTCTGTGCCTGCGCCCAGCTTGTCACCAATGATGCGGCGGGTGACCTCGCGCATCTTCTTGAAGTCGGTGCCCGCCTCGGGCAACACCGCGGCCACGGTGTCGAGGCTGCGCACGGTGGAGATGTGGGCGGGCACGCCCTCGGGCTCGGGCTCGCCGGCCTTTTCCGCGGCCTCGTTCTTTTTGGCCTGGGCCTCCTTCTGCACACTCTCGGCGAGGTCGAGGGAGTAGGACGCGATCTTGGCCCGCTCGTTGTCGTCGCCCACCGCGGCCTTCACCGCGGTGGCGCTCGTGCGGCAGGCTTCGGCCCCGGCCTTGACCGCTTCGTCTTCGCTGTCGGCCAAGGCTTGGCACATGGCGTCGACCCGGTCTTTGAACTCGACGTGCACGTCGGGCAACACGAAGGGCGACACCGGAACAATGAGAATGCAGGCCACGGTGATGACCTTGGCGAAGACCGGGGTCTCGACGTCGGCCCCCTCGTCGACGGCCTCGGCCCCATGGGCGCGGGCCTTGAGCGGGCGCAAGAACACCAGCAGGATCGCGCCGAACACCACGCAGAACCCGGTGATGCCCACGAACACCGCGAACTCGCCCGCGTCCCCGACCGCGGCCTCGCCGATGAGGCCGGCGACCTTGTTGCCGAGGCCGGTGGCGGCGAAGTACGCGCCCATCATCAGGGACGCGTATTTCACCGGGGCGAGCTTGGTGATGAACGACAATGCCACAGGAGACGCGCACAGTTCCCCGATGGTGTGGAACAGGTACGCGAGCACGATCCAAATCAGCCACGACGAACCGGTGGACTCGGCTTGGCGGGTGGCCACGGCCATGAACACGAAGCCGAGGCCCATGATGATGGTGCCCACCGCCATCTTGAACAGCGAGGAGGATTCGCGCCCCGCGCGGGCCCACCAAATCCAAAACGCGGCCACGAAGGTCGCGAACATGATGATGAACAGCGGGTTGAGGGACTGAAACCAGCTCGCGGGGATCAACGCGTGGAGTACGCCACGGTCGACCTGGGACTTGGTGAAGATGTTCATCAGGCCGCCGGCCTGTTCGAACGCGCCCCAGAACACGATCACGATGAAGAACGACACCGCGAGCACCAGCACGCGGTCCTTTTCTTGGGCGGACAGGGGGGCGGACTGCACCGCGGCCGCTTCGCCCGAGGAGCCCTCCCCCGGGGGGTTGCCCACCGCGGCAATGTACTTGCCCCCCCACATGTACACCGCTTGGCCGAGGAGCATGCCGATGCCGGCCATGCCGAAACCGTAGTGCCAGCCGATGTTCTCCCCGACGTACCCCACCGCCAGGCCCGACGCGAACGCGCCGATGTTGATGCCCATGTAGAAGATGTTGAAGCCCATGTCCCGTCGGGGGTCGCCGGCTTTGTAAAGCCCGCCCACCATGGTCGAGATGTTGGGCTTGAGCAGGCCGACGCCGGCCACGATGAGCGCGAGGCCGGCGAAGAAGGGCACCGTGCCCTCGATGGCGAGCACGAGGTGACCAGCGCAGAGGGTCAGGCCGCCGTAGAGGACGGTGCGGCGTTGGCCCCAGAGTTTGTCCGCGAGCAGGCCACCGGGGATGGACGCGAGATACACCGCCATGGTGTAGGTGCCGTACAGGCTGATGGCTTCGGCCTTGCTCCAGCCCAGGCCCGAGAGGGGGCCTTCGCCCGCCTTGGACATGATGTAGAGGACGAGAATCGCCCGCATGCCATAGTACGAAAACCGTTCCCACAGCTCGGTGAAGAACAGCACGTACAGGCCCTTGGGGTGGCCAAACAGTGTGTCGTCGCTGGTGCTGGTGCTCATCGGGCCCCCTACGGAATCAGGTCCGCCGGGCATAGGGCACGATGGCCGGGGATAAAAGGGCCCCGGTCAGCGGCCCCGGGCGATCAAGGCGAACACGACGACCGCACCCAAGCCCGCCATCGCGGTGAGGGCGGTGACGAGGGTGTCGCCGACGAGGTCTTCGAGGTGCAAGCCCGCCACCCCGGCGGCGGCGAGAATGGCGATGAGCACGCCGGTGAGGCTCTCGCCGGCGATGACGCCGGACGCGAACAGCACCCCGGGTTGGCTCTTGCGGTCGGCGTCGGCGTCGTCTTTGGCGTCTTTGAGCACGAAGTGGGCGATGAGGCCGCCGATGAGGATCGGCGTGGCCAACCCGAAGGGCAGGTACATGCCCACCGCGATGGGCATCAGGTACAAGCGGAACGAGGCCTTTTGACGCTCGAGGAAAAAGTCCGCGACGAGGATGGCGATGCCCACCGCCGCGCCGATGCCGACAAAGTCCCAGGGCAGTTGGCCCTCGCCGAAAAAGCCTTTGGCCAAGCTGGCGAACAGCTGGGCTTGGGGGGCCGCGAGCTCGCGGCCGCCGATTCCGCCGGGGGTGTTTTCGTGCAGGACCTGGAGGATCGGGGCCATCACCAGCGCGGCCACCGCGACGCCCGCGACCTGCATGGTCTGCTGGCGGAAGGGCGCGGCGCCGACGATCTGCCCGGTCTTGAGGTCGTTGCAGACGTCGCCCGACGTACAGGCCGCGCAACACACGATGGCGGCCACGCCGAGGGTCGCGACCATGCCGCTGGTGCCGGTGAAGCCGAACAGCAGCAGCAGGGCCCCGGTGAACAGCACCGCGGTGATGGTCATGCCCGAGACCGGGCTGTTGGTGTTGCCCACCAAGCCCACAATGTAACTGGCCACGGCGGTGAAGAAGAAGCTCATCGCGAGCATGATCAAGGTGGTGACGCCGGTGATGGCCAGGCTCTTGGTGAGCGTGAAGTAGGTGCCGAACACCAGCACGGTGGCGAGCACGAGCAAGCCGACGATCACCCCCGAGCGCATGTCGCGGTCGGTGTCCTCACCGGTGGCGTCGGTCTTGCCGAAGCGCGTCTTGAGCTCGCGCACCGCGGCGACGAGGCCCGAGCGGACTTTGACGATGGACGAGATGCCCCCCATGACCATGGCCCCGACCCCGACGTACCGGATTTTGGTCGCCCACAGGCCCCAAGCGCCGTCGAGGGGGTTGTCCAGCAGCTCGCTCGCGTCGAGCAGCGGGATGCCCACCAGCCAGGCGATGGCCCCGCCGATGAAAATCAGCGCCGCGACGTTGAGCCGGACGATGAAGCCCACCCCGACGAGGGCGGGGCTGATGTCGCCCCCGAAGTAGAACAGGCGTGAGCCGGACGCGACCGCGGCCTCGAGGGTGTGCTTGAACAGCCCGAGGAAGCTGGCCGTGAACTTGAACGCAATGCCGATGAGTCCGCCCACGATGACCGGGAGCGGATCGTGTTCGTTCTTGCCCGCTTGTTCGCCGTCGTGGTCTTGACCGGCCTCGAGCACCGCCGCGCAGGCGACCCCCTCGGGGTACTTCAGCTCGGCGTTGCCGACCACGAACACCCGGCGCATGGGGATCATGAACAGGATGCCCAGCAGGCCGCCGGTGAACGCGATGACCGCGGTCATGACCACGTCAAACTCTTGCCAGGCCCCGATCAAGATCAACGCGGGCATGGTGAAGATGATGCCCGCGGCCAACGACTCGCCCGCCGAGGCGGTGGTCTGCACTTGGTTGGCTTCGAGGATGGTCCCCGGCACGGCGCCGAAGCGCGCGAGCAGGCGGAACACAAGCATCGCCACCACCGCGGCCGGGATCGAGGCGGACACGGTCATGCCCGCCTTGAGCCCGAGGTACACGTTGGCCGCGGCCATCACCACCGACAGGATCAGGCCGAGGATGATGACCCGGACGGTGAGCTCGGCCAGCCCCGTATGGGGCTTGGCCGGAGGCGGCTCCCGGGAGGCGGCGGCGCTGGGGGTATTTTGCGTCACGTCCGCTCCTTGTCGTCGACGTCAGTCTTGGGTGAAGTCGCGTTGTTTGTAGAACAGCGCGCGCACGCCCATGAGCGCGCCCACGATGACCGCGGCCCAGCAGAAGAACCAGAAGAACTCGGCCTGGCCGAACTCCCCGCCGAGCATCTCGGCCATGGCGTCTTTGGCCCCGGTCATGATCGTGACGAACGCGTTGCCCAATGTCACGGTCAGGAGGAACAGGCCCATGACGATGGACTTCATGCGCTTGGGCGCTTGGGTGTAGGCGAACTCGAGGGCGGTGATGGAGACCAAGACCTCCGAGGTGGTGAGCACGAGGTAGGCGAGGATTTGCCACCAGATGCTGACCCGGCCCGGCACGTTGGCGTAGTAGTCGATGCGGAAGAAGGACGTGTCCTTCCACGCGTCGCAGGTGGCGGGGTAGTCCTTGTAGGTCAGGGCCACCGACTCGGCGAGCTGCTTGACCTCGTCGGGCGTGCAATGGGCGGCGGCGTCGACGACACCCTGGGCCCATTGGCCCTCGGCGAAGTTCGAGCAGTTGTGGATGAAGTTCTCTTGGAACGCGGCCATCGACGCTTGCTTCATGCCCTCGATGCCGGTCTCGGTGCATTGCTGCACGCCCGCGACCATCGCCTCGGCGACGTGGGGGTCGATGCCCTGTTGGATGAGGGCGGCGATCGCAAACGACGCGCCGGCGACCATCAGGCCGACGACCATGCGCCGCAGGGGGGTGGCCTCGAAGCCGACCTTGCCGCTGATTCTGAACACAATGTTCATGATCGGGATGAGGGCCATCACCATGAGCGGGTTGGCCGCGGACACTTGCTCGGGGAGGGCGGTGATGCCGCTCATCAGCGTCGTGTCCATCCATTGGGCCTGGAGAATCCAGGTCGACCCGTGCTGGTCAAAGATGGCCCAGAACACGGGGATAAAGATGAAGATGGTGCACACCTTGAGCACCGCGTGGGGGCCCTCGGCGGCCTCGAGGCCAAAGCGACGAATCGCCGGCCCCCAGAACTTTGACCAGAAGGCGCTTTCCACCAATGGGCTGTCGCTCTTGGTGCTGTTCTTGTCCGGATCGATGCCGCGCACCGCCGCGGAGGACGACGAACCGCCCGCGCCGGCCGCGTCCTCGACGAGCGTCTCCTTGGGCGCGGCGCCCGCGCCGGCGAGGGGGGCAGCCTCCTCGCCGGTGAGCTTGGCCCTGAGGTTGTAGACGAGGATGGCCAGAAAACCGTCGTCTTGTTCGATGCCCTGCCGGTACATGAACACGCCGAGACCGGCCGCGAAGCACACCACGGAGATGATGATGCGGACCGTCCAGCCCCATTCGGCAGGGGTGACGTACAGGTGGCCGATGGCGAGGAACATCAGGCTGCCGGCGAGGGTGTCGAGCTTGCCGAGCTTGCCGCCCGGCTTGGGGGGGATGTGCACGAACTTCGCGCGGCCCATCCAGAAGAAGAACGTCGCGATGCCCATGAGGATGCCGGGCACCCCGAAGGCCAAGGAGGTGCGCCACAGCACGGTGCCGTCGCCGCGGATGAAGGGGATAAGCAGGGTGGCGAAGAACGACCCAAAGTTAATGGAGAAGTAGAAGATCTGGTAGATGGTCTGGACGCGGAACCAGTTGCCGCGGCCGAACTGGTCGCCGACGTTGGCCGAGACGCACGGTTTGATGCCGCCCGCGCCAATGGCAATGCATCCAAGGCCGATGTAGACCAGGAGCAGCCGGGTGTTGGGGTCGGCGGGGATGTCCGCGACCGCGAGGATGCCGTGGCCCACGCAGTACATCAGCGAGAGCCAAAGAATGGTGTTGTATTTGCCCCAGAACCGGTCGGCGAGGATCGCCCCGAGCATGGGCACCGCGTACACCGCCCCCGCGAACAGGTGGTAGGCGCCGGTGGCCGCGTCCTTGGCCACGTCCTCGGCCTGGCCGGCGAGCACGTAGAGCGACACCAGGTGCACGGTGAGGATGGCCCGCATCCCGTAGTACGAGAAGCGCTCGCACATTTCGTTGCCCACGATGTACGGCACGCCCTTGGGCCAGCCGGTGTTCTCGTGGTCCGGCGACGTCTTCCAGTTCTGTTCGCTCATGCATCTCTCCTCGCGCGGCGGCGCGCGTGGCGGTTCTGTAGACCACATGGGCGCACATGTCAGGTGGGCTTGCGTGAAAATAGGGCCCGTATATGTATGAATTTGTTGCGGATTTTGTCGATGCCGGCGCTGGACCGGCCCCTGGGCGGGGCAGCCAAGACCGGCCCGGGCCCCCAGGATAGGGTGGGCCATGCAGAACCGTCTTTTGGCATGCGGTCTTTGTGCAGGGGCGATGCTGTTGCTCGCGGCCGCGCCCCCCGCGGCCCCGGCTGGGCCCAAGGACCCCGGGGCGAAACCGTCCGCGGGCCCGGTGGTCATCGACGAGCGGCCGTCGCGCACCAACGGCACCGTGTACGTGCTCGACGAAGGCCCGCACCGGGTGCTGCGGTTCGGCAGCGTGCGCGGCGATGAGCAGACCATGCTCGACCGGGCCCACCCCGAACAGCTCGTGGTCGAGTACCTGCAACACGCGGTCCGCGCGCTCGACGGCACCGAACCGGCGCAGGCGCTGGTCATCGGTCTCGGCGGGGGCGCGGTGGTGCGGCACCTGCGCCATCGCTATGCCCGGTTGCACATCGACGCGGTGGACATCGACCCGGTGGTGGTCGATGTCGCCCAGGCCCATTTCGGGGTCGTGGCCGATGCCCACACCGTCCTGCACGTCGCCGACGGGGCGGGGTTTGTGCACAACCGGGGCCGCCGGGGGCCGCGGCCGCCGCGCTACGATTACGTGCTCGTCGATGCCTACGGGGCGCGCGACTACCCGCGGGCCCTCGGCACCGCCCAGTTCTTTGACGACCTCAAAGGCCAGCTCGCGCCCACCGGCGTGGTCGCGCTCAACCTCGCGGTGGAAAAGCAGGCCCGGGCGCTCCTGTTGCGCCGGTTCGCCAAGGCCTTCCCCCGGTGTGTGCGGCTCGAAGGCGAGACCGACGACAACACCGTGGCGTTCGGCTTCGCGGACAAGGACGACCCCCGGCTGCCCGCCGCCGCGACCTGCCGCTAGCGACCGCGCGGTCAGCGAAGGGGGGCGGGGACACGTCCGGTGGCTATGCCCAAAAAGAAACGGTCCCTTGCGGGACCGTTCTTGGTTCGTGCGCCGAGGTCGGCCTAGGGATCGTACGGGTTGCCCCAGTCCATGCGCTGGTCGATGAGCACCATGGTCTTGAGGACCTCGTGGTAGTTCATCAGGGCCGCGCTGACCTGGACCCGGTTGAGGCCCGGCTCGAGGCCGACGCAGTCGTCGGCGTCGTTGTCGGGGGTCTCGGTCCCGTCGTCACACATGTCCGAGCGGGCCTTCATGCGGTTGGCCTTCTCGATGGCTTTTTCCGCCGCGCCGTTGCCCTCGTAGGTCACGGCGCAGTAGGTCAGGCCGCTGACCGGGTCGTGGTAGGTCACGATGCGGTCGTCGGGCACGTCGGGCTCGAGGCCGGTGCCTTGCACGAACAGGCGCGACTCCTCGACGAAGCTCACGTCGTAGGTGTTGGGGAACCGGGCGCGCCCGAGCACCTGCCAGTACAGCTGGATGGTGAAGGTCGCGAACGGGTCCACCGGGGTCGCGTGGCTCTGCGTCATCTCGCTCGAGTAGTTCGGCCATTGCAGCTCGCCGCCTTCCCAGTACGGCGCCACTTCGGCCCAGTCCCCGCCGACGATGGCGGAGTTGATCTTGGCGATCTCGTCGGCGAACGTCGTGTAGTAGCTGATTTCCCACTCGCGGATGTCCTCGGGGGTCGAGCGGCCGACGAAGTTGGTCTCGCTGTCGGAGAGCGCTTCGATGGCCATGATCTTGTCGAGGTAGAAGCCCACGTGGTGCAGACACTCCCAGAACATGTAGCCACACTCGCGCTCCTCGTTGGTCCATGACGTCGAGAAGTAACGGGCGTTGGACACGTCGGTGACCACCGGACCGCCCCCGAAGGCGCTGATCTTGTAGATGGTGCGGCCGTCGGGCTGGGCCTCAAACACGTAGTCGTTGACGTCGGGCATGAGGATGGTCTGGATGAGGTGGTTGAACGCCTTGTTCACCGCGTAGCTCTTCACCCCCCAGCCGTCTTCGGTGTCGGCGAAGAAGGTCTCGAGTTGGTCGGCGGTGTAGAACGTGGGGAGGAAGTCTTTGTACAGACCGTAAATGTCGTGCCACGACTTCAGCCGGTCGTAGAGCCGGTACATGCGGCCCACGTAGTTCCATTGGTCCACGCCGATGATGCCGCGGGGGAAGCTGCGGGTGATGTACCAGGTGTTCATCTCGTCGAGCACGTGGTCGATCCGCTCGCCGGCGTCGGCGCCGAAGTCGCGGGTCAAGCAGCTGTCGCCGAGGTTGTAGCGGCTGTGCGAGCAGTAGATGTACGGCACGCGGGCTTTGCCCTCTTGGCCGAAGGTGCTCGACCAGTCGTCCTTGATCGCGGTGTAGTTGACCAAGCGGCGGTTGTCGGCGCTGTAGAGGTCTTCGCCCATCGCGTTGTAGTAGTACGTGTAGTGCTTGGCCTCGGGGCCGCTGCCGTAGAACCACAGCGGGTCACCGTCGGAGTTGTACCACTCGGCGAGGTCGTCGACGGGCACGGTGGCGGTGTCGTCGAACACCTCGACTTTGCCCGCGTAGCCGAACAAGAACGCAGCCCGGTCGTACTTGCCGAGGCCGTGCCGGTCTTGCGGGAAGCGCATGTAGTCCATCGTCGACGAGGTCGCGTAGTCGTAGATGTGGGCGTTGAGTTCGGCTTCGGTGATGGGATCATCGACGCGCGGCCCGACGTTGCCGTCGTCGCGGATTTGCCAGTACTCGTCGTAGTAGTTGATGGCGTCGTCGGAGGCGCCGAAGTTGTGCATCAGGCCGAGGGAGTGGCCGATCTCGTGGGCGATGACGCCGGTGTACGACGCCGTCTTGAGGATGGACACGATCTCCTCGTAGGTGCGGTCCTCTTCGGCCACCTGGCGGGCGAGGCCGATGAGGGCGTTGTCGGCCATCGAGGGCAGGTACATGTTTTTCTCCATCGCCAGGGTCTCGATGAGTTCCGAGCGCCCCTTGATGAAGCTGCCGAAGCCACCCCGGAGGACAGACGCGCGGTCGAGCACGTCTTGGCCGGCGGGCAGGCGGGGATCGTGACCCACCGCCATCAACACCTCGTCGTCGATCATCATGTCTTCGATCTCGGTGCCGGCGAGTTTGCTGAGCTTGCCGAGGCCGTTGTCCCCGGTGCCGTGCAGGTGGCCTTCGTAGTAGAGCCGGTCGAGGTGCGGCTGCACCCATTGCTCCACGCCGTGCTCCCGCTGGAACTGCTCGTCCGCGGCGGTGATTTGGTGCCGGCGGCCCTCCCACAGTTGGGACGACCAGCCGTTGGCCATGCGGTGGATCTTGCTGGTGAAGTCGTTGAGCTTCAGGCGGTCCGAGGTGCGCTCCCGCTCACCGGTGACGGTCTCGTACCAGCCGTCGAAGTCCACGCCCGCGATGTACGTGTCGCGGTCGAGGGTGCCGTTGAGCAGTTGCACCATCTCGGCGGTGCGGTGCGCGTAGTAGTTGTTGCGCTCGTAGATGTAGGCCATGCCGGAGACGATCTCGCCGGTCTCGGGGTCGGTGTTGGACGGGCCGAAGCCGAGCAGGCCGTAGTTGGTGAAGTTGGGCACCCAGGCGAGGAAGCTGTAGCGCAGGTCGCCGATGCGGGGCGCGGTGCCGGCGGGGCCGCACTCCGCGGGGTCGGTCTCTTTCACGGGGTTGTTGGCGCAGAGGATGAACATCTTCTGTTCTTCCGGCAGCGGGTCCGCGCCCTCGTCGGCGAGCTGGACGTTGACCGCCTCGCGGAAAATGTCGTTGTATTGGCGCTCGATCTCGCGGGCCGACTCGTTGATTTCCGGGGCCTCGGCCTCGGACGGCCAGTCGCCGTTGACGTGGTAGACGATGGGCTTGAGCTCACGCTGGGACACGGGGAGCAGGTCGCCGTTGTCGTCGTACCAGGTCTTGAAGAGGTTCTGGCGCTGCATGTAGCGCTCGCGGTCTTGGATGTAGACGCCGTCCTCGCTGAACACGTCGCGGTCGGTCCAGAAGTAGCCGAACACCTCGGTCATCTTGCCCTTGTAGGGGAACGGCTCGTACTGGTGGGTCTTGTCGATCTTCGCGAAGGAGTTGCGGATGGCGTATTCGCCGGTGCCGCACTCGATGAACTCGTCGAGCCAGCACAGCGGAATGTTCATGTTGAAGTACGGGTAATAGACGGTGCCGGCGCGGGCGATGACCTTGTTGGTGATGTCGAAGTAATCAGGCTCGAAGCGCGGGGCGTCGTCGTTGCGGTTGGTGCCGGTGCTGTCGTAGTCCTGCACGTAGTACGGCACGGGCTCGACCGAGGGCATGTCCCACCAGAAGTCGTAGTTGGTGATGAGGTTCTGCGACCAGTCGACGCGCATGTACTGCCGCTCGTACCAGGGGCGGTCGGTCATGTTCTCGTTGAGAATGTTCAGCTTCTCGCCGGTGGTGGGGTTGTACGCGTAGGTGATGTCGAAGTGCGAGAGGATCCGGTAGGCGGCCATGATCTCGCCTTCGTAGTCCTCGGTGCCGTGGTCGACGTCGCCGTTTTTGACCAGCGGGATGCTGCGGCGGGCGTAGATGAAGTTCTCTTGGATGTCCCAGGTCACCTTCTTGAGCGACCACCAATCGGTGTCGCCCACGACGGTGAACCCGTTGCCGACGGGCACGTCGACGACGGTGCGCTGGTAGTACCACTCGTCGTTGGTGCCGTCGCCGTCGGTGTCGAGGAAATAGGCCTTGTCCAGGTAGTTGGGCTGGACCCGGTCGATGGGGTCGCGCTCTTGGGCACAAGCGGAGAGCAAGGAGCCGGACAGCGCGAGCAGGGTGAGCGAGCGGATGGTCTTGGTCATGGAAGCCTCAGCTGAGGTGGAACAAAAAGGTGAAATCGAGAAACTGTGAAGAGCGAATCAGTCGAAGAAGAGCGACGCGATGCCACCCATGTTGAGCTGCACGTCGAAGTTGACTTGGGTGAAGCGGTTGAACACCGGGAAGTAGTAGCTCCCGTCGGGGGCGAGCTGTGGGTGCAGGGTGCTGGTGCTCAAGAAGAACGTCACCGCGGGGTGGGGGGTGGAGAACACCGAGGCCCGGGTCCAGGTCAGGTAGCGGCCGGTCACGGGGGCGAAGCGGCCGTCGGGGTTGGTGGGGTCGAAGGTCACCCGGGGGTCTTTTTGCACCAGGGGGTAGAGCTGGTTGTAGATGAGCCGGCCGTCGACGAAAAAGCCGAGCCAGCTGTCCACGATCAACATCCCAAACAAGCGGCCTTGCAACGAGAAGTCGACGTTGCGCACGCCGTTGCTGGCGAAGATGCCGCAGTATTGGACCGAGAAGCAGCCGCCTTCCTCGAGGGAGGACTCGTTCTCGCCGGTGGTGTAGCGGTGAAAAAACTTCGTGCCCCCGACGCTGCCGCCGAAGATCAGGCCCGAGAGCACGGGGAAGGGGCGGTTCATGGTGAAGTTGCCGCCCACCGCGGTGACCATGGTGTTGGCCCAGGACAGCTTGCTCGTCGGGACCCGGGCGTTGCCGGTGGCGGTGAGGTTGATGCCGAGGAAGGGGATGGTCCAGAAGTTGAGCGCCCCGGCGGTGAGCCAGAGGTCGCTCATGACCCATTCGCCCTCGTAGGTGGAGCCGTCGTTCTGGGTGAGTTCGCGGGTGACGTCGAGGTAGGCGCCGACGTTGATGTGGTTGCCGATCCACACGGTGGGCGAAAAGGCGGCCGTCACCGCGTACGTCGGGTTCCAGGTGAGCTCGGCGTTCTTGAGCAAGCCGATGGGGGCGAAGGTGTTGCGCAGGGTGAACGACGAGCCGCGGAACACCCAGTTCTTGCCGCTGACCCCGATGAGACCGTTGGCCGCGGCCGCGTTGGCTTTGTCTTGATCGATGTCGTCTTTGGCCTTCTCGGCCTTGTCCGCAGCGGGCTTGTCGTCCGGCTTTTTCGCGGGGGTGCCGTCGGCGGCGGGGGCGGCGCCGCTGTCCGCGGGATCGGGCTCGGCCACCGCCTGCTCGTCGGGCGCGGGGCTCTCGTCGACGGGGGCGGGCGGGGGATCGGCCACCGGCGCGGGCGCCTCCTCGACGGGGGCGGGGGCGTCTGCCACCGGCGCGGGCGCCTCCTCGACCGGCGCCGCCTCGACCGCTGCGGCGTCGTCGGGGGCCGCGTCGCCCGGCGCGGTCTCCTCGTCGGTGCCGTCTTGATCGGGGGCCGCCTCGTCGGGGGCCTCGGCCTCCGCGGGGGCGGGGCCGGGCGTCTCCGCCGCCGCGGCGGAGGTGTCGGCGGTGTCGTCCTGGGCTTGCACCGGCCACGAGGCCAACGCCAGCAACATCAGGATGTGCGATCGAGAGAGCATCCGGCCCCCAAACCATGATTGTGAAAAGCGCAGAGACAAAGCAGCATGAACGTTCGAACTGCTTTCGCAAGTGGGGATTGCGGACCGCGCGGTGGCCTGGCGCGTGCGGTCCCCAGCGCCGGGCCGCGCAGGTCGGTAGGGTGCCCCATGATCTGGCTGATCGGGCTCGTTGTCGTCGGGGCCGCCGCCGCGTGGTGGTGGCGCGGCCGCGCGGGCACGCCCCGGGGCGCGTTTCGGCGCCTGGTCAAGCTGTGTGGGGGCGACGAGGCCGCGGCGCGGCGCCTGGTGCGGTTCGAGCGCGACAAGGACGCGGGCCTGGACGAGAACCAGGCGGTCAGCAGGGCCCTCAAGCGGCTCCAGCGGGATCGCCGCTGAGCGCTGCGCCAGTGGCGCTTAGGACGTTCGGGTGGTCGCGACCCGCGCGCCAGGATGAAACTGCTTGTCCAGGATCAGGTGCTGTTCGACCGCGGTGCAGTACTTCGAAAACCCGCGGCGCCAGAGGTCGAAGCGCCGGGTGAGCGCGGCCATCCACGTCGGGAAGCGCTCCGCAAACTTGAGCTCGAGCACGACGAAGGACGCGCTGGTGCGGCCCGAAACCGGGTCGTCGGCCACGCGGCGCAGGGCGGGGGGCACGTCGAGCACCCAGTCGGGGGTGGGGGTGAACGCGAGGTTGAAGTCGAACGTCACGCGCGCGTAGTGATCGACCACGCTCTCGTACGCCTCCCGTTCGTAGCGCACGAGCATGGTGGGGGCGGCCCCGCTGCGCACCATCAGGGCGAAGAAGTCCCGGCCCGCGCGCTCGCGCAAGCAGGCGGCGGAGCCGATGTCCGCGTGCCAGTCCGGGCCCTTGCAGCGGTAGCGGCCCTTGACGATGACGTCGCCCACCCGCCGCTTGACCTCGAGCAGCACCGGCGCGTCGGCGTCGTCGGGGTAGGTGCGCACCCGGAGCTTGAGCCGGGTCTGGGCCCGGTCTTTCTTGGCCCGGTGAAAGCTGTAGGTCGGGCTGTCGAGGTAGAGCGACGAAATCGCGTAGCGGTGGTTGTCGTGGCTCGCCGACGCCGGGTCCATGCGGCAGGTGGGCGCGATGGCGGCGCGGATGCCGGGCAGCATCTCGACCGGGAGCAGGTACTTGAACTCGTAGCGCGGCGGGATGCGCAGCGGACGCTTGGCCATGATCCGATTGTGTCATCCGCGCGCGGCGGGGCCAGTTTGTCGCCCCGTGTCGCGATAAGTGCCTGAAAAGACTGGTCTATCTGAACCGAGAGGGGCTGGTGGGGCCGAACTCTTTGCCCGGGTGCAGCCGGCGGGCTTTGGCCAGCAGCTCGTCTTCGGTCTCGACCACGTCGGGGTTGGGCAGGCACACGTCCACCGGGCAGACCTTGGCGCACTGCTCCTCGACGTGAAACCCGACGCACTCGGTGCAGCGGTCGGGCTGGATGTAATAGATCTGCTCGCCCTCGAAGATGGCTTGGTTGGGGCACTCGGGCAGGCACGCGCCGCACCCGATGCACTCGTCGAGAATCAATGTGGCCATGTCGGTCGGTCCTCGGCGCGCCCCATCCACGGGCGGCCCGTACAGCGTACCGTCGATGCCGCCGCCTGGCCAGCCCGCGGCAAAAACGCGCGCCGGGCGTGACCACGTCGTAGGCTTTTCCTGGTTTTGACCGGGCCGAGGCTTCCTTTGTGTCGCGGCCTGTTTTACAAATCGACGCGCGCGTATGGAAAACACACTCAAAACAACTTTTTACGTCACCCTTGGTCTCGGCGCGGTCGTGGCCGCGGCCCTCGGCATCGCCGGGGCGTCGGGGTGGTCGTCGTTTTCCGTGGTGTTGGCCATGGGCATCCCCGCCGCGGTCCTCCTGCGGCACGGCCGCGCCGCGGCGGCCGAGAGCGAAGCGCTGACCGGCTTTGTGCAGGCGCTCAGCGAGGGCAAAAGCCCCGCGGTGCCGGCCGGCCTCGAGGGCCCGGCAGAGCGGGCCGCGGCCGGCCTGCTCGAGACCTTGGCCGAACGGTCCAAGCCGTTGGCGCCGGCCCCGGGCCCGGCCCCGACCCGCGACGTCGGGCAGCTCAAAGGCGCGGTCAAGCGCACCCGCGACCTCATCGAGGAGCAGACCGAGACGGTGGGCGCGACCATCGCCGAGCTCCGCGCGTCGGCGCACGAAATCAAAGAGAACGTCGAGACCTTGGCCAAATACGCCGAGGAGAGCGAGTCGTCGATCCTCGAGATGAGCGCCATCAACGACGAGATGAACGACAACATTCAGGAGCTCGCCGCCGCCGTCGAGCAAACCGCCGCGTCCATCGAGGAGATGATCTACTCGATCAAGGAAGTGGCCAAGAACATCGAAGACCTCTCCCTCGCCGCCGAGCAGACCTCGACGTCGATGAGCGAGATGGAAGCGTCCATCGGCCAGGTCCAGCAAAACGCCACCGCCACCGCCGGCCTCGCCGAGAACGTGATCCGCGACGCCGAAAAAGGCGCCGACGCGGTCAAGCGCAACCTCACCGGCATCCTCGAGATCCGCAGCTCGTCCAAGGTCGCGGGCGACGTCATCCGTCACCTCGGCGTGCGCATCGGGGCCATCGACAACATCCTCAACGTCATCGACGACGTGGCCGAGCAGACCAACCTGCTCGCGCTCAACGCCGCGATCATCGCCGCGCAGTCCGGCGAGCACGGCCGCGGCTTCGCGGTCGTGGCCGACGAGATCAAAGACCTGGCCGAACGGACCGGGGCCTCGACCAAAGAGATCGCGGCCCTCATCCGGGACATTCAGGAAGAGTCCAAAAACGCCATCGCCGCGATCAACAAGGGTGAGCGCTCCGTCGAGGTCGGGGTGCAGCTCTCGCAAGCGGCCGAGGCCGCGCTGCAGGAGATCGTGCAGTCGGCCAATGCCTCGACGGAGATGGTGCGCGCCATCGCCCAAGCCACCGTGGAGCAGTCCAAGGGCTCCAAGGTCGTGGCCGACGCGGTCGAGCGCATCGCGCGCACCGTGCAGCAGGTGGCCGCGGCCACCGCCGAGCAGGCGCGCGGCTCGGAGCAGATCATGAGCTCGGCCGAGCGCATGAAAAACATCGCCAACCACGTCGAGCTCTCGTCGCAAGAGCAGGCCAAAGGCGGGCGTCAGGTCACCAAGTCCATCGACTACATCAACGACATGGTCCGCCAGCTCCACGTGGCCCACACCGAACAAGCGGTGGGCGCGAGCAAGGTGGGCGAGTTTTTCGAAGAGTTCCAACAGAACACCACCGGGGTGGTGGTCGAACTCGAACGATCCATCGAAGGGGAGGCGTAATGCCCCGCATCCCGATGCACACGGCGGGCCTCGCGCTCGCCGGCGCGCTGGCGTTTGCTTGTGCGTCCGACGACGAACAGCAGCGGCCCGAACCGCAAAAGACCCCCGCGCAGCAGGCGGAGGAAGAGTCCGCGGCGGCCTCCGCCCGCCTCGCGCAGCTCGCGCAGTCCCATTGGGATATCATCCTGCGCTCCTGGCCGGAGACCGCCACCCTGGTGGGCGATCACCGCTACGATGACAAGCTGGCGGACCTCTCGCCCACCGGGGCCAAGGTCTACGCCGACCAGGTCAAGGTCCTGCAGGACCAGGTCGAGGGCTTTGCCCAGGGCCTGTCGTCCGAGACCGTGCTCGACGAGCAGGAGCGCATCACCCTGGCGATGCTCCGCACCGAGCTGCGCGAGGCCCTGCGCTCATACGAGCTCGAGCGCTACACCTTCAGCATCGACCAAATGGGCGGCCCCCAGGCGGACTTCGCCTACTTCATCACCCAGCAACACCCAAAGGCCACCCCCGCGGACATCGAGAACCTCATCGCCCGCTACCGGGCTTTCCCCGCCCACGTCGACGGGTTGATCAAGAGCCTGAAGCAAGGGCTGGCCAAGGGCCGCACCGCGCCCAAGCTGGTGGTCGAGCGCATCTTGCAGCAGCTCGACGGACTCATCGGCATCAACCCCGCGGCGTCGCCCTTTGCCTTGGTGGCCAAAACTCTCCCAGACACATTGTCGCCCGAGGACCGCACCCGGCTGTCCAACGACATTGTGGTGGAGGCGGACAAATCCATCCGCCAGACCTTTGTGCGGTACCGCGCGTTCTTGCACGACGAGTACGCCCCGAAGGCCCGCGACACCATCGGCGTGTCCGCCCTCGACCACGGCGCGGACGTCTACGCCCACCTCGCCCAGCACCACACCACCACCGCCATGACCGCCGAGGAGATTCACCAGATCGGTCTCGACGAGCTCGCCCGCATCGAAGCGGAGATGAAAAAACTCGCCGACCAGCGCGGTCACCAAGGGGACGTGGCCTCGTTCTTGGCCGCGCTGCGGGCGGACAAGGCGAACTACGCCACCAGCCGCGACGCGCTGCTCGAGAGCTTCAAGGTCGCGCTCGCGCGGGCGGACCAAGCCCTGCCCAGCGCGTTCGGCACCCTTCCCAAGCTCCCCTACGAGGTCAAACCGCTCGATCCCCAGCGCGAAAAAGACGCCCCCGCCGCGTACTACCAACCGGGCTCGCAGAAGGACGGTCGGCCGGGGGTGTTCGTGGCCAACCTTTACCGGTTTGAGGACCGCCCGCTGTTCAACAGCTCGGTGCTGTCGTTCCACGAGGCGGTCCCCGGCCACCACCTGCAGATCGCCATCGCCCAAGAGGTCGACGGGCTGCCCACCTTCCGCAAAGAGGGCGGCGTGACCGCGTTCGTCGAGGGGTGGGGGCTCTACGCCGAACGCCTGTCCGACGAGCTCGGCCTCTACCCCGACTTGGAAAGCCGGGTCGGCTACCTCGGCTTCGCCGCGTGGCGGGCGTCGCGGTTGGTCATCGACACCGGCATCCACGCCAAAGGATGGACCCGCCAACACGCCATCGACTTCCTCGGCGCGCACAGCACCCTCGGGCCCATCGACGTGGTCAACGAGGTCGATCGCTACATCGCGTGGCCCGGCCAGGCTTTGGCTTACATGGTCGGTTGCCTCAAGATCCTCGACCTCCGCGAGAAAGCCAAGGCCAAAGCCGGCGCGGGCTTCGACATCAAGGCCTTCCACGACGTGGTGTTGCTGGCCGGGCCGGTGCCGCTCACGGTCTTGGAGGCACGGGTGCAGGCGGCGTACGGCCTCTGAGTTTTCGCCTGGGCGGCCGCGGGTGTCTAAATGCTAAGGTCCTGGTTGGGCCGCGGGCCCTGGAGGCGTGATGTTCGGCATCGGAATGCAAGAGTTGGTCATCATCCTCGCGGTGGCCCTCATCTTCATCGGGCCGAAGAAGCTCCCCGAGCTGGCCAAGCAGATCGCCAAGGGCATGCGCGAGTTGCGCCGGGCGTCCGACGACCTCAAGGCCTCGATCATGGTCGACATCGACGACGAGACCCCGGCCGAACGCTGGCGCCGGGAGCGCATGCAGCAGGCCAAGCAGCTCCCCCCGGTGGACGACGACGGGGATGCGTTGATCAAGAACAGCAAGCTTGCTGGCAGTGACATTGTGTCGCGGGAAGACGGCGCCGCCGGCGGCGAAGAGACGCTGAGCCAGGCCGACGAGGAAGCCCGGGACCAGGCCCGCATCGACGAGGCCCTCCAGGACCCGGCGGTGAAGGACGCCATCGCGCAGGCCAAGGCGGCGTCGGCCCCGTCGGCGGAGGACAAGCCCGACGACGACAAGCCCGCGGCGGGAGAGTCGCTTGGACGAGCGTGAGTACACCCTGATCGAGCACCTCTCCGACCTGCGCAAGCGGTTGGTGCGGGCCGGCATCGGCGTGGTGGCGGTGTCGCTGTTGACGTTCGCGGTGTCCGAGGAGCTGATCAACATCCTGCGCTTGCCCCTCGAGGTCGCGCTCCAGGATGTCTCGTCGGGCAACGCCCAGTTCGTGGTCATCGCCCCCGCCGAGTACTTCATCGCCCAGCTCAAGGCCGCGTTGGTGGCGGGCATCTTCTTGTCGAGCCCATGGTCGCTGTACCAGTTGTGGCTGTTTGTCTCCCCCGGCCTGTACGAACACGAGCAGCGCTGGGCGGTGGCGTTTGTGTGGGCGGGGGCGTTCTTTTTCTGCGCCGGGGCGGTGTTCGCCTACTACTTGGTGTTCCCGGGCATGTTCCGCTTTTTCTTGGCCGCCACCGTCGAGGCCAACGTGGCGATGACGCTGTCCATCGCCGAGCACCTGTCGTTTTCGCTCAAGCTGTTGCTCGCGTTTGGGGTGGTGTTCGAGGCGCCGGTGGTGGTGTTTGTGCTGTCGATGGCGGGCATCATCGACCCGCGCACGCTCGGCAAATACCGCGCGTACGTCATCGTGGTCGGGTTCATCATGGGGGCGATCTTGACCCCCCCGGACATCCTCTCGCAGACGTTGTTGGCGTTGCCGCTGGTGGTGCTGTTCGAGTTTGGGGTGTTGGTCTCGCGGGTGGTGTTGAAGTTCAAAGGCACGCCGCTCAAGCGCGAAAAGAAGCCGGACGAGGCGCCCCGGGGCGAGGGCCCCACCGAGTAGCCGGGGCCACGTAGGGAAACCGGGCACACCCAAGATTGACTCAGGCTGACGGCGGGGCGGGCGGTGCCATATCATTGGGCATGCGTACGTCATTTCGGTTCGGGTTGTGGTTGTGGGTGGGGTCTTTGGCGCTGTCGTCGGGGGCCGGGGCGGCGGAGTACACGCTGCAGAACGATGGCTTTGCCGACGGACAGACCGCGTTGTTCCAAGCGGGCTTTGGCGCCGGCGAGATCGGGGCGGTGCGGCTGGAACCGGCGGGGGCCGGGCCGGTGGTGGTCAAGAAGGTGCAGTTTTTGTTCGGGGGCAACGAGGACCTGCAGACGATCACGCTGCGCATCTGGGGCGACACCGGCGCGACCTCGCCGGGCACGGAGGTGTTCAACGGCGAATACACGTTGTTCGGCTCGAGCGACCAGCTGGCGGAGATCGACCTGGCCACCGACGGGGTGGTGGTGACCGGTCCCTTTCGGGTCGGCATCGAGTTTGACCACATGGGGCTGCCCTCGATCGCGGCCGACACCGACGGCGTCGACGGGGCCAAGAACTTCATCCGCGCGGACGGTTTTGGCTGGGTCAACAGCACCCTGCTGGGCGTGACCGGCGATTGGATCATCCGCGCGGTCGTCGACGACGGGGCCGCCGGGGGGCCCGACGCGGGTGTGGCCGGCCCGGACGCGGGCGCGCCGGATGCCGGTGGTGTGGACGCCGGCGCACCCGATGCCGGGGATGGAGATGGCGATGGAGATGGCGACGGCGATGGGGATGGCGACGGCGATGGAGATGGAGATGGAGATGGAGACGGCGATGGAGATGGAGACGGAGATGGCGACGGCGATGGGGACGGCGACGGAGACGGCGATGGAGATGGAGATGGCGACGGCGACGGCGACGGCGATGGCGACACGCCCTGCACGCTGAACTCGGATTGCCTGAACGGCTTTTATTGTGGCGACGACGACGTGTGCACCCAGGACTGTCGCATCGACACCGACTGCGACCCCGGGGAGGAATGTGACAGTGTGGGCCGCTGTCTGGCATCAGGCGGCGACGGCGACGGCGACGGCGACGCGGATGCCGGCGGGTGCGGGTGCGCCGCGGGCGCCACGGATTCGACCGCGCTGTTGGGGCTGGGCTTGATCGGGTTGGCCTGGCGTCGTCGCCGGCGCGGCTAGTGTCCACCGACGAGACGCCCGATCGGGCGCTCGTTGTGGCCCTGGCGAGCGCCCTGCATCTTCGATTTTGAGATGCGCTCTAAGCGATCAGGCGGGTCAAAAAGCCCCCCTTGAGATCGGGGCTGCCGAAGTCGTCGATGGCTTCGCCGTCCGGGCCCCGCACGCCCACCGCCGCGGCAATGGTATTGTGCAGGCGGCGGATGGTCTTGGGCGCGGAGTCCTCTCGTTCACACTGAAAATCGCCCGGGGGGCGGCTCCGCGCGTCGACGAACTGGCCCTGTTTCAAAAAGCCGTTGCCGCTCCCGGCGATGATCCAGGGCGCGTCGTACGAGCAGTGACGCCGGCCGTTGGAGTTGTCGTTGAGCCAACAGGCCACGCCCACGTCGAGCAGCGGGCGGCCGTCGGGGAGCTCGTGGGCGGCGAGACCGTCCACGAGGTGCTTGAACATGCGCGCGAACTGGCGATCGATCTCGTGATGCTTCACGTCGGCGTCGCTGATGATCGCCCCGTTGCCGGGGTCGTGGGAGTGGCGCCGGTGGGACACGAAGTGCACGTTCTCCATCAGTTGCCCGTTGCGCGGGTCGGTGAAGCGCAGGTCGCCGCCGTTGCCGTCGCCCACCTGAATCGCCACCGTGCGGCTGTGTCCGCACGCCACCGCCAAGACCGCGACCTCGAGGTGCAGCTTGACGGTTTGGATCAGGGTGTCACCGCTCAGCCCGTCGACGTAGGAGGGGGCCGCCTCCATGCGCGCGGCTTGTTCGGCGTCGCGAAAACACGTGACCTTGCGCTCGGTGTCGCGGATGGCGTCGAAATGATCCTGCAGGCGGGACCGGTCGGCCACGCTCAGCCGCGGGTGGGCCATCAGGCGCCCCATCTGGTCGCGCACCACGTCGTTGACGCTCTTGCGCAGGGCGGCCCGGTCGTCGGCGTCGGCCTTGGCCTGGGCCGCGTTGCCCATCACCGCGGTGAACGCCTGGAACGGGTCGCGCTCGGCCGCGTGGCGCACGCCCGCGGCCCGGTGGCTGATGCACGCCCCCCCGAGGTAGCCGGTGATCGCCCCCGCGTGGAGGTAGAGCGAGTCTTGGGCCCCGCCGGTCAAGGCGTGGGCGAGGTACATGTCGAGGGAGGGCCCGTTGGGCTCGACGAAGGGCATGGCCGTGCCCGGCATCGGGCCTTGCGAGGTCAGGGCTTGCAGCGCGCCGTTGGCGTGCCCGTCGCCGTAGTCAAACTTCGCGTGGTTGACGTTGCCCACGACCAAGAGCCGCTCGAGGTGGGCGGTGAGTTCCTCGAGGGCCCGGCCGGCCACGGACTCGGGGGTGAGCCGGCCGTGCTGTCGAGGCCAGAACCGCTCGGGTTCGTTGCCGAGCTCCTCGTTGTGTTGCAGCGACGCGACCCCGCTCGGTTGGCGGAAAAAGATCGCAAATGATCCTGCATCGCCCGGGGCCCGCGGCGGTGGTTTACACCCGGTGGCGCCCAGGCTCTCGAGCACCGGCAACCCCAGGGTCACGCCCAGGCCGCGCAAAAACAGACGGCGGTTGAGGGTCATGGGCGCACCTCGGGGGGGCGAGAGCGGAACGCGTCGCTGCGCACCAGCGCGACGATCAAGGAGCGGAAGCTCGCGTCGTCGTCGAGGCTCTGGGCGGCGACCGCGTCCAGGAGGTCGCGGTCGTCGGTGCGGGCCACCGCCCGGCCGAACAGGTGCGACAGCCACCACGACGTGTGGCAGCGGTGCACCTCGGGGGCCTCGGCCAAGGCGTCGGCGAGCTCGAGCGCGTCGTCGACCGCGGTGCCGTCGCTGCCGAGCAGGACCAGCGATGAGGGGTCGATGGCCTGGCCGTTGTCGTCGACGCGGTAGCGGCCCACCGCGTCGTACTGCTCGAACGGGAACCCGAAGGGGTTGATCAGGCTGGCGTGACAGCCCGCGCACGAGCTGCCTTCTTGTTGGGTGGCCTGCTCGACGAGTTCGCGGTTGGTCTCGCCGTCGGGGGCGGGGAGGGGCGGGATGTTGTCGGGGGGCGCGGGCACGGTCAGGCACACGAGGCGGGTGGCCACGAACACCCCGCGGTGGATGGGGTCGGGGGCGAAGCCGGCGCTGTTTTTGGCCAAGAACCCGAGGGTGGTGAGGATGCCGCGGCGCTGGGCGGGCTCGAGCGTGGCGAGGCGGAAGTTGCGGCCGAAGTCGTCGCCGAGGCCGTATACGTCGGCGAGCTCTTGGTTGACGAAGGTCTCGGTGGTGGTGAGCAGGTCGCGCAGCCCCCGGTCGGTGGTGAACAGGCTCTCCACGATCAGCTCGTGTTCGCGCACCAGGTCCGCGCCAAAACTCGCCGAGCGACCGAACTCTTCCGGCGGCTGCACGCTGCGGTACCGCTCGACGTCGAACAGCCGGCCGAAGAACCGCTGGGCCACCCGCACCGCCCGCGGGTCGTCGAGCAGGCGCGCGGCTTGGGCCTCGACCTCGTCGGCGGTGCTGAGCTGGCCTTCGTCGGCGGCCGCGAGCAACTCGTCGTCGGGGATGCTGTCCCACAGGGCGAACGAGAGCCGGGCCGCGACCTCGTGGTCGTCGAGCGGGGCGGGGGCTTCGAGGCTGCCCCCCTCGCTCAGCTCCGGCCGGTAGATGAAGTAGGGCGAGAGCAACAGCGCCTCGATCACCGGGCGCAACCCGTGGGCGAACCGCGCGTTGTCGTCGGGGGCGAGCGCGGCCCCCTCGGCAAACAGCCCCCGGTAGGCGTCGAGGTCCTCCTCCGCCACCGGGCGGCGGTGGGCGCGTTTGGCGTAGACGGCCAAAAAGGTGTCAAGCCGCTCGGCCTCGGGGCGGCCGCCGGGCGCGAGGGTGGTCAGGAGGGTCTCGTCCCCGGTGAGGGTCGCGGCCACGTCCTCGGCCGCGTGGCGGTAATCGCTCATCAGGTTGGTGTCGACCCGGAGCCGGCCGTAGTCGACGAACAGCGTGCCCCCGGACGCGGGGTCGGGGCGCAGGGTGCGGGGCACGTCCACGTCACCGGGGAGGGCGAACAGGTCGCGCACCGCGTTGTCGAACTGCACGTGCGACAGCCGGGGGAAGCGGGACCGGGGCGCGTCGTCGCTGGAGGCGACCGGCCCGGCGGGACCGGGCCCCTCGACCGCGCCCTCGTCGGGGGGGGGCTGGCAGGTGAAGGCGCAGACCGCGGTGGCGCACAGACCGATGACGAGGGCGCGCCCCGCGCGTGTCTTCGGTTGTGGTCGGCTCCCCATCATTCCCCGCATGCGGTGACCGTACCCCACGTGGACCGATCGCGCCGGTGAAGGTTAGCACGCGGGCGCAGGCGGTCAGCCGCCGCTTCGGGATGATGCAGCGGGGGCCGGGCTCAGGCCCGGACCCCGGACAGGCTCAGCTCGCGGGCCTCGGTCACAGTCACGCGGCACAGCTCGCCCACCAGCGACGCGGGCCCGTCGAAGGCGACGATGTGGTCGCCCCGGGTGCGCGAGGTGAGCCGGATGTCGGCGGCTTTGCGCTTGAGGGTGTGCAGCACCGCGCCGGTCTCGTCGGTCTGCTGGGCGGGATCGATCTTGGCCGCGCCCTCGACGAGGACCTCGAGGGTCTCGCCCACCATCGCTTGGTGGTGCTCGAGGCTGATGCGCTGCTGGTGCTCCAGCATGCGGTGGTTGCGCGCTTTTTTGACCTTTTGGGGCACGTCGTCCACGTCGCGTTTGCCGGCCACGGTGCCCGGCCGGGGGCTGTACTTGAACACGTACAGGCCCTTGAACCGCACCTCGTCGAGCAGGGTGAGCGAGTCTTCGAACTCCGCGTCGGTCTCGCCGGGGAAGCCCACGATCATGTCCCCCACAATGCTCACGTCAGGCATGCGGGCCTTGGCCCGCTCGATGAGGCCGAGGTAGTCGGCGCGGGTGTAGCCGCGGTTCATGCGTTTGAGCACGTGGTCGTTGCCGTGCTGGGCGGGGATGTGCAGCCACTTGCAGATGCGTTCGCTGCCGGCCATCACGTCGAGGGCCTCGTCGGTGAAGTCCCGCGGGTAGCTGGTCAAAAACCGCAACCGGGGCAGGTCGGGCACCTCATCGTGCACCCGCTGCAACAGGCGCCCAAAGCTGGTGCCCTCGTGCGCGTAGTGGTTGATGGTCTGGCCGAGGAGGGTCACTTCCCGGGCCCCCCCATCGACCAGCCGCTTGACCTCGTCGACGATGGCGTCCGCGGGCCGGTGCACCTCGGGGCCCCGGGTGAACGGCACCACGCAGAACGAACAGAACTTGTTGCACCCGCGGGTGATGCGCACGTACGCCTGGGCTGCGCTGCCCCCGTCGTCGGCGAAGCGCAGGGCGTCGAGGGCCTCGAGCCGCTCGGTGGCCATGTCTTGGACTTTTTGGCGCCGGTCGTTGTGGCCGCTCAGGGCGATGCCCCGGCCCCGGGTGGTCGAGGCTTGTTCGATGAGCTCGGTGATGCGGTCGAGCTCGCTCGGGCCGCACATCACGTCGATGTGCGGGTACTTGGCCACCAGGTCCTGGCCGGTGCGCTCGGCCATGCAACCGAGCACGCCCACGACCAGGTCGCGGTTGGTGTCTTTGCTTTGGCGCAGGCGGCCGAGCCGGGAGAGCACCTTTTGTTCGGACAGGTCGCGGACCGAGCAGGTGTTGTACAGGACCACGTCCGCGTCGTCGGGGGACGCGGCAAAATCGTAGCCCGCGGCCAGGAGCTGGTCTTTGACCAGCTCGCTGTCGAGCACGTTCATTTGGCAACCGAAGGTCTCGAGGAACACCCGCCGTTGCGTGGCCATGCTTACAGACCGATCTCCGCCACCAGCGGGAGCGACTCGTCCACTTGCTCGAGCTCCGCCTTCTCCGCGATGTCGAGCAACACCTTGTCCGAGAGGGTCTGGCGCTTGAGCTCCTCGTCACCCTGGCGGGCGTAGAAGCTGCGGATGGTCTTCGGAGTCTGCCCGACCTCGGCCGCGATCTGTTGCACTTTCTCCTCGATCTCCTCGTCGCTGACGGTGAGCTCGGTGGTGTCGACAAGCTTCTCGAGGATGAGCGCGGTGCGCACCGATTTGAGCGCTTTGGGCCGGGCCTCCTCGGTGAGCCGTTCGTGCTGGGTGTTCCACAGGCGCTCGGCGTGTTGCCGGGGCATGCGCTGCAGGGTCTCCATCGCGAACCGCTGGGCCTGGGCTTTGACCAGGGCGGGGGGCACGTCGAACGGGTTGTTCTCGATGAGGGCGTCGAGCACCGCTTCTTTCAGCTGGGCATCGGTGCGGGCCTTGGCCGACGCCTCGAGCTGCTCCCGGATGGTGTCGCGCATCTCTTGGACGGTCTCGAGGTCCTCGAAGATGTCCTGCACGAACTCGTCGTTCACCTCGGGGCGGATCTTCTGCTTGATCTCCATCGGCCGGATCTTGAGCAGCGCTTGCTTGCCCCGGGCCGCGGCGACCCGGTGGTCGTCGGGGATCGTGACCTCGATCTCGAAGGGCTCGTCGACCTTCTTGCCCACCATCGCTTGCTCGGCCTCGGCGTAGAACCGCCCCGCGCCGACTTCCACGACGTAGGACACGCCCCCGAGCCCGCGCACGGTCTCACCGTCGATGGCCCCCGAGAAGTTGCACTCCACAAGGTCGCCCTGCTGGATGGTGTCGCGGTCCTCGACGGGGATGACCTTGACCTGGCGGTCGCGCAGCATCTCGACATGCTTGTCGACGTCTTCATCGCTGACCCCGAACACCGTCTTTTTCACCGGCAGCCCTTCGACCTTCTCGAGGTGAAACTCGGGCTTGACCTCGACTTTGGCCACGTAGGTGAAGTCGATGCCGGGGATGATTTCCGGCACCCGGTCGATCTGCGGGTCGGCCACGACCTTGAGCTCTTGGTCGGTGATCGCCTTTTGGAAACTGTCGCGCAGCAGCAGCTCCAGCACCCTCCGCTCGGTGTCCTCTTTGTAGTACTGCTCGAGGACGTAGCGGGGCACCTTGCCCTGGCGGTAGCCCTTGAGGCGCACTTCGCCGCCGAGCTTGCGGTACGCCTTGTCGAGCTCCTTGGCCACCGAATCGCCCGCGATGGTGATGGTGACCTCGCGCTCCACCGAGCTGGTCTCGTTGACCGCGGCCTTGACGTCGAGCCCCTTGGGTCCGGTCTTCTTTTTGCTGTTCTTCGGGGCTTTGAGCTTCTTGCCCATGGGTATTCCTCAGGGGTGCATTGCCAATACGGTTCGTGCGAGCGGGGGGACTCGAACCCCCACGGGTTGCCCCGCTGGAACCTAAATCCAGTGCGTCTACCAGTTCCGCCACGCTCGCGCGGCGACGCCCTCTGCGTAGCAGAACCCGGATTCCGCGCAAGCCCCGCTGGCCTTGCCCGGATGTGCCCGGATGCGTAAGGCTCCACGCCACGCGGGGGCCGGGTCCCGCACCGGCAGGGGGTCTTCGGGTGGCAGAAACAGCAGAGAAAATCCTCGAGGCGGTCCACGACAGCACCCAGCGGGCGTTCGACGAGCGGCGCACGGTGATGAGCTACGGCGAGTACCTGGCCGACGTGATGAACCGCCCGCGCGTGCACTTGCGCAACGCGGCCCAGTACCTGGCCGACGCGGTCGACCACTTCGGGGTCGAGAAGGTCAAGCTGCCCACCGGGGAGTTCAAGCGGTACCGCCTGTTCGACGAGGACATCGCGCCCCGGGGCCGGGTGGTGGGCCAAGAGCGGGTCCAAGAGAACATCATCCGCCAACTGATGAACTTCGTGCGCGCCGGCCGCACCGACCGCCTCATTCTCCTGCACGGGCCCAACGGGTCGGCCAAGACCAGCATCATCCAGGCCCTGTCCGCCGCCGCCGAGCGCTACAGCGAATGCCTGGAGGGGGCGATGTACCGCTTCAACTGGGTGTTCCCCACCCAAGGCGCGCGCCGGGGGGGCCTGGGCTTTGGCCACCGCCCCGACGAGAAAAAGACCTCGTACGCCTACACCGACAGCGCCGACATCGAGACCCGCATCCCCTGCGAACTCAAAGACCATCCGCTGTTTTTGCTCACCCGGGCCCAGCGCGACGCGCTGCTCGAGGAGGTCAAGGGCAAGCTCGACCCCGGCCGCTCGCTGGCCGAGGTGTTGCGCACCGGGGACCTGTCCAACAAGAACCGCTCGATCTTTGACGCCCTGCTCACCAGCTACCACGGCGACGTGCGCGAGGTGCTGCGGCACATCCAGGTCGAGCGTTTTTACCTGTCCCGTCGTTACCGGCGCGGGGTGGTCGCGGTCGAACCCCAGATGTCCGTCGACGCCTACGCCCGGCAAGTCACCGCCGACCGCTCGTTGGCCTCGCTCCCCCCGGCGCTGCAGCACCTGAGTTTGTTCGAGACCGGCGGGCCGTTGTCCGACGCCAACCGCGGGGTGCTCGAGTACAACGACCTGCTCAAGCGCCCCCTCGAGACCTGGAAGTACCTGCTCGTGGCCACCGAACAGGCCGAGGCCAGCCTCGACAACGTCGCGCTGTTCCTCGACGTGATGCTGCTCGCCTCGTCCAACGACGTGCACCTCGACGCGTTCAAAGAGCACCCCGACTGGCCGAGCTTCAAAGGCCGCTTCGAGCTCGTGACCGTGCCGTACCTGCTGCGCGTCGACGACGAAATCGCGATCTACGAGGACCAGATTCCGCGCTCGCTCACCGGCCGGCACATCGCCCCCCACGCTTTGGAGATGGCCGCGCGCTGGGCGGTGCTCACCCGGCTCGAGGCCCCCGACCCCGAGAACTACCCCAGCGCCCACCGCAGTCTCATTGCGTCGATCACCCCCGAGGAGAAGCTCGAGCTGTACAACACCGGGAAGGTCCCCGAGCGCTTGCCCCAAAAGCAGCGCCGCGAGCTGCGCACGCTGATTCAGGACCTGTACGAGGAGTACTCCGACGACGTGGTCTACGAGGGGCGCTTCGGGGCCAGCGTGCGTGAGGTGCGCATGGCGCTGTTCAACGCGTCCCAGCACCCGCGGTTTGAGCATCTTGACCCCCAGGCGGTGCTGGAAGAGCTCCGCCAGCTGGTGCGGGAGAAGTCCAGCTATCCATTTTTGCGCCGGGAGGCGGTGCGTGGCTACAACGACGCGGCCGCGTTCGTGGATGCGGTCGAGGCCTACTACCGGCGGGTGCTCACCGTCGAGGTGCGGACCGCGATGGGGCTGGTGGAGCCGGGGTCCCACCGGGACCTGTTCTCGCGCTACCTCAAGCACGTGTCGGCGTGGACCAAAAAAGAAAAACTCCCCGATCCGGTCACCGGCAAGCTGGTGCCCCCGGACGCGGACATGATGAAAGACGTCGAGGACGTGCTGCTCGCCGACGACGAGGAGGCGGACGAGTTCCGGCGGGCTTTGATCTCCCAGATCGGCGCGGCCAAGCTCGAGCGGCCTGACGATGAGGTCGACTACGAGCTGTTGTTCGGCCCGTACATGGTGCGGCTCGAGGAGGACTACTACCAAAAACACAAGCGCGAGGTGGAGAAGATCGCGCAGTCGTTTTTGCGGATCCTCGACGACGAGAGCAAAGGCATGGACAAAAAGGAGATCGAACAGGCCGAGCGGCTCCAGACCAACCTGTTCGCCCTCGGCTACAACGCGCAGTCCGCGCGGGTGGCGGTGGCCTACGCGCTCAAACACTGGTGAACGCGATGGGCCCCCGACGGCGCGCCGCGGTGATGTTCGCGCTGCTGCTCGCGGCGGGGTGTGCCCACGACGACGACGACGCCTGGCGGAACGCCCCCAGCAGCACCGCCTGGGCGGACATCAGCGCGGGGCGGGCGCCGGCGCTCGAGGTGGTGGCCCGCCTGGCCGCGCCCGGGGACGCCGCCGGGGGGCCGCTGGCGGTGCCGGTGAAGCTCTGGGTGCGCCATCTCGATCCCGGCCGGGTCGTGCTCGACCAGCTCGGGGTCATGGAGTTTGTGGACGACTACGGGGACACCGTGCGCGCGACCGTGCCCGGCCACGATGTGCGCACCGTCCTGTCCTGCCCGGTCCCGGGCACGGTGATCGGGACCCCGTGCGTCGGCACCTGGCCGCTGGCGGGGGTGGGCTCGTGGACGACGATTTTCGCCACCGGCCGCGACGTGGACAGCGGCACCGCGGTCTATGGCGCGGCCAAGCTCGCGGGTCCGGACGGGCGGCCCTTGCCCTGACCTGGGACGCGTGGACACCGCTCGGTGGGCGGGCCAAGCTCGAGCCATGCAACACGCCGCCGTCCCGCCCCCCGCCGCGCACGTGTCGAAGATCGACCTGAGCGATACCCAAAAGGGCACGACCCAACGTTACTGGGTGCATTTGGTGAACAACAAGCTCGGCTTCCCCATGCGGGTCCCGGTGATGGTGGCGCGGGGCGCGTACGACGGGCCGGTGCTGGGGCTGACCGCGGCGATCCACGGCAACGAACTGAACGGCATCCCCGTCATCCAGCGGTGTTTTGAAGAGCTCGACCCCACCACGTTGCACGGCACGGTGGTGGGGGTGCTCGCCGTCAATGTGCCTGGATTGCTCCTCGAACAGCGCGCGTTCAACGACGGGGCCGACCTCAACCGCATCGCCCCGGGAGACCCCAAGGGCACGGGGGCCCAGGTCTACATGTACCGGTTCGTGCATCGCATCCTGCAGAACTTCGAGCTGCACATCGACCTGCACACCGCGAGCTTCGGCCGGGTCAACACCCACTACGTGCGCGCGGACATGAAAAACGAAAAGACCGCGCGCATGGCGCGGCTGCAGAGCCCCGAGATCATCGTGCACAATCCCCCCTCGGACAAAACGTTGCGCGGGGCGGCGGCGGAGTTCGGCATTCACTCGGTCACGGTCGAGTGCCGCGACCCGTTGCGGTTTCAAGGGGGCGTGATCGAACACGCCCTCGACGGCATCCAGAACGTGATGGTCGACGAGGGCATGGTCCCCGAGGGGGCGGTGTCCTGTCCCATCACCGACACGGTGTTGTGCTCGTCGTCGGCGTGGACCTACACCGACGAGGGCGGCTTTTTGTGGGTGTTCCCCACGTCGGGCAAACGCGTCAAAAAAGGGGACAAGGTGGCGGAGGTGCGCACCGTGTTCGGCGAGGTCACCCGCACCTACCACGCCCCCGACGACGCGATTGTGGTCGGCAAGAGCCACAACCCGCTCAACCAGACCGGCAGCCGGATCATCCACTACGGGTTCGAGCCCCAGGCGATCCCCTGCATCACCGACGACGAGCCCGGGGCGAGCTCGGCGCGGTTTTTGGCCTGACCGACCTGCCCCGCGGCCTCAGGGCATGGGGTGGGCGGCGAAGAAGTCCCACATCATCGCGGTGGCGCTGATGGTGTCGGTGTTTTCGCCGAAGTTCTCGCCCACCAGGGGGATGATGCTGCCCGGCCATTGGTGTCCCATGCCGGCAATGGTGCAGAGCGTGACGTCCGCGCCCTCGTCACAGCCGCTGTAGGTCTCGCACACCACGTCGTCCTCCGCGAACGTCACGCTGGGGGTCAGGCCACACCCGTTGCGCAAGGCCCAGTTGCTCGCGTTGGTCGGCGCGGACAGATAGCTGATGGCGAAGTTGCCCTCGTAAGGCACGATCTGGTCGTCGTCACCGTGAAAGTGCAGCACGGGGATGGGCCGGCTGGGGTTGCACCCGAGGATGCCGGTGACCCCGGCCACCGCGGACATCGCGGCGAAGCGGTCCGCGCTCTCGCAGGCCAGCCGGTAGGACATGAAGCCCCCGTTGGACAGGCCGTTCACGAAGATGCGTTTCTTGTCGACGCACAGCTTGGCCTCGAGGTCGTCGAGCATCTTGTCGATGAAGCCCACGTCGTCCTCGTCGTTGAGTTGGCCCACGCCGCAGCACGCCCCCGCGTTCCAGCTCGGGGCGAGGCTGGTGGTGCCCGCGGGGTAGACGATCACGAACCCCTCCTGGTGCGCGACGGGGGTGAAGCCGGTCATCAGCCGGTGGATGTTGTTGGACACCAAATGCCCATGCAACGACACGACCACGGGGGTGGGGGCGTTCGGGTCGTAGCCGTTGGGGAGCTCGACGCGGAAGGCCCGCTCCTTTCCGTCGTGGTCCACGCTCCAGTCCTCGCCGGCCGGCGGGGTCAGGCCGCAACCGGCGGACCCGGGGGGCGGCGGTTCGGGCTCGGGGGTGGGCTCGGGTTCCGGCGAGGGCTCGGGCTCGGGCTCGGGGCTGGGACCGGGCTCGGGTTCGGGCACGGGCTCGGGGGTGGGCTCGGGCTCGGGGGACCCGGCGTCCGGTCCTTTGTCGTCGAGGGAGGCGTCGGGGAGGGAGGCGTCGGGGAGGGAGGCGGCAGGCCCCGCGTCGACGGCCGGGCCGGTCCCCGCGTCGGCGGGGGCGGCGACGGGCTCGGGCTCGAGGGCGTCCGGCGGGCCGTCGCAGGCGACGAGCGACAGCACGGCGACCGGGAGGAGGGGCAACAGAGGCAACAGAGGGCGCGTTCGATTCATGGGCCCACCGGACAAAAACGCGCGGGGCTCGGCATCGCGCGCCGCGCCTAGGCCGGGCGGCTTTCAGCTTGTTTTCAGCGCGAACGACCGATGCCCCATCCCCGTGTCGACGTAGGCCACCTTGCGGGGGCGAACGCCGGGGTGTCGTGAATGTTCAAGACCGGGCCGCGGGGTGGCGGCTACGGTGCGCGCCAGGAGGAACACATGACCGAATACACGGGAAGCTGTCACTGCGGCGCGGTGCAGATCAAAGTGGACTGCGAGCCGGACAAAGTCTTTGAATGCAATTGCTCGATCTGCCGCCGCGCGGGCTGGAAGCTCGTGTTCGTGCCCGCGGACAAGTTCGAACTCCTCAAAGGCGCGGACGCGTTGCGCGACTACCAGTTTCACAAAGAGCACATCCACCACAAGTTCTGCACCACCTGCGGCATCCGCCCGTTCAGCCATGGCAAAGGACCGGACGGGGCCGAGAGCTATTCGGTGAACGTGCGTTGCCTCGACGGGTTCGACTACTTGGGCGTGCCCACCGAACACTTTGATGGGGCCGCGATCTGACCGCGCTCAGGCCTTCTTCACCAGCTCGGACTTGAGGCCCATGGCCCCGATGCCGGGGATCTTGCAGTCGATGTTGTGGTCGCCGTCCACCAAGCGGATGTTCTTGACCTTGGTCCCGACCTTGACCACCGACGAGGAGCCTTTGACCTTGAGGTCTTTGAGCACGACCACGGTGTCGCCGTCCTGGAGCACGTTGCCGTGGGCGTCGCGCACGACGTCGTCGTCGTCCCCGGTGCCGGCCGTCGCGGGCGACCACTCGTGGGCACATTCGGGGCAGACCAGAAGCGCGCCGTCTTCATAGGTGTAGGTGGAGCCACATTGGGGACACGGGGGCAAGCCTTCCATGGGCCGAGCCTAGCGCCCCCCGTCGTCGGGCGGCACCGCTTTTTGATTGCGTGCGGCGTAGGCCCCCGGGGGCGCGCCCACAATGTCTTTGAACGCGCGGGTGAGGTGGGCCTGGTCGGCGAACCCGAGGTCGTGGGCGAGCGCGGCCAGGTCCACCGGGCCCTCGGCCAGCCGCTCGGCCGCCTCCTGGAGGCGGGCGCGCTGAATGACCCACTTGGGCCCCACGCCCACGCAGCGATCGAAAAGCCGCTGCACCGTTCGGGCGGTGGCGCCCGCGAACGCGGCCAGGTCCTCGACGGTGCGCACGTCGGGTTGGGCATGGACATGCGCGACGAGGTCCCGGGCCCGGAGCGCGTCCTCGGGCAGGGCGCCCGGCACCAGGGGCGCGAGCGCGGCCTGCAACGCCTGGGCGAAGTCGGGGTCGGGCCGCCCCTCGGCCAGGCCACGCTCGAGCGCGGGCACATCGAGGGGGAGCACGTCCGCGACCGGGGGACGCTTGTCGGTCAGCGCGGAGACCGGGCCCCGGTCGTACACCGCCGCGAACATGCCCGGCCGAAATTTGGCCGCGAACACCTGGCCCCGCCCCTCGAGCACCCGGGTGAACCGCCCGTGCATCACCCCGACCAGCTCCGACCGGCCGGGCTCGATCACCAGGTGCACCGCGGGGTCGGGCAGCGTGTGCTGCGCGTAGGGAGGCGCCCCCTCGAGGTCCCACCGCACGGTCCAGAAGTGCTCGAGCACGTCGCGCAGAACGCCGTCCGGCTGGTAGCGCCCGACGGTGAAGCGCTGCAACCCCGCGCCCCGGTCCAGAATGCCCTTGCCCAACCCCGGCTTGCTCAACACGCGATGTCCTCCTGGGCGGTGGGTGACACAATGGTATTGCACACGGGGCATGCCGCCCAAGCTCACCAGCTCGTCGTACGCGCCAAGCGTACGGCCCCGAATCCGACGGACCGCAGGTCCCTGGAGGATTCGAGGGGGGAGTGGGGCCCCTGATTCGGCGAGCTTGCGAGCCGTGAAGGGGCGAGGGGGCCTGCGCTCCCTCGCAAGGAAGGATGAGCTCGCGAAGCGTGAGGCGCGAGGGGGGATGGGACATCCCCCCAAGGAACTAGAACGACCAATCCCGCATCAGCTTTTGTTTGAAGTCGGCGAACTCTTCGAGCTTCTGTCCCTCGCCCGGGCCGGAGCTGGCCATGAGGTCGGCGACCTTGAGGTTGATGCGCTTGAGCCGGCCGGCGAGCAAGCGGGCGAGGGCGACCATCATCTTGTAGGCCGCGGCCCGGTCGTCGGCGAGCAGGCGCTCAAAGTCGCGCCAGTCCACGCGCAACACCACCGCCTCGTCGGTGGCGACCCGCGCGCAGGCCCCGCGCTTTTCGTGGGTGAGCAGGCTCATCTCCCCGACGATGCTGCCGGTGCCGAGCTGCGCGATCTGGGTGACCGTGCCCCCCGACGACTTTTCGATGTCGATGTCGCCGGACACGATGAGGAAAAAGGCCACCGCCTCGTCGCCCTCCCGAAACAGCGTCTCGTCCTTCTTGTACGCCTCACGCTTGCTGGCCATATACAGCTCGCGGGCTTCTCCGTCGGTGAGCTCCTTGCCGATGACGCTGGTCATCCACAAGCGGTGGTTCACTTCCGTCGTCACGATCGTCGCTCCTTGCCGCACCCTCGTCGGGGTGGCCTAAATGCCCCGCAACACGCGGGCACGTCCCACTCGTCCAATGGCAATAATAAAGGCTGCGGTCCGCAGCGACACCCCGCGTTTCTCTTTGACACGCCACAGGGTGTCAAAGCTGTCGACCATGCGTTTCTCGAGGTGTTCGTTGACGTTGATTTCTTCCCAGCGGAACTGCTGGAGGTTCTGCACCCACTCGAAGTAGCTCACCGTCACCCCGCCGGCGTTGGCGTAGATGTCGGGCACCACCACGATGCCTTTGGCTTCCAAGGTGTCGTTGGCCACCGGCGTGGTCGGGCCGTTGGCCGCCTCGACCACGACGGGGGCGCGGATCTTGTCCGCGTTGTCGGCGTTGATCACCCCGCCGAGGGCGGCGGGGATCAACACGTCGCAATCCTCGTAGAGGATCTCGTTGCCGTCGAAGTTCTCCGCACCGGGGAAGTCCTTGACCCCGCCGGTCTCGCGCACGTGTTGGATGCAGGCCTCGACATCAATACCCTTTTTGTTGCGGACCGCGCCGGTGATGTCCGAGACCGCGGTGACCTTGGCCCCCATCTCGACGCCGACGGTGGCGGCGAAGGTGCCGACGTTGCCAAACCCTTGGATGGCCATCGTCGACCCCTCGATGCTCTTGCCGAGGGCCTTGAGCACTTCGCGGGTGGCGATGATCACCCCGCGCCCGGTGGCCGCTTCCCGCCCGCGCGAACCATAGAGCTCGACGGGTTTGCCGGTGACGACCGCGGGGGAGTGTCCGCGCAGCTTGCTGTACTGGTCAAAAATCCAGGCCATCACCTGTGCGTTGGTGTTGACGTCGGGGGCGGGGATGTCGGTGTTGGGGCCGATGACGTCGGCGATGCGATCGACGAACTTCCGGGTCAGCCGCTCGATCTCCGCGCCCGACAATGTTCTTGGATCGACCGAGATGCCACCCTTGGCCCCGCCGAAGGGAATGTCCACCACCGCGGTCTTCCAGGTCATCAGCGACGCCAACGCCGCCACCTCCTCGTCGTCGACGTGGGGGTGGTACCGCAGTCCACCTTTGAACGGCCCGCGGCTGTTGTCGTGCTGGACCCGATACCCGATGAAGGTCTGGACTTCGCCGTTGTCCATCTCCAACGGAATCGCCACCTTCACCATGCGAAGGGGGGTGGAGAGCAGCGTCTCAATCCGCGAACCGAGGGACATGATCTCGGCCGCGCGCCGGAAGTAGAGGTTGGTGGCCTCGAAGGCATTCATCGTGGGCATGGCCCATCAGATAGGTCGGAAAACCGAAAAGTACACGCCGCATTGCGCCACAAACGCGTGGCTTTTTGTGACGTGAACGACCCCCCGGAAACGACGAGCGCCCCGTGGCTTTGACTTCGAGACGCGCTCTAGTGGCGGAAGTGGCGTTCGCCGGTGAACACCATCGCCAGACCCAGGCGGTTGCACGCGTCGATGACCTCTTGGTCGCGCTTGGACCCACCGGGTTGGGCCACGGCGCGAACGCCGGCCTCGGCCGCGGCCACCACGCCGTCGGCGAACGGGAAAAACGCGTCGGACCCGAGCGCCGCGCCCTTGGGGTTGTGGTGGTGTTCGAGGGCCTTTTTGACCGCCAGCTCCACCGCGTCGACGCGCGACGTCTGTCCGCCCCCGGCCGCGATCAACATCCCGGGGTGGGCCAGGGTGATCGCGTTGCTCTTGACCGCCACCACGGTGCGGAACGCGAAGTCGAGGGCGTTCCATTCGTCCTCGGTGGGGGCGCGCTCGGTGACGACCTGGCCGCGATCGCGGAGGCCCAAAAACGGGCGATCGGCTTGCTGCACCAAGAGCCCGCCGTAGACGGTGCGCGCGGTGAACGCCTCCTCGGGCGCGCCCAACAGCCCCGGCAGGGCGAGCACGCGGAGGTTCTTCTTTTTGGCCAGGACCGCGCGGGCTTCGTCGGAAAAGCCGGGGGCGATCACGACCTCGAGGAACATCTCCCCGAGGGCCTGCGCGGTGGGCTCGTCACACGGATGGGACAGGGCGACGATGCCGCCGAACGCGGATTTGCTGTCGCCGGCCTTGGCGCGTTCGAACGCGTCGAGCAGCGACGGCCCGAACGCCGCGCCGCAGGGCGTGAGGTGTTTGATCACCACCGCGGCGAAGGGGGCGAGGTCTTGCCCGGTGGCGATGGCCCGCAGGGCGAACACCGCGGCGTCCGCGTCGAGGAGGTTGTTGTACGACAGCGCCTTGCCTTGGAGCGGGGCGGTGCCGGCCAGGGGCAACGCGGCCGCGGGGGCCGGGTAGACCCGGGCGGCTTGGTGGGGGTTCTCCCCGTAGCGCAGCGGCTCGGACGCGGCGTAGGAGAGGGACAGCGAGGGCGGCAACGGGTCTTTGTCGTCGGCGAGCCGGCCGGCGAGGGTGGTGGAGATCGCGGCGTCGTAGGCCGCGGTCCGGGCAAACGCCTTGAGCGCGAGCCGCTGGCGGGTGGTCTTGTCGGGGCCGCCGTCGTCGAGGGCGTCGACGACGAGGTCGTAGTCAGCGGGGTCGGTGAGCACGGTGACGTGCGCGTGGTTCTTGGCCGCGGAGCGCAGCATCGACGGACCGCCGATGTCGATGTTTTCGATGAGGTCGTCGAGGGAACGGTCGCGGTCGGCGGCGACCTTCTCGAAGGGGTAGAGATTCACGCACACGAGATCGATGGGGCCGATGCCCTCTTCGCGGGCGGTGGCCTCGTCTTGGTCGTGACCGCGCCGGTACAGGATGCCGCCGTGAATCATGGGGTGCAGCGTCTTGACCCGGCCGTCGAACACTTCCTTGTGCCCCGTGTGTTCGGACACGTCGACGACGGTGAGCCCGGCCTCGCGCAACGCGCGCGCGGTGCCGCCGGTGGAGAGCAGCTCGACGCCGTGCTTTTGCAGCGCCTGGGCAAACTCGACGATGCCGGTCTTGTCGGAGACGGAGAGGAGCGCGCGGGTGATCATTCGGTCGGTCATGGGGGGAGCAGGCCAGAGAACGCCCCGGGCGTAAACCCGCGCCGGGCTCGACGAGGGGCGGACGGTCGAACGTGCCCTGCGCGTGGTTTGGTTCGACGAGCGACGGTGGGGACGGTGGCACGGTGTTGGCTAACTACCCAGTTCATGCCCCCCTCCGGCCCGACGTTTGCGAAGCAAACTCGTAGCCCCAAGGCGACGGCGCAGCCGGCGCTGGGGCCACCACATCCCTTTTTTTGGGTGGGGCCAAAAAATTGAACCCACCCGATGCAGGACACACCGGTCCCGCCCGTCGTCACCTCCCGACTGGCCCTGCTTGCGCGCTTTCACAACATCCGGGCGCAAACCAAAACGGTTGCGCCCGAACAGCGCAACCGCTTGAAAAGATTAGGGAATCAGCCGATCGCGGGCCGGCCGGATCAGAAGTCCTGGCTCGGGTCGTACGGGTCCCAATCCGCGTACACGTCGATGCCGCCGAGGCCTTCCGGCACCTCTTTGAGCTTCTCCAGCCCGCGCACTTCGACTTGGCGGATGCGCTCGCGGGTGAGGTTCATGATGGTGCCCACCTCCTCGAGGGTGATGCCCCCGCGGTCGGCCACGTCGAGCGCACAGGTCTCGGACAGCTCCCACACCTCTTTGTCCGGGAAGTTCAACTTCACCGAGCCGGTCTGGGGATTCACGTCGAGGTACAAGTGGTGCCGGCAGCTCACGTACAAGCACGGCCGCTCCATCTTGAGGCACTCGGTGCGGCTCTGGGGGCGCCAGTAGTCGACCACCTCCAGCAGCTCGCCGCGGGAGCGCATTTTGCGGTGCTCACGCGCCATCTGCTTGCGCGACAATGTGCGTGCACGTCGCCGTGACTCCGCCGCGCCGAGATCGTCGGCGTCGTCGAGGTGGTCAAGGTCCCCCGCTACTTCGTCAGCTTTCTTCGCTTCACCGCTCAAGGGAGCCTCCCGTGACCAACCACCGGATGGGGTTGTCCCTGTCCCGACACGGGAGACGCTAGCCTTACATCGGCCACCCCGTCAAATCGCGACCGGGTTGTGAACCGCCCAAACATTTGAAACGAAAGGGACTGTGCCGACGCCCCCCGACCCCGAAGAGAGCTTCCCCGAACTCGAGGCGTTCTTGGCCGACCAAGCCCGTCGGCACCGCCGGTTGGTGGTCGGGTTGTTCGTGGTCGGCGCGGTCTTGGTCGTCGCCGGTGCGTTGGTGGTGCTGCTCGCGACGGGCAAGCTGGTGTACTCGGGTTTTCTGTTGATGGCGATGGGCGTGCTCATGATCGTGCGCGGCGCGATCAGCGGCTTCACCGACTACGACACCAAGGTGCGTGATGATTGGGTGGGGGTGGCCCCGCCAGACTTTGCGGAGCGGTTTGATGACGACCAAGACCCCTGAAGACTTCGCGTCGGCGGTCGAGACGTTGCGCGCCGCGCTGCGCGCGGAGGTCACCGACCTGGCCGAGATCGGCGCGGTGACGTTGCCGCGGGTCAAGCTCTCCACCCGCGCACCGGTCGAACCGGTGGCCGGCCCGGCCCAGGCCAAAACGCCGCCGGCCCCGACGTCCGCGGGGCCAGGGCCGGGCGCCGCGCCGCCGGGCCGGTTGCAGATCTTGCAGCAGGAGACATTGGGCGAGTGTACGCGGTGCAAGCTGCACCGGGGACGCACCCACATTGTGTTCGGCGTCGGCAACCCGGACGCGGATTTGGTGTTTGTGGGGGAGGGGCCCGGGGCGGACGAGGACCGGCAAGGCATTCCGTTTGTGGGCCGCGCCGGGCAGCTGCTCACAAAAATGATCAAGGCGATGGGCCAGTCCCGCGACGACGTCTACATCTGCAACGTGGTCAAGTGCCGGCCGCCCAACAACCGCGATCCCGAGCCCGACGAGGTCGAGGCCTGCGAGCCATTCCTCAAGGCCCAGCTGGAGATCCTGAAGCCACGGGTCATCGTCGGCATGGGCCGGTACGCGTGCCAGACCTTGCTGCAAGACCGCACCCCGATCAGCCGCATGCGCGGCCGCTGGCACACCTACGAGGGCGTGGACTTTATGCCCACGTTCCACCCCGCTTACCTGTTGCGTTCGCCGGAAAAAAAGCGCGAAGCCTGGGCCGACCTGCAGCTCGTCATGAAGCGGCTGGCGGCGCCCAGCGGTCCTCCGGACTGAACGCCCCGAGCAGCCGGTCCGAAAGCGCCGCGCCGAGCACCTTCTCGGCCCGGCCCCAGAGCGGTTCGCCGGGGTGCGGAAGTTCGAGCGCCACCGACTCGACCTTGGCGTCGTCGAGCACGCGGGCGACTTGCTCGAAGCGTTGGTTGGCCCGATCGACCATGCCCGCCTCCGGCCCAAAGCCGAACACAAACACGCGCCGGATCGCGGGGATCGTCGACGGGGTCAGCGCGGTCTCGCCGTCGCGTCCGGTGACCGAACCCTTGACCATCATGCGGCTCAGCCGTCCGCACAGCCGCCAGTCGACCAGCCCGGCCATGCCCCGCAAGGGGTGACAGCCTTCGGTCAAACACAGTGCCAATGCATCGACCCGGAGCTCGTCGAGGGCGGCGAAGGTGGCGTCGATGCGCTTCACGACGCGCCCACCAACCCTTCGGCCTTGGCCAGTGAATCGAGCACCCCGTTGACGAACGCGGCGCTGCGGTCGCTGCCGTAGCGGCGGGCGACCTCGATGGCCTCATCGATGACGATTTGGGGGGCCAGCTTTTCCCCAAAACACATCTCGTACACCGCGAGCCGGAGCACGTTGCGGTCAACCATGGCCATGCGGTCGAGGCGCCAGGAGGGGGAATGTGCCTGGATCAGTGCGCCGATGGCGGTGGAGTTGCCGACCACGCCCTTGACCAGCTCGGTGGTGTGGCGGTGGACCTTGTCCGGGGACTCGAAGTTCTCCACGAACATGTCGAGGGCGTCGTCGACCCGGGCGCCATCGACGTCCGCGAGCATCGGCCCCCGGCGAATGACCTCGTCGCCCACCGCCTCGGGGGGCGGCGGGTCGGCGCTGGCCTCGAGCTGATACAGGACCTGCAGGGCGCATTCCCGCCCGCGACGACGCACACCCACGTCAGCCTCCGATGACCTTCTGCAGGTTGACCATCTCGATGGCGGCGGTGGTCGCCTCCCAGCCCTTGTTGCCCATCTTGCTCCCCGCCCGCTCGATGGCTTGCTCGAGGGTGTCGGTGGTGAGGATGCCCATGGTCACGGGCACGCCGCTGTCGAGGGAGACGTGCGCAATGCCTTTGGATACCTCAGCGGCAACGTAGTCGAAGTGGGGCGTGCCCCCGCGGATGACCGCGCCGAGGGCGATGACCGCGTCGATGTCCTTTTGGGCGGCGAACGACTTGGTCACCAGCGGGATCTCCCAGCTGCCGGGGACCCAGGCCACGGTCTGGGCCGCGGGATCGGCGCCGTGGCGGGCGAGGGCGTCGAGGGCGCCGTCGACGAGCTTCTCGACGATGAAGTGATTGAATCGGCTGGCCACCAGGGCGCACCGCATGCCCTCGGCGGAGAGGGTGGCTTCGAGGACGCGGGGGGCGCCGGCCTTTTTGGCGGGGGTGCTCATGACGGTTCCTTGTGGGTCGTGAGGGAGATGGCGACCTTCCCGACGATGTCGAGCCCAAAGCCACTGCTGGCGGACAGGCGAATCGGGTTGTTGGTCAGGAGGCGAATGCGGGTGAGCCCGAGGGAGCGGAGGATCTGGGCGCCGGTCCCGTAGTGGCGCACGACCGGCGATTGGCCCTTGGGCGCGCGGTCCTTCTCGGGGAGGTCTTTGCCTTGTTCTTTCGCCTCCTCGAGGCGGGCGAGGGCGTCGACGAACGAGATCGGCTCGGGGGGCCGGGGCAGGTACAGGATGACCCCACACTCGGCTTCGCCGACCTGGCGCATCGCGCCCTGGAGCATCAGCCCGCCGCGGTCAAGAATGCCCCCGAACACGTCGGTGAGGGGGTCGCCGGAATGCACCCGCACGAGGGGGGCGGTCCCGCTCTCGGACGCTTTGGCCAACGTGGCGTTGTCGCCTTTGACCAGCGCGAGCGCCTCCCGGTCGTCGACCACCGAGCGAAAGGCCATGGCCCGGAACGTGCCGAACGGGGTGTCGACGTGGGCTTCGCGCTGCAGCTCCACGAGGCTCTCGTGCTCGAGGCGGTAGGCGATGAGGTCGGCGACCGAGAGCACCATCAGCTGGTGCTTCTCAGCGAAGGTGACGAGGTCGGGCAGCCGGGCCATGGTGCCGTCGTCCTTGAGGATTTCGCAGATGACCGCGGCCGGCTTGAGCCCGGCCATGCGGGCGAGGTCGACCGAGCCCTCGGTCTGGCCGATGCGGACCAGCACCCCGCCCGGTTGGGCCCGGAGGGGGAACACGTGGCCGGGCCGCACCAAATCGTGGGGGCGGGTCTTGTCGTCGATGGCCACCTGGATGGTGCGGGCCCGGTCGGCGGCGGAGATGCCGGTGGTGACGCCTTCGGCCGCCTCGATGGACACCGTGAAGGCGGTGCCGAACCCGCTCTCGTTGCGGCCGACCATCAGCGGGAGTTCGAGCGCTTCGAGGCGCGCGTCGGTCATGGGCAGGCAGATGAGCCCGCGGCCTTCCTTGGCCATGAAATTGATGAGCTCAGGGGTGGCCTTTTCCGCGGCGCAGATGAGGTCGCCTTCGTTCTCGCGGTCCTCGTCATCGACGAGGATGACCATTTTGCCGGCCTGGATGTCGGCGATGGCCCGGTGCACGCGCTCGGACGCGGTCTGCCCGAACTGCTCGAGGAGGTTGTGAGAGGGAGAGGTGGCCATGGCGCGCCTTACCAGGGTTTGAGCGGGGTGTCTCGGGGTGCGGACGTCACGACATGAACCCGTGCTTTTTGAGGTCGTCCCAGGTCAGGCCGGCGGCGGCTCGTGGGCGCAGGAGGCGGGCGACGTACTTGCCGATGATGTCGGTCTCGAGGTTGACCCGTTGCCCGGGCCGCGCGCCCGCAAGGTGGGTGACCGCGCCGGTGTGGGGGATGAGCCAGATGTCGAATGTCGTGGCCTGGACGTCGTTGATGGTCAGGCTCACGCCGTCGACGGCGATGGAGCCTTTTTTGACGCAAAGGGCGAGCACGTCGTCGGGGGCGTGAACCGAGATCGCGGTGGTTTCGCCTTGGCGGCGGACGTCCTGGACGCGGCCGACCCCGTCGACGTGGCCCTGCATCAGGTGGCCGTCGAGGCGGCCGCCAAAGGCGAGGGCGCGTTCGAGATGGAGGCGGTCGCCGGGGCGCTTGTCGTCGAGGGTCGTGAGGCGGAGGGACTCGGGGCCACAGTCGAAGGTCACCGACGCGCCGTCGAGGTGGGTGGCGGTGAGGCACACGCCGTCGACGGCGATGGAGTCGCCGACCTTGGTGTGGCTGAGGTCGAGGTCGGTCTCGAGGGTGAGGGTCTTGCCCGACCCGGTGCTGGTCAGCCGGGTGACGGTGCCGGTGGTCTCGACGATGCCGGTGAACATGCGGGGAGGTTGGCGGATTGGTTCGGCCTGAAAAGGGGGCGGGGATGTTTTTGTTGCGGGGGGAATCTGCGGCGGTGGTTCTGGTTCGATTCGGTCTGGCCAATCAGGTGGGGCGCACGACGACGGCGGGGGCGGCTGGCACGGTTTTGGGATTGTACGCGTCTGCCACCAGCGACCCGGTTGCGCGTGACCGGGGGTGGGCACCCTGCCGGCGACGGCGACCTGACCGGTCGTCCGCGTGAGCGCGCCCTGTGCGCGCGGGTGGGGGAGGCTGGCCGGCGGGGGAGGGACCCACTGACAATACGTGTCGCCCGCCCGCGCCCCGCACGGCTCATCGCCCCAAAAACGCAGCCACCCGGCGCACGGCGTTGTCGCGCAGCGGGAGGTAAAACATCTGGTACTCGATGGGGTGAAAGTTGTCCTCGCCCATCACGTCGAGGAGCACGTCGTCGGCCCACGCCCGCGAGGGGATCACCCCGTGATCCTCGACGAGGAGGGTGCCGTCTCGGCACTGCGCGCTCGCGAACGCCGGCAGCACCTGGGGCGCGTCGGTGTCGAAGAAGACCGCGCCTCGGTGGCGGGTCCTTGTCACCCGCTGCCCGTCGACACGCCAGCTGAGCGGGTTGACGCAGGCGCGGCCGGCCAAGGGCGGCGCCCCGGGGCCGAGAGGGCCGACGAACTCGAGGCTGTTCGCGACGAACCGCGGGCCGCGGGCGTTGAACGCGACCACACACCCGGTGTCGTCCTCGTCGACGCACAGGGGCACGCCGCCCAAGGCGCTGTCCGCGAGCGGCCCGCCGATGAGGTAGGCGGCGACCAGGCGGGCCTGGTCGTCGGAGCCGGCGATGCGCTCGCGCAACAGCCGCGCGCCGAGCACGGTGCCTTGGCTGTGCGCGGCGAGCACGAAGGGCCGGCCGGCGTTGTCCCGCGCGACAAACCGATCGAACGCGCGCCGCACGTCGTCGTAGGCCACATCGAGGGCCTGTGCGCCGGCGGGGCTCGGCGCGGTGAACGCTTGGCCGTTCACCTGTCGGTAGTGGGGCGCGTACACCGCGCAGCACGCGTTGAACGCGCTGGCTTGGATGAGCAGGCCCCCCCGGTCGGTGTTGGCCCGGACCTCGTCGCTGGCCGCGGGGGCGTTCCAGGACTGGCCGAGCCAGGTCGTGGGGTGCAGGTAGAAGGCGTCGGCCACCGCCCGCTCGGGCGCCACCGCGGGGAACGCGTCGAGGGCGACGTCGGACGGGTCCGGACGGTCGGGGTGCGCGGCCCAGTTCTCGTCGTCGTCGTAGCCCGGCGCGGGCGGCAATGTGGCTTCATCGAAACGGTCGCCGGGGTCGAGCACCACGAACACAAGTTGGTGCACGCAGGCGCCGAGGGGGCACAACAACGCAGCGAGCGCGACGAGCAAAACACCGCGAACCGGGGGCGACCGCGTCGGCGAGGGCATCGGTTCATCTTGGCAGAGGGTTTGCAACCCACACAAGCGACAAGCGACGGCGCCGCGTTCACGCGCGGCGACCGGGACAGGAGGGACAATGCATCTGCGCGCTTTTTCCGCGACCCCGCTCGGGGTGGACGCGGCCATCGTCGAGGTCGAGGCCGACATCTCGGGGGGGCTGCCCAGCTTCACCACGGTGGGCCTGGCCGAGGCCGCGGTGCGCGAAGCCCGGGTCCGGGTCCAGACCGCGATCACCAACGCCGGCTATGTGTTCCCCGCGGGCCGCATCTCGGTGAACCTCGCGCCCGCCCACGTCAGAAAAGACGGCACCGGGCTCGATCTCGCGGTGGCCTTGGCGCTGTTGGCCGCGGACCGGGTGATCGCGCCCGATCGCCTCGAGGGCGTGCTCATTCTCGGGGAGCTTTCATTGTCGGGGGGCTTGCGCCCGGTGCGAGGGGTGTTGGCCGCGGTGGAAGCGGCCCGCCAGCTCGGGTTGCGCCGGGTGCTCGTGCCCCCCGCCAACGGCCCCGAGGCCGCGCTCGCGTCGCGGATGAAGGTACATTGTCCGGCCTCGCTCGAGGACGCGGTGTCGTTTTTGACCACCGGCGACGAGGCGTACGCGCCGCGGGCGGCGCGGCGGGCCCGGGCCGCCCGCCCGGTGGGGCCGGACCTGCGCGAGGTGCGGGGCCAGTCCGCGGCCAAGCGGGCCTTGGAGATCGCGGCCGCCGGGGCCCACAACCTGTTGATGAGCGGGCCGCCGGGGGCAGGCAAGACCATGCTCGCCCGGCGGTTGCCCGGCATCCTCCCGCCGCTCACCGAGGACGAAGCCCTCGAGGTCACGCGCATCCAGTCGGCCGCGGGGCTCAACATCGGCGAAGGCTTGGCCTGCGAGCGGCCCTTTCGCGCCCCCCACCACTCGACCACGCCGTCGGGGTTGGTGGGGGGCGGGGCGGGCATTCCGCGCGCGGGCGAGATCAGCCTCGCCCACCGCGGGGTGTTGTTCCTCGACGAGCTGCCCGAGTTTGCCCGGGCCACGTTGGAGGCGCTGCGCCAGCCGCTGGAGTCCGGCGAGGTGGTGCTCAGCCGTGCCAATGCCACTGTGCGCTATCCGGCCGCGGCGATGCTGGTGGCGGCGATGAATCCTTGTCCCTGCGGCATGCTCGGGAGCGGGCGGGGGCGGTGTCGTTGTGCCCCCCAAACGGTCGAGCGGTACCGCAGCCGGTTGAGCGGGCCGCTGCTCGACCGCATCGACATGCACGTTCATGTGGCCGCGGTGGAGCCTGGTCGCTTGGCCGACGCCCCCACCGGGGAGGCCACGCGCGCGGTGCGACGCCGGGTGCGGGCGGCCCGCGACCGGCAATGGGCCCGGGCCGGACAAGCCAACGCCCACCTCGCGGTGGGGGCGCTGCACCAGGCGTGCGCTCTCGACGACGAGAGCCAGCGCTTGCTGCTCGTCGCGGCCGACCGGTTGGGCCTGAGCGCGCGGGGGCACGACCGGGTGTTGCGCATCGCGCGCACCATCGCGGATCTGGCCGGCGTCGAGGCGGTCACGGCCGATCATGTGGCCGAAGCGCTCCAGTACCGGACGGTCAGCACCGCCACCGCCCAAGCGGCTTGACCCGGTGTCAGCAGGTTTTCGGTCGAATTTGGGGCCCAAGCCGGACCGCCCGCGTAGGACTGGGCGCAAGGAGGTCAAAATGCGTACTTGGATGGTTCTTCCCCTGTTGGCGGCGGTGGCCGCGTGTTCCGACAACCCGACCGAACTCTCGGCCGGCGACCGCGAGGCGGTGATCGTGGCCGAGGCGCCCGGCGCGGCCGCCCCCCGGGACCAGCGCAGCCCCAAACGGGCGGCGAAGAAGCGGCGCGGGCGGGCCAAGGTGGGCGATGCGCCCCCCGCGCCCGGCCAGGTGGGGGTGCACACCGGTCCTGGCGGGGTGCGCATGGACGTGAACATCGACGAAGGCGGCGAGCGCCACCAGGTGTCGGCGGGACTGAACGGCATGGCCGTCGACTTCAACGTCAATGTGACTGAACGGCGCACGGTGCACACCGAGACCGCGGCGCCGGCGCCGCGCGGGCCGCGTCCCCGCGGCCGGACGACGTGCAAAAGTGCGCTGCTCGCCGCCGGCCACAGCGCTTCGCAGCTGGTGCATTGCGGCGGCGCCAACCGGCAGTGCGCGGTGGCCTTGCTCGAAGCCGGCCACAGTCCCGCCCAGCTCGTGCACTGCAGCGACGTCAGCGACGTGCGCTGTGCCGTGCAGGTGTTGCGGCGCGGGGGCAACCCCAGCGAAATCGTGCACTGCGATTGAGGGGAGCGGGGGGCCCGCCCGGGACGTTATCGGGCGGGTTTTTTGCCCCGGCGCTTCTCCACCGCGTCCAAAAAGCCGTGGGCTTTCTGGGCCAGGTCGTCGCCGTCTTCGATGTCGGTCTCGTCGATGAACAAGAAGGCGAGCTTGCCCGCGTCGGTCCACTCGTTGAGCCGGAGCAAGGTGTCCGGCTCCAGGTCCTCGTGGTCTTGCTCGGACATGGTCATGTACTCGTACCCGACCCGGGCCGAGGGGTCCCAGCCGTCGGCTTCGAACGTGATCCCGCCCTCGACGAACTCGTAGGACTCCAGGACCTCGTAGCCCCGCGACGAAAACACATCTTTCAAGATCGCCCGGCCTTCGTCTTCGTTGATCATGGCAGGACGGTAGCCCTGTTGAACTGGGCGCCACAAGCGATTTGGCGGGCCTTTGACCGGGCAGGGGGGTACACCTACAATCCGGCACGCCCCGGAAGGTGGACATGAGCGGCTACCCCATCAAGTTCGGCAAATACCTGCTCCTCGAGCGCGTCAACGTCGGCGGCATGGCCGAGGTCTTCAAAGCCAAGACCTTCGGTGTCGCGGGCTTTGAGCGCATCCTCGCGATCAAGCGCATTCTGCCCAGCCTGGTCGAGGACGAAGAGTTCATTCGGATGTTCATCGACGAGGCCCGCATCGCGGTGCAGCTCAACCACCCGAACATCGTGCAGATCTACGAGCTCGGCAAACACGGCGACCACTACTACATCGCCATGGAGTACCTCGCGTCCCGCGACCTCCGCAGCATTCTCGACCGGCTGCGCTCGGGCGGGCAGCTGATGCCGATCCCCCAGGCCGCGTTCGTCACCTCGAAGCTCTGCGAGGGCTTGCACTACGCGCACCGGAAGGCCGACCCCCACGGCCAACCGATGAACATCATCCACCGCGACGTGTCCCCGCAAAACGTCCTCGTCTCGTACGAGGGCGAAATCAAGATCATCGACTTCGGCATCGCCAAGGCCGCCAACCGCGCGTCCAAGACCCAGGCCGGCGTGCTCAAAGGCAAGTTCGGCTACATGTCGCCCGAGCAGGTGCGCGGGCTGCCCATCGACCGACGCAGTGACATTTTTGCGGTGGGGGTGCTGCTGTACGAGATGCTCACCGGCGAGCGGCTGTTTATTGGGGAGAGCGATTTCTCCACCCTCGAGCGTGTGCGCAACGCCGAGGTCCCGCCCCCGACGACGTTCAACAAGAAGATCAGCCCCGAGCTGGAGCAGATCGTGCTCAAGGCGTTGGCGCGCGAGGTCGAGGACCGCTACCAGTGGGCGAGCGAGCTGGCCGACGACCTGCAGCGCTTCCTGATCGAGGACCGGTCGATCTACTCGGCCAAGCGCCTCGCCGCGTACATGAAGGAGACCTATGCCGAGGAGGTCTCGTCGGAGCGGCGCAAGCAGGAAGAGTTCCTCAAGCTCACCCCCGAGGAGTACAAGCGGCGCCGGCGCGGCGGCTTCGACATGTCCGACGAGGAGCCCCCGGTGGACGCGATGTCCGAGGACCCCGCGGACCGCGCCCCGGAGCTGCCCGGCGACGGCATCGAGTTCGAAGAAGAGGACGACGAGTTCGAAGACGACAAGACGACGGTGATCGAGGCCTCCGAAGCGGGCCAAATGTTGAACACCCCCGAGGACAAAGAGAAGCAGAACACGGGCAAGAATCCCACCAACGACGACTTCCTCAACGACGCGTCGTTGTACGGCGACGACGACATCTCCGACGAGGACGACAGCAAGACGCAGGTCTCCTTCGTCAACCCGTTCGACGAGGCGGGACCAGAGGGCGCCCGGCCCCCCGCGCCGCCCCCGTCGTCGACCAGCGGCGGGACCCCGCAACCGCAAAAGAGCGGGGCGCTGCACGGCCGGGTCAGCCCCAACGCGCCCACCGCGATGATGCCCGCGGTCAGCCACGAAGACCTCGGCATCGCCACCGAGTCGGACTCGGCGGTGGGCGACCCGCTGCCCACGGACAAGACCGTGGCGTCGGTGTCGACCAGCGTGCCCGAGAGCCCGCCCGGCGCGGCCATCGGCGGCACGCCCCCGCCGCCGGTGCCGGCGACGCCGAACACCGGCGCGACCGCCAAGGTCGTCGTTCCCGCCGCGGCGGCTCGGCCCCAGGCGGGCGGACTGTCCAAAGGCTGCCTGTTTGGGTTGATCGCAGGCTTGGCCGGATCGTTCCTCGTCGTGATCGCGGCGGTGGGGTTGGCGGTGTGGGCGGTGAGCGAAAGCGGCGGCCCAACCACCAGCGTGGTGCGCATCGCCGCGCAGGGCACGCCCCCGGACAGCTTGGTGGTGCTGGTCGACGACGAACAGGTGGCGGACGCGCTGCCCGCGGAGTTCGAGACGTCCCCGGGCGCGCACGCGTTCAAGGTCATGGCCGGGGAGAAGCTGGCCTGGGAGATGGTCGTCCCGCGCTTGGTGGCGGGACAGAGCTTGACCCTCAACGCCCGCTTCGACGGGGCGGGCAACCCGACCCCCGCAGAAGACGACAGCGAGCCCCCGGCCGGCGACGACAAGGGCGAGAAGGTCGCGGTGAACGACAAGGGAGACAAGGCGGACAAGGCCGACCCGGAAGACACCGACAAGGCGGCCCGGGACGACGACGCCCAGGATGAGGGCGACGACGCCGACCAGGCTGACCCGGCCGACAAGGTCGCGGACAAGGACGCGCCGGCCGACGACGACGACGACGACGACGCGGAGGCGGCGGTGGCGGTGGGGCCGTTGGTCAAAGAAGGCGCGGACCGGTGGCGGCTCTCGTTTGCCGCGGTGCACCGCACCGAGCGTCAGCCCGTGTACGGGGCCAAAGTCATTTACAAAGACCAGGTCATCGGGGTGACCCCGTTCGAACGGGAGTTCCCCGTCGACCTGGAGTCGGTGAAGCTGCGCATCGAGGCCGCGGGGTTTGTGAACAAAGAGGTGGTGTTTGCCCGGGATGGGCGCGAACACGTCGGGCCCGCGTCGGTGCCGTTGTCGACCACGGGCAGCGAGGGCGAGGCCCCCACCGGCGAGAAGGTCGCGTCCAAGGACGGACAAGGCGGCGACAAGGCCGAGGGCGGCGACAAGGCCGAGGGTGCGGACGACGGGGACGAAGACGACAAGGCGGGAGACGAAGGGGACGAGGACGACGCGAAGGCCGCGGCCGGGGACGATGACGACGACGACGCCAAGGTCGCGTCGGGGGACGATGACGACGAGGATGAGGCGGACACCAAAAAGACCGCGGCCAAAAGCAGCGACAAGGCCGAGGGCAAAAAGAGCCAAGCGAGCAAGTCCGAGCGGTCTTCATCCAAAAAGGACGACGACCGCAAGGTGGCCAAGGCGGAGAAGCGAAAAGAGCGCGCCGACCGCGACGCCGATCGCAAGGAGCGCTCGTCGTCGAAGAAGTCGAGCAAGACCACCTCCAGCCGGCGCAAAGATCGCGCGGACAGCAAAGAGGCGGCCGGGGGCATGGTCGAGCTCTCGGTGGGCGCGCGGCCCAAGCTCGAGGTGTTCGTCGACCGCAAGAAGCGGGGCAAAACCCCGCTGTACGGCAAGTACGCGGTCAAGCTCCCGGTGGGCGAGCACTTCGTGATGATGGTGGACCCGGCGTCGAAAAAGCGCTTCAAGTTCAAGGTCAACTTGCCCAAAGCGGGCAAGGCGCGGCTTTCGTTCGACGCCAAAGCGGAAAAAATGACCGCGGTGGGCGCGGTCAAAGCCACCCGGCTGAAATAGGGGAGAGCGGTGCGAGACCGGCATTTTGACGACGATGACGACATCCGCGAGGAGCGCACCGGGCGCCGCTTTACCGAGTTTGATTGTCCGGATTGCAACGCCAACAACCCCCACGACGAGGGATTTCGGGTCGGCGATCAGGTGATGTGTTTCTATTGTGGCGCACACTTCCGGGTGCGCGACGGGGGCGGCAAGCCTCGGTTCGTGGAGGCCTGAGCCCGACGCTCAGGCCGCGAGCATGTCCCGCGACAACCCGCAGGCCTCGGCCACGTCGTCGCGGTAGCGCTGCCAGTGCACCAGGGCTTCTTCCATGGTCGAGACCGCGCGGTCCCGGGCCGCGCCTTGGATGTGGCCGGACGCCATGCGCCAGGCCGCGGCCCGGTGATCGCCCTCCACCGCCCGGTGGGCCTTGGTGAGCGCGAGGTGGGCCTCGGGCAGCCCGTAGTGTTTGACCAAGGGGTGTTCGGACAAGGGCGGGGCGGGGCGCTTCTTGGCCTGTGCGTCGATTTCGCCGCGTTCGTAGGGCGTGCCCTCGATGAAGATCGTGGTCACGCACAGGGCCGCTTCCCAGCCCCGGTTGCGGGTCGCGTCGTCGAGGAACGCGCGGTAGGCGAGCGCGCCGGGGAGGAGCGTGACCCGCTGAAACCGGGCGAGGTCGAACCCCAGCCCGCGCGGGTACTCCAAGAACAGCTCGGGGTGGGGCCGCCCCGCGGACAGGCCGCCGGTCTCTTCCTCGTACAGGTTCTCCGCGAGGTCGCGCCGCACCTCGGCGATGGGGCACTGCACATAAGCATTGCCAATGAACACCGGGAAGTCGCGCACGTACGTCTCGTACTCTTGCTCGAGGTGGACGTGCAGGCGCTCCTTTTTGACCTGGCCGGAGGTGAACAGGGGCCAGGCCCAATGGTGCTTTCGCTCCATGACCTGCAACAAGGCTTCGGTGAACGCGGCATTGTCCATGACCACATTGTGAAACATGGGCCCGGCCGGCGCCAGTTTGGGCCCGGGGCCGTCAGACGAGGGACGGTCCCCGACGACCGGACGCGTCAGGGCGCGATCAGCTTGACCCGGACCCGGAGGGTCTCGGCCCCCCGCTGGGCCACGACCTCGACCTCGTCGCCGGGTTGGTGCTTGCGCAGCAAGAAGCTGAACTGCCGAAGGTTGCGCAGCTTGACCCCACCAAACGACACCAGCAGGTCGCCCTTTTGCAAGCCCGCCTGCGCGGCGGGTGTGTCTTGCCCGACGCCATACAGCTTGATGCCCTCGCCCCGGAACGAAAAGTCCGGCACCGCCCCAAATGTGACAGGACGGGCGCCCGGCGCCGGGCGGGCGGGCGAGGCATTCACGCCGCCCTGGGCGGTGAGCGGCGCGGGCCGGTCACGGAGGTAGGCGAGCACCTCCTTGGTGATCACCGCGGCCTCGACCAGCGACCTCTCGTTGACCTCGCCCACGCCGTCGCCTGGCTTGTGGTAGGCGGCGTAGGGGCCGGAAAAGAGCTGTACCGCCGGCACCCCCGCGGTGGAAAAGCTCACGTGGTCGCTGCTGTCCAATCCCGCGGTGCCGATCTCGGTCTTGATACCGGTGACGAACGTGACCCCCCGAAAAATGTGTGGCCACTCCATCGCCGACTCCGCGCCGAGCACCACGAACGCGTCCCCGGTGCGCTGGCCCACCACGTCGAGGTTCATCATCGCCACGACCTGGTCGGCGCCCACGGTCTTGACGTAGTGGGTGGCGCCGAGCCGGCCGAGCTCCTCCCCCGCGAACAGCACCACGTCCACCGGGCGCAGGCCGGGCTCTTCCCGCGAGAGCTGGGTCGCGACCTCGAGCGCCACCGCCACGCCGGATGCATTGTCATTGGCACCGGGGTGCAGGCCGGCCGCGGTCTTGCCCAAGTGGTCGAGGTGGGCCCCGAGCACGATGCGCGGCTTGCCGGGGTCTTTGCCGGGGAGTGAGACAATGAGATTGCAGGCCTGTTTTTGTTGGTGGGCAAAACACTGCCGGGTGGTCCGGCCCGGCGCCGCCGCCTCCGCGGCCTGGAGCGCGCGGTCGTAGCCCGGGGTGCCGGTGGCGCGACCACCGAGGGCGGGGTTGCTCAGGGTCTTGACCAGACTGAGCATGCGCGCCCCGTCGAACGGCGGCGGGAGCTCGGCGAGGGGGGCCCTGTCCTCGGGCCCGCGCACGGCCGCGGTCCCGTCGGGGGAAAACGGGACCGACAGCGGGGAGCCCACCGGTTCCCACACGTGCTTGAGGCGGTTGTCGGCCTCGTCGCCGGCGAAGGCCAGCGCGCTGTACTTGCCGTAGTGCGGCAGCTTGCGCGCGAGGTTGCCCAGCGCGACCGGGCTCACCGCCCCCACGAACAGCATCCCGCGGTCGGCGGTGGTGGGGTGCTCGAGGGCGAGCACCACCGAGTGCTCCGCGTTGAACAGCCGCCGGCGCCGGTCGAGCTCAAACCGCACGTCGTCGAGGATGGCCCCGAAGCGTTTGGCCCCGACCACCGCGGCGCCGCGCAGGAGGTTTTGGTAGCCGAGCACCACCACCGCCCGGTCCGGGGGCCACCCCGTGAACGACTTGTCGGTGACCTGGGCGCAGTCGCGGCCCGGGCACCAGGCTTTGATCAGCGCGGCGATGGTCTTTTGTTCCTCGGCGCTGCTCACCGAAGGCCGCACGAACAGGATGCGCTGGTCGCCGAGCACGCGCGACAGGCTCGGCGGCACCTCGGTCCGGTACACCCGGCGGAACACGTCGTACTGGGGGTCGATGTCCGCGCGCAGCGGGCGGGCCGCGACCTCGAACCGCGCCTCCACCGCCGGGCGGTCGAGGCGCACGCTCTTGTACACGGTGTCACCGTTGGCCAATGTCAGTGCAACTGGAACATCCAGGTCGTACACATGTGGGGTCCCGCCCTGCCGCAACCCGACGGTGGCGGTCCAGGTGCCGCGGGGGTCGCGGGCGGCTTGCACCCCCGACCAGCCGATGGCGGGCGCGCCCACGGTGTCGGCCCAATCGGTGAAGAACCGGTCGAGCTTTTGGCTCGATGCGCGCTCGAACGCCCGCTGCACGTCGGCGAAGGTGGTGCGTTGAAACATCCGATCCCGGGCGAGGGTGCGCAGCCCCTGCTTGAACGCTTCGTCGCCCAGGCGGCGCCGGAGCATGTGGAACATCATGGTGGTCTTGCCATAGCCCACCGCCTCCGAGGCAGGGGAGCGCCGCCCGGTGAAGGTGCGAATGGCGAAATCGTGATCGGCGTCGACGTGGTCGCGGTACCGCACGAGAAGGTCCCGCCGGTGCATGGCCCCTTGTCCGCGCATCTCCTTGACCAGGTGGTCGGCGAGGTAGGCGGTCAGGCCCTCGGCCCAGTTGTCGCCGAAGGGGGGCAGGTACACCCCGTTGCCCCACCAGTTGTGCAACAGCTCATGGGGATACGACGAGTGGAGAATGAACGGGAACCGGATGACCTTCGGCCCGAGGAGGGTGAACTCTGGCATGCCGTACCCGGTTTCCCAGAAGTTCTCGACGAGGGCGAAACGACCATAGGGGTATGGTCCAATGAGATTGCGGTAGAGGGTGAGGTATTGCCGGGTCACATCGAGGTACCGGCTGCTCAGGGCGGGGTCTTTTTCCCGCAGCAGGGTGAGGACCTCGACGCCGTCCACCTCCGCCCGGGTCTCGACAAACGGCCCGGCCACGAGCACGATGTCATCGACGGTGTCTTGGCGCACAAACCGCACGCCGCCCGCGGTGGGTTGCTCGGTGCCCGACGCGAACGCGCGCATGCCCGGGGGCAGCCCGCGGACCTCGAGCCGGTAGGTGTAAAGAGCATTGTTGTGAATCTGGGGGAACCACGCCGCCGACGACGCCAGGTACACGCCGCGGGCATCGATGATGCCGGGGGTGGTCGAAAAAGACCGCGCCGCGTCCGAGGCGAGGGTCTCGGGCTCGTGGTGGATGCGGCCGTGGTACTCGACGTGGATGCGCCCGCCTTCGGCCGCGAGCACCACGCCCTGGCGGGGGGGGCGGGCGGCGTCGGCAGCGGCGGCGGTGCCCTTGTGCCCGGCGGCGATGATCATGTCGCCGTGGAGGGTCGCGGTGGCTTCGCCCCCCGCGGGCGGCGTGGGCAAAGTGATGTCGTCGACCACGCGCAGCGTTCCCGCCGCGGGGTCGAGGTGCACCACGAGGTCGTGGTGGACCACGGGGCTGGCCGCCCCGGTGGGACTTTGGCTGGCCGACCCGGCGGCGGCGGTGAGCAAGACGGTGCCGAGGACGAAAAGTGCGCGTCGCATGGTGCTCCCGGTTGCGTGGTCGAGGGGACCCTGATGGGGATTTCGACGTGTTTCAAGGGTTTTCAGCGGCGCCAATGTCGGTCAAAGTGCGCCGGATGAGGCGGTCACCGTGAAGCTGTTTGTCGTACTCGGCTTGGGGCAGTTTGGCCATCATGTGGCCGCGACGTTGTCGCGCGGTGGCGTCGAGGTCATCGCCATCGACAAAGACCCCAAGCGGGTCGAGGCGCTCAAGGACGTGGTGAGCCAAGCGGTGTGCATGGACAGCACCGACGAGACCGCCCTGCGCGCGGTGGGGGTGCAAAAGGCCCAGACCGCGGTGGTGGCGCTCGGCGAAGACGACCTCGAGGCGAGCATTCTCAGCTGCGCGGCCCTCAACGACCTCGGGGTGGGGCAAATCACGGTGCGCACCGCCAACGAGCTGCAGGGCCGCATCTTGTCGAGGATGGGCGCGACCCGGCTCATCTACCCCGAAAAAGAGATGGGCGAGCAAGTGGCGACGTCGATCATGATGAGCGGGGTCATCGACCAGGTCACCCTCTCGACGGGGCAGAGCGTTGCCCAGGTGCTGCCGCGCGAGGACCTGGTGGGCAAGCGCCTCAAGGACGCCCAGCTTCGGGAGCGTTTTCGCATCAACGTGATCGGCATCCTCCGTCGTCGTCAAGTCATCGACGACCTCGGGGAGAGCGTGACCGAGACCGAGTTGGTCTCGGTGCCCGACCCCGACGACGTCATCGGTGAAGACGACGTGCTGGTGGTGGTCGGGTTCAAAGGCCAGATCGAGGCCATGGCCCGGAAGGACTGAGCTTGGGCGCCAACGCCGACCCGTCGATGAAAGCCCCCGTGCCCCCCGGTCAAAAGCCGGTGACCCGGGTGCAGATGGGCTCGACGATGCGGAGCCGCTCCCGGCTGCTGCTCGCCTTCGCGTTTGCGTTGGCATTGCCCGCGCTGTGGGTCGCGGTGGTGCGCATCAGCGGGGCGGACGAGACCGCGCAACTTTTTGACGGGGCCCACGCGGTGGGGGAGGCGGTGCGCGACTTGCAGCTCCAGCTCGAACAGGTGCGCACCGCGTTGTGGCGCTTTGAGGCCGAGCCCAATGTCGATGCACGGCGTCAGCTTCGCCGCGCCCTCGACGACCTGTCCCGTGGGGTGCTCGAGGCGCGGGACCGCATCCTCGACCGGTTGGAGGACCCCCGCCTGCAAGACACCGTGGCCACCTGGCAGGACGAAAAAGGGGACCCGCTGATGCCCCCCAAAGAGCCCATGTCGTCGATGCGCGGGGCGCTGGGCCGGGTGCGCCGGGCGGTCGATCCGCTGTTGATGCACAAAGGGGCCAAGCCCCTCGACGCCGGGGCCAGCCGCCGGGCCCATGCCGCGTTGACCAGCGCGTCGCGCGACCTGAGCCGGATGGCCGACCTCGCCCAGCGGTTGAGCCGGGCCAAGCTCGGCGAGGGGGTCGCGGCGCTTTCCTACGCGGGGCGCGACCAGCTGGTGATGTTCCTGCTGTTGTTGTTCGTCTGTCCGTTGGTCATCGGGTTTGGGCCGGGGCTCATCCTGGCCCCGTTGTCGCGGCTGCGGGCCGCGGCGGTGAAGATCGAGGCGGGCAAGGGGCGGGAGCTGGTGGCGGTGGGCAACGATGAGGTCGCGGACCTGGTGGGGACCTTGCGCCGGTCGCTGCGCAGCCTCGAGGACCGCGACCACAAAAAGACCCGCAAGATTTTTGAGATGCGCAAGCTCCTGCGGTCGGTGTTGCACCAGGTCAAAGAGCCGGTGCTCGTGATCGGTCGCGGGGACGTGATCGACTACGCCAACGAAGAGGCCTCGGAGCTGTTTGGTCACGAGATTCACAACCTCGAGCGCAAGGTGCTGGAGGACGTGTGTTTTGCGCCCCAGCTCGAGGACGCGATCAAGACCGCGCGGGCCGGAGACGACAACGACGAGGGCGTGGAGGTCACGCTCGAAAGCGGCGACGGCCGGGTGCGGAAGTTCACGGTCTACTTGGGCGGCATCGTGGACGCGACCGGGCGCACCACGCGTGTGGTGTTGGTGTTTTCGTGACGCGTCGGTGGTGGGCTTTTGGGGTTGTGCTCGTCCTGGCGTCCTGGCCGGCGGGGGCCCAGCCGGGCCCGGACGCGGGGCCGGCCGGCGACGACGCGAGCGAGGGGTACGTCAGCCCATTCGCGGCCGAAGACGCCGCCGATGAGGCGGGGAACGCCGCCGATGAGGCGGGGAACGCCGCCGAGGAGGCGGGGAACGCCGCCGACGAGGATGCGGCCGGGGCCGCCCCGGGGAACGAGGGGGCGCCCGACGACGGGGGGGCGTCCGAGGACGGCGATCCCGACGACGGGTACGTGAGCGCGTTCGCGGACGAGGACGGCGAGACAGACGCACCCCCTTCGGAGGGCGACGACGAAAGCGACGACGACTTTGGGTACCAAAGCCCGTTCGAGGACGAGGCGGGGGAGGGGCCGCGGCTCGACGAGGACGGCCAGCCCATCGTGCGGCTGGAGCAGGTCCGGTTCGACAACCGCGTGTACTTCAAAGAAGCGACCATCCGCCGGTTCATGCAACACCCGGTGCCGGGCGCGCTCGACCTCCCCCTGCTCGAGGAGGACGCGCGCACCATTCAAGGAAAATACAAAGCCCGCGGCTACCTCACCGCCAAGGTCACGGTGCAGCTCGAGGACGGGCCGCAGCCGTACACCAAGGTGGGCGTGTTTGTGATCGACCCCGGCAGCCCCGTCCAGTTGCGCGGCGTCGACGTGCAAGGCAACCACTTGGTCGGGGCCAAGCGGCTCCAGCAGAACTTCTTTTCCCGGCCCCCGGAGCTGTTCGGGGTGTTCACGCAGGCGGGCGTGTACCACAAGCCGTCCTTCGACCAGGACGAGCAGAAGCTTCTCGCCAACTACTACGAAGAGGGCTTTCTCGAGGCCCGCGTGGCCGGCAAACGCGTGGCCGCCACCCGCGACCTCGACGGGCTGGTCGCGACCATCGACGTGGTCGAAGGCCCCCGGTACGAGCTCGCCGGGCTCACCTTCGCCGGTGACATCCCCGAGGGCGAGACCCCCGCCACCCTGCGGGACCGCGTCAGCGTCAAAGACGGCGACGTGTGCAACCTGGTCAAGATCCAAAAAGAGAGCGACGCGGTGCTCGATCTCTGGCGCAACCAGGGCTACGCGTTCGCCCGGATCAACCAACAGGTCGAGATGGCCCCGCCCCCGTCGGGGGACGAAGACCGGCGCGGCTTGGCCCTCATCCTCACCGTCGACAAAGGCCAGACCGCCACCGTCCGCCACATCAACGTCGAGGGCAACGTCGGCCTTTTGTACGGGACGTTCGACTACGTCATCACCCAAGAACTCGAGTTCGACACCGGCGACCGGTTCTCCACCGCGGCCCTGGCCGAGTCCCAGCGGCGGCTGATGCGGCTCGGCTTTTTCTCTCAGGTCGAAATCAAGCCCTTGCCCACCGACGAGCCTGACAAGGTCGACGTCGAGGTCCGCGTGGTCGAACAACCGACCTGGCTCCTCAACATCGCCCCCGCCTACGTGGCCAACGAGGGCCCAATCCTCATCGGCATCGTCGCCGACCGCAATCTCATTGGCACGGGCATCTCCGCGTCTTTGGTCGGGACCCTGTCGTTCCAGCGCCAGGTGTTCGACCTCACCGTGGCCCAGCCGCGCCTGCTGGGCTTGCCTTGGGCGATCAGCGGCGAGGCCCACCGTCGACAAATCAACTACCCCGACTTCATCCTCGGGTCCGAGCTCGGCGGGGGCATCAGCAGCAGCTACCGCGTGTTCTGGGACATCTTCCTCGGGGGCTCGGTCACCGCCGAGTACGGCGGGGTCACCCCCTACAACGCCTCGTCCCCGCAGTACGTGGGCCGGCTGGCCCCCTCGGCGCTGCTGCCCCAGCAGGTGTTTCGCAACGTGGTCGGCGGATATGTCACATTGGACAAGCGCGACTCGATCCTCAGCCCCCGCAACGGGGTCTACGCCAATGTCTCTGTGGACTACGCCGGCCGCTATACCCTGTCCGGCCTCGACGTGATCAAGGCCCAAGGCAACCTGCGCTTGTTCTGGTCACCGTTTTGGCAGATCACGTTCAAGAGCCAGACCTCGGTGGGCTACGCGTTCAACCCCCACGGCGGCGACGCGCCCGCCACCGACCGGTTCTTCCTCGGGGGGTTCGGCTCGGTGCGGGGGTACTTTCCCCGTTCGCTCACCCCCAAAGCCAATGTCCTGTTGCGCAATGGGCAGACCCGGCGCGTGTCGGTGGGGGGCACCCGGATGTTCATCCAGAACACCGAGGTGGAGTTCCCGGTGTTTTTCGATACCCCGTTCCGCGCCTTCGCGTTCGTCGACACCGGCAACGCTTGGTCGGACGACGAGCCGTGGTTTTCGTTGCTCGGCGACGGCTTGTCCCGCGACACCCCCATCCTGCCGTTGGGCATGTTCTGGTCGGTGGGCTTCGGGGTGCTGTTCCAGACGCCGATCGCGCCGCTTCGGTTCGAGTGGAGCGTGCCGCTCACCCGCCGCAAAGGGGACCGCGATCTCGACTTCTTCTTCGGGGTCGGCTCCGCGTTTTGATCCGCCCGCCGCCGGGGTACACTGGGGGCAGGAGGGGCCATGTCCGACGACGAACGACGCATCGAACCCTACGAGGGCATCGTCGGCTCGGGCATGCTCACCGACCCCGAGCGCATCCAGAACATCGAAGCGGAGAAGGCTCGTCGAGAGCGGGCCTGGCGTCCGCCGCCCGAGAAGGGATTCGGGGCGGTGCTCGACGATACGCCGTCCAAAGAGCACGAACGGGTGGGCGTGTACGTGGCCGCCCCCGACAAGCGCAAAGCGGCCGCCAGCGGCGACGAAGAGGACCCGGCGGGGGAGGGGGGCGACGACGAGGACGCGGCGCCAGAGGCGGCCGAGCGGCCCGCGGCCAAGCTGCCCCCAGATCCGCGGATGGTTGCCTTGCATCGCCAGTTCGATCGCGGGAAAACACCCAAGTGAGCCTTCGACTGCCGGCGCTCTGCGCCCTTGGTTTTGCCCTCCTGACCGGCGGGGCCTGCGACAACCGCGGCCCGGTGGTGGTCGACACCGGTCTCATCACCGACACCAACAGCGCCCAGGGCCCCTACGAGGTCACGGCGGTGCTCAAGGACAAAGGCGGGGTCGACACCGTGCGGGTGTTCTTCGGCGCCGCTGGCGACATCGCCGACGCCCGCTCGATGATTCCCATGGCCCCGGCCACCGAAAGCGACCTGCAGCCGCGCTACCTCGGGCTCATCCCCGGTTTCCCCCTGGGCACCGAAGTGCGCTGGGGCATCGAGGCCTGCGACACGCGCGGCAACTGCACCACCGAGCCCGAGACCTACCCGACGGTGTACCACTCGTTCGTCGTCGGCAAGCTGCCGAGCGACCCCGGCATCGATCGCCTCGCGCCCGACCACGGCCCCGAGAGCGGCGGCACCCGGGTGGTCATCGATGGGCGCGACTTCCGCCCCGGGGTGGAGGTCCTGTTCGACGGCGTCCTGTCCGACAATGTCGAGTGGATTCGCACCGATCGCATCGCCGCCCGCGCGCCGCCGCACGAGCCCGCGCTCGTGCCCGTGCGGGTCCGCAATCCCGACGGGGCCCAGGCCGAGCTCGACGACGCGTTCACCTACACGCCGGCGCCGTTTGTGACCGCGGTGACCCCGACCCTCGGCCCCGCGGGGGGCGGTACGTTCGTCACCGTCGAGGGGGGCAACTTCGACGAGACCACCCGCGTGTTCTTCGACGGCGTGCCCTGCCGCGACGCGGTGCGCCTGTCGGAGACCGTGATCACCTGCGTGACCCCGCCCGGCGCCCCCGGCTTGGTCGACGTCAGTTCCCTCGACGCGGAGGGCGCGGGCGCGACGTTGCCCGAGGCGTTCGAGTACATCGCGCCCCCCCGGGCGGAGCGGGTCGAGCCCGACCGGGGCCCGGACCTCGGGGGCACGGTCATCGTGATCACGGGGGACGACTTCCAGGCCGGCGCGCAGGTCCTCGTCGACGGGGTGGCCTGCGAGGACAACACCTATGGTCTCGACGCCGAAGGCCGCGTGAGCATCTCGTGCACCGTGCCCGAGGGCGCCCCTGGCATCGTCGACGTGGTGGTCATCAACCCCGACGGACAGAGCGATGTGGTCATCGGGGGCTTCAACTACCTGGGCCCGCCGGTGGCGATCCAGGTCATCCCCTCGCTCGGCCCGGTGGCGGGCGGCACCGAGGTCGACATCATCGGGGCGGGGCTGTCCGTCGACATGAACGTCTTCTTCGGCACCGCCCAGGCGGAAATCGTGGAGGCGTTCTCCGACCTCCAGCTGCGGGTCATCGTGCCCCCCACCGACTTGCCGTTGGCCCCCGCGCCGGCCTCTGGCCTCGGCCCCGTCGACGTCACGGTGCAGAACACCGGGCCCCTCGACTTCCGCCAAGCCACATTGGACAACGGCTTTTCCTACGTCTGGCCTCCCGAGGTGTTCGCGGTGGTGCCCGGCAGCGGGAGCACCGAGGGCGGGACACCGGTCACCATCACCGGGCGCTTCTACTTTGACCTCGGGGTGCCGTTTGAGGTGTTCTTCGGTGAGGCTCAATGCACTGACATTGTGGTGGTGAGCTCCACCACCATCACCTGCACCACGCCCCCGGGCCCCGAGGGCTTTGTCGACGTCACCGTCCAGAACGCGGAGACGTCATCGGGGACGTTGGTCGACGGCTACGAGTACATCCCGCCCCCCGAGGTCATCGACGTGTTGCCCGGCACCGGCCCGACCTTCGGGGGGGAGACGGTCACGGTGGTGGGTGACAATTTTCAGCCCGGCGCGGTGCTGTTCTTCGACGGGCTGGTCTGCGACGACGTGTTGTTCGTCGACGAGCAGACCCTGGTGTGCGTGACCCCGCCGCACCCCGCCGGCTTTGTCGACGTGCAGGTCATCAACCCCGACGGGCAGCAGGACACCGGCGCGAGCCTCTACGAGTATTTGCCGGTGTCGGTGGATCCGGACTTCGGCCTCGAGGCTGGCTTCACCCGGGTGCGCATCCGGGCCGCGGGCATTGACCCCAACGCCACCTGGCGCTTCGACAACGAGATCGCGACCCAATGCAATTGGGTGAGCAGCCAGGAAGTGTCCTGCCAGACCCCGCCCCACGTGGGCACCGGATCGGTGGACGTGTCTTTCACCAACCCCAACGGCACCGGAGACGTGGGGGAAGGGGCCTTCTCCTACCGGACCTTCCGGCCCACCGAAGGGCTCAACAACCTCGGGCTCGACGGCAACGAGGTGGCGATCGAAGACATCGACGCCGACGGAGACCTCGACGCGGTCATCGCCAACGGGCTCTCGTCGGGGGGCGAGAGCGACTTCGTGTACCTCAACGACGGGGCCGCGGACTTTGACCGTGAGGACCTCCCGTCCGGGGCGTTCGTGTCCAACTCGGTGAACTTCGGCAACCTCGACGACGACGGCGACCTCGACATGGTCATCGGGGTCAGCGACCAGGGCTCGATCCTGCTCTACACCGGCAACGGCGACGGCAGCTTCACCCAGGTCACCGCCCCCAGCACCAACATCAGCTCGCTGTCGGGGGCGTTCGACGTGCAGCTGCTCAACCTCATCGGCGACGCCAAAGACGACCTGTTCGCGCTCACCATCGGGTGCAGCAACGGCGACAGCGGTGACTGCGGGGCGTTCGGGGTGGGGGCGGATGGCTTTTGGGAGCGCACCGGGCCCAACAGCTTCGCCGACCGCTCCAATCTTGTCCCCCACGACCTCGGGCTGGTGCACGATCACAAGATCGCGCCCACCGACCTCGACGGGGACGGCGACCTCGACCTGGTGTTGTTCGTGGACAACTTCAACTTCGGGGCCGACGGCAACCGCCACCGCATCCTGATCAACGAGACCAACGCCGGTGGCGGCTTCGTCGAGGACGACACGCCCTTCATCGGGCTGGTGGGGGACGTGTTCGGGGTCGACGTGGGCGACCTCAACGGGGACAACCGTGAGGACGTGGTCGCGGCCTCGTGTGAGCCGGTGTTCGAGAGCAGCGAGGTGGTCTACTTCAACGAAGCCGGCACCCTGGTGCGCAACTTCTCTGCGTTGCCCATCGAACAGAACGACTGTGACGTCGGCGTCCACATCTTCGACGCCGACAACGACGGTGACAATGAGATTGCGTTCACCGGGCTCCGGGGGGCGACCTTCCACAACAAGGTGTACGTCAACCGCGGCGACGGGACCTTTGTCGAGTCCCCCCGCAGCATGGACGAAGCCAACCAAGGGGGGCCGACCCTCGGCGCGGACCTGGAAAGCGGCGACCTCGACGGCGACGGCGACAACGACCTGATCGTGGTCGGCAATGGTCTCGCCGGGGGCAACGCCCAGACCCTGCTCCTCCTGCTCGAAGAGTGACCCGGTGCGCTTGGGCTTTTTCGGCATGGAGAACGTCGTCTCCGTCCGGGTGCTCGAAGCGTTGCTCACCGCCGGACACGACGTGCGTTTTGTGCTCAAGCCGGTGGGGGGCCTCATCGGCCGGCGCCAACCGTTGTTTGAGCGCGCGGAGGCCGCGCGCGATGACTTCCTCCGGCGCGGGCTCGACCCGTTCGTGCTCGCGGCCCAGCGGGGCATCCCCGCGTGGGTGGTTGGCGACGCGGGCCGCCCCGCGGTGGCCGAGTTCGTGGCCGGGGAAGAGCTCGACCTGCTGGTGATCTGTTTTTTCAACCAGCTCGTGCCCGCGGCGGTGTTCGGCGCCCCCGCCCACGGGGCGATCAACCTGCACCCGTCGCTGTTGCCGCGGTACCGGGGACCGAGTCCGCTGTTCTGGATGTTCAAGCACGGCGACCTCGAGGGCGGGTTGACCGTGCACCAGGTGGTGGCGGGCGAGGACGCGGGGCCGATCTGGGCCCAGCGGCGGGTGGCGGTGCCGCTGGGGGCGACGCTGGACGAGCTGCTCGACATCCTCGCCACCCGTGCAGGGACATTGATGCAAGAGGCGGTTCTCGATGTCGCGCGGGGGGCAAGGACCCCGACCGCCCAGGGGCCGACCCCCACGGTGCGGGCCCGTCGGCCGCGGGCCCGCGATCGGCTGGTGGGCGGCCCCATGACCGCCCAGGCCACCTATTGCCTGGCCCGGGGCATGGGCCGGATCCACGACCTGCGGGTCTTTGGGGAAGAGCGGTTGCGGGTGGTCGACGGCCTGGGCTTCACCCGGGGCGAGGCGTTGCCCGCGGACAGCGCCGAGGTCGGCGACACCGCCTACGTGCGGTGCGCGGATGGGCGGGCGTTGTTGCGGGTGGTCGACAAGTCCTGATCGGGCGGGAAAAGACCTTATTTTACGGCGACTTGCCGGTGGCTATCGCTTCTTGTCGGGGGCGCGATCGGCCTCGCGCAACGAGTCCTCGAACTTCATGAACCAGGGCCCATCCACGGTGTCGCGGTAGAAGTACAAGACCATCTCCTGGTCGCGGAGCTTTTTGTACACCAGCTCTTTGACCGTCATCCGCACCTTCACCCGGCCCCGGAGCTTTGACGAGTCAAGCTCAGCAAAGACCACCTCGTAGTCGATGAGGTCAAGCTGCTCGGGCTTGAGCTTGAACAGCTTCCAGAGGAGGAACTTGATGTCCACGTCCTTCTGGTCCTCCGGGCTGTGGTACCGCACGGCGCTGTCGAAGTCTTTGAACTGGATGTCCTCGAGAAACGCCAACGCCTGCCGCCGCAGGTAGCCGCGCTCCCCGCCCAGGGGCAAGCCCATCGTCCAAAACGCGCCCCCGGACACGTGGGCGACGGCGAGATACCCCACCGCCATCACCACCACCACCAGCGCCGCGACCAACCATTTCTTCACGGGGAAACCCTACTGCACTTGAGACCGGCGGGGCAGCAACAGGGCCGCGATCCCCACCAAGAACACAACCACGAACCCGAGCTGGGCCAGCACCCCCAGCGCCACGTCGCCGTACTTCGGCGACAGCTCGGCGCTGGCCTGAAACGCGGTGTAGGCCCACCGCACGGGCATGAACTTCTCCACCACGTCGACGACGGCGCCGAAATACTTCCGCGGCACCGCGAACTCGGAGAACAAGATCTGCGGGAGGATCAACAGCGGCACCGCGAACACCGCCCGCTCCTGGGTCTTGGCCAGGGCCGAGACCAACAGCCCGAGGCCCACCCCGGACAACGCGCACAGAGACAGCAACAGGGTCTGCAGCAACATGGGGCCGTGCAGGGCCAACGACCACTCCACCGTGAACTGCAGCAACACCACCTGGGTCACCGCCACCACCCCGAGCACGGCGAGCTTGCTGAGCACGTACCCGGTCACGGACAGGCCAAACACACGCTCGCGGGCAAAGATCGCGCGCTCCTTGACGATCTCGCGGCAGGCGTCGATGAGCCCGAACCAATGCGCCGAGAGGCACAGGATAAACCGCAATGTCTCTGTGTCTGTCTCGATCCCGCCCCACACCAGGGTGCAGAAGTAGCCGATGAGCGGGGCCTGGCCAAAGAGCAGCAGCAGGCTGGCCTTGTCCCCCCACAGGCACGCCGCGTAGCGCCGGGTGAGCACCCCCGCTTGGTGGCGGATCGGGGACGAGGCGGTGGCGGTCACGACAGGCCCATCTTCTGTTTGAGCGCGGACAGCTCGTCGTCGGGGGACGTGGCCGGCGGCTCGTCGGGGGGAGGCTCGGCCGCGGCCGGCGTGGCGCGGGCGGCCGCGGTCGGCCCGGGGGGGCGGCCCGGGACCGGCGCGGCGCGGGTGCGCACCGCCTGGGCGGTCTGGCTGCGCGCGAAGGTCGCTTGCCACTGATCTGGGGTCCTTTGCTCCAGCACCGCAAACACCTCGGCGAAGGTCGGCACCCGGAAGTGGTCGAGGGCGGCGGCGGGGGGCCCAAAAAACACCACGCGCCCTTTGACCAACATGAGCATCAGGTGGCACTGGCGCAAGGACTCCATCGCGTGGGTGGCGACGATCACCACCCGGCCGCTCTCCGCCAGGTCCCGAAACAGCGTCATCATCTTGCGCTCCAGGCCCGGGTCGAGGCCGGAGGTGGGCTCGTCGAGAATGAGCAGGTCGGGGGTGGTGAGCAACTCCAGGCCCAGCGACACCCGCTTGCGCTGGCCGCCGGACAGGCGGCGGATGGCGAGGTCGGCGCGCTCGGTGAGGCCGACCTGGGCGAGCACCTCTTGGACGCGTTTTTGGCGTGTGGCGTGGTCGGCGTCGGGCAGGCGCAGCTCGGCCGCGTACCCCAGCGCGGCGCGCGCGGAGAGCGTGCGGTGCACGGCGTCGTCCTGGGGCACGTACCCAATGCTCAGGGGGGCGCCACCGGCGCCACGGCGCATGATCTCGCCCGCATCGGGGGCGTTCTCGCCGAGCACCGCCCGCATCAACGTCGACTTGCCCGCGCCCGAGGGGCCCAGCAGCGCGCAGAGCTCCCCGCGGTGCAGGGCGAAGCTGACCCGGTGCAGAATCTGGGTACCGGCGAAGCCGAGATCGACCCCGCGCACGTCGAGGGCGAAGGTCACGTCGGCACCCCCGGACCCGCGGGCGCGGGGGGCAGCCGCTGCCGCCACGACGCGGGCAGGGCGAGGTGGGCGGTGAGCCCCAGGGTGTGCAGCTCCTCGAGCGCGAGGTGAACCAAGAACAGGTCGCGGATGCGCTGGTTGTAGCCCTCCACCGCGGCCCGGACCAGGCGCCGGATGTGGGGCGGGGCTTCGCTGCTCGGGAGGGTCACAAAGCTCCTGCACCCCTTGGCCCAGAACACCTCCTTGGAGAGCGCATCCAATGCGTAGGGATAGCGCGCACAGGACACCGGCCAGTGGGGCCAGACCCCGCACGTCCGCTCGTCGGTGAGCAGGGCGCAGGTGCCGGTCGCGTCCCGGCGCAACACCGGGAACATCCGGTGGAACACGCTGGTGTCCGCCTCCCGCCGCGCCACCGTCGCGCCCTGGTCGTAGCCCTTTTCGGGAGGCCGCTCGTGCACCACGTACGACGACAGGCCCTGGTCACAGAGCCGCGCGATGTCGGGCAGGCGCAGGCTGACCAAGGCGTTTTCGCCGGTGCAGCACAGCTCGAGACACTCGTCGCAGTCGGGCACCCTGCCGTGCGGCACCGTGACCCGGACCTGGCCGAGCCGGATGAACTCGAGGTTGAACGAGCGCATCAGCTTGGCCCGGGTCCAAAGCCCCCGGGGCGAAAACCGCTTGGCCCAGACCGTGGCCCACAGGTCATGCACCGCCTGCTCCAAGGGGCCCACGGGGGGCGCGTCGTTGAGCACGACGAGGGCGCCGCTCACGGGAAGCGCCCCTTGGGGGCGGTCTCCACCGCGTCGTCGACGTGAATGGTGTCGCCCCGGGCGGTGGCCGGGTCGACGTCGGGACGATCGCCGCGGTCGAGGTTGCGCACACATTTGGTGGCGGCTTTGTCGCGCCGCTTGGCCTGGAGGAAGCGGACGCCGGCGGGCCCGCACACGGGGACCCGCACCCGGCCCTTTTCGACCTTGGGGCGGCTCAGCACCCGAACCGGGGGACGGTCGTCGTCCGCGGCCCCGGGTCTGGGTTGGGTGACGAGATACGCGCAGGCCATGACGTCGGCGTCCCGGCCCACCCGTTCGGCGAAGGCGGCCAAGCGGGGGGTGAGGTTGCGCGGGACCCGGGTGTGGCACCAGTCGCGTTCGCGGACCAGGGCGGGGCACGGGTCGCGGTGGGGACAGGGGGCGGCGATGGCCACGTCGTCGTCGACGAGCAGGTCGCGCAGCTGCTGCACCGGGCGGGCGCTCTTGCGGTCGCCAGCGTCGATGAGCACCAGCTGGGCCCCCCGGCGGGCGGCGTGGCGCAGCGGGTCGGTCACCTGGGCAAAGGATTGGCTGTGCACCATTTCCGCGAAGGAAAAGCTCAACAACAGGGTGTCGCCCGCGCCGAGCCCCGGGGGCAACGACGCGCCGAGCTCGACGTCGAGGGGGGCGAGCAAAGCCGCGGCCACGTCGAGGGCCGCGCGCTGGGCGTCGATGAGCACCAGCCGCGCGTCCGAACACGACGCGGCCACCAACGAGGCGGTGCCGACCCCGGCGCCCCAGTCGACGATGCGGCGCGGCTGGCCCACGTCGAGGGCGGCGGGCAGGATGCGGGCGGCGGCGGCGATGCCCCGGGGGGCGAAGTAGGCGAGGTAGGCGAGCAGGTCGAGGCCGCGCATGGGCCGGGTGCGGCGGGCGGTCTCGTCGGCGGTGAAGGCTTCGCTCTGGGCTTGGGCCGCGCGCACCACCGCGTCGTCCTCGGCCCAGCCGGGATGGCGCGCGTCGAGGGCGCGTTCGAGGGCGAGCAACACCTGTGACATCGGCCACGAGTGTAGCCGGTTGGGACACGAATCGAACCGGGGGGGCGTGGTGTTAGATTGAAAGAGTGAAGAGCGACGAAGGGCCCCCCGGGCACGGCAAGATCGAGGTCCGCATCGGACCGGACACCCACGTGGTCCTCGAGGGCGACACCGCGTTTTTGATGCGGGCCCTGGCCCAGATTCAGGACAACGCCCAACGCAACGCGCTCACCGCCGAGGGCGCGGTCCTTGCCCAACGTTCGCGCGAGGGCGCGCCCATCCCCGAGGCCACGGCCGCCGGCCCCGAGCAGGTGCCGCCCCCCGGCGAGAACATCGTGTGGGTGGTGCACTGCGACGACGAGGTGCGCACGGTGTACGCCACCGCCAAGAGCCGCTTCGCCAAGTCACCGTTCATTCGGGCGTTGGGGTTGACCCAGGCCAGCCGGGTCTACGTCGAGGACAAACGCATTGCCCGCGCGCTCAAGAGCGGCTCGCGCACGCTCTGGCGTGAGCTCACCCCCGAGGCCCTCGAGGCGGTCAAACAGCTCAGGACCGAAAACGGCTGAGGCGGCTCAGGCCACGTCGATGTCTTTGAGCGATGCGCTGACGTCGAAGGGCGCGCCGGTCTTGGCCCTGACGTCGTCGACGCTGACGCCGGGGGCCTTTTCGATCAGGGTCATGCCCTGGCCGCGGGCCACCTCGAACACCGCGAGGTCGGTGATGATGAGGTCGACGCAGGCGGTGCCGGTCATGGGCAGGTCGCACTCCTCGAGGATCTTCGGGGTCCCGTCTTTGGCCGCGTGGGTCATCGTCACCACCACCCGGGGCGAGCCGGCGACGAGGTCCATGGCCCCGCCCATGCCCTTGACCATCTTGCCGGGGATCATCCAGTTGGCGATGTCGCCTTTGTTCGAGACTTGCATCGCGCCGAGGATGGTGAGCTGGATGTGCCCCCCGCGGATCATCCCGAAGGACTCCGCGGACGAGAAAAAGGCGGTGCCGGGCAGGGCGGTCACGGTCTGTTTGCCCGCGTTGATCAGGTCCGCGTCCTCTTCCCCGTCGAGGGGGAACGGGCCGACGCCGAGCATGCCGTTTTCGCTCTGCAGCACTACGTCCATCCCGTCGGGGATGTGATTGGCCACGAGGGTGGGCATGCCGATGCCGAGGTTGACGTAAAACCCGTCCTGCAGTTCTTGGGCGGCGCGTTTGACGATGCCTTCACGGTCGAGAGCCATGGCGTCCTCCAGTGTCGACGGTCAGGCGCGGGGCCGGACGGTGCGTTGTTCGATCCATTTTTCGTAGTGCTCGCCTTTGATCAGGCGCTGCACGTACACGCCGGGCACGTGCACCTGGTCGGGGTCGATCTCCCCCGGCTCGACGATGTGCTCGGCCTCGACGATGGTGACCTTGGCCGCGCCGCACATCATCGGGGAGAAGTTGCGCGCGGTCTTGCGGAACACGAGGTTGCCTTGGGTGTCCGCTTTGTGCGCGCGCACGATGGCGAAGTCCGCGACGAGGGCGGTCTCCATGACGTAGTCGCGCCCGCCGAAGGCGCGGACCTCTTTTTTGGGGCTGGCTTTGGCCACGCTCCCGTCGTCGGCGTAGCGCATGGGCAGGCCCCCCTCGGACACCTGGGTGCCCACCCCGGTGGCGGTGAAGAACGCGGGGATGCCGGCGGCGCCGGCGCGAATCCGTTCGGCCAGTGTGCCCTGGGGCACAAGCTCGACCTCGAGCTCGCCGGACAGGTACTGCCGCTCGAACTCTTTGTTCTCCCCAACGTAGCTGGAGGTCATCTTGGCCACCTGGCCGTTCTGCAACAGCACGCCGAGGCCGTGCTCGGTGGTACCGCAGTTGTTGCTGATGATCGACAGGCCCTTCACCCCGTGGTCGCGCAACGCGAGGATGAGGTTTTCGGGATTGCCGCAGAGGCCGAAGCCGCCGCTCATCAACACCGCGCCATCTTTGATGTCGGCGGTGGCCGCTTGGGCCGAAGGATAGAGCTTGTTCATCTCGCCCCCTCTCGATGCGTGTCGAGGGGCCCCGGATGCCGTGCCCGGGCGCGCTCGTCAAGGGTCAGACTGGGTTTGACGCCTGCGCAAGACAAGGGCAATCTCCGCCGAGGAGGCGAAAAAACGCACCATGAAAATCGAGGCATACGGTCAGACCGACGTCGGTCAAAAGCGTGACCACAACGAGGACTATTTTCTCCTCGAGCCCGAGCTTGGCCTCTACATCGTGTGCGATGGCATGGGCGGTCATGCCGCCGGCGAGGTCGCGAGCGAACACGCCGCCACCTGCGTGCGGCGCGTGCTCAACGAAAGCCGCGACGTCATCGATGCGTTCGCCGAAGAGGACACCCCCGAGAACCGCGAAGCGGTGGCCAGCCTCGTCGAGCGCGCGGTGCAGACCGCGTGCAACGAAATCTACAACATGGCCACCCAAGACTCGGGCAAAGCGGGCATGGGCACCACCCTGGTGATGTTGCTCGTCATCGGGGGCAAGGCGTGCATGGGCCACGTCGGCGACAGCCGCTTGTACATGGTGCGCCGCGGCCACATTCACCAACTCTCCGAAGACCACTCCTACTGCACGGAGATGATCAAGCGCGGCAAGATGACGCGCGAACAAGCCCGCAACAGCCCCTACGCCAACGTGATCACCCGGGCGGTGGGCATCCAAGAGTCGGTGCAGGTGGACACGCTGCTCCTCGACGTGCTCCCCGGCGACACCTTCCTCATCTGTTCGGACGGCCTGTCCGGCTACACCGAAGACCCCAACGAGCTGGCCGAGCTGCTCGCGGTCGATGACGCCGCGGCCATCCCCGCCTCGCTGATCGGGTTGGCCAACGATCGCGGCGGCAAGGACAACATCACCGCGGTGATCGTGCGCGGCGTGGCCGACGACAAAGACCGCGAGCTCGAGGACGCGCGCGCCCGCGAGGTCAACCTCAAGCTCGAGACCCTCAAGAAGATTCCGCTGTTCCGCTACCTCACCTACCAAGAGCTGGTGAAGGTGCTCAACATCACCTACCTCGAGACCTACGAGGCCGACACCGACATCATCGTCGAGGGCGACTCCGGCGAGGAGCTGTACATCGTGCTCGCGGGCAAAGTCGGGGTCAGCCGGGAGGGCCAGGCCATCGTCGACCTGCACCCCGGGGTGCACTTCGGCGAGATGGCCCTCGTCGACCAGTCGCCGCGTTCGGCCACGATCACGGCCAAAGAGTCGACCCGGCTGCTCGTGGTCCAGCGCCGCAGCTTCTACACCCTGATTCGCAAAGAGCCGGTGCTCGCGGTCAAGCTCCTCTGGAGCTTTGTGCAGGTGTTGTCCCGTCGCCTTCGCGAGACCAACGAACAGCTCTCCGGCGCCCGCAGCCAGCTCGACACCATGCGCGACGTGCCCTTCGTCAGCATCGACGATTTCGAGTAGCCCCCCGAGGGGCGGAGGCCCCTCGCCCCACTCACGCTTCGCAAGCTCAGCGTGTCGTGGGGCCCCACTCCCCCTACGCGGCTCCATGCGCCTTTGGCGCGTCGCCGCGCCTCGCTGTTCGCTCGGGCTCGTGCGCGTTTGCGCACGAGGCACTTGTTGTGGGCAGGGGGAGTTCCTCCCCCCTCAGGCTCACGGCTCGCAAGCTCGCCGAGTCGCCTTTCACCCCCGCGTCGTTCACGCCAGGCTCGCTCCGCTCGCGGCGTTCACGCCCTCGCGTTCGCTCGGGGCTCGTGCGCGTTTGCGCACGAGGCGCGTGTTGCGGGAGGGGCTGGGTTCGGCTCGCCGCTCGCGCCGCGCGCGGTGTAGGGGGTTGTGGGGGATGTCGTACTTCGAGGGAGACAACGGGCGCGGCTTGTGCGCGGGGTGGGGGCGTGGTGTACGATTCGCGCAGATTTCATGCGGTGAACGAGCATGCGCGACGAGAAAACACGGGTCAGTCAGGTTAGCCGCATCGCCGACAAACGGTTGATGGCGAGCGGGGTCGCGTGTCTGGTTCAAATCTATGGCAAAGACATTGGTAAGAAGTTTCGCCTTGACCGGGTGCAGACCACCATTGGGCGGGGGCCGGACAATGCCATTGTGGTCGACATGGACAACGTGTCGCGGGCCCACGCCAAGATCTACAGCGACGCCAACGGGCACCACGTCGAGGACATGGGGTCCACCAACGGCAGCTTCGTCAACGACGTCGAGGTCGAGCAACCCCGCCGGTTGAACAACGGGGACTTCATCAAGATCGGTGGGGTCATCTTCAAGTTCATCGACGGCGACAACATCGAGCAGCTCTACTACGAGGAGATTTACCGCATGGCCATCATCGATGGCCTGACCCAGGCGCACAACAAGCGCTACCTCCTCGAGTTCATGGAGCGCGAGATGGCGCGCTGCAAACGCTACGCGCGGCCGCTGACCCTGATCATGTTTGACCTCGACCACTTCAAGCGCATCAACGACGATTACGGTCACCTCGCGGGCGACTATGTGCTCAAGCGCCTGAGCGATCTCATCCACGAGAACAACATCCGCAAAGAAGAGTGCTTCGCCCGCTACGGGGGCGAGGAGTTTTCCATCCTGTTGCCGGACACCACCTTGGAGCGCGGGGTCATCCTCGCCGAGAAGATCCGGAAGATGATCGAAGGCACCCTCTTCGAGTTCGAGGACAACACCATCCCGGTGACCATTTCGATGGGGGTCGCCTGCCTCGAGAACCAGCCCACGCCCGAGGCGTTGATCCAAGATGCGGACATGAAGCTCTACGAGGCCAAACAGACCGGCCGCAACCGGGTCTGCGCCTGACCTGACCCACGCAACGCCAGGCGCGGGTGCGCCCGGAAGCACCCACCGTGGCTATTTTGTGGAGAGCACGCCCACGACGACCACACCGTGTTCGACGTAAGCCGCGGCGAGCGCGAGGCGGCCGGCGTTGTCGGCCAACAGTTCGGGCACCACCTTGACACTGTTGAGCGTGGGGCCGTCGAGGACCACGGCGATGACCGGGTCTTGGAGCTGGGCCTTTTGGACCCGGGCGCGGATGGCCTCCTCGGGCGCGAAGCCGCGCGCGACGTCGGCGGCGGCTTGGTCGACGACCGTCTGCAGCCCAGGCCAAGGGGCGTGTGCGGCGAGACCGAGCGCTTCGCGCCGGACGTCGATGATGTCCCGCACCGCGCTCGCGTCGGGGGCGGCCGCCGGCCGGTAGGTGCCGAACACCAGGCCGGTCACGCCGGGGGCGACGTCGAACCGCTCGGTGGCCACCAAGGTCCGCGTCACCGGGGACATCAACACCGCGCGGGTGTCCGCGAACGCAAACGCGGCCGCCAACAATGAACCTGCATCTTCCTCGGGCCCGATGGTGCTCCAGCCCACAAACCCCACGTCGGCCCGGCGGGCGGGATCGGGGCCGCGCATCAACGAGAGCAGCGCGGTCTGGGCCGCCTTGTCCGCGCCCGGGCTCTGCCGCTCGAGGGAGCCGAGCAGGGTCTTGGCTTCGGCCAAAAACGCCGCCGACGGGGCCTGGGCCTCGAGCAAGGGCCGGCCCGATGCCGCCCGGGCCCGGTTGGCCAGCGGCAACAGGTCGGCGGTGGGGTTTTGGGACACGAACGCGCGCAGGACGTGCGCGCTGCCGTCGTGGGCCGGACCGGGCACGGCCAGGGTCGCGAGGTGATGGCCCAAAAACGCGCCCTGGGGATAGGCGGTGACGGTGGCGTAGGCCACGCTCGCGGGGGGCGCGTCGTCGTCGAGGGGGCACACGAACGCCACCGCGGGGAGCGCGCGGGTCACGTCCAGGTCGCAGCGGCGCACGTCCCAGGTGCCGTAGGTGATCAGCGGCTCGACGTTGTCGTACAAAAACGCCTCGGCCACGCTCGGCTCGACCGCCAGCTCGGCCACCAACACCCCCGCGGCCCGGTCGAGCTCCAGCGTCGTGGTGCGCACCCGGCGCAGGCCCACCGCCAGGACCGCCAATGTCTTTGTGCCCGCGCGCAACAGGGCCCCGCCGATGTCGTAGGGCCCGGGCCGGACCGTGCCCAAAAGCCGGTCGAGCGGGCCGGAGAAGCCGTCCACCACGTCGGCGTCGGTCACCGCGGGGTCGATGTCCACCGCGAGGACGGTGAGCTCCACATCGGCCACGGGCGCGCCACAGCGCGCGGGAATGATTCGTTTGAGCCGGTGGCCGGCGGGCCGGCCGGTGTCGAGGCGGGCCTGGCCAAAACCATGCGCGGCGCAGGCCATGGCCGCGGTGGCGTCGACCCCGGGCAGGCTCTGGGCCTTGCGCAGCACGCGGTCACCCCAGGGGCCGTTGTCGGTCGCGGGCGCGCGGGGGGTGGGGGGGACGGGGGCGGTGAAGGTCAGTTGGACCGCGCCGGGTTCGGGCGCGGCGGGGGCGGTTTTGGTGGTGGTCTCGGCGGGCCCCGGCGCGGGCTCGCTCGTCGAGGAACGCGCGGGTTCGTCCGCGGGTGGGGCCGGCGCCGGCGGCCCGTCCGCCGCCGGCGGCCCCGGGTCATGCGCACAGTGCACGCCCGCGAGGGCGGCGCAGAGGATGGCAACGACCTGGGCCCCGACACGGCCCGCGGTGAGGACCCGGACCGGCATCGTGCGGGGGGCGGGACGTGACATGCGCCCCGTCGAGCCAGTGCGGAGAATCGAGAACATCCAACGCATACCAACCTCAGCTTGTTGCATCCGAAGGATGCAACCCGCTGCGACGCGGCGAAAGCCGCCTGGCGCAACGGCATTGGGGAGGGGGCCGGCCACGCATCACGTTGCGCAAGCCAAGCTCCGCTTGGCCAACCGCAGAACGCCGAGCTTGCGAGGCGCAAGCGGGGGAGGGGAATGGGACATTCCCCTCAAAGAATCAGACCAGGCTGCGGATGACCACGCCCTCGCGCAGCTTGGGCTCGAACCACGTGGACTTGGGCGGCATCACCTTGTCCTTGTCCGCGACGAGGAACAGCTGCTCGAGCGGGGTGGGGTACATGTGGAACGCGACCGCCTTGCCCTGGTTGTCCACCGCGTCGACGAGCGCGTCGGGGCCGCGGATGCCGCCCACAAAGTCGATGCGCGTCGAGGTGCGGGGGTTGTCGATGCCGAGCACGGGGGCGAGCAGCAAGTCTTGCAGCGCGCTCACGTCGAGAGCGGCCACGGGGTCTTGCTCGACCACTTGGCCAGCCCGGGGGCGAATGGTCCACCATTCGCCGCCGATGTACATGGAGATGTCCCGCACGTGCGCGGGCACGGGCACGCCCTGGCTGCGGTGGAAGCGTTCGTCCACCGCGGCCATGAACGCGTCGCGGTCGAGCCCGTTGAGGTCGTGGACCACGCGGTTGTAGGCCAGCACCTGGAGTTCGTCGTCGGGGAACAGGCCCGCGAGGAAGTAGGCGCTGCGGTCGTCCATGCGGCGGGCGTGCACCCGGGAGGCCGCCGCCGACCGGTGGTGCCCGTCGGCGATGTAGAGCGCGGGGAGCTCATCAAAGGCGCGGCGCACGTCCTGGACCCGGCCCGGCGGGGTCTTCCACAAGGTGTGCTCGACCCCGTCTTCGGTGGTCACCGACCAGCACGGCTCCTCGCTGGTGATGGTCTTGGTCAGCGCCCGCAGCCCCCGGTGGGCCCGGTAGGCGAGGAACACCAGCCCCACCTGCCGGTTGATGATGTCCATGTGTTCGGTGCGGTCGTCCTCTTTGTCCGGCCGGGTGTACTCGTGTTTTTTGATGATGTTCTTGTCGTACTCGGCGACCGAGCACGCGGCGATGATGCCCACCTGCCGGTGTTCGCCCATCTTCTGCCCGTAAAAATAGTACGTGGGCTCGTCGTCTTGCATCAGCGTGCCGTCGCTGAGCATCTGGTCGAGGTTGTCGCGGGCCTTGAGGTACGCCGCTTCGCTGTGGGCGTCGGTCCCCGCGGGGAGGTCGACCTCAGAGCGCGTGATGTGCACGAACGATTTTTCGTTCTTGGCCAGGGCTTGGGCCTCTTCGAGGGTGAGCACGTCGTAGGGCGGGGCGATCACCTGGTGGGCGATGTCGTCGCGGGGGCGGATGCCAGAGAAGGGTTGTACGTCGACCATAGAGCTTCCGAAGGTTAGAGGTTGAGCGCCTTGCCGGCGGTGAAGACGATGACCTCGCGCTGTTGTTCGAGGACCTTTTGGGCCGCGGTGCGGAACGCGGGGTAGTCGGCGGCGGCGATCTCACCGCAGGTGATGCGCAGCTGGTAGTCGACCGACACCGTGCCTTGCTGTTGGGTGGTCGTGCGCACGGCGTCAAAACAATGATGCTGGACCTTGAAGTCCTCGGGCACCCGTTCGATCACCGCGCCGGGGCCAAACTTGACCGTGACCTGCTGGTGGAAGGTCCGGGGGATGCCGGTGATGATGTTGTAGTGGCGCGTGTCCGTGAGGGCGAACTTGCCCAGCGGGAAGAGGTGGGCGGGGAGGCGGAAGCGGGCTTGGCCCCGTTTGTCCACCGCGAGGCTCGCGCGCACGTCGCTCTCGATGGTGAAGGTCACCGGCTTGTCGATGTTCTCCGCGTCGTCGGGGGCACGGCCGGCGGTGACCCGGCTCCCGGGGAACATGCCCCCGCCGAGCCCCTCGAACAGCTTCTCGGCGGTCTTGGCGTCGCGCAGGTTGCGGCGAATGTAACTGCCGACATTGCCGCGGGTGGTGACGTCGATGGTGGCGCGCGCCGCGCTCGGGGTGGTGAGGTCGACGGCGATGTCGAAGCGTTGCTGCTCGAGGTCGGCCGGCTGGTAAGGGATGTCGTAGAAGCGGTGGGTGCCCGAGTCCGGATCGAGGACGAGGCTGGTGGCGCCCTGGTCGTCCTGGCGCAGGCTGCCGAGGTCGACGCCGTCGACGGTGGGGTCCATGAAGAAACCCTGCTCGATGTCGCCTTGGGCCGGCACGTACACGATGGCGTGGTTGAATTGTTGGTTGGGAATCTCGCGCACCACCTTGCCCGCGGTGGTGGTGCGGAGGATGGCGAAATCGATGTCGAGCCCGACGTGGCGCCCGAGCAGAATCAGAAGCACGGCCTTGTCTTTGCAATCCCCGTAGCCGCGCTCGAGCACGACGGGGCAGGCGTGCGGGCGCACGCCGGCGATGGTGCTTTCGTAGTCTTGTTGGTAGCGGATCTCTTCGGCCACGTAGCGGAACAGCCGGTCGAACTTCTGGCGGGCGGTGGCTTGCCCGGCGGTGAGGGACCGGGCCAGGGCCTCGAGCTCGGGGTTGCTGCGGAAGGCGTCCTGCAACAACGCGCGCTCCCACCGCACATACTCGTCCCAGCCCGTGACGGTGGAGACCGACACCCGCGCGGCCACGTCCGAGGGCGGGGGCATGCCCGGCTCGGGCACGATCGGGCCAATGTCATTGCCGATGAAGGTGTGGACCTGGAGGCCGTCTTGTTCGGTCTTTTTGTGCTCGACCGGGCCGTCGATGCGGGTGTGCAAGGCGACCGCGTCGTCGAGCATCAACACCCAGCGGGCCCGGTGCGAGTGCCGGTGCACGCCTTGGAAATACCAAGAGGACACAAAGTGATTGGGCAAAAACCCCGCCGGGGGCCGCGTCACCTCGTACTGGAGCACGCTCACCGAGCCGCGCTCGACCCGGCGGAACCGGATGGTGCCGCCCCGGATGGAGCTCGCCTCTTGCCGGGTCCCGTCGGGGGCGACCACAAACGCGTGCACGAGCTTGCTGTGGGTGCGCGGGTAGCCGGTCTTGATCAGCTGGTCGCGCCCGCGCTCGGTGATCGCCTTGCGCACCAGGGTCACGATCGCCCGCGCGGAGCCATCGGGCTCGACCCGGGTCACCTCGTCGTCGAGCACGTACGCGACGTCGGTGCCGGGGGGCACGTCCAGGGTCTGGGCGGTCTTGACCAGGCCGGCGATGGCGCCCTCGTCGGGGGCGAGCTGCCGCAGGCGGTTGGGCCCGGCCTGGGTCACGTGGTCGATGCGGTCGAGCAGCGACGTGCGGGTGGGGTCGCGCCGGTAGGCCTCTTGCCAGTGCTGCACCGCCACCGGGTCGTCCCGCCGCACGTACGCAATGGTGGCAAGCTGGGCCTGGGGCCGGGGATCGCCGGGGGCCATGGCGTCGGCGAGCTGGAGCAGCCGCACGGCCCGGCCGGTGTCGTCCATGCGGCGGTGCAGGCCCGCGAGCTCGAGCAACGTGCCCGGCCGGTGCGCGTACAGGGTCTCGACCTGGCGGGAGAGTTCGCGCGCGCCCTCGAAGTCCACGTCGTCGACGTACACCCGGAGCAACCGGAGCGCGTGCCCGCGGTGGCCGGGCAACAACGCGTGCGCGGTCTCCAGCGCGGTGCGCCGGTCTTTGCGCTTTTGCAGCTTGATCAAACACTCCGCGCGCTCGCGCTCGAGCCAGGCGTGACCGGGGTGGCCGAGGGCGAGCTTGTCGAGCACCCGACAACGGTCCTCGTGCCAGCCGCGCGCTTCGAACAACATGGCCTGGATGCGGTCCACCGCGATCAGGTCGCGCCCCGTCGCCACCCGGATCGCGTCGAGGTCGGCTTGGGCCCGGTCGTACCGTTGCTTGCCCCGAAAGAACCAATGCCGCCGGGACAAGAAGTACGGGACCTGGGGCCCGGGCCGGGCGAGCACCGCCTGGGCGAGGTCGATGGCCTTGCCGTCCTCGTCGTTGAGGCTGTACAGGCGCGCGAGCAACGCTTCGCCGAAGGGGTTCTCGGGGGCTTTATCGAGGTAGGCCTGGGCCGCGACGAGCGCGGTCTTGGCCCTCCCCGCGAACCACAGCCACAACGCGGACATGTACGCGTCGCGCAGGCCGTGCCCCCGGCCCGCGGCCGGGTGGGGCCGGACCTTGAGGGCGGGACCGGTGGCTTTGGCCGGGCGCTCTTGGGTGAGCACGGGCAGGGGCAACGGCCGGCCTTCGTCGTCGGTGAGCCGGGCCCGGAGGTCCCAATGGCCGGTCTCTTGGCTGGTCTTGATCAGCAGCTCATTGTAGCCGGGGGCGAGCTGCACCGCGGCGATGAGGTTGTCCGGCCCGTACCGGCGCACGTCGCTGTCGTCGGCGACCAGCGTGCGGTTGACCCAGACCTTGGTCTCGCGGGTGACGCTCAGGCGGAGCTGGGCCAGGCGCGCCTTGTCTGCATACACATAGGTCTTCAGGTACGCGACCGCGTGGCGGCTGGGCTGCACGTACTCGTCGAGGGGGATGTTCCCGCTGACCGCGTGGCCGGGCACGTCGCGCCAATCGACCTCGACCACGCGACCTTGCACCGGGCCTTGGTGGTCGGGATCGACCTCGGGCGGGTAGGGGGTGATCGCGCCCTTGCCGTGGTCGTTGTCGAACGGCCCAATCAGGCGCCACCGGGTGATCACGCCCTCGCCGTCGAGGCGCCGTTCGGCGTTGGGCTCGCCCAGGTCCCGGGCCCGCAACGCGGCCAGACGTTTGGCGTGATGGCGCACGGTGGGGTCTTTGTGCTGCCGGGCGAGCTCGTCGAACAAGTCGCGCTCGGCCGCGATCTGGCCCGCGTGGCGCAACAGCACGTTGAGCCGGTGCAGGTGCAACATCGTGTCGGGGGCGCGCAGGTCAGCGGCCGCCCGCATCAGGTGGGTCCACTCCGTTTCGTGGTCGAGCTCGAGCGCGGCGATGAGGGCCACGGCCTCGTGGGCCTCCCACGCGTCGGGGTGTTGGGCGAGCGCGGCCGCGGCTTGGGTCTTGAGCAGCGGCAGGCTCGTGACGGTGCCGGGCCCGTACATGGTGGAGAGCAGCGCATCGAGCCCGGGGGCCGGGGCCGACGTGACCAAGGGCGGGGCGGTGACCTCCAACCGGGTGCGGTCGATGACCACCCCCCGGGGCGCGGTGGTGGCGCAGCCCGCGGCGACGCCGAGGAGCGGGCACAATGTCAGAGCAAGGCGGAGCGGGAGTTGTCGCATCGCGTTCCTTCGTTTCAGCGTCGCGGACCATCGGGCTTATCGGGATCGCGCGCGCCCTTCAACGCGCCGAGCACGCCAAAGCACAGCCCGCCCACGGTGCAGATGAGGCCCTGGGTCCACATCAACGTGGTGCTGTTCATCTCGTCGAGCACCCGGGGCCCGACCAACAAAAAGCCCACCGCGCCGATGCCCGCCACCGCCAGCGGGCCGGGCACGGGGGCGTTGAAGGGGGCGCAGTCGACCAACCCCGACACCCGCTCGGCCCGGGTCTTGGCGAAGGCGCTGGCCCCGATCCACAACCCGTAGAACATCAATGTACCTGCAATCTCGCGGGAGAAGGCCGCCCCGGTCATCACCGCGTCCCGCTCGGGCAACCGGCTGGCCAGCACCGCCAACCCGATGGGGCCGGCCAGCAACCCAAACCACACCGCGGTGTCGACGAGACAAAGCCGCAGGGTGCTCTCCTGCCGCGGGGCGAAGCTCTCGGGGGCCCGGCTCGCGTACACGCTGATCACGCTGCTCAGCGGGCCAAGCAGCAGGATTGTGAACCGAAACCCGCGCCCTGCGTTCACCACCGCGTAGGCCAAGCCCAACCCCACCACCAGCCCGATCACCAGCGCGGGCAACCCCCACCGCACAAAGGAGTAGCGTCGTCCCCCCGGGGCCACCGTGACCCCCCCTCGTCGTGCCGCGGTGATCAAAAGCCCCGCGCGCCCGGACACCGCCGCGCTCGCCGCGTGCAGGGGCAACCACAACCACACGTGATCGCGATCGACGTGGCCGTCCTTGACCAGCGCGGCACCCAGGAATCCGAGGATTGACCACACCAAAAAAGTGCGGACCGCGACCCGGCGCTTGAAATCGTTCACCGGCGCGCCTCGTCGACGTACGTGCATGTAGGGCGCCAGCGCCGAACGTAGCCGCGGAGTTGTTCCGATTCACAACGATTCGGGACACGAACTTGATAGGGCCGATCACGATCTTGAAAATGGCGCGTGGGGGGCAGGGAGCCCAAACGATGGCCGAATGGCATCTGAACGATTTGCACGCGGCGTTGACCGCCCGCGGCTGGAACGTCTCCGTCGAGCCCGGCGACAACGTCCAACACTCCGAGTGCTGGCAACTGACCTCGGGCAACCGGGGGGCGGCGCTGTGCTTCGGCCCTCGGCCGCAGGACTGGGCCCGCTTGTGCGGCGTGCCCGGGGCGGAGATTCACTTTCCCCAATCGCGCACCGTCTACCAGCGGCTGGTCGACGTGCTGCTGAGTGAGCTGGCGTTCTTGCCCGAGGGCCACACCCCCTCGTCGCTGCCGCTGTGACCTCACGTCATCCCCCTTCCTGGGGAAGGGGGATGGTGTCGTGGAACCGGCCAAAGTCGAGCACCCGAACCCCGGCGTCGTCGTTGACAAAGATGTCCGCGAAGCGGGCCCCGACGACGATGTCGTCGGGCTCGTAGCCCCACCGCATGTGGACCGGGGCCATGAACGCTTGGTCGGTGCCCGACAGGGTGACCAAAAACTCCGTTCCCCGTTCTTTGAGATCGTCGATGTCGAGGCCAAACAACGGGGACTGCTCGTCGACGACGTGCATCACCGTCCACGACAACGCGAACACCGGGGTCAAAGACCGCGTGAGCTTGAGCTCATGAAACCGCCGCAGCGTGCCCCCGTCGACCATGGTCTCGTTCCAGAGCAGCATCAGCCGCGCCTGGGCCTCGGCGATCTGGGTGCGCCGCTCGTTGGCGATGCGCAGCGCGAGCACCGGCTCGCCGGGCATGAACGATGACCAGGTCATCACCCGGGAGAACATCACGCGCGCGCTCGGTCGCGAGAACTTCGCGAACATGATCCCGGTGGCGAGGGCAAACCCGATCAGCCCGGTGAACACCTCCAGCCCGACGACGAGATTGGCCGCGGGGGTGGCGGGGAGCAGGCGGCCGTAGCCGATGGTGGTCATGGTCTGAATCGAAAAATAGAACGCGTCGGCGAACGAGCCCGGGGTCGCGCCTTCGATCGCGCCCGGCCCACAGGCGAGGTACGCCCCCGCGAACACCGCGTTCATCGCCACGTACACGACGAAGAACAGCACGATCACCAACCACATCGGGGCCACGAGCAGGCCGTGGTAGATGTCGCTCACCCGGACGGGCGGAGGGTTCAGCCGTTTGAGCAGCACCCGTCCGTTGTCGGACAGCGTGCGCTGCAAGGCAGGTCCCTGGGGCCGGCGGTTCATCCGCGGGACCGTAGCAAAAGGGCAGGCCGGGGTCTGGGGCGTTTGTCGCGGACATCGAGCGGCTTTTGCCCCCGCCGGCGCGGGGGTAAGGTCCGCGCCATGGGGCTCATCGTGTTCCTGTGTCGGGTGCTGCCGACGTCGTGGCTGGCGGCGATGGCCCGGGTGCTGTTCTCGCGCACCACCCGCCTGCTCGACGCCGCGTCCCACGACGTGGCCGGGGCCCAGCGGCAGCGGCTGCTCGACATCGTCGGCCGCAACGCCGCCACCACGTTCGGGGCCGACCACGCGTTCGCCGAGGTCAAGAGCGTGGCCGATTTTCAGGCCCGGGTGCCGCTGTCCACCTACGAGACCTACCGCGACACCATCGACCGCATGGTCGAGGGCGAAAAAGGCGCCTTGGTCGACGAGGACCCTTTCTTCTTTGCCACCACCTCGGGCACCACCGGCCGGCGCAAACTCATCCCCGTGACCAGCGCGTACGTGGCCGAGTGCAAGGTCACCAACCGCATCCTGTTCCGCACCATCCTCACGCACCTGCCCGAGATGATGCGCGGCAAGCGGCTCTCCATGCAAAGCCCCCACACCGATGACCTCGGCCACGGCAAGGTCGCGGGCTCGATCACCCTGGCGCTGTCCGGTCGCCTGGACGAGACCGACGTCGACACCCGCAGCGCGATCCCGCCCGCGGTGTTTCGGGTCAAAGACTTCGCGACCCGCTACTACCTTTGCATACGCTTTGGGTTGCAGGACTCGATCACCGAGATCGCGGCGGTCAACCCCTCGACCATCCTGCTGTTCGCGCGGACCTTGGCCCAGCACGCCGACGAGCTCGCCCGGGCCTGCGACGAGGGCACCCTCTTTTCTGGCCCCGCCTGGGCGGACCTCGACGACGGGGTGCGCGCCTCGCTCGAGGCCTTGGCCCGCCCGGCCCCGGCCGCGGCCGCGCGCATTCGCCAAAGCCGCGCCGCCCACGACGGGCAGACCCGCATGGGCGACGTCTTTGCCGACGTGGCCGGGCTGGTGTGCTGGCAAGGCGGGAGCGCGGCCTGGTACATCGAGCGGCTGCGCGAGCAGTTCGGCGACGTGCCCATGGTCGACTACGGCTACGCGGCCAGCGAAGGGTGCTTTGGCGCGCCGCTGGCGCCCAACACCGCCGCGAGCGTGATCAGCCCGCACGGTCACTTCTTTGAGTTCGCCCCCGAGGGCGACATCGACGCGGTTCGGGCGGGGGACAAACCCACAAAGCTGTTGCATGAGCTGTCGGTGGGCGAGCACGTGTACGTGTTCGTGACCACCTCGGCCGGGCTTTACCGCTACGACATGAACGACGTGGTCGAGGTGGTGGGCAAACACGAGGACGCGCCCCTGGTGGTGTTCCGGCACAAGGGCGGGGCGATGAGTTCGCTCACCGGGGAGAAGCTCTCCGAGGCCCACGTGGTCCAGGCCATGGCCAAAGCCGGGGCGGGGGGCATCGATGGGTTTTGCATCGCGCCCCTGGTCCCGGCAGGGACCGAGGCGGGCCGCTACCTCGTCGCGGTGGATGCGGATCCGGCCCGGATGTCCGACGAAGACTTGGCCGGCTTGGCCGCCGCGTTCGACGACCAGCTCCAGGCCCACAACGAAGAATACGAAGCCAAGCGCAAGTCGTTGCGCCTCGAGCCCGCGGTGGTGTGCCGGCTGGCCCGGGGCGCCTTCGATGCCCACCGGGCGCGCCGGGTCGGCGACGGGGCCCCCGACGCGCACGTGAAGGTGCCCCACATCTCGCCCGACGGCCGGCTGTTGCTCGACGTGGGGCTCGACGACGAGCGCTGGACCGGCCGCCTGCTGTGCGCCCAGGAGCGCGCGGCATGACCATTCGTGCAGTGACATTCGATCTGGACGGCACCCTCTACAAAAAGGGCCCGGTGAAGCGGCGGTTTTTCTTTCGCCACTTCGCCGCCCTCAAGCACGTGCGGGTGGCGCAGGCGGTGCGCGAGGCGATGCGGGGCGAGGTGTTCGCCTCGGGCACAGATTTTTTCCGGGCCGAACAGAACGAGGTCGCGCGCCGGCTCGAGCTCGACGTGGACGGCGCCCGGGAGGTCCTGCACGACGTGTACGAGGTGCGCCTGCTCGACGTGCTCCGGGCGGTGGGCCCGCAAAAAGACGCCAAGGCCGCGCTCTCCCGGCTGCGGGAGGCGGGGGTCCGGTGCGCGGTGGTCAGCGACTTTGCGGTCGAGGACAAGCTCGCCGCCCTCGGGCTCGCCGATGTGGGCTTTGACGCGCTGGTGGCCGCGGACGCCACCGGGGCGCTCAAGCCCTATCCCGGGTGTTTTGAAGCCGCCCTGGAGCTGTTGCAGGTCGCGCCGGAGGACGCGGTGCACGTCGGGGACCGCGCGGACACGGACAAAAAGGGCGCGGAGTCGGCGGGCATGCGGGCCCTGGTGCTCGGCCAGGACGTGCCCTCGCTGGCCGCGGCCGCGGACCGGGTGTTGGCTTGGCGCGCCCAGGGCGGGGCGGGCTGAAGCGGACAGACCGGCCCGAAAAATTGCGTGGCTGCCGCCACCTTTGTAGCTTTGGCCGAATAGACACTCGTTTGTGGAGACCTCCCCATGGCCCAGCCCATCGACACCCCCGAGCGCGCCATTCGTTTGGCCCGGACCATCGCCTCGGACATTTCGCTCTACAACGAGGACAAAATCGTCAAAGGCATCACCGACGACAACCTGTTCGACGAGCTCCAAGAGCAGATCGAAGAGGGCCGCGAGTTGTACCGCGGCCGGGTCGACGCGGAGCTGTACGGCAAGACCAACTACTTTGAACGCGCGGTGGTCGACATCATCCTGCGCTCGAAGGGTCACGTGAAGTCCAACATCTGGTGAGCGAGGCCGAACGGCTTTTTCACCTCGTCGACGACAGCACCGCGGGCCTGCGTCTCGACGCGGCCCTCGGCCAGCTGTTCCCCGCGGTGTCGCGCTCCCGCTGGCAACGCCGGATCGAACAGGGCGCGGTGCGCATCGACGGCGCCCCCGTCACCCGCAGCAAACACAAGCTCCTGCTCGGCCAGCGCATCGAGGTCGCGGTCCAGGCCCCGGCCCCGTCGTCCTTGGTGCCCGAGGACATCCCCCTCGATGTGCTCTTCGAGGACGCCTCCCTCATCGTGGTCAACAAGCCCGCCGGCCTCGTGGTCCACCCCGCCGCCGGTCACCACACAGGCACATTGGTCAACGCGCTGCTCCACCATGCGCCCGGGATGCACGTCGGGGACCAGGAGCGGCCGGGCATCGTGCACCGGCTCGACAAGGACACCTCCGGGGTCATGGTGGTGGCCAAGACCGAAGCCGCCCACACCCACCTCGCCGAACAGTTCCGCGCCCGCGCCATCGACAAGCGCTACCGGGCCTACTGCCTCGGCGCGCTCGCCACGTCTCCCCTCGCGCTGGTCACCGGCCACAAGCGCCACCCCAAGGACCGCCAACGGTTCTTCACCAAGCTTCCCCCGCCCGACGAGCACAGCCCCCCGTCGGTGCGCCGGGCGTCCGCGACCTACATCACCCGCGCGGTGCGGGACGGCATCTCCGCCCTCGACGTCGATCTCGGCACCGGGCGTACACATCAAATTCGCGCCCAGCTCGCCGACCACGGTCACCCTCTGATCGGCGACGCCTTGTACGGGGGGGACAAGCTCAAAGGCTTGTTGCCCACCGACACCCGGCGCATCGCCGAGCAGCTCACCCGGCAGGCCCTGCACGCGCACATCCTGCGTTTTGACCACCCCGTGACCGGGGCCCGCATCGCGTGCACCGCCCCGCTGCCCGACGACCTCGCCGCCCTCGAGGAGGCCATCTGCGGGCCGCAAAAATAGCCGGCCCCGGCGCTCGACGGTACGCTGCACAGACTGCCCCGAGGTGTGCATGACCACGAACGAAAACGACGCCGCCCCCGCGGCGGTGACCGAAGCGTTGCTCGCCCGGCTGCCCAAGACCGATCTGCACTGCCACCTCGACGGCAGCCTGCGGCTCTCCACCATTTTGGAACTCGCCGAGCGCCACCAGGTGCCCCTCAAGGCCCAGACCGAGGACCAGCTCGCCGAGGCCATTCACATGGGCAAGGTGTGCGCCAGCCTCGACGAATACCTCGAGGCGTTCGACATCACGTGTTCGGTGCTGCAGACCGAGGACGCCCTCGAGCGCGCCGCGTTCGAGCTGGCCGAGGACGCGGCCAAAGAGAACGTCTGGCACCTCGAGGTCCGCTATGCCCCGATTCTCCACACCCGGCGGGGCCTGTCGCTGGTGCGCATCGTCGAGGCGGTGCTCCGGGGGCTGGCCCAAGCCGAGCGCACGTTCAACATCTCCACCGGCGTCATCCTCTGCGGCATCCGCAACATCGACCCCAAGGAGAGCTTTCGCCTCGCCGAACTCGCGGTGGCGTACAAGCAGCGCGGGGTAGTCGCGTTTGACCTCGCCGGCGGCGAGGCCGGCAACCCCGCCAAAAAGCACCAGCCGAGCTTCGCCCTCGTGCTCGCCAACAACATGAACACCACCGTGCACGCGGGGGAGGCCTACGGCCCCGAGAGCATCCAGCAGGCGCTTCATTTCTGTGGCGCGCACCGCATCGGCCACGGCACCCGCCTGGCCGAAGACGGCGATTTGCTCGCCTACGTCACCGACCACCGGGTGCCGCTGGAGATCTGCCTGTCGTCCAACCTGCAGACGTCCGTCGTCGACGAGCTCGCCCATCACCCGGTGCGCATGTTCTACGACCTCGGGGTGCGGGTCTCGCTCAACACCGACAACCGCCTGATCACCGACACCACCGTCACCCATGAGCTGTGGCTCGCCCACGACCAGATCGGCTTCACCCTCGAGGAGCTGAAGGTCATGATCGTCCAAGGGTTCAAGAGCGCGTTTTTGCCCTACCGCAAAAAGCGGGAGCTGCTCGCCCGGGTCAACGACGAGATGGCCGCCCTCACCGGGTCGCTCCCCGTCGGGGCGGTGCTCCGCCGGGAGGTCCCGGTGGCCGCGCTCCCCGACCGCGCGCTGCATTCGTTGCCCGCGCTGGCCGACACCGACCGCGTATAGGGCCCGCGTCCGTTTAGGGCGCGTCGTCGTCGGGGATGGGGCAGGGGGCGCCCACCGGCCAGGGGGTCTCCGCCAACACCGCGCCCACCGGTATCGGCCCGTACAAATGGGGATAGCTGCCGTGGCCGTAGGTGTCCTCGAAGCGAACGTCGTCGAGCGCCTCGGCGTCCAGGGTCCAGATCGTGACCGGGACCGCGGCATAAAAACGCGCCCGCACCCCCGGCAGCTGGGCCGCCGTACACAGGTGGACAAAACCCTCCTGGGCCAGCGAAGCCGGCCAGTGGGCGTCGTCCCGTCTTGGCCAGGGCGCGGTCACGAGGTGATGGAGCGCGTGGGGCACGGCGTTTCCTCCCGGGGGCAAAGGTGGCAGAAGTCTGGCATGAGCCGGGAATCCCCCACCACCTCCGCGGCGCCGCTGTCGGCGTTGGTCGAGGCGCCCCCCGACGAGCGCGGGCCGTTCGTGCCGCTGCTCACCCGGGACAGCCTGATGGAGGCCGAGCTCATCAAGTCGCAGCTCGAGGCCCACGACCTCGAGGTCCGGCTCACCGACGACGCCACCGTGGGCTTGGCCCCCCATCTGGCCGGGGCCCTCGGCGGGGTGGGGGTCGAGGTGCGCGAATCGGAGCTCGAGCAGGCGCGCTCGTTGCTCGCCACATCGAGCCTGGGCGTGGCCGGGCCCACCTTTCGGGTGGTGGCGACCCAGCGCGCCACCGGCGTGCTCGTGGGGGCGTTCGTGGGGGCGGGGGCGGCGATGGCGCTGAGTTGGGTGCTGCCCGCGGTGGTCGGGGCGCTGTCGGGCGCGGGGCTGGTGGCCGCGGGGTTTGTGTTCGGGGCGCGGCGGCGGCGCGATTACTGCTCGACGCTGGGCTGCGCCCACTTGCTCGGGCCCGACGACGTGGTCTGCCCGGGTTGCGGCGGGGCGATCGTGGGGGAGCTGGCCCACGCGTCGGAGCGGCTGGCCGCAGAAGAAGCTTACAAACGCGCGCGCCGGGCCGGCGACGACGACGACTGAGCCGGCCTACTTTGCACAGACATTGTGAATGTGCACGACCTCGCCCGCGGGGCCGATCTCCATGTGGTCGCGCGCCATCGGCCCCTCGCCCACGGCCTCGGCGACAAAGCCCTGGTCGTCGGCGGACACGATGCGGCGCACATAGGGCGAGTCGTGGGTGGGGTCTTTGAAGCCGATCTCGGCGAAGCTCGCGCCGTACCGCCCGTGGTCGTCGCGGTAACGCTGCTGCAAAAACGCGATCAAGCGCAGCTCGGCCGCGCCCTCCCGCTGCAACGCTTGGCAGCCGTCCATCGCCGGCAGCGACCCTTGGAGCACAAACCACGCGCCCCCGGGCAGCAGCACCCCGCCGAGGATGAGGGCCATGATCGCGAAGGGGGCGCCGTCGCCTTTTTCGGGGCGGTTCTTGATTTGCCACAGGGCGATCACCGCGAGGATCACCGCCACCGGGGCGAGCAACATCACCCCGGTGAACAGCGCCCAGAGCGCGAGGGGGTTGGTGGGACGTCCGCTCATGGGGCATCTATAGCAGCACATGGCGGGCAAAACAGCTACCCTTCGGCATGGTCCGCCCCGTCGTGCTTCTCGCCGCTGTGTGCGCGCTCGCTGGTTGCCCTGGCATGACCGGCGAGCCCGAGCCCAGCCCCGAGCCCGAGGGCGGCGCGATCCCGGATCGGATCTTCTGCGGGCGGACCTACGCGGGGGTGCCCTCGGCCACCGGGACCCTGAAGAACAACGCCATCGTCGAGGCCAGTGGCATTGTCGCGTCCTGGCGTGACAACGAGACCTTGTGGGTGCACAACGACTCGGGGCGCGACCCCTTGGTGTTCGCCACCGACGAGGACGGCACCGACAAAGGGTCGTTTGAGCTGCCCGGCGACGTCCAAGACCTCGAAGAGATCGCCGCCGGCTTGTGTCCCGATGGCGAGGGCCCATGTCTCTATCTGTTCGACACCGGCGACAACCAAGAGGCCCGCGAAGAGGTCGCGATGTTCATCGTGGACGAGCCGGACCCCGACGACGCCGACGAAATGAACGATCCCCACGTCGACAAAGTGCGCTTTTCGTACGAGGGGGGCGCGGTGGACGCCGAGGGGGTGGTGGTGACCCCCGACGGCCAGACCGTGTACCTGTTCGAGAAGATCGACGCCGACACCTCGCGGGTGTTCCGGCTGGACGGTCCCTTCGTCGACGGGGCCAAGCTCACCGCCCAGTGGGTGACCACCATCGATTCCCCGGGGGTGGCGGTGGACAAGGGCCGGATGATCACCGCCGCCGACCTGCACACCACCGGGGCGGCGTTGGTGATGCGGGTCTACACCGGGATCTACGAGTTCGTGTTCGACGAGGGCCAGACCGTCGACGACCTCGGCGACATCCAGGCCCAGCTTGTCACCATTCCGCTGGTGGAGCCCCAGGGGGAGGCCATCGCCTACGACCACGCCGGGTTCGGGCTTTGGACCGTGTCCGAGGACCTCGACGGGGACCCGGGGCAGCCGCTGCACCACTACGACTGCGAGTGATGCGGGCGGTAAGTATCTGAAATAAATGGGAATTACGGCGCGGCGGCGGTGCCGTTGGCCGCGTCCCCGGGCCGCTCAATGCGGGCGGTGAAGGCGTCCCGGTGCTCGGGGGTCACCCGCTGGCGGGTCTCAAAGCTGTCCGCGGACGCGGTGTAGGCCTCCACGAAGCGGAGGTCGGCGACGTAGGTGTATTCGACCAACACGTGTCCCAATGTGCCTTCATGGCGGATGGGCGCGCGCATCGCCTCGATGTCGCCCCCGTAGGTGCCCCCCCAGCGGCCATCGTCGTTGGTGTCGTGAAACACCGCGAGCACGTATTCGCCGTCGGCCAACGCCGCGGGGTCGAAGGAGAGGACGCCGTCCTCGTCGGGGTAGGTCTCTCGCACGGGTTCGATGCCGAAGGCGGCGGGCAACAACGGGTCGCGGCCCACGAGGGTGACGGGCGCGGTGGGGCCGGTGCCGACCTCGAGCCGGCCGGCTTCGTTCCCGAGGCCGGACACGCGGAAAAAGCCCGCCCGCACGTTGTCCGCGCTCGCGGCGCCCACGACCTCGAGGCGGACCGCGAGGGCGCCGTAAAAATCCGCCGGGCCGCCGCACCCGGTGGCGAAGGTGAGCGCGGCCGCCGCCACCCACCGCTGGGACGCGGCGCGCACAAGCCAGGGGCCGAGCAGCAACGGCGCGCCGATCACCAGCGCGTGCCGCACGCCGGACAGCGGGGCGGGGTCGAACACCGCCCACGTCCCCAGGACCAGCGCGGCCCCGGCCACGCCCTCCACCAACCCGCGCCGCTTCGACGCGGGGCGTCGCCGGACCGTGAGCCCGGCGCCGATGATGCCCGCCAACAGCGCGGGGATGCCCACGAGCAAGGCGGCGGCGTTCACAAAGCCGCCGTAGACGCCGAGGTTCTGCCCGTCGAGCACGGGGCCGAGGGCCACCGCCTGCATGACCAGGTACACACCAACAAACCGCACCCCCGGAAGATGGCGCAAATCCCCGGCGCTGCCCACCCACCGGGCGCGGATCGGCTGTTACACTCCCCGCCGCTGTCTCGTTGACCCTGCATCGGGAGATGACATGGCCGAACCAACTGTCTTTGCGAGCTTGACCGAATACCTCCTCCGCACCGCGCACCGGCGCGGCTACGACGCCGACGCGTTGAAGGCGCGCGCGGGCTTGACCGACTTTTTGTTCCAAGACCCCGAGGCCCGGATCCCGTTCCGCCAGCACGCCGCGCTGTGGGAGGCGCTGGTCGACATCGACCCCCTCGCCCCGGTGGGCCTGGCCTTCGCCGCCCACATCCACACCAGCGCCTTCTCCGTGGTCGGCTACGCCGTGCGCACCGCGCCCGACGTGGCCACCGGGATCAAGACCACCGTCCGCTATGCACGGTTGCTCAACGAGCGGTCGGCGGCCACCATCGAGCGCCGGCCCTCCGGCATCGCCCTCGAGCACACCCCGCAGACGACGTCGGGGACCGCGCGCCACTACGCCGAGTGGTTGATGGGCGTCTACCTCACCCAGGTGCGCGAGTTCACCGGCACCGAGTGGGTCCCCGACGAGGTCCTGTTCGCCCACCCCGCGCCCCCCGACACCACCGCGTACCGCGCGTTCTTTGGGTGCCCGGTCCGCTTCTCCGCCGGCCGCACCGCCATGCTCATCAGCCAGGACAAGCTCGACGTGCCGTTGCTCGGCCGCGACCCGGTGCTGCACGCGATTCTAAAAAAGCGCGCCGACGCCTTGCTCGAGGCGTTGCCCCGCCGCAGCGACCTGCTCGAGGAGGTGGAGGGCATCGTGCGCGCGACCATCGCCGATGGCGCCCCCACCGTGCAGCACGTCGCCCGCCGCCTCGGGCTCAGCTCGCGCACGCTCCAGCGCCGGCTCTCCGCCGAGGGGGTCAACTACGCGACCCTGCTCGACAAGTTTCGCCGCGAGGCCGCGCTCAAGCTGCTCGACGACGAGCGGCTCGCGATCCACGACGTGTCCATGATGCTCGGGTTCTCGGAACCCAAGGCGTTCCGGCGGGCGTTCAAGCGGTGGACGGGCAAATCCCCGCGCACCCACCGCACCTCCCGGCGGGCGGCGCTGGTCCAGGCCTCGCTGAGCTGACCGGCGGCGGCCGACGGCGCAGCCGGGTGGTCTGACCGCGGCGGGCGGCTCAGCGTTTGGGTTGGTAGTTCGGGCTCGCGCCGGCTTGGTGAACTTCTTTGCTCCACGCCTGCAGGCCGGCCACGTCGCGTTTTTGGATGTTGTGCTGGGTGGGCATCATCAAGCCCTTGTCCGCGGCGAGCGCTTTTTCGACGGTGACGTGCTCGTACAGCGCGCGCGGCTTTTTGTGCTCGTGCAGCGGGTAGGGGAGCATGAAGTCCCAGCCATAGGTTGCGCCGACGTCGCGCACGCTGTGGCAGTACATGCACGCGCTGACAAAGACCTTGGCCCCGTGCTTGGCCGCGGCGGAGGCCTGGCCCAGAACCTCGTATTGCGAACGGTAGGCGTTGCCGTCGACGACTTCGATGCCGGTGAGCGAGTCGCAGTGGCGCCACGGCGTGAAGTACTCGCCGCTCTCCGCGATGAGGCCGGGCAAAAAGCCCTTCTCGACCACCACCTTGTTCTGGCCGAACACGATGGGGGCGGGGTCGACGGTCACGTCGTCGTGGCGAATGGCGTAGGGGAGCTCCTTGCGCCAGCTCGCGTCGGGGGCGCGCACATCGATGGCGATGTGGGCGTCGACCTTGTCGAGCACTGCAGGATCATTGGGGAGGGGGATGATCATCCCGTTTTCGAAATGCAACAGCAGCGTGTCACCGCGCCGGGTGTCGGCCTTGTCGAGCACCGCGCGCAAGGGCACGACCTTCATGCCCAGCTTCTTTTGGTACTGGAGGTCGAACAGCTTCTTTTCGGTGGGCTTGAGCGACCTCACGTCGACCCGGGCCCGGTGAAGCTTCTGCACCCCGCCCGCGCTGTGATCGCCGGGGGCGCGGGTCCAGACCTCGATGACGGTGGTGGCTTGTTTTTTCACGGTCTCGGCCGGGGCCGGGAGCGAGAGGGACAGCGAGAGAAGAATGATGAGCGTGCGCATGGTTTTGACGTCGACGCGAATATGGCATGTCCGCCCCAGGAGGGACAAACGCGATGAACGCTGCGCATCGGTTCGGCACCACGGTGGGGGGGATGGTTTGGCTCGCGCTGGTGGCGGCGTGTCCGGGGCCCGACGGGGCCGACGCGGGGGCGGCGGGGGACGCGGGCGTGCCGGATGCGGGCGCGGCCGACGCGGGGGACAACGCCCCGGACGCGGGCGGGACCGACGCGGGCCCCCTGCCGGCGGACGCCTATTGCGAGACCATCGCGCCGTTCTTTTGTGATTTTTACCTGCGCTGCGGGCGCATGGCCGTGCCCGACGTGGACACGTGTTTGGTCGCGTTCGCCGAGGGCTGCGAAAACGGGTTCGAGGGCCGTTACCTCGGCCTCGCCGCCGCGGGTTACCTGTCGCTGTCCCCGGCCGGGGTCGAGGTCTGCGCCGACCACCTCGCCGACGTGGCCTGCGAGACCCAGGTGCTCGAGCTCGCCGGGCCCTGTGGCCAAATGTGGCAAGGCACCGTGCCCGCGGGCGGGGCGTGCGGGTTCGACGTCGAGAGCTTCGTGTGCGCGCCCGGGACCCAATGTGTCTTGAGTCTCGACCTGTGCGGGGAGTGCCGCACCACCGTGGACGTCGGCGCGGCCTGTGGCGACGGCGTCGTCACCTGCGTGGACGGGACCTCGTGCGAGGACGGGGTGTGCACCGCCCGCGTGCCCATCGGCCAAGCCTGTACCCCCGACGACCGGTGTGTGCTCGGCGCGTCCTGTGACGGCGGGGTGTGCACGGGGCCAAGTTTCGTGGCCCTCGGGGACGCGTGCGACGCCGACCACCGTTGCCCCTACCAGACCGCGTGCGTGGGCGGGGTGTGCGTGGCTGCAGGCTCATTGGGCGATGCCTGTGGGGCCGCCGCGCCCTGCGCGGCGGGGTACTGCGACGGCGCGGTCTGCGTCGAGACCAAGGCGGACGGTGCGCCCTGCGCGGCCAACGCCGAGTGCCGCAGCGCCCAGTGCGTCGACGACGCCTGCGCGGCCCTGTCCGGTCGCTGCTTTTAGGCCTGCACGGGCGGTACGGGGGCGGACGATGGCCGACGAAGAACTGATCCCCCTCGCCCTCGACGAAGCCGTCGCCGCGGGGCACATCGCGGGGGCGAGCGTGTCCGTGTGGCGCGCGGGCGAGACCGTGTACGCGGGGGGAACGGGCTTTGCCGACGTCGAGCAAAGGTCGCCTTGCGGCCGGGACACGCTCTACCGCATCGCGTCCATGAGCAAGGCCATGACCCACGTGGCGGCCCTGCGCAGCTGGGAGCTCGGCCTGTTCGACCTCGACCAGCCCATCACCGAGGCCGCCCCGGAGCTGTCCGCGATGCGCGTCCTGCGCACGCCCACCTCGTCCCTCGACGACGTCGAGCCCGCGGCGCGGCCGCTCACCTTCCGCGACCTGATGGGCCACCGCGCGGGCATGACCTACGGCTCCTTTCACGAGGGCACCGCCCTCGGGCGCGCGCATCGCGCCGCGCTCGGGGCCGAGATCGACAGCGAACGCACCCCCGACGAATGGATCGCGGGCCTGGCCACGCTCCCCCTGCTCGCCCAGCCCGGGGCCGCGTTCAGCTACGGCCACGCCACGGACCTGCTCGGCCTGTTGCTCGCCCGGCTCCACCGCGCGGCCCTCGACGAGGTCCTGCACGAACTCGTGTGGGACCCCCTCGGGCTCGTCGACACGAGCTTCGTGGTTCCGGCGGAAAAACGCACGCGGTGCGCGGCGCTGCACGGCTTCGATGCCGCCGGCCACATCGTGCGGCGAACCGTGGCCGCGGGGGGCGCCACCGTGGCGGAACGGCCCGCGTCGATGACGTACCTGTCCGGCGGGCAGGGCCTGTGGTCGACGGTGGATGACTTTTCGATATTTGCGCAACTGTTCGTGATGAACGGCGAGGCCGGCGGAACGCGCCTGCTCACCCCCGAGAGCCTCGCCCTGCTCACCACAAACCAAATGACCCCCGACCAGCGACAGGCCGCGCGCATGATGGGCCGCCCGATGTTCGCCACCGGCCACGGCTACAGCCTCGGCCTCGCGGTGGTGGTGGAGCCCGACGACGCCGACCCCTTCGTGTGCGGCGGGGCAAAGGGCGCGGTGGGCTGGCCCGGGGCGTTCGGCGGCTGGTGGCGCGCCGACCCCGCGAACGAGACCGTGATCGTGTTTTTGACCCACAACATCGTCGAGCCCGCGCAAATGGCGCAAGGCATCGGGCTCGGTGTCTACGACGTCATCGACCAAGTCCAAGCCCTCGCCGCGGGTTGAGCGCCACGGCCCACCAAGCCTCAGGTGGTTGTCTCGAGCGGATGAGTCGCTCAGAATCGTCTGGCCTGGCACTCGCGGTTCGAGCGAACCCAAGGCGGAGAAATCTCGCGCGGTCGCCTCCGGCGCGACCGGCGATCCCAACCAAACGACACAGATTTCCGAAGTGGGTGAGGCGGCGCGCACGCCGAACGAGCAGACTTCATCGAAGCCCTACGCTGCGAAGAAGGCCCGGCTCGAAAGCGCCGAAGGCGATTTTGAGACGTGCGCTAGTGTGCTGAGTCAGAAATTTCATTGCAATAGGCAGCGATTGACTGAAGAATGTCATCCGCCGTCTTTGTCCATATGAACGGCTTCGGGTTTTCGTTGTTGTTCTCGACGTAGTCGCGGATTGCGCTTTCGAGTGCCTGGGTGCTCCGGAATGAGCCGCGCCGTATTCTTCGGTTTGTGATTTCGGCGAACCACCTCTCGACGAGGTTGAGCCACGACGCGTACGTCGGTGTGAAGTGCAGGTGGAAGCGGGGGTTGCGGGCAAGCCACCGTTTGATCGCCGGTGTCTTGTGGGTGGCGTAGTTGTCGAGGATGAGATGGACGTCCAGCTCCTGCGGTACCTCACGGTCGATGGTCTTCAGAAACTTTTTGAACTCAACCGCCCTGTGCCGTCGATGGAGTTCGCCAATCACCTTGCCGGTGGCGCAGTCGAGCGCTGCGAACAGCGTCGTGGTGCCGTGACGTCGGTAGTCGTGGCTCCGACGTTCGACGCGGCCGGGGCGGAGTGGAAGAATCGGCTGGCTGCGCTCCAGCGCCTGAATCTGTGATTTCTCGTCGACGCAAAGCACGACGGCGCGCTCAGGTGGATTCATGTAGATGCCCACAATGTCGCGGACCTTCTCGATGAAGAGGGGATCGTTGGAGAGCTTGAATGTTTCGGTTCGGTGAGGCTGCAATGCAAATGCACGCCAGATCCGAGAGATGGTCGATTGGCTGAGGCCCGTTGCCGCCGCCATGGAGCGAGTGCTCCAGTGGGTCGCGTTCTTTGGTGTTTCCTCGAGGGTCATCGTGATGACCCGCTCCACGTCTTCGTCCGAAACCGTGCGAGGTGTTCCGGGCCGGGGCTCATCAAACAGGCCGTCAAGACGGCGCTCCACGAACCTCCGACGCCAAATCCCGACCGTGACGTTCGCCAGACCGAGGTCTTCTGCAACGGCAGTGTTCGTCCGACCCTTGGCACACTCGAGCACGATACGCGCCCGACGAGCGATCGATTGAGCCGTGGTCTGACGACGAACAAGCCGCTCCAGCGTGCTCTTTTCCTCGTCAGTCAGAATGAGTTTTGGAAGTGGTCCGCGACGCCCCATAGGTTCCTCCGAGTAGCAGGTCGAGGAACGGACGGCGCCCGGCCACACGGAATTCTAGAAAAGCGCCAAAAATCAAGTAGATTTGTGACTCAGCACACTAGTGGCAGGCGAGGCCGATGACGAGGTTTCCTGCATTGACATTGCCGCCGGTGGCGCTCAGCCAGCGGGTCATGGTCAAGTCCCCGGCCACGTCGAACAGCATGAGGCTGCCGGTGCCGTCCTCGGCCCCGGTGGAAAAGCTGCTGCCCACGAACACCTTTTGGGTCGCGTCGTAACAGGCGGCCCCGTCGGTCTGCATGTAGGTCACGAGGTTGCCGCCGGCCGCGCCGCGGTAATAGCAGCCGAAGCCTTCGTATTCGCCGCAGCCGGTGGCGATGCCCAGGTCCTGCTCGAGGGGCACGACGATGGCCGAAGGCAGGGTGCCGTTCCAGGCCCCGGCCACGAAGAACACCGCGCCGGTGAGCGGATCCGGCACCGGGGTGAAGCCGTCGAGCAGGTTGGCGCGGTCGGCCACGGGGATGTCGACGTCAAAGCCGTCGTCCACCACCGCAAAGTCAGCGGTGCTGTGATATTGTGAATAGCGGGCGCCGCCTTGGGGCACGCCCTCGGGGTAGGACAGGGCGATGACCTCGGAGAGCGCGCCTTGTCGACGACCGGCCAGCACCCGGTGTTGCTGGGGGTCGGCCACGAGGTTGATGGCCTGAAAGCCGTTCTGGTTGGTCTGGGGGTAGAGCGCGATGAGGTCGAGGGGGCCGCCGGGCAGGGCGGTGGGGGCGTCGTCGCCGAGGTCGTAGGCGTACAGCGCGTCCTCGAGGATCGAGACCAAAAAGAGCAGCCCGCGGGGGGCGTCGATGGCCACGTCCACCGCGGCGGGGACCACGAGGGGGTCGATGCTTTTTTCGCTCGGGAGCGCCGGGTCGGTGATGTCGTAGATGCGCAGCTCCATGTTGGGGGAGGGCGAGGGCGCGTCCTCGGGGAAGCCGAGGATGTAGAGGCGGTTCCGCGCGGGGTCGAACTCGACGAACAGGGGAATGCCGGCGATGTCGATGGTCGCGACCTCGACGGGGTCGGCCACGGGGGTGGCCGCGTCGTTCGGCCGGTCGAGGCCGAACAGCCGGACGCGCTGGGCTTGGTCCTCGACCACCGCGAGCAGGTCGTGCACCGGGTCGAGGGCGAGGTCGTTGGTGACCTGGCCGAGCTCAAGCTGTCCCTCTTGCGCGGGGTCGTCCCCGTCGACGCGGTACCAGCGCAGCTCGGTCGAATAGAAGTGCGTCGCGTACACCACCCCGCTCTGCGTCGGGGGCAATGACACGGTGCCGCTCAAATCACCCGGGTCCGGACAGCCGTCGTCGTCTTCAATGCCGTCGATGTCCTCGGCTTGGTCCGGGCAGTCGTCGTCCACATCGGGGATGCCGTCGTTGTCCATGTCGCCATCGCCGTCGCCGTCGCCATCGCCATCGCCATCGCCGTCACCATCGCCGTCGCCATCCCCATCCCCATCCCCATCCCCATCGCCGTCGCCGTCGCCGTCGCCGTCGCCATCCCCATCCCCGTCGCCATCCCCATCCCCGTCGCCATCACCATCCCCGTCGCCATCCCCATCCCCTTCGCCATCACCATCGCCATCGCCGTCGCCCACCCCGTCGGTGGTCGACGGGCAGCCGATCGGGACCAAGCAGAGACAAGCCCACAACAACCACACCAAAGACGCGCGCGACGACATCATGACCAACTCCTTTTGACCCCATCGTCCTACCAAGCCGGACGCGCCCTGGGCTGGAAAGGTTCTGAAACAGACCGTCAGGGCGTCAGACGGTAGGATGACACCGTGCACGCCGGGTTCACAGAACGTTGGTTTGGTCTGCTGTTCGCGGGCGGGCTGTCGGTGATGGTCCACGGGGCGGTCGCGGTGTACGCGCTCGTCGCCGAGATCGAAGTCGACGCGCCACCCCCCCTCGAGATCGTCGTGCTCGACGAGCTGCCTGAACAAGCCGCGAGCACCAGCGTCGATGGCCCCGTCGAGGCATTTCCTGTCGAGCCGCCGCCCCCCGTCGACGGCGCGGGCGAACGCGGGGACCCGTCGTCGGCCACGGCCCTCGACGACGACGGCAAAAAAGAACGCTGGCGCGAGCGGCTCGCCCGGCTCAACGCTGAATACGACCAAAAGGAGCGCGCCGCCGACGCGCGCCTGGCGGTGTTGCGGCGCGCCCTCGGGCCGGTGGCCAAACAGGCGGGGGTGCGCCGTTGCGGTCCCGCCGGTCTCGACGGCCCCGTCCTCGACAAGAGCCCCACCCGGTCGCTCGGCCGGCTCAGTCCGCTCTTGCCCGACGGGGTGATGAACGCCGCCTACCTCGAGCGGGTGGGCGAGCTGTCGCGCAGCCACCGCCAGGGCCGGCTCTCGTTTGAGCTCGCGCTGCCGGCCGAGCTGTTGCGCATCCGGCTCGACGAGCCCGCGGACACGCTGGTCACGGTGGGGCGCGCCGACACCCAATGCGCGGTCCGCATCGTGATCAGCCGCGACCTGTTCCCGGTGCGGTTCGAGGGCCTGCCCGTGCACGTGGTCACCGCCGACAACCGCGTGCTGCAGGCGGTGGTGGACTTTGACCTCCGGGTGGACGCGACGGTGCGTATCGTGCGCCAAGAGGGCGATTTCCTTGGGTTTTCTCAGGTTACGTTGCGCCGCGCAGAAGAGCTGAGCCACAAGCTCGAAGGCCACCAAGCGGTGTTCCGCGCGCTGAAGGCCCTCGCCGGCACGGACTGACGCGCCCGCCAACCGCCGGATATTCCGCACGCCGTGAGCTTCGTCATCGGGACGGCCTGAACAGTCGCGCGGTGGCCCCCGTCGATGAAGCAACCAACACCGGGCGCTTGCCCAGGAGGATGACCATGCTTCGCCAGACGGCTTGCATCTTGATGTTCACCGCTTCGCTCACCGCTTGTGGCGGCGAGAGCCTGCGCTTCTCGACCTGGGAAAAGGGCGAGGTGGACTTCGGCGACGCCGACACCGTGGTGCTCATCGATGGCTACGGCGCGCCCGGCGCTCTCGACGAGCTGCGGAACACCCTGACGAACAAGTTTCAATCCAACGGCTACTTCGGGGTGCGCGACGAGAGCCACGACCGCGCGATCTTGGTGCACGACGACGACGGCGGGCTGCAGCTGAACAACCAACAGGCCCTGCCGCAAAAAGCCCTCACCCTCGAGGTGGACATTCTCGAGCGCTTCGTGGTCAATGACTACGTGGTGCAAGAGGCGACGGACGAGGCCGGCAATGTCTATGACCTGTTCGTGCCCATCCGCCGCGCCGAGGTGCGTCTCGACGTGTACCTCGCGGCCGACGATGGCTTTGCCCTGATGAACGGCGTGACGTACCACGCGGTGCGCGAGACCGAGGACGTTGACGTGCCCGACGTCGATCTGTTGCGCGACGCCGCCGACGCGGCGCTGGCCGAAATCGTGTCCACCATCGCCCCCCACACCCGCACCCACGCGGTGCCCCTCGACAGCGACGACGAGAGCCTGCGCCCGATGATCGACATCGCCCAGGGCGGCGACCTCGACGCCGCCATCGCCATGGCCGACGAGCGCTTGGCCCAAAACCCTCAGGACGCGGCCGTGCTCTACAACAAGGCGGTGTTTCTCGACGCCCAGGCCCGCTACGCCGACGCCCTCGAGACCTACGACACCGCCATCGGGCTTGACGCGGAAAAAGCCTTCTACCGAGAAGCCCGCAACGACTGCTACGCGCGACAGCGGGCCGCGGCCGAGCTGGCGCCCTGACCGCTTGTCACTGTGTCGTCGGGCGCAAAGAGTTCTTCATGGTCGGCGCCGCTCTTCGGAGCGGCGCTTTTTTCTTCTTTTGTGCTGGGGTCAGCGCGCGGCCTGGTTCCAGAAGACGTACAGGCGGTTGCCCACCTCTTTGTCCTTGGGGCTGAACACCACAAACGACGCCGGCGACCCCTCCCGCAGCCAGTACCAGGACGCCTTTCGCGACGAGGGCACGCTGCCGGTGAACGCCGGATCCTCCTGAAACACCGGGTTGCCCTTCTGCCCGCGCACCACCGACACCTGGTCGCCGAGGCCGAGGTCGACGCGGTCGCTCACCTTGTCCCCGTCAACGTCGTAGCCGAACAGCGGGAGCGTGCCTTTGACCCCGCTGCCGCCGGGGTCGAACAAGAAGTCCAAGTCCATGGCGTCCCCCTCGACGAACTTTCCGTTTTTGACCTTCAGGGCCACAAACGACATCGCGATCTTGCCCGTGACCACCAAGCGGGCGATGACCATGGGGCTGGTGTCGAGGGTGGGCTCGAGGATCTCGAACACGCCGTCTCCGTCGAGGTCAACCACCCCTTCGGGGATGGCGTAGCCGTCGGCCTGGCGGGTCACCATCGGCCGTTTTTCAAAACCCTTGGCCCCTTTGCCCTGGTAGACGCGCAGGTCGGTCTTGAGGTTTTGGATCGAGCCGGTGCTCTTGACCGTCACCGCGTCGGGGTAGCCATTGCCGGTGACGTCGCCGAAAAAGACCTGGAGGCGGTTCTTGTTTTCCCGCCACTCCTCCTCGGTGCGGAGCAGGAAGTTGAGCTGCGAGGCGGGCCGGCTCGCGAGGGTGCCGCCGTCGCGCAAGAACAGCCAAACCCGATCTTCGATCGTGCCGAGCAGGTCATCGTCGCCGTCTTTGTCGACGTCGATGGAGTAGAGCTGCGGCACCGCCAGCTGGGTCAACAGGGAATAGTCACGCCGTTTGCGCGGGCCGCGGAACTCGTCGGGCACGAGGTTTTCGGCCACCGGCCAGATGGGCAACAGCGGGCCCTTCTCGAGGACGTCGCCGCGGTTGATGACGATTTGAACGCCACGCACCACCGGCACCCAGAGCTCTTTGGTCTTGGCGCCCTTCGGCTCCATGCACAGCTCTAAGAAGGGCGCGTCGGCGGGGTCGGGGTAGGGGACCGCGGGGCGGAGCGACATCACGTTGATGGGCTTTTTCGCGTAGCCGTTGCCCTGGGCCTTGAACGCCTCGAGGCCCTTGGCGGTGAGGGCCACGATCTCGCGCCCGGGGGCGGGGTCGACGTCGCAGGCGTCGATGCCCACCACCGTCCAGGGCAGGTCGAGGGTGATGTCCGGGTTCTTGGAAAAGCCGGTGGTCTTGCCTTTCCAGACGTAGAGGGTGCGCTGGGGCCTCGCCGATTTGCCCTCGCGGGCGGTGGCGAGCAGATCGTTGAGGCCGTCCCCGTCGAGGTCGACGGTCAGGGTGTGCTGAATCTGGCCGCTGGCGGACAGCTCCAGCTTGTTGAGCGACAGGGCCTGGACGGGGCCCGCGACACCGAACGCGGCGGACAGGAGGGCCAGGCGGACAAGGGCCGGTCGGCCGACGAGGGACAGCGTGTGCATGGGGGGAGCCTGGCAATGTCCGGCCTCACGTTCAACCCGCGACAAGCCCCTTGCGAACTGCTAACGCGCCGCACAAGAGCCAGCGTGTGGCGCTGGATGGCGCAGCAAGGAGCAAGGGCGTGGGTTTTTTCGAACGGCTGTCGTGGGCCCTCAAAGTGCTGTTTTCCGCCGAGGTGGCGAAGTTGCTGGTGCAGGATGCGCCACCCCACGCGGCGCTGCCGGAGAAGAGCGAAGAGCCCGCGACCGCGCCGCCCCCCGTCGACACCGATGCCTTGGTCAAGGCCGCGCGCGAGGAGGGGGCGCTGATCGTGCTCTCCGTGCTCCAGCGCGAGGGCCGCCTGCTCGATTTTGTGCAAGAGGACGTGACCTCGTACCCCGACGCGGACGTCGGGGCGGCCGCGCGGGCGGTGCACGAAGGCTGCAAGAAGGCCGTGGGCCAGCTTTGTGGTCTCGGCCCGGTGCGCGCCGAGGCGGAGGAGTCGCAGGTCACGGTGCCGGCCGGCTTTGACCCCACCACGGTGAAGCTCACCGGCAACGTCACCGGGCAGCCGCCCTACACAGGCACATTGGTGCACGCGGGCTGGAAAGCCAATGCTGTAACATTGCCGGCCCGGGACGCGTCCCACGATGACCGGGTGTTGGCCCCCGCGGAGGTGGAGCTGTGAGCAAGCGCGTGTTTGGCATCGACCTCGGGACCACCCACTGCGCGGTGGCGGTGCACGACGGCGAGGGCCCGGCCCAGGTTGTTCCCTTGGCGCAAATTGCCGCCCCAGGCGAGCGCATCGTCGACGACAAGTTGCCGTCGTTTGTGTATGCGCCGGCGGCGGGCGAGGGCGGCTTTGAGCTGCCCTTTGACGCGGACCCGCAGGCGGTGGTGGGCCGCTATGCCCAGCAGCGCGGGGCCGAGACCCCGTTGCGGGTCATCTCCTCGTCGAAGTCGTGGCTCGGCCACGCTGGGGTGGACCGCACCGCAGCGATTCTGCCCCCCGGCGCGCCCGAGGATGTGACCAAACGCTCGCCCATCGAGGTGGCCACGCTTCTGCTCTCGCACATGGTGCACGCGGCCCGGGCCCACGACGACAGCTACGTGCTCGCGGACGCGCCGGTGGTGGTGACCGTGCCCGCGTCGTTCGATGCGGTGGCGCGCTCGCTGACCGAACGCGCATTGGGCAAAGCGGGCCTCGGCGACCACGTCACGCTGCTCGAGGAGCCGCAGGCCGCGCTCTATGCCTGGCTCGGCGACCACGAGGGCACCTGGCGCGATGAGCTCACCGTCGATGAGACCGTGCTCGTCGTCGACATCGGGGGCGGCACCTGCGACTTTTCGCTCATCCGTGCGGTCGACGACGACGGCGCCCTCGGGCTCGAACGGGTCGCGGTGGGCGATCACATCTTGCTCGGCGGCGACAACATGGACCTGGCCCTCGCGGTCCGGGCCAAGCTCGCGCTCGAACAGCAAGGCACCACCCTCGACGATCGCCAGCTGCGCGCGCTCATTCACGGCTGCCGCCAGGCCAAAGAAAGACTGCTCTCCGACGAGAGCCTGGCCGAAGTGCCCGTGGTCATCCCCGGCCGCGGCCGCAAACTCATCGGGGGCACCCTGCGCGCCACCGTGACCCGGGCCGACGTCACCGAGGGCGTGGTCCAGGCGTTTTTGCCCGATGTGCCCCTCGAGGCCGAGGTCATGACCCAGGCCGCGGGCCTCACCACCCTGGGGCTGCCCTACGCCCGGGACGCGGCCATCACCCGGCACCTGGCGGCGTTTTTGCGGCGGAGCGTGCACGAGGACGACCTGCCCAGCGTGGTGTTGTTCAACGGGGGCGTGACCAAAGCCGCCGGGGTGCGGGACCGCATCTGTGCACAGCTGAACCGTTGGCGCCAAAATCGGGGCCAAGCCCCCGTGCGCGTGCTCGACGACGGCGACCCCGATCTGGCCGTGGCCCGGGGCGCGGCCTACTTCGCCCAGGTGCAGCAGGGCGAGGGGGTGCGCATCAAGTCCGGCACCGCCCGCAGCTACTATGTCGGCATCGAACGCAACGAGCTCGCCATCCCCGGCATGCCCCCCGCCCTCGACGCGGTGTGCATCGCCCCCGTGGGCATGACCGCGGGGGACACCACCGCGCTGTCCCAACCGCTCGGGCTCATGGTCGGCCAACCGGCCGCGTTTCGCTTCTTCTCCTCGTCGGAACGCAACGAAGATGCGCCGGGGGACAAGGTCGCGCCGGCCCCGCCGTTGGTCGAGCTGCCCCCGGTGCGCACCACCTTGGACAACGCCGGGGGCGAGCTGTCCGGGGTCGTTCCTGTGACATTGGAAGCGGTCTACACCGAACTCGGCACCCTCGAACTGTACTGCCGCCAGCAGGGCGCCGACCGCCGCTGGAAGCTCTCGTTCGACGTGCGGGGGCACGAAGCGTGAGCAGTCTGGTCGGCATCGATCTCGGCACCACCCACACGGTGCTGGCGCGGTCCAAAGACGGCGCCGCCCCCATCGTGTTGCCGCTTTTGCAGCACACCGCGCCCGGCGAGCAAAGCGCGCTCGAGAAGCTGAGCTCGGTGCTGTACCTGCCGGCGGCGGCCGAGGGCAGTGACCAAGACCGCGGGCTGCCGTTTTTCGAGACCCCGCGCCCGTGGTTCGTCGGGGCCTATGCGCACGCCCAGGGGGCGAAGGTGCCCGGCCGCCAGATCGTGAGCGCCAAAAGTTGGCTCAGCTATGCCGGGGTCGATCGCACCGCGGACATCCTGCCCTGGGGGGGCCTCGACGACGTGCGCCGCCTGTCCCCGGTGGCGGTGACCGCGGCGATCCTGGAGCACGTCAAGGGCGCGTACCGCTTCGCCACCGACGAGGACCTCGCGGCCCAGGACGTGGTCATCACCGTGCCCGCGTCGTTCGACGAGGTCGCGCGGCGCCTGACCGAACAAGCCGCGCAACAGGCCGGGCTCTCCACCTTTCGCCTCCTGGAAGAACCGCAAGCCGCGGTCTACGCGCTTTTGTCCCAACCGGGCCAAGACCCCTTGGCCGGCCACCAGCTCATCCTCGTCGTCGACGTCGGGGGCGGGACCACCGACCTCACGTTGCTCAGCCGCGACGACCACGGCCAGCTCTCGCGCATCGCGGTGGGCGAACACCTCATGCTCGGCGGCGACAACATGGACGCGACCTTGGCCCGGGTGGCCGAGCAGGAGCTGACCGGCACCGTCGGCAGCCTCACCGCGGCGCGCTGGGCCCAGCTGAGCCAGTCTGCGCGATTGGCCAAAGAGAGCCTGCTGTCCGCCGGCGGGCCCGACGAGATGGGCGTGACCCTGTCCGGGCGGGGCCGCTCGCTTCTGTCCGGGGCCAAGACGGCGACGCTCTCCCGGGCGCGGACCGAGGAGCTTGTCCTCGACGGGTTCTTCCCGCTCACCGGTCCCGGCGAGGGCGTGCAGCACGAAGCCCGGGCCGCGCTCTCGACGCTGGGCTTGCCCTACGAACGTGACGCGGCCATCTCGCGCCACGTGTGCTCGTTTTTGCAGGCGCATTGTGCCGCGGCCGCGGCCCGGGGGGCGAAGACCGAACACGGACTGTGCGTGCCCGACGCGGTGGTGCTCAACGGCGGGGTGTTCAAAAGCGCGCGCATCCGCGAACGGCTCACCCAGGTGTTCGCGGGCTGGTTCGCAAAGGTCCCCCACGTCGTGTCCCTCGACGATGCCGCGCTCGACCAGGCCGTGGCCCTCGGCGCGGCCCACTATGCACAGGTGCGGCGCGGGCAGGGCACGCGCATCGTGTCCGGGGCCGCGCGCGGGTATTTCATCGACGTGGACGATGACGGCACCGCGCGCGCGCTGTCGGTGGTGCCGCGCGGCCTGCACGAGGGCGAACGCGTCACCGTGCCGCGCGACTTTCGGTTGGTGCTCGGCCGGCCGGTGACGTTTCAGGTCAGCCAGTCGTCGACCGCGGCCCCGGTCGAGCCCGGCGCGTTTTTGCCCCACGACATCCCGCGGGCCGCGCTTCCCCCGGTGCACACGGTGTTGCAGCCCCCCGACGAGGTCACGGTCCGGCTCTCGGCCGAGCTCACCGAGGTCGGAACGCTCGCGCTCAGCCTCGACGTGGCCGACGCTTCGGCCTTTTCCTGGGCCCTGGACTTTTCCACCCGTGCGGCCGAACAGCCCGCGACCAACACCGACACGCCCTCGCCCACCAAGGCCGACCCGCTGCCCGACCGCATGGACGAGGCCAAGGCGCTGGTCGAGGCCTACTACGGCAACAAAGGAGCCGACGTCGATCCCAAGAGCGTCAAACAGCTCCGGCGCAAACTCGAAAAGGTCCTCGGCCCGCGCGATATGTGGTCGCTGGCGGTGAGCCGCGAGCTGTGCGGCAGTCTCATTGCGGGCAAAAAGCGCCGTCGCCGCAGTCCCGAACACGAGCGCGCGTTTTTCCAGCTCCTCGGCTACACCCTGCGTCCTGGCTTCGGCGCCCCCGTCGACGAGTGGCGCATGGAAGAAGCGTTTTCGCTCTTCGCCCCCGGGGTGCAATTCGTCAAAGAAAAGCCCAACTGGGCCGCCTATTGGGTCATGTGGCGGCGCATCGCGGGCGGCCTTTCCAAAGAGCAACAAGAGGCGCTGCTCGACCAGGTGCGCTGGTACGTGACCCCGAAATCGATGCGAGAGGGCAAAGCCCCCAAGGGGCCCAAGTGCGAAGGCCACGACGAGATGGTGCGCCTCTGTGCGTCGCTGGAGCGGCTCTCGGCCCCGGTCAAACAAGAGCTGGGCGAAGCCTTCTGGCACCATCTCGAGCACAAGACGATCCAGAGCCATTGGTGCATCGGCCGCCTCGGCGCCCGCGAACCTCTGTGCGGCAGCGCCCACGACGTGGTCGACGTGGCCTGCGCAGAGTCCTGGCTCGAGCGGCTCTTGGCCCTCAAGTGGAAAGACACCGAAGGCGCGGCCTTCGCCGCGGCCCAGATCGCGCGCCGCACCGACGACCGCGCGCGCGACATCGGGGACGAGCTGCGCCAAAAAGTGCTCCGCAAGCTCCGCGACAGCCGCGCGTCCTCGGCCTGGGTGGACATGGTCGAGCAGAGGGTCGCGTCCCAGGACGCCACCGCCCGCGAGCTGCTCGGCGACGCGCTCCCCATCGGGCTCAAGCTCGGCTGACCCCTCGCGTGTGGACAGCTAGAACGTCCCGAGACCGAGGTGGATCACGCCCTGGGCCTCGAGCCGCTCGAGCAGGGTGTCGTCGGTGAGCGCGCGGGCGTAGGCGGGCATGCCCTCGCCGATGTCGTTCCCCGTCGTGCGGTCGGTGTAGCGGAAGGTCGCGGCCAGCTTTTCGAACCCAAACGGCAACAGGAACGCGTCCGGCGCCCGGTTGAACAAGAACGCCAGCGAGAGGTCATATCCACACTCCTGCAAGTATGGAATGATGCGCTCGACCATCGCGCGGGCGATGCCTTGTCGGCGGTGGGCGGGGTCCACCGCGGGGATGATGCCCCCCGCGATGCGCACGGTCTGGCCGCCGATGTCGACGTCGCGCCGGGTGATGGGCCGCAGGGCCACCACCTGGTCGCCGCGCCGGGCCACGCACACCGCGCTCGGTTTGGAATCGAAGTAGTACTTGCCCTCGAGCGCCTCCTGCCCGGGGAACACCCGGGCGGTGAGGGCCACCAGTTGCCGCTCCAGGGCGGGGTCGATGTCGTCCACGTCGACGAGGCTGATGTCGAGGTCGGTGGGCGCGGGCTTGGTCATGGCGTTCACCGCTTCCTGGTAGACGATCATCTTTTGCAGCTCGACCGTGCCCCCGAGGATGGCGAGGCCGTGCAGGTCCCGGAGCATTTTCTCCGCGCCTTCTTTTTGCAGAAGGCCGCGTCCCCCGAGCAGGCGCATGAGGTGCTCGACCGCGCTGAGCGCGGCCTCGATGCCGTACACCTTCGCCACCGAGAGGCTCTTTTGCACGTCCTCGCCGCGCTCGTATTGCTCGACGGTGCGCCAGAGCAGCGCGCTCAACGTGTCGCGCGCGACCTCCATCTGCACGATGCGCTCTTGCACGTATTGGTTGGTGCCGATGGGCCGGCCGAACTGTCGCCGCTCCTGCACGAACGCGAGCCCGCGCGCCAGGGCCCGCTCGATGGCGGCGAGGTACAAAAACGCGCACCAGATGCGTTCGGTCGAGAACATGGTCTTGAACTGCAAAAGCCCCGACCCCGGCGTGCCCACCTCGGCCCAGGTGGGCAAGGGTTGGCGCCAGGCCACGAGGTCGCCGGTGGGGGAGGTGCGCAGCGCGTTCAGGTCGTGGGCGGGGCGGGTGAAGGTCCGGGCCCCGGTTTTGTCGACGAGGTAGATGTTCACCGCGCGTTTGGCTTCGAGGTCTGTGCGCCGGGCCGAGACCAGCATCCAGTCCGCTTCCGAGACATTGGTGACCCGGCGCTTTTTGGCCTGGAGCACAAAGCCGTCGTCGGTGGGCGTGGCCCGGGAGCGGAGCCCGAGCAGGTCGGTGCCCGCGCCGCGCTCGGCGTTGACCACCCCGATGAGCTTGTTCCCGTCGAGCAGGTCAGAAAGCACGCGGGCGTGCACGTCGGGGCTGCCGTGCTCGACCAGGGCGGAGATGCCCACCTGGTGCGCGACGAGCGAGACCCCAAAGCCGAGGTCGCCCGAGCCCGCGGCGAGGCCACAGATGGCCGCGGCGAACGCCCCCATGCCTTGTCCCGCGCCCCCGCAGCCCTGGGGCACAGGCAGGCGAAAGAGGCCGGCCTGGCCAAGGGCGGCGAAGGCGTCGCGCCCAAAGGCGTAGGCCGCGTCCCGGGCTTGTACGGTGGGCGCCACCAGCTCCGCCCCGAGGGTGCGGTACCGGTCGAACAGGGGAACAAACGGGGCCGGGACCATCAGTTCGACGATTCTGCAGCTGACGAACCGGGCAGCGCGAACCCTTCTTGGCGCAGGGCGTGGTGGGTGCGCTCCATCGCGTCGATGAGGTGTTGCACCTCTTTTTGGGTGTTGGCCGCGGTGGGGGTGGCCCGGAGCACGCCCTTGTCCTGGGGCACGAGCGGATAGGCCTGCAGCGTCACGTAGATGCCCTCGTCGAACAGCAGCTGGCCCCCGCGCAGCACCGTCTCGGCCGCGCCCACGTACGCGGACACGATGGGGAAGAGGTTGTCGTTGTCGGTGCGGATGCCCCGCGCGCGGTAGGCGTCGATGATGTCCGCGGTGTAGCCAAACAAGCGGTCGCGCAGGGCGTCGCCCTCGTCGTCGTTGACCTCGAGGCCGACCAAGGACGTGATCAGGCTCGCCACCGGGACCGGCCCCGACACAATGTAGCTGGTGACGTTGCACTTGAGCAGGGTCTTGATCTTGGTGGGGCAAGCGATGAACGCGGCCAGCGACGAGTAGGCCTTGGACATGCCCGCCACGTAGATGATGTTGTCGTACCCGAGGTCAAAGTGGCGGACCACGCCGTTGCCGCGGTGGCCGTAGGGCCGCTCGGCGGTGGGGCGCTCGCCGATGACGCCGAAGCCGTGGGCGTCGTCGATGTACAAGATCGCATCGTACTTGCGGGCGAGGGCGGTGATGTCGGGGAGGTTGGGGGTGCGGCCGGTGACACTGAGCACGCCGTCGATGACGATGAGGCGGGTCTCGTAGTCGCCGGCTTGTTGCAGTTGGGCCTCGAGGTCCGCGAGCTCGTCGTGGCGGAAGCTCTTGAGGGTCGCGCCCATGTCGCGGGCGAGGCGGCACCCGTCGTGGTTGACCTTATGCACGAACTTGTCGGCGAAGATGATGCTCTTTTTGTTGGTGAGGGCGGGGATGAGCCCGATGGCGATGAGCGAAATCGTGGGCAGCACCAGGCAATCTTCGGTGCCGAGCACGGCGGCGAGTTTTTGCTCCAGCTCCTCGTAGAGCACGGGGCTACACGCGAGGCGGGCCCACGACGGGTGGGTGCCCCATTTTTTCAGGCCGGGCTCCACCGCGCGGATGACTTTGTCGTTCAGGTCGAGGCCGAGGTAGTTGCAGGACGCGAAGTCGGCGAGCCATTTGCCGTCGACCTTGACCATGCGGCCGTCGATGTCGGTGGCGACGCGGTCGTACAGCTGCCCCCGGGCGACGAGGTCTTGCACCACCGCGTTTTTGGGGCCCAGGGTGGTGTCGATCAGCTGGTCAAAGACGTCGGCCATGAGGGTTCCTATCAAGCGGGGCGGGTTGGGGGATCAGGGTTGCCATACGGCCGGGCGGCCCTAACGTGGGCGAATGCCCGCGCCCCATCGTGCCCAAAAAAAGCCGCGGCCCGTCCAGGACGGGCGCTCCGGCGAGCTGTCGTTTGAAGTCCACGAAACGTTGAACAAGCTGTTGGTGGTGTTGCTGCTCGTGGTCCTGGTCGGCGGCGGTGGGTTCGGCGTGGCGCAGGTGGTCGGGGGTGGATCCTGGCTGCACTTGTGGGCTTTTCCGGTGTCGTTCGTGCTGGTCGTGGGGTTGGTGAAGAGCGCGCTCACGTTTCAGAGGCGGCATGGCATGCGCGGGTTCGACGAGCGCAACCGCAGCGCCCGACATCGGCACCGGCACCGTTGAGGCGGCGCACGCCCTGGTGATCAAGCGGCCTCGCGGGACCGGGAGAGCGCGGCCTCGGCGATGCGTTTGACGAGGTCGTCGTAGGAGATGCCGATGTGGCGGGCGGCGATGGCGCACGGCGTGTTCGGGTGCAGGTACGAGTTGGGGGTCACGTCGATCACCATCGGCACCCCCCCGCGGTCGAGGCGGAAATCGACCCGTCCCCAGTCGCGGCCCCCGCACACCTCGAGGGCCCGCGCGCCGATTTTTTCAATCTGCTCGATGCGGCCCCAAAACGGCGTCACCGGGTGGCGCTTGGCGATGGGTTGGCTCCACCGTTCGTCGTCGTGGCGCGGCCGGTGATCGCCCCCCACGCCCGGCATGTCGAACCACTTCGTGTCGAAGGTGCGGATGGACAAAAACCCGTCCGGCAAGTGGTCGAACTTCTGCTCCATGAACGGCATGGGCTGCAGCGGCTCGCCCACCGACGACACATAAAACTCGCGCCCGTCGACGAACTCCTCGACGAGGATCGTCTGGTGGTACTCGTCAAACAGCTCGCGCGCCCGGGCCGCCATCTCCGCTTGGGTCCAGCACACGTTTTTTTGCAGCAGGCCCACCGAGGCGTGTTCGCCGGTGAGCTTGAGGATCACCGGGGGCACAATCTCGAGCGCGACCGCGGCCGGGTCCTCGTGCTCGTACAGCACCTGGTAGCGCGGGGTGGGCAGGCCTTCGCGGGCGAGCACCGCCTTCACGTCGTGTTTGCGCTTGGTGAGTGACAGCCCCTCGGCCGCGGCCCCGGTGTAGGGCACCCCGTACCCGTCGAGCAGCGCGGGCACGACGTGGGCCAGGCGGGGGTCGCCGGCCAGCGAGTCACAAAGGTTGAACACCAGGTCCGGCCGGCTCTGCCCCAATGACACCAGCTGGGCCATGTAGCCCTCGTCGAGGGCCATGATGGTCACGTCGTAGCCGGCCTTCTCCAATGCTTGCGCAATGGGGCCGGCGTCGTTGCTGTCCTCGACGACCTCTTTTTTTTCGCTGACCGGGTGGGCGTCTTTGCCGTGCCGGTCAAAGATGTTGCCGAAGTCTCGGTCGTAGATGACCACCGCGCGGGGCACACGCCCTCCTTGGCTCCTCGGTCGTCGTGCCGTCGTCGGGGCTCAGGCTTTGTACAGCTTCTGGAACGCGGGGTTTTCGTCGAACCACTCTTGGCTGCGTTTCAAGAACGCGTCCGCCAGCTCCTTGGCCGGCCCGTCCTCGACCCAGCCGCCTTGGATCGCGGCTTCGAACGCCTTGAACTCGCCGATGAGTTTTTTCATCCCGTCCTTGTCCGTCGCCGGCACCGCGTCGGTGTCGTTGAAGTAGAGGATGGCTTTTTCGACCTTGGCCGTGGTCCAGACCAGGTCTTTGTCTTTTTTCACCGAGGGGTTCTTCTCGAACCACGCCTGGGCGGTCTTCAAGAACGTGTCCGCGAGCTGGCGCGGCTCTCCGGCCTGGATCTTCCCGTCGTCGACCATGGCCGCGAAGCGGTCGAAGCGCACCGCGAGCTTGGCCAGGCCCTGGCGGTCGCCATCGGAGACTTGGTCGGTGTTGTTGAAATACTGAATAGCGGCCTCGACTTCGGCCTTGCCCCACATCGGTTCGGTCATGGTGTCCTCGCGACTGCGCCGCCTCGAGGGCGGCGCAGCGTGTCTGTGTGTTGGTGTGTTCAGTTGATCCAGCCGGAGACCTCGCCCCGGTCGGGGGCGCTGACGCCGCGGCCCTTGCCACCCCCGAGGGTGGGGGCGGTGTCGATCGCGCCCGGGGTCGCGGACTCGAGCAGCACGCTGCGTTGGCCCTCGAGGTCCCCGACGATCTGGTCGAGGGCGGCCATGGTCGCGGGCACGTCGGCGCCGCCGCCTTTGGACACGTTGAGTTGGTCGGAGAGCGACTGGGCCGCTTGCTGGGCACCCGCGAACATGCTGCGCAGGGTGCTGACCTCGCCGCCGCTCAGGCTGTGCTGGCCGCCCTTCATGAGCTGGTTGATGTCGTTGCCGATGCCGAAGTCGCCGGTGAGGCCGGCGAGGGCGGTCTTGACTTCGTTGATCGCCGCGGGGTCGACGTTGCCGCCCTTGGCTTGTTTCATCGCGGTGGCGAGGCGGTCGGCGGCGGAGCCGAGGGCATCGACCTGGCCCTCCAGGGCGTTGGAGATGCGGATCGACATCGCGTTGTTGGTGAAGGTGGCGGGGTTGCCGCCCTCGAGCGAACGCTCTTTGATGAAGTTCGACAGGGCGTCGGCGGAGCCGAGTCCGAGGCGCACGCCCCGTTGGCTCAGCTGGGAGAGCGCCTCTTGGGCGAGCTGGGCCTTCTCGGCGCCGGAGAGGTCGGTGGCTTGGCTCAGTTCGTTCAGCGCGCTTTTCACCTCGGCGTGGGTGACGTCGGCCCCGCGGGTCCCCAGGTTCTGCTGGGCGAGCTGGATGTTTTGGCGGAAGCGGGCAGCGCTTTGGGAATTGGAAATCGGCATCGAAACCTCCTCAGGCCTGTGTCTATCGCAAAGGCGCCGATTTCGGCTGTGAAAATGCTGAATGCGAGCCCGGGTGCTCGACGACCACTGCGGTGTGCAGGCAGCAGCCGAGACCTCACGCGGCATCGCGGGCCCCACAAGGCAACGGCGGGCACCAGGCCCGCCGAAAAGAGGCCGGCCCTCGGGCGCGCGGGGTGAAGCACCGAAGCACTTCGGGGTGTGGTTCCTTGGGGGTGTTTGCGCGCCCGAGGACCGTCTGCTGTTCTATTGAGCAAGTGCCTTGCCAGTTTTGCCGCGTTGCGCCGTGGCCCGCCCCCCGCCTAGACCCGCAAAATCATTCCAAAAGATCCGGCCCCATCTGGTCAAAGGTCACGACACGGATGTCGCGAAATCGAATCTTTTCAAGGGGTTAAATGGTGTGAACCACACCTTTTCCCCCGCTCGGGGGTGTGTCTGGGGTGTGCAAAACGCAACTGGCTTTTGCTCTGAACGGATGTTCAGTAGGGTGATCGATGGGCGGTCACGCCCAAGCCGGAGACAGGTCAGATGGGGCACATCCACGCTGCTTGGGCCGAGCAGGCCGAGGACATCTTTGCCGCCCACCGCGAAGACCAGGAGCGCCAGGGGGCGGCCTTGCTCGCGTTGCTCAAAGACCAGATGCCGTCGTTGCCCCTCGCGCTCGCCGAGGACCGCACGCCCGCCTTCGGCCGGGACGCGCCCCCGTCTTTGACCGAGACGTTGTTGTTGCCCGGTCGGGTCACCGAGCTGTGCGCCGAGGTGGGGCAGGGGGCGTTTTCGCTTGCGTTGACATTGGCGAGGCTCGCCTTGGCCCACATGCCGCGCCGCTTTTTGCTCACCCTCCCCGATGCGCCCTTGTGTGCCTATGCATTGCGACAGTTGTCGGTGCCTCTGTCGCGTCTGCTGCTCGTGCATGCCCCCCCCGAGGATCGGCTCCGGCTGTGTGTGCGCAGCCTCAAGAGCGGGGTGTTCGCGGGGGTGATCCTCGACCTGCGCGGGTTTGACCTGTCCCGGGTGCTCGTGGGGCTGCGCCGGGTGGCGTTGGCCGCCGAGGAGCACGAGACCAGTGTCATTGTGTTGACCGAAAAAAGCGCGCCCCGGCCATTGCCCCTCCCGGTGGCGGTGCGGGCCGACGTGGCCCGCCACGAGGCTCTTGAGCAGGAGCTGTGCATCACCGTGCAGCGGCATATGTTCGGTCGCTATGCTCCATTGTCTCATGTGTTGCCCGAGCACGACCTGTCCCCGCGCTACGACGAGCCGGTGGCGGACTCCCCCGCGGGCAAGCGCAGGCTGCGCGGGCGGGCCACCCACGCCCGGGGCCACCGCGAACGGACCCGGGCCGCGTCCCAGGCCGGCCGCCAAATGGCATTGCATGATGAGGCCCGTTCATGAGCCGCCCCCGCCACGACCGGGTCATCGCCTGCGCGTTTTTGCCGCGGCTGCCGCGCACGGTGCTGGCCAAAGACCAAGAGCGCGACGACGACGAGGACATGGCCATCGAGAGCGGGACCGTGCTGGTGGTGCGCCCCCGAGACAAGCCTGATTGGGTCCTGCGCGGGGTGATGCGCATCGTGGACTGCTCGGACGACCTGCGCGCGCGGGGGGTGTTGCCCCCCATGCGCATCCTCGATGCCCAGGTGCACGAGCCCGCCCTTGATGTGGCCATCGTGCGCGAGGAGCGCATCGAAGCGGAGCTTTTGAGCTTGGCCGAGCTCTGCCTGTCCGCCGCCCCCCTCGTCGAGCCCGAGGAGCGGTTTTTGTATCTCGACCTCACCGGCATTCCCCGCCCGGTGCCCACCCAGCTGCGCCACATCGCCGGCCTCCTCGAGCAAGCCGGCCACGAATGCGCGGTGGCGGCGAGCCCGGGCAAACGCTTGTCGCGCGCATTGGCATTGGCCGCGCACCGGTATCAACGGTCCGGCCGCGACCGCACGTTGTATGTGCCCGCCGACCGCCAACGAGAGGCCATCGGCCGGCTCCCCCTCGAGGTCGCGGGGCTGTCGCCGGATTTGAGCGAGGCCCTGCTCGAGCTCGGGCTGCAGACGCTGTCCGACGTGGCCGGCCTGTCCAAGAGCCGGCTCGCGCCGCGGTTGTACAAAGAGGCCAAGGCGGTGTTCGACCTGCTCTCGGCCCACGACCAGATGCCGGTCAAGGGCATCCGGCCCCCGCCCGAGATCGCCGAGGTGCGCGACTTCGATTTCGGGGTGTTGCGCCTCGAGTCGTTGCTGTTCGCGCTGTTGCCGCTTTGTGAGCGGGTCTGTCGACGGGTGGGGGCGCGGGGCGAGCGGCTGCTCGGGGTCAGGCTCGAGCTGTTGGTGTTGCCCATCCAAGAGAGCGAGGACGCCGACGTCGAGACCGCGGACAAAAATGTGCAGGTCTGTGAGCTGATGTTCCCCGAGCCCCTCGACGATCCCCGCGCGCTCCTCGACGCGCTGCGGTTGCGGCTCGAGCGCACGGGGCTGTCCGGCGAGGTGCACCGGCTCGTGCTCCGGGCGGGACCGGCCTCGCGGGTGGCGGGGGTTCAGTCTCCCCTGTTCGCCGACGTCGAGGCCGCGGCCGAACAAGCTCCAGAGACATTGCGTTCGCTCCTCGCCGAGCTCATGGCCGAGCTCGGGCCTGAGCGGGTGGGCAGTCCCTATCCCCGGCCGCACATGTTGCCCGAGCGCATGACCGGCCTCGGCTGGCCCCCGAAGGACGACGACGGGCCCGGCCATTTCCGGTCGGGTTGGTCGTGGCCGGTGCGGTTTGTGACCGCCCCCGAAAGGGTGCACCCGGGGGCGGTGAAGAGCGCGGTCCCGTTTTTTCGCCTCGCGGGCGAAGACGACCGAGACCGCCCCGTCGAGCGCGACTACCGGGTGGTGCTCACCTCCGATGGCCGGCGTGCGCTGTGCGTGTGGGACACCGAAGCCGAGGAGCTGACGGTGCACGCGTGGTTCGATTAGCCTTTGGGAAGGGGCGCAGGCCCCTTCCCCCGCTCACGGCTCGCAAGCTCGCCGAGTCGCGGGGCCCCCATCCCCCTCGGTCCTCCAAGGGCCTTCGGCCCGTCGGGCCGGGTTGCATCCGGTCGGATGCAACCCGCTGTGGAAGGCGTGAGGTTCGCGTCGTGCGATTCCGGAGGAATGGCCAAGGCAACCGCAGGTTGCCCAAGCAACCCGCAGGGCTGCCCAAGCCAACCCGCAGGGTTGCCAAGCAACGCGAAGCGTTCCCAAGCAACGCGCAGCGTTGCCGCGCTTCAGCGGGGGGTGTCGGTGTCGACGAGGAGCGCGAAGAGGTGGTCGCGCTCCTGGGCGGTCTGTTCGGCCTTCTCCTGCCAGCGGGCGGCTTCCATGCGCTGGGCCCAAATGACGCGCCGGGCGGCGTTGAGCTCGTCGAGGAGGCGCTTGCGTTCGTGGGCCGCGGCCTCGACCAGGCCGCGCCAGGAGGCGTCGATGTGGGCGCGGGCGGCGCGGCTCAGGCGGGCCTGGCGCACGGGGGCGGGGATGTTGACGTCTTGGGCGCGACCCATGGGGACCTCCGGCGGCAGGGGGGGCGGGCTTCGGCCCGCGGGCACAATCTGGCGCCATTGTCGGACCCCGGGGGCGGCCCCGCCAGTTTTTGACCGTCTCGGGCGTTTCCGCCTGGGGGGTCGGGTGTGGTACGAGGGGGGCATGAGCAGGGCGTGGCTGGTGGCGATGTGTGTGGTGTGGTCGACGACCGCCGGGGCCCAAGAGGGCGGTGGGGTCGAAGAGTACGCGGACGAGTTTGACGACATCGACACGTCCGAGTTCGATGACTTCGACGAGGAGCCCGCGGACGACGACGACGCGCCGGCGCCCCCGGCCGAGACCCCCGCGCCCCCTGCCGACACGCCGACGGGGACGCCCCCGGCGGAGGACCCGGCGCCGGCCGAGACCCCCGCGCCGGTCCCGCCCCCCGCGCAAGACCCCTCCGATCGGCCCGCGGCCACCGACGAGCCCGAGGTTGAGGTCGAGGTGGTGCCGCCGCCCGCGCCGCCCCCGGAGGAGGCCCCGGCGGCGGAGGAGCCGGCCCCGGCGGGACGCCGGTTGGGCGATCCGGTGCCGCTGACCCGGCGCGAGCCGCTGCTCGGGCAGTTCGGGTTCGAGGCCGACATCCACTACGGCTTGGTGGGCACGGGGCCGACCCGGCTGACCAATGACGTGCGGTTTGGCATTTTTGATTGGTGGGAGCTGCGCACGACGCTGGCGCCCTATCCCGCGGGGTTGATGACCCGGTTCAAGATCGGGTCTCAGCAGGGTCTGCTCGGGGCGCTCATCGTCGACGGGGGCTTGTCATATTTCGATGCTGGCTTCCGCCTCGTCGAGGACGCGGGCGAGCCCCAGGTCGGGTTCCGGTGGCACTTCGAGGCCGGCCTCGCCTACGCCCGGGCGCTGGGGGATCGTTTCTCGATTTACTGGCAAGCGCGCTTTCGGTACCGCTTGTCTCTATTGTCCAACGACAACCAGAACGCCATCTCCACCGACCTCCACCTCACCTACGACCTCCTCGACAACCTCGCGATCACCGCCGGTCTCGGCTACGCCGAAGTGGTGGGCACCAAAGTGCGCGAGCTGTCCGTCACCTTCGTCAACGTCGACCGCCCCGGCATCAACCACTTCCTGCTCCGCGATGATGGGTGGTCCCGCAGCGTGACGATTCCCATCGGGCTGACCTACGGCCGGATCGAGTCCTTTGACGTCGACGTGTTCGTGACCCCGCGGGTGTGGCCACAGTTCGACATCATGTTCGGCGCCGGCGTGCGGTGGCGCATCCCGTCGCTGCCCCGGCTGGTGGGCCTTGACTGGTGATGCCTGTGAAGTCCTGAAAACAGCACCATTGCTCCCTGAATTGTTCTTGTAGTTGCTCAGGAGCCCTGCCCAAATCCGGCCCACGGGTATAGGAATAATAAGCCCTCGGTGCCCACCGCCCGGGGTGCCCATCCCCGGAGGCCGCGACGTGGAGCAAGCCAACCTCGCCGAGCTGCAAATTGAGTTTCACCGCCTGGCCGGCGTGCTCGGCGCGGACGACGCCGCCCTCGACGAGGTCTTGCGCGGCATCGACGCCACCGCGGCCCCCTGGACCTACCTGGAGAAGGCCTGCGCCGCCGCGGGCCCGGTGTTTCTCGCCGCCCCGGCGCGCGGGCTGCTGACCGCGGTGCTCGAGGGGTTGTTCAGCCGCCGGGAAGAACCCGAGATGGTCAAGACCTTCGACGAGTGGGACACGCAGACCGGCGCGCTGTGCATCGCGATGTACCCCCCCGCGTCCCACCAGGCGCTCAAGCAGAAACATTGGTGGGGCCGATCCGGTCCCGACGTGTTTGGCCTGTACGACGATGGCGATCAGACGGTCGCGTTCTACGCGGCGATGGACGAATGGAAGGTGCTCGCGGACAACCCCGTGGCCCTCCTGCGCGACCAGATCGATCGCGTCACCGAGTACGCCCTCGACGCCTCCGGCCCCACCATGCGCGCCTGGCGCTGAGCCCGTTCGAGCAAGATCACCGGCGACAAGCCGCGCGGTCTGCCCGCGCGAGCATTCCTTGACCCGTCGTACGCACCGCGTACGACCCGGCCCGACGCGAGCGCAGCGAGCTTGGAAGCGTCGACATTGGGGGTGGGGCCCCGCGAGCGCTCGCGCGCGCGAGCAGGGCAGGGGGCTGGGACAGCCCCCCGCAGGGAATCAGTGAATCGCGCTGGGGGTGGCGAGGGCGAACGCGGGGATGTCGGCCTCGAAGCGGCTGCCGTCCGGCCGCTGCATCAAGTACTCGCCCTGCATGATGCCGCGCGGGGTCTTGAGGATGGCCCCGCTGGTGTACGAAAAGCTCTGGCCGGGCTTGAGCGCGGGCTGGTAGCCGACCACACCCGGCCCGCGCACGTGCTCCACATCCCCGTTGCCGTCGGTGATGATCCAGTGCCGGGCGAGCAGGGTGGCCGCGTCGGGGCCATCGTTGACGATGGTGACCGTGTAGGAAAACGCCCACCGCCCGTCCCGGGGCGCGGAGTGCTCCGGCAAAAAGGCGCTCTCGACCCGGACCACGATCCCGTGATCGGCCTCGTACAGCGGGGGGCGCTTTTGCTCGGTCATGACAAAAGCCTATCGGCCCATGCCCGGTTCGTCGACAGGTCCGCTGGTTCGACACACCCGCGGGCGGGGGCCGGCATGGCCGGTCACGGCTGGATCTCGAACGTGGAGAACACCAGCAGCTGGCCAGACTCCGCCAGCGGCGTGAGCTGGAGCCGCTCGGTGGTGGGCACGCCCTCGAGCACGTGCACCTCGTCGACGACACCCCCGTAGGTGTACTCGCCGTTTTCGTTGCTGCCGATGCAGAACGGCACCGTGTTGCTCACCGATCCGAACGTGTCCGGCAGCCCCTCGACCGGGCCGGCGACACCGTCGACCCAGACCTGCATGGTCTCGGCGGTCCGGTTCACCACCAATGCTGTGTGGCGGAACGCGCCGATGACGTCCACCGGCGTGTCCGCCAACTCGACGGTGGTGCCGTCGGACAGCCCACAGGCGTAGCCGTTGCTGCCGAACTCGCAGTTGTACCCAGGGTTGGACACCGAGCTGCCCCCTTTGGACACCGGCATGTCGTACAGGCCGTTGGGCACCGGGTTGGGTTTGGCCCAAAACGTCACCGTGAACGACCCCAGCCCGAAGTCGAGCAGGCCCAACGTGTCATCCACCGCCATGCCGTGGCCGGCGGTGAAGTCGAGCCCCGCCCCGATGGCGCCGTCCACCGCCGCGGGGGGGACGTTGACCGGTTGGCCGATGTGGCCGTTGGCGGTCGAGTCCAAGAGCATTGTGGCCACGTCTGCGTCGCTGAGATGAAACACCGCGACGTGGTTGGCCGGCCACACGTCGGTGGAGGACCCGGCCATGTCTTCGGACTCCGCGCCGTAATAGACGTACACCGTCTCGTCAGCGGCCACCCGGGGCACCTTGATCCAAAGCGCGAGGTTCTCGTTGGTGGCGCGCTCGATCTCGAACCGCAGCGGCACCCCGTCGGCGTCGGTGGGCCGCACGTCGCCCGCGGGTCCGCTGACCGGGCAGAAGCCGGGGAGGGCGGCGCAGGTCAACACCACCGCGACGGGCACGTCGGCCAAGTCCGCGGGGCCCACCGCGGGGTTCACGTCGAGCACCGCGCGAAACGGCATCTCGGGGTACCCCCAATTGTTGAGTGTGCACGACGAGGGCTGCCCCCCGCAGATCCATCCCGCCTCGACCGCACACGTCGGCCCGCAGCCATCGCCACCGGTCAGGTTCAGGTCGTCACACTCTTCGCCGGTCCCGATCGCGCCGTCGCCACACACGTCGCCATCTCCGTCCCCGTCTCCATCGCCGTCGCCGTCGCCGTCGCCGTCGCCGTCGCCGTCCCCGTCCCCGTCTCCGTCCCCGTCTCCATCCCCGTCCCCCAGGGCGACCCGGGGGCCGCAGTCGGCGCAGTCCGTCCCGTAGTCGCACCGCGCGGTGTCGGCGTCTGGCCCGCCGTCGTCACACCAGCCATCGTCCGCGTCCACGCACGAATCCAGGCAGACCTCGTCGCCGTCGCCATCGCCGTCGCCATCGCCGTCGCCGTCCCCATCGCCGTCCCCGGACCGCGGGCGCGGCCCACAGTCGGCACAATCGGTCCCGAACGCACAAAGGGCCGTGTCCGAACCCGGCGCGCCATCGTCGCAGATGTCGTCGTCGGCGTCCTCGCAGGTGTCGAGACAGACCACGTCTCCGTCCCCGTCCCCGTCGCCATCGCCGTCGCCGTCGCCCGGGAGCTCGCTGTCGAGCACGCAGATGTCGTCGTAGCAGGTGTACCCGTCGACGCAGTCGTCATTGTCACTGCATTGCAGGCCGTTCAGGTCGCGCGGGCAGCCCCCGGCGATCAGCACCAACACCAGCAGGCTCGTTCCGCGCGCCGACACCCCCCCAGCATCGCACCGCGACCCCCGACGACAAACCGTCTTTTGGTCGCCCACGTCAATCCTCGCCCGAGGTCGAGCGGGTGATGTTCACCTCGGGGTCGGTCTGCCCCCGGCGCAGCGCGTTTTCGACCACCTTCGCGGTCTTCGCGACCCCGGCAAACGCGCCCGCGGGGGCGCTGAGGGCCAGGCTTGCCGCCCGCGTCAGCGTCGACGCGCCTTCGGTGCGCGGGATGGTCTGCTCGTCTTCGAGCGGAACCTCGTCGTCGTGGCCGGGGACCGGCGGGTCGAGCGCCTCGAACCCGCTCTCCCACACGCTCTCGATGCGGTGGGTCGCGGTCCGGACCCGGGTGTTCTCGGCCCGGCCGTCGATTTCGCCGCGGGCATACCGCGAGAGCAGGGCGCTGGTGCTGCCCTTGGGCAGGTGCTTGAGCAGCTCTTCGCAGCTGAGCTCAAACTCCCGCGCGGTGTCGAACCGCTCCGCGGGGTCGCGCTGCAGCGCCTTGCGCAAGAGCCGGTCCACCGCCTTGGGCAGGTCCGACCGCAGCGACGACGGCCGCGGGTAGGCCCCCGACCGGATGGCCCGCACCACGTCCCCCTCGTCCTTGTGGTGAAACAGCCGCCGGCCGGTGAGCAGCTCCCAAAAACAAACCCCCACCCCGAACACGTCCACGCGCCGGTCGATGGGCTCGCCACACAGCTGCTCGGGCGACATGTAGCGGAACTTCCCTTTGACGATGCCCACCCGGGTCAAATGTGTCTGCAGCTGGCTCTTGGCCACCCCGAAGTCGCACAGCTTGGCGTGCCCGGTGCGGGCCACCAACACGTTGACCGGGGAGATGTCCCGGTGGATCACCCCCAGTGGTTGGCCGAGGTCGTCCTCGAGGACGTGGGCGTAGTGCAGGGCGCCGAGCACGTCGGCCATGATGCGCAGGGCATGGTGCAGCGGCACCACCCGGCCTTTGGCCCGCGCGTTGTCGATGAACCACCGGAGGGTGGCCCCGGCCACAAACTCCATCGCGATGTAGTAGTTGCCGTCGTCCTCGCCGAAATCGTAAATCTGCACGATGTGGGGGTGGTCGAGCAGCGCCTGGACCCGGGCCTCATCCATGAACATTGCTTCGATCTCACCGTCGCCCAGCAGCTTCTTGGCGATGCGTTTGATCACGACGCGCTTCTCAAAACCCCCGGGGCCCACCCGGCGGGCAAGGAAGATCTCGGCCATGCCCCCTTGGGCCAACAGCTGCAGGATCTCGTAGGGACCGACCCGTTCTGCGGTCATACCGAAGGGTATCTCGGCTGGGTTGGCGGGGTCTTCCGCGGTTCGGCGGATTCTCTAACCCCATGATTCAAAAGGTGAAATTCGGGTAGGAGAATGTACGCCAAAGCCGTTGACAGACCATTCGCCCTCTATATAGTGCGCCTGTTCCCACACCGCGCGATCCGCGCCGTTGGGGGCTTTCGCGTTGCTCATAGCGATGCGTCATTCGTCGGGCTTGGCCCAGAGCATTGTCTCACCGGCCATTAGCTTTCGGCGTTTGAGCGGCCCTCTTCGTCTCTTTCGCGAGGAACCTGAGGAACAGAGGACAGTATGCCGACGATCAATCAGCTCGTGCGCAAAGGGCGCAAACAAATCAAGGACCGCAGCGACTCGCCCCACCTCAAGGCGTGCCCGCAAAAGCGCGGCGTGTGCACCCGCGTGTACACCACGACCCCGAAGAAGCCGAACTCGGCGCTGCGCAAGGTCGCCCGTGTCCGCCTGACCAACCAGCTCGAGGTCACCACCTACATCCCGGGCGAGGGTCACAATCTCCAAGAGCACAGCGTCGTGCTCATCCGCGGGGGCCGGGTCAAAGACCTCCCGGGCGTTCGTTATCACGTGGTGCGCGGCACCCTCGACGCCGTCGGCGTCAACGACCGCCGTCGCGGTCGTTCCAAGTACGGCACCAAGCGGCCCAAGTAAGGCCCCACAGATTCCAGGAGACCGGCCATGCCCCGTCGTCGCGAAGTTCCCAAACGCAAAATCAACCCGGACCCGATCTACGCGGATCGTTTGGTCACCAAGCTGGTCAACGTGGTCATGCTGCAGGGCAAGAAGTCCGTGGCCGAGCGCATCGTCTACGGCGCGTTTGACATCGTCAAAGACCGCACCAACGAAGACCCCATCAAGGTCTTCAAGAACGCCCTGGAGCAGGTGAAGCCCTCGGTCGAGGTCAAGTCTCGCCGGGTGGGTGGCGCCAACTTCCAAGTGCCGGTCGAAGTCCGCGCCGAGCGTCGCGTGGCCCTCGGCCTGCGTTGGCTCCGCAACCACGCCCGCGCCCGCGGCGAGCGCACCATGCGCGAGCGGCTGGCCAACGAAATCCTCGACGCGGCCCAAGGCCGTGGCGCGGCGGTCAAAAAGCGCGAAGACACCCACCGCATGGCCGAAGCCAACAAGGCCTTCGCCCACTACCGCTGGTAATCCTGCATCCCCTTTAGGTCCGCACTTCTGCGGTCGGAGAATTGGTCATGGCACGCGAGCATCCCTTGGAGCTCACCCGCAACATCGGCATCGTCGCTCACATCGACGCGGGCAAGACGACGACGACGGAGCGCATCCTCTACTACACCGGTCTGTCGCACAAGATCGGTGAGGTGCACGATGGCGCCGCGACCACCGACTACATGGCGCAAGAGCGCGAGCGCGGGATCACGATTCAATCCGCCGCGGTGACCGCCTACTGGCGTCGTCGCGAGGACCCGAAGGCCAAGCAGATCAAGATCAACATCATCGACACCCCCGGGCACGTCGACTTCACCATCGAGGTCGAGCGTTCGCTCCGCGTGCTCGACGGCGCGGTGGTGGTGTTCGACGGTGTGGCCGGCGTGGAGCCGCAATCCGAGACGGTGTGGCGCCAAGCCGACCGCTACGGCGTTCCGCGGATGTGTTTCGTCAACAAGATGGACCGCACCGGGGCCAACTTCTTCCGCTGCGTGGGCATGATCAAGGACCGCCTCAAGGCGACCCCGGCCGTCATCGCGCTGCCCATCGGGGCCGAGGCGGACTTCGCCGGCATCATCGATCTCATCCGCATGAAAGCGATCGTGTGGCAAGACGAGTCCCTGGGCGCCAAATACGATGTCGTCGACATCCCGGCGGACCTGCAAGACCAAGCCAACGAGTACCGCGAAGCGCTGCTCGACCAGTGCGGCGACCAAGACGACGCGTTCGCGGAGAAGTACCTCGAAGGCGGCGACATGACCGAAGCCGAGGTCATCGCCGCGGTCCGCAAGGGCTGCCTCGCCGGCAACCTCATCCCCACCTTCTGCGGCACCGCCTTCAAGAACAAAGGCGTGCAGTTCATGCTCGACGCGGTCGTCGACTTCATGCCCGCGCCCAACGATGTCGCCGACATCAAAGGCATCATCCCGGGCAAAGAAGACGAAGTCGCGACCCGGCCGTCCAAGGACGACGCGCCGTTCGCCGCGCTGGCGTTCAAGATCATTCATGACAAGTACGGCACGCTGGCCTTCACCCGTGTGTACTCGGGCACCCTCGCCAAGGGCACGAGCGTCAAGAACATGCGCACGGGCAAGAAGATCCGCATCGGTCGCCTGGTCCGCATGTTCGCCGACAAGCGCGAAGACCTCGAAGAGGCGTTCGCCGGGGACATCGTGGCCTGCATTGGCATTGATGCCATCACCGGTGACACCATCTGCGATCCCGACAACGAGATCATTCTCGAGTCGCTCGAAGTGCCCCCCGCGGTCATCACCCTCGCCATCGAGCCCAAGACCAAAGCCGACCAAGAGAAGCTTGGTGTGGCCCTCGGCAAGCTCTCGGGTGAGGACCCTTCGCTGCGGTGCACCACCGACGAAGAGACCAACCAGACCACCATCGCGGGCATGGGCGAGCTCCACCTCGAGATCATCGTCGACCGCCTGAAGCGTGAGTTCAACGTCGAGACCAACGTGGGCAAGCCCCGCGTGGCCTACCGCGAGACCATCACCAAAGCCGTCGAGCACGAAGAGAAGCACGTCAAGCAGACGGGCGGTCGTGGTCAGTTCGGTCACGTGTGGGTCAAGCTCGAGCCCAACGAGCCGGGCAAAGGCTTCGAATTCGAGAACAAGATCGTCGGTGGTGTGGTTCCGAAGGAATACATCCCGTCCGTCGAGAAAGGCCTGCGCGACGCGATGCCCAACGGCATCCAAGCCGGGTACCCCGCGGTGGACATCAAGGCGACCCTGTTCGACGGCAGCTACCACGATGTCGACTCGTCCGCGGACGTCTTCTACATCACCGGCAGCAAGGCCTTCCGGAACGCCGCCAAGAAGGGCGCCCCCCAAATCCTCGAGCCGGTGATGAAATGCGAAATCATCACCCCCGAAGAGTGGATGGGCGACGTCATCGGCGACGTGAACTCCCGCCGCGGTCGCGTCAACGGCATGGAAGACCGCATGGGTCTGAAAGTCGTCGCCGCGGAGGTCCCGCTGGCCGAGATGTTCGGCTACTCCAACGACCTGCGGTCCCGCACCCAAGGGCGCGCGACCTACACGATGGAGTTTTCGCACTACGAAGCGGTGCCCAAGGCCATCGAGGAAGAAATCGTGTCCAAGGCCACCGGCGGTTGATCGGTCGGTCCTACAGCATCTAATCCGACCCGGCGTGGTCGAGGAGAGTATGAGTCATGGCGAAAGAGAAGTTTGAGCGCGGCAAACCGCACGTCAATGTGGGCACCATCGGTCACGTCGACCACGGGAAGACCACGCTCTCGGCAGCGATCACCAAAGTGATGGCGGAGGCCTCGGGCGGCGAGGTGATGGCCTACGACGAGATCGACAAAG